>NZ_JACBZL010000001.1 GCF_013408445.1 Corynebacterium tuberculostearicum | reverse complement strand
GTTGCGGGACTTAACCCAACATCTCACGACACGAGCTGACGACAACCATGCACCACCTGTACACCAGCCACAAAGGGAAAGACTATCTCTAGCCCGATCCGGTGTATGTCAAGCCCAGGTAAGGTTCTTCGCGTTGCATCGAATTAATCCACATGCTCCGCCGCTTGTGCGGGCCCCCGTCAATTCCTTTGAGTTTTAGCCTTGCGGCCGTACTCCCCAGGCGGGGCGCTTAATGCGTTAGCTACGGCACGAAAGTCGTGAAAAGACCCTCACACCTAGCGCCCACCGTTTACGGCATGGACTACCAGGGTATCTAATCCTGTTCGCTACCCATGCTTTCGCTCCTCAGCGTCAGTAACTGCCCAGTAACCTGCCTTCGCCATCGGTGTTCCTCCTGATATCTGCGCATTTCACCGCTACACCAGGAATTCCAGTTACCCCTACAGTACTCAAGTTATGCCCGTATCGCCTGCACGCCCGGAGTTAAGCCCCGGAATTTCACAGACGACGCGACAAACCACCTACGAGCCCTTTACGCCCAGTAATTCCGGACAACGCTCGCACCCTACGTATTACCGCGGCTGCTGGCACGTAGTTAGCCGGTGCTTCTTATCTAGGTACCGTCACAAAAAGCTTCGTCCCTAGCGAAAGGAGTTTACAACCCGAAGGCCGTCATCCCCCACGCGGCGTCGCTGCATCAGGCTTGCGCCCATTGTGCAATATTCCCCACTGCTGCCTCCCGTAGGAGTCTGGGCCGTATCTCAGTCCCAATGTGGCCGTCCACCCTCTCAGGCCGGCTACCCGTCGCCGCCTTGGTAGGCCATTACCCCACCAACAAGCTGATAGGCCGCGAGCTCATCCTACACCGAAAAAACTTTCCAACCATCACACTAAAAATGGCTCCTATCCGGTATTAGACCCAGTTTCCCAGGCTTATCCCGAAGTGCAGGGCAGATCACCCACGTGTTACTCACCCGTTCGCCACTCGAGTACCCTGCAAGCAGGGCCTTTCCGTTCGACTTGCATGTGTTAAGCACGCCGCCAGCGTTCGTCCTGAGCCAGGATCAAACTCTCCACAAAAAAATTTCAGAACAACATCCGAAACAGGCCGTGAAAAGCCCGAAACCCAACAAAAGAACAAACCACCACAAACCACAAAAGCCTGTGCTGGCGTCCAAAAAATTACTACAAAGAAAAAATACAGTCCCCTCAACCCGACGGGGTCAAAAATAAGGAAACCAAAAAAGTTGAACACAATCACATGCCAACCAATCCATCTCAATGCAGCCGAAACACCAAACAGCATTCAAATAGGTACGCGTTTCACATACCCAACCGGCACACACCAACCAACAAACCACCTAAAGGCTCATTGGCAGACAAACCAATCAACACACAACCATGCACACAAAAAATAAAAAGTACATTGGCACACTATTGAGTTCTCAAACATCATCCACACACCACAAAAAATTAACCTACCGTTAACCTCTCGTTGGCGGCTCGTACAAACTTACTCAACTCAATGAACCCTGTCAAATCATCGAACCAAGTCCGCACCAAATTCGCTCAAAAGTAACCTCCCGGCTACCTCGCGGCGACTAGGATTAATGTAGTCCAACCCCTCCACCAATGACAAATCCCCAGCACAGGTCGGATTTTTCGGGGCTTTTCCGCACTACATGACGACTACTCCGCGTCCCGAAGGCAGGATTCGGTGGGCAACTTAAGCTATATAAAAGGCCCCCAACTCCACTGCGAGATTGCCTCCTCTCAGTGCTGCAGGAGAGGGTTCGCAGATCTAAAAGCCATTGCATGGAAAAAGGCCCCCGATTTCTCGGGGGCCTAACGGTGGAGCTGCCGGGAATTGAACCCGGGTCCTTCGTCACCTTGCCAGGGCTTCTCCGTGCGCAGTCCGCACAGAATCTCTGCTCGGCCCTCCGGATCGGGCGAACTCGTCCGGATGATGGGCCCAGTCACCAGTAAAAGTCCCGACTGGTCCTGATGACCCGGCCAGCCGGCTAGTTCCTTAGTCGATGCCAGGTTCTAGGTCAGGAACGAAACCTAGGCTGACAGACACGCGTCGCTGTAATTAGGCAGCGAGGGCGTAGTCACGCTGAGAGTTCTTCTCTGCGTTTATTGGTTGCTACGACGCTTATACGGTGGTCGTTAGCCTGCACCGGCACGCTTCCCCTGGCGCAGTGCACGAAGTCGAAACCAAATCAACCCCATGCTGTAGGGACGGGATAGTGCGTCTTCCCTACGGTTCGTTCAACACTACCCCACCCGCTTTTATTTCCTCAAGTGCTCCTCTAACCACTCCTTGAGGATTACCGCATGGTTGACCGTGCGGTTGGCGGCGGCGAAGAGGAGGGTGGCGTCGGCAAGCGCACGCAGCTGGGCGAGCTCGTCGGAGTCATTGTCATCGAGCTCGGCCTTGTAGCGGCGGGCAAACTCGTCGAAGCGATCCTCGTCGTGGTTCCACCACTTGCGCAGCTCGGGGCTCGGCGCGACGTCTTTGAACCACTCGTCGTAGGCCAGGTCGCTCTTGGCGACGCCCCGGGGCCACATCCGATCCACCAGCACCCCAGTGCCATGGATGGTGTCCTCGCCCTTTACTACGTCGTGAACCTTCGCCGTCTTAAACATTGATGCCCTTCACGCGGCGGCCGAGCTCGCGGGAAATTTCGCGGTCTTGGTCGCGACGCTTAATATCCTCTCGCTTGTCGTAGTCCTGTTTACCTTGGGCCAGCGCGAGCGAAAGCTTCGCGTAGCCATTCTTGAGGTAGACCTTGAGCGGGACCAAGGTCTTATTGCCGTTGCGCACCTGCCCGTAAAGCTTGTCGATCTCGCGGCGGTGCAGCAAAAGCTTGCGGGTGCGCCGCGGGCTGTGGTTCGTCCACGAGCCCATGGAATATTCCGGAATGTGCAGGTTGCGCAGGTACACCTCGCCATCGTCGATGGTGGCGAAGGCATCATTGAGCGAGATTTTTCCCTCCCGCAAGGACTTGATCTCGGTACCGAGCAGGACGATGCCGCACTCGTATTCCTCGAGGATCTTGTAGTCATGCCGGGCCCGGCGGTTGGTAGCGAGTGTTGCCTCGCCGGAGGCCGCCTTCTTATTCTTCTTGCCCTTCTTAGCCATAATTATGGCAGTGTAGTGCCCTTTTAGCCGGCCCGGCAAACGGGCTATTTGCGCACATAGGACCGCAGGGTGATATGCGCCGTGGCGGCGGTAACCACCAGCGTCAGCAAGGCCACGAGAGGCAGGGCAATCCAGAGGTCTCCGGACTTCATGGGGGCGAGCAGCTGGGATTCATACAGGCCTTGCAGGGATGGGTCCACCACTTGGGATTTTCCTAGGAAGATACCGGCACCACCCAACACCACGCCGATGAGCGAGGCCAGTACGGCCTCCACCACAAACGGCGCCTGCGTCATCCACCGGCTTGCGCCCACCATGCGCATGATTTCCGTTTCGCGGGTGCGGTGGAACGCGGCGATCTGCACCATATTGGCCACCAAGAAGATGGCCGCCACGGACATCACGATAGCCAGCACAAAGGTGGCATTGCGAATAGCATCCAGGTTGCTTGCGGCATCGCGCACTTCCTGCTGCTGGTCGACGACGTCCTCTACCGCCGGATTATCCCTAATCGCATCGATCGCAGAAGCGTCTTCTGGATCCTTCAGGCGCACGTGGAACGCTGCCGGCAGTGCGTCGGGCGAGGTTTGTTCCACCATGACGGGGTCGGTGTCTTGGAAAAGCTCCTTGAACCGCTCATAGGATTCCGCACGGTTGCGGTATTCCACGGACTCGACGGAATCATCCGCGTCGAGCTGCTTCTTGAGATCCGCGCAAGACGGGGTTAAGCAGTCTGGGTCACCGGCGGAAATGTCCTCATTGAGCTGGACCATGACCTCGACGCGGTCGAGGTAAATCTCCTTGGTGTCCTTGGTCAGGTTGGTCACCATGATGCCGGCAACAACGAGGCCTACCGCAATGGCGGTGGTGATGATCATGGCGATGGTCATGGTCAGGTTGCGGCCAAGACCCTTGGTAGCCTCGCGGAAAATAAACCCTAGCTTCATGCTTCCCCCTCATACATCGCCTCGTGCTCGTCGCGCACGAGGACTCCATTGCGCAGCTCCAGTACGCGTTTGCGTGCCCTATTGACGGCGCGGGCATTGTGGGTGGACATGACCACGGTGGTGCCACGGCGGTTGATGCCCAGCAGCAGGTCCATGATCTCGTCGGCGGTGGAGGGATCGAGGTTGCCCGTGGGTTCGTCGGCAAGCAGGAGCTTCGGCCGATTGACCACCGCGCGCGCAATAGCCACGCGCTGCTGCTCGCCACCGGAAAGCTCGTGCGGATACGCATCGCGGCGATCCTCGAGGCCCACCAGGTCCAAAACCTGCGGGACCGAGGTAGAGATCCGGTACTTGCTCTTGCCAATAACCTCCAGCGCAAAGGCCACATTTTGATATACCGTCAGCTTGGGAAGCAGGCGAAAGTCCTGGAATACATAACCAATGGACTGGCGCAGCGCGTTAATCTGCTTGCCCGAAAGCTCGTTGACGTGGAAATCATCGAAATAAATATCGCCCTTGGTCACGTTGCTATAGCGCACCATTAACTCCAGGAAGGTGGACTTACCGGAGCCGGACGGACCAATGAGGAAGGCGAATTCACCATCCGCAATCTCGAAGGACACCCCGTCGAGCGCTGGGCGAGACGCGGCGGAGTAGGCCTTAGTCACGTTGTCGAATCTAATCACGCGAATCACTGTAGCAACTAAAGTTGACACCGCGCTGTGAACTATATTTAAGTAATGTGGTCTAAGACACTAATTTGTTCCGACCCAATCGACAGAAAGTGCCGATACAATGGCCGAAACCGAAACTAAAGAAAAGCCACGTTCTGCAAGCTGGGGTTGCCCGCAAATCGTGGACACGTAGTGGGGCTACCTAGTGCTTAGGCAGCTATTTCTTTTCTACTGGTGGTTAGACCAATGTGGTTTTCGAAGTCGACGGGGCTGACCATCCCTAGTGCAGAGTGCCGGCGCCGACGGTTGTAAACGACTTCCATCCAGTAGGCAACGGCCTTGCGCGCAGCATCGCGGGTAGGCCAACGCTTACGGTCGTAGAACTCGGTTTTAAGCGTCGACCAGAACGACTCAGCCATCGCGTTATCAAAGCACACACCAGTACGCCCCACAGACTGAGCAATGCCCAGGTTATGGCAGACTTCCCAGAGCTTCTCGCTGGTAAATTGCGTTCCGCGGTCAGCGTGGAACACCAGCCCATTAGGAACGTCACCGCGCAGTGTATGTGCCATCCGCAGGGCCCGTTCGACCAGGCATGTATCTTGAACGCTATCCATTGCCCATCCCAGCACCCTGCGGGAATGGCCGTCGCGGACCGCACACAAGTACAACCATCCCTCGCTGGTGCGTAGGTAGGTAATATCCGACATCCACACTCGGTTGAGCTCACCAGTATCAAACATGCGCTTGACCAGGTCAGGAAGAGCTGACTTACGCTTGGATTGAATCGTTGTCACCGGGACAAAGGCACGCGGTGAAATCCCTTCAATGCCCATCATGCGCATCCGCTTAGCCACAGTCTTGCGATTCAGGGTGATCTGGTAGCGCTCGGTAAGTTCTGCGGTGATCCGCGGAGCACCATAAACCTCATCGGAGTCTTTCCAAATCTGATGAATCTTTCGGTCAACGCCATCGTAAAATGCAGCACGATCATTTTCGCCAGATAGTCGCTTCTGCTGCGTATCAGCCCATTTGTAGTATCCAGACCGAGACACTTTTAATAGCCGTGCCATGCGTTTGATGCTGTAGTTTGCCTTCTCCTGCTGCATCAATTCGAACTTTTCTGCTCGCGTTGCTTCGCGGCGAAGAAGGCTGTCGCTTTTGACAAGAACTCATTATCCATCTTGGCTTCCGCCAACTCACGGCGCAGACGAGCATTCTCAGCACGAAGATCAGCCTCACTCATCCCATCCGAGGCCCCTCGGCGTTCACGCTCGAGTTTGACCCACCGGCCTAAAAGCCCGGCGGAGACGCCAATCTCCTTAGCCACATGAGCGATCGGGCGCTCTGACTCGATTACAAGGTTCGCGGCTTCACGCCGGTACTCCGGCGTGTACTTCTTGCGCTGTTGACTCACAATGAACATCCTCTCCTACGGACACAAGATCCGCACAAATAGGGTGTCCACTAAACGAGGGTAACCTCAAAGCGGCTTCCTGGGCACTGTAGAAAAGATTGGCAATAAACTGCCGGATCCCTTCTGGCTCTTCGTTATCCTCGCAGCCATCGTCGCTGTGACTTCTTGGCTAGGACACCTCATTGGCATGACCGCAGAGGACCCCAAGACCGGCGAAACCATCGAAGTAGAATCCCTGCTGACCACCGAGAATATCTCGCGCATGGTTACTGATGCAGTGGAGAACTTCACCAGCTTCCCGCCGCTCGGCGTCATCCTTGCCGTGATGCTCGGCGTGGCCGTGGCGGAGCAGTCTGGCCTGCTTTCCGCGTTGGTGCGCGCGATGGTGACTAAGGTCAGCGCCAAAATGCTGACCTTCGTTGTGGCGCTGGCCGGCGTGACCGGCTCCGTAGCCTCCGACGCCATCTACGTCATCTTAATTCCGCTGGGTGCAATGGCCTTCCACGCCGTGGGCCGCTCCCCCATCGTGGGCGCGATGGTGGCCTTTGCGGCATCGTCAGCCGGCTTTAATGCCTCGCTGATTCTCAATATCACCGACCTCCTGCTGGCGGGTATTTCTACCCCGGCTGCACAGTTTGTGGACCCCGAATATGAGGTCAGCCCGCTGGCCAATATCTTCTTTGTCATCCCATCCGCCATCGTGCTCTCGCTCATCATTACCGCGGTCACGGAATTCCTCATGGTCAAAAAGGCTCGCGAGCTGGTGGACCACGATCACATCAACTATGAAGAGGTGTCTTTTTCCAAGGCCGCCGGTGGGGCCGGCGCGAATGCAGAGGAGGATGAAGAGTACGACTTCACCGACGATGAAGAAGCGATGCGCATCAAGCCCAACGAGCAGCGCGGTTTGATTGCTTCCGGCATCGCACTCTTGCTCTTCCTTGCCGCCTTCTTTGCACTCCTATTTATCCCTGGCTCCCCGCTGGCAAGCCAAGGGGATAGCTTCATGGAGTCGCCGCTCATTAGCGCCATCGCGGTGCCGATTGCCCTGGCTTTCTTGGTGTGCGGCATCGTCTACGGCTTGGCGGCAGGCACCGTGAAGTCTTTTGCTGATGTACCGGAGTTTATGGCCAAGGGCATCGAGACCCTTGTCCCCATGCTGGTCCTCTTCTTCGCGGTGGCACAGTTCCTCGCCTGGTTCGAATGGTCCAACCTCGGCGTATGGACCGCCATCAAGGGTTCCGAACTGCTCCAACACTGGTCCTTGCCACCGCTAGTCATGTTTGCGGCACTGGTGGCCATGGTCGCACTGCTTAACCTCTTCATCACCTCCGGTTCCGCCCAGTGGGCGCTGATGGCCCCGGTCATCGTACCGATGATGATGTATGTGGGCGTCTCCCCCGAAGTCTCCCAGATGCTCTTCCGTATTGGTGACTCCCCAACCAATATCATCACCCCAATGTCGCCCTACTTCGCGCTGGCGTTGACCTTCTTGCAGCGCTACTACAAGCACGCGGGTGTGGGTACCTTGATGTCGCTCGCCCTGCCTTACTCTCTGTGCATGATCGTGGGTTGGTTCGTCTTCTTTGTCATTTGGTATCTCATCGGCATCCCGCTGGGACCGGGCGCACCGATGGACTACGCGGGTTAAGTCCATAGAGATCAGGCCGAACTGAGGATTTTCTCCCCTCAGTTCGGCCTTTTCGCGTTCAATTCAGCCCGATCAGTATGGACCTAAGCTTGGTCTTCTTGTTGCTGCATGCGCCAGCGGATACCGGATTCAAGGAAGCCATCGATATCGCCATCGAGCACCTTGGAGGGATCGCCCACCTCAAAATTGGTGCGCAAGTCTTTGACCATCTGGTACGGGTGCAGCACATAGGAACGCATCTGATTGCCCCAAGAGGCGTTGCCACCGGCGCCCAACGCATCGAGCTCAGCTTGTTCCTCCTGCCGCTTGCGCTCCAGCAGCTTCGCCTGCAGCACGCGCATGGCCGAGGCCTTATTTTGAATCTGCGACTTTTCGTTCTGGCAGGTCACTACAATGCCGGTGGGAATGTGAGTCAAGCGCACCGCCGAGTCGGTGGTATTGACGGACTGGCCGCCCGGACCAGAAGACCGATAGACATCGACGCGCACGTCATTATCCGGGATATCGATGTGGTCGGTCTGCTCCACCACCGGCAAAACTTCGACCTCGGCGAAGGAGGTCTGGCGCCGGCCTTGGTTATCGAAGGGCGAAATGCGCACCAGGCGGTGCGCACCCTGCTCCACGGACAGCTGGCCGTACATGTATTCACCGTGGACGACAAAGGTCGCGGACTTGATTCCGGCCTCCTCCGCATAAGAGATGTCATAGACGTCGACCTTGTGGCCATGCTTTTCCGCCCAGCGCGTGTACATGCGCATGAGCATCTCGGCCCAGTCGGCCGCGTCCACACCGCCGGCGCCGGAGCGGATATTGATAACCGCCTCGCGCGGGTCATACTCACCAGAAAGCATGGTGGTGACCTCCAACGATTCGATGGCAGACTCCAGGGAATCGAGCTCATCATCCGCCAGGGAGGTATCCCCCTCTTCTTCCGCGAGTTCGTACATCACGGGCATGTCCTCCAGCCGCCCGCGCAGCGATTCCAGCTTGCGAACCTTAGCCTGCGCTGCGGAAAGCTCGGACGTTACCTTTTGCGCATGGGCGGGGTCATCCCACAGGGACGGGTCGCCGGCTTGGGCCTCTAGTTCCCGAATGCGGGCAGCCAAAGCCTCCGGGTCCATGACCTTCTCGATGGTGGTCAGGGTGGTTTCCAATTGCTTGAGCCGTGCTGTTACTTCGGGACGCATAGGCCCCAATCCTACCCACCCGGCCGGCATAATTAGCCATCGGCCGCGTTTAGGGTGACAATGGTGGGCATGGATCAAAAGCCGAGCTTGCAGGAGATGATCGACGCGGTCATCAAGACCTTCATTGTCGCGCACGCGGATGACGGGGATGCGCACCTAGCGCAGGCCCTTGTCTATAACGCCGGCCGCCTGGCCTGGCGCTTGCGCGAGATGGGCGTCGACGTAGAGCAAAAGACTTCTATCTCGGACGTGGTTACGGATGCAGACAGGGCGGCCGAGCGCTTCGTTGCGGGCGTGCTCGAGGCAGTGCGCCCGGAAGACGGCATCCTCGGCGAAGAGGGTGCGGCCCGCGAGTCCCAGTCCGGCCGTACCTGGGTCATTGACCCGGTCGATGGCACCTACAACTTCTCTTCCGGCTCCGATTATTGGTGCTCTGCCCTCGCGCTTACCGACGCCACCGGGATCACCCTCGGCGCCGTCCACCGCCCCGCCATGGGCTATACCTGGTTCGGCGGCCGGGACTACCCCACTTCCCTCGACGGGAAAGAGGTGGCTCGCCTAGAGGAGAAGCCGGCCGAGCAGATTTCACTATCCACGTATCTGCACCCAACCTCGCTGGTGGATGCGGATATCCGCGGGGCATGGCAGCGCGTGGCGGAAAACTTTGCTACAGTCCGTATGCTCGGTGCCGGTTCTGTTGACCTGTCCTCCGTGGCCGATGGCACATGGGGCGCATGGATGCAGCATTCGGTGGCGGATTGGGATTGGTTCCCCGGCAAAGCCCTCGTGGAGGCAGCCGGCGGTGCTGCCCGCAAGGTAGAAGCCGGCGGCGTCGAATGGTGCCTGGCCGGCAATAAACAGGTAGTGGATCAGATGGAGGATTGGCTCCGTGGGTAAGTTTAAAGAAGACTTGGGCCTCGCGCTCGAGCTGGCCGGCCATGCCGATGTAGTGACCATGCATCGTTTCGAGGCCTCGGACCTTTCCGTCAAGGAAAAGCCAGATATGTCTCCCGTATCGGATGCGGACCTCACCTGTGAGAAGCAAATCCGCGAATCCCTTAAGCGCTCCCGCCCGCGCGATGAAGTGTTGGGTGAGGAATACGGCGGCGAGGCCTGCTATAAGGGCCGCCAGTGGGTCATCGATCCCATCGACGGCACCAAGAACTTCGTGCGTGGCGTCCCCGTATGGGCCACGCTCATCTCCCTGTTGGAAGATGGCGAGCCGGTAGTTTCGGTGGTTTCCGCACCCGCCCTGCGCCGCCGGTGGTATGCAGCCAAGGGCGCTGGTGCCTTCCGCGTTTTCGGCGGCGAGCCGAAGCGCTTGGGCGTATCCCACGTGGAAAAGCTCGCCGATTCTTCGCTGGCCATGAGCTCGCTGACCGGATGGGCCGAACGCGGCCTGCGCGATCAGTTCCTCGCGCTCACGGACAAGACTTGGCGCCTGCGCGGCTATGGTGATTTCTGGTCCTACTGCCTCGTGGCCGAAGGCGCGGTAGACATCGCCGCCGAACCCGAGGTGTCCTTGTGGGACCTCGCCGCGCCCTCCCTCATCGTGACCGAGGCCGGCGGTACGTTCACGGATCTGGACGGAAACCCCGGCCCACACGGCGGATCCGGCGTCGCCTCCAACGGCCTGCTCCACAAGCACGCCCTAGCCGCACTGCAGCGCTAGGGATTTCTCCGCAGCTGAAGTAACACGCACCTGCCGCCCAGCGTTTCGCATCCGGGTTAGCGGCGGGTGCGTGACAATAAGGACGGCTGCACTATCACGCGGCTCTCTGGCTGGCTTCTGGATAGGGCTCGCAAGTAATTCACGCTATACCCCACTGGCTGTGGTTATTAGCACCAGCCAAAGATGCACAAAGCCCGCTCCCCAAGGCTGGGAAAGCGGGCAAAAGGATTGGCGAGGCTAGTCCTCAGGCAATGTAAAACCAGCACCTACGCCACCGCGGCGGTTCATATCCGCCAAGACTGCATCCATGGTGTTTGCGGCGGTTGGGTTATGCACCGGACCCTGCAGCGGGGTGCGGCACGGGAAATTCACCGGCAGGAAACCGCCGGTAATCGAACCAATGAGTCGGCCGTTGACCAACAACGGTGCACCGGAATCGCCCATCATGGCGCATACCTGGTTAACCTGAATTTTCTTTTCCTGCTGATAGGTCATGCCGCAGGTCTTCCCGGTGGCAACACCCTGCTTGCACACCTGCTGCCCCGGCTTAACGCCACCGCCCAACTCGTTGACGGTCACACCATTATAGGAGCGGGATACCTTGGCCTTAGAGCCGAACTCGATGACGGCGTAATCCAAGTCTTCATTCTTGGACACCACGGTGCCGGTTGGGCCAATCTGCTCCGAATCGGCGGAGGTGACCGAATCCCCCACGTTGCCGCAGTGCGCAGCGGTAAGCCCAACCTTGCGGCCAGCATTATCGTTGCCCGCCACAGTCAGGGTGCACATCATCTTCTCATCGACATAAACCGGGGTGCCGGGGCCATAAAGCGACTCGCCCTCATTCATGGCCGCAACAGATTCTTCTGGAATGCGTGGGGCATCAAAGAAAGAACCCGGCACGCGGTGCAGCACATAGTCAGCCTGTGGCTTACCGGCAGCCACCTTAGAAAATCCATCATTTTTCCACTTGTAATTCGGATTGGTGCCCTTAGGTTTAAACTCCGGCTGGGTGGCCTGCTCCGCTAGGCCGATGGGATTCGGGTTGGTCATCGGCTCCGCGTACTGCGCCTGCTGGGCCGTATGCTGCACGGCTTGCTGCGCGTTGCGCACAGAGGAATCTACGGCGTCGGTGACGTTCTTATCCACCTGCGGGGTGTGGATGCCTACCCCAGCCAGGCCATCTCGGACCTGGTCAATAATCCCTGCGGAATCGAAATCCGGTTGGGGCAATTCCTGAGCGCCTGCAGCCGGGGAGCCCAGGAAAAACGCACCAGCGAAAGCCGAGCCCACCAGGACTTTCTTAAGGTGCGGAATGCGAAGCATCAAAGTACCTACTTTCAGTTGTCAACATCGTGCAAGCTCGATACTGGCACGAAAAAATTGTGGAAACAGCAAACTCCTGTGACTGTGTCCAAGCCGTTATATTTCTTCCAGAATTCGGGGGTGATCACCCCTCCCCTATCATCGGACGCATGGTCACACCGCTGTCTTATTCCGATACTTCTGGCTTTCCGCAGCTGCACATGTCACGAGTCATCGACGCTGATTTTGATACCGCCGCACACCGGCTTTTCCGCTGGTCAATCCAACGCAGCGGCCTTTTCCGCGTGCGCCCCACCCATGAGGTGGTGGAGCTCGGCGCGGAGGTCACCATGGGCCTCGGTCCGTGGGACTTTCGCTGCCGCGTGGTCGATGTATTCCACGAGGACGGCCGCTGCGGGTTCACCTACGGCACCCTTCCCGGACACCTCGAGCGCGGCGAAGAAACCTTCACCCTTGAGCGCCTGCGCGATGGCCGCACACTGCTTCTTATCGACGCCGCCTCCGAGCCCTTCCTCCCCTTCCTGCGCCCCCTTGTGGACGTGCCAAGGCGCCTGCTGATTAGCCGACTCTACCTTCGCGCCTTAGACGATTAGCAGGATTGCGCATACGACAAAAGCCGCCTCCCCGAACCCTGGGAAAGCGGCTTAATATCAGCGCTGGTTAGTTCTTGCGCTTGTCCTCGATGGACTCGCGAGCATCGCGCACAGCGCCCTTGACGCGGTCAAAGAAGCCACCCTTCTTCGTGGACTCCTCTTGGTACTCGTGTGCCTTGTCCTCCACGAAGCCCTTAGCACGCTGGAACGCATCGCCTACGGCGCTACCAGCCTCGGATGCCTTGCCCTTTAGCTGATCCAGGCGCTCAGAGGACTGCTGCCCATTGACGTTGTCCTGGTTCGGCGCAGTAGCAACACGCTCTTCGTTTGCTTCGCCTACGATGTGCTGGCTCGGTGCGTAGTCCGAGTTATCTTCGTCCAGCTTCTCCTGCAGGTCCGGCTGCTGCGGGGCAGAACCAATGTGCTCTTCCTTCGCGCCACCTACGATGTGCTGGCTTGGCGCATAGTCCGAGTTATCCTCATCCAGCTTCTCCTGCAGGTCCGGCTGCTCGGGGGCAGTGCCTACATGTTCTTCGTCGGCGCCAGCGACGACGTGATTCTGCGGCTCGTACTTGCTGGCGGTGGATTCTGCATTATCCGCAGCCTGCTTGCCTACTGGTGTGGATAGGCCGGCTGCGCCCGCGGCGCCTGCTGCTGCAACGCCGGCGCCTGCAGCGGCAGCGCCTGCGCCGGAATGCGCGGACTCGTTAGCCTTAGCCGACGAAGACGCGTTGTCTTCAGACGCTAGGTACTTATATTCGTTGCGGTCCAAATCAACTTCGTGGCCTAGGTTATTCGCCATTGCTGCGTACTCCTTTAAATAGATTTATCTTCTCTCCTCTAGGGTTCCAGAAAGTTCGGAAGCATGCACGAAAAACTTTGTCGGGGGCATCCTATTCCCTGCGGCGGAAACGAAACGTGTATTACACAAATGCGCCTGCTGATGGAGATCAGAAAACTAAAATGACCCTCACCGGCGAACCGATGAGGGCCTGGAAGTTGGTAGCGGAGGCAGGACTCGAACCTACGACCTCTGGGCTATCGGATTAGATTCGAGCCTAACTGGTGTTATTCAATTCTGGCCATGCTGTTTAAGCTTGTTTTCTATCATTTGGAATCATTCAGAATCATCCCTCTAGTGCACCACCCGTGAGCACTGACTGCATGGCCGAAACGTCGGTGAGGTCCGTGTAGTTTCGAGCGTTCATCGCCTCAGTGTGCCCAAAGAAAGCGCTTCGGATCTCGGCGGGAACTCCGCGAGCGATCGCGCAGTTGTTGAGCACTGTGCGACAGGCGTGAGACCTCATGGAAGAAATGGTTTCATCACCCAGCTGGGCACCGAGATCTTGGTAGAGCGCCACGCACGCCTTGACGGCATTATCTGACCGCCAGTGCGAGTGAGCATCCCCCGGTGCTAAAACGAGTGGATCCGGACGGCGAACAGGTGGGGGTCTTACCAGGACCGCAAACCCGTATCCAGCGCTTTGCGGGAGGTCTACACCGCGCCGAACGAGGACACCGCGCGTGCCGCCCTGAACGCGTTCGAGGCGTCCGAGCTGAGACGGAAGTATCCGCAATCGGTCAAGGTGTGGCGTGGTGCGTGGGATCGGTTCGTGCCGTTTCTGCAGTTCCCGCCGGCAGCCCGCAGGGTGCTCTACACCACGAACTCCATCGAATCGCTGAATGCTGAACTGCGCAAAGCCACCCGTAACCGCAGCCAATTCCCGAACGACACCGCGGCGCTGAAGACCCTATGGTTGATGATCTGCAACATCGAGGACAAGCACGCCGCCCAGCGTGTGAAGAAGGCGAAACGGGCAACTGAGTGCAACGGCTACATTGAAGGGGCGAAAACCAACGGGTGGAAACATGCCATCAACCAAATGGCCGTGGCCTACCCCGACCGCTTCGACAAATACCTATAAACCCAGCCCCACACACAAACAACTTGACGCTGATAATGGGAATACAGGATCGGAACCACGTGGAATGACCCACTTCTTGACTGGCCATGATCTCCTCATGTGCCTTCAGCGTGATCTGTCTTCCATGTTAGTTCCGACCCTGTACCGCAATCTGGTGAATCCGCCCATGACCTTATAGGAGCGTGACGTCTCCACCGTGACCACCCCGGCAGGTGTCTAGTGTAGTCGTCCCATCAGCGTCTTGTCTGCCCGGAAACCCCGGATCGCGGGTCACCCGCACGTTTGCTCACAGACAGGACCTGATCCCCAATGTCTACCACTTTCGACTGCCCCACCGGCCCCGTTGCCGGAATCGACACCCACACCGATACCCACACTGTTGCCGTTATTTCGGACACCGGCCGGCACATCGCCACCGACACCTTCCCCGCCACCAACCCTGGCTACGTGGCGATTTCAGAGTTCATGGCAACCTACGGTGTCACCACCGTCGGTGTGGAAGGAACCAGCTCCTATGGAGCAGGCCTGACACGCCACCTTCGCACCCAGAAATACTCAGTCGTAGAAGTCTTACGCCCTACCCGGGCCGTTCGACGCCGGGACGGCAAATCAGACCCCGTTGATGCTGTCGCTGCCGCCCGCCAGGTGCTCACCGGGGAAGCCTTAAGCATCCCGAAAGACACTTCCGGGCCAGTGGAATCCCTCCGTGGGTTGCAGATCACCCGCCGTCAGCTCGTGATGACAGCAGCGAAACTGATGACAACGATCAAATCGTTGCTGGTCACAGCACCCGATGAGATTCGACGCCGCTATAGTGCGATGTCCACATTGGTCATGGTGGAGGCCTTGTCCCGGTGCCGACCATCAGCTGACCTGGCCGACCCCAGAAATGGGGTGCTCCTCGCGTTGAAGACATTAGCCACCACCTATCGTGATTTACAGAAACAGGGTACGCAGCTGGAAAAACACATCAGTATCCTGGTTGAGATGATCAATCCGCATGTGACCTCGATATTTGGGTGTGGTTCCGTGGTGGCTGCTGATCTGATTGTCAGTGTGGGGGATAATCCAGGCCGGATTCACTCCGAGGCAGCATTAGCTCATCTGTGCGGGGCCGCACCGATTCCGGCTAGTTCTGGACGGACTCATCGGCACCGTCTCAACCGGGGTGGTGATCGTCGGGCGAATTCTGCGTTGCATCGGATCGCGTTGGTGCGGATGCATCATGACCAACGCACCAGGGACTACGTAGCCAAACGCACCAAGGAAGGATTGTCGAAAAAGGAGATCTTACGGTGTCTGAAACGCGCCATTGTCAGGGAGGTCTACCGGGTGTTGTGCTTGGGTCAGGCCGTTCTTCCAACGGGCCAGGTAGAGGTTGATGAACTCAAAGCTCGACGGATCGAGAGGCAGTTATCGCAAGCCCAGGTTGCTGAAAAACTCGGGTGTGCCCCGGCGAGAATCAGTGATATCGAAACCGGCAAGCGCCCTTTGCCGGAGTTGAGGTTGGCTTATGAAGAACTTCTCAAATCAGCTTGACACAACATAGGAGCATCACGCTCCCAGGCTGCGCCGGGTATTGCTCACTTGGTCGAGGAATACCGTCGCAATCACCCGAGGAAAGAAACGAACCACTAACTAAAACACGTGCACCGTAAAAAGTCAAAAGCCCCACAACACAGCGTAGCGGTTAACCGCTACGCTTCTTTTATGCTCTTCCTATGCCCCAACTTTGCAACAGCACCAATAAACTGGCGCCCCGGTTATAAGTTGGGGCGCCAAGTCGATGTGCTCGAGTCGGGGGATGTTAGTGGCCGGTGCCAAGCCGGCCAGACAGGCGGTTCAGCCGGTCCTGACTGGGACCGTCGAGCCCGATAATGGACACGGTTTTGCCTCTGTCCTGGAACTTCTGCGTAATCGCGTCAAAGGTCGCGACCGTGGAGGCATCCCAGATCTCCGCCTCAGTGAGATCAATAGTGATATGACGGGCAGAATCGGTGTAATCAAAGCGATAAACCAGGTCATTGCTTGATGCCCAAAACAACTGGCCATGCACCCGGTAGGTACGAGTATCAATCTCGCCATCGCCGTCGCCGTCGATCTCGGAGACCTTTTCAATGGAAGCGATATGTGCCATCCGACGGGCGAACATGATCATCGCGGTGACCACACCCAACACCACACCAATGGCCAGGTTGCTGGTGGCTAGGGTGGCAATAATCGTCACGGCCATAACAATGGTCTCAGAGACCGGCATGAGTTTAAGGGTGCGTGGATGCACCGAGTGCCAGTCGATGGTGCCGACCGAGACCATGATCATGATTGCCACCAGCGCAGCCATCGGGATCATGCCAACGATGTCGCCCAGTGCCAGGACCAGGACCAGCAGGAACACACCGGCTAACAGGGTGGATAGGCGGGTACGTGCCCCGGATTCGCGGACGTTGATCATGGTTTGACCGATCATCGCGCAGCCACCCATGCCGCCGAAGAAACCGGAGGCAATATTAGCCACCCCCTGTCCCCAGGATTCACGAGTTTTATCGGAATGAGTGTCGGTGATGTCATCGACGAGCTTGGCGGTCATCAACGATTCCATGAGACCGACCACGGCCATGGCCAGGGCATAAGGCGCGATGATCTGCAGGGTCTCCAACGTCCACGGCACGTTCGGAATAAACAGGGACGGTAAGGTCTCCGGCATCTTGCCCATGTCCGAGACCGTCGGGACAGTCAAACCGGCGGCAATGACCAAACCGGTGAGCACGATAATCGTGACCAGCGGGGCGGGGATCACACTGGTGAGCTTGGGGAAGAAAATCATGATCACCACACCCAAGCCGACGAGTGGGTAGACTATCCAAGGCACATCAATGAGGTGTTCGAGTTGGGCGGTGAAAATCATAATGCCCAGTGCATTGACGAAACCCAGCATCACCGATCGGGGGATAAAACGCTGAAGTTTCGCCACACCGAGGGCGCCGAGCACGATTTGTAGGACACCGCCCAACAGGACGGTGGCGATGAAATAATCCATCCCGTAACCACGCGCCACAGGAGCAATGACTAGGGCAATAGCCCCGGTGGCGCCGGTGATCATTGCCGGGCGGCCACCGGTAAAGGCGATCGCAATGGCCATGACTACCGAGGAAAACAGACCCATGGCTGGGTCAACACCGGCAAGGATGGAAAAGGCAATGGCCTCAGGGATCAGCGCCAGGGATACCGCCAGTCCGGCCAGAATCTCTATACGGATACGGGCGAGGGAAGAAAATGCGTAACGGAAGGATGCGATGATCCCGGTAGGGGCATCAGCGCCGTCTGGACTCAGGAGGGGGCGGGGGGCCGCCGTGCTAGTTTCAGTCATAGATGTCCAATCTTTGAGGGGATAGGTAACTGGGCGAACGCCCGAAAGGAATCCAACCCTCTAGTAACTTTAGGTTTGGTGATGGTGGTCATGGTAGCGGGAGTTTTACTCAACCGCCAACCCAGGCACAGGAACCCGTGGGCAACATCACCGTGAAGGAGAACAGGCAATGCAAAACAGTAATTTCAAGATCGGCGAGGTCGTTGACCAGACGGGGTTGTCGATTCCCACCTTGCGTTATTATGACAACGTCGGCCTGATTACCCCATCGGGGCGTAGCCCTGGTGGGTTCAGGCTTTATAGTGAGGCTGATGTACGTCGTGTTTTGCTGGTGCGACGGATGAAACCGCTGGGGTTTACTCTGGATCAGATGCGGGAATTCCTGGAAGCTGCGGAGATTCTTCATAGTTCAGATGGCGGGCAGGACAGTGATACCGCACAGCAGGCACGGAGTAATGCCAAGGCCACCCTTGCCGACATTCGTGAGGAGACGCGCACCCGCTACGAAAAGCTACGCAAGCAAATTGCCTACGCTGAGGAATTCCTCGATCTGGTCAACACCCTGGCACCCTAAACTGCCCCCATCCTTCGCAGGGAGAAAAAGACCATCGTATTGAATGCGCTCTGTCGAATCGCGTTCCAGATGAAGTGGACGAACGCCCGCGGCCTCTCCGGAGTGGATGGCGATAGTACAGAGGACTTCTGAAATCCGTGCAGACGACTCCTCAAAACGACACAGTCATCCAAGGTCACAAAATCGAAAATTGTCACTTAACCCCATCACTTCCAAACCGGCTTAAGTGACAAAATGCCATCGCTAAAGTCCCGATTTGAGTCCCAGGACGTGCGCCTTAAGAGAAATAACTAAAGCCCCTACCAGTGTTTCTCCTGGTAGGGGCTTGGAAGTTGGTAGCGGGGGCAGGATTCGAACCTACGACCTCTGGGTTATGAGCCCAGCGAGCTACCGAGCTGCTCCACCCCGCGTCGAGATGACTTCCATCATCTGCGCTTGAACAGCACGTTAACACAAAGTGTATTCGCTCTGTCCTGGCGACTCATGTAACTATACATAGGGAAAGGCACCTACCCAAATCCGCTGGGCAGGTGCCTTAATCACCGCTTTTAAAGAGTGAAAGAACTACTTTTCCGTCTTCTGATAAGACTCAACTGCCTTATCGAGTTCGTCCAGGGCGCGTCCGTATTCCTCGAAGGAACCATCGCGTGCATCCTCAAGGCCCTTCAAAGCCTTATTGATGTCATCGATTGCGCCAGCCTGATCAGAAGAAGACGGAGCGGAAGCTGGAGCCGAAGGCTTATCGTCCTTGGACTCGTCCTTGTCCTCCTTATCCTTGGCGCCGTCCTTGTCCTCAGATTCGCCGTCTACTTCCTCGATGTTCTGGGCGGACTTGGCATCGATTCCCACCTGCTCAAGGGCATCGCCGATGGTCGGGGCATAGCCCACGCGGCCCTTATAGGACACGAGCACGCGCAGCAGCTTCGGGAAGGCAGAAGCCTGGTCCTTGCGCTGGGAGTAGATCGGCTCGAGATACAGGATTTCTCCGCCACCTACTGGCAGGGCTAGCAGGTTGCCGTTGTGCAGATCATTGGTGCCCTCCCACAGGGTGCGGTCGCGGGCAACCTGGTCAGAGGACATCATCGCATCCTGTGCCTGCTTCGGGCCCTGGGTCTGTGTATTGGTGGGCAGCACGCGCACGGTGATATCGCCGTAGTTTTCCGGTTCGGAGGATACGGCCATGTGTGCAGACAGGAACTCGCGGTTGAGGCCACGGTAAGACGTGGTCAGCTGGAAGGTCGGCTTGCCGGTTTCCGGGTCAGCGGCCATTACGTAGTACGGCGGCTGATTGAGCTGGCGGGATTCCTCCGCGGTGGGGTCGTTCGGCACGGACCAGAAGGCATCATTATTGAAGAAGACATTCGGGTCATCCACGTGGTAGCGCGCCAGCAGGTCACGCTGCACCTTGAACATATCCTCCGGGTAGCGGAAGTGCTCGCGTAGCTCGTCGGAGATCTCCGCCTCAGGCTTTACGACGTCCGGGAAGACGCCCTGCCAGGCCTTGAGCACCGGGTCATTCTTGTCGAACTCGTAGAGGTCCACAGTGCCGTCATAGGCATCGACCGTGGCCTTGACCGAGTTGCGGATATAGCCGACCTTGTCATTGACCAAGCGCTGGGTGGTGCCATCGGGATTGAGGGTGTCCTGGGTGGCGTCGGAAAGCGAGGCACGCTGGGAGTAAGGCAGGGATTCCAAGGTGGTATAGCCATCCACAATCCACTTCAGACGGCCATCAACCACGGCCGGGTAGGTAGCAGAATCGGTGGTCAGCCACGGAGCAACCTTTTCCACGCGCTCGCGCGGGTCGCGGTCATACAGCAGCTTCGACTCGCTGCCGACGCGATCCGAAAGCAAGAAATTCAGCTCGCGGTACTTGGCGGCGTACATGGTTCGGTCAAAGATATTGCCGATGCCAACGCCGCCCTTGCCGTCATAGGTGTAGGTGGAGCTATCGGTGTCATACTCGACCGGGTTCTCGCCGGTCTTGCCGGTAATCGCATAATCCATGCCATCGGCCGCGCCAGCAATGACCGGGCCGTAGTAGATGCGCGGCTGGTCTACCTTGATGCCAAGGGACTTCTCAGCGTCCTGCGTCTCGCCTTCGCCTTCGGCCTCGCCGGCCTGGGTCTGTAGGTCAGACACGGTAAAGATGGGGAAACCACCGCGGGCAGAACCGGCATCGCGGGCCACCTCATCAACCTTATTGGCCTGCGCTGCCACGAAGCCATTGCCGTGGGTGTAGACGGTGTGGCGGTTAATCCAGTCCGACTGATTTTCCCGCAGCTCGTTCGGGTCTAGCTCGCGTGCGGCAACGACGAAGTCGCGCTTCTTGCCATCGATCTCGTAGCGGTCCATCGATAGCGTCTCTGGGAAGCCGTAGAAGTTCTTTAGCTGCTGCATCTGGGTGAAGGTAGGAGAAAGAATCTCCGGATCCAGCAGGCGGAGGTTATTGATGGTGGCGTTATCAGAGGCGACCTTGTCATCGGAGACTTCATCCCCACCCCAGTTATCTTCATAGGTGACGTGGTCATCTGTTAGCCCATAGGCATAGCGGGTTGCCTCGATATTGCGGGTGATGGATTCTTCTTCCTTAGCCTGGCGGTTGGGCTGTACGGAGAAGCGTTCCATCAGCAGCGGCCATGCCTGGCCAATGACCAGCGAGGACAGCAGCATCAGCACCACTGCCAGGCCGGGGATGCGCAGATCCTTGATGACAACGGCCATAAACAGGGCCACGGCCACAAAGACGCCAATAATCATCAAGATGATCTTCGCCGGCAGGTAGGCGTGAATGTCGGTATAGGAACCACCGGTAAAGAGGTCGTGCTGGGTATTAAGCAGCTCATAGCGCTCCAACCAGTAGCCAATGACCTGGGCTACCATCCACAGGCCGGCGGTAATCGCCAGCTGCAGGCGGGCGGGGCGGGAGATGGAGCCGCGCACACCGGCGGCCTTATTGCCAATGCGGATGCCGCCCAGCACGTAGTGGCCGAAAAGCGCAATGAGGAAGGCCAGGATCAACAAGATGGATAGGGTGCTAACCACCAACTTCAGAACTGGCAAGGTAAAGGCATAAAAACCTAGGTCATGGTGGAATTGGGCGTCTTGTTCGCCGAATTCCTGGCCGTTGAGGAAGAGCAGCACCGTACGCCAATTGGACTGACCGATGAAACCCGCGATGACGCCCACGATGGCGGGGATGACCTTGAAGAAGACGCTCATGGACTTCTCAATGGACTTGCGGTACTGATACACCGGCGAGTTCAGGTCCCCAAGGTCGAGCGAATCCGGGCGCCCGCGCCAAGCAAAGTAGCCAGCGGCCCACACCACTGCAGCGGCAATAAGACCAAAGATGATAAAGAGGACTATCCGCGCAATAATCGCGGTGGTGAAGACGTTCCGGTAGTCAATCGCACCAAACCACCTCCAATCCGTGTACATGCCCACGAGCATGGGGCCGAAGAACAAGAGGACGGCAATGATGGCCGCAATGATTGTCGCGACCCGCGGGGGCCGCTTCAACGGGGCGGCTGGTGTGGATGACCCTAAGGACAACGCCAGCTCCAATCAAATAGTGCGAATTTAAAACCTGTAGACTTCTTCCAGCTTAAGGAAGCAATACACAGATAACGAATAAGGATGTTCATGAGTTCCCCCGAATTATCACAGCCAGCTTTAAACCGCGCGATGACCGAAGCCGTGGAATTCGTCCACGCCGAAGGCTGGGACGCTCGGCCCACGATCTTCGCGCTGGTTCCCACCCACTTGGTAGCCGATCAGCTGGCCGCGCTCGATGAAGAGGACGCCGCGCCGCTTACCCTCATCGTGCAAGATAATGTGCCTGAAAACATTGAGCCCGGTTCTGAGCAGCTGGCGGATTATGTCTCCCGTTTGGCCTGGCCGCGGGAGGTTGCCGGCGTCATTTTGGCCCAAGAAATTAAGTTCCGCGATACCTCCAGCGAGGACCCCTCCCCTCGCCCGGCGCGCCTTTATTCCGGAGCGCTGCGAGAAGAAGGCATCGAAACCACCTTGCTGCAGCTGCGCCCCACCGAGGAGGAGCTAGAAGCGGCCGGACCGTTCGCAGAGGATGACATCCAGTTGCGCGGTGGCCCACAGGTAGCCCCGGGGGTCATTGCGGCCCTGCGCTATGGACTGAGCCAAGACCCGGATGAGCTAGATTAGACTGAAGTGACAATTCTCGCCTGCGACTAAGGAGCATTTTCCTACCGTGCGACGCACTACCCTCACTCGCCTGACCGCCACCCGCGCCACCGCAGCAGCGCTTCTGCTGGGTGTAGGCGTGAGCACTGCCGCTTGTTCCTCGGACGATGCCGCGCCTGCCGACGCCCCCGTGGAAACCACCACCGCCGGCGCCGAGTCCACCAGCCCTGAGGCAGATACCACTGGGGAAACCAGCACCGCCTCCAGCTCTCCTTCTACCGCTGAGTCCAGCGCTGAATCGAGCGCGGCGGAAAGTTCGGAGGCGTCGGAGGGGGCGTCGGCAAGCAAGGAGCCCGGAACCGAAAAGTTGGAAAAGTCTGTGGCCAAGGCCTATGACATCTTTGCTCCGGTAGCGCCCAAGGAGCTTTTCGCTCTCTTTGACCGCTGCGATTCCACGGGCGGGGACGATTCCTATAACTGCTCTGGGCCGAAGGTAGGCCAGTTCCAGTTCTTCCGCTCGCACTCCAAGGCAAAGCAAACCACGCAGGTGCTTACCGAGCTGCGCAGCTCGCAGGTCATTGAGGACAGCGGCGATCGCGTCGTGGGCTGGTCCACCTTGGGAACCACCGCGGTCATCACCGTCGTGGACAATAAAGAAGGCATGGTCATGCAGCAGATGATCTCCTCTGACCAGGAAGATCCGGAAGAGAAGATCAAGGAGCTGGGCCTAGCTAAGTAGGCCGGCTACTGGCAGGTTTTAATATCCTTGCCGTCCGCGAAGTCTTTCATTGTGGACACTGCCTCATCCAAGGTGGAAACTTCCGCGATGGGCATATCGCCGTGGTCGCTCGCGGCGGCCTCGGAGCAATTATCCTTCGGCGCAAGGAAGAGTTCCGCGCCGGCCTCGTGCGCCGCGGCGATTTTATGTTGGATGCCGCCAATCGGGCCTACCTCGCCGTCTTCCTGAATTGTGCCGGTTCCGGCCACGAATTTGCCGCCGGTAAGGTCTTCCTCGTTGAGCTTATCGATGACCGCCAGAGTAAACATCATGCCGGCGGAGGGTCCGCCAATATCCTGCAGGTTGTATTTGACCTTAATATCGTCTTGCGGGACCGAGAGCATGGCGATGCCCAGCATCGCTTGCCCCTTCTGTTGGGGATTCTCCCCGAGCTCGATCTCTTCTTCTTGCTTTTTGCCACCACGTTTCACGGTCAGCGTGACCCTATCGCCGGGGCTCTTTTCCTTGATGATGTCTTGGACCTCGCCTGGCTCCGAGACCTCCTTACCGTCTACTGCGGTAATGACATCGTCTTTTTTCAGCTTTCCCTTTGCCGCACCCTTATCGAGTACTTCCGCGATGGTGATCTTTACCGGCAGGTGCAAATAGTCCATGGCCGCCACGGTCGCAGCAGACTCGGACTGGGTAAAGGCCTGCTTATTGGACTCTTCTACCTCTTTATCGCTCATGTTCTGCGGAATGACGGTATCGATGGGCACGATGGTGTCATCGGTCATCATCCAGCGGCCCAGTGCCTGGGCCAGGGTCATATTGGTGCGCACGGAGACCGTGGTCATGTTGAGATGACCATCCGTGTCATAGGTTTTCGGCGCCTGAACATCAACGACCTGAGTGCCGTCGACCTCACCCAACGTGTCCACCGTGGGACCTGGGCCCTCAGCGGCATAAGGGACGGTCAAAGACACATCGGTGCCGGGGATGTGGTCAAGCGATACCAACGCACCAGTGAGGACAACGGGGATGGCGCCCCAGGCGATGGTGCGGACGCGACGGCTAGCAGGAGAATTCACGGATCAATACCCTACAACCTTTGCCGTAGTGTTCGCTGTCAGCGTAGCGGGGATCATGGAAAGTAGCCGGATGGTGCCGGTAGATTAGGACGCATGAGCAACGGATTCGGTTTTTCTTTCCCCAATAACGATGACGACGATAATGACGGACGTCGTGACCAGAACCCGTTCGGCGCATTCGGCGGCGCTAATGGTGGCGGCCTCGGTGACATGCTGAACCAGTTCGGTCAGATGCTATCCGGCATGGGCTCTTCCATGAACTCGCCGGAAAACTCCGGCCCGGTCAATTACGACATGGCTAAGCGCATCGCCCTGCAACAAATCTCGCAGTCCAAGGCGGTAAGCGCGGACGATTCCAAGGCTGTAGAGGAATCCGTCCGCTTGGCGGAGCTCTGGCTTGATGACGCCACCTATTTGCCCACCGCCTCCGGCACGGCCAAGGCTTGGGATTCCAAGCAGTGGTTGGAGGAGACCATGCCAGCGTGGCAGCGCATGGTCACCCCAGTGGCAGAGTACATGAATGATGCTCAGCTGGATTCCATGCCGGAAGAGGCGCGCGAGATGATGGGCCCCATGACCAAGATGATGAACCAGATGTCTGGCATGAATTTTGGCATGCAGCTCGGCCACGCCTTGGGCGATTTGGCCTCCCAGGCGCTGACCGGTTCCGATTTCGGCCTGCCCATCGCCCCAGCTAATACGGTGGCACTGTTGCCACAGACCATCCAGAAGGTCGCCCGCGAGCTTAATGTTCCTGGCCAGGAGGTGCTGGTTTATATTGCCGCACGCGAGGCGGCCCGCCAGCGGCTGTTTAAGCACGTGCCGTGGCTGGTAGAGCGCATCGTCTCCTCCGTGGAGGAATATGCCATTGGCCTGGTCATTGATACTTCCCACTTGGAGGAAGTCACCCGCGAACTCAACCTCGAGTCCGGCGATCCACAGGCAATCCAGGATGCGATGAGCAAGTTGCAGGGCATGGATCTCTCCCCGCGCATTACGTCCAAGAACACTGCGGCCGCATCTCGTCTCGAGACCCTATTGGCCTTGGTGGAAGGCTGGTCCGAGCACGTGGTTACCGAAGCCTTGGGCGAGCGCATCCCGTCGACTTCGAAGCTCACCCAGGCATGGGCACACCGCCGCAGCACCGGCGGTTCCGCCGAGAACGCCTTCAGCAAGGTGGTCGGCATCGAACTTAATGCCCCGAAGGTCTCTGAGGCCGCAGAGCTATGGCGCCGCGCCACCGTGGCCGTAGGCGCGGAAAAGCGCGATAAGGCCTGGGATCACCCAGACTTCCTGCCCACTGCAGAGCACCTCGATAACCCGGCCGCCTTTATCGACTCCCTGCTGGACGAAGGCCCGGATGAAGGCTTTGAAGAAGAGTTTGCCAAGCTGGAGGAAATGCTGAAGAACGGCGAGGATTCTTCTGCAGCGCAGGGCGACGAGTCCACGGAGTCCGAGAAGCCGGAAGGCAAAGACGAGAAGAAGGACAAGGGCACCGAGGACGGCGAAAACTAACAGCCCCAGCGCTGATAGGCCTCAAGATAGCCCTTCGCCCGCTCAGCGTGGGGCGCCCTGTCCGCCCACTGCCAAAAATCCCGCCCGTGACGCGGAATAAAAGTGTGGGTGAGCTCGTGAATAATCACTGAATCCAGCACATAGTCCGGCACGTGTTGCAGCCGCTCACTGAGCCGAATATCCGCGGTGGAGGTAGTACAGCTACCCCACCGCGTATTTTGATTGTTCACCCACCGAATAGAGCCGATGGTTGCACGGCCATCTAAATACGCCGCGTTGAGCCGCCGCGCATGTTCTTCGAGCTGGGCGTCCGTGCGGCGGCCACTGCCCTGTTTCTTCTCCACCCGCGCCAACATATCCGCGACAGCTTCGCGCTCGTCGCGCGCGGACATCCACGCGGGAATGCGTACCTCGAGCACCCCGGATACCATGCGCGCCTGCACGGTTTTCTTCCGCTTGGCAGAGCGAATGACTTTGACCTCTGGGGGCTGCGGTGCGGTGGGCTGCGTCCTCGACATGACAGGTGATTGTACCTGTGGTGCAATGGAGACCACATACTTCGGGGGAAGGGGTTAAAGCGTGGGGATTTCTGCCACCCAAGTGGTCTTGGCGCCAGGCAGCGCAGTGTTCTGCCGCGAGGAAACGGTGATCCAATTTGGCATGGATGCCACCCGCGTTGGGGTTGCGGAAACAGGAAGCGCGCTCGCCGTCGCGACAGCTTTCAACACCGCTCGCGAACCAGTGTCCCCGGAGGACTTATCTGAACGGCTGCGTGCTGCAGGGCTTGAGAAGGCGGCGGCGCTGAGCCTCATTGAAGACGCGCTGGACTACGGCATCCTCTGGCCACATAACGAGGCCGATGCCAAGGCAGGCACCATTGTCCTCATGGGAGAATCCACCTTGGCGGAGAAGCTCCGCGCGCGTCTTGAGGCGGATGGCTTCCAGGTCCGCATCCCGCTGGAGGAGGACAATGTCTTTTCCTATATCCACGACCTCGACGGCATGTATCCAGTACTCGCTGTGGACCAGCTGCACTGCCCACTGGATTGTGCGAATGCACTCGCGGGCACAGACACTACGTGGATTCCGGTATCTTTGCTGGACAATCGTGGCGTCATCGGGCCTGTACGGCTGCGGGGCCAAGGACCGTGCCCATTGTGTGCGCACTTGGCGCGCGTGGATATGGACCCACTGTGGAATATCATCAGCACCCAGCTCACCCGCGTGCGCCGCACTCCAGAAGCCGTGGTGCTCGATGCAGTCTCGGCGCACACGCAGGTGACTATAAGACGACTGATGGGGCGGCCGCTGCCGCCAGGCGCGCCAACCGCCAAGCCGCGTCCCGGACAGCAATGGGAGGTAGATATCTACGGACACCACCAGCAGCGCACCGTCATAGCGCATCCACGCTGCCCGGTGTGCTTCGGTGGCAAGACCAACCTGGCTAGCTACGAACCGAACGAATAACCTCTAGTACCTGGGCACCGTAGCGCTCCAGCTTGCTAGGCCCCACGCCGGAAATGGAGAGCATCTCTGCCTCATCGGAGGGCAATTCCTCCGAAATCGCCTGCAGGGTGGCATCGGAAAAGATGACATACGCCGGCACCTTTTCCTCACGCGCTACCTGGGAGCGCCACGAGCGCAAGGCGGCAAAGACCTCTTCATCGCCGCCGCCCTCGCAATCTTCATGGCGGCCTATGACCTTTTCCGCCGGTGTTCCCAGCGGGCCAGAGCACACGCGGCACCGCTTCGGGCGGCGCGAGCGAGACCCACCGCCGGCGGCATCTTCGGCCGCCGGGACGATGCCATCGAGGAAGCGGGTGCGCTCGCGCGAAGCCCGCGAGCCGGTAGTCTTCGCCAGCGCCCACGACAGCGCGAGGTGCTCACGAGCGCGGGTGATGCCCACATAGAACAGGCGGCGCTCCTCTTCTACCTGTTCGTCGCCAGCCTTGATGGCATGGTTGATGGGCATAAGCTTTTCCGTTAGCCCCACGAGGAATACCGCATCCCATTCCAAGCCCTTGGCGGCGTGCACGGTAGCCAGCGTCACGCCTTCCATAGCTGGGGCCTGCTTATCGGTAGAGCGCCGGCGCAACTCCCCCAGCACCCCGTTGAGATCGATGCCAGGAGTGGATTCCACAATCTTTTCAATGAGCCCAACCAGTGCGTTGAGGGACTGCCAGCGCTCCCGGGCCTGGGCGCCCTGCGGCTCGGTGGAACTCAAACCCAGCTCGACAAACGCGGCGCGGGCAATCGCCACCGGGTCATCCGGCAGGTCCTCGCGGCGGGTCGCGGCGATGAGCACGCGGATCGCCTCCAGGATTTCCGGGCGGCGGAAAAAGCCCTCGCCGCCGCGGACTTGGTAGACCACTCCGGCGTCGGCAAGCGCCTGCTCAAACTGCTCCGACTGGGCATTGATGCGGTAAAGGATGGCAATCTCGGAGGCCGGCACACCCTGATCCAGCAGAGTAAGGACCTGGCCAGCCACCTCTTGGGCCTCAATTTCTTCGGACTCATAGGCCTTGAAGGTGGGCTCTGGGCCGGGCTCGCGCATGCCCTGCAGCTCCAAGCGCGTGCCCGCCGCGCGGCCGGTGGCCTTGCCAATGACCCGGTTGGCCAGGTCCGTTACCTGCGGCGTGGAGCGGTAGTCGCGCTGCAGCTTGACCACGGTGCCATCCGGATACGTGCGGGAGAAATTAAGCAGGTAGTCCGGGGAGGCACCGTTGAAGGAATAAATGGTCTGGTTAGCATCGCCCACCACAGTAAGGTCATCGCGCTCGCCCAACCAAGCGTTGAGCACCCGCTGCTGCAGCGGGGTAACGTCCTGGTACTCATCGACGACGAAGGTCCGGTACTGCTCGCGGAAGGTCTCCGCAATCGCCGGCACATTCTCGATGGCACCTGCAATGTGCATGAGCAGGTCATCAAAATCCAGATGCATCATCTCCGGCGTGGCCTTGGACTGCTCGTAGCGGCGGAAGGCCTCTGCCACCTTGGCCGGATCGGCCGGCGCACTGCGGTCCGTATTGGCGATCACGGACTCATAATCCTCGGCGCTGACCAGCGCGGACTTAGCCCACTCGATCTCCGCTAGGACGTCACGAATCATGTCCTTGGAATTATCCAGCCCCACCGAGCGCACCGCGCGGGCAACCAGCGGGAATTTATTATCCAACAGCTGCCACGGAAGATCGCCTGCTACCTGCGGCCAGAAATACTTCAACTGGCGGCGCGCCGCCGCGTGGAAGGTCTGCGCCTGCACGCCGGCCACGCCCATGGTGCGCAGGCGATCGCGCATTTCTCCGGCCGCTCGCGCCGTGAAGGTCACCGCAAGCACACGCTGCGGGCTCACAAAACCCTGGTCCACCAAGTTGGCAATGCGATAGGTAATAGTGCGGGTCTTGCCCGTACCCGCGCCGGCCAAGATGCACACGGGCCCGCGCGGCGCCGTGGCCGCGCGCAGCTGATCTTCATCCAGCAGGGACAAATCCGGCTTAGTCACCGTGATACCACTCCATAATCATCGTGTGTGCAATTGAACCCGGACGAGGAAGCTTAAGCTCAGGCAGCTCGGCGCGCTCCACCCACCGGATTTCTTCCAATTCCCCATCAGTATGGCAGGTGGGGTGGACATCAGCCGTGTGCGCACAAAAGCCCAGCATAAGAGAACCACTCGGCGGCCACGCCTGCGAGCCCCAATAGCGAATATCATCCACCCTGCGCCCGGTTTCTTCTAGGGCCTCGCGTGCAAAAGCAGCCTCTGCGGTCTCGCCCGGCTCAACGTAGCCGGCGATCAGAGAAAAGAAGCTAGTGCGGCGGCGATTGCGCGCCAGCAAAATCCGGTCGGTGCCGCTGAGGCGAATGAGCCCGATGACGGCAGGATCTAGGCGTGGGAAAACCATCCGGCGCTCGTCCAAGGGATCGCGCCCAACGATTCCCGGTGCTGGGTAATCCAGCTTGTGGCCAGTTCGCGGATCAAAGCGCTGCTCGCGCCGATTGCGGATCAGCGCAATGGCTTGCAAAATCACCGGCTGGTCCGCAAAGAACGTTGCGCTTTCTAGCCGGCCCAGCTCGCTAGCACCGTCCTCCGGATACGCGCACGCCTGCAGGGTACCTAGGTCCACTACTGCGTGCTTGCCGACGCCCCCGGGAACCTTCTCCACCAGCACCGGCTCCCCCGCTGCCGTAACCGGAACCTGGCCATGAGGGGTTACTGGGAGGAACATTTAATCCTCGTCATCATCGTCCATGACCTCAATGGGTTGCTCCATCTCATGCTTGATGTAGAGCAGACGGTCGCCCGGCTTCAGCGCGGAGGCATCCGCAGTATCCACGCGGTGCAGCTCGTTATTGCGTAGGACAGCCAGCACGATATCTGCCAGGTGGCGTGGGTTGGAGCCCACCTCGAATTCGCGCACAGCGCGCTCGGCTACGGAGAAACCCTCGTTGGGTGAGAGCAGGTCTTCCATCATTTCCACCACCGTCGGGGTCACGGTGGCTAGGCCCAGCAGTCGACCGGCCGTCTCCGCAGAGGTGACCACGGAATCCGCACCGGACTGGAGCAAGAGGTGACGGTTCTCGGACTCACGCACCGACGCCACGATCTTGGCCTTGGGCGCAAGCTCTCGCACGGACAGGCAACACAGCACCGCGGTATCGTCCGTGGATGGGGTAACGACAATGGAGCTGGCGTTCTCTACCCCAGCGATCTTTAGCACGTCCTGCTTGGTGCCGGAACCAAAGATGGTGACCAATCCGTGGTGCTCTGCGTGAGCGAGGGACGCACGGTTGGTATCGATGACCACGATCTGGGAGGACGGAACATCATCGGCCAGCAGCGCGGCCACGGCTCCGGCGCCCTTGGTGCCATAACCGATAACGACGGTGTGGTTACGCAATTGCTTTCTCCAGTTCTGGATTTGGAAAGTGCGGCGGGCCTTATCCGTCAACACGGACAAGGTCGCGCCAACCAATAAAACAAGGAAGATCAGGCGGGCAGGGGTAATAAGCACTAAGTTAATGAGCCTGGCCTGTGGGGACACGGGCACGATATCGCCGTAACCCACGGTGGTCAGGGACACCGCCGCATAGTAGGCGGAGTCCAATAACGACATGTCCTCGCTATACCCACCGCCGTCCACATAGACCACGATGGTCACGAAGACAACGATGCCAAAAGCCCACAGCACACGCTTGCCCAGCTGACGCCACGGGCTGGAATTTTCATCCCTCGGCACCGTAATGACATCAATGAGCGCGTGGTCCGGCTGCGAGGACAGCTCAACCTGCGGCAAGAAGCGACTTCTAAAGCGTGACTTCATTGCCTGCGCACGTTTTTTGGCCACTAGCCCAGCCTTCTTTTCTGGTCTCGAATGATTGCTCAAGAGATTGCGCGCTTACGCAACCGCCCACATACCTTAGCCCTTGTGGTGCTCAACTGACGATTCAAGGAGTTTCTTCAGCTCTTCCCCACGCGGCAGGCGGGCAGGCTCGAAGGTATATCCATCGTGCACATAATAAAATGCGGCACGAATCTTTTCCCCGCCGTGGATGCGGCGCCAGGCCTCTGCATACACCGCTAGCTGTATCTTGGCAGCATCCATGGCTTCTCCCTGGGGTGGGCGGCCAGTCTTCCAGTCCACCACCATCCAGGTGCCATCCTCCAAGCGGAATACCGCATCCATGCGCCCGCGCACCACGGACTCACCAATAGTAATTTCAAAGGGCGCCTCCACGTGCTCCGGTTGACGTTCGGCCCACTCGGAGTTCAGGAAGGCCTGCTTGAGCTCTTCCAAATCAAAGTCCTCCGGTTCATCGATTCCCGGAAGTTCTTCCTCGCCCAATAGCGCTGGGCTGCCGAAGCGGTCCTCCAACCACGCGTGGAAGGCGGTTCCGCGCTTGGCATAGGAATTCGGCTTAAACGGCACGGGGCGGCGTTGCCTGCGGGCAAACTGGAGCGGGTCTGCCCGCAGCGCAACCATGTCAGAGGCGGTCAGCTCGCTGGGTAGCTCTACATCTACCACCGGCTGTTGCAGGGCCTTGTACTCCTCAATGAGCGCGCCAGCTTCCTGCTCCCATAACTCAAAGGTTTCACCCCGGCTCAAATCTGGGAGTTCCTCCATTGCTGCAAGGACTAGGTCCGCACCGGCGACCGCCTCTGGGCTGGCCTCAAGTGCTGGGAATTGTGCGCTCTCCCCAAAATCATCCTCGGAAGGCTCATCGGGCACGGACCACTCCACCACGTACTGCGGGAATTGCTCTTTCAGGCGCTCTAGATATTCATAGGGAGCCTTCTTGTTCTTTCCATTGAGGTTATTGGTGCCCGAACCGGTAATGGTCAGGGTGGATTCGGTACGCGTCAGCGCCACATAAAAAAGGCGCGCCGATTCTTCCGCCTTGATGGCGCTATCTGCGTTCTTAAACTCCTCGCAGGCGTTCTGGAAATGCGAGCGCTTTTGGGCATCCTCCGGGACCTCAATATAGTCATCGTCTCCCGGGACCTTATCGATCCTGGTCAGGAAGGTCTCTGCTTTCGCACTATAGCTAGACGAATCCGCATGCACCACGCAGACATGTTCCCATTCCAAGCCCTTGGCCTTGTGCGCGGTCATAATCTGCACGCGGTCAGTGGCGGCGGGAACCTCGCCGAGGTCTAGGCCATCTTCCTTTTCGAGCGCTAACGCAAAGTAATCCAAAAGCGCATACAAAGAATCACCGTGGAAGCCCGCGACCATATCGGCAAATTTATCCAGATGTGTCGCACCCCCTGCGCTTCCACGCGCAAGGACTTCGGTGCGGATATTAAACAATGCTTCAATATCGGCGAAGATATCCACCAGCGGTTTGGACAGAGAATAGGTGCGCAGGTGTCGCAGTTTGGCAGAAACCTCTTCCATTCGGGCGAGGCCTTGCGGGGTATAGCGGTCTCTCTCACCTAGATCGGCCAGGGCGTCGGCAAGGCCGACGCGCTGATCCGGCTCCTCAGCGGTGACATCTTCCAGCTGCGCACGCAGGTAGTCTTCTGGGTCCATCCCCGGCTCCCAGCGCAAGCGCTCCTCCCTCGCGCCGGCCAAGTTTCGTTGGCGGGAAGCAAGCGCTTGAATATCGCTAATTCCCAAACCACAGATGGGCCCTGCCAGCACCCGCACTGCCGCAGGCAAGTCTTCTGGGCGCACGAGCATGGTGGCAATAGCTACGAGGTCCTGGATTTCTGGCTGCCACAGCAGGCCACCGAGACCAATGATTTCATTGGGTACGCCCGCTTTGTCTAGGGCCGCAGCGATGGGGGCGGAGTGCCTATTTTTACGCACCAAAACCGCCGCGCTGAAGGTATCTCCCTCGCGCTTTTCCCACTGCTCTTTCAGGTACTCGGCAACGAATTCACGCTCGCGAACCTCGCTGTCGAAGTACGCCAACTGGATGTCACCTTCGCCCTTATGCGGGGCGGCAGAAAGCTCGTCCACGGGACGTTCAACGCCTTCGAATACGCCCTCCGCCACTAAGTTAGCCAAGTCCAGCGCACCAGAGGGGTTGCGCCAAGAGGTGGTCAACTGGTCCTTCGGAGCGGGTGTGCCCGGCGCGACCGGGAAGTCCTCCACAAAGGCAGTGAGGTTTTCAGAGGTCGCACCACGCCACCCGTAGATGGCCTGCATTGGATCACCCACGGCCGTCACAGAAAGTTCCTTTTGCTCCCCTCCGAACAGGCTTCGTAGAAGCACGCGCTGGGCATAGGAGGTGTCTTGGTACTCGTCTAGCATGACGACCTTATAGCGCTGGGATTGTTGCTTGCCCACCACAGGATGGTCGCGCGCTACGCGGGCAGCGACAGCCATTTGCTCGCCAAAGGTGATGACTTGTCGCTCGGATTGTTCCTTTTTCAGGGCCTCCAGCAGCGGCACGTACTGCACGCGGCGCTCCTGTGTCTGAATATATTCCAGCAACTTTTGCGAGTATTCAGGACCATTCTTTTGGGATTTATCGAGGTTATCGATGTCCGCCCGAAAATCGCGGGCATGCTCGGCGATGTGACTCGTGTCCTTGAGCCCATTATCGATATCTTGGCTGAATTTCAGCAGGGTCTCGGTAATCGTGGCTAGGGCGCGATCGTCTTCCAGCTGGCCGGTGTAATTGCGCACCACATCGTAGGCCAAGGAATAGCGCTCGGTCTCGGTGATGATGCGAGCCGTAGGCTCCACTGGAACCAACAGCCCGTATTCGCGAACGAGTTCTCCCGCATAGGAGTCATAGGTAGCTACCTTCGGCGCAATGTTTTCTAACGCTTCTGCCACCTCGCCGCCTGGTGGGATGAGGCTGGAATCGCGCAATTTAATCAGCTGCCGCCGGATGCGCTGCTCCAGCTGTTGCGCGGCCTTACGGGTGAAAGTCAGGCCGAGAACCTGCTCCGGGCGCACATAGCCATTGGCCACCAGATACACCACGCGCGAGGCCATGGTTTCTGTCTTTCCGGCACCAGCGCCGGCAACCACGAGTTTGGGGCTAAAGGGGCCTTCGATCACATGGGCTTGTTCCTCGGTAGGCGGAAAGTCCTTGCCCAAGGCTGCAGCGATCTGCTGTGGGGAATAATTGCTCTTAGGCATCGGTGGTCATCCTTCCTTCTTCCTGCACGGGGCAGATGGAGCGAATTGGGCACTTATCGCAGTCTTTATTGGTGCGCGCAGTGATGCGCGGGCCGCGCATCTCCTCCACCAGCGGGGGCAGAAGTGCGGCGAATTCTTCCAGGGCTTCCGGCGATTTATCGCTTTGCCAAATCTCACCAATCTTTTTGGTGGTCGCACCCGGATACACCAGCACACCGCCCTGGCGCGGCATGCCTTCGCCGTCGTGAACCTGGTGACCGTCAAATGCGCCGTGGGCAAGCGCGAGCTGATAGGTCATCAGCTGCACATGGTCCTCGCCCTCTTTCTTAGCCGGCTTGCTTCTACCCGTCTTGAGGTCGACCACCAAGTAATTTCCCTCTCCATCGCGAAGCAGACGGTCCATATAGCCGCCGATGCGCACCTCCTCGCTGACGCGTACGCCTACGGGAATTTCCACACCGGCAAGCTCTTGATTGACCTCGGATTGGCGCGCCCATTCCCGGGCGCGGTCCAACAGGGTGGAAAACTCATCGAGCTTGAAACGCAATTGCCACTGCGGTACGTCCTGAATGCGCTCGAAAGCCTCCATCACCAATAGCTTGGCTTTTTCCGCATCCATTCCGCGGCCAATGGCTTCAAAGAAGGCGTGCGCCAAAGTACCGCGGAGCAGGTGCTCCTCGGTGCTTGGGTCCTCGGCCACATTTCCTAGCACGGCCTTGAGCGGGCAGTTGAGTAATGCTTCCACCCGGGAGGGTGACAAACTGCCGCTAGTATGCAGCGGCATTTCAGCTGCAACGGAGCGCGCAGACCACCACTGCTCCGGGTGGGCGCCAGGGATATCGGCTGCCGCTAGCCGAGCGAGCTGGCGCGCTGCTTGTTTGCGCTCAACCTCACCGGATTCCGGATTGGTAACTACGCGGCGCAATTGTGCGACAAAGGCCGGCACCGACAGCACCGCCACATCGAGGGGATCCACCTCGAGCCCATCGCGCAATGACACGGGTGCGGGTTCAGGCACATCGAGGCCCAGTTCGCGCGGGAGTTGCGTGCGGCGTAGCGCCCGCTTTGCTTGCCGTCGCGCAGCCTGGCCAGGCACGTCCACACCACGGCCAGCGAATTCGCTAATGAAGCGCGAAGGCTCAGAGACCGTATCACCTTCCGGGTTTTCCACAGCTGCAATGAGCAGGCGCTGTCGGTGGCGCGTGGTAGCGACATGGAAGAGTCGACGCTCCTCTGCCAAACGAGAGGCAACGTGGCTGACGGGGGTATCGGGATCAATATCGTGGTCGAGGAGATCGATGAGATCTTCTTGATCAAAGATGGAGCCAGTCTCCCCTAGCGAAGGCCAGCTTCCCTCCTGTGCGCCGGCCACAATGACGGTATCCCATTCGCGGCCCACGGCGCCGTGTGCAGTCAGGATCTCTACTGCCTGCGGAATAGCGGTGCGGCGGTCACGCACACCGGTGGGAAGTTCTTGTTCGGTGATATGCGTCAGGAAGGCGCGCAGCGAGGAATCAGGGCGGCGCTCGACGTAGTCGCCTGCGGCGTCAAAAAGCGCCATCATTGCATCCAAGTCGCGGTCGGCCTGCGAGCCGGTCGCGCCACCGCGCAGCGCCGAAGCCTGCAGGCGGTTATCGAGCTCAGTTGCGCTCCACACAGCCCAGAGGACCTCCTCCACAGAGTCCCCGGAGGCGAGTGCGTCCCGGCCGGCGCTTAGAACCGTGCGTACACGCTCTAGGATGGAGTATTCCCGCTCAGTGAGTTGCCCATTAAAATCTGGGAGCTCGCCATAGAGAAGACCGCGCAGGCTATCGATGCCCCGGGTGGTGGAATCCCAGCGGCGCAGACCACGGATAAGGCGGCGCAGGGTGACGGGATCGGCGCCACCCACGGGGCCGGTGAGCAACTCTTCCAACTCCGAGTTTGATAGGTCGTCCTCCAAGGCACGCAGGGCGAGCAGCACGGCGGAAACCAAACGCTGTTCGGCCAAGACGACGTCGGTAGGGCTAATGTGCACGGGCACGCCGGCGGCCAAAAGGGTGCGGCGCATCTGCCCGATATCACCGGTTGAACGAACGATGACGGCGATATCCCGCCAAGGCACGCCGTCTTCTAAGTGACGGCGCCGCACGGTATTGGCTACGACGTCACGCAGACTGCCGTCCGAATCCACAATGGAGATGCACGCCGGAGCGGGTGTGCGGTGGGGCTCGGTGAGCTCGATGTCGTGGTCAGCTGGGAAATCCCGCAGGAAACGCGAGCTAGCACCGCGGAAGGCAAAGACGGATTGATCGGCATCGCCGCCTACCACCACGAGATCCGCCTGCGGGCTCATTTCGCGAATGAGCTTGCCTGCGGTGGGGTCGAGCAATTGCGCATCATCGACAATGATGGTGTGGAAGGGGTGCTCGCGCAGTAGCTGGGGGCGCTGAAGAACCGCGGTAACCAATTCCGCAGCGGAATAGGAATGGGCGCGGGAAAGGAGCTGCACGCGTTCGTACTCGCGCAGGAATTCACCCGCCGCGGACCACATGGGGCGGCCGTGCTCGGCACCGAGGCGCTCTAGATCGCCCGGGCCCAGGCCGCGTTCAATGGAGCGCAAAAGGAAATCGCGCAGCTGCCGGGCGAAGCCCACATATTCCAGCGCGGGCCGCATCTCCGCGGGCCACGAGCCATGCCCGTCTTCTGCTTGGCCAGTGAGCAGCTCGCGGATGACGGCGTCTTGCTCCGCACCGGTAATAAGTCGCAGCTCCTCCTCGGCCGCTGTGCGCAGCAACGCGAATGCTAGGGAGTGTACGGAACGCACCATGGAGGTCTGTGCGGCGTAATCCTCGAGCCGCTCAGAAAGCTCGCGGCGCAGCCGGGCGCCGGATTCCTTCGAGGGAGCGATAACCAGGATGCCGGAGGGATCCGCGCCGGTCTGCCGGGCTTTATCCAAGGCATGAATGACGGTATCGATAAGGAAGCTGGACACACCGGTGCCGGCGGCACCGGTTACCTTCCAGGTACCGGATTCGGGCAGGTCAACAGGCCAACTGCGGGTCGTGGCGGATTGGGTACGGGGAACGAGGCGCACCTGCGGGGACGGTGGAAGGATCACTCCCGCACGCGCGGTGGAATGGGGGTCGTAACTCACCGCTCCAGTATGGCAGATGCCCGCGACACCAGATGCTGCTCCACCCGTTCAATATGCGAACGCGTGTTTGAACGCGACGCGGAGTGCAGGTCATTGACATAACGGCGATACGACACCGCGCGCAACAGCAATTCCGGCATACCGGGTACATGACTAAAGCGCTGACAGATCCCATCATCGACCGCTTGGCCAATGAGCCCATCCACAATAACCAAAGCGGCCGTCCAGCCGGCTGGGCGCGGGGATTCGCTCGGCACAATGTCCACAATGCCCGGCGGGTTGGAGCCGTGGTAAACCGTGGTGGTGAGAAGTGCGGTGTGGGCGGGGATAAGGGGGACGTCGGCAAGCAGATCTGGCCGATAAGCCTCGCCTGTTTCCTCCCAGGCGGCGCGCTCGGCGCGTGCAAAGACATCGCTGCGCTGCCCGTTGGGAAGGGGCACCTCGGCTATAGCCGTGTCGAGGCGCAACGCCATCTGTGCGGTTTCATCAATTCGCCCGCGTACTTGGCCCGGAATAAACTGGGTAGCCTTCCACCCTGCGGCCGTGTGCCGACCATCGCTAGACAGTACCGGCCGGGAAACGCGGGCCCCCTGCACGCTGAGGCGCTCGCGCACCTTAGCGGACCAGGCGGCAAACGGACCAGCCTGGGAATAGACCACGTCGCCCACCTTAATGCCGTTATCCCACACTGGGCCCAATTGATCGCCCTGCGCGCGGCGGGTACCAGTGGCACCGGTTTCCGCGTGGAAGGCGCTTAACACATGCTCTGGGGGAAGCGGCATCCTTAACTCCTATTCGGGTTGGTGGGGATCCTTATTATTCGGATTCGGATAAGGCCACGGGTTTGGTGAGCAGGTCACGTCCTCATCAGGATAGACCTCGCTGGGCTTGCGATCGTGCAATTCTTTGTTGTTAAGGTCCAAGGTCTGCTGCATCATGACCGGCGCTAGCTTGCCTTGGCCGCCACACGGCTGGTGGGCCGCATAGCCAATGGCATGACCCAACTCATGGTTGATGACGTACTGGCGATAATTGCCCATATCGCCTTCAAAAGGCGTGGCGCCGCGCACCCAGCGGGCCTCGTTGATAATGGTGGTGGACTCGCCCGTAATGGTGGTGTGGCAGGAGGTTTCCGTTTCAATCTTCTCGCCACAGCGCTCTGCTGCGGTGCCGAGCGAAGTCAGCTGGATGCGGGTATCCGGTTCCGCATCAGCGGCCACGTGCTCGAACTCAAAGTCCTTCTGCGCGGTCCAGCCACGCGGGTCAGACAAGGTGGCCTCCACCATGGCGGCAAAAGACTCATCGCCTCCATACGGTGCGGTGTTAAGGCCATCTTCTACCTCGATGGAATAGCGCACCTTTTGCTCGCCGCCCTTACCCGCAACGGCGCCAGGCTCGCCTACCTCGTGGAAGGTGCCCTTGCCCTGCTTGGTATAGGAGCCACCGGGCGGCATCTCGCTGATTTCCCGCTTGACCGCTGCAGCATCGGCAGGATCAGGGCCCATCTTCTCCGTACTCGTTGGGGCAGCCTCGCTAGTGGCTTCCTCCTTTTCTTCAGAGGAAGAGGCGGTGGCGATATCGACGATGAACCAAATGGTCAGCGCGATCATGAGGGGGATAGCCACCACGCGCCACCAGCCATATTGACGCGCAAACCGGACCACCGCATTGGGGTGGTCCGGCGCATGGCCCTGGCTCCGGTGAGCGTGGCGATTCTCCCTTTTTTCCATGGGGCCTTAGGTTACCCGTTTGTATTTAAAAAAGCTGAATCAGCAGCCCTATGCGCTCGCCTTAGGCGCCGGCGAATCCCACGGCGTGCTTCTTTGCAATGCCGACCTCGACGTAGACCACGCGGTCAGTGCGCACGAGGTACTTGCGGCCCTTGTCATCTTCCAATTCCAGGGTGGAGTTATCCGCCAGGGCACTGTTGATCTTCTGCGTCAGCTCGGCTTGGTCACCTGCAGCGCTAATGACCAGCTCGCGAGCGGTATCCGCGAAGCCAAACTTGATATCCATGAAGATTCCTCCTCTAACTAGAGTTTTATTGTCAATGGCCCCACTATAACCATCCCGGCTACTATCAAGGTGTGTCTGACATAAAATCCCAGCCACCGAGCTTCGCGGAACTCGGCGTTGCGGCCGAAATCTGCGATGGTCTCGCCTCCCGTGGCATCACGCGTACTTTTGCAATCCAGGAATTAACCCTGCCCATCGCGCTATCTGGCCAGGACTTGATTGGCCAAGCGCGCACTGGCATGGGCAAGACCTATGGTTTTGGCGTGCCGCTTTTGGACCGCGTCTTTGATGACGCCGATATCGACGAGCTCGATGGCACCCCGCGCGCCCTCGTGGTGGTCCCCACCCGCGAGCTTGCCCAGCAGGTCACCGAGGACCTGCAGGTGGCTGCCGCCCACCTGCCCGTGCGCCTTGCCTCCATTTACGGCGGCCGTCCCTATGAGGAACAGATCAAAAAGCTCAACAAGGGCGTCGATGTCATCATTGGCACGCCTGGCCGATTGATCGATCTCCACGAGCGCGGCAATCTGCAACTAGATCGCGTGGCTATCTTGGTGCTCGATGAGGCCGACGAGATGCTGGACTTGGGCTTTTTACCCTCGGTGGAGGCTATCCTCAAGGCACTCGATGGCAATGCCCACCAAACCATGCTCTTTTCCGCCACGATGCCGGGCGCAATTTTGACGCTCGCCCGCCGGTTTATGGAAAAACCCATCCATATCCGCGCCGAATCCGGCGAACAGGATTTCACCCATTCCTCCACTCGCAAGGTCACCTTCCAGGCCCACCGCATGGATAAGGTTGCCGTCGTCGCCCACGCCCTGCAGGGCTCCGGCCGCGGGCGCACCATCATCTTCGCTCGCACCAAGCGCGCGGCCGCTCAGTTGGCCGATGATCTTGCCCGGCGCGGCTTCCACGTGGGCGCGGTCCACGGCGATCTGGGGCAAAAGTCGCGCGAGAAGTCGCTCCATGCCTTCCGCACCGGCCAGGTGGATATCTTGGTCGCCACCGATATTGCCGCCCGCGGCATCGACGTTGATGATGTCACCCACGTCATCAACTATCAGGTCCCGGATGATCCGATGACCTTTGTCCATCGCATTGGCCGCACGGGTCGCGCCGGCCATACGGGCACCGCTATCACCATGGTGGGCTATGATGAGCTGGGCAAATGGCAGGTTATTAATGATGAGCTGGATTTGGGTGAGCCGAATCCGCCGCAGTGGTTCTCCACGTCCCCGGAGCTGGCCCAGGCCCTAGACATCCCCGCGGAGGTAGAGGAAACTGTCGGCCCTGAGACCAAGGTCGTGGGCCAGGTGCCTGTCCGCGAGAAATCCCCCACCCGTACCACCGCACGCCGCGGCAGCTCCCGGCGCCGGCGAGGAGGCCGCCGATGACTAAAGCTCCCATTTTGCGCTCGACCCCCGCCGATTGGAAGGCTACCGGCATTATTGCCGTGGTTTGCGCCATCGCGGTCGGTGGGGCAGCTATTACCGCCAATATTAATCAAGCGCATCTCAGCCAAGCGGCCGTTCCTGGGGATAAGGATGCACCCGCGCTTGCCGACGTCCCCGAGGCCCTCCACGAGTCCTTCAGCCTCCCCAACGAACCAGTACCCGGCCAATACCGGGCGGTTTCGGCGCACGGCCTGACCATCACGCACGCCGATCACACGCTCACCGCCACCAACCCGGACGGCTCCGAGGCTTGGACTTATGAGCGCACGGACGCGGATCTGTGCTCGCTGTCTACTGCGTGGGGCAAAATCGTGGCGTCGTATAAAACCGGCGTGGGCTGCGGGGATACCGTGGCAATTGAGGCTGCGACCGGTGAGTATGACAGCACCCGCAGCGCCGTCAACTCGGAAGAGGTAGTACCCGTTTCCTCTAATGACCGGGTAGGAACGGTCTCCACTGACCGCATCGATTTGTGGCGCTCCGATTTGGTGCGCACCGTGGAATACGGTGATGTGGAGGCAAAGCAGGAGCCGGACAAGCAACCGCACGAGGACTGCTCGATTAGCTCCGCCCTTACCCGTACCGAGAATTTGGCACTGACCGAGTCCTGCCCCGATAAGCCGGGCACCACCTGGCTGCGCTTCCAGGACACCACCCCTGATGATTCCCGTGAGCCCGATATCGCCGCCGATGTGGACATAGCCACCGACGACGCCCGCCTTATCGCTGTGGGACAAAAGGCCGCCGCTATCTACCGCCCAGGCCCGCATCCCACAATCGAGTCCTATGGCAATAAGGGCGAAAAGCTGGACTCTACTTCGGCGGAGCCTTCTCCAGACATAGACGCGGCCACCACCCCGTTCGCCCCAGCAACCGCGGATCTGCCGCACCATATGACCTGGTTCGATGGTTCCCGCCTCTACCTCTTTAAACCGAGCGACCTCGCAGTGGATCACGTGGTAGATGATGCCATCGGCACCCCTATCGCCGTCGATGAGCATATGTTGGTACCTACCCAAGCGGGCATTGCTGTCATGGATTGGTCTACCGGCAAGACGCTGCGGACCATCCCGGTTGATCGCGGCAGCTACGACGGCCCCGTCTACCTCACCTTGGCGGGCGATACCATCGTGGAAAGCCGCAGCGATCAGGTCGTGGGCCTAAGCGCCGATTAATCCCCCCTGCAACACGCAAAGGGCCGCGCCTTCCGGTTTTCCCGGGGCGCGGCCCTTGTGTGCGTGGCAGCTAATTTTAGAAGTTTGCTGCCGCCCATTCCGTAGAAGCACGGACGAACATCAGTAGGAAGATGACTACTGCGGCGCTTACCAAAGTGACTGCGCCAAGTAGCGGCGCTCCACCGCTAAACATCTGGAAGGAGCTCGCTGCCAAGATGAGCTCGACTAGGATAATGGCTCCCCTACCCCAGCGCTTACCCTTGACCATGGCCCAAGCACCGACGATGACAAAACCAAAGACAATAAAGATAAATAGTGCGGTGCCTAGCCCCACAAAGCTTCCGGAGCCCGAGTCCGACACTATGGAACCATTTTCTGCGCCGGTCACCTCGCGCACGATCAGGAAGATACCGAAGCAGATGACGGCGATGGACTGAACCACGGCGAGCGCAGCGGCCACGAGGACCGGCTGTGGCGCGCCCTGCTGGGTCTTCACCTCACGCGCCGGCTGCGCCGAGGCCGCTCTTTGCTTTTTGTTTACCTGCTTTTTCTTCTGCTTAGACACAAACCCACAGTCTACTCACCGGTCAACGCCATTTCCTTGTGCGCCACTCAGGTTTCGCGGGGGCAGGGGTTAGCCGGGTAGATTTGACGCTTCCTCAGTCACCGCACTCAATGATTTTTGGACAATACGCCAGTTCAGCGCGTTTCTCACAGGCTTCTTTCAACTCATACGTCGCGCTAAATGACCCCCACACTAGTTTCATTCACGTGAGGTTGACCACAATTTCGCCTCTACCCCTAGCGGAGCCTGAGTAAACATGTCATGATTCTGGGGTAGCAAAAAGAAAGAGGATGTAAACCTCTTCTTAACTTGAAGGAAACTTCAAGTAACCACAATGTGAACCATTGGCGGCGGCGACGCTGGCCCGACCTCGAGACCGGGCCCCACTGCACGCAGACCAGTTCACACAACCACCCACCCTTGGCATTGGTTGCTTTTCATTTGCATGAAAAGTGCTGGTGCTTACTGCTGTCGAATTTTTGTTAGGAGATATCAATCATGGATTGGCGCCACGAAGCTGTTTGCCGCGACGAAGACCCCGAGCTGTTCTTCCCAGTAGGCAATTCTGGTCCTGCACTTACCCAAATCGCTAAGGCCAAGCTGGTCTGCAACCGCTGCCCTGTTGCCTCTTCCTGCCTGAAGTGGGCGCTGGAATCCGGCCTGGACGCCGGTGTCTGGGGCGGCCTGTCTGAAGAGGAGCGCCGCGCCCTCAAGCGTCGCCGTAACCGCGGCCGTGGCCGCGCCCGCGTTTCCGCTTAAGAACCGGCCCCCAATTTTCGTTTCGGCGCCCTTAGCCGCTACAGTTGAATAAAGTTCAGATACCCTCAACGAAGGAGTGCGCAATGAGCAAGCGTGGTCGCAAGCGCAAGGATCGCCGCAAGAAGTCCGCTAATCACGGCAAGCGTCCTGGCGCATAACGCACAGCATTACTCAAAGCCCGGTTCTCTCGGTCACCTCGACCGTAGAACCGGGCTTTTGCTATGTCAGACGCAAATCGATGTCGTCTCCTAACTCCCCGCTTGACCTCTCCGTGCCTTAAGTCCAATGTGATCGGGCCGAATTGAACGCATTGGGGTCTCAATTCGGCCCTTCCGCCCTCAATTCAGCCCGATCAGTATGGACTCAAGCAAAAAGTTGGAAGATCATGAGACCAGACCCCACCACAGCGGGTGAGCAACAGTGCCTACCACGCCGTGTCGATGCGGGTGATCTCTACAGAAATGCGGCGGCGCAGTGCCTGCGGCGCCTTGGCCTGGCGGTTACAGCAGTTGCGCACCAGGGAGCGGATAATCTCCTCGCTCTCGAGGCGCTGCTGACAGAAATCGCACTGGGCGATGTGCTCGCGGATAGCGAGTGCGCGGGCATAGGTGGTCGATTCATCGAGAAGCTCGCACAGGAGGGCCTGTACCTCTGGGGAGCTACACGCACCACAGTTGTGTTCCGTTGCGCGGTCCATTACTTCTCCTCCATGTCTGGGTGTTCTAATCCAATGCCTTGTTCTCGTGCCACGTCTTTCAACGCTTTCCGGAGCAATTTTCTTCCCCGGTGCAACCGGGACATCACCGTGCCCAGCGGAGTATCCATGATTTCTGCAATTTCTTTATACGCCAAGCCCTCTACATCCGCGTAGTACACCACCATCCGGTAGTCATCGGGCAGGTCATTCATGGCCTCTGAAATGGTGGCGTTTGGCATGTCCTTAAGCGCAGCTACCTCGGCGGATTCCAGGCCAGTGGAATCGTGTCCCGCAGTGGTATAGAGCTGAAAATCGCTCAGGTCATCGGCCGAGGACTCCGTGGGCCGGCGCTTCGCCTTGCGGTAGGAGTTGATGTAGTTATTGGTCATGATGCGATACAGCCAAGCCTTAAGGTTTGTACCTTGCTTGAAGGAACGAAAGGACTTATAGGCCTTGAGGTAGGTCTCCTGCACGAGGTCCTCAGCATCTTGCGGGTTGCGCGTCATGCGCAGGGCACCGCCGTAGAGCTGGTCTAGCAGGGGCAGCGCTTCCGCTTCGAAGCGGCGCTGCAGCTCCTTTTCGCTGATTGTTTCTTTAGACACAATTTCTATCCTAACGCGTAACGTTAGAATCCCAGTCATGTCTAAAAAGTCCCCGCATGCAGCCACCCCAGCGCTCAAAGTCGTGGAAGACGCCGGCGTAGACCACCATGTGTACACCTTTGAGGCGGGCAAGGAGCACTTCGGCGATCACGCCGCGGCGGCCCTCGAGGTAGAGCCGGAACGCGTACTCAAAACCCTGGTCATCGATTTAACGGCAGGCAAAGGACCCAAGCGGAAGTTGGCGGTGTGCGTAATCCCTACCACCCACCACCTGAGCCTCAAGAAAGCCGCGGCCGCCCACGGCGTTTCTAAGGCCGCCATGGCGGATCCGCACGACGCGTCCAAGTCATCCGGATATATTCCCGGCGGCATTTCCCCGCTGGGCCAGAAGAACGCGCTGCCCACGGTCATTGAGGAAACCGCCGTGCTTTTCGATACCGTCTTTATTTCCGGCGGGCGCCGCGGGCTGGATATCGAGCTCAATGCGGAAGATCTTGCAAAGCTGTGCTCTGCCAGCTTTGCCGATCTACTCGCCGAGTAGCTCCGGATAATCGTTGGATACGCTGCCCACAGCCTTGTCGGCGGGGTGGGTGTGGAAGCCACGCAGGGGCGTCGGCAAGAGCAGCTCAGCGGCTTCTTCGGGGCTACCCTCCAGCCAGGTACGCATTTCTTCGGCCGCCAAGAAGCGTGGCAGGCGGTGGTGCAGCCACTCCATTTCTTCCGTAGCTGCAGTGGTGACAATCGTGGCAGACAGGCGGTCTAGGCCGGTGTCCCACAGGCCTGCCGCCCACAACAGGCCCTCTTCCGCGCGGACGAAATAGGGCTGCTTGCCGCCTGCTTCCTGGTGCCATTCGTAGTAGCCGTTCATGGGGATAAGGCAGCGCTGCCCTTTAAAGGCATGCCGGAAGGAGGGTTTGGTGGCCACCGTTTCCGCCCGGGCGTTAAACAGCGGCGGGCCGTCCAAGTCCTTCTTCCAGTGCGGCAGCAGTGCCCACCGCGCAGGGTCGACTTGGGCGAGACTTTCGCGCACGCGCACCATCGCCACCGGCTGGGTGGGCGCAATATTGTAGCGCGGGCCTGGGGTGCCTTGTGGGGCATGGACCTCAGTAATTCCGGGCAGCGCGCCCACTTCATCGAGAAGGGACTCGGTAAAAAGAACGAATCTTCCGCACATGCCCTCTATTATGGACGATATGTCTCAACCTTGGTCCGCCCCGCAAGCGGCAGGCCCCATTACGTGGGCCCAGCACGTGCCGGGCTCGAAGTCTATTACCAACCGCGCTTTCATTCTGGCGGCGTTGGCCGATGGCCCTTCTACCCTGCGCGCGCCGCTCGTCTCACGCGATTCGCAGCTGATGGAAAAGGCCCTAGAATCTATGGGCGTGCGCTTCGAGCACGAGGGCGAGGATATCCACGTCACCCCAGGCCCGCTTAAGGGTGCCACGGTGGACTGCGGCCTGGCCGGCACGGTCATGCGCTTTATCCCGCCGGTTGCGGCCCTAGCGGATGGCGCCGTGCTTGTCGACGGCGACGAGCAGGCCTACGCCCGCCCCATGTCCACCACCCTGGATGCACTGCGCCAGCTCGGCGTCGAGGTGGACGGCGATAGCCTGCCTTTTAGCGTGCGCTCGCACAGAGTGCCGGAAGGCGGCGAGGTCACTATCGACGCCTCTGGATCCTCGCAGTTCGTCTCCGGACTCCTGCTGGCCGGTGCGCGCTTTAAAAGAGGCATTACCGTCACCCACAAAGGCGCTCCCCTGCCCTCCATGCCGCACGTGGAGATGACCGTAGGCATGCTACGCCAAGCCGGCGTACGCGTGGATTCCGGCGAGAATACCTGGACCGTGCACCCCGGTCCGATCGCAGGCCGAGAGTGGACCATCGAGCCGGATCTATCCAATGCCACGCCCTTCCTTGCCGCCGCTGCCGTCACCGGCGGCCGCGTGACCATCAAACGCTGGCCTGCCAATACCACCCAGCCGGGCGACGCCATTCGCCATATTTTGGTGGATATGGGCGTCATGGTCACCCAAGAGCCGGGCTTTGTCACTGCCAAGGGCGCCAAAGACGGCGCGCTGCAGGGCATCGAGCGCAACATGGGCGATACTGGCGAGCTCACCCCTACCGTCGCGGCGTTGTGCGCCCTAGCAGACACTCCCTCTACCCTTACCGGCATAGCGCACCTGCGCGGCCACGAGACCGACCGTTTGAAGGCGCTGGCGGATAATATCAACGCCCTCGGTGGCAAGGTCACCGAGCTTACCGACGGCCTACACATCGACCCCGCCCCTCTCCACGGCGGAGAGTGGCCGTGCTACGCGGATCACCGCATGGCCACCGCGGGCGCGATTATCGGCCTGCGGGTACCGGGCGTAGAGGTAGAAGACATTGCCACCACCGCGAAGACCCTGCCCGGCTTCGACCGCATGTGGGAGACAATGGTGGACCCCGAGCAACAGGAGAGCAATGGCTAGGCGTTTCGGCTCTTTCGATGAATCCGACGTGCGCGTGCGCCCCGGCAAGGGCTCACGGCCGCGCACTAAGGACCGCCCCAAGCACAAAAATGCTAAGTTCGGCATGGTCATCACCAAGGACCGCGGGCGCTGGGGCGTAGCACTAGACGACGGCCCGCGGGTCACCGCCATGCGCGCCCGCGAGCTGGGACGCACCGCCATCGAGGTGGGCGACCGCGTGGGCGTGGTGGGCGATACCTCCGGCAAGAAGGACACCCTAGCGCGCATTGTGAAGCTGGAAGAGCGCACCTCGGTCCTCCGGCGCACGGCCGATGACACCGACCCTTATGAGCGCATCGTGGTGGCGAATGCGGACCAGATGCTCATCGTCACCGCCGTGGCCGATCCGCCGCCGCGCTCTGGGTTTGTCGAGCGCGCCCTCATTGCCGCGTTTGTGGGCAATATCCACCCCATCCTGTGCCTGACCAAAACCGATCTCACGGATCCTGCCCCCTTCGCGGCCGAGTTCGCCGATCTCGATGTCACGGTGGTGGAAGCCGGCGTCGAGGACGGACTTGAGGCGGTGCGCCACCACATCGACGGCCACGTCACCGCGCTCATCGGACATTCCGGCGTGGGTAAATCCACCCTGGTCAACCGACTGGTACCGGATGCGGATAGGGAGACGGGGGAAGTATCGGGCGTCGGCAAGGGCAGGCACACCTCCACCCAATCGGTGGCGCTCCCGCTCCCCGCCGAGGATGCATTCACCGGCGGCTGGATTATCGATACTCCAGGCATCCGTTCCTTTGGCCTCGCACACGTGGATGCCGATGACGTGCTAGGCGTCTTTGAAGACCTTGCCGCAGCCATCGAGGACTGCCCCCGCGGTTGTACGCACATGGGCCCGCCTGCGGATCCAGAATGCGGCCTCGATGACCCTGCGCTTATCCCCCCTGATACCGCCAGTGCGCGGCGGCGCGATGCGGTGCGCGGCCTACTCGAGGCCCTGCGCACCAACGTGGAGTGGGAAAATTAGAATTGGAAGCCGGTATCGGCCATAACACCCAAAATGCCATCCACGATGCCGAAGATTACATCGAGAATCTGGCCCCAGGTGCCCTGGGACGAGGTCTCTAGCAGCGCCAGCCACGGGGTGGTGGGTACGACGTCGGCAGCCGCATCCGCAGCTGGGGTGGTTTCTGCCAGGGCTGCCGGCGCGGCACTGAGGGCTGCGCCTGCGGTAACGGTGGCCGCAGCGAGGTTCTTGAAGCGCTGAGTCATGTTGTCTCCTTGAGTATCTTCCTTAAGTATTTAGAGCAGTTCTACGAGGAACGGCAGCTCGGTGGGGTGATAAAAGGCCATGAACTTATCCAGGGCATCGCCCACGGCTAGCTCCGCGTCCTCATCGCCAAGGTCTGCGGTATCGATAGCCTCGATGGCCTTTGCGGTGGTTTCCTCGGACTCTGCAATATCCACGTGGATGGCCGCTAGGTCGTCCTTGCTAATCTGCGCCGGCTTGAGCTCTACCACCGGCTCGCCCATATCCGAGCGCGGGGTGAGGACAGAATCATCCAGGTCTACTGAGATGACCACGCGGCGGTGCGGGAACTTCTCTTCATCGCCGATGGCCAAAAGGCGCATGGAAGCCATAGAGGCCTCGAGGAAAGCTGAGTAGGCGATTTCTTCTTCATCGCCCTCGGTATAGAACTCCTGCAGTGCAGGGGTCACCATAAAGCCCCAGCCGGAGCGCGCGGTCAGGGAGCCGGTTTCCTCCAGCTCCGCCAGCATGGCGTAGGTCGCGGGGATATAAACGCGGGCTTTAGCCACTAAAACTCACCTTCAATATCGAAGACTGCCTGGATTTCAACGGACACGCGGTCAAAGCTGGTGTACAAAAAGCCGACCATGCCGGATTCCACGGCGGCGCGCACGTTGAGGATGGAATCATCGATCATGACGCAGTCATTGAGCGGCAGCTCTAGGGCATCCGCGGCCGCTTGGAATGCCGCGGCCTCAGGCTTTTCCGCACCAACCTCTCCGGAAAGAACGACTGCGTCGACGTTGCCGCGGTACTCCCACTCGCGGATGTGCTCCGCGCCTGGTCCGCCTGGGTCGTTGGACAGGATGGCGGTTGCTGCGCCATTTGCCTTGGCGGCGGCCAGCAGCGCCTTCCAGCGGCGGTTGTCTTCTTCGGTGCCGTCAAGGACGCCGACATAGTCAACGATTAGACCACGCATGTACTTAAATCCTTTGGTTACGATTCTCTTTAACTCCCCGAGAGTATAGCGAACCGCGCGCGCATTCGCGCCCACCCCTTTCAGGAAACCCTCAGAAATGGCGGGGTTGGGGCGGGCATGAGACAATTATCACGCGTCCGCCTCCTGCCCTTATACAGGAGCACTACTTCCCCACCATGTACGAGCCCATCCCCGGCTACTCGCACCTCAAACTCTTCATTGCGCCCCACCGCGTGCGCTATGGCCGCTTGCCGACGTCCGCGGAAGTCGCCGCCCAACACCGCATCCAAGGCTGGGTAGTCTTCGCGCTCGAGGTAGCCGCCGGCTATCGCCCGCTAGCCCATCTCAATTCCGCGCGCTATTCGGATGCCATCCGCTTGCACATTGGCTCGTGGGTCCGCCGGCGCACAAGCCCCTACGCCACGGACAAACTGCAATTGACCAGCCTGCACGCGCGTCCCAATGGCGAGTACTTTGGCTCCGCCTACATAGGCCAGCAGCAGCATGCATTTACTGGCTCGGCGAGCCCCACCGGTTTAACGTCATTCCGCTTGCTCTAGCCCAGTGGGCTGGGCTTGGCGCCTAGGAAAAGAACTGACCCAGGTGAGAAAGGATTTCGGACCAGTTGAGCGCGGACCATCCGAATCCGGCCGCGCTGGTCAGCGCCGCTAAACCAGTGGCTAGGAGGCCGCCTTCAAAGGCGGATAGACCGGAAGGCTCGTTCGCCGTCGCATCCGTGGACACGGTTCCCACAGCATGGTGCGACGCGGCGGCCTGCTCCAGGGGCGCATTGACCTGCTTGGTAATGGTGACAATATCGCGCAGCGCCGCCGCATAGGCCGGAAACTCATCTGGGAAGGCGGAGCCTGTCTCCCCGATGTCCGGCAGCTGGGCACCTCGAGAGGGCGTTGCGTTGCCGGTAGAGGTTCGCGGCAAGTCCTTGGTAAACTCGCCCAGCTCGGCGCGAATCACCGCTTGGGCATAATTGGCGCCCAGCATGTCGAGGTAATCCAGTACTGCCGCTTCGGTGTACTGCTTGCCGTCTAGGGATTCCGTCCGCTCCTCTGGCTCCCACGGGAAATCCAGCGGCGTGGAATAAATATTGCCATCGGTGCGCGCTGTATTGAGCCGGGCCTTGCCAAAGTAGTACTCGAAGGCAGCATCCGCCTTATCCTGGGACAAAATTCCATCGGCCACCAATGCTTCCTTGCGCTGGGTAGCAATGGCCAGGATGGCCGCGGCTGCGTTATCCTGCTCAATTTTTTCGCCCGACTCCAAAATGATGCGCAACGAGGTGGCAGAATCACGCTGCATCTCATAGGCCACGGCCGGCGTGGCGCCACCGAGCAAGGTGGCGGACAGGAGCGTCGTAATACCGAGACGCAAAGAGCGGCGGCGCATCGTCAGTGGAGCTCCTCACAGGAAATAAGCAGAATGGACAGGTTTCTTATATTCTACTCATTTTTTCCTGAAAAGAAACCCGCCCCGCTCCCACTATCACGAGCGGGGGCGGGGCGGGGTTGGAGGAAGTACGCGGAGGTCTAGGCCTCTACGGTGCCCTCACCGTTGCCGGAAGCGGTAGCCGCGGATTCGCCGGCCTGCTCCTCTTCCTGCTGCTTGAACTGCTTGCGCAGCATAAACAGCTGGCGGACGGTCTCTTCCTTCACGCCATCGTTCATAGCGTTGAACATCTCGCCGCCCTCCTTCTGGTACTCCACCAGCGGGTCGCGCTGCGCCATCGCGCGCAGGCCGATGCCCTCCTTGAGGTAGTCCATCTCATAGAGGTGCTCGCGCCACTTCTGGTCAATAATCGGCAGGATGACCATGCGCTCGGTATTGCGCATCTGCTGCTCGCCGCCAATAGCGGTCACAGACTCTTCAAGCTTGTCGTACTCATTATTGGCGTCCTGTACCAAGGCGTCGCGAAGCTGCTCGGCAGAAAGCTCGCCCGGGGAACCATATTCGGAGCCTTCCACCAGTTCCTCATGGGAAATGGTGGGGCCGTAGAGGGAATCCAACGCATTCCACAGCGCGTCCAAATCCCAGTCTTCCACGTAGCCGGTGGCGGTAGCGCCAGCGACATAAGCGGACACGGTGTCATCGATCATGCCGCGAATATTGTCCTGAATATCGCCGGCATCCAGAATGTCGTGGCGGGTAGCGTAGACCACCTTGCGCTGCTCGTTGAGCACCTCGTCGTACTTAAGGACGTTTTTACGCATCTCAAAGTTCTGGTTCTCCACCTGCGCTTGGGCGCCCTTGATGGAGTTGGAGACCATCTTGGCCTCGATGGGGACATCGTCCGGAACATTGAGACGGTTCATCATGTTCTCCATGGACTGGCCCACGAAGCGCACCATCAATTCATCGCGCATGGACAGGTAGAAGCGGGTCTCACCCGGGTCACCCTGGCGGCCGGTACGACCACGCAGCTGGTTATCAATGCGGCGGGACTCGTGACGCTCGGTACCCAGGACGTAGAGGCCGCCGGCCTCGCGCACCTGGTCACCCAGCTTCTTGGAGCGCTCCCTCTCGGAGTCGATTTCTGCTTCCCAGGCCTCCTGGTACTTCTCTTCATCCTCGAATGGATCGAGGCCGCGCTCGCGCAGCTTCTCATCGAGGATGACCTCGGGGTTGCCACCGAGCACGATATCGGTACCACGGCCGGCCATATTGGTAGCCACGGTGACGGTGCCGGGGCGGCCCGCACGGGCGATGATCTGGCCCTCTTCCTCATGGTGCTTAGCATTGAGCACGTTGTGCTTGATGCCGCGCTTAGACAACAGCTGGGACAGGTACTCGGAGCGCTCCACGGAGGTGGTACCAACCAGAACCGGCTGGCCGGACTCGACGTGCTCGGCAATGTCGTCCACCACGGCGGCGAACTTAGCTTCCTGCGTCTTGTAGATGCGGTCAGAGTGATCGGCACGCTGATTCGGCTTATTGGTAGGAATCGGCACCACATCCAGGTCATAGATGGAGTGCAGCTCGGCAGCCTCGGTTTCTGCCGTACCGGTCATGCCGGAGATCTTCTCGTACAGGCGGAAGTAGTTCTGCAGGGTAACAGTAGCCAGGGTCTGGTTCTCGTTTTTGATCTCCACCTGCTCCTTGGCCTCAATGGCCTGGTGCATACCCTCGTTGTAGCGGCGGCCGGCCAGCACACGGCCGGTGAAGCCGTCCACGATCATGACTTCGCCATTGCGAACGATGTAGTCCTTGTCGCGGGTGAACAGCTCCTTGGCCTTCAGGGCGTTGTTCAGGTAGGACACCAGCTGGGAGTGCTCGGGAGCGTAGAGGTTATCGATGCCGAGCTGATCCTCGACGTATTCCACGCCCTCTTCCAGCACGCCGATGGTGCGCTTCTTGTGGTCCACCTCGTAGTGGATACCCTCGCGCATGCGCGGGGCCAGCTGAGCGAAGACGCTGTAGAACTGGGAGGAACCATCTACCGGGCCGGAGATGATGAGCGGGGTACGGGCTTCATCGATAAGGATCGAGTCAACCTCGTCCACGATGCAGAAGTTATGGCCGCGCTGCACCACATCATTGAGGGAACGGACCATGTTATCGCGCAGGTAGTCAAAGCCCAGCTCATTATTGGTGCCGTAGGTAATGTCGCAATCGTAGGCAGCCTTACGCTCTGGCGGGCGCATCTCCGACAGGATGACGCCCACGGACAGACCAAGCCAGCGGTGGACACGGCCCATCATCTCGGCGTCGCGCTTTGCCAAGTAATCGTTAACGGTCACGATGTGGACGCCCTTGCCATCAAGGGCATTGAGGTAGGCCGGCAGCAGCGAGGTCAGGGTCTTGCCCTCACCGGTGCGCATCTCGGCGACGTTGCCGAAGTGCAGGGCCGCACCGCCCATGATCTGCACGCGGTAGTGCTTCTGATCGAGGACGCGCCAGGCAGCCTCACGGACGGTGGCAAAGGCATCAAGCAAGATGTCATTCATCTCTTCGCCGTCTCGCAGGCGAGTCTTAAACTCGTCGGTCTTTGCCTTAAGCTCGTCGTCCGAAAGCTCCGCGTACTTATCCTCAAGGGCAATTACATCGTCTGCCATTTTGCCCAGGCGCTTGACCGTACGGCCCTCGCCCGCGCGCAGCAGCTTGGAAAGTCCAAACACGGTTAGTTAGTCCTTCTAGTCGCGACAATAAAGTTAACTCGTCGCTATTGTACTCACTCGCTTTCACAAAGCATCTCCCGCCTAGCACATAGGGCAGGCGCACAGCCTCCGTTCAGCCTGTATATCCCCCGGAACCTGCTTGCCGGCACCCCTCCCCTAACCACAAATTCGACCCTGCTGCATACACGCAGCAGGGTCATTGGCTAAGAGAAGTAGAAGCTTCTTTAAGCTTCAGCGTCTTCCGATAGGGAGATAATGCCGTAGTCGTAGGCGTGGCGGCGATAGACCACGGACGGCTTATTGTTCTCCTCATTAATAAAGAGGAAGAAGTCGTGGCCCACCAGCTCCATCTCGCTCAAGGCATCATCCACGCTCATCGGGGTAGCCGGGTGCTCCTTGGTACGCACGATCTGGCCTGGTCGAACGTCCTCCACTGTCTCAGCATAGGGGTCAACGTAGCGCTCTTCCTTGGCGCGCTCAGCCTCGGCCTGCGCAACCATCTCAGCGGCAATCTCGCCGGTACCCTTCTGCGCGCGGTGACCGCTCTTGACGTTTTCGCGGCGCACCTTCACCTTGCGCAGGGAGCGCTCCATCTTGCCCAAGGCGGTTTCGAGCGCTGCGTAGAAGGAATCTTCCTTGGCTTCGGCGCGGGCAATGTGACCCTTACCGGTAGCGGTGATCTGAATTCGCTCCGCTTCGGAGTCACGGCGCGGGTTTGGTTCGTGCTGTAGCTCCACGTGGAAGAAGGTCAGGGTGGGGTCAAGGCGTTCAATCTTGGCCAGCTTGTCATTAACTCGCTCCTGGAAGTGTTCGGGGACCTCGACGTTGCGGCCCGTAATCGTTACCTGAGCTTTGTTTGGCTGGGACATTGAGATGCCTCCCTTGAGTAGTGGGACTAGAATCAATCACAGTAACTATCTCTCTGTGATACTCCTCATGATAGCACTGGTTATGACCTGAGAGGGAGGATTTTCAGTCCGCTCCCCCACCTCGAGGGTAGGTACCGGCCCTATCTAGGCATCCGCAAAGACCAATGCCCCGCAGACTTCTACACCCGCGGCCTGCAGGGCGGCGATGCTCGCGGCGAGGGTGGCCCCGGTGGTAATGACGTCGTCGGCAAGCAATGCAGGGACCTGCGCAATTGGGGCGCGCACGCGGACTCGGCCCTGCAGGTTTGCCCACCTATCCTGGGCATTGAGCTCGGACTGGTCCGCGGTGGACTGGCCCATAGTAAGCGCCGCGCACACGCCCACGCGCTGGTGCTGCGCCGCGGCATGACACACAGCGGCCACCGGATCGCCCCCGCGTGCCCGCGCCGAACGCGGCCGAGTAGGTGCGGGCACGAGGGTGAACTCGCGCGGGATATCGCCGCGGGCTCTCAGATGAGCCAGCCCGGCCGCGAAGACGGCGCCCACATACTCGCGAACCGGACGATTGCCTCGCTCCTTCATGCCAATAATGATGCGGCGGCGAATATCGGAATAGGGACCGAGGGCATAGACAGGCGCGCCCAGCGGCCGGGGTCGTGCGACCATGTAGGGCGGCTGCCGCAAGTGATCTCTGCACTGTGGGCACAAAACCTCACCCGGCGCGCCGCAGCCAGCGCAGGCACGCGGAAAAATAAGCTCCCCCAAGCTCATACTCGCCTCTCCCCAGCCGCGCAGGCCCTCTGGCGGCTAATTAGAAACGATAGGGGAAGAACGCCGACCCTGCAGGCCGGAGACCTCGCGCCAGTTGGTTTCGTCCATGACGGTGGAAGGAAGCTCAAGCATGGCGTGCGAATCAGTAATAAAGAGCTTGGTAGGCGAGGTTGCCACGGCCACCACAGGGGCGGTGATATTGCCGGTAGGCATGGTCGAAGCCGAGGAACCATCCTGCTCGATGCGCCATACGGGCGACTGGCTCGAGGAAGTGCCAACGATGAGCGAGCCATCCGCATTCCAGTCCAGCGAAAGTGCCGAGCCGGATACCTCGGGACCTACCTCGCGGGCGTTGACGATGCGCTTATCACCGCTGCTGGATTGAGCAACGGCCGCGATATACACGTGGCCATCAATAATCATGGCCACACGCGCACCGCTATGGGACAAGCGAATGACGGAGATTTCGCCCTCAATATCGTCGATGCTGCGGGCATCCACCTCGGATTCGGAGATGCGGCCGGTGGTCTTGGAGCGCACCACGCGCACGATGCGATCGCCATCGACCACGGTCCAGGCGGCTTGCCCGTTGTACTCGAAGGTCGGCCGTGCCAGTGTGGGGCCCTCCACCGAATCCTGCAGTTGGCCGTCAAGCTCGCCTATCTGCAGCGAGAAGTCATTATTGGATTTGCGGCGCACTGCCGCAACGAGACCGCTATCGGCAACATCTACGGATTGCACGTCACCGCTGCTGCCCAGCGTGGATTTCACGTGCTCAGCCACACCATCGTCCACCTCGAGCAGGTTACCCTCATTAAGGGCGTAGAGCTTAGACAAAGAGGTGCTGCTTTCCTCCGGGTTATAGTCCGCGAAGTCATCCACGCTGAGGCTATCCATGCCCTCCACCAAGTCACCGCCATCGGCTTTGACCTTAAAGGGGCCGGTATGGCCGGCTTCCGTGAGCGTCCACACTAGCTGGGCTGCAAAGAGGGTGCGATCTTGGGCGTCTAGGTCAGCAAGGCCCTCGAATTGGTAGCCCTGTTCGCGATCGTAGCCGGCGAAGGTGACATTCTCCCCCGCTGCCCGGCGGGTAGCGGGAGCAATGCTAGATGAAGGTCCCTCCATCAACAGCGTAAGGAGCGTCGACTCCGATTGTTCGCCGCCCTTGTACAGCCAGCGGCGGTCTGGAACCAGCACATCGTTGCTCTGCTTAAAGAAGTACAGCGATTGTGGGGTGTAGTGATTGCGCATTTCATTGCGCTCCATTACTACCCCTGCCGGCAAGCCATCGACGCGCCACCTATCGTCTTGCTTCTTCATGTAGATGACGGCCTCGTAGCCCTCATTTTCCGGCACGTACGCACCGCCGGATTTAAGGCGGCCGATGATGGTGCCGCGCACCGTGAAGGCGCGCTCATTATCCCTCGAGCTTTGCTTACTAGCGGGCGCGGTAACGATGTCCAGGCTATCGACCACCATCACATCGCCGCTGGCGTCCCAGGCTTCCCGGGCGTTATCCGTCAGAAAGCCGCGCGCGACCTCATGGTCGTTTCCCGGCACGGCGGAAGCCTGGTAGAAATCGCGCAATGTCAAGTCCGGGTCATCGCCGGGTTGCGGTGCAATGACTTCTTCCGGGCCATCCGGTTGCTGCTGGTAGGTACCGACTACTTGCGGACCTGTGTTATTCGGCAGGGTGGAACAACCGCTGACAAAAAGCACGGCCGCTGCGGTGCCAACAACTGCGGTCTTGCGATACTTCGCTCTCAACACGCTTATTTCCTCCTGCCCTCAAAGTCCGGGGCCTTATAGGCGCGCCTGTCCGGGGCGGCCGCGCCGCGGTTAAGTTCGCGTTCCGAAGGCCAGAGGATGCCATCGCCCTCCGTCTCACCATCAGTGCCCCTGTCACTCTTCTCGACGTGCGGCGAGCTCATGCCCGATGAAATAGCCGGCGTTGCAGAGGCAGGCCCAGCGTCCGGCTCGGCGGCGCCAGTATCCTGTGCTTCTGTAGCTTCAGCATCGGGTTCTGGTCGAGATTCCGGCAGCTCACTACCATCCGCAGTGCTGGTGACGGGTGCGCCGGGAATCTCCACAGCGATAGGAGCCTCGCCCACCTCGGTATTCGGGGTGCGTGGAATAATGAGGCGGAAGCGAGAACCAAATCCCTCGTAGCCGGTGGCATCTAGCGTGCCGCCGTGCAAAACGGCATCCTCGCGGGCGATAGCCAGGCCCAAACCGGTGCCGCCAGAATGGCGTTTGCGGGAGGAATCCGCACGCCAGAAGCGGTTGAATACCAGCTCTTCCTGGCCAGGTTTTAAGCCCACGCCGTGGTCCGTAACGGTAACGCCCACCGCAGTGTCCGTGGCTGCGACGTCCACCGCCACTGGATTGCCCTCCGAGTGGTCAATGGCATTGGCCAGAAGGTTGCGCAAGATGCGCTCAAGGCGGCGGGAATCGGCCTCGACTCCGATGCGCTCCTCCGGCAGGTTGAGCTGGACCTCCACGTCAAGCTCGCGGGCCAAATGCTCCACCTGCCCGTAGGCGGCCTCCACACACGAGCGCAGATCAATGGCTGCCGTAGACAAATCCGCCACACCGGCATCGTGGCGAGAAATCTCCAGCAAGTCCGCGAGCAATTCCTCGAAGCGGTCGAGTTCGCTCGACATCAAGCGGGAAGCGCGCTGGGCGCCGTACGGCAGGCTATCGCTCTCAGCCTCAATCATGTCCGCGGCCATGCGCACGGTGGTCAATGGGGTGCGCAGCTCATGGGAGACGTCAGAAGTAAACTGCCGCTGCAAATCGCCGTACTCCTCCAGCTGCGCAATTTGGGAGGACAGCTTATCGGCCATGTTATTGAAGGACGCGGCCAAGCGACCCATTTCATCATCGCTATCGACGGCCATGCGCTCCTTCAAATGCCCCGCCGCCAAGCGCTGTGCAATTCGAGAGGCCGAGCGAATCGGCGTAATAACCTGCTGGGTGGCCAGCCAGGCAATGCCCACCAGCAACACCACGACCACTACGCCGGCCGCTGAGAGCAGGCCGCGCATCAACGCCATGGTGGATTCTTCCGATTCCATGGACAGCGCCAGGTAGACCTGGGTATGGGGAATATCGGTATCGGTAGGCGTGCCTACGAGCAGGGCGTTGTAGTATTCGCCATTTTCGCGCGGCGCCGGGACATACTGCTGCGCAATCTGGCCTTGATCCACCATCTCCCGCAGCTGATCCGGCACCGGGAAATCCTCGGGCGAAGTGGTAACAGAGCCATCCTGGTTTTCCACCACGATGACTGGCTCATAAACCGTCTGGGTATCGCCCGGCTGGGCGGAGAGCTGGCCCAACGCAGCACGCGCAGAGTTAATACGTACCTGGACGGAGTTAGCAGAACTGGTGGCATCGATCTGCTGTTCCACGGCCGTGCGGGCGCGCTCCAGCTCCTGTTGGGCCACGTCTTCTTTCTGGCTGACCAGGCGCTGGGTGAGCACGGACACCAACGCATAGGCCAAGATGATCATGACCACCGAGGAAGCGACCAAGATCATGCCAATGACGCGCGCCTGCAAAGAGGTGCGCCACGTTGTAATGAAGGCGTCTCGAATGCGCCTTAGCCGCTCAATGATGCCGATGATCCTTACTCCCCGGCGCCGGCCTTGCCGGTCTTATACCCCACGCCGCGCACGGTCAGCACAATCTGCGGGTCTTCCGGATCGTGCTCGATCTTGGCACGTAGGCGCTGGACGTGCACGTTTACCAAGCGTGTATCAGAAGCATTGCGATAGCCCCACACGGATTCCAACAGCGATTCACGCGTGTGTACCTGGCCGGGGCGGCGTGCCATTTCCAGCAGCAGGTCGAATTCCAGCGGGGTCAGGTTCAGCTCGGTGCCATCGGTGCGGCGCACGGTATGCTCCGGCACATCAATGACAAGGTCCGCAACCTCCAGAATTTCAGATTCCGCAGAATCGGTGCGACGCAGGCGCGCACGGATTCGGGCGATGAGCTCCTTGGGCTTGAATGGCTTGGTGATGTAATCATCCGCGCCGGATTCAAGGCCGAGTACCACATCAACCGTATCGGTCTTGGCGGTCAGCATAACGATGGGCACGGAGGATTCACGGCGGATGGCACGGCAAATATCTACGCCGTTCATGCCCGGAAGCATGAGGTCCAGCAGGATGAGATCCGGCTCGTGCTGCTCAAAGGCAGGCACGGCGTCATTGCCGTCCATGACCGGAATGGGCTTGAGCCCCTCGGACTCGAGCACAATGGTCAGCATCTCTGAGATAGCCGGATCGTCATCGACAACCAAAATCTTGGGCGCCACGTTTTATTCTCCTACAAGGTCTTTTATCGCTGAAATAATAGTATCCGCATCGGCGGTAGCGATCCAGCGTCCACCCCAGCCCGCATTTGCTAGGCGCCGGTAGGCCGCGGCGGTGCGTTCTTGCAACCCGCCATCGCGCTCGTAGCGGTCGCGTTCCCGGCTGGCGTCCGCTTGGGCTCGTGCCTGCGCTCTTTCCGACGCCACCTCTACCGCCGTATCCAAATACACCTGCAGGTCCGCCTGCGGCAGGCTGAGGGTGCCAAATTCCAGATCGTGCACCCACTCCATCACCCCATCGTCTTCGAGCCGCGCCGCCGAATACGCCGCATTGGAGGCCACGTAACGATCCAGGAGCACCACAGTGTCGGATTCCTTGGCGCGCTGCAGCTGGTCCCTGACCCCATAGCGATCCAACGCGAATAGCGTCGCCATGGCATAAGCCGAATCCGTGAGGTCGCCCATCTTTCCATAGAGTGCCTTCTGCGCTAGCTGCGCGTGAATCGAATCTGCATAGCGCGGAAAGGCAATAACCTCTACGGGCCGGTCCAACGACTCCTTGAGTGCGGAGACCAACGTATTTTTACCGGCACCGTCGATTCCTTCAATGCTGATCAGCATAGGTGTGGGCTATCTTCCCTTCTGTTATTTCTCCCGCGGGGCCGCTGTCGCGCGACCGCTGCCGCGGGCGGCAGGTACGACTTAGGACAGGGCCTCAATGAAAGGCTCGAGGTCATACTCTTCCTCGACGTTTTCGAGCACCTCGAGGGCATTTTCCGTCAAGGTCTCGCTGCCAGAGCCCACCAGTTCCCTAATATAGGGGTAGTCTTCGACAACTTCGCCCGCGCTGAAGGGCGCACCAGCCCAAATGGCAGCAATGGTGGCCGCCGCTTGAGCATTCTGCTCCTCTTCTTCACTGAGCTTTGGCTTGCTGTGCGCGACCTCGCAGGCATCCTCGACGGCGCGAATTACCCCTTCTTCATCGAGGTTTGCCATCTCGTCCAAGAAATCGACGTTGAGGTCCGTGCTGAAAATATTTTCGTCCCAAGTACTCACTTTTTGACTCCTTCGGTGCTTTCAGCGCCATTTATACACGCTTTCTTGGCGAAAGAAAGCAGACGATGAAAAGGTTTGCATGGCCTTCTACGCCCGCGAACTGCCTTTTTGTTTACCTATCACAGAATTGCGATGCCGTCGCACTGTTTCCCAAACATGATAGTCTCGTTACCAACTTGTTACCGGGGCACTGTATCGCCCTCCCCCTTGGGCTGTAACGGCCCGCCTCATAGAAAGGACAGCCACGATGAAGCCAGATTCGCGCCGCGTCTACGTGTTCATTGTGGCCGGACTGATCGCCGCGGCCGTCGTCGGAGTCGCCGTCTGGCGTATGAGCTCGCCGAGCGCCAACTATTCCAATGCCGCGGATCAATCCGCGACCACCTCCGTCTCCCCGACCCACACCGCAGCCGAGGAGACCACCACTTCTTCCACGGACCGTTCCCCTTCAAAGCAGCACTCCACGCATGCTACGAGTTCCACCTCCTCGTCCGGTGATGCCAAGCACCAGCAGCCTCACAACAACGATCCGTTTCTCGCCCCTAATGCGATCGTGCGCCCACAGGCAGCAACCCAGCCCACCAAGGTATACCGCCCGGAGAATATCTCCCCGCGGGGCACCTCCCCGCAAGGCAATAACATCACCCAAGGTGGTCAAGGTACCGGCCAGGGCAACCAGCGTCTGACTCCCGATTACCCGAGCAACCAGAACGGCTCGCAGTCTACGGGCGCACCGCAGAACAACCAGGGCGGCACCACCCCGCCGACCACCACGGCCCCGTCCGCTCCGCAGCCCTCACCTGAGGCGCCTGCCGTGCAAGATAACTCGGGCAAGGATTCCGACGCCCCAGTCCAAGAACCAGCCGGCACGGAGCGACTCGAGGCCGAGAAGGCGGAGCAAGAACAGCTCACCGGCCAAGCCGCTGCAGAGCGACCTTCCGCCGATCAGAACCAAGAGCCAACCGACCTGGTGCCAACCAAGCAGGCACCGGCCACGGCCCAGCAGGCTCCGAGCGAAGCGACGCCTTCGCGCTAATCCGGAGCCGGTTCTCGACGTAAACGAACAAAACAAGCACGTTTCCTCGATTCTGAAGGCGGAAATCGGGGAAACGTGCTTGTTTTGCATGCGCTGGAGCGCAGAAGCTACGAAGCAGCCGCAATGTGCGCAAAGAATTGTGCGGAGCAGGCCACAACGCGGCCGTAATGAAGACTAAAACACGCTTCGCTTGAAACCGAAGGACGGCAGCGAAGCGTGCTTGTGTGGGATAAACGCGACCTAGGCGCGGGCGACGAAGAGGTCCGCGGTGTCGGATTCCGCAGTAGCGGTAACGAGGCCCTCGGAGGCTGGCAGCCAGACTGCCTGGCCTGGGGTCGCGGTGAGGGTCTGGCCGGCGGCATCGGTAAAGGTTACGGAACCTGCGGTACACAGGGCGATGGTCGGGCCGTCGTAATCAAGATCCACAGAAGACGAACCGGTGAGCTCCACGCGGTCCAGCAGGAATTCCTCGATGGGTACCGGGTAGGACCATGCGGCGGCATCGTGGACATTGTCTTGGGCGGACTTATCTTGTTGTTGAACACGCGGCTCGTCGGCAGCGGCGTAAGTCAAGACCTTGACCAGCTCTGGAACGTCCACGAACTTAGGCGTCAGGCCACCGCGCAACACGTTATCGGAGTTCGCCATGATCTCCACGCCGAGGCCAGAGACATAGGCGTGAAGCTGACCGGCATCTAGGTAGACGGCCTCGCCGGGCGAGAGCTCGATGTGGTTGAGCAGCAATGCGCCCAGCACACCGATATCGCCTGGGTAGCGCTGGTTGAGATCCAGCACCGTGGACATGACGCGGGACTTCCAATCGGCCGGGTCTGCGGCTATCAGGCGCTCGCCGGCGGCAACAATGGCGGAAATGAGCTCTTTGCGCTTGGCAGCCGGAATGGTGATCCACGTGGTGAAAAGGACGCGCAGGTTGGCGGACTCGGTGGTTGCCGAGGGGTCGTCGTCAAGCATGGCAACGTAGTGGTCCAGCTCAGGGCACTCAAGGGCGGCAAAAAGCTCGCGGGTGCGCGCCAAGGGGCGGAAGCCGGCCATGGCATAGAAATCCGTGAGCGCGACAATGAGCTCGGGCTTGTGATTATCGTCCTTGTAATTGCGATTAGACGCGGTGAGCTCGATGCCGGCGGCATTTTCGCGGGCAAAGCCCTCTTCTGCCTGCGCCTTTGACGGGTGCGCCTGCAAGGACAGCGGCTCCTCGGCCGCAAGCACCTTGAGCAGGAAGGGCAGGCGCTCGCCGTACTCGGCAGATACGCGGCTGCCTAGCTGCCCTGCCGGATCCTCTGCAATGACCTCATTGAGCAGTCGACCATCCACCGTGGAAGGGTCGCCGGGATGGGCGCCGAACCACAGCTCTGCGACGGGCTTATCGGCATCGGGCTGGCCCTGCAGGTGCGGGATAAGGGTACGCGAGCCCCAGGAATAGTTGCGGGTGGCGCTGTGCAACAGCTGCATGTGTTTCTATCCTTTAGAAATCTCGTAGGCGGTCGCGGCAAAACTCCGCGTAATAAGCTGCAGTGAGCGGGCAAGGTGCCCCAGGCCCGGCTCCGGGTCGATGCTGCGGACTGCAAGCGAGTTGGGCAGGTTCGCCTCTTCCTGCCCCCAGAAAACCACCTTCAAGGGTACCAAAGCACCCTCGGCGCCATCGCCATCAATGAAGGGGTCATAAAAGAGATCATTAGCCGGGGAACTATCAGAATCCCGGTCGAGCGCGCGGCGCAATTCGGCTGGGTCCACATAAGCGCTCGGCAGGCCGTGTACGGCCCAGATGGTCGCAGCCATGCGGGCCACGAGGGCATCGAGCTGCACGTGCTCGCGACGCTCAGAATAAGAGTACGGGTCGAGCACACAGGAATGGATGATGCGGGCGCCGTCAATGAACTCGCGCAATTGGCGGCCCGGATTGGTGGTGGCATCGCGCTCGGGAGAAAGCTGTGCAAGCTCACGGTCCACGGCCGCAGCGAGGTCCTCGAGGGTCTCCTTCACCGCGGTCGGGCCCTGATAGAGCAGGCAGCACAGCGCATGGAGGGCGGCAATGCTGCGCGCGGGCGAGCTGCCCTCGGCCGTCGGCAAGCAAGGGGCGACGAGCGTATCCTCCGGGCAGTCCTCCACCAGCGAACCCTTGGCCGGCCCGATGAGCACGGTGGTGGCCCCGCGCTGGCTGGCAGTAATGAGGGCGCGCGACGCCCAGTCGCACTCGCCGGGCTCGCCGACGACCACCACCACGTCCAGCGCCCCCACGTAGCGCGGGAGCGATTCGGTCACCACAATCGGGATCCGCAGCGGCTCGGCTAGGCCAACTCCCAGGTGGGCGGCTTGGCGGGCAATCGCATCGGTGGGGATAATGACCAGCGAGCGGGGATTGAGCCCGCCGAGCGCCTCGCCCCAGCGCTCTACTTCTCCGGCCACCAGGCGGATTTGGGCGCCTTCGTGCGCCACATCAAAAAAGCGCACGGTTTCGGCATCATAATTACCGGTATCCATGTGGCCCAAGCATAGTCGGCCGCCCACTAAGATGAAGTCCTATGACTTCCGCACAGATCCATCCCGTAACCCTGATTGGCGGCGGCCCCGGCGCGTGGGACCTTATTACCGTGCGCGGCATGCGCGCCCTGCAGGATGCAGAGGTTATTCTTGCCGATCATCTGGGACCTACGGCGCAGCTCGATAAGCTGTGTGATATTACTTCCAAAGAGCTTATTGACGTCTCTAAGCTCCCCTATAAGAAGTCAATCTCGCAGGAAAAGATCAACGAGCTGCTCATCGAGCACGCCCGTACCGGCCGCAAGGTGGCACGCCTTAAGGGGGGCGATCCCTTCGTCTTTGGGCGCGGTTTTGAAGAAGTGCAAGCGCTGGCGGAAGCGTCAATTCCCGCCACGGTCATTCCGGGCGTGACCTCCGCCATTTCCGTTCCCGCGGCCGTCGGCATCCCGGTAACCCAGCGCGGCATTGTCCACGGATTCACGGTGGTCTCCGGCCACCTGCCGCCCGGCCATGAGAAGTCCTTGGTGGACTGGGCAGCGCTCGCCCGCTCTGGCGCCACGCTGGCTGTCATCATGGGCGTGAAAAATGCCCCGGCGATTGCCAGTGCGCTAATCGACGCCTCCCTCTCCTCCTCTACTCCCTGCGCCATCATCCAAGAAGGCACGCTTTCTACCGAGCGCGCCTATCGCTGCACCTTGGGTACCTTGGCGCAGACGATGGCCGAGCACGAGATCTCCGCGCCGGCGGTCTACGTCATCGGCGAGGTGGCCGGGCTGTAGAAGGCAGCAGGTAGCGGGTTCTCGAGAATTGGGTGGCCGGGCCAACCTATGGCCGCGTTCTAGCCCACCGGAGGCGAGCTCTGCCCGATAACGTGGCCAAAGGTCGCGACGGAAGGGTTACGCGCGGTCCGCGGCGGGGCTTTCGGGGGCTTTGTCTTGCACGATGGTTACGCCAGACTTGCGCGAACCGTGGACGCGGTGGGCGGCGGCGACGCGCTCCGGATAATCAGGCGCATGGAAATCAGCATGGGCAGCCTCCTCAGCGTTTTCGGCTTCCAATTCCGCCGCACGCGCACGCCTGGTGCGCAGCGCGCCACGGATGGTGGCGGCCACACCGGCCGCGACCACGACTGCGATGGCAACGGAGGTAACTGCTGCAGGCACTGCCCAGCCAAAGTACGTCTCGGCACCGCCGATGACTTTGCGGATATTCAGGCCCACGATGGCCGTGCCGACGAGTCCGCCGAGCAGGACCGGGTTGATGCGGGAGATAAGCCACGCGGCGATGGGCGCGGTGATAGCGCCACCGATGAGTAGGGCAATGACTGCGGCCAAGTTGGCGACGATATCGTGCCAGAGCCCGACAATAAAGCCTGCGGTAGCGCCGAAGGTCACTAGGAACTCAGCGGCGTTGACGGTACCCACGATGCGACGCGGCTGCTCGCGGCCGATAGCCATGAGCGTTGAAGTCGACACCGGGCCCCAGCCGCCGCCACCGGTGGAATCGACGAATCCGCCCACAAGGCCAAGGCCGGCGAGAAACGGCGTGGAGTGGGTGCGCTTATAGGCGGAGCCACGGCGGCGCGGTTGGGAGAAACGCCAAATGAGGTTGGCACCGATGCCCACCAAGATGAGTGCGGTCACCGGCGCGGCCGCCGCGGTGGAGATATTCGACAGCAACGTGGCGCCCAATAAGGCGGCGATCCCGCCCGGCACGCCCAGTCGGACCACGGTTTTCCAGTCCACGTTGCCGAAGCGCGCGTGGCTCAATCCGGAGATGGCCGTGGTGCCTAGCTCGGCTGTATGAACGACGGCCGAGGCCTGCGCGGGACCGAGGCCCGCCAGCAACAACATCGTGGTAGAGGTGACGCCGAAGCCCATGCCGATGCCACCGTCCACGAGGTTGGCGGCCGCACCGGCGAGAGCGATGAGGATGAGGGTTAGCATGGCGCGAACACCTCCTGTGCGGTGCGGCGGGCGTGGTGAAAGCGATCTGCGACGAGGCCCGCGAGGTCGGTGCCTAGCGGACGGTCGACGGTCGCGGGTACGCCCGCCAGGCGGTCTAGGAGCAGGCCGTCGGTCACGAAGAGCGGGATCACGCGTACCTGGGCGGGATCTTGATGCTTGCGGCACAGGGACACAATCCCTTCGCGGCCACCGCGGGTGGCAAATTCCACCGAGACGGGCACGCCGGTGAGCGCGAAGGTGCGGTGGGCGAGCTCACGGATGGCATCGTTAACCGCGGTATCGGAGGAACCGACGGAGTAGATGACCACATGGGCGTCGCCAGGCCGGGTACGGGAGGCGAGCACGCGGGCGAGGTCCTCGCCGGTGCCGAGCCCAGGGGCGAGGTGGAGGGAAAGGTGGGAGGCATGGGAGGCTTCGGCAAGCGCGCGCGGAACGTCCACGCGCTGGTGGTAGCCCTGGGTAAAAAGCAGCGGAACTACAACGGCCTCGGTCTCCCCTAGCTGGGCGAGCTCGAGCGCGGCCGTGGTGAGGTCGGGCTCGTTGAATTCCAGGTGCGCCGCGCGGGCTGGGCGCAGACCCGTGGCCTGAGTCAGGCGCTCAATTCCAGCCGCGGCACCCGGATGCCGTGAACCGTGGGACAGGGTAATGAGTGCGGGCATGGGGACATCCTTAAGCCTCTGGCGCCGTGATGTGGCCGCGGCGGGCAAGCGAGCGCTTTAAGGCCTCATTGGACGACACGGCCGGTGCGGGGGCTACCGGGGCATCGTCTTGGCCGTGAAAGCGCACGGAGAAAATCCGCAGGCATTCCTGGCACTTCCAGGCAAAATCATCTTCCTCATCCGGGAAGAGGTCGGTGCCGGCGCAATACGGGCAGAAGCTGGGATGGTTGCGGTTGGGGTTGGGCTGACGGCGAAAATTCACTGCAAGTCCTCCTCCTTGGCGCGCAAGACCCAGTGGCGGAATTGCTCGCCTTCCTCGCGCTGCTCCTTGTATTTATTGACCAGGCGAATGACGTACTCGGGCACCTCATCGGCCACGACCTTATGGCCGCGCAGCTTGCGGCCCCAGTCCGGAGAAAGGCCAAGCGCGCCACCCAGGTGGACCTGGAATCCCTCGACGCGGTTGCCCTTGGAATCGGTAACAATCTGGCCCTTCAGGCCGATGTCCGATACCTGCGAACGCGCACAGGCGTTGGGGCAGCCGTTGAGCGCGATGGAAATCGGCACGTCCAGATCACCCAAGGTGTCTTCCAGGATGTCGACCAACTCGATGGCGCGGGCCTTCGTGGTCACGTGCGCGAGCTTGCAGAACTCGAGGCCGGTGCACGAGATGACGCCGCGGCGGAATTCGGACGGCTGGGAGTACAAGCCGGTCTCATCGAGCGCGCGCGAGAGCGCCGGAATGTCTTCTTCCTCCACATCGAGGAAGAGCAATTCCTTCATCGGGGTGGTGCGGATGCGGCTGATGCCGAACTTTTCGGCCACGTCCGCAATGGCGATGAGCTGCTCGCCGGTGGCGTGGCCCACGGTGGGTTTTACGCCGACGTAGAACTTGCCGTCTTTCTGGCGGTGCACGCCAAGGTGATCGCGGGAGCCAGGCTCGACCTCCAGTGGGATGCCATCCAACAGCGGCTTATCTAGGTATTCCTCCTCCAGCACTTGGCGGAACTTTTCGATGCCCCACTTGGCTACCAAGAACTTCAGGCGGGCACGGTTGCGATTGCGGCGGAAGCCGTAGTCACGGAAGATGCCGACCACACCGGCCCACACCTCCGGCACGCGCTCTAGGGGAACCCAGGCGCCGAGGGACTGCGAGAGCATCGGGTTGGTGGACAGGCCACCGCCAACGAAGCAATCGAATCCCGGGCCGTACTCGGGGTGGTTCACGCCCACGAAGGCAACGTCTTGAATCTCGTGCGTGACGTCCTGGCGGGAGTTGCCGGAGATAGCGGTCTTGAATTTGCGCGGAAGGTTATGGAATTCCTCGCGCGGCAGGTAGTTATTCTTGATTTCTTCGATGGCTGGGGTGGCATCGATAATCTCGTCCTCGGCCACGCCGGCAACCGGAGAGCCCAAAATGACGCGCGGCACATCGCCGCAGCCCATGAGCGTGCTCAAACCTACCGACTCGAGCTTGTCCCAAATGGTGGGCACATCCTCGATTTGAATCCAGTGCAACTGGATATTCTGGCGGTCCGTAAAGTCCGCCGTGGAGCGGGCATAATCGCGCGAGATCTCACCGACAGCGCGCAGCTTGGCAGGATCGGCACGGCCACCGTCGAAGCGCACGCGCATCATAAAGTACTCGTCTTGCAGCTCCGCGTTAGACAGCTTGGAGGTCAACTCGCCGCCCAAGTTCTGGTTGCGCTGAGTATAAAGGCCCAGCCACTTGAAGCGAGGGGCTAGGTCATCGGCTGGGATAGAGGAAAATCCCTGCTTGGAATAGATATCGATGACGCGCTGCTTGGCAGAAAGCCCGCCGTCTTCCTGCTTAATTACCTCATCGTTATTGAGGGGCTCGGTGCCGTCAATCTTCCACTGGCCTTCGGGCTTCTTGGCGCGGGGCGTGCGCTTGGTATTAGTCGCGGTGGTCATGGTGTAGATCTCAACCTGCCTTTCCAAAGTATTGAAAGACAACCTACCCGTCTAAAATAAGTAGACAAAGCGGTCTTTTTTATTTTCAAGTATAAAATCGCCCTGAACTGGGCAAAAAGGAGTCTATTTTTAGAATCTAATTCAACTCCTTGCCGCAACCTAGACTAAACGGTTCAATTGTCAGAAAGATAAGCCACAAAAAATGAACCTAGCGGTCTAGACCCCCGCGATTAAAAGAAAGGCATTCACGCAGTATGAATCAGCCCTTGAAGGTAGCCGTCATCGGCGCAGGCCCGGCCGGCATTTACGCCTCCGATATCCTGGTGAAAAAGACCGGCGGCGAGGTACAGATTGACCTCATCGAGCAGATGCCCGCGCCCTTCGGTCTCATCCGCTACGGCGTAGCGCCGGACCATCCGCGCATTAAGGGCATTATCAAGTCCCTGCACCGCGTGCTCGACACCGAGCAGATTCGCCTGTTAACCAACGTGCACATCGGCCGCGACATCACCGTCGACGAGCTACAGCAACACTACGATGCCGTGGTCTTTGCCACCGGCGCCGTGGGCGACCGCCACCGCGATATCCCTGGCGCGGACTTGGACGGCGTGCATGGCGCCGGCGAATTCGTGGGCTTCTACGATGGCAATCCGCGCTTCGAGCGAGACTGGGATCTCTCTGCCAAAGAGGTTGCGGTAATTGGCGTAGGCAATGTGGGCCTGGACGTCTCCCGCATCTTGGCCAAGACCGGCGATGAGCTCAAGGTCACCGAGATCCCCGATAATGTCTACGAGTCCCTGGCCAAGAACCAGGCTGATACCGTGCGCGTCTTCGGCCGCCGCGGCCCAGCGCAGGCCAAGTTCACCCCGCAGGAGCTCAAGGAACTGGACCATTCCGAGTCCATCAATGTTGTGGTCTCCCCCGAGGACATCGACTATGACGAAGCCTCGCTGGCCGCGCGCCAGGAGAGCAAGTCCACCGACTTGGTGTGCCAGGTGCTCGAGCAGTATGCCATCCGCGATCCCAAAAAGGCGCCACACACCCTGCAGATTCACCTCTTTGAGCAGCCGGTAGAGATCTTGGGCGAGGACGGCAAGGTCAGCGGCATCAAGACCGAGCGCACCGCGCTCAACGGCGATGGCAGCGTGCACGGCACCAGCAAATTCACCGAATGGCCGGTGCAGGCGGTCTACTTCGACACCGGCTACCGGTCCGATGCGGTCGATGGCGTGCCCTTTAACCAGGACAAGAACGTCATCAATAACGATGGCGGCCATGTTATCGATGCGGCCGGCGCGGTAGTGCCGGGCCTCTACACCACCGGGTGGATTAAGCGCGGACCGGTGGGTTTGATTGGCAATACCAAGTCCGATGCCACGGAGACGATTGGCATGCTGCTTGCCGACGCCGCCTCTGGCACCCTCCCCTCCCCCTCCAGCGCCGCGGATATCACCGAGGTCTTTGCCGAGCGCGGTATCGATTATCTGACGTGGGAGGATTGGCAGCGCTTGGACGCGGCCGAGCGCGCACTAGGCGAGCGCGAGGGCCGCGAGCGTAAGAAGTTTGTGGAGTGGGAGGACATGGTCTCCCACTCGCGCGCCGAAGATTAGCGGCGGATGATAGCAAGGACCTCGTCGACGATGGACTGCACCTCGTCGGCGGTCTTTGCCTCTACGTTGAGGCGCAGCAGCGGCTCCGTATTGGACGCGCGCACGTTGAACCATGCCTCGGTTCCCTTGAGCTCGACGGTCACGCCATCGAGTTCATCGACGGACTCAATCTTATCCGCCAGCTCATCCAGTACTGCCTGGGTAGCGGCCTTCTGGTCCTCCACGGTGGAGTTGATCTCGCCGGAGGCCTCGTAGCGGGAGTACTCCGCCATGAGCTCGCTCAGCGGCTTATCGGACTGGCCCAGAGCGGCCAGCACGTGCATCGCAGCAAGCATGCCGGAATCGGCGTTCCAGAATTCCTGGAAGTAGTAGTGCGCGGAGTGCTCGCCACCGAAGGCGGCCTGGTGCTCGGCCATCTGCGCCTTGATGAAGGAGTGGCCCACGCGGGTGCGCACCGGGGTGCCGCCCTTTTCCTTAATGAGCTCCGGCACGGTCTTGGAGGTAATCAGGTTGTGGATGATGGTAGCGCCGGGGAACTTCTCCAGGTAGCGCTCCGCCACCAGTGCACAGATGGCAGACGGCGAGACCGGCTGACCCTTTTCATCCACCACGAAGCAGCGGTCCGCATCGCCGTCGAAGGCCAAGCCAATATCGGCCTTTTGATCCACGGTGAACTTCTGCAGGTCTACGAGGTTCTTCGGGTCCAAGGGGTTCGCCTCGTGGTTCGGGAAAGTGCCATCGAGCTCGAAGTACAAATCGCGGACGTCGAAAGGCAAGCCATTGAAGACGGCCGGCACGGTGTGGCCACCCATGCCGTTGGCGGCATCGACAGCTACGACGAGCGGCTTGGAATCCTCCAGCGGTACCAGCTTGCGCAGGAAGTCGGCGTAGCCGGCCAGAATCTCCTGCTCGGCAATTGCACCCTCGGTGCCGGTGAACTCCGGGGTGCCGTCGATAAGCATCTGCTTAATCTGCTCCAAGCCGGTCTCCTGGCCCACCGGTACCGCGCCGGCGCGGCAGAGCTTAATGCCGTTGTACTTGGCTGGGTTATGGGAGGCGGTAAACATAGCGCCCGCACACTCCAGAGAGCCGGCGGCGTAGTAGAGCTCGTCGGTAGAGGTTAGCCCCAGCAGGGTCACGTTGAGGCCCTGCGAGGTCACACCCTCAGCAAAAGCGCGCGCCAAAGACGGCGAGGACGGGCGCATATCGTGTCCGACTGCTACGGTATTTTCGCCTTCTTCCCGCAGGATGGCGGCAAACGCGGCGCCCGTATCGCGCACGAAGTTCTCATCGATATCTTCGCCCACCACGCCACGGACGTCATAGGCCTTAATTACTGCATCAAGATGCTCACGAGTTCGCATAACCTGCAATAGTACCCCCGCCCGCTGGGAAACTACCGCACCACGGGGTTCGTGTCAGTCCTGTTCCGGTTCCGCGGGCGTCGTTTCATCGGGCACGACCGAAAGGTGCGCGCGACGCGCCTTTTTGGCATAAGCCACGCGGCGGGTGCGAAAGACCGGGTGATTCGAATTGGCAGGGTCCGCTCCATCAAAGGTCGCGGAATAGTCGATAGGGTCTGCACCGGATCCGGCGCTGCGGTCATCGACCAAGCCGGTGGTCACGCGGCCGTCTTCCTTGACCGCCTCTGCCAGAGCCATCAGGTCATCTTCCTCATCCAGCTCGATGCGGTCCACACGCACCAGCTCCCAACCCACAGGGGCGGAGATGCGGTCGCGGTGGGTGGCGCACAGATCCCAGCTGTGTGGGTTTTCCTCTTCCGCCAGCGGCCCAACGACGGCCGTCTGGTCCGCGTAAGCGTAGGTCAATGTCGCCACGGCGGGGCGGCCGCAGCCTGGGCGGGAGCAATGGCGAGAAATAGTCACAGCGCATAAGTCTAAACCCTTAGTTGAGATTTAGATAGTCTTCGCCTCGGCGTGGCTCCGCTAAATCCAGCCCGCCAGCACCTTAGAATCAAGGTCATGACCGCCGCTCGCCCGCATATCCGCCCCGCCCGCGACCGCCACGGCCACGGCATGCGCGGACCTCTCCTTCCCCAGCAAACCCCGCGCTACCGCAGCGCGCGCGAGCACTTCGACATGGCCGTATTGGAGGCCTATGCCCCTATCCAAAACGCCTTCGCGCCACAATTGCGGGGCCTCGACTTGGCTGTAGACACCATCCCGCGCATGCGGCTTTCGCCCGATATGACCGTGCTACCAGATGAGATTATCGCCGATGGTCCAGTTCCCCTCGGCCGCGTGGTTCCCGCCGGCGTAGATTCCGAGGGCCAGCCCACCCGCGCACGCTTGGTCATCTTCCGCATGCCCATCGAGCAACGCGCCTCCACCCCGTCCGAGCGCTCCGAGCTCCTGGGCACCGTTATTACCGCGCTGGTGGCCAACTACCTCAACTTGGACCCCGAAGAAGTGGACCCGCGCTATAGCTGGTAGCCCCGGTAAATTTCGCGGCGCAGCAGAAAAGCCCCTGGCCGCACATTGCGTGCTAGCCAGGGGCCTTACTGGACACCTTAATTATCCAATCTCGCGTTTGAGGCGGCGGCGCTCACGGTCAGATAGCCCGCCCCAAATACCGAAGCGCTCATCGTGCTCCAGCGCGTACTCCAAGCATTCATCGCGCACCGCGCAGGCCTGGCAGATACGCTTGGCCTCACGGGTAGAGCCTCCCTTTTCAGGGAAGAATGCTTCAGGGTCGGTCTGCGCGCACAGCGCCTGGTCCTGCCACTCCTGCTCGACGGCACCGAAGAGTTCATCGAGCGACATCTCTGCAGCAGCACCGCCACGGAGAATGGCGTTGTTATTAGCCATTTTGTCCACGCCTTTTCCTTTCTCCGAGGTTGGGTAATTCTCATCAGTGCGACCGACTGTACACCACATTCTCTTTGGGTAGCCCCGCGGGGATGGTGTGGAAGTAACGGCGCCGGCCGCTGTTTCTTTCACTGATGTAATTTCACACCGGATCACTAAATATCGTCAACCCGAATTGGCGGCTTCTTCGCGCTTTCCGGCAAAAACGCAGCACACGATCCCCATCCGTCACATCTGTAACAACTGATCCCCCGTGGGGGTGTAGGTAGGGGGTACTACATGTAGTGGTGCCCTGTTTTTCTGTCAACAATTTTCAGGAAATCCCGGCGTGTCGCGCGCACAATCCCGCAAAGAAGGGATCCATGCGCTTCACATCTGTGCAGATTTCGCACCATGCCGGCCGGTGCGGACAGGCGGGCTCGGTGGCCCCATAAAAAGAGAGGCCGAACCGAGGCTCCATTGTCCTCAGTTCGGCCTATGTCAGCTGGACCTAGTGCAGTGCCCAGGCCACTGCACAAGCGTTAAGCATCGGAGCTAAAACGCACGCCGGCATCAGGGATGGAAACGCCGGGGAAGACACGCATGCCATCGAGAAGCTCGCAGCGTGCGCCGATGTGGGCGCCTTCACCAATGACACAGTTCTCAATGACCGCGTTGGCGCCAATGTGGGCGCCGGAGGCAATGATCGAGTTATGGATGATGGCGCCTGGCTCAATGCGCACGCCGTCGAAGACAACGGTGCCCTCCAGGCGGGAACCCGCGCCCACCTCGGAGCCACGGCCCACGGCGGTACCGGACAGCAGCAGCACGCCACCGGCGATACCGGCGGAGGGATCCACCAGGGACTCGCCGGTCTTGCCCTCAATCAGCGGGGAAGGCGCGATGCCGCGTACCAGGTCGGAGGAACCACGGGTGAAGTCATCCGGGCGCCCCATGTCGCGCCAGTAGGAGTTGTCTACGTGGCCGACAACCAGGCGGCCTTCAGCCAAGAGCCCTGGGAAGGTTTCGCGTTCCACGGAAACAACACGGTTGGCCGGAATGGACTCGATGACGGAACGCTTGAATACATAGCAACCGGCGTTGATCTGGTTGGTTGGCGGATCCTCGGTCTTTTCTAGGAACGCGGTGACTCGGCCGTTGGAGTCGGTCGGCACGCAACCAAACGCACGCGGGTCAGCCACGTTGAGCAGGTGCATGGTGACATCGGCGTCCTTGTCATGGTGCGTGGTGAGGATCCCTTCCAGATCCATGCCGGAGAGCACGTCGCCATTGAAGACCATGACCGTGTCATTGCGCAGCTTGTCGTAGACGTTGCGGATGCCGCCGCCGGTGCCGAGCGCGGTCTCTTCCACCACGTACTCGATCTCCAGGCCCAGATCGGAGCCATCACCGAAGTACTCCTCAAAGACCTCGGCCTTATAGGAGGTAGACATGACAACGTGCTCAATGCCGGCGGCCTTGATGCGGGCGAGCAGGTGCTGCAGGAACGGGTAGTTTGCCGTCGGCAGCATCGGCTTCGGCGTACCGATGGTTAATGGGCGCAGGCGGGTGCCGCGGCCGCCGACGAGAATCACTGCATCCGTGCTGGCACCGTGGGTGGTGGCTGCTTCAGTCATAGTCTTCCTTATGTATGCGGACAGTTTTATTCTGTGATTTTCTGAGGGACAGTGTAGAGCGTATGGCGCGCAATCCAGGTCAACGGCACGCGCACCGGACCTTAAGAACGTGCCGAGGCTGAGGCAATAAGCCCGCGGACTCGCAGTCCCAGCCACAACGCGCCACGCAGTGGGGCCTGCCACCATGCGGGGTGGCGGTCTGCCTGAAAGCGATAGGCGGAGTTGTGGTGGGCGCGCAGCATCGCTCCGGCGTGCGCTTGGGTGGAATGCCCCTTAGCGTGGCTGATGACGGCCTCCGGGCAGAAGATGTTCTGGTAGCCGGCGCGCGTGAAGCGATCTCCCAGATCCACGTCTTCGAGGTACATGAAATAGCGCTCATCAAACCCGCCGATGGCGTCGAAGGCCTCCCAGCGCACAAGAAGGCAGGAACCGGATAACCATCCGGCCGGGCGCTGGGCGGTCATATCGGCTTCATCGCGGTAGGCGCGCGACCACGGATTGGACGGCCAGATCGAAGAAAAGAGTGCGTGCCCAATGCCGGTAGCCACGGTGGGCACGGCGCGAGCCGAGGGATAATTGCTGCCATCCGGTTCCACGATGCGCGGGCCCACGGCTGCAGCATCCGGCCACTGGCGAGCGCACTCGATGAGCTGGTCAATAGATCCCGGGGTAAAGGTGACATCGGGATTAGAGATAAGGAAAAATTCCTCATCCACGCCACCGTGCTCGCGGGCGAAGCGGGCACCCGCATTCATGCCAGCGCCGTAGCCGATATTTCCCCCGGTATCGAGAAAGTCCACTCCGGCGCGCTCGCGGGCAGCGGCCTCGGGCACGCCGTCGGTGGAGCCATTATCCGCAAGCACGACCTTGGTGCCGCGAGCGCAGGCGCCCGGCAGGGAGTCCAAGAAACTACCGAGGTATTCACCGGGACTATAGGTCACGGTGATCACGGCCAGCGGGGATTGATTTGGTGTAGTCACAATGGCCCCGAGCTTAGTCACTGGCGCTCCTCGCACCGGGCAGGGACACTGCCCGAACACGCGAAATCGGACACGGATCACTAATTTTTGCCCGTTCTGCCCTAAACTGTCTCCAGATCCCCACCAATCTAGAAAGCCTCCACTTGTGACTTCTGAGAACACTCGCCGAGCGCGCACCATCCAGCCGGCGCCCTCTGCCGCTAGTGCGGTAAAGCAAAAAGGTTCCACGGCCATCAAGGCAATCGTGGCCCTCGTGTCCGCCTTAATCCTGGTGGTATCCGGCGTGGGTTATGCCACCGTGGGTCGGCTGGATAATGGCATGTCTTCGGCCACGGACTTGTCCCTGGACGGCCAAGGCTTGTCCGGTAACTCGCTCGATGGCGCAGTGGATATCTTGCTGGTGGGCAAGGATTCGCGTACCGACGCCAAAGGCGATCCCCTCTCTGAGAAGGAATTGGCGGACTTGCACGCCGGTGTGGCCGATGGTGAGGAAAATACCGACACCATGATGCTCATACGCGTTCCGGAGGACGGTTCCCGCGCTACCGCCGTATCCATTCCGCGCGATACCTATGTCAAGGATCCGGACTACGGCAATATGAAGATGAATGCTGTCTTCGCCTCCCACAAGAACGCCAAGGAGGAAGAGCTCGAGCAGGAAAATGCCGAGGCGGAGGCTAAGGGGAAAAAGAAGCCGCACTCGGATAAGGACATCGAAAAGCAGGGCGTCGAAGCCGGGCGCGAAGGATTGCTGGCGATGGTGCGCACCCTGACCGGTGTGTCTATTGATCACTACGCCGAGGTGGGCCTGCTGGGCTTTACTTTGCTCACTGACGCCGTCGATGGTGTAGATGTCTGCCTCAACGATGATGTTGATGATGACATGTCTGGCGCTAAGTTCAGCAAGGGCAAGCAGACCCTCGACGGCGCCAAGGCCCTAGCTTTCGTGCGCCAGCGCTATAACCTCCCGCGCGGCGACCTCGACCGCATCGTGCGCCAGCAGGCCTTCATGGCGTCCCTGGTCAATAAGATCCTGGACAATGACACCCTGGCTAATCCTTCCAAGCTGTCCAAGATTGCCAAGGCGGTAGAGCGCTCCGTGGTCATCGATGAGGGCTGGGACATCATGGGCTTTGTCACCCAGCTGGCAGGGCTTGCTGGCGGCAATGTCACCTTCACCACCATCCCGGTAACCTCCATCGACGGCCAGGGTGATTATGGCGAATCCATCGTCACCATCGATGCCGCCGAGGTCCACCGCTTCATGGATGACCTGGCCAAAACCCACGATGAAGCCACCGATGAGTCCAAGGCCGAAGATAAGGACAAGCAAGAGAAGGCGGACAAGGACGTCGATCCCAATATCAATATTCACGTCCTCAACGCCGGCAATATTGATGGCTTGGCATCAGGCATCGGCTCCTGGCTGGAAGGCAAGGGCTACACGGTGGAGCGCTCCGCGAACGCGCAGCCGGGCATCTACAGCGAATCGCAGGTCGTCGCCGCCGATCCGACGAGCGAGGATGCTAAGGCCCTGGCCAAGAAGCTGGGTGGGTTGCCGGTGGCAGAGAATCCGCAGCTCGACGATGACACCCTCATCGTGGTTGCTACCGATGATTACCAGGGGCCTTCCGATGAGGAAGCCAGCGACGAGCAGCCGGAGGAAGACACCTCCAGCCAGCCGGTAGGCACCCCAGGCAATGACTTCGGTACCGCCAAGGTTTCCCCGGAGATCGACGCTGGTGGCGACGGCCCGCGCTGCGTGAACTAGCACTTCTCCCCTACGATGGGCGGGTATGGAACTACTCGCCCATCTTTTGCGTGCCGACGCCGCCTCCCCGCGGCTTACCGTATATAACGAGGCCACCGGCGCGCGCATGGATTTTTCCGCGCAAACGCTCGACAATTGGGTGGCCAAGATCGCCAATATGTTGGAAGAAGAGCTCGACCTAGAGGCGGATTCCACCATCGCCATCGATCTTCCTTCCTCGTGGCAGGCGGCCGTTGTGGCCTTAGGCGCGCTCGCCTCTGGCCCTTCCTATAGCTTTGGCGAGTCTGCCGCGCTTGCCGACGTCGTCTTTACCTCCCCTTCCCGCTACGCGGCCGCCCACGAGCGCCAACCCCAGGCCGACATCGTGCTCATCAGCGAGGACCCCTTTGGCCGCGGCGTCGTAGAGTCCGGCGGGGAGCTGCCCACCGGCGCCATCGATTTTGGCCCCACCGTGCGCTTTTATGGTGATCAGTACTTCGCCGAAACCCAACCGCTGCCCCAGCTTGTCGATGCCCCCGCATCCGCCGAGCGCCTGCTTTCCACCGGCTGGTCCGATAATGAGTCTTTCTCCCGCGCCGTGCTCGAGCCCCTAGCCGCTGGCGGTTCCGCGGTCATCGTTGCCGGCATGTGCCCGGCCGAGCGCTTAGAGGAAATCGCCGCCAATGAGAAGGCCACCGCCCGCCTCTAATAGTTTCAGAAAGCAGCCCGATCCCGGATACACTTAGCCCTCGTTATGTTTCTGGGAATCTCTATGGACGCATGGTCCTCTATCTTCATCGGCGTCCTCATCCTCGCCGGCACCATTACTCAGGGCACCATCGGCTTTGGCTTAGGCACCATTGCCACGCCCATTATCGCGCTCATTAGACCTGATCTAGTGCCCACGCTCATTCTGCTGCTCGCACTGTGCATTTCCAGCTATACGCTCGCACGCACTTTCCGCGAGACGTCCTGGCGTGTCGTAGGAATCTCTTCCCTCGCTCGTATTCCCGGTTCTCTGGTGGGCGCGTGGGCAATCGCCAGCCTCTCCCCCGATGGGCTGTCCATTTTTATCGGCTGCGCCGTGCTCCTTGCTATGACGCTATCCAGCTTGGGCTGGAGCCCTCGCCCTACCACCGCCAATACGCTCATCGCCGGCGTAGCCTCCGGCATCCTGGGCACCTCGACCTCCATCGGCGGCCCGCCCATGGCGCTCATCATGAAGCGCTTCGACCCCAACCGCACACGTGGCACCTTAGCGGGCACCTTTGTCCTCGGAACCTTAATTTCTCTTATAATTCTGACGTTCAATGGGCAGATCAGCGGCACCCAGGTCACCACCGCGGCGGCCTATTTCCCCCTAGTCGTCGTTGGGCTCATTGCCGCCAACTACCTCAATCGCTTTATAGATAGGCACCTCCTCAACCGCATCGTCATTATCGTTGCCATCTCTGCGGCCCTCATGCTGATTGTCGAATCGGCCCTACTCTAGCCCCACGCGCTACCCCTCAGCAGAAGGCCCCAACAGGTTACTGTTGCGAAACGCACCAACCTCTGCCATGTAAACGCATATAACTTATGTCACGTAACATTCATGGCAAAGCATTTTATAACCCTTCCCCACTCGCTTAAATGCAGCGTACGACACATATTGTGACGTGTCCACAACCTTTCGGCAGGACCCTAAATCCCTTCCAGAAGCCACTCAAACACCCCCAGATGGGGGCTTACTCCCTTCGTGCCGATTCTCTATTGTATAGACAATCATCCATCAATATTTTTGCACGTACTATCAGCCGCTTAGCGGGAACAAACACCAATAAACAGGTTGGTCTATATAAAAAATACCCACCCGCCGGGGTGGCAAATATATAGACATCTAAGAGATGAATTAATTCTGAGCCTGTTTTAGCGTTTTCTTAGCGCAACATTGAGAGTTGCTGGATTTCATTCATAAGTTCATTCATTTTCTACCTGCCTAGGAGAAGTTCTATATGTCGATTCGTCGTCGCATGACCGGCCTGACCGCCGGCCTCATCGTCGCCGGCACCGCATTCGCGGCACCGCTGGCTGGCGCAGCTACCCAGACCGAGTCCTACCCGGAGACCCCGGCCCTGAACCCGGACCTGCCAATCATCCACACCACCCACGGTTCCGACCACATGAAGGCGAACATCTTGAACCCTCGCCCGGTATGTAACCCGTGGGAGGACCACCGCACCGTGGTCTACAAGGTCTCCGACCGCTTCCTGCCGGCCGGCACCATCTCCACCACCAACCAGACCAAGAAGGACATCCCGCTGCAGCAGGATCTGTCCAAGTCTCAGTCCATCTCCCTTTCCGTCAACGGTGACCGCACCGAGACCACGTCCATGAACCTGGGCGGCAAGGGCTCCAAGAAGGGCGCTGAAGGCTCCTTCGGCATCTCTCACGAGATCGCCACCAAGATTGGTGCTAGCGCTTCCTACTCCCTGTCTTGGGATGCTGGCCAGTCCATCGGACCTTACGACGTTCCACCAAACCACACCGGTGAAGCTACCTACGGCTTCCGCGTGCTGAACATGACCGGCACCCAGCAGTACTGCAAGCCAAACGGCACCTGGTCCACCCCGACCGCATGGAACGCAATGCAGCCGGTAAAGAACGAGGTTCGCGTCAAGCTGTACGATAAGCTTTCTGACTCCTACGCTCCTAACAAGGACGCTCAGAACACCACCGATGTCAACGACCCGAAGGTTGTTGAAGAGGACAAGAACCTCGAGGCTGACGCAGAGGTCGTCAAGGAGTCCGAGGGCAACGCCAAGGAAGCAACCGAGAAGGTCTCCGAGGCAGAGGGCAAGAACGAAGAGGCTGCTGACAAGAAGAAGCAGGAAGAGGTTGATGCCAAGGAGGACAAGAAGGACTCCAAGCACAAGCTCGACCTCGAGCCTTACCTGACCGTTTCCGGCGCTAAGCACGCTGGCTTCGCAGGCACCGTTGCTCTGCGCGCTAAGAACGTTGGCTCCGAGCGCTACTACGGCGAGTTCCCAGCTACCCAGTTCCGCGTTGACGTGAAGACCGCTAAGGGCCCGAAGGGCGTTGACCGCCTCATCACCCCGCGTTCCTCCAACGGCGCTCACATCCGTGACCTGGGCTTCAACGAGAAGACCTCCACCCGCTCCTTCGAGGTAACCCTGGCTAACCCGATTAACGCTGGCGAAGAGGCTCGCATCGCAAACCTGGACTTCGGCGATGGCAACACCAAGGAAGGCCGCATCATCAACAACATCGAGGTAACCCAGACCTCCCGCATCAAGGGTGATGACTCCAAGCACAACGACCAGAACGTTGACTCCCGCGAGCACACCATGAAGGACACCGGCAAGAAGGCTGAGGGCCTGTTCTAAGAACTCCCCACTTCTGTCCTAGGGACACAGTTTCCTAGCCAGTCACTTCAAAAGGCCGCTGCACCATCAAACGGTGCAGCGGCCTTCCTTCATGTTCCCCCTCCCCATACACGTCATCACTCCGCTCCAGATGCTCCCACCGAGGCCCTGGACGAGCACCCAGAAATTGCAGAGCTCTTCGCTCCCCTTTCGCAGCTGCTTACCGACGAAAAGATGCAGGCACTTAACGCCCGCGTCGACGTCGATGGCGAGGACTACACCACCGTGGCGCTCGACTTCCTGAAGGAAGAAAACCTGATCGCGGACTAGCTGCGGCACCTTAGCAAGATTCCCAAAGACCGCTGCACCACCCTTGGTGCGGCGGTCTTTTACATTTATTTAACTTAGATCACAAATTTGCTTTCGTTCGACAAAACCTTCAGATAGATTGTTTATGTTAGCCCATTCACAATTACTGAAGGATGAATTCTATGTCTCACACGACTGCGAATGCGCCTGCTTCACCGGCGAGTTCACCCGCTACCGGCGGCGCAGACACCCCCAACAGCAGCCAGGTGACCACCAATAAGGCCGTCAATAGCCAGTGGACAATCACGCTCTTCGGCACTGCCGTGGGCGCAGGTATCCTCTTCTTGCCGATTTCTGCCGGCAGCTTCGGCTTCATCCCGCTGCTGGTGGCTACCCTGCTCATCTTCCCGATGACCTACCTGGCCCACCGCGCGTTCTCCTGGATCATTAGCTACTCGCCGCTACACGGCGAAGATGTCCTCGCTGTACTCACCCACTTCTTCGGCCGCGGCAACGGCATCATCCTCGCCATCATCTACTGGTTCACCATCTTCCCGGTGGTACTTATCTACGGCGTATCGATTACGAATACGGTCGATAGCTTCATCGTCAACCAGCTGGGTGGCCCGGAAATCTCCCGCTACATCCTGGCGCCGCTGTGCGTGGGCCTCATGACGCTCGCACTAGCTTTTGGCAACGCCATCATGCTCAAGATTGCACAGTTCGTGGTCTACCCACTCATCGTGGCGCTCGCAGCAGTATCGCTCTACCTCATCCCGCAATGGGACTTGGGTTCCTTCATGGAAGCCGGCGATCACAGCGCCGGCGGTGTGCTCAAGGCCATCATCCTCATCCTTCCAGTCTTGGTCTTCTCCTTCTCTTTCGTCGCCGCCATCTCCCAGTTCTCCCTAGGCATGGAGAAGGAATACGGCGCGGACCACCACGCGCAGTCCGATAAGGTCATCCGCAACTCCGCCATCCTGCTAACCATCTTCACCATGTTCTTTGTCTGGTCCTGCGCCCTGGCCATGGGCGCGGACGGCATGCAGGAGGCTAATGACAAGAACCTGCCGGTGCTCTCCTACTTCGCCAACGAAACCGGCACGCCGTTTATGGCCTACATGGCGCCCATCGTCGTGATCTGTGCGGTGGCCTCCTCCTATTTCGGCCACGCCCTGGGCACCATCGAGGGCACCCAATACCTCTTCAACCTGGCCGCGCCAAAGGCCACGAAGAAGATGTCTACGCGCACGCTCGACCTGTGGACCTACCTCTTCATCTTTGTTGCTACGTCCCTGGTGGGTATTTTCAACCCCTCCATCCTGGATATGATTTCCGTCGTGGGCGGCGTCTTCTTCGCCTTCATGACCTACCTGCTGCCCATCTGGGTCATCTACCGCGTGGAGGCACTGGCGCGCTTCCGCAGCAACAAGACCAACTATTTCGTGGCGATCATGGGTCTTATCGTGCTCTTCGCCACCATCTGGGGAATGTTCCAATAATCCCACAAAAACATGGTTCAACAAGGCCTTTTCCTCTCTGGCAGGGTGGGAGACATCAAGTCAGAACAGGAAAAGGACCCCGACCTAAAAATTAAGCTCGGACAGAACAACGAAATCAAAATTAAAAACAAGTACGAGACGTTTTCCATCGCCAATGACATCGCTATCTCCGTGGTCTTCATCCTTGGCTCGGTGCTAACGCTGGCCGGCATGTCAATGGTCGCCACCGTCTTCTACCTTCTCGGCAGCCTGGGCATGGCAGCCCGCCCGGCCATCCGCCTGAAGCGCCGCACGCACCTGCAGCGCATAGGGGCGGACGCCAATACCGCCGAAAGCTACGACTACTAGACGCAATGGGCAGACGGGCTAACAGTAAACATTCAGCAACTGGCAGCGACCTATCAGGCGCAATCCATTGCAGTAGCAGCCCCGTACCCCATACTTAAATCATGCGTTTGAGAGAGCGCATACGAGAGAGATAGAGAGAACCCCTCAGTTTCCAGAGGGCGGCTTTAAGCCGATACATGGAAACACCTTGTAGAGAGAGACGCCTGCGGCCCTCGGTTCCATTTAGGTTCCGAGGGCCGCAGGCGTTTTGGACTACCGCAAGGTGCTACTCATGCAACTTATTCTTCTTTGAGGCGAAGAGAACCGCGATGCCGGTCACCAGCGCCGCGGCCACCAAGTAGAAAGCGGGGGCGAGCTGGAGGCCAGTGACGTCGATAAGCCAGGTGGCAATCATCGGTGCGGTACCACCGAATACGGCGTTGGCGGTATTAAACGTCAGCGCGAAGCCGGACAGCCGCACGTGGGTGGGGAATTGTTCGGAAAGGAAGGAGGGCAAGACGCCGTCGTTAAGCGCCAGCACGCCGCCCAAGCAGACCTGAATGATAATGACGAGGAGGAGCCCGGCGCCGTCGAGAAGCATGAAGGCCGGAATGATGGTCACGCCCATAAACGCGGCCGCGCACAGCATCGTCGTGCGGCGACCAAGACGATCCGAAAGCATGCCGGTGAGCAGGGCAAAGCCCACATAGAATGCGGACGCCACCGAGGACGCGATAAACGCCGGCGTCGCGGCCATGCCCAGCTCCTCCGAAAGGTAGGTGGGCAGGTAGGTCAAAATGACGTAGAAGCCAATGGCGTTGAGCACCGCGCCCGCAAAGGCAATGGCCAGGGCCTTGGGGTACTTCAGAACCTCGCGCAGCGGAGACTCCTCTGGCTCATCCTGGTCCTCAAAGTGAGAGGACTCCTCCGTGTTGCGGCGAATCCACAGGCCGTATAGACCCAAAGGCAGCGCAATCAGGAATGGCACACGCCAACCCCAGGAATCCAGGGCGGCATCATCAAGGACTCCAGTCAGCAGCGCCGCAATGAGCGAGCCCAAGAGCAAGCCCGAGGCCGTCGCGGAGGGCACCACCGCCGAATAGATGCCACGCTTGCCGGCCGGGGCAATCTCAGACAAATGCGTGGCCGCGCCCGCATACTCACCGGCTGCGGAAAAGCCCTGCACCATGCGGCACAGCAATAGCAAGATGGAGGCGGCAAAGCCGATGGTGGCATAGCCCGGCAGGAAACCGATGCACGCAGTTGCCACCGACATCATCACAATAGACACCGTCAGCGTATGGATGCGCCCGTATTTATCACCAAAGTGACCCCACACGATGCCGCCCAAGGGCCGCACCAGGAACGACAGCGCGAAGAGCGCAAACGTCATAATCAGCGCGCGGCGACCTTCCATCTCCGGAAAGAACACCCGGGAGATAATCGCGGACATATAGATATAGGCCGCATAGTCGAACCACTCGATGAAGGTGCCAATAAACGCCGCCTTAATGGCCGAACGATGCTGGCGCCTGGTTTCTTCCGCATCCTCTACCTGCGCCGGCACAACGTCCTTGGTTGGGGGTTGGGCTGTGAGAGGAGACATGCTCCTCACCTCGATTCTGTAGCTCTACAAGCAGGTGAAACGGCGCAGCCTGACTGCGCGCATATCTTCCACCCTACAGAAACAAACTATGTTCTACGTCACTTTCACGCGCCAATGTTGCACATCTCCACCCCAGACCTGCTTTCCGACGCCCTCCCCACCCCTTTCCCAGCCACTAACAGCAACCCAACAGCCGGACCCCATGGCCGCTACAGCCCAGTGCCCCATACTGAGATTGTGCGTTTGAGAGAGCGCATATGAGAGAGATAGAGAGAACCCCTGCAGTTTCCACAGGGCGGCAGCTGCCGATACATGGAAACGACATGAGAGACGCCTGTGGCCCCCAGCTCCGAAAGGAACCGGGGGCCACAGGCGTTTCCCTAGCTAGAGTCTAGGCATCATGTGGAAGAAGGCCGTTGCGGAAGCTTTTTATCAAAATCAATTAGGCGCCCCAAGGCCCAATCCTTATCAGTAAGCAAGCGAGAAAACACCAAACCGGCACCAATAGATCCAACTACCATCATTCCAGTTGCCACATTGGCCAACGCTTGATCCATCTGACCATCGTTCAAATAAAACACCGCCCGGAACATTGTCACCCCTGGGATCATAATCACCGCGGCCGGAACGGTGGTTGTAATACGAGGAAGACGCGCCCTTTTAGAAGCTACTGCCCCCAGCAACCCGATGATTAATCCACCCACAAAGGCTGCAAAGAAAATGGTTGTTCCCGCGTGAATTAGAATCAAACGAAGCTCATTTGCCACGGTTCCAACGCACGCCGCTACTAAGACCATGCGGCGAGAAGAGTTAAAAAGAAAAGCAAACCCAGCAATGCCCAGAAAACTTGCCAGCGGCGCCAACAGAAACCATTGCATATCCTGCACAGGTGCAGGTGGGTCAGGACTAAGTTTTGTCAGCCAGCTAACCATAGAGACCGTGAAAGCCGCCGTGAATATGACGGTAAAGGCGTACCCCAATCTGACAATCCCCGCATCAAGATCAAAGCGGGCTATGTCGATCAAAGCAGAGAAAAGTGGAAACCCGGGAATCAGGAATAAAACGGCCGCCACAAACCCCGAGGACAGTTCACTGGGTTCCACCGAGCCTATAGCCCCGAAGAATTCCGTCAACAAGAAGAAAACTATGCCTGCCGTCGCACCACCAGCAATCACTCCTCCAATTTGATGAACGTGACGGTGGAGAACTGTATAACGAACAAACTGGCCTGCAAACGCCGCCAAAGCAACCAACCCCACTGCTTCCAGCGGGAAAAAATTAAGATACGCAAACGCCGCACATGCGATCGCGGCAGCGAAAGAAAGAGTTAGACCGCCCCAGCGCTTTTTGACATTATGCTCAATAGTATCCAGCATCGCCGCTAATTCCTGAGCGGTGATCCCTGCGTAGAGGCGATTGTGGGTTAAATCTTCCAAAGCTTCAATCCGAGAGGCATCAACTGCAGGCGAATGTTGCCGAGCAATGACCGTCCGGAAGTATTCGCCGCGGTGAAACGTACAGGTAATCTGCGTCAGACCCACTGTGGCATCTAGATGGTCAAACCCCAATGCTCGCGCACTCCGTTTCATCCCTCTAAGTACGCGATAACCAGAGGTGCCGGCCCCCATTAGGAGCATTCCCACCCGCAATACAACGTCCGCCTCGACACCCATTTGCCGATGCATCTCCGGATCAAATTGTTGTGCCATCTCTCCTCCTCTGACACTGCTCTTGGCGCACAATTAAAGACTTGTCGACCCCAACCCGATAGCGCGCTTGTAGTTTCCCTAGAATCTTACGCAAAAGAAGCCTCTTGTGAATCAGGCTCATCGATCCAAAAGCCTCCACCTTGATACCCGTAAGCTGATTGAGCTATTTTTTATCCTCCGCCAAATGATTGCCACTATATTCACAGGAAAATACCAGACCTATGGCAGCCTAGCGCGTTATCTTTAATTTACGTGTTCGAGAGAACGCAAGAGAGATAGAGAGAACCAGTTCCAGCGCCCTGTGGCCCCAAGCGAGGCCCGGGCGTTGGAGCTGTTTTAGGGGTCTGCAGGTTGGGGCGTGGGGGAAGGAGAAGGCGTCGGAAAGCGGTGCATGGCTCAAATTCGCGGTTATAGATCCTACGGGCTACCCCCGCCACCTCATACAGCGCGCATTCCAAAAGGCATGGCCGCAAACACCATGGGACCGTGCGGCCGAATGCTGCGTGTCGGTTAGTTGTTTCCTAGGTAGCTCATCGCAGCGGCGATAAGGGCTTCGGTGCCGGTTCGTAAAGTGGGCTGGAGCAGCGGAGCGAAGTGCGGACTGTGGTTGGGGACATCCTTTTCTTCTTCGCGGCCGGAAAATACCCAGAAGCAGTAGGGAACGCCGAAAGCGCGGGCGATGGTGGAAAAATCTTCCGAGGTGGTGAGGGGCTCGGCATCAAGGACGCGGTCGGTGCCGAAGTAGGACACAAAGGTTTCCTTAAGGCGTTCCGTGGTGTCCTCATCGTTACTGGTAAGCGGGTAGGAATCGTGATAAGTAAACTCGGCCGGCTGCGGACTGCCGGCAGCCTGACACTCGGCATTGACAATGCGCTCGATGGCGCCGGTGATTTTATCGCGTACCTGCTCGCTATAGGCGCGCACATTGATCTTCAGGTTGGCCTCAAAGGGGATGATATTTGCTTTCGAGCCGGCGTTGATGGCTCCCACGGTCAGCACGCCGAATTCGGAAGGGTTGAGCTCGCGGGAGATGACCGTCTGCAAACGCATGACAATGGAGCTGGCCAGTACCACGGGGTCAACGCTGAGGTGCGGCATGGAGCCATGCGAGCCTTGGCCATAAACCTTGACGTCCATGCTGACTGCGGTGGACATGAAAGGACCGGAGGCCAGCGCCACGGTGCCGGCGGGAAAGTTGCTGGCAAAGACGTGTTGCCCAAGTACTACGTCGGGCGTGGCGACCTTGTCCACAAGTCCGTCATCCACCATGGACTGGGCACCGGCGGCAATCTCCTCGCCCGGCTGGAAAATGAGCTGTAGGGTGCCGGACCACTGGTCAGTGGCCTGCCCCATGAGCGCGCCCATGCCCAGCAGGCTGGCCACGTGGGAATCGTGGCCGCAGGCGTGCATGACGGGGACCGTGTTTCCTTCCTGGTCAACGGCGGTATCGGTGGAGGCATAATCCAGGCCGGTGGCCTCCTTAACTGGTAGGCCATCGAAATCCGCGCGCAGCATGACGGTTGGCCCGGCACCGTTTTCTAAAACACCGACCACCCCGCCGCCTACTTCAATGTGGTGGAAGCCGAGATCGGCAAGCTTGTCCTTGATGATGCCCAGCGTGCGCTCTTCCTGCATGGATAGCTCCGGGTGCTGGTGCAGATCCTTATACAGCGGCTCCTGCCAATCCTTGACGGAGTCATAGTTGCTGCAAACGGTACGGACAGACATGCTTCCTCCTAGTGGGGTCGCGGTGGATTGTAGGGGCCAGTGTAGTGGGGTGGGAGGAAGGTGGGCGTCGGCAAGCGGGGCTTCTTTGTAATGCCGGACAAAGTTAGGCGGTGGAGCGACCAGCGCCATAGGGGGCTGCGCTGCGGCTTTATAGAATCTTTGATGACGCGTCTACCTTTAACTCATTGGCCTTTTATTATTCATCAATTGTTTGTTTTCTGTGTAGCTGGGCGTCACCTGCCCGCCCTAGATTGACCGAGTGACTTTTCAGGAAGACTCTTCCGGTGCCGGTGGCGCCGGCACTACAACCGCATCTCCCGCACGCGCGGAAAGCCCCGGTGATTCCGCGGCGCTTGTCCGCAAGGCCAAGCGCAACCGCCATAAAGAATGGTTGCTGGCCGCGGCGCTCTTAGCGCCGAACCTTATCTTGCTGGCCGTCTTTACCTACCGGCCGCTGCTGGACAATATCCGCCTTTCCTTTTTCAATTGGAATATCTCCAGCCCCAACTCCACCTTCGTGGGCATGGATAACTATGTGGAGTGGTTTAGCCGCGATGACACGAAGACCATCGTGCTCAACACCCTGGTCTTTACCTTCTTTGCGGTGATTGGCTCCATGGTTATCGGCCTAGCGCTGGCCTTGCTGCTGAACCAAAACATTAAGGGCCGCAACTTTGCGCGCTCGGTGGTCTTTGCCCCCTATGCCATCTCCGGCGCGGCCATCGGCATTGCCTTCCAGTTCGTCTTCGACCCCAACTTTGGCCTTATCCAGGAAATCCTGGGCTGGTTCGGTATTGACTCCCCCAACTTCTACGCCGTACCGGGCTGGGCCATGTTCATGGTGACCTTCACCTTTGTGTGGAAGAACCTGGGCTATACCTTCGTCATCTACTTGGCGGCGCTGCAGGGCCTGGACAAGGAATTGGATGAAGCTGCCGCTATCGACGGCACCGGCCGCTGGCGCAAATTCTGGCGCGTGACCATGCCGCAGCTGCGCAATACCACCTTCTTCCTGTCCATTACGGTGCTGCTCAACTCCGTGCAGGTCTTCGACATCATCAACGTCATGACCCGTGGCGGCCCGCAGGGCAATGGCACGCAGACGCTGGTCTTCCAGATCTACAACGAGACCTTCGTCAACTTCCGCGCCGGCTACGGTGCGACTGCCGCCACCATCTTGTTCCTCATCCTGCTCATCATCACCCTGATCCAGGTCCGCATCATGGATAAGCGAGGTTAACCCAACATGGCTACTTCTACCCTTCACATGGTCACGGATGAATCCCCCGCTACCCGCCGCGCTAAGCTCATCGGCGGCTACCTGGGCATCCTAGCGGTCCTGCTGCTCATTGGCCTGCCGCTGTTTTGGATCCTGATGACCTCGTTTAAGGCCAAGGGCGATATTTATACCGACCCGGTCAATTGGCTTCCGCCGGTGTGGGAAACCGAGAACTACTCCGATGCCACCACCCGTGTGCCGTTCTGGACCTACCTGCGCAACTCGGTGCTCATTACCGCAGTGCTGTCCATCATCAAGATTGTGCTGGGCGTCATCTCCGCTTATGCGCTGGCCATCCTGCGCTTCCCGGGCCGCCACCTGGTATTCCTGCTGGTGATTTCCTCGCTCATGGTGCCGAGCGAAATCACCGTCATTTCCAACTACGCCCTGGTCAATTCCTTGGGCTGGCGCAATACCTTCGTGGGCATCATCGTGCCGCTGGCCGGCGTGGCCTTCGGTACCTTCTTGATGCGCAACCACTTTTTGTCCCTGCCCTATGAGCTGGTGGAAGCCGCCCGCATGGACGGCGCCGGCCCAATCCGCTTGCTCACCAAGGTGTTACTTCCGGTTTCGTGGCCCACGCTGACTGCATTTTCCGTCATCACCATGGTCAATGAATGGAATACCTACCTGTGGCCCTTCCTCATGGCGGATACAGAGGACGTCGCCCCGCTGCAGGTGGGCCTGACCATGCTGCAAAACAACGATGGCGTGACCAACTGGGGGCCGGTCATGGCCGCCACCATTCTCACCATCATCCCAATGGTCATCATCTTCCTGGCCTTGCAAAAGTACATGATTCAGGGTCTGACCACTGGCGCCGTGAAGGGTTAGAAGGCTTCTTCCCCACCCACGCTCGCCGTTTCCACTTGCTTTATTTTCCACCCTTTAACCACGCTTTTTAAGGAGAACTACATGCTACGCCGCAAATTCCTCGCCCTGGCCTCCACGGCCGCTTCTGCCACCGCACTCGCTGCTTGTGCCGGCACCTCGTCCACCAATCCACAAGGTGGCAACGACAAGGGCGGTGACGGTGAAGTCACCGAGCTGACCTGGTGGTCCAACCACCCGGGCACCTCCAAGGACATTGAGAAGGAGATCATCTCCCGCTTTGAAAAGGAGAACCCGGATATCAAGGTCAACCTCGTTGACGCCGGCAAGAACTACGAAGAAGCAGCGCAGAAGTTCAACGCTGCGCTCACTGGCCAGGACCTGCCGGACATCGTGGTGCTTTCTGATGTCTGGTGGTACAACTTCGCTATCAACGGCCAGATCGCCAATGTTGATGAGCTGGCGGAGGAAGCTGGCATCGACCTGTCTACCTACGTGCAGCCGCTCTACGAGGACTACAACTACGACGGCGGCCACTTTGCCCTTCCTTTCGCTCGCTCCACGCCGCTGTTCTTCTACAACAAGGACGCGTGGAAGAAGGCCGGCCTGCCGGACCGTGGCCCCAAGTCCTGGGATGAGATGGATGAGTGGTCCAAGAAGCTGGCTGAGGCTGATTCCACGATGAAGCCTTTTGGCTGGGGCGATGCCGTGGACTACCTGGGCTGGATCTTCCAGGGCCCGCTGTGGTCCAAGGGTGGCGCCTACTCCGATGAGTGGGACCTGAAATTTACCGATGACAAGACCATCAAGGCCGTCGAGTGGCTCAAAGACATCACCGATGAGAAGAAGGGCTACTCCTACGTGGGCAATGACATGGCCATGGAGTTCGGCACCGGCCGCGCCGCCGCCACCGTCCTGTCCACCGGTGACTTGGCGGGTCTGACTGATACCGCCAAGTTCGAGCTCGGCACCGCCTTCTTGCCTAACCCGACTGGCGACGGCGCCTGCCCCACCGGTGGTGCCGGCCTGGCCATCCCAGCTGGCATCAGCAAGAACCGCCAGCTGGCTGCTATCAAGCTCATTGACTTCATCACCAATGAGGAAAACACCTGCTACTGGTCCCAGAACGTGGGCTACATGCCGGTGCGCTCCACCGCGGTGGACAACGAGGACCAGAAGAAATTCATGAAGGACAACCCGAACTTCGAAACCGCTATCAAGCAGCTGCCTGAGACCCGCCCGCAGGACAATGCCCGCGTCTTCCTGCCCGGCGCGGACCAGGAAATCGGCGGCGCCTTTGAAAAGATCGTCACCAACCGCGATGACGTCACCAAGGTACTGACCGATCTGCAAAAGACCCTGCAGTCCATCTACGACAATCAGGTTAAGACCGTCATCAATAAGTAGGCTCTCGCAGTCACTCCCCTTCCCCACTAGTTTCTGAAAGGTAACCATGGCTACTGTCACCTTCGATGGCGCAAGCCGCATCTACTCCAAGGACGCGGAACGCCCTGCCGTTGACCGCCTCAACCTGGATATTGCCGATGGCGAATTCTTGGTCCTCGTCGGCCCATCCGGCTGCGGTAAGTCCACCAGCCTGCGCATGCTGGCAGGTCTCGAGCCCACCGACCGCGGCTCCATCCGCATCGGTGGTAAGGACGTCACCGGGGTCAGCCCATCGGACCGCGACGTGGCCATGGTCTTTCAGAACTATGCCCTCTACCCCAATATGTCCGTGGCTCAGAATATGTCCTTCGCGCTGGAAAACCGCAAGGTTCCTAAGTCCGAAATCAAGTCTCGCGTGCACGAGGCCGCGAAGATCCTGCAGATGGAAGACCTGTTGGACCGCAAGCCGGCTAATCTTTCCGGTGGCCAGCGCCAGCGCGTGGCCATGGGCCGCGCCATCGTCCGCGAGCCAGCCGTATTCTGCATGGACGAGCCGCTGTCCAACCTGGATGCCAAGCTGCGCGTGTCCACCCGCGCGCAGATCTCTAACCTGCAGCGCCGCCTTGGTACCACCACCGTATATGTCACCCACGACCAGACCGAGGCGATGACCATGGGTGACCGCGTCGCCGTTCTCAATGCCGGCGTCTTGCAACAGGTCGATACCACCCGCACCATTTATGACCGCCCGCAGAATGTCTTCGTCGCCGGTTTCATTGGCTCCCCGGCGATGAATATCTACGACCTCACCCATAACTCCTCTGAGCTCAACATCGGCTCTACTCGCATCAATCTGGCCAACTACAACTTTGAGGGCGTGAAGACCGTCACGGTGGGCATCCGCCCGGAAGACTGGCAGCTAAGCGATACCGGCAATGGCGGGGCGAAGTTCACCGTCGCGCACGTCGAAGAACTAGGTAACCAGACCTATGTCTATGGCGAGCTTAACGACGCCGCCGGCAACAGCTCCGCCGACGGCGTGCTCAAGTCCTCGACCCGGATGGGTGGCCAGACCGGCATTTTGGTCGATGCCCGCGGCCGCTATGCGGTGGGCGATACTTTCTACGTTTCCCCCGACCCGGACCGCGTGCATTTGTTTAGCACCACCACTGGAGAGCGATTGAACTAAAAGGCGGTAAAGAGGCAGTAAGTTACTCAGTTTCTTATTTTTCCCTTTGCGGACAATAAGAAACTGATATATGCTCGCACGCATACAAACCCGCACAACGCCGTTTACCACGGATATTGCCGGGATTATCACACTCCGCGAACCTTAAAATCAACCGAAAGGTAACTCACTGCCTATGCCTTCTTTCAAGAAGCTTTCTGCCGCCACTCTGGCTGCAACCGCAATCCTCGGTACCGTCGCCGCACCGGCCGCAAGCGCCAAGAGCGACCCAGTTCGCTCCCTCATCTCCCCGGGCACCTGCAAGACCATCACCAAGCTGGCCAACGATGGCAAGCCGGTTCCGGATCCATCCATCCTCCACGATGAAGACTCCGTAAAGCCGTACTTCAAAGATGGTGTTCTGGAATACAAGGTGGTCGAAGGCTTCCCGTACCGCAAGCAGCTGGATGCCGCGGTTGCCGAGTGGAACAAGGCCCTCGACGGCAAGGCTTCCCTGAAGGAAGTAAAGCCTTCCGAGGCTGACGATGACACCGTCGCCATCATCTTCAAACCGGACCCAAACGGCTACGTGCAGGGTGCCGCTTACCCTGACCACAAGATGGTCTTCATCAAGATTCCTAATGCCCAGTACCCAGAGGCAGTCCAGGGCACCATCGCCCACGAGCTGGGCCACATGATGGGCGCGGGCCACTCCTGCGCCGGCGCGCTCATGGCCGGCGCCAACCAGAATCCCATCTCCTACCACGTGACCCCGCTGGATGCGGCGGCTATCATCCAGGGCCAGTTCGACTAAACTGCCTGCCCCTCCCCTAGGCCCAGTACGGTGCCTAGGGGATTTTTCTGTCTTCACCCGGCTACGTGTTGGGTAGGTCGCATTTAGCCGATTGCTTTAGGCAGCGCACACGACCACTGCTAACGTTGCCGTTATTCAAAGATTTGCATAAGAAAAGGAGCCCGCCTTATGGATACGTGGGAACCCACTCTGTCGACCGGCCCGCTGCTAGGGATTGCGGTGGCCGCCATCGCCGTAATTTTGGTGCTGGTCATCTATTTCAAGCTCCACGCTTTTCTCACCCTGCTGGTGGTCTCGGCGCTCACGGCGCTAGCTGCAGGCATTCCGTTGGAGGGCATTGTGCCCACCATGACCGAAAGCTTTAGCTCCACTCTGGGCTCGGTGGCATTGCTGGTGGGACTGGGTGCCATGATTGGCCGGTTGGTGGAAGCCTCCGGTGGCGCCAAATCGCTTGCCGACGCCATGGTCCGCCGCTTCGGCGAATCCAAAGCACCCCTTGCGCTCGGCCTCGCCTCGCTGATTATGGGCTTTCCCATCTTCTTCGATGCCGGCCTGATTGTGATGCTGCCGGTTATCTTCGCCGTTGCTCGCCGCTTGGACGGTCCGGTCCTAGCGTTTGGTCTGCCGGCTGCTGGTGCGTTTTCTGTTATGCACGTCTACCTGCCACCGCACCCAGGCCCCGTTGCAGCCAGCGAATTCTACGGTGCCGACCTCGGCCTCGTCCTCCTCGTTGGCCTGCTGCTTGCACTGCCTACCTGGTATATCTCCGGCTACCGCTTCGGCCTGCTTTCCGGCAAGAAATTCCCGCTGAAGGTTACTGATGCCATCGCCGGCCCGGTGCTTTCGGAAGAAGAGAAACCCCTCAGGCCGGCCTCTGCCGCCACGGTGATTTCCCTCCTGCTCATCCCGATGGTGCTCATCTTCTTCAACACCGGCCTCAATGCCCTGGCGTCCTATGGCACCATCGATGCCGACGCGGCGTGGGTGCGGTTCTTTGTCATGCTAGGCCAGACCCCGATCGCGCTGCTCATCACCGTGCTCATTGCACTCGTGGTCCTGGGCCTGCGCCGCGGCGTAGAAAAGACTGCGCTGGAAAAGCTTGTCGATTCCTCGCTCGGGCCCATCTGTTCCGTTGTGCTCATCACCGGTGCCGGCGGCATGTTCGGCGGAGTACTGCGCACTTCTGGCATTGGCGACGCCCTGGCCGATTCCCTCTCCGGTCTCGGCATCCCCGTTATCCTGGCCTGCTACCTCATCGCCGTGGCCCTGCGCCTGGCCCAAGGCTCGGCGACCGTTGCGCTCACCACCGCTGCCGCCCTCATGGTTCCCGCCGTGGAGGCCGGCGGCTTCAACGAGCTACAGCTCGCGCTCATCGTGGTTGCCACCGCCGCTGGTTCTGTCTTCGGCTCTCACGTCAACGACTCCGGCTTCTGGCTCGTCGGCCGCCTGATGGGCATGGATACGGTCACCACACTGAAGACCTGGACGGTCAACCAAATTCTGATTTCCGTCATCGGCTTTGCCCTAGTCTTGGTGCTCTACGCAGTAGCAGCGCTCTTTTAGGCCCCCGCCTTAATCCAAGCAGCAGCCTTTTGGGCAATCTCCTCGACTGGCCGCGTCACGTCAAAGGCGCGGCCAGTTTCGTCTTCTTCCAGCGGTTCCAAAGTGTCGAACTGCGATTGCAATAGCGATGCCGGCATGAAGTGCCCCGGCCGATGCTGCATGCGCTCATACAGCACATCAAAGTCCCCGTGCACGTGAACGAACACCACGCCCGGGCAGTACTGGCGAATCAGATCCCGATACTTCCGCTTCAACGCACTGCACCCCACCATCGCACCGTCTGGCCTATTCGCCAACCACTGCCCAATCTGTTTCAGCCACGGTTCTCGGTCCGCATCATTGAGCGGAATTCCCGCCGCCATCTTGTCGATATTGGCCTGCGGGTGCATATCATCGCCATCGCGATACTCCAGCCCCACCAGTGGCGACAGCGCCTCCCCTACCGTCGTCTTGCCTGAGCCTGATACCCCCATGACTACGATGTGGCGGAAACAGTGCTGGTTCATGGTGGCTCCTTGGGTTGGGTTCTCATAGTTGATTTCAAGCACGAACTACCAAGTTCAATACTATTCCTTTCGCCGAACTCCTCAGCGCTTAACTGTTCTTCGTTCATTGCTCTGTGAAGTACAGAAAAATCACTTACCATCATTCATGCAAACCTTTGATGGTGAATACCCCATCTTATTCCCTTCTATTCTGAGGACCTCCGATGACCAACAGTTCTAATAGCAACAGCTCTCCTACCGAGGATGCAGCAAGAAGCATCTATAAGGATTGGAATGAAAACCTTGTCTTTCCAGGGGGAATCTCAAGCTATCAAGCTCTAATCGAAAGCCTTGCCCCTGAAACGGAGGATCCTTCAAAAGTAGATAAAACGGGCAATCCTTCAAGAGAAGAAGAAACGAAAAAGTCTTTAAGAGAAAAACTTAAACGAGCGCTCATTCACAGTGAGGACTGGGCCCATTGGAGCGACAAACAAAGGAAAATTGCTGCTCGATATGCGAATGGCCATACTAAAGCCCTGAAAGAAAAGTCGCGCCTTTTCCCCAACGTTCCACAACCCTTTATGGGTGATCTCAGCAATCCCAAGGTCGTAGTAGTTACATTCAATCCAGGCTTTCACGAATTCGTCGACTGGGTTCTGGGCGGTCCCTACAAGAGCGTAGACGCTTTGTGGAGCACTGTTGAAAAAGGGACCAAAAATGAAAAATCAGCCAAAGATAAACTACTGATGTTCTTCTCACGCATGGGGTATACCTCTGACAACGATATCGATCTCGAAGCAATCAATGCCCAGTGCGTACGAGCCAAACGCTCATGGATTGCCGAACAAGAAAAGTTACTCTCCGCTATCAGGGAAATGAAAGTACCCTCCGATATCACGGAGGCGGAAGAAAGCAAGGAGCCATTCGTTCCTTGGGAAGGTGATTTCATACTCCCGTCTCCGCTTAATCTCCACGGTGCCAATGCATTACCTTGGGTGCGAGGAAATTGGCACTGCGACTATTTTGCTAAGTCAGCCGACAATCCAAACCACCTAAGAAATTACGTTCAATCAGATTCTGGAAGTAATCGTTCCGATGGAATCGCACAGGTGGAGCTGTTTCCTTATCAATCCCCGAAGGGCAGTGATGTTAAAGAATTAGCTCCAGAAGCACTGGAACAGTTGGAAAAGGATCCCACTCCTTGGACTAACCCCGAAGACCACCTGATCCCTTCCCAAATTCCTATGTTCGATTATCTCGTAGCGGTACTATCCCAAGTGCGCTCCGAAATTGACTCCAAGGCCTCTGAACGGACGGTGGTCATAGCACGTGGCTCCGCAGCGAAAACCGCAATGTTTAGGCAAGCCGTATTGCGAGCAGGAGGAGATGACGTATCGGTTTTGAAGAAAAGCGTTTACCAGCTCAGTGGTCAAAATTCTTCACTGACCGTGAAGAACCTCAAGTCTCTTGACGGAGAAAAAGTCATAATTGCTGACAAACCCTCTAAGGAGGACTACCAAAAGGCAGCAAATGAACTTCTTGGCAGTAGCGCAGTCCAACTAAACAGTAAAGTGAGCTAGGTTCTTATCTTGGTGGATTTAGAACGACGTAATTTATGCGCGCATCTGCACCATCCCTTAGAGACGGTAAAGGCTTAATTCCCACAGAGGCGCAGACTGTTACTCCTATCAGCACTAAAACAGCCACATTCTGGCATCGAACCGAACATTCGGAGAGCAGAACGTGGCTGAAAGTTGAATAGCTCGCGAGGCGAAGTGACCTAGGCGAGGGTTTTGAGGGCGTCGGTGACAAGCCGCCAGAAACCGGCGTGGTCGAGGGTGGTGGCGACTTGGGTGTGGCAGGAGGCGTCGGCAGGCTCGCGCAGATCGGTGACGGTCATGCCGGTGGTTAGTGCGCCGGCGAGCTCGACGTGGACGGGGGCCTTGCGGGTCTGGACGATGTCCGGATCGATGAGGTAGGCGATGGTGCACGGGTCGTGGACCGGTGGGTTATCAAAGCCTTGGTTGGCCTGGTAGGCCTTGCGGAAGAAGCCGAAAAGGCCGACGACGAACTCAGAGACCGGAGTATTTAGCGCCTTGATTTCGGCTTCGACCTCTGGGGTGGCAAGCGCCTGGTGGGTGAGGTCGAGGCCCACCATGGTGACGGGCCAAGGCTCTTCAAAGACGATGTGGGCGGCCTCGGGATCGATCTTGATATTGAATTCGGCGACTGGGGACCAATTGCCCTCGTGATAGCCACCGCCCATGAGGACGACTTCCTTGACGCGCTCGACGATGCGCGGCTCCTTGCGCGCGGCCATCGCGATATTGGTCAGCGGGCCGGTGGGCACCAAGGTGATGGTGCCGGGCTCATGGGACATGATGGTGTCGATGATGAAGTCGATAGCGTGGGCGTCGGCAAGCGCGGTGCTTGGCTCCGGAAGTTGGACGCCCTCGACGTCCATGCCGGTGGAGCCGTGGATGGCCTCAGCAACCTCGACGGGGCGCACGAGTGGGCGATCGCAGCCGGCATAAACCGGAATCTCAGGGTGACCAGCGATTTCCTTGACCACCAGGGCGTTGTGGGAGACCTTGTCCAAGGTCTGGTTGCCGCCCACGGTGGTAATGCCGAGCAACTCAATGGTGGGATTGCCCAAGGCTAGGAGCAGGGCCACCGCATCATCGTGGCCGGGGTCGCAGTCCAAAATGATTTTTCGCGTCATGCCACGAGCCTACTTTCGGGCGTTGACGGCCGCCACGGTGTCATCGATGGACTCTGGGCGCGGAATGAGGAAGGACAAGGCAAGGGCCGCAAGCAGGATAATGACGCCGGCAATCATGCCCGCGCGGTAGCCGTGCTCGAAAGAACCGGAAACCGCGAAGAGCACGGCAAAGGACAGTCCCGCGCCGAGGTTGAAGGCACCGGCGTTCATGCCGGGCAGGTAGCCTTGGTTATCGGCCGGTGAGAGCACAATACCCAGTCCGTTGAGCATGATATTGGCAATGCCGGCGTAGGTTACGCCCAAGAAAATGGAGACGAAGAGCAGGGTCCATGCGTTCGGGGCGCCGACCACGAAGATGGAAATAATCAGGCCGACGACCGTGCCGATGAGGCCGGTTTGCAGGACGTACTTATATCCCAGCTTGGACGCCATCCAACCGGCAATCGGGCCAAAGACCAGGCCAGCGAGGGCGTACGGAGTAAGGGTGACCCAGGAAATGGTGCTGGCGGAAATGCCGGCACCGGCGTCCGTGTCCTGGCCGAGGTTTGGGATGAGGCCGTTCATTACTGCAAAGACGCCGGTCATGGTGAGCAGCGTGGTAGAAAGCAGCGCCCAGGTGCGGCGCTGCTTCAGGTAAGCCACCGGTACGAGCGGGTCGGCGACCTTCTTCTCCACGTTCCAGAAGGCCCAGAAGCCAGCGGCGCCAATGAGGATGAGGATGATGACGAGGAACCAATTGGCCTCGGCAAGCTTGCCGGCCTCGTTGAACGCGGTGAGAACGCACCCCAGCGCCACGGCCAGGGGCAGCACGCCCGCCCAGTCCATGCGCGGGGTTTCGGTGGCCGTGGATTCCTTAGTGAATACCTGCACTGCTACTAGCGCGATGGCGCATAGTACTGCCATGGTCCAGAACACCGAGCGGTAGCCAAAGTTGCCCGCCAGCCAGCCGCCGGCCAGCGCATCCACACCGGCAATACCCCCATTTACCGAGGTCACAATGCCCAGCAGCAGTGCGTACTGCTTCTCATTGAGCACCTGCTGGCGCAGCATGATGAGGCAGAGCGGGACGGTCGGTCCGGCCACGCCCTGGATGATACGGCCGATAAGCAGCACGGCGACGTTCGGCGCGACGGCGGAAGCCACGCAGCCCAGCGCAGCAACGCCCATCATGCCGACGAGAACCTTCCTGCGACCGATAAGGTCGCCCCAGCGCGGAAGGAAGAGCGAGAACAATGCCGCCGCTGTAAAGAAGGCCGTCTGTGTTAGGCCAATCTGTGCGGTGGTGGCACTCAGCTCATCCTCCATCGTCGCCAGGGCAGGCGAGAGCATCGACGCATTGAGCTGGAAAGCAAACACTGCCGTCAGCAGTGCGAACATCAACGGAATATAGGCGCTGGGCTGGAGCTTTGGGGGCTCGGAGGTGGTGGAAGTCATGGCTTTAAATGTAGTTGATGAATCTTTCGCTCCATAGTGGGGAGCGTGGCTCAATTGCTTGGCGTTGCGCAGTGGTTTGAGTTGCAACCGATGGGAACCGCTGTGTTCGCCGGATGGCATGAGTCTGGCCCAACGCAACGGGGATAAGGCCTCTGGTCACCGTTACCGTTTGGCACATAACCCACGCACTTCCAGCCTTTGCTGCTACAACGTTCCCCTGATGTACGGTAGTAACATCTGCGTTCTTCTAATACATCGTGAGCGTCCTAGGACGCCGAGGTTGAAAGGACTTAGCTCCCGTTATGTCTACTGTTTCTGATCGCCTGCACCACGCCCAGCAGGATTTCAATGCGGTGATTGCCGTCATCCCGTTTGATGAACAGGCGGTGGAGGAATCGCCCACGCTTAAGGGACAGCCGGTGGCGTTCAAGGACATCGTGGATGTGGCGTTCGTGCCTACCACCTGCGGCACCAATGTGGATGTGGGCCGCATCCCAATCGAGGATGCGCCGGTGGTGCAGCGCTTGACTGCGAAGGGGGCGCTGCCGGTGGCGAAGGCGAACCTGCAGGAGTTTTCCTATGGCATTTTGGGCGATGCCTCGGCTTATGGTCGCGTGATCAACCCGCGCGATCCGGAGGTGTGCGGCGGGGGTTCGAGCTCCGGTTCGGCGGCGCTGGTGGCTTGCGGAGCGCTGCAGCTTACGGTGGGCTCTGATAGCGCCGGCTCGGTGCGCGTGCCGGCCGCATGCCAGGGTGTGCTGGGGTTCAAGCCCACCTTTGGGGTGATTCCGGTCGAAGGCGTCTTCCCCTTTGCCCCCGAGCTTTGATTGCATTGGTTTCTTTGCCAGCTCGATTGACCTGATTGAACAGGCTTTTATTGCCACTGCGGATGAGGATCCGGCCGCAGCGCAGGACGTTTCCGCTGTTGATGTCACGGCCCTTAAGGCCAAGGGCGAGCGCTTCGCCGATCTTCTGGCGGCGCTAGAACGATCAGACTTTGAGTTCACCGAAGGTGCGGACTTGGAAGACACCATCGCCGCCACGGCCGAGCTCTACGAGCCGATGCGCTTGAAGGAGGTCTATGACGTCCACCGGCCGTTGCTGAACCAGCGCGATAAGTACCAGGAGGTGATTCTGCAGCGGGTGCTGGGCGGGGAAAATATCAGCCAGGAAGACTACGACGCGGCTGCACGGGGCGTAGAGAAGCTGCGCGAAGACGCCCTTGCCTTGCTTGCCGACGCCCCCATTATCCTCACCCCTACCCTCGATTCCGGTCCCCTCAAGTGGTCTGATATCACCCCGGAGAATACCGCGGAATCGGCCGCGAGCTTGCGGCGGTGGACCGAGCCTTTCAACGTGCTCGGCTGGCCAGCTATTACTGTGCCGCTGCGCGGCGAAGAGGAAGAAGGCGTGGGTGATGCGGTGCAGGTCGTCGGCAAGCCGGGCGAGGACCTGACCGTTCTGCGCGTTGCCCGCGCCCTGCAGGCCCTGCTCTAATCCCCTGCTAGAAGGGTCTTTTCCTGCGTGCGCGGCCGCCAATAGGCGGCCTCGACGGCGGTAAGTTCCTTGAAGTGCGCGGAGGTGAGCTCGTCCATCGCTTGGATATAGCCGGGGACCTCTTCACGCGGCAGGCGCAAACCCATGGTCAGGTGCGGAGTCCAGCGCGGCCCGCGCCCGTCCGGGTTTGCGGCGCTGATTTTTCGCGCGGCGATTTCTAACTCGTCGGTAGTCTCCAGCAGCCAGGCCACCGTCTGTTTACGCTTGGTGCCAAAAATAACGTTTCCTACCCGCCGGAAATCCGCGGGGATAACGGCCGGCAGCAACTGGGCCGCCAAGTCCACCACTTCCGGCTGCATGTGCGGCGAAAAGGTGACCGTAATGTGCGGGCGTTGCTGCTGGACAGGAAAGCCGCGCTCAGCTAGGCCCGCAAAGATGTCGCGCACCTGATCTTCCTGCTTTTGCGGCAGGTAGAGCAAGATATTATCCGGCGATGCTTTACTCACGAGCGAGCGTTCCCTTTCTGTTGCGAAGTGCCTCCAGCGTACCGTTCATCACAATGAGCGAGAAGCCCCTTCCCCCTCATTAAAAAATCATTGCTACTTTGCAATGAGGGTTTTATAATGACGCCATGGGTTGGGATGCAATTAGCCTCCGTGAGGCACTTGAGCAGCTGCGGCTTTTTGGCGATGACCGCACGATGCTGGAATGTAAGCGCTCCTTCCTTCGCGCACCGCATGATTTGGCTCGCACCATATGTGCTTTTGCAAACATGCCAATGGGCGGTGACATCCTTTTGGGCGTCGATCAGAGCCTCAACTTTGCCGCCACCGGCGTCGCGCACCCTGCACAGGTAGAAAAGGCTGTGGCGGACCAAGCAAGAACGCTAATAGAACCTGCGCCCCAGCTCTCTTTTACCCACATCAGCATCGATGAAGCGGTAGTAATCGCAGTGACGGTAGCGCCCCTTTCACCCATGCTTAAACCAGCCCGCATCAAAGGAGAGGCCTACCTACGGCAAGCGGATGGCAATTATGTGATGGGGCCTAACGACTTGCGCATCCTCGAGGTGGCGGCACTCCACGAATCTGAGCAAGAATTTTATGACCAGCAGACAGTGCCTGGCAGCGACCTGCGGGACATGGATGAAAGCATTACGGCAGAGGCGCTACGCGCAGCCCGCTCACGCAGTAGGCGCCTATCCACCATCACGGAGGACAAGCGCCTCCTCGAGGTACTTGGCGCAACCGTAAACGGGCAACTGACCGTAGCCGGAAATTATGCCCTCGGCTTCTTGCCGCAGGGAAAAGTACCTGCCCTCGGGGTAACCGCGGCGGTGCAGCTTCCGCGGGAGCACGCCGCGCGCACGCGGAACCTCACCCATTTCGACGGCCCTCTACCCGCTCTCCTCGATGATGTGGTGGATTGGCTGCGTGCCAATCTGCAGGCCGACCTGCGCTATGCGGAAAGCGGTCATGTGGAAGAGATCCCGGAAATTCCGCCGGCCGCCCTTCGGGAGGCTGTAGCCAACGCGTTAGTGCACCGGGATTTAGGACCGCACACGCGAGGCGTGGGAAAAAGAATTGAGGTTCGCATCACCCGGCAGGCAGTGATCATTACTAGCCCTGGTGGGCTGCGAGGGGTCTCGGTCTCCCAATTGACCAGCACCACCTTATCCAAAGCTGCAGTAAATCAGCGCCTTTATGAGCTTGCCAAACTAGTTCGCACCAGCGAAGGACACCCGGTCATTGAAGGCGAGGGCGGAGGAATCCGAGAGATGATTCGTGCCTGTTTAGATGCAGGCCTAGCTGCACCGCGCCTTATAGATACTGGCACCGAGTTTCGTGTCATCTTCCCCCGCACCAGGCCTGATAGCCCGCATCGGGTTTCTGCCCGTGCCGCGATGAGAGCAGTGGAAGCCAGCGTAGAGGACGAGCTTAGTCAGCTGGGTAAGAACGTTCCGCAAGTTTTTCACAGTATGCAGCTCGGCGCGGAGGCGGACTATGCTCCCGCCTTAAGCCTTCACGAGATCGCGGAACGCACCCAACTCAGTACCGGGCAAGCGCGCTACGCACTCAAGGCCTTGGAGAGGAAGGGCTGGATTGTCATGCGGGGCCAGCGTGGCTCGCAACGCACGACTTACCAGATCCGCAGAGAATAGACGCACCGGCTCTTGTGCCAACGCAAACGATTGCCGTTTAATGAGAACCATGAGCACTACAGAGTCATCGCCCCTCATCCTCGCCATCACGGCGTGTCCGACGGGCATCGCGCATACCTATATGGCGGCCGAGAACCTCGAGGCCGCAGCCCAAGAACTTGGCTACCGCATCAAGATTGAAACTCATGGTTCCATCGGCGTCGAGGGAGCCTTTAGCAAGCAAGACATCGAGGAAGCCGACGCCGTTGTCATTGGTGCCGATACGGTCATTTCCAAGGACCGCTTCCACGGCAAGCGTCTCGAGGCCACCGGCGTGGACGAGGCCATCAAGCATCCGAAGGAACTGCTCAGCAGGTCCTTGAGCGCCTCGCGCTGGGAGGGCTCTTCCGAGAAGACGGAGGAAGAGACGCCTCGCAAGAATAGCGTGGGTCAAACCTTGTACAAGGCGCTGATGAACGGCGTCTCGCACATGATCCCGTTCGTGGTGACCGGTGGTCTGCTCATTGCGGTCGCCCTCTCCATCGGCGGCACGCCCACGCCTGAGGGCATGGCGATTCCGGAAGATAGCTTCTGGAACACGGTCAATGAGCTCGGCGCCCTGGCGTTCTCACTGATGGTCCCGGTGCTCTCCGGCTACATTGCGGTGGGCATCGCGGATCGCCCAGGCCTTGCCCCTGGTCTTATTACCGGACTCATCGCTACCACCGGCTCCCTTTACGGTTCTGAGGCAGGTGCCGGATTCTTGGGCGGCATTGTCACCGGTATTTTGTCCGGTTATGTGGCTCTTGCCATTAAGAAGATTCCGGTGCACAAGTTCATCGCACCGATTTGGCCCATCATCGTCATCCCGATTTTCACCACGCTCATCGTGGGGCTCATCTTCATCTTGCTCATTGGCGCACCGGTCTCGGCCGCGTTCGAGGCAATGACCAACTATCTCGCTGGAATGCAGGGCTCCTCCGTCATCGTGCTAGGCCTTATCCTGGGCGCCATGATCGCCTTCGATATGGGTGGTCCCTTCAATAAAACGGCTTTCCTCTTCGGCGGCGGCATGATCGCGGCCGGCAATGCGGCGCCGATGGGCATGGCGGCATGTGCGATTGCCGTACCTCCCCTCGCCGTGGGCGTAGCTACGCTCCTGCGCCGCCGCTGGTTTACCAAGGCCGAAAAGGATGCGGGCATCGCCGCGTTGTTCATGGGATTCTTCGGCATTACCGAGGGCGCCATTCCGCTCGCGGCTGCACGCCCGCTACAGGTCATCCCCGCCAATGTTGCCGGTGGTGCCGTAGCCGGTGCGCTCGCCGGTCTTTTCGGTGCACAAGACCACGTCATGCACGGCGGCCCGATCGTCGCGGTGCTCGGCGCGGTAGATAACGTCGTTGGCTTCTTTATCGCCATGCTTGCCGGCATCGTTGTTTGCGCTGGCCTTATTCTCCTGCTGGTGGGATTGACGCAGCGCAAGGATAAGCCACTTGTTGCAGTCGATACGATTAGCCTCGATAAAGATCTGGGTTCTTCTAGCGAAGAGGTCATTCGCTCCATGGTGAAGCTCACCTCCGCGCGCATGTCTGATGCCGAGGCGGTCGCTAGCGCCGCATTGAAGCGCGAATCTACCCGTTCCACTGGTGTGGGCCACGGCGTGGCCATTCCGCACGCTCGGTCTGCCGGAGTGAAGGTACCAACGCTCGCCTTCGCCCGCCTGCCGCACGGCGTCACGTGGGCAGAGGGCGAAGACCCGACCACCTTGGCCTTCCTTATTGCTGTTCCGGATAACGCTGGAAAGCAGCACCTCAAGCTGCTGTCCAAGCTGGCGCGCAACATCATGAAGGAGGACTTCCGCGCACAACTCCACGGCGCGAAGACCCGCAAGGAAGCTGCCGACATCATTTCCCAGGTACTCTCCCCTGCACCAGCGACTGACAAGGCGGCCGCAACCACTCAGGCCTAAATAGTCTTGCAACTGCAAGCGCTCAGCGATTTCCCCGCTGGGCGCTTTTCTTATGCCAATATTGCGCAGGGATGGGGCTGAGGGACGGTTTCGAGGGAGTGGTAGCGGCAGCGCGGCAGGCTCAAGCAAGATCACGGATCACCCTGGTACCCTCTTATGATCCTTAGATAGCCAGAGAACCACAAGGTTTCTCATAGGCTCTATCAAGAAACTGGCCAGTTTTGCCAGAAGGGGACTTAAAACTAGGCCCACATACCTTAAAACAATCTCATTTCCCTGGGAACCTGAGATATTGGTTGAAATCTACCCCCGTGGGGGCGGGGAGCTGAGCGCCATCACTGAGGGAATTTAGGGGTTTCCTAGCTCAAATCGAGAAATAACTAAGAGGCAATTAGTTTTGCGCGAAATCAACTTCAAGAATCCTAATATTTGCTGGTCAGCTGGATTTTACCCGGTCAGAATTGATTAACTTTTAAGTGAAGGGGAACGGAAGTTAGCCGTTAACACTCCAAGATCCCCGCCTTATAGATTCCCGCTAGGTTCCAGTAGAAAGGTACCGCTCATGTTCACCCCCAAAGTTCACTTCTCCGCCAAGAAGTTCGTCGCTCCTGCACTCGCAGCAGCCGTCGCACTCGGTGTTGGCGTAGCCCCTGCAGAGGCATCGAGCTCTTTGAGCAGCTTCGGTCGCGTGAACCTTCCGGTACCCTCCGTCAACCTGCCTGCCGCTCCGGCTGCCGCCGCAAAGCCAGTTGCTCCGGCCTCCAACCGCGTACAGAGCATCATCAATCACACCAACGCTTACCGCCAAGCACACGGCCTGCGCCCGGTTCGCGCCAACGCCGCACTCAATGGACTGGCTCAGGATTGGGCCAACCAGCTGGTTCGCGCCAATAAGCTCAGCCACCGCCCACAGCACTGGAACTACTACCCTTCCAATATCCCGGCCGGCGGCGAGAACGTACTGCAGGCATGGAGCGACTACTCCGATGCACAGCTGGTTAAGCTCTGGTACGAATCCCCGGGCCACCGCAAGATCATGCTCGACCCGCGTGCCAAGACCATCGGCGTTGGTGTTGCCGTCAACTCTGAGGGCAAGCTCTACGCTGTCCAGAACTACGGCCGCTAAAGATTTCACAAGCTAGGGCCTTCGGGCCCTTGGGCTCTAGCGGGCCACGCCGCCTCCTCCCGGACCTCTTACCCGGGGCGGGGCGGTTTTCTCGTACCTAGGTGGGGGTGCGCACGCGGGTAAATGAAACGTAACCGCCTTCACAAATGGCAGTGGCGAGGGTTACACTTAATGACATTCGAATTGTTCAACAATCTTAAGGACGGTGTTGAATGTCCTCGCTCCATATCGATCTCAATGCGGATTTGGGAGAGACTACTGCAGGCAACCCGGTCGCAGATGACGCGGCAATGCTGGAGATGGTGTCCTCCGCAAACGTGGCCACCGGCTTCCATGCGGGCGACCCGCACTCGATTGCCTGCACCCTCAAGGCGGCAGCAGAAGCAGGCGTGACCGTAGGCGCGCACGTGGGTTATAACGACGCCGCGGGTTTCGGCCGCCGTTTTATCGATTACAACCCGGACGAGCTTGCAGACGAGGTGACCTACCAAATTGGCGCGCTCGACGCTTTGGCCCGCGCCAATGGCACCAAGGTTTCCTATGTGAAGCCACACGGTGCGATGTATAACGCAATCGTGAAAGATGAGGCGCAAGCAGAAGCCGTCATCAAGGGCATTAAGGCCTTCGGAGGCTTGCCGGTGATGTTACTGCCAGGGGGTGTAGCGGTGGACGTCGCCAAGCGCAGCGGGCTTAACGTCATCCGTGAGGCTTTTGCGGACCGCAACTACAACCCCGATGGCACGCTGGTCTCGCGCAAGGAAGCCAATGCGGTGCTTGGCAGTGCCGATGAGGTGGTGCAGCGAGTTCTTGAGGTGGCGCAGACCGGGTCGATTACGGCCGTGGATGGCACGAAGTTAGAGGTGGATGCGCAATCCGTATGCACCCACGGCGATTCGCCCGGCGCGGTGAAGCTGCTGCGCGGCGTGGTGGAGCGCCTGTGGGAAGAAGGCATCGAGATTCGGAGCTTTATCTAATGCACATTAATTTTGTGGGCACGCGCGCGTTGCTCATTGACCTGGATGGATTGAACCAGGTGATGGATTGGCACGCGGCGCTTTCTGCCAAGCCGTTGAAGAATCAGGTGGACTGCATCGCGGCCGCCACCACCCTGCTGCTGACGTTTGAAGCGCCGGATTCGGCGCGCGATGCAGCGGAATTCCTGCAGGACTTCTCCCCTGCCGCCGCGACGGCTGCGGAGGCCCGAACGGTAGAAATCGATGTGCTCTATGACGGCGAGGATGTGGACGAGGCCGCGGACCTGCTGGGCCTTTCGCGAGAGGCGCTCATTGACTGGCATACCTCTACCGAGTGGACCGCGGCTTTCGGTGGCTTTGCCCCGGGCTTTACCTACTGTGCGCCGTCGGAGCCCTCCCAGGCGCGAGCGGTGCCCCGCCGCTCCAGTCCCCGTACCGCGGTGCCGGCCGGTGCTGTAGGTATCGCGGGTGAGTTTTCCGCGGTGTACCCGCGCGTTTCCCCGGGCGGCTGGCAGCTTTTGGGCACCACCAATACGCCGATGTGGGATTCCAATGCCAACCCGCCGGCGCTGGTACAGCCGGGCGACCGCGTGCGCTATCGCAGCGTGGATAAGCTGCCTGAGCTTGTTGATCACTCTGCCCGCTCGAAGCGCGCCCCTGCCCGCTTGCCGCGCATGGAGGTTATCGATGCCGGCCTGCTCACCCTCTACCAAGACCTGGGCCGCCCCGGTGTGGGCGATCTCGGCGTGACTCCCTCCGGTGCTGCCGACCGCGCCGCCGCCGCGACCGCCAATGTGGCCGTGGGCAACCCGCGCGGGGCAACGGTGCTGGAGAATATCGGCGGCATTAAGCTCCACGCGCTCACCGATACCGTCATTTGCGTCACCGGCGCTACCGCGCGTGTGCGCCTCGGCGAGATGCCGGTTCACCTCGCCCGCCCCGTGCTGGTCACGGCCGGGCACACCGTCTCGGTGGATCCTGCAACGGTAGGCATGCGCAATTACGTGGCCATCCGCGGCGGCATCATCGCCGAATCCGAGCTTGGCTCCGCGGCCACCGACGTCCTTTCTGGCCTTGGCCCGGACCCGGTCACCACCGGCGATGTCATCGGCGTGCTACCGCGCTCTACCGGCATGACCGACGCCCAGCTGGCTAACCCACTGCGCGTGCGTGAAAGCTCCGACGGCAAGACCCGCGCCACCTTGCGCTGCGTGCTCGGACCCCGTGATGACTGGTTTGGCGATAATGTCTCCGCCTTCCTGGATACCGAGTGGACCGTCACCTCGGATTCCAACCGCGTGGGCCTGCGCCTCGATGGCGAAGAACCGATTGAACGCGTCAAGGACGGCGAGCTTCCGTCCGAAGGCATGGTCGCCGGCTCGATCCAAATCCCGCCCAATGGCAAGCCCGTGGTCTTCCTCCGCGATCACGCCGTGACCGGCGGTTACCCGGTCATCGCCACCGTATTGGAAGAAGATATTGATATCGCCGCGCAGCTGCCACCCGGCGCGCACGTGAACTTTGAACTCGTAGCACCCCAAGCCTTGAACACTGGAGAACAGAATGCAGATTAAAACCGTCCTCATTGCTAACCGCGGCGAGATTGCCGTGCGTATCGCCCGCGTCGCCCGCGACCTGGGCATTAAGTCCATCGCCATTTACTCCGAAGCGGACGCAGGTGCCCTGCATACCCAGGTAGCCGATGAAGCTTATGCGCTGCCGGGCAATACCGCGGCCGATACCTACATGAACGTGCCCGCGCTACTCGATATCGCGGTGCGCGCCGGTGCCGATGCCATCCACCCGGGCTACGGCTTCTTGTCCGAAAACGCCGACTTTGCCCGCACGGTTACCGAGGCCGGCATGATCTGGATTGGCCCTTCCCCGGAGTCCATCGAGTTGCTCGGTGACAAGATCGCTGCGCGCCGCGTGGCCGAGGAGGTCGGCGCGCCGCTGGCACCGGGTACCTCCGATCCCATCGATGACTGGCAGGAGGCCCGCGCCTTCGCCGAAGAGCATGGCCTGCCCATTGCCATCAAGGCCGCTTATGGCGGCGGCGGACGCGGCTTGAAGGTCGTGGACAATATGGAAGAAATTGAGGGCGCGTTCAACTCCGCCGGCCGCGAGGCCATGGAGGCTTTCGGCCGCGCCGAGTGCTACGTGGAGAAGTTCCTCACCCACCCACGCCACGTCGAGGCCCAGGTGCTGGCCGATACGCACGGCAATGTGCGCGTGCTCGGCACCCGCGATTGCTCCACCCAACGCCGCTTCCAAAAGCTCATTGAGGAGGCTCCGGCGCCCGCGCTTTCCGACGCCCAACGCAACGGCATCATCGAAGGCGCCCGCTCCATTTGCTCCAAGGTGGGCTACACCGGCGCCGGCACTGTGGAATACATCGTTTCCGAGGACGGCACCATTTCCTTCCTGGAGGTCAATACCCGCGTCCAGGTCGAGCACCCCGTTACTGAGGTAGTCACCGGTACCGATATCATCGCCGAGCAGTTCCGCATCGCGGCCGGGGAGCCGCTGTCCTTCGATGAGGATCCGCAGTCCCACGGCCATGCTTTTGAGTTCCGTATCAATGCTGAGGATATCCTCAATGGCTTTGCGCCGTGCCCCGGCACCATCGTCTCCTTCGAGCCGCCCACCGGCCCGGGCATCCGCGTGGATTCCGCGGTGCGCTCTGGCTCTATCATCCCGCCGTACTATGACTCCCTGATTGCCAAGCTGGTGGTGTGGGGACCGACCCGCGAGATCGCCCTGGCCCGCGCCCGCTTTGCCCTACGCGAGTTCACCGTCACCGGCGTGCGCACCGTACTGCCGTTCCACCGCGACATGATGGATGAGCCTGCACTCATCGGCACCGCCGCCCCAGCAGACGATGCCGCTGCCGCCGGCGCCTCCGAGATCGGCGTGTTTACGGACTGGGTGGATCACAACTACCGCCCGTCTGCCGCCAACCAGGTGGAAAAGGTCGAGGCTATCTACACCCAGCGCCGCAATGTGGCCGTAGAAATCGACGGCAAGCTGGTCAACGTCGGCGTGCCCGTGGACTTCCTCGCCGCGCCAGGCGCCGCCTCGGCCGGCGGTTCTGCCTCCACCGCACCATCTTCGGCCGGCGCACAGTCTACCGATGACAACGCGGTCACCTCCCCGTTCGAAGCAAACCTCGTGGCCTGGAACGTTGCGGACGGCGATACCGTGGCCGAGGGCGATGCCATCGCCACCGTCGAGGCCATGAAGATGGAATCGGCCATCAAGGCTCCGCGCGGCGGCACCATCAAGCTCCTGGCCGCCGAGGGTGACCGTCTGGATTCCTCCAAGGTCATCGCGACCATCGATTAGCGCTCACGCCACCCTTTTGCACCTCATCTCCAATGTGAGGTGCATAACTTTTTAGTACAGTTGTGGTCATGCTTTCCCAGTCTGTCGCCTCCGAGCTGCGCGAGGCCATCTCCGCCGGCGAGTTCCAGCCGGGCGAGCAGCTCAGCGAGGTCAAGGCGGCCGAGCGCTTTCACTGCTCGCGCAATACCCTCCGCGAGTCTTTCACTAGGCTCGCCGCGGAGCGCATTGTCGAGCGCATCCCCAACCGCGGCGTCTTCCTCGCCACGCCGGACGCAGACTATATCCGTGACCTCTTTGCCGCCCGCGCGGCCATCGAGCCCGCGGCGGTGCGGTGGGGCGCTTTTGCCGACGCCCCCTCGCTCGTCACCCTCACTTCCTCCGCCTTCGACTACGCAGCACGCGGCGAGCACCAGGAAGTCTCCGCCATCAACCAACGCTTCCACCGCACGCTGGTGGCCGCGCTGGGCTCGCCTACGCTTAATGAGCAGATGGATAACCTGCTCGCCCGCATGCGGCTCACCTTCCTGCTAGCCATTCCTCGCTATCCGCAGCTGCATGCGGACCACATTCAAGGAAACATCACCTTGGCCACGCTCATCGCGGATGGAAAACGCCGCGAGGCCGCCACGCTTGCGCATGACAGCCTCATGAATACCTGCGAGAAGATCCTCGCCGTGCTGGACGATTAAGGAATGAGGAAATCTTGATCGCGGGCGTTGGTCACGAGCATCTGACCCGGCGCGTGCGTAATGGCTAGGCGCGGCTTCGATTCCATCACGATGGCCTGCGGAGTCACCCCACAGGCCCAAAAGACCGGCAGGCAGCCCTCTGGCACTTCGCCCGGATCACCAAAATCGGGGCGGGACAGATCCTCAATACCAATGGCCGCCGGGTCACCCACGTGAACCGGGGCGCCGTGAACAGATGGGTAACGGGAGGTAATCCGCACGGCATCGGAGACCTGCGCGGCCGGAATCGGGCGCATGGAGACCACCATGGGACCGGAAAAGACACCGGCCGGGGTGGTGGGAATCGTGGTTTTAAACATCGGCACATTGCGCTGCTGAGCAATGTGCGCGACCTCAATGCCGTTATCCTGCAGCGCAGTCTCGAAGGTAAAAGAGCAACCGATAAGGAAGCTGACCATGTCTGGGGTGTAGTAGGAGGTGGCGTCGGCAAGCGTGGCTGTATGCTCGCCGTTTTCAAAGACGCGGTAGGCCGGAATATCGGTGCGGATGTCCCCACCCGGCAGTAGCTCGGAGGTGTACTGACCGGCTTCCAGCACGCCCACAATCGGGCATGGCTTGGGATTTCGCTGGGCAAAGAGCAAGAAATCGAAGGCATATTCCTGCGGCACGGCCAGCAGGTTAGCCTGCATGAAGCCGCGGGCATGCCCGGCGGTGGTGGCCATGTCATGGCTGCGCGCATACTCGCGCACCTGCTCCGGAGTCTGCATTATGCCCACAGCTCGGTAATGCCGGAGAAAGCCTTGAAGCCGATGAAGATGGTGAGCACCCACGCCAGGGTGCCGATAATCAGCAACCACTTGGGATACTTGTATCCCTGCAGGAGATCGCGGCGGCGCCAGGCTACCCACATCACGAGGGCGAAACCGATGGGCAGGATCAGGCCGTTGATGGCGCCGGCGAAGATGAGCAACTTCTGTGGCGCGGAGTTGATGGCCACGAAGACTACCGTGCACACCGCAATAAAGATGATGGTGAGGATATTGCGGGTGCGCGTCGAGGTTTCCTGGGAGGTCACGAAGGATACCGAGGTATAGGCGGCGCCGATAACCGAGGACAAACCGGCCGCGAAGAGGACTACGCCGAAGGCGCGCAGGCCAAACTCGCCGGCGGCATTGTAGAAAGCATCGGCCGCGGTGTTGTCGTCCGAGAGCGCCACGCCGGTGGCCACCACACCGAGAACCGCCAAGAAGAGGAGCATGCGCATGATGCCGGTGACCACGATGCCGCTTACCGAGGTATAGGTAATGTTCTTGACGTTTTCCACGCCGGTGTGGCCGGAATCGATGAGGCGGTGCGCGCCGGCAAAGGTGATATAGCCGCCCACGGTGCCGCCGATGATGGTGGTGATGACGAAGAAGTCGATCTCGCCCGGCGCGACGGTATTCTTGAGCGCCTCCCCCACCGGTGGCTGGCTGACCACCGCAACGTAGAGCATCAGCAGGATCATGACCGCGCCCAAGACCGCGACGAGACGGTCAAGCGCCATGCCCGCCTTTTTGGAGAGGAAGATGAAGATCGCGATGGCCGCGGCAATGACGCCGCCGATGCGCGAATCGATGCCCAGCATCGCGTTAATGCCCAGGCCAGAACCGGCGATATTGCCAATATTGAAGACTGCGCCGCCGATGAACACGAATACGGCAAGCACCCAGCCCAGGCCAGGGAGCACGGTATTGCCCAAGGTATTGGCGCGCATGCCGGTCACGCAGAGAACTCGCCACACATTGAGCTGGATGGCGATATCAACGAGGATGGACAGCATAATCGCAAACGCGAAGGACGCACCCATCTGCACGGTAAAGACCGAGGTCTGGGTCAAAAATCCCGGACCGATGGCGGAGGTGGCCATGAGGAACATGGCACCGGCCATGGCGCCGAGGCCTTTGGGCGGGGTCTTGTCCCCTGCCTGCGCCGGAGCGGCGTGTGATGTCTCAGCACTCACTAGATTTCACCTTTCGTGATGCAGGTCGCATTAGTTTGTGATGCGCATCATCTTAAAGGTTGCTATGCCTTTTGTTCAACAACTTTTATGCGTTGTGGGGTGGCGCGGGGGTGATCTAGGCTACTTTTCTGCCACGTTTTCCCAGGTGGCTAGCGATTATCCGCAATGCCTCGTCCGGCGCTTTCATATCGCTGGGGCCAAAGCGCAGCACCACGTATCCGCGGTTTTCTAGCGCTCGCTGCCTCTTTATCTGCTGCTTGACCACGTGGGCGGGTGCCTCGCCATAGGTGCCGTCATACTTGGCATCGCCATCGACCTCGAGTACCAGCCAGCCATCGAGACAAAGATCCGCCCGATATTTCCCGAGCAGCGATTTCTGGGGCTCAATTTTCACCTGCGGGAAACGCTCAATAATAAGGGCTCGCAGATAGGACTCATAGGGCGATTCCGATCCGCCGTACGCGTGCTCGATAACCTTACGCATGGCTGCTTGTCCCCTCGTGCGCTGCATTTTTGCCAGTTCTTCGCGCAGGTCGTATGTAGTGACGTCGTGTCGGCCGAGGGCAGAATCAGTAGCTACCAGGCCATCTGGGAAGCCGTGTAGCCGGGCGATTTCGAGGCAGGTGCGGGCGGGATTCGTGGCGCGCACACCCGCTATCGACACCGTGGATTCTTGAAGGGACTTTACTCGGCGGTACCGGTAGCCTTTCGGGGTGAGCCTGCGTGGGGGAACGCTTCCCGAAGGCACCGCTAGCTCCACCTCCTCCCCTTCCCCGGAAATTACCCACATTCCCCACAGCCGCGCGGCCGATTTGCCGATGAGGACGGCGCGGTGGGTGCTCCACCCGGCAGCGACTACTTTGGCGAATTGTTGTTTATGGCGCACCCATTGCCTCCAGGTGGCCGTGGGAACGGCGACCCAGGGCGCTATCTGGGTGAGCTCACCGCGTTGGAGGGCTAAATGGTGCGGACTTTCGGCTCCGGCGTAACGAAGGTTGATGAAGTGATCTGTAATCATGGTTTCATCTTCGCGGCTGGCGGGGCGGGGCACGCGTCATGAGGCTCAGGAAGGTGAATTTCCGAGGACCTTGAGTGGGGGTCGGAACGTTAGGTCCAAGGTGATCGGGCCGAATTGAGGGCGTTGAGGCTGATTTGAGGGCGGGTTGTGCTCAGATCGGCTCGATCACATTCGACCTAAGGAGAATTAGTTCACAGCGGCGGTGTGGGGGATAATTCAGCAGCGCGGTTAACCGTGCTTTACTAGAGATAATGGAACCCATCGAGCTCTCAGAACTAACCGGTACGCAATCGCGCACCTACGGCACCCGCAAGATCACCTCGGATATGGTCTCGGCACCAATCCATGTTGCGGTCGCGCTCTGGGACGAACGTTGGGATTCCGCCCCCAACGGCACCATCGAAGGCTGGGTCATCGCGGTCAATACTAAGCAGACGCGTTTTGTGCGCCGCGGCCAGACGAAAAAGGGCGATATCGTCGATATCGCCGTGCGGGAGGTCAAACGCGCACTCAAGGGACTCGACGGACGGGTGTGGATTGTCACTGGCCGCAGGCAGAACGCGTTGCGGGCGGCACTCACGGCAGACGGTTTCACGGTGACGGGAAGCTTTGCGGGAGAAAATAGGGCATCGAAAAGCGCGAGCTCCGTGCGCAGAAAACAAGCCGGCCTGACCGCCCGGAAGGCCCGCAAGATGGGTGAGGCGCCGAAAAAGAAGCAAGCGACACAGGTAGAGACGCCGAAAGCACACTGGTGGCCGAACTTCTCGCGCGCCTCCTCGTGGGCCGAGGGCGACGTGGTGCGCATAGCCACCGATGCTTCCTCGGATACCGTATTCAAGGGGTCGATGTGCTTCGTTGCGGGAAACGGCGACTACCGATTGCGAACTCGAGAAACCAAGGCGAGCACGGATGAGCTTGAGCTCGAAGCACTGACGCTCGCGCTGAAATACCTGCTCAAGGTGGGTGCGCGCAAGGCGGTTATTGAGTCCGATTCCGTAGCCGCTTTGGAGGCGGTCGAGCAGATTGTGCATAAGCGCGGCTCTAAAGCATCGCGGCCGGGGCGCACGTGGCGAGGGGTGTCTTCGGGTGCGCGGTCCCGATTCCAGCAAGCTTGGGGCGATATCCAGGGCCAATGCGAGGTTGACATTCGCCGTGTGCTCGGGCATGCGGGCGATCCGCTGAATCGGGCGGCCGACCAGATTGCGTACATGGGGTTGCGCGCGATTGCGCATCCGATGAAGCAGTCTCGCGAGACGCTGCGCGAGGGGATTCAGAAAGCTCTCTCGGCGTTGTGAACCAAACGCTAAAGGCTTAGGGCTGATCTGATCAGGCCGAATTGAGGGAGTTAGGGCCGATCTGAGGCGGCCCAGCCTTCAGATCAGCCTGATCAGTATGGACCTAACGACGAGAGGCGCGCTGGGGGTCGCGACCGAGCCGAGCCCGGAGCCGGAGCTTAAGCCAAGCGGCGGGCGCCGTCTCCCGGGCGGGCCACCAAGAAGGTGGGCTCTGGGAAGCCGCGGGATGCTGCAGCGTCGTAAATGGCCTGGGCGGTGGACTCCACGGCGGAGCGCGGGATGAGCGCGATGACGGCGCCGCCGAAGCCGCCGCCAGTCATGCGGGCACCGAGTTCGCCAGCCGCGGTGAAAGCGGAGTCGAGTTCCGGAGTGGTGACTTCATACAGGTCGCGCAGGGAAAGGTGGCTTTCGCGCATGAGGCGGCGGAACTCTGCCAGGTCGGATGAGGTGAGCGCGGTAGCGGCGGCTAAGGTGCGCTCAGTCTCTTCCGCCACGTGGCGCACGCGGCGGCGGTAGAGTTCAGCCTCCTGGGGGTTGACGGTTGCGGCGAAGGCGACGGCATCCGGGATTTCGCGGATGGAGCGGCCGGCGGCAGTCTGAACGGCGTCGATGATGCCGCGGCGGGAGGCATATTGGCCGTCGGAAAGCGTATGCGGCGCATTGGTGTCCGCGATGAGCAGCACCATGTCCTGGGCTTCGATATTGAACGGCACGCGCTCGACGGCGCCGGTGGCAAAATCCAGGAAGAGGGCCTTTCCACGCTGACCGAAGAGGCTCGCATTTTGATCCAAGCCGCCGGTAGAGGCGCCAACCACCTCGTTTTCGGCGCGGATGCAAGCCTGGGCCAGCTGCGCGCGGGCGGCGTCATCAGGAGCGTTGCCGTGGCAGAGCTCGTAGGCGGCCACGGCCACGGAGCATTCGAGGGCGGCGGAACTGGACAGGCCAGAGCCGACGGGGACATCGGAGACGATGGCAATATCGAGGCCGGTGCAGGTCAGAACGTCCGCGGCAGTGGCGGCCCAGACGGTGCCGGCAACGTAGCCGGACCAGTCGGAAGGGTGGCCAGGGCGGACTTCGGAGAGTGGGAGGCTGGCCTGGGCAACGCTGCCGTCGTATTCGGAGGCTATCCGGAGAAGGCCATCGGTGCGGGGTGCGACGGCGACGGCGGTGTTTTGTTCCAGCGCAAAGGGAATGGAGGCGCCGCCGGCGTAATCGATGTGCTCGCCGATGAGGTTGACGCGGCCGGGAGCGGCCCACACGCCGGCGGGCTCGGGCGCGTCCGGAAAGGAAGCGGCGAAGAGGTCGCGGGCTGCGGCGGCAAGCTCGTCATCGCTGCGGGTGTCAATCCAGTTAAGCATCCCAGATCTCCTTGAAGCGGGCGGCGATGCGCTCCGGGGTGGTGTCATTGATCCACACGGCCTGCGAGGACTCGGAACCGGCAAGGTACTTCATGCGGCCGGGCGATCGCATGAGCGAAAAGAGCTGCAGGTGCATGCGGATGCCGGGGCGCAGGTCCGGATCCACCGGCGCCTGGGTCCAGCCGGCGATATACGGGGTCTTGTCCACGCCATCGAAGAAGCGGTCCACGGCGGAGTACAGCTTCTTGAGGAGGGGCGCGAGGTCGGCACGTTGGGCGCCGGAAAGCGCGGCGAAATCGGGAACCTCCTCATTGGGCATGACCATGGCTTCCAGCGGCCATTTGGCGGCGGCGGGAACAAAGACGGTGAAGTGCTCGGTCTCAGCAATGATGCGGGTACCGGCGGCGCGCTCACGATCGAGGAGATCCTGGAAGAGGTCGCCGTCATAGGCGCGGGCGGAATCCACAATGGACCGCAGGCGGGGCGAGAGGAATGGATAGGAGTAGATCTGGCCGTGCGGGTGCTGGAGGGTCACGCCTATTTCTTCGCCGCGGTTTTCAAAGGGGAATACCTGCTCCACGCCGTCGATCTGGGATAGTGCGGCGGTGCGGTGAGCCCAGGCCTCGATGACGGTGCGGATGCGCGATTCCGGCAGGTCCTTGAAGGATAGGGCTGGGTCCTCGGTAAAGCAGACCACCTCGCAGCGGGCGCGGGCAGGAAGGCGCGGCACCATGCCAAGCAGGTTATCGTCCTCCGGATGCTCGATGTCCGCGGTGGTGGCAAAGGACGGGAAGCGGTTTTCAAAGACCACCACGTCATAGCTGGGGCTGGGGATCTCCGTGGGCAGCTGGCCTTCGCGCGTAGGCGCCAGCGGGTTCTCGTTGGCCGGTGGCAAGAAGGTGCGGTTCATGCGGTGGGCGGCAAAGGCCACCCAATCCCCCGTTAGGGGATCCCGGCGCATTTCGGAAGCGGGGGCGACGGTGGGGATATCGCGGGCGTCGACAAGCACGCGGTCGGGATGGGGCTGGTCGTCGAAGTAGAGGATCTCGCGGCCGTCGGCAAGCGTGGCGGAGGTAATCTCAACCATTAGTTTTCTCCTGGGATGGTGATGGGCTTCAGGCGTGCCCACAGCACAAAGGCAGCGGCCACGGCCAGCAAAGCAAGGCTTGCCCATAGGTTATCGCTGGCGTTCTTAGCCTGCCCGGTATCCGGGTTGATGCCTGGGTCGAGGAAGAAATAGCAGCCGAGCAAAATCAGGCCGTAGAGGCCGAGGAGTGCGGCGATGACGTTGCGCAGGTCGAATGCGCCCGCGCGCTTTTTCTCAGACATGTTGGGCTCCTTAGGCGAAGATGACGTTGAGGGCTACGGCCATCACCAGGCAAATGATGCCCAGCGGGACGGTCTGCTGGTACCACGGCAAGGACTTTTCGGTGTAGTCCTCAAAGTGGTCCTTGGGGGTCACGGAAGAGACGAAGCCAACCAGCTCGCTATCCGGCTTGGGCTGGGTGAACAGGGTGACCACGATGGAGACCAAGATATCCACCACGAAGGCCACACCAGCCGCCACAAAGGCCGTGCCTTGGCCGGGCAGGTTGATCATGTCCGTGAAGGATGCGACGTACCAGAAAGCGATAGCAGAACCGGTACCGGCTACGAGTCCGGACCAACCGGCGTGCGGGGTCATGCGCTTCCAGAACATGCCCAGAATGAAGGTGGCAAACAGCGGCGCATTGAAGAAGCCAAACAGGGTTTGCAGGTAGTCCATGATATTGCCAAAGTTTTGCGCGAGCAGTGCGGTAAAGATGGCAATAGCGGTGGCGATAACCGTGGCGATGCGGCCGAACTTCAGGTAGTAGTCATCCTCGCGGTCCTTGACCACATAGGTCTGCCAGATGTCATAGGAGATGACGGTATTAAAGGCCGAGATATTCGCGGCCATGCCGGCCATGAAGGAAGCGAGCAGGCCGGCGATCGCCACGCCCAGCAGGCCATTAGGCAAAAGGTCGCGCATGAGCAGCAAGATGGCGTCGTTGGGCTCCGCGCGCTCCTCCATCAAGTCGGCCACGGAAACGGAGGCAACCATGCCTGGAATGACCACGAGGAAGGGCACGAACATCTTGGGGAAGGCGCCGATAATCGGCGTCTTACGGGCGGCGGAAATGGAATCGGAGGCCATGGCGCGCTGAACTTCCACGAAGTTGGTGGTCCAGTAACCAAAGGAAAGCACGAAGCCGAGGCCCAGCACGATGCCGATGACGGACCACACGGGATTCTCAAAACCGGAGATATCCGTGCCCGGCCAAGTGTGGAAGTGCGATTCCTGGGCCACCGCGTCCTTCAGCCCGCTCCAACCACCAACGCGGTTCAAACCAATGATGGTCAGCGGGGCGAGTGCGGCGATGATGACGAAGAACTGCAGCACCTCGTTATAGATGGCGGCCGAAAGGCCGCCCAGGGTGATATAGGACAGCACGATGATGCCGGCCACGAGGAGCGATACCCACATCTGCCAGCCCAGCAGGGCCTCTACGATGGTGGCCAGCAAGTACAGGTTCACGCCGGCAATAAGCAGCTGGGCCACGGCGAAAGAAATCGCATTGACCAGGTGCGCGGCGTTGCCAAAGCGCTTGCGCATGAACTCCGGCACCGAGCGCACCTTGGAGCCGTAGTAGAACGGCATCATCACAATGCCCAAAAAGACCATGGCCGGGATGGCGCCGATCCAGAAGTAGTGCATGGTTTGGAAGCCGTACTCCACGCCATTGGCGGACATACCAATGATTTCCACGGCACCCAGGTTGGCCGAGACGAAGGCCAGTCCGGTCACCCAGGCTGGCAGTCCCCGGCCGGAGAGGAAGAAGTCGATGGAGCTAGACACTCGGGCCTTGGCGGCCCAGCCGATGCCTAGTACGAAGAGGAAGTAGATGGCTACCAAGAAGTAGTCCACCCAGGAGGCATCGAGCCTCAATACGGATTCAGCAGTCTCCATGGCTGACCTTTCTAGTTATTGTTCTCTGCTGCAAGGCGCAGCGTGAATCTCTGCGGGTTCTGAGCGCTCAGGCGCGCGAGGTCTTCCCCGCTGCGCAGCGCATTCGGCGGCGCGCTCATGGGCTCCACGGCTAATGCCTTGCCGGGGCCACCTGCCCGCGGGAAATCGGCCGGGGTAAACATCTGCACCCAGTTCAGGCCTTCGCCCATCTCCAGGCGCACACCCTTTCCGCCGGCCGAATACACGGCCGTCAGTGGGCCTTCGCCGTGGAAGCAATCGTCCCAGTCCACCTCGGCGATGGGCTGATTAACAATGCGCACCTGCTCCGTCTTTCCCGTAGGCAGGTTGCGGGCGCCTAGCAAGTAGCGCTTGCCGACGTCCACACTGAGCACCGCCTCCTCCGCCCCAGCTCCCTGTGGGGAGAGGTAGAGGTGCAGCCCATAGGCGAAGGGAACCTCGCCGGGTTCCGCGGTGCGGGCGGTGAGCTGGTGGTGCAATCCCCGCTCATCGAGGGCGTAGGTGGCCTCTAGTTGAATCGCCCACGGCCAGCCCTGGCGCGGCTCAATATCAAAGGCAAGAGCCACCCGGTTGTCCGAGCGTTCCGTGACGCGCCACCAATCCACCGCGAATCCATGGATGGCGTTATTGCGCTCCGGCTCCGTGATCTCTAGCTGGTGGGCGGTCCCCTGCCATTCAAACCAGCCATCTTCGGTGCGATTGGGCCACGGCGCCAGCACCACTCCGGCCATCAGCGGCGGCTTGCCTTCGTAGCTTTCTACTAAGGGCGCGCCGCGATAGGTCAGCGCTTTGAGTGTACCGCCGAATAGACCAATCTCTGCCGCATAATCGCCATGGGCAAGTGCGACGCTGGGGTAGTCAGCGTCAGGGCCAGCTGCTCCTCCACTGGTCATAACAAAGACCTTTCTGGCTATAACTTTCGTTGGATTTAGCCTAGGAGTACGGCAAAGCGCCGGTCAATCGTTTGCATAACTACCCGCGAATACCTTCTATTTCAGCTGCTCACCGCAGTGGAGTTAACCGCTTGTTAACCTCTTTCGGGGTTGGAGGCGCCTGTGGGCAGCGGGCCGCTACACCGAGGCAGGAGCGCTATCCCCGCATCCGTCGCCACACTATTCGCGCCGCTGAGTGAGGAGTGGCGAGGACTTCGCGCAGGTAATTGCGCGGCATCAACCGCCACGGGGTGCGCGCGGGATGCAGTTGCACGGCAATGCCGAGGTGCCAGGCCCACAGCGCCGTGCGCAGGATATGAAAATCATTGGTCACCACGTGCAATACGGCATCCGGGGCCAAGCGGTGGGCATTTTCTAGATTTTCATTAGTACTCGTGGCTTCCGGCTCCACCACTACCCGCTCGGCCGGCACGCCGCGTTCAATGAGGTATGTAGCCATGGGACCCGCCTCACCGCGGCCGGAGACAATAATCTGCTGACCGCTATAGAGCGCCAACGCCTTGTCTAGGCGCGAGCGCAGCATGGCGCCGGGATAGCCGTGGGTTACGCGGGAGCCCAAAACAAGGAGCGGGTCAGACATGGATACCAGCATAGACTTGCCGGCTCTTGACAGGAAGATGGAAATAGCCGTACCTTTAACTCAAATGTGCAATCGATTGCACTCAGGAGGGCCGGAAGCCGGCTCACACGCCCAAACCAAGGAGGACAGCATGGCCGGAACCACCCTCAAGGACGTGGCCGCTGCTGCTGGAGTATCCATTTCCACCGCGTCCCGTTCGCTCTCGGGGAACCCAGCCATCTCGGAGTCCACGCGCCAACGCGTCAAGGACACGGCCATCAAGCTCAACTATAGGCCCAATGCCCAGGCCCGAGCATTGCGCAGCTCCCGATCTAACGCCATCGGCTTGGTCATCCCCAGCCTAGATAATGCCTACTTCGCCGCAATGGCCGCAGCCATTGAAGAAGCCGCCGATAAGCAGGGACTCGCCACGATGATTACCAGTTGCGGCGAGGATCCGCAGCGTCTAGTCAAGTCCCTCGATGCCCTGATGGAACGCCAGGTAGACGGCATTATCGCAGTGCCTCTCGAAGGCGCCGAAGAAGCGCTGGAGCAGGCGCGCGCCTACCGCCCGCTCGTGCTCATTGACCGCACCCTGGGCCAGATTCCCGCAGTGCTATCAGACCCCCACTCGGGCATGAAACAAGCCGTGGAACAGCTCAAAGAGAAGGGGCACACGCACATCGGCTACCTTTCCGGGCCGCAGGAAACCTCCACCGGCCGCCAGCGCCTCCAAGCCTTCAAGGCCGCCACCCGCGGCATGCCTACCCATATCCACCACGGCAGCTACCGCCACCGCGAGGGCTATAAAGGAGCCCTCGCACTCCTACAAGAAGGCGTCACCGCGCTCATTGCCGGCGATTCCATGATGACGGCCGGCGCGCTGGAGGCCTGCCATAATGCGGGCAAGCGCATCGGAGAAGAAATCGCGCTCGTCGGCTTCGATGACTTCATCTACCTGCGCTTCCAACCCTCCCCTATCTCAGTGGTGGACCAGGATGTTGCCAGAATGGGCGAGACCGCCACGGCCAAGCTCATCGCGGCCATCAATGAAAAGCACCAACCGGAAGGCGAGGTGCTAGAAACCCGCTACATCCCGCGCATGTCCACCGCCCACCAACTCGATGGAGCCACGCCATGAGTGACTGCGTGTTGCGCCTGGACAATGTCACCAAATCCTTCGGCCCGGTGGAGGTCATTAAGGGGGTAGACCTCACCGTCCGCCGCGGCCAGGTGCAGGCCTTGTTGGGTGAAAATGGCGCCGGCAAGTCCACCCTCATCAAGATGATTGCCGGAGTGCACGAACCAGATTCCGGCCGCATCCTGGTAGATGGCACAGAGGTGAAGATCCCAGATACCAAGGCCTCTGAGGCGCTGGGAATCGCCACCATCCACCAAGAGCTCAACCTTGTGCCCACCATGTCCGTGGCCGAGAACATCATGCTTGGGCGCACCCCACGCCGCTTTGGATTGGTCAATCGCAAGCACCTCAAGGCACAAGCCCAAGCGGCACTGCACCTTATTGGCTTGGACGTGGACCTAGACATGCCGGTGGGTGAGCTGGGTGTGGCCAAACAGCAGCTCGTAGAAATCGCCAAGGCGCTGTCCATGAACGCGCGCATCCTCATCTTGGATGAGCCCACGGCCGCGCTCACCGGCAAGGAGGTTGATGCACTCTTTGCCGTGCTCGAGGAACTCAAGGCCAAGGGCGTGGCCATGGTCTTTATCAGCCACCACCTGGAGGAGCTGGCGCGCATTGCAGAAACCATTAGCGTGCTGCGCGATGGCTCTTTCATCGCCGAGGTCCCAGCCGATACGGACGAAGACGAGCTGGTGCGCCTCATGGTCGGCCGCGAGATTGAAAACCAATACCCGCGCGAGGTTCCTCCCGAGCGCGGCGAGGCCCTGTTGGAGGTCTCCGAGCTGACTGCCGACGGCGCCTTTCACGACGTCACCTTCACCGTCCATGCCGGCGAAGTCGTTGGCCTCGCCGGGCTCGTGGGCGCCGGCCGCACCGAAATCATTCGCGCCATCGCGGGCGCTGACCCATACGATTCCGGCACCATTCGCGTTGGCGGCACCCAGCTGCGCAGCGGCGATATTCGCGCCGCCATCCGTGCCGGCGTGGGCCATATCCCCGAAGACCGCAAATCCCAAGCACTAGTTCTGGACGCCTCGGTGGGCGATAACCTCGGATTCGCCACCCTCTACCCCACCGCTAAGGCGGGGCTGGCAGACCGCAGCGGCCAACGCCGTCGCGCCAGCGACGTAGCGGAGAAGCTGCGCATCCGCATGGCCGATCTCTCCCAACCCATCCGGAACCTATCCGGCGGCAACCAACAAAAGGCGGTCTTTGGCCGCTGGGTACTGGCCGGTTCCAAGGTCCTCCTCCTCGATGAGCCCACCCGCGGCGTCGACGTCGGCGCCAAGGTGGAGATTTACAACATCATCAATGAGGTCACCGCTGCCGGGGGCGCCGTTCTCATGGCCTCCTCCGATCTGCCCGAGGTGCTCGGCATGTCCGACCGCATCCTCGTCATGTCCGGCGGCCAACTCGCCGGCCAGCTCCCTAAGGACTCCACCCAAGACGAGGTCATGGCCTTTGCCGTATCCAATGTGACCTCTTCTACCTCTGCCTCTGCTGCCGCGCCTGCCGGCACTAACCCCAAGGATGAAGCATGACCAAGAATCGAGTAGTTAACTGGGCCATGAATAATGGCGCGCTCGTCGGCCTCATTGCCCTGTGCATCGCGCTGTTTATCGCTACGCCGTACTTCCTTACCGTGGCGAACCTGCTCAATATCGGCATCCAGGCCGCCACGGTAGCCATCTTGGCCTTCGGCATGACCTTTGTCATCGTCACCGCCGGCATCGACCTCTCGGTGGGCTCGGTCGCCGCGCTCGGCGCCATGGTCTCTGCCTATATGTTCTCCACAGCGGGACTGCCTGGCTGGCTCACCCTGCTTCTCGGCCTGATCGTAGGTGCGTTGGCCGGCGCCATCTGCGGCATGGCCACCGCGTGGGGCAAGATCCCCTCCTTCATCGCGACGCTAGCCATGATGTCCATCGCCCGTGGCCTCACCCTGGTCATCTCCCAGGGCTCGCCGATTGAAACCGCTCCGTCCGTCAACGCCTTTGGCGGCGATATCGCAGGCTTCCCAGTGCCGATCATCATGATGGTTATCGCCGGGCTCATCTGCTGGTTCATCCTAGAGCGCACGGTACTCGGCCGCTCCATGTATGCCATCGGCGGCAACCTGGAGGCCGCCCGCCTCTCGGGCCTGCCGGTCAAGCGCATCCAGATCGCCGTCTTCGCGCTCTCCGGTTTCTTCGCCGCCTGGGCCGGCATGGTCATGGCCGGCCGCCTCGAATCCGCACAGCCGCAGGCCGGCACCGGCTATGAGCTCGATGCCATCGCGGCCGTCGTCATCGGCGGCGCCTCGCTCTCCGGTGGTCAGGGCAAGGCCACCGGCACACTGGTCGGCGCGATCTTGCTAGCGGTCATCCGCAATGGCTTGAACCTGCTCAACGTCTCCTCTTTTTGGCAGCAGATCGTCATCGGCCTGGTCATCGCGCTGGCCGTCGGCTTCGACGTCATCCGCAATAAGACGGCCAACTAAGGAGCACCCGCCATGAAAAAGCTCATCGCCACCCTCCTTGTCCCCGCCCTCGCGCTGGGCCTTGCCTCCTGCAATCGCTCGGAAGAAGACCGCAACCGCATCACGCTAGCGCTCTCGACGCAGACCAACCCCTTCTTCGTCGAGCTGCGCCACGGCGCACAAGATAAGGCCAAGGAACTCGGCGTTCCGCTAGACATCCAAGACGCTTCCGATGACCCCGCCCAACAGGTCAATCAGTTGGGCAATGCCACCTCCATGGGCGCCAAGGTCGTCGTGGTCAACCCCACCGATTCCGATGCCGTTGCCCCAGCGGTTCGCGGCATCAAAAATGACGGCGTGCCCGTCATCGGCGTGGATCGCGATGTCAACGGCGTAGAGCTGGATTCCATGGTGGCGTCCGATAACGTCGCCGGTGGCGCGCAAGCGGCGGATAAGCTCGCTGAAGCCATTGGGGAAAAGGGCGATATCCTCATCCTGCAGGGCACCGCTGGTACCTCCGCCTCGCGCGAGCGCGGTAAGGGCTTTGAAGAGCAGATTGCGAAGTATGGGCACATTCGGGTCGTCGGCAAGCAATCGGCGAATTTCGACCGCACGGAAGGCCTCAACGTCGCCACCAACTTGCTGCAGGCCAACCCGGATATCAAGGCCATCTTTGCAGAGAACGATGAAATGGCGCTCGGCGCGGTCGAGGCGTTGGGCTCGCGCGCCGGATCTGAGGTCAAGGTGGTGGCATTTGATGGCACCTTCGATGGCCTCAAGGCGGTCAAAGATGGCAAGCTAGAAGCTACCATCGCCCAGCAGCCCGCAGAGCTCGGTGCCCGCGCCATCGAACAAGCCGCAGCGCTCCTGCACGGTGGCGCGGCGGAGAAGAACGTCCCCGTCGAGGTCATCACCGTCACCCGCGACAATGTGGAGGATTTCCAATGAGCAAGCTAACCGTCGTCGGTTCCATCAATGCCGATCTCATCGTGCACGCCGAGCGCCACCCGCAGCCCGGCGAGACCCTCCTGGGCTCTGGCGGCGACATCTTGGCCGGGGGCAAGGGCGCTAACCAGGCTGTCGCGGCCGCACAGCTGGGCGCTACCGTGGCCTTCGTGGGCGCGGTCGGCTCCGATCCCTATGCCGAGCCCGCCATGCACTACATGCGCACCTCCGGCATCGATCTGAGCGCCGTGGAGCAGGCCGATACCAACACCGGCCTCGCTGTCATCACCGTCTCGGCCGATGGCGAGAACACCATCGTCATCTCCCCCGGCGCCAACGCGCTTGTCGACGCCCCCTTTGTCTCTTCCCGTGCATCCACCATCGCCGATGCCGACGTGGTGCTCCTCCAAGGCGAGATCCCTGCTTCCGGTTTCCAGGCCGCCGTGGAAGCGGCCCAGGGCCGCGTGGTGGTTAACCTCGCGCCCGTGGTCAAGGTCGACCGCGACTCGCTCCTGCAAGCCAATCCTTTGCTGGCCAATGAACACGAGGCCGGGCTCATCTTGGACCAGCTCGGTCTACCGTCTGAAGGCGCCCCGCGCGAGCTCGCCCACCGCCTAGTAGAGGCCGGCTTCCGGTCCGTCGTGCTGACCCTCGGCGCCCACGGCGCCTACGTGGCCACCCCGGAGGGCGGCACAGATATCCCCACCCCGCGCGTGACCGCCGTGGATACCACCGGCGCCGGCGATGCCTTCGCGGGTGCGTTCTGCGCCCAGCTGCTCACCGGTGCCTCGCTTGTCGATGCCGCCACTTTCGCCGCCCGCGTCGGCGCCTTCGCCGCCACCGGCAACGGCGCGCAACCGTCCTACCCCACCACCGAATCCGCCCTGCCGGAGGTCACCGATGCGTAAATCCGGCCTGCTCAATCCCGCTCTCACCAGCGCCGTCGCACGCTTGGGCCACACCGATACCTTCGTTATCGCCGATTGCGGCCTGCCCATCCCCCACGATGTGCCCGTCATCGACCTTACGCTGACCTTCGGCATCCCCACCTTTGCCGATACCCTGGCGGCCCTCCTCAATGAGGTCGTGGTCGAAGCCGCCACCATCGCCGATACCACCCCGCCCGAGGTGCGCTCCCTGCTTCCCGCAGTACCGCTTACCGAGGTCTCCCATGACGACCTCAAGCGTGAGGTCGCCCGCGCTTCCTTCGTCGTGCGCACCGGTTCCACCACGCCGTTTGCCAATGTCATCCTGCGCTCCGGCGTCCCCTTCTAGCGCTTATAAACGCTTCCGCGTGCCCCTACGGTAAACACTTCCACCAGCACTTCTTGCTCCTCTACGGAGTACAGCACACGGTAATTTCCCACCCTTATTCTTCGGCCACTCCTGCCGGACAAAGCGATAGATCCCGGTGGATATGGGTCTTTAGCCAGTCCACCGATCGCGCGCTTAATCCGTTGATATTGCTTTCGGTTTCCCTGATGGATTTTCTGTAACTCCCGCTTAGCCTGCCGCGTCAACGCGATGTTGTAGTCCATGACCTCTTAAAAAGTTGTACTCTTTGCTAACTTAGTACTAGTAGTACTTTGATGTATTAGGAGCTTTCATTGTCTTTGCCACTTTCCGAACTCCGCACCCGCTTAGGCCAGGTCATTGACCAAGCCCACTACGCAGGCACCCGCACCGTTGTCACCCGCAACGGTAAGGAAGCCGCAGTTATCATTTCGCCTCAGGAACTAGCTTTCCTTGACCGCCTCGAAGCCGCCGCAGATGCTGAAGCCCTCCGCCAAGCCCGCGCCGCCGATACCGGCGAACGCTTCTCTTTTGAGCAGGTCACGGAAGAAATTGAAGGGCGCTAGCCGTAAATTGGCTCGGCTTCAAACCACTGCGAACCACTCACGACATGCTTGTAGGCAAATTTCAGAGGAAAGGTCATCGCCTTCTTGGAGTACAGCTGCACCGCAGAGCTTCCTGCAAGCATGATTCCAGGCCACCGCTTGTGCAGGATGCGAGCTACCTCCATGGGAGTCGGTTCCCGCCACGTATAAATCCCGCGGCCGATTCGGATTATCTTTCCATTCGCTACATGAGTATTAAGCTCTCCCCTGCTTAGGCCTGAAACCAGTACTTCTTCCATGCTTCCCCCTTTGAGCATTATTCCCCTGCCCGAAAGCTTAAAGCACGCTTCCTCACGCCGCAGGCTACAACGATGCAAAGCAAGCACGTTTTATCCTTTTCCTCCGCAAATTTTGCCCGATCGTGCTTGTTTTGCATGTTGGCGAAGAGCGACGAGAACTTCGCTAGAGAATAGGAGACAAAAACAAACACGTTCTGCCGAAAAACTACATAGTTTTGGCTAAAACGTGCTTGTTTTGTTTGGCCTTAGACCGGAGAGCTACTCTCCTAGCAGCTTGTCGCGCAGGTTCTTATCCTTCTGCTCGACTTCCTCGGCCATCTGCTTTTGGTAGTCCACCATCTTGTCTTGGATGGCGGGGTCGCCAGCGCCGAGGATGCGGGCGGCGAGCAGGCCGGCGTTCTTCGCACCGCCGATGGAGACGGTGGCTACCGGCACGCCGCTGGGCATCTGCACGATGGACAGGAGGGAGTCGAGGCCATCGAGATCCTTTAGTGCGCGGGGGATACCGATGACCGGCAGCGGCGTGGCCGCGGCGACCATGCCGGGAAGGTGCGCGGCACCGCCGGCGCAAGCGATAATCGCCTTCAACCCGCGGGTATGGGCTTCCTTGGCATAGGCCAGCATCTTTTCCGGGGTGCGGTGGGCGCTGACCACGCCGACCTCGAAGGGGATGCCGAAGTCCGCGAGGACCTGAGCGGCGGGTTCAACAGTGGGCCAATCGGAATCGGAGCCCATGATGATGCCTACGTGCGGTTGCATAGTGTCCTTTCTACAGGCAGGAATTTAAGCCCATTCGGCGTGCACGAGGAAGTGTGCGGCCTGGCGGGCGATGGTCAGGGTCTCGTCGGTATCTTCACCGGTGACGTTGACGTGGCCAATCTTGCGGCCAGGGCGGTGGTCCTTGCCGTAGAGGTGAATCTTGGCCTGCGGGTAGCGCTGCATGACCTCGCGTACGCGCTCCGGCATGGGCATGGCGGGATCTTCGTCGGCACCCAAGACATTGGCCATCACGGTGACAGGTGCAAGCGCGTCGACTGCGCCCAAGGGGAGGTCGAGCACGGCGCGCAGGTGCTGCTCAAATTGGGAGGTCACGCAGCCATCCTGGGTCCAGTGGCCGGTGTTATGCGGGCGCATGGCCAGTTCGTTGACGGAGATGTCCTCGCCTTCGGGGCCGTCGAAAGCAAAGAGTTCGACGGCCAGCACGCCGGTCACGCCGAGGGACTCGGCGATGGACAGGCCCAGCTCGGAGGCGCGCTGGGAAAGTTCCGGTGTAAGGCCAGGGGCGGGAGCGATGGCCTCGGCGCAGATGCCGTTTTCCTGGCGGGATTGGGTAATCGGCCACACCTTGGCCTCGCCGGAAGGACGGCGGGCGACCAAGATGGAAAGCTCGCGGGTAAGTTCCACCTTTTCCTCTGCCATCAGCGGGGTTCCGGCCTCGAGCAGCTCGGAGACCAGCTCAAAGCAATTATCGGCGGTGGGGAACCATACGCCCTTGCCGTCATAACCACCGCGGCGGGCCTTGAGGCACACGCGGCCATCGACGGCGTCGAAAAAGGCGCGGGCATCGGCCACCGAGTCGATGGCGGCAAAGCGCGGCACGGGAGCGCCCAGCGCGGCGAGCTTTTCGCGCATCTTGAGCTTATCTTGCGCATAAATGAGGGCGGTGGGCTGGGGCTGGACGTTAAATCCGGCGTCGATAAGCGCGGCGGAGTGCTCGTTGGGCACATGCTCATGCTCGAAGGTAATGGCATCCGCGCCCTCTGCCACACCGCGCAGCTCCTCCAAGGAGGTGTAATCCCCCAGCACCACGTCCGGGGTGACCTGCGCGGCGGAGGAATCCGGCTTGCTGGCCAGAATCCGCAGGTGAACATCGAGTTCCGCGGCGGCCGGCTGCATCATGCGAGCCAGCTGGCCGTCGCCACAAACAGTTACAATAGGCTTTAAGTCACTCACGTCCCCCAATACTAGCCTGGATACTATGTTCACTCGTCATACCATCTTCCAAAATTCCCTCATGTCCGCTTTGCTGGACGGCATTTATGACGGCGAAATGACCATTTCGGAACTGCTAGGTAAAGGCAATTTTGGCCTCGGCACCTTTGATGGCCTCGACGGAGAGATGATCATTTTGGATGGCACCTGCTACCAGCTGCGTGGCGATGGCTCCGCGCAGATTGCAGACTTGGACCAGCGCACCCCCTACGCGGTGGCCACGAACTTTGTCCCGCGCATTACTGCCGACGCCCCCGCGGGCCTGCGCCGCGATCAGCTCTCCGCGTTCATCGATAAGCTCGAGCCTTCCGCTAACTACATGTACGCGGTGCGCATCCTGGGCACGTTCAAAGAGGTCACCACCCGCACGGTGGTCAAACAAGAAAAGCCCTACCCGCCAATGTCAGAAGCCGTGGGCGGCGATAAGGAGCTGCATTTTAAGGACGTCGAGGGCGTCATCGGCGGCTTCCGCACCCCCGTTTATGAAAAGGGAATCTCGGTACCGGGCTGCCACGTGCACTTTATCGACGCCGCCCGCACCTCCGGTGGCCACGTGCTGGACTACGTAGTGGATGAGGCAACGGTTGAGCTCTGCCCCGCCTCCGACCTAGAACTGCGCCTGCCGCTGACGCAAGAATTCAGCCGGGCCAACCTCTCTCCCGAGGATCTGGATAGCCAGCTGCACACCACGGAGGTTAAAACCAAGGGCGATCGTTAATAATCTCAGCCACGCGCTTGGGCCTGGCCACGTTGGGAAAATACATGGCTCGGTCCCAGCCGTGAATCGCTAGGGATACCCCGCCCCGGCGCTTGCGGGCGCCGCGGATATCCTGCAGCGGAATCGAATCAATATTACGGCCCTCGCGCGCGATGACGCGCCTATTAGTCACGATGAAGCGCTTCCGGCGGGCCTTATAAAGAGGAATGAGAAAGCGCCAGATTCCCAGCAGCGCCCATACCGCGACGAGGCCATTGCGCAGCATCGGGTCTACTGCTTGGACATCGCACCAGCCGATAGCAATCCACAGCAGGCCGGTGATGAGGATGAGCTCGAGGAAGGGGAAAATCAGCGCGCGAAACGGCGCGGAGACATCCGCGCGCTTGACCTCACCTTGGCCCATCTTCATTAGTCCCATAGCTATGGATGCTACCTCGCGTGTCTACTGTGGTGATTTACTGCTGTGGGCGCAGGTGCGTGACATCACCTGCGGAATAGTACTCGCCGGCGACCATGATGCGGCCGTCTTCGCCGATTTCATCAACGTGCCCGGTGACATCGCCGGACGGGGTCTCTAAGCGTACCTCCTGGCCGAGCGAGGAGCAGACCGCACGGTAGTCACGCAAGAGCTGCGGATCTTGGTTCTCCCACTGCACGATGCGACGGCGCAGGTTCTTCAGCACGGTAATGGCCAGCTCGGTGCGGTCCGTATCGCGGCCTTCGAGTGCGAGCGAGGTGGCCTTTTCAATCGGTAGGTCCTCACGAGTCAGGGTGACATTGATGCCCATGCCCACGACGACGCGCGCAGATGGTGCGGCGCCACCTACTGCCTTATTTACTTCGGCCTTATTAACCTCCGCCTTGTTGACTTCGGCCTTGCCTACCTCCACCTTGGTGAGCTCGGTCTTTGGCGCGGCCTTGAAGGCTTGGCCCACGGGACCGGCCTCGGCGAGGATGCCGCACAGCTTATTGCCGTCGATATGCACGTCGTTCGGCCACTTCAGCACGGTGCCCTCGATCGAATCGGTCACCGCGAGGCCCGCGGCCAGCGGCAGGGTGCCCAGGTGCTCGAGGGATTCCGGCAGCAAGAGCACGGAGAAGATGACCTGGGAGCCGGCCGGCGCGGTCCAAGTGCGGCCGAGGCGGCCCTTGCCGGAAAGTTGTTCGTCGGCAAGCAGCACGGTGCCATCCGCAACGTTGGTGGCCTGCATCAAATCGGTATTGGTGGAGCCGGTCTTTTCCACGAAATCGATGGTGGTGAAATCGTCTGCCAGCGCAGTGCGAATGCGTTCCAAATCAAGTGCAGTCATAAGCTTCAAGGATACCGGCCTCCAATGGTGCTAGTGTGTTGCGCATGGCAAAGGTCACTTTTGAAAAGGTCAACATCACCTACCCCGGCGCGAGCGCGCCCACGGTAAAAGACTTGGACCTCGATATCGCGGACGGCGAATTCCTAGTCCTCGTTGGTCCATCGGGCTGCGGCAAGTCTACGACGCTACGCGCACTGGCGGGCCTGGAACCTACCTCCAGCGGCCGCATCACCATCGATGGCAAGGACGTGACCAACCTGGAGCCAGGCGATCGCGATATCGCCATGGTCTTCCAGAACTATGCCCTCTACCCGCACCTGACGGTGGAGGAAAACATGGGCTTTGCCCTGAAGCTGGCGAAGCTCCCCAAGGCCGAGATCAAGGCCAAGGTGCACGAGGCGGCGGAAACGCTCGGCCTGACCGAGTATCTCAAGCGCAAGCCCAAGGATCTGTCCGGCGGTCAGCGCCAGCGCGTGGCCATGGGCCGGGCCATTGTCCGCGAGCCGAAGGCCTTCCTCATGGACGAGCCGCTGTCCAACCTGGATGCCAAGTTGCGCGTGCAAACCCGTGCGGAGCTGGCCAGCTTGCAGCAGCGCCTGGGCACGACGACCGTGTATGTCACCCACGACCAGGTGGAGGCTATGACCATGGGCGACCGCGTGGCGGTCCTCAAGGACGGCGAGCTGCAGCAGGTAGCCCCGCCGCGCGAGCTTTACGACGCCCCCGCGAACGAATTCGTCGCCGGTTTCATCGGCTCGCCGGCGATGAATATCTTTGATTACAACGGCTCCCGCGTGGGCGTGCGCCCGGAAAAGATGTTCATCAATAAGGGCCCAGTGGGCTTCCAGGGCGTCGTAGACATCGTGGAAGAGCTGGGCGCGGAGTCTTTTGTCTACGTCACCGTGGGCGAAAATCGCCTGGTCGCCCGTGCCGAAGGTACCCCACCGCAGCGCGGCGAGGAGGTAGTGCTGACCTTCAACCCGCGCGAGGCGCACCGCTTTGATCCGGAAACGGGCCGCCGCATCGCGCAGGACTAGTTCTAGCGGAGGCTAAGCCGCGGAGAACGCTGGGCTCGGGGACGCAGGTACGCGCCCCCGCCACCCACAGCCCCTTTTCTACCCCCGTTTAGAGTTAAATAGGCCAAAATTATCCACCTTTTGGTTTCCGTATTTTAGGTTTAAAGAACCGAAAGTTTTCCGAAAGGTGAATTCCATGAAGAAATTCCTGCTTCGCACCACCGTTGCGACTACCGCAGTCTTGGCACTGGCCGGCTGCTCTTCTTCCTCCTCCGATTCCGCGGCGGGCGGTTCCTCTGAGGGCGGCGCGGATGCGCGCGGCCCCATCACCTTTGCCATGGGCAAAAATGACACGGACAAGGTGACCCCCATCATCGAGAAGTGGAACGAGCAGCACCCAGACGAGAAGGTCACGCTCAAGGAGCTGGCCGGCGAGGCCGACGCCCAGCGCGAAACCCTGGTGCAGTCCCTGCAGGCAGGCAGCGATGACTACGATGTCATGGCCCTCGACGTAGTGTGGACCGCGGAGTTCGCCGCCAACCAGTGGCTCCAGCCGCTCAATGGTGACTTTGAAACCGATACGGATGAGCTCTTGCCGGCGACCGTGGAGTCTGCCACCTATAACGATGTGCTCTACGCGCTGCCGCAAAACACTAACGGACAGCTACTTTTCCGCAATACCGAGCTCGCAGATAAGGCACCAGAGAAGTTTGCGGATCTTAAGTCCGCGTGCGAGGCACTGGACAAGGGCAAGGACTGCCTGACCACCCAGTTCAAGCAGTACGAGGGCTTGGCACTCAACACCGCTGACTTTATGGAAGGCTGGGGCGGCTCCGTCTTGGATAAGGACGGCAACGTGACCGTGGATTCCAAGGAGGCCAAGGACGGCCTGCAGGCCATGGTGGATGCCTACAAGGAGGAGACCATTTCCAAGGACTCCACCGCCGCTACCGAGGAAGAAACCAATATGGCCTTTACTGAGGGCAAGACCGCCTTCGCCATGAACTGGCCATATATGTACTCCAACGCGGTTGATGCCGGCGTTGACGTCGAGGTTCAGGCCCCGCTGGGCAAGGACGGCGTAGGGGTGTCCACACTGGGCGGCTATAACAACGGCATCAATATCAACTCCAAGAATAAGGGCACCGCGCTCGACTTTATGAAGTTCATCATCAACGAGGACAACCAGAAGTCCTTTGCGGAGCAGTCCTTCCCGCCGGTCTTGGCTTCCATCTACGATGACCCACAGCTGCAGCAGGAATTCCCGTACCTGCCGGCACTCAAGGAATCTCTGGAGAATGCGGCACCGCGCCCAGTTTCCCCGTTCTACTCGGCAATTTCTAAGGCCATCCAAGACAATGCCTACGCTGCATTGACGGATGGCAAGTCGGTGGATGATGCCACCGCCGATATGAAGGCAGCCATCGAATCGGCTTCCCAGGGCTAAACGCCCAATCCGGGTGAGGTAGGCGGACACCCCGCCGCCTCACCCTTTGTGGTTTTCACTCCCCTAATGGGGATAGAATCTAGCCAATACTTAGCATTTCTTGAACAGAAAGGCGGTCCAGCGTGGCTATAGCTTCGCCGACTGCGTCCAAGGGGGCGCCGAAGGGGGCGTCGGCAAGCGCGCCGAAGCCCCAGCGCAAGAATTATGGACGCGTGGCCGGGCTGATTGCTCCGGCGCTCATCGTGCTCGCCGTCATCATCGGCTACCCCATCATCCGCGCCATTGTCCTGTCCTTCCAAGGCAATAGGCAGCTCAACCCGCAAACGGGGCTTTTTGAGGAGGGCGGCTTTGCCGGGCTGGAAAATTACCTGTACTGGATTAATAACCGGTGCGTTTCCGGCACTGGTCAGATTTCTACCTGCCCGCCGGGCGTTATCGCCACGGATTTTTGGCCGGCGGTAAAGATTACGCTCTTTTTCACCATCGTTACCGTGCTGCTGGAGACCATCCTGGGCATGCTGATGGCGCTCATTATGAATGGTGAGTACCGCGGCCGCGGCCTAGTCCGTGCGGCGGTGCTCATTCCTTGGGCCATTCCTACGGCCGTCACGGCTAAGCTTTGGCAGTTCATGTTTGCCCCAGAGGGCATCGTCAACTCGTTGCTCGGTGCACAGATCGCGTGGACCACGGACCCGTTCTACGCCCGCTTGGCCGTCATCATCGCGGACGTATGGAAGACAGCACCATTCATGGCGCTGCTCATCCTGGCCGGCCTGCAGATGATTCCCAAGGACGTTTACGATGCCGCCCGCGTGGATGGTGCTAACCGTATCCAGACTTTCTTCCGCATCACCCTCCCGCTAGTGCGCCCGGCGCTCATGGTGGCCGTACTCTTCCGCACCTTGGACGCGCTGCGCATGTATGACCTTCCGGTCATCATGATTTCTAGCTCCTCCAACTCCCCCACCGCGACCATCTCCCAGCTGGTGGTAGAGGATATGCGCCAAGGTAATTTCAACTCCGCCTCCGCGCTTTCCACCCTTATTTTCCTTCTTATCTTCGTCGTCGCCTTTATCCTCATCCGCTTCCTTGGCGCGGATGTCTCCGGCAGGAAGGCAGCTAAATAATGCGTAAATTCGGACACTACGCCGGCATCGTCTTCATCATGTTCTGGGGTCTCGCGCCCTTTTACTGGATGCTGGTGACAGCGCTGCGGGATCAGCGATTCACCTTCGATACCACCCCGTGGCCCACCCACGTCACGCTGGATAATTTCCGCGATGCCTTGGCTACCGACAAGGGAAATGACTTCCTGGCCGCGCTGGGAAACTCGCTACTTATCTCCCTGGTTACCACCGCTGTGGCCGTGCTCATCGGCGTCTTTACCGCCTATGCACTCTCCCGCTATGACTTCCCGGGGAAAGGAATCGTGACCGGCATTATTCTGGCTGCCTCCATGTTCCCGGCCATTGCCTTGGTCACGCCACTGTTCCAGCTCTTTGGCAACCTGGAATGGATTGGCACCTACCGCGCAATGATCATCCCCAATATTTCCTTTGCGCTTCCGCTGACGGTTTATACACTGCTGAGCTTCTTCCGCCAGCTGCCTTGGGAACTAGAAGAAGCAGCCCGGGTGGATGGTGCCTCGCGCTCCCAGGCTTTCCGCCTCATCCTCCTCCCTCTGGCGGCGCCGGCGCTATTTACCACCGCGATCATCGCCTTTATCACCACCTGGAATGAGTTCATGCTGGCCAAGCAGCTCTCTACCACCGATACCGAGCCGGTGACCGTAGCCATCGCACGATTTTCCGGCCCGTCTGCTTTCGAGTACCCCTATGCCGCCACCATGGCCGCCGGCGCGTTGGTGACCATTCCATTGGTCATCATGGTGCTCATCTTCCAGCACCGCATCGTCGCCGGACTGACCGCGGGCGGTGTCAAGGCCTAATGCGCCGGGCCATGCTGTGGGATACCGCCTTAGGTTTCCTCGGTTTCTTTAGCGTCCTCGCGGTTATTCAAGCTGTACTCAATCTCTTCCACGACTCCCCCGCCCTCTGGCCCGGCCTTCTTGCCGGTGCCCTGTGTCTCCTTACCTATCTGACCTGGCGGGCGAAAAGAAAGGACCTCTCATGAGCTGGTACCACAATGCCGTCTTCTATCAGGCGCTCGTCGGCTCGTTTAAGGCCGATGGGGATAAGGAGGTAGGCACGCTGCGTGGGGTCATCGATAAGCTGGATTACTTGCAGTGGCTCGGCGTGGACTGCCTGTGGCTCTCGCCGTTTTATGCCAGCCCCTTGCGCGATGATGGCTACGATATCGCGGACTACTACTCCATCCATCCGGATTACGGCACGATGGAAGACTTTGAAGAGCTCATTGCGCAGCTGCACGGCCGCGGCATGCGCATTATGACGGATTTGGCGCTCAATCACACCAGCTCCGACCACCCGTGGTTCCAGGCCTCCCGCACCGATCCCACCGGTCCCTATGGCGATTTCTATGTGTGGGGCGATGATCCAGAGCGCTACCCCGAAATCCGTGTCATTTTCACCGACGTGGAAACCTCCAATTGGACCTGGGATGACCAGCGCGGCCAGTACTACTTCCACCGCTTCTACTCCCACCAGCCGGATTTGAACTACGATAACCCGGCCGTGCAGGAGGAGGTGTTCAAGATCTTGTCCTTCTGGATGGACAAGGGGTTGGACGGCCTGCGCCTTGATGCTATTGCTTACCTCTTTGAACGCGATGGTCTGGGTGGCGAGTCCCTGCCGGAAACAATTGAGTTTGTGGAGAAGATTCGCTCCTTCATGGACACCCACTACCCGGACGCGGTGCTCATCGCGGAGGCCAACCAGCCTCCGGCCGAGACCATGCAGTTCTATGGCAAGGGTGAGCGCTTCCACATGGTCTTCAACTTCCCGGTTATGCCGCGGTTGTACCAAGCATTGGCGCTTGCCGACGCCACCCCGGTCTACTCCATCCTCGACGAACTACCCGCCCTGCCGGATGGCTGCCAATGGGGTACCTTCCTGCGCAACCACGATGAGCTCACCCTGGAGATGGTGGACGATGACGTGCGCGAGCTAATGTATGAGGCTTTCCTCCCCGATGATGAAATGCGCGCCCATGTGGGCATTGCCCGCCGGCTGATGCCGCTGATGAACGGTGATCGCCGCAAGGTGGAGCTCATGTTCTCGCTGCTGATGACCCTGCCGGGCGCACCGTTTATCTACTACGGCGATGAGATTGGCATGCTCGATGACACCACGCTCCCAGACCGCTATGCGGTGCGCACCCCAATGCAGTGGGACGATTCCGAGCACTCTGGTTTCAGCACCAAAGCACCTTCCCGCCTTCCGATTGTGGGAGGTACCTCCGTGGCCGCCCAGCTTGATGACGCCACCTCGTTGCTCAACACCGTTCGCTCCATGATTGCCGAGCGCCATGCCCATCCGGATCTCGGCACCGCTCCGTGCGAGCCGGTCGAGACGGGCGAGGAAGCCGTCCTTGGCTATCAACGCGGCGATCTGCTGTGCCTGCACAACTTCAGCGATCGCTCCATCGACCTGGGCCCAGTAGAGCTCGGGCCGTACGGCTACGCCTGGCTGCCAGCCTAAGCCTGAGCGCGCAGCTGCAGCCTCCTCTCCTACTGGCGCACTGCGCAACCCACAGAGAAAAGCGCCCTGTCGGTCCTTATGGGCCGACAGGGCGCTTAATAGTTGTGGTGGCCTAGTTCCACTCAGGCGCGTCTTCGAGGCGCAGCTCGGAGTAGCGCGCTTCTGGCACAGAAGCCGAATACGGCTTGCCCTGGGCTTCCCACTGCTGGTCGGAGTTGCAGCGCACGTCCTGACCGTCAGTGTCGAGCATGGTAAAGCCCCATACCAGCTTGCCCTGCGAGTTCGCAGGCAAGGTGTACGGGCCAACCACCTGGTTTAGCTTCCAGTGCTGCTCGCTGACGTAGTTGAAGCCATAGGTCTTGGTCAGCACCTTGGCCAGCTCGCCGGTGCCCTCAACGGATCCGGAGACCTCGATGGTCTGCGTGCGAGCCTGGGTAACAGTGTGCTTGACCGGTACTTCCTCGGCGTTGCGGTTTGCCACGCTAGTAGCGTCGGTCTGCTTGAACCAGCGGCGCTTTGCGGTGACGTAGGTGCCGTTTTCACCTGGCGTCGAGCAATGCGTGCCTGGCTTGTAGTCGTCGTTCCAGCGCTGGGGCAGCTCAAAGTCCCCACCGAAATCAGCGGCGTGGGCAACAGGAGCGGCCACCAGGCTCAGCGCCGCGAGGGCGCTAGCGATGGACGTCTTGCTCACGTTTAGCCCCAATCGTTGTTATCGCGGGTGGAGACCTCGATGTGGCGCTCCTTCGGCAGGGTGGCGGTGAAGGTGCCGCCGTTGGCCTGCCACTTGTGGTCGGAGCCGCACACGGTCTTCTGGCCCTCGAAGTCAGAGACAACCCAGCCGGCGCGCAGGACGGCGGTCTTGCCCGGAGCGATGTTGTACGGACCAACCTGCTCGCCTACCTCGTAGGACTGGCTATCGGTGTAGCTGGAGGAGAAGGTGAAGTTGATGAGGTCCATCAGCTTGAAGTCAACGCCGGCGGAAACATTCCAGGTCTTGGTTTTGGTTTCCTTGATAGAACGGGTAACGGGCAGCGGCTCATCGTTGTAGTTGGACACGGTCCAGGAACCGGCGGAGCCATCGAAGTAGGTGCGCTTGATGTCAACGGTCTGGCCGGTGTCGCCCGGGTTGGAGCAACGCTCACCGATGGTGGTCGGGTTGGCCGGGCCGAGGTCGCGCTGCGGCAGGGCGTTAGCGGCCGGAGCGAAGATGAGGCCGGAAGCAACGGCAAGAGCCGCGGTGGTAGAAGCAATCTTGGACTTGAACATGGAACTTTCTCCTTGTGTAGGTGTGGTGGGGTTTAGTAGATGGTTTGGGTGGAAACCGGCAGGTCACGGAAGTCGTCCGGAGTGACGTCCTCGGTGCGGGTATTGCCGGCCTTATCGGTGATCTTGGCCTCGGCCCAGAAGCCGCTCGGGGCGGAGGTCTGCTTGTAGTTAGAGGTGAGGTCGTAGTTTCCGCTCTTGCCGCAGTGAATCTCGCGGTAGTTGATGCGGGTCATGGTGGTGCCATACTCCACACGCACGCGCTCGCCTGGCTTGAGGTCGACGTGCTTAAGCTCGGTGCCGACCGGCATGTAGGCGCGCTTTACGGCACCGACGGACTCCAGCCAGCCCTTCGGAATATCGCCGCGGTTGCCCTGCCAGTTGGTGTATGGGGCGTGCTCGGCGCCAACGACGAAGTCAGTTACCGGTGCAAACTCGTAGTCACCCTTGGACCAGTTGAGGAAGTCCGTGGAGTAACCAGCCTTGCGGTAGGTCGGCTTTACAGCGGTGATGTCCAGCGGGTACCAGGAGCTATCGCTGGCTTCACACTTATCGCCTTCCTTAGGCCAGGAGGGATCGCGCTGCAGATCCGCAGAAGGCTGCATGATCTCATCCTTCTTCGGATCGGCGATCTTCTCTAGGCTCGGGCCGGATACAGAGGTGTAGTTACCCTCGATCGGCTTGGAGTTTGCACCCGGGGAACGGGAGGGAATTTCCATGGCCAGGTCGGACACGGAGCCGTCCGCCTTGATGATGTAGGCAAAGGCGTAGCGCTCGGCCGGGCCCTTACCGCGGATGACGTTAGAGCCTGGGATATTTTCCAAGCGGTCATCGTTGCAGCCTACGAACATGGAGATGAAGTCCTTTTCAATCACGCCGTACTCGACGCGGAAGGACTCACCCGGCTTCAGCTTCACTGGGCCGAAGGTTTCTTTATCGCGCCAGCCGTTGGTCATCTTCAGACCGATATCGGACTTAGCGGTGGTGTCCCAACCGGAAGGCAGCTTGGCCTTGGAATTGGCTTCAATCTCGTGATTGGTACCAGTTTCTACCTCGGCGGTGTAGGGCACTTCTTGGTTGGTGGTGTTTTTAAACTGCAGGGTGCCGTCACTCATGTAGCGGCGGCCGGTTTCTGCAAAGCGCCATTCGCGCTCTGCATTATCGCCGGCGGCACTGCAGCTCTTGTAGAGGTTGGAAATGGGATATGCCTGCGGCATCGGGGGAACATCTCCCGCGTGTGCCACTGGCGTGAAGAGAGCCGCTACGGCGAGCGGTGCGAGCAAACGCAGTCCCTTTTTAATCACCAGAAGACCGTCCTTAATAGATCGTTAAAAATCAGGGGAAACATTCATGAAGACTCAGGCAATCATAAGGGCTTACGGGGCACACATCAATAGTTGAATGAAAATCTTTCTAATGCTTTTATCCACCTTGAGGTGCAATAATGGGCACTCACCTGCCCAGCACCGTTAAATGTTTACAGTGGGAACCACCCCCAGATTAGGGCCCTTTGGCCTAGTGTCACCCAAGGAATTCCCAGGTTTTATGCACCGCCCACACTGTGGTGGCATTTGCCACCCAATCATTTTCCGCACCGCGTCCCCGCAGCGTTCCATTCCGCATTGACCGGGGTGCGCTAGTAATGTGGGGGCCTATGACTGACCTGAAAACCACCGCCGGCAAGATCGAGGACCTGGACGCCAAGCTCGCCGAGTCCCGCGCGCCGCTGGGAGAAGGCGAGCCGGCCGCCCGCACCCGCGTGACGCAGCTGCTCGATGAGGGCTCCTTCGTAGAAACGGATGCGCTGGCCCGCCACCGCTCGACCGATTTCGGTCGCGAGCATGACCGCCCCTATACCGATGGCGTGGTCACCGGCTACGGCACTATCGACGGCCGCCGCGTGTGCGTCTTTAGCCAGGACGGCGAAATCTTCGATGGCACGATGGGTGAGGTTTATGCCGAAAAACTCACCAAGGTATATGACCTTGCCATCAAGACCGGTGTTCCCATTATCGGCATCTATGAATCCACCGGCCCGCGTGTACAAGAAGGCATCGTCACCATGGCTGGATACGCCCGCCTCATGGCGCGTGTCTCCCAAGCCTCGGGCCTCATTCCGCAGATCTCCGTTATCGCGGGCAATACCAGCGGCATTGCGGCGTTCGCGCCGACGTTTGCTGATGTCCTCATAGTCACCCAAGGCACCGCCCTCCACCAGGCTGCCAGCCACGTGGCCGGCGCGGAGCCAGAGACCTTTGGCGGCGCCGCAGCCCACGCGGAGTCCGGCACCGCTCACCTGGTAGCCAGCGACGACAAGCAGGCTTTGTCCCTGGTGCGCGACGTTCTGGCCTACTTCCCCGCCAATAACCGCGCCGAGGCGCCGCGCGTGGAGGCCGGTAGCGTCGCGGACTTTGATCTCAATAGCGTCATCCCGGATACCGCCGCGCAGGCCTATGACATGAGTGATGTCATCAAGGCTGTCGTCGATGAAGGCTCCTTCTTCGAATTATCCGCCGAGGCCGCACAAAACATCCTTACCGGCTTTGCCTACATCGACGGCCGCGCCGTCGGCATCGTTGCCAACCAGCCGCTAGCGCTGGCTGGCGCCCTAGATTCCGCCGCCGCAGAAAAAGCCGCGCGCTTCGTGCGCACCTGCGATGCCTTCAACACCCCCATCGTGGAATTCGTGGATTCCCCAGGCTTTGTGCCTACCCCGGAAGAAGAAAAGGCCGGCCTGCTGCGGCGGGCGTCGAAGTTTGCCTATGCGCAGGCTGAAGCGAGCGTCGGCAAGCTCACTGTGATTACCCGCAAGGCCATTGGCCCGGCCTACGTATTTATGGGTGCCAAAGACCTCGGCGCGGATTTGGTCTACGCATGGCCCACCGCGGAAATTGCCGTCACCCAGGCCTCCCAAGCTTCCCTGGCGATTTATGGCTCGGAGGACAAGGAAGAGGAGATGGACGAGCTCTTCTTGCACCCATATGCCGCAGCGGAGCGCGGGCTGGCCGATAATGTCATCGAGCCAACGGCAACCCGCCACTACCTGGTAGAGGGCCTGCGCCTGCTAGAGCGCAAGGCCGTAGCCCAGGTACCGAAGAAGCACGGAACCGTTTAGGAGGGCACATGTCTGCACCTGAAATCAAGGTAATAAAGGGCAATCCCACCGAGGACGAACTCGCGGCCCTGCGCACAGTCTTAGCGCAGATGAGCGCAAAGCACTCGGGTGCTACCGGCGAGCGCAATGAATGGGGCAACCCAGCCGAGCGTTTCGAGCGCTTTGGCGCGCAGCGCGTCTACAACCCCTCCGCCTTCCATACCGTGCGGTACTTCTAATGCGGCTTATCCTTGCCTCCCAATCACCCTCGCGCGCGGCTATCCTGCGCGGCGCGGGCGTGGAGCCCGTATTAGAGCCGGCCGATATAGACGAGCGCTCCCTCGAAGCCTCGCTCGCGGGCCACCCACCGGCCGATATCGTGGCGGCCCTAGCGACCGCCAAGGCCGAAAAGGTAGCCGCACGCTACCCCACCGAGCCCGTCATCGGTGGCGATTCCATGCTGCTACTCGACGGCGAGCTACAAGGCAAGCCCCATACCGAGGAAGCCACCATCGAGCGCTGGCACCAGCAAGCCGGCCGCACGGCCGAGCTGCTTACCGGCCACTGCCTCATCTTTGGCGATAAGCGCCATGTGGAAACGTCCACCACCACGGTGCACTTTGCTCAGGCCAGCGAGGCCGATATCGCAGCATATGCCCACTCCGGCGAGCCTCTCCACTGCGCCGGTGCCTTCACCTTGGAAGCAATGGGCGGCTGGTTCATTGACCGCATCGAAGGCGATCCTTCCTCCGTTATCGGTTTGTCCTTGCCAGTGGTGCGCCGCGCGCTCTACGCCTTTGATCTGAACGTCTCCGATTTCTGGTAGCCGCGCGTCGGCGTCGCTACAGTGGGGTGGCATGGAAATGAAAGACATGCTTGCCCCGAAACCCATTGAGCTGCCGGCCGATCCCGGCGCGGACTCCACCGCAGATCTCGCCGCCGGCATCGTTGCCCACCCGGATTCTCCGCTGCTGTGGGCACTGCTTGCAGAACAAGAACTCAAGCAACAGGAGGGCGCCGAGCCAGCCGCTTTCATCACCGCATACGCCTACGCGCGCACGGGCTACCACCGCAGCCTCGATCGCCTGCGTGGTAATGGTTGGAAGGGTTGGGGCCCTGTCCCCTTCTCCCACGAGCCGAACCAGGGGGTCCTGCGCGCCATCGCCGCACTCGGCCACGCTGCCAAGGCCATCGGCGAGGACGACGAGTATGACCGCATTCGCCAAATGCTTTCCGACGCCGACCCGGACTCCGTCGCCACCCTCCTCGACTAATCCTGGAGTTCCCGCATGCCTGCCGTGACACCACGCTGCCTACGCCGCTTCTCCGCCGCCGTATTGCTTGCTACTACCCTGCCGCTCGCGCTAAGCGCCTGCGGTGCTCAGGAGGATTCTTCTTCCTCCCCAGAGCCGGTCTTTTCCAGCCAAGCACCTGCCGAGGATGAATCCTCCGGCGGGGAGGATGCGGATTCCGCTGCAGCACCCTCCCCGTCCGAGTCCACCGACGGGGGCGAGGAGGAAACCACGCAGCAGCAGGATAAGGCCAAGGACAGCGAGTGCACGGAGCTCCCCAACGATCCGCGCAAGGTCTACGCCTCTGGCACGGCCCCTGGGCGCATGCCCGCTGATGACGGCAGCGATTTCAATTACTGGATCGCCGATATCGATAACTCCTATGACCCGTGCGCCACGATTAGCTGGATCATCTTCCGCGGCTCAATGGGCGATTTAAACGGCCCGGCAGGCACCGGCGCCTCGATTACTGATGGCATAGCCTTCTACGTCAATGGCGCCCCGGCCAAGGACATGTCCATCTTCCACAAGGTAGAGAGCATCACCCCAGTCTCAGACAACGAGGTCGATTTCACGTGGGGAGAACGCAGCCGCACCACCGCAGAGGGTATTACCGCCCACCACACCGTGCGCCTGCGGGCACAGGGCGATTCCCTTGAACCGGTGTCTGGTGAAGTCGAGGAATTCAACAAAATGTGGGTTGACCTTCCCAGCTACCAGCTTGGCACCTACGACTAACTTTTAGGCCGGCATTTAATCGCCTGGGCCTGCACTACAATGCGCCCCAGCGGAATTTCGCTGGGGCGCTCGTCGTTGCTCGCTTAATTGAGCAATCAGCTCATGACGGTGCTAGTCCATCTTGTCCAGGATGTCGCCGGTGTTTTGCGCAATGCGCACGTTCGCCACCATGGCTTCCAGAAATAGCCTGATGGCAACCATGATTGCGTAGTAGATGACAGTGCTCAGTACCGCCAGGAAGATGAACGCAAAGATGCTTCCGAAGATGGCGGACGCGGAATCTTCCTGAATGCCATAAATGCCCATGCCGGTGGCGAAAAAGAAGGCACCGAGAAGGTGAAGGATCCACATGATACCGCCAAGAATCATGGCAACCTTGTAGATTTCCTTCACGTGGGTGAGGGTCAGGAAGTGCTTGAACTCGAACTCAAATAGTCCGCCCAAAAGGCCGTCCTTCTTGCCCAAGCCCTTGAGAGTGTCACTCATCTGGCTCTTCTTATCACCGAGAGTCTGGCCGGAATCGGCAGGAGCATCGCCTGCTTGCGGGAACTGTCCGAATCCCTGGCTCGTGCCCTGCTGCTGGGTATAGCCGCCGAAAACCGGCTGATCGCTAGCGGACTGGGCGGAACCGAATTGGTTGCCGTTCGCAGCAGCGTCCGACGACGCCGAATCCGTAAATGGATTATGCGCACGGGAAGCAGCGCCCTCGCTTGGGGTGGAGGACTTCGAAGAGGCCCAGAAGTCAGAGGAGTTGCCCTCCGCGCTCGGCTTCGGGGAGGAAAGGTCACTCGAATTTCCAGACTTACCAGGCTTCTCGGTGTGGCTGAAAGGCTTCGTCTCCTTGGCATCGGTAGAGCCGAATTCCTTGGTCTCCTTCACCTCGGAGGCGCCGGTGACCCCAGCGCTTTTCGCCGCGTCCTCGGCGCTGTGCTGCGGGGTCTCGGAAAAATCGCGCGGAGAAAAATCCTTCGGGAACCCGTCGGAGTTGAAATCATTATCAGCCATAATCTGGTCCTTAGAAAATGCTTTAGGGGATGGTAGGAAAAGGCCCCACGGTCACCCGTGGGGCCACTTGGCAGAATACAGCGTGCGCTAGGCGTTCGCGTCCTGAACGCGACGAATCGCCTCGGCGGCAACCTTTTCTTGGATGCCCATGTCTAGCTCGGAAGTGAAGCCAACACAGGAACAGTTGATCTCGCCGAGGACATAGGTGTCGGTGCCATCCGGGGCATCGTCAAGCATGAAGTCCGCGGTCCAAATCAGCGGAACGTCCTTGGTATCGCCGAGCTTTTCTGCGATAACGGGGCGAGCCTTCTCGAACATCTCGAGCAACTCCGGCCAAGACTCCGGCTTATCGTAGGTGTACTTTGCGCCGGAGAAGAGCGTGGCAGAGAAGTTGTCGCCGCCTTCCGCTGGCTTCTTGTGCACGATGAATACCGGCTCATCGCCCACGAGGAGAATGCGGATTTCACCTTCCACAATGCGCGGCATAAAACGCATGTCCACCAGCATGCCGTTATCGCCCTCAATGTACTGGTCACAGAAGTCCATGAAGGTGCCCAGCTTGTAGTCATGGGTCTGATTGTCTACTGCCTCGGTGCACTTCAGGGCGGTGTCGAGCGGGAGGGCGGTGCCCGGTTCTACGGACTGGGCAAGCTCCTGGTCCGCAAGGCGCACGCGCCAGATGCCCTCACCGGTGGAACCGCGGTTCTGCTTGAGTACGCGCTCGCCATAAGACAGCGAGGTGGGGAAAGTATTGTGCAGCTCTTCTACCTCGTAGTACGCGGCGGTATCGTCCGGCACCAGCGGGGTGTCATTGAGCTTGACCAGTGCATCTTTGGCGCCGTAGGCCATCATGTCCGCCGGAGTGGACATGCCTACCAGGCCGGCGTCTGCCAGCTTGGTGAGCATTTGGAAGTAGCCCTTTTCGCCACCGGGGATATTGCCTGGGTTCACGCGAGAGATATAAGCATCAAAGTTTTCAGAAACCTGGGCGTAGATTTCCTCTGCCTTGTCTGGGTGGAAGTAGATGACCTCCGCATCCCAGCCTTGTTCCTTGATCGCGTTGACGATCGGCATGGTGTCCTTACGGTGACCATCTGCGCCTTTATCGGAGCCGCCCTCTACCTCAAATACAACGATTGCCTTGTGCACTAGCAGTTCCCTTCTTAGGTGGTGTTCATAGCACGTTTTCGCACCATATCCCAAGTTTATCCCAGCTTTTCCTCCCCCGCGCGGCCAACTGCCCCCTCCGCCTAACCCCGTCGGCCGGCGCCCCTATTTCCCGGCCGAGCCCTGTATCGCACACCACAGGAATGATCCCCGGGTGATCACCACGGGAAAATTCGGGTTAAAGTGGTGGGAGCAAATTACTAACCCTTATAGGAAAGGCAGGCGGACAGTGGCTGACGTTGATCCCTATCCCCCATTTCAGGAATACGCACACCCCGAGCGCCTCGTGTCTGCACCGTGGCTGTCCGCACGCCTAGGCATCAAGGGCCTGCGCGTCATTGAGGTCGATGAAGACTCGCTCCTCTATGACATTGGCCATATCCCCACCGCCACCCGTATCAACTTCCGCACGGAACTATTGAGCCCACTTACTCGCGATTTCATCGATGGCAAAGAGTTCACTGCCTTGATGCGGGACAAGGGCATTAATGCCGACGATACGATTGTCCTTTATGGCGATAAGTCCAACTGGTGGGCCGCCTACGCCCTGTGGGTATTTACCCTCTTTGGCCACAAGGATGTTCGCCTGCTCGATGGTGGCCGCAATGCCTGGATGGCCGAGGAACGCGATACCTCTTTCATGGTGCCGGACTTCCCCGAATCCGAATACCCCGAGGTAAGCCGCGATGATTCCGTCCTGCGTGCCTTCGTAGACCAGGTGCGCGAGTCCGAAGGAGCGCTCGTGGATACCCGCTCCCCAGAGGAGTTTGCGGGCGAGGCCACCGAGCACGATCCCAATGGCGATTCCGCCTACGGCACCACCATGCGCCACGGTCACATCCCGGGTGCCATCAACCTCGAGTGGGACCGTTCCAACTATCCCAACTCCTGCTTCCGCTCGGCCGAGGAGCTCAGGGTTAATTACGGAATGTTGGAGCCTGAATCTGCAACGATCCTCTACTCCCACGTGGGCGCACAGGCCGCACACACCTGGTTTGTGTTGACGCATCTTTTGGGATTCACAAAGACGCAGGTCTACGATGGTTCGTGGTCTGAGTGGGGCAATATGGTGAAAATGCCGATTGAGCGTTAACTTTTTCGGTTTCGCCACATAAACCCATATCCGGCAGGGATGTGGGTTTATTTTTGTTCAAAAACATCCCCACTCGCGTGCGTGAAAATTAACTCATGTTTTTGTGTGCAAGAATAGATTGCGTATTCAACCTAATGTGTTCAGGAGGTTGCTGCCGTGGCAGTAGAAACCAAAAAGATCTCTAAGGTTCTCGTGGCGAACCGCGGTGAGATCGCCGTTCGCGTGATCCGCGCGGCCCGCGACGCTGGCATTGCCTCCGTCGCCGTCTACGCCGAGCCAGACGCTAAGGCACCTTTTGCCTCGCTTGCCGACGAAGCCTTTGCCCTCGGCGGCACCACTTCTGCCGAGTCCTACCTCGTTTTTGACAAGATTCTGGACGCCGCAGAAAAATCCGGCGCCGATGCCATCCACCCCGGCTATGGCTTCTTGTCTGAAAACGCCGACTTTGCCCAGGCCGTCATCGACGCCGGCCTGACTTGGATTGGCCCTTCCCCCGAGTCCATCCGTGACTTGGGAGATAAGGTAACCGCGCGGCACATCGCCGAGCGCGCCGAAGCCCCCATGGCTCCAGGCACCAAAGATCCGGTAGCCGGCGCCGATGAGGTGCAGTCCTTCGCCATGGAATACGGCCTGCCCGTAGCCATCAAGGCTGCCTTTGGCGGCGGCGGCCGCGGCATGAAGGTGGCCTACTCCGCAGAGGAAATCCCCGAGCTCTTTGAATCCGCTACCCGTGAGGCAACCTCCGCCTTCGGCCGCGGCGAGTGCTTCGTAGAGCGCTACCTGGATCGGGCCCGCCACGTCGAGGCCCAGGTACTGGCGGATAAGCACGGCAACGTAGTCGTCGTCGGCACGCGCGATTGCTCCCTGCAGCGCCGCTTCCAAAAGCTGGTCGAAGAAGCCCCGGCTCCTTTCCTCACCGATGAGCAGCGCGCCTCTATCCACGAGTCCGCCAAGCGCATCTGCCGCGAGGCCGGCTACTACGGCGCAGGCACCGTGGAATACCTGGTGGGCGCCGACGGCCTCATTTCCTTCCTAGAGGTCAATACCCGCCTGCAGGTGGAGCACCCAGTTTCCGAGGAAACCACCGGCCTCGATCTCGTGCGCGAGCAGTTCCGTATCGCTGAGGGCCACGAGCTCTCGCTCAAGGAAGACCCGACCCCGCGTGGCCACGCGTTCGAATTCCGCATCAACGGCGAGGATGCCGCGGCGAACTTCATGCCAGCCCCTGGCACCATCGTGAAGTACTCCGAGCCAGCGGGTCCGGGCGTGCGCGTTGATTCCGGCGTCGTCCAGGGCTCCGTCATTGGCGGCCAATTCGATTCCATGCTGGCCAAGCTCATTGTCTGGGGCCCAGACCGAGAGACCGCGCTGCGTCGCTCCGCCCGCGCCCTGTCCGAGTACACGGTGGAGGGCCTGCCCACCGTTATCCCGTTTGACCAGGCTGTCGTTGCTGACCCCGCCTTCGCTGCAGAAGACGGCAACTTCGGCGTCTACACCAAGTGGATCGAAGAGGAATGGGATAACCAGCTTCCCGCCCACGATGAGTCCACCGATGCCGAAGCCGCCGACGCAGAGCCTTCCCAGGTGCACACCGTGGAAATCGACGGCCGCCGCATCGAGGTTGCCCTCCCCGCCTCCTTCGGCGCCAATGGAACCCCACGCAAGAAAAAGAAGCGCAAGGGCTCCGGCGCCAAGGCCGCCGTATCCGGCGATGCCGTTACCTCCCCAATGCAGGGCACGGTCATCAAGGTCAACGTCGAAGAAGGCCAAGAGGTCGCCGAGGGCGAGGTCCTCCTCGTGCTCGAGGCCATGAAGATGGAAAACCCCGTCAAGGCACATAAGGCCGGCACCGTTACCGGCTTGGCCGTGGAAGCAGGCGCTTCTACCACCAAGGGCAGCGTACTGCTGGAAATCAAGTAGCCTGCCCCGCTAGCCTTGGAAGAATGACTGATTCTTCTCTCGGCGTGCGCTTGGCCAAGGAAGAGGACCGCGACTATCTGGCGAGCCTCTTCCCTTCTTCTATCGCGGACTGGTCCCCCATCGTGGACGGCGGGGTCATCGCCCTGCCCATGACCGCCAACGAGGACCCCACCGTTGCTCCCCGCGGCGCCGCGCTCCTGCGCTACTACCCCGCCGCCGACAAAGGCCCAGCTTTCTTGGGCGATCCCTCGGCGCACCCGCTTGACGACGCCACCTGGCTCACCCCCTTCGACCCCGAAGACATTCCCGAGCTCATCGTCTCCAGCGATGACCCCGCCGCCCGCGAGTTGCTTATTGCCAACGCCATCGACCTCGCGGCCGAGCAGACTGCCCCCGGCATCTCTTCCGCTGAGCCCTTGCCCGGATTTGAAGAGCTCACCCCCGGTAAGTTCTTCCGCCGCTTCTAGCTCGTCCCTATGCTCGGCCGCCCTCCTGCTAACCTAGCTACGATGCTGAAAATAGATGCAACTTATGGACATTCCACCGCTTTGGGGCAGCTGAGTCGCACCTTCGACGCCGGGCGCGTATACGGCTTGAAGGGCCCCAATGGTGCGGGTAAATCTACGCTGCTGCAGACCTTGAGTGGCGAAATTGCCCCGCTGAAAGGCACCGTCTCCATCGACGGTGCCGCACCCGGCAGCGCAGAGGCCGCCGGCTCCGTCATCGCAGTTGCGGATCCGGTCTTCTTACCCGACCTCACCGTCGGCGAGCACTTCACCCTGCTTTCGCGCCGCTCCGGCGTGGACTTTGCCGAGGTTCATGAACTTTGGGCCATCGACGACGCCATCCTAAACTCCGCGGTAAGCGACCTTTCTTCTGGCCAGCGCCAGCGCGTTTACCTCGCCGCCCAGCTCTATCAGCCGGCCAAGGCCCTGCTTATCGACGAACCCGAGCGCCACCTTGACCACACCTGGACCGCCTTCTTGGCCGAGGAGCTACGCCACCTCGCCGCCGAGGGCCGTTGTGTAGTGCTGGCCTCCCACTCCCCGGCCATCTTCGATGCCTGCGACGAGGTGGTGGAGATTTCATGAAGCTTTTATCCCACGCCTCCTCAGCCCTCTATTACGCCTTCATCGCGGCGCTCATCGCGAGCGTCAGTGTCTACACTTGGCAGAATGCCGCCGAGGTTTTGCCCTCACTTGCGCAGCGCACCGCCGCGGCCTTGCCCGCCACCGCGACCATCGGCGCTGCGTTCGGCTCCCTCGCCCTCCTCGTTCTTCTTGAGGCGCTCTATCCGCTGCGCAGCCTTTCGCTCAGCCGGTGGGTCTATGCGGATAGGCCACGGGGGCGTATGCGGGGCGTCGATAAGCTGTCCATTGCCCAGCTCGCCGGCGTGAGCCTCCTCGGCCTAGCCCTGTGCACGTCACTGCGCCTTCCGCTCTATGCGGCGATGGCCCTCCCCTTGCTGCGCCTAGCGCTCGGCTGGCGTTCCTTCGACCTCGCCTCGCTTCTTCGTGCGGGCCGCACCCGTGCCGTCGGCTCGTCTTCCTTTGGGCTTTTGGATTCTGAGGTTTCTGCCGATGCCATCGCCTCCCAGTCGGCGCGCCTGCGCCCCAGCTCGCGCGCCACGGCGTCGCCCAGCCACCTCTATTTCCGGCGCCTATACCGCCGCTGGTACATCCCGCTCGGCGCGGTAGCTGTCGTCGGCCTCACCCTAGGCCTTGTCCCACAACTCGGCAGCCTGGCGCTCATCGGATTCGCCGCCGCATGGACAATCGTCGGCGCCGCCACCGGCCGCGCCGCATCTTTTGGCCGCATCATCGATGGCGCCTGGCCCGACTGGGGACTTCCCTTGACCGCGACAGCTGGTGCCGCCGTTCTCGGTACCGCCTTCATCGCCGCCGTGTGGAAGCTGCCGATACTCGTACTCGCCGCGTGCTGTTTAGGACTTACCTATGCCTCCTTCAAGCGCTCCCGCCCGGCGCGGGTGACCACCATGAACATCATCGACACCGGTGGCTTCGGCGCTTCGTTCTCCCCCGAAGTCTTCGGTTACTTCCTGCGCGGCGGCTACGGCATTGCGGCCATAGCTGTAATCCTCTTTTTCTAGTCGCCCTGCGCTTTCCCCAGGTACGTCACTTCAATCAGTTGCACATACCTGGGGATTTCTTTTGAGGATAATTCTGTATTACTTCACATAACACAGTTTGTGTTACTATAAGTAATACAGAACAAAGATAGGAGGTGACAGTTGTTTATTAACCTCAACCCCGATTCGGATGTCCCTGTCTTCCAACAAATCCACGATGAATTAGTACTGGCCATAGCTCGCGGCCAGCTCTCTGATGGCGACAAGCTAGACCCCGTCCGCCGCGTCGCCAAAGACATAGGCATCAACCCGGCCACCGTGAAGAAGGCGTACGACCTCTTGGTTTCTGACGGCCTCGTTGAAACCGCCGGCCGCTCCGGCTCCATCGTCAGACCCGGCGCTCACACCGAGGCTCAAGAAAGACAACTAGCTGAGCAATTAGGCCGAGTAGTTGCGCTCGCCCGTGCCCAAGGCTTTAGCCCAGATGAGCTCCACACCCACCTCAGCTCCACTCTTAAACACTTGGAAGTATCGTCATGATTTTCGCCCTCTTAATGGCCGCCACAACTCTCGCAATTACTTGGATTATGGCCAAAGCCCCCTCCCTTGCCTCGCCCGGCACACCGCTCGGTGTGCGCGTGCCAAAGGACTACCTTTCCGATAGTGCAGTTACCTCTGCTCTTGCTGGATACAAGGTCCGTACTTGGGGCTGCGGCATCGCGGCAACAATTCTGTCCCTCTTTGCCTGGAAATTGCCACTCCTCGCCGCCGTACCGTCCCTCTTGGTGACGCTCGGCGGCTTGTGGGCCTACATCTCTCAACGCCGCCGCATCATCGCCGCGAAAAAGGCCGGCGGTTGGTTCGACGAGGTTGAAACCACCATCGCTGCTCGTGTGTCCACCACCGTCAATGGCACACCCGAATTCGAAGGCACCCCCACCCCGACATTTCCGTGGGTAACAATGCTCGCCTCCCTGTTGTGTATCGCGGCCGGTGCCATCATCGTCGCTTCCCACTGGTCCGATATTCCTGACCCCGTTCCAGTGCACTGGAATTCTTCCATGGAGGCGGATAATTGGAGCGAAAAGAATATCGGCAGCGTATTTTCTATCTCCTTCATCGCCTTAGGAACGCTCTTGCTTTTCGCCATCATCTGCTCTTTTATCGCGCATAGTGAGGTATCCCCACGTTCAGAACGCAGCATTAAAGCTCGACTACGCAACGAGGCCAACCTCGCCTTCACGAATACCGGAATGGGAGTTCTCACCCTGCTCGTGTGTGCCGGCATGGCCTTCCTGCAAGTAACCGGCCCTGTACCGCAATTTCAGCGGTTCAACGGCGCCGCCATTATCACGATGTTGGTTCTTACCATCGGTGGCAGCATCGGACTGGTTGCGCTTCTTCTCTACAAGCAATCTCAATTATCCGAGCAACTGCGTGGAATCCGCTTTGCCGATGAAGACAAAGAATCACCGGACAATGACCACCTCTATAAATGGGGCGTTATGTACTACAACCCGGAGGATCCGGCGGTACTAGTGGATAAGCGCTTCGGCACAGGCGTGTCGTTCAACTTCGCCCGCTGGCAGGCCAAGGCATTCCTCATCATCACGCTTCTGGTTCTGGTCGGCTCAATAGCGCTACCTTTCCTACTAGGCTGAAAATTTTAGCCCTCCCCGCTGAATCAAGATTTTCGTCCATATAAACCACCAAAACCGTCGACGAAATCGGTGGTTTATATGGACGAAAATCGCGAAAAGCCGCCTGCAGACAGCACAGCGCCCCGCTTCCTGGAGGATTGCGCGAAGGAAGCGGGGCGCTGGCGTCATTCAGTTAGTTGATAACGGCGATAAGGTCGCCGCCTTCCACCTTGGTGGCCTGGCCGATGGCCACGCGCTCGACCACGCCATCCTTGGTGGCGGAGATGGAGGCTTCCATCTTCATTGCTTCGATGACGGCGATCTGGTCGCCAGCCTTAACCTCGTCGCCAGGCTTGGCGGTGGGGTTGACCACGCCGGCGAATGGTGCGGCGACGTGTCCCTCGTTGGAGGGGTCGGCCTTTTCTACGGTAGCGACCGTGGATTCGGCGTTCTCGTCGCGCACCTTCATCGGGCGAATCTGGCCGTTGACGTTGAGAACCACGTTACGCATGCCCTTTTCGTCCGGCTCACCCACGGCGTCGAGGCGCACCACGACCTGCTTGAGGTCGGCGCGATCGGTGGAGTCCTCTGGGAAGTAGTGGACGACCTTTTCTTCGCCTTCGGTAAGACCATAGAAGAAGGTGGTATCCGTCAATGCTTCCGTGTTGCCGTACTTGCGGCGGAACTCGTTGAATTCCTCGAACTGCTTGGGGAATAGCAGGCGGTTCAGGCTGGCGCGGCGCTCATCCGAGTTATCGGATTCCAGATGCGGCTGTTCTTCCGCAGGGACCTCGCTCACCTGGGCGCCGGTTTCCTCGCGGCCATCGAGCACCTTATCGCGCAGCTCTGGCCAACCGCCCGGAGGGGTACCGAGCTGGCCGCGGAGGAACTGGTTGACCGAGTCCGGAATATCGAACTTGGTCGGGTTAGCAGCGAAGTCCGCAGGGTCTACGCCTGCACCGACAAGGTGAAGGGCGAGGTCGCCCACAACCTTGGAAGATGGGGTGACCTTGGTCGGGCGGCCCAGCATCTCATTGACGGCTGCATAGGTGTCCTCGATGACCTCGAAGCGGTCCGCCAAGCCAAGGGCAGCGGCTTGGGCACGCAGGTTGGACAGCTGGCCGCCTGGAATTTCGTGCTTATACACGCGACCGGTCGGGCCAGGGATACCGTTCTCAAACGGGGCGTAGAGCTGACGCACGGCCTCCCAGTAGGGCTCGAGATCCGATACGGCCTGCAGGTCGATGCCGGTATCGCGCTTGGACTGAGAGAATGCTGCAATGAGGGCGGACAGCGACGGCTGCGAGGTGGTACCGGCCAACGGCGCGGAGGCGCCGTCGACGATGTCGGCACCGGACAAGGCGGCCGCATAGTAGGTTGCCATCTGGCCGCCCGCGGTATCGTGCGTGTGCACGTGCACCGGCAGGTCGAATTCCTTGCGCAGCGCCATAACCAGCTTGGAAGCGGCCTCAGGGCGGAGCAGACCGGCCATATCCTTGATGGCAAGGATATGGGCTCCGGACTCTACAATCTGCTCGGCCAGCTTGAGGTAGTAATCCAGCGTGTACAGGTTCTCCTTCGGTGACGAAAGATCACCGGAGTACGCCATGGCCACCTCAGCCACGGTGGTATTGGTCTCGAGTACGGCATCGATGGCGGGGCGCATCTGGGAGACGTCGTTAAGAGCATCAAAGATGCGGAAGACGTCCACGCCGGACTTGGCTGCTTCCTGGACAAAGCCGCGGCAGACCGAGTCTGGGTACGGGGTATAGCCCACAGTATTGCGTCCGCGCAGGAGCATCTGGATGTTCTGGTTCGGCATAGCCTCGCGCAGCATGTCCAAGCGGACCCATGGGTCCTCGTGAAGGAAGCGCATGGCGACGTCATAAGTTGCACCACCCCATGCCTCGACCGAGAACAGGTTCGGGGTCATGCGGGCTACGGCTTCGGCTGCAGAAACCAGGGCGGTACTACGCACGCGGGTAGCCAGCAGGGACTGGTGGGCGTCGCGGAAGGTGGTATCCGTAACCATCAGCGCATTCTGCTGACGGATCTTCTCCGCCCACTTTTGCGGACCAAACTCGAGCAGGTCATCTCGGGAACCGCGCGAGAGCGGCTCGGAAAGGTCCAGCTCGGGGAGCTTATCAAAGGGGCGCAGTGCCGTAGGGCGAACACCGTTGGGCTTATTAACGGTGGTTTCCGCGATGTACTCGAGGATTCGACCAGACTCATCGACTGCCGGCGGAGCCTTGAGCAGATGCGGGTGTGCATTGATGAATCCGGTGTCCACGCGGGTCTGAGTGAAGTCCGGCTCGCGCAGCAGGGCGCGCAGGAAGCCGATATTGGTGGCCACGCCGGAGACGGTGAACTCGTTGAGCGCACGCTGGGCGCGCTGCACGGCCTGCTCGAAAGTGACGCCGCGGCAGGTCATCTTCACCAGCAGGGAGTCGAAGTTCGGCGATACTTCTGCGCCCACGGAGGTTGCACCATCCAAGCGCACGCCAGCGCCGCCCGGCGAACGATACGCAGTCAGCGTGCCGGTATCCGGACGGAAACCGTTATTAGGGTCCTCGGTGGTAATGCGGCACTGCAGAGCAGACCCGGTAATGGAAATCTTGTCCTGAGCGAGGTGAATATCTTCCAGCGAAGCGCCGGCCGCGATATTCATCTGGGCCTTGACGATATCTACGCCGGTAATTTCCTCGGTCACGGTGTGCTCCACCTGCACACGCGGGTTCATCTCAATGAAGACGTGATTGCCGCGCTCATCGACGAGGAATTCCACGGTGCCCGCGCCCTCGTAATTAATGTGCTCACAGAACTTCACCGCATCCTGGCAGATGCGGTCACGCAGCTCGGAATCCAGCGACGGCGCCGGCGCAATCTCGACCACCTTCTGGTGGCGGCGCTGCACCGAGCAGTCACGCTCGAAGAGGTGCACCACATTGCCCTGGCTATCGGCCAGAATTTGTACCTCGATGTGCTGTGGTTTGATGACCGCGGTCTCTAGGTACACACTGCCGTCACCGAACGCCGCCTCCGCCTCGCGCGAAGCCTCGGCCGCCTTTTCGCGCAGCTGATCCTCAGATTCCACGAAGCGCATGCCGCGCCCGCCGCCACCGGCGACAGCCTTAACGAAGACAGGGAAGTTAAAGTCCTTGGAATATTCGACCAGCTTATCGACGTCCGTCGATGGCTCCGAGTCCTGCAACGTCGGCAACCCAGCTTCCTTCGCCGCACTAACCGCAGCCGCCTTATCGCCGGTGAGATCCAAGGTCGCTGGGGTTGGGCCAATGAACTTAATGCCATTGTCCTCACACGCACGGGCTAAATCTGCGCGCTCCGAAAGGAATCCGTAGCCGGGGTAAATGGCATCCGCTTCGGCCTTCTTGGCGGCGCGGATAATCTCATCAATGTCCAAGTATGCCTTGACCGGCTGCCCCTCGGCGCCGATGCGGACGGCCTCATCCGCGAAGGCGCGGTGGAAGGAGTTTCGGTCTTCGCGAGGATAGACCGCGACGGTCTTTGCCCCGGTCTCGAAGGCAGCACGGAATGCACGCACGGCGATTTCGCCACGGTTGGCTACCAGAATCTTTTTGAACGATGGAAGCGCGGGATTAGCCACTTCTGTGTTCCTTTCAACTCGGAAGGTACTGCGATACAGCACCTCCTCTTGGGTGATCCGTATCTCAGTTTAGAGATCGAAACCTTCCTTGTCTGCCCATTTTCAAGCGGAGTTTGCCACACTATCCAGCGCTTAAACCGTTGAATGGGTGGTTTCTGCAGTCCGACCAGTAATAACAGGGTTAGCCGGTCTGTAAATCTTGCAAATTTTCGCCTCAGCAAAATATACAGCGGGGACACCCTTGGATTCACTAAGTGTTCATTTTCACTTCATACTAATTTTTCTTTAATTAATGCATATTTATATGCAAGGTGTTACTTTCGTTTTGCGCACCCAGCGCACGTCCCGCCAATCTCTAACAAGGAGAGAAAATGAGAATAAAAAACTCGCTACAGCCAGCGTAGCTATCGCAGCACTGAGCGGAATCGCTGTACCAGCAGCCAGTGCCTCCGCAGGTGAATGCAGTGGAGGCCTTGTGTGCATTTTCAACGAAGCTAACTTCAGCGGATTCCTAGGTTCCCGGGGCCCTGGAATCGGAATCATGAACGTTTCGCGCAACGCCAATGACAAGATGTCATCGTGGATCAATAACACTGGAGGCCATGCTGCTTGGTACCAGCACGCCAATGGTGGCGGCAAGTGTCACACCATGACTCCATTTTCCAATAACAATTATGTGGGCTGGTGGAGCAACGACACCCTTACCTCGTGGCGCACTAATCGGGGCTGCTAAGTAGACATCCGTTAGCTGGGAAGAAGGATGACAATCATCTTTCTTCCCAGCTTCAATATTTCAGAACTAAATGACCCAAATTCACATTCACCAAGTTCATAAAACACTCGGCGTTGGCCCTAAGGCGACTCACGCACTCAAGGGAGTTTCATTAAAAGCCGCACAGGGAGACTTCATTGCAATCTCCGGCAAAAGCGGTTCAGGGAAAACCACTTTTTTGGACATGCTTTCTGGCTTAATCTCCATCGACTCGGGCTCGGTCACGGTTAGCGGGGTCAAAGTAGATACCGCTTCCGAAAAAGACTTGCTTCGTCTGCGCAGGGAGATTATTGGCATTGTCCACCAATCCGATCTCATCATTCCTGAGCTGACCGCCGCCGAAAACGTGCAACTCGTCCTATCAGCAGCAGGATACAAGCCTGTAGATTCTCGAACGGCGGCTGAATCCCTCTTAGAACAAGTAGGTCTCGAGGGACTAGAGACCCGATATCCCGACGAATTGTCCCGCGGCCAATGCCAGCGGGTCGGTATTGCCCGTGCGTTGAGCGGAAACCGGTCGATCCTACTAGCAGACGAGCCTTCTGCCGCTTTGGATCAACAAAACTCGCGAAGCGTGTTTGCACTGTTTAGAAAACTCGCCAGTCAGGGAACAACCATCATCACTGCTTCCCATGACCCGATCGTTCTGGACTATTGCACCCGATCTTTCACCCTGATCGATGGTCTTCTGCACAATGCAGAGGAGGCGGAGGAATCACTTGGTTAGCCAACTTCTATCCAAAATCATTAAAGGACAGCCCAAAGTGCGTCTCATGTACGCACTAGCAGCTCTCAGCATTCTCCTCCTTGCCGCTACGGCCACGAGTGCGATGCTTATGACAATGTCCGCCGAACAACACGTTGCATCGAACCTAGGCGATAACCACCAGCGAGCAGACGCGCCCTGTTCACTTTCCTTAGGCGACAATGTCGACGATTGCCTATCCGCACCGTCAGATCCCAAGCGGTTCTCCCGTGAACTTGTATCGCAAGACTTCTACGTGGATACTGACCCCGATCACCGAATGACATATTCGGAGGGTGATTGGAAAAGCCAAGGGCCCAGCTACGGTTTAACTTTGGAATCAGGTCGGTGGCCAACCTCTCCGGGGGAAATTATCGCAACCACAGCTAGCGGTCTTTCCGAGGAATCAGGGGTCAGTGCCTTTAGTAGCAACCTGGAGATTAACGTGGTCGGCACCGTTACCAGTAAATATGTGCCGACCGCAACCGCCGTGTACGCAGCGCCTGGCACATGGGATCTCAGCACCACTCCTTCATCCCCATCTAGTGCTGGGGCGCGCCCAATGCTTTTAGATAACCAGTCTTCGGACCAAGAAGAACTAGAAAAGACAATGGATCGCATTGCTCACGTAGACAATGCCGAGTTCAGCGCCAGAGAAGCAGTGAAACTGTCCTACCTCTCAAGGCAATCGCTGGAGAATCAGCCTCCCAAAAGCCTTCTTGATGAATACTCGTTTTTCTTCGGAATTTTTGCGTTTCTCTTACCTCTATTTTTCTCAGCCTTCCTAACTGCCATGCAAAGGCGCGCGCTCGAAGCCCCGGCCAACGCTCTACATCAACTCGGAATATCCAGGAAGAAGTTGTGGGCTATCTTCCACGTACAGATCCTTTTTCTAGTCCTTTCAATTTCAGTGTGCGCTATTGTCACCGGTACGCTTTTCCCTCACCTCTTTAGAACCCATCTAGCAGAGTTGGGGTCCGTGCCTGGGCGGGATTTCGTCCTCCCCTGGAAATGGTGCGGGTTGCTTTTAGTGTCCGCTTTACTTCCCCCGATCTTCAGCGCACTGACAACTGCATTACCGATCCGGTTCCAAAATCCCCAAACTGCGGAACATCAACTTTCTGCTAAATGGAAGCGGGCTTCAGCCGGGGCTATCCCAGCACTGTGCGCCATAGCACTAGCAACCGTATTGTTCGCTGGGGTAGTCGGGCCGGAAATTTTCACAACTCTTGCTCCAATCCCTACGTTAGCGCTCGCGATAGCGTTGACGCTCGCTGTAACTATTTCTATTAAAAGCGATTCCCCAACGTCACCGAGTCACCTGGCCCGTCGCTTTCTAAGTTCGCACCGTTTTCTCCCGCTAATTGGAGTAGCCCTATTGTCCAGTACAGCAGGGATAGCAATCTTCAGCAGCAACCTGGCCGCTAGTATGACTGCCTCAGAAGCTGAATCCTACGCACCAATTGTCGCACCCGACCAAGCAATCTTGACCCTGCCAGATGAAATGGATTCTGCGAGAGAATCTGCACAGAATTCATTAGTATCCCAAGGTGACTTGCCCGAACCCATTTCTGCACAGCAGCTTTCCGCAGGATTGCCGATGACTCCTGATGTATCGGGAACTTTTGGCATTCTTTCCGTCCAGGATGCCAAGAGTTGGGAGAAGCTCACGGACGAAAAGCTTACTTCCGACGAAAGGCAAACCCTGGAAAGCGGTGGTGTTCTTGTCCGCGACAAGAAACTTATGGATGCCTCTCACACACAGATCACCGATTCAAACGAAAAGTCGCACACGCTCGAGGCCCAAGAGGGTTCTTTTGGAAACTATTGGGAGAAACAAGTCGGCGGTGTGGTGCTAAACAGCACCGCACAAAGTCTTGAAATTCCTAGCATTTCAACCCAATGGATATTCGACGGCTTATCCGCCCAAAAGGCAGAACGAGTGCCAGAAATCGCTAACCATCTTGGTATACCACCTGAGGATATCCAGCTTTCCAAAGGCTACGAAACCGAGACCCCCTTATCGTTCTATATCAGCCTTACAGCAGCTCTGCTTTCTGCAATCGCCATATCTTTTGCGATTGCGCGCGGCCTAAATACCAGTATGAACACACTGCACACCACCTTTTTCCACTTGGGTCTTCGCCGTGATTGGAGCTTCAAATCGTTTTCGTGGGCCATAGCGATTATCTGCCTGAGTTCCCTAATCATCGGAGTCTTCAGCGGTCTCGCCCCGTTAGCAGCATATAGCTTCTTGCTCGGTGATGGCTTTCTGTTCGCAGTCGATTGGAACGCAATAGGCTTCACCATCACTTCAGTCCTAGCGGGCACCCTAATCGGAGCATTCATTCAACAAAGACGCCTTCACTAGCCCTAAACACCACTCCACTCGGCCCGCGGTCACAAATCATGTTGATCGCGGGCCCCTTTCGCTATATGGTTACCCACATAGGTGGTAAACCCATACACCACGGAAGGAATCACATGCCGCATGCACGAGAGGCCGCACCATGAGCGATACCCGGCCCATTTATCAGCAACTAGCAGGAGGGATCAGGGACATGATCATTTCCGGTGAGCTCGCCGAGGGCGAACGCGCCCCCAGCACCAATGAGCTTTCGGCTTTCCACTCCGTTAACCCAACTACCTCCGCAAAGGCTCTAACCGTCCTCTTCGAGGAGGGCCTGTTGGAAAAGCGTCGCGGCCTGGGCATGTTTGTGCGCGAAGGCGCGCGCAACAAGGTCCGCCACCAACGCCAAGAAGCCCTTAGGGAAGATTTCATCGTTCCGCTTCTCAAGGAAGGAGCCGCGCTGGGCTTAAGCGCCAGCGATATTGCCGACCTGATTGAAGCCGAAGGAGACCATCATGACGCACCTTAAAATGCACAATGTCAGCTGCAAGCGCCGCTTGCACGTGCCACACCTGGAGCTCACCGCCGGCATGTATGGGCTTATCGGCCCCAATGGCGCGGGCAAGACCACGCTCCTGCGCACAGTGGCCGGGTTCCTGCCTGCCAAAGGCTGCATCGATACCTCGCAGGTGGCGATTGCACGCACCGGCGCCGATATCTTGCTCGCCGGTTCCACCGTGGCCCAGCACCTGCGCGCCGCACAGCATGTGCGCGAGGGATTCGACGTGGGGTATGCGGAGGAGCTGTTGGATAAGGTGGGCGTCGCTAAGCGCAGCAAGAACCGCACCTTGAGCACCGGCCAGCGCCAACTGGTTGCCTGTGCCACTGCCCTGGCTGCGCGCACGCCGGTCACCCTCCTCGATGAGCCTTTCAACGGCTTGGACGCGCCAACGCGCACGCGCCTGCGCGAACTCATTATCGCCCACGCCTCCGGCACCCCGGACTGGCTGCTGGTGCTTTCTTCTCACCGCGCAGAAGACCTCGTCGGCCTGGTTGACCACGTCATTACCGTGCACGACGGCACGGTCAATAAACCCACCGACCTGGAATCCCAACGGCCGCACTACCCCGTGCTTAGCGGCAGCACCAAGGACGTGGAGCAAGCACTCGCGCTTGCCGACGCCCTCCCCCTCCACCGTTCCTCCCTCGGTTCCACCTCCAAGGTGCACGCCTGGTGCCCGGCCCCGTTCCCTGCCGATACCGCAGCCGCCGCCCAGGTCACCGTCTCCTACCTCGACGACGGCCAACTCATTGATTCCCTTGTCTCCCGCGCCCACGAATCCGCCCGCACCCCACAAGAGGAGTCCTAGCCATGCAGACACTCAAGACCTTTAATCTCAACGCCACCAAGGCGCTCACCGTCATAAGCATCATCGTCGTGTTGCTGTGGGTTCTCCCGTATGCCGTCCCCAGTGATCCTTCTACCCTCGGTGCCAATCCGACCGGCTGGGGAATATTCGCAGTCTTCATGTGGGGACTCTACTGTGCCTTCGCCGCAACCGAATACCGTTCCTTGCGCGGCCTAGGGATGCACCCCCGGCAATGGCTTACCAGCATGCACGCGACTCTGTGGTTAGCCGCGCTCATTTTTGGTGCCGTCGCTTGGACCGCTTACTACATCGCGCTGCAATCGGGTGCGTACGCGAATTCTTCGTGGGCAATCACCCCCGGCACAGTCGAAGCCAGCCTTCCGTTTTGCTACGCGGCAACCTTCGGTAGCTTCGCCTGTGGCCACCTCATAACCGGATACGTTGGCGCACTCATCGGTGTGGTGGTCAGTAGCGCAAACCAAAGCTCCCTGTTTGTTCGGCTGCTACTTATCGCCGGCATCATCATTGGTCTATTCCTAGCGGATGGCATTCTCATCACGCTCGTAGAATCATTTGGAGCTGCAGAAATCGGCGCACCCTGGCCCGGCATGTTCTTCTTCGCTGGTTTAGCTGCCCTGATCTGCACCGCAGCAATTCACCTGCTCGCGCGGCGCATCCAGCCTTAACCTGCCCCGGTGTTAAATGCACCAATTCCCCCGGCCTCCAAGAAGACTGCAGTCTCTTGAGCCGGGGGAATTCTTGTCATACGCTGCTGCTGTACTAGTGGCGGAAACGGTGTGGTTTACTCCAGATCGTCGTGGGCAACGAGGCGTCGAGCAGCCTCGGTGATGGTGCCCGACAGGGACGGGTATACGGCGAAGGAGTCGGCCAGCTGGTTCACGGTGAGCTGATTGGTCACGGCCATGGCGATGGGCAGGATGAGCTCGGAGGCGGTCGGCGCGACGATGACGCCGCCAATAACTCGTCCGGAGGTGGCGCGGCAGAAGAGCTTGACAAAGCCGTGCTGCAGCGAGCGCATCTTGGCGCGCGGGTTGGTATTAAGCGGCATGGTGATGGTGCGGGCGGCTACCTCGCCTGCCTCGATTTCTGCCTGGGTAAAGCCTACGGCAGCGATCTCTGGGCGGGTGAACACGGCGTTGGCCACGGTCTTCAGACGCAGCGGAGAAACACCCTCACCCAGCGCGTGGTACATGGCCACGCGGCCCTGCATGGCGGCGACGGAAGCCAGCGGGAAGAGGTCGGAGCAGTCGCCAGCGGCGTAGATGCCGGCGATATTGGTGCGGGAGACGCGGTCGACCTGAATGTGGCCGGACTTGGCGGTTTCTACGCCCACGTTCTCCAGCTTCAAGTCCTGAGTATTCGGGATGGAGCCGATAGACATAATGACATGGGAACCGGTAATCTCGCGGCCGTCCTGAGTGGTCACCAGCACGTTGCCGTCCTCAGTGCGGTTGACGGTTTCCACGCGGCAGTTCTTTTCCAGCTCAACGCCGCGCTCGCTAAGCACGGTCTCGAGGACGTCGGCCGCGTCGGCGTCGTCATGCGGCAAAATGCGGTCACGGGAGGCAACCATGGTGACCTTAACGCCTAGCTCCGCAAAGGCAGAGACGAACTCCGCACCGGTCACACCAGAACCGACGACGATGAGGTGCTCCGGCAGCTCGGTGAGGTTATAAACCTGCTGCCAGGTAAGGATGCGCTCACCATCCGGCTGAGCGCCAGGGAGAATGCGAGGGGTGGCGCCGGTAGCTACCAAGACGAGGTCTGCGTTAATGGTTTCTTCGTGGCCGTCCTCGTTGAATACGGCAGTGACCTTATGGCCGCCGAAGGCATCGGCTTCCTGATCCTCTGGGAAGTAGCCGCGGCCATCGATAACGCGGGCGCCCAAGGATTCCACGGTGGCGCGAATATCGGAAGACTGCTTGCTTGCCAGGTCCTGCACACGCTTATTCAGTGCGGTTAGGGATAGATCGGCTTGGCCAATGCCCTGGTTAAGTTCCATATCCTCGGCACGGCGCAGGTCGGTCTTAATATTGGCGCCGGCGATAAAGGACTTGGAAGGAACGCAGTCCAAGATAACGCTGTTACCACCCATGCCCTGGTCTTCAATAATGGTGATTTCTGCACCATATTTAGCACCTGCCAACGCGGCCTCATAGCCTGCCGGGCCACCGCCGATAATGACGATTCGCTTGGTCTGGTTCAACACGCACTCGCTCCTTAATAGGCTCCACAGTAAAAGTCGCCTACGAGTTTAACGTGTAGAACCTTTCAGCGCGTTAGTTTGTCTCCGCATTCTCCCCTATGAACTGCTCAACCACGGCGCCGAAGAGCTTGATGCCCACGCCAATAGCCCGCTCGTCCACGATGAGATCGCCCATGTGCAGGTCATGCTGTTCGCCCTCGCCGGACCAGCAGCCAAGCCGCGCCATGGAACCGGGGACCTTTTCCAGGTACCAGGAAAAGTCCTCGCCGCCGGAGGACTGCGGGGCTTGCACGACGGCCTGCGGGTCGATGGATTGGGCGGCGGAGGCAAGCAGGGCGGTTGCGACGTCGTCGTTAAGCACCGGCGGAACGCCGCGGTTATAGGTCAGCTCGTGCTCTACGCCTACCGGCGCGAGGATCTGTTCCACCAGCTCGGTAAAGAGGCTTTGCATATCGCGCCAGATGCCAATATCGGCCGTGCGCATGGTGCCGGTTAGGCTGCCAGTCTCCGGAATGGCGTTCGGGGCGTAGCCGGAATTGACCTGGCCAAAGACCAAAACGGTGCCGGTACGCGGGTCAACGCGGCGCGAGAGCAGCGCAGGCAGTTCGGTAATGACCTTTCCTAGGGCATACACAACGTCGGCCGACAGGTGCGGCCGGGAGGTATGCCCGCCTGGGCCCTTGATATTGAGCTCCACCACGTCGGTAGCAGACGTGATAGCCCCGGCGCGGATACCGATGCGTCCCACGCGCAGCTTGGGCTCGGCGTGGATGGCAAAAATGGAATGCACACCTTCCAGCGCGCCCCATTCAATAACGTCGGTCGCACCGCCTACCCACACCTCTTCGGCCGGCTGGAAGATGACGCGAATTCCCAGCGGCAGGTCGTGGACACGCTGAAAATCCGCCAATGCGCAGGCCAGGCCGAGCGCCACGGTCGTATGCACATCGTGGCCGCAAGCATGCATCGTGCCGGGCACCTCGGAGGTATATTCCAGGCCGGTGACCTCGGTGACTGGCAGGGCATCGATATCGGCGCGGAAGGCCAGCCGCCCTAGCTCCGCATCGGGGCCAATGTCGACCATAAGACCCGTGTGTGGGAAACGCTGTGGCTCCAGACCATAGTCCTGCAGGATAGAGGCGAGAAAGTTGGTGGTTTCTACCTCTTGGTTCGCAGTTTCCGGGTGGCGGTGGATATGGCGCCGCCACGCGATGACCTCCGCACGGTGGGCATTAAACCACTCGTTGATGAATTCCGAGATCATCCGCGTGCCTTCCCTGTCATTGAAATACGTCTGGGTGCAAAGTCTACAACTAGACCATGCGGTTCAGTAACTCAGGTGGTGATGCGGGGTGCTCTAGCTCAGGGCACCATTCCACGTGGCGGCAAACCGACGCCGGTCCACATAGCCTTGCGGGAAGGGCGCGACGTCCTCGGCGGCGGCCACCGCGGAATCGGTCAAATGCCCTTCCACCACGTCCCCACCAGCCGGCAGCAACACCGCTGGCGGGATTTCTAGGGCCAAGGCCAGCTTATATACCGTAGACAGCTGCGGATCGGCCATGGCGTGCACGCCATTCTCGTTGCGCTCCAGATTGGAAATTTGGCTGCGAGAGACCCCAGAAATCTCCGCCAGCGCCTGCTGCGAAATCCCCCGACGCTGTCGCACCCGCCGCAATTGTTGCGAAAATCCGTGGCCGTAGCTCGACCACATTAGATGAATGAAACTCATATTCTCCCCCTGGAAAGTGCGGTCGCCTTTCCAGGGAGAAGATTACCTTAAAGGTCGATATTGCGCGGACCGTAGAGGCGGTCGCCGGCATCGCCCAAGCCTGGAACGATATAAGCATCCTCGTTGAGCGAAGGATCGATAGCGGCGGTGACTAGGCGCACCGGCAGACCGGATTCAGCCAGCGCATCCACACCCGGCTGCGCCGAGACCATGCAGATGGCGGTGATATCGGTGGCGCCACGATCTGCAAGCAGGCGCAACGCGTGCAGCAGGGAACCACCGGTGGCCAGCATTGGATCCACCACGAACACCGTGCGGCCGGTCAGGTCCTCCGGCAGTGCCTCCAGGTAGGGCACTGGCTCGTGCGTCTCTTCGTTGCGCGCCATGCCGATGAAGCCGACCTGTGCATCCGGAATCATAGACAGGGCCGGGTCCACCATGCCCAGCCCGGCGCGGATGATCGGCACGATGATGGGCGGGTCCTGCAGGCGGGTGCCCTGTGCGGTAGAAACCGGGGTGGCGCAGTCGAAGTTCTCCACGGCAAGGTCGCGGGATGCTTCATAGACAAGCATGGCGCCCAAGTCTTTCAGGGCGGCGCGGAAAGCGGAGTTATCGCTGCGCGCATCGCGCATGAGGGTAAGGCGGGAGGCGGCAAGCGGGTGGTCTACTACGTGGATGTCCATGACCACCACTTTAAACTTTTTGGGAACCAAATGGGCCATCGGGCAGTCCAATAGGGCATGAGACCTTTCACGATCGATACTGACTATGCCCGCCACCTCGCCCGCGACCTGCACGCCCAGTCCCAAGGGGAGAATCCGCCCCACCCCGTTTTGCCCGATGACGACGCTTTTACTGCTTTTAATGAGGCGGTGCATGCCGCACTCGATAATGTGGGCGCGCGCATGAGCGTGCTGCGCAACGATATGGGGCAGGTTGCCCAGTCCGGTTTCCAGATGTCGCGCGAGGCAGAAGACACCGATGCCTCGCTAGGCCAGCACCTTGGGGCGGCGATGTAGATGCTCGATACTGCGCTTAAGCAGATTGCCACCATGCAACCGACGCAGCTTCCGGAGGTAGAGCTTCCCCGCGTGCCGGATCTCTCCGCCGCCGAGCCTTTGGCCGCCATCGCCCACGGCAATCCCGCTCCCCTACTCGAGTCGGCGAAAAATATCGATCTCGATAATGAGACCATCTCTGCCGCGCTTGGCCAGGCCCGCACCTTGGTAACGGGCACCATCCGGGATTTGGTGGGCATCGCCACGCAGCTGGTGCGCCAGGCCCTGCCCACCGCGCTGGGTTTCCTGTCGCTGGATCCGTCGGCGCGTGCCGCCGCTCTGGCTCAGCTTCGCGCGCTTATCTCCCAGCACCTGGGCATGGCAACTGCTCGCGTGCAGCGCCTGATGGGTGATCTCAGCGCGGCCGCTCAATCCTTGCAGCCGGTAGCGCAGCGGCCGGTGCACTCCGCGCTTGCCGACGCCCCCGTAAGCCCCACCGGTGCCCAGCACTCCACCGCTCTTCCAGAACAATCCGCCGCGGGCGCTGATGCCGGCGCCGACGCCACCGCACACGAGGTATCTTCTCCCCCGCCCGCACCAGAGCCTTCTGCCGAGGGCGGTTCGGCCGCCGGGCAGGCCGCGGTCGCTGCGGCGAAGAGCCAAGTGGGCCAGCCCTACGTATGGGGCGGCACCGGAAACGGTGGCTTTGATTGCTCGGGCCTTACCCAATGGGCGTATTCGCAGGCCGGGGTGGACTTGCCCCGCACGGCGGACCAGCAGACGGTTGGTCAGCAGGTCAGCGCGGATCAATTGCAGCCCGGTGACCTGGTGGTATGGGATGGGCACGTGGCAATGTATTCCGGCAATGGCGAAATCGTGGAGGCCGGCGATCCGGTGCAAACCAACCCGCTGCGCACCACAAATATGGGTATGCAATTCAAAGGCTTTTGGCGGCCCACGGCCTAAGGCCGGTGCGGCCTCGCGCGCTGCTTAGGGCGTTGGGTAGACTAAAACGCCATGAGCACCCGCGCAATTGTACCTGTAAAGCTCTCGCTGACCGAGGGCGATTTTTATACCCTCTGGGCACCCAAGTGGCGCCAACATGGCTCCGAGTGGCAGGCCTTTCTGGGCGATGACGAGGCCGTCCTAGCCTTCAACTCGCCCGCCGAGCTGCTGTGCTTCGTGGAGTCTGACACTAAGCACGATTTGCTGGACCACCCGCACTGGGACCAGTTTGCCGGCCGCGATGCGGACCGCGTTACCCCGGCGGAGCGCGATGAGTATGACCTCATCGGCATGCCGGAGGCGCTGGCTGGTCGCCCGAGCCACCGGAACGTATCCACGGTGGCCCGCAACCTGGAGATGGCCTCCGCGCTTGCCGACGTCGCCGGTGCAGAGCACACCACCATCTTCTTCGCCTCCCACTCCATCCTGCGCAACGTCTCCCGCGGCGCCGACCACTACTCCGGCGAACAGGGCATGAGCGAGTGGTCCGGCGTGGGCCACGTCATCGCCGGCAACTGGAAGAAGGTCATCGAGGACCTGGATGAGCACGTCCGCGTGGTCTCCAGCGATGACTTTGATGCGGCCAAGGTCTCCGATGCCAAGGAGCGCATCTCTTCTGCTGCTGCCGCCTCCGCTGCAGCGGCCAAGGAAGCCGAGGAAAAGCGCAAGGCTGCCGCCGAGGCCGCTGACCCGTACGATAACTCCCCGTGGGCCGCCGCCGGCATCGATCCCATCAAGATCACCGCGCAGTCCAAGTCCGTCTACACCCTGCGCACCTACCTGGACGGCAAGCCCATCTTCTTGGGCAAGTGGGGCGAGATTTTCACCTTCGATTCCCCGAAGACCCTCGTGCGCTGGATCATGGACAACGATGACCACGACCTGGCACGTGTATCCACCTGGGAAGAGGTTGTCGCCGCCGCTAATGCCGGCGAGCTAGAAATTCAGGTCCACCCGGATAACCAGTACTCCTTCAACGGCATCGTGCGCGATATCGAAAAGGGCCCAGAGGCCGTCGATTCCGATCAGATGGCGCGCTGCTATGAGGTATGCGCCGATGCCGCTGACTGGGCAGGCGACGATTCCATTAACTCTTATATGCTGGCTCACCCGCGCCTGCAGGACTACTTGGGCTACATGCTCGGCTCCACCGAGCACGCCGGCTACGTACCATCCAAGCCATATAACGAGCACGCAGAGTCCTGGAAGGGCTTGGAGGACATGCTCATCAAGCGCTTCTCTAAGTTCTAAACCCGTACCGGTTCGCGCGGCCCCGGCCGCGCGTGGCATCCGCCGCCTCGCCTTTCCTCCCCACTCACAGCAGGTGGGAGGAGAAGGGGGGCGGCTTTGTGCGTCTAGTCGCCGCGTGCTTCTTGCTCTTGGCGCCGGGTCCGGTCGCGCATGTATTTATCGAAAATCAGCCACACGACAAAGACGCTGAGGCCAACAATGGATCGGCCCAGGGTACCTATCCCAAAGACCCCGCCCAGAATCAGGCCGAGAACAACCATGCTGGCGAAAGTTACGACCCACGACACGTGCGTGTTGTACTTCAACTCGCGACCTCCCTGAGTACGTGGCCTTAAAGGTGACGGCGAAGGTGGTCAATGAGGGCGTCGATAAGCTCACGCGATTGTGGCGCCTTGGGTTTAATCTGGTCAAACCCGTGGTATGCACCGGCCCACACATCCAGGGTGGTGTCCACGCCGGCCGCATCGAGGGCTTGGGCAAAGGCCACAGATTCATCGCAGAAAAGGTCGATGCCGCCCACCCCGATCCACGTTGGCGGCAGGCCGGAAAGATCACTGCGTGTGGCCGGCGAAGCATAGGGCGGCAGGTCAACATCCAGGTGGTCATCTCCCAGGTACATGGACCACGCGCCGCGGTTCGGGCCTGCCGTCCAGATGAATTGGCCCACCGCACCGGACTTATCCGTGGTGCGGTGATCCAGCATGGGATAGACCAAGCCAAGCGCGCGGACCGGATGGCCCTCATCAAAGGCCCGCTGAACCAAGCCCGCGGCAAGGCCGCCGCCGGCGCTATCGCCGGCGACCGCGATGCGCGAGGTATCCCCGCCCAGCTTATCGCCGTGTTCTTGCACCCAACGCAGCGCCGCGTAGCACTCATCATGGTCCGCGGGAAACGGCTCCTGGGTGGATTTGTGGTAGCGCGGAGCCACCACGATGGCACCGAGCTCGGCCGCCATGCGTGCATTTTGCGGGTCATACATGGCCGGGCCACCGATAAGATGGCCGCCGCCGTGCGTCCACACCACCACGGGGCGCGGTCCGGATGCGGCTGCCCCTGCGGTAGCGCCGCGTGGGGTAAGTACGCGGGCGCTGAAAGCGTGGCCATCGAAGGAGGCAGAAAACTCCGTAATATCCACCGCGTGCCGCACCGGACGGGAAAAGTCGATGCTGGCAAAGAAGCGGCTGGCGCGGGCAAAAGTGGCGTCGGCAAGCAGGTGCATAGGCAGGTACAAAATCGGGCTGCGCAGCCCCGGTGCCACCTCACGCAGGTACGGCCGGCGGCTGAGTGCATACGCCGCCATGCCCGCTACCCCAACCACACCGGTCAGGGCAGCCCCGGCCTTGAGAACTCGCGAAACGTGCATTTAGAAATCGCGCAGAATACGCTGTGCCAGCGGCTCAGAGGAAGCCGGGTTCTGGCCGGTGTACAGGTTGCGATCCACGATGACGTTCGGGGACATCGGATCGGTCTCCTGGTAATCCCCGCCGAGCTCGCGCAGGCGGGTCTCCAGCGCCCACTTAGCGGCGGCGACCATCTCCTCGCCTTCCTCTGCATTACTAAAGGCGGTCATCTTGTAGCCCTTGAACGGCCAATTCTCGTTATCCAAGGCCAATAGCGCGGCCGGGGCGTGGCAAACGAGGCCGAGCGCGCGGCCGGAATCCATACGCGCCTGAATAAGCTTTGCAGAATCCTGATCGTAGGCAAGATCCTCCATCGGACCGTGGCCACCTGGGTAGAAGATGAGGTCATAATCTTCCTCATTGACATCGGCCAGGTTCATCGGGTTCTCGAGCGCTACGCCCAACTCTGCCAGGTAGTTCTCCTGTGCCTCACGCACGTTGTCTGGCAGTACCTCCAGGCTGTACTCGTCTACGACCGGAGCCTTCGCACCCGGAGTAGCAAAGTGGATATCCCAGCCCGCGCCCTGGAAGACGCGGTGCGGGGCAATAAGCTCCTCGGCCCAATAACCGGTGGGGCGCTTGGTGCCATCGGCCAGGGTCCATTCCTCAGCGGCGGTAACCACAAAAAGTACAGAAGTCATCTAATTCTCCTTTAATCGTTTCTATTCTTCAGCGGCGTCTGCCGCATCAGCGAGGGATTCCTCCGTGTCCGGTCCAGCAAGCTCCGGATCAGATAATTCCTCGTATGCTGGCAGGATAACCGTTTCTAGCAGATGCTGCCGTAATTCCTGGTCAGCAAAGGAATTCTCCACCGCTTTGACGGTGAGGTCGAAAAATTCCTCCAGCCCGTAGCCAAAGGTCTCACTCAGCGCGAGGAACTGCTTGGTCAAGGTGGTCTCGCCCGAGGAAATGGTGCAGGTAAAGCCCAGCTGCTGCAGCAGTGGCAGTGGGTGGTCGGTCAGCTCCTCGGCTTCCTCCAGTGGGGTAAAGACCAGGGGAATATGGCGGTCGCGGATGTAGCCAGAGGCCTTGCCCGGCACGATGCCTTCGATATTCGCAGTGAAGTCATCGATCATATTCACCGGGTGGATAAGGCGATTCACGCCGGCCTGGGCGGCGCGCTCAACTTCCGCGAAGTCCTCGCCCACGTGAATCTGGGTGGGTAGGTAGGCGGCGCGGAAGTCCGCGGCCGCGCCCGCCTCGTCCTGCGGGAGGTTATAGCCCACCACGGGGGCGTCGTCAGGCACTGCTGCCTCAGGGGCCGTGCCGGCCAGGACGAGGCGGGAGTCCAGGGAAGGAATGCGGGCTGCAACGGCGGCTTCAACAACCGCGGCAGCGTCCAGGCCAATCGCTGCTGGATCCAAGTGCAGTTCCGCGTAGACCACGCCGTCTGCGGCTAGGGCTTCGTAGCGCTCACGGATGGTCGCGGTGAGTTCCTCCGGCGTAGCGGCCGTGGAGTTAATGGGCTCAAAGAGGGAGACCTTAGGCAGCTTGGCCACCACGTCGGCGGCGGAGTCCTTGTTTTCAGGGCTAATCAAAGGCGCGTCATGCATGCGTCCCATCGTAGGCACGGGCCTAAGATGTGTCATGTCATGAAAAGAATTATAGCTAGTTCCCTCGTTACCGTCCTGCTCAGCGGCGCACCGCTCGCGCTGGCGGAAGAGCCGGAAACTCCTACCACCATGCGCACCACCGCCCCGGATACCGATAAGTGCCCGCACGCCGAGCGCCCGGAAAAGGCCACCACCACCTCGGAGCGCCTCGCTCCTGGGCAGGCCTCACCCACCCCGCTGCCGCCGGTGGAAAGCAATGAGGCCTGTGGCACCACCCTGCCCGAAGGGTTCAAGGTGGATAAGGATGTGGTGGCCGCGGCGTGGATGGTCTCCGATATCGATTCCGGCGAAATCATCGCAATGAAGGACCCTAACGGCCGCTACCGGCCGGCCTCCATCATCAAGGCACTGCTGGCGCTGGTGGTTATCGACGAACTGGATCTGCACCAGAAGGTCGAGGTGGGCGAAGAATCGGCACAGATTGACGGCTCAGCGGTCGGCATCGGCCCAGGCGGCACGTACACGGTGGAACAGCTTTTGCAGGGCTTGCTCATGGCCTCTGGCAACGATGCCGCGCACGCCCTGGCACAGGAATTGGGCGGCGACGAGGCCACGCTGCGCAAGGTCAATGAGAAGGCGGCCGAGATCGGCACAAATTCCACCTACGCGGCCAGCTACTCTGGGCTCGATGCCCCGGGCATGTCTACCTCGGCCGAGGATATTTCCCGCATTTACCGCGCGGCCTTCCATAACCCGACCTTCGCGCGGATTGTGGATACGGAGTCCGTGGACTTTCCCGGCTGGGGCGACCTTGACGGTTACCAATTAGGCAACGATAACGGGCTCTTCCTCAATGATCCGGACGGCATTGGTGGCAAGACGGGCTTTACCGATGACGCGCACCATACCTTCGTCGGCGCGCTCGACCGCCATGGCCGACGGCTGCAGGCGGTGCTGCTCGATACCACCGTGGAGCACGGCCCGCGCGCGTGGGAGCAGGCCCAGAAGCTGCTGCACGAGGCCTACAAGGTGCATCCCGGTGACGGTGTAGGGCAGTTGCTTGCCGACGTCCATTCCGACGCCGACTCCACTGCCTCCCCGGCCCCCGATGCCCAGGCACAATCGGCCAACTCCTCCTTGGCCGGGGTGCAGGGGTGGCTCGGCTGGGTTATCGCCGGCGCCGTAGTGTTGCTGGCTATTTGCGTGGGTGCTTTTTCACTACTTCGGCGTTAGCCCACTCATCGTGGGAGCCGCGGCGGTTATTCTTCTCCGAAATGGTGAAGGTATGCACGCCGGCGCCCACCCAGCTGGCGAACGTACCGGGGCCCGGCACGATATTGACTAGGCGCCACCACTGGCGCTTAGCGGACTGGGTGAGGGTGAGCCGCTCTTTGGTGTCGACATCGCGCACCGTGTAGCCCATCAGCAGCTTGGCCGGGCTGGCGCCGAGCCAACATTCGGTGCCCAAGGTGTAGAGCAGCAAGATGATGGCGCCGCCAATGAACGTCGAGAGCTCATCCACGCCGCCGGACAGCAGCGCGCCGCCGAAGCTGCCGCTAATGAGCGAAAAGAAGATGAGGTCCAAAATGGCCATGCCGATGCGCGCATCTTGACCGGCGCGCTGGCTAATTTCGGCCGCTGGTTGTTGTACCAACGGCGCGGGTACAGCCGCGTTCGCCGTTGCCGGCGGGAATGGATTGTGCTGCGGGGCAAAGGGATTGCGCGCATACGGCGACCCATAGGGGCTCGAGGTCTGCGCAAATCGTGGTTCCTGCTGAGCGTGACGCCCCGGCCCGGCCGCCTGACCGGGCTGGAAGGACTGAGCTTGCTGCTGGGCTTGCAGTGGCCGCGGGTTCCACTGCCCTACCGCGCCCAGCTGTCCGAGGTCTCCCCAGGTGGGGCGCACTCCCGCCGCGCACGCCTTATCGTATTCGGCCCGCTTTGCAGCAGAGCCCAAGACGCTGGCAGCGATGCGCAGCTGCGCGCGCCGCGGATCTTCAATGTCGTGGCCTTGCTGCTGTAGCAGCACATCCTTGGACTCCAGCAAGACTAAGAGCTCGTGCTCGCCATCGCGGCGATCTAGTCCCCATTCCTCATAAAGATTCGGTGCGATGTCATTGGCGTTCATAATGCTCCATCTTAAAGCCCAACGGCAGCGGCGGCCTCACCCCTAAGGAGGAGATTTTACTTACGGCGCAACAAGCTCCATGCGCCCACGGCCGCGGCGCCTACAGCGGCGCCAACGCCGAAGGTCGCACCTGCAGGCGCGCCTTCCTTGACCTCGTTGCGGACGCGAATAACGGCCGGCTCTGGGACCGGCGGGTGAGCGTACTTCAGGGACTCGGCGGTGGTGGCGGTCCACGCGGAGACGTACAGCACCACGCGCCAAATCAGATACATGACCACCATGAGCACGATGACGGGGCCGAAGACCGCGCCGGCAGGGCTGCCGGTAGCAGAGGACATGATGAGCGTGGACAGCTGCTTGAGCAGCTCAAAAGCCACGGCACCAATGGCCGCGCCGATAAGGCCGGACTTCTTCGGCACCTTGGTGCGCGGCAGGATCATAATCAGCCACCACATGACGATGAGGTTGGCCAGAAGGCCCACTGCCAAGCCGACAAAGAAAATAACCGAGTCCATGCCCGGGAAGGACTCGATTCCTACGCGCTCAAAGATTTTCTGGGTAAGGCCGGAGGACCCGGCGGCGGTGACGCCAAAGGCGATGAGGAATGCCACGATAAGGCCAATGAGGCCCACCAGGTCAGACAACTTCTTCTTCAAGAAGGAACCGCCCTCGTTGGCATCGATGCCCCACATGGCCGAGATACCGATGCGCAGGTTGTTCATCCAGCCTAGGCCGGACCACAGAGTGGTCAAACCACCGATACCGAACATGGCGCCGCGTTGGTCAATGGCGGTATCCAAGATCTCATTGACCGTATCTCCCATATCGCCATCGATAGAACTGGTGATATGGGATTGCAGATCATTGAGCAGGTCCTCACGGTTAGCCAAGACGGCGGCGACGGTGGCCACGATCAGCATGGCAAGCGGGAAGATGGAGAGCACCGAATAATAGGTGATACCGGCGGCAAACTGGTTGCCGCCTTCGGCACCGTAGCGCTCATTCATGCGCATGAGGTGGTCAACGAATCCGGACTTGGAGCGAATCTTATCTACCGCACCGGGATCGTCGGCATTGGCGCGTTCGATGCCGTAGTGGTCCGTCTTCTTCGAGGAGGATTGCGTGGTGGTAGGCACGTGCTTCCCTTCTTGCTCGCACAGTTTTTATCCCACCTAGAGTAACTGGCAAACCCCCACTTGTCCCTTTGTGGGGTGGTGCACGGGGGAAGCGGCCGCTTGCTACTTGCGCAGGCGAGGAAGAAAGCCGACCTTTTCATAGACGGCGTCGACAAGCGGCTGGGCAATCTCTTGCGCTGTCTCTGCGCCCTTGGCCAAGATGCGCTCGAGCTCGCCGCGATCTGCCATAAGTTCGTCGTAGCGTTCCTTGAGCGGGGTGGTAAATTCCTGCAGCGCGTCGGCGGTATCCACCTTGAGGTGGCCGTAGCCCTGGCCGGCGTACTTTTCCACCAAGGAATCGATGGATTCACCAGTGAGCGCAGACTGGATAACCAGTAGGTTGGACACACCCGGCTGGTTGTCGCGGTCAAAGGCCACCGAGCCCAAGTCATCCGTCACAGCGGACTTGATGCGCTTGGCCGAGGTCTTCGGCGCATCAAGCAGGTTGACCAGGCCCTTCGGGTTGGCGCCAGACTTAGACATCTTGGAGGTCGGCTCCTGCAGGTCATAAATCTTTGCCGCACCCTCCGGGATGAACGGCTCCGGTACCTTGAAGGTCTCGCCGTACTTATTGTTGAAGCGCTCAGCCAGGTTGCGGGTCAGCTCCAGGTGCTGGCGCTGGTCCTCGCCCACCGGAACATAATCCGGCGAGTAGAGCAAGATATCGGAGGCCATGAGGATCGGGTAGGTAAATAGGCCCACCGAGGTGCGATCCGATCCCTGCTTGGCGGACTTATCCTTGAACTGGGTCATGCGGGAAGCCTCACCAAAGCCGGTCAGGCACTGCAGTACCCAAGTAAGCTCCGCGTGGGCGGGCACGTGCGACTGCACGAAGAGCGTGGACTTTTCCGGATCAATGCCCAAGGCGATGAGCTGTGCGGCACCCGCGATGGTGCGATTGCGCAGCTCCTCCGGGTTTTGCTCCACGGTGATCGCGTGCAGGTCAGGAATGAAGTAGAAAGCGTCATAGCCGTCTTGCAGGTCAATCCACTGCTTGAGCGCTCCCAGGTAATTGCCCAGGTGATAGGAATCAGCGGTGGGTTGGATACCGGACAGGACACGGGAAACGGTGGAATTGTCTGCAGTCATGGTGCCTTATCCTACCCCCTAGCCCCGACGCACGGTTCACATCCTTCCCCGGCACCGCCTGAGCAAGGGATCGAAAAATCCCCTGCCCGATTGGGCAAGGGATGCGGCGCAAGGATTTTAGAGCTTGCGCGAGGTGGGGCTGACCACGTCCATCAGGATGGCCCAACCGGATACCATCAGCGCGCCGCCCACGCCCATGAGCACGATGGGGCCGAGGAAAGCGAAGGACGGACCAACAACGGTCCACCACCAGATGCTCAGGCCGAGGATTACAGCGCCGAGGACGAAAGAAATAATTGCGCGAGCCATGAACTTTCTCCGTTGCAGATTACTGAATTTTTTGACCTAGCCATAATAGCACTACTGCTTGTGCTTGGGCGCCTTGCGCTTGCCGACGTCCCCCTTATTAAAGCTCCACTGCTGCTCCACGTTTACTCCCCTCGCCCCTGGCGAGTGCCGACCGCTCGGCCGCGTAATCGACTGTTGCTTCGGCCGGCGCGCGATGCGGTTGCTCGAAATATCGTCGTAGTCCGCCCCCTCTGCCGCAGTAGAAAAAGCTCGTGTCTTGTTCTTAAACGGGCGACTTAAAGGCCTAGTCAGCGGGCGCGTGATGGGGCTGGCATAGCGCGTGGCCGCGCCTGCCTTGCGCTTGGCTTTGCGGGCGCCATCGCGCACGATGCGCGCGGACAAACGCAAGCGCGGGTCCATCTGCTGTTCGGCGTCGCGGTATTCGAAGACGGGCAAGCCTTTCTTGAAGTAAATCGCAGCCAAGCGGGCGATGAAACACACCGAGGCGGTGATAATCGCGGCCGGTTCCTCAGCCAAGCCGCCGTGGTAGAGCGCCATAAATAGAGCCGCGGCCAACAGCGAGATGGCAGCATAATACTCGCCGGAAAAGACCAGCGGGATGCGATCTGAAAGCAGGTCACGCAGCACGCCGCCAAAGACGCCGGAAATCACCGCAGACACCGAGGCAATGATGAACCCATGTCCCAGGTGGACCGCGATTTGGGTGCCCAGCACCGAAAAGACCGCGAGCCCCAGGGCATCCAAGATCAGGAAGAGGTGGCGGAAGTAGTGCATGAGGAAGGACATGCCCACCGTCACCACGGCCGCCACGATGACGATCACCAAATAAATGGGGTGCTCAACCCAGGTAAAGGGAGGGTCATCGAGGATCATATCGCGCACCGTGCCGCCGCCCAGCGCCGTCATGGAGGCGATCATGGTGACGCCGAAAAGATCGAGCTTTTGGCGGCCGGCAGACAAGGCGGCGGTCATGGACTCGGCCGTAATACCAACTACATACAGGACGCTAAATAGTGGCGTCATCAGCGGTACTCCACCAGCAGTGGGGAATGGTCGGACCAGCGCTGCTCCACGGTAGGAGCCTTATCCACCCAGGTGCGCTGCGCGCGCTCCAGCATCGGGCGGGTGGCCGCCTGGTAATCGATGCGCCACCCGGCGTTGTTATTAAACGCCTGGCCGCGGTAGGTCCACCAGGTATACGGACCATCTTCTTCTGGGTGCAGGCGGCGGGCGACGTCGAACCACTGCGGATCTGCGGCCGGGGACCACGGCTCGCCGCCTACGTACTCGACCACGCCCTGCCACTGCCCCAGGTTCTTCTTCTCCTGTGGCTTGTCATCCGGGAACGCGCCAAAGACGTGATCCATGAAGGCGCGTTCTTCCGGCAGGTGGCCAGCCTTCCTTTCGTTGGCCTTATTATTTTTCAGGTCCTGGGCGCGGTGGCAGATATTCCAGTCGCCGCCGATGACCATGTCGGCCGGGCTGCCATCAGAATTCGTGCGCGCCGCGTTCTTCGCCAGCACCTCCTGGAACTCATCCAAGAAGCGGTACTTTTCATCCAACTTCGGTGAACCGGTATCGCCGGAAGGCAGGTACAGCGAGGCGACGCGAATATCGCGGGTGGTAGCCGCAATCCAGCGGCCGGCGTCGGTAAAGGAGCCGAAGCCCACTTCGACGTCGGCAAGCGGGGTGCGAGACAGGATACCCACGCCGGCGCGGCCCTTTGCGGCGGCGTCGGCAAGAGCTAAGTGCCATCCCGCCTCTAGGGCCGGGGCCAAGGCCTTTTCGGCCTGCTCCGGGGTTGCGCGCACCTCCTGCATGAGCACGATTTCGGCCGGAGTCTCCTCTAGCCAGGCGTTCATTCCGGGGTTATTTTCGTTGCGCTGCTTGCACGCAGCGCGGATTCCGTTGACATTAACGCTCGCGATGGTAAGGGTCATGCCAACAGCATATCGGTAAGCCTAGGCGCGGCGAGAAAGGCGCTTTTTATCCCACATCGTCGCAGCCCATACCAGGCAACCCGCAGCCGCTAGGGCCGCACCGGCCAGCGCCGGGGCGGAGTAGCCCAAGCCGGCACCCACCACGGCGCCGCCAATGGTCGCACCGGCCGCGTTTGCGATGTTCAGCGCGGACTGGTTAAGGGCTGCGGCCAAAGTCTGGGCGTCGCCAGCCACATGCACCAAGCGCAGCTGCAGCGAAGGAACCAGCGTGGAGCCCATAAACGCCACGCAGCCAAAGCACAAGGTAGCGGGGATGGCATGGCCGGAGAGGAAGTAGAAGGCCGTCAGGATAACGATGAGGCAGGCCAAGGCAAAGATAATGCCAAACTCCAGGTTGCGATCGGCAAGCCAGCCGCCAAAGGCATTGCCGATGGTCATGCCGATGCCATAGGCCATGAGCACCACCCAGATGAGGCTCTGGTCCATGCCGGCGACCTCGGTCATGGTCCACGAAATATAGGTATAGACGGAGAACATGCCGCCAAAGCCGACCACGCCCATGATGACGGTGAACCACACCTGACTGTTTTTGAACGCACCAAATTCGGTGCGGATATCGGTCTGCTTCATCTCCGTCATGTGCGGCATCAGGAAGAACAACGCAATGGCGGTGACAATACCCAAAGCCACGACCACTAGGTAGGCCGCCTGCCAGCCCAGCGCGGAGCCGAGGGCTTGGGCGGCCGGCACACCAATCACCGTGGCGATGGCCAAGCCCATGCCCACATAAGCCATGGCCTTGCCGCGGCCGCCAGGGGGCGCCATGGATGCGGCCGAGAGATTAGCCACGGAGAAATAAGCGCCGTGCGGCATGCCCGCAATAAAGCGCGCGACCATGAGGATGGCGTAATTCGGTGCCAAGACCGAGAGGAGGTTGCCCACCACGAGGAAGCCGATGAGCAGCAGGATGAGCCGGCGGCGCGGCAGCTTGCCGGTAAAAGCCGCAATCAACGGGGCACCGACCACCACGCCCATGGCATAGATGGTGATGAGTGTGGAGGCGTTTTCTTCCGAAACGCCAAAATCATCTGCAATAAGCGGCAGCAGGCCCATGGACACGAACTCCGTCGTGCCGATGGCAAACGCGCCCAAGGCCATGGCCACCATGACGATGGCGCGGCGGCGGGTGGTAATCTCCGTTTGCAGCGGCAGCGGGCGGCGGCGAACGCGGTGTTCGTGTGCGCTGCGCGGGCTTAGCTCATCGATGATTTTCATGGAGAGTGAGGGTACACCCCGTCTGCGCCGGTGGCATGCCCGCAGCGGGGGCTCGTGAATATCTCCACCCCTCCCGCGCATGGGTGACAGCGGCCACGCAACCCTTTTCAAGGGGCGGCAAATGGGGGATCACTTTCGGCAAACTGGCCCACATGCCGCCCACAAAATCGGTAATCTGGGCACTTGAACAATTTTCCAACGTTAATTAGGAGAATCATGGCAAAGATTACGTGGACCCGTACCGATGAGGCGCCGCTGCTGGCGACCTACTCCCTCAAGCCCATCGTGGAGGCCTTCGCTTCCACCGCTGGCATCGACGTGGAAACCCGCGATATCTCGCTGGCCGCCCGCATCGCCGCGCAGTTCCCAGAGCGCCTGACCGAGGAGCAGAAGGTCGAAGACGCCCTAGCGGAGCTGGGCAAGATGGCCAAGACCCCAGAAGCAAATATCATCAAACTGCCGAATATTTCTGCTTCCCTGGTGCAGCTGAAGAAGGCCATCGCCGAGCTGCAGGCCGCAGGTTACGATCTGCCTGATTACCCGGATAATCCTTCCACCGAGGAAGAAAAGGACATCGCCGCCCGCTATGACTCCGTCAAGGGCTCCGCTGTTAACCCGGTGCTGCGCGAGGGCAACTCCGACCGCCGCGCCCCGGAAGCCGTGAAGAACTTTGTGAAGAAGCACCCGCACCGCATGGGCGAGTGGTCCAAGGACTCCAAGACCAACGTTGCCACCATGGCGGACAACGACTTCCGCCACAATGAGAAGTCCGTCATCCTGGACAACGAGGACACCCTGTCCATCGTCCTCAAGACCGCCGATGGCGAGCAGACCCTGCTGCCGGAGCTTCCTGTTCTTAAGGGTGAGGTCATCGACGGCACCTTCATGTCCGCAAAGGCCCTAGATGAGTTCCTCCTCGCACAGGTCAAGCGCGCTCAGGAAGAGGGCGTTCTCTTCTCCACCCACCTGAAGGCCACCATGATGAAGGTCTCTGACCCCATCCTCTTCGGCCACGTCGTCCGCGCCTTCTTCGCCGATGTATATGACAAGTACGGCGAGGAGCTGCTGGCTGCCGGTCTCAACGGCGAGAACGGCCTGGGCGCTATCTACGAGGGCCTGAAGAACCTGGACAACGGCGAAGAAATCAAGGCTGCTTTCGACGCCGCGCTTTCCGACGGCCCCGACCTCGCCATGGTCAACTCCCACAAGGGCATCACCAACCTGCACGTGCCTTCCGACGTCATTATTGACGCCTCCATGCCTGCCATGATCCGCACCTCTGGCCACATGTGGAATAAGAACGACGAGGAGCAGGACACCCTCGCCGTTATCCCGGATTCTTCCTACGCCGGCGTCTACCAGGCCGTTATCGAGGATTGCAAGGAAAACGGCGCCTTCGACCCGACCACCATGGGTACCGTGCCGAACGTGGGCCTTATGGCGCAGAAGGCCGAGGAGTATGGCTCCCACAACAAGACCTTCAAGATCCCGGCTGCGGGCACCGTTGAGGTTCGCAACTCCCAGGGCGAGGTCCTCATCTCCCACGACGTGGAGGAAGGCGATATCTGGCGCGCCTGCCAGACCAAGGACGCCCCGATCCAGGACTGGGTCAAGCTCGCCGTCAATCGCGCTCGCCTGTCCGGCATGAAGACCATCTTCTGGCTCGACCCGGAGCGCGGCCACGACCGCAATATCAAGTCCCTGGTGGAGAAGTACCTTAAGGACCACGACACCGAGGGCCTGGATATCTCCATCGAGGATCCGGTCACCGCTACCAAGACCTCCATCGAGCGCATCCGCCGCGGCGAGGACACCATCTCCGTGACCGGCAACGTGCTGCGTGACTACAACACGGACCTCTTCCCCATCCTCGAGCTGGGTACCTCCGCCAAGATGCTGTCTGTGGTTCCGCTCATGGCGGGCGGCGGCCTCTTCGAGACCGGTGCGGGCGGCTCCGCCCCGAAGCACGTCCAGCAGGTCGAGGAAGAAAACCACCTGCGCTGGGATTCCCTCGGCGAGTTCTTGGCCCTGGCTGAGTCCTTCCGCCACGAGAAGCAGACCAACGGCAACGAGAAGGCCGGCGTTCTGGCCGCCACCTTGGACAAGGCCACCGAGCGCCTGCTCAATGAGGGCAAGTCCCCGTCCCGCAAGGCCGGCGAAATCGACAACCGCGGTTCCCACTTCTTCCTGGCCACCTTCTGGGCCGAGGAGCTGGCTAACCAGACCGATGATGCCGATCTCGCCGCCTCTTTCAAGGACGTGGCTTCCCAGCTGTCCTCCCAGGCAGACGAGATTGCCCAAGCGCTTGTCGACGCCCAGGGCAACCCCGCCGACCTCGGCGGCTACTACTGGCCAAATGACGAGAAGACCTCTGCCGTCATGCGCCCAGTTGCTCAGTTCAACGAGATTATCGACGGCCTGAAGAAGTAATTCTTCCTAGGCAAAAGCCGCCCCGCAGCGTTCATCGATTCGCTGCGGGGCGGCTTTGGTGGCGCGCCTAGAAGCTGTCGAGCCAGGCGGCGTGCACGCGGGCGTCGCCATTTTCTTCTGGGTGGAAGCTCAGCGCCGTCACGCGGCCTTGGCGCACGCCGACCACCGCGTCACCGTCCTCCCCCGGCACTGTCGCGATGACCTCGACGCCCTCGCCCACGCGGGTGACCAGCGGCGCGCGAATGAAACTCGCCTCGATGTCGAGCGTTTCCTCGCCCGCCGTCACAGGCACCGTGCGCTCTTCGGAAAAGCGCTGGTTGCCAAAGGCGTTTCGCCGCACGGTCACGTCCAACAGCCCTAGGGTTTGCTGCCCCGGCGCGGGGTTTTCGAGCTCGCGGGCGCAATAGATGAGCCCCGCGCAGGTCGCGAGCACCGGCAATCCTGCGGCCGCGGCGTCGCGCAGCGGCTCGGCCAGCCCGAAACTACGCGCCAGCTTGTCGATGACGCTCGACTCGCCGCCCGGAATCACCAGCCCATCGAGCCCGTCCAGGTCGCGCGGCACCCGCACCCGGCGCGTAGCAACGCCGAGCCCGTCCAGAATGCGCAGGTGCTCCTCGACGCCGCCTTGCAGCGCCAGCACCCCGACGGTGGCTACCATCCGCGCTCAGCCAGGCGGTGCGGTGCAGGCACGTCGTTGACGTTAATGCCCACCATGGCCTCGCCCAGGCCGCGGGAAAGCTTGGCGAGCTCAGCGGGGTCGTCGTAAAGCGTGGCAGCCTTCACGATGGCCTCCGCGCGCGCTGCTGGATTGCCGGACTTGAAGATGCCGGATCCGACAAAGACGCCTTCGGCGCCCATCTGGCGGACAAGGGCGGCGTCGGCAGGCGTGGCCACGCCACCGGCAACGAAGAGCACAACCGGGAGCTTGCCGGTCTCCGCCACCTCTGCGACCAAATCGTACGGTGCCTGCAGTTCCTTGGCCGCGACATAAAGCTCGTCTCGATCCAGGTGGCGCAGGCGCGCGATTTCCGCCTTAATGGTGCGCAGGTGCTTCACGGCCTCGGAGACGTCGCCGGTGCCGGCCTCGCCCTTGGAGCGAATCATGGCCGCGCCCTCGGTGATGCGGCGCAGCGCCTCGCCCAGGTTGGTCGCGCCGCACACGAACGGCACGTCGAAATCCCACTTATTGATGTGGTTGACGTAATCGGCCGGACTGAGCACCTCGGACTCGTCGATGAAGTCCACGCCCAGCTCGCCCAAGATCTGCGCCTCTACAAAGTGGCCGATACGGGCCTTGGCCATGACCGGGATATCCACGGCCTCGACGATGCCCTCAATAAGCTCCGGGTCAGACATGCGGGCCACGCCGCCCTGCGCGCGGATATCGGCCGGCACGCGCTCCAGCGCCATCACGGCCGAGGCGCCCGCGTCCTCTGCAATGCGCGCCTGCTCCGGCGTGACGACGTCCATGATGACGCCGCCCTTCAACATATCGGCTAGTCCTCGCTTCACGCGGGTGGTAGCGCGTCCTTGTTCATTTACCTGTTCAGTCATAGGTGCCATAGTGACCCACACAAGTGGTACAAGACAAGAGCCATTTTCAGCGTGTTGGATTAGACCACTTATGATGGGCCCGTGCCCCTTCGCCTCGATCCTTCTGATACGCGGCCGCTGCCCGTGCAAATCGCCGCTGCCTTGCGCGCCCAGGTTGCCGCCGGCGTCCTCCTGCCCGGCGAACGCGTTCCCTCGACCCGCCACTTGGCTTCACAGCTCGGCATTTCCCGAGGCAGCGTGGTCACCGCCTACGACCAACTCACGGCCGAGGGCTACCTCACCGCCGAGGTTGGCTCCGGCACCGTCATCAACCCGCTGCTCCCCCACGCGCGTGCCCCACGGCCGGAGCCAGCCCCCGCACCGGCCGCCGAGCCCGAACTGGTGTCGCTGACCCCCGGCCTGCCCGACACCGCCGGCATCCTCACCCCTGAATGGAGGGCCGCATGGCGTGCAGCGGCCGTCGACCCCTCCGGCGATCTGCCCCGCGAGGTCGCAGCACACCTGCGCCACATGCGCGGGCTCACCGTGGACCCGGCCTGCGTGCTGATCACGGCCGGCGCCCGCGACGGCCTCTCCGTGCTCCTGCGCTCCCTCGGCCGCCAGCTGCGCGTAGGCGTGGAATCCCCCGGCTACCCCAGCCTGCGCCGCGTGCCCCACGCCCTCGGCCATACCTTGGTGGAAATCCCCACCGGCCCCAAAGGCGTCACCGTCCCCACGGCTCCTCTCGACGCCCTCATCGTCACCCCTAGCCACCAATACCCCTACGGCGGCTCGCTGCCCGCAGCCCGGCGCGCCGAACTCGTCGAATGGGCCCGCACACACGACGCCCTGCTTATCGAGGATGACTTCGACTCCGAACTGCGCTACGTCGGCCAGCCGCTGCCCGCCCTGGCCGCACTCGCCCCGGAACACACCGTGCTGCTGGGTACCTTCTCCTCGGTCATCTCCCCCTCGATTGCCTGCGGCTACCTCGTCGTTCCACCGCGCCTGCGCCCGGCCGTGGACCACGTGCGCGAGGTCTTCGGCCAACCCGTCGGCTCTATTCCACAGGCCGCACTCGCCCACTACCTCGCCAGCGGCGCTTTACGACGCCACACCGGCCGCATGCGCCGCACCTACAAACGCCGCCGCAACCTCGTAGCCGAAACGCTTGGCACCATCGATGGTGCGCAACTCCTCCCCATCCACGGTGGCCTTCACGCGGTATTGCTGTGCGACCCAGCCGTGGTCCCCCGCGCCGCCGCCCGAGGCATCAAGCTCACCCCGCTGCGCGATTATTGGGGCGGCGCCGACGCCGAAGACGGCGTCGTCCTCGGTTTCGGCCACCTTAGCGACACCGAGCTGCGCACGAGCCTCACCGCGGTCGCGGCCGCATTACAGGAGTGATACCGTAACCCCAAAGACCATAAAAGAAAGGTGATAAATGTCCCTCGGCCCGCTTGAATTTCTACTCATACTCATTCCGTTCCTCATCCTCGCCGGAATCATCGCCATCGTGGTCAAGCTCGTGCGCAATAGCAACGAAACTCGTGCAAACACCCGCCGCATTGCCAATCAGCTCGAGGAACAAAATCACCACCCGTAGAAACTCTTAGCCACGAGGCCACGTGCGCTGCCGCGAAAGCCCCGCCGTGCGCCTTCCGACGCCCACATAAAACTCGAGACTGACCGCTTAGTCTATTTTTATTCTCGCCCCTGCCAGCGGGTTTCACTAAACCCGTTCGCAAGACATACCGCTTGGTCTAGTCTTGCCAAGCATGACGACGAAATACGATAACTCCAATTCCGACTGGTCCTTCGCTACCCGCTCCCTCCACGCCGGCCAGAACCTGGACGGCTCCACCAACGCCCGCAACGTGCCGATTTACCAGACCACCTCCTACGTCTTTAACGACGCCGAGCACGCGGCCAACCGCTTCAATCTTTCCGACGCCGGCCCCATCTACACCCGCCTGACCAACCCCACCCAGGACGCGCTGGAAGAGCGCCTCGCTGCCCTCGAGGGCGGCGTCGCGGCCGTCGCCTTCGCTTCGGGCCAGGCCGCCGAAACCGCGGCGATTTTGAACCTCGCCTCGGCCGGCGACCACATCGTGACCTCCCCGCGCCTCTACGGCGGTACCTCCACCCTCTTTACCGTCACGCTCAAGCGCCTAGGCATCGACGTCACCCTCGTCGAGGACCCGGATGACCCGCAATCCTGGCAGGATGCCGTCCAGCCGAATACCAAGGCCTTCTACGGCGAGACCTTCGGCAACCCCGTGGCCGATGTCCTCGATATCCCGGCCATCGCCGAGGTCGCCCACAATAACCAGGTTCCGCTCATCGTGGACAACACCATCGCCACCGCCGCCCTCGCCCGGCCGCTGGACCTCGGCGCGGACATCGTCGTGGTTTCCACCACCAAGTTCTACACCGGCAATGGCTCGGCCATCGGCGGCGCGATTATCGACGGCGGCTCCTTCGACTGGACCGTCACCCGTAACGGCGAGCCCGTCTTCCCTTACTTCGTCACTCCAGATGAGGCCTACCACGGCCTGAAGTACGCCGACCTTGGCGCCCCAGCCTTCGCGCTCAAGGCCCGCGCCGGCCTGCTGCGCGATACCGGCGCCGCCATCTCCCCCTTCAACGCCTGGCTGACGCTGAATGGAATCGAGACGGTGGGGCTGCGCGTCGAAAAGCACAATGCCAACGCCCAGGCCGTTGCCGAGTACCTAGAAGGCCACGCCAAGGTCACCAAGGTCAACTACGCCGGCCTGGATTCCTCGCCGTATAAGGCCACCAAGGAAAAGCTCGGCTACGCCTACACCGGCTCCGTGCTCTCCTTCGACATCGACGGCGGCCGCGAGGAAGCCTGGGCGTTTATCGACGCCCTCAAGCTCCACTCCAACCTCGCCAATATCGGCGACACCCGCTCCCTGGCCGTGCACCCAGCGACCACCACGCACTCCCAGTCCGACGAGCCTGCGCTTGCCGCGGCCGGCATCACCCAGTCCACCATCCGTCTGTCCGTGGGCATCGAGCACATCGATGACATCATCGCGGACCTCGAGCTGGGCTTTAACGCGCTGGCATGAAGCTAGTTAGCATCGGCGACTTTCACACCGAAGCCGGCGCCACGCTTGCCGACGCCCACATTGCCTACCACCGCTTCGGCCACCTCCTCGGCGATCCCCACGGCCGCAATAACGTCATTGTGGTCGAACACGCCCTGACCGGTGATTCGAATGTGGCCGAGTGGTGGGCCGATCTGGTCGGCCCTGGCAAGGCGCTAGACACGACGAAGTGGTGCGTTATCGCCACCAATGCGCTGGGCGGCTGCGGCGGCTCCACCGGCCCTGCCTCCCCGCACCCAATCGACGGCCGCGCCTGGGGCTCGCGCTTCCCCGCGCTTTCGGTGCGCGACCTCGTCTCGGCCGAGCGTGCCGCACTCCGCGAGCTCGGCATCACCCACGTCCACGCCATCATCGGCGGCTCGATGGGAGGCGCGCGCACGCTGGAGTGGACGCTGATGCACCCCGAGGCCGTTGATGCGGCTTGCGTCATTGCCGTATCGGCCCGCGCCTCTGCCTGGCAGATTGGCATCCAGTCGGCGCAAATCGCGGCCATTGAGCAGGATTCCTTCTGGCATGGCGGCGACTACTACGCCTCCGCGCAGCGCCCGCGCGAGGGGCTGGCGGCCGCACGTCGCATTGCACACCTGACGTATCGCGGCGAGCAGGAAATCGACGAGCGCTTCGGTGTCCAGGCCCAGACCGGCGAGAACCCACTCGGGCCCTACCGCCGCCGCAATGAGCGCTTTGCCGTCAACTCCTACCTCGACTATCAGGGCATCAAGCTGGCCGATCGCTTTGACGCCGGCTCCTACGTCACCCTCACCGAGGCGCTCAACCGCCACGATATCGGCCGCGGCCGCGGCGGCCTTAACCGCGCGCTGGGCTCATCCGAGGTGCCGACCATGGTCGTCGGCGTGGACACGGATATCTTGTACCCGTATCACCAGCAGGAACACATCTCGCGCAACCTCGGCAACCTGCTGGCGATGGCGAAGGTTGTCTCCCCGGTAGGCCACGACGCTTTTCTTACCGAGTCACGCCAGATGGATCGCATCTTGCGCAACTTCCTCACCCTTTCCCAACCGGACCCGAGCATCGATTCTGCGGCGGGCGATCCCACCGAGTACTCGATTTAAAGGCTCACTGCATCTACGATCGCCGAAGCTGCGCAGCGCGCACCATCGATAAGGTGTGCGGCACGCTGCGCTGGTCCTATGGCCAGTCGTGGCGAGCAGAGGCGGGACGGGGCTCAGCAGTCTTCGGGCGGTGTGGCCCAAGGTGGGCGCCAGACGATACCTTCGCCGGGGCGGCGCTCGAGCCGGCCGCGGCGCGGCGGCGCATTGGGGTCATCATCATTGACCCCGTTGTGATACTTGCAGGCCATGGTGAGGTTCTCGGGATTCGTGTCCCCACCGAGCAACCACGGGGTGAGGTGGTGGACCTGGCATTCATCCGCCGGCGTATGGCAGTCGGGCCACGGACACACAGGGTTTTCCGCCATCGCCATCTGGCGTTGCTTCCATGTAGCTCGGCGCCGCGATTGATAGAGGTTTACGGGGCCGGTGACGGGGTGGATGAGGGTGATAAGGCCGACGTCGGCAAGCGCGCGGCGGGCAAGGTCCGCACCGGAGATTTGCGCGCCATTGGTTAGCTGCAGGGTGACGTCCTCGCCATGGGTAACTTTGACCATCTCATTGAGGGTGAGCACCACATTGGTGGTGATCGTGGAGGCGGCGGCGCCCTGGGAAAAGACGCGGCGGGCATCGGCGACGGTGGAGACATGGTTGTTAATCTCTGCCACCAGTTCGGACTCGGCGGTAATGGTCAGCGTCCACAGGTCATCGCGGCGGCGGGTAAGACGCACGCCCTCAGAGCGCTTGGTGGTGCGCTCCTCGCGCACAAGGCGGCGGGCGCGCTTTTCAATCTCGCTGGTAGCCACACGCAGGGCGCAGAGTTCCTCGCGCAGCACCCAGGCCCCACGCTGGGTTTTCATTTTTTGCGCATAGTGCTCGATGATTTTTAGCGCGTCGAGCGGCAGCGTGGTGCGGCGGGCGGTACGCTGCTTGGCGCGAAAGGAGGTGCGGCCGAAGTAGGTATCGGCAAGGCATGCGAACTCGGCGGCTTCGCGGTCGCTAAAGCCCTTATCGACGAGCTCTTCTACCGACAGCCCAGCACACTCCTCGATGAGCACCATCGGGGAGTTCACGGCTGTCAGGTAGGTCGAAATCATGGCCCTGAGCCTAAGTGGGCCGCGCAACCCGGCGCGCGGTGGCGGGCGCTGGCCTGTGGATAACCGCCGGAACTACACCTTTTAGGGCCGAGATGGGTGATGATTCTACAAAAAGCCTGTGGACAACTAGCTGCCGAGCGAATCCACGGAGAAGGCCAAAAAGGCCATCACGGCGCCGAGTAGGCCAGTAAAGCAGGCGTCGAAGCGGCGCGAGCGCACGGCCAGCACGCCGACGCGGCGGGAATCGCAGGTAAGGCGAACCACGGTGAGCCACAGCAGGGCGAGGCCGAGGAGGAACGTGGCCCGGCGCCAGTACTCGAAGACGGCGTAGCCGCCGGAGACCACCACGCCGGCCACGAAGATGCCGATGGCCGCCCACTGCGCGGCGGGCGGCAGCGAGGAGGGCGGAAGGCCGGCGTCGTGCGGGTTGTCTAGATTCACGCCAGCTTTTCCGCGCGCTCGACGATATTGCGCACCAAGAAGGCGCGGGTCAGCGGGCCGACGCCGCCCGGGTTCGGCGAGACGAATCCGGCCTTGTCCCAGCAGTCTGGGTGGATGTCGCCGGTGAGCTTGCCGTCGACGCGGGAGACTCCGACGTCGAGAAGCGCGGCGCCTTCCTTAATCATGTCCGCGGTGAGCATGTGGGGCTGGCCGGCGGCGGCGATGACGATATCGGCCTCGCGGGTCTCGGCGGCCAGGTCCTTGGTGCCGGTGTGGCAGAGGGTGACGGTGGAGTTCTCGCTGCGGCGGGTAAGCATCAGGCCGATGGGACGACCCACGGTCACGCCGCGGCCGATGACCACGGTCTTGGCGCCGTCAAGCTCAACGCCGAAGCGGCGCAGCAGGTGCAGGCAGCCGTTCGGGGTACAAGGCAGGGGCGCGTCCTCGTTGAGCACGAGCTTGCCCAGGTTGACCGGGTGCAGGCCGTCGGCATCCTTTTCGGGGTCGATGCGCTCGAGGATGGCGTTTTCGTCTAGGTGCTTGGGCAACGGGAGCTGGACGATGTAGCCGGTGCAGGCGTCATCGGCGTTGAGCTCATCGATAACGGCCTCAAGTTCTTCCTGCGTAATATCGGCCGGCAGGTCCTTGCGGATGGAGTTGATGCCGAGCTTTTCGCAGTCGCGGTGCTTCATCTTCACATAGGACTGGGAGCCGGGGTCCTCGCCCACAAGAACAGTGGCGAGGCCGGGCGTAATCCCCTTGTCCTTCAGTGCGGCCACGCGCTGGGCGAGGTCGGCGAAAATCTCGTCGCGGTACAGTGTGCCATCTAGTTTGGTAGCGCTCATAGCCACCATCCTAGACTGAAGGCATGAGCCAGCTGCACATTGTCTTTGATAACCCGGTCATTCCTACTAATACGGGCAACGCCATCCGCACGGCCGCGGTAACGGGCGCGAGCCTGCACCTGATTGAGCCGCTGGGCTTTAATTTCGACGATAAGCACTTAAAGCGCGCCGGGCTGGATTATCACGATCTGGCCGATGTGCAGATTCACAAGGATTTTCAGGCCTGCATGGATGCGCTGCCGGGGGCGCGCGTATTCGCGTTTACCACGCATACGGATAAGTGGTTTACGGATATCGAATACCAAGAGGGCGATGTCTTGCTCTTCGGCACGGAGCCGACCGGCCTGCCGGAAGAGCATATTAACCATCCGCGCGTGACGGACCGCGTGCGCATTCCGATGGTGCCGGCTAGGCGCTCGATGAACCTGTCGAATTCGGCGTCGACGGCCGTATTCGAGGCGTGGCGCCAGCTGGGTTTTAACGGGGCGGTTTAAGTCCTGGCAGCTGGCGGGAGCGCAGGCGGGCAAGGAGTGCGGTGGCGTCGGCAAGCGTGAGGTTGCGCGCGGCCATGCGCACGGGCCCTTGGACTAGGTCGAGGTCGACGGTGGCTAGGCCGAGCGCCTGGGAAATCGGCCCGCGGCGGTAGGTGAGCTCCTGGATATGGGAGGTGTGGATGGCCTTGACCCGGCGGTTGAGCCGGCCATTGCGCACGATGACGTAGTCGCCGGTAAGCGCGACGGTTTGCTGGCGGTAGTCCAGCGGGGAGACCCACTTGGCGCGGGCCGGCGAGGCGTAGGTGGGCGCGGCGTCGGCCGGGAGGAATTGCCGGGCTTGGACGAGGGTGCCCACCGGCAGGATTCGAGTGGAGCCAGAAGCCTTGCCGCTTGCCGACGCCCCATATCCCGCCACCGAAACCCTCACCTCGTACCAGCCCAGCGGCCGCCAGAGGAAGGGCTGGGTAATTTGTACGGCGTGGATGCGGTCGAGGCGGATGCTTTGGCGGCGGCGATCGGCCAGGCCGTAGGTGATGTTGAGTACCTCGCCGTCGGTGCGGGCGGTGTAGCGCCAGGAAGAATCGAGCACGTTCCATGCGTTGGGTATCGCGCCGACGAGGATGGGCAGCGCGGTCGACAGCGGTAGCCGGGTGACCACGACGACGATGAGGAAGCCGACGAGGAAAAGCGTGGAGGCGCGCAGCGCGGCTGCCATAAGGGAGCGCGCGATGGGGATTTCGGGCACGAGGGCTGGTTCTTCGGCTGGTTCGGCGGGTGTGTGGGCGCTGGTTGCGTCGGCGGCGGTTGCGTCGATGTCAATGTCCGCGGCCGGTGCGGGTGCGCCGTGAACGCGGGCGAGGATGTCCTCGCGCAGGGCTTCGGCGTCGGCCTTTTTGAGGTACGCGATTTCGATGACGGATGATTGGCCGCCGGCGGTTTCCACGCGCACGGCCGCTAGCCGGAAGAGGCGTGCGATGACGGGTTCGACGACGTCGACGGCCTGGGTGCGGTCATAGCGCGCGGTGCGCAGTTGGGTGGAAAAGAGTCCGCGGCGCAGGGAGAGCTCGTCCCCGCCGAGCTGGTAGCCCATGCGGCGCCACCATAGGCCGGAGGCGAGCCACACGACCGCGCAGACCGCAACGAACCCGGCGAGCGCAAGGGCGGTATCGCGCAGGGCCTCGCCGCGGTGCTCGCCGGTGATGAAGGCGAAGATATCGCGCAAGGCCTCCAGGTTGACGTTGAGGGCGAAGGCCGCGATGAGAGCCAGGATCACTGACCACAGGCGCAGCAGCGGGGTAAGTCGGTGGACGCGGCGGAAGCTTGGCTGGGTGCTCATAGGCCGCTCATCCGTTCGCGGGCTTGGTGGGCAAGGCGGGTGCGGAGGGCGTCGGCAAGCGGGGCTTCCAGGCCCTTGATGGTGGCGTCCGTGCTGGCTGAGGCCGTGTGGAGCTGCAGCTTTTTCAGCCCGAGAGCGCGGTCGATGGGCCCGGAGGTCACGTCGACGAATTGGATGCGGCCGTAGGGCACGACGGTAAAGGAATGCCAGAGCTTGCCGCGAGTGATAAGCAGCTCATCGTCGGTCTCGAGCCAGCCCATGTTGCGCACCTGGGCGGGGATGAGCCAGAGCAGCCAGAAGAAAAGGGCGACGAAAAGCCCGGCCGCCCAGTAGAACCACGGGGTCCACCAAAAACCTGCCGCACCGGCGGCCGCGGCGAGGACAATCATCCAGCTCAGGTGGTGGATATAGCGCGAGGTCACCAGGCGTGGCGAGACGGGATTCATTTCTTCGCTCATAGTTATTGACAGTATCAATCGGGTCCAGCTCTTGCGTCACTTATCGCTAATCGATATTATCGAATTACGACAACATCGAAAGTCGATAAGTTATCGACGGAAAGGATTGTCATGACCACCCCACAACCCGCCCCCAAGGCCGAGCGCCGCGAAATTAATGCGGCAGCCGGTCTCGCCCTCCTCACCATCATCATCCTCGGCCCCACCTACCTGCGCGACCTTGCCACCGGCCGCTTTTCCACCGCACTGAGCGCAGCCATCCCAGAAGGCCTAAGCAAACACAACCTCGACGGCGGACCATTCTGGATACTCACTGCGGCGCTCGTTACCAAAATCGCGGCAATCTTAATCATCGCGTTCTTTGCCTACCGTCTGGTCAGGCCAATGCTTCGCGGGCAGGTTTTTAATACGAAAAATATCCGCCTCCTGAACGGAATGACCGCCGGCATCCTCGTCTGGTTTATCGGACGGTTCGCACTCGAAGGCCTGGGCAATAACTGGGCCTCCTCACAGCTTGGAATCGACTGGTGGGCCAGCCAGGACGGAACATCCCTTGGCGAGCTCGCCCTGCCCTACCTCTTCGTCTGCACCTTGCAGCTCTTCTCGGCCGCCATCAAGCGCGGCTGCAAGCTGGAAGAGGAGGTCGAAGGCCTTGTCTGAAACACAAGAACCCCAGGTGGTTTGCCACCTCGACCGCATCATGGAAGAGCGCGGCGTTACCGGCGCGGGGCTCGCTAGAGAAGTAGGAATCACCCCAGTTAACCTCTCCGTCCTAAAGAATAATCGCGCCAAGGCCGTACGCTTTAGCACCCTGGCAGCACTGTGCACGGCATTGGATTGTCAGCCGGGGGATATCTTCGGCGTCGAGTAACAACCCTTGCCAGGGTGTTGGGTTTATGCAATACTTTGACTCATGTCCCCAAAGAAGAAGCCCTCCGCACCCATTTATAACCGGGTACGCGTGCTGCGCGCCGAGCGGGACATGTCGCGCGCGCAGCTGGCTGAGGCCATCGACGTCAATCCCCAGACCGTCGGAGCCCTCGAGCGCGGGGACCACTCCCCCAGCCTGGACCTAGCCTTTCGCGTCTGCGAAGTCTTTGACCTTCCGGTGGAGGCTATCTTTTCCCGCCAGGAATTTGCCCCTATGTCCACTGAAATCTATAGGAAGAATTCCTAATGGCTACCACAATTCCCGCCTCTGTTTCCCGCCGCAAGCGCTTGATCCTAGCCGGCGACATTTTTCTCGGCCTGGCCATCGTGGCGGCGGCCCTGCACTTCTTCGCGCTTGGCTTGTCTAATCTGCTGTGGTCGATAGCTGGCATTGCGGCGACCATGTGCACCACGTGGCTGCGCCAGTCCATTCGGCACCTCGACGTTCCCACTACGGAAATGGATGAGTACGAGCTGCGCCTGCATACCGACGCCCGCGACAAAGGCCTGAAAACCGCATTGGCCACGGCCATAGTGCTCTTCCTCGTCGCCGGCGCCACCGCTTTTGGGCTGCGCTTCTTCGGCGCGGAGCACGTTGCGGTGGAGCAGGCGACCTCGGGGGCCAATATCGCCATCTTCTTTGCCAAGCTCATCTATATCCAGCTGCTGTGGATTCCGTTTGCGGTAGCCAAGGAATTGGCCAATAAGCTCAACGCGGACGAGCTGCGCGGCGGCGGCAACTAGCGGAAGTCGCGGGAGCCGCGGGAGAGGAATTCACCAAAGTCCAACGGCTCGAGCTTATCCGCGACCACGCTGACCGCGCCGGTGGCATTTTGCACGATGCCGCGGATGATCATTGCCCGGGCGGTGCGGGCCAGAACTTTATGCCGCGACCACAATCCGGGTGAGACCATCACGTTCATCAAACCGGTTTCATCCTCGACGCCCAAAAAGGTCAGGCCAGAAGCAGTACGTGGGCGCTGGCGGTGAGTAATAATGCCCGCGATGCGCACGCGGGTGCCATCGGGGATATGGGGAAGCTGGGAGGCAGGGAGGACGTCGGCAAGCGAGGCACGCACCAGCTCCATCGGCTGCTGATTATGGGTCACGCCAGTAGCGGCAACGTCGGTAGCCATGAGCTCAAACGCAGACATACCGGGCAGGTGCGGCGAAGCCAGGGCGGAGGTACCAGGCAACATGCCCTCGCGCTCGGTGGCGGCGACGCCAGCCTGCCACAGCGCTTGGCGACGATCCAGCCCCAGACACTCCAACGCCCCGGCCGTAGCCAGCGCCTCCACCTGCTCCACGCTGAGATCCGCCCGGCGCGAAAGATCGGACACGCTAGCAAAAGGCGCGGCCACCTCCACCCGCTCGGCGGCGGACTCCCCTAGCCCCTTGATGAGGTTAAGGCCCAAGCGAATCTCGGCCGAGCCCGTCGCGCGGGCCTGGGCGCCGGAGTCATTAATGCTTACCGGCAGCACCTGCACGCCGTGACGACGGGCGTCTTGGATGAGCGACTGCGGGGAATAGAAACCCATCGGCTGTGCGCGCAGCAATCCCACGCAGAATTCCGCCGGGTAGTGGTACTTAAACCACGCGGAAAAATACACGAGCGAGGCAAAGGACTGCGAGTGCGACTCCGGAAAACCATAGGCGGCGAAGGCCACGATTTTGGCCCACAGCTTTTCTGCCACCTCGCCCTCGATACCGTTGGTCTCGCGCAGGCCGGCAAAGAAGCGGCTGCGCAGCGCGGCCATCTTTTCCGGTGAGCGCTTCGAGCCCATGGCGCGGCGCAGATCATCGGCCTCGGCACCGGAGAAGCCGGCGGCGTCGACCGCGATCTGCATCAACTGCTCCTGAAAAAGCGGGATGCCCAGCGTCTTGCCCAGCGATTTTTCCAGCACCGGATGGTCATAAGCCACCTCCTCAAGGCCATCGCGGCGGCGCAGGTAGGGGTGCACGGACCCGCCCTGGATGGGGCCGGGGCGAATGAGCGCGACCTCGACCACCAAGTCAAAGAAGCGGCGCGGCTTCAGACGCGGCAGCGTGGCTAGCTGCGCACGGGATTCCACCTGGAAGACGCCCACCGCATCGGCGCGGCAGAGCATGTCATAAACTTCCGGCTCGGCAAGGTCGAGCTCCCACAGGTGCACCTCGCGGCCGGTGGTGGCGCGCACGGCATCAATCATGTGGTGCAGCGCCTCCAGCATGCCCAGGCCCAAGAGGTCGAATTTCACCAGGCCGGCGGCCGCGCAATCGTCCTTATCCCACTGCAGCACGGAACGATTTTCCATGCGCGCCCATTCCATGGGCACGACGTCCGCAATGGGCCGATCGCACAGCACCATGCCGCCGGAGTGGATGCCCAGGTGGCGGGGCTGGCCGAGGAATTGCTCGGCTAAAGAGGAGACGTCGGCAGGCGGCTCGGAGGTACCTTTCGACCACGCATCGGCCGAGCCCTGCGGGTAGCCCAACGCGCGGGCGGCATCGCGGGTAGCTCCCTTGCGGCGATAGGTAATGACATTGGCCACCTGCGCGGCGCGATCGCGGCCGTGGGTGCGGTAGACATACTGGATGACTTCCTCGCGGCGGCCGGACTCGATGTCGATATCAATATCGGGCGGGCCATCGCGGTCCGGGGAGAGAAAGCGCTCGAAAAGCAGCTGCGCGGAGATGGGCTCCGCATTGGTAATGCCCAGCGCAAAGCACACCGCGGAGTTGGCGGCCGAGCCGCGGCCTTGGCACAGAATATTCTCGCGGCGGCAAAAATCCACCAGGTCGCACACAATCAGGAAGTAGCCGGGGAAGCCCAGCTGCTTGATGACGCCCAGCTCATGCCGAATCTGTTTCCTTGCCGCCTGCCTAATCTCGGCCGGGCGCGAGGCATAGCGGTCCTTGGCGCGGCGCCAGACCTCATGCTCCAGCCAGCTCATTTCGGTGTACCCCTCCGGCACCGGAAAATGCGGCAGGTTGGGCGCAAGGGCGTCCCAGGTAAAGGAGCACTCGCGGGCGAGCGCCACGGTTTCGGCGATGAGCTCCGGCCGATCCGGCAAGAGTTGCGCCATCTGCTCGCCGGATCGCAGCCAGCCAGCCCCCATGGGGTGGGCATGCGGCGCGGCGGCCGCAAGAGATTCGCGCCGGGCTAGGGCACGCTTGGCGGCGGCGAGCCGAGTTTGGTCGCGGGTCGCGGCCGCGGGCCGTGCGGTTGCGATGGCCCGCAGGTTATTGTATTTATCGAGGAAACGGTGCCGATCCGCATCCTCGGGGGACATGCTGCAAGAATATTCGAGAACTATGCTGTCTATTTTTATTCTTTCGAGCAGGTTATCGATTTCTGCTAGCGCCTCCGGCCCCACCAGAAAGAAGCACTCCCCTTCCAGTTCGCGCGCCACCTCATCCAAGGGCGGATAGGCTACGCGATCCTTCTCCCCGGCTTCCATCCGGGCGCGCGCGATGAGGCGCGACAGGCGGCGATAGCCCTCCGGAGTGCGCGCCAGCACGGTCACCGGAGCCTCCGCGAGCGATAGCTCCGCGCCATATACGGCCGGAAGGCCTGCTTTAGCAGCAGCTTCGGCGAATTTCATGAGTCCATAAAAACCATCGCGGTCCACGATGGCCAACCCCTCAAGGCCTAGCTCCACAGCCCGGGCCACCAGTTCCTCCGGCTCGGCGGCGCCGTCGAGAAAGCTATAAGAACTTACCGCGTGCAACTCCGCAAAGGGGACGGCGGAGTGACCGCGCCGAGCAGCATCCGCTGGCCCGCGAAGGTGATTAACCGGTACGGGCACAACAGATTCGCGGCCGGAGAGAATTCGCTCCACCCGCGACCAGGACAGCGCCCTTCCACCATTAAATTCCACTCCAGACAGCGTAATATCGAATCATTGTTCTAGACAAGCCGGTGGGACGTGATACCCACAATAGACAAAGCGGTTCGCTGATTGCTAAGTTGCTAAACAGACAAATTATTTCACCTCCTACAAGAAGGGGATTCCCCATGCAGATCCGTCGCGTAGTGGCTGCTACCGCCGCCGTAACCATCGCCGCCACCAGCCTGGTGGCATGCTCTTCCGACTCCGATGACTCCAAGACCATCAAAGTCGGCACCACCGATGACGCAAAGAAGGCTTGGGTAGCGTTCGAGCAGGAAGCAAAGAACGCAGGCTATGACATCGATATCCAGCCTTTCGCGGATTACAACACCCCGAACCAGGCTCTGGACCAGGGCGAGCTGGATACCAATAACTTCCAGCACCTGAAGTTCTTGGCGGAGTATAACCACGGCAACGGCACCAACCTGGTGCCTATCGTGGCTACCGAGATCGTGCCGCTAGCACTGTTCTGGAAGGACCACGACTCCCTCGACGGCATCGAGGGCGAAAAAGTCGCCATCCCGAACGACTCCACCAACCAGGCCCGCGCCATCAACGTGCTGGTTCAGGCCGGCCTTCTCACCCTGAAGGACAAGGACAACCTGGAGCCCACCCCGCTGGACATCGATGAGAAGAAGTCCAAGGTCAAGGTCACCCCGGTAGACGCGGCACAGACCACGTCCGCACACGGCGAGGGCACCCCGGCGATTATCAATAACTCCTTCCTGGAGCGCGCCGGCATCGACCCAGCCACCGCTATCTTCCAGGACGATCCGAACTCTGAAGAGGCAGAGCCGTACATCAACGTCTTCGCCGTCCGCGAGGAAGACGCCGATAACGAGGACATCAAGAAGCTCGCCGAGCTATGGCACAGCGACGCCGTCCAGGAGGGCGTTGACGAAGACTCCGCCGGCACCTCCGTCGAGGTAGAGCGCAGCCAGGAGGATCTGCAGAAGATCCTGGATAAGCTCGAAGCAGATCTGGACTAATCACCCTTGCTTTTACCCCGCCGGAGACCCCGGCGGGGTTTGGCACTTTCCTAGCTAAGGACGCAAACACGTGGCAGATTCCACCCACCGCGGCACCCGCATTGAGTTCCGCGAGATCACCAAGATCTTTAAGCAGAAAAAAGCGCGAATTAAGGCGCTCGACCATGTCTCCATGACCATTGAGCCTGGCGAAATCGTCGGCATCATTGGTTATTCCGGCGCCGGCAAGTCCACCCTCGTGCGCATGATCAACGGCCTGGACACCCCATCCTCTGGCGAGCTACTGCTCGACGAGACCAATATCGTTGGCATGTCCGAGCGGAAACTGCGTGGCATTCGCCGCAATATCGGCATGATCTTCCAGCAGTTCAACCTGATGAGCTCGCGCACCGCGGCCGGCAATATTGAATACCCGCTGCAGCTGCAGGGCGTCGGCAAGCAGGAGCGCGCCCAGCGCGTGCAAGAACTGCTGGACTTCGTCGGCCTGGGAGACAAAGGCAAGAGCTACCCGGAGCAGCTTTCCGGCGGCCAGAAGCAGCGCGTTGGCATTGCCCGTGCGCTGGCCACCAACCCTTCGCTGCTGCTTGCCGACGAAGCCACTTCCGCCCTCGACCCCACCACCACGCAGGAAGTCCTCGACCTGCTGCGCCGGGTGAACAAGGAATTCGGCATCACCATCGTGGTTATTACCCACGAGATGGAAGTCGTTCGCTCCATCGCCGATAAGGTCGCCGTGATGGAAAACGGCCGCGTAGTAGAGCAAGGCAGCGTCTATGAGGTCTTCTCCAACCCGCAGACCTCCGTGGCCGCCAAGTTCGTGGCCACCTCGCTGCGCAACGAACCCGACGTCGTCGAAACCGACGACCTGCTTGCGCACGAAGGCCGCCTGTTTACCATCAACCTGACCGAGGAATCTGGCTTCTTCACCGCCGCCGCTCGGCTCAAGGAAGCCGGCGTGTCCATCGCCGTTGTCCACGGCGGTATCACCACGTTGCAGCAGCATTCCTTTGGCAAGCTGACCGTGCGGCTTAGCGGCGATAATAACGCCATTGAAGAGTTCTACCGCACGCTTTCTACCACCACCCAGATTGAGGAGATTGCACGATGACCGTCACCAACCTCGCCCAAGCCAACTGGGACCGCCTCGGCCCTTCACTAGCCGAGGCCATCGTCGATACCCTCATCATGGTCTCGACCACCCTCATCGTCTCCGGCATCCTCGGCCTTGGCCTGGGCATGCTGCTCTACACCACCCGCACGGGCGGCATCCTGCAAAACAGGTTTGTCTACGTCATTGTGAACCTGCTGGTGAACTTCGTCCGCCCCATCCCGTTCATCATCTTGCTGGCCTTTGCCCAGCCGTTGACCGTCGCTGTAATGGGCGGCTCCATCGGCCGCGGCCCGGCCACCTTCGTCATGGTGATCGCCGCAACCTTCTCCGTGGCCCGCGTGGTGGAGCAAAACCTCGTGGCCATCGATCCCGGTGTTATCGAGGCCGCCCGCTCCATGGGTGCCTCGCCGTGGAAGATCATTACCTCCGTCATCGTTCCGGAGGCCCTCGGCCCGCTGATTCTGGGCTACACCTTCCTGTTCATCGCCATCGTGGATATGTCCGCCATGGCCGGCTACGTCGGTGGCGGCGGCTTGGGCGACTTTGCCATCGTCTACGGCTACCGCGCCTTCGAGTGGGAAGTCACCGTCGTGGCCACACTCATCATCATCGTGCTGGTGCAGGCCGCCCAGTTCCTCGGCAACTGGCTTTCTTCCAAGGTCATGCGCCGCTAGCCCCCGCTTGCCGACGCCGCCCCCACCCCGCGCAGCCTACCCCGCGACCGGCTCCACGCCGGTCGCTACGATGGCCTGGCCTTTCTTCGGCGCATCGCCGCACGAGGAAACCACGCCTTCTACCTCGCGCTCCTCGAGCGCCACGCGCCAGCGCCGGCCGTCAGCGTGGCTGACCTCGCCGCCGTCGGTGGCGGTGAGCTGGCCATAGGAGAGGTCCTCGCCGGCGTCGATAAGCGAGCGGGCCACCGCCAACTCCGCCACCTGGCCGCGCGGGCCGAAAATACCGCGCCCGCGATTTACTGGGTAGAAATACTTCCCCTTCGCCGCCGCCGCAATCATCTGCGCGGCGGCTTCTTTATTCATGCGGCCAAAGGAATAGGCCCATGGCATGAGCATGACCGACGGCGCGAACCGGTGCCCCTTCGTGTGCGAGGTCTCCCACACCATATCCGGATAATCCGCCACCAGCTCCGCAGCCAGCGGCCGGCCCTTGACCGCACAGCACGTATCGCGCTTCGCGTGCGTGCACACCAGCACCAGCGGCGTATCCAAAGCGCCGCCCCCATTGCGGCCAGGCCCGGTCAGGTCCAGATCGAGGATCTTCTCCGGGCCCGTCAGCAGCACGAGTTCCATCACGCCCTGTTCGGCCCACACCAGGTAGCAGCGGTGCATCTTGCCCACCTGGCGGCCATTGCGGCCCGGCCGGCGAATAAGCTGCAGCCCCGCCATGCCCTTCAGCTTGGTCTTGAGCTGCGCCGTGAGCTCCGGCCCAAAGGTATCGCCGTCGAGCACGTCTCGCGACCATCCGCCCGGCCACTCGAAAAGCACATAAACGGATTCCTTCTTCGCCGTGCCTGGCAGCGGCTCTACCTGGATATCTGAACAGAACTCGGTCATATATCTAAGCCTAACCTTTCTGCTTTTCAGCTCACACCCTTGGCAACAATTCGGCCACGAAGTACCCCCTCAGCTATACAGTTCACGGCCGAAAATATAACCTAGGGGACATGTTAAAAGTCCGTCTCGCCGCAACGCTTCTCGTCGCTGCTTTTCTCAGCGGCTGCGCCGCCCATGAGACGGACCGCACCACCATGGCCGCGTCCGCGGATAACTCCCAGCTCAATCCGCTGGGCCAAGCCAATATGGAGATGAAAACCCTCCGGCCGCAGGCGCCTTCCGAACTCACGGTGACCGACGTGCGCATCGGCCGGCACGAGGGTTTTGAGCGCGTCGTCTTCGAGCTCGATGGCGGCGGCGCTCCCGGCTGGTTCGTGGATTACGCCGATACACCCACACAGCAGGGTTCCGGCAAGACCATTGACCACTCCGGAGAGACCGCACTCAATGTCAATATCGACGGCGTGGTCTACCCCTTCGAGGCCGGCAAGGACGATCCCCGCATCGGCGTGGTGGATGCCCCTACGGAAGGAATTGTCACCCAAGTGGTCAATGGCGGCGCCTACGAGGGCCGCTGCCAATTTGTCATCGGCATGACCTCTCGCAAGCCTTATTCCGTGCAGGTGCTCGATAACCCCACCCGTCTCGTGGTCGATATTCGCGATTAATAGGTCGCCTCAACCCGCCAGCGGCCGCCGGACCATACCAACAGCCAGGCCCGCTGATGCTCTTCGTGGTCGGCTTGGCCCACCACCTGCAAGCGTGCTACGTGCTGTGGGGTATCGGTCCACCACTGCGTATCCACCGGCCAGGGACCGGCCCAGCCCAGCACGCGGAAACGATGCGCACCCCAGCTCAAGGCCACCGGCACCCCGGACAGGAGGGCTTCAGCGGTAACGAAGACGGGGTGCTCGGCGGCGTCGACAAGCTGAATGCGCGCGGCCGGGTGGTTCGGCCCACCGCCCCGCCGTGCAGGCAGGGGTGCGGGAATGCGGCCGGGCCACTCGCCGTCCGGCGGGGCGTCGCGCTGCTCACCATAGGGCACGTACTCGATGCGCTCGGCTACCCCGCGGCCGCCCACCGCCCGCGGCTGCAGCACACGATCCACCCCCAGCTGTGATTGCACGCGGGCGATCACGCGCTTGACCTGCTCCTGCGAGCCTTCCCCACCCCACAGGCCGGTGGCGGACGGGGCGGCAACCTCCACCGACTCCAGCGCTAGGCGGCGAATGGCCGCGCCCTCACCAGTAGTGCGCGTGAGCCAGCCATCGAGCTGCCAGCGCACACGGTCCGCGGTGGCCTGCTCCGTCAGCGCTTCCTGTGTGCGCCATACCCGCGCCAGCTCCTCACCGGTGCCAAACTCCGCCACCACGCGCAGCCGCAGACATACCTTGCCGGCCTCCTCCAAGCGGGCATGCAGCCGGGCCGCGAGCTGGCGAGCCGCGAACGCCGCCGCGTCCACGCGCTCGATGCGCTCTTCCATTTCCACGGCCAGGTCCGGGCGCGCCAGCTCTGGGGCCACGCGCCTATCCGCACGGGCCTGGGCCAGCTCGTGCGCGCGCCGGCCCGGCTCACCAAACCGGGTAGCTACCTGCTTAAACGGCAGCGCGGCTAAATCGCCCAGGCGCCGCACGCCCAGCTTATCCAGCTGTGCGATAAACCCAGCCTCAAAGCCCAAAGCCTCATCGGCTGCCAGCACGCCTATGGGCTGGGTGGCCAAAAACTCTCGCGAGCCGCCCTCTGGCACCACCGCTCCCACGCCGCGGTGCCGAGCCGCGATGACGGCCGTGGCAATCTCATCGGCCACGCCGAGGGTGGAGTCGAAGCCGGCGTACGAAGAGGCGTCGACAAGCATCTCTAGTGCTTTTTGCCCGTGGTAGCGCAGCGCCGCGCCCGCATCCACAATCGCCAGGCCCGGGCGCAGCACCTCCACCGAGGACGCCACCGCATCTAAGCCGGCCGCAACCTCTGCAAACACCGCACCATCCCGGTCCGGGTTAGCCTCCACCACCGTCGCCTCAGGGCACAGCGCTTGGGCCTGGCGCAGGCGCATCCCACGCCGCACGCCCGCCCGGCGCGCCTTCCTATCGCACACCGCCACCGCGTGATTGCGCGCAATAACCATAGGGCCCTGCCCGCCGGCGGCCTGGATGGGCCAATCCGGAAACCACACGGCCGCTACCCTCATACGGCCTCCAACCAGCGGCGCTGCCCCACCGTGAGCACCCCGCGCGAGGTAGCCTGCTTCGAGGTCACCTCCACGTCCATGTCCACGCCGCGAATGCGCCCGCTGCCCTTGCCGACGCCCCGATAGGCACTCACCCGCGCCCCTATCCCCACCGCCGTGCCGGGCAGGCGCGTGCCCACCGTAAGCACGGCCGCGCGCCCGCCGCGCACCTTTGCCAGCACCGGCCGCGCCTTGGTAGGGCTCACCTCGCCGGGCGACCCATGGTGGACAACAAGGTCTAGCCCTTCCGCCAATACTCCTGCCACCATCCAGGATTCCAGGCCCGGATCCGGCACGGTTACCACGCGTTCGATAACGCCCTCCTCGGCCACTTGTGCGAGTAGCAAATCCGGCCACCCCACCACGCCTACATGTCCGCCACGGGCGGTGAGGTGGCAGATAAGCTCCACCACCAGCGCCGGACAATTCGCACAGTGCACCACCTGCCGGCGTGCCAACCCACCTGCGGGAAGCAAGCGGGCCAGGCCAGGGAGCGTATCTACCAGCTCTTCTTCCGGGCCACGCTCCATAGCGCGCATGCGGGTACGCAGCATCGCCACACGGTCCGACCGGCTCAGGCCGGCCACCGCTTTTTCTAGGCGAACGCTCGTTTGACTCACCCGAATAGTATGAACCCTCACCCGGACACATGCAAGTGTATGTTCGAATGGTAGCCTTAGCGGCATGAACTTCAACGCTGCCTACGGCGCCATGCGCGAGCACACCACTCCCATCCCTACTCCACCTTGGGTGCGCTTGGGCTCGTCCATCCTCATCGGTGCGGCCGTGGCGCTCTTGGCTAGCCGCGCACATATCTTTGCCGCACTGGTTGGGGCACTCGTATGCCTCGTGGCGGCCTTCGTTCTCGTCTTTGCCCACCCCTACCGCCGCGCGATGCGTGCCTATGCCGACAAGCGCAATGTCGCTCTGGTTCCTACCATCGCACAGCTCGTGCCACTGATGATTCTGTGGCTTATGGTGATGCTCGCGCCCATCGTGGCCCTGCCCGCGTGGGGCGCCGGGCTGGTGTGGCTAGTGGTCTTTGGGCTGAGCTTTTTCGTCTTCCCCCATGTAGATGGCACGCGCCGGCTCGCGTTTGCCTAATCTAAACGACACTTTTCGGGGTTATCCACAGCTTTTCCGACCCGCGGCGGGTATGCGGGCCGGGTTATCCACAGAATCGGCCGTAGCGGTTGCGCCGGCCCTGCGCCGGTATGGGTGTGCGCCGTAGCGTTGCAGGCATGAACGCACTCGAGACCTACCTCACCGCCTTGGGCCCTGGCATGGACATCATCGCTGGGTGCCAAGGCATGTCCGGGTCCGAGCTTATGGACCGCGGCGCGCCCGATGCCATCGCCGCCGATCTGCTGCTTTTGTGCGAAAGCTACTTCGGCCGCACCAAATTTACGCGCCTGCAGCGCCGCGCTATTGCCGACGCCCGCCGCAACACCCACTCCATCGCCACCCTTGCTGCCCTAGAACGCATTGTTAACCGCGCGCCCAGCAAAAAGCAGGCCTGGCAGCTGCGCGCAGAATGCTGCGCGATGACCGACTCGATGAGCCACATCCTTAAGCACGCCCGACGGCGCCTGCGGGAGATGAAAGACGACACCGTAAGCCCAGGCGTACGCACCTACCGACGCCCCAATGATTACTGGACGCTTGCCATCACCGGAACCTCTAGTTTCATCGCGGATCTCAACGCCGCGCTAGCCGCGACTGGAAAGCAATCGCTCGAGGCGGTAGAAAAGATTTTCTTTGACCAAGCTGCGGCCGCGCGGACAGAAGTGGTGACCAATGCCATCGTGCCGTTAGACAAATTCATCCGCATCCGCGACGGCCATGGTGATGATATCGAGCTTGATCTGACCAATGGCGCCACCATCACCGGCACCGAATATCTGCGCCGCGTGCTCAACGACGTCGGCTTTTCTGGCGATAAAGAAACCGGCTACGTCACGCTCGTGCACCCCGAGGAAGGTCCGGTCAATCTCTACCGCACGGCGCGCGTGGCCAATGACAAGCAGCGCATTATGGCCGCTGCAGAAAATCCACGCTGCGCCTGGCCGGGCTGCAACCAGCCGGCCGACCTCTCCCAAGTTCACCACCTTAAAGCGTGGAGCAATGGCGGGGAGACGAATATGAAAAACCTGGTCATGTGCTGCGCCTACCATAATGGCGTCAACGACGATGACCCCAACGCCCCACCTCGGCGCGGCCGCCTCGAGCGGGTGGGCGGACGCGTTGTGTGGCGGCCACCGTTTACCCCGCGCGAGTAAGCGCCGCCCGCTGAAACGAGCGAAAAGGCGCTCAGCACTAGACTGAGCGCCTTCTACGCATGCCGTTTTACTCCCACTCGATGGTTCCTGGTGGCTTGGAGGTGCAGTCCAAGACCACGCGGTTGACGTCCTTCACCTCGTTGGTGATGCGGGTAGAAATCTTCTCCAGCACCTCGTAAGGCAAACGGGTCCAGTCTGCGGTCATGGCGTCTTCCGAAGACACCGGGCGCAGCACAATCGGGTGGCCATAGGTGCGGCCGTCGCCCTGCACGCCAACGGAGCGGACATCGGCCAGCAGTACTACCGGGCACTGCCAAATCTGGTCATCTAGGCCGGCATTGGTCAGCTCGGTGCGGGCAATGAGGTCTGCCTCGCGTAGCGTCTCCAAGCGCTCCTCGGTTACCTCACCGATGATGCGGATACCCAAGCCCGGGCCCGGGAATGGCTGGCGGCTAACGATCTCTTCTGGCAAGCCTAGCTCGCGGCCGACGGCACGTACCTCGTCCTTAAACAGCAGGCGCAACGGCTCGACCAGTTCGAACTCCACGTCATCCGGCAAACCGCCGACATTGTGGTGAGACTTAATATTCGCCGTGCCATCGCCGCCGCCAGACTCGACAACGTCCGGGTACAGAGTGCCCTGGACGAGGTAGTCGACGGTGGAGCCTGCAGGGGCGTCGTCAAGCACGCCTGCAACCGCGCGCTCAAAGGAACGGATAAACTCCGCGCCGATGGCCTTGCGCTTGGCTTCTGGGTCGCTAACTCCTGCCAGCTTTTCCAAGAAAGCAGCGCGCTCATCTGCGGTCACCAGCTTCGCTCCAGTGGAGGCAACGAAGTCCTTTTCTACCTGCTCGCGCTCGCCGGCACGCAGCAAGCCGTGGTCAACGAAGACACAGGTGAGGCGATCGCCAATGGCACGCTGCACCAGAGCGGCCGCTACAGCGGAGTCCACACCGCCGGACAGGGCGCAAATAGCGCGGCCTTCCTCGCCTACCTGGGCGCGGACATCTGCGATGAGCTGCTCTGCGATATTATCGGCCGTCCAGTTCTGCTCTAGGCCAGCAACCTCAGTAAGGAAGCGGGTAAGCACCTCCTGACCGTGCGGCGAGTGCTGTACCTCAGGGTGGTACTGCACGCCGGCCATCTTCTTGTCTAGGCACTCCATCGCTGCAACCGGAGCACCGGCCGAGGTGGCCGTAACCTCAAAGCCTTCGGGAGCGGCAGATACAGCATCGCCGTGAGACATCCACACCTTGTGGGTAGCATCCAGGCCTTCGTGAAGTACGCCGCCCTTAGCATTCATATCGGTACGGCCGTACTCACGCTCGCCAGTCGACGACACGGTGCCACCAAGCGCATGGTTCATGGCCTGGAAGCCGTAGCAGATGCCGAAGACGGGAATGCCGAGCTCAAGCAGCTCCGGCTTCAGAGCCGGGGCGCCGTCAGCATAGACAGAGGACGGGCCGCCTGACAGGATAAGCGCAGCGGGGTCTTTAGCTTTGATTTCCTCCACAGACGCGGAGTGAGGGACAACCTCGGAGTAAATCTTGGCCTCGCGCACGCGGCGGGCAATAAGCTGCGCGTACTGAGCGCCAAAGTCCACAACGAGGACGGGGCGCGGGGTAGTATTTGGCTTAGTCACGCCCCATAGTCTAACCCACTAAACTGATAGCTTATGAAGCGCTTGGCTATTGTGCTCGCCGCGAGCCTGCTGTTGTGCGGTTGTGACACCACCCCGACTACGGCCGAGGTGACGTCTGCGCTGGATGAACAAGGCCCGCAACAGGTAACACTTCCGGCCGCGGAAATCTTTGGAAGCGAGTGGGATGAGTGGGTTCCCTTGTGTGGCACTCGACAGGCAGAGCGTGTGGGTCATCCAGAAGTTGCGCATAATTCGGTGGTTCTACGCGCGAGCGGTGAAGAAAAGGTTGTAGAGCTCAATCCCTCGGGAGTACGCGTGTGCCCGGTCCACAACGCAGGGCAATGGCGGCCGATGACAGGCAAGACCACGTGGAGGCGTGAGGGCGGCTGGCAATTGGTTTCCTAAACCACTCTCCTACCTCGCCAACTGGTATCTGTTCGGCGGCGAAGGAAGCCCTGAGACAAAGAAACGCGGCTGCGCCAAGAAGGCACAGCCGCGTCAGGACTCTCGCGCGGATTAGTAGCGGACGGCGAGTTCGACCTTCTGGAAGGACTTCAGGTCGGTGTAGCCGCACTTGGCCATGGAACGGCGCAGCGCGCCGACCAGGTTGGTGCGGCCGAAGGGCTCGCTGGAGGGACCGTGCAGCACGGTTTCCAGCGACGGGGCGGCCGATTCTTCTGTGGCTTCGGCCGGGGTACCGGTGGTGAGGAAATCGACGTCCAAGTCGGTATCGGCCCCGGAGAACTGGACGAAGCCGCGTGGGAAACGCGGGTGGCCGGCCGTGGCGGGCCAGTACCAGCCCTTGCCGCCGGCCTCGCGGGCCTGGGCAAGCAGTGGGCCGAGAGCAACACCGTCAGCGCCGCAGGCGAAAGCCTTGGCAATATTGCCGGAGTTTTCAAACTCGGTATCGGCGATGATGTGCACGTAGCGGCCGCCGGTCTCGTCGAGGTAGTCGCGGCGGGCTGCGGCGGCGTCGGCAATCGCGGTGCCCATGGCCGAGTCGATGCCAACGGTCTCGGCGTTGGTGGTCACACCCGCGCCTACGATGACGCCGGCCGCGCCGGTGCGCATCAGGTGTAGCGCGGTGGTGTAGTCGGTAACTCCGCCGGCAATGACGGGAACGTCAAGGGAACCAATGAACTCCTTGAGGTTCAGCGGCTCGCCGCCGGTAGCTACGTGCTCGGCCGAGACTAGGGTGCCCTGGATAAACAGCAACTCGGCACCGGCCGCGATGACCTTAGGGGCCATCTCGCGAGCATTTTGAGGGGATACGCGCACAGCAACGGTAACTCCGGAGTCGCGGACTTGGGAGATGCGCTCGGTAAGGAGGGCGTCGTCAAGCGGGGCGGCGTGCAGCTCCTGGATGATGGAGTTATCGCCCGGCTGCGAGTAAATGCGGGCTAGGGCGCCCTCGAGGTCCTTGTGGCGGCCCCACAGGCCCTCGGCATTAATGACGCCCAGGCCGCCCTGCTTGCCCATCTCGATGATGAACTCGGGGGTGGCGAGCGCATCGGTGGGGTGGGAAACGAAGGGGATGTCGAAGGTATAGGCGTCGATGTGCCAGGTGGTGTCCACGTCCTTGGAAGAACGGGTACGACGCTGCGGCACGATGGATAGTTGCTCTAGATCGAAGGTACGGCGGGCCTCGCGGCCGATGCCAATTTCGGCGTATTCACGCATGATATTCCTAGCGGTAGTTTGGTGCTTCTGCGATTTGCTGCAGGTGGTGCGGGTGGGATTCCTTCAAGCCCGCGGCGGTGATTTGGACGAAGCGCTTGGTCTTCAGCTCGGCCAGGGTGGCGGAGCCGGTATAGCCCATGGAAGCGCGCAGGCCGCCGATAATCTGGTGCACGATGGCATCGATATCGCCGCGGAAGGGCACGCGGCCCTCGACGCCTTCCGGAACCAGCTTGTCCTCGCTGCGGACGTCGGCCTGGAAATAGCGGTCCTTGGAGTAGGAGCGCTTCTCACCGGAGAGGCCGCGGCCCTGCATGGCGCCCATGGAGCCCATGCCGCGGTAGCGCTTGTACTGCTTGCCCTGGTAGACCACGATGTCACCGGGGGCTTCGGTGGTGCCGGCAAACATGGAGCCCAGCATGACGGTATCGGCGCCGGCCGCCAGGGCCTTGGCGACGTCGCCGGAGTACTGCATGCCACCATCGCCGATAACCGGCACACCGGCCGGGCCAGCTACTGCGGCGGCCTCCATCAGGGCCGTAATCTGCGGCGCGCCCACGCCGGCGACGACGCGGGTGGTGCAAATGGAGCCCGGGCCGATGCCGACCTTGATGGCGTCCGCGCCGGCATCGATCATCGCCTGCGCGGCCTCGCGGGTGGCGAGGTTACCGCCGATGACATCGACCTTGGAGCCGAAATCCTTCTGCACGCGGGAGACCATTTCCAGCACGCGGTTGTTGTGGGCGTGGGCGGAGTCGACGACGAGGGCGTCCACGCCGGCGTCGACAAGCGCGGCGGCGCGCTGGTAGGACTCTTCCCCGGTACCGATGCCGGCCGCAACCAACAGGCGGCCGGCCGAGTCCTTGGACGCGTTAGGGTACTGCTCGGTCTTGACAAAGTCCTTGACGGTAATCAGGCCGGTGAGCTTATTATCCGCATCGACGATGGGCAGCTTTTCCACCTTATTGGCCGAGAGCAGTTCGAGGGCTTCCTTCTTAGATACGCCCTCGCGCGCAACGACGAGCGGCATGGCCGTCATGACCTCGCTGACCTTGCGGTCAAAGTCAGGCTCGAAGCGCATATCGCGGTTGGTGCAAATGCCCACCAGGGTGCCGTCCTCGTCTACCACCGGCAGGCCGGAGATGCGGTAGCGGGCACACAGCGCGTCTACTTCCCCGATGGTCATATCCGGGCGGGCGGTGATGGGGTCGGTAACCATGCCGGACTCGGAGCGCTTCACAATTTCTACCTGCTCGGCCTGGTCCTCGGTGGACAGGTTGCGGTGCAGCACGCCGATGCCACCCTGACGGGCCATGGCAATGGCCATGCGGGCCTCGGTCACGGTATCCATGGCGGCCGAGGCAAGCGGAACGCCGAGGCGGATATTGCGGGTAAACTGCGCGCCGGTATCGACCTCGGAAGGCACGATATTGGATTCGGCGGGCAAAAGAAGCACATCATCAAAGGTCAGGCCGCGCAGGGCTACCTTGTTCGGGTCATCTCCACCAGTATGAATACGGTTCTCGCTCATCGAGGTCTCTCCTTAACAGGTTTAGCGGCTAACCTAACTGTAGTGCGTTGCCGGCCGACGACACCATTTGGGCAGGGCGTAAATTGCCTCGGGAGGGTAAGTTCAATAGGCTCGCAGGCGTGAACTTCTTCGCCAATATGCCCCGCGATCCTTTCGCCGATGATCCGAATGACCCCGCCTCCTTCCTGGAGGAGGACGAGCAGGTCATGCCGCTTACCGACGACGACCGGATCGCCATCATCCACGACCTCGCGCTGGTGCAGAAATTCGCGTCCATCCTCGGCCCGCGCGGCATCGATGGCATCTTCTTCCTGTGCGAGGATTGCCAAGAAAACCACTTTTATGAGTGGGACATTATGGCCGCTAATATGCGCGCCACCCTTGAAGGCGAGCTAGCGCCGGTACATGAGCCAGGCGCCGAACCAGATCCCTCCCGCTACGTGCCTTGGGACTACGCCTTGGGTTACTTGGATGGCCTAGAGGGCCGCTAGCTTCTACTGCTGCTGGCCCAACTCGATGGTGGTCGTCGGCTCATCCTCAACGTTGGGGTTGGGCTGCGGGTTTGGCTGCACTTGTTCCGTGACCACCACGGTTTCGGTGGCGTATTGAGTTTCGGTCACGGTGACCTGCTCCGGCTGTTGCTCCGGTTGCGAAGCTTCTTCCGCCACGGTTTCGGTGGCAGTCTCCGTCACGGTGTGCGGGGTGGGCTTCGGGTGCGCAGAGCGTTTTTGATCGGCCTCACGGTTGGCGGCGATGGCCTTTTCTTCTTTGCCTTCGGCCTCATCCAGCTTGGCGCGGGCGTCCTTCATCAGTTCGCGAGCGCCTTCAATATCACCTTCGGCCGCGCGAGATTCCATCTCTTCCAGCGTGCCGGCCAGCTCTACGTTGCGGGTCTTATCGCCCTTATCAAAGGTTCCGGCGTGCAGCATGGCTCCACCGGCTCCAGCGATGACTAGCGTTGCGGCCGCCGCACCGATGAGCCCATGTACGAACGGGCCGCCGCGGCGGCGCTTGCGGGCCTGGCCTAGGTCGATGACCTCAGGCTCAGCTTCGGCGCCTTCTACCAGCGGGGCTGGAGGCATCTGCTTATCGACGTCCCCCTTTAACTCCAGCAGCAGCTCCGCCAGGTCATCCTGGCCGTCGGAAGGGTTAGTTCCCTTCGAAAGCTCGGTGAGGAATGCATCATCATCTATCAAGGGCTGGAGCTGGTCTGCAAGGCCGTCATTATCGCCGTGGTGCTTCGGTGCCATGATGGTGTCTCTCCCCCTTCCTTTCTGTTAAGAGATATCTGCTGTAAGAGTCGGCCGCTAGGCCCTTAGCGCGCAGTTTCCTGGGCAGCTTGGAGGGTCTTTCGCAATTGAGCGAGTGCTCGGTGTTGTGCGACACGAACCGCGCCTGGGGTGGAACCCACAATTTCCGCGGTCTCTTCTGCCGACAAACCGTTGAACACGCGCAGAATCACGATGTTTTTCGCCTTGTCACTTAACGTATCGAGCAAGGCGCGCATTCTGTTACTACCGTCGGCTTCCAATGCCCACTCTTCAGGGGTGGCGTCACGCGCGGAGTCTTCTGGAATTTCTTCGGTGGGGGTGGACTTATCGCGCCCCATGGCGCGGTGGGCATCGGTGACCTTGTTGAACGCAATGCCGTAGACATAGGCCATAAACGGGCGACCCTTGTCCTCGTAGGAGCCAATGGAGGTGGCCACTGCGAGACAGATCTCTTGGGCTACATCCTCCGCGGTGGGTTGGCGGCCGCCACCGATGCGGGCGCGGCAGTAGCGCAGCACCTGCGGGTGAATGATCCGCAGAACTTCTTGCAGCGCTCGACGGCTGCCGTCGACGGCATGCGGGACGAGATCCGCTAGCTCCTGTTCCTTATCACTCACGTATGCACCCTCTGACATGTTTTAAACCGGTAACTAACCATATTGGCACACGGGAAGATTATGCAAAGGCAACGCGCGGCCCCAGCGCGTGCGCAACCCGAGCGGAAGAAAATTCACAAACCGTTAACCTTCATTGTTTCCGCTGGTAAACCGCGGTGTCGGAGGGGAGATCAAGGAAAGAATACCTAAAAGTCAAAAATAGGTAACCCATCGTTAACCCACGCGCGAAACACTACGTGAGGTTGCTTGCCGTAACACTGCGGAAGCCACACAAGAATTCTCGCCCTTACAAAGGAGCTAAGTAACGTGTCTCAGCCTCATTTGCTTCCCGGTCCCACCGCTGACCTGTGGGATTGGCAGCTACAAGGCGCCTGCCGCGGAGAAAACTCGGACGTGTTTTATCACCCAGATGGCGAGCGCGGCCGTGCCCGCGCCCAGCGCGAAAACCGCGCCAAGGCCATCTGCAATTCCTGCCCGGTCATTGATCTGTGCCGCGAGCATGCCCTGCAATCCGCCGAGCCTTACGGCGTCTGGGGCGGAATGAGCGAATCCGAGCGCGTCGTTGCGCTGCGCCAACGCCGCCGCGCCGCCGCGCCGGTCAACGCTTAAGGCAGAAGATTAGGGGGAGACGAGGGCGTCGGCAAGAAAGCGCCCCGTCACCGAGTCTTTCTGCTCGGCTAACTCGGCTGGGGTGCCACGAAAGACCAGCTGGCCGCCGGCCGAACCGGCGCCGGGGACCAAGTCGATGGCGTGATCCGCATGCGCGAGAACAGCCAGATTGTGGTCGATGCAGATGACGGTGTGGCCGGAGTCCACCCGCTCATCACGCCTTGCTCCACGTAGACCGCACCCACACCGCTGCGCTTGGAGCAGGCACCCTCGGAATGCGCGGAAAAGAGTGCGGGTTTGATGCCATTGGCCTTGGCGAAGGCCTTGCGAATGGGGTCGGTATCAGCGGTGCCTTGATGTATTCCACGGCCCTAGCTAGGTACAACAAAACCCGCCACGCGGGAAGCGGGGCGGGTTTTGTTGGTAGCCGTTTAGTGCTGGTGGCCGTGGCCGGCGTCAGCAGGCTGCTCTTCCTGTGGCTTTTCCACCACGGAGGCCTCGGTGGTCAGAACCATGCGGGCCACGGAGGTGGCGTTGACCACGGCGGAGTGGGTGACCTTCACCGGGTCGATGATGCCGTTATCGATGAGGTTGCCGTACTCGAGAGTATTGGCGTTGAAGCCCTCACCGTTGGACATCTCGGCGACGCGGGAGACGACGACGGCGCCGTCGAGGCCAGCGTTTTCGGCGATCCAGAACGCCGGGCGGGTCAGGGCGCGGGCGACGGCGAGAACGCCGACCTTAGCCTCGCCCTCGAAGCCCTCGGCGAAGGACTCGAGTTCCTTGGAGATCTGGACCAGCACGGAGCCGCCGCCGGCGATGACGCCCTCTTCGACGGCCGCGCGGGCCGCGTTGATGGCGTCTTCGACGCGCAGCTTGCGCTCGTTGACCTCGGTCTCGGTAGCCGCACCGACGCGGATGACGGCCACGCCGCCCGAGAGCTTAGCCAGGCGCTCCTCGAGCTTTTCCTTATCCCAGGTGGAATCGGTGCGCTCGATGTCGCGACGAATGTGCTCGCGGCGCTCCTCTACTGCTTCAGCGGTGCCGCCGCCATCAACGATGACAGTGTCATCCTTGGTAATGGTCACGCGGCGGGCAGAACCGAGCACGTCAAGGCCAGCCTCATTGAGGTTGACGCCCACCTCTGGGTCGATGACGGTAGCGCCGGTAACGACGGCCAGGTCATCCATGAACCCCTTGCGGCGCTCGCCAAAGTACGGAGCCTTCACGGCCGCGACCTTGAGCACCTTGCGGATGGAGTTGACGACGAGCGCCTGCAGCGGCTCGCCCTCGATGTCCTCCGCGATGATGAGGGTCGGGCGGTTGGTCTCGGCGATCTTCTCCAGCAGCGGCAGGAAGTCCGGCAGGGAGGAGATCTTGTTGCGGACGAGCAATACTGCGGCGTCGTCCAGCACGGCGTGGTAGGTCTCTTCCTCCGTAGCGAAGTACGGGGAAAGGTAGCCCTTGTCAAAGGAAATGCCCTCGGTGACGTCGACGGCGGAGTCGATGGTCTGGGATTCCTCGACGGTGACCACACCGTCCTTGCCCACCTTATCCATGGCGCCGGCAACCATCTCGCCGACCTCCGGGTCGCGGGAGGAGACGGTAGCTACCTGGGCGATTTCAGAGGAGGAGTTGACCGCGGTGGCGCGGGCCTTGAGCTCCTCGACGGCCTTTTCGGCTGCCGCCGCGATACCGCGGTTGAGCTCGATCGGGTTGGCGCCGGCCGCTACGTTGCGCAGGCCCTCGAAGATGAGCGCCTGGGCCAGCAAGGTAGCGGTGGTGGTGCCATCACCTGCGGTGTCATTGGTCTTGACCGCAACGGACTTGACCAGCTGCGCGCCGAGGTTCTCGAAGGGCTCCTCGATGTCGATATCGCGGGCGATGGTCACGCCGTCATTGGTGACGGTGGGGCCACCGAAGGCCTTGGACAGCACGACGTTGCGGCCGCGCGGGCCGAGGGTGACCTTGACGGCATCAGCCAGCGTATCGACGCCGCGCTGGATTCCCTCGCGGGCTTCTTGGTCGAATGCAATGAGCTTTGCCATAAGTGGGCCTACTTCTCGATGACGGCGAGCAGGTCACGGGAGGACAGCAACAGGTACTCCTCACCGTTGTACTTCAGCTCGGTGCCGCCGTACTTGGAAAAGACCACGGTATCGCCCTCGTTGACGCCTACCGGGGTGACCTCACCCTTGTCGTTGGTGCGGCCTGGGCCTACGGCAACGACGGTAGCTTCCTGCGGCTTTTCCTTGGCGGAATCCGGGATAACCAGGCCGGAAGCGGTGGTGGTTTCAGCTTCTACGATCTGTACGAGGACGCGGTCCTCGAGAGGCTTAATGTTTGCCATGATGTTTCCTCCGTAGTGTTCGTATGCGCGCCGGTATAGCGCGCGCGTGCCGGTTGTGGATGTCCAGCACAGCCGTCGTCGCGGGTGAACAACTGTGGGTCAAACAACCTGATTAGCACTCTACCCTCGTGACTGCTAACCCTCAACAATGACCCGGCCCACATTTCTACGCCCTCAGCGATCCCCTCAGTGCTCCCGTTGCCCGGCGCGGACGAAGCCGGCTAGCGCCAGCTTGACGACGCCCACGGCGATAAACATGGCACCAAAAATCACGGCGAAGGCCGACCACCACAGCTCGTCTACCAGCGTTCGGCCGAAGGAAACCTGTGGGGTGAGCAGGTGGTGGAGAGGGAGGAGCGTCGCCAAGCACAGCGCGCACACCACGCCGGCCGCGGTCAGAGTAAGGCACGCCGCCTCCCCTACTTGCACGCGCACCCAGGCTGAGGGGGTGGCGCCGGCCAGGGTGAGGCCGCGGATATCGGAGGCGATGCGCCCGCGCATCAGCAGTGAGGTAAGCACGGCGCCCACGATGCTGGGGGCAAAGACCGACCCTAAAAGGGCGACGAAGACCTGCCACGAGGACAAGGTGCCGCCGGCGCCTGCGTCGTTCCCAAAGCGCAGGCCCGAGCCGACGGAGACGATAAAGCCGCCGAGGAGCACCCACGGCACGATGTGTGGGGTGGAAAAGTGCCGGCGCACCCGCACGTTGGCCCCAGCGATGCCGGCCATGCGGGTCCATTGGTCGATGCCGGGCATGAGCCAAGGTAAGAAGAGGGCGACGAGGATGACAAGCCCCATCTCGGCCGACAAGAGGTCACCCGGGTCATCGATGTGCAGGCACCCGTAGACCGTGCCGCCGATAGCCGCGGCCGCAAGCAGGAATTTCACCAGAAGCCACACCGGGTGTGCGGGAGTGCGCGGCCGGAACACGCGGCGCAGCGGAGGCAGCGCACCCACCAGGGCCGCGGACGTGCAGACGGCTACCGCAATGGCGGTGACCTGACTGGTAATGGCGATATCCGGCATGGGGATACCGTCGCTGCGCAGGGCGCGCACGCACGGGGCAAGCAGAGGGCGGGCCGGCAGCACGCCGAGAAATCCGGCAGCCGCGCTGACCGCTGCGACTTGGCCCAGAATGAAGGCAACAATCATCCACCCGGGCATGCCCACCATGCGCCAGGAGCGGTAGACCGGCTCGCGCTCGGCGATGATAAGGCGCATCTGCGATAGCGTCACCAACACCACCACGCACAGGGCCATGCCGAGCACCGTGCCACCCACCGGGCCGGCGGGGTTTTCTTCGGCCCCGGAGGAAGCCACCAGCATGGCCAGCGCCAGGGTGCACGAAGCTGAGGACACTACCAGGGTCAGTGCCACGGCCAGCCACGATAGCCAATTGGACTGTAAGTCCTTAAGCCACACCAGCATGGGCCACCTCCTCCAAGGAGATGATCCGGTCGGCCGCCTCAGCAGCGAGGTGCGAGTGAGTCACCATGACCACGCTGGCTCCATCGCGGGCGGCGGCGCGCAGGTGGGAAAGGACGGTGGTTGCGGTGGCGTCGTCAAGCGCGCCCGTAGGCTCGTCGGCGAAGATATAGGGCGCCTGGGCCAGCAGTGCCCGGGCGACGGCCACACGTTGCTGCTGCCCGCCGGAAAGCTGCGCGGGCAGGCGGCGCTCCAACCCGCTAAGGCCGAGCGAGTCAAAGACCTCCGCCACCTGGCCGCGTGCAGGGCGCCGGCCGGAAAAGCGCGCGGTCAAGGTGGCATTGCGCTGCGCGTTGAGGGATTCCAGCAGGTTATAGTCCTGAAACACAAAGGCTCGCTGCTTGCGCCCCGGCGCATTGACTCGGCCGGAGGTGGGCTTATCGAGCCCGGATAACAGGTTCAGCAGCGTGGTTTTCCCGCTGCCGGAAGGCCCCATGATGGCGACGAATTCGCCTGGGGCGATGGACACATTCACGCGATTGAGCACGGTGCGGCGGCCGTAGCGCTTGCTGAGGTTATCTGCTTTTAACATGCCTTTGATTCCACTCGGCCGCGCAGAAAAAAGACATGGAGTGGGCCGCCCAGAAAATGGTAGAGCTAGCTCTACTGCCCCACCCTGGGTAAGGCGGCTAGGCTCATGGGTTATGCGAACCCTCAAAGCCTGCGCGTGGAGCCTCGTCCTCGGCGCGCTATTTATCCCGGCGTTGGTGGTTTCGGTGCTGATGCTGCCGTGGATTCCCCTGGTGGGACGCGCCGCGGAATTTGTCGGCCGGTTGGGTGCGCGGTGGATGGGCATGGAGATCCCACCTCGGCGCGCAGGCCGGTGGTTTGATTGGCAGCAGTTTTATCACCTTATTGTGCAGCTATTGATTTCGGCTGCCTGCTTTGCCGCGTGGACTGCCGTGGGCTTTACGGCGGGCGTGCTGGCAATTGCGCCGTTCGTGCCAAATACCGAATTCTCCTTTGGCGGGTGGTCTACCTCCAACCGGCCGCTCATTTTCTTTACCTGCTGGCTTACCGCGGCGTTGCTGGTGGCTTTATTGGTAGGGCTTAACCGCCTGTTGGTCTTGGCCTCTACCTCGCTGACCCGGCTGGCGTTGAGCCCTTCGGCCGAGGAATTGGCGGCCTCGCGCGCCACGCTTATCGATGCCTTCTCCGGCGAGCGCCGCCGCATCGAGCGCGAGCTGCACGATGGCCCGCAGCAGTACCTCACTGCGCTCAAGCTCAACTTGGCCGCAGCGAAATTGCAGGCCCCTCCCGAGGCGCAACCGGCCCTGGCCGATGCGGAACATAATGCCTCATTGGCCTTAGCCTCCCTGCGGGCGACGGTGCGTGGCATTGCCCCGCAGGTGCTTTTCGACGCAGGACTTATCCCCGCCCTCGACGAACTCCTCGCCCACTCCGGGCTGGAGACCAAACTACACGTCGAAGGCGCCGAACGCTCCGTGGATGAGACCACTGCCCTGCTGGCTTACCACGCGGTAGCCGAGGCGCTTACCAATGCGTCCAAGCACGGCGCGGCCACCCAGGCGACGGTAACAGTTGCTTTTGGGGACACACTGCGCTTAGACATCGTTGATAATGGCACCGGACCCTGCCCCGGCCCCGGAGCTGACCTCGGCCACACGGACAAGGAGCTAGCTGGGTCGGGCACCGGTCTCGCCGGGCTGCGCGAACGCGCCGCCGCACTGGGCGGAACGGTGAACTTTTCGGCAGCAGATGACGCGGCTGCGCGCGAACGCGGTGGTCGGCTGCAGGTCGAATTACCGCTGAAGGAGGCGGAATGAAACTACTACTGGCGGAAGACTCCGCGCTGCTGCGCGCGGGGCTCAAGCAGCTACTTAGCGCCTTGGGCCACAGCGTTACGGCGGCCACGGATGCCGAAGAACTGCGCGCTATTGCCGGGCAGGAAGATTTTGACCTGATTATCAGCGATGTGCGCATGCCACCGACCATGACCGACGATGGCTTGCGCGCCGTGCATGACCTGCGAGCGGCCAATCCCACCCAACCGGTGGTGGTGTTGAGCCAATACGTAGCGGCAAGCTACCTCGACCGGCTCTTGGAGCACGGCGGCTTTGGCTACCTGCTCAAGGAGCGCGTTTCTGATGTGGAAGAATTCGTGCGCACGCTAGACGAGGTCGCGCGCGGCGGCACCGTGGTGGACCCAGAGGTGGTCACTGCGCTGCTGTCGGCGCGGCGTACTGGTTTAGCCCAGCTCACCGCCCGCGAGCGGGAGGTACTGGGGCTTATGGCCCAAGGATTGAGCAATAAAGAAATTGAAGACACGCTCGTTCTTACCGCCGGAGCGGTAAGCAAGCATGTCTCCAATGTGTTTATGAAGCTCGGGTTTCGGCCCGAGGATTCCAACCGGCGGGTCAAGGCCGTATTGGCGTGGCTGCGCCATACGGAGCGCTAGCCACACCCGCCACACCCAGGCGCGATGCTAGTTACTTCTTCGAGCTGAGCCCGCCGAAAATATCGCTGGAGCTCAGGGAGCTGCCGCCCTCCGGATCCTTAGGCACCTCTGGGGTGTCTGGGTCGGTGGACTCGGTGGAGTCGGCGGGGTCGGTGGCGTCGTCGGCAGGCGCAGCGCCGCGGTCCTTCTTCTTGAGCGAGACCTTGTCCACCAGCGTGTTATCGCCTTCGTTGAAGGTGGTGAAGGTGAGCTTGTCATCGGAGACGTCCACGCGCATGTAGTCCTCGGTGTAGTCCTGGCGCCACATGGCGGTGGATTCGTGGGCGAGCTTCGGATCGATGGTCTCCATGCGCGCGCCCTTGTGCTTCTTATTGTTGACGTCGGTGAAGTCGTAGTACTTGCCGCCGCCCGCGGTGGTGGTGGTCAGGTACAGCGCCTCGCCATCCTTGGGCTCGAGCACGTCGCCGCGCTGCGGCTTCTTTTCAGGCAGGACCGGCTTATTGTTCTTCATCAGGTGGCTGCGGGTGTAGATGTGGTCGTGGCCGGAGAGCACGGCATCGACATTGAGTTCAGACAGCACCGGGGTAAGCTTCTCGCGCAGGTTGGTGACGTCCTTATCAAAGTGATGCGAGCCCTGGGAGTACGGGCCGTGGTGCATGCCGACGACGATCCAGTCATTATCCGCGCCGCGGGATTCGATGGCCTCGCGCAGGAACTGCTCGTGGCGGGCGATATCGGCGTCGGAAGAAGCATTGGAGTCCAGGCCGATGAAGAGTACGTTATTGCGCTCGAAGTAGTGGTCGCGGATATCGTCCGCCTGATGCGGGTTGGAGAAATGCTCATCATGATGCTTCATGGTGAGGTTATAAGTCTCGTGATTGCCCGGGACCGTGTTGGTGGGGATGTGACGGATCTCCGGGGCGGAGAAGTACGCATCGTACTGCGGTACCTGCGCACCCCAGCCCTCAACCTGGTCACCCAGGGACCAGATCATGCTGGCATTCGGCACGTGGGAGGCCGCGTGACCAATGGTCTTGCGCCACTGTTCGGCTTGGTCATCCACCTTGAGGTCCACGCCGATCTGCGGGTCGGCGACGGTAAGGAAGGACCAGTCATCGCCGTTGGAGCCGGTGTTGAAGGTCTCTGGTTCGGACCAGCCGCCTTCCTCGGAGCCGACGCGGTAGGAGTACTCCGTATCCGGCTGCAGGTCGGTGGCGGTGGCGAACTGGGACTTGTACAGCAAGGCGCCAAAGTCGCGCTCGTCGGCTTGGAAGGTCGTGGTGCCTTCTGGGCCGGTAACCTCGAGGACCTCGTCTGCCTTGGACTTGGTGCGCCAAGTGACCATGACCTGGGATTCATCCTCGCCCGGTTGCAGGATGGTGCGGTAGATGGGCGAGTCAGCGGCCAGCGCCGGGGTGGCGGGCACGATGGCGGCGGCGCCACCCACGGCGAGGGCGGTGGCGAAGGAGGCGACGAAGCGCGATGAACGAAGCATACAGTTTTCACCTTTGGAGTCTTAGAAGAAGCGGTACGGCTCCCTAGAACACCATAAGAATGTGAACACCGTATTACGGGCGCGCGAAAAGCGCTTGAACCCTACCTGTGAGGGGCTGGGGTTTAGAGGCTCTTATCGGAGTTGATAACGGCCGCGCGCCAGAGGGTGTATTCCTCCGGGTTATCTTCGCGGTAGTTCTTCACTGCGCGAATACCCTGCTCCACAGACTCGATAACGGCATCGATGGTGGTGTCTTCGCCCTCGGCATCAACGAAAATGACGGGGCCACAGATGGAGCGAATGGGGTCCTGCAGGAAGGCGGCGTTGCCGGTGGCGGCTGCGTTGCGCGCCAGGGAGGCTACCGGGTTCGGCTCGGCGCCTTCGGCCTTGGCTTCCGGGTTGTAGAGCGCGGCGTAGGTGGTGCCGTCTTCCTGGAAAACAACGGAGACGCGGTCCTCGGTGGTGCCGCCCAAGAACTGGTTGGCGTGCTCCAGCTCGAACTCTAGCTTGCGGCGGGTGAGATCAGGGTTGACAAGGAAACCGACGGTCATGAGAGAAAGCTCCTTCAGAAAGCCAAGAGGGCATGAACGCTCTTTAGAGTACCGGCCCCATGCCTCGCCTGCAGCGCGAGCGAGAAGAACTTTAGGTTAACTGCGGCTCTTCCACATCCAGCTGGGTATCGGTGCCAACGCCGAGGCCAGAGGGCCGGGCGCCTTCGTGGATGAGTTGCGCGCCGATGGCCGCGATCATCACGCCGTTATCGGTGCACAGGGAAAAGCGCGGCACACGCAGTTCCACCCCGGCGGCGGCGCAGCGCTCGGCGGCCAACTCGCGCAGTCGAGAATTAGCGGCCACGCCGCCTCCCAATAGCAGCACGCGGGCGCCGGTGTCCTCGCAGGCACGCACGGCCTTGGCGGTCAGGACATCGGCCACGGCTTCTTGGAAGCTGGCGCAGACATCTTCCACGCTGATGGTCTCCCCTGCCTTTTCGGCGCGCTCCACGTAGCGAGCCACGGAAGTCTTGAGCCCGGAGAAGGAAAAGTCGTGGCGATGCGGGCCGCGCAGATCCTCGGCGCGGGACATGCCGCGCGGGAAATCGATGGTGGCTTCGCCGCGGGCGGCGAACTTATCGATCACCGGACCGCCCGGGTAGCCCAAACCAAGGAGGCGGGAGACTTTGTCGTAGGCTTCACCGGCGGCGTCGTCAAGCGTAGAGCCCAGCTCGCGCATGGGCTTGCCGACGGCCTCTACTTCCAACAGCTGCGTATGCCCGCCCGAGACCAAGAGGGCCACCGAGTGCGGCAGCTCTTTGCCTTCCAGGTTGGCCACGGCAACGTGGCCGCCCAGGTGGTTAACGCCGTAGAAAGGCACGCCCCAGGCCGCGGCATAGGCCTTGGCGGCCGAGGCTCCCACCAGCAAGGCACCGGCTAGACCCGGCCCCACGGTGGCGGCGATGGCATCCGGCTTTTCGATGCCCGCCTCATTCAGCGCCGCCTGCATCACCTGCGGCATGGCCTCAAGGTGGGCACGGGAGGCGATTTCCGGGACGACGCCGCCGAAACGCGCGTGCTGCTCCATGGAGGAAGCAACGGCGTTAGCGATGATCTCCATGTGGCCGTCCTCGCGCAGCTCGACGATGCCCACGCCGGTTTCATCGCAGGAGGACTCGATACCCATGATCTTCATGACTGCTCCTTAATCTTCTGGGCGATCGGACTGACGCGGGCGCACCATCACGTGCGCATCCGCCCCGGAAGGTTGGTAATAGTTCTTGCGGATCCCCTGCTTGGCAAAGCCGTAGCGCTCATACAGGCCAATAGCGGGATCATTGCCCACGCGAACCTCGAGGAAGACCGGGGCGTCCTTGAGATCCGCGATATGGCAGATATTGTCCATCATCATCCGCGCGATGCCGCGGCGCTGCGCGGCGGGGTCGACGCCAATGGTGTGGATTTCAAACTCCGGGTCCGCGGCCGGTCCCATCATGCCGATGCCCGCATAGCCCAAAAGCTTTACGGGCTCCGGTTCCTCGATCGCGCCTTCCACCCCGAGATAGAAGTTGAAGGGCTGGGCCATTTCTTCCCGGAAAATCCGGCTGGACCACGGGGTTTCGCCTGGGAAAAGGACCTCTTCCAGCTCGGCGCACCGAGGTGCATCGGCCGGGGTTAGCTCGCGTAGCTTCACAGCTCGACCTTGGGGATGGCGGCAGAAAGCTGTTGCTGCTTTGGCGGGACCGCATCTGGGCGGCGTAGGTACAGCGGCACGACGGGAGCCGGTTCTGCCTCGAGGTCGGCCGCGGCAACGAGGGCCGTCGCACTCGGATGGGCCGCGCGGTGTGGAACGGTGGCAAGCTTCTCGGGGAGTTGCTCAGCAAGGCGGTCAGGAATGATGACCTCGGCGGTGGAGGCAAGTTCCACCTCGAGTTCGGCCGGTTTCGTCACCGCGGGGCCAGAAATGCGCTGCACACCGGAGTCGGTAACGCGATAAGTGGCCCAGTAGATCTCTTTGCGGCGAGCATCGGTAGCTACCAAGGCGGTCGCTTCGTCGGCCGCGGCGGCAGGTTCTACGTCGAGCTCGGCGGCGGCCGCGATGGCATCGTGGGTGCAGATGCCGTGGAGGGGGATCGAGAGGGCGTCGGCAAGCGCGGAGGCCGTCGCCATCCCCACGCGCAACCCGGTAAATGGCCCCGGGCCCACACCGGTGACCACCGCATCGAGGTCGGAAAACTCCATGCCCGCCTCTGCGAGGACCTCGGTGATGGTAGGAATGAGCAGTTCATTATGCGCGCGGGTATCCTCCAGCACGCGCTCGGTGGTCTGCCCGGTGACGGTATCCACTACCCCGGTAACCAGGGCGGTGGTAGCCGTATCAATCGCGAGGACGCGCATTAGGCAACCATCTTCCAGGTGCCATCCTCGCGCTGGAAGCCCAGCGGCTGGGTGCCCTGGATCATGGGCACGCCGCCATCAAGGCTCTGGCCCTGCTGCTCCATGGCCTTGATCTGCATGTCAATCATCTCGCACACCTCGACCTTTTCCGGATCCAGCTCTTCGATGAAGGGCTTAGCGCTCTGGGAGATGGCTACCGCGTAGCTCTTGCCTTCCGGCACCGCACCATCTTCAAAGGTGATGTTCTCGGTATCGATCTGTGCCTCTTTAACCTTGTCTTCACGCATGCCTGGGCAGATGAAACCAATGGCAGGGTATTCCTCGCCATAGACGTCGGTGGGCATGACGGTCATGACCTCCAAGTTATTTGGCGCCTTGGCCAGCGTGGAGGAGAGGTTTCCCTCCAAGTGGTTATCCTCGCGCAGCGTGGAGGAGGCAAGAAGAACCATCATGACAACGATAAAGATGGCGATGATGACGGCAGTGAGGTTGCGAGCGAATTTAGTCATGGGGTGAGTATGGCTCCTTGAAAAATGTTTAAGTTTCAGGCGGGCGGCGGTAATACTGGCAACCGATGCTACCTGGTTAACCGCAACACAAAACCCACAGGGTAGTGCCTGCCAGTGTAGGCGTGCGACCCTGTGGGTGAGTAATTAACGCGAGATATTGCCGCTATAGCAACAACAGGAGCAATACCTGCGAGGCAATAATCTTGCCGATAATTGTGGTGGGATAGACCGTGGCCCATCCGCGGCCGGCCAGCTCGGTGCCGGTTTGATCACGAATGTAGGCAAAGACTGCCGGGTTGGTGGTCATGCCAGCCGCACAGCCCATGGCCTCGTCCCACTTCAGCTTGAGCACCAGCATGCCGATGACGCCGATCAAGATGGCGGAGACCAGCGTAATGATAAGGCCCACGCCCATGATGGTCAGGGAGGATGGATCCGTCAGGGCATCACGGAAGGAGGCGCCGGCCGAGGTACCCACGCCAGCCAGGAACAAGGTAAGGCCCATATTGGACAAGGTCTCACGGGTTTGGAAGGGCATCTGCCAGTTCAACGGGCCGGTACGGTTGAGGTAGCCCAAGAGCAGGCCGACGACCACGGGGCCGCCACCGAAGCCCAGCTGCAGGGTAGAACCACCCGGCATCGGAATCGGAATGAGGCCAAGCAGCATACCCAAGGTCAGGCCGATAGCCATGGACAGCAGGTCCGCATTACCCAACGCGGCCTCAGAGTCACCGAGGTACTTGCGCACGTACGGCAGGCGGCTCGGGCTGGTGACCACGCGAACGCGATCCGAGTAGTTGAGCACAGTGTCTGGGTGCGGGACGAGGTCCTTATCGCCCTTACGGATACGAGCGATGATAAAGCCGTGGTCGAGGGCCTTGATCTCGCGGATGGACTTACCGGCAATTTCCGGGTTGGACACGGTAACGCGGGTGTATTTAAGCCCAGCGTCCTCGGTCAGCTCCACCGGGTGTTCCTCACCCAAGACCTCAATGGCCTTATCGACGGCCTCTTCGGAGCCGTTGAGCAGGTAGGCCTCCCCCTCGCACAGTGGCATTTCCGGGACTGCGAGGCGGTGGCGCTCCTCATCGGAGATGATACGAGTAGCCACTACGGTTTGGCCGGTAACGCGGTAGATATGGCCAGCGGTGTCATTGAAGTTCTTGGTCAGGCGCACGCCTTTGGCTACGAGCTCGGCGGGAATCATGCCCTCTGCGCGGGCATCTTCCTCATGGTTGGCTTTGACAACCTTGGCGCCGATGGCGGCGACGAGAATCGCGCCAATCACCGCGCCTGGGTAGGCCAAGGAGTAACCGACGACCGGGGTGGAATCGCCCACCATTTCCACCACGGCAGCCATGCCCGGCGTGGAGGAGAGCGAACCGGCGAACATACCGACAGCCTCTGGCACGCTCATGCCAAAGGCACGGATAAGGCCATAGCCAACGGCGACCAAAATAACCAGCATGCCCAGCATAAAGACGGTGAGCTTCCAGCCGCGGGTTTTAAACTCACGGACAAAGGAAGGCCCGAAATTGAGGCCAATGGCATAAACGAAGATCGCCAGGCCAAATTGATAGACCAGCGGCGGAATTTGGATATCAGGATTGGCAGTAGATAGACCCAGTGCCACAAACATCGCGGCCGCGGCACCGAGAGAGATGCCGAAGATCTTGATCTTGCCAATCGCTAGACCCACCGCCATGATGACGAAGAGAGATAGCAAAGGACTTGAGGCGAGAAAATTCAACACCATAATAGAATTACGTAGTGGTTATACCCGGATCAAATCAGCGGTCTGGGATATTCATCACTTAAATCACTTTTATATACAGAGATGTGCTATACACCATTTTTCCAAGACCATGTGAAGCGGCGAACATCTTCGTCTGCGCCGGCATACTCTGCCGGCTCGCGGTCGATACTGACAAATAGGTAGCGCTCCGCAATCTGCTCTACTAGTCCCCCGCCCCATTCGGCAATAACCACGGCGTCCTCTAGCTCCGTGTCCAGATCCAGCGCGTCGAGCTCCCCTAGCGGATCCCCAGAATTAGCGCCGCCTTCATCGAGCAGGCGGTAGGCATCAACGTGCACAAGGTCCGGTCCGCCCACCGTTGAGCGGTGCACGCGGGCGATAACAAAGGTCGGCGAAGTAACTCGCCCTTTGACCTGCATGCCCTTGGCGACGCCCTGCGTTAGCGTCGTCTTCCCCGCCCCCAACGGCCCATCCAGGATCACTACATCGCCGGCTTCAAGCGCCGCACCCAGCTCTTCACCAAAGGCATAGGTTTCCTCCACCGTGGATAGGTCACGGCTGCCGGATTCCGGAAAACTACTGCGCATCATCTTCTCCTATGTATTCGCGTTCGGTGCGGCCATCGGGCAGGCACACCACCTCATAGTTAATGGTTCCTGCGGCAGCGGCGAGATCCCTGGCCGATACTCCCCCGTTGCCAAAGATCACGGCGTCTTGCCCCGTGTCCACGCCATGCGGGTTCTCGCCTAAGTCCACCACGATCTGATCCATACAGATACGGCCTACTTGCGGGTAAAGGTACCCACCAATGCCCACGTGCAAGTCGCCCTGATAGCCGCGCGGCAGGCCATCGGCATAGCCACAGTCCACTGTGGCCAAAAATCCCGACTTATCCGCCTTCCAGGTCAATCCGTAGCACGTGCCCTCACCCGGTTTAATGGGCTTGACATTAAAAATCTGCCCGGACCAGGTCATGGCCGGGCGCAAGCCGTGTTCGCGTCCTTCAATAGGCTCCAAGCCATAGCAGGCGGCGCCTACGCGCACCTGCTCGAAATAAGAGGACGGACGTGTCAACACTGCGGGCGAATTGGCCAGGTGATTGACTGGACACTCCAAACCAATCTCACGCGCGAGCTGCAGGGCCGTGCGGAACGCCTCCTCTTGGGCGTCATTGTGCGGATTATCCGGCTCATCGGCGCACGCAAAGTGGGACATGAGCCCGAGCACCTTGATGTGCGGGGCATCGCGCAACACCTTAAAGGTCTCTGCCCAATCCTCTTCATCCACACCGGAGCGGTGCATGCCGGTTTCCACCTTGATGTACACCTCAGCAGGAAAATCGGCCTTGACCAGCTTATGTGCCTGCTCAAGGGAGTTGACCGCTACCTCGATTCCATTGGCCAAGGCTTCTTCGAGGATTTCGTCTGTTTGCCAAATCCACGCCACGATGGGCGCATCCACGCCCGCGCGGCGCAGGTCCACCGCCTCCCGCAAGGTGGCCACGCCAAAGCAATCCGCGCCGGCACGCGCCATCACCGGCACAACCTTGGCCGCGCCGTGCCCATAGGCATCGGCCTTGACCACGCACATGAGCTTGACCTCAGGCCCCACCTTTTCCTTGATGAGGCGGACGTTGTGCGCAATGGCGGAGAGATCAATCGTGGTTTTCAGCATGCCCACCATTGTGCCACTGCTCACCCTTGGGCTGAATTCGGGCAGGGTGTGGCGCACTGACTCGCGATACCTCCACCTTGGAGTCGGCTCATCCAATGTCCTCTATAGAAACTTGCCTCGTAAGTTTTATCCGCGAGCAGAAATCTTCATCATGACTCACCACTAGCAATGCGCCCCGATAGTTTTTCAAGACTGAGACCAACCAATCAACAGTTGAAATATCGATGTTGTTAGTCGGCTCATCGAGCATTAGCAATTGCGGCGCCGGATCCGCTAAGAGCACTCTGGCGAATTCCGCCCTAAATCTTTCGCCTCCCGAGAGGGTCCCTGTCAACGCATGAACCGAGTCAGATTGAAATAACAACTGAGCTAGCTGATCACGGATGAACTGCGGATCCTCTCGTGGATTCGCGTTGGTAACCACGTCCCATACGCTTAGAGAAGGATCTAATCCAATTCGTTGACGCAAATACCCCGAGTTGCCGATCACGTAGCCCGCCTCACCGGAGTTAATTCGGTTTAAGAGCGTGGTCTTGCCACTTCCATTTGGTCCTGACAAGCGCACCCGTTCTGGGCCGACAATCGTCAGCCCGGGAATCGAAATAACCCGCTTTCCTTCCGGCAGCTCAGTTTGTGGCAGCTCGATATAGACCGAATCATCATCTCGTATGTTTCGCTCAGCTCGAGCTAAAGAGCGTTGGGCCGCTTCAACTGCGCCTGAATGGATCTGCGCTCTGCGCGATGCCGTCTTTTCGGATCGCTGCTTATCAAGCTTCATCGTCATGCCTGGTTTGCGCTTCGACTCCGCGAACTTCTTTCCACGGCGCGCATCACGCGCAATCCGTGTCTGCATTGCTTGTCGTTCGCGGAGTTGCTGCTTATAAGTCGCCTTGGCGGTAGATACTGCTTTTTGAGCTACTTCCTGCTCTGCATTAATCGTGGCTAGGTAGTCGGAATAGTTGCCTTGGAAGAAGCGTAGGTTTCCATCCCTTAATTCCGCTACCTCGGAAACTACATCCAACAGGTCTTTGTCATGGCTTACCACTAGCACCGGCGCCGTGGCATTTACCAACATATCTTTCAGATGCTTCTTAGCAGTTCCGTCGAGGTTATTGGTCGGTTCATCGAGGATAATGAAATCCGGCTCAGACAAGAACACCGCCACCAAAGCGACGCGGACCGCTTCACCTCCAGAGAGGCTTTTGATAGGGCGGTCCAACGGGATATCCAATCCGGCGGCGGAAAGGGCAGCGGCAATGCGCTCGCCGACGTCCCATTGCTCCCCAATTAACTCATAGAGTTCTGGTTCATACTCACCGGCTTCGACTGCGGAAATCGCCGTGAGCACTTGGGTGACACCGAAGATGTCTGCTACTACATCATTTTCATTCCAAGCAAGGTCTTGTGGCAGGTACGCTATCGATTCCGGCTTTTCCACCGTTCCAGCAGTAGGCAAGATTTTGCCAAGGATGACGTTTAACAGAGTTGTCTTTCCTGCACCATTATCCCCAATCAGCGCAGTTAAAGGGCCAGAAAAGGCACCGTTTAGGCCACTGAAGCAGGTTGTACCATCGGGCCATACTAGGGAAAGGTCGTTCAATAAAATAGGCATGCTTAAATCCGTTCTTTCTTTAGTGTTTTACGCAAAAACACGACGGATGAGCACTGCCTACTCCTTTCACCGACAACAATTGCTCCCAATAGCATAACAGATTCAAGCTTCAAAGAAATGCCAAAGCCCCCTTACCTCCCACGCAAGAAACGCGGCAAGTAAGGGGGCTTAACTAGTACCGTTCGGCGTGGATTACTCCACGGTCACGGACTTGGCCAGGTTACGTGGCTGGTCAACGTCGTAGCCCTTGGACTTTGCTACATGGGCGGCGAAGATCTGCAGCGGCACGGTGGCCAGCAGCGGCTGCATGAGGGTCGGCGCCTTCGGGATGCGGATGACGTGGTTAGCGTAATCCTCCACGGCGGTATCGCCTTCTTCCGCAATCACGATGGTGATGGCACCGCGGGCGCGGATCTCCTGGATATTGGAAACGACCTTGGAGTGCAGGGAGTCGCGGCCGCGCGGGGACGGCACGATAACGAAGACCGGCTGGCCTTCCTCAATCAGTGCAATCGGGCCGTGCTTGAGCTCGCCGGCGGCAAAGCCCTCGGCGTGCAGGTAGGCGATCTCCTTGAGCTTGAGCGCGCCTTCAAGAGCTACAGGGAAGCCGACGTGGCGGCCCAGGAAGAGCACGGATTCCGCATCCTTCATGGAGTTGGCCAGGTTGGCCACCTGGTCCTCTTCGTCGATGACGTTTTGGACCTTGTCCGGCATGTGGCGCAGCTCAGCGAGAACGCTCTGGATTTCATCGGCGAACATGTTGCCGCGCAGCTGGGCCAGGTAGAGGCCAAGCAGGTAGGTGGCGGTGATCTGTGCCAGGAAGGCCTTGGTGGAGGCCACGGCGATTTCCGGACCGGCGTGGGTGTAGAGCGCGGCATCGGATTCGCGCGGAATGGACGAGCCCTGGGTATTGCAGATGGCAATAACCTTGGCGCCCTGCTGGCGGGCGTGGCGCACGGCCATCAGGGTATCCATGGTCTCGCCGGACTGGGACAGGGCGACGACGAGGGTCTTTTCGTTCACGATCGGATCGCGGTAGCGGAACTCGTGGGCGAGCTCGACCTCGGTAGGAATGCGGCACCAGTGCTCGATGGCATAGCGTGCCACGTGGCCGGCGTAGGCGGCGGTACCGCAAGCGATGACGATGATCTTGTCGATGGACTTCAACACGGTCTCATCGATGCGCAGATCATCGAGAGCCAGCTGGCCCTGTTCATCGAAGCGGCCGAGCAGGGTATCGCGCACAGCGGCGGGCTGGTCGTGGATTTCCTTTTCCATGAAGGAATCGAAGCCACCCTTTTCGGCAGCGGCGGCATCCCACTTGATTTCAAAAGGCTTGCCCTGTGCAGGGTTGCCCGCATAATCGGTGATTTCTACCTCGTCGGCGGTGATGGTCACGACCTGGTCGTTGTCCATCTCCACGGCGGACTTGGTGTAATCGATGAAGCCAGATACGTCGGAGCCGAGGAAGTTCTCGCCCTCGCCCAGGCCGATAACCAGCGGCGAGTCGCGGCGAGCGGCAACGATGCGATCGGCCTGCTCGGCGTGGATGGCCAGCAGGGTGAATGCGCCCTCGAGGCGGGAGCAGGTCAGCTGCATTGCCTTGGTGAGGTCACCAGCGGCCTCGTTGTGGAAGACATCGCCCAGCAACGTAGCGGCAACCTCAGTGTCGGTCTCGGAAACGAAGTTGTAGCCCTTGTTCAAAAGCTCGGACTTGAGCTCGGCAAAGTTCTCAATGATGCCGTTGTGCACCACGGCCAGCTTGCCGCCATCGACCACGTGCGGGTGCGCATTCAGGTCGGTAGGGCCACCATGGGTAGCCCAGCGGGTATGGCCAATGCCCAGCACGGAGTCTGGCAACGGGCGGGCCTCAATCTCAGCATCCAGCGCAGCGACCTTACCGGCCTTCTTGCGCCAGCTAATGTCCCCATCGGCGTACATTGCTACGCCAGCGGAGTCATAGCCGCGGTATTCCAAACGGCGCAGCCCTTCCAAGACTACGTCGAGGGCGAAGTAATCACGGTCACCACCAGCGTGACCAATATATCCAACAATTCCACACATGGTTGCTGATTTTACAGCACGGGGAAGAAACCTCTAGGCGGGCGGGGCGTCGGCAAGCGGGGGCATAGCGCCCCGCCCGCTAGTGCGCTGGGAAAACTAGCGCGTCGCCTGCTCCAAAAGTTCCAGAATGTGGTGATAATCCTCGCCGGTAGCACGGGTCAAGCCGAGCTCGCAGGTGCGGTTGGTCGAGGCGTGATACTGCGCCCCGATTTCCTTGACTTGCGCTGCTTCGGCGCGCGTTGCGGCGTCGGTTAGCTCCGGGTGGAGCATGCCGCGATCGCCGGCATAGCCACAGCAATTCCAGTCAGTGGGAATGTGTACCTCGGCCGCGGCGGCGCGGGCTACCTTCTCCACATCTTCCATCATGCCCAGCTGGAAGGCAGAGCAGGTGGGGTGCACGGTCACGGAAGCCGCGGGGTTCTTGACCGCAAGCTGCGGCAGGAGGGTATCGGCCGTAAAGCTAATGGCGTCAAGAACGGTAATGCCTACCGACTCCAACATGTCCTTGAATCCGGCGGTACAGCTGCTGGCGTCCACGATGACCGGCAGGCGCGCACCATCGGTGGCCTCCATGACGATATCGCGCACGCGCTGCTCCATCGCATCGTGGCCGGCCTGCATGCCCTTGGACGCCCATGGGGTGCCACAGCAGAGCTTGTCGATGCCCTCCGGAACCTCCAGCGCTACCCCGGCGCGCTCCAAGAGAGTCACGAAGGAATCGGTAGTGCCTTTGCCACCGCCCTGCGGGCCAAACATGGTGTTCACGCAGGCTGGCAGGTAAATTCCGGTGGTCTGCGCGTAGCGGTCACCCACGCGCCCGGCCAAGCGGCCGCGGGACTTGCCGCCCTTGCCCAGCTCCGGCTGGTACTGCGGCAGGTTATCGGTGCCGATGAGGCTGCGGCCCACATCGGTGACCTTCTTGACCAGCTCGGTGGGCAGCAGGTGCGCGCCGGTGAGCGCCAGCCCGGCGCCTTGGCTAACCACCTGCCAATTCTTGGCGGCAGCGCCCCACAGCTTCTGCTGCGCCGGCTGGGCCTCCTCGCGGCGCAGGCGCTTGATGAACTTGCCGGTATCGATACCTACCGGGCAGGCGGTGCGGCACATGGAATCCACCGCGCAGGTCTCGATGCCCATGTATTCATAGGCCTCATCCAGCTCGGCTACGAGCTGGCTATCGCCGGCTTCTTCCGCGCGCTTGCGGGCGCGGCGCACCACAATGCGTTGGCGTGGGGTAAGCGTGAGATCACGCGACGGGCAGACCGGCTCGCAGTAGCCGCACTCCACGCAGCGGTCCACTTCCTCTTCCACGGTGGGGTTGAGCTTGATGTTTTTGATGTGCGCATCGGGGTCATCGTCCAAGATGACGCCCGGGTTCATCGTGTTGCTGGGATCGCAGGCCCGCTTGAGTTCCTGCATGACCGCGTAAAGCTCGTCGCCATACTGGCGGCGTACATACGGCGCCATGGCGCGGCCGGTGCCGTGCTCGGCCTTGAGGTTGCCCTCGGCCGAGAGAACCAAGTCCACCATGCCCTCGTTGAAGTCGTTATACCGACCGATAGCGTCATCGCCTTCAAAGCGGTCCGTGAGCAGGAAGTGGATATTGCCGTCCTTAGCGTGGCCGAAGATAACGGCGTCGTCATAGCCATAGCGGGCAAAGAGTTCCTGCAGGGAAGAACAGGTATCAGCCAAGTCCCCCACGGGCACGACGATGTCTTCCAAAAGCGCGGTTGTACCGGACGGGCGCGCCTCAGCGACCTGGGCATACAGGCCCTTGCGGAAGCTCCATGCGGTATTGCGCGAAGCGGCATCGGCCGAGAAGGCAGCCGGCGATTGCAGCGGCAGCTCGCGCAGGAGCTGCGAGCCCTTGCCTTCCTTCTCGCGCAGTTCTTCTTCCGCGTCGGCATGGTACTCAATGAGCAGTGCGGCCTGCTTGTCCACATCGAATCCGGTGATGGCCTGCGGGACCTTATCAAAGCCTTGGCCTACGCGGATCGAGGCAGAGTCCATTAGCTCCAGGGTGGCCGCCCCGGTATCTAGCAGGGCCGGCAGGGACTTGGTGGCGGCGGTGAGGTCATCAAAGACAGCCACCGTGGTGGTGGTCAGCTTGGAAATCGGCACCGTGCGGAATACCGCTTCTGCAATGAAGGCCAGGGTTCCCTCCGAGCCGATGAGCAGGTGCTCAAAGAGCTTGACCGGACTATCAAAATCCAGGAAGGAATTGAGGCCATAGCCCATCGTGTTTTTCAGCTGGAAGTGGCGGCGGATGATGTCCACGGACTCCTGGTTATCGCGCACGCGACGCTGCAGGCGGGTGAGCGTTTCCACCAGCTCCGGTTCCTGCTCTTGGAACTGCCGGTCTGCATCCGCATCGGCGGTATTGATCACGGTGCCGGTAGGCAGCACGAAGGTTAGCGATTCCAGAGTGTTATACGTATTGAGCTCGGTACCGCAGGCCATGCCGGAGGAGTTATTGGCCACTACGCCACCGATGGTGCAGGCAGATTCACTGGCCGGATCCGGGCCGAGCTTGCGGTTGCGCAGGCCCAGGCGGGCGTTGACCTGGCGCACCGTGGCGCCGGGCTGGACGCGCACGCGCTTGCCCTCATCCAGCACCTCGATGCCGCGGAAGTGCTTGCGCACGTCCACCAGGTAACCATCGCCGGAAGCCTGGCCGGCAAGGGAGGTACCGCCGGAGCGCAGGGTGACCGGAACATTCTGCTGCCGGCCCGCGCGGAAGATGGCGGCCACGTGCTCGGCCGAGCGGGCCTCAATGACCGCCTTAGGGGTGTACAGGTAATGCGAGGCATCGGAGGCATGTGCCACGCGGTCAATGACCTCGGTCTTTACCTCCATCCCATAACGAGTAGAAAGTTCTTCTACATCAACGACGCCGGTAGTCATGTACCGCAGCCCGCCTTCCCAGAAATAAATAGAGTATGTAGTTGCCCACACATTGCACTCCCCTGCGCAAAGGCGCGCAAGTTAGGAGGGGCTTAGGAAAGCCTTTCCACCACACCCGCGGCTCGGCTGGGTACTACGCAGACATTTCTCAGATAAACCCGCACCCTTTCCCGCCTAGCGGGTGATCTTCATCTATCCTTGAATGCGTGTCTGCGAATTTGAATAAACATCTAGCAACGTTGTCGAAGCGCGGTCGCAACCGAGTTTTGGTTGGCGACCTTGACTATGCCGGAGTCACCGGCAAGGTTTATACCCCTGCGGAGGGCCAAAGCCTGCCCGCCGTGGCCTTTGGCCATGACTGGATGCACAAGATTAAGGATTACCACGCCACCCTGCGCCACCTGGCTAGCTGGGGCATCGTCGTGGTAGCCCCCGATTCCGAGACCGGCCCCTTCCCTAACCACCGCAACCTGGCCGCGGATATGGAATCCGCGCTGCAGATTGCCGCTGGGGTAAAGCTTGGCGCTGGCAATATTACGGTCTCCCCGGGCAAGCTCGGCATGATTGGCCACGGCATGGGTGGTGGCACGGCCGTGCTTGGCGCCTTGGATAACCAGAAGGTCGCCGCCGTCGCCGCGATTTACCCTTCCATCACCGCGCCGTCTGCGGTGCAGGCAGCCCGCCGCATTACTACCCCGGGCTTGGTCATTGGTGCCGGCCAGGAAGACATTTTCAATGCCGGCAACCCCGCCAAGCTGGCCCATAACTGGAATGGCCCAGTCTGCTTCCGCGCCATCGACAAGGGCAGCCACGCCGGCTTTACCGAAGATCGCCTGCGCAAGCTGGCCATCGGCACCGCCGCCTTCCAGTCCGGCCCTACCGAAATCGCCCGCGGCTTGGTCACCGGCTTCCTGCTGGCCACCCTCAATGGCGATTCCACCTATGACGCCTTTGCGGATCCAGAGGCGAGCGCCAAGAAGGTCGAAAGCCTCGTAGGCGAGGACTTGGCCGAGCGCGCCGGCGTCACCCGCGACGCCTAAGGTATTAGCCCCGCCGCAGCACAGATTGCACCTGCCCCGACGCGTTCCTTGAGCGCGCCGGGGCAGCGCCATATCGTGGCCTTGGCACCGCCGCCGCTTGCCGACGCCCCACCTGCCCCTTCTCCCTTCGCGCCTCTTGCATGGCTTTATCCGCAGACTTTTCTAGCTCGTCTTGCGCTTTCGCCAGCGTTTTTTCAAATTCCAGCAGGCGTTTAGCCGTCCTTTCCCGAAAGCCCTGCGCAAATTCTGCGAAGTCGTTATTCATTACCACTGACCTGCCTTTCGTGCCTTAATGGTTGGTTCTTCTGGCGCCGGTGCCGCCTCCTGCTGCGGCGCTGGTGCCGGTGCTGGCGCTTCTTCTGGAGCCGGCTGCGGTGCCGGGGCCGGCTCCGGTGCCGGTGCTGGTTCAGGAGCCGGAGCAGGGGCTGGTGACGGTGCCTCTGCTGGACCGGCCGCCTGGAGGTGTGCCACCTTTTCTGGTGGCGGCGTTGGCTCCTCTACCTGAGACAGCTCAGGAGGCGGCGCCATTACGCCATCATCACCAGCTGGCTCCGGCTCCGGTTCGGGCTCAGGCTTAGGGTCCGGGCAGGGATCAGGTTCTGGCTCTGGCTCAGGCTCAGGGACGGGGTCCGGTTCGGGCTCTTGCACCGGGCAATCCGCCTCGGACATGTGCTCCAGGCACTGCGCGGCGCCTTCCACAATGAGGCCCACGCCTACTAAAGCGATTCCGGCCCCTACCAGGCCGAGGCTGCCGCTGCAGGAGGATTCAATTTCACAGCCTTCTGAGCTGGTTTGGGTCGTTTCCACACATTCTTCGGTACTTTCCGCGGTATTTTCCGGGCAGAGCGTTTCCTCGCCTGCGCCCGATCCAGAAGCGGGTTCCGTATCCATGTCTGGTTTAGGTTTCGGCTCAGGCTGAGGTTCAGGTTCCGGGCACGGTTCTTCTACTTGCTGTGGCTGTTCTGGCGGCTCCTGCGGCGGAATGATCTCTGCCTGTGCCGGCTTGGTTATCTCTACTTCGCGCTGGGACTGCGCTGGTCGCTCGGTAAATGGTTGCTCGGTGCACTCATTGCAGTGGCAGCCGAGACCGTGTTCTGCAGTGGTCTCCGTGTGCACTTCCGTCTTGGAGGATTGCTCCGGCTCGGGCTCGGGGCATTCCTTTGGCGGGACGGGTGGTGGCGAAGGAGGCGTCGGCTGTGGCGGCGCGGAAGTCGTCTGGCTCGATTCTCGCTTTGAGTCAGGCTCCGGCATGGGCTTGGGCTCTGGTGGGCACTCCACCTGGGCCGGCTCGGTGGGCTGCGAGGGCGGGGGCGGGCACTCTTCCTTCGGCATCGGCTTAGTGGGAGTAGGAGTCTCCGGGCATTGTTCTACCGGTGCGGGGCAGGCGTCATCTGTAGGTTTAGCTGGCGTCGGGCATTCTTCCGGCATTGGGCGCTCACAGACGCATTCGCAGCGCGATTCAAACTCGTTATAGCAGGACTCAATCGCATCATCGCGGTCACGGCAGGTGCTAGCGATATTGTGATTCGTCTCTTCGATAACGCGCCCGCCAATGGTGGAAAGAATCGGGATGATAAACCTGGCCAGGGGGTGCTTGGTAGCCACCATGGACAAGATATTCAGCAGTGGGATGACCGCAGAGATGAGCTCGGTAAGGGCGGTGTCGGAGACATCGACGACGTCGGCAATAGCGCCCGAGCACTGCTCCGCCGAACTGGTGAGATGGGCGGCATCCTGGCGGTCAATGTCGAAGTCTTCCTGCACGCCGCACAGGTGCTCGCGCATGGCGCCTTGAGCAACCTCGGAATCATCTTGCTGCAAATAGCCCGCTAGTCCAGCACCGCCTCCCTGCGGGCGGTTGCCGCCCACGGCCGCAACGGTGTTTTTCACCAGGTTTTCGGGCGCGATGCCATCCACCGCACCGACTAGCTCTCCCAGTAGGTTCATCGGCATGCTGGGGCCCGAGTAGCTTCCCAAGCATGCGAACTGGAATTGGGAAATCGCGTTGGAATAGTCCCCCAACAGGGATTTTGTCAGCGTACTCACTTGCTGTCCGCCTCCCCGCCGCGTGCAAAGGAGCTGCCGAAGGACTCATCAAAATCAGCAATGGCGCGCACCTGTTCATGGGCGGCGTGGGCGGTGGCGGATAAATTATCCAACCTCTGCCCGCCGCGCTCATGGATGCGCGCCAAGACATCACGAATGCGCTCACCGTGGCCGCCAAAGTTGCGTCCAGCCGCGGCCACCGGAAAATCCGGCACCTCGGCCCGGTGAGCATCGCGTTGTTCGTCGTTATCGGCTACGACCTGCCGTAGTGCGGACATCGCCTCCAAGGGGCGAAGAAAAACCTCAGACACTGGTGTATTCCCCCAAATCCATATGCGGTAAAAGTTCTCACCTTCATTGGACTGGGGATTGCGCCAAATGGTTCCCTAGGATGCCAAAATTCTTCCGCACCCGGCAGTTGCGCTAGACCGAGGAAACGATGGCGGAAAGCCTCCCGGCAACCTTGCGTGCCTGCTCCTTATCGGCAGCCTCCACCATGACGCGGAAAACCTCCTCGGTGCCGGAGGGACGCAACAGGACGCGGCCGGTTTCGCCGAGTTCTTCCTCGGCCTGGGCAATGGCTTCTTGTACTTCGGGGGCGTCCATGATGACACCCTTATCAGAAACCGGCACGTTAATGAGGACCTGCGGCAGCACGGTCATCACCGATGCCAATTCCTTTAGGGACTTCCCGGACTTGGCCATGCGCGCCATGATGGACAGGCCAGTAAGCGTGCCGTCGCCAGTCGTGCAATCATCTGGCAACACGACGTGACCAGACTGCTCGCCGCCCAAGGAGAAATCGCCGCGGTTGAGCTCTTCCAGTACGTAGCGGTCGCCTACTGCGGTATGGCGCACTTCGATGCCTTGCTCCTGCATGGCTAGCTTCAGGCCCAGGTTAGACATGACGGTTGCTACCAGAGTGTTGTAGCGCAGGTCATTATCCTCCTTCATGCCTACGGCCAGCAGGGCCATAATCTGGTCACCGTCAACAACATTGCCCTCGGCGTCCACAGCCAGGCAACGGTCGGCGTCGCCATCGTGCGCCAAGCCCAGATCGGCGCCATGCTCGACGACGGCCGCCTGTGCCTTTTCAATGTGCGTCGAACCGCAGTCCTCATTGATATTGAAGGCATTCGGCTTGTTGTGGATAGCAATAACCTCTGCGCCAGCCGCCTCGTAGGCGATCGGAGCAACCTTGGAAGCCGCACCATTGGCGGTGTCTACGACCACCTTGATGCCGCCCAGGTCGGTGGAGACCACTTCCTTCAAGTGGTTGAGGTAGCGCTCGCGTCCGTCCGGAGCCTCCGAGATGATGCGGCCCAACTTGGTGCCGGTCGGGCCATCCTCGGTGAGGTTTTCCATGGTGGCCTGAATCTGATCTTCTACCTCGTCTGGTAGCTTCTTACCACCTGCGGAGAAGAACTTGATGCCGTTGTCTGGCATCGGGTTGTGGGAGGCGGAAATCATCACGCCCAAATCCGCACCATAGTCATCCGTCAGGTAGGCAATCGCCGGCGTCGGCAGCACGCCCACGCGCACCACGTCCACGCCGCGGGAAGCCAGCCCGGACGCAATCGCTGCATCCAGCATCTCGCCAGAAACACGCGGGTCGCGGCCAATAATGGCCAGCGGCTGGCGCTCATAGGATTCGCGCTTGGCGGTAAATACCTCTGCAGCGGCCTGGCCTAGTTGCAAGGCCAGAATTGGGGTCAGCTTCTTGTTCGCGAGGCCGCGAACGCCATCGGTTCCAAAAAGTCGAGTCATGCAATCAATTATGCACTCCTGTGCCCATCGATTGCATGTTGGGGCGGTCTAGGCGGAGGCAAGCTTCTGGTTTATCAATGCGTTGAGTGAAATTCCTTCCGTCCTAGCTTCCATTACTAGTTTGCGATGCAGCGACGGAGAGGTTCGAACGTTGAATTTTCCCGAATATGAACGAGCCCCCAGCGGTTGTGGGATGACTTCCCCTGAAACCTGCATATCTTCTACTACTTCCGCGACCAACTTCAGAAGTTCCTGCTCTGCACAGCTACGATCAGAATCCAGCCACGATAGTGAAGGAAACTCGGCAACCGTCGCCACGAACTCATTGTCCTCTTCAGACCAGAAGACTTGATAGGTGTATTTGCTGACGTCCATTTTTATCTTCTTTCTTGCTCGGTTTGAAGCATTTGTACAGCTTGAAGAAGTTCCGAAAAGGTGGCTTTTGCTGGACTTCTTTTCTTGTTGGCCAAGATTTCTTCTACGCTGCTACCCACAACTAATCAGTACCGCATATGGTACTACCATGCAGAGGTGTCGTTCTCCCCTGCCGAAGCTCAAAACGACGAAAGCCGCCGCCTCCCAAAGGAAGCAGCGGCTTTGCGTTGCGCTTGCGCGCGCAGTAGAAGCGAGATTAACGCTTGGAGTACTGCGGTGCGCGACGTGCCTTGTGCAGACCAGCCTTCTTACGCTCAACTGCACGAGCATCTCGGGTGAGCAGACCAGCCTTCTTGAGGGCGGTGCGGTCAGCCGGGTTGTAGATGTTCAGTGCACGAGCGATAGCCAGACGCAGGGCGCCAGCCTGACCGGTTGGGCCGCCGCCGTTAACGGTGACCTTGAGGTCGAACTGGTTCTCGCGCTCCAGGAGGGTCAGCGGCAGCAGGATGTCCTGCTGGTGCAGCTTGTTCGGGAAGTACTCGCCGAACTCGCGGCCGTTAACCACGATCTGGCCGGAGCCAGCAACGAGGCGAACACGTGCGACGGCGCGCTTACGGCGACCGACGGTCTGGATCGGGCCCTCGTGTACCGGAGCGGCAGCCTCGACCTCTTCGGTCTCGGCCGGTGCGATGGAATCACCGATGGTGTTGGTGAACTCTTCGGTAGCGGCGCTTGCTGCAGCGATGTCAGCAGCGTCGGCTACGTTGTTGTCGATGTTCTGCTCAGACATTACTGTGCCACCTGCTTAAACTCGAAGGTTTCCGGCTTCTGGCCGGCGTACGGGTGCTCTTCGCCTGCGAAGACGTGCAGCTTCTTGATGGAAGCGCGGGAGAGCTTGTTGTGCGGCATCATGCCGGCAACGGATTCTTCGATAACGCGAACCGGGTTGGCGTCCAAAGACTGACCCAGGGTCATGGACTTCAGGCCGCCCGGGTAACCGGAGTGGCGGTAGCGCATCTCACGGCCGCGCTTGGTGGAAGAAACGTGGATCTTGTCAGCGTTGATGATGATGACGTGGTCACCAGCGTCAACGTTCGGTGCGAACTGTGGCTTGTGCTTGCCGCGCAGCAGGTCTGCAACGGTGGAAGCGAGCTTGCCCAGCACCACATCAGTAGCGTCGATGACGTACCACTTGCGGGTGATGTCACCGCTCTTTGGGTGGAAAGTAGACAATTTGACTCCTTGAAAGTCTGTCTCGGAACTGCCGGCCAGCGCTAAGCATCCATTCACTCCCGTACAGCGGCCGGTGGAGACCTGCAGGGAGCGCTTCGCCAGCTGCTTGCCGACGAGCGAACACATAGGTTTCCTACCCTACTTGCTCACCTGCCCAAAGACCAAAACGCCGAAACCGGCACCTTCCGCCGCTCAAACGGGAGGTGCCGGCTCGTGGGTACGGACTAGAAAAAGGAATAGCCACGCTGGTTTCTTGGCCAAGGCTGCGGCTGCGTCCGCCTCCTGCCACGCGGGTGTGGTCAGTGGCACCGCAGCCCTGACGGGGACCGCGTGGAACCGTGCAATCAGGGTGTGGTTTTAACCCCAGCTTGCAGCGGCGCGACGGTTGACGTCGCTCATTGCATCGTTGCCTTGCGAAACGGTCTTGGAGATGGTGGCCAGCACGGTGTTGAGTTCCTGGGACGCCTTGTCCCACTTGGCCTGCGCTTGGTTATAAGCCACGGCGGACTCGCCCTCCCAGGTGCTTACCATCGGCTGCAGGCGCGCCTTCAGGTCTGCCAGAGTGCTGTTGATGCGGCCAGAGGTGGCGTTGATATCGGCTGCGGCGGAAGAAATGGCACCGAATTCGTACTTGATCTCGGACATGTGGTGGTGGATTCCCTTCTGTGAATCTATAGCTTTGAGGCTGCGGACTAGTGAAGTGTGCGGTGCGGTTTAGAGGGCGAGGCCGCCGCCCACGTTGGAGAAGGCCTGGGTGTTTTCGGCTTCCACGTTGTCGAAGTTGTGGGCGTTGCTGCGGATATTGTCAGAGATTGAGGCCAAGGCCTCGCGCAGCTGCTGTGCAGAGGTGTTGTAGCGCTGCATCAGGTCATCGAAGGAGACCTGGGCCTGGCCAACCCAGCTGCCGCGGACGGAGTCGACGACGCCCTGCAGGCGGGTGAGCTCGCCTTGGACTTCATCGTTGGTGTTATCGACTTTGCCAGCGGTGGCAACCATGACATCGGCTTGTGTCTTGAAAGTCTGAGACATAAGAGTGCGCCCCTCCTTAGGGCGGATGAGATTGTGTGTATTTCCCCCGAAAAAGCAGCTGTGCTTCGCATCTGTGCTTTCTCACTTTTATTGGACTGAACTTTCCGCCAAACGGTTCCCGGCTGGGGCAAAGTTTTTGAGACTATTTTTTGACCAGGCTTTCCGTGGCCATGCGGCAGGCCGCCTTTTGAACGGCGTTGGAGTTATGCCGGGTATGGCATCCCACGGACATCTGGTGCCCACGGTCTTCCCAAGTGGTCCATTCCACCAAGGAGCCGTCCCCGGGGTCTTCGGTATAGGTCAGGCGCCCTGCCTCATCGGTGGCATCGCGAAGCGTCGGATCTTCGTCGACCTGCGCGTGAATTTCTTTGAACAGGGCATCCGCCGGCACGTTAAACATCTCATCCGCCGCCAGCAGGATGCGTAGGTTCGGGTCTTTCCCGGTGGCGGTGACCAGACCATCTTCTACCTTGGTGTGGAACCCACTGGGGACTACTACTGACATTCCTTCCACGTCTAAGCGCTTTTCGCCTGGGTTCAATTCCTCGCTGCCGGAATCTGACGCGCCTGGCATTCCCGGTTGCGGCGAGGCCGGCGCGAACTCCGCCGCACCATCGCCGCTTGGCTCGGCAGCGCGGGGTTGCGGGTGCGATGCATCCGGAGCGGCGTCGCCTTCACCTGAAGCTTGGGCACCGATGGCCCACCAAGAAGCCCCAGCCACGGCGATAATGACCACGGCAATTGCCACATGAAAGATATCGATGGCTCCGAGCCAACCGCGCAGGCGGTCGGTCCAGCGTGGCGTTACCGGTTCGTCATAAGCAGGTGCCTCCATCACCGTAGTGGGAGGTGCCGAATCAGTGGCTTCAGGAACCGGGTGAGGAGGCGGATCGAGTGGGTCCGGGGCGGCTAGCGGGGAGATGGTTGGTTCTGGGTCGATGAGGTGCACCCCGGTGACTTCCAATTGCCGGCAGATAATAGAGGTGGCTTCCTGCGCAATTCCCGTGCCGGAAGAGTCTGCCACCACGCAGGCTTCCACGTCGGGCCAGGACGGTCCCGCCATCTTGGATATCTGATCCATGACTTGGCCTAAGGCCCAGCCTTCCACAATGCCGGTTCCCGGCAGGTCATAGCGATAGACCGTTTCGGGCCCTTCAAAGATTGTGGCCGCATCCAGGATGGTGACGGTAATGGGGCCGGCGGTGGTCTCCCCACCAGTAGGGATAGGGGTGTCGGTTGGCGTATGCGCGCTGAGATTGGTGGTCATTTACTTTTCTCCTTCTAGGTACACCGCTTGGGCGACGCCGAGGTTTTCACCGCGGATGCTCCACTGACCGCGCCCGGGTGGTTGGTGGCAGGGCTTGAGGCCGAAGATGGTTCCTTCGTCGCGGTCGGCGTCGAAAAGCAGCAGCGCCGGCTGCAGATCGCGCACCGCGGAAAAGAATTGGCCAAAGAGGGCACGGCCGATGCCGCCGGATTTGCGAGCGATAACAAGGTGCAAGCCAATGTCGCGGGCATGTGGGAGCAATTCCAGCAGTGGCGAGAGGGCAATATCGCTCAGCAGGTCCGCATCATCGATGACTAGGTAAATATCTGGGCCCTGCCACCAATCTCGTGCGGCGAGCTGCGCCGGGGTAATGTCCGGGCCAGGCAGGCGAGATTCCAGGGTCCGGACTGTATCGACAATGGTCTCTTGCGCACTCGACTGCGTCGCGGCGTAGGCAGCAACCATGTTCTGGTCCAAGGTTCCTAGGTGGGCTCGGCGCTGGTCGATGACCACGAGCCGGGCGTCTTCCCTCGCAAAAGCGCTAATACCGCGCATGACCTGCGCCAGGAAGGTGGACTTGCCACACCCCTGCGCCCCGATTGCCACTAGGTGCGGCTCGCGCGACGGATTCCAGGTCAGCGTATCGAGGTCGCGCCCGCCGATGCCCCAGGCGATCTCACCGGCGGGAACATCCCCTTGAGCTGCGAGTGCGGCCGGGGTAAGCACGGCGGGCAGCATCTTGAGCTGAGGAACCGGCTGAGCCTCCGCATGAACGCGGCAGATGTGAGCGATGTCCTGGTTAGAGGTGCGAGCTAAGAGCATATTCTCACCCGTCAAGGTGAGCCCGCGGCCCGGCGCGCAGGGAAGCTTTTGCTGTAGTTTGCGGTCGATGAGCGAATCCAAGGCCTCGCCTAGGCGCAGCTCGAGGCGGTTGGCAATGAGATCGCGGATAGCGGGGCGCATCGTGGTCCACCGCGAAGTGGCAATGATGACGTGCACGTGGGCGGAGGCGCCATCGGCGACGATCTCGGTAACCTTCTCCGCTATGTCTTCAAACTCCGCATTCGAGGTACCGATGTGGTGCCAGCCATCAATGACAAGGAAGGTTGCGCACCGTTCTGGACGGCGGATAAACCCAGCTACTTCGTCGACGATGCGCCGTACCTTTTCGCCCTCCTCGCGCCCGGCAACTCCGGCCACGTGGGGCAGTCGCTCCAGGGATGCTAGCTGACCGCCGCCAAGATCGATGACGTAGAAGCGTGCCGCCTGCGGATCATGCCGTAGAGCTAGCGCAGAGACGATCGTGCGCAGCGCACTCGATTTACCGGACTGTGGACCGCCACACAGGGCCATGTGTCCGCCGTGCTGGGTGAAATCAATAATCAGCTCGTCCTGGCGTTGGTAGTACGGCCTATCGATAATGCCGATGGGCGCGCGCAGCGACCCTTGGTCCACTGCGGGCGAGACTGCACCCGCGTCATCTGCACCGGAAAGCCCCGGCAACGCGGATAGCTCAATGACCGGCGGTAGCGGCGGCAGCCAGATGCGGTGCGCCGATTGATCGCGCAGGTGGGCCTCTTCCGCCGCGGCGCGCACGACCTCGGTAAGCACAGTGGTGGAGTCATCGAGAACCACCGCAGCGCTAGTATTGTCCTCTTCCTGGGACCAGCCATGAAAGAGCTGCACGCGGCCGCGGGACGCTGCGGGGTGGTCCACGGAGGCGTCGGCAAGCGTCCGGCGCGGCAGAGGCCCAGACACATAAGAAGCTTGGAAGCGGGTCAAGGCCTCGGCATCGGATTTGAGGTAACCCGCGCCAGGCTGGCCGGGCAGGTGGTAGGCATCGGTCACGCCCAATACCTGGCGGGATTCCGCTGAGGAGAAGGTTTTCAGGCCGATTCGGTAGGACAAGTGGGAATCTAGCCCCCGCAAGCGGCCTTCTTCGAGCCTTTGGGAGGCCAAAAGCAGGTGCACGTGGAGACTGCGCCCCAAGCGGCCGACGGCGACAAAGAGTTCCGCGAAATCCGGGTGCTGGCCCAAAAGCTCCGAGAACTCATCGACCACAATGACCAAGGCCGGCAGCGGCCCGTGCTCACGCACCGCGGTGGCAGAGGAGTTGTACTCGCCGACATTGGCAAAGTTTCCGGCGGTGCGCAGCAGCTCCTGGCGGCGGTTCATCTCGCCGGAGATGGCATCATACATGCGTTCTACCAGCGTAGATTCCTCCTCCAGGTTGGTAATCACCGCGGAAGTATGCGGCAGGCGGTCGCATCCTAAAAATGTCGCGCCGCCCTTGAAATCCACCAACACAAGATTGAGCTCGTCCGGACTATGGGTAGCCGCCAGCGCGGTGACAAGCGTGCGCAGCAGCTCCGACTTTCCGCTGCCAGTCGCACCGATGCACAGGCCGTGCGGGCCCATACCGCCGTGGGCAGATTCCTTGAGATCTACCGTGACGGGCTGGCCCACCGTATCGATGCCGATGGGCACCATGAGACGCGCCGAACCCTCTCGGCCATGCCACATGCCACTGGCCGCTAGCTCTTCCACATCGCGATAGCCCAGAAGGCCCATAAGGTCACTGCCGCGCCTGCCAGAAGTGCTATCGGGGCGGCGGTAGGAGGCCATACTGCGCGCAAGCAAGGTCGCGCCGGCCGTACTCATTCCGTCGGGAGAACCGAGGTCTTCCACCCCTGCCGCGGTGACCACCTGCAGCTGCTCCCCTGCCACGAGGCTTAGTCCTTCGTGCTCGGCGCGTACCCCCAGCGCCGAAGACGGCGCCCCACCGACCTCAATGATGGTGGTGTAGGAATCATCATGGAAGAAGTCCTCGGTGCCCGTGGTCAGCACGCCATCGACTATGAGGATGCGAAAGCGCGCCTTTTCCGGTGTGCGCGCATGGGGCAGCCACTTCAGCCACTCCCACTGGCCACCGATGGCCTCGATCCCGCAGGTTTCCGGGCCATGCGCCAAGGCCATCTGCAGCACCATTGCGCGCACCATATCGCGGGAGGGATCTGCGGGCTCTTCGCTCCGAGTCGACGCCATTCCGGACACGGACAAGAAGCGAAAGGCCTGCAGTTGGATAACCACCGGCATATCGGGAACGGTGCCCACCGCCTTAATGGTCTGGCGCATGCTTACCGCACACACCGGGTCCAGGTCTTCAGTGGCGCCGGAATCCGGCACGTTGATGGGGGTGCACAACGTCGTTGGTCCAGTTCCCACGCGTACCTCGAGGGCGTCCGAGTCATCCGGGCCACGCTCCCACATGCGGCGCGAGCCGACTAGAGTGCTAAGTTCCACCGGTGCCGGGTGGCGATAGCTTTCATGTGCACGCTGCGCCGACGCATTGCGCAGCGCCTTTTCCCGCAAGGCTTTGATGTGGCGCAGGTAGGTACGCCGGGTTTCATCCGGATCCTGCCCACTATTATTGGGCCCAAACATCATGGCCATACTCGCCAGCATCATCAATGGAAACATCAAGGCCATCGGGCTAATCTGCCGGGAATCCCCAGCGCCTAACACCATGAGGGCGACCATGCCGAGCATCGCCGCAATCATCACCACCGGCAGCAGCAGCCGCACCAGCGGCACCGGTTGTGGACGCACCGCCTCTGGGACCTCCTCGGCCTCGATGCTGCCGGTGGGCAGCGGCGGCGCAGCATCCCGTAGTGGCATGGTCAACGGCTCAATGACGCGGGTATCCCCGATCCCAAGCATGCCTAAATAACCTCCCCCGAGCCACGCGCCAAGCGCCCTTGGCCCCCTGCCAAGATTCCCCGCGCTGCGGTGGACACGTCGCCACTAGTAAGCCACAATATGTGGCATTGGGCAAGGGGGACGCCCACAATCCATACATTTTTCGGGGGACATCATGACTACTGCAACGGCGCATCATCTGCGCCTTACCGTTCGCATTCATGCCGGCACCTTCCACAAGGAGGCGGACGTGGCGCTACCGCTAAGCTCCAGCGTGGGCGAGCTTTTGGCGGAAATCACTGACTTGGTAGATGCGCCCACCATTTCTGAGCCTTGGCGCGCGAGCACAGCCTCCGGCCGCGCCATCGATCTCACCGCCCCATTGGCTGCCACTGCGCTCACGGAAGGCTCCATCCTGGTTATTAGTCCGCGCGAGCGCCGGCCTGCACCGGTGATTCGGGATGCGGCGGAATCGCTCGCCGCCGCGGCTGAGGAAGATACTACCGCCGCCCTTCCCACCGTCTGGGCATGGGCAGGAATGCTTGCCGCCTTCGCCCTCGTGTGGGTTAGCACCCTTCCCCTCGCGGCGTGGGCGGCGTTGACCGCTGGAGCCCTGTTGCTCGCCTTGTGGACCCGGGCCTTATCGCTGGTACACCTTAGCCTGGTAGCCGGCATGGCGTGTGGCTGGGTGGTGATTTCGCCCTCGCTTGGCGAAGCCCCCTTTGCCGCACTCACCGCCTGCGTCGCCCTCCTCATCGTGCTGCTTGCCTGCCACGTCACCGGGTTGAGCACGGTTCGCACTACCGCCGTGGCACTCACCGTCTCGGTGCTGTTGTTGGTCGCGGCTTTGGGCTACCTGCTACCCGGACCAGGGACGGGTCTCCAGGGCAGCCACGGTACGGCGGCAGCCGCCTGCGTGGTGATCGCCGGCATTATCCTGTTGGCCGCAGCTCCTGCGCTGACCGTTGCCACCGCTGGGCTCAAAGTCCCGCAGCTGCCCACGGCCGGCCAAGACCTCGCGGTTTCGGATACCGTCCAGCCGGATGTCGATATCCGGGCCCGGCGCGCCGGCAGCGCCTATGAGGGAATGTGCTGTGGGCTGTCGCTCTGTCTCATTCCGGCCCTTATCGCCCTCTCGCTGACGGGCAGTGGTCCGGCCTTGGCGCCGACGAGCGGCGCGCCCGATTCTCTCGCCGAGTACGTTGCGGTGCTCTTTGGTGCTGAGCACACCGGCGCGGGCTTCGTCCAAGCACTCTGCGTGACCACCGCGGGTGCCGTCGTTATGCATGCCGCCCGGCACGGTCGTGCGTTGGCTAGCTGGGCCCTGATGCTGCTGGCGATGACCGCCTGTCTCGCTACATGCTTGTGCGCTACCCACGCGGTAGCGGATTCCGGCCTTGCCGATGCCTGGGCGCCAATCCTTGTTGCCTGCCTGGTTCTCCTCGCCATGCTGAGCGCCCCGCTGTGGGCACCCAAGGTGGCCGGGCTCGAGCCCACCACCATCGCGTGGTTTGAGCGCATAGAATCCCTCGCCATTGCCGCTAGTTTGCCGCTGGCCGCGCACCTAGCCGGTGTCTTCGTGCTCATTAGGGGGCTTGGATAATGCGCGTGCTACCCACCGCTTTAGTAGTTGCATTCGCTGCAGGACTGACTGCTGCTCCCTACGCGGCCGCGCGCGAACCGGACCGCGAATGCGCCGCCGCACATTCCTCACCGCTTTCGCCCCAACCAAGCGAGGAGCAGCTAGACTACCGGGCCCGTTTACATTCCTTTGCTACCGGGGAAGGCGTCAAAGTAGCCGTTATCGATACTGGCGTTGCCCGTCACGACCAACTGCGGCATCTCAGCAGTGGCGCGGATCTTGTCGCGCCGGAGGAACCAGAGCCGCATCGCGATTGCGACCTGCACGGCACCGTCGTGGCCGGTGTCATCGCCAGTCACGATATCGGTATCGCCCCGCGAGCAGAAATCTACGCTGTGCGCCAGACCAGCGCGCACTACCGCCAAGAAGCCGAAGACAGTACTACCGGATCGCTGGACACCTTGGCCCGCGCCATTGATGACGCCGCCGCTGCCGGTGCCCGCGTCATTAACATTTCGGTTGTTTCCTGTGTCCCGCCAGATGTGGCCGCGCAGGTCGATACCTCTCGCTTGGATCGTGCTTTGGCGCATGCGGAAGACTCCGGGGCCGTGGTGATCGCAGCATCCGGCAATGCGTCCTCTGGCAGCTGTGAGATGGGTGACCGCGTCTTTCCGGCGGATTCGCCCACGGTGCTCTCAGTAAGCGCCCAAGCGGATTCACACGAACTCGCTGACTACTCTCTTAATTCGGCCGATGGCCCCCAGCTCGCTGCGCAAGGTTTCATTCCGCTAGCGCTCAACCCCGCGGGTGGATGGGCCGATGGTAAGGAAGGCACGGACGGAACGGCGCAGTTCCATGGCACCTCTTTTGCCGCGCCGGTGGTCAGCGGCACCGCTGCCCTTTTGACGCAGCGCTTTCCCGACGATAGCCCCGCCGCCCTCCGCAAACGTTTGGAGGACGCCGCGGAACCAGGCCACGGCTTCATCGACCCGCTCACCGTGCTCACCCACGTGGAGTCCGCCGCAGAAGTCGATACTCGGGCTATGACCATCCGCCCCGCCGACGAAGGCGACTCGCGCGCCCCCACACGCAGCGCCTGGGTGCTGGGTGGATTAGCGCTGGCGCTTGCCGCGTGGGCGGTGTGGCGCGGGCTACAGCCTAAGAACTAACCTGCAGCGCCTGCTCACGGTTTAGCGCGGAGCCTTCCGGCAGCAAGCGCAGGATCTCCCACGGCACCTGCGCGCCCACGCCGGTGCCAAGGGCTTCCAAAGTCTCTTTGTCCTTGACCTCGTGCCGCTGCCCCGTGGGTGAGACCACGTGATAGCCATGGCCGCTGTCTACGCCTACGCCACCAGCGTTGAGCCCACCAAAGCGATGGGCCACCGACTCACCTGCCAAGGCGACAGTGCCCGCTTGGGCAGGTACCACTACCCCGCCGCCCTCGTTAGCAGCACACATCCAGCCATCGTCCGGGCTTAGGAAGCGGAAGGACGTGGAGGGAAGGTTGAGGTTTAAGGGGGCGTCGGCAAGCGCAGCAATCTCCTGCGGCGTGGCTGTTGTCTCCTTGGCACCCACGCCGGTGAGTATCTCCGCCTGCGTAGGCGTGAGCTCCGCTACGCCCTCGGGCGTACGTGCCCATAGGCCCTGCCCAGTATCGACAACCTCGGGCGGATCAGCCGGAAAGTTCAGCGGTGGCAGCTCCGCAAAGGCATTGAGCAGCTCGGGTGGCACGGGCCAAGTGTGGGTACTATCGTCCACGCCCACCGCCCGACGCACGACACGCCCTTCGGTGCTGGAGGGATCTGGCAGCGCCACGCGGCCTTCCTGGGTGACAAGCCACTGCGTGCCCTCGGATTCCACCAGTGCGGCGCGCTCCTCACCGAGGCTTTTCTGCTCGGGCTCGGCAAGGACAATAACCTCCTGCGACGCTACCTGGTGACCGCCAATGCTGGTCGGGTTATCTGTAGACGGCGCCTCATCCTTGCCGGCCAAACACGCTGCCCATCGCTCTTGGGGATTCTCGCCTGCCGCCGCGAGGTACCCAGGGGCATCCGAGATACCCACCGGTGAGCCCAGTAGCGCTTCTTGCAGGTGCTCATCCCCAATGGTCTGCGCCTCGGCCGCCTGCCCGGCGATAATGCGCGCCGAAGCCAGGTTGAAAACCGGGTGGTAGGTGTCATTGACATCCACAAAGAGCTGGCCCTGCTCCGAGCGCACAATCGGCGCATCACCCGGCTGCGGGCTCGGCTGCAGCCAGGCCAACATGCCAGAGCCCACCGCAAGGAAGGCGACGCCGACCCCGCCGAAAAGGAGCGCTTTGCGGCGCCTAGCCAAAGGATCGTGAATCATGCGGATATCGCCTAAGACGAGCCCATGCTCGACGCGGCGGCGCAAGAATTTATGACCCGATACCTGGGCCTTGGTAGTAGGCAGCGGACGTGCCATGATTTTCCCCCGAAAAGTCTGTGTACACCCAGCACACAGGCTATCCCAGGTAGGCGACCGCTGCCACTTGGGCGTTAGTCAGCGCTGCGCCTTTCGCGGGTGACCTCGGCGCGCGCGGCTAGCTTGTCCGCCGCTGGGTAATCAACGGCGACGAGCGAGAGTCCCTTTGCCGGGGCCACGGGGATGCTGGAAGAGCGCTTCGTCTCCTGCAGCAGTGCCGCGGCGAAGTCGGTATCGCGCCGCCCCTCGCCCACGCGCAGGCAACAACCCACCAACGAGCGCACCATCGACCAGCAAAAAGCATCGGCACTCACGCGGGCCTCATAAAGCTCCGGTTCTTCGGGCGTAGAAACATCGCGCCAGGAAAATTCCTGCAATTCACGGATGGTCGTGGCGTTCGGCTTGGCCTTACAAAAGGCCGCAAAATCGTGCAGGCCCACCAGGGCGGTAGCGGCTTCTTGCATGGCATCGATATCCACCGGCTTAATCCACTCGGCAGTATCCCGCGCCCGGGTCGGCAGCGCGCCGCGCGGATTGGTAGTAATCCGATAGACGTAGCGCCGCCGCAGCGCCGAAAACCGCGCATCAAAACCCGCGGGGGCAAACTCGCAGCCGTGCACCCGAACATCTTCTGGCAGAAGCTTTGCTAGCCGACGCACCAGCTTCCCCGGCTCCCCCGCCACCGAGCGCTGCGCCAGCATCTCCGTGGGAACGTCCACATGCGCCACCTGGCCACGAGCGTGAACGCCGGCATCCGTGCGCCCAGCGACCGTAAGCGGCACCTCCGTGCGCGCAATCATCGCGAGCTTCTCTTCGAGGACGCCTTGCACCGTGCGCAGACCGCCCTTCTGCTTGGCCCAGCCATGAAAGTCCGTGCCGTCATAAGCCAAGTCCAAGCGCAGGCGAACGAACCCGTCCGCCGGCCCTTCGGGGGAAGTCGATGCTGCATCTGTCATAGTGGGCTTCATGCTACCGGAGCATCTTCTCCCCACCGGCGCTGGGTCGGCCGTGCAACGCCCCCTTGCTGGGATGCGGACATGAAAAAGCCGCCGCCCTCCCACAGATGGGGAAAGGCGGCGGCGAAGCGCTAGGGCCGAAGGGAAATTACTTCTCCTCGGACTCCTCAGCTGCGGTCTCCTCGGCAGGTGCCTCGGTCTCAGCAGCCTCGTCTGCCTTAGCTTCCTCGGCCTCAGCGGCCTTGGATGCAGCAGCGCGGGTAGCGCGGTTAGCCTCGGAGGTCACGGTCTCCTCGAGAACGAGGGAGATCTGGGACATCGGGGCGTTGTCACCGGCGCGGTTGTCCAGCTTGATGGTGCGGGTGTAGCCACCCTCACGGTTCTCAAACTTCGGGGCAACCTCGTCGAACAGGTAAGAAACAACATCCTTGCGCGGGATGAGCTTCAGGACTGCGCGGCGGTCAGCAATCGTGCCGGACTTAGCCTTGGTGATGATCTTTTCGATGTACGGGCGAAGAACCTTCGCCTTGGCATCGGTGGTCTTGATAGCGCCGTGCTCGATCAGGCTGGCTGCCAAGTTGCTCAGCATGTGAGCCTGCTGCTTGGCGGAGCCGCCGAGACGGGCACCCTTCTTAGGGGTTGGCATTGTGTACTCCTCGTATGCGGTAAAAGTTGAGCGCGCGGCAATTAGGTTATTGCCGCAAGTCAGCGGGGTTCTTTACTCGGAATCCTCGGCAGCCGGATCCTTGAAGTCACCGGTTTCTGCGTCGTAGCCCTCGAGCTGGGTCGGGTCGAAGTCCTCAGGGGTGTCCTTGAGAGCCAGGCCCAGGTTAGCCAGCTTGATCTTTACCTCATTGATCGACTTCTGGCCGAAGTTGCGGATATCCAGCAGGTCGGACTCGGTGCATTCAGCGAGCTCGCCCACGGTGTGAATCTCCTGACGCTTCAGGCAGTTATAAGAGCGGACGGAGAAGTTCAGGTCCTCGATCGGCATGCCGTAGGCAGCGATGTACTCGGTCTCCTGCGGGGAGGGTCCGATCTCAATACCTTCGGCAGAGTTGTTCAGCTCGCGAGCCAGGCCGAAGAGCTCGACCAGGGTGCCGCCGGCGGAAGCCAGGGCATCGCGGGCAGAAATCGAGTTCTTGGTTTCGACGTCGATGGTCAGCTTGTCAAAGTCGGTGCGCTGCTCAACACGAGTTGCCTCGACCTTGTAGGAGACCTTGAGAACCGGGGAGTAAATCTGGTCGACCGGGATGCGGCCAATCTCACCGGAGGTAGGAGCGGCTGGGACGTAGCCACGGCCGCGCTCGACGACGAGCTCAATGTCCAGCTTAGCGGTGTCATTCAGGGAAGCGATATGCAGATCCGGGTTGTGGATCTCCACGCCAGCCGGCGGCTGGATATCGCCCGCGGTGACATCGCCCGGGCCTTCCTTGCTCAGGTACATAACAACCGGCTCATCGGAGTCGGAAGAAAGCACCATGCTCTTGATGTTCAAGATGATCTCGGAAACGTCTTCCTTCACACCGTTGATCGTGGTGAACTCGTGGAGAACACCATCGATCTTGATGGAGGTTACCGCTGCACCCGGAATGGAGGACAGCAGGGTACGACGCAGCGAGTTACCGAGGGTGTAGCCAAAGCCCGGCTCGAGCGGTTCGATGACGAACTTGGAACGAGACGAGTCGATGAATTCCTCGGTGAGCTGAGGACGCTGGGAAATGAGCATTGAAATTCTCCTTTTCGGCGACCGCTATTTGACGCCGGTAGAGGGGTAAAAATCTTCGGGATTGAAGATTCCTGGTTATCCGCCAGGCCTTCACAGGCCGTGCGGTATAACAGTTTACTTCGAGTAAAGCTCGACGATGAGCTGCTCCTGCAGCGGAATGTCGATCTGAGCGCGCTCGGGCAGCTGGTGCACGAGGATGCGCAGGGTATCAGGCACAACCTGCAGCCATGCCGGTACGTTGGCATCGATGAGGGCGTCCTGAGCATCTTCGAACCATTCCATCTTCTTGGAGCGGTCACGGACATCGATGATGTCGTACTGGGTGACCTTGTAGGAAGGAACGTTGATGTTCTTGCCGTTCACGGTGAAGTGACCGTGAGAGACAAGCTGGCGAGCCTGGCGGCGGGTGCGTGCCAGACCTGCACGGTAAACTACGTTGTCCAGACGGGACTCGAGCAGGATAACCAGGTTATCGCCGGTCTTGCCCGGGAGGCGGTTAGCCTCTGCGTAGTAGCGACGGAACTGACGCTCCAGCACACCGTAGGTGTACTTTGCCTTCTGCTTCTCCTGGAGCTGCAGCAGGTACTCAGATTCCTTGATGCGGTTGCGGCCAGCCTGTCCCGGAGGGTACGGGCGACGCTCGAATGCCATATCGCCGCCGACCAAGTCGACGCGAAGACGGCGGGATACGCGGGTAGCGGGGCCAGTGTAACGAGCCATTTTCTTACCTCTTCCTTTCCCTTAAACCTTGCGGCGCTTGGTCGGACGGCAGCCGTTGTGCGGCTGTGGGGTTGCATCCGTGATCGAGGAAACCTCGAGGCCTGCAGCCTGCAGGGAACGGATGGCGGTCTCGCGGCCGGAGCCCGGACCCTTGACGAATACGTCAACCTTCTTCATGCCATGATCCATTGCCTTGCGTGCAGCGTTCTCAGCTGCCATCTGAGCGGCGAACGGAGTGGACTTACGGGAACCCTTGAAGCCAACGTGGCCGGAGGATGCCCAAGAGATAACAGCACCGGTCTGATCGGTGATCGAGACGATGGTGTTATTGAAGGTGGACTTGATGTATGCGTGGCCGAGGGCCACATTCTTCTTTACGACGCGACGGCCGGAACGGCGCGCGCCGGAACGAGTCTTTGGAGGCATGAATTACTTCTTCTTTCCTGCGATCGTCTTCTTCGGACCCTTACGAGTGCGCGCATTGGTCTTGGTGCGCTGGCCACGTACAGGCAGGCCACGGCGGTGGCGCAGACCCTTGTAGCTTCCGATTTCAATCTTGCGGCGGATATCAGCCTGAACCTGACGGCGGAGGTCACCCTCAACCTTCCAGGTAGCCTCAATTGCGTCACGGAGCGCCGACAGCTGGTCATCATCCAGGTTGTCAGTGCGCAGGTCAGGAGAAATGCCAGTCTTTTCTAGCAGTTCCTTGGCACGGGTTGGACCGATGCCGTAGATGTAGGTGAGAGCGACCTCCATGCGCTTATTGCGGGGGAGGTCAACACCAGCTAGACGTGCCATATGGCGTGTCCTTTCGGGTTGTTACGGCGGTTTTCTCCCCATCCGTCCCGCTCCATGCAACGCTTCGCCCGGACCGTGCCGGGAATCCTTGGGTTGCTTACCAGTGCGGGCTCAGGCCACCGTAGCCTGAGGTGGACAGGGTGAACCTACGGGTTCACCCTTGGGTGAGGAGGCTTACTGTCTTTACTTGTAGCGGTAGACGATGCGTCCGCGGGTCAGGTCATAAGGAGACAGCTCTACAACCACGCGGTCCTCTGGGAGGATGCGAATGTAGTGCTGACGCATCTTGCCAGAAATGTGTGCAAGAACCTTGTGTCCATTGTCGAGCTCGACACGGAACATTGCGTTGGGCAAAGGCTCGATAATGCGGCCTTCTACCTCGATTGCGCCTTCCTTAGCCATAACCTCTACTTTTCTGGCGACGGACAAGTGCGCCGTCACCTGCATGTTTGTTGTCTACTGCGGTGGCGTATCCGCGCCAGCCTCGCTGACGCTATACACCGACTTAACAGCATACGCTGCAGCGACACGTTTTCCAAACCGCTGAGCTTTCCGACGCCCCGCTAGCTCGCACGCCCCTCCCCCTAAGCCAGCAAAATCCCCCGAACCAATTCTCCTCTTCGGGAGCTCAGTTCGGGGGATGAGGTTTTCGCTTAAGCGCGGGCCTTAGTAGATAAAGACCTTATCGCCAACCTGCACATTATCCCAGTAGCGCTTTGCAGCGTCTGGCGGCAGGTGAACGCAGCCATTGGAGTCAACGGCCGGGTCATCCAGGTGGAAGGCGTGACCGTTATTGGTGAAGTAGATGGAGTACGGCATCGGTGCGTTATTGAACTCGCGGGAAATCTCATGTTCTACCTTGCGGGTCACATGGAAAGTACCGCGTGGGGTTTCCTGACCGCGCATGCCGGCGGACATTGCCGGGGACACGTAGGACACCTTGCCGCCATCCTGCAGCCAGGTGCGTCGACCATTGAGGTCGACACAAACCTTCGCATCGGTCGGGCACGGGCCACGGTCGAACTGGTTAGCACGACGCTGTGCTTCCGCCTTGCGTGCTGCAGCCTCAGAACGAGCCTTCTCAGCAGCGACGCGCTCAGCGTTGGCGCGAGCAGCGGCCTCGCGGGCCTTGCGTGCTTCCTCATTCTTCTGGGCGATCAAGCCTGGGAAGAGGAATTCTACGGCGCCGTCCACAGCGGTCTGAACGCTAGGTGCCAGCTCCGGGGAGAACTTCTCTGCTTGGTCCAGGATCTGGTTACGGGTATTCCAGGCCTGCTCGCGGCTCTGGCCGTAGAAGTTATCCAGCTGCTTCTTTGCCTCAGCAGTGAGCTGGTCCAAGCCGGACTGGGAAGAGAACTGAGCGAGGTCGGAATTTGCCTTGGAGCTGAGCTGATCCAGGTTCGGAATCTCCTGGGCGGAAGCGGCAGGAGCCGCAACGGTGGTGCTCAAGGCCATCACGCCAGCGACTGCGGGCGCTGCAACCGTGGCACGGATCTTGCGGAAGCTAAATTTAGACATGGCTGTGAGTATAAACCTTTCAGGGGCGTATGCCTAGTGCAACAGGCAATATTGGGGAATAAATGTCAGTAGCGGCGGGTGAGAATACGGGGACCATCGGCCGTCGCGGCCACCGTATGCTCCCAGTGAGCGGCAAAGGAGCCATCGAGGGTAACGACCGTCCAGTCATCTTCTAGCACGGCGGAATCCTCTGTGCCCAAAGTTAGCATGGGTTCAATGGCCAGCACAGAGCCTTCTTGGATCAGCGGGCCACGGCCCGGGCGTCCCTCATTGGCCAGGTAAGGATCCTCGTGCATGGTTCGCCCGATGCCGTGACCGCCGTAGCCATCCACGATGAACAGATCCACGCCGAACTTCTGCTCGGCCCGGCGGGTGGCTTGCTCTAGGGCATGGGAGACGTCGGTAAGCAGATTGCCCGGAACCATAGCCTGCATGCCCTCCATAAGGACATACTCGGTGGCCCTGTTGAGGGCCGCGACATCAGCATCCAGCTCGCCCACTGCGAAGGACCAGGCACTATCGCCTACCCAACCGTCCAGCGTGGCACCGCAATCGATGGACACCAAGTCGCCTTCTGCCAGGATGGTTTCCTTATCCGGAATGCCGTGCACGATGACGTCATTAACGGAAGCACAAATGGAGCCCGGGAAGCCCTCGTACCCCTTGAAGGTGGGATAGGCGCCGGCATCGCGAATAGTCTGCTCAGCCACCGCATCCAGCTCGAGGGTAGATACGCCAGACGCCGCAGCAGCGCGGACTTCCTGCAGTGCCTTGCCAACAATTTCGCCGGCGGCCTGCATGGCGTCTAGCTCGCCCGGGGTGCGGGCGGGGATGCGCTTACTGCGGCGTCGAAAAGCCATGCTTACTTACCCAGTGCTTCCATCGCACGGGCGTTGATTTCCTCCACGGTGCCTTCGGCCTTAATGGAGATGATGGCATCGCCGTAGTGCTCGATAAGCGGGAAGGTTTCCTCGCGGTAGACACCGAGGCGGGTGCGGATGGTCTCCTCGTTGTCGTCGGCGCGGCCACGGGCCATCATGCGCTCAACCACAACATCCTCAGAGACCTCGAAGTTGAGAACTCCGTCGAGCTTCTCGCCCTTCTTAGCCAGCAGCTCCTCCAGGATGTCTGCTTGCTCGGTGGTACGTGGGAAGCCGTCCAGCAGGAAGCCATTCTTGGCGTCATCCTGGTTAAGGCGGTCCTCGACCATGCGGGCAGTGACGTCGGTAGGTACCAGCTTGCCTGCATCGATGTAGGACTTTGCCTCTACACCCAACGGGGTGCCCTCGCCGATATTGGCGCGGAACAGGTCGCCGGTGGAGATGTGCGGAACGTTTAGCTTCTCGCTGAGGATAGCTGCCTGGGTGCCCTTGCCGGCACCGGGAGGTCCTAGAAGTACAAGACGCATTACTTAAGTAGTCCTTCGTAGTTGGATTGCAGTAGCTGGGACTCGATCTGCTTGACCGTAGTCAAAGCGACGGAGACCATAATCAGGATGGCCGTACCACCAAAGGCGGACGTGCCGCTGGCGGAGGAGCGGCCCACGCCGAGATCCAAGAGGATATTCGGCAGGATGGCAATAACTGCCAGGTACAGGGCGCCCACGCACAGCAGACGGTTCATCACATAACCAAGGTACTCCGCGGTCGGACGGCCCGGGCGAATACCCGGGATAAAGCCGCCGTACTTCTTCATATTATCCGCCTGCTCTGCCGGATCGTACTGGACCGAGACATAGAAGTAAGCGAAGAAGATGGTCAGGACGAAGTACAGCACGATGTACTGCCAGGAGGAAGGTGCCTGCAGGTGCGCGATGACATTGCGCTGCCACCAGTTATCCGGGGTGCCGGGGGAGCCAGAGTTCACAATCTGGGTAATGAGAACCGGCATGTAGATAAGGGAGGAAGCGAAGATGACCGGGATAACGCCGGCCTGGTTGACCTTCAGCGGCAGGTAGGTAGAGGAACCACCGTACTGACGGCGACCGACCATGCGCTTAGCGTACTGGACCGGAATGCGGCGCTGGCCCTGTTCGATGAAGGTAATGCCAACAACCAGGATGACCAAGCCGGCTACAACCATGGCGAAAACGAGTCCACCATTGTTCTGCAGGATGCTTACACCATCGGTTGGCAGGCGGGTTGCGATACCAGCGAAGATGAGCAGGGACATACCGTTACCGATGCCCTTTTCGGTGATGAGCTCACCCATCCACATCACCAGCACAGCGCCGGAGGTCATGGTGATGACCAAGACGATGAGGGTAAAGAAGTTACGATCAGCTGCCAGGACCTGTACGCCCTGACCCAGCAGCTGCTCGCGGTCTGCCAGCGCGACAATGCCGGAGGATTGCAGCAACGCCAACGCGAGGGTCAAGTAGCGGGTGTACTGGGTCATCTTGGCCTGACCGGATTGGCCCTCCTTCTTCAATTCCTCAAAGCGGGGAATGACCACGGTCAGCAGCTGCACAATAATCGACGCCGTAATGTACGGCATGATGCCGATAGCGAAGATCGACAGCTGCAGCAGCGCACCACCCGAGAAGAGGTTGATGACGGAGTAAAGGTCACCGGACTGCTCGGTCAACTGGCGCAAGCGGCCAGCAATAGACGCATAGTCAACACCCGGGGACGGGATCTGTGCACCGACGCGGTACGCGATGATCATCACGATGGTGAAGATGATCTTCTTACGTAGGTCGGCATCCTTAAAAGCCTGGACAATGGCGGACACTACAAAATCCTCCTGGCCTACCGCTGCCGAACGCGAAATCTAGGGAGGGTTTCGCGTTCATACACGGAGGTGGAAACTCATCTACCCCTAGGAAACCGCACCCCCTGAGCCAGAAAGCTTAGGGGAAATTCAGGTTTCCTTCAGGGACGGTTGAACACTTATGACCCCATCACCCTACCAGCCTTGCTCCGCATAGCCACATTAAGACCCAATAGTGTGACCATGATTGCTTGTCCTTTCGCGCGTTTTGTATTCGGGGTTTACCATGAGGGGGTATTGCGCACACGCAATTCTCCTGAAATATCTCCGACCTCACAGCACTATGCGCTTCGAGGCCGTTATTGGTGTGAACCTAATGTTTCGAAAGAAGTACTTATGAGCAAGAAATTCACGCCGATGACCGTTGCTGAGATCATCGACGTTTTTGTCCCTAGCCCCAACCCCTTCCGCTGGGAAGCCTTTGACGGCTCCGCGACCGGACCGGAAGACGCCCAGTACAAGGTGACTATTAATAGCCTCGAGGGCCTCTCCTTTATCGCTACCCACCCCGGCGACGTGGGATTTGCGCGAGCTTATGTCACGGACGGCATTACGGTGCATGGCGATCACCCGGCCCACCCCTATGGCATTTTTGACGCGCTGCATGCCATGTATGACAAATTCCAGAAGCCGGATGCCAAGACCCTGGCCCGCGTCGTTCGTTCCCTAGCGTCCATGGGCGCCTTCCAGATCCAGCCGGTCCCTGAGGTGGAGCGCGCTTCCTGGTTGCGCCGCAAGCTACACGACGGCCTTTCCAAGCACTCGAAGCAGCGCGATGCCGATGTCATTTCTGATCACTATGACGTTGGCAATGATTTCTACGAGCTCTTCTTGGGCGATTCGATGACCTACACCTGCGCCTACTACCCTTCCCCGGATGCCACCCTGGAGGAAGCGCAGGAGAATAAGTACCGCCTCATCTTTGACAAGCTGCGCCTCAAGGAAGGCGACCGCCACTTGGATGTGGGCTGCGGCTGGGGCGGCATGGTGCGCTACGCGGCGCGCCGCGGCGTGAAGTCCATCGGCGTCACCCTATCCAAGGAACAGGCCGAGTGGGGCCAGCGCAAGATTGAGGAGGAAGGCCTCCAAGACTTGGCGGAGGTCCGCTTCATGGATTACCGCGATATCACCGAAGAGGGCTTCGATGCTATCTCCGCCATCGGCATTATTGAGCACATTGGCGTGAAGAACTACAACGACTTCTTCAAATTCCTGCACGGCAAGTTGAAGGTCGGCGGCCTGATGCTCAACCACAACATCACCTACCCGGATAATCACAAGACCCCCAAGGGCGGCTTCATTGACCGCTATATCTTCCCGGACGGCGAGCTCACCGGCTCCGGCAATGTCACCAAGGCGATGCAAGACAATGGCTTCGAAGTCATCCACACCGAGTCCCTTCGCTTTGACTACATGCGCACGCTGCATGACTGGTGCGAGAACCTGAAGGAGAATTGGGACGAGGCCTGCGCAACCGTGGGCCTGCCCACCGCCCGCCTCTATGGCATTTATATGGCCGGATCCGAGTGGGGCTTTGAGCGCAATATCATCAACCTGTATCACTTCCTCGGCGTCAAGCTGGGCGAAGCCGGCTCCCGCGCCGGCGTGCCCGAGCGCCGCTGGTGGGAAGATAGCCGCTTTTAAGGAGGGGTGCCATGACTCTCATTGATAACCTGCGCGAACGCCTCGCCGCCGCCCAGCCGCGGCCGGTGGATGCCATGCCCATTGAGCCGGTGGGGTGGCAGGCGCACCAGGAGGGCGTCGATAAGCTGCTGGCGAGCTTCCGTGCTGTCCCGGCCGGAAAGCGCGTGCGCCTAGCTAAGAAGACCTCCAATCTCTTCCGTAGCCGCAGCGAGGAGCAGGAGGGCCTCGATGTATCCGGCCTGAGCGGCGTCATTGAGGTCGACCCAGTTGCCGGCACGGCCGATGTGCAAGGCATGTGCACCTATGAGGACTTAGTCGATGCCACCCTGCCCCATGGCCTCATGCCCTTCGTCGTCCCGCAGCTTAAGACCATTACTTTGGGCGGTGCGGTTACCGGCATGGGCGTGGAATCCACCAGCTTCCGCAATGGTCTCCCGCACGAGTCCGTGCTGGAGATGGATGTCCTCACCGGCACCGGCGAGATTCTCACCTGCTCCCGCGAAGAGAACGTTGATCTCTTCCGCCTGTTCCCCAACTCCTATGGCTCGCTGGGCTACGCGGTGCGCCTCAAGATTGAGCTGGAACCCGTGCCCGCCTTTGTAGAGCTCCGCGAAGAGCGTTTCCACACCGTGGAGGAAGCAAGCCGCGTGCTTGCCGACGTCGCCTCTTCCCATACCCACCGCGGCGAGCCCGTCCACGGCCTCGACGGCGTGGTCTTTTCCGAAGATGAGGCCTACCTCGTCTTCGCCCGCTTTACCGATGAAGAGGGCCCAACCTCCGATTACACGCGGGACAAGATTTACTACCGCAGCCTGCAGCACGCCTCTGGCATCCGCCGCGATCGCCTCACCATCCGCGATTACATCTGGCGCTGGGATACCGACTGGTTCTGGTGCTCGCGCGCTTTTGGTGCGCAGAACCCGAAGGTGCGTAAGGTGTGGCCGCGCGAGCTTCGCCGCAGCTCTTTCTACTGGAAGCTGGTCCGCCTCGACCGCAAGTACGAGCTGGAATATAACTTCATCAAAAAGCCGCACGGCAAGCCGCGCGCCGAGCGCGTGGTGCAGGATATTGAGGTCACACCGGAGAACCTGCCGGAATTCCTCCACTGGTTCTTTAACGCCTCCGATATTCAACCGGTGTGGCTGTGCCCCATCCGTCTGCGCGATGGCGTGGACGAGCTCGTAGGCACCGGCGACATTGCCTCTGACTCCGGCGACCCATGGCCCCTCTACCCGCTGCGCCCCGGACAAACCTGGGTCAACGTCGGCTTCTGGTCCGGCGTGGACGGCGACCACGTCGATCCATCCGCGCCGAATAATGGCGCCTTCAACAAAGTTATCGAATCCAAGGTCAACGAGCTAGGCGGGCACAAATCCCTCTACTCCGAGGCCTTCTATTCCCGGGAGAAGTTCGAAGAGCTCTACGGTGGCAGCCTTCCTTCGACTATTAAGGCGGTTACCGACCCAGATGACCGCTTCCCTGGCCTATACGAAAAGACCGTGGACGAGGCCTAGCCCCCCACCCCGCACGGCCTGATACGCACAGAGGGTGGAACGCCTTTCCCAGGCGTTCCACCCTCTTCTTTGCCTTTATCTAGGATTCCCGCGCTTTAGTAGGCAGCGGTGATGTTCTCGTAACCGTTAACCTTCAGCGCATCCATGACGCGCTGCACAGCGGCCTCATCCTTGTCCGGGTTATAGGTCTCCGGGAAGGTCAAGTGGGCGGAGTGATCATCCTTGAACTCAATGTTCATGAACTCGTGGCCAGCCTCCTGGGTAGCAAGTGCCAGCTCGCGCTGCACCGCTAACTTGCCGCTCTGCAGGTTGCCGCCGTTGAAGCCAGGATCTACCTCGGTGGCACCTTCCCCCTCACCGTTGATGACATCTTCCTTGTCACCGGTGATGCGGCCCTTTTCAGCGTGCGCGCCCGGCTGCTGGTCCTGAGCGGTCTGCTCGCCAGCCTCGGCCGGTGCGGTTTGAGCGTTTTCCGCAGGATCCGGCTGGGACAGCTGGTCTTGGGCATCGACCGGTCCGGTGGAGCCCGCAAACGGCATAATCGCAGCAATTGCGGTGGCGAGCAGGGAAGAAATAGACGACATAAGATTCTCCTTAACGTTTGATGATTTTGAACTAAGGGAGACTCTAACATTCGTGAATATAAATCTCTATACACGCAGCCTTATTTATTAATAAAGGTTTCCTGTCAACTATTTATGGCGGCAATTGCTGACATTTGCCCGCCCCCACTATTCGCTCCGACCCCAGTGTGCCGGCGGATTCTAGGGGTCGTTGCAACGATGATGGTTAGTTTGGTTTGATGCTACCGGTTTGTGTGAGGTGGGGTTGCCCGCAAATCGTGGACACGTAGTGGGGCTACCTAGTGCTTAGGCAGCTATTTCTTTTCTACTGGTGGTTAGACCAATGTGGTTTTCGAAGTCGACGGGGCTGACCATCCCTAGTGCAGAGTGCCGGCGCCGACGGTTGTAAACGACTTCCATCCAGTAGGCAACGGCCTTGCGCGCAGCATCGCGGGTAGGCCAACGCTTACGGTCGTAGAACTCGGTTTTAAGCGTCGACCAGAACGACTCAGCCATCGCGTTATCAAAGCACACACCAGTACGCCCCACAGACTGAGCAATGCCCAGGTTATGGCAGACTTCCCAGAGCTTCTCGCTGGTAAATTGCGTTCCGCGGTCAGCGTGGAACACCAGCCCATTAGGAACGTCACCGCGCAGTGTATGTGCCATCCGCAGGGCCCGTTCGACCAGGCATGTATCTTGAACGCTATCCATTGCCCATCCCAGCACCCTGCGGGAATGGCCGTCGCGGACCGCACACAAGTACAACCATCCCTCGCTGGTGCGTAGGTAGGTAATATCCGACATCCACACTCGGTTGAGCTCACCAGTATCAAACATGCGCTTGACCAGGTCAGGAAGAGCTGACTTACGCTTGGATTGAATCGTTGTCACCGGGACAAAGGCACGCGGTGAAATCCCTTCAATGCCCATCATGCGCATCCGCTTAGCCACAGTCTTGCGATTCAGGGTGATCTGGTAGCGCTCGGTAAGTTCTGCGGTGATCCGCGGAGCACCATAAACCTCATCGGAGTCTTTCCAAATCTGATGAATCTTTCGGTCAACGCCATCGTAAAATGCAGCACGATCATTTTCGCCAGATAGTCGCTTCTGCTGCGTATCAGCCCATTTGTAGTATCCAGACCGAGACACTTTTAATAGCCGTGCCATGCGTTTGATGCTGTAGTTTGCCTTCTCCTGCTGCATCAATTCGAACTTTTCTGCTCGCGTTGCTTCGCGGCGAAGAAGGCTGTCGCTTTTGACAAGAACTCATTATCCATCTTGGCTTCCGCCAACTCACGGCGCAGACGAGCATTCTCAGCACGAAGATCAGCCTCACTCATCCCATCCGAGGCCCCTCGGCGTTCACGCTCGAGTTTGACCCACCGGCCTAAAAGCCCGGCGGAGACGCCAATCTCCTTAGCCACATGAGCGATCGGGCGCTCTGACTCGATTACAAGGTTCGCGGCTTCACGCCGGTACTCCGGCGTGTACTTCTTGCGCTGTTGACTCACAATGAACATCCTCTCCTACGGACACAAGATCCGCACAAATAGGGTGTCCACTAAACGAGGGTAACCTCAGAGGGCGTTGGTCATGACTTCGGCTGGGGTGCGCCAGTTGAGTGCTTTGCGTGGTTTGTGGTTGTGAATGTTGGCGATCATTTCTAGGTCCTCGGCGCTGTAGATGGACAGGTCGCTGTTTTTGGGAAGGTTTCTTCTGAGCCTGCCGTTGGTGTTTTCGTTGCTGCCGCGTTCCCATGGTGATCCTGGATGGCAGAAGTAGATGGGAATGTCAGTGGCCATGGTAAAAGCTTTATGACCAGCCATTTCGCTTCCTTGGTCCCAGGTAATTGATGACCAGATAGCTTTATCGATTCCTGTAACTGCCTTGTGCAGGGCTGTGAATACTTCTTTGCTGGTATGCCTTCCCGGTAAGTGGCCAAGGACAACAAATCGGCTGACGCGTTCTACTAGCGTGATTACCGCTGATTGGTTGTTTTTACCGAGGATGAGGTCGCCTTCCCAGTGGCCTGGCAAAATACGTTCACTTACCTCATCTGGCCGGTCGTCTATGAGGATCATGTCGTCGACGAAGCGTTGCTGGGCAGGTGTGCTGGAGCGGGTTTGGCGTTTCTTGCGTTTCTTTCTACCGGTCGGCAAGTCCAGGCCAAGGTCTTTGAGTCTTCCTTTGGCCTGCAGGTAAAAGGCGTCATAAATCGTTTCGTGACTAATGCGCATGTCCTTATCAGTGGGGTAGTCGATGGGCAGGCGATTAGAAATCTCCTCAGGTGACCATTGTGCCCGCAATTGTGCGCATACATAGTCCCATAGTCTTTTGTTGGCTAGTAGTTTCGGTATTTTCGGCCGCAACCTCCGCGCACAGGCCTTTAACTGGGCTGTTTCTGCACGATACGGGCCTTCCGCACTGTGGTTTCTGCGTACTTCACGCTGAATTGACGATGCACTTCGCCCTAAACGGCGCCCAATCTCACGCAGTGGCACATCTTCGCGGAGAAGATCGGCGATGATGACGCGTTCTTCGAAGCAAATGTAGCGATTGCTGATGCGTTTATACGGATCTACCCCGCTAGGTAAGGCGGGAGGGGCAAGCCTTCCGGATTCGATGACATCATGGCGTTGGCGCAGCGCTTTCATAAGTCTGTTATACGTGCTGGCGTCTTCGCCGACGGGTATGAACTCTTCTCGTCGACCCTGGGATTTGGTGAGTCCTTTTTCGAAATCTAAACGCAGTCGACGATCAATTCCTACTGCCGTGCCAGCATCACCACCAGGCAGGCTCGCCAGCCGAAGGCGCAGGTATTCCACTCTTAACTGCGTCTGGCGGACTTTCCGAGCATACTGACTTAACCGGATATGGCACCCAGCTTCCGTAGCTACGGCATACGCAGCGGTAAGATGCATCCCACATCTTTTAGCAGCTTGGCGTACCGACAGTCCGCTTCGGACTAGCTCTACAAGCTGGACAGCCTGGCTGCCGCGGCGATCAACTCGTTTGGCTTTATACACGACTGGCAATCCAAAGGCATGGCAAAAATTCAAAGCATGCCCGTAATGACAGCCAAGCTCACCAGCCGCCGAACGGACACTACGCCCACTGCCAACCAAGGCAACTAAGCCACGACGATCCGATTCAGACAACGAATGAAACGGGCCAACAACCCCAGACACAACAACACCCTCCTAAGGGAAAGTGTTGCAACGACCCTCTGAACTCAAGGCCCGCCAAGAAGCGCAAAAATCCCCCTGCCCCGCGTGTGCGGAGAGGGGGATGAAATCTACCTAGAGGAGATTACTTGGTGTTGGCGGAACCGCCAGCAGCCTCGATCTTCTCTACAGCAGACTTGGAGAACTTGTCAGCGGTGACGTTCAACTTAACGTTGATGTCGCCGTTGCCCAGAACCTTGACCGGCTTGTTAGCGCGGACCAGGCCGGCAGCTGCGATGTCAGCAACGGTGATGTCGCCGCCATCTGCGAACTTCTCGGCCAGGTCAGCAACGTTAACTACCTGGTACTCAACATGGTTCGGGTTCTTAAAGCCCTTCAACTTAGGCAGACGCATGTGGATCGGCATCTGGCCACCCTCGAAAGCAGCGGAAACCTGCTTACGAGCACCGGTGCCCTTGGTACCGCGACCAGCGGTCTTACCCTTGGATGCCTCACCGCGGCCGACGCGGGTCTTAGGCTTGTTTGCTCCTGCGGTTGGGCGCAGGTCGTGCAGCTTGATGATATCAGCCATGGTTTACTCCCCTGCCACTTCTTCGACGGTGACCAGGTGGCGAACCTTGTGAACCATACCGCGAACGACCGGGGTGTCCTGCTTAACTACGGACTGACCGATGCGCTTGAGGCCGAGAGCCTCAATGTTCTTGCGGTGGTTCGGCTTGGTGCCCACCAGGCCCTTTACCTGTGTAATCTTCAGAGCCATTGCTTATGCCTCCTGACCTGCGCGCTTGCGCAGCATACGGGCCGGGGTGACCTCTTCGATGGACTTGCCACGACGTGCGGCAACCTCTTCAGGGCGGACCAGCTGCTTGAGGCCGTCCACGGTAGCGCGGACGACGTTGAGTGCGTTGTCGGAGCCCAGGGACTTCGACAGAATGTCCTGCACGCCAGCGCATTCGAGCACTGGACGAGCAGCACCACCAGCGATAACACCGGTACCAGGTGCGGCAGGCTTCATCATGACGATGCCAGCTGCGTCGCGACCCTCAACCGGGTGGGTGATGGTGCCGGCAATCATCGGAACGCGGAAGAAGTTCTTGCGAGCCTCTTCAGCGCCCTTCTGGATTGCGGCCGGGACTTCCTTAGCCTTGCCGTAGCCAACGCCAACCTGACCCTGGCCATCACCGACGACGACGAGGGCGGTGAAGGACATGTTGCGGCCACCCTTAACGGTCTTGGAGACGCGGTTGATGGTCACAACGCGCTCGATGTACTTATCGCGCTCGTTGTCCTGCTGATTACGACGATCGTTGCGGCGGCCGTTGCCACCGCGGTTGTTCTTGTTGTTCTCGGCGGAGCGTCCGCCGTCACGCTGTTCACGGTCCGACATTAGGCGTTCCTTCCGTTGATGTTTCCGTTGACGATGATCATTAGAACTTCAGACCACCTTCACGTGCGGCGTCAGCCAGCGCAGCGACGCGGCCGTGGTACTTGTAGCCTGCGCGGTCAAATACGACGTGCTCGATGCCAGCGGCCTTAGCGCGCTCGGCAACCAGCTCGCCTACCTTGGCAGCCTTGGCCTTCTTATCGCCCTCGAGTGCACGAACGTCCGCCTCCATGGAGGATGCGGAGACCAGGGTGTGGCCTGCCAGGTCATCGATGACCTGCACGTGCATGTGACGGGAGGAGCGGTGAAGAACCAGACGCGGTGCCTCAGGGGTGCCACGCAGGGTCTTACGGATACGGAAGTGACGGCGTGCGCGTGCTTCGCGACGACGAGAGGAAATGTCCTTGCCGACTGGAGTGCGCTTGGTGTTTTCAGTGTTTGCCATTGCTTACTTACCCGTCTTTCCGACCTTGCGACGGATCTGCTCGCCCTCGTAGCGAATACCCTTGCCCTTGTAAGGATCGTCCTTACGCAGACGACGGATATTAGCGGCGATCTGTCCGACTAGTTGCTTGTCAATACCGGTAATGGACAGCTTGGTTGCGCCGTCCACTGCGAAGGTAATTCCCTCCGGAGCCTCAATGAGGATCGGGTGGGAGTAGCCCAGGCTAAATTCCAGGTCCTTACCCTTCTGCTGAACACGGTAGCCGACACCGAAGATTTCCATCTTGATGGTGTAGCCCTCGGTCACGCCAACAACGGCGTTGTTCAGCAGGGAGCGGGACAGACCGTGCAGAGCACGGTGCTTGCGGTGGTCATCAGGGCGGGAGACGGACAGGACGCCGTCTTCCAGGTTGATGGCGATAGGCTCTGGAACGTTAACGCTCTGGGTGCCCTTAGGGCCCTTCACCTCAACGTCTTGGCCGTTGATCTTGATTTCGACGCCGTTCGGTACGGCGATTGGTGCTAGACCGACTCGAGACATGTGTCAAACCTCCCTTTACCAGACGTAGGCGAGAACTTCTCCGCCTACGCCCTTCTCCTCAGCCTGACGGTCAGTCAGCACGCCGTGGGACGTGGAAATGATAGCCACGCCCAGGCCGCCCAAGACCTGTGGCAGTTCGGTGGACTTTGCGTACACACGCAGACCCGGCTTAGACACGCGACGCAGGCCAGACAGGGAGCGCTCGCGGTTGTTGTACTTCAGCTCGAGGGACAGGGTGTGACCCTCGACGGTGTAGTCAGCGATGTAGCCTTCCTGCTTCAAGATGTCGGCAATGTTTGCCTTCAGCTTGGAGGTAGGCATCGACACGGTGTCATGGTGCGCATTACTTGCGTTGCGCACGCGCGACAGCATGTCGGCAATAGGATCAGTCATAGTCATATGAGTGACCGTGTACCTTTCTCGTTGCGGTTCCCGTGCTCACCAAAGCGTTCTCCGTGTGATTTCGGGCTACTCACGCTCCCTACGGTCAATACCGTAAGGCGCTCGCCACCCTTTGATTCAGACAACGGTCCGCTATCTACGGCGAGGGGCCTACAACAAAGTTGATGTTCAGTTCTTGCATCGGCTCGGCGCTTTCTGCAGCTCAGCGCGCCAAAATACGCAATGATTGGGGCACGCTGACGCCTCGGCGCAAGCACGAGGTACTATGCTACGCCATAACCTGCGGTTTTCCAAATAATCTAGCGCCTTCATTAGAGTCGAGACCAGCACGAACGTATATAAGGAGATGGTGATGAGCCAAACACACGAGGACCCCATCCAATCCGCACACGAGTGGCTCGAAGAAGCCGCCCGTCACCTCGGCCTCGATCCTCAGGAGGCAACCGCACTCACCCGCGAGATCCTGGACCTCACCAAGGACGTTGCGCACAATCGCTCCCGCCCCGCGGCCCCACTTACTGCCTTCCTCGTGGGTCTAGCCTCCAGCAATGTAGAGGAAGCCCGCAGCAATATCGATGTCTTGAAGCAGGAGCTGCAGTAATGGCCGGCCGCAAGAACTCTACCTTTGCCGTCACCAAGGTCCGCCTGGGAGATGGCCTGCAGGTCGATACCCGCGCCGATACCGTCGCCGGCGAGGAGCCCCTCGAGATCCGCGTGGGTGGTCAGACCATCACCACCACCATGCGCACCCCTGGCCATGACATTGAGCTGGCGCATGGGTTCTTGCATTCAGAGGGCCATATTGCTTCGCTTAGCGACGTCACCGAGGCCCGCTACTGCGCCGGCGCCACCGTCAACGGCATGAATACCTACAACCTGCTCGACATCGATCTGGCGAAGAAGAACGTACTGGACCTGAGCGATCTGCGGCTAACCACCACCACTTCCGCCTGCGGCGTATGCGGCACCTCTTCTATCGAGGCCTTGACCAAACAAACCCGCTACCCGATTCCGCATATACCAGTGGACCCCTATGTCGTCGCCAAGCTGCCAGATAGGCTCCGGGCCGAGCAGAAGCAATTTAAAAAGACCGGCGGCATTCACGCCGCCGGTGCCTTCACCTTGGACGGTGAACCGGTAGTCATACGCGAGGATATCGGCCGCCACAATGCCGCGGATAAGGTCATCGGCCACCTCCTATTAGAAGACCGACTCCCCGCAGATGACCTCATTTTGGTGATGAGCTCCCGCGCCAGCTTCGAGCTCGTCCAAAAGGCCGCGATGGCCGGATTCGGCATGCTCGTTGCCGTCAGCGCCGCCTCCTCCCTGGCCGTAGAGACGGCCCGCGAAACCGGGATGGCGCTCGTCGGCTTCGCTCGCGGCGACCGCTTTAATCTGTATTCCGGCGAGCTCGCCTAGTCGCGGTAAGCCTCCGGCCCACGGTTAAGCCAGGCGTATACGCCGCCAATCAGCAGACCGCCGCCAATCAAATTGCCGATCCACACCAGGATCCAATTGAGCGCCACATTGCCCACAGTCAGTGTTGCAGGCAACGGATCGGATCCAAAGAGGGTGAGACTAAACAGGCAGAAGTTCGCAATTACGTGCTCCAGGCCCAGGCCAACAAAGGCGCCAATAATCGGAATGATGACGAAGAACTTAGAGACAATGTCCTTAGCAAAGATGGCGCCGACGATGCCCATATTGACCACAAAGTTCGCCGCGATTCCCTCTACCAGCATTCCCTGCGGGGACTTGGTCAGCTTCCCCTCAGAAAGGGTGACCAACAGATGCGAAGGATCCATGTCAGCGAATTTTGCGGACATACCCATGATGGCCGCAAAGATGACTGCGCCCACCAGATTGAAGAGAGTCGTGATGAGCAAAAGGTAGAAGGCTTTGCCCCACGAGACCTGCTTATTGCTTGCGGCATAGACCATATACATCATGTTTCCCGTGGCCAGATCCGCGCCCAGAATCAAAATGGCGAAGAGCCCGAGGCCAAAGAATAGAGCAAAGGTCACCGCACCCAAGCCTGGTGCTACACCATTGACGGCTTGGCCAACCACACCAGCAAATGCGGTACCGATGCACAGGTACACGCCGGCCAAGGTGGAGCGCACCGCGAAGCGAGAGAAGGATTCATCCAACAAGGTGACCTTTTTGACAGCTGCCGCCTTGGCAGCATCATTGAGAGACATCTTTTACCTCATTAATTAGAGCGAATTAAATCCCTCTAATCCTATCCTGACCACCTGTTTCCGAGCCAATTCCGGGAATGCATACCCCTGCGTTGTAAGCTAGAGCTTTCCTATAACCCTTAATTTCTCTTCGGAGGTCGCATGGATTCCCACTACCGGCCGCGGAGGGAACCGAATCGGCTTCCCACTAACGGGCGCCGGCACGTCCCATCGCGTTCCCAGCACACAGATGCAGATCGCCAATGGCGCCAGACCGAGTCGCACACCCGTCAACAACAGCGCCGCCGCCCGCCGCGCCGCATTGAGGACACTTCCCTCCCTCGCCAGCGCCGCAAGCCCACGCTGTGGCACCGCATCAAGGAAGCATGGAAGTCCTCCGGCATCCTACGCGTCGTGGTGGGAATCGTCGCCACGGTAGCGATCGCCAGCACCATCAATCGCGTGGTCAATCCGCCCGAAGGCCTGGAGACCAACGAGGTCACCGCCCAAGAGGCGCCTGCTATCGACCCTTCCCCCGCGGTAGAGCTGTTCATCCCCGCCATCGAGGTACACGCGGAGTTTGAGGATGGTTCCTGCCGCGTGGTCAATGGCGCTATCAATCCAGACACCATGAATAAGGCTTGTACCTACACTGCCGATGATCGCCCTTACTCGCTGCCAGGCACCACGGCACAAGACATCGTCGTTATCGCCGGACATACCGGGGCGGGCGTGCCGGGCGTATTCAATAATCTCTACGATGGCTCTGCCAATGAGCACAAGGTCCATCTGGGAGACAAGCTCTACGTGCGCACCCAAGACTCCGGGCAGAACTGGCTCATCTATACCGCAACTGACCTGCACGACCCTGATAAGCAAGGCCTGTCTGACGACACCTCTATCTGGGGCGATGGCCCCATGCCCGGCCGCCTACTCACCATCAGTTGTATCCAACCTGCGAATCCGCTGGAGCCAGCGGTGCGCAACGCAGTCGTCGGCTGGCAGTATGAGGGCACCACGCACACAGAGGCTGAAAGAGCTTAAGCCAGGCCCGCACACGCCAGCGCCTGCGCACCTTTGAATTCAAGATGCTCGGTAAAACTAGAAAATCCCAACGCCCCTTTCGGGGAGTTGGGATTCTTAGCGCTCTATTTACTTGAACGGGAAGCCGAGCTCGCGCAGGAGCTTGCGGCCCTCGTCGTCGTTAGTAGCGGTGGTAACGACGGTGATGTCCATACCACGAGGGCGATCGATCTTGTCAATGTCGATCTCGTAGAACATGGACTGCTCGGACAGGCCGAAGGTGTAGTTACCGTGGCCGTCGAACTGCTGATCAGACAGACCGCGGAAGTCACGAATACGTGGCAGCGCGATGGTCAGCAGGCGGTCCAGGAACTCCCACATACGGTCGCCGCGCAGGGTAACGCGTGCGCCGATAGGCATGCCCTCACGGAGCTTGAAGTTCGCGATGGACTTCTTAGCGCGACGCAGCTGCGGCTTCTGACCGGTAATAGCGGTCAGGTCCTCGAGTGCGCCGTTGATGACCTTGGAGTCACGTGCGGCTTCGCCAACACCCATGTTGACAACAACCTTGGTGACACCAGGGATCTGCATGACGTTGTCGTACTTGAACTCGTCATTCAGGGACTTGCGGATTTCCTCGCGGTAGCGAGTCTTCAGACGCGGGGTGTAGTTCTCGCTCATTTTTAGATGTCCTTCCCGTTGCTACGCGCGATACGGACCTTCTTGCCGTTCTCGTCGAAACGGTAGCCCACGCGGGTCGGGTTGCCTTCGGAGTCAACGATCGCAACGTTGGACACGTGGATCGGAGCTTCCTGGGTAACGATTCCGCCGGACTCGGCGCCACGCTCGGTAGCGGAGTTAGCGACGTGCTTCTTGATGCGGTTAACGCCCTCAACGAGGACCTTGTCACGCTTTGGGTATGCCTCGATGACCTTGCCCTTCGCGCCCTTATCTGGGCCCGAAATGACGATCACCATATCTCCCTTATGGATCTTCATAAGACTAGATCACCTCCGGTGCGAGAGAAACGATCTTCATGAAACGCTTGTCACGAAGTTCGCGAGCAACCGGTCCGAAGATACGGGTACCACGGGGCTCGCTATCGCCCTTGAGAACAACTGCAGCGTTCTCGTCGAAGCGAATGTAGGAGCCGTCCGGACGACGGGTCTCCTTCTTGGCGCGGACGATAACGGCCTTTACTACGTCGCCTTCCTTGACGTTGCCGCCTGGAACGGCGTCCTTGACAGTCGCGACGATGACGTCGCCGATGCCAGCGGAGCGTCGGACAGAGCCGCCGAGAACGCGGATGCACAGCAGTTCACGTGCACCAGAGTTGTCGGCGACGCGCAGACGCGATTCTTGCTGAATCACTATGGGTCTCCTGACCTGGATTGATGTGCGGTAAGATTTCCGTCCTTGCCGCACGCGGTCTACAAACTTGCGATGCTCAAGCCTTGACAACGGACTATGCCGAAGGGTCTCGGACCGGCGGTTCGGAAACGCACCACTACGGGCCGACCAGCTTTTGCAACCTATACATTCAACCACACGCCAGCGCCCATACCAAAACACTGCTTAGCGCTTGCCGACGCCCCCTCCCCTTCCAATTTATTTTCGCCAACACCCCCGCCTACCCCTTGGCCGCTAATTTCGAATGCAATGACACGCATACGTGGAGAAGTTAACCGCATTATCTGCACATTTGCCCAACACCCTAAAGGTTTTTAGTGCAATTTCAGCCGCACACCCGTTCCATTTTGCTAGGTTTCCCGCACCTGCAACGCATGGAAATTACAGTTAACCAATGTTTCCAGCGTGACAACTGTGAATCCTGTGACTATCGTGATTGGCGTCGAGAACGACTCATATCTTTTGGCGCGTACCTCCACCGGATGCGCGTAACAACACATTCCCTTAAGGAGAACCACATGAAGCGTTTGCCACAGACTCTGACCGCTGCAGCACTGACCGGCGCTCTCGCCTTCGGCGGCGCAGCTGTTGCCCAGGCTCAGATGCCACTACCAGCTTCCATCGAAGCCGATGGTATTACCTACGACAAGCAGTCCGACGGCAGCTACGCACCACGCGACCGCTTTGAGAACCCAGCCGGCGAGAAGTCCGCGCCTATCCTCACTGAAGATCAGGCTCGCGCTATCTGGGAGCGTCAGCAGTCCGAGGATGGCGAAAACACTGATTCTGAAGCCCCTGGAACCGAGACCGATACTGAAGGCGCAGCCGACGCCGAGGGCACAGACTCCGAGGGCTCCGAAGAAGAGGGCATCCCTGCCCCAGCCACCAAGAAAGACGCAGAGGGCAACGAGTGGTACCAGAGCATGAAGGATCCGGCCGTCTACGTTAACGACCCGGCTAAGGTGAACGAAGAGATCACCGACGAGATGCGCGACGCTTACGCCAAGGCATTCCCGTCTGAGGATCCGAAGCCTGGCTTCGACAAGAAGAAGCTGGCTTGGTTGGCACTTCCGGCAGCGCTGGTTATCGGTGGCATCACCTGGTACCTGTCCCAGGACGGCAAGACCTACGTCAAGGACGAGGCACGCAAGGGCCAGGAGCCAACCGCTGAGGAGAAGGCTGCTTCCGAGCAGATGCTGAACGCCAACAAGGATGAGGTTGTTGCTCAGGGCGGCAAGCTGGCCGAGGGTGACGCCGCACAGGCTGGCGCACCGGCTGCACCTGCTGCTGGCGAGGGCACCGACTCCGTTCGCGGCATGGCTGCTGAGACCGGCTCCAATTCCGTTGCACAGGCTCTGGCTGCTCTGACCGTAGCTGCAATGGTTGCTGCTGGCGCCTTCGCTGCACGCCGCAAGTTCTTCGCTTAAGAAAGAACTCCCCTACTGAGTAGGGTCTGAAACTGAGACTGGCTGTGCCGGTCGGACTACGGTCCGGCCGGCACAGCTTTTTGTATGCCTGACTAAAACTGCGTTCACGCAGAATCAAGGGCCCATCCGAGTTAAGGCCGATCTGATCGGGCTGAATTGAGGTGGAAAAGGCCGATCTGAGGAGTGGTTTTCCTCAGATCGGCCTGATACTATGGACCTAATGTGATGGACCCGAGAGCCCCCCGTTGGCTTCTAAAGGATGCGCATTAAGACGCGGATTCGGAAGCCGGCGAGGCTGTCTGTGCCGGTACTACGGCGGGCTTGGGATCCACGGTGAAGATATCGGTGCCGGAGCCAATGAGCTCGCCGGGGCGGAAGACCTCGGTAGGAATAACGGGGCCGTTCTTCTTCGAATTGGAGACAACCACCGGGGTAGTTGCCGGAAATTCGGCGGCCTCGATGGCGTCGATATCGAATTCGGCGAGAACATCGCCCCGCTTTGCCGTGACGACCATCCACGAGGATGGCTCGGCCTCCTATAACTTCTATATCGAGGGCACGGCCGACCGCCTGGTCGAGCCACAGCTGGTCCCAGCCGATATAGCGTGCTTCGGCACGGTCTCCCTCGCCCTTGAGCCGGGAGCCTCCCGCTATGCACAACTGCTCAAGGATTTTGCCGCGCGGGGAACCCTGGTCGCCCTCGACCCGAATATCCGCCCTTTCTACGCCACTGCGGAGCACCGCGAGTTCTTGGCGGAACTACTCCCCCTACGTGACTTTGTTGAAGCTTTCCGATGAAGAAGTCGAGTTCTTGGGCGACGACCTCATTTCGCAGGTTCCCATCGTAGTGGTCACCCGCTGCGGGGAGGGGTTTAGCGTGCAGGCCGGTGAGACCAAGCTAAACGTGCCGGCCGCACAGGTTCCTGTGACCGATACCATCGGCGCCGGTGATACCATCATGGCCGCATTGCTGACCCAAATTGACGAGCGGGGACTCGACTCCTCCGCGCTCGCCCAACTGGGCGCTGCAGAGTGGAAGGAACTGCTTTCCTTCGCCGCAGCCGCTGCAGGAATCACCGTCTCCCGGAAGGGTGCCAATCCCCCGCGCCGCGAGGAAGTAGAGTCATCGCTATGACCTACACCAAGCGCACCCTGTGGTTGCACGCCGCGCTCTTTATCCTCGCGTTTCTGGCGTTTATCCTGCCCGTAGTCTTTGGCGCCTCCGCTCTACTTCCTGTCTGGTTGACCGGCGGGCTGAGTCTGGGGCTTGCAGCTTGCGCGCTTGTAGACGCCGCCTACAAGTTCTTCGCCCCCTCCTCCCCGCGCAGCCTGCGCCTGCTCTCTGGTCTTGCCGGCCTCGTTCTGCTCATCGGCTGGGGCATCTGGGTCTATATCTACGGCAATATGGCGGCCGTAGGCACAGGCTCCTATCGAATCGGCACCTTTTTGCTCGGCGCGGGAAGCGTGCTCAATCTTTTTGTAGTGGCAATTTCTTTTCTAGATGTACAACGAAAGGTCAAGTAAAGCGTCTAGCACACAGCCACTATTGGCAGCTCTCCACTAATGCGCCGCTACGACGCGGCGGGGAACGATAATGGGGGCATCGCCAAGCGGATCCTCCCAGGCCTCAGCCTCGATGCCATAGGCCTGCGCCAATACCTTCGGCGACAGCGCTTGTTTCGGTGCCCCACGAGCGATGATATCGCCGGATTTCATCACCACCATGGAATCAGAATAGTGGCCCGCCAGCATGAGATCGTGTAGGACTACAACCACTGTCTTTCCCGCCTGCGCCTGTGCGCGGGCCAACTCCAGCATGCGCATGGCATGGGCAGGGTCGAGGAAGGTCGTGGGTTCATCGAGAAGCAGCACGGGCGTATCTTGTGCCAGGGCCAACGCCAGCCAAACGCGCTGGCGCTGCCCGCCCGATAGCGAAGCGATATCACGATCGAGGAAGTCCACAATGTCGGTAGCCTCGCAAGCCTGCGCAATGATCTCCCGGTCCGTCGCGGAAAGGCCGCGCATCCTTCCCTGATAGGGATGACGCCCGCGTGCAACCAACTCACCTACCCGCAACCCATCGGGAGCCACGGGGTGCTGTGGCAGTAGCGCCACCTGCTGCGCGGCATCCTTCGCGGACATCGCGTGTAAATCAGCTTCCCCCACCATGACGCTGCCCTGCCGCGGGGCCAGGATTTTCGAGAGAGTTTTCAGCAGCGTGGACTTGCCACAGCCATTGGGGCCAATGAGCGTGGTGACTTCGCCGGCGCGGGCGTGCAGATCAACGCCGGCAAGGATATCCCCGCCATCCTTATATCCCGCATGAATGCCGGTGGCGTGGAGGCTGCACCGAGGCTTCGGGGTCGTGGTCTGTTTAAGCTGATTAGGCTGATTATCCTTCATTTCTTTTCCTTCATCCACGTCTGACTATTTAGCACCATCCGGCGCGATGCTTGTCTGTTTCCCCTGCTGTACCGCGGCACAACGTTTAGCTGCGACCTGCCGCATTCCACACCACTATCACCAAGGCGCAACCACCGATGACCGAGGAAACCGCACCCACCGGTGCATTTACCGGGATAGCACCGGCGATCACAGCACACACTGTCAGCAATGCTGCGCCCGCGGCCGCTGATGCCAACGGTGATGGCGTGGGGGTGCGCGCCACCATCCGCGCCAGGTGCGGCGCCAACAGCGCGATAAACCCAATGGGCCCGACCACCGAGACCACCACGGCACTGATACCGGTTGCCGCAATAAGCAGCAGGGCGCGCTGGCGGGAGATGTTTACGCCCAGGGTGGTTGCGGAGGAATCATCATGGGCAAGCAGCGGCAGCTCCCGCGCGCACCAGATACCTATGGCGAGAAACGGCGCTAATGCCGCCAAGAGGGGGAAGATGACCTCCATGCGCACAAATCCAGTCGATCCCGCGAGCCACGTTTGCGCCTCCGCAGCGCGCAAGATCTGGGCGCTGCGCATTAAATACGCGACGAGGGCGTTAAACATCAGCGATAACGCAATACCGATAATGACGATGCGGTTGCTCGTACCGATGCCACCCAGAACAGCGAGGAGGATGACAACGAGGAGGGCGCCGATCATCGCCAAGCATGCCCGCCACCAAAACTCCGGGATACCCTCGGCGAAACTGGGGCGCGAATGCACGGTGCCCAAGACCACCAGCACCGACGCCCCGCCGGTAACGCCTAAAATATCCGGGGAGGCCAGCGGGTTACGAGCCATGGTTTGCGTCCAAGAACCGGCCAAGCCGAGGACGGCACCCACGATAACGGTGGCGATGGCAACCGGCAGGCGCAAGTCCCACACCACCCTGATGTGGTTCTTGCTGCCGCCTCCGGTGAGGACATCGATGACCTGCCGCGGACTCAATGCCATGGGACCTTGCCCCAGTAACACTAGGTACGCACTAAGGGCGATGAGGACGAATGCCAGCGTGGAAGCGAGCACGCGCACGTGCCGGCGGCGTTGTTGAGCTTTTAAAATAGTGCTGATTGCGGTCATGCTTTATTGCCCCCATGCTCTGCCCACGCCGCGGTGAGCACCCCAAATGAGGAAAGGTGCGCCCACTATCGCGAGGACGATCGACATCTCCAGCTCCGAGTTCCCCGCAATGAGGCGGCCGGTGATATCAGCGACAAGCACGGCACAACCGCCCAAGAGCGCAGAGGGCAAAAGCAAGGTGGCAACGCTAGGGCCCACCACCCGCCGCACGATGTGGGGAATGGCAAAACCGACGAAGGCAATGGGACCCGTTGCTGCCGTTGCGCTGCCAGCCAACACCACGACGCTGAGCGCCGCGCCCGCCCGCGCGGTAGTGGGGGACCCACCCAAGGCGAGGGAGGACTCCTCCCCCATTGCCAGAAGGTCGAGGGGTCTAGCCACCATCGCCGCACACGCTACGCCAATAACTAGCCCTATGCCCGCGATCGCGACATCTTCTGGGCCGCGGCCAAAGGTCGAGCCGATAGTCCACCGCCGCATGCTATCGAGGACGTCCGTGGAATATAGACCGATGATCGTCGCGCCCGATCCCAAAGCTGCGGAGACGCCGGCGCCCACCAGAATGAGCGTCAGGGGATCCTCAAACCGCCGCGATACGGCTAAGACCAGAAGCGTAGTAATACCCGCGCCAACGAGCGCGAGGGCGGTCCGCATACTGGTGGAGGTAGCAATACCAATGGCCGTGCCTAAGGCAACGAAGAAGGACGCGCCCGCGGTAACACCAATAAATCCTGGATCCGCTAGCGGGTTTCTGGTCCACGATTGCGCCAGCACACCTGCCACAGCAAGGGCCGCGCCGGCGAAATAAGCCAAGAAGGTGCGCGGCATGCGCAGGTTCCACACGATATCGCGGATATCCTGCTCCCCTGCCCCGTGCAGGGCAGCGATGACCTCACCGGGCGGAATCGAGCGAGATCCCACCGCCAAAGACGCCACCGCCAACGCCAGGCTGGTGAGGATTAAGGCGACAAGCAGCATCTTATGCCCCTGTGCCCGCGCTAATACCGGTGTGGTAGTAGGACTACCTGCTGTGGAAACCGGCAGGATTTGTTGGCCGTCCATCGTGGTTGCTGACAATTACAGCTTCTCTTCAAATTTATCTACTGCCCAGGGAATGGTCACCGGGTTCGGCATACTCATGGCATTGCCGGTATCGGTATCCAAGTAGCGCACGCGACCATCCTTGACAAGGTCGAGGCCTTGGAAGGTCTTATCCTTCTTCAAGGCATCTGAGGAGCCGTTGTAGTCCAGGACAAAGAGGTAATCAACCTGGTTAAGCTTCGCGTAGTTTTCTGAGGCAATGTCGACGAAGAAGCTGCCGCCATCGCCCTGCAATGCATCGGGGATCTCCATGCCAAGGTCCTCAATAAATTGTCCACGCCCATCCTCCTCGGTGTATAGGCCAATTTTGCCGTCATAAGGCATGACGATGGCCGCAGACTTATCCTTCAATTCCGCGTGCGCGTGGCGGAATTCCTCGAAGGCCTTTTCGGTGTCATCGATAAGCTTATCGCCTTCGTTTTCTTTGCCCACCGCATCCGCGATGGTCTCTACCTGTTTTTCCCAGGGTACCTGCCAGTCTTCATAGCCGTTCGGCTTGACGGTGGTAGGCGCGATTTCTTCCAGGGATCCCTTCGTGCGTGCATCCACTGCCTGGTTCACCGCAATGATCTGGGTGGGGTCGGCCGCGGTGACCTGCTCAAAGGTATCCGCGGTAAATCCGCTTGCGGTATTGTAAATCACCTCAGGCTTTGCCTCGCCCAAAAGTTCCTCTGCCCAGGGGCCGACGCCAGAAGGGTCGCCATCGCCCTCAGCACCCCACGGCGCCACCGTTACGGGAGTGATCCCCAGGGCAAGCAGCGTGTCGGCATCACCTAGACCCAGGCTAGCCACGCGCTGCTCGCTGGCAGCGTCGGTCGCCTGAGCTGTTTCATCGCCCTCACCACGCGAGCAACCGCCTAAAGCTAAGGCTCCGGCGGAAAGCATTGCTACTGCGCCCATGGTGCGACGGCCGAAAATCCTCATGAGGTTAAGCCTTTCAATAAAGGAGGAAAATAACCTTGCTTACCCTATAACGCATAGGGTCAATTAGGCAAGGCTAAACTAAAATAGTAATTTAGTAGACGCATGAACCCTTCTCTACAATCGGCCCCAATGTCTGCGCACGAACTCATCCCCGTTACTTTGACCGCCAATAAACGGATCCGTCCGCGCTTGCACCGGCTCACGTTCTACGCCGAGGCTTTCCGGACATACACCCTCTCCGGTCCCGATGAATTCTTCGGACTCGTCATGCCCCGAGCTGAACAGGAGTTTACACCCTTCCCCGTCGACGGCATAAACCTCCGCTCGGCTGTGAGCGCGATCGACGAGGAGAGGCGGCCGGACCTGCGCTGGTACACCATCCGCGCGCTCCACTCGGAGGAGGCCACAGTCGATGTCGACGTGGTGACACACGGTGATTCAGGACCTGGCTCGCGGTGGATTCGCCGCGCACAAGCCGGGGATACAGCGGGATTCTTCACCTGCAACGACCTGTGGCGGCCAACCGAGAAGCCACAACTTCTAGTCGCCGACGCATCCGCCCTGCCCGCCCTGCGGCACATTTTGGCCTACCAAGAAGACCATAATCCGGAAATGCTTCGGGCCACCGACGTTATGGCCGTGGTTACCAGCAACGACGAGGTAGAGCCAGGCCTCGCAGCTAGATGGGAGCCGAGCGTACACAGCCTGCGGATTATTCATACCCAAGCGCACGGGGAGGCGGAGGCTGTCGTTGCCGCCTTGAGAGCGGACTATGCCGGTGCGTCGGGGCCAGGGTACGTATGGGTTTCCGGCGAGGGGAGCCTAGCAAAAAGCGTGCGAGGCCTCGCAGTGAATGAATGGGGCCTAGATACCATCGACGTCACATGGGTTCCCTACTGGTTTTATGGCAGGGCCCGGCCGTAAAGAGGCGGATTCTAGTGGTCGTGGAAACACTTCCTATGTTTCGGTTGAGTTTATCAGTGCTGCCATTTACTCGGCTGGTGTTTGAAAGCCCAGGGTTTTGCGGGGGCGGCGGTTGAGTTGCATGGCGACGAATTCTAGGTCCGCTGCACTGTGGAGGCTTAGGTCTGTTCCTTTGGGGAAGTACTGCCTAAGTAGTCCGTTGGTGTTTTCATTGGTGCCCCGCTGCCACGGCGAGCCAGGATCGCAGAAGAACACGGGACAGTTTGTCGCTACAGAAAAGGCCTTATGGCAGGCCATTTCACTTCCCTGGTCCCAGGTAAGTGAGCCTTTGAGATGATCTGGCAAGCCAGCGATCGCTTTAGTAAGTGCTGCATTTACTTCGGTAGCATTATGCCCATTAGGTAGATGCAGCAAGATGACATAGCGCGTGGTTCGTTCTACGAGAGTCCCAATTGCAGACTTATTGCCCGCGCCTAAAATGAGGTCGCCTTCCCAATGACCTGGTACGGCTCGGTCGTCTACTTCTGCTGGCCGGTCGGAAATCATCACTATAGGGTCAACAAACCGCTTGCGGGCGCTGCGCGTGCCACGAGGTCGACGTTGGGCGTGACCGCGACGCAGTGCAGCAGCGATTTCTTTTTTCAACTCGCCTTTAGCCTGGAAATACAGAGATTGATAAATCGTTTCAGGACACACGTACATAGTCTCATCACCGGGGTAGCAACTGCGCAACCGCCCAGAAATCTGCTCTGGCGAGTACCTGTCTTTCACCATTTCCCAAACCACCTCACGCAAGCGTGGATTGGTATCAATCTTGCGCTTTTTCGGTCTAAACCTACGCAACACCGATTTACGGTGCGCATACGTGGGAAGATATACCCCAAACTCATCCCGGTTGCGTTTAAGTTCCTTGCTGATAGTTCCAGCAGAGCGCTGAAGACGCCGAGCTATCTCACGTACGCCTTTGCCTTGCCGGTCAAGATCAAAGATGAGCTCGCGCTCTTCTATCGATAGATAGCGCGAAGAAATACGCCTATCGATACGCTGTTGTGAAATAACCTGGACTGGAACTGCTTGGCGACCATCAACGTACTCGAGTACCTGCATAAGCCTGTTATACAGCGCCACATCCGGGCCATCCGGGACAAAAGGCACACGCCCGGTGGAAAGCTTAATGACGCCTTTGTCTATATCAGCAGCATTACGCGGATGAATGCCACAGGCTAAAGCGGCATCTTTGCGTCCTAAAGCATTTACACGCAGTTGCAGATAACTACACCGGCGAGTTGTTGCCGCAGCTTTGCGGCCGTACGGATTGCGTTTCCACAAACCAAGCTCAATACCGATTCGATATACCGGAGTAGAGCCTATAGAAAGCTGGCGCGCAATATCCATTGGTGCCACACCTTCAAGCCACAGGCGAGCTATTTTCTGACTGTCAGCCGAGCTAATACGCCTGCGGCGCTTGCGCGGCAAGTCCAACTCACCAGCAAGCCGATAAGCCACCGACCGCGGTAAACCAACCACCCCAGCAGCCGCCCGTATTGAACTACCAGCCCGAACCAACGACGCAAACCGCGCCACGACAACAGAATCCGGAACCCATTTCGACTCCACACAATCACCCAACCCATGTCAGGTGTTTCCACGACCGCTAGAAATCAAGAGAAGTCCTAAAACGGCGAAGCCCCCGCTCCGAACTCTAGGTTCGGTAGCGGGGGCTTCGTGCTGGCTAGTTTTTACTTAGCCTTCTCGATGATCTCAACGAGACGGAAGTGCTTGTCCTTGGACAGCGGGCGGGTCTCAGCGATGCGTACGAGATCGCCGATGCCTGCGGTTTCTTCCTCGTCGTGCGCCTTAACCTTCTTGTTAGAGCGCATGATCTTGCCGTACAGGGCGTGCTGCTTGCGGTCTTCCAGCTCGACAACGATGGTCTTGGTCATCTTGTCGGATACTACGTAGCCGGTGCGAACCTTAGGAGCGCCCTTGACCTTCTCCTTCTTCGGAGTAGGTGCCTTCTTGGAATCAGTCACGTTAGCCTCACTCATGATTAAGCCTCAGCTCCCGGAGCAACGGACAGGCCCAGCTCGCGCTCGCGCAGAACGGTGTAGATGCGGGCAATGTCGCGCTTAACCGTGCCGATGCGGCGGTTGTTGGTCAGCTGGCCGGTGGCCTTCTGGAAGCGGAGGTTGAACAGCTCTTCCTTCGCATCCTTCAGGCGGGACTGCAGCTCAGCGTTGTCGAGCTCACGGAACTCGTGGGCGGGGGTACCGGTTGCCATTAGAACTGGTCCTCCTTCTTGATGATGCGGACCTTGCAAGGAAGCTTCTGGCCTGCGCGGCGCAGAGCCTCAATAGCAACGGCCTCGGTTGGGTAGCTCATCTCGAAAAGTACGCGGCCTGGCTTAACGTTAGCCACCCACTTCTCGACCGGGCCCTTACCGGAACCCATACGAACGCCGAGCGGCTTCTGGGTCAACGGACGGTCCGGGAAGATGTTGATCCACACCTTGCCACCACGCTTGACGTGGCGGTTGATGGCAATACGTGCGGCCTCAATCTGACGGTTGGTGATGTACGCCGGCTCGAGAGCCTGGATTGCGTAATCGCCGAAGTTGATGCGGTTACCGCCCTTGGACACGCCGCGACGGTTCGGGCGGTGCTGACGGCGGTACTTAACACGCTTAGGAATCAGCATGGATTAGCCCTCCTGCTTCTGCTGTGCACGCTGGCGGCGCTGGCCACCGCGGCGGGAGCGACCATTGCGGTCACGGCCACGGCCCTGTGCCGGAGCGTTCAGTTCGGACTCGCGTACGCCACCGACGACGTCACCCTTGTAGATCCACACCTTGATGCCGATGCGGCCGAAGGTGGTGTGGGCCTCTGCGGTGCCGTAGTCGATTTCGGCGCGAAGAGTGTGCAGCGGAACGCGACCCTCGTGGTAGCGCTCAACGCGGGACATTTCTGCACCGCCCAGGCGGCCGGACAGCAGGATCTTGATGCCCTTAACCTGTGGCTGGCGCATAGCGGACTGGATAGCCTTGCGCATTGCACGACGGAATGCGACACGGTTAACCAGCTGCTCCGCGATGGAGTGAGCAACCAGGGTTGCGTTTGCGTCTACCTGCTTGACCTCGAGGATGTTGAGGGCAACCATCTTGCCGGTGAGCTTTTCCAGCTCGCGGCGGATGCGGTCAGCCTCAGCACCGCGGCGGCCAATCACGATGCCCGGGCGGGCAGTGTGAATGTCAACGCGGACGCGGTCGCGGGTGCGCTCGATGACGACGTCGGCAATGCCGGCGCGCTCGAGGCCCTTGTTGAGGTAGTTACGAATCTTGATGTCTTCGGCTACGTAGTTCGCGTAGTCCTTATCGGCGAACCAGTGGGTCTTCCAGTCGGAAGTGATGCCCAAACGTAGGCCGTGAGGATGGATCTTCTGGCCCATTACTTGGCCCCTTCCTGCTGGCTTTCGACAACCACGGTGATGTGGCTGGTGCGCTTACGAATCATGAATGCACGACCCTGTGCACGCGGCTGGAAACGACGCATGGTCGGACCCTCGTTGGCATAAGCCTCGGAGATGACCAGGGTGCGTGGGTCGAGGCCGAAGTTGTTCTCAGCGTTAGCGGCTGCAGATGCAACGACCTTGGCAACTGGCTTGGAAGCACCCTGCGGTGCGTACTTCAGGATAGCCAGGGCTTCGCTTACGGACTTGCCGCGGACCAGATCGAGCACGCGACGTGCCTTCATCGGGGTGACGCGGACGTAGCGGGCCGTGGCGGATGCGGAGGTGATGGTCTCACTCATCGCTTATCGACGTCCCTTCTTGTCATCCTTGACGTGACCCTTAAAGGTCTTGGTTGGTGCAAACTCGCCCAGCTTGTGGCCGACCATGGAATCCTCGATGAAAACCGGCACGTGCTTGCGGCCGTCATGGACGGCAAAGGTGTGACCGATGAAATCGGGGAGAATGGTCGAGCGGCGAGACCAGGTCTTGATGACCTGCTTGGTGCCTGCATCGTTCTGAGCATCCACCTTGTTGAGGAGGTGCTCATCGACGAACGGGCCCTTCTTAAGGCTGCGTGGCATTGTTTACCTCCTCTTAGCGCTTCTTGTTCGGGCGACGACGGCGCACGATCATGTTGTTGGAGTAACGGTTCGGGTTGCGGGTGCGACCCTCCTTGTGGCCCCATGGGGACACAGGGTGGCGACCACCCGAGGTCTTACCCTCACCACCACCGTGTGGGTGGTCAACCGGGTTCATAACGACACCGCGGACGGTCGGGCGTACGCCCTTCCAGCGCATACGGCCGGCCTTGCCCCAGCGGATGTTCATCTGCTCGGCGTTGCCAACCTCACCAACGGTCGCGCGGCAGCGGATGTCCACACGGCGGATTTCGGAAGACGGCATACGCAGAACTGCGTACTTGCCTTCCTTACCCAGCAGCTGGATGGAAGCACCAGCGGAGCGGGCCAGCTTAGCGCCAGCGCCCGGCTTGAGCTCCACAGCGTGGATGGTGGAACCGGTCGGGATGTTACGCAGCGGCAGGTTGTTGCCAACCTTGATATCTGCGTTCGCGCCGGACTCGACGATGGTGCCCTGCTTCAGGCCCTTAGGGGCGATGATGTAGCGCTTCTCGCCATCAACGTAGTGAAGCAGTGCGATGTTTGCGGTGCGGTTCGGGTCGTACTCGATGTGAGCGACCTTTGCCGGAATGCCGTCCTTGTCGTTACGACGGAAGTCGATCAGACGGTAACGGCGCTTGTGGCCACCGCCGATGTGGCGGGTGGTGATGCGGCCGTAGTTGTTACGGCCACCAGTCTTGCTCAGCGGGCGCAGCAGGGACTTCTCCGGAGTAGAACGAGTGATCTCGTCAAACTCAGAAACGGAGGATGCGCGGCGACCCGGAGTTGTCGGCTTGTACTTACGAATAGCCATAATTCTTCCTTTTCCTTTCGGCTCTCCGGTGGCGCTTAAGCGCCGCCGCCGAAGACGTCGATGGAGTCGCTGCCTTCACGGAGCGTCACGTATGCACGCTTGGTGGACTTACGCTGGCCGTAACCGGTGCGGGTACGCTTACGCTTACCTGCACGGTTCACGGTGTTCACGGAGTCGACCTTCACGTCAAAGATCTGCTCTACGGCATCTTTAATCTGGGACTTGTTGGAGTCCGTGGAGACGTAGAACGTGTAGACGTTCTGCTCCATCAGACCGTAGGACTTCTCGGATACAACCGGGGCGATGATGATATCGCGTGGGTTAGAAATCTTAGCCATTAGTTCTCCTCCTTATCCGCGCCGGTTGCGCGGTTGATGAAGGTGTGTAGCGCCTCAACGGAGAACACAACGTCATCGGAGTAGAGAACGTCGTAGGTGTTGAGCTGGCCAGCGTCCAGGATCTGGACGTTAGGCAGGTTATTAGCGCTACGACGAGCATTGATGTCCTCGCGGCCGATGACCAGCAGCACATTCTTGCGCTCGGTCAGGGACTCGAGGAAGGCCTTGGCCGACTTGGTGGACGGCTTCTGGCCCGGTACGAGCTCTTCGATGACGTGGATGCGCTCGTTGCGAGCACGGTCGGACAGTGCACCGAAGAGAGCAGCCTTGATCATCTTCTTAGGGGTGCGCTGTGCGTAGTCGCGTGGCTGTGGGCCATGGACGGTGCCACCACCGGTGTAGTGCGGTGCGCGGATGGAGCCCTGGCGTGCACGGCCGGTGCCCTTCTGACGGAAAGGCTTGCGACCACCACCGCGGACGTCGCCGCGGGTCTTGGTTGCGTGGGTGCCCTGGCGTGCAGCAGCAAGCTGAGCGTTAACAACCTGGTGCATCAAAGCAATGGATGCCTCGGTGTCAAAGATTTCAGCTGGCAGGTCTACAGAGCCGTTGGTCTTACCCTCGGAAGTGTGGACGTCTAGCTTGAGGTTGCTCATGCGTGTGCACCGCCCTTCACTGCGGTCTTAACGGTGACGAGGCCGCCGCGCGCACCAGGGATAGCACCCTTGATGAGCAGCAGGTTGGACTCGGCATCGATTTTCTGAATCTTCAGGTTCTGGGTGGTCACGCGGTCGTGGCCCATACGGCCAGCCATGCGCTTGCCCTTGAAGACGCGGCCCGGGGTAGCAGCGCCGCCGATGCCGCCAACGCGGCGGTGAGCGGCCTGGTTACCGTGAGCTGCGCCCTGGCCTGCGAAGCCGTGGCGCTTCATGGCGCCGGCGTAGCCGTGGCCCTTGGTCTTGCCGGTGACGTCAACGAAGGTGATGCCCTCGAAGATGTCAACCTTGACCTCTTGGCCAACCTCGTATGCAGAGGTGTCGTCCATGCGGATTTCCGCAACGTGACGGCGCGGGGTTACGCCAGCCTTCTTGAAGTGTCCACCAACCGGCTTATTTGCCTTGCGTGGGTCGATTTCGCCAAAGGCGATCTGGATGGCGCTGTAGCCATCGGTTTCGGGGGTGCGAATCTGGGTGACAACGCATGGCCCTGCCTCGACGACGGTAACCGGCACAACGCGGTTGTCCTCGTCGAAGACCTGGGTCATGCCGAGCTTCTTGCCCAGAATGCCCTTGATCTCGTTTTCACTCATTATTTGTTCTCCACCAAAGTCGCTTACTGGATGTTCACGTCGACGCTTGCCGGAAGATCGATGCGCATAAGAGCATCAACGGTCTTCGGGGTTGGGTCGAGAATGTCGATCAGGCGCTTGTGAGTGCGCATCTCGAAGTGCTCGCGAGAGTCCTTGTACTTGTGCGGAGAACGAATAACTGCGTATACGTTCTTCTCGGTTGGGAGCGGCACTGGGCCAACTACACGAGCACCGGTACGGGTAACGGTCTCGACGATCTTCTTTGCAGAAGCGTCGATAGCCTCGTGGTCATAGGCCTTCAGCCGAATGCGGATTTTTTGTCCCGCCACGCTTATCCTCTTCCTCGCTTCCCCACTTTCACATTCCCGGCGTTTCCGGGGCGTGAAGCGGTGGGAAATTGCTTCTCGATTTCTCTATAACGTTGTCCGGGCTTGGGGCCTGACACAACGCCAGTGGTCTGACTGTCATGACGACCAAGAGTTGCGGTACATGGCAAGTGCCAGAACGCAGTGCTCTCGACGGGGTACAAGACCCGTAGTCAAAGTATTGTGAAGAGGACGGTTTTCACGCATTACACGTGGAGAGTGTCCAATTCGTCTACTGCCGCTGTTTATTTGCCATGCCCCTTCTCCGGTCCATCTTCTCGGGGTGTCACTGCTCTAACGCGGACCTAGCCCGATTGGATGACCTTCCAGTCAATGCTTCAGGTTTCCCTGAACCATGGCGACAACGAAGGTGTCATGTTCGCTTTACCAGCTCAGCGTCTCCCCGAGACTCACGCTTGGCGACGTCCGCCGCCATCACCGAATCTCGGTTCTCGCTGCCCTGTTAAAGCAACCTTTGTATTTAAGCATGTTGGGCTGCGGTTTTTCAAGCCGCGCATTAAACCGTGCCAAAAATCACGTTTTGGAAAATTTTGTTGGCTCACAGCCCACACTCGCTTGAGAAGTATCTAAGCTCGGAGGCAATGGCCTCGGACAATTTGTCCTGCCTAGATATCTAAATATCGCGTTCATGCATCACCCTACAAAGAAAGGCGCAATCGCCCATGTCTGAGAACAAGACTCCTGCACAAAACACCGACAACCAGGTTCCTGCTTCCGAGGAGCGCGAGGTCAATAACAACCTGTCGACCCAGTACGGCACCACCACCATCGATGATGTCGTGGTGTCCAAGATTGCCGGCATCGCTGCCCGCGAGGTTTCCGGCGTGGATTCCCTGGGTGGCGGCGGAGCCCGCATGATCGGCAATATCCGCGAGTCCTTCGGTGCTTCTGAGGACGTCCGCCAGGGTGTGGACGTTGAGGTTGCAGACGGCACCGCTCGCATCGAGATTGCCATCACCGCAGAGTACGGCGTAGCTATCCACGAGCTTGCCGAGGCCATCCGCCGCAACATCATGAATGCCGTTGAACGCATGACCGGCCTGAGCGTCGAGCGCGTCAACGTTGTTGTTCACGACGTAAAGCTGCCGAAGGATGAGTCCGAGGCGGAAGACCAGGCTGCTTTGAACCAGGGTCAGGCTTAAGCCCAATGCCTGAGCCCCGAGCACGTTTTGAGCTCGAGGTAAGCCATGCCCGCGCTATTGCGGAGGCAGTCCAGAAGGTACGCGGCGTCGCCGCGCTCGACGGCGGTTCGTTCGGTTCGGTGAGTTTGTACCTACCGGGCGAACGCATAGTCGGCATGCGTCGGCCCGACCCGCGCGATGATCGCCACCTGCAGATCAACATTCGCGTTGATATCAGCGCCGCGCCGGACCTTTATGCCTTGGCAGAAGATATTCGGTCCGCCGCCCGTGGGGCTTGTCCCGAACTGCAGCGCATTGACGTTGAGTTTTCTGACGCCGTAGATGGCTTATCCGCTGCTCCATCGAAGGAATAGATATGAAGAATTACACCACTTTGGGCATCATTTCCGGCCTTATTCTTGCCTTCTTCTTGTACCTAGGCTGGGGTCCTACCTTGCTCGCCGTACTCCTTGCCGCAATCGGCGGCATTGTGGGAGCACACTTTGATGGCCGTATCGATCTCACTTCTGTGTGGAATGGCCTCATTGGTAAGGAGAAAGGCCAAGGTTAATGACAGATAGTTCCACTCAGGGCCACACGCGTATCTCGCTGCGGACCATGGAACGCATCGTTACCGCCGCGATTGCTAGCGTGCCCGGCACCAAGGCTATAGAGGCCAAGCTAGCGGGCATCGGCGGCCGCGGTTTTCCACGGGTCTCGGTCCAGATGGACTCAGAGCGTGAGGTAGCGGCCGTTAACGCCACTATCGGCGTGGTATGGCCCTCGCCGGTTACTACGGTGGCGGAGCATACTCGTGCCGCCATCTCGGAGGCCATCGCGGCGCACACCGGTTATTCCACAACTCGCGTCAATGTCACCGTCGGCGGTTCCGTTCCGGGCGAGCGCGTGACTGCCGCAGAGGTGGAGCAGCGCCAGGTCGCTGCTGCCGTTGCGCCGCACACCAAGCCCTCGCCGGTATGGCAGCCGGTCACTGCAGAGTCGGTGAATGTACGCAGCATTGCCACACCGCAGGAGGCCCCGGTGCGCGGCATCGCTGCGCCGGCCACCGGCGTCGCAGTGCAGTCCGTGGATACCCCGCGCGAGACCGAGGTACGCAACATTTCCGCTGACCTTCCAGACCACCAGCTGCGTGAGATTTCGTCCCCGAACGACCACACGGTGCGGCCGATCAGAGAGCCCAAGCCGGTCCGCGTGCAGAGCGTGGCTGCGCCTCGCCCAGCCAGGTTGGCCCCTAGTGGGCAGGTTCGTCCACTGGCACGGAAGATTCAGGTAACAACTCCTCGTCCGCAGCCGCTGCGCGAGATTGAGATTCGCCACGAGTGGTCTCCGCGCCGTGTACAGGCTCCCAAGTCTGCTCCTGCGCGCACGGTAAAGGCCCCGCGGCCGCAACCGCTCAAGCGCATTGAGGTCACGCCGGCAAATCCTCGGCCGTTGCACGTGAATGCGCCGCGTCCCGAGCCGTTGCGCGCCATTTCCATTAACCCGTATCGCCCACAAGGAGGCAATAATGGCTGATCAGCACATGCCTGAACACTTTGGGCAGCAGCCGAAGGCTTCTCCGGCGGCGCGTACTTGGGCCGTAATCCTTGGGCTCCTACTGCTCGCCGCGGGCGTCGTCGGCGTGCGCGAGACGTGGCTGGTAGGGTCCGGCTCCGATGCCCAGTCCTGGGTACAGCCGGTACTTAATCTCATTGCTACTGAAGAGCTGCAGACCTGGATGATCTGGGCCGGCGTTGCCTCAATTGTCGTTGGCCTGATTTTCCTCTTCGCGGCAGTGAAGACGCGCCGCACCACGCACATGCAACTTGCCTCCGACACCGCCTCCATGTGGATGCGACCGGTGGATATCGCCCGCCTCTCGTCGGCTACTGCTCGCCGGGTTCCGGGCGTGGCCTCGGCGCAGACCTCCGCGGATAGCAAGAAGGCCAAGGTCACCGTCAATGGCGATACGGACGATGCGGAGCTACAAGGCCGGGTAGAGACGGCGGTAACGCGCTGCCTGGCTCATCTCAAGAACCCGCCGCAGGTCACCGTGGCTGTAGAGAAGATTCCGGAGTTGGATAACAATGTCTAGAAAACTTGCTACCTTTGACCGCATTCTGCTGGGCCTGCTGGGAATCATCCTCATCGCTTTGGGCGTGTGGCCCATCTTGATCCACTTCAACGTGGAATTTGCCAAATACTTAGCCCTGTGGGTGGACCACGATACGTGGAAGAGCTTGGCGGACAATGACTGGTGGGTGTGGGCGCTGGCCGGTGGCTCCGCACTGCTCCTTATTCTGGGGTTGTGGATTGTGGTGGCTAACCTGCGCCACCGCCGCTTTAATAACGTGGAGTCCGCTTCTTCCGATGACAAGGGCTCTATCACGACGTCGATGAACGCTATCGCCGGCGCCGTGGCCCAAGATTTGGATGGAGTCAAGGGCGTAGATCACGTAGAGCGCCTCGTGGCTTATGACCGCGCGCGGCCCACGCTGCAGTACACGGTGACGGCAAATCCGGACACTCCGGTGGAGCGCCTTACCGGTGCGGTTGAAACCAATGAGCGCGATTTCCGCGCAGCGTTTCCTGACGCCGATTTGGACACCATCTACAAGCTGCAGTTCAGCAAGGTAGGTCCGATGAAGGACCTATCCGAATAGCGGGTTCGGAGTCTCCGCCACCAAGACTTCCTGAACGGCCCCAAGGCGGGCCGACTCGCCGCCCCCGAGGATCACTTCCAGTTCCTCGCCGGGGCGGCATTTTTCTAGGCGCTGCCACGAGTAGTCCTGGCGAGTTACGCGGCGGTTTTCCTTAGCGAATAGGTGCAGCCCATGATCAAGCACACCGATGGCCGCTGCGAAGCGAAGGACGAAGACGAAATCACCCAAATCCTGCCGCTTCAGGCCATTAAGGTCTGGGCGCTCGGCACTCAACCGCATAAGGCTTGAGACCACGCCAAAGCGGTGTTCAAAGCCCTCGGTATCCCGAATAGTAAATGGGCGACCGGGGCCCGTGGGACGAATGGACTCATAGGCCCACACCACGGGCTGGGTATCGGGGCGGCGCACGATGATGCGGGTAGGGGTGGCGGTGATGCGGTAGGAGGGGGCGTCGGCAAGCACGAGCCATTCCCCTGCCGCAATGCGGCCGCCCTCCAAGGGAAGCAAGGGCGGATGCACGCCCGCCTGGCGCTCCAATTCCGCAACGAGTTCGGTGTCGGTGGCGCCCCATCCAATGCCTTGATTAGCCAGCATGGCAAAGAAAGTGGGAAGGCTAAGGTCGGGCTGGCCCTCCCAGGCGCGGCGGAGGGACTCAAGCGTGGGATCGATGCGGGTGGGGTCATCCATATCCGCCAAGATTACCCAGCACCCGCGCCGGCCAGACAGCCGGGGCCGAGAGGAAAATTTTCACCCCCGAGTTAATTTCATTCAATTAAATAAATACTATAAGTGTTCAACAATCTCGAGCCACATATCGCCTGCTCACAATGTATTTATTGCAGATTTTTCCACCCTAGCTACGTTCAGTAATACCTGTCGTATTATTGGGGATTTATGTCACGGGGTTAATTTGATTGTGTTCTGGATAACAGATTATTAGATTAGTCACATACAACGATTCGCTCGTTGGATACACCTTGCACCCCGTTTCCTGCTTAACCGCGCACGGAGAATCTCTATGACTAAATATCTGATCAAAAAGACCTTGGGCTGGTTACTCATGATCTTTTTGGCTACCAACCTCGCCTATCTCTTGGCGGCCAGCTTCCTGGACCCACGGTCCAACTACACCGGCCGCCGCCCACCGCTTTCACCGGAGGAAATCAATAGCCTCCTCGAACCCTATAACCTCAGCCCCGATACTCCGCTGATACAACGCTGGTGGACCTGGCTGACCAATATCCTCACCAAATGGGACTGGGGCCAATCCCCGGTGGGCGAAGTGGTGAATTCAGAAATTAGCTACCGCATCTGGGTTTCCGCGCAGCTACTCCTACTGTCCACCATTTTGTCCATTCTCATCGGCGTGGCAGTGGGCGTTTACACCGCTTCGCGCCAGTACAAGACCGGTGACCGCATCTGGCAGGGCATTTCCATCATCGCGATGAATACCCACGTGGTAGTGGCGTCCATCGCCGTGGTGTGGGGCGCACTGAAAATCAACGAGCTCAGCGGCAAGAAGATTTTCTATGTGGTCGGCTCCCATTCGCTGGACGTGGAAGGATTCTTTCCCAAGCTGGTGGACTCCGCACAGCACTTGATCCTTCCCACCATTTCATTGGTCTTCATTAGCTACGCCAGCTACCACATGACCCAGCGCACCTTGCTGCTGGATAACTTGGATGCGGACTATGTGCGCACCGCCCGCGCTAAGGGCTTGACCCGCCAACAGGCGATTCGCAAGCACGCACTGCGCACCTCCATCATCCCGGTGGCAACCTCGGTGGCCTTTTCCATCCCGGGTATCTTCACCGGTGCGGTGATGACCGAGCGCATCTTTGGCTGGAACGGCATGGGCCAGTACTTCATCGAGACCATTAGCAAGAACGACGTCAACGGTGCAGCTGCCGTCGCTGCCTTTGGCGCCGCCATGACGGCCATCTCCGCGGTATTGGCGGACCTGGTTGTCGTCGCGCTTGATCCACGAGTGAGGGTGAGTTAAATGACCCCATCTAAAGACCGCAACTATTTCAAGCAGGAACCGCGCGGGGAAATCACCGCACACAGCGAGGTCACTTCGGGAGACCCCTTCTCCCCCGCCGAGGCCGAGCAGGTAGCCACCCTGGAGCAGATGCCCCGTGGCACCTCGCGCTACAAGCTGTACCTGCGCCGCTTCTTCCGCAATAAGCTCGCCACCTTGGGCCTTATCATCCTGGCTTTCTTGGTCCTTGCGGCGCTTTTTGGCGGATTCTTTGCCAAATGGGACTACACCGAGCCGGACTTCCTTGCGCTATCGGAGCCGCCGAGCCCCGAGCACTGGTTTGGCACCAATGACACCGGCAATGACCTTTATGCCCAGACCATTCACGGTTTAGGCAGGTCCCTGACCATCGCCATCGTGGTATCCCTGGCCACCTTGGTCATCTCCGCGTTCATTGGATCCGCTGCAGCCTTGTGGGGAGGCATTGCCGAAAAGGCGGTGCTGGCCGTCATTCACTTCCTGCTGTCCATCCCTACCTTCCTGCTCATCGCACTGGTAGTCGCGGATTCCGGCGGCGATTGGAAGCTGCTTATCGTCGTGCTCATCCTCTTTGGCTGGATGTACCAGGCCCGCGTGATTTGGTCGCTGGCGCTTACGGTGCGCGAGCAAGACTACGTCCGCGCAGCGAGCTACATGGGCGTGTCCAAGCTGCGCACCATCGTGCGCCACGTCATTCCCAATATTGGTTCGCTGCTCATCATCCAGTTCGTCTTCGGCGTGGTGGGCACCGTGGGCTCCGAGACGGCCCTGTCCTTCCTGGGGTTGGGCGTCAAGCTTCCCGACGTCTCCCTCGGCACCCTCCTGCAGGGCGGCACCGCCGCCGTGCAATCCTCCCCGTGGCTGTTCTACTTCCCTGCCGCAACCCTGACCTTGCTCACCGTGTCCATGGCTTTCATTGGCGATGGCCTGCGCGATGCGCTCGACCCCAACTCGAATTCCGGAGGTAAAGCATGACCTCGCCCGTCTTATCCGTCAAAGACCTGCGCGTAAACTTCCCGTCCGAAGCCGGATCCGTCTCCGCGGTCCGTGGCGTGGATTTTGATCTCTACCCCGGCCGCACGCTCGGCATCGTGGGCGAATCCGGTTCCGGCAAATCCGTGACCTCCATGGCCATCATGGGGCTCCTGCCGGACTACGCGAAGATCACCGGGTCCGTAAAGTTCGACGGCCGCGAGCTGCTCGGTCTCAGCGACAAGCAGATGTCCGAGATCCGCGGCAACGGCATCGGCATGATCTTCCAGGATCCGCTCTCCGCGCTCACCCCGGTCTTCGATATTGGATCGCAGTTGGTGGAAGCAATTCAGGCCCATAGGGACGTCGGCAAGAAGCAGGCCCTCAAAGAGGCCACGGAGTTGCTCGATCTCGTGGGCATCCCCGATCCGCACCTGCGCCTGAAGTCTTTCCCGCACGAGTTCTCGGGCGGCATGCGCCAGCGCGTGGTAATTGCCATCGCAATCGCCAATAATCCGCGCGTACTCATCGCCGATGAGCCCACGACCGCGCTGGATGTGACCATTCAGGCGCAGATTCTGGAGGTCATTAAGCTCGCCCAGCGCGAAACCGGCGCCGCCACCATCATGATTACCCATGACATGGGCGTGGTGGCAGAAACGGCCGATGATGTCATGGTCATGTACGCCGGCCGACCCGTGGAGCGCGGCGATGTGGATACCATCTTCTCCCAACCCCGCATGCCCTATACCGTGGGCCTGCTCGGCTCTACGCCCCGCCCGGACGTGTCCGCAGAAGAGCCGCTCACACCCATCGTGGGCAGCCCGCCGGTGCTGGTGGACCTCAAGCAGCGCTGCCAGTTTGCCCCGCGCTGCCCCGTGGCGCAGCCCGCCTGCTCCGATGGTGAGCCGCCGCTTATCCCGCTTGACGACGCCCCCACACACCAGAGTGCCTGCCTGCGCGCGCCCGAGATCCACGACCGCAAAATCGGCGGCGAGCTCATGTTCAAGCCCCCGCAGCTCGCGGAGGACGTCATGGCCGGTATCCCCCGCGAGGAGCGTCCCACCACCTTGGAGGTCACGGACCTGCGCAAGGAATTCCCACTTACCAAGGGCGCGCTGGTCAAGCGCCGCGTGGGCACGGTCAAGGCAGTGGACGGCCTTACTTTTGATATTCGCAAGGGCGAATGCATGGCCATCGTGGGCGAATCCGGCTGCGGCAAGACCACCACCCTGCTAGAAATCATGGACTTAAAGCCCGAAAATGGCGCAGTCGTGCTCAACGGGAAGGACGCGGCCGGGATGAGCAATTCCGAGCGCCGCGAGGCCCGCAAGGACATTCAAATTGTCTTCCAGGACCCGATGAGCTCCCTCAACCCGCGCCTGACCGTGCGCGAGGTCATCGCCGAACCACTCAACTCCCTAGGCTATGACGGCGACGTGGATGCCCGCGTGAACGAGCTCATGGGACTCGTGGGCCTTGATTCCTCCCAGCTGGATCGCTTCCCCAGCCACTTTTCCGGCGGACAGCGCCAGCGCATCGGCCTCGCCCGCGCGCTGGCCACCAACCCCTCGGTCTTAGTGCTGGATGAGCCCGTCTCCGCACTCGACGTCTCCATCCAGGCCGGCGTCATCAACCTCTTGGAGGACCTCAAGCGAAAGCTGGGCCTGTCCTACCTTTTCGTCGCCCATGACCTGTCCGTGGTGCGCCACCTTTCAGACCGGGTGGCCGTCATGTACAAGGGGCAGTTTGTGGAGTCTGGGCCAACCGATGAGATCTTCGAGAACCCTCAAGCGGACTACACCAAGAAGCTCCTGGATGCCATTCCGATTCCGGATCCGGAGGCTGCCCGCAGGCGACGCAAGCCCGGCCCGGCACAAGCCTCACCAATTTCCCAAAAGTGACACACCACACAGCGCGCGTTATATATAGTTAACCTCACACCTGAAGTGCTGTGGCAGCTTACCCCGCTACCGCAACCTTCACCTTCCTCTCACTCAAGGAGAAACCCCACCATGAAAAAGTTCACTCGCTTCCGGATTGCTACCGTAGCTACCCTCTCCGCCGCAGCCCTCGCCCTCACCGGCTGCGCCGCCAACTCGGACGGCGACTCCACCAAGGCAGTCGGCGGCCTCGACATCGAGGTTAATCCGGCTGGCGACTACAACGAAAAGTCCCGCGACGAACTCAAGGACGACGGCGAACTCACCCTCGCTCTCGATGAACTCACTGAGCAGCAAAACATGTTCCACGCCAACATGACCGCCGATACCCGCACGGTATGGGGTTGGTACAACCCACAGCTGGCGCTTTACGACGGCGAGGGAAACTACACCCCAAACCCCGACTACATCGACGAGGCCAAAGAAGACAAGAAGGGCAAGAACACCGTCGTCACCTTCAAGGTCAACAAGGATGCTACCTTCAACGATGGCACGCCTATTGACTGGAAGGCCTTTGAGAATACCTGGCGCTTTAACAACGGCAAGGACGAGGACGTCCAGGTAAACTCCACCGACGGCTACGAGCGCATCACCTCCGTGGAAAAGGGAGCTACCGACAAGGACGTCGTTGTCACTTTCGACGGCCCCTACCCGTGGTGGCAGGGTCTCTTCAATCAACTGCTCCACCCCGCTATTGATAGCCCAGAGAAGTTTGACAAGGCCTACCTGGGCAAGCTGAACCCGCAATACGGCGCTGGCCCATTCAAGGTCGACAACGTGGACTTCAAGGGGGGCACCCTCAGCCTCGTGCCCAACGAAAAGTGGTGGGGCGATAAGCCAAAGATGAAGAAGGTAAGCTTCCGCGTCATGGAATCCCAGGCCACCATCAACGCCTTCCAAGCCGGCGAAATCGACGCCGCCGGTGTGGCCGATAAGAACAGCCTCACCATTGCCGGCGAGATGGGCGATGACATCGACATCCGTGCCGCACTGCGCCCCGCCAACGTCATCTTCACCCTCAATTCCAAGGCACCACAGCTCAAGGACGAGGATGTACGCCACGCTGTCTTCTCCGCCATCGACCGCGATCAGCTGGCCGAAATCCGCTATAACGGCCTAGGCTACGAAGAGGAAATGCCAGGATCCCTTACCCTCTACTCCACCCAGGAGGGCTACAAGGACAATATCAAGGACGTCATCAAGTTCGATCCTGAGGAGTCCAAGAAGCTGCTAGAGGACGCCGGCTATCAGCAAGCCGATGATGGTATCTACGCTAAGGACGGCGAGAAGCTCTCCCTGCGCTACATCCTCATCGGCGACGATGAAGTGTCGAAGTCCCTCGCCGCAGCGGTGCAAAAGATGCTCAAGGACGTCGGCGTTGACCTCAAGATTGAAGAGCGCCCGTCGTCCGAGTTCTCCAAGGTAACCTCGGAGCGAGATTTCGACCTCTTCCTTTCCGCGTTTGCCTCCTCTGACCCGTTTGGCGTCGCCTACTTTGGTCAGACCTACGCCAGCGATTCCACACTGAACATGTCGAGCACCGGCACCAAGGAATTCGATAAGAAGATTGAGGAGCTGCAGAACCTGCCAACCAAGGACGAGCAGATTGACCGCGTCAATGAACTCGAGTCGGAGGCCTTTGGCCGCTACGGAATCCTCCCCTTTGCTAACGGCCCTCAGATGGTCGGCGTGAAGAAGGGCCTGGCCAACTATGGCGCCAACGGCTTCGCCATCCTCCCCAAGGAAGATATCGGCTGGGAGAAGTAAAAGCACTAAAACCCTCTAGCGCGATGCCCTAAAGCCTCCCGCGGCATACCGAACAGACGATGCCGCGGGAGGCTTCATTTTGCCCGTAAAGTCCAAGCATAGGGCATCAACTACAAGCGGTTGCTCCGCGCGCAGCTTTGTGACCAGAGATCAAAAAATCCGCCCCACCCGAAGGTGGAGCGGACTCTTTAAAGCTCTACTGAGCGGTTACGGGGTGTCGATTACTCGACAACCTTGGTAACGCGGCCAGCGCCGACGGTGCGGGAGCCCTCGCGGATAGCGAAGCGCAGGCCCTCGTCCATAGCGACCGGCTGGATGAGCTCAACGGACATCTCAACGTTGTCGCCAGGCATAACCATCTCGGTGCCCTCTGGCAGGTGAACAACACCGGTAACGTCCGTGGTACGGAAGTAGAACTGCGGACGGTAGTTGTTCATGAACGGGGTGTGGCGGCCGCCCTCTTCCTTCTTCAGGACGTAGACGGAACCCTCGAACTTGGTGTGCGGGGTGTAAGCGCCCGGCTTGATAACAACCTGGCCACGCTCAACGTCCTCACGCTTGGTACCACGCAGAAGCAGACCACAGTTGTCGCCAGCCTCGGTGTAGTCCATCATCTTGCGGAACATCTCGATACCGGTAACGGTGGTGGTCTGGGACTTCTCCTGGATACCGATGATCTCAACGTCCTCGTTGACGTTCAGACGGCCACGCTCAACACGGCCGGTAACAACGGTACCGCGGCCGGTAATGGTGAAGATGTCCTCGATAGGCATCAGGAACGGCTGGTCGGTAGCGCGCTCCGGATCCGGAATAGCGTTGTCGCAAGCTTCCATCAGGTCAACGACGGACTGTACCCACTTGTCGTCGCCCTCGAGGGCCTTCAGAGCGGAGATGTGAACGATAGGAGCTTCCTCATCGTAGTCCTGCTCTGCGAGCAGCTCACGGATCTCCATCTCAACGAGCTCGATGATTTCCTCATCATCAACCATGTCGCACTTGTTCAGTGCAACGAGGATGTAAGGAACGCCAACCTGGCGAGCGAGCAGAACGTGCTCGCGGGTCTGCGGCATCGGGCCATCGGTTGCAGCAACAACCAGGATAGCGCCGTCCATCTGAGCAGCGCCGGTAATCATGTTCTTGATGTAGTCGGCGTGGCCCGGAGCGTCAACGTGTGCGTAGTGGCGCTTCGGGGTGGAGTACTCAACGTGGGAGATGTTGATGGTAATACCGCGCTCCTTCTCCTCAGGAGCCTTGTCGATCATGTCGAACGCGAATGCCTCGTTCTCCTCAGGGTACTGGTCAGCCAGAACCTTGGTGATCGCTGCGGTGGTGGTGGTCTTGCCGTGGTCGACGTGTCCGATGGTGCCGATGTTCACATGCGGCTTCGTACGCTCGAACTTCTCCTTTGCCACTGTATGTCCTCCTGGACTATATGGTGGCTACGACCTTCGCAGCCACGTGGTTGACAGTTGTCATTGGCACCCGACCCACAGTATGTGGGGCAAAGCGCTAATGACGCTTTCTTTACGTGCCAGTTACACGATCCTAGATTTATGTCGCGGTTTTTTCAAACCGCCGTTATAGGAGGTAACCCCGCGAAAAATCGCGGCCATTTCCCTCGACAAGAATCTTTTGAAAAGGATCCTGGGAGGGTAACGGCCGGCTCAACTCACAACTTAGAAGCCTAAGCTGCAAACTCAGCCCGCCGCTACCCTGGCCCAGTCGTCCCGCCCCGCGGCGGGTCTGGCATCTACTGGCGAAGAGTACCAGCCCGACTAAACCGCGGAGGAGACGGGGCTAGCGCTTAGTTAGCGCCGCCGGTGCGCTCCTCGATGATCTCCTGTGCCACGGAGGAAGGAACCTCTGCGTAGGAATCGAAGACCATGGTGAAGTTTGCGCGGCCTGCGGTGGAAGAACGCAGGTCACCGATGTAACCGAACATCTCGGACAGCGGCACCTTAGCCTTAACAACCTTCGCACCGGAGCGGTCTTCCATAGCGAAGACCTGGCCACGGCGGGAGGAGATGTCACCGTTAACGGTACCCATGTACTCCTCAGGGGTAACAACCTCAACGGCCATCATCGGCTCGAGCAGAACCGGCTTAGCCTTGGCCATTGCTTCCTTGAAGACCTGGGAGCCGGCCAGCTTGAAGGCCATCTCGGAGGAGTCGACGTCGTGGTAAGCGCCGTCTTCCAGGGTGGCCTTGATGTTGACCATCGGGAAGCCTGCCAGGTAGCCGTACTGCATAGCGTCCTGGATACCTGCGTCAACGGACGGGATGTATTCCTTCGGAACGCGGCCACCGGTAACAGCATTGTCGAATGCGTAGGTTGCGGACTCGCCCTCTTCCAGGGTCTCCGGGTCCGGGTTGTACGGCTCGATGGTGCAGATAACCTTTGCGAACTGGCCGGAACCACCGGTCTGCTTCTTGTGGGTGTATTCCATGGACTCAACCTTCTTGCGGATGGTCTCACGGTAGGCAACCTGCGGGTTACCGATGTTTGCCTCGACCTTGAACTCGCGCTTCATGCGGTCAACCAGAACGTCAAGGTGGAGCTCGCCCATGCCGCCGATAACGGTCTGGCCGGTCTCTTCATCCAGCTCAACGGTGAAGGTTGGGTCCTCAGCCGCCAGCTTCTGGATAGCGGTACCCAGCTTCTCCTGGTCAGCCTTGGTCTTCGGCTCGATGGAAACCTTGATAACCGGATCCGGGAAGTCCATAGACTCCAGAATGATCTGGTCGTCCTTGTCACACAGGGTGTCACCGGTGGTGGTCTCCTTCAGACCGATAACAGCGTAGATGTTACCGGCATCTGCCTGCTCAACAGGGTTTTCCTTGTTGGCGTGCATCTGGAAGAGCTTACCGATGCGCTCCTTCTTGCCCTTGGTGGAGTTCATAACCTCGGTACCCGGGGTGACCTGGCCGGAGTAAACGCGGGTGAAGGTCAGCTGACCGAAGAATGGGTGAGCAGCAATCTTGAATGCCAGTGCGGAGAACGGGGACTCAACGGAAGGCTTACGGGTAAGCTCCTTCTCCTCGTTTCCTACCTCGTGGCCGATAACCTCGCCGACGTCCAGCGGGCTTGGCAGGAAGTCAACCACAGCGTCCAGCAGTGGCTGCACGCCCTTGTTGCGGTAAGCGGTACCGCAGTAAACCGGGTAAACCTCGGAGTTGATGGTGAGCTTGCGGATGCCGGCCTTAAGCTCGTCAATGGTCAGCTCCTCGCCGCCGAAGTACTTCTCCATGAGCTCTTCGTCGGACTCAGCAACGGTCTCAACCAGCTTCTCGCGGTACTCAGCCGCCTTGTCCTTGAGGTCTTCTGGGATTTCCTCGTAGGTAGGCTCAGCACCGGTCTCAACCTTGCCGCGCCAGGTGATTGCCTGCATGTTCAGCAGGTCGACAACGCCGTCGAAGTCATCCTCAGCGCCGATAGGCAGCTGCATAACCAATGGCTTGGCGCCCAGGCGGTCGATGATGGTCTGAACGGTGAAGTAGAAGTCAGCGCCCAGCTTGTCCATCTTGTTAACAAAGCAGATACGCGGAACGTCGTACTTAGCTGCCTGACGCCACACCTGCTCGGACTGCGGCTCAACGCCTTCCTTACCGTCGAAGACGGCGACGGCGCCATCGAGAACACGGAGGGAACGCTCAACCTCAACGGTGAAGTCAACGTGACCCGGGGTGTCGATGATGTTGATCTGGTTGTTATTCCAGAAGCAGGTCACGGCAGCGGAGGTAATGGTGATGCCGCGTTCCTTCTCCTGCTCCATCCAGTCAGTGGTGGAAGCACCGTCGTGGGTCTCGCCCACCTTACGGTTGATACCGGTGTAGAAGAGAATACGCTCGGTGGTCGTCGTCTTACCAGCATCGATGTGGGCCATGATGCCGATGTTGCGGACCTTGTTCAGGTCCTTAAGCACTTCTTGTGCCACGTTTATACCCCAACTTAATAGTCGTCGACGCCGTGACCAGGTTTCTGGCTATGACGCCTGCATGGATAAGGTCATGTAAATTTTTGCCACTATTTGGCCGTCCTCGGAGCAGCCTGCCCCTAGACTTCCATCGCTTCAGTGTACTGGACACTCCACGATGCCGCTGGACTGGGCAGGTATACCGCCCAGAGATCACACCCATTAGGGCAAAAAATGACCCAAGCAAGAGATATGGAGTTTTGTGTTGCCGCGGCAGGAAAACTGCCGGCAGCCAGCGCGAAACTTGTTTCTCGTTGCTTGGGCCATTGATGTGGGTGCTGAAATTACCAGCGGTAGTGGGCGAAGGCGCGGTTAGCCTCTGCCATCTTGTGAGTATCCTCACGACGCTTAACGGAAGCGCCGAGGCCGTTGGAGGCATCCAGGATCTCATTTGCGAGACGCTCGATCATGGAGTTCTCGCGACGCTGGCGGGTGAAGGTCACCATCCAGCGCAGTGCCAGGGTGTTAGCGCGGTCAGGGCGAACCTCAACCGGCACCTGGTAGGTAGCGCCACCGACACGGCGGGAGCGAACCTCGAGGTCTGGGCGGATGTTGCCCAGTGCCTTCTCCAGGGTGCCAACCGGATCGGTACCGGTCTTCTCACGGCAAGCCTCGAGAGCGCCGTAGACGATGCGCTCTGCGGTGGACTTCTTGCCGTCCTGGAGGATCTTGTTGACGAGCATGGTTACCTGCTCGGAGTTGTATACCGGGTCCTTGACTACAGGACGCTTCGGAGCAGCATTCTTACGCATTGTTTATTACTGTCCCTTCTTTGCGCCGTAACGGGAACGTGCCTGCTTACGGTCCTTGACACCCTGGGTATCCAGAGCGCCGCGGATGATCTTGTAACGAACACCAGGAAGGTCCTTCACACGGCCGCCGCGAACGAGGACCATGGAGTGCTCCTGCAGGTTGTGGCCCTCACCCGGAATGTAGGCGGAAACCTCAATACCGGTGGTCAGGCGAACACGAGCAACCTTACGCAGTGCGGAGTTCGGCTTCTTAGGAGTGGTGGTGTACACGCGGGTGCACACACCGCGACGCTGCGGGGAACCCTTCAGCGCAGCGGTGGAAACCTCTTTACGCTTATCGTGGCGGCCCTTGCGGACCAGCTGCTGAATAGTTGGCATTTAACAGTCTTTCTGTCGAATCGCACCGAGACCAAAAGAAAGGAACCAAACATGCAAAAATGGGCGCTCTTTCCCGGGGCGCTGCCGCATGTCCAGAACTCTTTCCAAGGCCGGTGCCTTGTTAAGGATCAGACTCTTCACCGCGCGCCATCATGGCACGCATAGTGAACTGACGTTTAGAGTAGCAAACCGACCGCGCTTTATACAAAACGCGATCGGCAGCTTCCTCCTGCTAGGACCATTCCCAGACTAGGTCGGCCTCGGCGGCCTTGGTGGCAAAGTAGTTCTTTTCCTGTTCTTCCCACGTTTCAAACCACTGGTCGTAGTCAGGCTCGCGGGCGATGGCGCGTTCGCGGCGTTGGTCACGGGGGCCGTCGATAAGCACGCTTACTACCGCTCCCCTCTCCTTGGCCGCGGCAATATTGGCGGCGGTTACGGAGCCCACGCCCTCCACGATGAGATCATCGCGCACGTCCAAGCTGGCCCAGTCCCCCGGGGCACCTGCTTCCCAGTCCCAGCGCCAGTAGCCGGGGTTCATGGTGCGCAAAACCTGCTCGGCCACCATGTCCGAGCCCTTATCCAGGCCGTGCCAGCCGGGGTAAAACTCATCGAGGTGCACCACCCGCCAATTGGTGCGCTCGGCCAGCGCGGCAGAGGTCCAGGTTTTGCCGGCGCCCGAGGGGCCGTCGATAAGCACGGTCACCGGCTTGAAGGCGCGCTTTCTGGCTGCGGCCAGCTTGACGATGTCCTCTAAAAGTCGCTCTTGTTGGCTATCAAAGTCCATGGTCGCTCAATCACTGCTTTCGCGGGTTATAGGCCGAAGAATCTCCAGGCCCCAGTGAGTACCGAAACTACCACCGGTACGAAAGCAAGGACGGCGCCGCAGACCATGATCCACCCATCGCGGGCCCGCAGCCGCGACTCACGCGCCCACGAGCGCTTCCCACCGCCAGGCGGGGTACGGCCGAAACCGCGCGCCTCCATGGCCGTTGCCAACTTGCCACCGCGGCGCAGCGCAATTACCAGAAGGCCAAAGGACATGGTCAGCAAATGCTGCAGCTTGCCGACGTCCGTCAGCCCCCTCGCCCTGCGCGCCATACCCAGCGACTGCCAGTCAGATTGAAATAGCGTCATCATACGCACCCCGGCGACCGCACCAATAACAAAGCGCGAGGGCAGCTTGAGGATCTGCGAGAGAGCATCGCCTAATTCGGTCGGATCAATATCACGGGCTAGGACCACCATGGGCAGCGCCACTGCAAAGACACGCAGCGTAATGGCGATCGCGAGGGTCAGGGAATTTTCGGTGACCTGCACCAGCCACCAACTGAAATACTCTTTACCACCAGGCTCGCCGTACAACAGCATCGAGATGCCAGAAATCGGCGCAATGAGAAACAGGAACCACCCGGATTTAAAAAGCCGCACCCATGACACCCCGCACAGCGGCGCAAGGATCAGGGTAAGCGACAGCGATACCGCGGCCGAGACCCAGTCAATGGAGGCCAATAGTGGGGTAACCCAGATAAACATCAAAAAGATGCGGCTTAGCGGGTTAGCCCCGCGCAAAAGATTAGGCACCGTGAACCTCCACTCGGTGATCCCCCAAGGCCTGGATAAATAGCGGGTCATGGGTAATAGAGGCGATGGTGGTGCCATCATCTGCCAATTGCCGCAGCAAGCGCACCAGCTCCACAAAGGTCTGGGGGTCTTGCCCAAAGGTGGGCTCATCCAAGAGCAGCACCGACGGCGCGGTGACCAAGGCAGTAGCCACCGATAGGCGCCGCTTCTCGCCGCCTGAAAGCGTAAACGGGTTGGCCCCCAAGAGATGCTCCAGCCGGAGTGATTCCACGAGCTGCGCGATTCTCTCCTCAGGCGGTTCTACGCGCATTACCTTGGGCGCAACCCGTAGTTCCTCGGCCACCGTGCGGGCGACGAATTGGTGCTCCGGGTTCTGGAAGACAAAGCCAATGCGGTCCGCCAGCTCGCGCGATTTCCAGCGCAGCGGCGACCCCTTGACCCCGCGACGCACGAAATCGGCCACCCCGATCTCACCGGATTTTGCCGGCAGCAACCCAGCCATGGTCATCAACCAGGTGGACTTACCCGCACCATTCGGCCCGGTAATGACCGTGGAGGCTCCCGCCGGCAGTGCAATGGTGCGCGGCGGACCATAGCGGGTGACGAGGTCAGTGCTCCACAGCGCGGCGTCGCGCTGGGCAAGCTCGGCCTCACTGAGGCGTCGCGCCTGCGGCAGGCCGGAGACCTGGCGGCGCTGGGCCACCTCGGCAAAGGAGGTATCGGCCACGATGCGTCCGCGGTCCAGCTCCACTGCGCGGTCGAGCACGCCGTCCCACGCCGCGTGCTGGTGTTCTACCACCACGAGCGTCGCGCCGGTTTCTTCCACCAGCCTAGACACGGCGCGCACCACATCGCGTGCGCCGGCGGGGTCAAGGTTGGCCGTGGGTTCATCGAGAAGCACCACGCCCGCCCCCATAGCGATGACGCCGGCGAGCGCCAAGCGCTGCTTCTGCCCACCAGAGAGCCGCTCGGTGGGGAAATCCAGATCCACGAATGGGCCAACCAGTTCCTTAGCGGCGGCCACGCGGCGCCAGATTTCCTCGCGCGGATACGCCAAATTCTCGCAGCCAAAGGCAATATCATCGCCCACGCGCGCAGAGATCACCTGCGAATCCGGGTCCTGAAGCACCAGCCCCACCGGGATGGTGTGCCCCGGCTCCTCCACCAGGCCGCTGGAATCCTCCAAGAGAAGCTCACCGGTGCGGGTTCCTTCCTCATCGGAGCCCAACACCCCGGCCATCGCTGCAAGGAAGGTGGACTTGCCCGATCCGGAGTCACCGCAGAGAAGCACGCGTTCGCCTGGCTCGATAACTACGTCAATATCGGACAGGGCCGGCTCGCTGCGCCCGGCATGGGTCCAGCCGAATCCGCGGGCCGTTATCTTGGTGGCGTTTCCCGCCAATGATGCACAATCAGACACGTACGCAACACGCCCTAAGCGCGCTGTTCACGGCCTGCGGCAAAGCGATCCAAGCCACCGGTCTTGGCCAGGGCCTTCACCAGGAAGAAGCCCAGCGCACCGGCCAAGATAGCGCCGGAGATACTCAAGGTAACCAAGTAGATGAGGTTGAACTCAAATGAGCGAGCCAGGTTGCCGGAGGTAAACAGCTCCAGGATAAAGGCACCCCAGCCCGCTGCCATGCCAGCCAGAATAGATACCCCCAGGCCAAACTTGCGGTATAGGAAGATCGCCAGGATGATTTCCACGCCGATACCCTGCGCCAAGCCCGAGTACAGGGTGCTAATGCCCCACTGGGAGCCCAGCACCGCCGATACGGTGGCGGCCAAAACCTCAACATAGATGGCCGCACCCGGCTTGCGAATAATCAGGCCACCCAGCACACCACCGATAAGCCAAATGCCAGTAGCAATGCCTCCCAGGCCCGGGGTCACGGCATCCATAGCCTCAAACCAGGCATAACCCACTGCATTCCATACCAGGAATAAAACTCCGCAGGCCACGCCCAAAACGGACGCCACCACAATATCGACCACGCGCCAGTTCAGGCTGCGCTTCGGGGCAGCGGACACACGTGTATTAGTAGTCATAATTTCCTCCCTCTCGCCGGCATTACCCGGATCAGGTTCTACGGTTCACCGCGCATCTGGCGGCGTCTCAGCCCATCGCAGCTACCCAATAGCAGCGGACGAGCACCCGTGATGTGTGTAGTTCTCAAACGCTTGCGCCAGGAGTTTAAGACAACCTGACCAAAAGCTGCATTCATCCTAGCAAGCCCTCCCCAGCGCACCAGCATTAGTTTCCCCACAAGCCCCCGCTTGCCGACGCCCCCTTCTCCCCCACCCAAGCAGCCCAGAACAAAAATGAGCCCCGCCGCGGCCTCTCACTTCCGCGACGGGGCTCCATGGATCCTCTAGTCAAAGGTTCTAAGGAAAGGAAAAAATACCTCAGGAGAATCCAAGTCCCATGAAATTACTAAGCCGCATTGGGCGAGAATTTCAGCAAAATATTTACTTCGATGTTAACGCCAGAAACAATACAGGAGTTTTCGCAATTCCGAAACTGAAACCACATTCCTCGGCCCTAGCAGGAAAGACACCCACCAGAACCGGGACTCACCCCGGCTCCGGCAGCATCTCATTCCCTAGCAGACGGGAAGCTAACGCCCTTCCCGTGGCGCGGAAGTGTGGGGCCGAAGCCCCACACGGAACCGATTACTTAGAGGAGCTGGAGGAGCTGGAAGAACCGCCGTTCGGAGAACAAGCGTTTGCCACCAGACCCAGAGCCAGAGCACCAGCGGCTGCCAGTGCAATGCCACCTCCAATGCGGCCAGCCTCAGGGCTAACCTTCTTCAGCATCAGGTTAATCTGATTTGCCTGCTGAGCCAGCGGGCCATTGTAGATGCCCAGCTGCTTCTGCAGCGCAGTGTTCTGCGCACCCAGCTGACGGTTGATGCCATCAATCTGAGCAGAAACCTGCTTCACCAGCGGGGAGAAGCCCGGGATGTTCATCTGGGAAGCCAGACCAATCGGCAGCAGGAACAGCAGCGGGATGCCTACACCAGCAGCAGCCGGCGCACAGCGCTTCCAATCAACATTGGAAGAACCAGAAGACAGGTCCGGCAAGGAGGAGCCGCCAGTCAGGTCGGAAGAACCGCCCTGATTGTCCGGCTCTTCGCCCTTAACGCCGACCTCAACCTCGGCCTTACCACCATCAAGGTCTTCGTCCTCGATGACTACGGTAATTGGGCCTTCAACGTCCTCACCCGGAGTAACAACAACGTTGCCGTTGTCATCAATCTTGGCAGGAACGTCCTTGCCATTCTTATCCGTAGCAGAAACCTTGGTGCCCTCATCAGGGTTGGTCACCTTGATGCCGGTGTTCTGGTCTTCACCGGAAGGCTTTACATCCTTCACACCGGACTTATCAACGGAGGTTGCTCCCTGGTCATCACCAGGCTTGGCTTCCGGCTTGGAATTTGCATCCTTCGGATCGGTGCCTGCCTCAGTTTCTTCTGCATCGGTAGCACCGTCATTGTCGTCATCGGTGTCGGTGACATCCGGCTGGCCATCGCCATCGGTATCACGCTGAACCGTAACAGTCTTGGTATCCTGAGCAACTTCCTTGCCATCGGAATCGGTGACAGAAACAGTTACCTCAACATCGCGCTCTTCTTCATCCTTACCCCAGTCAGAAACCGACGGAGTACCGGTGACCTCACCAGTGGACTCATCAACGCTCAAGCCGTCAGGCAGACCCTCAGCAGCAACCTTGCCACCCTCTGGGATGTTCTTTGCAACCTCGAACGGGTCAGCTTCCTGACCATCGACAACGGTTACCTTATCGGTAACAACCGAAGGCTCATCAGTCAGAGCAGGCTTAGAAGAATCATCCTTCGGATCGGTGCCTGCCTTTTCTTCTTCTGCATCGGTAGCACCGTCATTGTCGTCATCGGTGTCGGTGACATCCGGCTGGCCATCGCCATCGGTATCACGCTGAACCGTAACAGTCTTGGTATCCTGAGCAACTTCCTTGCCATCCTTATCGGTGACAGAAACAGTTACCTCAACATCGCGCTCTTCTTCATCCTTACCCCAGTCAGAAATCTTGGCTGGAGTACCGGTGACCTCACCAGTGGAAGGGTTCACGGTCAAACCAGCCGGCAGACCCTCAGCCTTAACTTGGCCGCCCTCTGGGATGTCCTTAGCAACCTCGAACGGCTTAGCCTCCTGACCCTCAACAACGGTCACAGTGTCAGGCACTACAGAAGCATTAGAGGTGTCTGGGGCATCGGTCTTCGGCTCGGTGATCTTCACATCAATCGGATCACCAACCGGCTTGCCATCCTTGTCCTTAACAACAACCTTGGCATCCTGCGGCTTAGTACCCTTCGGCACCGTCACCTTGACGTCACCAGTCTTCGGATCAATCTCAACCTTGGCACCATCAATCGGATTGCCGTCCTTGTCCTGGACCTCACCAGTCATGCCCTCAGTCGGGTTCTTAACCTTGTCATCCAAGGTCTTCTCCGAACCATCAGCCGGAACCTCATCGGTCTCAGAACCAGTGGTAATCGACGGAGCCGGAGTTTCACCCTTCGGTTCAGTGATCTTCACATCAATCGGATCACCAACCGGCTTGCCATCCTTGTCCTTAACAACAACCTTGGCATCCTGCGGATCAGTACCCTTCGGCACCGTCACCTTGACGTCACCAGTCTTCGGATCAATCTCAACCTTGGCACCATCAATCGGATTGCCGTCCTTGTCCTGGACCTCACCAGTCATGCCCTCAGTCGGGTTCTTAACCTTGTCATCCAAGGTCTTCTCCGAACCATCAGCCGGAACCTCATCCGTCTCAGAACCAGTGGTAATCGACGGAGCCGGAGTTTCACCCTTCGGTTCAGTGATCTTCACATCAATCGGATCACCAACCGGCTTGCCATCCTTGTCCTTAACAACAACCTTGGCATCCTGCGGATCAGTACCCTCCGGCACCGTCACCTTGACGTCACCAGTCTTCGGATCAATCTCAACCTTGGCACCATCAATCGGATTGCCGTCCTTGTCCTGGACCTCACCAGTCATGCCCTCAGTCGGGTTCTTAACCTTGTCATCCAAGGTCTTCTCCGAACCATCAGCCGGAACCTCATCGGTCTCAGAACCAGTGGTAATCGACGGAGCCGGAGTTTCACCCTTCGGTTCAGTGATCTTCACATCAATCGGATCACCAACCGGCTTGCCATCCTTGTCCTTAACAACAACCTTGGCATCCTGCGGATCAGTACCCTTCGGCACCGTCACCTTGACGTCACCAGTCTTCGGATCAATCTCAACCTTGGCACCATCAATCGGATTGCCGTCCTTGTCCTGGACCTCACCAGTCATGTCCTCAGTCGGGTTCTTAACCTTGTCATCCAAGGTCTTCTCCGAACCATCAGCCGGAACCTCATCCGTCTCAGAACCAGTGGTAATCGACGGAGCCGGAGTTTCACCCTTCGGTTCAGTGATCTTCACATCAATCGGATCACCAACCGGCTTGCCATCCTTGTCCTTAACAACAACCTTGGCATCCTGCGGATCAGTACCCTCCGGCACCGTCACCTTGATGTCACCAGTCTCCGGATCAACCTCAACCTTGGCACCGTCAATCGGGTCACCGGACTCATCCAAGACCTCACCAGTCATGCCCTCAGTCGGGTTCTTAACCTTGTCATCCAAGGTCTTCTCCGAACCATCAGCCGGAACCTCATCCGTCTCAGAACCAGTGGTAATCGACGGAGCCGGAGTTTCACCCTTCGGTTCAGTGATCTTCACATCAATCGGATCACCAACCGGCTTGCCATCCTTGTCCTTAACAACAACCTTGGCATCCTGCGGCTTAGTACCCTTCGGCACCGTCACCTTGACGTCACCAGTCTTCGGATCAATCTCAACCTTGGCACCATCAATCGGATTGCCGTCCTTGTCCTGGACCTCACCAGTCATGCCCTCAGTCGGGTTCTTAACCTTGTCATCCAAGGTCTTCTCCGAACCATCAGCCGGAACCTCATCCGTCTCAGAACCAGTGGTAATCGACGGAGCCGGAGTTTCACCCTTCGGTTCAGTGATCTTCACATCAATCGGATCACCAACCGGCTTGCCATCCTTGTCCTTAACAACAACCTTGGCATCCTGCGGCTTAGTACCCTTCGGCACCGTCACCTTGACGTCACCAGTCTTCGGATCAATCTCAACCTTGGCACCATCAATCGGATTGCCGTCCTTGTCCTGGACCTCACCAGTCATGCCCTCAGTCGGGTTCTTAACCTTGTCATCCAAGGTCTTCTCCGAACCATCAGCCGGAACCTCATCCGTCTCAGAACCAGTGGTAATCGACGGAGCAGAAGACACAACAAAGGAGTCCGAAGCTGTAACGTTGCCATCTACCTCGAGCTCAACACGAATAGTCTGCGGTTTTTTGATGTCCTTCGGAATATCCAAGGAGCACGCTTCAGCACTGGCCGTATCAGTCAAACCGTCACAAGCCTTCAGCTCACGACCACGCTCGTCACGCCATACAACTCGAACCGGATTGGTCTCGTCAAAGACGCGGGTTACATCAATATCAGCCTTCTGACCAGGCGCGGCCACGCCAGTAGCATCCTGCCCGTCAAACTTGACAACTTTGATCTGATCGACGAAGCGAACCGCAACAGGAAGGTGAGAGTTATACCAACCAGGACGCCCTAAGGGGTTCTTCACCGCACCAGAAGTCTTTTGGTTCAAAGGCTGGAAAAGGTTCGCACCGTGGGCACCGTAAGTCGGCTTCCAGTTACCTTCGGGGTCCTGAACGAACTGGTAAGCGTACTTCAGTGCCTCTTCGTTTTCCGTGTCAAAGTGAGCACGGTAGTAGCCGTCTTTATTCGTCTCATTAACCACCGTCTGCGCGATGAACTTTTCGCGGTTAGCGTCGTTCTCAAACAGCTGACGAATCTTGTCAGCACGCACGTCAGGGCGCTCACCGTCAAACTGCTTCACGGCCTGGAGGCCTTCATCAGTCAAAATCGTAGAAACGACCTTGTAGCCTTCAACGAATCGCTCACCCGCAGACGTCGGAAGTCCGATATGCCCACGCTCCTGCTCGGATTCCAGCCACACGCGACCCTCAATGTAGAACTGGTTCGGATCCTCACGGCTATCCGGAGCGACATCGTAGCCGTCAGTGTCAATCTTCCACTCACTAGGATCAGCCGTCATGTACGGCGCAGGCGCTTCAACGACGTCAAGAGCGGTACGCGCCATATATTGGCCCGCAAGACCAAACGCACCATTCGGCTCATTACCGACCGGACCGTAAAAACCGGGGAAACGGCCGGGCCACTGGTACACCTGCTGCAATGGCTGGCCAGCGCGACCAGTTTGACCCTCGGCAAGCCAAATGCGCGCCTTTGCATTCATACGGTAAGTGTGTTCCTTACCGTTTTTATCGGTCCAAGATCCCGGAGCGAAAACAAAAGTACCCGGGCCAGAGGTGGTGCCATCCCCGCCATACTCCAAGAAGTGGGTCTTTGCCGAGTACACCGGGCTAACTGCGCCGTCGTCATCAATCCACTGGAACAACACCGTTGTGCCATCCGGAACGTGCGCCTTACCATCGTTTTCGGAGGTCTGAGAGTTCTGCCCCGCCAGCAGGTACACGTGACCGTTATAAACTGGAGCACCATTGACCTTCTTCAGGCCACTTCCGCTGGTCACATCTCCACTAGCGATGGCGTCGGCGTCAATCGGGTTATTGCCAGAGCTGCCGGGAACAGAAGCATCAGCAGTGTCTTGAGCCTGTGCAACCGCAGCGTTCTGCGGAGCAACAACCGGGTGAACGAATGGAGCTACGAGAGCAACAGAGAGAGCAGCGGCAGCGATTGTAGTGCCGCGACGGCGAGTTACACCGTTAAAACTCTTCATTTTCATGAAAAGCCCTTCCTTAGAATGAGAATAGGGATTGTCCAAAGAACAGCAACATAGACAACACTCATACCTGGAGCCAAATATTGACTTTTGTATTGATGTTGGCTGTCTCCAACCTGAATCATATTAATGTTCACTGGGAACCGCAACACTCGAAACATTAAGAGTTCACAGCCTTTCCGCAGGTTAACGGCGTAATCATAAAACGTTTACTATAGCTACCGGTACGGGCCCCATGGATACGCCTATAAAATGTTATGGGTGTTATCCCATATAACTGGAACATATACGAAAACACCCCCACCATCTTGACTACTTCAAGACAGCGGAGGTGTTTCTCGCGCTCTATATTGAGCTTGCTTCTTCTCGTTTAGAAGGTGAAGTCCTCATCCAGCGGGACGGAAGCACCGGTGAATTCACCGAAGCCGTCATCGCCGTAGATGGAATCGCCGTAAGTCGGAATCGAGTATGCAGCGTTGCGTGCAGCCTCGGTCGGCTTGACGGAGATGTTGCGGTAGCGGGAGATACCGGTACCGGCTGGGATCAGCTTACCAATGATGACGTTCTCCTTGAGGCCAATGAGCTTATCGGAGCGCTTGTTAATAGCGGCGTCGGTAAGCACGCGAGTGGTCTCCTGGAACGATGCAGCGGACAGCCAGGACTCGGTAGCCAAGGAAGCCTTGGTAATACCCATGATCTCCGAGCGCAGCTGAGCCGGCTCGCCGCCCTCTGCAACCTGGGCAGCGTTGAGCTGCTTGGCCTCAGAGAGGTCGATGAGGTTACCCGGCAGCAAGTCCGTGGTACCCGCATCGATGACGGTGCCACGGCGCAGCATCTGGCGGATGATGATCTCGATGTGCTTATCGTGGATAGCCACACCCTGGGTACGGTACACAGCCTGAACCTCATTGATGAGGTGCTGCTCCACGCCACGGCGGCCGAGGACCTCGAGCACGTCGTGCGGGTCAGCCGCACCACGCATCAGGCGGTCACCCGTCTCAACATGGTCGCCGTCCTTGAGGGAACGCTCAATCATGGCGTCTGGGTTGGACTCCATCGGGCGACGAACCTGAGCCAGGCCCTGACGCTTGGAGAGCTTCTCATAGACCACGTCATCAGAGCCGTCATCCGGGGTGATGGTCAAGGTCCAGAAGTTGCCCTCATCGGACAGGGAAACGGTGCCGTCAACGGAGGCGATAGGAGCGCGGTTCTTCGGGTTACGGGCCTCGAAGAGCTCCTGAACACGCGGCAGACCGCCGGTAATATCGCCACCGACACCACCCTGGTGGAACGTACGCATGGTCAGCTGGGTACCCGGCTCACCAATGGACTGTGCAGCCACGATGCCGACGGCCTCGCCGATATCGACGAGCTGGCCGGAAGCCATGGACTTGCCGTAGCACTTAGCACAAACGCCGGCCGGGGTCTGGCAGGTCAGCACGGAGCGAACCTTGACCTCGGTGACCTTAGCGTCAAGCAGCTTCTGGGTGAGCTCCTCGGTGAGGTCGGAGCCGGCCTCGGCCACAACCTCGCCGTTGGCGTCCTTGACGTCGGTCGCGATAACGCGGCCGGATGCGGAGGTCTCCCACAGCTCGGAGAGAACAACCTTGTCGCCGGACTCCTCGCCGATTGGGACGCGGACGCCCTGGCGGGTGCCACAGTCCTCTTCGCGGACGATGACGTCCTGGGCCACGTCCACCAGACGACGGGTGAGGTAGCCGGAGTCAGCGGTACGCAGTGCGGTATCGGCCAGGCCCTTACGGGAACCGTGGGAGTTGTTGAAGTACTCCAGCACGGACAGGCCTTCGCGGAAGGAGGTCTTAATCGGACGGGTGATGTAATCACCGTGCGAGTTCACAACCATGCCCTTCATACCGGCCAGCGTCCAGATCTGACGCATGTTACCGGCAGCACCAGACTTCACAATCATCGGAATCGGGTTGTGGTCCGGGTACATGTTCTCGACGGCCTCACCGACGGTATCGGTAGCGTCCTTCCACAGCTCAACCAGGCGGTCGTAGCGCTCGCGCTCGGTCAGGGCGCCCTGCTCCCAGTACTTGCGCTCGATGCGCTCTGCTTCCTTCTCATAAGACTCGAGGATCTCGGTCTTATTCGGCAGAACCAGAACGTCAGACATGGTGATGGTCACGCCGGAACGGGTTGCCCAGTAGAAGCCGGCATCCTTCATGTTGTCCAGCACCTGAGCAACGGTGATCATCGGGTACTTATTGGCCAAGTCATTGACCACGTCACCGATGAGGACCTTGTTGCCGGAGCCGCCGCCCTTACGGACCATGATGCCCTCGAGGTACGGGTAGTTCCATGGCAGCAGCTCGTTGAACATGACGCGGCCGATGGTGGTGTAGCCCATCCATGCCTGGCCCTTGGTCCAGCCATCCGGGAACTGCTCTTCCTCGATCTCCTTCGGCGGGCGAAGGTGATCGATGCGGACCTTGATCGGAGCCTGCAGGCCAACGGTGCCGCGGTCATAGGCCATGAGGGCCTCAGCGTAGGAGGAGAAGACGCCGGTAGCTGGCTTGTCCTCTTCTGCCTCGCGGAAGCGGCCGTTGCCACCGATCTCGTCCTCGGACTTGTCCATGGTCAGGTAGTAGAGGCCGGTAACCATGTCCAGACGTGGCATGGCCAGCGGCTTACCGGATGCCGGGGACAGAATGTTGTTGGACGCCAGCATCAGGACACGGGCTTCAGCCTGTGCCTCAGCGGACAGCGGCAGGTGGACTGCCATCTGGTCACCGTCGAAGTCGGCGTTGAACGCCTCACAAGCCAGCGGGTGCAGCTGAATAGCCTTACCCTCAACCAGCTTCGGCTCGAAGGCCTGAATACCCAGGCGGTGCAGCGTAGGTGCACGGTTGAGCATCACTGGGTGCTCAGAAATGGCCTGCTCCAGAACGTCCCATACCTCTGGGCGCTGGCGCTCAACCATGCGCTTGGCGGACTTGATGTTCTGGGCGTAGTCATTTTCTACCAGGCGCTTCATAACGAACGGCTTGAACAGCTCGAGCGCCATGAGCTTCGGCAGACCACACTCGTGCAGCTTCAGCTGCGGACCAACGATAATAACGGAACGGCCGGAGTAGTCCACGCGCTTACCCAGCAGGTTCTGGCGGAAGCGGCCCTGCTTGCCCTTGAGCAAGTCAGACAGGGACTTCAGCGGACGGTTGCCCGGGCCGGTAACCGGACGGCCACGGCGGCCGTTATCGAAGAGCGCGTCCACAGACTCCTGCAGCATGCGCTTCTCGTTGTTCACGATGATCTCTGGAGCACCCAGGTCGATCATGCGCTTCAAACGGTTATTGCGGTTGATGACGCGGCGGTAGAGGTCGTTCAGGTCGGAGGTAGCGAAGCGGCCACCGTCCAGCTGCACCATCGGGCGCAGCTCTGGCGGGATAACCGGGATGGCGTCCAGCACCATGCCGGCCGGATCGTTGCCGGAGCGCAGGAAGGCAGCAACGACCTTCAGGCGCTTCAGGGCACGCATCTTCTTCTGGCCCTTGCCGTTGTTGATGATCTCGCGCAATTCCTCGGCCTCAGCCTCGAGGTCGAAGTTGCGGACCAGGGTCTGGATGGCTTCTGCACCCATGCCGCCGGTGAAGTAATCCTCGTAGCGGTCAACCAGCTCTTCGTAGATGGTCTCATCGATGATCATCTGCTTCGGAGCCAGCTTGATGAAGGTGTTCCAGATTTCATCCAGGCGGGCGATCTCGCGCTCGCCGCGCTCGCGGATGTGCTGCATCTCCTTATCGGCAGCGTTCTGTACCTTCTTGCGGGCGTCTGCCTTGGCGCCGGCTGCTTCCAGCTCAGCCAGGTCAGACTCCAGCTTGGAGGCGCGCTCTGCGATCTCGGACTCGGTATCGTCCTCAACGTCCTTCTTCTCCAGGAGCATCTCTGCTTCCAGGGTGGACTGGTCGTTGTGGCGAGCCTCTTCATCCACGGAGGTGATGATGTTGGCCGCGAAGTAGATGATGCGCTCGAGATCCTTCGGAGCCAGGTCCAGCAGGTAGCCCAGGCGGGAAGGAACGCCCTTGAAGTACCAGATGTGGGTTACCGGAGCAGCTAGCTCGATGTGGCCCATGCGCTCACGGCGAACCTTGGACTTGGTCACCTCAACGCCACAGCGCTCACAGATGATGCCCTTGTAGCGGACGCGCTTGTACTTGCCACAAGCGCACTCCCAGTCACGGGTGGGGCCGAAGATGCGCTCGCAGAAGAGGCCGTCCTTCTCCGGCTTCAGGGTGCGGTAGTTAATGGTCTCGGGCTTTTTGACCTCGCCCTTGGACCAGCGACGAATATCGTCTGCGGTGGCCAGACCGATGCGGAGCTCGTCGAAGAGATTTACGTCAAACACGTAATGTCTCCCTTTCATCCTCGTTGTCGAGGAATTGATGGCTTTTTATGAATGAAACGTTTATGCCCAACCGCGGGAACCTCCCCGCGGTGGACCAAGAAACTAACTAGGCGATGTCAGCGGAGGACCCCTCATCGCGGGACAGGTTAATGCCAAGCGATGGGCTATCCATGTCATCGTCATCAGAGCCAGACAGCTCCATCGGCGTGCCGTCGGTGGAGAGAACCTCCACGTTCAGGCACAGGGACTGCAGCTCCTTGAGCAACACCTTGAAGGACTCAGGGATGCCCGGATCTGGAATATTGTCGCCCTTAACAATGGCTTCGTAGACCTTCACGCGGCCAACGACGTCATCGGACTTGATGGTCAGCAGCTCCTGCAGGGTGTAGGCAGCGCCGTATGCCTGCATTGCCCACACCTCCATCTCGCCGAAGCGCTGGCCACCGAACTGGGCCTTACCACCCAGCGGCTGCTGGGTAATCATGGAGTAAGGACCGGTGGAGCGGGCGTGAATCTTCTCATCGACCAAGTGGTGCAGCTTGAGCATGTACATGTAGCCGACAGAGATCGGGTACTTGTATGGCTCGCCCGAGCGGCCGTCGAAAAGCGTGGCCTTGCCATGCTCATCCACCAGTACATCGCCGTCGCGGTTAGGACGGGAAGAAGCCAGCAGGCGCTCGATCTCGTGGTTGGTAGCACCGTCGAAGACCGGGGTAGCGGTCAAGGAATCTGCAGGAACGTCATAGAGCTCTTCCGGCAGGGTCTTGAGCAGCTCGGCGTTCTTCGGATCCTCGGTATCGACCTTCCAGCCGGCGTGTGCCAGCCAGCCCAAGTGAACCTCGAGGACCTGGCCAATGTTCATACGACGCGGCACACCGTGGGTGTTCAGGAGGATGTCCACCGGGGTGCCGTCTTCCATGAATGGCATATCCTCTGGCGGCAGGATCTTGCCCACAACACCCTTGTTGCCGTGGCGGCCGGCCATCTTATCGCCGTCCTGGATCTTGCGCTTCTGGGCAACGTAGACACGAATCATCTCGTTGACGCCAGGGGCCAGATCGTCATCATCGTCGCGGGAGAAGCGAGCAACGCCAATGACCTTGCCTACCTCACCGTGCGGGACCTTCATGGAGGTATCGCGGACCTCGCGGGCCTTCTCACCGAAGATGGCGCGCAGAAGGCGCTCCTCCGGGGTCAGCTCGGTCTCGCCCTTCGGGGTGACCTTACCCACCAGGATGTCACCAGCGCGGACGTCGGCACCGATGCGGATGATGCCGCGCTCGTCCAGGTCGCTCAGCACGTCCTCGGAGACGTTCGGGATCTCGCGGGTGATTTCCTCGGCGCCCAGCTTGGTATCGCGAGCATCGATCTCGTGCTCCTCGATGTGGACGGAGGTCAGGATGTCCTCTTCCACGATGCGCTGGTTGAGGATGATGGCGTCCTCGTAGTTGTGGCCTTCCCACGGCATGAAGGCAACCAGCAGGTTGCGGCCGAGGGACATCTCACCGTTGTGGGTACCCGGGCCATCGGCCAGAACCTGGCCGGCCTCTACGCGCTCGCCCATGGAAACCAGCGGGGTCTGGTTGTAGTTGGTGCCCTGGTTGGTGCGCTCGAACTTACGCAGGATGTAGGTATCGCGCTGGCCCTCATCATCCATGATGGTGATGACATCAGCGGTGACGTTTTCGACCACACCGGCCTTCGGGGTGATGACAACGTCGCCAGCGTCGTACGCAGCGCGCTGCTCCATGCCGGTACCAACCAGCGGGGCCTCGGAACGAACCAGCGGCACTGCCTGCTTCTGCATGTTCGCACCCATCAGGGCACGGTTAGCATCGTCGTGCTCCAAGAACGGAATCATGGCGGTACCCACGGAAACCATCTGGCGCGGGGAGACGTCAACGTAGTCCACACCGGCGGCGTCGGTAAGTCCGATGTCGCCGTCCTTCAGGCGAACCTCAATACGCTCGCCGGTAAGGTTGCCCTCTGCGTCCTGCTCGACCTCGGCCTGAGCAATAGCGAAGCGGTCCTCTTCATCGGCGGTGAGGTACTCCACCTGGTCGGTGATCTTGCCGTCCACAACCTTGCGGTACGGAGTCTCAATGAAGCCGAAAGCATTCACGCGGGCGTAGGACGCCAGCGCACCAATCAGGCCAATGTTCGGGCCCTCAGGGGTCTCGATCGGGCACATACGGCCGTAGTGAGAAGCGTGAACGTCTCGCACCTCAATGCCGGCGCGCTCACGAGACAGACCGCCCGGGCCCAGCGCGGACAGGCGGCGCTTGTGGGTCAGGCCGGACAACGAGTTGTTGTGGTCCATGAACTGGGACAGCTGCGAGGTACCGAAGAACTCGCGGATAGCAGCAGAGACCGGGCGCACGTTAATCAGGGAGGTCGGAGTGATGGACTCCGCGTCCTGGGTGGTCATGCGCTCGCGCACAACGCGCTCCATACGGGACAGGCCGACGCGGACCTGGTTCTGGATGAGCTCACCCACGGTACGCAGGCGACGGTTACCAAAGTGGTCGATGTCATCCGTGTGCAGGGCGATCATCTCACCGTTCGGTGCCTTCATCTCGCGCTCGCCTACGTGCAGGCGGACCAGGTACTCGAGGGTGACGGCAATGTCTTCCTCGGTCAGGGTCATCAGACCATCGTGGTCGCCGCCGAGCCCCAGCTTGCGGTTGACCTTGTAGCGGCCGACCTTAGCCAGGTCGTAACGCTTTGCACGGAAGAAGGAGTTATCCAGCAAGGACTGAGCCAGCTCGCGGGTGGGCTGCTCGCCTGGGCGCTGCTTGCGGTAGATCTCCAGCAGTGCCTCATCGGTGTTCGCTACACCGTCAGACTCCAGGGTGGACATCATGAGCTCGGAGAAGCCGAAGCGATCCCTGATCTGCTCCTCGCTCCAACCCAGTGCCTTAAGCAGCACGGTTACCGGCTGGCGGCGCTTGCGGTCAATGCGCACGCCGACGGTGTCGCGCTTGTCGACGTCGAACTCCAACCATGCACCGCGGGAAGGAATAACCTTCACGGAGTGCAGCGGGCGCTCGGTGGACTTATCGATCGAGCGATCGAAGTACACGCCCGGGGAGCGCACCAGCTGAGAGACGACGACGCGCTCGGTACCGTTCACGATGAACGTGCCCATATCCGTCATGATCGGGAAATCGCCGATGAAGACGGTCTGCGACTTAATCTCTTGGGTGTCGTTATTAATAAACTCTGCGGTCACGTACAGCGGCGCGGAGTAGTTGATGTCCTTTTCCTTGCACTCATCCACGGTGTTCTTCACCGGTTCAAAGCGCGGCTCCGACAAGGACAGGGACATATTGCCCGAGTAGTCCTCAATCGGCGAGAGCTCTTCGAGGATGTCCTCGAGGCCACTCGTCACGCGGGCGTCATCGCCGCGCTCAGCCTGCTCGCGCTCGCGCCACTCCGGCGCGCCAACGAGCCAATCAAAGGAATCAAGTTGTACGTCAAGGAGACCCGGCAGGGCGATAGGCTCGCTGATTTTTGCAAACGAGTATCGCTTCGGGGCTCCGGGGATATTGGCCACTGACTTGGTCTGGCGGGAGACTGCCAAGATGGGTCCTTCCAGCACCTCACGCGGATTGCCTGCTCGCCCTGGCCGACGAGCCGCAAAACCGCTGGTAATTCTAGCATTCGGTCTGCTGTGGAGTGTCTGGGTTCAGAATGCACAAAATCACCTTGTCAAGTCGGTTTTGCCATCACCGGCCTGAAAGGCTAAATGTGCACCGAAGATCCAGATTCCAGCGCAACGAAACAGCTTATAGGAAAAGACCTGCCATGTAAAGACACACCACACTTGGGGCGTGTCGCTACCGCGCTAGGGGGCAAGCTCGTGCTCGCCGCGGCGCTAACGCGTCCACGTCGCGCGACTGTGCGCGACAACCACCGAGCACCCTACCACTAAAATCTCAATACACCGCAACCCCGGCGGCGATTTTGTTTTCCAGCTGCGCTTTTACCGGCTCGCTGGCACCGCGCTCCCGCCGATGCGCCCGCGGTTATGGCGCGGGCGGGCATGCTTATTCTTGCCGCCAATTAGGCCCAATGCGCCAATGATTCCGAGCAGGGTCAACAGTGCGCCGAGGCCGATGGCAACCCACCGCACGATCTCCGCCACGCGGTCGCGCGGGAAATCTGCCGCCTCTTTGAGCAGCGCCTGCTGGTCCTCTTCGGAGGTAGAGCCATTAAAGACGAAGGCGCGCTCGCGGCCCACGCCCTCGCGGTCCGCGTAGTAATCATCGATATCCATATCCATGCCCACCACGAGGCCGGTTTGTTGGTCCACGTAGAAGTCTCGGCTGCCGGAGTGGGTTAGGTAGCCCTGCTCCTCGCCGCCGTCTTTCTTGGGCAGGCTGGTGGTATTGCCATCGGCCGCAAATAGCTGCGCGACGTTGGTTGGCTCAATTTCTTGGTGGTAGCGGTAGACCGTGCGGCCGTCCATCGTGGTTTCTTCTTCAAAGACTGCATCGACGGCCTTGCGCAGCGTCGGGTCAAAGACCGGGTAGTTGGTCTTCTCTGCGCCTGCTGGGAACTTGAGCCAGTAGCCATCCACCGTGACTTTATCCGAAGGCGTAGCAAGCGTATGGCTAAGCGACGCCTCCCCCGCCGCCTCGCCGCTCAGGCGGTCCACGGGATAGGTCCACACTTGGGCCTGGCTCAGGTCATTAAGGCCCTCCCCTTCGCCGCGCATGCGGGTCTCACCAATGCGCACGGTGGCCTTCTCCTCGTCCGAGGGCTCTTGGATATCCATGTTGATTTGGTAGGTCATGGGGCCCGAATACGGCGCGGTGCCGTCCTTGGACAGCTGCTGCGAATCCGCAGAATCATCGTGCAGTGTCCACGTACTGTTTTTCAGGTTCAGTGGCAGCCGCGGGGAGTAATCCAAAAACGCCGGCGCCACAATTCCGGCGGCGATGAGCGCAACGCCGAGGCCTAGGAGCAGGACGGAAATAATGCGGGACTTGGGCAGCATGGGGGCTAATTCTACAGCCCGTGGCGGCGATTCCTTGTTTCTACAGGCCGCCCCGCCACGCCGGATTGGTTTTAGGCCGTCTGCGTATTCCAAGCGATGATGCTGCTGGTATCCGTGGTCTGCCGCGCGCACCAGAGATCAAACTCTTCTTGCAGCCCCAGCCAAAACTCTGCCGAATTGCCAAAATAAGCGGAAAGACGGAGCGCCATTTCCGCACTAATCCCAATGCGCCCACGCACCAGCTTGGAAATTTGAGACTTGGAGCTAAAAATATCCTTGGCTAAGCGGTATTGAGTCAGTCCGAGCGGCTCCAGAAATTCCTCACGCAGAACCTCTCCAGGGTGTGGAACGGGGACGATATCCGAGGCTTCCTCTCCCTCATTTGTGATAGTCGATGAAGTCAACGTCCACAGCTCCTTTCCCTGTCCACCGGAAGACTACTCTCCACTTCCCTTTCAACCTCTCTAAGTGATTCGCTGGTGGAATCCTCAAATCGGCAAGAGAGGCTGCGCGGTCAATCATGATGAGTTTGCGGCGCAGTATTCTTCGCAGTTCAGGGGGGCACGTACTTTGGCCCTTACCATCTGTGTGAAAGCGCTCTAAGCTACCCCTCCTGAACTCCACAATGCCATAGTTTCATACTTTGACACTACTGGCCATTGCTGTACTACCCGCATTGCGCCCGCGAGCATAAAACGAGGAAACCCCCAGCTCCCACCGCGCGCGGCGGTAAGAGTGGGGGGTTTGAAAGCGTAAAGCTCAGTGAAATTACTTGAGCTCGACGGAAGCGCCAGCCTCTTCCAGCTTAGCCTTAGCAGCCTCAGCGTCGTCCTTGGAAGCGCCCTCGAGGATAGCCTTAGGAGCACCCTCGACCATTTCCTTAGCTTCCTTCAGGCCCAGGCCGGAGACGATCTCGCGAACAGCCTTAATAACGCCAATCTTCTTAGCGCCAGCGTCGGTCAGAACGACGTCGAACTCGGTCTTCTCCTCAGCAGCAGCAGCGCCGCCCTCAGCCGGAGCGCCAGCTGCAACAGCAGCAACCGGAGCAGCAGCCTCAACGTCGAATACCTCTTCAAATTCCTTAACGAACTCGGACAGTTCGATGAGGGTCATTTCCTTGAAAGCTTCAATGAGCTCGTCCTTGGTGAGCTTAGCCATGATGGCAAGTCCTTTCTGTGTTGTGTGTGCGCTGCGCGTGATTTATGCCGCGCACACGGTGTTGTAATTGTGCGTCTTTTGTGACGACTTAAGCTTCTGCTTCCTTCTTGTCCTGCAGGGCTGCGACGGTGCGTACAGCCTTGGTTGCAGGAGCGTTGAAGAGAGCGGCTGCCTTCGCCATAGAACCCTTCATAGCGCCAGCCAGCTTTGCGAGGGTGGTCTCGCGGTTATCCAGCTTGGCGATGGCCTCAACCTGGTCGGCAGACAGTGCGTTGCCGTCCATGTAGCCACCCTTGATGATGAGTGCCTTGTTGTCATCAGCGAACTTGGTGATGACCTTCGCAGCATCCACTGCCTCGCCCTTGATGAACGCAATTGCGGTCGGGCCAGTCAGCAAATCATCAAGACCTTCGATGCCAGCTTCCTTGGCAGCGATCTTGAAAAGGGTGTTCTTGGCGACGGAGTATTCAACGTCAAAGCCCAGATCGTTACGCAGCTCCTGCAGCTGGGATACGGTCAGGCCGCGGTACTCGGTCAATACAACAGAGTTAGCGCCAGCCAGCTTCTCCTTCAGCTCTGCCAGGTCTGCAGTGTTCTTTGGGTTTGCCATTGTCTCTCGCCTCCTTCCAAAACATCTCTTTTATTATTCCGCCGGGGCCTTCCTCGCTTCGGTTGCCCGAAACAACAAAAGCCCCGTGCAAGAGCACAGGGCGCGCGACATAAGAGAATGCCGCGAATAATCGCAAAGTGTCTCCTGCGTGGGCCGCCTCCTAGGATGGAGAACCTTCGATCCAAATGGATGACCAACGGTCTTCGGTGAACTTTGACTCGGCCGTGAAGTGGCCGTTCAAACTTCGTGGAAAACACTACCTCCCCACCCGCGGTTTCTCCAAATCGCCGTTTCCGCCGCGTAGGATGGCCGCCATGACCAGCCTCATGTGGTTCCGCGATGACCTGCGCCTGCACGATAACCAGGCCCTTTCCCGCGCGGCCGAGGCCGCCGCGCTTGGCGACGCCCCCTTGGTCGCCGTCGTCCTCGACGAACCTGCCTATCCCGGCACCCGCCCGCTGGGCGGCGCGACCACGTGGTGGCGCGAACGTTCCCTCTATGCCCTCGCTAGCGACCTTGCCGACCACGGCGTAGAACTCATTCGCGCCGCCGGCGATGCTCGCGAGGAAATCCCCCGCCTCGCCACCGAACTGGGAGCCACCACCGTCACGTGGACCCGCCGCTACCACGGCCCGCTGCGCGAGGTCGATGCCACCGTCAAGGAAACCCTGGCCTCCCAGGGCATCACCGCGACGTCCTCGCCCGGCTTCACCTTGGTGGAGCCCTGGGAGGTCACCAATGGCCAGGGCCAGCCCTATAAGGTTTTTACTCCTTTCTCCAAGGCCGCCGCCTCCCAGGTGGCGGGAGATGAACCGGAGGGGGTGCCGGAGATGGGGGCGTCGGCAAGCAGTGCATCTGCCTGGCCCCAGCCCACCGAACCGGCATGGGCCGCATCGCTGGCCGAGCACTGGACGCCCGGCGAGGCCGGCGCGCGCGAGCGACTAGCCCAGCTGGACCTGGCCAACTACGCCGAGGAGCGCGATATCCCCGCGCTCAATGCCACCTCCCTACTCTCGCCCCACCTGCGCTTTGGCGAGGTCTCCCCGCGCGAGGTGTGGTTCGCCGCAGCCGAGGAACCAGAGGCCGCCAAGTTTCACTCCGAGCTACTGTGGCGCGACTTTGCCTGGCACCGTCTCTACCACCTGCCCAATCTCGCCACCGAGAACGTGCGGGAGAAATTCGACCGCTTCGACTGGTCCTGGGATGACCCGCGGCTCAAGGACTGGCAGGCAGGTACTACTGGCATTCCGCTTGTCGACGCCGGAATGCGCGAACTATGGGCCACCGGCTATATGCACAATCGCGTGCGCATGGTGGTGGGCTCCTTCCTCACCAAGAACCTAGGCATCCACTGGCGCCTGGGCGAAGAATGGTTCTGGGACACCTTGGTGGACGCCGATGCCGCCTCCAACCCGTTTAATTGGCAGTGGGTGGCCGGCTGCGGCGATGACGCCGCGCCCTTCTTCCGCATCTTCAACCCCGAAACGCAAGCCAAGCGCTTCGACCCCGACGGCGAGTACGTGCGCCGCTGGGCACCCGCACTGTCCGCCCCGCCTATCGTGGACCTGCAGGAATCGCGCCAGGCCGCGCTCGATGCCTATGCGGAGATCAAAGACTAAGCCTGCAGAAAAGGTGGACGTAAAGGTCTACCATGGGGCCAATGATGAGCCCCAGGATTCATTCTCAAGCGCACCCGCCCATTGGCAATACCCCACTCATGCGAGTAGAGGCGATTAGTCCCCGGCCGGATGTCCACCTCTATCTCAAACTCGAACAATTCAACCTTGGCGGTTCTGCGAAAGACCGGACGGCGCGAGCGCTTATCCAGGCGGCCCTTGCAGCCGGCGATATCCGCCCAGGCTCGACGCTGGTGGAATCTTCCTCCGGCAACCTGGGCATGGCGCTAGCTCGCCAAGCCCCGCTCCAGGGGATGAAGTTCCATTGTGTGGTGGATCCGCGCGTCAACGCCTCCACGGTGGCTACCATGCGGGCCTATGGCGCACACGTGGAATTGCTTGACCATCCCGATCCAGAGACCGGCGATTGGCTCACCGCCCGCCGCACCCGCGTGGCCGAGCTTTTGGAAGAGATCCCCGATTCTTTCAACCTCAACCAGTATTCCAATGAAGCCGCCTTCCACGCCCACGCGGAAGGCACCATGACTGAAATCCTGGACCAGCTCGGCCAGGCGCCCAGCCACCTGCTCGTGGCTATGAGCACCACCGGAACCCTTGGCGGCTGCGTACGCAAGCTCACCGAGTTGGGCGCCGACACCCACACAATCGGCGTTGATGCCGAAGGCTCCGTGCTTTTTGGTGGTGAGCGTGGCACCCGCATGTTGCCCGGCTACGGTGCAGGTATCGTGACCGAGCTATCCACCAAGTTTTCGCCTTCTTCCGTGGAGCGAGTTCCGGATCTCGATGCCATCGTTGCCGCCCGACAGCTCGCTCAAGCAGAAGGCCTGCTGCCTGGCGCTTCCGGCGGTGCCGTCATCGCCGCCTTCCAACGCCTCGCGCCCTCCCTGCCGGCAGGGGCCGAAGTGGTTGCCGTGCTGCACGACGGCGGCCAGCCTTACCTCGACACCATTTATAACGACTCCTGGGTGTGCGAAAACTTCGACATTTCGCCCGCTGAACTTGCCGCGCGCATCGAGGGGTCGGCGCAGTGACCTCTTCTCGTTCTGCCCGCCGCATTGCCATCATTGGAGGTGGCCCGCGTGGCCTCTGGGCCGTAGAGGAGCTCCTCGAGCGCGCCCGCGTTCCACTCGATGTCACCGTCTTTGATCCCTACCCCGCCGGTGCGGGCGCCGTCTACCGTCCGCAGCAGCCGCTGCAGTGGCGTCTCAACGTCAACTGCGCCATCGTCACCACGGCCCACGATAGTTTCAACGCCTGGCGCACCCGCCGCGGCGAAGACACCACCGATGCCTTTCCACCGCGGGCTCAGGTGGGCCAATTCCTCACCGATACCTGGTCCGCAGCAGTGCGCCGCGCACCATCCCACGTTCGCATCCGGCACCTGCCGCACCGCGTGACCGCGGTAAGCGCCGACGGAGAAGGTTTCATGGTCGATGGCTCCCCCTTCGACGAGGTCCTAGTCTGTACCGGCCACGACCATCTCCACGCTGGTTCTTTGGCCTATGAGGCCTCCTGCGTACCGGTCACCGGTCTCTACTTCGGTGCCGATCTCCCCAGCTCCGCACGGCGGATCGGCGTACGCGGTGCTGCCTTGAGCTTCATCGATGTGTGCCTGCTGTATGGCGATACCGCCGAAACCATCTACCCGGTTAGCCGCAGCGGGCGCTTCATGGAGGTAAAGCCCTCCCCAGAGACACCGCTGCCGGAGGTATCACCGCGGTGGCGGCAGGCCTGCGCGCATATCGACAACGCTGCGGAGCTGCGTGAGATCCTCATCGGGGCTGCAGGCGAGTTCGGTGACTTCTCAACTGCGGACCTCGCCTCAGTTATCGACGGTCAGGATTTCACTGGCGATGCCGTCGCTGAGCTCGAGGCTTCCCTACGTGCGGCCGAAGGTACCGGTCCGCTCACCCCGGCCGCGGCCGTGGGCGCAGCGTTTCGTGGGGTATTCCAAGAATGCGTCGATTGGCACAAGGTGCATGGCCCCATGCCCGGCTTTCGCGAGCTTTCACGCACCCTTGAGCGCGTGGCTTTTGGTCCGCCACCGGTCACAGCTAGGCGTCTGCTCGAGTTGATCCACTCCGGTGTGGTGAATACCGACTACCTAGGCATGCCTGGGCAGATAGATTCTTGGCGGGAAAAGGGCGGCGTGGACCTGCTTATCGACGCCACCGTTGCTCCCCAAGCCACCCCCTCCCCCTTCCACGACGTTGCTGGCGTGGTGGAAATTGGCCGGATGAATGAGCTCTCCCTGCCCGGCCATGACTCCCTTAACCGTTCCGTGCACGATGACATCCCCCGCTGGGCGGAGAAAGTAGGAAACCCATGACCACCACCCCTGTAGAACCACTACCCGTCCACGGCACCGTCCCCTTGCGCGCCCGGTGGGAACGGTGGATGCGTGAGCTTGTCGAAAACCCGCAGCACGTCAGCGCATTGACCTCGCGCTACGGTTCTCCGGTGAACGTGTTGAATCCCGCTCCGCTGCGCCACACTGCCCAGGAGTTGCTCGATGCGGGCGCTTCCCACGGCGTGGACACGCAGGTGTTTTTCGCACGCAAGGCCAATAAGGCGCTGTGCTTTGTCGATGCTGCACGCGATGCCGGGCTCGGGGTGGATGTAGCCAGCGAGAACGAGCTCCGCCAAGTGCTCGACCGCGGTGTTGCTCCAGAGCGCATCATCCTCAGCGCCGCTATCAAAACCGACGACTTGCTCCGCCTCGCGGTTTCGCGGGGAGTTACTATCTCTTGTGATTCTCGCGCCGAGTCCCGCCGCATCGCCGCCATCGCGCGGGCATTAGACACCACCGCCTGCGTGGCACCACGCCTCGCTCCAGATCCGAACTCCCTACCTCCCACCCGCTTCGGGGAAAGGCTGCCGGCATGGCGGCAAGCCGAGTGGCCACAGGAACTTCGTGTTGTGGGCGTCCACGTGCACCTGCATGGCTATAGCGAGGCCGACCGCCGAACCGCCCTTGCAGAGGCAATTGCCTTGGTAGAGCACCTACGCGCATTGGGCCAGCCCGCAGAATTCATCGATATCGGCGGCGGCGTGCCCATGAGCTACCTAGAATCCCGCGAGCAGTGGGAGAATTACCTCGAGCGTATCGCCTCCCAACGCGCTGGTACCGGTGAACCGTTCACGTGGAAATCGGATCCGCTCTCCAATACTTACCCTTTCTGGCAGGAACCGACGCGCGGTCAGTGGCTGGACCAGCTCCTCTCCGGTGATGTCCCCGGCTACGGCACCGCTGGCACGGAGCTGCGCGAGCGGGACATCGCCCTTCACCTGGAGCCCGGCCGCAGCCTCCTCGACGGCTGTGGAGTCATCCTTACCGAGGTGAGCTTCCTCAAAGAACGCTCTGATGGCCTGCCCCTTATCGGCGTGGCGATGAATCGCACCCAATGCCGGACCGCCGCAGATGACATCCTGCTCGACCCCCTCCTGGTACCCACGGCCGGCCCGGCAAAGGAAATCTCCCGCGAGCCACGCACCGGCTTTGTAGTCGGAGCCTACTGCATTGAAGACGAGGTTATCCTGCGCCGCGAACTGGACTTCCCGGATGGCATTGCTGTAGGAGATACCCTCGCCATTCCGAATACAGCCGGGTATTTTATGCACATCTTGGAGTCTGCTTCGCACCAAATTCCTTTGGCACGCAACGTCTACTACGACGGCGGCGATTGGGTGCCAGACGATATTGACGCCGTGTAGCTGCAGGCGGGCTAAGACATAGAAAAAGGGCTTCGAGGCAATCCTCGAAGCCCTTTAAATTTGAACGCAGTGCGTTAGAACTGCTTACGCGGTGTAATCCTTGACCACGGAACCGTCAACCGGGATGCCCGGGCCGGAGGTGGTGGAGATGGTAGCGCGCTTGATGTAGATGCCCTTAGCGGAAGAAGGCTTCAGGCGCTGGATCTCGTCCATGAGGGCGCCGTAGTTCTCAGCCAGCTTCTCAGCATCGAAGGATGCCTTGCCGATGATGGCGTGCAGGTTAGCAGCCTTATCAACGCGGAAGGAGATCTTGCCGCCCTTAACCTCAGAGATTGCCTTAGCAACGTCTGCGGTAACGGTGCCGGTCTTCGGGTTCGGCATCAGACCACGCGGGCCCAGGACGCGAGCAACGCGGCCAACCTTGGCCATCTGATCCGGGGTAGCGATAGCAACGTCGAAGTCGATGTTGCCCTCGTTGATCTGCTCGATCAGTTCAGCGGTGCCAACGATGTCAGCGCCAGCTTCCTGAGCGGCGGTAGCCTTCTCGCCCTCAGCGAAGACAGCAACGCGAACGTCCTTACCGGTGCCGTTAGGCAGGGAAACGGTGCCGCGAACCAGCTGGTCAGCCTTGCGCGGGTCAACGCCCAGGCGGAAGACGACGTCAACGGTGGCGTCGAAGTTCTTGGAGGAGGTCTCCTTGGCCAGCTTGGTAGCCTCGATCGGACGGTACAGGCGGGACTTATCTACCAGTTCCGCAGCGGCCTTATAAGCCTTAGACTTGGTGCTCATTTAACAATTCCTTTTCTGGATTGGTGTGGTGTTCGGCGGGCCGTAGCTGGCCCTACCACATAAAGTTTTTACTTCTCCGGTGCGCCATCAACGGTGATGCCCATGGAGCGGGCGGTACCGGCGATGATGCGAGCGCCGTTCTCGATGTCACGTGCGTTCAGGTCCGCAAACTTGGTCTCTGCGATTTCCTTGCACTGATCCCAAGACACAGAGCCGACCTTGTCGGTGTGTGGGACGCCGGAGCCCTTCTTGATGCCAGCGGCCTTGAGCAGCAGCTTAGCTGCCGGCGGGGTCTTCAGCTTGAAGTCGAAGGAACGGTCCTCGTAGACGGTGATCTCAACCGGAACCACGTTGCCACGCTGGTTCTCGGTAGCGGCGTTATAAGCCTTGCAGAACTCCATGATGTTGACGCCGTGGGCACCCAGTGCCGGGCCAACTGGCGGTGCCGGGTTAGCGGCGCCTGCCTCGATCTGCAGCTTGATGAAGCCGGATACCTTCTTCTTAGGAGCCATCGAATTACCTCTTTCCTGTGTTACCGGGATGTCCGCCACGATGAATAACGGGATCCCGTCCGGATGCTCACCTTCAGTGGGCCACCGGAGGATGAAACGTTTTCTTATACGCACGCCAAAGGCGCACGACGTTCCAGTTTAGAACACCGTGCGCCCTGCACAAAATCACTTTTTAGGAGATGCGCTCGATCTCGGTCGGCGACAGCTCCACCGGGGTCTCGCGGCCGAAGATGGATACCAAGCCCTGCATCTTGCCGGTCTCCGGGTCGATCTCGGAAATGGTCGCAGATACGGCGGCCAGCGGGCCGGACAGGATGGTCACGGCCTCGCCCACCTCGAAATCGTGCGCGTACTTCTTGGCCACTTCCTTCTCCGGCATAGCCACAACCTGCTCGCCTTCTGCCTCGTTCGGGGCAGCATCGCCCTTGGTGGACGGCGCCTCGTTGGGCATGAGGAACTTAGCCACGTCGCGGGTCTTGACCGGGGTGGCGTTACCCTCGTTGCCCACGAAGGAGGTCACGCCTGGGGTTTCGCGGATGACGGACCATGCGGCGTCGTTAAGCTCAGCGCGAACCAGGACGTAGCCTGGCAGCAGCTTGCGCTTCACAATCTTCTTCTTGCCGTCCTTGTTCTCCAGGACCTGCTCAATAGGTACAACGACCTCGAAGATGGAATCTTCTACCTCGAGGGTCTGGGCGCGCATGTCCAGGTTGGTCTTTACCTTGTTTTCGTAGCCGGAGTAGCACTGGATGATGTACCACTGGCCCGGCTGCTTCTTCAGTTCGCGGGTAAAGGCGCGCAGGCGCTTGCGGTAGGCGGCATCCTCGGACTCGTCTTCGCTGGCCTCGGGGGCCGCGCCCTCGGCCTCTGCTTCGGTCGCTGCCGGTTCCGCTGCGTCGGTGGACTCGGCGGACTCGCCTGCAGCCTCGGTGGACTCAGCCGTTCCTTCAGCTTCCTCCGCTGCCGGAGCGGCTGGGGTAGCGTCTTCCTGTTGTGCTTCTTCCACGGAGCTAGCGTGCTCTGCCGCCTGCTCCTGCACGTTGGACTGCATTGCCTCTTCCAGGGAGGTGCCTACGGTTTCGACGTTGTTCTCGTCGCTCATAATTCTTACTCCAAAAAATTCCTCGGCGCGTTGCGTAGGACCAGCCTACCCGCCCGCGTATGGGCAAAAAGTATCCCGCCGTTCCTTTAAGCGGAAACAGCGGGATAAAAGATTATGCGCTTATCTTACTAATCTGAGAGAACCTGCTCAACTCCGAGACCTGCCAGGGTGTCAACGCCCCAGACCAAAATGGTCAGCACGATAAGGAACGCAAAGGTAATGAGGGTGTACTGCAGCATCTCCTTAGCGGTAGGCCACACCACCTTCTTCATCTCGGATACGACCTCGCCTGGGAAGGCGGCTACGCCACCACCTGGGGTGTCATCGTGGTTCTTATCCTCGACGCGGACGACGTGCTTATCGGCGTAGTCCGCGGAGGACGTGGTAGCCGCACCAGAGAGCTGACGCTTACCGGTCGGGCGCGATGCACCCGAATTCTTCGGCTGCTGCTCATCGCTCACAGCTAACCCTCCTTGGGAACTAAATCTAATAGGGCGCTTAACGCGCACCTCCATAACTTTGTCAACCCTAGCAAAGCTTACACAGCATGAAAAGCTGACCACGGCATTTGCCGGACGTGGCCTTGACAACATGTGGGCGGGCTAAGCGTCACGAAGAAAATAGGGCATGAAGAAACCCCGCCACCTGAGGTGACGGGGTTTACTATGCAGGGGCGACAGGACTCGAACCTGCAACCTACGGTTTTGGAGACCGTTGCGCTACCAATTGCGCCACGCCCCTATTCTTTTATTCCTCAATGCCTCAGCATCAAGCGTTGAAGACCTTACCAGAGCCATAGTTCCAATCCGAAACTAGGCACAGCCTGGACTGCCTTCAGCGCGGTAATAAAAAAGCGCCCTGCGGGCGCCTTTCTTTCCCGGTAGCGATGGCGAGAATTGAACTCGCGACACAGCGATTATGAGTCGCTTGCTCTACCACTGAGCTACACCGCCATATTCACCTTGGAGGAATTCCTTGCTCCAAACATGAATGGAGCCCCCTGACAGAATCGAACTGTCGACCTTTTCCTTACCATGGAAACGCTCTGCCGACTGAGCTAAGGGGGCACATCCTAGCGTTGAACACATCGCTATTTCGTTGTGCTCTCCGTTGCGGACTCCAATAATCTAACCCGCTTTCAACGTTTTACACAAATCGCCACGTCAGAACGTAAAAATGCTTATCTCCTGTGACACCTTTTCGCGCCTTTTGAAGGCAGTTGGAGAACCGGCATGGCAGATCACCCCTGCGGGCCGCTCGGCCACTCCCCCTCCCGTGCGTCGGCAGCCGTGCGGAGGCACGTGGATTGGCAGGTGGGGAAAAGGGGGCGTCGGCAAGCGTGGCAATGCTCACCGCGGGCAGTGACCTCGGCACGGACGCTGGTGGCTGAGTCCAGTGAGGCTCTCCACAGTTGTTGACCACCCGCAAATACGGCCATTGACTCGGGGTCCTGAGGGTTTAAGCTTGGTCTGTAAATCCCCCCACCCCATGCCAAGGAGCGAAGATATGTCCGCTACCGATATTGCCACCCCACACATCAATCCGCAGGGCGCACCCATTGCGGAAACCATCCTCCTGCCCGGTGACCCGCTGCGGGCGAAGTTCATCGCCGAGAACTTCCTGGAAGATACCGTCCAGTTCAACGGCGTGCGCAATATGCTGGGGTTTACCGGCACTTTTAACGGCAAGCCCATCTCCGTGATGGGCTCCGGCATGGGCATTCCCTCCATCGGCATCTACTCCTGGGAGCTCATCCACAACTACGGCGTAAAGAAGCTCATCCGTGTCGGCTCCATTGGCGCCATGCAGGAAGACATTGAGCTGCACGATGTCATCGTTGCTTCGTCCGCCTCCACTGATTCCAACTTCTTGAGCCAGTACAACCTGCCGGGCAGCTACGCCCCCACCGCCTCGTGGAAGCTCCTCAAGGCTTTGGTGGATCAGGCCGAAAAGCAGCAGGCCCACATCCACGTAGGCAATATCTTGAGCTCGGATATCTTCTACAACTTTGACCAGAACGTGAACGAGCGCTGGGCGCACATGGGTGTGCTCGGCGTAGAGATGGAATCCGCAGCGCTTTATGCCACCGCGGCTGAGGCCGGCGTCGACGCGCTGGGACTTTTCACCGTCTCCGACAACCTGGTGCACGATACCCACCTCTCCGCGGAAGAGCGCCAGACCGCCTTCCGCACCATGATTGAACTCGCGCTTCCGCTCAACGCGCTCGACTAAAAGGATCCTCTCCCCCGTGACTTCCACCCACCCCACCGCTTCCCCGCAGGACAAGCGGACAGGCTCCGCGGTAAACCCCAAGGTTGCCGTACCTATCCTGCTCTTTGTCTTCGTCTTCTCGCTGGTTATTGATAACGGCTTTAAGACGATGACCATGCCGATCGCCCAGGCGCTGGACATCTCCGTTAAAACCGCCTCCCTCCAGGCTTCCCTCGCCGGCGTAATCATCGGCATCGGCGCCGTGGTCTACGCCGCGCTGGCGGATTCCATCTCCATCCGCAAGCTCATGCTCACCGGCGTTGTCCTCATCGCCGTGGGCTCGCTTTTGGCCTTCGCCTTTTCCAGCTTCTGGCCCATGGTGCTTACCGGCCGCCTCATCCAAACCGCCGGCCTTGCCGCTGCGGAGACGCTCTATGTCATTTACGTGACCAAGCACCTGAGCGAGGCCGACCAAAAGACCTACCTCGGCTTTTCTACCGCTGCCTTCCAAGCCGGGCTGCTCATCGGCGCGTTGACCTCCGGCTTTATTTCCACCTATGTCTCATGGACGGCGATGTTCCTCATCCCGCTCATCCTCATCCTGGCCATCCCGCCGATTATCAAGCTGGTGCCAGAAGATGAGGCCGTGGAGGGCCACCTCGATGCCCTGGGCCTGTTTTTCATCGCGGCCTTCGCCACCGGCCTGACCATGTTTATGCAAGAATTCAACTGGGTATGGCTCATCTTTGCCGCCCTTGGCATCGTGGGTTTCATCATCCACATCGGCCACGCCAAGCACCCCGTGGTCACCCCGGAATTCTTTACTAACGGCCGCTACGTGTGGACCATCCTCATGGTCTTCTTCGTCTACTCCACCCAAATGGGTTTTATCTTCCTGCTGCCATTTGCCGCGCATGACCTGCACGGCATGAACATCGATAAGGCCTCCCTGTTGATGATCCCGGGCTATATTTGCGCCATCCTCATCGGCATTTTCTCCGGCAAGATCGGTGCCGTTTTGTCCTCTCGCGCCACCATCTACACCGCCTTCGCCCTGGTTGCCGGCGCGCTGGTGGCGGCCGCGCTCTTTGTGCAGCTTCACGTCGCCGTACTCATTCTCGCCATCGTGGCCTTTGCCTCCGGCTTTGCGCTGATGTACGCCCCGCTGGTCAATACCGCGCTGCGCAATATCACCGCCGCCAAGTCCGGCATCGCCATCGGCTTTTATAACCTGACCATCAATATCGCCATCCCGCTGGGAATTGCCTATACGGCGAAGCTGCAGGACCTCACCAGCTATAACACCGTGCTGTGGATCCTCGCGGCCGTCGCCGCCATCGGCATTGCCCTGTATATCGTCTCTGACCTCAAGATGGCCCGTTCCGAATCCCGCCTCACCCGCTAAGGAGAACAATTATGACTTCCCGCACCGACGTAGCTTCCATCATCGACCACACCCTGCTCAAGCCGGAGGCCACCCCAGAACAATTCCGCGCCTTGGTGAATGAGGCGGCCGAGCTGGGCACCTACTCCGTCTGCGTTTCCCCGTCCGCCCTGCCCATCGAGGTTCCTGACTCCCTGCACATCGCCACCGTCGTGGGCTTTCCTTCCGGTGCCGTAAAGCCGGAGATTAAGGCCGCTGAGGCCGCCCGCGCGGTTGCTGATGGTGCCGAAGAGGTGGACATGGTCATCAATATCCCCCTGGCCATCGAGGGCCGCGCCAAGGACCTGCAGGCCGAAATCCAGGCCGTACGCGATGCCATCCCTGGCAAGGTGCTCAAGGTCATCATCGAGTCTGCCGCGCTTTCCGACGACGCCATTGTCCTCGCCTGCAAGGCCGCCGCAGCCGCCCAGGCGGACTTTGTCAAGACCTCCACTGGTTTCCATCCGGCCGGCGGCGCCTCCGTGCACGCCGTTAAGCTCATGCGCGAGACCGTAGGCGACAAGCTAGGAGTCAAGGCCTCTGGCGGCATCCGCACCGCCAAGGATGCCTTGGCCATGATTGAGGCCGGCGCAACCCGCCTGGGCCTATCTTCCTCCGCCAAGATCCTCGAGGAGCTCTAAGCCATGTCAAAGGCCGCCACCGTGGATTATGACTACGCCCGCACCTGGGCCGAGCACGACCCCGATCCGGACACCGCCCGCCAGGTGATGACCTGGATTGAAGAGAGCAATAACGACGAGCTCGCCGCCGCCTTCGCCGGTCCCCTCGCCTTCGGCACCGCAGGCCTGCGCGCCGCCGTGGGCCCGGGCGAGTCTCGCATGAATCGCGCCGTAGTCATCCGCACCACCTACGGACTTATCTCCTGGCTCAAACAGCACGTGGACGCCCCAGTGGTAGCCATTGGTTGCGATGCCCGCCACGGCTCCGCGCAGTTCCAGAGCGATGCCGCACAGGTCATCTCCGCGGCCGGTGGCAAGGCCTTGGTTCTGCCAGCGCAGAACCCCACTCCGCTGACCGCCTTCACGGTCCGCTCGCTCAAGGCGGATGCCGGCATTATGGTCACTGCCTCGCATAACCCGCCGGCCGATAATGGCTACAAGGTCTACCTGGGCGGCCGCATCGCCACCGGACCGGCAGAGGGCGTACAGCTTGTTTCGCCCGCCGATGCCGAAATCGCCACCGCCATCGCCGCGGCTCCCCACGCCGATGAAATTCCACTTTCCACCGAGAACATCGCGGATGTCGATACCCGCGCCGAGTATCTCGACCGCGCAGCGCAGCTCGTGGGCGCTCATACCGATGTCACCATCGCGCTGACCGCCATGCACGGCGTCGGTGCGGCCTTGGGCGAAAAGCTCCTGACCCGCTGCGGTTTCCGCGTCTCGCTGGTTCCTGAGCAGGCCCAACCGGATCCCGATTTCCCCACCGTCTCTTTCCCCAACCCGGAAGAGCCTGGCGCCCTCGACTTGGGCATCCGCCACGCTGAGGAGATCGGCGCCGATATTCTTATCGCTTATGACCCGGATGCGGATCGCTGCGCCGCCGCTGTGCCCACGTCCTCAGGCACGTGGCGCCAGCTCACCGGCGATGAAACCGGCGCCCTTTTGGGCGATTACCTTGCCCGCCAGGGCGCGACAGGCAACTTCGCCAACTCACTCGTCTCCTCCCGCCTGCTCGGGCGCATCGCCGCCCACTATGGCCTCGGCCACGAAGAGACGCTCACCGGTTTCAAGTGGATCGCCCGCACCCCGGACCTCGCCTTTGGTTATGAGGAGGCCATTGGTTTCTGCCCCGACCCCACCGCTGTCCGCGACAAGGACGGCGTCGCTACCTCCGTAGTGCTCGCCAGCCTCGCGGCCGAGTGCAAGGCCGCAGGAACCACCTTGCTAGAGCGCCTGGAAGGCATCTACGCCACCGTGGGAGCCCTCTACACCCAGCCGCTGACCTTCCGCGTCGATGACCTCAGCATCATCGCCCAGGCGATGGACAAGGTCGCTTCCACCCCGCCCACGGAACTGGCCGGTTCCCCCGTGGCAAAGGTGGAGAAGTTCGCCCAAGGCTCCAAGTTCTTCACCGACAACGATGACCGCGTCATCGTGCGCCCTTCCGGCACCGAGCCGAAGCTGAAGTGCTACCTCGAATCCCCCGACGCCGACCGCCTCGATGCTATTGCGGCCGACCTGCGCGCCTACTTCGGGATTTAAACCCCTCCCCGCTCCGCGCTCTCTAACTGGTCCTTCCGAGATTGCTTAGGATCTGTGAGGGTGCGGACTAGTGGGCTTGCTGCCGCCAGTCCCACGACAACGGGGCATCACGGTTAGAAAGGCTATTTACGCCAGGGAGCGCTCCTCCAACTGGTGGGAAATCGCTGCGTTTATTTTCCGGTGCGCCCGATAACTGCGAGTCCGATTGCGCAGATGCGCTTGCTGCGCTGCCTGCGCTACTCGCTGGCTTTGAAAAAGGTGAATCTCGTTTACCCCGTCCAGCATCGTTCGGATCTTCTTCATATCCCATATCCTATCGCTAAACCCCATACCTTCATCTCTACAGTGACTTTCTGTGACTGATGGTATGGCTACCGAGCACGCCCGTTGGTACACAGCGCCTCAGAACGGTGTAGTTTGCTGGTCCTGAAGGCCAAGACGAGAGGAGTTAGATGAGTACAGAACCCCACCATTCATCCTTAACAGTTTTGCTAAAGATTGCAGTTGGTATTTCATTATTGCTCTGCCTCGGCTATTTCATTGGCGGTTTGAATGCGGTATACGTGGCCAAGGCTCTGGCGGGATCGGATTCCACCTCATTGCCAGATATTTCTCGTAGGTTAGGAAATGGATTTTTCTACTTCAAGATCGCTGGGGTATTCCTAGCTGTATTCCTCGTCGGTGCCTATGCGGTGTTCCACAGGGCTCAAGACTCCCGCAGACAGGCGCCCTGCCGGTAGCATCCGCCTCACGGCCGCAGGTACGACGAAACCCCGCAAGCTATTGCTTGCGGGGTTTATTCTGTGCCAGGTAGAAGATTCGAACTTCTGAAGGCAATGCCGGCGGATTTACAGTCCGCTCCCTTTGGCCGCTCGGGCAACCTGGCATGCACTGTGTGGTGCGAGTAAGTACTTTACTACGAACCACCCTCCCACCTACAAATCGCCAGCGCATGGGGGAAGAATGGGCGGGAAAAGAGGGGGCATCGCCAAGCAGCTAGCCCACGCGGCGCACGGTGTAATCCGCCAGTTGGCGCAGGGCCTGGCTCGCGGAGTTCTCCGGTAGCACGGCAAGCTGCTCCTCCACCGTCCGCAGGTAGGCATTGATGTCCTCCAGCGCCTTCTGACGGCCGCCAGACTGGTGCAGGAGCTCGATGGCGCGCTCCACCTCGGCGTCGGAATGCAGCGGGCCAGTAAGCAACTCACGCAGCTTGTCGCCCACTTCGCCCTCTTCCTCCAAGGCGTAGAGAACCGGCAGGGTAAAGACGCCCTCGCGCAGGTCCGTGCCCGGGGTCTTGCCGGACTCCTTGGGATCGGAGAAGATGTCGATGACATCGTCCACAATCTGGAAGATCATGCCGATGGCACCACCAATGCGGTGCAGGGCTGCGGCATGCTCGGCCGAGGCACCGGAGTGGTAGGCACCCAGGTAGCCAGCAGAGGCGATGAGCACCGCGGTCTTTTCACGGATAACGGCCGTGTAGTGCTCCACGGCATTGGCCTCACCCGCGCCGATGGTCTCGCGCATCTGGCCGGTCACCAGCTCTTCAAAGGTATCGGCAAAGTGGCCCACGGTGTGGGTATCCAGCTCACTCATCAGGCGGGAGGCATGCGCCAAGAGCGCATCGCCGGCGAGGATGGCCACGGAATTATTCCATCGCGAATTGGCAGATTCCACGCCGCGGCGGCGGTCCGCCTCATCCATGACATCGTCATGATAAAGGGTGGCTACGTGCACCATCTCCACGACGGTGGCGGCCTTAACAACCTCTTTGCAGCCCGGACGCGGACCATACTCGGAAGCCAGCAGCGCCATCATGGGGCGAAAGCGCTTGCCACCGGCCTTAGACAGGTGGCTGACCTTGTCCTTTAAGAAGTCCTGGCCGCGGTCGATTTCACTGCGCAGCTTGTCTTCTACTGCTTCCATGCCCGCACCAATGCGCTCGTTGAGCTGCGGATCACCAAGATCCACGTGCGTGGCATGCGATTGACCGTGAGTCATTAAATAGTGTTCCTTGCAACTAAAAGCCAGAGATAATCGATTACCTACCGTAGTCCAAACTGCGCCCCTAAACACACTCGAGGGGTCGAACTCATGCAATGATAGTCCTCATGTCGGAGCAGATCGATTCCCAAACCTATGTCGAGGTCGCCATCATTGGCGCTGGGCCGGCCGGAGCCGCCGCCGCGATCCATGCCGCACGCGCCGGCTATGACACCCTCCTTATTGATTCCGCGACGTTTCCCCGCGATAAAACCTGCGGCGACGGGCTTACCCCGCGCGCGATGCACCAGCTTGCTGAGCTCGGCATTGCGGTCAACGCCTCCTATCGCAATCGCGGCCTGAAGCTGCACGGATACGGCGGTGATATTACCGCGCCCTGGCCGGAGACCTATCCCTCCCAAGTGGGCACGGCCCTGCCGCGCTTCCGCTTTGATGCCCTGCTTGCCGACGCCGCCCGGGAAGCCGGCGCCACCCTCCTCACCGGCACCCCCGCCACCGATCCGGTGCTCGAGGGCAACCGCGTGACCTCCTTCCGCGTGGGTGAGGCCACCGTGCATGCCAAGTGGATCATCGTGGCCGATGGCGTGCGCTCTACTTTTGGCAAGAAGCTCGGCCGCACCTGGCATCGCGAGGAGGTCTATGGCATCGCCGCGCGTTCCTATGCTTCCTCTACGCATGCCACTGAGCCCTGGATGCACTCCCACGTTGAGCTCAAGGACGAAGAAGGCGAGGTGCAACCCGGCTACGGTTGGATCTTCCCGCTCGGCTCCGAGCTAGGCCAGGTCAATATCGGCCTCGGCGCGTTGTCGACCGCGCAGCGCCCCGCCAAGATCAACACCAAGAAGCTGCTCGAGTTCTACGCCGCCCAACAGCGCCCCGAGTGGGGACTCGGGGAAATTGAGCACGTTACCTCTGCCTTACTGCCCATGGGCGGCGCGGTGTCTAACGTGGCCGGCGCCAATTGGATGATCATTGGTGATGCCGCGGCCTGCATCAACCCCCTCAACGGCGAGGGCATCGATTATGGCTTGGAGACCGCCGCGCTGGCCGTAGCCCTGCTCGGCCCGAAGGATTTCACCCTGGCCTGGCCGGCCGTCTTGCGCGAGCACTACGGCGAGTCCTTCCTCTTGGCCCGCACGGCCGCGCGCCTGTTGACCTACCCACAGTTCCTACCGCTGGCTGGTCCACTGGCCCTGCGCGGGCCCATTGGCCGCATACTCATGCCGGCCGCCGCGCGCCTGATGGGCAACCTCATTACTGACGATGACCGCGACCTCATCGCACGCACCTGGCGCGCCGCCGGCCGCACGGTCTCGTCCCTTCGCCGCGATACGCCACTCTGGGATTCGACCGCGGCTTAACCCCTGCTCCCCCAGGCACGGGCGGAGCAGCGCCTAGGCTGGCTTTACCGCCGAGTGCAGCGCCACGATGCCGAAGGTAAGGTTCTGCCAACCGGCCTCGGCCCAGCCATTGCGATTGATAACCGCGGCGAGCTCCTCCTGCCCAGGCCACGCGCGAATGGATTCCGCGAGGTAGATATATGCCTCCGGATTAGAAGAAACCAAGCGCGCTACCGGCGGGAGCAGACGCATCAAGTATTCCTTGTACACGGTGCCAAAAATCGGTACCACCGGGGTGGAAAATTCCGCCACCGCAAGGCGCCCGCCCGGCTTGGTCACGCGCGCCATTTCGCGCAGGCCGAGCTCAAAGTCGTGAATATTGCGCAGGCCATAAGAGATGGTCACGGCATCAAAGGTGTTATCCGCAAACGGCAGCTTCATGCCATCGCCAGCCACCTTGGGCACGTCGCGCTCACGGCCGGCGGCCAGCATGCCACGGGAGAAATCACACGCCACGCACCACGCACCGGACTTGGAAAGTTCCACGGTGGACACGGCGGTACCCGCTGCAAGGTCCAGGACCTTCTCGCCCGGCTTCAGGTTCAAACGCTCGCGGGTACGCTTGCGCCAGTGCGCGTCCTGCCCAAAGGACAGCACGGTATTGGTGAGGTCGTATTTCTCGCCCACGGCGTCAAACATGCGCGCCACATCGAAGGGCTTTTTATCCAGATCTGCCTTAGACACAAATGATCAGTCTAGGCTACGCGGGCACCAAGGGCACGAGCCGCCCACCGCGGCAGCTCCGGACGCTGGCCCAAAATGGTCAGCGGCACCCGGCGAGTATCCTCCAGCACCTCTTCGTAATAGCCCACGAGCTGCTCGCACAGCGCCTTCCACGTCTTGGAGGAAATGGACTCGCGGGCATTGTCCCGCATCTCCTGGTGAATCTCCGGATTGAGCAGAGCATCCACCGCATTGGGGAGGTCTTCCACAAAGGTTTTTACCTCCAGCAGCAGGCCGTTATAGCCCTCATCGATGAGGTCTACCGGGCCACCTGCCCGCGGCCCGATGGTCGGTACGCCGGAGGCCTGCGCCTCCTGGATGGACTGGCAGAAGGTCTCGAACTCGCCGGCGTGGACAAAGACGTCCAAGGAAGCATAGGCGGCGGCGAGGTCTTCGCCAGAAAGGGCACCGGTAAAGACTGCGCCGGGAAGCTGCGCCTCCAACAGCGGACGCTCCGGGCCATCGCCCACGATGACCAGTTGGATATCCTCGCGCCCGTTGAGCGCCGAGAGGCGGTGCACGCCCTTTTCCGCGGCGAGGCGACCAACGAATCCCACCACATTCTTGGTGCCGCTCGGATCCCAGCTGCGGCGCAGCTCCTCAGAGCGCTTGGAGGGGTGGAAAAGTTCTGCGTTCACGCCACGACCCCAGTGACGCACGTTTTTAATGTGGTGCTTTTCCAAGTCCCGGATGGTCAGCGAGGACGGTGCCAGCGTCATCTGGCAGGAGTTATGAATCGTGCGCAGCCACTCCCACACTCCATAGGCCAGCGCGGAGGCATGGTACTTGGTGGCAAATCCGGCAACATCGGTCTGGTACAACGCCACGGCCGGCACGCGCTGCTGGCGGGCGGAGAAAGCGCCCGCCGCGCCGAGTACGAAGGGGCTGGCCAGGTGGATGATATCCGGCTTGAAGTCGCGCAAGGCCTCATCGACCGCCGTGGTAGGCACGCCCACCGGCAGCGAATCCACCAGCGGCACGCGCACGGTGGGCACGCGGTAGATGGGAAATCCTAGGTAGTCCGGAATCTCTTCTTGTCCCTCACGGGCGCCCGGCGCGATGACGATGGCCTCTTGGCCGGTCTCGTGCAGGTGCTCTAAAACGCGCAGCACGGAGTTGGTCACACCATTGACATTGGGGAGGAAGGATTCAGCCACGATCGCAACACGCATGCCACCATCATGGCCCATCTTCTTAAGTTTATGGTGAAGCCAGCGGAAAATCTTGGTTAATTATTTCTCCGCGCGGCGGGTAAAGAAGCTAATCAGCTTCCACAGCACGGCCGCGATGAGCGTGGCAACCACTCCTACCGAGAGCGCCGGGATGATGGCCAGCGTCCATTCGCGGCCTTCAACCTTGACCAGGTCTGGGTCGTCCTGGGCGTAGTGCACCCACACCTGCTGACCCTCGCCCAGCCCACTGGGATAGAGCAGCCCGTGCTGTGGGGTGTGGTAAATCCCTTCACTGTCTTGGAAATCCACCGTGGTGCGCAGCATGCCCACATCCTTGACCGTGGCCAAAGCGCGCGCAGGGTGGCTGGCGATGGCGTGGTCATTTAGCGCCGGCCCGATGACCATGCCCACCACGCCCACCAGCGCAGCCAGGTACAGCGCCAGTGTCAGCTGGTGCAGGCGGCGACGATAGACCGCGGGCGTATAGCGCGGCACCACGGCCGCGTGCGGCTTGTGCTGCGGCGGGGCCACTTACTGGCCTACCTTTGCGGTGAGCTTCTCATTGAGCGCCCGGCGTGTGGCACGGGTGGTCTTGGCTTCCACGACGGTAATCCCGGTCGAGTATTCCTTCAGCTCCGCCAGCGTATCCAATAGCTCCTGCGGGGTGGTCACCTCGCGGTAGTCTGCCTCGTAGGCTTCTGCCAGCTTGCCGACGTCCACCCCATGCGGCGTTCCAAACGCCGGCTCGAAGGACTCGCGCAACGCATCGGCGCCTTGTTCCAGGGTCTCGAAGATGCCGCCGCCATTGTCATTGGCCACCACGATGGTGAGGTTTTCCGGTCGCGCCTGGTCTTCCGGGATGAGCAGGCTATTTGCGTCGTGCAAGAAGGTGACATCCCCCATGAGCGCCATTACTCGTGGGGCGCGCCAGTTGGTGGGATCCAGCGATTGTGTGGCCAAGGAAATGCCGATGGCTTGGGCGATGGTGCCGTCGATGCCGGCCGCCCCGCGCGGCGAGTAGGTATCCACGCCGTCGAAAGGCAGGCCCACCATGGAGGCATCGCGCACCGGGTTCGAGGCGCCGAGCACCAGGGTGTCATTGACGGAGAGCGTATCGCCCACCGCGGCCGCGACGTGGAGCCCAGTGAATCCCAGTTCCTCATCCTCGAGGGTCTCGCGCACCGCTTGTCCAGCCATATCGGTTGCGCCTTCGCAGATCTTCATCCACTCGCGGCTCGGCTCACCGGTGACCTTGACGGTGGTGCCAAGCCGGGCCTCGTCGCCGCGCTGGTTGGTGAAGTCCTTGGTGCGCGAGAGCACCACTAGCTCAATATCCGGATCATTCATCAGCGCTAACACCCCACGGTGCAGCGTCGGGTGCCCCACGACGATGACCTGCTCCACCTTGGTGTTGACCACATAATCATTCGCGGAGACCTGCGCCTTGCGGAAGATATGCGCCGCCGCTGGATGCACCGGATGATACGGACCCGGCGCGCTCGGCTCCGCAATGGTCGGTACATCTTGGAGGCCTTCTACCTCCCAGGCCTCGTCACCCGTAATGACTAGGGTGTTCTTGCTCAAATCCACGGCCACCTCACCGTGGTCGACAAAGGCTGGTGCGGGCTCGCGCACGCCGTCGCCGGAGGTGTGGTCTGGCAGGGTGTCGTCGACAAGCGGGGCATCAAAAGCCACATTGATGTGCACCTGTAGGTCTTCGCGGAAACGCTGGGCCATCGCCGCGATATCGTCCGCGCCGGTGACCTGGGTGGTATCCGCATAGACGCCGAAGATGCCTTGTTGCTCGATGGTCTGCGACGCCCCCGTGCCCACCAGGCGCTCCGGCCGATCCGCGCTAATGATGGCCAGCGGCGTATGGGAATAGTGCGCCTCCACCACGGCCGGCAAGGTATTGGCCACCGCAGTTCCCGAGGTCATCACCACGCCCACGTGGCGGCGCTGCACCCGCGCCATGCCCAGGGCGGTAAACGCTCCCCCGCGCTCGTCCAGGCGGGTGTGTACGCGGATATCATCACGCGCCAATAGCGCCAGCGACAGCGGCGCATTGCGCGAACCAGGGCACAGGACGACATCCGTGAGGTGGCGCGCCAGTTGGGCGGCTACCTTCTCAGCCAACTGCATCGATTCATTCATGCCGCCCGATTTTACCTGCCCGCGCGCCATTTCCCTTACCGGGCAGGTGCTGGGCGCTTAGTTCTGGTTGGCCGGCTGCTCGCCGCCGCCCAGGAGGTCATTAAGGAGGCCCTCAACGTCCACGTCGCTGCCCTTATCCAACTGGTCTTGTACCTCTGGCGGCAGCTCGGTCGGGATATCGGACGGCAGGTCATTCTGGAAGTCCGGCAGCTTCGGCAGATTATTGGAGTTCTCATCCTGCGAATCCGGCTCTTCGGTCTGGGTCACGGTGGTGGGAACCTCCGTGGTCAGCGTTTCTGTCACCGGCTGGGGTTCCGGCTTATCCGCCTCGTCCGCGGCATTGCGCCACAGGAAAAACAGGACCGCCGCAGCCAGCACTGCAAGTACCGCGATGGCCGCGAAGACGCCGGCCATGGCGCCACCGCCGCCGCTCTTCTTCTTGCGCTTTTCCGGCTGGTCCGGATCGTAGTTCGACGGCACCGGCTCGTACTCGGGCTGCTGCGCGTATTGCTGGCCATAGGCCTGCCCGGCCGGCTGCTGATAGTTCTGGCCGTAGCTTTGCTGCTGACCGTAGCCCTGCTGATAGCCAGAGCCCTGCTGGTAGCCGGCGGCCGCATCGAATTGACGAGTCTCATTCTGCGGCTGCTGCTCGCCTGGGAAGTACTGCTTGGGGTGCTCGCGGCGCGCTTGGTCGCGGCTGGGGCCGGCGGCTTTATCGGGCACGCGGCCTATCTGGCGCGTGGCATCATCCGCCGGGCTAGACCAGCTGCGGGTTTCATTATTATCGCCATGAGGGCCTTTAGAAGTCATACCCTCTACCTCTACCCCATTTTGCTGTGAGATCCCAGAGAGGTCTCCCACAGCTAACAGGGAAGCCGCGGCTCGCCGCTTAGTGCGCTCGGCGTGCGCTCAAGGCACGGCCAGTGGCGGTATCCTCTGCAGCGACCTGCGCCGGGGTGGCATCCGCGATGATGCGGCCGCCATCTTCGCCAGCGCCCGGGCCCATCTCAATGATGCGGTCCGCATGCGCCATGACCGAAAGATCATGCTCGACGACGATTACCGTATGGCCCGCATCCGCCAGCTTGTGCAGTTCGGTATTGAGCAGGTCGATATCGGCTGGGTGCAGGCCCGTAGTGGGCTCGTCCAGCAGGTAGACCGTGTGGCCGCGACGCGAGTTGCGAGAACGTTGCAGCTCCGTGGCCAGCTTGATGCGCTGGGCCTCGCCGCCGGACAGCTCCGGCGCGCCCTGGCCCAAGCGGAGGTAGCCCAGGCCGACGGCCTGCAGCGTAGCAATGGCGCGGTAAATCTTTTCTTTCTCGGCGAAGACCTCCGCGGCCTCATCCACGGTGAGCTCCAAGATGTCCGCGATGGTGCGGCCCTGCCAGGTCACCTCGAGGGTCTCGTCGTTGAAGCGGGCGCCGCCGCACTCCGGGCAGGTGGTGTACGAGCCCGGCAAGAAGACCAGCTCCACCTCGATCTTGCCTGCGCCGCCGCAGGTGGGGCACTGGCCTTGCTTTACGTTGTAAGAAAAGCGCGAGACCGTCCACTTGCGCTGTTTGGCCTCATCGGTGGAGGCGAATAGCTTGCGGACGTTATCGAAAAGCCCAGTGTAGGTTGCCAGCGTGGAGCGCGGGGTACGGCCGATGGGCTTCTGGGTAATCTGCACGACGCGCTTTACTCGGTCAAAGCCCTCCGTGCTCTCTACGGACCAGCCCTTGTCCTCGGTCTCCTCTTCATCGGAAACGGCCGTAGCGGACTGTCGCAACAGCCCAGCCAGCACCGTGCTGACCAGGGTGGACTTGCCCGAACCGGAGACACCGGCGACCGCCGTGAATTGGCCCAAGCCAAAGTCCACATCCAAATTGTCGATGCTGCGTGCGTTGATGCCGCGGAGGGCGAGGTGGGAGGAGGGAGTGCGGGGGTCGTCGGCAAGCGCGAGTGTGCGGTGAGCCAGCGCGTTGGCGGTAGGGGTGTCCGCGTCATAGTCTGCGACCGGGCCCGAATAGACCACGTTGCCGCCGCACTCGCCGGCCAGCGGGCCGACGTCAACGAGCCAGTCCGCCTGCGCGACCAAATCCATGTCATGCTCCACCAAGAGCACGGAGTTGCCGGCCGCGATGAAACGGCGGCACATATCCATGACCGCATCGCGCTCATCGGGGTGCAGGCCGGCCGAGGGCTCGTCGAGCACATACGCCACGCCAAAGAGACCGGAGCGCAGCTGCGCCGCCAAACGGATGCGCTGCATCTCGCCACCGGACAGGCTCTGCGTCGGTCGATCCAGGCTGAGGTGCGCCAAGCCGAGCTCCAGCGCCGAAGTCAACGCGGGCAAAATCTGCCGCAGCAACAAATCCTCGGCCGAGTTCTCCTCCGGGTTCTGCTTGCTGAGCACCTCATGCACCCTATCCAGCGGCAGCGCGCCCAGCTCATCGATAGGCATGCCCGCATAGGTCACCTTCAGCGCGGCCGGGTTGAGGCGGCGGCCGCCACAGGTCTCGCACTCGCGGGATTCCATATAGGACAGGGTGCGCTTGCGCAGCGTATCCGATTGGGTCTCCGCCAGCGTCTTATTGAGGTAGCTGGCCACCGAGCGCCACGTGCCCTCATAATTGCGTTGAATCTGATCTTTTCCGCGCAAGGGCTTGACCGTGACGACGGGGCGCTCTTCCGTGAAGAGGATCCAGTCGCGGTCTTCTTGCGGCAGCTCTTGCCAGGGCGAATCCAGGTCATAGCCCAAGTTCATCAAAATGTCGTGGAAGTTCTTGCCGGCCCAGGCGCCCGGCCAGGCTTGGATGGCTCCTTCCTCGATGGAGAGGGTGGGATCCGGGACCATCGAGTCCTCGGTCGGCTCATGCACCACGCCTGTGCCGTGGCACTGCGGACACATTCCCTCCGGGGTATTGGGCGAGAAGGAATCGGAGTATAGGCCCTCCGGGTTATCCCCGGCGCGCGAATAAAGCAGGCGCACGCTATTGGAGAGCGCGGACACCGTGCCCACCGTAGAGCGCGCTCCGCCGCCGGAGGTCGATTGCTGCAGTGCGACCGTCGGCGGTAGGCCCTCTACCTGGCTGACCTGTGGGTCGACAGCCGAGCTAATGAGGCGGCGTGCGAAGGGTGCTACCGATTCAAGGTAGCGGCGTTGGCCTTCGCCGTGAATCGTACCGAACGCCAGCGAAGATTTGCCCGAACCAGACACACCTGTGACCGCGACGAGCTTGCCGCGGGGCATATCGACGTCGACATTGCGCAGATTGTGCAGGTGAGCATCGCGAACCTTGATAGTAGACATGCCTTCCAGCGTACTCACAGGTGGCAGGTTGGGCAGTCTCAAGCCTGACAGCAGTTTTTTAACGGTTCTCTCTAGCGGTTCACCGGCTTTCAACGATTTCGTCCACCCATATGGCGAAAACCGTCGACGGTTTAGGTGTTCTAGATGGACGAAATCGTTGAAACTAGGAAGGTGGAACCTTTCCGGAAGATTTCCAGTCCAATGAGTCATGTGGACGAGAAATGAATTACTAGATTTAGGCCTTACTGACTATCAAATCCGCAGCAGGATTAGTGGGGGAACACTTTTGCGCTTGCGGCGCAACTGTTATATCGCTGCAGAGGCGAGCGCGAAAGATAAAGTAGCCGCGGTGGCGCAGCTTTATCCGGATGCGGTGTTTTCGGGGACGGCGGCGCTCGCGGCCTATGGCTTATGCGAGGTGCAGCTGCCGGCGGTGATCCGGGTGGATAAAAACTGCCGGATTCGAGCGGATGATGTGGTGTATACGGTGAGGTCGCGGCCGGTGCCGGCGAATCGGATAAAGGGTGTAAGGATGGCGTTGCCGGCACAGGCGGTAGCAGATGCATTGAGCTTCGAGCGCTGCAGCGAGTGGCTGCTCAAAGAGGCACTGGCGCAGGCCTACCGCGGGCTCAACGGAAGGGGGAGGTTCGCGGCCGATTTAGAGCTGGTGATCAGTAAGAAAAGGGACGCGGTGCGCGAGTTGGCGGAGCAGGCGCCGGTGGGGACGGCGTCGAAATGGGAGCAGCGGATGTACCACGAGATGCGGCGGGTGGGGCTCAAGCCGGTGCCAAATTTCCGGCTTGGGCCGTATACCTGGGATTTAGGCTTCGAAGCGGGGACGACGGTGGTGGACTTGGACTCGCTTTATTATCACGCGCCGGAGAATAATCACCGGGAATTCCTCATCGGGACGTGGAAGACCAATCACGCGGTGCAGCACGGATGGGCGCCGCTGAAGTTTACGGATGAGTGCACCGACTACCACCTCAAACTAGTGGTGGAGACGGTGCAGGAAACGGTGGCGCATCGGCGCAGCGTGCGCGGGCTAAAGAGCCGGCCGCAAAAGGTGCGTCGGGCGCTGGCGACCCCGGCGTGGAGGTTTCACCAGAGCTTGCTCTAGGCCCTAGTCAGAAACGTGCGATTCAGAAAGATGCGGCCAGCAGGCGCGAACGCGATCGAACCACCAGTCGCGGCGGTCGGCGGGGGCGGCGAGCGCAGCGAGACGGTCTGGGTCGGGGGCTAGGATATCGGCGGGAAGGTGGCCATCGATAAGCGGGCGCGGGGCGGTGACGTCTTCTTCAAAAAGGGAGCCGGTGGCAAGGCCGGCGGCGGCTGGGGTGACGTCGATGTCCTCGTCGTCGTAGATGCGCGGGAGGGCGGCGACGGCCGCGAGGCCCATGTTGATGCCAATGGAGGTGTCGAGCGCGGAGGCCACCGTGATATCCATATGCCGCTGGCGCAGGTGTTGGGCCACTTCGAGGACGCGGCGTACGCCGCCAAGCGGGGCGGGCTTGACCACGGCGACATCCGCGGCCTGCAACTCGGCGACGCGATAAGGGTCGGCGACCTTCCGGATGGATTCATCGGCGGCGACGCGCACAAAGAGGCCGGCGCGCATAAGGCGGCCGCGGACCTGGGCGAGCTCCTCGGTGGTGGCGCAGGGCTGTTCCATATAGTCCAGCGGCATCATCATCTGCGCGGCCTCAACCGCCTCATCGACGCTCCAGCCGCCGTTGGCATCCACGCGCAGGATAGGGATATCGCCGCGGTGGGTGACGGCGTCGCGGACGGCGCGGACGCGAGCGGCGTCGTCGGCAAGCGTGTGCCCCTTCTCCGCCACCTTGATCTTGAAGGTGCGGCAGCCGGGGTAGCGCTCCACCACGGCCGGAACCTCGCTGGCAGGTACGGCCGGGATGGTGGCGTTGACCTCGATGGAATCGCGCACCGGCTCCGGAAATCCCTCGTAGGCGGCCTCGAGCCCGCCGCGCAGCCACGCGGCGGACTCGGCCGGGCCGTATTCCAGGAAGGGCGCGAACTCGCCCCAGCCGGCCGGGCCCTCGATGAGCAGGGCCTCCCTAGTGGTAATGCCGCGGAAACGCACGGCGAGCGGGAGGGAGACTACGTGGGCGCGGTCGAGGACGTCATCGATATGCATGGCCTTCATGGTAGCGCCCGCCGGCCATTGACCCCTCCCCCGCTCTGCGCTATTTTGGGAACCCATACCAATAAAGGAGGAATTATGCTGCTAGCTGAGGCATTGGCGGAGCGCGCCCAGGCACAGGAGCGCCTCAATAGCCTGCACGAGCGGTTGCTCACCGTGGCCCGCGTGCAGGAGGGCGATACCCCGGATGAGGATCCGCAGGAGCTGCTGCGCGAGCTCGACGGCGTGGCCGGGCGCATCGATGAGCTGGTGCAGGCCATCAATGCGACGAATATCGCCACCGCCTTTGATGAGAAGAGGAACTTGATGGAAGCCCTCGCGCTTCGCGACGGCCTCTTGCGCAAGCGCCGCATCTACCACGACCTAGCGCAGCGGGCGGGCACGCGCTCGGATCGCTATTCCCGCACCGAGATCAAGTTTGTCTCCACCATCCCGGTGGCGGATCTGCGCAAGCGCGTCGATGATTTGTCTAAGCAGTACCGCGAGCTGGATACCCGCATCCAGCAGCTGAACTGGAATACCGAACTGAAAAACGGATAGTCATATCGCGCGCTGCCTAAAGCGCGCGATGGTAGCCCACACACCTGCAGCGAGCAGGCCCCCACCCTGGAGGGGAAAATCCTGGGACCCTGGCCCCCTTTAGCGCTTTAAGGGGCGGGGAGTTCGAGTCTCCCCATGGCATGGAGTACCGCGCTGGTATGGCGTACACGGGTATTATGCGGGGCAACAACCTCGCAGTATCGCGTATTGATTATTACCGGCCTGCTGGGCAGCGTGTGTGGGTGAGGGTTGGGAATGGGGACTATTCTTCTTTTGCCACTAAGCTGGCCGTTATGAGCGAGCAGAAAAAATACAGCACCGATAATCCCTTTCGGCCGGAATTGTGGCATTCCGTAGAGGGGTTTGAAGACCTCACGGATATCACCTATCACCGGCTCAACGGCGAGGGCCGTAAGAACGGCATCGTGCGCATCGCCTTCGACCGCCCGGAGGTACGCAATGCCTTTCGCCCGCATACCGTAGACGAGCTCTACCGCGCCCTTGACCACGCCCGCCGCACGCCGGATGTGGGCACGATTTTGCTCACCGGCAATGGTCCGTCCGACAAGGATGGCGGCTGGGCTTTTTGTTCGGGCGGCGACCAGCGCATTCGCGGCCGCTCCGGGTACCGCTACGCCACCGAGCACGCCCATGATGACGCCACCGCGGATGAATCCACCGTGGACACCGCCCGCGAGAAGGTGGAAGGCGGCCGCCTACATATCCTCGAGGTCCAACGCCTTATCCGCACCATGCCCAAGGTGGTTATCGCCGTGGTCAATGGTTGGGCGGCCGGCGGCGGACACTCGCTGCACGTGGTCTGCGATATGACGGTCGCCTCCCGCCAGGAGGCGCGCTTCAAGCAGACGGACGCGGACGTGGGTTCCTTCGATGCCGGCTATGGTTCGGCCTACCTAGCTAAGATGGTGGGCCAGAAATTCGCCCGCGAGATCTTCTTCTTGGGTCGCACCTATGATGCCCAGCGGATGTATGAGATGGGCGCGGTCAATGAGGTTGTCGATCACGCCGACTTGGAAGACGCCGCAATCCAGATGGGCCGCGAAATCAACGGCAAGTCCCCAACAGCCCAGCGCATGCTGAAGTTCGCTTTCAACCTGACCGATGACGGCCTCATGGGCCAGCAGGTCTTCGCCGGCGAGGCGACCCGCCTGGCGTACATGACCGACGAGGCCGTCGAGGGCAAAGAAGCATTCCTCGAAAAGCGCGACCCGCAGTGGGAGCAGTTCCCGTATTACTACTAGCCAGGAGTTAGCACGATGTGGATTTTCGCCATCGGCTTGGCCACACTTGCACTGGCGGGCGTCATCGTCTCGCGAGTGTGGATGCTCAAGCGTATCAAGGATGCGCAGGACAGCGGGGAGCGTCCCTTCGATCAGGAGGACACCCCGCGCAATCCATACATGTAGCGGAGTAAATGGCGTGGGACGCCCTCGGACCGGAGTGAGACATCTCAAGCAATTGTGGACATGCCCATAGTTAATACTTAAAGTGTCGAACATGAAACTCTGCAACTCATTCGTCATGCTCGCAGCACGCGTCGCCCTGGGCGTAATTCTCATCGCCCAGGGCTGGCAAAAGTTCTCCGAATGGACCGTCGCCGTCGCGGGCCTGATGCTCGCCGCCGGCCCCGGCATACGCTCCCTGGATCAGCTCCCCTTCAGCAAAAAGGCAAAAGTAGCCAAATAAGGCCACCGCTTCCTAGCCTCTCACTTCACTCATTGAAGTGAGAGGCATTTTTAAATTTTGGCAGCTTAAGGGAGAGATAGGACCACCTAAGTTCATTACGTTGAACAATCTAGTTCAAGGGTGCTAGTGTTTGTTGAGTTCACTTCTCCTAATACAAAGGAAGTTCATTATGAGCTCAAATCACAGCACCCCACGCCGGCCCCTACAGCGCATTCTCGCAGGCACCTGCGCCCTCGCACTCGGCGCCAGCCTCGCCGCTTGCAGCGCCTCGAAGGAATCCATCGACGCTGCAAAGCCGAAGGACGGCGACACCGTCAAGGCCGTGGCCACGACTACCCAGATCTGCGACTACCTCACCCAGGTAGCCGCCGGCGGCCTCAAGCTCCACAAGGTCGACTCCCAGGGTGCGGAGACCAACTCCGGCGAGGGCCCAGTGACCCTCGACCTCACCTGTTTGCTCGCCCCCAACGCCAGCGCCCACGAGCACGAGATGACCCCACAGCAGATGCAGGCGCTCTCCCAGGCCGACTACATGTTCGTCAACGGAGTCGACCTCGAGCACTTCCTCGACCAAGCCGTGGACTCCTCCGGCTTCCACGGCGTCATGGCCGTGACCTCGGGCGTCAAGAGCGAAGGTATGGGCGATGGCAACGGCAAGTACACCATCGACGAGGGCATCGAGCACGTGAGCCCGCGCCCGTGGCCTTTCCCGGGGGAGGACGGCGAGGCCCCAGAATTCAAGTACGACCCGCACGTGTGGACCTCCCCGAAGCAGGCCAAGATTCAGGTCGACAACATCGTCAACACGTTGTCCCAGGCCTCCCCGCAGGCCAAGGACGCCTTCACCGCCGCCGGCAAGAAGTACACCGACCAGTTGGAGGACCTCGACAAGTGGGCCAGCGATTCCATGTCCGCAGTTCCTGAGCAAGACCGCGTGCTCTTCTCTTCCCACGACGCCTTCGGCTACTTCTCAAACGCATACGGCGTGAAGTTCATCGGCTCCGCACTGTCTGACTTCAACAACCAGCAGGACGCCACCTCGCGCCACATCGACGAGCAGGCAAAGCAGATCCGCGAGTCCGGTGCCAAGGCCATCTTTGCGGAGAATTCCAACAGCTCGAAGTCCATCGAGGCCATCGCCCGCGCCGCAGGCGTCAAGGCGGTTACATCCGACGACGCTTTGTACGGCGACTCGCTAGGTGTGCCAGGCAGTGAGGGCGAGACCTACATCGGATCCATCGTCCACAACATCAACACCCTGGTCAGCGCCTGGGACTCCGAACAGCAACCGTTGCCGGAATCGCTGCAGGCATTCGACGTCGCCAAGCGCAAGTAGCTCTATATGTCTTCCCCATTAATCACTCTGCGCAATGCCACCTGCGGCTATGGCGCCCGGGATATCCTCACCGACGTTGATCTTGAGATCCGCGCGAGCGAGGCCGTGGCGCTCCTGGGGGCCAACGGCGCGGGCAAGTCTACGCTGCTCAAGGCAATCACTGGCCTGGCTGCCTTGCGCGGCATGGCCACCATCGACGCCTCGCTCGGCTACGTCCCGCAGTACCAAGACTCCGACCTGAGTTTTCCCGTCACGGCTTACAAGGTCGTGGAAATGGGCCTTTTGCCATCAGTGAGCTGGTGGCATAGGTGCACGAGCATGCGTAGCTATCGCGGCCATGTACTCAATGCCCTGCGACAAGTGGGGATGGAGCACCTCGCCGAGACGCGGTTTGGCCAGCTCTCGGGAGGGCAGCGCCAGCGCGTGCTCATCGCGCGCGCGTTGGTTTCGGCCCCGGAGCTGGTGCTTCTCGACGAACCCTTCAACGGGCTTGATCAAGAAAGCCGCCGAATCCTGATTCAGATCATTGCGGATCTCAAGGAAGCAGGAATCGCCCTGCTCGTCTCCACTCACGACCCCATCTTGGCGCAGCACACCTGCGACTGGGCGGCGTTTGTGCTCGACGGCAAGGTCCACACCATGGGAACCGAGGAAGCAGTGGAAACCTATATGGAGCAAGGTGCGCGACTGTAATGGAGCAGATTCTCTTCGCCCCGTACCTGCGCAATGCCTTCCTCTTCCTGCTGTGCCTATCGATTGTGGGGGCTGTCATTAGCGTCCTCGTTAATCTCCGCCGCATGGAATTTACGGTGGAAGCCCTCGTGCACTCGGTTTTTCCAGGCATCGTGGTAGGGCTCATCGTGGGCGGCATCCCGGGCATCGTGCCGGGTGCGGCCGCGGTGGCCACGGTGACGGTGCTGGTGCTGGCTTCTCTGGGTTCTGGGCGGCGCCAGTCAGCGCGGAAGCTGGATATAGAAGCCGGAACGGCCGTGGTGCTGACCTTCATGTACGGCATCGGCGTGGTCATCAGTTTGGCCTATGGCGACAAGTCCGGGCAGCTGGAGGCGCTCATGTTTGGCCGGCTTCTCGACGTCACGCAGTCCAGGCTGGCAACCTCCGTCACGCTCTGCGTGATTGCGGCACTGCTCATCCTGACAACCTGGCGCATGCAGATTCTCGTCGCTTTCGATACAGCAGCGGCCCGCGCCATGGGCGTCAACGTGGCGGCTTATGAGCTCATTGCGAATGTCGCGGTTGGCCTAATCGTGGTGGCGGCTAGCTCGGCAGTGGGTGTGTTGCTGGTTATCGGTTTTATTGTCATTCCAGGCCTCTCGGCGCGCTTGATCGCAGGATCCCCGCGCAGCATGTGCTTCTGGGCTGCGGGCTTGTCCACGCTGGCAGTGGTGGTGGGATTTGCCATCATGCTGTCCCAAACCGCGCACCAGATTTCGCCGCAGGCAATCGTCAGCTTGATGCTGGTTGTCACCGTGCCGCTAGCGGGCTTGAAGGGGGTATTTAGCTAATGGGACTGTCTCATCTTGATCCAGAGATCCTGCGGATGCCCCTCCTTGAGGCCATTGCTGTGGGATGTTTATCTGGCTTGGTTGGAACCTTGATGGTCATGGGCAAGCGCGTCTTTTTCGCCGAGAGCCTGTCGCACGGAATCTTCCCCGGCGCGGTGCTCGGCGTAGTGGTGGCCAACCTTCTGAGCTTGGATCTCTCCACGGGTTTGATGGTGGGCGCGGCACTGTTCTGCCTACCTTTGGCCTGGCTTATGCGGTGGTTGAGTACCGTCGAGGGCATTTCTTCGACCGCTGCCGCCGGCGTGACGCTCACCCTGGGATTCTCCCTGGGCATCTTGTTGCTGCGCTGGTTCCAACCGCTACCTATCCACGTGGATAGCTTTCTCGTGGGCTCGCTGACCACTGTCAATGCGCAGGATGTCTGGTTTGTCAGCGCCCTGGTGGTGGTCAGCCTTGGCGTGCTGGTAGCATTTCGCCGGACGTTGGTCTCCTTCTACTTCGACCAGACGTCCTTCCGCGCACAAGGTGGAAATCCCGGCTGCTATGACTTGCTTACCCTCACGCTTATCAGCGTGACCATGGTGGTGGTGATTCCCGCGGTGGGCACTATCTTGTCCCTGGCGCTGCTGGTAGCCCCGGCGGCGGCGTTGCAGCCGTGGATCAAGCGCCCGACCCAGCTCATGCTCGGTGCCGGTATCGCGGGCATTGCGCTGGCATGCGGCGGGCTCTTGCTGGCGGCCGCACTCAGTTTGTCGGCGGGCGGCTGCATCGCGGTGCTGGCGGGTGTGTTCTATTTGCTCAGCATGGGGCTGCGGGCCTTGCTCTAAACGCCCGGCGCGCCGCCTCCCGGGACGAGCGATATGCCCGGGTAACCTGATTATTCGTGACTCATATCCTCGCCCCACTCCCAGTCGATCCCCGCAATCCCGCAGGAATTTTGGATGACCTCGAGAAGGCCATCGCTGGGCAGACCACGCTCTTACCCCTTCCCGCAGCGGACCGCACGCGGACGGAATTGCTGCGCAACCACATGCGCGCGGGCGAATCGATTGCTGAGGACATTGCTTTGGTGGTGTCCACCTCGGGTTCCACGGGCACACCGAAGGGTGCGCAGCTAAGCCCGCTTAACCTGGTGGCGAGTGCGGATGCCACCCATTCTTTCCTGGGTGGCCCCGGCCAATGGCTACTGGCCATGCCCGCCCACCACATCGCGGGCATCCAGGTGCTCGTGCGTTCGTTGGTGGCGGGTGTGGAGCCACTGTGCCTCGACCTGTCCCAAGGCTTTAACATCACCGAGTTCGCCCGCGCAGCAGAAGAACTCGCCCACACCGAGGACCGCATGTACACCGCGCTCACACCGATGCAGCTGCACAAGGCACTCGATTCGCTGGACGGCATCCAAGCACTGCGCCGTTTCAACTCCATCCTGGTAGGTGGAGCAGCGCCACATCCCCAGCTATTGGAATCTGCGCGCAAGCTCGACATCACCGTGGTAACCACCTATGGCTCCTCGGAGACTGCGGGCGGTTGCGTCTACAACGGCACTCCCCTGCCCGGCACCGAGGTGCGCATCGGGGAAGATAACCGCATTTTCCTGGGCGGGCCGACCATTGCGCAGGGCTACCGCAATGTGGAATCGCGCGACTTCGTCGGTGGCTGGTTCGCAACTTCCGACGCCGGGGAGCTCGACGCCCACGGTCAACTCACCGTCACTGGACGTCTGGACAGCATCATCAACTCGGGCGGGTTGAAGTTGCACCCAGAACAACTGGAACAGCTCTTGTTGCAGGTACCGGGCGTCGACAGTGTATGCGTGGTGGGCATCCCTGATCCACGTCTTGGCCAGATGATCGCCGCAGCTTACACCGGCTGGGCCTCGCGCACCGACATCCTCGAAGCGCTCGATGACCTGCCTCGGTGGCAGATTCCGCGCGAGATTATCCGCATTGCTGAGATGCCGCTGACCGGCCCCGGCAAGGTGGACCGTCGTGGTGTCGCAGGGCTCTTTAAGAACTGATTAGACTTCGTTAGCGCGCACCGTCACGTCGGCGGCCGCGACTTCCGCAAGAGAGAACTCCTCGTCCCCTGCGTGCAGGTTGAGCAGGCCCGCAACGCGGGAATCGACTACGACCTCGACGCCCAGGCCGACGCCATGGCTGTCGAGGTAGCGCAACAGCTCGGTGTCTCCGTCGCATACCCGCTCGATGGTGACAGGGGTGTGAAGGGGGACGTCGTCAAGCGTGAGCGTGCCAAGGTCCTCGATGCTGCCCTGCGCGTCGGGGATGGGATCGCCGTGGGGATCGCGCTGAGGATGGCCCAGGTGCTGATCGAGTCGATCGATGAAGCGATCGGAGCATGCATGCTCGAGGAGATCGGCATCCTCGTGAACCTCGTCCCAGGTGTACCCCAGCTCTTTGACCAAGAAGGTCTCGAGGAGACGATGGCGGCGGACCATGCCCATGGACAGTGCCTGGCCCTCTGGGGTCAGCGAAACGCCAGCGTAGCGCTCATGTTCCACCAGCCCTTGGGCAACGAGACGCTTTACGGCTTCCGACGCCGTGGGCACCTTTTGGTTCAATCGCCCCGCCAGCTCCTTGAGCGCGATGGGCGCGCCGCCGGAGTGCTCGGAGAGGTCCCACAGGACTTTGAGGTAGTCCTGGGTACGTTCAGGGAGATCGCTTAAATGCATGACATTCATCGTAGTAAAGGCCTTGCCCCGCGAGCGATTCACATGATAACTTTAAGAAAGTTCAACGCATTGAACTTTTGTCACGGGTGTGGCCCACAGCCGTCCTTTCTTGGGTACGTACGACGCGCTTCCGCCATACCCGTGGCTTTTATATATCCGCCGTGTGCGTCCCTTGTGCACAGCATGCCCGCGGTGGCGTGGCACAATAACTGACATGTCACTTTCTGCCTATCCCGCAACTGCCAAAGACTGGCTCCAAGGCGCACGCCCGCACACGTGGGCTAATGCCTTCGCCCCAGTCATCGCTGGTACTGGTGCCGCAGCGGCTGCCGACGGCGCGCACTTCGGCCGCGCGCTCCTCGCCCTCATCGTGGCGTGGGCACTTATCATCGGCGTGAACTATGCCAATGACTATTCCGATGGCATCCGCGGCACCGACGATGACCGCACCGGTCCGCAGCGCCTGACCGGCGGTGGCCTGGCCCGCCCGCAGCAGGTGAAACTCGCGGCCTTCGCCGCCTTCGCCGTGGCTGGGCTCGCCGGCATTGCGCTGTCCTTTGCAGCGCACGCGTGGTGGCTCATCCTAGTGGGCGCGCTATGCATCGCGGGCGCGTGGTTTTATACCGGCGGCAAGAACCCGTATGGATATCGCGGGCTCGGCGAGGTTGCTGTCTTTATCTTTTTCGGATTGGTCGCCGTGCTCGGTACCGAATTCACGCAAGCTGGCCGCCTGTCGTGGTCGGGCCTCGCGCTGGCCGTGGGCATCGGCGCGATGAGCTCCGGGGTGAACTTAGTCAATAATATCCGCGATATTCCTTCCGACGCCGAGACCGGCAAGATTACCCTCGCCGTGCGCCTCGGCAACGAGAAGGCGCGCCTGCTCTTTACGGTGCTGCTCCTGCTGCCATTCCTGCTGACCATTGGCATCGCCTTCGGCAGCTGGCTCGCGCTCGCTGGCTTGGTCTACTTCCCCCTTGCGCTGCGCGCCATCCGCACCGTCAACCGCGGCACCCAAGGCCCAGAGCTCATCCCGGTGCTCGGCCTGACCGGCCGCGCGATGCTGCTGTGGGCCGTTATCGAGGCCGCCGCACTCATCATCGTCTAGTCCTGGGCGGCGCGGCCTTCCAGCTCCGCCTGAACCCAGCGCTTGTGGGCCTTGCGCTGGGCGGAGTACTCGGCCAGCGTCTGAGTGGCCTCGATGCGCCACTTTTTAAAGATCAGCATCGATAGCGGCAGCGCCACGAAGAGCGCCAGCAGCGCCGCAACGAGCACCGGGATGGCAAAGCCGATGGCGATGGCCAAAATCTCGATCACCGCGGTCAAAGCGATAAAAAGCACTACGCGGGCGAGCCCGTACTTCCACAGCGCCGCGCGCGAACGGCGGCGCAGTTCTGGGTCCGGCTTGGGTGGCTCAGGGTTATGCGTCATGGGGGTTGATTGTACGCGGTGCAGGTAGAATCGCACGCATGGGCCGAATAATCCTCCTCCTACTCTTTGTCCTCGCCGCCTACCTCGTCTGGAAGGCCTTCGGGCCCTCGACATGGAAAAAGCGCGAGGTGGAACAACCCCGCGCTATCAAAGGCCCCGATGATGACGAGGAATTCCTCTGGAAACTGGAAAAGGAGCGCTTCAAGCAGCGCCGCGCACAGGAGGCAGAAGAAGAAAAGCGCCGCCAGCGCCGCAAACGCGACGCCGACGGCGAGAAGGACTAGGATTCCTTCGGCACGAAGCGCATCTCTAGGCCTAAGGCCTCAGCCACGGCGGTGATCTTTTCCCACCGCACGCCCGCACCACCGTGCTCGATGGTGTGGAGGGTGGAGCGGGAGATACCGGCGGCGTCGGCAAGCTGCTGCTGCAAAATGCCCAACTCGCGGCGGCGCTCGGCGAATTGGGCGCCAAGGCCCAAAATCACCGCATTATCGCCGGCCGGCTTGCCCTGCTTATGGCGCGGGCTATTATGCTCCGCCATCTAGTTCAGCCCCGCATAGGAATGCAGGCCGGAGACGACCATATTGATAAAGAACAGGTTGAAGACCATCAGCGCCATCGCCATGACGTTGATCCACGGCGCCGCCTTGCGGAAGGCCGGCGTCGCACGCGCGTGCAGGTACGCGGCGTACAGGATCCAGGTGGCAAAGGATACGGTCTCCTTCGGGTCCCAACCCCAGAAGCGGCCCCAGGCGGACTCGGCCCAGATGGCCCCCAGGATGATGCCCAGACCCAAGGTCGGCAGGGTGATAACAGCCAGGCGGTAGGCCAGCTGGTCAATCTTTGCGGCAGAAGGCAGCGGGCGGGCCACCGCACCGAAGAAGCCATGCTCGGCATGCTTCGGTTGCGCCATACGGAACAGCGTCAGCAGCGAGACAATGCCGGAGATAATACCGATGGACGCGCCCAAAGAAACCACGGTGACGTGGATGGGCAGCCAGTGCGACTGCAGCGCCGGCACCACCGGGGCGGACTCGGCATAGAGCTTGGTGGAACCATAAAACATCAGCGCGAGGGTCGGGGTAAGCAACCACGGCCACACGGTGCGCCATTCCTTGCGCTGCATGGCCATATTACCCACCAGCAGCACGCCGAAGCTCACCATCAGCACGTACTCGTACAGGTTGCCAAAGGGGAAGCGGCCGGTGGCCAGGCCGCGCAGCACGATCGCCGCTGCGTGCAACGCAATGCCCACCCACATCAGCGCGCTGGTCATGCCGCCGAGCTTATCGGCCTTGCGTTCCTTTTCCTTCAGCTCATCGGCCGTGATTCCGGAAGAAGACTGGGCAACCTCGCCGGCATAGCTCTGCTTGTCGACGCCCCCAGCGCCCGCCCCCACCAAGACCTTCGCGGCCTCAGACTTCACGGCGCGGCGGCCCTCGATGATGCCCTGCATGCGGCCGTAGTAAAACAGCGACAAAAAGAGCGCGACGCAGTACACCACAAAGGCGGTCTGCACCGCGATATCCGAGAAATTAGACAGATTCTGATCGATCTGCATGAATGCTCCTAGCCTTCACACGTGCGGAATAAGTGCTGATTACCTTACTCAGCGAAACGGCCCAATCCAACTTTTGTTGGATCGGGCCGGAGCGCTAATCGTCGGTATAAAGTTCGTCTTCTTCGACCTCGTCTGGGTCCGGCAGCTCCAGCAGCGCGCGGTGCAGCTCGTGGAACTCCTCGGACCAGCCGGCGCGGTCGGTGCGGGCAAGCCCGCCCATCTCCACGTCGGTGCCGCCGGCCGCGTTCGGCCGCAAGCGGATGTAGACGCGGCGGCGCTTAATTATCAGCGATCCCACCAAGGATATGAGCATCACCAGCGCGGAGGCCAGCACCCACTTCTGGAAAGGATCATAAGAGACCTGGTAATTGGCGAACTCGCTGGCGCCGTCGAAGGTGATCTTCGTGCCATCGTCCAGGGTGACGTCCTCGCCCTGGTTGAGGTTCACGCGGTCAATCTTTTGCAGCTGGCCGGACTGCACCAGGTTCGGGTCCAGCGAGAAGAAGGACTGCGGGGTGCCGGTGTCCAGGCCGGCATCGCCGCGGTAGATATCGATGGCCATCGCCGGATCCTGCAGCCCGGGGTATGCGGACTGCAGCAGCTTGCCGTTCTCGCCGGCCCACTCGGCCGTGGGCGCAAACAGGCCCTGGATGGCGATCTGGTTCTGGCGGCGGTCATAGAGATCCGGGTGCATGCCTGCCGGTGGGTCGAAGCGCATCGCGCCGGAGGACAAGAAGAAGGTCGTGTCATTCGGCTGGAACTGAATGGTCTGGGTGCGCTTTTCACCATTGGGCCATTCCACCGTGACCGTCGGCGCGTAGCCGTGGCCCTGCAAATAAACGCGGTTGTGCGCCAGGCGAAGCGGATGGTTGACCTTGAGCTCATAATCCTTCCACTCGGAGTCATCCTTGTAGATCTCATCGCCCTCCGCGTAGGAGACGTTGGAGGTAAACATCTCGGCCTGGCCGTTCGGCAGGTACTCGGCCGCGAAGTCATGGGCGACGAGGCAGAAAGGGTGGAGCCCGGTGCCGTCGAAAAGCGGGCCGGCGCGGAAGGAGTCGAAGTTGGACGTAGAGGTATTGCAGAACTCCGTGGACTGATCCAGGGTCTGGTCGCCGCCCTGCGAGCCAGACTCAGTGACCACGATGACCTGGCCTTCGTAGTTGACCAGCTTGCCGGCGGCAACCGTGACCAAGATGGCTACCAGCGCCACGTGGAAAATAAGGTTGGCTAGCTCGCGGCCGTATCCGCGCTCCGCGGAAAAGGTATGCACGCCGGCACGGTCCTTCTCCGGGGAATACTCGGCCACGCGCCACCTCTTCAGGCGCTTTGTAATTTCCGCGGATAGTTCCTCCTCGCTCTTTTCCGAGTGCCCCTCGGCCGCCAGCGGCAGCTTGTGGAGGTACTTCGGGGCGCGCGTCGGCGGGGTCTTCCACGCCTTATAGTGATCCCAGGAGCGCGGCAGGATGCAGCCAACCAGGGAAATAGCGAGAAGGACGAAGATGGCTTGGAACCAGACGGAAGAAAAGACGTCGAAAAGCTGCAGCTTGTCGTAGATCTTCGCCACGTTGCCATTGGACTCAATAAAGTCCTGCACGTTCTGCTCGTTGAGATCGCGCTGCGGCAGCAAAGAACCGGGAATCGCGGCCAGCGCCAGCAAGAAAAGCAGCGCCAGTGCCGTGCGCATGCTGGTCAGCCAATGCCAGGCTTTGCGGAAATATTTCACGTCTCTCCTAAATCAGGGTTGCGCCAAAGTTGCCGGTCCACTGGCGGATGAGGCTAATAAACTCGCCCCACAGGCCGGTTACCAGGGCCAGGCCGACGAGGATCATGGCCACGCCGCCGATTATCTGGATGGTATGCGAGTGCTTGCGGGCCCACGAAATCGAGCGCATCGCCCGCGCAGAGCCCAGCGCCACCAGCAGGAACGGCAGGCCCAAGCCCAGGCAATAAAAGATAATGAGCAGCACGCCACGCGCGGCCGTCATGCCTTCGGTGCCGGCCGATACGGAAATAATGGCGGCCAGCGTTGGGCCCAGGCACGGCGTCCAGCCCAGCGCGAAAATCCCGCCCAGCAGCGGCGCACCCAGCCAGGTGGTCCAACGCTTCGGCGCCATGCGGGTGTCCTTCTGCAGCGCCGGGATCGCGCCGAGGAAAACCACACCCATCAGGATGGTCACGCCGCCACCGATGCGCATGAGCGTCTCCTCATTGAGCCGGAGCGCGGAAATCGCGCCGAATACGGAAACCGTCGCCAGCAGGAAAACCACGGTAAATCCCAGGATAAACAAGGCGGCGGCCAGTACCACGGCCCATTGCCTGCGCTTGCCGACGCCCACCCCCAACTCACCGTCAAACGTAACCTCGCCGCCCACCACGCCGGCCAGGTAGGAAATATAGCCAGGCACCAGTGGGACGACGCACGGGCTGGCAAAACTCACCAGCCCCGCCACGGCGGCCGCGAACAGGCCCAGAATGAGTGGGCCGGAGGTCGCGGCCTCGGCAAAAGAGTTGCCGATGCTCGCTGCGTTGTCCATTTATTCCTTTTCTAATTTGTCCACTACGTCCATCACATCTTGAGCGGTGATGGACCGCAAGAAGACCGTAGCCGGGCGGTGTTGTTTGTCCAAGACGATGGTGGTCGGGACCACGGAGGTGGGCACGCCGCCCAGGGCCGCCGCGGTCTTAAATGGTGGATCGTAGATGGAGGGGTAGGTCAGACCATTATCCTTGAGAAAGTCATTGGACACCTGCGGGTTATAGTCGCGCACATTGATGCCCAGCACGGTGCCAAGATCGCGTTTTTGCAGCTCGGTGTGAATTTCCTGTAAGTCATCGGCCTCGGCGCGGCACGGAGCGCACCACTGGCCCCAGGAGTTGAGCACGACGATTTCGCCGTCATAGTCCTCCAGGGAAATGGTCTTATCCCTATCGCGCACATCCTCGCCAGAGAAGGTGCGCAGCGGCTTGCGCTCAGATTCCTCGTAGTTGATGACCTTTTCGCCGCCGGGCGTGATGAACTCGAAGTTGCCGCCGGTAGCAACCGCGTTTTGCGCTTTATCGGAGTCCTGCGAGCAACCGGCAAGCGGCAGCGCTACCGCCACCGCAGCAAGCACCGCGCCGACTGCGCGCCTGCGTTGTAGTGCCATTAAATCTCCTGCGCCGGTTCGGAATAGAAGATATCGGTGACCTGGTTATCCTCAAAAAGCAAAGAGGTGACCGAGGCCAAGTCGCATTCGCGATTCCACGGCGCGTGCGGCAGGCGCTGGCCCAGCACGGTACGCTGCACCATCACAATGGGCAGCTGGTGGCTGACCAAGATCGCCTCGTGGCCGGCTGCGGCGGTGCGGGCGCGCTCGATGGAGCCCAGCATGCGCTCGGCAATCTGCTCATAGGGCTCGCCCCACGAGGGCTCCAGCGGGTTGACCAGCAGCGGCCAGCGGCGCGGGTTCCACAGCGCGGAACGCAGGCCTTTTGTGCGCAGGCCCTCGAAGCGGTTGCCGGACTCGATGAGTGTCTTATCGACGTCCACGTCTAGCCCCGTTACCTGCGCAATCGGCCGCGCGGTTTCCTGGGCGCGCTGCAGCGGCGAGGCCGCCAGGTAGGTCACATCGTGGTCGCGGAAAGACTCCGCGGTGCGCGCCGCCATGGAATGCCCGCGCGAGGACAGGTGATAGCCCGGGATGCGACCGTAGAGGATCTTCTCCGGGTTGTGGACCTCGCCGTGGCGCACGAGGTGAACGATGGTGCGTGTCATGTCTCTCCTTAGTGTGCGGGACTTAATGTGCGGGACGCGCGGCGGCCGCCGCCTGGGCGGCGGGCTTGAGGGCGGCTTCGATGAGTTCAAAGTCGGCGTCGGTAAGTGCATCCGAGACAAACCAGGTCTCGAATGGGCTCGGTGCGACGTAGATGCCGTTATCCAGCAGGGCGTGGAAGAACGGGGTGAAGCGGAAGGTCTCGGCCGCCTGCATATCGGCAAAGTTGCGGCCCTCGCCCTCGGCAAAGCGGATGGAGAACATCGACGACGCCCGCTGGATGTGGTGCGCTACGCCCTCGGCCGACAGCGCGGAAGAAATCATGCCGGTCAGGCGATCCGCGTTGGCCTGCAGGCGCTCGTAGAGCGATTCATCGGCCAACTCCAAAGACTTCAGGCCGGAGGCCATGGCCACCGGATTACCGGACAGCGTGCCGGCCTGGTAGACCGGACCGTCCGGGGCGAGGTAGTCCATGACTTCGGCGCGGCCGCCAAAGGCAGCGGCCGGCAGGCCACCGGAGACGACCTTGCCGAAGGTCACCAGGTCCGCCGCCACGCCATCGACGCCGTACCAGCCCTTATAGGAAGTGCGGAAGCCGGTCATGACCTCGTCGAGGATGAGGAGGGCGCCGTCGCTATGGGCGACGTCGGCAAGCGCGGCGTTGAAGCCCTCTTCTGGTGCCACGGTGCCCATATTGCCGGCCGAAGCCTCCGCGATGATGCAGGCGATCTCGCCCGGGTGCTGCGCAAATGCCTCGCGCACGGCCTCGATATCGTTATAAGGAACGACGATGGTATCGGCCGCCGTCGCGCCCGTAACGCCCGGGGAATCCGGCAACGCAAAGGTCGCCACGCCGGAGCCGGCCGAGGCCAACAGCGCATCCACATGGCCGTGGTAGCAACCCTCGAACTTCAGCACCTTGGCGCGGCCGGTGTAGCCGCGGGCCAGGCGCACCGCAGACATGGTGGCCTCGGTGCCGGAGTTGACCATGCGCACCTTATCGGCCGCGGTGCGTGCGACGATGGCTTCCGCGAGCAAAGCCTCACCCTCGGTGGGCGAGCCAAAGCTCAAGCCGACCGCAGCGGCCTGCTGCACGGCCTCCACAATCTCTGGGTGCGCATTGCCGTGAATCATCGGGCCATAGGAGCTGACCAGGTCAACGTACTCGTTGCCGTCGACGTCCCACAGGCGCGAGCCCGCACCGCGCTCAATCACGCGGGCCTGGCCGCCCACGGAGCCAAACGCGCGCACCGGCGAGTTCACCCCGCCCGGAATCACCTTGGAGGAACGCTCAAACCACTGTTGCGACTGGGAAGTATTAGGCATGTCTGACATTCTAGCGATTCGCGCGCTATACAAAAGTTGGAGTGCGCGATTCACAGTCAGCCGCTAAACTTCGGGGCGTTGCACTTTTCAATTCGGGGGGATTTTCAATGCAGCGCACTCTCATTTTCGCCATCCTGGCCGCTTTCTGCCTCGCCGGCTGCGCCCAGCCCGCGCCCGAGCGGCCGCTGCCTACCTCGGTGGGTGCCACCCCGCTTGCCGACGCCCCCTCCTGGCAGCCCCCTCCCCGCCCGCTCGCCCCGCGCGACCTGCCTCGGGAGGACGCCCCGGTTCCCTCGCCGCCGACCGAGCGGCCTTCCCCATCGCCCGCGGCGCCGGCGCCTGAGTCTGCGCCTGGTTCGCGTCCTGCCCCGGCTCCCGCGCCCCAGCAGCGGCCCGCGCCAGCGCCTGCACCGGCGCCCGCACCCCGCCCGCAACCAGCGGCGCCGGCCCCACGCCCACCTGCGCGGGACAAAAGCGGCCTGCCGAACCTCAATATTCCGCCGCACGAGGTGCGCGGGCGCATCGAGGACGCGGTGCCTGATATGCCGGCGGTGCCCGCTATGCCTGCGCCCGCCCCGCCGCCGGCGCCGCCGCTGCCGCCTGCGCCGCGGATTCCGGGCCTCTAGCTCACTGCTTTCAGCCCAACGATGCCGCCGATGATCATGGCGAGGAATAGCACCTTCCACACCGTCGCGGCCTCGTGTCCGGCGACGAAGGAATAGATGACCGCCACCGACGCGCCAACGCCCGCCCACACCGCATAGGCCGTGCCTACCGGGATGCTGCGCATCGCCCACGCCAGCCCGCCCATGGAAATCGCGCAGGCCACGAGGAAAATGAACGAGGGCCACAGGCGAGTAAAACCTGCGGACCTATCCAGCGCCGCCGCCCACACGGCCTCGAATGCGCCGGAGAAAATCAAGATGAACCACGCCATAGTTGCTTCCTGGCCGTCTTGTCGCGTTGCCGGGTACGGCTCCCTCGTCCGGGGCTCGCGCAAGCCGCGGCGAACCTGCACCCAATGATGGCACACTAGGAAACCATGAAGATTGCATTTCTTGGAACTGGCCGCATGGGAACCGAACTAGCCCGCCGCCTGCTCAACGAGCAAGACGGCATCGAGTTGACCGTCTGGAACCGCACCGCCGAGCGCGCCCAGCCGCTGGTGGAGGAAGGCGCCGAGCTTGCCGCCTCGCCCACCGAGGCCGTAGCGAACGCCGAGGTCATTATTACCTCGCTCTTCGGGCCGGACGATGTCCGCGAGGTCGTCGTCGAGCCGCAGCTCATCCCCGCCGGCGTGACGTGGATCGACACCACCACCGTCTCGCCCAACGATGCCCGCGAATTCGCCGCCGCCGTGGAAACCTACGTCCACGCCCCGGTCGTCGGCACGCTCGGCCCGGCCCGCGAGGGCAAGCTCGGCGTCTATGTGGGCACGCCTGACGACGCCCGCCGCGAGCAAGCCATGTCCCTCGCCGAGTCCTGGGCGGGCGAAGACAAGCTCATCGGAGTGGAGGCGGCGGCCACGGCGGCCATCGGAAAGCTGCTGGCGAACCTCGCGCTCGCCGTCACCGCCGAGGGCCTGCTCGAAGCCCTACAGCTCGGCGAGTCCGAGGGCCTGGACTCCGAGGTGGTGCTGCAGATGCTCGATATCACCGGCTTGTCATTCATCGCCAATATGAAGGCGCCGTTTATCACCGGCGAGCGCAATACCGACCCGGGCGATTTCACCGTCGACGCCCTGGCCAAGGACGCCAAGCTCATGGAGATGACCTCCACCAAGCCGCTGCCCGCCCTGACCGCCGCCATCGGCCGTTTTGAGGAAATGCAGGCCATGGGTCACGGCGATCAGGACTTCTCCTCCATCTTCGTTTTCCGCAATAAGGGCTAGTTATCCACAGGCCCGTCGGGCGTGCGGGCCAAAATTCGCCCTGTGGGCCCTAGTTATCCACAGCTTCGCGCGCTCATCCTCGCACAGGTTGCGCGCCGTGGCTTAGGCTGCGGGGCATGACAGCTCTTCAGACCTATCTCGCGGCCCTGGCGCCCGGCATCGACATCGTTGCCGGGTGCGCTGGCATGTCTGAAGACCAGCTGCGCGCTGCCGGTGCGCCCAATAAGACGGCCCACACCTTGCTCACGCTTGCCGACGCCCTCTTTGCCCCCACCTCCTTTGCCCGCCTGCAGCGCCAGGCGGTTACCGCCGCCCGCGACCGCGCCCACCCGCTGCCCACGCTGGAGGTAATCGAGCGCTACGCATCCCGCGCTAAGACCAAGCGCGATGCCTGGCGCCTGCGCGTGGAGCTGTGCCGCACCGCCGCCGATACCGATGAGATGGAAAAGCTGGCGCGCAAAAAGCTGCGCGAGCTCAATCCCCCGACCCCGCCGCGCCCCGGCGTGCGCATCCGCCGCCGCAAGGACGCGCCGTGGACCCTCGCGATTACCGGGCCCTCTTCGCTCATCGCGGATTTGGAATCCAGCCTGGATGAGGATGCTCCCCTCGATTCCGTTGCGGAGCTCTTCTCCCCTGCCGGCGCCTCGCCGGCTGCCCGTCCGACCATTACGACCAACGCGATCATCACGCTCGACGAGCTTGACCGCATCATCGATGGCGACGGCGAGGAAATCACCATCCAGCTCACCAACGGCGCCCACCTCACTGGCGCGGAACTTGTCTCGCGCACGCTGGCAGACCGCGGGCTTATCACCCTCGTCCACCCCTTTGAGGGCGCGGTCAACCTCTACCGCACGGAACGCATGGCCAACGAGAAGCAGCGGCTCATGGCCGCCGCGGAAAATCCGGTATGCCCGTGGGCCGAATGCAACTATCCGGCGGATAAATGCCAGGTGCACCACTTGCAGGCGTGGCGGCACGGCGGCGATACCAATATGGCAAACCTCGCGACCTGTTGCCCGTACCACAACGGCGTCAACGACGATGACCCTAATGCCCCACCGGTGCGCGGGCGCCTCGTTCGGCGCCGAGGCCGCGTGGTGTGGCAGCCGCCCTGGGCTCACACCGCGCCATCACCGTCACCGGCCCACTAGCCCCCTAAACCGCCAGGCAGCAGGATGCCCTGCTGCCGCATTGGCATGCCCGCAGCTAGCGATCCCCGCAGCTAGCGAGCGATACGAGCCGCAGCAGCGCGGGCGTCCGCGATGACGTTTGGCACCCCAACCCCGCCGGCCCAAGCGCCGGTGGCATCGATGCCCGGCGTCGCTGCGAGCGCACCGCGCGCGCCGGCCACGGTTTCCAGGTGGCCGGCATCAAAGCGCGGCAAACCGCCGAACCAGCGCTGGGTGAAAATCTCGGCAACGCCCGCGGCGCGGCCGTCGAAGCCGGTGAGGCGCTGGAGGTCGTCGAGGGCATAGTCAACGAGGTCGTCCTCCTCGGCGCGGACGATGGCGTCGTCGCCAAAGCGGCCGAAGGAGGCGCGCACCAAGGCACCGCCGCGCTCGGCCAGGTGCGGCCACTTGCGAGAGGACAGCGTGAAGGCCTTGGCGTGCACGTCGTCTTGGTCCGTAGCCACGAGGATGCCAGAGTTCTGCGGCAATGCGTTGCCGGCCGGGTCCGTGTCAGACTCGAACTTCAGGCCCACGACTGCCGACGCCGCCAGCTTCACGCTCTTCAGCCGCTCCGCCGCCCGCGAGGACACCTTGGGCAGCAGGCGCGCTGCGGTCGGAGCCGGGGTGGCCACCAGCACGCGGTCGAAGGGGGCGGTATCACCGGGTGCGCCGGACAAGCGGAATTTCTCGCCCTCGCGAGTGATCCCGGAGATGAAGGTATCGAGGTAGATCTTGGCACGGGATTTATCGGCCAGCGCCTCGTAGAGTTCTGCGTAGCCGCCGCGGAAGGTCTGAAAGACGGGTCCGCCGCTGCTCGGCTTGGCCGCGCGGGCTTCTTCCAGCGAGCGGACCGCGGCCGAGAGGGTGACTGGGCCGCGCGCGGAGAGTGCGTCGAGCGTCTCGGCCAGCGCCGGGATGGTCGCGCGCACACCCAGATCGTCGGCCGAACAGGAGTACACGCCACCGAGGAGGGCGGAGATAACGTGGTCAACGAGGTCGTCGCCAAACTGCTGGCGCACCAGGCGGCCGACGGAGACGTCGCTGCCGGCCGTCCACTCGAAAGGCTCCTCGTTATCGATGCGGCGGGCGGTCTCAGCCGAGACCAGGTGTGCGACCGGCTCCGAGTGCGAAGGAATGCCCATCATCCCGCCGCGCGGCAGCGGCTTAAGCTCGCCGGAATACACCAGCGAATGCAGGCCGGAGGGCTCGACCAAGCTCCCGCCCAGGCCGAGGGATTCGATGAATTCCACGGCGTCGTGGCGGCGGGCGAGGAAGGCCTCGGCGCCCATGTCGGTGGGGCCGTCATTAAACGGCACGGAGTACAGCTTGCCTCCGATACGGCCGGCGGCCTCGAAAACCTCAACGTCGTGGTCGCGCAGCTCGTAGGCGGCCGTCAAGCCCGCCAGGCCAGCACCAATAATCGCAATACGCATTTAGCCCTCCTCGTGGATGATGGATACGGCGCGGGTGATGGCCTCCGCGTCGGTAGTTGGCAAGACCCCGTGGCCGAGGTTCCAGATATGGCCGTCGATATCGCCGCGCTCGCGGGCCCGATCGACCTCGCCGCGGATGGTGCGCACGGCCTGACGCACGGCGTCGTCGCCGGCGAAAAGCATGGCCGGGTCGAGGTTGCCCTGCAATACGCGGGCGCTTACGCGCTCGGCCGCGGCGTCCATAGGCACGCGATAATCGACGCCCATAACTTCCGACCCCGCCTCCGACATGGCCGGCAACAGCTCGCCGGTGCCGACGCCGAAGTGAATGCGTGGAATCTCCACGCCAGCCAGGATTTCCCGGGAGTACGGCAGCACGAACTCGCGGTAGTCGCGCTCGTTGAGGTAGCCGGCCCAGGAATCGAAAAGCTGCATGGCGTCAATGCCGGCGTCGACCTGCACCTGCAGGAAGCGGGTGATGGTCGGCACCAGGCGGCGCATGAGCATGTGCCAGGTCTCCGGATCTGCGTGCATGAGGGCCTTGGTGCGCTGGTGGTTCTTGGATGGCCCGCCCTCAATGAGGTAGCTGGCCAGCGTGAACGGCGCGCCCACAAAGCCGATGAGCGCTTGGGTTTCGGTGAGCTCGGCCAGGATGCGGGCGATGCCCTCGGTAACCTCGGGGACGTCGGCTTCTAGCAGCGGCAGCTTGCCGACGTCCTCCCTACTCCTCACCGCCTGCTCCATCACCGGCCCGCGACCCGGCACGATATCGACCTTGACGCCCGCGGCTTTAAGCGGGACGACGATATCGGAGAACAAAATGGCGGCGTCGACGTCGTGGCGGCGCACCGGTTGGAGGGTAATTTCTGCCAGCAGCTCCGGCATGAAGCAAGAATCAAGCATGCTAATCCCCTCGCGGGCGGCGCGGTACTCCGGCAGCGAGCGGCCGGCCTGGCGCATGAACCAGACTGGGGGTCGGGAGGGGGTGCGGCCGAGGGCGGCGTCGATAAGCGGGGCACGATTGAGTCGAGACATGCCCCAATTATGAATCAAAAGTTGGAGTGAGGGCTAATTAGCCACGCAGGCTGCGGTCCTTGATGAAGCGGTTGGACTGCGGCTGGAAAAGCAGCGCGAGGGCGACGATCAGGGTGATGGGGATAATCAACAGCCCGAGCCCGCCGATGCCGAGCGCGAGGGCGGCGATATTGGTAAACAGCGCGAACGCGATGACCGCGGTGATGATGCGGCGCGCCCACTTGGACCCGCCGGCCAGCTGCGCTGCGAAGAGCGCAAGCAGGATGGCGCCGACGGCATTGGTCACCGCGACAAACAGGCGATTGGAGTGGAGGTACTCCGCGACCTGCGCATTCTGCGGCTCTGCTTGTGGCCCGCCCGAGCCGAAGATGCCCACCATACCGCTCACCAGCATAATCACGGCGCTGACGACGAGCACCCAATATGCCCAGCGCAGCGGCCGCGGCCACGCGTCGAGGCTCTCCTTGGCGGAGGTGTTTCGGGCCGCGCGGTTATAGTCGCGGGGCCCGGGCCGCTCGGTGTTATTCATCGCTTATCCTCCTGATCAGACCGGCCGACGCGGTCGGTGCGGTTGGTGCGATCGCGCTTGCTGCCGTCGCGGTTGCCGCGCTGGTCGTCCTTGGAGCGCTTGCGCTCTTCCTCGGCGCGCTTCTTCTCGCGCTGCGCTTGCTCGAGTTCCTTTTCCAGCTCGCGCATCTGCTCGAGTTCGCCGGTGTAGTCCAAGGTCTCGGCCCGCACGGAGAAAATCAGGCCGAGGACCGCCGCGACGCCGACAAGGATCTGCACCATGCCATCGGCGGCAAAGAGCCAATCGGGCACGTCCGCGCCGGCCGGGGTGACCATGAAGGTCAGCAGGATGCGGAAGCCGAAGTAGAGCGAGAAGGCGAACCACACGCGGCGCGAGGTGCCGGCCCGCTTGCTGCGGTTAGCAAGGGACCGCAACAGAAAGGCCAGCAGCACAATAATCGCAAGCGAAATGGCCGCCGAAAGGGCGACGGAGCCGTAGGCGGCGGTGCGGAGGAAGGCGTCGGAAAGCTGGGCTTCATCCACGCCGGCCGGTGCGGACTTCGCCATCTCCTTGGCCTGCGACATGAGTACGTCGTGGTTGAGCAGCGTGAGCACCACGTTGAGCACCTGGTGCACGGCCTCGCCGCATAGCGCACCCAGCCACAGCCACAGCATGTACGTCACGGACTCCGGCCGCTGCTGCTGCCGCGGCGGGCGTTGCGCGCGAGGGGCAGGGGCGGGCGACGGGGGCGTAGCAGTCACAGGGGTCCTTTACTTGAGCAGGCGGGCGGCTTCGGTAGCGAAGTAGGTCAGAATCTGGCCGGCGCCGGCGCGCTTGAATGCGGTCAGGGACTCGAGCATGATGGCTTCGCCGTCGATCCACCCGTTGGCGGCCGCGGCCTTGACCATCGCGTACTCGCCGGAGACCTGGTAAACCGCGACCGGCACGGGAGAAGTCTCCGCCACGGCCGAGAGCACGTCCAGGTAGGGCAGGCCGGGCTTGACCATAACGAAGTCCGCGCCTTCTTCGATGTCGAGCTCGGCCTCGAGCAGGGATTCGCGGAAATTACGCGGATCCTGCTGGTAGGTGCGGCGGTCGCCCTCGAGGGAGGAGCCGACGGCATCGCGGAACGGGCCGAAGAAGGCAGAGGCGTACTTGGCGGAATAGGCCATGATGGCCACGTCCTCGTGGCCGGCCTCGTCGAGATCGGCGCGGATGGCGGCAACTTGGCCGTCCATCATGCCGGACGGGGAGACGATCTGGGCGCCGGCGCGGGCTTGGGAGCGGGCCATGTCTTGGTAGAGCTTGACGGATTCGTCGTTAAGCACGCGGCCCTTGTCATCCAGCACACCGCAGTGGCCGTGGGAGGTGAACTCGTCGAGGCAGGTATCGGCCATAACGATAAGGTCATCGCCGAATTCCTCGTGCAGGCAGGAAATACCGCGGTTCAAAATGCCCTGCGGGTCCCAGGCGACGGAGCCGGTGTCGTCCTTGTCCTCATCGAGCGGCACACCGAAAAGGTCGATGCACGGCACGCCGGCCTCCAACGCCTCCTCGGCCGCGCGGCGCAGGGAGTCGAAGGTGTGCTGGTAGACGCCCGGCATGGAGGGAATCTCGCGCGGGGCGTCGAGTCCGTCCACGATGAACATGGGCAGAATCAGGTCCGAGGGGCGGACCTCGGTTTCAGCCACGAGGTTGCGCATCTGCGGGGTGGTGCGCAGGCGGCGTGGGCGGCGGGCTGGGAAGGTGCTCATTGGGTACTCCTTAGAGCGAGACTAAAACTTATGCCTTGTCGACCTTAGTAGCCTTCTTGCGCGAACGGCGTTTCTTGCGCGGCGCGGGCAGGTTTCCGGCGGCGCGGAGGGCGGCGACGTGGTCTGCGAGGGCGTCGACAAGCGCGGGCACGTCCGCAACTTCGGGCACCACATCGACGCGCAGGCCCATTTCTTCCGCGGCCGCTCTTGCCGACGGCCCGATACACGCAATGATCGTCCGCTGGTGCGGTTTGCCCGCAATGCCCACCAGATTGCGCACGGTGGACCCGGAGGTGAAGGCGACGGCGTCGAAGCCGCCGGTCTTGATCATGTCGCGGATTTCGGCCGAAGGCGGGGCGGCGCGGACGGTGCGGTAGGCCACGACGTCGTCGACCTCCCAGTCCAGGGCCTTGAGCCCGTCAACCAGGGTGTCGGCCGCGATATCGGCGCGCGGGAGCAGGACGCGGCCGACGGCGTCGATGTCTTCTACGAAGTTGGGGAAGACATCGAGCAGGCCCTCGGCGTTCTGCTTCTTCTTGTGTGGCAGGAGCTCCGGGACCATGCCCTTGGCGCGGATGGCGGCCGCGGTTTTGGTACCCACGGCTGCGAGGTGGACGCCGGCGAAATCGCGGGCGTCGAGGCCGAGCTGGGCAATTTTATCCCACACCGCGGTCACGGCGTTGACGGAGGTGAAGACGATCCACTTATAGCGGCCCTCGACGATGCCTTTGATGGCGCGGTCCATCTGCGCCGGGTTGCGCGGCGGCTCGATGGAGATGGTGGGCACGTTTTGCGGGATAGCGCCGTAGCCGGCCAGGCGCGCGGACATCGGGCCGGCCTGCTCCTTGGTGCGCGGGACGAGCACGCGCCAGCCGTAGAGCGGGCGATTTTCCCACCACGAGTACTTGGTGCGGTCGTCGATGCTGCGGCCTAGGGTGACCACGAGCGGCCCGGTGAGGTCCGCGTCGAGCTTGCCCATGGTGCCCAGCGTGGTCTCGTAGGTGCGCTGCAGGCGGGTGGTGCCGTGGACGGTGACAAATGCTTCGGTCTCGGCCGGCATGCCGCGCTGCTGCAGCTCGTCGGAGATGACCGGCAGGTCTTCCTTGGTGGCCTGCAGGACGATGGGCTGGGTGGCATTGGCCAGCGCGTCCCAATCGGCGCCGTCGGTAACGTCGGCTTCGGTATAGGTCGAACCGAGCGCAATGCCGGCAAAGGACGGCACGGTGGATGGCAGGGACATGCCCGGCACCACCTGGAATTCCAGGCCGGCAGACGCCACGGCGTTGATCTCGGCCTTGATGGACTCGCGGTGCAGCGGGTTGCCGGTGACCAGGCGGATCACATCCTCGCCATCGGCCTCGACCAAGCACTCGCGCAGCTGGCCGACGATATCTGCGGCCGGCTCGTACAGCACCGCGGCCGTCGGCGGTGCGGGGCGCGGCGGTTTGCGGCGCGCGCCCTTGGCTTTGGCATCGGCGCACATTTGGGCGTATTCGGCCTCGGCGGCGTCGAGAAGCTCTTGTGGAACGGGCAGCGCGGCGGCGACGGCATCGCGCACGCCCTGCATGACCTGCGGATCGGTCACGGCGATGGCACTATTTGCCAGAACCTCGCGGGCGCGGACGGTCAGCAGGTCGGGATTACCTGGACCAGCGCCCACAAAGACGATCTTGCCCAATTGGGTGTCTGGCGCGGCATTGCTCATAAAGTTCTTTTCTAAAATCGGGCGCGCGGCACCGCGCACGGACATGATCGCATGCGGTGTGGTTCCCCGCGCCGGCGGTGGGTGACACGGTCTTAACGGCCAAAATCCCAGGCCTTGCGTCCTGGGATGCCCTTAAAGGGGGCCGGATCATTGCGGGACAATGATCTGTGGTATCTACACCTTAAATTATTAGCGCCTAAAGGCGAAATTACTTGCCCAGCAGCTCGGCCGCGCCACCGGCGAAAAGCTCGTCCGAGATGCGCGCGCCAAGATCGGCGGCTTCGGCCGCGGAGCCGGAGGCGGTGGCGGTGAGCTGGCGGGATCCATCGAGCGCGAAGACGCCGCCGCGCACGGTGAGCTGGTCGCCGTCCCAGCGCGAGGTGGCGGCCACCGGCGCGGTACAGCCGGCCTCGAGGCGGGCCAGCACGGCGCGCTCACCGGCAGCGGCGGCCGAGGCGCGGTCGTCGACAATGGCGTCTAGGGCCGCGGCGGCCTCGGTGCCGGCCACGGCCTCGATGGCGAGTGCGCCCTGGGCCGGCGCCGGCATGAAGACGGAAGGCTCAAAGATTTCGGTGGCGCGGTCTGCGTAGCCGCCGCGCAGCAGGCCGGCGTAGGCCAGCAGGACGGCGTCGAGCTCGCCGTCGGTGACCTTGGACATGCGGGTATCGATATTGCCGCGCAGCGGGCGAATCTCCAGGTCCGGGCGGAGGGCGGCCAGCTGGGAGATGCGGCGCGGGGCGGAGGTGCCCACGCGCGCGCCCTGCGGCAGCTGCGCCAGGCTCAGGCCATCGCGGGCGACGAGCGCCTCGCGGGAATCCTGGCGCTGCGGCACGACGAGGCGGAAGCGATCATCGGGCGCGGTGGGCAGGTCCTTAAACGAGTGCACGGCGATATCGCATTCACCGGCATACAGCGCTTCGCGCAGCGCCTGGGTAAATACGCCGATGCCGATGCGCTCGACGGGCGCCATGTTGACGTCGCCGGCGGTGGTGACGATGTGGAGTTGGGAGTCAAAGCCGGCGTCGATAAGCCAATCGCGCACATGGCCGGCCTGGGTGGTGGCGAGCTTGGAGCCGCGGGTACCAATCTGAAACATCTAGGCCTCCTTAGTCATGGTGGGCAATTCATTGACGGCCACGGACACCCCGGAGCCTTCCAGCTGCAGGCCAAAGAGCTCCTGCAGGGCGCTTTCGCTGCTGACGCTGCTTTCCGACGCCGCCAGCTTCTTCGCCCTAACCGTCGGTTCATGCAGCAGTTTATCGGCCACGCGCTTGAGCGCGCGCTGAACGTCCTCGAGCTGCTTGCCCGCGAGCTCGGGGTGCTTGTGCTGCAGGCGCGCGGCCTCGCACTCGACGAGATCGGCCGCGCGACGGTGCAGGGCGCTCACGGCTGGGGCGACGTCGCGCACGCGCTGGGCCGAGGTATAGGCCGCGAGTTCTTCGTCGACGATGTGGCGGGCCTGCGCGTGCGGGCTGGTGCCGGCCGCGAGATCGGTGGAGGCGGCCGAGAGCGACTTACTCAGGCGCTCGATATTGACCAGATCCACGCCCTCGGCCGCGGCGGCGGCATCGTCGATATCGCGCGGCAGGGAGAGATCAATGAGCATGAGATCGCGGCCGGCGGGGAGGTCGGCGGCCTCGATGGTGAAGTTATCGGCGCCGGTGGCGGAGATGGCAAGGTCGACGTCGGAAAGCGCGGCGGCGCGCTCAGCAAAGTCCACGACGCGGGTGGCAACGCCCGCCTCCTCGGCGTGGCTGGCCAGGCGCTCGGCGCGCTCGCGGGTGCGGTTGGCCAACACCAGCTCTTTGACGCCCAGCCGGCCGGCGTGGGTGGCGGCGAGGGATGCCATGGCGCCCGCGCCAAGGACCAGCGCGGTCTTGCCGCTCAGGTCTTCGGCGTCGAGGCGCTGCAGGGCCTGGTCGAAGGCGAAGGACACCATGGAGGCGCCGGCTTCGTCGATATCGGTCTCGGAGTGGACGCGCTTGCCGGCCCGTAGCGCGGCCTGCGCCAGTGCGTGGATGCGCGGGCCGACCGTGCCCTGCTCCGAGGCGGACTGGTAGGCACTGCGCACCTGGCCGATGATCTGCTGCTCGCCCACCACCATGGAATCCAGGCCGGAGGTCACGGACATCAGGTGCTCGGCCGCGGCGTCGGCATAGCGCACGTAGAGGTAGTTGCGCAGCTCCTGCTCGCCCACGCCGGAAACCTGGGTGAGCACGCGCACGACTTCCTGCACGCCGGCGTGGAAGGAGTTGGTGACGGTGTAGACCTCCATGCGGTTGCAGGTGGAGATAATCATGGCCTCTGAAAGTGGCTCGGCCGCCACGAGTTGCCCGCAGGCGGAATCCTGGACCGCACTATCCATGCTCAGCTTTTCCAGCAGCGCCACCGGCGCCGATTGGTGGGACATGCCCACGACGAGCACGCTCATGCACAACACTCCTCAACCCTTTGATTGATTTTAATCCTCCAAAAGACTACCCGTCGGTGTCGCGGATCCCGAATCAACCAGCCAGCTCGGCCGCTAACTCCTCGTTGTCTACTTCCCAGCAAGCAAACTCTTCGCCGTCGATGACCACAACGGGCACGCGGTCACCGAACTCCATGGCCAGCTCCGCGTCCTCATCCACGTTACGCACAGCAAGCTCCGCGCCTGCCTGCTTGACGACGGGGGTGATCTGCTCCCTCACGCGCGCGCAAGAACCGCAGGTGGTGCGCACCATGAGCTCGACGAGATGCTGGGACATATTCTCCTCACAAGGACGGCGGCGGTCGAAACCATTACTATGGACACGTTAGTCCACCCCGCGTTTGCGAAAGCTGTTTGTCTCACTCGTGTCCGCTACCACTCCCCCAGGGTTCCCCGAATCCCCCCGCGACTTCTTGGCCAATTGGACCGCCTCGCGCGGTAACCTGCGCAATTTCTTGGAGACCCAGGCGCTCGCCCCGTTGGACGAGGAATCGCAGCGCACCGCCGGTGAAGCCGCGGCCGCCGCGGCGCTGGAGGAATTCGGGCTGGAGTTGGAGGATTTTGCTTCCGGCGTGGACTCGGTGACCGGCTCCTATGACGCGGCTGGCGCGCAGCGCATCACCGCCCAGGACCCGGACGTGCCGGTGGATGTGGGCGCGGCAGCGTTTTTCGACGTCGACAACACCCTCATCCAAGGCTCTTCCCTCGTGGAATTCGCCTTTGGCTTGGCGCGCAAGCGCTACTTCCGGCTTTCTGAAATCCTGCCGATTGCGTGGAAGCAGCTCAAGTTCCGCGTCTCCGGCAGCGAAAATGCCAAGGACGTGGCCGCCGGCCGCGCGCAGGCACTGGAGTTTGTCAAAGGCCGCAGCGTCGACGAGCTGGTGGATTTGTGCGAGGAAATCGTGGACGCCTCGCTAGCCCGCCGCGCCTACCCCGGCACCACGCAGCTGGCGGAGATGCACCTAGCCGCCGGCCAGCAGGTGTGGCTGGTCACCGCCACCCCGGTCCAGCTGGCACAGGTGCTCGCCCGGCGCTTCGGGTTTACAGGCGCGCTCGGCACCGTCGCGGAGGTCAAGGACGGCAAGTTCACCGGACGACTGGTCGGCGATATCCTCCACGGGCCCGGCAAGAAGCACGCCGTGGCCGCGCTCGCGACCATCGAGGGCCTCGATCTCTCGCGCTGCACCGCATACTCGGATTCGGCCAACGATGTGCCGATGCTGTCCATGGTCGGCACCGCCGTGGCCATTAACCCAGACCGCAAGCTGCGCGATATCGCTGGCGACCGCGGCTGGCTCGTGCGCGACTATCGCTCCGTGCGCCGCGCCATCCGCACCTATGGCCTGCCGGCGCTGGCCACCGCCGCCTTTTCCTATGGCGGCTGGCGCTACTACCGGCGGTAGCGAGGGCGGTAGCGGGCGCTGGGGGGACGTCGGCAAGCATGCAAAAGCCCTCCGCACAATGGCGGAGGGCAAGAAGCGGGCTGGGGTTTACTTGCCCAGCTTACGACGCTGCACGCGGGTGCGGCGCAGCATCTTGCGGTGCTTCTTCTTGGACATGCGCTTGCGGCGCTTCTTAATGACGGAACCCATGGAGTCCTCACTTTCGTGTAGTACGTACTGTCAAACTTGTCAGCGCTAAAACGGCGAAGGTGCACTCTTGCCGCCGTGGCCACACGGACCGCGGGCCACATCAGCGAGCCGACACGAATGCACACCATCTTACCCAGCACCCAGCCCGTGACCAAAAAGTGCCCGCGACAACAACAGTGAGAAACAACAGCGCCCACCACCGCTGACCACGAGGGCCAACAGAGGTGGGCGCTGTCTGTGCGGCGCGAGCCTAGGCTCCGTAGACGGAAGCCTCCAGGTACTCGTTGACGGCAGACTCGTGAACGCGGAAGGAGCGTCCGACGCGAACAGCCGGCATTTCGCCTGCGTGAACCAAACGGTAGACGGTCATCTTGGAGACGCGCATAATCTCGGCGACCTCCGCGATCGTCAGAAAGGTTCCCTTTTCTTCATTTGCCATATATATCTAACCCTTCAGCTCGTTACGCGCTGTAGGCTTCCCCTCCCACAGGACTTCACGCACGTGCTTGCCCTAGCCTATCGTGAAACATGTGACTAATGCGACCCAAGTGCCAAATTTTTTCACAGCATTCATTAGGGTTTCCCCTAAAAGCGCTGCTTAACACCCGCCCCAACACTCCCGGGTGGGTACACCCCCACCACGGGGAGGTCGCACACGGCGGCACTAGCCGAGCTCCTTGGCCTTATCGGAGCAGGCCTCTGCCGCGCGGTAGAACGCGCCGCGCAAGCCGGACTCCTCCAGCTCGCGGACAGCGGCCGCGGTAGTACCGCCCGGCGAAGTTACGCCAGCGCGCAGCTGGGTGGCCGAGCGGCCGGAGCTAGCCAGCATTTCACCGGAGCCGGCTGCGGCCTGGGCGGCAAGCTTCTCAGCGACGTCGCGGGGAAGGCCGAGCTGCACGCCGGCATCGACAAGCGCTTCCGCCACGAGGAAGAAATAGGCCGGGGAGGATCCCGCCAGTGCGGTGGCGGCGTCGATATTCTTCTCCGGGATGACCGCGACCTCGCCGACGGCCTCCAGCAGCTCGCGCACGCCGTCCATCTGGGCGTCGCTCACGTGCTCGCCGGCCGCGCAGGTGCACATGCCGCGGCGCACCAACATGGGGGTATTGGGCATAACGCGCACCACCGGCACGCCTTCGCCCGCCGCACCCTGCAGCTGCTCTAGCGTCAGGCCCGCGGCCATGGACACCACCACGGCATCCTTGGCCGGTTCAAGACCTTCGAGCAGGTCCAGGATGGCGTAGGGCTTCACACACGCGAAGATATAATCCGCGCCGTCTACCGCCGCCGCATTATCGCTGGTGGTGGTGACACCATAAGTCTCTTTGAGTTCCTGACTGCGGGATTCGGTGCGGTTGGTGACCGTGATATCCGAGCCCGCAAAGCCCGAAGCTACGAGTCCCGAGGTCAAAGCCTCACCGATTTGTCCGCCGCCTAAAATTGCAATCTTTGTCATAGCCTCCACCATGCCAAAAATGCGGAACCCCGGCTACCGCGTGGGGTAACCGGGGCATCGACAAGCGGGGGCTTAGAGCATAACCAACAGCAGCGGGCCGAAGGTAAGGACGAGGCCGGTAAAGCCGGCCAGGAACATAGAGAACCCGTCGCGCGCGGTGCGCAGGGCGTGCGTCACGCCCACCATAATTGCGGTGACGCACAGCGCCAGGATGGCGACGACCAGGCGTGGGAAGCTATCCCACAGAATCTCAAAGCCCTTGAAGATGACAATCGCCAGCAGGATGCCCGCGACAATCATCAGCAGGATGGAAACTGGGTTGAGCTTCTCGTGCTCTTCCTCGATCCACTCTTCGTCGTCCTCGACCTTGGGCAGGTTGCCGGTTTCCTCGGCATCCTTAGCGACGCCCGCCTTCTTCGACGCCGGCACCGCCGCCGCAGCGGCCGCTCCAGCGCCAGCTGCCGCAGCTCCCGCTCCGGCCACCTTCGCGCCCTTGTCGGCCTTCGGCTTTTCGGCAACGGGCTTCGCGGCAGCTGCCTCAGCCCCGGCAGGCTTGGCGGCAGCAGTCTTGGCATCCTCCTCCTTCGCCTTACCCACGCGCTGGATTACCGCGGTGTCATCCGCAGAAGGCTGATTCTTCTTCGGCGCCTCCTGTGCCGCGGCGGCAGCAGACTTGGCTGCGGGCTTGTCCGCGGATTTAGGAGCAGCCTTTGGTGCTGCCTCTGCGGCGGTCTTTGGTGCAGCCTTGGGTGCAGCCTTCGGCGCGGCAGGCTGAGCGGCGGTCGTGGCTGCGGACTGAGAAGCTGGCTTGTCGGTAGATTTCTTTGCGGCGCCGGCATCGGTCGCGTCGGCGGCCTTGGGGGCGCGGATGACGGGAGCGTCCTCGTCGATGGAGACGGAGGTGTGCTTGGCCTCGGCAGGAGAAGCCTTGACCTTTTTGAGGTTGCCGGTCAGCTCAGCAACGGAAATGCCGCCTTCATCCAGGCTGCGGCGGTGGCGACGAGAACGGTTGTCTTTCTTGCTTTCCTTCTCGCCGCGGGCTTTGTTATTGCGAGCCAGCAGCTCTGCCACGGTCAACTTATTCTGGTCAGCCATGATCTCTTCCTATTCCAATCCCTTGTCGGTCCGGCGCAAAATGACGCCCTCACGCAGCGCCCACGGGCAGATTTCCAGCTTCTCGATGTCCAAGGCCCGCATGGATGCCTCGGCCACTAGAGCGCCGGCAACGATTTGGTGCGATCGGTTAGAACTTACACCTTCTAGGTCTGCTCTGTCTGCCGCAGTCATGCGAGAGATGAAGGAAATCAACTGGCGCAGACCCGGTGCAGTCAACGTGCGCTTGACGTATGGGCCGGCAGACGAAGGTGCGGCACCGGTCAGGCGGGCCAGCGTACGGAAGGTTTTGGAGGTACCCACGGCAAGGCCAGCGGGGCCCATGGCCTTCATCTGCTGGGCGGCGTCTTCAAGCTCTGCATCAATGAAATCGCGCAGCGCGCTTACCTTTTTCTTCTCTGGCGGGTCGGTGTCGAACCAACTATGGGTCAACCGGCCAGCGCCCAGGTCGAGGGAGAAGGCAAGGTCGGGGTGCTCGTCGGTACCGGTGGACAGCTCTAGCGAGCCGCCGCCGATGTCCAGGTTGGTAATACGGCCGGCGGACCAGCCATACCAGCGACGGGCAGCAAGGAAGGTCAGCTGGGCTTCTTCCACGCCGGAGAGGATCTGCAGGCGTACGCCGGTCTGCTTTTCCACCTCATCGAGCACGGCCTCGGAATTGGGCGCAGAGCGCACCGCCGAGGTTGCAAAAGCAATAAATTCAGCGCAGCCCAGCTTATCGCCCAGCTCGCTCGCCTCCGCTACGGCGCTGACCAGCTTCTTTACACCCTTTTCATGGATGTTGCCCTTCTTGTCCAGCTGTTCTACCAGCCGGAGCGGGGTCTTCCAATCGCTCATCGGAGTGGGCCGTCCGCCCGTCGCGGCATCGACCGCAACGAGGTGGACGGTATTGCTTCCGACGTCTAATACACCTAATCGCACACTAATAGCGTAGTAGGTCTACCGTGGTTAGGTGTGAATCGCCCAAAATCTGACACGGTATACCTAGGTTTTCCCGCGAGCTCGCCCGCGGCGGCGTCGATAAGAGCGGGCCGCGAAGAGGCCCCCGATTTCCCGCGGGAGTGGTTCGAATTTACCAACCCGAACGACCCGCACCACGTCTTTTCCATCGACCTGACATGGGTGGAATCGCACTACAGCTGCCAATTTGGGACGTCGGCATGCCGGGGCATCGATAAGAGCCAGCCCGAGGTGGGCTGCTGCGTGCATGGCGCCTATATGGCCGATGAGGAAGACCGCGACCAGCTTTACGACGCCGTCTCGCGCATGCCCGCCAAGTATTGGCAGCTGCGCCCAGCGGGGGTAGATGAGTTCCTCGCGCAGGACGCTACGGACGAGTTGGAGCCGTGGCTGGAGTGGGACGAGCTCGACGGCGAGGACGGCGAACCGGAGCCGGCGCTGAAGACACCCATCGTGGATGGCGCGTGCATTTTTGCCAATCGCGCCGGCTGGGCTACGGGCACGGGCTGCGCGCTGCACCAGTGGGCTGTCGATACCGGCGAGGAGCTCACGGTGGTCAAACCCGAGGTGTGCTGGCAGCTGCCGCTGCGCCGCTACGAGGATTATGAAGAGCGCCCGGATGGCCAGGAGATTTTGCGCACGCAGATCGGCGAGTATGACCGCCGCGGTTGGGGCAATGGCGGCGAAGACTTTGATTGGTATTGCTCGGCCGATGCCGCCTGCCACGCCAACCCGCTGCCGATGTGGCAATCCCACGAGGACGAGCTGGTAGCGCTCATGGGCCGGGAGTCCTATGAGATTTTGGCCGCGCACTGCAAGGCCCGCGCCGCGGCGGCCGAGCACGGCGTCCAGCTCACGCAGCACCCGGCCAGCGTGAAGGCCGGAAGCCTGCAGGCGGAGAGCTAGAGCTCGAATTTATAGCCCAGGCCGCGCACGGTAACCAGGTGCTTCGGGCGGGAGGGCTGCTCCTCGATCTTGGAGCGCAGGCGCTTGACGTGAACATCGAGCGTCTTGGTGTCGCCAACATAATCGGCGCCCCAGATGCGGTCAATGAGCTGACCGCGGGTAAGTACGCGGCCGGCGTTGCGCAGCAGGTACTCCAAGAGGTCGAATTCCTTAAGAGGCATGGATACCGGCTCGTCCGCGACGGTAACGGTGTGGCGTTCCACGTCCATCTTGACGCGGCCGCCCTCAAGGATCTGCTCGGCTACTTCTTCCTCCGCCTCGGTATCGGCACCGGCGCCGGAATCGTGGCCGCGGCGCAACACCGCGCGGATGCGCGCGATGAGCTCGCGGGAGGAATAGGGCTTGGTCACGTAGTCATCGGCGCCCAGCTCAAGGCCGACGACCTTGTCGATCTCGGAATCGCGCGCGGTCACCATGATGACCGGAACGGACGAGGTAGTGCGCAGCTGCTTGCATACCTCGGTGCCAGACATGCCGGGCAGCATGAGGTCTAGAAGGACGATATCGATGTCGTTAGCGGCAAACTTTTCCAGCGCGGTGGGGCCATCGTGCGCGATGATCGGCTCGAAGCCCTCCTTGCGGAGGAGAAATGCCAGCGGATCTGCCAGCGACTCTTCATCTTCAACGATGAGGATGGTGGTCATTGTGCTTTATCCTTTCGACGTGCTGCGACGCGTGCTACTGCCCGCGGGAGCCCAGGCGCCGCCGCAGTGACGGCATCCTTTTTCTCATTATCCTTCATGCCAGCATCCTGCGCTGGCTTTTCTTCCCTGTAGATAGGCAACTCAATGGTGAATGTGGAACCCGTACCGGGCCGGGACCACAGTTTGATGTTGCCGCCGTGGTTGGCCACCACGTGTTTAACAATTGCTAATCCTAGGCCAGTGCCTCCGGTCTGCCGCGACCGGGCTTGGTCTACGCGGAAGAAGCGCTCAAAAACACGTTTTTGATCATCCGGTGCGATGCCGATGCCGCGGTCCGTGACGCGGATGAGCACGACCCCGCCATCCACCACTTTTTGGGAGACGGACACCGGCATTTTCTCCGGCGAATAGTTAATTGCGTTGGAGACGAGGTTAGACAGGGCGGTAACCAACAGGGACCTATCTCCTTTGACCTGCACGCCTGCGGAAGCGCCGCGGTTGAGTTCGATGGAGCGAGCCTCCGCAGCCAGTTGGTTGCGCGAGAGCGCTTCCTCGATGAGGTCATCGACGGCCAACGGTTCCATCTCTGGCAGCGCTTCAGCGCCTTGCAGCTTGGACAAGGAAATAAGCTCGCTGACCATATCGGCCATGCGGTTGGCTTCCTTGTAGACCTTATTGCCAAAGTACTCGACGGTTTCCTGGTCACCGGGGTCTTGGAGCAGGGCCTCGGCCAACAGGGCAATGCCGCCGACGGGGGTCTTGAGCTCATGGGAGACGTTTGCCACGAAGTCGCGGCGGGCGGATTCCATGCGGACGTTTTCGCTCTCATCGGTGCCGTAAATGATGACAAAGCGGCCGTCGTTAAGCGTCAGCGGCTTAATGACCGCCTTGAACTGAGTGACGCGGTGCCCCGTGCGGCGCTTGGGAATGGCCAGGTCGACGGTGCGGGTCTCCTTGTCCTCGAAGACCTCCTGCGCGGTCTGCCACACGTCTGGGTTCACGGCGCGGTCATGCACCAGGGACATCTCGTGGGCGGCGGGATTGGACATGACGATTTCTTGGTTGCGGTCCAACACCGCCAGGGCCGTCGGTGAGCCCTGCACGGCCAAGTGCAGCACCTGGCTGACCGTCGTGACCTGGTTGGCCTCGGCATCGGTGGCTTGGCGGTAGCGCGCAATGCGCCCGCGCAACCAGGAAATCACCGGCAGCGCCAATCCGCAGGCCACCACGCCGGCGGCAAAGGAAAGAATCAATTCCACGTGTCTGGCGGATTCTAGGGGTCGTTGCAACGATGATGGTTAGTTTGGTTTGATGCTACCGGTTTGTGTGAGGGCGTTGGTCATGACTTCGGCTGGGGTGCGCCAGTTGAGTGCTTTGCGTGGTTTGTGGTTGTGAATGTTGGCGATCATTTCTAGGTCCTCGGCGCTGTAGATGGACAGGTCGCTGTTTTTGGGAAGGTTTCTTCTGAGCCTGCCGTTGGTGTTTTCGTTGCTGCCGCGTTCCCATGGTGATCCTGGATGGCAGAAGTAGATGGGAATGTCAGTGGCCATGGTAAAAGCTTTATGACCAGCCATTTCGCTTCCTTGGTCCCAGGTAATTGATGACCAGATAGCTTTATCGATTCCTGTAACTGCCTTGTGCAGGGCTGTGAATACTTCTTTGCTGGTATGCCTTCCCGGTAAGTGGCCAAGGACAACAAATCGGCTAACACGTTCTACTAGCGTGATTACCGCTGATTGGTTGTTTTTACCGAGGATGAGGTCGCCTTCCCAGTGGCCTGGCAAAATACGTTCACTTACCTCATCTGGCCGGTCGTCTATGAGGATCATGTCGTCGACGAAGCGTTGCTGGGCAGGTGTGCTGGAGCGGGTTTGGCGTTTCTTGCGTTTCTTTCTACCGGTCGGCAAGTCCAGGCCAAGGTCTTTGAGTCTTCCTTTGGCCTGCAGGTAAAAGGCGTCATAAATCGTTTCGTGACTAATGCGCATGTCCTTATCAGTGGGGTAGTCGATGGGCAGGCGATTAGAAATCTCCTCAGGTGACCATTGTGCCCGCAATTGTGCGCATACATAGTCCCATAGTCTTTTGTTGGCTAGTAGTTTCGGTATTTTCGGCCGCAACCTCCGCGCACAGGCCTTTAACTGGGCTGTTTCTGCACGATACGGGCCTTGAGCACTGTGGTTTCTGCGTACTTCACGCTGAATTGACGATGCACTTCGCCCTAAACGGCGCCCAATCTCACGCAGTGGCACATCTTCGCGGAGAAGATCGGCGATGATGACGCGTTCTTCGAAGCAAATGTAGCGATTGCTGATGCGTTTATACGGATCTACCCCGCTAGGTAAGGCGGGAGGGGCAAGCCTTCCGGATTCGATGACATCATGGCGTTGGCGCAGCGCTTTCATAAGTCTGTTATACGTGCTGGCGTCTTCGCCGACGGGTATGAACTCTTCTCGTCGACCCTGGGATTTGGTGAGTCCTTTTTCGAAATCTAAACGCAGTCGACGATCAATTCCTACTGCCGTGCCAGCATCACCACCAGGCAGGCTCGCCAGCCGAAGGCGCAGGTATTCCACTCTTAACTGCGTCTGGCGGACTTTCCGAGCATACTGACTTAACCGGATATGGCACCCAGCTTCCGTAGCTACGGCATACGCAGCGGTAAGATGCATCCCACATCTTTTAGCAGCTTGGCGTACCGACAGTCCGCTTCGGACTAGCTCTACAAGCTGGACAGCCTGGCTGCCGCGGCGATCAACTCGTTTGGCTTTATACACGACTGGCAATCCAAAGGCATGGCAAAAATTCAAAGCATGCCCGTAATGACAGCCAAGCTCACCAGCCGCCGAACGGACACTACGCCCACTGCCAACCAAGGCAACTAAGCCACGACGATCCGATTCAGACAACGAATGAAACGGGCCAACAACCCCAGACACAACAACACCCTCCTAAGGGAAAGTGTTGCAACGACCCTCTGAACTCAAGTCTACCCTATCCACCACAAAGTCCCCAGGGAATACTCCCCGGGGACTTTAGCGCAGTTTCTTACTTACCGCCCTGCGCAGCAACGGCGGCGGCGCCGGCAGCGGCGGCTTCCGGATCCAGGTAAGTGCCACCTGGGTTTACCACGGAGCCGTCCTCGGTGATCTCATAGACCAGCGGGATGCCGGTCGGAATATTCAGGCCGGCAATATCGTCATCAGAGATATTGTCCAGGTGCTTGACCAGTGCGCGCAGGGAGTTGCCGTGAGCGGCGATAAGTACGGTCTCGCCCTTCTTAGCGCGTGGGAGGATTTCTTCCTCGAAGTACGGCACGAAGCGGGCGACGACGTCCTTCAGGCACTCGGTCTGCGGGACCTTGTCCAGGTCCGCGTAGCGCGGGTCATCGGCCTGGGAGTACTCGGAGTCATCGGCCAGCTCCGGCGGGCGCGTGTCATAGGAGCGGCGCCATGCCATGAACTTTTCCTCGCCGTACTCTTCCTTGGTCTCGGCCTTGTTCAGGCCCTGCAGGGCGCCGTAGTGGCGCTCGTTGAGGCGCCAGTCGCGCACCACTGGAATCCAGTGGCGGTCGGCGGCGTTAAGAGCGATGTTCGCGGTGCGGATAGCACGGCGCAGAAGAGAGGTATAGAGTACATCGGGCAGAACGCCTTCCTGCGCGAGCAGCTCACCGCCGCGCTTGGCTTCCGCCTCGCCCTTTTCGGTCAGATCTACATCGACCCAGCCAGTGAACTGGTTGGACTCGTTCCACTTGGATTGGCCATGGCGAAGAAGAATCAGCTTTCCGTTAGTCATGCCTCCAGCATGCCATGAAATTATTACCGGCGTCGGGGTTTAATCCCCAATCGCCCGCCGTTGATGGCAATCCGGGACCTCGATGCGGCTGGCCTCGTCATAGATTTCTGCGAGCGCGGCGGCGGAGCTGGCCCAACTAAAGCGCGCGGCGTGGGCGACGGCGGCTTCGCCCATGGCGATGCGCATGGGGTCGTCGTCAAGCAGGCGGGCTAGAGCATCGGCCCAGTCGGATGGGGCATGCGAGTGCACCAGCAGGCCGGTCTCCCCTTCGGCCACGGCGATGGGCAGCCCGCCAACGGCCGCGGCCACCACCGGCGTGCCAGAAGCCTGGGCCTCCAGCGACACTAGGCCGAAGGACTCGTTATAGCTAGGCACCGCCACGATATCGGCCGCGCGGTAGACCCCCACCAGCTCCTCTGGCGGGCGGGCGCCCAAAAAGCGCACGCGCTTATCGACGCCCAACTCACGCGCCAACTCCCTATAGGCCTCCGGCGCCGTATTGGCCCCCGATGGTCCGCCACAGATGACCACGCGCAGGTTGCGGGTCGGTTCGCGGCGGAAGAGCTCGGCCGTGGCGCGGATGAGGACCTCTGGGCCCTTGAATTTTTGCAGGCGCCCCACAAAGGCCACCACCTTGGTGTGCAGTGGAATGCCCAGCTCGCGGCGGGAGCGCTCGGTATTGCGGTCCGTGCCAGGGGTAAAAAGCTCGACGTCGGCGCCGGGCGAGACCACGCGAATGATGTCGCACTCGGCGTCGTAGTGCTCGGCCAAGTCGCGGGCCTCTTGCTCGGTATTGACCACGAGCAGGTCCGCGTTATCCACTAGTTGCTGCTCACAGATGCGCCGGGCCTCGGACTCCAAGGTGTCATCCGCGGTCCGGGAGGCGTTCTTCACCGCGGCGAGGGTATGGGCCGTGTGGATGAGCGGGATGCCCCAGAGATCCCGCAGTAGCCAGCCCACCTGGCCGGAGAGCCAGTAGTGCGAGTGAATAAGGTCATATTTCTTGCCCTGCCACTTGGCAAATTGCACCATGCCGCCCGCGAAAGCGGCCAGCTGGGTCGGCAGATCCTCTTTATCCAGGCCCTCGTACGGCCCGGCGACGATATTAATGACGCGCAGGTGGGGCTCAACCTCAATGATTTCGCCCTGGCTAGGCCGAGTGGCGCGCGTGTAGACGTCCACCTCGATCCCCCGGCGAGCCAGTTGGCGCGCACTATTGAGGACGTAGACGTTCATGCCGCCGGCGTCCCCCGAGCCGGGCTGTTCAATCGGCGAGGTATGCATAGAGATCATGGCGATGCGCATGGCGCTCAATTCTACCGGCGCTATACTGGCCCCTGCCAGAAACCTACGCCACCGAAAGGTAAAGTTTTGTCCGCATACGAATCACAGGCTTGGCTCCAGTATTACCCGGAATGGACACCGCACCACCTCGAGTACGGCGACACCACGTTGCTGGATATCTACGACAATAACCTTGAGGTCAACGCCGATAAACCGGCCACCTACTTCTTCGGACGCACCCAAACGTATGCGGAGCTGGACCGGCAGGTTCGCGCTGCGGCCGCTGGCTTGAAAGCCTTCGGTGTGCGCCCCGGTGACCGCGTCGCCATCGTGGCGCCAAACTCGCCACAGTACATCGCGGCGTTCTACGCTATCTTGAAGCTGGGCGCCCAGGTGGTACTGCACAACCCGCTGTATACCGCCCACGAGCTGGAAGGTCTCTTCCAGGATCACGGCGCGCGCATCGCCATCGCCTGGGATAAGGCAGCGCCGACCTTGGAGAAGCTGCGCGCGACCACCAACCTGGAAACAGTCGTGTCCATCAACATGATCAACGCCATGCCCACCCTGCAGCGCGCGGCCCTGCGCCTGCCCATCCCGCCGCTGAAGTCCAAGCGCGAGCAGCTGTCGTCCCCGGCGCCAAATACCGTGCCGTGGGAGGCCCTGGTGGGCAACGCCATCGGCGGCGACGGCAGGGATATCACCACGCCGAAAGACGTGGACAAGGACACCATCGCGCTGATTATGTACACCTCTGGCACCACCGGCGCCCCGAAGGGCGCCATGCTCTCGCACGGCAACCTCTTTTCCAACCTGATGCAGGGCAAGGCGTGGGTTCCTGGCCTGGGCGATAAGCCGGAGCGCATGCTCGCCGCCCTCCCCTTCTTCCACGCGTATGGCCTGACCATGAACGTAACCTTGGCGCAGTTCATCGGCGGCGAGCTAGTCATCCTGCCAAAGCCAGATATGTCGCTCATCATGCAGTTGATGAAGAAGCACACCCCAACCTGGGTACCGGGCGTGCCGACGCTCTACGAGCGCATCGTGAAGGCCGCCGAGGATCAGGAAATCCCCATCAAGGGTGTGCGCGCGGCCTTCTCCGGTGCTTCTACCCTGCCTTCGGACACGGTCAACAAGTGGGAGAACTACACCGGCGGCCTCTTGGTGGAGGGCTACGGCCTCACCGAGTGCTCGCCGATTATCGTGGGCAACCCCATGAGCACCGACCGCCGCCCCGGCTACGTGGGTATTCCGTTCCCGGATACCCAGGTGCGCATTGCCAACCCAGATAATCTGGACGAGACCCAGCCGGACGGCGTCGAAGGCGAGGTGCTGGCCCGCGGCCCGCAGATCTTCAAGGGCTACCTCAACAATGAAGAGGCCACCGAGGCCGCCTTCCACGGCGAATGGTTCCGCACCGGCGATATGGGCGTCATGGAAGAAGATGGCTTCATCCGCTTGGTCAGCCGCATCAAGGAAATCATCATCACCGGCGGCTTCAACGTGTATCCGGGCGAGGTGGAAGAAATCCTGCGCGAGCACCCAAGCATCGATGACGTCGCCGTGGTCGGCCGCCCGCGCGAGGACGGCTCCGAGGATGTCGTGGCCTGCCTCGACCTCGCCGATGGCGCCGCCCTGGATCCGGAGGGACTCAAGGACTACTGCCGCGAGCGCCTGACCCGCTACAAGGTCCCGCGCACCTTCTACCACTTTGAGGAGCTGGCCAAGGACCAGATGGGCAAGATCCGCCGCCGCGAGGTCCAAGCGGACCTCATCCGCCGCCTCGAGGCCGAGCAGAATTAACATGTTCCGCCTCATCGATAGCCCCCTCGGACCCCTGCGCTTACAGGCGAGCCCGCGGGGCCTTTCCCGCGTCGACATCACTGCGGCCAGCACCCCGCAGGAAGCGGCGGACAGCGCGGTTAAAGGGGACTCCGAAAAGCACAGCGCAGCTGTGCTCGATGCGGCACAGACACAGCTGGCGGAGTATTTCGCTGGCCGGCGCCGCGCCTTCGAGTTGCCCCTAGACCCGCCCAGAACGACGGACTTTCGCGCCGCAGTCCACGCGCAGTTGATGAAGATTGCTTATGGGGAGACGGTCACTTATCGCGACGTCGCCAAGAAGCTCGGCCGGCCCGGCGCGACGCGGGCCGTGGGCAGTGCGTGCGGCGCCAATCCCCTACTCATCGTGCGGCCGTGCCACCGTGTACTGCGCAGCGATGGCGGGCTTGGCGGATACGCGGGTGGTCTGGAAGCCAAACGTTTTTTGCTGGCGCTGGAAGAAATCTAGAAGGATTCTTTCCGTTTGGGATAAACTATCCCCTCAGAAATAGTTTTTGTAGCCAAACGAAAGGTTTTGACGCGTGTCCGCTTCCACCTCCCAAGCCTGGCTCCAGCACTACAGCGACTGGACCCCACACACGCTGGACTACGGCGATAAAACCATCGTCGACTACTATCGCGATAACCTGCGGGTCAATGCCAATAAATCCGCCACCTACTTCTTCGGCCGCACGCACACCTACGCGGAGCTCGACTCCCAGGTGCGCGCCGCCGCGGCCGGCCTCAAGGCTTTTGGTATTCGCCCCGGCGACAAGGTCGCCATCGTGCTGCCTAACTGCCCCCAGCACGTCGCGGCCTTCTACGCGGTGCAATTGCTTGGCGCCACCGTGGTCGAACACAACCCGCTCTATACCGCCCCGGAGCTAGAAGGCTTGCTCAATGACCACGGCGCGCGCGTGGCCATCTCCTGGGATAAAACCGCCTTCACGCTGGAAAGACTGCGCTCGACCACCCCGCTGGAGACCATCGTCTCCGTCAACATGGTCGATGCCATGCCACCGATCAAGCGCCTCGCGCTGCGCCTGCCCATCCCACCGCTGGCCGCCAAGCGCGAGCAGCTCACCAGCCCCGCGCCCAATACCGTGGAGTGGTCCACCCTCATCGGCGCAGCGATTGGCGGCGATGGCTCGGACCTCGATGTCCCTGAGATCTCCCAGGACGATATCGCGCTCATCCTCTATACCTCCGGCACCACCGGAAAGCCCAAGGGTGCGCTCCTCTCGCACGGCAACCTCATTGCCAATGCCATCCAGGGCAAGGCCTGGGTGCCGCAGATGGGCAAGCAACAAGAGCGCTTCCTCGCGGCACTGCCCATCTTCCATGCCTATGGCATGACCACGCTGTGCATCTTCAGCATCTACCTTGGCGCCGAGCTCATCCTGGTCCCCTCTCCGCAGATGCCGCTGATTATGGACATCGTGAAAAAGCGCACGCCTACCTGGCTGCCGGGCGTGCCCACGCTGTATCAGAAGATCATGGACGCGGCCGAGGAAAAGGACGTGGACCTAAGCGGCATCCGCAATGCCTTCTCAGGCGCCGCCACGCTGCCCGTAGAGATTGTGGAGCGCTGGGAAGCCCTGACCGGCGGTCGGCTGGTGGAGGGCTTCGGCATGACGGAGACTTCCCCGGTGCTCACTGCCAACCCCATGAACGGCAAGCACCGCCCCGGCTATGTAGGCGTGCCCTTCCCGGATACGGAGGTGCGTATTGCCAACCCTGAGAATCTGGATGAAACCCAACCCGATGGCCAACCGGGCGAGATGCTCGCGCGCGGCCCGCAGATTTTCCAGGGCTATTTTGGCAATGCCGCCGCTACCGAAAAGACCTTCCACAATGGCTGGTTCCGCACCGGCGATATGGCGCTCATGGAGCCGGATGGCTATCTCAAGCTGGTCAGCCGTATCAAGGAAATCATCATCACCGGCGGCTTCAACGTCTACCCTGCCGAGGTGGAAGAGGCGATTGCCCAGCATCCCGACGTCGTGGAGGTCGCCGCCGTGGGCCGCCCGCGCCAGGATGGCTCCGAGGATGTCGTCGGCTGCGTCACCCTGCGCGATGGCGCCGTGCTTGATCCAGAAGGCCTGAAGGAATTCTGCCGCACACGCCTGACCCGCTATAAGGTGCCGCGCACCTTCTACCACTTCGAAGATCTGGCGCGCGACCACCTGGGCAAAATCCGCCGCCACCAGGTGCGCAAGGACCTACTCGAGCTGCTGGAGGCAGAGGCCTAAACTTAGCGGCTATGGCAGATATTCATTACGGCGCTACCCTGACGGATTTCCTCGCGGCCGCCGTCGCCAGGTTTCCCCAGCGCCCCGCCACCTATTTCGCTGGCCAGACGCTGACCTATGGCGAGCTCGACGCCCAGGTGGCGGCCGCGGCTGGGGCCCTGCGCGAGATGGGTGTGCGCCCCGGCGACCGCGTGGCGCTCCTGCTGCCCAATTGCCCGCAGCACGTGGTGGCATTCTTCGCCATTCTGCGCCTGGGCGCGGTGGTGGTGGAGCACAATCCGCGCTATACCGCGCACGAGCTCACCCCGCTGCTCGCCCACCATGGCGCCCGCGTGGCGATTGCCTGGGAGGACATCGCCCCCACCGTCTCCGCGCAGGTAGAGACCACCATTACCGTTACCCTCAGCGAGCCGCTTCCCCTCAGCGGCGCCCCGGTGGACCCGCACCCTACCGCTCTTGCCGACGCCGCCCTTATCCTCTACACCTCCGGCACCACCGCCCGCCCCAAGGGCGTGGTCTTAACCCACGGCAACCTAGCGGCCAACTGCCTGCAGCTGGAAACCCAAGCCCCGCTGCGCGCTGGCCACGAGCGCTTTTTGGCCGCGCTGCCCATGTTCCATTCCTATGGCCTGACGATGAGCGTGCTCCTCGCGGTGCGCTGCGCGGCCGAGATCATCCTGCTGCCCGCCCCACACACCGACGCGGTGACCAAGGCGCTTGCCACCCGCCGCCCCACCTGGATGCCGGGCGTGCCCACCATCTACGAGCGCGCCATGGCGGCCACTCCCGCGGCCGCAGACACCGCCGCTTCTGACGCGCCCACGGATCTCGGCGGGGTACGCTACTCCATCTCGGGCGCAGCTTCCCTCCCCTCGCGCATTATCGAGCCATGGGAGGCGCGCACCGGCGGCCTGCTGGTGGAAGGCTATGGGCTCACGGAAACCTCTCCCGTACTGACCATCAATCCTCTCGATGACTCCCGGCGCGCCGGCACCATCGGCCTGCCGCTGCCGGATACGCAGCTGCGCATCGGCGATCCGGCCGATCTCTGCCGTACCCAACCGGATGGCGTGGCCGGCGAAATTCTCGCCCGCGGCCCGCAGGTTTTTGGCGGCTACCTTGCCGACGCCCCCGCCACCGCCGCCGCCTTCCATGAAGGCTGGTTCCGCACCGGGGACATGGGCGTGCGCGAGCCCGATGGCCATATCAGGTTGGTGGGCCGCATCAAGGAAATCATCATCACCGGTGGCTTCAATGTCTATCCCGGCGAGGTTGAGGAGGCCTTAACCTCCCACCCTGACATCGCCCAGGCCGCGGTCGTAGGTGTTCCTCGCTCCGATGGTTCAGAAGATGTCGCCGCTTGCGTGGTGCTTGCCCCCGGCGCGCAGCTCAATGAGCCCGCCTTGCGCGACCATTGCCGCGGGTTGTTGGCGCGCTATAAGGTCCCGCAACGATTTTTTGCCATGGATAAGCTCGCGGGAGATCAGCTCGGCAAGCTGCGCCGCCGCGATGTCCAGCGCGATCTCCTCGCCCTACTCAACCAGGGCTAGCCTTCTTCCCGCTCTCCCCGGCGCACCGCCTGTCGATAGATGCGCTCGGAACGTTCCTCAAGGTCGTGCTGGGCGCGGGCCTGGGATTTTGCGGCGGCGTCGGAACGCGGTGGGGCCTGAATATGCCGCGCGGCGTGCAGGCCCAGTTGCAGCTCCTTGGCGCGCAGGATTTCCGCATCGATCTTGATGCCTAAAATGAGCATCGTATTAGATAGCCACACGGCCATGAATACGGCCATGATGAGGCTGAAGGCGCCATAGACGCTGGCTCCGGCAAAGCGCTGGGCATACAGCGCAAATGCTCCCCACACCACCACATTGGTGCTCAGCGCTACGACGGAGCCTAGGGTTATCCACCGAAAGCGCGCCGGCCGCACGTTCGGGGAAAAGTGATACAAGATGGCGATCAAGCTCAGCACGATCACCACGGTGAGCGGGAAGCGCAGCCAATTCCACACTGGCATGAAGATCCCACCCAAAAAGTCCGCGGTGCCCTGCATCTCCAACTTGCCCGCGAGGGGATCGATAACGCCGCTCACGATGGTATCGCGCAGCAGGTTAGCAAAGAGGACGATGACCGCACCGATGACGAGGACGATGGTCAGCCCCCACATCAACGCCCAAGTGCGGATGATTCCGCGGCCCTCTACTCGCCCATAGACGGTATTGGCCGTGCGCGAGAAGGCGCGCACATAGGCCGAGGCCGCAAAGAGCGAAATCAGCACGGATACCACCAGCGCGAAGGTGCCTTGCGCCGTGGAACCAATAATGGAGCCAACCAATTTTTCGGCCTGCTCCGTCATGGAACTGGGCACGTAGTCCGCAATGAATTGCGAGGTTAATTCGTGTACCTCGGCACGCCGCGAGGAGAAAATGAGCGTGGCGATGGAATAGGCGGCCAGCACCGTGGGGGCAAAGGCCATAAGCGTGAAGTACGTCATCGTGGCCGCACGGTCCATCAAGGCATCATGGAAGAAATCGGCCCACACGCGGCGCACCACCAGCCCCCAGCTTTCCTTACGCAAGCGATTGCCGCGGGCCAGGGGGTCCACTTCATCAGTATGACCCTCAATCTTGACCACGGTGGGCACGGTGCTGGGCACGATCTTATCCGCGCCCTCGTAGACGGATTCGCTCACCGGAGTAGCCGCGGCGCTCGACGGAGTGCCAGCAGGCTGTTCGCCGGCGGGCTGCTTGCTTTCAGGCTGTTCGGCAGAAGGCAAGTCCCCAGGGGTGCGTGCGGCGCCGGGGGCCTCGGCGGCGTCGTCGAGAGTGCTCATATTATCCCAGCGTATGCGGTAAAGAATCTATTTCAGGAAGTGACACTCAGCCGTGATTACACTGGGGAAGCATGACTGACCAGAATGAAAAGAAGCTCAACGTTAAGTCCTTCGAACTCGACCACCGCCTAGTCAGCGCGCCATATATCCGCGTGGCCGACCGCACGGATTTGGGCGGCGGCGTCGAAATCATCAAGTACGACCTGCGTTTCTGCCAGCCTAACCAGGATCACCTGGACACCAAGGCGCTGCATTCGGTGGAGCACATGATGGCAAACTTCATGCGCAATTACACCGATAAGCTCATCGGTTTCGCCCCGATGGGCTGCCGCACCGGCTTCTACGCCATCACCAACGGCATGGAGCAGGACGAGCTGCTGCGCGCGGTGGAAGGCGCGCTCAACGATATTCTTAACGCTACCGAGGTACCGGCCGCCAATGAAGAGCAGTGTGGTTGGGGTGCGCACCACAGCTTGGAGGGCGCGCAGGAGGCGGCCCGCGCATTCCTGGGCGCTAAGGATGAGTGGCTCCAGGTCATGGCAGCCTAAGCGAGTCGCCGGCGCGCTAGACGCCGAACTGAAAAAGCAGCCACGATAGACTCGAAAACCGCGTGGTTAAGGGCGCTATCGTGGCTGCTTTGTAGGTTTTAGGCCCCGAGACTCGGAGCGAAAGCACGGTCGCGCGCTACTCGTCGAGGGAAAGGCCGATCCACACGGGTTCGGGCACGAGTTCCACGCCGAAGGTTTCGTGGACGCCGTCACGGATGGTGCGGGCGAGGCCCACGATATCGGCGGCTGTGGCCTCGCCGCGGTTGGTCAGCGCCAGCGTGTGCTTCGTCGAGAGGGTGGCCCGGCCGGAGCCCGGATAGCCCTTGGCAAACCCGGCGCGGTCAATGAGCCAGGCGGCGGACAGCTTTTCCCGGCCGGTCTCGGCAGAGGGGTGGCGGGGCATGGAGTCTGCGGTGGCGTCGCCAAGCGAGGCTCGGACTTTGGCCTGGACGGCGTCGGCAAGAGCGGAATCCACCACCGGATTGGTAAAGAAGGAGCCGGCGGACCAGGTGTCATGGTCGGTGGGGTCGAGCACCATGCCCTTGCCGTGGCGGAGCTTCAAAACCTCCTCGCGAACCTCGGCCACGGGGCGGCGCTCGCCCGGGTTCTGGGTGAGCTGGCCAAAGCGCAGCGGGCGGGAAAGGCCCTCGTTATCGAGCTGCAGCTCCACCTCCAGCACCACGGCGCGGCCGGTGAATTTTAGGTTGGAATAGCGATAGGCCAGCTCTAGGTCGGAGGCGGGGACCCACTCATCGGTATCGGTGCGGCGGTTATAAAGGCGCACGCGGGTAAGGACCTCGGAGATCTCCGCGCCATAGGCACCCACATTCTGCACGGGGACCGCGCCCACGGTGCCGGGGATGCCGGAAAGGCACTCGATGCCGCCCAGGCCGAGCTGCACGGAGCGGGCCACTACGTCATCCCAGACGGCGCCGGCTTGCGCGCGCACCACGCCGGTTTCGGTGTCCATGGAGACCTCGTCGAAGTCGAGGACGACCGCGACGAGATCCACGGCGCCATCGGCCACCAAGAGGTTGGAGCCGCCGCCAACGACGATGAATTTCACTTCGGCGTGATCAAGGGCACGCACCACGGCAACGGCGGCCTCCGGCTGCGAGCAGCGCAGTGCGGCCTGCGGTTTTCCGCCTACACGCAGCGTAGTCAGGTCCGCGAAGGTGGCGGCGGGGTCCAGTTCCACGCCGTCGATCGCTGTGAGCTGTTGCGTCAAAGATTTATCAAGCACGCCTACCAAGGTAGTCTGTTAGGCATGTCAACCCGTAGTGAAAACACCGTAACCATCAATCAGCCCATCGAAAAGGTTCACAAGGCGCTGCTCACCAAGGAATACTGGGAGTACATCGTGGCCAACCTCTCCCCTGAGGCGGGCCAGGTGCACGACTTCAGCGATAACGTAGCCACCCTCTTCGAGGTTCTGCCGACCACCCTGCTGCCAGAGGCAGTGCGCGCCATGGTCTCCCAGGACCTGAAGGTCAAGCGCGTGGTTACCGTGGGCGAGCTCAATGGTGAGGCTGCTGACGTTAACTACACCGCGGATGTCAAGGGCACCCCGGTTGATTTCAAGGGCGATATCTCCCTGGCTGGCGAGGGCGAAATGACCAAGCTGTCCTACGTCAACGAGATTTCCGTCAATATCCCGATGATGGGCGCCGCCATCGAGCCGAAGGTGGGCGAGTCCCTGGGCGAGCTCTTCGATAACGAGGGCAAGCTGACCGAACAGTGGATCTCTGAGAACGCCTAAGTTCTTAAGACCCAATATCTATGGCCGACCACGCACATAATCTGCGCGCCAGCGCAGCTGCGGGTCGGCCTTTTGGCGTTATTACCCGCGGCACCACCAATCACAACCGGCTGCGGCGCTGCGATAGGTGGATGCTCGCGCACCCGGAGATTTCCGCGCTGCTGCGGCATGTGGATACGCCGCTGGCGCTTGACGTGGGCTACGGGGCCTCGCATGCCACCACCGTCGAGTGGGCAGGGTGGCTGCGCCGGGCGAATCCGCGGGTAGACGTGCGCGGATTAGAAATCCACCCGGACCGGGTGCTGCCGCCGCGCGATGGCGTGCGCTTCGAGCTGGGCGGTTTTGAGCTGGCCGGCTACCGGCCGCAGCTGGTGCGCGCGTTTAATGTGCTGCGCCAGTATGACGTGGACCAGGTGGAAGAGGCCTGGCAGACGGTGTGTTCCCGCCTCGCCCCGGGCGGCTTCTTTGTGGAGGGCACCTGCGATGAGCTCGGCCGGCGCGCGGCCTGGTTGCTGCTGGATGCCCATGGTCCGCGGACGCTCACCCTGGCGTGGGACCCGTTCGATGTGGCGCGCCCCTCCGATATTGCCGAGCGCCTGCCCAAAATCCTCATCCACCGCAACGTGCCCGGCGAGCCCATCCATGAGCTGCTTCAGGCCGCCGACGAAGCTTGGGACCGCGCTGCCGGCTGGGCGCCTTACGGCCCTCGTGTGCGCTGGCGTAGGGCACGCGCCATGCTTGCCGACGCCCCCTTTAACATCCACCCCGTCCGCCGGCGCCTGCGCGATAATGTGCTCACCGTGGACTGGGAATCGGTGGCGCCGCAAGGTTAAAAATGTCCTGCTAACTTCACCGCAGACTTTGCCCCGCGCCGTCTCATGCGCCACACTGGTACGCATGGCTTCGAAGAAATCGGCGGGCTCACTCGCCTGGAAAATCATCATTGGCATCCTCGTAGCACTCCTCGTGCTCATCTTGCTGGCCGAGTTCGGCCTGCGCTGGTTCATCGGCCACCAGATGACCTCGCAGTTCAACGAGGCCGCTGAGCAAGAGGGCATCCAGGTCAAAGAAGACCCCTCCGTCAGCTTCGGCGGCAGCCCGCTCCTGTTGGGGCTGTTACAGGGTTCCATTTCCCAGATGGATATGACCACGCCGTCCACCCTGCAAATCGACGGCACTGAGATCAAGGGCCAGCCTGCCTCCGAGATCCACGTGGAAGATATGAGCACCGACCAGGACAATCCGGTGGCCGGTAAGCTGCGCGCTTCTACCACCGTGCCGGATGACTACCTGCTGGCCTCCTTCCAGAAGGGCATTTCTGAGCAGGCCGGCAGCGACAAGGTAGGCAATATGGTGGTCACGGAGATTACCGCCAATGAGCAGGACCATGTGCTGGACGTGAAGTTCGCCGGCGGCCTGGCCAACCTGTCGCTGGAGCCCACCGCCCACGATGGAAAGCTCGATATCCGCGCCACCGAGGCCGCCATCTTCGGCCTTGAGCTGCCGGAGCAGGCTACCGAAGCCATCTCCTCCGCGCTGCAAAACGGCATGTCGGATCAGTTCGTGGGCTCGGACATGAACGTCGATTCCGTAGAGGTGCTCGATGGCGAACTCAAGCTCACCATTACCGGCACCGATGTTCCGATGAACGACATGGATAAACTGGCCGGTGGCGAGGGCGCCACCGGCAATGGTGGGGCCAACAATGGCGCGCCGCAGCAAGACGCGCAGACGGAAGCCGCCTAAACCAAAGCAGCGGGAAACTCGAGGACCGGAAGCGTGGCAGCGGCCAACGCCGGTCCTTTTTTCATGCCTTCTTCACCGGCACCGGATTCCGCGCGGTCCGCGCCTGCGGCCGCGGAGCTGCGCACAATGAGGCGCTGGTAGCCGGCTTGGTGGGCGGCGTTGAGGGCGGCGTCGGCAAGCGGGGCGTCTGGGACGATGAGGCCTAAGCGGGCCGGATCCGGGCAGGCCTCGCGGATGGCGATGAGCTCGGAGAGCACGGCATTGGCATCCGTCACGGTCTCATCAAGGCTGACCCACACCTCGCTGGCGCCCGACTGGATGGCCAAGCGCGCCTCAGAGGCCTTGATGAGCGTGTGGTGGCGGCCGGTGGGATAGCCGGCGACGGAGATGATATCGGCCGCGCCGGCCCCCGCGGCAATGGAAACATGGTGCGGGGAGACCACGACGGTGTTATCGGCGGCGCGGTCCTTGACCGTCGCGGCCGGGGCAGCAAGCAGGTTAAGCATTAGTAGCTGTAATCGCCGTTGATGATGGCCTTGAGCTGCGGGCGCACATCAAACCAGTACACGCCGGTAATGACCGTGCCGATCCAGGACAGGAATGGCATGCCGGTGGCCATCGCTACCGCCGAGCCCGCCAGCAGGCCAACCCACACCCACTTGCCCTGACGGTCGCCGGCGCGGAAGGCATCCTCGCGCGTAATAGCAGCGAGCACCGCACCGACGATGGCGGTCAGGGTGAGGATTCGGAAGATGTAGCTGTCTAGATTCCAGGCAAGTTCATAAAGGAAATACATGCAGATTAATTCTGTGGGTCGTCGGTGTCGATTACTTCGCCATCGATAATATTATCGCCCTGCGAAGGAGCCGAATTCTGGCCGGGGCGCGCGCCATTCTTCTTTTCCGCGCGGCGGGCCTGGGCGGAATTATAGGCGTCCATGACGCCCCCACGGGTCTCTTGATAGGCGGTGGAGAACTTGCCCTTAGCGTCAGCGAACGACGCGGACTCGCGGGTGCCGTCCGCGGCCTTCTTCAAGGAAGCACCAAATTCCTTCGCGGTGGCGGTGGCCTTGTCCACCAAGCCATCCTTGCCGGTGGCGCCGTAGGGGCTGTGTGCCTGCGCGCCTTGAGCGTGCTGGGTGCGCTCTTCTTGCAGGCGCCCACCGAAGTCCTTGGCTACCTCAAAAGCAGCGCTGCCGGCATCCTTCAGGGAATCGAAAATCTTCTTATTATCGCTCATTGCTCATTACTCCTTGTGTTTAAGCACCAAAGATCAGGTGGTTAATCGCGAATATCACCAATCCTGCCAGGGAACCGACGATAGTGCCGTTCAAACGAATAAACTGCAGGTCCTTGCCCACCATGAGCTCGATATTGTGGGAGGCTTCCTCCGCATCCCAGCGCTTGATGGTCTCCGGGATAATCGCGATAATTTCCGGGGCGAATTTCTCCACCGCGTAGCGCGCGGCCTTATCCACGAGGGCATTGGCCTGGGCTAAGAATTCGGAGTCCTCGAGCAGGCGGTGCGCGAGCTCCTTTACCTTCGCCGTAATCTTCTGGCGCAGGAAGGACTCTGGGTCATTGAGCTGGTCAATGAGCGTGGTGGATACCGTGCGCCACATGGCCGCCGGTGCCTGCTGGGCTTGGTCGGAGGCGAGCATCTCTTGCTTGATGCCCTCAATGCGCCCACGCATGTCCTCATCCCACTGCAGGTCTGAGGCCAGCTTGGACAGGTTGCGGCGAATGGCCAGGCGGGCCTCGTGGTTGCCGTTGCGGCGCACCTCATCGGCGAATTCCACGAGCTCGGTATAGACCTTCTCCCCCACCATCTCGCGGGCAAAGCGCGGCGCCCACCCCGGCATGCGCTCATCGATGGCTGTGACCACGGTGGGCTCCATACTCAAAATTTTGCCGTGTGCCCACTCAATGAGGTCATCTTCCAGTGGACGTGCCTTGCCGTCTGCAATATAGCCCTCCAGCAACCTACCCAGCGGCGGGCCCCACTCTGGTTCGGCCAGGCGGTCCATGACTTGGGTGCGGATGAATTGCTCTGCTTCTTCGGGGTCGAGATCCTCCACCACGCTGGCGGCACGCTCGCCAATCCACGCGGAGACCTCCTCCGCCTTGCCGGGCTCCACGCCCTGGCGTGCCAGCCATAGCGGCAGCTCCGCCTCCCGCACCTTGGCGCTAAGCGCATCCGCGGTAAGGAAGTTCTCCTCCACAAAGTCACTTAAGGCATCGCCCACGCGGTCCTTATTATTCGGAATCAGCGCCGTATGCGGGATGGGCAGCCCCAACGGCCGGCGAAATAGCGCGGTCACCGCAAACCAGTCCGCCAGACCGCCCACCATGCCGGCCTCCGCCGCTGCGCGCACGTAGCCCACCCAGACGGGAGCCCCGCTTTCCGACGCCTGCCACCACGAACACCCCAAAAAGATCACCGCCGCACCAATCAGGAACGACAGCGCAATCGCTTTCCAACGGCGCAGATCCGCCCGCCGCGCCTCCTGGTTGCCAGCCTGCGGCACGGAAGCAGCACCCGACGATGCCGATGCCGTAGCCCTTTCGAGGCCTTCGTCCGCGCGGTGCGTCATGAGTTCTCCTTGAGGTTGTGAAAGTGTATTTCAGCTTCGTTCTATAACACTAGTGCCCACCTCGGACACGCCCGGTGGTTGCCGTCATTCCAGCGACTTGTTGAATCGCTACCACCTGCTAGCGGCAGAGTCGTTTAGATGGTGAGAGATCACGCAACCCCCGCCTCCTGCACGGTGAACATGCTAATGGAGGCGGGGGTTGCGTCGAGTCAGTACAGAAACTTAGGCAATGCCTAGATTAGGCAGCTGCCTTAGTTAGCTCGGCCGGTTTCCTTGCGGTACTTGCGGTAGTAGCGGCGGCCGTAGTGGACGGTGCCGAATGCGGCGATAGCCACAGCCACCAGAGCGATAATGCCGATGATGATGGTCAGGGAGTAGTTGCCCTCACCGGCAGTGCCCAGCGGGGTATCCCACACGCCAAGGCCCCAGATGAGGATGCCGGCGGCTGGGAGGCAAGACAGGATCAGACCCATGCCCACCCAGGTGGAGGTGCGCAGAAGGGAAGAGTGAGGAGCACCGAAGGATACTGGATCGTAGCCCTCAATGTAGGTGTCCTGAATCTTGCCGGAGAACTCCGGGTAGGTCTCGCTGGCGTAGTCAGCGACTGCGTGGGTGTTATCGCTCATGGCGGAGTCTTTCTGTCTTTCTCTCGTTCCTAGTATTCCTACGGAATAACCTTAGCTTAGTCGTCCTTGCCACGGAAAGCAGCACGTGCACGTTCGCGGGTAACCGCAGAAACTGCAGTCAGCGGAACGCCAGCCGGGCAGACATCGGCACACTCACCGTAGAGGGAGCAGTGGCCAAAGTTGGCTTCCAGGTCGTCGACCATGTTGCGAGCACGGCGGCCACGCTCTTCCTTGCCCAGTGGCATCAGGGAAAGGTGCACCAGCTTCGCGCCGGTAAACAGGTGAGCCGCACCGTTCGGGCAGGCAGCAACGCAGGCACCGCAGCCAATGCAGGCAGCGTGGTCCAGCGAGTACTCGGCGGTCTCGTGGTTGAGGTGCATGGTATCCGCATCCGGAGCGGTACCAGCATCCATGGAGACGTAGCCGCCCTGCTCCATGACGTGATCCAGTGCCGCGCGGTCTACGACCATGTCCTTGATGACGGGGTAGGCAGCGGAACGGAATGGCTCCAGCTTGACGGTCTGGCCATCGGTGAAGTTGAACAGGCGCTGCTGGCAGGCAGGGGTGTTCTGGCCAGGGCCGTGCGGGCGACCATTGACGGTCAAACCACAGGTACCGCAGATGCCCTCACGGCAGTCAGAAGCGAAGGCGAAGGGCTCTTCGCCGCGCTCAATGTAGCCCTCGTTAACGTGGTCCAGCAGCTCCAGGATGGACATCTGCTCAGAGGCGTCATCCACCTGGACGGTCTCGAAATGGCCTTCTTGGGTCGGTCCGGCTTGACGCCAGATCTCAAGTGTCAGTTTCATTACTTGTAGTTCCTTGTCATCAGCGGGATCGAATCAAAGTACAGCGGCTCGGCGTGGCGGATGAACTCGTTCTTATTTGCGCCCGGCTCCCATGCGGAAACGAAGCACCAGTTCTCATCATCGCGTTCTGCCTCGCCGTCCTCGGTGAGGTGGTCCTCGCGGAAGTGAGCGCCACAGGACTCATCGCGGTCCAGAGCGTCAACACACATGAGCTCACCCAAGTCCAGGTAGTCGGCAACGCGCAGGCCGTACTCCAGCACCTGGTTCATGTCATTGGCCTCGCCCGGGATGCGGACATTAGCCCAGAAGTCCTCGCGCAGCTCGCGGATCTTGGTGATGGCGGCCTTGAGGTCTTCCACGTTACGGGACACACCGCAGCCGTGGTAGAGGATATCGCCCAGCTGGCGGTGGTAGTAGGACGGACCGTGCGGGTTCTCACCGCGCACGCCCATGAGGCGGTCGATGCGCTCCTGGGACTGCGCCAGGGTTGCCTGTGCCTCTGGGGAATCTTCGGCCAGCTTCTCCTCGTTGAGGTGGTCAGCCAAGTAGTTCGGAATGGTAAACGGCAGGGTGAACCAGCCATCGACGGAAGCCGAAAGCAGGGAGTTAGCACCCAGGCGGTTAGCACCGTGGTAGGTCCAGGAGCACTCACCGGCGGCAAAGAGGCCGTCGATGGAGGTCATCTCGTTGAAGTCCGTCCACAGGCCACCCATGGTGAAGTGGCAGGTCGGGGCGATGCGCATCGGAGTCTCATAAGCAGACTCGCCGATGGCCTCTTCGTACATCTCAATGAGGTTGGAGTAGCGCTCGCGGATCTTGTCCTTGCCCAGGCGCTCGATGGCGTCGCGGAAGTCCAGGTACACCGAGTTGTGCAGCGGGCCAACGCCCAGGCCGGCGTTGATCTGCTGGGAGATGGCACGGGAAGCAACGTCGCGCGGAACCAGGTTGCCGAATGCCGGGTAGCGGCGTTCCAAGAAGTAGTCGCGCTCTTCTTCCGGAATGGTATTCGGGTCGCGGTCGTCGCCCTCCTTCTTCGGGGACCAAATGCGGCCGTCGTTACGCAGGGACTCCGACATCAGGATGGTCTTGGACTGCCAATCGGAGTTGACCGGCAGGCCCGTCGGGTGGAACTGCACGAAGGCCGGGGAAGCCAGGTAAGCACCGCTGTCGTACGCACGCATCATGGCGCTGGCATTGGAGTTCTTTGCCAGGGTGGACATGTGGTAGACGTTGCCGTAGCCGCCGGTACCCAGCACAACTGCGTGGCCGGTGAAGGCCTTGAGCTCACCGGTAATCAGGTTGCGGGTAACGATGCCGCCGGCACGCTTCTTACCGTTGTCGTTGTAGACGATGATGTCCTGCAGGTCGTTGTGAGCGAAGAGCTCCACGTTGCCCAGGCCGATCTGGCGGTACAGCGCCGAAGTGGTGGACAGCTGCAGCTGCTGACCTGTTTGGCCACGGGTGTAGTAGGTACGGGAGACCTGCACGCCACCGAAGGAACGGGTAGCCAGGGTGCCGCCGTACTCGCGAGCGAATGGGGCGCCGATGGCGTTCATGTGGTCGATGACGCGGACGGACTCGTTTGCCAGGCGCCAGCAGTCGGACTCGCGGCAGCGGTAGTCGCCGCCCTTCACGGTGTCCTTGGTGTGGCGGTAGGCGGAGTCATTGTCCACCTTCTTGGCACGGGAGGCGTTGACGTCCACCCTGCGCGGCAATGGAGTGCGCGCGGCGCGGGGAATCGTGGTAGGTGAATACCTTTACCTTGTAGCCCAGCTCGCCCAGTGCGGCCGCAGCGGAACCAGCGGACAGGCCGGTACCAACCACGAGAACCTCAAACTTGCGGCGGTTCAGCGGGGAGACCAGCTGCATGTGGTCCTTTTGGTGGGACCACATATCCTTCATCGGCACGCCGTGCGGCTCGTGGGATTCCAGGATGTTGCCGGCAGATACGCCCGGAACGATGGACTGTGGGTGCGAGAACTTAGGGTGCTCGCGCTTGAGTTCAGTATTAGTCATGGGTTTCTAACTCCTTTAGCTGACCAAGCCCAGGGCAACGGACAAAGGCATAACGATGTTGCCGATGCAGACAACGGCCGGGATGACGTACGCCAAGATCAGGAAGGTCTGACGCCACTTCGCACCGGTGATACCCAGGTCAGAGGCGGCAAGGCGAATGCCGTGGGTGAGGTGCAGGAACAGGAAGCACATGGCGATCACGTACACGATGGTGACCGGCCAGCGGCTGAAGGTTGCAATCATGTTGGCCTTCACCGCGCCCTCTGCAAAGTCACCTGGAGCGATGGGCTGTACGCCCATGGTCAGGTCCAGCAGGTGGAAGATGATAAACAGCAGCAGAACCAGGCCGGAGACCAGCATGGTCTTGGTGGCGAAGGAATCCAGGCCACCCATGAGGTTGCTGCGGCTGAACTTGCCGCGGGATGCCTTGGAGCGGGCAGTCAAAGCGATCGCGCCATAGATGTGGGCGATGATGGCAACCAGCAGGACAGCGCGAATGATCCACAATGCACCCTCATGCGGGAACAACGGCTCGCCCATGGAGCGCAGGAATGCACCGTATTCATCTAGTGCTTCTTCGCCGCCGTGCGCCGGCAAGTACAACTTCAGGTTGCCGGCCATGTGGCCAACAACGAAGAGGGCGAAGAGCAGGCCGGTGACGGCCATGATGAGCTTCAGAACCCAGGAGGGCACTCCCGGCTTCTGGCGGATTGGTTCGTTAGTAATGTGGCCGTGAGTTACTGCCTCACGGTCCGGATTTCTTAAAGTCATGACACCTCCATTGTCGCCCTCACTTTAACTGGGCTTAACCGCTGGTTACTAGTCAATTCCTGCAGCGTTTCGCCTAACGGTACGGCGGTACGGTTAAAGTCAGAATTCTTTTAGGTAAGGGTTGCCTTAGAAGCCTTGGGGCAAAACGTCACTACCTTGGCTGCTCGGAATTCCGCAATATTGACGTTGCGTAATTCTCTCCGCAGTTGTGAACTTGGTCACCCGGTGTTACTAGAGTGACCAGCTTACCCCTTTATGTGTCAAACTTTCGCATGAAACCCACATGCAGCCCACAGGCGGGTGAACATTCTTCACAAGATCTTTGCAATTAGGGTGCACACCCGCAGGCCAGCCAGTAACCTTGCCGGCATGAGTAAGACGTATGTGGGATCCCGCCTTCGCCAGCTTCGCCGTGAGCGCGATCTCAGTCAGGCTTCCCTTGCTGCGACGCTGGGGCTCTCCGCCAGCTACGTCAATCAGATCGAGCACGACGTCCGGCCACTCACCGTCCCGGTGCTCCTGCGCATCACCGAGGTCTTCGGCGTCGACGCCACCTTCTTCTCCCGCGACGATGACTCCCGCCTTCTTGCCGAGATCCAGGACGTCATCCAAGACAAGGAGCTCTGCCCCTCCCCCGTCGAGCTGCAGGAGCTCTCCGAGCTGGTCTATAACCACCCCACCGTGGCTCGCACGCTGGTCGATGTCCACCGCCGCTACCGCAATGTGCGCGATAAGCTCTCGCTGGCCACCGATGCCCGCCGCACCACCGAGGCCACCCAGGCCCTATCCATGCCGCACGACGAGGTGCGCGACTTCTTCTACGCCCGCCAGAACTACCTGGACAACCTAGACCACCATGCAGAGCAGCTTGCCGACGCCCTCTCGGTCACCCACTTCGGCATTCGCGACACCGAACACGCCCTGGCCCAGCGCCTGCGCGATCGCCACAACGTAGATATCCACATCACTTCCCAGATGGATGGCACGTTGCATAGCTTTGACCGCGAGACCGGCGAGTTCCGGCTCGCGTCGCGCCTGAGCGAAGGCCAGCGCGCCTTCCGCATGGCCGCGGAGCTGGGCTTCCTCGAGGCCGGGGACGATATCGCTTCCCTAGTGGAGGAAGAGCCGTTTACCTCGGATGCTTCTCGCAACCTCGCGCAGCGCGGCTTGGCCAGCTACTTCGCCGCCGCCACCGTAATGCCCTATGCGCTGATGCATTCCGAAGCCGAGCGCTCCGGCTACGACGTGGAATACCTCTGCCAGGTCTTCGGCGTGGGCTATGAATCCGTGGCCTCTCGCCTGTCCACCCTGCAGCGCGATAACCTCCGCGGCATTCCTTTTACTTTTGTCCGCGTCGACCGCGCAGGCAATATGTCCAAGCGCCAATCCGCCACCGGCGTGCACTTTTCCAATAATGGCGGCACCTGCCCGCTGTGGAATGTCTACGAGACCTTCACCCAGCCCGGCATTATCTCCCGCCAGTTGGCGCAAATGCCCGATGGACGCAACTACCTGTGGATTTCGCGCGCCGTCCAGCACCACCAGGGGCGTTTTGGCGATACCGATAAGCTCTTCGCCATCGGCCTAGGCTGCGAGGCCCGCCACGCCGACCGCACCGTCTACGCCGAAGGCCTCGATCTCACCGATCTCTCCTCGGCCACCCCCATCGGCTCCGGCTGCCGCACGTGCCCGCGCGAAAACTGCGCGCAGCGCGCCTTTCCACCCATCAACGAGGTCATCAACGTCGATGCCCACCGCTCCGCCGTTGCACCCTACTAGCGCCTTAGGCACCAATCGACCTACTCGAAAGCTACTCGAAAACTACTCGAAAGAGCTCGTTTCGAGTAAAAATCGTCCTGAACTGGCGCTTTAGTAGTACTTGAAAGCTACTCGAAAGCTACTCGAAAATTTTTCGAGTAGCAGTGAGGGTTGCGCGCGTTATGTGTACATATAGCAACGGCACCGCGGTGCCCTGACCCCTGCCCAGTGCGGGCGGGGGAGGATCAGCGGTGCCGATACTGTTGCCGTTGTGGTGCGCCTAGGCCCTAGCCTCCCACCGCGCTACTGAGGCGGTGGTGGGAGAAAGGCCGACGTCGGCAAGCAGCCCTGCTTAGAGGTTAATCATGTGGCCGCCGATGCCCTCGGCAGCTTCCTTCATGGCCTCAGAAAGGGTCGGGTGAGTGTGAACGTTGCGGCCGATCTCCTCAGCGGTGAGGTCGAAGCGCTGTGCCAGGGTCAGCTCCGGCAGCAGCTCGGAAACGTTGGAGCCCACCATGTGGCCGCCGATGAGCTCGCCGTACTCGCCGTCCGCAATGAGCTTGACAAAGCCCGCGGTCTCATTGAGGCCAGCAGCCTTGCCGTTAGCGGAGAACGGGAAGGTAGCGACCTTAATGTCGCGGTCAGCGAACTTCTCCTTGGCAGCCTCTTCGGTGTAGCCGAAGGAAGCGACCTGCGGGTTGCAGAAGGTAGCGCGCGGCATGTTCATGTAGTCGCCCAAAAGCTGGGTCTCCACGCCGGCGATGGTCTCTGCGGCGACAACGCCCTGGGCCTCAGCAACGTGGGCGAGCTGCAGCTTCGCGGTAACGTCACCGATGGCATAGATGTGGTCCACGTTGGTGCGCATAGTGTCATCGATGGCGATGGCGCCGCGCTCGGTGAGCTCAACGCCGGTGTTCTCCAGGCCGAAGCCCTCGGTGCGTGGGGCGAAGCCGATGGAGATCATGGCACGGTCCACGGTGAGGGTGTCCTGCTTGGAGCCGTCCTTAGACTCGACCTCAACGGTGACATTGTCGCCGTTGTCCTTGACGGAGGTGGTCTTGTAGCCGGTCAGCAGCTTAACGCCAAGCTTCTTGTACTCCTTGGCAATGGCCTTGGAGACGTCCTTGTCCTCGTTCGGCAGGACGCGGTCCATGAACTCCACGATGGTGACGTCCACGCCGTAGTTGGACAGAACATAAGCAAATTCCATGCCGATGGCGCCGGCGCCGACGATGACCATGGACTTCGGGGCCTCATCGTTGAGGATCTGCTCCTCGTAGGAGACGATGTTGCCGCCGAGCTCTACGCCCGGCAGGGACTTGACCACGGAGCCGGTAGCGATGATGCAGTCATCGAAGGTGACGGTCTTACCCTTGTCATCACCATCGGTGATTTCGATGGTCTTATCGTCCTTGAAGGAGCCAAGGCCGTTGATCTCGGTGATCTTGTTCTTCTTCATCAGGTAATGGACACCCTTGACGATGCCCGCGGAAACCTTGCGGGAACGCTTGTGGGCAACACCGAAGTCGAAGGAGACATCGCCGGAAATACCGAAGTCCTTGGCCTCATGGTTGAAGGTGTGGGCAACCTCAGCGTTCTTCAGCAGCGCCTTGGAAGGGATGCAGCCTACGTTGAGGCAGACACCGCCCCAGTACTGCTTCTCGATTACGGCAACTTTCTTACCAAGCTGAGCTGCACGGATGGCGGCCACGTAGCCGCCAGGGCCCGCGCCGAGTACTACTACGTCATAATGTTCATTAGTCACGCCCTTTAGGATACGTAACTTTCCCCTCCATGTCGCGCATTGGGTCACACTCTTGTGCCCGAGTACCCCACGCTTCGGGGGTAAAACGCACAAAGGCCCTGCACGGTGGCGTCGGCAAGCGCGCGACGCCCCCACGCAGGGCTATGGACTCGGCGTTTTAGAACAGGCCGAGAGCCAGTGCAGCGGTGGAGGACATGGAGGAACCGGTGTGCAGGAACTGGCCCAGAACTTCGTTGATGGACACGAGGATGGAATCGAAAACGTTCATTATGCTTCTTTCTGTGTTTTTACTTACCTAGAGCGAGGGATGGGCCCGCGGTTGGGGACCGCATTATTCACACGTTTAGTACTAGCGGAGATTGTAGCGCCACCGTTACATACGCGCTGCGTTCAGAATTATGACACACAAACCACATGCGTCACAGGTTTTGCTACATTAAAAGGGCTATTAAGGCATAGAGTCTTGCTAACACTCCCGCTATGCGGAACGATACCTACTGAGAAGATTCTCTTAACTCGAGGAAGCTAAAAATATGCATACTTTGCGCTCTATCGGCTCCAGCGTCGCAGGCATCGCCATCGCGGCAGGAGTCCTCTCCACCCCTATCGCCTCCGCCGTCGAGCCGGCCGAGATCCAGGGTGACGCCACCCCGTCCACCATCCGCGAGGTAAACCTCACCGACTCAGCGGATGCGGAAAACATCAACTACGCCATCACCACCGAAGGTGAAAACCGCGTGGTGGATATTGCCGAGCTGAAATCTAAGGACAAGTGGAAGGGCTACGCCTTCGGCCACAAGAGCGGCCAGGGCAAGCACTACGGCAACCACGTTAAGGCCCTGACCGCCACCTCCGCCGCCATGGGCGGCCGCGAGGTTCCGCTTGCGGTCATCACCCCGGACGGCAATTTTGATAAGAAGCGCCCCACCCTGTACCTGCTCAACGGCGCCGGCGGCGCCGAGCAGGGCATGGACTGGCTGACCGCCACCACCAACCACGACATCGACCCTGAGGCCGAAGGCGTACAGGACATGGTGGACTTCTACACGTCCAAGGACGTCAACGTGGTCATCCCGCAGGCCGGTGCCTTCTCCTATTACACCGACTGGGTATCTTCCCCGAATAGCGGCTACCTCAAGGGCCCGCAGAAGTGGGAAACCTTCCTCACTAAGGAGCTGCCAGGCGCTCTAGAAGATCATATCGGTGGCAATGGCAAGCGCGCGATTGCCGGCATGTCCATGTCCGCGACCTCCTCCCTGCTGTTGGCGGAACACAACCCGGGCTTCTATAACGCCGTGGGCTCCTTCTCCGGTTGTGCGGCTACCTCTCGCCCACTGCCGCGCCTGTACACCCAGCTGACCGTGAACCGCGGCGGGGGCTCGGCCGATCAGATGTGGGGTGCCATGGGCAGCGAGTACAACGTGTACAACGATGCTCTGGTGAACGCTAACCCGAAGAACCTGGGCCAATCCGAGACCTACGTCTCCGTGAATAGTGGTTTGGGCGGCGCCAATGACTGGGGCGCTAAGGGCTCGTCCACGCTCATCGTCGAGGGCGGCGTCATTGAGGCCGCCATGAGCTCCTGCACCCACGACCTCAAGGCCAAGATGGATTCCCAGGATATGAAGGCGGACTGGAACTTCCGCAATACCGGCACCCACTCCTGGCCGGGCTGGCGCAATGATCTCTTCACCTCCTGGGCAACCTTCGAGCGCGGCTTTGCCAAGGACGCTGCAGAAGCACCGGCCAAGCCGGAGGTAAAGCCCAACGAGCTTTCCATCGATGCGCCGCAGGCCGAGGAAGATGCGCAGGTTAAGGACGCCCCGAGCGCCGCTGACCAGTCCCCGGACAAGGACTTTGTCGAGGGCAAGGGCGCAGAGGGTGCAGAGGCTGCTGGAGCCGCAGAGGCTGCCGGCGTCGCGGAATAAGTAGCGCAGAAGTATAATCAGCGAGTTCATAACTACAGGAAAGAAGCACTATGAAGCGTCTTAGCTCCATCCTGGCCGCCACCGCCGTGTGTGCAGGCTTGGCTTGCGCCCCGCTAGCGGGCGCCGCACAGCTCACCCCGCAGCAGGTAGCGGGCAACGCCGCCCAGTCCACCCTGGCCCCACTGGAGGTCACCCCAGAGCTGGAGCAGCTGACCTGGTACCAGAAGTACAAGGACGATCCGCGCGTCGAAAAGCTGCAGGCCACCTCCCCTGCCATGAACGACCGCAAGATTCCGCTGGCCGTCATTCGCGCGAAGGATGAGAACCGCCCGACCATCTATCTGCTCAACGGTGCAGGCGGCGCGGAGCAGGACATGGACTGGCTGAAGCTTTCTGACGCCGTCGATTTCTACCACTCCAAGAACGTCAACGTGGTCATCCCACAGGCCGGTGCTTTCTCCTACTACACCGACTGGGTATCCGAGCCGAACTCCAAGTACCTCAAGGGCCCGCAGAAGTGGGAAACCTTCCTTAGCAAGGAACTGCCGGGCGCCATCGAGGGCCACATCAAGGCCGATAACCACCGCGCTATTGCGGGCATGTCCATGTCCGCAACCTCCTCCCTGCTGCTGGCGGAGCACAACCAGGGCTTCTATGACGCCGTTGGTTCCTACGCCGGCTGCGCAGCCACCGCTTACCCGGTAGAGCACAAGGCCGTTGAGCTTACCGTCAACCGCGGTGGCGCTACCGCGGAGCAGATGTGGGGACCGTTCGGCTCTCCTACCAACCGCTATAACGACGCGATGATGAACCACGAAAAGCTGCGTGGCACGGAGCTGTACATCTCTTCTGGTTCTGGGTTGGCAGGCAAGGAGGATACCTTCTCCTATCACGTGGGCAAGGGAAATAACCCTGCTATCGCTGCTGTGGGCTCCGCTCAGCTGCAGGTCGAAGGTGGCGCCATCGAGGCTGGTGTGAACTACTGCACCCACAACTTCAAGGCCAAGCTGGACCAGGCTGGCATCCCGGCAACCTATAATTTCCGCAATACCGGCACCCACTCCTGGCCGCACTGGATTGCGGACCTCAAGGATTCTTGGCCGGTCTTCGAGCGCGCTTTCAATAAATAAGCTCGTTTCTTTCCACGGCTGAAAGGGCGGTAGGCTTGCAGCATTATGAAGTTGCTTCCTACCGCCCTTTCGCGTGCCCACACTGATCCTTATACCGGCGTGGATTTTAATCTCGGTTTCGAGGTTTCCCACTACACGCTGGATCTGACCTACCGCGTGGAGCCCAACCTGCTCCACGGCGAGGCTACTTTGGCTATCCGGGCCGATGAGAATTTGGCGTCCCTAACCCTGGATCTGGGCGGGGCGATGGTGGCCCGGCGCGTGACCGCACAGGGCGCGCCGCGGGTGGCTAAATTCCGCCAATCCTCCGGGAAGCTGCGCCTGCGGTTTGCAGAGGAGATTGCGGCCGGTACGGAGTTTGAGCTGGTGATTCGCTATGGCGGCAGCCCGCGGCCGATCCGCACCACCTGGGGCGAGATCGGCTGGGAAGAAACCGAGTCCGGTTCGCTGGTGGCCAGCCAGCCCAATGGCGCGCCGAGCTGGTTCCCCTGCGACGATACGCCTTCTGCCAAGGCACTCTATGACATCATCATTACGGCCGATGATCCTTTCATCGTGATATCTAATGGTGACCTTGTCTCCCGCCGGGCGGGCGGTTCCACCACGCGCTGGCACTACCGCACCCGCCAGCCCATGGCCACCTATCTGGCGACGGTGCAGGTAGGAGAGTTCTCTAATTTTGATTTGGGACCTTCCACGCGCGCTTGGGCGCCGGCCGCACTGCGCGATCGCGTGCTGAATGAGTTTGCCCAGCAGCAGGAAATGGTGGACTTCTTCTCCTCCCTCTATGGCCCCTACCCATTTGCGGATTATCAGGTGGTCATCACGGAAGATGAGCTGGAAATCCCGCTGGAGGCGCAGGGCCTGTCCATCTTTGGCTCCAACCATATTAAGGGTGACCACGCCTTCGAGCGCCTTATTGCGCACGAGCTTTCCCACCAGTGGTTTGGCAATTCCGTGGGCCTGGGCGAGTGGAAGGATATCTGGCTCAACGAGGGCTTTGCCTGCTACAGCGAGTGGCTATGGGGCGAGCACAAGGGCGAGACCACCGCGCGCGAGGCGGCACGTTCCCACTACAACGTCCTGGGACGCAAGGCGCAGAACCTCACCGTTTCTGATCCGGGTGCGCGCGATATGTTCGATGACCGCGTATATAAGCGCGGCGCCTTGGCTGTACATGCCATTCACCGCCTGCTTGGCGACGCCTTCTTTAGCACCCTCCGCAGCTACCTCACCGAGCACCAACACTCGGTAGTAGAGCCTTCCATGCTGCTGGATGACTTCCGCGCCGCCGCTCCTGACGCCGCGCTTTTCGACGCCACCGTAGACGCCTGGCTTAACCAGAAGGCCCTTCCTCCCTTCCCGAATTAGTGGTTTTGGCCCCGCTTTGCGGGGTTTTGACTGCGTTTGTTTGGGGAATGTCTAATCTATTGACCAATCCCTTCTTTCCTGTTGACGGGGTGTTTTATCTGGGTAAGATAGAACATGTAAACGAAAAGGAAGGGAGGGATCATGCATACCACCAAGCACGCGGAGATAGACTCCGCCATCGCACAGGTTGCCACTGGGCTGACCCAGCTGCGCAGCCTCATGCAGGATCCTTCCGATCTGTCCTTCGAGCTTCTTCATTCGCATTTCGAACACTTGGAGCGGGCGCTAGGCAATAAGTCCACCATCGACGCCGCCTTCGCTTTCATCGCGGAGCGGGATGACGCCGGCCGCCGCGTTGGTTCTTCCAAGGCCAAGGACTACCTGACCACGCGTCTAGGCCTTACCGATGCCGAGGCCGCCGCCCGCCTCCGCAATGGACGCAACCTCTTCGCACCCATCCCCGATCCGGATCCGGCTCCCCCTGCGGACCCCGATGCTGACGATGCCGCACGCGCCCGAGCCGAAGAGGAATCCCGCCGCCGCGCCGACCGCGAGCACCGCGAGGAGGAGAAGCGCCGCAAGAAGCTCTTTGAGGAAGAGCCTATCCCCGAGCGCATCCTCAACCTCATCGAAAACGAGCTGCGCAGCCTCAGCAAGTACGCCATCCCCGGCCCGAGCGAACTGCGCAATCAGGCTCTCGAGCAGGCCAAGCGTCGTTCCTTCGATTCCCTGCGCGAGTGGCTGCGCAAGGCCATCCGCAAAGCGAATAAGCACGCTCTCAACCCTGCCGGCGAGCCCGATCCGCACGCCGCTACCCGCAAACGCCGCTTTAGCATCTCCCGCCAAGATGCTGACGGCGGCGTGCACATCTCCGGCTACCTCGATGCCTCCGCAGCGGCCATCCTCGCCAGCGCCTTCGCGCCCGCAAAGAATAAGGGCAGCGCGGACCTCAGTCCCGAGGACGATACCCGTACCTATGCCCAACGCATGGCGGACCAATTGACCGCTGCGCTATCGAGCTATCTTTCCGCCACCCAAAAGAACTCCGACGGTCTCGGCTCCTTCTTCGTCGCCACTACCTTGGAAGAGCTGGAAGCGATGGGCGGGGATACCCGTTTCGCCACCAGCACCGGCATCGAGCTCACCCCGCTCGACCTCCTCCGCCTCGGCGGCGCGCGGCACGATTTCTTCTGTGCCGTGGATGACAAGGGCTTTCCCCTCGAGCTTGGCCGCACCAAGCGCACCGCGTCCCTCTGGCAGAAGCTCGCTCTCGCAGCCTCCGAACTCGTCTGCACGCACCCAGAATGCAACCGCCCGTGGCAGGACTGCGACGTCCACCACCTCCAGGCCTGGTCTCACGGTGGCGCCACCGACCTCAAAAACCTCACTCTGTTGTGCCGCCGGCACCACGTGGACAATAACGATTACCGCGATGGCCGCAACGGAATGGGACACGCCGAACGAGACCCCGACACGGGCCGGGTAGGCTACCGAGCCGCCCACACCAACGGCTTATCGCCCACCGTGGAGGTCAACGACCACCCCGCGGCGGAACAAGCCCCCGCCCGCAGGCTCACCGATCCGCCTTCGCCACCGCCGTCGCCCCCGGGCGCGGCCTGACCGGGGCCCGCGGCCTGCCACAGCCGCGCGCCCGACTGCCCTACACTGGATAACCATGCAAACGATGCTCGTCACTGGCGGCGCCGGTTTTATCGGCGCCAATTTCGTGCGCCTAATATGCCAGGCGCGCCCCGATACCCGCGTTACGGTGCTCGATAAGCTCACCTACGCCGGAAACCGCGCCAACCTCGCCGGTCTCGATATTGACCTCGTGGAGGGGGATATCGCCGATCCCGCCACCGTAGAACCGCTTGTCGCAGCTGCCGATGTAGTGGTTCATTTTGCCGCCGAGTCCCATAACGACAATTCTTTGCGCGACCCCTCGCCCTTCATCCACGCGAACCTCGTAGGCACATTCACCCTTCTGGAGGCCTGCCGGAAGCACGATACGCGCTTCCACCATGTCTCTACCGACGAAGTTTTCGGCGACCTCGAGATAGGAGCAGCGACCAAATTTAGCGAGCACACCGCCTACGCTCCCTCCAGCCCCTACTCGGCCACCAAGGCGGGGTCTGACCACCTCGTGCGAGCATGGGTGCGCTCCTTCGGACTGCGCGCGACCATCTCAAACTGCTCCAATAATTACGGGCCTTACCAGCACATCGAGAAGTTCATCCCCCGCCAGATCACCAATATCCTTTCCGGACACACCCCCAAGCTCTATGGCACGGGCGAGCAGGTGCGCGATTGGATCCACGTCGATGACCACAACGAAGCGGTGCTCGCCATCCTCGAGCGGGGCCGCATCGGCGAGACCTACAATATCGGCGCGGACCAGGAAGATATTAATAATAAGCAGGTCATTGAGCTGATCTGCGAAATCATGGGCCACACCCGCAATGGGCGCGCGCTCTATGAGCACGTGGCGGACCGCCCCGGCCACGACCAACGTTATGCCATGGACGCCGCCAAGCTGCGTCGCGAGCTGGGATGGACCCCGCGGTTCACGGATATCCGCGCCGGTCTCGAAGACACCATCGCGTGGTATCGCGATAACGAAGGCTGGTGGAAGCCCGAGAAAGAAAACGTGGAAGCCCGCTACAAGCAGCAAGGACAGTAGATATGCGTATTACCGAAACCGCCATCCCGGGGCTGCTCATCATCGACCTCGACGTGCACGGCGATAACCGCGGCTGGTTCAAGGAGAATTGGCAACGCGAAAAATTCACCGGCCTCGCGCCAGAGCTCGCGAGCTTCCAGCCGGTGCAGAACAATATCTCTTTCAACCACGCCGGTGCTACGCGCGGCCTGCACGCCGAGCCGTGGGACAAGCTCGTCTCGGTGGCGCAGGGCAAGATTTTCGGCGCATGGTGCGACTTGCGCGAGGGGTCGGAAAGCTTTGGTGAGGTCGTCACCCACGAGGTAGGGCCGGAGACTGCGGTGTTTGTCCCGCGGGGCGTCGCCAATGGCTTTCAGGCACTGGAGGAAACCTCCTACTGCTACCTGGTGAATGAGCACTGGTCGGCCGAGGCTCGCTATGCCGCGGTGAACCTCAACATCGTCGACTGGCCGCTGGAGCCCACCGAGATTTCGGAGAAGGACACGCAGCACCCCGCTCTTGAAGACGTGAGCCCGATGCCCGCCCGGCGCATCCTCGTCACGGGCGCGAACGGGCAGCTGGGGCGGGCGCTGAAGCGCCTGCTTACCGACGCCGAATTCTGCTCCCACGCCGACTTCGACATCACCGACCCACCAGAACGGAATTGGAAGCAGTACTCCGCCATCATCAATTGCGCGGCGTATAACGACGTCAACGGCGCCGAAAACGACCGCGCCGCCGCCTGGGCCGTCAATGCGGAAGCGCCCGCACGGCTGGCGCGCATCGCCGCAGAAAACCAGATCACGCTGGTGCATGTGTCGAGCGACTATATCTTCGACGGCACTAACGAGGTCCACACCGAGGAGGAGCTACCGTCGCCGCTCAGTGCATACGGGGCGTCGAAAGCCGCGGGCGATACCGCCGCGCAGACCGCGCCGCAGCACTACGTCATCCGCACTTCCTGGGTCTTTGGCGATGGCGAGAATTTCATGTCCACCATGCGCCGGCTGGCCAATAAGGGTGTGGAGCCGAAGGTCATCCATGACCAGCGCGGGCGGCCCACGTTTGCTGAGGACTTGGCCAAGGGCATCGTCCACCTACTCGACTCCGGTGCGGACTACGGCGTGTATAACCTCTCCAACTCGGGCGATACCGTGGGCCGCGATGAGATAGCCATGGCCGTGTTCATCGGGCTCGGCCACGACCCGGCCGAGGTCACTCCGGTAAGCACCGAGCAGTACCGCGAGATCGCGGGCCCAGAGGCGCCGCGCCCCAAGGAGTCGACGCTTGCGCTAGATAAAATCGAGGCTACGGGCTTCAAGCCGCAGAATTGGCGCGCGGCCCTTGCCCTGTACTTGGCGCTGTACCCGGAGGATTAAATGAAAGGCATCATCCTGGCCGGCGGTTCCGGCACGCGGCTCTACCCGATTACCAAGGGCATCTCGAAGCAGCTCATGCCCATTTATGACAAGCCGATGATTTATTACCCGCTCACCACGCTCATTCAGGCGGGTATTCGGGAAATCCTCATCATCACCACCCCGGAGGATGCGGGGGCCTTCCAGCGACTCTTTGGCGATGGATCGCAGCTCGGGCTCATGATCGATTACGCGGTCCAACCGCGGCCGGAGGGGCTCGCGCAGGCCTTTTTGATTGGCGAGGAGTTTATTGGAGACGACAGCGTCGCGCTGGTGCTCGGCGATAATATCTTCCACGGCTTCGGCGGCGAGCTCGCCCACTGCCAAGATCCGGAGGGCGGCATCATCTTCGCCTACGAGGTCTCGGATCCACAGCGCTATGGTGTCGTGGAATTCGACGCCGCAGGCCATGCGCTCAGCATCGAGGAAAAGCCGGAAGTACCGCGGTCGAACCACGCGGTGGTGGGCTTGTACTTTTATGACAACTCCGTCGTGGAGATAGCCAAGGGCATCGAGCCCAGCGGCCGCGGTGAACTGGAGATCACGGCGGTAAACGAGGAGTACCTGCGCCGCGGCGAGCTCAATGTCCAGCGCCTGCACCGCGGCAGCGTGTGGCTCGATACGGGAACGGTGGACTCGATGAGCGAGGCCTCCGCCTACGTCGAGGTGATGCAAAAACGCACCGGCATCGTTATCGGCTCACCAGAAGTGGCCGCCTTCGACGCCGGCTTCATCGACCGCGCCCAGCTAGAAAAACTCGCCGAGCCGTTACTCAAGTCCGGCTACGGCGAGTACCTGCGGGCGTACTAGAGGCTAGTAGCCGCGCTCGATGTATTCGTCGATGCGCGCAGCCTCCGCGCCCACCGTGGTGGCATCGCCATGCCCTGGCAGGACCTTGGTGTCCTCCGGCAGGGTGAAGACGACGTTCTTCAGCGACTCGATGATCACATCGAAGTCGGAGTACTTGCGGCCGGTGGCGCCGGGGCCGCCGTTGAAGAGCGTATCGCCCGACAGCAGCGTCTCGCCCACATGCAGCACCACGCAGCCCGGCGAGTGTCCCGGGGTGTGGTAGACCGTAATCTTCTCGCCGCCAATATCGAACTGACCGCGGTCCGCCAATGGCGTGTACGGAGCATCGCCATTGGACTCCTGCCACAGCATGTCATCGTCTGGGTGCAGGTAGACCTCGGTATCGAAGCGCTTGGCGGCCTCGGGAGCGAGCTCGCAGTGGTCGTTGTGCGCGTGGGTGAGCAAGATGCCTTCCACGCGACGATCGCCAACGAGCTCTGCTACCGCATCGAGGTCGTGGGAGGGGTCCACCGCATAAACACTGGAGTCATCACCTACGACGTAGACGTTATTGTCCACGTCCCACTCGCCGCCATCGAGGCGGAACTTGCCAGAAGTAACCGTGCTATCGATACGCATTAGAACTCCACCACCGAACGCAGGACCTTGCCGGACTTCATGGTGGCGAAGGCCTGCTCGACGTCGTCAAGCGCAATGCGCTCGGAGACGAACTTGTCCAGCGGGAAGTTGCCGGCCTTGGACAGCGCTACGTAAGCGGGGAAATCGCGCTCCGGGAGGCAGTCGCCGTACCACGCAGGCTTGATGGAACCGCCGCGGCCGTAGAGGTCGATGGCCGGAATGTCCACGTGGTCGGTGAGGTTAGGCACGCCCACCATGACCATGCGGCCGGCGTGGTCGCGAGAGTAGAAGGCCTGGCGCCAGGTGGGCTGGATGCCCACGGCGTCGATGGAAACATCGGTGCCGAAGCCGCCGGTGAGCTCGCGGACGGCGTCGATGACTTCCTGTTCCGACAGGTCCTTGGAGCAGATAGCATCGGTCGCGCCGAATTCGCGGGCGGTTTCCAGCTTGGATTCGTCAATGTCCACGGCGATGATCTTTGCCGCGGCTGCCAGCTTGGCGCCCGCAATGGCCGCCATGCCAACGCCGCCGCAGCCGAAGACGGCAACGGACTCGCCGAGTTTGATGTCACCGGTATTCACGGCAGCGCCGAGGCCCGCCATGATGCCGCAGCCCAGCAGGCCAGCGGCGGCTGGGTCGGTGTCTTCCACCTTGGTGCACTGACCCTCGTGGACCAGGGTCTTCTCCGCGAAGGAACCGATGCCCAGCGCAGGGGTAAGTTCGGTGCCATCCTCGAGGGTCATCTTCTTGGAGGCGTTGTGGGTATTGAAGCAGTACTTTGGCTCGCCCTTCTTGCAGGCGCGGCACTCGCCGCACACGGCGCGCCAGTTCAAAATGACGAAGTCGCCTTCCTCCACGTGGGTAACCGCAGAACCTACGGTTTCTACCACGCCTGCGGCCTCGTGGCCGAGCAGGAAGGGGAAGGCGTCTTCGATATCGCCATCGCGGTAGGCAAGGTCGGTGTGGCATACACCGCAGGCCTGGACGCGCACGATGACGTCGTTAGGGCCGGGGTCAGGAACGACAATGTTGACGGTTTCGACTTCCGCGCCCTTGGAGCGGGCAATAACAGCTTTTACAGTCATGCGCCCGAGTGTACCTATATTTTCAAAACCGGCGCATTATTGAAAATTCTTTTTAAGAGCGGGCAATGACGTTGGCCGCATGCTCGTGGCCGCGCTGGTTCATATGGATGGGCAGGTTGCCGTCGCCAGCACTAAAGTCCACCAGACCAGCCCACATGCGCTGGTTTGCATCGGCGCACATGCCGTTATTGCGGGTGGAAGGCTTCATATCCAAGAACTGCACGCCGGTGCGCGCCGCCAGATCTACCTGCATCCACTGGGCCTTATTCTCAAAGTCCTGAATACCCGGCAGGAACGTGGAATCAGCCGGGCGCGGGCCGAAGTGGAAGAGGCAGTAATAAGGGCCGGTGCCGATGGTGGGGTATCCCACGATCTGAACGCGAGCGTTCGGGGCCGCGCGCTTAATGCGCTCGATCTGCGGGGCGGTGCGGTCCGCGAACTGCTTGCGAATCTGCGGCAGGCTCATATCGCGGTGGTTGTAAGTGTCATTAAAGCCAGTGGTGATAACCACGCGGTTAGTGGCTGGGCTCAGCGCGCCGGTACGGATGGCCGCATCCACCTGCTGAGAAACCTGCGGGCCGCGGGACATGGACACGGCGCCGGAGCAGGAGAAGTCCCGCACCGGAAGGCGCAGCTTGGCGCCGGCGCGCTTGGCGTAATTATTGGAGTTCGGGCAATCCACGCCCACACCCTTAGAGGGATCGAAGCGGTGGGCGAAGTAGGAGCCGGCATCTGGATCCGCAAGGACGGAATCGCCGAAGGCTACTAGGTTGCGCTCCGCGGCGGTGGCCTGCGGCGCGACAGCCACGCCTACGACGGCCAGCGCGGACGCCACCACGGAGAGGACTTTGAGCTGCAGAGATTTCATAAGATCCTTTTCTAGAAACACCAGTAACTTCAGGTAACTGTAGCCACTTCTGTAACATATTTCGAGTTGGCGGCAACACCGCCCGCCTCTCTCACGATATCGTCCATGGTTATCTTTTCGTTATCTTCGCTAATTTGGAGCTTTCCCGATCGTGAATTTTTCTGATTTCACATTCCACGCTGCAGCCCTCGGCCGGTTCGTGCCGGCGCTACTTAACGCCGGACTCGTCAGCCACCAAGGCGGCGCGAAGGCTCAGCTCAACCTGCTGCCGAACCTGGCCCGCTACCGCTTCACCACCGCGCGCGAGATCGAACAGGGCTACCTCGCCTGCCCGGAGCGCTTGGCGCTTATCGACGACGACGGCACCCTCACCTACCGCCAGCTGCGCACCCACACGCAGGGCTTCGCCCGCTACCTCCGCTCGCTGGACTTGCCCGAGATTCGCCTCGGCGTGATGGCGCGCAACGGCCGCGGCATCATCATTCCGCTCGGTGCCAAGGGATATGTGGGCGCTTCTATTTACCTGCTCAACGTGGGCTCCTCCCCGGAGCAGCTGGCCGGCTGCATCGAGGAGAATGGCATCAATGTGCTCGTCGTGGATGATGAGTTCATCGACCGCGTGGACACCGATATCCCGGTCATCATCGCGCACGATACGGGCGCAAGCGATCTGCCGAAGCTGGACAAGATTGTAAAGAACCCACCGGCCGTGGAGCTGCCGCGCTTCCCCAAGCACGGCCCAATCGTGCTCATGTCCTCCGGCACCACGGGTATTCCGAAGGGAATTGTCCGGCCGGAGCCGACCCTGCCGGTGGTGCTGGCCTCCATCGTGGATACGATTCCGTGGCGCGCCGACCAGCGCCTGCAGCTCACCGCCTCCATTTTTCACACCTGGGGCTGGGCCTGCATCAATATCGCGCTGGGCCTGCGCAATACCATCGTCACCCGCCGCGTATTCGACGCGGAGCAGGTGCTTGACGATGCCCAGCGCTACCGCCTCGATGGCATGATCTCCTCCCCCATCTTCTTTAAGCGCTTGGTGGAGCGGGACCCAGCCGGTGAGTTCGATACCTCGAGCCTGAAATTCATCGCCTCGGCCGGCAATGCACTGACCCCGGAGGTGGTCAAGGAGACCAATGAGCGCTTCGGCGCCATCCTATGCAACGTGTACGGATCCACCGAGCTCGCGCTCGCGACGACCGCCACCATGGACCAGGTGGCCGCCAACCCCACCATCGCCGGCCGCGTGGCCTCCGGCACGAAGCTGCGCATCCTCGATAAGGAAGGCCACCCGGTGCCGCGCGGCGAGGTGGGAGAGATCTACCTGAACAACTCCACCGCCATGACCGGTTACACCAACCCGAACCTGCGGCTCAATAAGGTGGACGGTCTCATCTCTATTGGAGACTTGGGCTACATCGACGAGCACGACTTCCTGCACGTGGTCGGCCGCGCCGATGACATGATCATCGTCGGCGGCGAGAACGTCCACCCGCAGTCCGTCACCGAGGTCCTCGAGGCCATGCCCGGCATCCACGAGGTGCATGCCGGCGGCGTAGAGGATAGCGAGACCTTCCAGCGCATCGCCGTATGGGCGGTGCCTACTGCCGACGCCGCCGGAAAGGCCCTCACCGCCGACGCCATCCGCGACTGGGTCCGCACCAAGCTCGCCGATCACTCCGTGCCGCGCGACGTGCACTTCCTGGCCAAGCTTCCGCGCAACGCCACCGGCAAGGTGGTCCCGCGCCTGCTCAATAACCACGGCGAGGCTTAGCGCGCTACACCCACAACCCGCTGTCCCCGAAACCGCGAAAGGCCGCAGGCTATACACCTGCGGCCACTGTGGAGCCGCCTGCGAGAATCGAACTCGCGACCTTTTCATTACGAGTGAAATGCTCTACCGACTGAGCTAAGGCGGCGCGCTGCTCGGCATACGCCAGTGCAGCAAGAGAAAGTCTAACCTAGGGGTGCCACGGAATAGAAATCGGGCCCCACCTACAGGCACGCGCGGCGCAGGCGGCCCACCAACCCGTCGAAAGCAATCTGCGTGCCGACGTTTTGGGTCAGCTGCTCGCGGCACAACGTAATGGCCGCCTGGCAGTCCAGCAAGCCTTCCTCGCTCACGCGCTGCGCGATCTCACCAGAAAGTCCAGCAAAATCCGGGTGGGTGAGATCCACCTGCGCGCCCACCTTCTGTATGAGTGCATCGCGGTAGACGCCGGAGAGATCAACAAGCACGAGGTCCAGATTGTCGATCACGCGGCGTTTCGCTCGCTTCTTGTGTTGGTCCTGCAGATCCTTAATGGCGGAGCGGGCGTCGCGCTGCGCTTTAGCCGCGCCTTTGCCCTTCGCACCCACGCCGAGGGTCTGCTCCAGCTTCGCCAGCTCGGCTTCTTCTTGTTCCTTATGCGACTCCTTCGCCTCCGAGTCCACCAATTTCAGCAGCGAGGTCACCGCCTGGAAGCCCTGGGAGCCGTGGAAGACCTCTTCTGCCAGGTTGATGGCCACCGCGCGGCGTTTTTGCACCGCCGGATCGTTGACCAGGCGCCGCGCCCGGCCGACGTGACGGAGGGAGGTGAGGGCGGCCAAGTGGGCGTCGTGATCCGAGGCGCCCTCGCTGACCAACTGGGCGGTAATGCTCTCCACCGACGGGGAGGGAATGTAGAGGTGGCGGCAACGCGAGCGGAGGGTCTGGGAGAAGTCCTCGGGGGCGTCGGAAGGCGCGCACATAATGATCACGGTGCGCGCCGGCGGCTCCTCCACCGTCTTGAGCAGGGCATTCGCGCCGTTATTGTTCAGGCGGTCAGCGTTATTGAAGATCACCACGCGCCAGGGCGCCACCGTGGGCAGGCTCGCCGCGCGGCCGATGACCTCGCGCACCGTATCCACGGGAATGATGACCTCCTGCGGATCCACGAGGACCAGATCGGTGTGCTGTTTGGTTTCTAGCACCGCGCGGCAGGCCTCGCACCGGCCGCAGCCCGGTTCCTCTGGGTCCGTGCACATGAGCGCGGCCGCAAAATCGATGGCGGCCAAGGAACGGCCGGAGCCCGGCGGGCCGGTAAATAGCCAGGAATGGCTCATCGCCCGCGGGTCTGCCCCCGGCATCCCCCGAGCTGCCCGGGCGGCGCCCAGGATAGTGCGGGCCACACCTGGGGTATCTGCCAATCTTTGCGCAACGCTTCCGGTATTCACTCGCCCTAGCCTACTGGTCTTACTAAAGTATGAAAGCATGAACAGACTACTGCGCGGCGCACGATGGCTCATGGGTACCCAATGGCCGGTCTACGCCGCCTTAGTCCTGGGCGCGAACCTCATCGGCGCCATCGCCATCATGACCTTTGTCCTCTATTTCCTGCCGATGCCGGAGATTAAGGACTTTGCCGCCGAGCTGCCCAGCCTGATGGGCGTCGCCGCGGTGTACCTCATCTTTGCCGTGGTCATCGGCATCGCCGTCACCCTGCTGCTTTTCCGCCCGGTGCTGGACTGGCAGCGCAACCCGGACGAGCACGATCCGAATATGGTGCGCAACCTGGTGCTGCGCATCCCCGTCTACCAATCCGTGGTGGCGGCCGCGGTGTGGCTCATCGGCATCATCCTGGCCGTGGTAATTTCCGGCCGGGAATCCGGCAGCCTCGGGCTCGTCGTGGGCGTATCCGCCACCCTGGCCGGCCTTGTGGTGGTCATCTTGACCTACCTGCAGGCAGAGCGCCTCGTACGCCCGGTGGCCGCCCAGGCAGTGGCGCGCCGCTTTGAGGATGCCACCCTGGAGCCGCCCATCAAGTACCGCCTCATTTCAACCTGGCTGATGACCTCCGCCGTGCCGCTGGTGGGTATCTTGCTCGTACTCATCGCCCAGCGCACCGGGCTCTTCTCCGGCACCGCAGGAGACCTGGTTCCCGCCATCACGGCCCTGGCACTTACCGCTCTGGCCACCGGGTTTATCGGTACTAGCTTCGCGGTGATGAGCGTGGTGGACCCGATCGTGGAGCTGCAGGACGCCATTAACCGGGTGCGCCGTGGCGAGAACGATGCCGAGGTCGATATCTATGACGGGTCCGAGCTGGGCGTGCTGCAGGCCGGCTTCAACGAGATGATGCGCGGTCTGCGCGAGCGCCAGCGCGTGCGCGATATCTTCGGCCGCTACGTCGGCGCCGAGGTGGCGCAGCGCGCCCTAGAGGAGCGCCCCGAGTTGGGCGGCGAGGACCGCAAAGTCGCTGTGCTCTTCATTGACGTCATCGGTTCTACTACCTTCGCCGTCAACCACTCCCCCGAGGAGGTAGTGGAGGAGCTCAATAAGTTCTTCGAGCACGTCGTCGAGGTGGTGCACCGCAATAAAGGCATCATTAACAAGTTCCAAGGCGATGCCGCGCTGGCTGTCTTTGGCGCGCCGCTCAATGTTTATGATTCCGCCTCCATGGCGCTGCAGGCCGCCCGCGAGCTGCGCGGCGAGTTGCGCGGGCTGGAGCTGCAGGCGGGCATTGGCGTGGCGGCGGGGCACGTTGTGGCCGGGCATATCGGCGGCGCGGATCGCTTCGAATACACCGTCATTGGTGACGCCGTGAACGAGGCTGCGCGCCTGACCGAGCTGGCCAAGGACACCCCGGGCCAGGTTCTTACCAACGCCGCCACACTCAAGACCGCCAATGAGGCCGAGCAGGCCCGCTGGACTATGATGAAATCCATTGAGCTGCGCGGCCGTCACCGCATGACCCAGCTGGCTCGCCCTATCCGCGCTACCCTGGCAGAACGTTCCGAGGTATAAAGAGGTTTTTAAGTGAGCTCAGCTCCCCGGCCCCGCATGATCGTGCCCGATGTGGCGCGCGGCATGGCCCTTCTAGGCATCGCCATGGCCAATATGACCACGGCGTGGATCATCACCACCGACCGGCCGGGCAGCTATTTCGGTGGCATCATCGACGGCAGCGCGTGGGACAAGGTCGCCGTCGTCTTCGGCGCCTTCTTTGTCCACAACCGCGGCCTGCCCATGTTTTCTACGCTGCTGGGCTTTGGTGTGGGGCTCATCGCGCTGAGCCTGTGGCGGCGCGGATTTCCGGTGCGGGCGGCGCGCGGGGTCATCGCCAAGCGCTATGCCTTCTTGGCAGTGATGGGTGCGGTGCATATGGTGCTGCTGTTTTGGGGCGACATCATGTTCTTCTATGGCGCGGCCGGAATCGTAATTGCATTCCTGCTGCGCAAGCGGGATTCCTCCCTCATGCTCGTGGCCTATATTCTATTCGCACTGTGCGCGCTGGGCGGGATTGTGGCCTTCATTTCCGGCGCTATGGATCCCCGCGGCGTGGTGGCTACGGAAGGCATCGGCACCATCGAGTCCTACCCCGATTTGCTGCTCAGCCAGCTTGTCACCTTAGGCAGCCAGGCTTTGGCCACGCCGATCATTTTATTGATGTACCTGCCCGTCATGCTGGTGGGCTTTGTGTGGGCGCGCCAAGGCGTGCTTGCCGACGTCCCCTCTCACCGCCCCACCCTCCTCCGCTGGGTGGCCGTCGCGGTGATCATTACCGTGGTTATCGGCGCCTTGTGGTCTTTGAGCACGCTTGGGGTCATCGAGCAGCGCTGGGCGAATGCAGCCAATAATGCCAACGCTTTCATCGGCGTCTTCACTGGCCCCGGCATCCTGGCCGGGCTCGCGTTGGTGCTGCAGCCAGTGCAAGAAAGGCTCTCGGCTGGCGCACCGCTGCCCGCGGTACTGTGGCCCTTCGCGGCGCTGGGCAAGCGCTCCATGAGCGGCTACGTAGGGCAGTCCATCCTCTTTTTCTGCCTCGTGCACCCATTCACGCTGAACTTCGGCCACGATCTGGGCGCCTTCGGCCAGGCCGCGCTGGCCTTCGCGGTGTGGTTGGCTACGCTTATCGGGGCCTGCGTGCTGGAAGTCTTCGACCTCCGCGGGCCGTTCGAGGCGGTGCACCGCCGCCTGTCCTATGGTCCGACGATGCAGCCGCAGCTACCGCGTGCGGCACAGGCCATCAATCAGCAGCAGGTGGCCGACCGCTAGGGCACCCGCCTCGGCCGCGCATAACAAGCGCGCCCCCTGCTTCCGCTTACCGCGATAGTGCTGCGCGAGTGCCGCGCGCAGGGCCGTCAGCCCCTCGGCCGCAACGAGCAGGTTGGCGCCGTGGCTCATGCCTTTGCCAGCATCGGTGCGCAGCGCTGGATCTCCCGCCATTGCCGAGGTCGTGAGCACCGCCGCGCCGCCCACCGCGACCGCAGCGGCCGTCGGCTGTGTGCGAGTGGCGGCAACGCCCGCGCCCCACGCGGCCGCGCGCAGGCCCCAACCCAGAGCATCATTGCGCGCGCCGCGGCGATACAGGCTCCACGCATAGGCGGCATGGCTCGCCGTTACGGCCGCCACGCCGAGCACCGAAGGACGGGTCAGGGTGCGGGCCTTTTCCACCTGGGCGATAGCCCCGGCTAAGACTCCGGCGCCAACGGCGGGCTCTTCGCGTACCGAGGCCAAAAGCTGCGGCCGCGCGCTGATGTCGGTGACGGCGCGCCGCAGGGCCGCAGCGCCTTCTTGGGTGCGGGCAAGAAAATCGTTCATGCCCGCCACCTTACGCGGTTACTTCTTGCGCGAGCCGGCCTTTACCACGTTCTTCGTGCCGGGCGAAGGCTTCTTAGTTGCCTTCTTGCCAGCCTTCTTCGTGGACTTCTTGGTGGCCTTCTTAGTCGCCTTCTTCTTCGTCGTCTTCTTAGAGGACTTCTTGGTGGACTTCTTCTTGGTCTCGCCGGAAGCTTCCTTGGCGCGGCGCTCGGAAAGGAGTTCGTTCGCGCGGGCGTCGGTAAGCTGCTCCGGGTCATCGCCGCGGCGCAGGGAGGCATTGGTGGTGCCATCGGTGACATACGGGCCGAAGCGGCCGTCCTTGACGGTCATGGGCTTGCCGGAGACGTCGTTATCGCCCAGCTGCTTAATCGGCGGCTGAGCCGCTGCGCGGCCGCGACGCTTCGGCTCGGCGTAGATGCGGCGGGCCTCATCCAAGGTGACGGTGAAGATTTGCTCTTCCTTAGCCAGCGAGCGTGAATCGGTGCCCTTCTTCAGATACGGGCCATAGCGGCCGTTCTGCGCGGTGATCATCACGCCGTCGTCCTCGCCCACCTCGCGCGGCAGGGAAAGCAGCTTAAGGGCCTCCTCCAAAGTCACGGTGGAAGGTTCCATGGAGCTAAACAGCGAAGCCGTACCCGGCTTGAGCTTGTTCTCGATGTACTCCTTGACGCGCTTTTCCTTCTGCTTCGCGGCCGTCTTGGTTTCCCAATTCTTGGCGCGCTTGCCTTCCTCGGCGCGTTGCTTGTCTTCCTCAGCGCGCTCCTTGGCGACGATCTCCTCGGCCTCACCCTCGGCCTTCTCCCGCTCATCCTCGCGGACGACCTCGGTGACATAGGGGCCGAAGCGGCCTTCCTTGGCCACGATCATGCGGCCGTTTTCTGGGTTCTCACCCAGCTCGCGGCCGCCCTGCGGGGTGGCGAAAAGCTTTTCCGCCAGCTCCTCGTTCAGGCCATCCGGGGTGACGGTTTCGGACAGGTTAGCGCGCTGATACTCGATGCTGCCGTCGTCGTTAGTGCCAACGGCGCGCTCGATATACGGGCCATAGCGACCCACGCGGACGAAGACGTCGCGGCCCTCGGTATCGGTATAAAGACGCAGGGAGTTGACCTTGCGGGCATCGATGGCTTCTAGGTTGACGTCGATAAGCGACTTCAAGCCGCCGTGCCGGGCAATGGAAGCCGCCTTCTGCTCGTTGGCCTCGGCGTTGCCAAAGTAAAAGCCGTTTAGCCAGGCGGTACCGTCCTCGATACCGGTGGCAATCTGGTCTAGCTCGTCTTCCATGGAAGAGGTGAAGTCATAGTCCACCAGCTCGGTGAAGTTCTCCTCCAACAGGCCCACGACGGCGAAGGCAACCCACGAAGGCACCAGCGCATTGCCGCGCGAGACCACATAACCGCGGTCCTGGATGGTCTTGATGATGGACGCGTAGGTAGACGGGCGGCCGATGCCCAGGTCCTCCATCTTCTTGACCAGGCTGGCCTCGGTATAGCGCGCCGGCGGGTTGGTGGAGTGGCCCTCGGCGGAGACCTCCTTGGCGGTCAGGGCGCGGCCCTCTTCCAAGTGCGGCAGGCGGGTCTCGCCCTTCTTGTCCCCCTTGGCGTCGTCCGCGCCGTAGGCCTTCAGGAAGCCGGGGAAGGTAATGGTGCGGCCGGTGGCGGAAAATTCCACGTCGTAGCTGCCCTTATCGGTGGCGGCGGTGCCGGCTACGGTGACCTTCATGGAGGTTCCCTTGGCATCGGCCATCTGGGAGGCGACGGTGCGCTTCCAAATCAGGTCATAGAGCTTAAACTCCTCCGCATCCAACTGGCCAGAGAGCTGGCCCGGGGTGGCGAAGGACTCGCCGGCCGGGCGGATAGCCTCGTGGGCCTCCTGGGAATTTTTCACCTTGCGGTCATATACGCGCGGGGAATCAGAGACGTATTCTGCACCATAGATGCTGGTAGCGGAGTTGCGCGCGGCGGACAGGCCCTGCTTGGAGAGCGAGGTGGAGTCCGTACGCATATAAGTAATATGGCCGTTTTCGTACAGCCGCTGCGCAATGCGCATGGTGCGCTCAGAGGTAAAGTGCAGGCGGCGGCCGGCCTCCTGCTGCAGCGTAGAGGTCATAAACGGCGCATAGGGCTTGCGCGTATAGGGCTTGTGTTCGACCCCAGCGACCTGCATATCCGCACCGCGCAGCGCGGTTTCTAGCGCCTTGGCCTGGGGCTCGGTGATGACGATGACGTCTTTGCTCTTGACGTTTCCGCGGTCATCAAAGTCGCGGCCCAAGGCCACGCGCTTGCTATTGACGGCGGTAAGGCGGGCGTCGAAAGTAGCGGGGTTGTCCGCGTCCGCAGCGCCGGTATCTAGCGTGGCGGCCAGATCCCAGTAGTCCGCGGAGATGAACGCCATGCGCTCGCGCTCGCGCTCGACGATGACGCGGGTGGCCACCGACTGCACTCGGCCGGCAGAAAGCCGCGGCATGACCTTCTTCCACAGCACCGGGGAAACCTCGTAGCCGTAGAGGCGGTCGAGGATGCGGCGGGTTTCCTGGGCGTCGATAAGGTTGTAATCCAGATCGCGGGTATTGTCCGCGGCCTCCAGGATCGCGGACTTGGTGATCTCGTTAAAGACCATGCGGCGCACCGGGACCTTGGGCTTGAGCACCTCGAGCAGGTGCCAGGCGATGGCCTCGCCCTCGCGGTCGGGGTCTGTTGCGAGGTAGAGCTGGTCGCACTGCTTCAGCTTGGACTTGAGGTCCGCGACCTTCTTCTTTTTATCGGGGCTCACCACATACAGCGGTGCGAAGTCATCCTCCGGGTTCACGCCGAGGCGCGCCCAGGATTCCTTCTTATACTTAGCCGGCACGTCCGCAGCGCCACGGGGAAGATCGCGGATATGGCCCACGGAGGCCTCCACGATGTAGTTATCTCCGAGGTAAGGCTGAATCTTCTTCGCCTTCGTCGCCGACTCGACGATCACCAAGGTCTTTCCCGGCCCGGCTGCTTCTGCCACTTCGACTTCATCCCTTTCGATGATGCGAACAATAAGGTATGCACGCTTTCAGCAATCGCCCCTAGCGTACACAGTTGATCTGCGTTTCCTTTCTCGCACCATATACGCGGTTCTGCCAAAAGGCCGTTTTCAGGGGCACTATGTACCCCCACGGAACGGGTCTATACTGGCCTACTTAGAACGCCCAGTAGCTGTGAAAGCATTGTGGGGCACGATAGCACACCCAAGACGACGCCCGCGGAGGATTCATGGTTGACACCATCACTATGTGGATCGAAACCGTCATGTCCACAGAGTGGATCTACCCGCTGGTCGGCGTGCTGATCTTCGGTGACTGCTTCTTCCCCGTGCTGCCTTCTGAAATCCCGCTCAATATGGCCGGCGCCTGGTCCGGCTCCCAGGGCTTTCCGCACCTGCCCACCATGTTTTTCGTAGCGCTCATTGCCGCCATGATGGGCGATAATCTCTGCTTCCTGCTGGGCACGCGCTTCATGCCCCTGCTCCAGCGCGTACCTAAGGGATCGAAGGCCTACGAGGGGCTCAACTGGGTCAAGCGCAATATGCGCCGCGGCGGCGGTGCGGCCATTATTATTGCCCGCTTCATTCCTTCAGCGCGCCTATTTATGACCATCCTGCTGGGGTCGATGCGCTTCCCGTGGCTCGTCTTTGTCTTCTTCGACACCATCGGCGTCGCGCTCTGGGCGGCCCAGGCACTCGCCATTGGCTACCTGGGCGGCATGGCCTTTTCCAATTCGCCCGTGCTGGCCGTGGTGGTCAGCATCATCGCCGCCGTCATCATCGGCGTGGGCCTGCAGAAACTGCAGAATAAGTTCACCGAGTGGTGGGATACCCGCCGCGGCTACGCCGAAACGCCATAGCGGGAAGGCCTGAGCAGAAAGGCCTGAGCGAGGGAGCCGGCCGCCTAGATGACGGACACGGACTGGGCCTGTTCGCCCTTCGGTCCGGAGCCTACCTCGAAGGTGACCTGCTGGTTTTCTTCTAGGGTGCGAAAGCCGCTGCCCTGGATCTCGGAGTAGTGGACGAAGATATCGCCTTCGCCGTCCGCGCGCTCGATGAAGCCGTAGCCCTTTTCAGAGTTAAACCACTTAACGGTTCCTTGTGCCATGGTGTGCAGTCCTTTTCTTGATTGGCGGTGCGGCGATTCCGCGCCGAGGGGTTCGGTAAATGCGTCCTTTAGCAGTACCTTAAAGTGTAAACACCGCACCAAGACATCATTGGCCTCATATCAGTGTGACACGTTCCACGCCAAAGCGATAGGCCTAACTCATGAGGGGGTAGAAATTGGCTCACCCGGAAACGGATAATCCCCTAGGAGAAGAGCTGCTCGAGTTCATCCAGCGCCGCCTCGATGAGTCCACTCTCACATTTCACACCACCCTGCCGCCGCAGCGCGCGCAGTATGCCGAGTGGCCCGAATGGGTGCTGCCGGAATTGAAGGACAAGCTGGTCGAAGGGGGCGTCGGCAAGCTGTATAGCCACCAAGCAGAGCTGGCGCAGGCCGCCTGGGCCGGCGAGGATGCGGTGATTTCTACCGGTACGTCCTCGGGTAAGTCCCTGGGCTATCAGCTGCCCATTTTGAGCCGGCTGGCGCAGGAGCCGACCGCCTGCGCGCTGTATCTCACCCCCACCAAGGCGCTGGGATCGGACCAGCTGCAGGCGGTGCTCGAGCTGTGCCGGGGCATTCCGGCGCTCAAGGGCGTGGTGCCCTCGCCCTATGACGGCGATACGCCGCAGGAATCCCGCGCGGGCGTGCGCGATCATTCGCGGTTCATTTTTTCCAACCCGGATATGGTGCATATGTCGCTGCTAGCGGCCCATGCGCGGTGGGCGCGGCTCCTGCGGCACCTGGAGTTCATTGTCATCGATGAATGCCATTCCTACCGGGGCGTTTTTGGCGCGAACGTGGCGCTGGTGCTGCGGCGCCTGCTGCGCCTGTGCGCGCACTATGGCTCGCGGCCGACGGTAATTTATGCCTCGGCCACTATGAAGGACCCGGGCCGGCATGCGCAGCGCCTTACCAGCCGGCCTGCCCGCGCGATTACGGAGGACACCGCCCCCACCGGCGCGCGCACCGTGGCGCTATGGGAGCCGGGCTTTATCGAGGGCGCCGAGGGCGAGCACGGGGCGCCGGTGCGCCGCGCCGCCACCACCGAGGCGGCCGAGATGATGGCCTCCTTCATCGCCGAGGGCGCGCGCACCATGACCTTTGTGCGTTCGCGCCGCTCGGCCGAGGTGGTGGCCATGCGCGCGGCCGAGGTGCTCTCCGGTAGCCTCGGCCGCCCCGATTTTGCCCAGCGCATCGCCGCCTACCGCGCCGGTTACCTGGCCGAGGACCGCCGCAAGTTGGAGCGCGCGCTTGACGACGCCTCCTTGCTCGGCGTCGCCACCACCTCCGCCCTCGAGCTGGGCATCGATGTCGGCGGTCTCGATGCCGTGGTCACGGCCGGCTTCCCGGGCACCGTCGCGAGCTTTTGGCAGCAGGCCGGGCGTGCCGGCCGCCGCGGGCAGGGCTCGCTCGTGGTGCTCGTTGCCCGCGATGAGCCGATGGATACCTACCTGGTCCACCACCCCGAGGCCCTGCTGGGCCGGCCGGTGGAGGCCAGCGTTTTCAATCCGGCCAATCCGTATATCCTCTTCGGCCACGTCTATTGCGCCGCAGTGGAAAAGCCGCTGGATGATGCCACGATTGCCGCCTGGGGCGCGCAAGACGTGGTTCACCAGCTGGCCGAATCTGGCTTGCTGCGCCGCCGCGCGCGCGGCTGGTTCGCCGTGCCCATCGCCGCCCATGCGCCGGAAGAGCTCTCCCCGGAGACGGCGCATACCGCGGTGTCGCTGCGCGGCGGCGCGGGCGAAGAAGTCATGATTGTGGATTCCTCCGACGGCCGCCTGCTCGGCACCATCGACGCCGCCCGCGCTACCAGCCAAGTCCACCCCGGCGCGGTGTACCTGCACCAGGGCGAAAGTTTTGTCATCGAGGAGCTCATCTTAAGCGATTACCTAGCACTCGCACGGCCCGAGGCCCCGGACTATTCCACGACTCCGCGCTCCACCACGGATATCCGCATCCTGCGCGAGGCCGATCACTTGGTTAATTACTCCCCAGGACTGTGGGTGGCGGACGTGGAGGTGGAGGTCACCGACCGCGTCACCGGCTACCAGGTGCGGCTTGCCGACGGCACCATTGGCGACGATATCCCCCTCGATCTCCCCGAACAACGCCTGGTCACCCGGGCGGTGGCCTACACCATCGATCCGATGGCGCTTTCCGCGATGGGGGTTACCGCCTCCGATACGCCCGGCACGCTGCACGCGGCTGAGCACGCCGCCATTGGCCTGCTACCGCTTATCGCCACCTGCGACCGCTGGGACATCGGCGGCGTGTCCACCGCGCTGCACCCCGATACCCAGCTGCCCACCGTCTTTGTCTACGACGGCCACCCCGGCGGCGCCGGTTTTGCCGAGGAAGGCTTCCGCCGCTTCCCCGAATGGATCGCGGCCACCTTCGAGGCGGTGCGCTCTTGTCCGTGCGAAGCCGGTTGCCCATCGTGCGTGCAATCGCCCAAGTGCGGAAACGGGAATAACCCGCTGAGCAAGGACGGCGCCATCAAGCTACTGGGTGCGCTGGTCACCATGACGCAGGGCTAGCCGCAACTTAAGCGGTTTTGCCTTCTTCTTCATTTACTCGCTGCGCCCGCGCGTATTCATAGTCGGCGCTGCGCTGCAATAGCTCCTCACGCCGATGAGGAAACCGCTCCAATATGATGCGCTGAATTTCCGCCGCTGCACGTGCGCGAGTGCGCCGCACTTCCGGATTCGGCTCGTAAAAAGGCGAGCCTTGCGGATGCCTCATGGAGCATCGCCTCTTTCTTCTTTCGGGGCAGATTTGTCGAGCTCACCCTCTTTAAACTCTTGGGCAAAATCCCACAGCGTGTTAATAAAAGGGGAATCTCCTTCAACGTCCGATAATAATCCCAGAATTGTGGGGAGAAAATACCATCCAGTAATTCTTTCGGCGGTATTCCCGCCAAGCGATAAAGCCTGCTACGGCTGCCACTGCGGTGGGGATAAGGCGCACTACTGCTTCTTGCCAGGTCATACCGGCCCGGCCTTCGCTTGAGTGGACCGTCCACGGACCGTGGCGGTGACGATGACGTCGCGGCCGGATTCGGTGCAGGTTTCTAAGGTGGCGTCGTTAAGCGCGGCGGTATCGCGCGCGGCGGTGCAAGCATCTTCACCCGTAGCGAGGGCCCAGGCACCGGCAACCGCCGCGAGGTCGGCCGCCACCTGAGCCTCGTGTCGCGCGGCCACGCGCGAGCCCACTGCCGCCACGATAAGCAGCAGGCTCACGATGGCGACGATGATACCGGCCGCGGCAATGGTGGCATAGCCTTCCTCGCCGCAGCGCCTCGGCCTACTCATTTCCGCCCACCTCGGCCGGAAATACCGCCTCAGAGCGCATGGTGCCGACGGGGGCATCGACGCTTACCGACGCCCTCACCAACCCACCGCTTTCTTCCACGCTGACCTGGGCATCCTCGCGCGGGGGATGGTATTCGACGCCGATGGCGTGCGAACGCGCGGCCGCGCCCGCCATGTCCACCGCGGCGATATAGGATGCCAGCGTGGCAATGGCACCCACGATTCCCGCCGCGACCAAGACCAGGGAGCTTAAAGCCAAGGCGGCCTCGATGGTCACGGAGCCATCGTCATCAAATACCCTGTGCATCTTTCCTCCTTTCTGCCGGCAGGCTGGGCCCGCCGGCCGCGGTTAAAGAGCGTCGCTAGCTCGGGGTATTCGAGAGGGCGTCGGTAATGATGCCCTCAATAGCATCGACCACCCCGCCGCCGTTGATGACCATGTAGAGCACCCCGGCAAGCGCGGCGGCCGCCAGAGATCCCATGGCATATTCGATGGTGCTCATCCCCTCGTCATTGCGGATGAGCTGGGAATACTTATTAAGTGCGTGCATGATTAGTGTCCTTTCACATGAGGTTTAGAGAAGTTGTGCGCCCAAACTGATGACTACGGGCGCAAGGCCTAGAACGATGAATGCTGGCAGGAAGCACACCGCCAGCGGGAGGGCAATGAATACTCCTGCGCGCTCCGCCTGCGCTGTGGCATGGGCGGATGCTTCCGCGCGCAAAGAAGTACAGATTCGGTGGCATCCGGCCGCGATGGTGGCGCCGGATTGGCCCGACATGATGACAAGCTGCGCTAAGTCCTCCAGCCCCGCATGGCCCTTCATGTGGCCCCACGCGGACTGCGCGGGAACGCCCACGCCGAGCAGCGCGGCGACGGTCTCCCACAGTTCCTTGGTCTGAGCATCCGCGGTGCGGGCCACCGCGGTGGTGGCGCCGTGCACGGATAGCCCTGCGGCCAGGCATGCTGCGAAAAGTTCGACGTCGCCAGCTACTGCCAGTGGGTCCAGCGGTGCGGCGGGCTTGAGCTTGCTTATCAGTCCCCCGCGCGCGGTCGGGCCATCGCGCGGGGTCTTGGCGGTGGTCTCGGTTGCGCTGGCAGGTGCCAAGCGGGCGGCATGCGGCGGCAGGCCGATAAGGGCGGCGAGGGCGATAAAGATGAGCGGGGTCATGCGGCCGCCTTCCGGATAATGACGCGCGACCAGGCGAATCCGCCGCAGGCCAGCGCCACACCCACCACGAGGAGAATACCGCCTAATCCGCCGCCTAAAAGGAAGCCGAGGGAGTTGGCACCCATGGCCCCGCCCATGGCGATGCCGGCTATGGGCAGGCACGCGAGCACCGTGGCGGTGGCTTGGGGGCCTTGCAGGCTAGCGGCGGTGGATTGCTGGTGGCGTCGGGAAGCGTCGAGGCGGCTTTGGGCTTGGTCGAGCAAGCTGGCCACCGCAATGCCGTGGTAAGTGGACAGCTCTAATAAGTGACCTAAGCGGTGAAGTTCTGGCAGGGCCTTGCCGCTCTGCGCATCTATCAGCGCCATGTGCGGCGGCGCACCGCGCGCGGCGAGAGCGGCCGTGGACTCTAGTGCTGCGGATACCTCGCGCGGGGTGGTAGCTGGCAGGGATTCCACGCCACGGGCGAGCGCCCCAGCTAGCGTTGCCCCCGCACGCAGGTCCGCGGTGACGACGCCCAGGTAGGCGGCCAGTCCCTCGCGGCCGCGCCGCTCTGCCCGCGCGGCCACTAGGTCTTTGACGTACCAGGACACGCACCACGCGATAATGGCGGCGGCGATGGCGATGCTGATGCGGCCCACTGAGTAGAAGACCAGGCTGCCGCAAAAGACTGCACCTAGGATAACCACGGAGCTGGTCTGTGCCCGGCGCGTGGCCAAGACCAGGCGGCCGGCACTCGAGGGCGCGGGTATAAGCAGCGCAGCGGCAAGGATGAGGTAACTAAGCACGGCTGGCCTCCCCGGCCTGTTCTCCCAGCAGCTGCGCGGAGAATTCCGCGAAGCCGTCTGCCGGGCCATCTTCGGCGCTCCAGATGATGCGCGGGGTCACTGGGTTTCCCTCGAGCACACCGATATGGGCGAGGCGGCGGCCCTGTGGGGTGCGCTCCATGGTCAGCACCATGTGCACAGCCGCCGCCAATTGCGAGTGCAGCGCCGCCCGGTCCAAGCCGCCGAGGGCGGCGAGGGCCTCCATGCGGGCTGGTACTTCAAAGAGGGAATTGGCGTGCAGCGTGCCGGCGCCGCCATCGTGGCCGGTGTTGAGAGCGGCGAGGAGGTCCACTACCTCGCGGCCGCGGATCTCGCCCACCACGATGCGGTCCGGCCGCATGCGCAGCGCTTGGCGCAGCAGTTGTGACATCGTGACCTCGCCGCTTCCCTCCGCGTTGGCCCGGCGCGAGACCACGCTGACGCAGTGCGGGTGGTGTGGGCAGAGCTCGGCGGTGTCCTCGATGACGAGGATGCGTTCGCGCTCGGAGACGGTTCCCAAAAGCGCGGAGAGCAGGGTGGTTTTGCCGGAACCGGTGCCGCCAATGACGAGGAAGGAAATCCGCTTGTCTACCACGGCGCGCAGCAGTGCCGCGATGTCTTCTGGCAGCGTGCCATTGTCTACAAGCTGGGGCAGGGTTGTCTGCGCTTGGCGCAATACGCGCAAGCTCAGGCAAGTCCCGGCAACCGCGGGTGGGCTCAGCAGTGCGTGGACGCGCAACACGACACCATCGGGGCGAGTGACGCGGCCATCGGCAAAGGGCTGCGCATCATCGAGGCGCGTGCCTGAGGCTGCCGCAAGCCTGCTGGCCAGCTGGCGGACCTCGGCATCATCGCGGAAGGTGATATCAGTGCGCTCGAGGCCTTCGCCGCGGTCCATGAATACCGCGTCTGGCCCGTTTACTACGACGTCTGTGACGCCCTCGCGCCCCAGCACCGCATCGAGAGGCCCCATCCCGGTGGCGTCTTGGCGCAGGCGGCGCAGCAAGTCAAGCACTGCAACGTCACTAATCACGCCGGCCTCTGCGCGAATGCGCCGGGCCAGGGCTGCAGCATCCTGTACCACGTCAGGCTCAGCGGCAATGATGCGCTGCATCTTTTCCAGCGTTTCTTGTGCTGCTTTATGCTCGCTCATGCGCCGACCTCCTCGAGGACCGCGCGGGCGGCCTTACGCAAGGGTGCGGGGAGGCGCTGCGGTAGGCCGCCGATTTCTACCGTGCGGGTGAGGCCCCGGAGCGTTGGCAATTCTGCCAGCACCGTGCTGTGGACGATGCGTTCTACTTCCGCCGCGCTTAACGACGCCCACTGGCGTTGCCGCAGCACCACCACGCACCTGCGCCGCGCGGCATCGAGACGCACCAGAAGTTGCGCGGCCGACGCGGCCGAGCGCACCTCCGCGGCCACCACGATGACCACGTGGGTACAGGCATCCGGGATGGTCTCCGGGGTGCAATCCACCACGCATACTCCCTCTCCCGCATGGGCCGCGCCTACCACCCGCGCGAGCAGATCCTTTTCTAGGCGGAAGGGATCCGCGACGGTGCTGCGCGCGGCGGAGAGCACCGCTACCCCATCAGGCGTGGATGGCAGCGCGCGGTAGAGATCAGCGGCATCGATGCTGCCATCGCCCACGGTAAGCTCCGGCCAGCGCGCCCCCGGTTCCGCTTCTACGCCGAGCAGGAGGTCGAGGCCACCGGAGTATGGGCGGGCGTCGACAAGCAGGGCGCGACCGTCGGCTGCGCACTGGGTGCGGGCCAGCGCGGCAGCGAAGGTCGAAGTACCCACCCCACCGCTCGCGCCCACCACGGCGATGGTCGCGCTGCCCGGCCGCGCTTCCTGCGGCGCGCCCGCCGCGGCAATGCTCGCCAGCAACTCCTTCACCTGGGCGGGGATGATAAAGGCGCTCTCCGCGTGGCAGGCGAGCGCCGCCTCGTAGTCAATCGGCCCGGGGTCCGCGGCCAGGAAAAGCACGGGCGCAGGCGCGGTGTGGGTGCGCCGCGCTGCTGCCACCACGCGGGCCATAAGGGAATCAACCAGCACTGCATAGGCGCCGGGCAAGCTGCGCGGGACATCGCGGGGATCGGTTACGGTCAGCACATCGTGGCTGGTCGCAGCCGCGGCGTGAACGGCCTCGGCGCGCAGCGCTTCGTCACCAATGGCGACGATGATGACGGCGGAATCAGGGTGTAATGCGTTCATGCCTCATAGCCTGAAGCAGTCGCGCAACCGCAGCGAGGCTCCGGCGGCAATGCTGTGGATAACCCGCCAGAAGTCACCATGTAGGCGCGATTTGGTTGTCGTTTCAACCAAAAATCTGTGGATAACCCGCTCCGCACGGCGGTAGATATAGGTGACGGCCCGCGCATCGGGGGGGTGTGCGCGCGGGCCGTCAGTAACCCGGCCTCGGGGGGGTGAGCCGGGGCAGGCCGCACAGTATATCGGGGCCTTGCACGCATTATTATGACATGTTCGCCACCCAATCACAACAGCTAACAGCAGATTTCCACGGCCACGGCGCTGACCTGCACCGAATGCATGTTCACTCAGCGCCACCCCCACGCGGGTTCCCAATCCCACATTAGTGGCATACAAATCACCGTTAACATCAGTCACTTCTACACCAGCAAGCGCTTAGGGCAGCTACACTCGGCAGCACATCATGACTACTTCCCGCGAGCCCCGTCATCCCCGCCGCGCCGACACCACCCGCGCTGGCGGCGACCCCGCACGCACCGCGGCGTTTTTCGATCTGGACAAGACCATCATCGCCACCTCCTCGGCCTATGCGTTTGGTCGCGAATTCCTCCACAACGGGCTCATCTCGCCGGCCGAAGCACTGCAGCTATCACTTGCTAAGGCCACCTATATGTTTTCTGGTCTAACCAGCGAAGGCATGGATTCCACCCGCGACCAGCTCACCGCACTGGTCACGGGCTGGTCCGTGGACGAGGTGCGCGCCATCGCCCGCGAGACCATGCACCACGTGGTCACGCCCTCCATTTATGCCGAGGCCCGCGAGCTTATCCGCGCCCACCGCGCCGCTGGCCACCACGTGGTCATTGTCTCTGCCTCCGCGGCCGTGCTGGTGGACATCATCGCAGAGGAACTCGGCGTCGAGCACGTCATCGCCACCGAATTGGCAGAGGAAAACGACCGTTTTACCGGCGAGGTGCTCTTCTACTGCAAGGGCCCCACTAAAGCAGAGGCCCTGGAGCGGACCGCAGCGGCAGAAAACCTCGACCTTGCTGCCAGCTACGCCTACTCGGATTCCGCTACCGATATCCCGATGCTGGAAAAGGTAGGCCACCCCGTCGCCGTCAACCCTGACAAGCAACTAAAGCGCCACGCCCTCGCCCACCACTGGGAGATCCGCTCCTTTAAGGACCCGGTGCCGCTCCTTTCTGCACCAACCGCCAAGGAAATTGGAATCGGCGCCTCCGTTCTGGCAGGAACCGCGGCAGTTATTGGCGCTGGGCTGTGGCTCGCCCAGCACCCGGGCCGCCCTAGCCTGCCCAAGCGGGGCCCACGGCGCGCCTCTTAGGCCGCGCGGGCAATCGCGTCGGCTTCTTTGCCACCGGCGGCCCAGGCGGCGAGGTGGGTTAAGAGGGCGTCGGCAAGCGCGGTGCGATAATTGCCCACCGCGGCGGCATATTCGGCGCGGTGGCGGGTGTAGTAGACCTCGGGCACGGCGAAACCGCGCGGGTCAAAGCCCGTATGCACCGCGGCGAGGCGGGAGGCAACGCGGGCGACGAGGCCACTGCGAGGGCCAAAGAACTCGCCGGCGGCAATCTCGGCATGGACCACACTCGGCAGCAAGAGATCGAAAGCGGGACCGCCACCCTGCGCGATGAGCCGGCCTAACCCTTGCAAGCGCGCGCTCTCGCCGGCCGGAATGCCGGTACCGCCGGCCGCGACGTCAATGCGTGCCAGTACCTGCAGCGGTGCCCGGGCAAAGGATCGCACCGTGCCATCTAAGAGTTCCGGGGCGGCCACGGAATAGGCGCTGACAGCGCTGGCCAGCGGCCCTTTTTCCATATCTTCCGGTCCCGGATGTGGGGGGATGGCGTGGCCGTCCAGCGCCACGCTGGCACGGGCGCCGCGCATGAGGGACTCCGCAGAGATAACCTCAAACTTGCGCAATCCTGCAGGTCGGCGGTGTGCACGAGCAATGGCAGCGGCGGCCTTTTCTGCACTTTCTTTCACCCCCGGCAGGCGAAACAGCGGGGATAACGCGTCATTTTCTGACATATCCATTAGGATAGCCGTGGAAGTCCCTAAGTATGCGTGGCACCATGGGATAATAGTGATTCCATTATTATTGGGGACATTACAAGGTTTAGATAAACGCGAGGAGAATTAATCGTGAGCAACGATGGACTTTTTACCGACGGTACTGATCAATTTGCACCGAAGGTGAACTCTATCCCTTTGAGTGACGTGGATACGTCCTCGTCCGAGACCTCGGTAGGCCAGCTGGTCTCCAACGCCACCGAGCAGATGTCCCAGCTCGTGCGCTCCGAGGTGGAGCTGGCCAAGACCGAGCTGGCAGAGTCCGCTAAGAAGGGCGGCATCGGTGCAGGCCTCTTCGGCGGCGCAGGCACCATCGCACTGTATAGCTCCTTCTTCTTTTTCTTCTTCCTGGCGGAGCTTCTCGCCGTCTGGCTGGACCGCTGGGCAGCGTTCCTGATCGTCTTCTTGATCATGATCGTCCTCGCCGGCATCCTGGCCTTCGTTGGCCTGAAGAACGTCAAGCAGGTCAAGGCCCCGCAGAAGACCATTGACTCCACCAAGGAGCTCAAGAACCTGGTTCCGGGCAAGGCGCAGAAGTCCCTGGACCGTAAGAACACCCACGGCCTCTACACCTAAACCGGCAAGCGCCACGCGTACGTGCACCCCTCTATCCGCCCTAGCTAGCCTGGGGCGGATTTTGTGTACTTCCTCCCCCTTTTCTCTACCGTTTCTGCCCCAACTATAGAAAGGCGGCACTATGGCCTTCGCACCCCTGCCTCCCTCAACGGTGGAGCTGGATGGACCTTATGCGCATGAGTTCGTCCACACCCGCGGCATCCGCCTGCATGTCGCCACGGCGGGCGATAGCACGCAGCCACTCGTGGTGCTTATCCACGGCGCTTTTGGCGGGTGGTTCGATTATCAGGACGTCATAGCGCCGCTTGCCCAACGCGGCTTCCACGTCGCGGCCGTGGATATGCGGGGCTTTGGTATGTCCGATAAGCCGCCCATTGATGCGGGGCAGGATATCCGCACTTTGGTGGGCGATATTAGCGGGCTCATTCAGGCCTTGGGCCATGACGACGCCTTTGTCGTGGGCGCCGATACGGGCGGCGCGGTGGCTTGGTGCTTGGCGGCAGAGCGCCCTGAGCGGGTGCGCGGCCTGGCCTCCATTTCCGCCGCCCACCCGGTAGATCTGCGCCGCGCGATTGCCGCCCGGCCGTGGGATTTTGGGTGGATTAATCTGCGCTCGCTGCTGTGCCGCCTGCCGCGCGTTACCCGCGCCCAAAACCTGCTGCTTAGCCCCCGCGCCTACCGCAAGGAGCTGGAGCTGGATACGGGGCCTTTGCTTGCCGACGCCACCCTAGACCGCATCCTCGATCTCCGCCTGCGCGCCTCCCGCATCGGCAGCGTCAGCCGTGGAATCTTGTGGAACCACCGCATGCGCACCGCCGTGGTTCCCTTGACCTGGGTGGAACTGGCAGTAGAGCGTCCCGTTCTCTTCATCCACGCCCAACAGCGACTGTGGAACCCTGTGGTCCGCCGCGCCGCCTCGCGCGCCCGCCGCGGATTCACCGCCACGACCATCCCCGGCGCGAAGAACCTTCCGCACTTGGAAGCACCGGCGGATTTCGTTTCCACGCTGGCGGCCTGGCTACAAGAACATAGCTAGTGCGCCACGCACTCGCCGGTATCTACAGGGTGGGTAAGCTGCGTGATGTCTCCGATTTGGGCATTGACCTCATCGGCGGTTAGGGCATAGCCGGTCTCGGAATCATCCACCGAGGCGCCGAAGACCACGCCGAGGACCTCGCCGGCCGTGTTGACCAGCGGTCCGCCGGAATTTCCTTGTTGGATCTTGCCGCGCACGGTGTAGGAATCGCGTTCCACGCGACCATGCGAGTAGATATCCGGGCCGGAAATGGTGATGCGATCGCGCACGCGGGCCATCTCGGCGTCGAAAGGCCCGGAGTGCGGGAAGCCCATGACCATGGCATCATCGCCCGTCTGAGCCGGTGCCTGGGCCCACGGCAGCGGATCGATGCCCAGGTCGCGCGAATGCAGCACCGCCACATCCACATCCGGGTTGTAGTAAACCACGGTCGCGTCCTTGAGGCCCACCTTGGTATCCAAGCGCACGGTCTGCGTGCCGGCCACGACGTGAGCATTGGTGATCACGTAGTCATCGGCCGCCACGAAGCCGGAACCCATGAGGCGGCGGGAGCACTCTTCGGCGTCGCCAAGCACGTGAATGATAGACGGCCGCATGCGCCGCACCATCTCCGGATCCTCCACGTCTGGGTCCGGCTCTTCTACTTCCTCGGTACTAATCGAGTTTTGCCACGGCGAGACCAGCGGCGGCAAGCCGGACTCATTGAGCATCGCCGCCACCCCATTGGGCAACGCCGCTACCCGCGCTGGCGCGGCCGAATTGAGGTTGCTCAAGATGCGGGAATCGCGCAGGCCCTGGCCGGCCGCACCGCCTAAATTGGTGGCCACAGGGATAGAAATGAGCCAAATAACCACCAAGGCGGCAAAGGCTTGGAAAACCGCGCCCACGGCAGAATCGAGGCGCTGCGTCTTGCGCGCCTTCATGCGATCGCGCACGCTGCCGCCCAACGAGGACCCGATAAGCTGCCCGATGCCCACAAAAAGCACCAGGATTCCCACCAATAGCAGCAAGCGCAGCGAGGGCTGATCCACCAGGCGCAGGGCGGCCGGGGCCACGGCAATGCCTAGCACTACCCCAGCGCCCACACCTATGGAGGCCAATACCGCCGCGAGGGCGCCATTGCGCCACCCGCTCAGGAGCGCTATGAGGACGGCGACCACAATCAGGCCGTCAACGATGAGCGCAGGAGTCATGGCTATGGGTTCTTTCTATCTGGGGTTTAAGACGTATACGTACCGCGGCAGCAGCGGTTAGGACATCTTCTCATTATTGCGGGAGTTTGTGAGGGAGTCACGCAGGTCCATGACTGAATTGTTATCCCATGGAACGCTCCACCCGGCGTGTTGCAATAGTGCCGAGAGCACGCCGGCGGTAAAGCCCCAAATGACGTAACCATTGGCGTGAAATGCTGGTCCTTGCCATTTTCTAAAGCCCACCATGAAGCGGTTGCGCGGATCGACCAGCTCCCGGATAGGCACGAGAAACACGTCATCGGTTTCATCGGGGCTGGCGGGATAGACCTCCCCCGGCTGGGTCCAATGCGCCAAAATGGGGCTCACCGGATTGCCGGTGGCGCGGATATGCAGCTGCTCCCACTGCTCCAGCGGGGTCACGGAGTTGCGCTGCAGGTCCGTTTCCTCCCAGGCTTCCCGCAGCGCGGTATCCACCAGGGAAGTATCCGCGGGATCCCGGCGGCCGCCGGGAAAGGCAATCTGGCCCGAGTGCGAGCGCATGGACGGCGATCGATGGGTGAGCAAGATGCTGGCCTCCTCCGCGCTCTCGCCGCTCAGCAGCATGAGCACGGCTGCTTCCCGCTTGACCGGCACCTGCACATTGGTGCCGTTGAGGGACGAAGCCTGGCGGTTGCCAATGAGCTCTTGCACCTGGCTGGGGTCTACCCCCAGCGCCGGCTTGAGCCATTCTGGTGTGTGCTCGGGAAGGAGTTGACTCATGCCGCAATCGCCTCCTCCACGGCCTTTTCAATCTCCGCTGCGGAGCTAAACGGCTGCGCAAATTGCTTGCGCACCTCACCATCCTTGAGCACCACGGTCACCGGCACCACGCTCGGCAGGCCCAGCTCACCGGCAAACTTATTATCCGAATCCTGGAAGCTGGGCAGCTCGACGCCCAAGTCATTCAAAAAGGCTGCGCCATTTCCTGCGTTCTTATCCGCGTGCACGCCCACGACCTGCCAGTCCGGGTGCGCGTCCGCCACATCCTGCAGGTAGGGAAGTTCCGCGCGGCACGGCTCGCACCACCACGCCCACACGTTAACCACGGCTATGCCCTCATCGGCGGGCTTTTCGGTGGCCGCACCGCCTAAGCACTCCAGCTCTACTCCAGCCACGGCGCCGGCCGGGCAGTCCGGGCGCTGCGGGACTTCTTGCGAAGGAGCCTCGCTTGGCGACGCCTCCTCGGATCCGTCCCCGCCCCGCAACTGCGAGACCCCCACGACCGCGATAACGGCAATGAGGATCGCGGCAATTACCGTGCCAAGGACGTAGTTCTTCATACCGTTAGCCTAGCGCCCACGAGCGGCTGGACACATATCCCGCAGAACGCATGCTTCGCACTCCGGTGTGCGCGCATGGCAGACCTGACGCCCGTGGAAGATGACGCGGTGTGAAAACATCGTCCACTCTTCTTCCGGCACGAGCTTAGCGATGTCCCGCTCAATCTTGACCGGAGTCTTCTCCCCCGTCAGCCCAAGCCGCTGCATGAGGCGGCCGAAGTGCGTATCCACGGTCAGTCCGGGGATACCGAAAGCATTTCCGAGCACCACCAGTGCGGTCTTGCGACCAACACCGGGCAAGCTGGTCAGTTCCTTGACCGTGCGCGGGACTTCGCCTTGAAAATCTGCCACCAGCTTCTCCCCGATACCCAAGAGGTGTCCCGCCTTGGCGCGCTGAAAGCCCAACGGCCGCAGGATGCTCTCCAAATCCGAGCGCTGCGCAGCCGCATAATCCGCCGCCTCGGGGTAGCGGGCAAAGAGTTCAGGGGTCACCGAATTCACGCGTTCATCCGTGCATTGTGCGGAAAGAACGGTGGCAATGAGCAGCTGCAGCGGGGAGTCATAGTCCAAGGCACACCGTGCATCCGGATACTCTTGCGCCAAACGCCGATTTACCTCCGGTGCGCGCAACTCCGGCGCGCTGGCCACTGACAGTGCTGAATTCATGGGGTTTAGCTTAGTAGACTAGGAAAACATGATTTCACTCGTGATTCTGGTACCACTTGCCATCGCCCTTTTCGCCCTCCTGATGGAAAAGCTCGAGGCAGTCGTTTTTGCTGACTAGGCCGCAAAACTGCTGGCCTGAACCGTGCACTAGCACGAGTAGAGTTTCTATAGTGTGACAAAATTTCTGTGAAGTACCAAAAGTGACCAATTACACTGTAAGATGAAACGCGGTACACAGTGACCCCGCTTGTTCCGCATTGTCGAGTGCATGAAAGACCGCACCCAGATGTGGCACAGGCTCATCTATGGACTTTCGCAGTCGACATCCAAGGAGTAAAACGTGGAAGGCGTACAGGACATCCTCTCCCGCGCCGGAATCTTCCAAGGCGTTGATCCCGTTGCAGTGCAGCACCTTATCGAGCAGATGGAGACCGTGCGCTACCCGCGCGGAACCACCATCTTCGACGAAGGCGAGCCCGGTGACCGCTTGTACATCATCACCTCGGGCAAGATTAAGCTCGCCCGCCACGCCCCGGATGGCCGCGAAAACCTGCTGACCGTCATGGGCCCATCCGATATGTTCGGCGAGCTGTCCATCTTCGATCCGGGCCCACGCACCTCCTCCGCAGTGTGCGTGACCGAGGTTCAGGCCGCCACCATGAACTCCGAGCTGCTCAAGAAGTGGGTTGGTGACCACCCCGAAATCGCCCAGCAGCTGCTGCGCGTGTTGGCACGCCGCCTGCGCCGCACCAACGCCAACCTGGCTGACCTCATCTTCACCGACGTTCCGGGCCGCGTGGCAAAGACCTTGCTGCAGCTGGCTAACCGCTTCGGTGTTCAGGAAGGCAGCGCCCTGCGCGTAAACCACGACCTCACCCAGGAAGAGATTGCCCAGCTGGTGGGCGCTTCCCGTGAGACCGTCAACAAGGCGCTGGCCACCTTCGCACACCGCGGTTGGATCCGCCTCGAGGGCAAGTCCGTGCTCATCGTCGATACCGAGCACCTCGCCCGCCGCGCTCGCTAAGACCGCGCCAGCCCGCTACCCCGCTCCGGCGGGGTTTCGCTGGTTTTACCCCCTTTCTTGATTTCTAGCGGTCGTGGAAACACCTGACATGGGTTGGGTGATTGTGTGGAGTCGAAATGGGTTCCGGATTCTGTTGTCGTGGCGCGGTTTGCGTCGTTGGTTCGGGCTGGTAGTTCAATACGGGCGGCTGCTGGTGTGGTTGGTTTACCGCGGTCGGTGGCTTATCGGCTTGCTGGTGAGTTGGACTTGCCGCGCAAGCGCCGCAGGCGTATTAGCTCGGCTGACAGTCAGGCAATAGCTCGCCTGTGGCTTGAAGGTGTGGCACCAATGGATATTGCGCGCCAGCTTTCCATAGGCTCTACTCCGGTATATCGAATCGGTATTGAGCTTGGTTTGTGGAAACGCAATCCGTACGGCCGCAAAGCTGCGGCAACAACTCGCCGGTGTAGTTATCTGCAACTGCGTGTAAATGCTTTAGGACGCAAAGATGCCGCTTTAGCCTGTGGCATTCATCCGCGTAATGCTGCTGATATAGACAAAGGCGTCATTAAGCTTTCCACCGGGCGTGTGCCTTTTGTCCCGGATGGCCCGGATGTGGCGCTGTATAACAGGCTTATGCAGGTACTCGAGTACGTTGATGGTCGCCAAGCAGTTCCAGTCCAGGTTATTTCACAACAGCGTATCGATAGGCGTATTTCTTCGCGCTATCTATCGATAGAAGAGCGCGAGCTCATCTTTGATCTTGACCGGCAAGGCAAAGGTGTACGTGAGATAGCTCGGCGTCTTCAGCGCTCTGCTGGAACTATCAGCAAGGAACTTAAACGCAACCGGGATGAGTTTGGGGTATATCTTCCCACGTATGCGCACCGTAAATCGGTGTTGCGTAGGTTTAGACCGAAAAAGCGCAAGATTGATGCCAATCCACGCTTGCGTGAGGTGGTTTGGGAAATGGTGAAAGACAGGTACTCGCCAGAGCAGATTTCTGGGCGGTTGCGCAGTTGCTACCCCGGTGATGAGACTATGTACGTGTGTCCTGAAACGATTTATCAATCTCTGTATTTCCAGGCTAAAGGCGAGTTGAAAAAAGAAATCGCTGCTGCACTGCGTCGCGGTCACGCCCAACGTCGACCTCGTGGCACGCGCAGCGCCCGCAAGCGGTTTGTTGACCCTATAGTGATGATTTCCGACCGGCCAGCAGAAGTAGACGACCGAGCCGTACCAGGTCATTGGGAAGGCGACCTCATTTTAGGCGCGGGCAATAAGTCTGCAATTGGGACTCTCGTAGAACGAACCACGCGCTATGTCATCTTGCTGCATCTACCTAATGGGCATAATGCTACCGAAGTAAATGCAGCACTTACTAAAGCGATCGCTGGCTTGCCAGATCATCTCAAAGGCTCACTTACCTGGGACCAGGGAAGTGAAATGGCCTGCCATAAGGCCTTTTCTGTAGCGACAAACTGTCCCGTGTTCTTCTGCGATCCTGGCTCGCCGTGGCAGCGGGGCACCAATGAAAACACCAACGGACTACTTAGGCAGTACTTCCCCAAAGGAACAGACCTAAGCCTCCACAGTGCAGCGGACCTAGAATTCGTCGCCATGCAACTCAACCGCCGCCCCCGCAAAACCCTGGGCTTTCAAACACCAGCCGAGAAAATGGCAGCACTGATAAACTCAACCGAAACACAGGAAGTGTTTCCACGACCACTAGAATCCGCCCTTTTAACCAGTTCCGCACCGCACTTGTGGCCACGGTACGCTCCACTCCGCACCGCCTGCGGGCCCCACCGCGGCCATACGTCGGCACTGCGCGCCTCCTGCCTCAGCCCACAGCACAATTAAGCCCCTCTTCCCACCAAAGAGGAAGAGGGGCAAACTGAGATAGGCTTATTTAGCCTCGCCGTCCAAGTACTTCAGCGCGGTGCGCGTGGACTGCTCCGCAGCGTGGCGCAGCACTGGGTCCACATCGTCATACATCTCGTTGACCAGGGTATTCAAATCCACATCATCGCCTAGGCGGGAGCGAATCTCTTTAATCTGGTCAAGACGGTAGTGGCGGCGGTCAATGTACTTGCGGGCCACCTGAGAGGTGTCATCCAAGTCCGGACCGTGCCCTGGGAACAGCGCAATATCCTTGCCGCGCTCTTCCAAGGTGTCGAGGGTGTGCAGGTAATCGGCCAAGTTACCGTCCGTCTCCGAAAGGAGAACGGTGTGGCGGCCGGCGATGGTGTCACCAGAGATAATGCCTTCGAGGCGGGAATTTCCTACCTCCTCGCTCCACACAAAAAAGCAGGTGGAATCCGCGGTATGGCCTGGGGTGTGCACGACCTCGAGACTTGGGGTGATGCCATCGAGGGAGATGTGCTCGCCGTCCTGAAGGGCCTCGGCACCATTGCAGTAGCTCGGATCGAAGGCGCGGATGGGGGCGCCAGTCATCTGCCGCAAGCGTTGTGCGCCCGAAGCGTGGTCATCATGGCGGTGGGTAATCAAAATCAAAGCCACCTCACCTGCGTTGCGGTGCACAACGTTGAGATGGCCTTCATCCTCGGGACCCGGATCTACGACGATCGCCCGAGAGTCTTCAGCGGCGCGAATAATCCACGTATTCGTACCCTCAAGGGCGGTGTAGCTGGGGTTATCACAAAGGACTACGCCAACGGATTGGCTGACGGGACGCAATTGACTATATGCGGGGTGCTCCATAGTTACTAGCCTATCCGATCAAGCAGTAATTTCTACGATTAGTTCGATCTCTACCGGGGCGTTTTTAGGCAACGCGGCCACGCCCACAGCGGAGCGAGCATGCTTTCCAGCATCCCCAAAGACCTCACCGATGAAATCGGAGGCACCATTGATTACTGCCGGTTGCTCCTCATAGGACGGATCGGAGGCCACAAACCCTACGATCTTTACCACGCGGGAGATATTGTCCAGGCCAACTTCGGCATCGATAGCGGCAAGCGCATTCAGCGCCGCGATGCGTGCCTGTTCCTGGGCTTGTTCCGTGGTGACTTCGGCGCCAACCTTGCCGGTGAGCGGCAGGGCGCCTTCCACGAGGGGAAGCTGGCCAGAGGTCCAGACCTGATCACCCACGCGCACGGCCGGCACATAGGACGCTAGCGGCTTGGCGACGCCCGGTAGCTCATACCCCAGCTCCCGCAAGCGAGCATGAAAGCCCATTTACTATGCCACCTCGCGCTTGAAGTAGGCCACGACGTTTTCCGGGTTAGGCCCCGGGGTGACGGTGACCAGTTCCCAGCCATCTTCTCCCCAAGAATCGAGGATCTGCTTGGTGGCGTGGGTAAGAACAGGTGCGGTTGCGTATTCCCATTTAGTCATGGGCCCATTCTAACTATTAAATACGCCCCACGCCGTCTAAATTCTTAAATCCCGACGAGCTCGCCACCTTGGGCCAAGTAGTGAGCCCAATCCGTGATGTGGGGGTTCTTGCGCAGCAGGGCTCGGCGCTGGCGCTCGGTCAGCCCGCCCCACACGCCGAACTCGACGCGATTATCCAGGGCGTCGGCGCGGCATTCGGTCAGCACCGGGCAGTGGCGGCAAATGACGGCCGCCTTGCGCTGTTCCGCACCGCGAACGAAGAGGGCATCCGGGTCACCCTTGCGGCATTTGGCCTGGGTGACCCACTCACCACGCTCGGGATTTCGGGCTGTATTAGACATTCCAGCAGTCTTCACACGAACGGTCATGGGTGAGTGTGCTCCTTCCCAGACGGAATACTATGTAACGCATCTAAGTCTATTCATCCGGGTCGAAGATTGTCTAACACGTCACACTTTAGGGGGTGCGAGTGATCTTCCACCTACCAAGGGCGACCACGTAGGGTATGGGGCGTGACTGTCATCAAATCTTTGGCCAAGATAGCCCTGTCTACGGTCTTGGTAGGCGCGCTCATCGCCCTGGCTCTTGCCCCCTTCGCGGGCATTTCCGGTGTAGCGATTGCCCGCACTAACGAAACCATGCAATCTGACCTGCAAGATCTGACTGCCGGCAATATCCCAGGCGTCACCACGATCAAAGACGCCAAGGGCAAGGACATGGCCTATGTCTTCAGCCAACGCCGCCACCCGGTGGAGAGCAAGAAGATTTCTAAGGCCATGAAAAATGCCATCGTCTCCATTGAGGACGAGCGTTTTTATGATCACGAAGGCGTGGACTTCCAAGGCAATTTCCGCGCGCTGTGGACAAACCTGACATCGGGCGGCGTCTCCCAGGGCGCTTCCACCATCGATCAGCAGTACGTCAAGAACTACCTCTTGCTAGTCTCTGCCACCACCGATGAAGAGCGCGCCGCGGCCACCGAACAATCCGCGGCCCGCAAGCTGCGCGAGATGCGCATGGCCACCAAGATGGACGAGGAATTGGAAAAGGATGACATCCTCACCAACTACCTCAACCTGGTCTCTTTTGGTAACCATGCCTATGGCGTCGAGGCGGCGGCCCGCACCTACTTTGGCACGCATGCTTCCGAGCTCACGGTGCCGCAGGCAGCGATGTTAGCCGGCATGGTCCAATCCTCTGAGCGCCTCAATCCCTATACCAATGCCGAGGAAGTGACCGAGCGGCGCAACCTCGTCCTGCAATCCATGGCGGATAACGGCTATATCAAGCAACAGGAAGCGGATAGGTATAAGGGGGAGAAGCTGGGCGTCGGCAAGAAGCCCAATACGCTAGCCAATGGCTGCATCGGCGCCGGCGACCGCGGTTTCTTCTGTGATTATGTGCTGAAATACCTGGATAAGAAGGGCATTAGCGAGGAGCAGCTGGCGCGCGGTGGCTACACCATCAAGACCACCCTGGACCCAACGGTGCAGGATAAGGCCCTCGAGTCCGTCCAAAGCCATACCAATCCTGATGCCCCGGGCGTGGCTGAAGTCATGAACGTCATCAAGCCCGGCAGGTCGGACCGCAAGGTACTGGCCATGGTCTCCTCGCGCGATTACGGCCTGGACCTGGATAAAAATGAGACCATCCTGCCGCAGCCCTACTCCTTGGTGGGCAACGGTGCAGGTTCCGTCTTCAAGATCTTTACCGCCGCGGCCGCACTCGAAGCGGGCTATGGCATCAAAAACACCGTGGATGTGCCGACCCGCTACGAGGCGGAGGGCCTGGGTCATGGCGGCGCCGCCGGCTGCCCGGCGGACCGCTACTGCGTGGAAAACGCTGGCGCCTATAAGGCCACGATGACGCTGCAGGAAGCGCTGGCGCACTCCCCCAATACGCCGTTTATCAAGCTCACGGAGCAGGTAGGCGTGGCACCCATCGTCGATATGGCCGTACGTTTGGGCCTGCGCTCCTACGATGACAAGGGCAGCTTTGATAAAGACACCTCGATTGCCCAGCACACCAAGGAGGCCAACTCCGGCTCCTTCACCTTGGGCCCGGACCAGGTCAACCCGCTGGAGCTTTCCAATGTGGGTGCCACGCTGGCCGCCGATGGCAAGTGGTGCGAGCCTAACCCCATCGCCCAGGTCACGGATAAGGAAGGCAACGAGGTATACCTCAAGGAAACCCCGTGTGAGCAGGCCGTTGATAAGGACGTAGCCCGCGCGATGAGCAACGCCCTGTCCGAGGACGCCAAGCAAGGCACCGCCAAGGATGCCGCCCAAGCGGCCGGTTATTCCAGCCCAATCGCGGCCAAGACCGGTACCACCGAGTCCAACCAGTCCTCCGCATTTTTGGGATTCAACGAGGGTATTTCCGCCGCGCCTTATATCTATAACGATGGCACCTCCACCGTCCCGCTATGTACCGGGCCGGTGCGCCAGTGCGCGGGTTGGGGCAACCTCTACGGCGGCTTGGAGCCGGCGCAGACCTTCTTCAGCATGGCCTCGCAGCTGCCGATAGCTACCAAGGCCGGGCTGCCGAATTACAACAAGAAGTACGACAACGGCACCACGGCCGATAAGACCCTTGATAGCCTGCGCGGCAAGTCCGAGGCCGAGGCCCGCCAGACCTTGGAGTCCAAGGGCTACGTGGTCAAGACCTCCCGGGTCATTGGCGGCAATGTTCCTTATGGCCGTGTAGTTCGCGCGATTACCGGCAAGGACGGCAAGAAGAAGGGCGCGGAGATTACGCTGCAGCTTTCCGACGGCGCCGGGGCCTCCCAATCCCCCTCCTCCGGCGTGGCCGACGCCAACTCCACCGGCGCACAAAATAGCACCGGCGGCGATAATGCCGACGGTGCTACGAGCCCGGGCCGCTCGACTAGCGGAACGGGCGGCGGAACGGACAACGGCGGTGGCGGTACCGGTACCGGCGGCGGGTTCTCGCCGGAAGACTTTGGCATCCGCCAAGAGGACATCGATAACTTTGCCAACGACGTCCGCAGTCTGCTCGGCCGCTAAGCCTCGCCCGTTGCGGTCTGGCCCGCTTTAGCTCAGCTGGGACTTGACCTCGGCGGACAGGCGCTTGCCATCCGCCCGGCCGGCGGCCTTGGCATTGGCCACCTTCATTACTGCACCCATCTGCTTCATGGTGGGTGCTTCGCCGTTTTCGGCCTCAACCTCCACGATAGAGTCCTTCACTAGGGCCTTAAGCTCGGACTCGTCCAGCTGGCGGGGTTGGTAGGCCTCGAAGAAGGGGACCTCGGCAAGTTCGGCTTCAGCCAACTCTGGACGGCCATTTTCTTCATAGACCTCGGCGGACTCGCGGCGCTTTTTAATTTCGCGCGCAATGACCTTGAGGATATCGGCGTCCTCCAGCTCATGCCGGGAGCCATTGGTCTCCTCGGCCTGGATGGCGGCCAGCAAGGCGCGGATGGCGCTGGTGCGCTGCTTCTCCTTCGCCTTCATTGCGGTTTTCAGATCTGCACGGATGGTTTGTTTTAGCTCGCTCATGCCTATCAATGTACGCCAGGTAGTGTGGTAGCCGTGAAACTTTTACGTATTCTTGGCGGCCTCACCGCTGCCGGCCTGGGCGCCGCAGCATGGGGCTATAGCGAACTGACCAAATTCGAGCTCAAGGAATATACGCTCCCCCTCCTGCCCAAGGGCACGCTGCGCGGCAAGCCGGAATTTCGGCTGCTGCATCTGTCAGATCTGCATATGATCCCCGGCCAGGAAACCAAGATTGCCTGGGTTTCTGCCCTCGACGCCCTGGAGCCGGACCTCGTGGTCAACACCGGCGATAATCTCTCCGATCAACAGGCCGTTCCCGATACACTGCGCGCTCTCGGCCCGTTGCTGGCCCGCCCCGGCCTCTTCGTCTTCGGCACCAATGACTACTGGGCACCGCAGCCGGTCAATCCCTTCAAGTACCTGCTGGGCAAAAAGCGCGAACCGTCCTACGTGGATTTGCCGTGGCGAGGTATGCGCGCCGCATTTATGGAGCACGGTTGGCGCGATGCCAACCAGGCACGGCATGAATTCAAGGTGGGCAATGTCCGCCTTGCCGCCGCCGGCGTGGACGATCCGCACCACGATCTAGATGACTATTCCGAAATCGCCGGCCCGCCCAACGAGGACGCCGACTTGTCCCTGGCGCTCCTCCACGCCCCCGAGCCCCGCGTGCTGGAAAAGTTCGCAGCCGATGGCTACCAGCTTTCCCTATCCGGCCACACCCACGGCGGTCAGATCTGCCTGCCCGGTTCCCGCGCACTGGTAACCAATTGCGGCATCGACCGCGACCGCGTGCAGGGCCTCCACGACTTCGGCCCGATGAAGATGCATGTCTCCAATGGCCTGGGCACCTCCAAATTCGCCCCGGTGCGCATTTTCTGCCGACCTTCCGCCACTCTGCTGAAAATCACCGAGGTGGACTAAACCCAGCCACCTGCCGTTTTGTTGATTGCGCTCAGCTTGCGTTAAAGTATCCAGGTACCGCTTTTCAAGGCGGAACGCCGGGATATGGCGCAGGTTGGTAGCGCGCTTCGTTCGGGACGAAGAGGTCGCAGGTTCAAATCCTGTTATCCCGACCAACAGCCCGCAGCTTTGCTGCGGGCCTTTTTCGTTGTTACGCCAGCATTCCCGCAAATAGCGCCACGGCAACCAAGATGGCGGAGAAAATCCACGCAATTGGGAAAGCCAGCTTGAGGTATTTACCCATCTGACCTTCCGCAAGCCCCAGCGCCAACCACAATGCAGGAGAGAAGGGCGAAACAAAGGTGCCCACCACGTTGCCGATAATGAGCGCGCAAGCCGCACCCATGCCACTGACCCCAAAGCTTTCAACAGTTCCTTGAACAATTGGAAGCACTGAGAAGTAATAAGCATCCGTCGAGGTCAACAAATCAAGCGGCACACCGAAGAAGCCCACAATCACATGGAGGTGCGGTGCGACGCCCTCTGGTAAGACGTTTACTAGTGTCAGCGCGATTTCCTCAAGCATTTTGGTTTCATTGAGGACACCCAAGAACATCGCGGCTGCAAGGATAACGCCTGCCATGGCCAAGGCATTGGGCGCATGCCGTCGCAGAGCCTCGCCCTGCTCCATGGGACCGCTGAAATTAATAGCCAGAGTGATGGTCGTGGCTATGAGAAAGGCTGGGGCGGGTGGGACTACGCCCGAGAGCAAGGCCACCAAAACGGCAAGTGCAACGACAATGTTGATCACGGTTACCCAGCGCCCTTCGCGGAAGTGGTAGCCCAGTTTATGCTGTTCACGTGCCTGTGCAGCAGCGAATTCATCCGCCAACGCATTCACGTCCACTGCAGTACCACCCGCTAGTTCCCCGCTTTCACGCAAGCCCGCTATGCGTCGCTGTTCCCGCCATCCCAACAACGCAGCCAAGAGGAATACCAACACAATCGCTACGCCTTGAATGGGCAGGAGCTGCACCCAGATGGCATTGGGTTCCTGATCGACCACGGCACCGGCACGGCCCAGCGGGCCGCCCCAAGGAACCATGTTCATGACCGAGGCAGCCATCGCCACAATGGTAATGAGCACGTAGCGCGACATGTTTAGCGCACGGTAGAGCGGCAAGAGGGCCGGGATGGTGATGAGGAAGGTAGTAGAACCCGATCCATCAAGGTGCGCTACTACACCAATCGCCGCAGTGCCCAGCGTTACGGCCATGATCCTTCCCCGGGTGGCCCTGATGAGCGTACGAATGACTGGAGTAAATAGGCCAACGTCTTGCAAAATGCCGAAGAAGATAATGGCGAAGATAAACATCACCACGACGTTGATAACGGAATTTAAGCCCTCGCTGAAAAAGTCAGATATTTCACCTAGACCAAATCCACATATTAAGGCACCAACTACGGGTACCAGGGTCATGGGGATAATGGGATTTACTCGGCCGCGGATCAAAATTCCCACCGTCACGAAAATGATGATGAGGCCCATGGCCGTGAGCCCGAGCGAGGTCTGCATAGTGCTCCTTAATAAGTCGACAACTCGCCATGTCCTACGCTACGAAAGTAGGCGAGTGTGACTCAGATTAAACCCCAACTATCGACAGTGCTACCACTACCCCCAAAGTCCACACTGGATTAAATTGAATTTCCTATAGATAATCGTCGCCGCGAAGCAGTTCGCACGGCTTGAGAAAATCCCCACCCCAGCAAAAGCATTCAAGGAATTGCACGGATTTTTCCGCGAAAAATTGCAGCTAGACACCCCACATATGGGAAACGACGCGGTGCCCCTACAGCGCCGCGTCGTCCCTATTCCCTATCACTCACAACGGATTGGAGAAACCGTTCGCCTACCCCCTAAGTAGGCTTTGTGAGCAAGACCAACTGTAGCACTCGCACAATGCAAACGGTAGCGCGAATCAAAATTCCCAGTTTCCACCAATATTTCTTTTTCTTAGGTGTGCTTTTTCAGACCTAATGAACCGTAGGTTTGAATTTTCCTGTGGATGGAACCCACCACTTTGCACTCAGCCCAATGAGAGTGATGACGAGCAATACCGCAACGCCGGTCCACAAGACGGCCTGTTCGCCTTCGTTACCCGCCGCCGTGACGGCCGCGGTAGTCCAATTCAGCGGCAAAAGATTAGAAACGACCTGCCATACCTTAGAAACACCGGCAATTGCCGCGGATTTCCACAGCCATCCCACCAGCGCGGTTTGGCCGATGACAAAGAGCGCCGCGAGGATGCTGCCGGCGGTAATACCGCATAGCCCGAGTAGGGCGCGGGTGATGGCCGCCATGGACAGCGCCCCCAGAAGGAGCGCCGCGCCGGCCCACACCGCCGCCACAGGGGTAAATCCGGTGGCAAGCACAAAAAGGAGGATTTCCCCGATGGCAACCGCGGCCAGCGTGCCGCCGAGGACCGTCAGCCATGGGCGGAGCCCCACCTGCCAGGCCACACCGGCCGCGGCGCCTGCGAGCAGGACCAAGGCGGAGACCAACATCGCCACGATGGGGCTGAGCAAATGTGCAGGTCCGTCGGTCGCGGAATGCGCCGGCGGCAGGGCACGCTGAATTTCACCCACATTGGTCTGGTTTTGGGCTGCCATGGTGGACAGCCTGCCGGCGCCTTCGTCAAGCTTGTCCACGCCCTCCTGCGCCTCACCGACGCGCTTGTTGAGCTCCGCGATGCCCTCATTGAGCTCCTGCGCACCGGATACGGCCTGGTTCACGCCATCATGATAGGCATAGCCGTTGACCGCCAACTGATTGGATAGATCGCGCGAGCCGTCCTTGAGCTTTTTGAGCTGATCGGTCACCGAATTATCCAGGCGGAAATTATTCACCTGCGCACGGAGATCGCCCAGCTGCGAGCGAATTTCCTTCGCTTCCTTGGATTTATTTCCTTCCAGGTCGCGCATCGTGCCATCGATGGCCTGCAGAATCTGCCCTTGCACGGCGCCCAGACCCACCACCTGGTCCACGGCACCGCCGACACCATTGGCCAGTTCCGTTGCACCGCCACCGAGCGTATTAGTTCCGGACTGCAGCTGATTGAGGCCGGCTACCAATTCTTGGGAGCCCGTCGCCAGCTTGTCGACGCCCCCTCCAAGCTCATCCGCCCCCTTATTCAGCTCCCCCGTGCCGTCGTCAAGCTGCGTGGCGCCCGATTTAAGCATGCTCGCCTGTGCCTGCGCGCGGCTGGCCGCCTCGGCGGCTTCCTTTACTTCTGGGGAGGCGGAATTTTCCCGCGGCGCTCCAAACGGCTGCGCGGCGCTAGACCAGGTGTGGGCGGGTTCCCACTGCGCAAGGCCCGCCACCGCAGCGCCAATAATGAGCGGCAGGGCGAGCAAGAGAATCAAGAGGACGCTGCGCCACCGGGAAGGGGACGCAGCGTCTGGGGAGGCAAGGCGTGAGGTCATGATACTGAACCTATCCTCGCAGGTCACTCCCCTGTTGCAGGCGCGCCGAACACCCCCGCAATGGCAGTTCCTCTACGATGTATGGCATGTCCCACAATTATTCCCTGTCCCCTTCCCGCTACCTCACTGCTGCGGCCATCGCGCCGCTGTGTTTCAGCCTTGTTGCTTGCTCCAACGACGCCGATACGTCCGCAGAACCGGAGTTCTCCGACGCGACCGCCGCAAGCTCCTCGGCTACGGAGACCTCGTCCGAAGAAACCACGAGCGAGCCCGCTACCTCGGAAGCCGCAGACACCGCCACCGAGACCGCGGAGGCCGAGCCCACCTCTGCAGCCGCAGCTCCCGCCGAGGACACCGCGGAATCCGCCAACGAAGAAAGTGAAGCCCCAGCCGCCGTACCCGCCGATACCGGCCGCGGCGACTGCTCCCCAGAAGCGCTACAGCCCGCAGCTCCCACCATGACCAATATCCGGGTCAATAACTGCGACGGCCAGTGGGCCCACTTTGGCAAAGACAGCACGGACTGGACTGCCTGGGCACGCTATGAGGGCGGCCAGTGGGTAGCCATTGAATCCATTGGCACGACAACCTCCGGCCTAGCCGTCTCGTGCTACGACGTGGATAAGTGGGCCGCCGAGGGCGCTCCTGCCTTCGTCACGGAAAACATGCGCCGCTGCGACTAGCCGCATAGCAAGAAACCGCCCCCGTACCGCGCAGTAGTTATGCAACTCGGTACGGGGGCGGCGTCGTTAGCGCACAGGCGCTACCGGGGAAGGGTTACTTCTTCTCGGCGTAGACCTCTCGCACGCGCTGGCCCAAGGCTGGGTGCACCTTGGTCCAGTATTCGTAGACGCGCTCCTCGGTCTCCTCGGATACACCGGCCATCGCGTTGGTGATATTGGTGACTAGGCGCTCCTTGGCGGCATCGTCATAGACGTTCTCGTACAGGTCGCGCGCCTGCACGAAGTCATCGTCCTCGGAGTGGCGAACGTACGGTGCACGCACCAAGTCGCTGCCGTAGGACTCCGGATTGATGTAGAGCTCCGCCGCGGTGGTGGTCTCGAGCTGGGAGCGGTCGTTCACAGCGGCGTCATCAAGCACGCCCGTACCCTTCTCATAGCGGTTGGGCGAGTAGACCGGATCCTCTGGAGCATTGAAGTGGTACTGCATACTGCCCTCGTGCTGGTAGGTATTGACCTCGTCCACGTTCTGCGGCTGGTTGACCGGCAGCTGCTGGTAGTTCGGGCCAATGCGGTAACGCTGCTGGTCAGCGTAAGCAAAGACGCGAGCCTGCAGCATCTTATCCGGAGACAGGCCAACGCCGGGCACGATATTGGACGGGTCGAGCGCCACCTGCTCAATCTGCGCGAAGAAGTTGCGCGGGTTGCGGTTGAGCACAAAGTAGCCCACATCGTGCAGCGGGTAGTCCTTCTTGGACCACACCTTGGTCAGGTCGAAGGGGTTGAAGCGGTAATTCTCCGCCTCATCCAGCGGCATGATCTGCACCTTAACGTCCCAGATCGGGTAGTTGCCCTCCTCGATGGCGTTATAAAGATCCTCGCGGTGGCAATCCGGGTTCTGGCCGGCGGTGGTGGTGGCCTCTTCATCGGTGAAGTTCTCCACGCCCTGGCGGGTCTTGAAGTGGTACTTCACCCAGAAGGCCTCGCCTTCCTCATTGACCCACTGGAAGGTGTGGGAGCCGTAGCCATTCTGGTGACGGGTGGACTTCGGAGTGCCGCGGTCACCCATCAGATACGTGACTTGGTGGGCAGACTCTGGGTTGCGGGTCCAGAAGTCCCACTGCATATCGGCATCGCGCAGGCCATTGGTACCCAAGCGCTTCTGGGAGTGGATGAAGTCTGGGAACTTTTGACCATCGCGAACGAAGAAGACCGGGGTGTTATTACCCACGATGTCGAGATTGCCCTCCTCGGTGTAGAAACGCAGGGCAAAGCCGTGCACATCGCGCCAGGTATCCGGAGAGCCCTGCTCGCCGGCCACAGTGGAAAAACGGCCCATCATCGGGGTGACGGTGCCCTTCTGGAAGACCTTGGCCTTGGTGTAGGCAGACACATCTTCCGTGATGTGCAGCTCGCCAAAGGCGCCGTGGCCCTTAGCGTGCGGCGTGCGCTCTGGCACGCGCTCGCGGTTGAAGTGCGCGAGCTTTTCAATGAGGTGGATATCATTGAGCGCCACCGGGCCCTGCTGGCCGGCGGTCACCGAGGTGTTCTCGGACGGCACCGGCTGGCCCGAGGGGCGGGTGGTATTTCCCTTGCCAGCGGGGCGCTGGCCCTTATTCAGGATGTCATCAGCGGTGAAATCAGTCATTTATGCCTCCTGGCAATTTGGGGTCAGTTGACTCCAGTGTGGCAAAACTTTGCACGGTTGTCAGGGCTCGCCAAAGAGAGTAAGGGGTGCTGGTAGATTCATTCAGGTGACTCACCACTCCGCAGCAGACGACGCCCGCGTCACCGACCTCGCCCTTCGGGCCGGTTGCGGCGACCGCGCGGCGCTGACGGAGTTTATCAAGGCCACCCAGGATGATGTGTGGCGCTTGCTGGCGCACCTGGGCGGGCCCGAGGGAGCTGACGATCTCACCCAAGAGACCTATCTGCGTGTCATCAGCGCCCTGCCGCGTTTCGCCGCCCGTTCCTCCGCGCGCACGTGGCTGCTCTCTCTGGCCCGGCGCGTGTGGGTGGATAATATTCGCCACGATATGGCCCGGCCGCGAAAGTCTGCCACGGAGTACGAAGACGCGATGGGCGCGGCGCCGGAAAGCTCCGCGGCGTGGAGCGAGTGGATCGACGCCCGTACGCTTATCGACGCCCTCCCTGCCGACCGCCGCGAAGCCCTCATTCTTACCCAGGTACTGGGCTATACCTATGAGGAGGCGGCCAAGATTGCCGGCGTGCGCGTGGGCACCATCCGCTCCCGTGTGGCGCGCGCCCGCAAAGATCTCATCGCGGGGACAGGATAATACCCCCAATTAGCCCCCTGCGATTGCGGAGTTAATTTCACTCCCAAATTGTTACGCTCTGGCTTGAACATATGGCGATGAAAACTAGACTTCAAGTAGTTGAACTTTTGGTATGGAGATGCCTATGCGTAAGACCTTAATCAGCCTCACCGGCCCCGCCTTCGTTGCTGCAGTGGCTTACGTCGACCCCGGCAACGTAGCCGCCAACATCAGCGCCGGCTCCCACTACGGCTACCTCCTGGTGTGGGTACTCGTCGTGGCCAACCTCATGGCCATGTTCATCCAGTACCACTCCGCCAAACTGGGCCTAGTCACCCACCGCTCCCTGCCGGAAATCATGGGCGAGCGTCTCTCCCGCCGCGCGCGCCTAGGCATGTGGGCCCAGGCCGAGCTCATCGCCGCGGCCACCGACCTCGCCGAAGTCATCGGCGGCGCCATTGCCCTGCAACTCCTCTTCAACCTCCCCCTGTTCGCGGGCGCGCTCATCATCGGCGCGGTCTCCATCATTCTCCTCATCTTCCAGAAGAAGAACCAGTGGTTCGAGGGGCTTGTCATCGGCCTGCTCCTGGTCATCTGCATCGGCTTCCTTGCCGGCCTCGCCATCGCCCCGCCCGACCCCGCCGACGTGGCCGGCGGCCTCATCCCCCGCCTAGAGGGCAAGGACAGCATCCTGCTGGCCGCCTCCATGTTGGGCGCCACCGTCATGCCGCACGCCATTTACCTACACTCCTCCCTGACCAAGCAGCGCTACCCCGACCTGGAAATCCCCCACGTGCTGGCCGGCACCCGCGCGGACATCGCCGTGGCGCTGTCCATCGCCGGGCTCGTCAACGTGGGCCTGCTGGTCCTGGCGGGCTCGGCCCTCTACGGCGTGGACGGCACAGAGACCATCTCCGGGGCCCACACGGCGATTGCCAGCCACCTCGGCCCGCTGGCCGGCGTTCTCTTCGCCATCGGCCTGCTGGCCAGCGGCCTCGCCTCGACGTCAGTGGGCGCCTACGCCGGCTCCGAAATCATGGACGGCCTGCTTCACATCAAGGTCCCCCTACTAGTCCGCCGCCTGGTCACGCTCATCCCGGCGCTGGTCATCATCGGCTGCGGGGTCGACCCCACTATGGCACTGGTGGTCAGCCAGGCACTTCTTTCCCTGGGCATCCCCTTCGCCATCATCCCGCTTTTCCGCTATGCCGGCTCCCGGGACGTCATGGGTGAGTTCGCCGCGAAACCCTGGTCTATGGCCGTGGGCTGGACGCTTGCCGCGCTGGTCATCGCACTCAATCTCGCCCTCGTGCTCCTGCCGCTGCTCTAGGCCGCCTACAATCAGCAGCCATGATTGAAGTAGCAGCCGTCGTCATCCGCAACCCACAAGGCCACGTGCTTACCGTGCGCAAGAAGTCCTCCACCAAGTACCAACTGCCCGGCGGCAAGCCCGAGGCGGGCGAGGCGCTTGTCGACGCCGCCCTGCGCGAAGTTGCCGAAGAAGTAGGCCTCACCCTCGACGCCGAGAGCCTCAACAAACTCGGCACCTTCGACGCTCCCGCCGCCAACGAACCGGGCGAGGTCGTCGTCGGCACCATCTTCACCTACACCCGCACCGTCACCGCCGACGAACCCCATGCCGCCGCCGAAATCGGCGACACCGCCTGGGTCAACCCAGCAGCCCCCGACCGCGAGCTTGCACACCTGCTGCGCGACCGCGTCTTCCCCACGCTGGCCTAGCGCCAACTGTCAACACTTCGGCGTCATTGACCTCGAAACCATCAAGAGCTACCCTTTTGAACATGTTCACTGAACACGTTCACTCATCGCGCTCGGCCGCCAAAGCTGGCACCGTCAGCAAGGTCCTAGCCACCGCCTACGAACTCTTCCTCACTCAGGGCTACGCCACCACCAGCATCCGGACTATCGCATCCGAAGCTGGCGTTAGCGTGGGAACCGTCATGGGAGTCGGCGACAAACAAACGCTGCTCATCCGCACCATTGGCCAACACATTTCAGAACTCCACGATGACATCCGGGGACAATCCGATAGCCTTCTCGATGTCCTGAGACCTTTCCTCCAGATGTTTACCGGCCACGAAGAGCTCTCCCGCGCCTTTGGCGCAGCACTCATCCAACAAGGCAATCAAGGCGAAGCGCTCACCGCACTCAAAACGCTCCTGACCGATGAAATCACCCTGCGACTCGGCACCAGGCTCAGCAGCGCCGATGCGGCCGAGTACGCCGACCTGCTGTACAACGTCTACCTCGGCTTACTCATCGGCTGGGCCGCCGGAATCTACGACACCGAGCACCTCACATCCCAAGCCGCCTCATCGATCGAACGCCTCAACACCGCATTCGGAGTAACCCAATGATCCTAGAATCTTCCCCAGCCTGGCCCTCCCTTCTACTAGCAGCCATTCTGCTTGGCGACGCCGCCCTCTCCCTCAAACCAGTCCCCTTCATCGAAGCCTGCCTCAGCGGCGTCAAACTCCCCAAGGACTGGTGGTGGGCGCTCATTGTCATCAAGTGCCTCGCCGCCGTAGGACTCATTGCCGGCCTCTGGTTCCCCGGCGTAGGAATCACAGCCATGATTGGAGTCATCGCCTATTTCTGCGCGGCCGCAGCAGCCCATGTCCGCGCCCACTTCCTCGGTAGCGCATTCTGGATCAACTGCTTAGGCATGCTCGCATTCTCCATCGGAGTACTGATCCTGACGCTCGCACTGAATTAAGACACCAGTCAACCTTTCACGGCTTCCTGAAGGCAGATACATCATTGCACCTCTTGAATGATGACTTGATGCTTTCTACCCTAAAGGTATGCGCACGACGATAAACCTCCCGCCGAAACTCCTTGAAGAAACGAAGGTCCAAGCCAAAGCCAACAATGTCACTTTGAGCTCATACGTCGAAGAGGCGGTCCGCGCTGCCCTCAAGAAGGAAGCCCGCATCAGTACCGAAGACACCCCCGTTAACCTGCCCTCCTTCGATTGCGGCGGACCGGCTCTAGTTGATCTCAGCAACAAAGAAGCTGTGTGGGCGGTACTCGATGATCATTCCTGATGTCAACATTCTCGTTTATGCCTTCCACTCCGCTGCACCGCAACATAAACCCGCTCAACAATGGCTAAGTAGTGCTCTAAATCGGCATGAAACAATTGGACTCCTGGATGTTGTGGCAACGGTTACCTTTCGCCCCACGGGTCCCAAAATTTGGCACTTAGCTGCACTTTGCGTACTACGGCCGGGGTGAACGAGACCACAGTTGTGGCGATTCTTGCCCGAAATACCTGTCCGATGTGTGGTTTATTAGATGTGAACACACGTGATAAATCGACCGTCGATCCGGGCCCGCGCGATACCAATGGCGGGCCCGGCGCGTGTGAGTAAGAGAGTTTCTCCCTTTCATGTTAAAACGCGCAATCGGAATTTCCATGGCGTTTATCGGCGTCGTCGTGGGCGCAGGCTTCGCCTCCGGCCAGGAGGCCATGCAGTACTTTGTGGCCTTTGGTAACTGGGGCCTGTGGGGTATCGCCCTAGCCGCTGGTTTGATGATGATCACCGGCATCTCCATCCTGCAGCTCGGCTCGTATTTCCAAGCCGAGGAGCACACCGCTGTCTACGACAAGGTCGCATCGCCATTTACCGCCAAGATTTTGGACTGGTCCACCCTGGTGACCTTGTTCGCCATCGGCTTCGTCATGTTTGCCGGCGGTGGTGCGAATATCAATCAGCAGTTCCCGTCCATCCCCGTGTGGGTGGGCGCCACCGCCATGCTGATTTTGGTGCTGCTCGTCGGCCTCATGGATGTCGACCGCGTAACCGCGGTCATCGGTACCATCACCCCATTCATCATCATCTTTGTGGTGATTGCCACCGGCTATACCATCTTGAACGCAGACGTTGATTTCTCTGCCATGAATGACTGGGCGGTCAACAATGTTGATACCTCGCTGCCTAATTGGTGGCTAGCCGCACTGAACTACACCGGCCTGAACGTGATGACGGCAGTATCCATGTCCATCGTTATTGGCGGTAACTTCCTGGATAACCGTGCAGTTGGCGTCGGTGGCCTCATCGGTGGCCTGCTTTATCTCATCCTGTTGGCACTGTTGGTATTCGCCCTCTTCTTCGAAGCAGAAACCGTCAACGGCCAGGACATGCCGGTACTGAGCCTGATTACCAGCATCCACCCAGTCTTGAGCGTGCTGATGACCTTTGTCATTTACGGCATGGTTTTTAATACCGCCATCGGCATGTTCTACGCGCTGGGCAAGCGCTTGACCCGCAATAACCCCAAGCGCTTCTACCCGGTTTATGCCGGCGCCTGCATCATCGGCTTCATCTTGTCCTTCGTAGGCTTCCAGGCCTTGGTCAGCAACGTCTACCCGATCCTGGGCTACCTCGGACTGCTGATGATCGTGGTGATGGTCTTCAACCGCATCAAGAACGGCAGCAAGCTCTCAGATGAGTCCGACCGCCGCATGCGCGCACACGAGCTGGTGTCCCGCCGCTTGGACCCGCGCAAGCGCTTTACCAAGAAGAACGAGCGCGAGCTGCGCAAGCTGGCTGCAGCATCCAATATGGAAACCACCGAGTTTGTCACCAATATCGCAGAAGAGATCCACGAGGAGCTCGAAAATGATGATGATATTGAGTACGACCGCGAAGATCCGGAGCCGTCCGTGACCTACGTGCAGCACACCAAGCCGGAGGTTCCGTCGTCCACTAGCGACCTCGACTTTGGCAAGAAGAGCACTGGTGCCGACTCCGGCACTGGCACCGCCAAGCCGGTTTCTGAGGACTAGCCCCCTCGTCCACGGCTGATAGGCCAAAAGCTCGGCGCCCTCCTTCCCTTGCTATTAGGAAAGGAGGGCGCCGAGCTTTGTAATGCGACAGGCGGCGAAGTAGCGCTGTGCTAGACGAGCAGCTCTGCAATCTGGATGGTGTTGAGAGCAGCGCCCTTGCGCAGGTTATCGCCGGCGACAACGAGCACGAGGCCCTTGTTATCGTCCACCGTCTGGTCCTGGCGGATGCGGCCGACCAAGGACTCGTCGATGCCGGTGGCGGCGAGCGGAGTGGGGACGTCGGCAAGCGTAACGCCCGGAGCGCCACCCAAAAGCTCGGTGGCCTGCTCTGGGGTGATGGGCTTATCGAACTCGGCGTGAATGGTCAGAGTGTGGCCGGTGAAGACCGGGATGCGCACGCAGGTGCCCGCTACCTTCAGCTCCGGAATATCCAGGATCTTGCGGGATTCGTTGCGCAGCTTTTGTTCCTCATCGGTTTCCAGGGAGCCGTCATCGACGAGGTTGCCGGCCATCGGCAGGGCGTTATAGGCGATAGGTGCCACGTACGGGCCAAAGTCTTCGTCATTAAGCGCGGAACCATCGTGAACCAAGCCCACATTGTGCTCGCCAACGGAATAGACCTGTGCGGCCAGCGCCTGCACGCCAGCCAAACCGGAGCCGGACACCGCCTGGTAGGAGGACACGTGGAGCTTATTCAGGCCAGCGGCATCGTGGAGGACCTTCAGCACCGGCATGGCCGCCATGGTGGTGCAGTTCGGGTTCGCGATGATGCCCTTCGGGGTGTTCTTGGCTGCCTCGGGGTTGACCTCGGAAACGATGAGGGGAACCTCTGGGTCCTTGCGATAAGCCGAGGAATTATCCACCACGGTCGCGCCGGCCGCGGCGAATACCGGGGCCCACTGCTTAGAGGTGGAGCCGCCGGCGGAGAACAAGGCAATATCGACGTCGGCAACGGATTGCTCGGTGACCTCAGCGAGGTCTTCTACGGTAATCTGCTCGCCGCGAAAATCCAGCTCGGTGCCGGCGGAGCGAGACGAGGCGAAAAAGCGCACCTTATCCGCCGGGAAATTGCGTTCTTCCAAGATGGAGCGCATAACGCGGCCGACCTGGCCGGTAGCGCCTACGACTGCAACAGTGGTCATGACTTAAAAATCCTCTGTAGTTGCTTTTTGGGTATTTAACGTCCGGTTCCAGCATAAACCGTGGCTTCTTCTTCGCCACCGAGCTGGAACTTATCGTGCAGCGCACGAGCGGCCTTGTCTAGGTCAGCCTCGCGGGTGAGCACGGAGATGCGGATTTCGGAGGTGGAGATGAGCTCCATATTGACGTCGACGTCGCGCAGGGCCTCGGTGAACTCGGCGGTCACGCCTGGGTGGGACTTCATGCCGGCGCCAACGAGGGAGACCTTGCCCACCTGGTCGTCGTAAAGCACATTGGCCCAGCCGCCCTCGGACTTCAGCTTGGTCAACAGCTCCATGGCGCGTGGGCCGTCGGCACGCGGGCAGGTGAAGGTGATATCGGTGGTGCCATCCTCCAGGGAGGAGACGTTTTGCAAGACCATGTCGATATTGATCTCTGCATCGGCAATGACGCGGAAGACCTTCGCGGCCTCCCCCGGGCGGTCCGGGATGCCCAGGACAGTGACCTTTGCCTCGGACTTATCGGTTGCTACACCAGTGAGTACTGCTTCTTCCACAGGAATATCCTCCATCGATCCGGTAACTAGGGTGCCGGGGTCATTTGAATAAGACGAGCGAACTCGCAAGGGTACATTGAACGCGCGGGCATATTCCACGCTGCGCAGAACCAAAATCTTGGAACCTACCGCGGCCATCTCCAGCATCTCCTCGAAGGAGAGCTTCTCTAGCTTCTGCGCGTCCGGGACGATGCGCGGGTCTGCGGTATACACGCCATCGACATCGGAATAAATCTCGCACACGTCAGCGTTCAGCGCGGCTGCTAGCGCCACCGCGGTGGTATCGGAACCGCCGCGGCCTAGCGTGGTGACATCGCGCGATTCCTTATTAACTCCCTGGAATCCGGCGACGATGCAGATCTTGCCCTCATCCAACGCTTCAGTCAGGCGGCCCGGAGTAACGTCCACGATGCGGGCATTGCCATGGCGCTCGGTGGTGAGCACGCCGGCCTGGGAGCCGGTAAAGGACTGAGCATGGGCACCCAAGGATTCCACGGCCATGGCCACCAGCGCATTGGAGATGCGCTCGCCGGCGGTAAGCAGCATGTCCATTTCGCGCCGTGGCGGAACGGGGTTGACCTGGGCGGCAAGGTCGAGCAGCTCATCGGTGGTATCGCCCATGGCGGAGCACACCACGACGACGTCGTTGCCCTGCTTCTTGGTGGCCACGATGCGCTCCGCAACGGCGCGAATGCGGTCTGCGGATTCGAGGGATGAACCGCCATATTTTTGCACGATCAGGGCCACGGTAAGGATGCCGCCTTTCGTCTTTCAAGGCACCCCTGGCGCGCGTCTGCACACCGCCAGAAATACCTGTCGGTCACTAGTCAAATACCCATGCTACCCCGCAGGGGTCTAGTCCTCATCATAATTCCTAGACAATGCTTGCTTTTTATTCACACGCCCCGAGCATAAAGCGCGCCATGCGCCGGCCGCCTCCAAGGAGAAAAACGCGCGCCATACAGCGCAGAATATGCATATAACAGGAATCTTTACTACCGTTGAGCGGGTGTTAAGCAACCTCCTCGCCATCTTTTTCGCGCTCGCATCCGCGCTGACGGTTGCTTGGGGCACGGTCATCCGCCACCGCATCGCCCTCGACGCCGATGATTCGGTCATGCGCGCCGCCATGTCTAACCCCTTGTGGTGGGTGGGCACCGCGGCCGCAATTGGCGCCTATGGCCTGCAGGTTATCGCGCTCGGCTTCGGTACCTTGCTGGTGGTCCAGCCCATCTTGGTGCTGTCCTTGATGTTTACCCTGCCGCTATCGGCGTGGTACTCCGGCCGCAAGATGCCCTTCCACGAAGTTTTCTGGTCCATTGCGCTGACCATCGCGGTGGGCATCATGGTCATCTACGGCCGGCCGGTTGCCGGCAATCCCCGCCCCGAATGGAGCGACTGGTGGCCGGCGCTCCTTGTGGGGTTGGCCACCCTCGCAATCCTCGGCGCGGCGGCCGCAAAGCTACCAGATCAGCGCCCCTCAGCATTGGGCACGGCCTGCGGCGTTATCTATGGCTTCGTCGCCCTGCTCTCGAAGGCTGTGGTGGATATTTTCACCCACGAAGGCCTCACCACACTATTAGCCAGCTGGCAGTTCTACGGCCTCATCGGCCTCGCGCTCACCGGCACGGTGGTACAGCAATATTCCTTCAACGCCGGCCCCCTGGCCCATTCCCTGCCGGCCATGACCATCTTTGAACCCATCGTGGCCTTCGGCTTGGGATACATGGTTCTGGGAGAGAAATTCCTCATCGATACGGCCGTCGGTTGGGCAATTATGCTCATCGCCCTGACCGTCATGGTGCTGTCCACCATCGTGCTCTCCCGCAGCCCGGTGAGCCAGCGCGGCTAAATGGCCCACTCAAATACGCCGAGCATATAGGCCGAAAACCACGCGCCAAACAGGGCCCAGGCAATAACCGCCACGCTTGCCGACGCCCCCTTTTTCACCCACGGCAACAACACGATCACCGCCGGCAGGAGCAGCCGGGGCCGCGAGTGCATGATGCCATCAGAAAGCAACACGTTGGCCATGAGAACGGCGGAAAATAGCCAGGCCGCCAGCGGCAGGCGGCGCCACGCTAGCACCAGGCATACCGGAGCAGCGATCATTACGCCGGCGCTGAGCAGGTAGCCGCCATTGGTGGCCCCGGTGAGCGTCTCCCACAGCCACACCACCGTGGCTTTGCCACCATCAAAGCCGGAATTCCAATGTTCCTTCTGAATGCCAAAGTAGCCGCCGACGTCTTTCAAATGGTTGCTCGACCACCACAAATAGCCCACCAGCGGCACGACGGAAAACGCCACCGCAGCCCAGGCTCGCCAGTCCTTTCGGGCCCGCAGCAGCACCATAAGGCCAAAGACCGCAACGAGATCCACCGCGGTAAGGCGCACGAGCCCGGCCACAAAGATATACGCCGCGGCGGCCCACCAGCGCTCGCCCACCAGCGCCACCACCGCCCAGATAGCCAGTGCCCCGAAAAGCGCCTCGGTATACGGCATAGAAAACACGATGGACATCGGCGCGCTGGTGACCACTACGGCGCTGAGCACCTGGGCCCACTTCCCCATGCCCATCTGCGCGGCCAGGGCCATCACACCGGCGGCCAGCGCGATGCTAAAGAGCACGTTGAGCGCGATGGCAGTGCCGGCCTCGCCGGTTCCCAAGATGCCGCTCACCGCACGCACCAGGAAGGGAAAGCCCGGGAAGAAGGCCATCGTCGTCTCATGGACCGGCCCATCCGTAGAGATATCCGCCCCGAAGTACCCGCCGCGGGCGATTCCTACGTAGTGCTTGGCGTCCCACTTGTTGAGCAGTCCCCAGAGCTTATCGTCCTGCACGGCGGCCACCGCCGCGAGCGCACCTACGCGCAGTGCGGCGCCGATGAGCGCAACGAGCACGGCAGGCGCCCACAAGGAGCGCAGTAAGGACGGTGAGGTGGATGCGGCATGGCGGGCTGTAGACACGAAAGGCATAGTACCGTACCGCCGCCGTGTCTCATTGAATGAAATCTCTTGCCACATAGTGAGAGAACCTGTAGTGTGACCGATATGACGCAGCGGATTGACCTACTCCTTATCTGCCGCGGCGGGATTTAGGCCTAAGCACTGGCCAGCGCCCCGTCGCGGAGTCCGGCTACCCAAGCCCAGCTGGCCGTCTCCCCATAGACACCACAGACAAGGAAACCGCACCATGTCCCCCACTGACTCTTTTATCAGCGCCCCTCGCGATATCACCACCCCGAACGGCCCACGCCGCGAAGGCCAGCCCGCGTGGAATAAGCAGCGCGGCTCCGCCATGCCCCACGAGCGCTACCAGCCCTTCGCCGTCGAGGTGGAAGACATCGACCTGCCGGACCGCACGTGGCCCAGCAAGAAAATCACCCACGCCCCACAGTGGTGCGCGGTGGATCTCCGCGATGGCAACCAGGCACTGATTGATCCCATGAGCCCAGAGCGCAAGCACCGCATGTTCGACCTGCTGGTCAAGATGGGCTACAAGGAAATCGAGGTCGGCTTCCCGTCCGCCTCCCAAACGGATTTCAACTTCGTCCGCGAAATCATCGAGGGCAATAAGATTCCCGATGACGTCACCATCCAGGTACTAGTCCAGGCCCGCGAACACCTGATCCGCCGCACCTTTGAGGCCTGCGAGGGCGCCAAGAACGTCATCGTGCACTTTTATAACTCCACCTCGAAGCTGCAGCGCCGCGTGGTCTTCCGCAAGGACAAGCCCGCCATTAAGAAGCTGGCTACCGACGCCGCCACACTCATCAAGTCCATCGCCGCGGACTACCCCGACACCACGTGGCGCTGGGAGTACTCCCCCGAATCCTTTACCGGCACCGAGCTGGACTTCGCCCGCGAGGTTTGCGATGAGGTAGCAGAGATCATGGATCCCTCCCCGGATAACCCAATGATCATTAACCTGCCGTCCACCGTGGAGATGATCTCGCCCAATGTCTACGCCGATTCCATCGAGTGGATGCACCGCAACCTAGCCCGCCGCGAGGACATCTTGCTCTCGCTGCACCCGCACAATGACCGCGGCGAGGGAATCGCCGCCGCCGAGCTGGGCTTTATGGCCGGCGCGGACCGCATCGAGGGCTGCCTATTTGGCAACGGCGAGCGCACCGGCAACGTCGATCTCATCACCCTGGGCCTGAACATGCTCACCCAGGGCGTGGACCCACAGATTGACTTCTCCGACCTGCCGCAGATCCGCGAGACCGTCGAATACTGCAACCAGCTGCGCGTGCCGGAGCGCCACCCCTACGGCGGCGAGTTGGTCTTTACCGCCTTTTCCGGTTCCCACCAGGACGCCATCAACAAGGGCTTGGATGCGCTGGCGGCCACCATCCGCCCCGGCGCGAACAATACCGAGGTCTCGTGGGAAGAACTGCGCGAGGCCATCTGGGAGGTTCCCTACCTGCCCATCGATCCCAAGGACGTGGGCCGCGACTACCAGGCGGTCATCCGCGTCAACTCCCAGTCCGGCAAGGGCGGCGTTGCCTACATCATGAAGACCGACCACGGCATCAATATGCCGCGCGCCATGCAAGCGGAATTTTCCACCGTGGTGCAAGAAATCACCGACTCCGAGGGCGGCGAGGTCAATTCCAAGAATATGTGGGACATCTTCGCCACCGAATTCCTTGACCGCGAGACCCCGCTGGCCGTGGAGGCCTTCCACGTAGACAACTCCCCGGCCGCTGACGGCGACGTCGCCGTGACCGCCACGGTGGCCTTCCGCGGGGAAAAGTCCACCGTCTCCGGCACCGGCAACGGCCCCATCGCGGCGTATGCCAACGCGCTGGAATCCCTGGGCATCGACTTCGAGGTCATGGAATACTCCCAGCAGTCCCGCTCCGCCGGTGACGACGCCGAGGCCGCCTGCTATATCGCTGCCGACGTCAACCAGAGCAAGGTGTGGGGCGCCGGCATCGCCGGCTCCACCACGCGGGCTTCCATTAACGCGATTAACTCCGCCGTCAACCGCGCCCTGGCCTAAGCGCGCTCGCCGGCGCTAAACACCAGCGCCGCGCCCCGGCGTGGTAGAAGGGTGGGTATGCCTTCTTCTACCTACCTCATTCCGCACCGCGGCTTGGGCGCCGTGCAGGCCCTACCCATCTATGGTGCGCAGACGAAGGAAAGCCAGGAGTTCACCGTCACCTTGGCGCCCCGCCAGGACGGTGGCCTGGAGGTGCGCACCGACTCCCCCATCGGGCACATCACCAGCGCCGACCGCGCCGAATACCCCGAGATAGATCTACTCTTTCGCGCCGGGCTCACCCCTGCAGCCACGGCCGCGCGGCAGCCCGATGGATCCCTGTCCCTCCTATTGCCTCGGCCGGGTCTCTGCCTGCCGGCCAATAACCCGCCGGCCGGCCCGTGGACGATGCTGGGCTATGCCCCGCCCATCAACATCACCGAGCTACCTGCGGATCTGGATATTCCCGCCCACGCGCGCATGCACGTATTGGTGACGCTTTCACCCAGCACCACCGGATCCGGCGCCGATGCTTATTTGGGCCCGCAGTGGGTGGGGCGGCTGGATGGGGTGGACGTCGCCAAGCAGGGCACAACCCTGGCCCATGCCTACCATGCGCCGCGCAGCACCGGCCGCGTGCTCAGCATCTATGCGGGTGCGCCGCTGCCGGATTCAAAGGAAGCCTCGCTTGCCGACGCCACCCCTACCTCCCCCGCCGCCACCGAAACCTTCGAAACCACCAGCTTCCGCGCCGTGAACGTCAATGACGCCGCACCGCGCCGCCGGCAGTGGTGGCCCACCCTCATTGCCCTACTGGTAATTGCAGCGCTTATCGCCGTACTTATTTTTATTCTCTAGAAACTTTTCGGCAGGATAACACCCCGTTCTCGCCGGGTTGGGAAATTGGAAATCGCCCCTAGCGATGCTTAAAATGCGAAGTAACTATTGTTTCGTATGGAAAGGCCCCAATGACTTCGCTGGATTCCGCCACCTACGTGGTCCCTGACCACGGTTTTGGCGTGATCCATAAGCTGCCTATTGCGGATGTTTCGCCAGAGATTTTCAGCGACTTGCTCGAATCCACAGCCGCGGAAGATGGTTACCTATCCGCAGAACTCGGCCCCCGTACCGCCGAGGAAGGCTTCGCGGTTCGGATCGATGACTCGCTTGTGGGCCACCTCAGCGCCGCCGATTCCCAGGCCTACGCCCTCTTTGACTGGATTCTCAGCGCCGGCCTGCACCCGCGCGCCACCGCCCATGTGAGCATGACGGATGCCGCTGGGGAAGAATGGCCCACGCTCAACCTGCTGCTGCCGGCGCCGCACCTGTGCATTCCCGCCAATAACCCGCCAGCGCAGCGCTGGACCATGCTGCCCGGCGAGACCACCGCCACGCTGACGGAGTTTTCCAAGGACGTCACCGCCTTTCCGCAAACCGACGAGCACTACCTCGTTTCTTTGCGCACCCGCGGTTTCCTGCGCCGCAATACCGTCGACGTCTATATCAATAGCACCTTCTTAGGCTCCCTTCCCCGGGAAGCCGCCCGCGAGATCGCCCCTGCCGTGCTCGACTGCACCAAGACCGGCCGCCTCGCCATTGCCCACGGTTACTTCCACTACAACGCCGATGACCGCCCCGCGCTCACCATCTACGCGCACAACGCCGCCAATAGGCACCACGCCGGCCTAATTTTGGGTGTCGTCGCCGGTGGCACCGCCGTCATGTCCGCCGCTACCGCAGCCCGCGCTCAGGCCGCATCCGCTGTGCCCGGCGGCCCCGCTGCCGGTGCCTCTACCGCCGGCACCTCCGCAGCCAGCGGTTTCAGCGTCGCCTCTACCGCCGGTGCTGCCGGCGCTTCCGGTGCCGTGACCTCGAACCTGCTGGCCGCAGCCGGCGTCGCCGTGCTCGTTGGCGGCGGCGCCACCGCAGCCACCAACCTGCTGAGCGACGACGAATCCCTTTCGGACACCAACGCGCATTCCACCGCGCCCGCTCCGGAAGACAACCATTCCTCCCTCGATTCTTCCCACTTCGACGGCAATGGTCCCAAGCGCCCCGCGCACCCCGCCACGCCGCGCATCCACGATGCCGGCCCCACCAGCGGTACCTCGGCTCAGCCCCCGCTTGCCGACGCCCCCTCCTCTCCAGCGCCGCACCACCCCACCTTCACTTCGCAGACCACGAAGAAGCCCAGCGCGACGCACTCTCCACACGCTGACCGCACCCAGGCCCCTGCCGCCGACAACCGACGTGGCTATCACAGCGAACCCCGCGGCGGCCACCACGGCGACAGTTCCGACGCGATTTCTCGCGCCGCCTCCACCGCCGCTGCTGCCGCCAGTGCCGCAGCCGACAACGTCGACTCGGTCCGAACCTCTGCCCCGGCACCCGCACCGTCTCGGACCACGCCTGCCTCGACGCCATCCTCCAGCTCGGAACCCGCACCCCAGGTAGCGGCCAAGGCGCCGACCGCAACCTCCTCGTCCTCCCAGTCTGCCGAGCCTTCCCAGACCACGAAGTCCACGAAGAGTACGCCATCTGCGGAGCCTTCCTCTGAGGCATCCTCGCCTGCCGAGCCGTCCGATCTGCCGACCTCAAGCACGTCTACCTCGGAAAAGACAACTTCCAAGAAAACGACAGCTGAAACTACCACCGCAGCCTCGACGGAAAAGCAGACCGCAGAGCCTTCCAGCTCCGCCACCAGCTCCGCCACAAGTTCTGCCACGAGCGAGCCAACGTCTAAGCCGACCCAGGCTGCAGAGCCTTCCCAGACCACCGAGTCCACGAAGAGCACGACATCTGCGGAGCCTTCCTCTGAGGCATCCTCGCCTGCCGAGCCGTCCGATCTGCCGACCTCAAGCACGTCTACCTCGGAAAAGACAACTTCCAAGAAAACGACAGCTGAAACTACCACCGCAGCCTCGACGGAAAAGCAGACCGCAGAGCCTTCCAGCTCCGCCACCAGCTCCGCCACAAGTTCTGCCACGAGCGAGCCAACGTCTAAGCCGACCCAGGCTGCAGACTCGTCTACGTCTACCTCTACCTCTGCGTCCTCTACGTCCACTTCGGCACAGCCCGAGCCCGAATCTTCAGAGCCTGCGTCCTCGGATTCAAAGCCCTCGGAGTCGACCGCACCTACCACGACGTCTCCGTTGCTGACCTCGGAGTCCGAGCCTGAGCCTAAGCCGGTGCCGGTTACCACCGCGCCAAGCACCACTATCGCAGGTTCCGAGCTCGAGCCGACGCCAGAGCCGGAGACTACTGCTCCTACGACGACGATCCCTGGCTCAGAAATCGACCCCACCCCCGAACCAGAGATCACTGTAGAGCTCGAACCGGAGGTGCCGCTGGTACCGTCCGAGCCGGAAGAGCCGGAAGAACCGGAGAAACCGGCAGAGCCAGCAGAGCCCGCAGAGCCGGAAGCACCGGGGCGACCTGAGGAGCCCGAAGAGCCAACGACTCCGCCGAAGGTCATTGTCGTCGTGGAAAATTAAGCGGCGCGCCCTGTCCCCCTGCACGAAATGCGGGATACTACACTGAGTTTAATGAACAACACACCTGGCTCCTCCCCGCAGCACACGCCGGCGTCGGCCCCAGCGCCGTCGCCCGCGACGGTGGCTTCGCGCCACGCGGCCAGGTCCACAGCGCCCAAACCGGGCACAGAACAGCGACGTACCCGGCCGCGCCGCGCAGTGCGACCGTCCGGCGAACCGGACGCCGCAAAGCCCAAGCCAAAACCGAAGCCGAAGCCGCACCCACCTGCCCGTCACGAGCGACCTGCCGCGCCGGAGGCGGCTCACCAAAAGCCACAGCAGCAGCAAGCCGACTCATCCACCGATGCGGCCGACTACCCGTACGTGGCGCTGACCCTACAGACCACCGGCATCCACCCCAGCACCGGGCGCATCGTGACTATCGACGCCATCGCATTCAACGACGCCGGCGAACAAGGCCAGCTCTTCCACGCCGTCCTTAAACCCGATATCGACGCCGGACCGCGCCACCTCCACGGGCTGAGCACCACCGATATTGAGCAGGCACCAGCTTTTGGCAAGATCCTTAAATCGCTGGACAGGCTTATCGACGGCCACACGCTCATCGTCCACGATCTCCCCTATACCTGGGGATTTATCGTTGCCGAGGCCCGCCGCGCCATGATGGCCGCCGCCCGCCAAAACCGGGCGCGCAACCGCGGCCGCAACAAGGGTCGCCGGCGGCGCCAAAAGGTCGGCCACGTCCCCACGCCGGTTCGCATCATCGATACCTTGGCCACCTCCTATGCGCAGCAGGTGCGGTCGAATGATGTGCGGTTAGGGGGCGTCGCCAAGCAGAGCGGCCTGGACGCCACGCCGAATGCCTCGGTGGAGCGCGCCGGCCGGCCCGAGCCAGAAACCTCGCGCGAGCAAACCGAGCTGCTCATTGCGCTCTACCGCCAGCAAGAAGGCGGCACCGTGCGCAGCTATGCACCGGAGGACGTGCGCGCCGATCGCTTTGGCCTGCAACGCTCCCACGTGCGCGTCGACGCCGCCGAGGCCCCCGTCCAGCACCACAATCCCGGCAAATACGAGCCGGGCAAGGAGCTGCGCCGCGGCATGGAAATCGTCGTCGCACCGGAAATCCTCGAGGACCCAGACACCATCATCGCCGCGCTCATGCGCGAGGAGCTCAATTATTCGGAAAAGCTTACCCGCGAGTCCTCGCTGGTTGTCTGCAATGTCACCACGGATCTGGTGGGAAAGCCCATGCATGCCCACCGCAAGGGCATTCCGCTGATGTCGGATGCGGCGTTTCTTGACGCCCTCACGCGCATCGAAGACGCCGAGCCCGAACCCGAATCCGCCAAGCCTGCGCCGCGCGCCCAACGCTCGCCGCAGAACAACAAAAAGGGCGGCGGTAAGAACAACAAGCGGCGCCGGCGCCGCGGCGGCCGCGGTGGTCGCGGCAGGGGCCGACGAAATTCTGGCGGCTCGGCGGCGAAAAAGAACGACTAAGCCGCCCGCCCGACTACCCTAGGGGACATGAGTTTTAGAGTCCCGGGTGCGCTGAAGAAGTTGCGCACCACCACCGCCACAACCGCCGCGAAGCTGGCCACCACCGCTTCCCGCGCCACCGGCCGTGGCGCCGGCGGAATGATCGGTGGTCTAATCGCCAATGCCATTGACCCTTCCATCATGACCAACCTGGGCGGTGGGCGTCCGGCCGTGCTGGTTACCGGCACCAACGGCAAGTCCACCACCACCCGCATGTTGGCCGCCGCTGTCCGCGCCGAGCACACCGTAGCCACCAACGACGGCGGCGACAACATGGACGCCGGCATCATCTCCGCGCTCATGGCCGGCAAAGATGCCTCCCACCTGGTCCTCGAGGTAGACGAGCTCCACGTGCCCCACGTAGCCGATAACCTCAACCCGCAGGCCCTAGTCCTGCTCAACCTCACCCGCGACCAGCTGGACCGCGTGGGTGAAATCAACAAGATTGAGCGCGCCCTGCGCGGCGCCGTGGAGGCCCACCCGGACATGCTCGTCATCGCCAATTGCGACGATGTGCTCATGACCTCCGTGGCCTACGACGCCAAGAATGTCATTTGGGTCTCGGCCGGCGCCGGCTGGCTCGGCGATTCCGTCACCTGCCCGCGTACCGGCGGGCACGTCGTGCGCACCGAGGATGACTGGTATGCCGTTAAGCCGCTTGCCGACGGCCGCGAATTCCGCCGGCCGCAGCCTACCTGGGGCGTCGATAAGCATGGCATTATCACCCCCACCGCCAAGCGCCCGCTGAACCTGGCGCTGCCCGGCCGCGCGAACCGGGGCAACGCCGCCCAGGCCATCGCCGCGGCCGTGCAGGGCTTCGGTGTGGACCTAGATAAGGCCATTGCGGCCGCCGAGGGCATCGATGACGTCGCCGGCCGCTACTCCACCATTCACTGGAAGGGCCGCGAAATTCGCCTGCTGCTGGCCAAGAATCCGGCCGGTTGGCAAGAAGCCCTGTCCATGGTGGACCGCAGCGCCGATGGCCTGGTCATCGCCACCAATGGCCAGGTGGCCGATGGCATCGACATGTCCTGGCTCTGGGACGTGAAATTCGAAGGCTTCAATGGCTTAAGCGTCAAGGCCGCCGGCGAGCGCGGCACCGACCTGGCCGTGCGCCTGGTCTACGCCGATATCTCCCACGAGCTCATCCCGGACCCGATGGACGCGCTCGCCGCCTGCCCGGAGGGCCGCATCGAGGTCCTCGCCAACTACACCGCCTTCCGCGATTTGAAGAAGGCGCTTTCCAAGGAGGCCACCAATGCTTAATATCGGCCTAGTGCTTCCCGACGTCCTCGGCACCTATGGCGACGACGGCAACGCCCTCGTCCTGCGCCAGCGCGCCCGCATGCGCGGTTTCGAGGCGGAGATTCACCCCATCCGCTTGGGCGAGCCCGTGCCCGAGACACTGGATATCTACACCCTCGGCGGCGGCGAAGATACCGCGCAGATCCTGGCCGCGGACCACCTGATTTCCGATGGCGGCCTCACCCGCGCCGCAAACGCCGGCCGCCCCATTTTTGCCATTTGCGCCGGCCTGCAGGTCCTGGGCGAATCCTTCCGCGCCTCCGGCCGCATCGTCGACGGCGTCGGGCTGCTCGACGCCACCACGGCCGGCATGCAGGACCGCGCCATCGGCGAGGTAGCCTCCGAGCCCACCCGCGCCGGTGTCACCGCTGACCTCACCGAGCCGCTGACCGGTTTTGAAAACCACCTAGGCGCCACCATCCTCGGCCCCTCCGCGCAGCCGCTCGGCACGCTCACCCGCGGCAATGGCAATGCCGACCAGGCCGCCACCGCCGATCTGAGCGACGGCTCCGCCCAGCGCACCTACGAAGGCGCCGTCCAAGGCAGCGTCATCGCCACCTATATGCACGGCCCGGCGCTGGCCCGAAACCCGCAGCTGGCGGATCTCCTCCTCGCCCAGGCCATGGGCGTGGCCCTCGCGGACCTCGAGCCGATTGAGATTCCGGCCGTCGACCGCCTGCGCGTCGAACGTTTTAACGCCTCCGAGCCCCCGCGCTCCCAAAGATAGGCCCAAACCTGTGGATAACTTCGCCCGGCGGCCGCGAAACCCCCGAGTTATCCACAGGCTCGGCCGCTTCCCCTTGTAGCCGCTTGCCCCCGCCCATAGGCTGCGGGGCATGACGTTATTGGAGCAGCTGGGCGACATCGCTAAGCGCGGCGTGGAACTTCTCGAAGAGGCCCACGCCGCCTCCAGCCTGCCCCTGCCCGCGGACCAAGCGCGCACCGTGCGCCGCACCGCCGCGGCCTTCCTCTCGCCCACCAGCCACTCGCGCTACCAATCCCGCGCCCTGGCCGCCGCGCGCCGCAACCAGCACAGCCTGGAAACCCTCGCGCTCATCGCCCGCCGCTCGCGCGGCATTTCTGACCCCACCAAGCGCTGGCAATTCCGCGAGAAGCTATGCGCCACCGCCGGCACCACCGCGCAGGTCTCGCGCGCGGCCACTCGGCTGCTGCGCGAAATCAACCCGCCGCCCGAGCGCGAAGACGGCGGCCGCCGCATCATGCACGGCGAGAAAACCACCCTGAGTTTCACCGGCCCCGCCGCGCAGATGGCCGATATCTGGGCCGCCGCCAAATCCGACCCGCTGGCCTGGCTCACCGGTTCCCGCGCCGCCGCGCCCGCGACCGTGACCACCAATGTCATCATCGAGCTGCCGGATTACCTGAAAATCCTGGCCGGCGACGGCGACGACATCCGCCTCGCTCTCACCAACGGCGCTACCATCACCGGCGCCGAACTCGTCCGCCGCACCCTCGCCGGCGCCGGCCTTTTCACGCTCATCCACCCCGAGCGCGGGCCGGTCAACCTCTACCGCACCCGGCAGGCCTCCGCGAAGCAGCGCCGCATGCTCGAGGCCGAAGGCGCCCGCTGCGCCTGGCCCGCTTGCCGACGCCCCGCCTCCGAATGCCAAGCCCACCACCTCATCGAATACTCCCGCGGCGGCCTCACCCACCCCGAAAACATGACGCTGCTGTGCCCGTATCACAACTCCATCAACGGCCTGCCGGGCCGCGGCCGCATGGCCCGCGTCAACGGCCGAGTCGCCTGGCTTCCGCCCGCCAGCCGGCACAACGCTACGCCTAGCAGCATGCATAGCGGCCACAGCGGTGTACACAGCAGCGCAGATAACGGGACGGCAAGCAAAGCACACGGGCCGCCAGTGTTCACCGGCCGCGGGCGAACCGGGCCCTCGGCCGCCGTCCCCTAGCCCGCGCTCGCGCGCTCACCCGCGCTAAATGGTCAGGCGGCCAGAGAGCGCGCGGGACAAGGTGAGTTCGTCCACGAACTCCAGATCGCCTCCGAGCGGCATGCCGGAGGCCAATCTGGTGATCTTCAAATCAGGGAAGTCGCGCAGCAACCGCACCAGGTATGCGGCGGTGGCCTCGCCCTCCGTATTGGGGTCGGTGGCGAGGATGACTTCGTGGATGGTGGGGGTGGCGTCGTAAAGCGGGGCTTCAGGGGTGGAATCCGCCAGCTCGCGGTCCGGCAGCACACCACCCAGGCGCTGCAACAGCGTGGAAATATTCAAATCGCGCGGGCCCACATTCGCCAGCGGGTCCAGCGCGCCACCCAAGACGTGGTAGCGGCCCTCATACTCTCCGGTGCGCTCGATGACCTGGATATCCTTCGGCTCTTCCACCACGCATATGGTCGAGGCGTCGCGCTGCGAATTAATACAGATGCGGCAGACATCCTCGCGGGAGATATTGCAGCAGATGCGGCAGAAGGTCACGCCATCGCGCACCGCGCCCAGCGCGTTCTGCAGCCGCTCGATGTCCTCGGGTTCCATGTGCAAAACGTGAAACGCGATGCGCTGCGCCGACTTCGGGCCGATGCCCGGCAGGCGCGAAAACTCGTCGATGAGGTCTTGCAGAGGTCCTTCAAACATCAATTACTCCCAAAATCAGCAAAAGGCCGCGGCCCCACCCGGGGCAACGGCCTTTTATCGTATCGTGCGGGCTACTGGTTGCCGCCGAAGACATCCTCAAAAGACGGGCCACCCTGGCCGCCCATGCCCTGGGACAGCGGGCCAATCTTCTCCTGTGCCAGGCGGCCGGCCGCAGCGTGAGCCTCCTTGAACGCGCCCATGACCAGATCCTGCAGGGTATCGACGTCCTCTGGGTCCACGACAGACTTATCGATCTGCAGGTCCACGAGCTCGGCGCCGCCGGTCATGGTCACCTTAACCAGGCCATTGCCCGCCTGGCCCTCGACGTTGGTGGCGAGGATTTCTTCCTGCGCCTTCTGCAGGTCCGCCTGCACCTGCGCGGCCTGCGCGATGAGGTCGTTCATGTCATTTGCCTGCTGCATTGGGTCTTGGTCAGCCATGTCGTTTCCTTTCTAATTCAACTGTAAATTTCGCTACCGCCCGAGTGTACCGTGCTTGCCGGTTAGGCACGCCGTGCGCCCAGCTCGCGCTCCAGCAGCTCCATAGCTACCTCGGTAGCGCTGCGATGATCCATCTCGCCGGTAGACTGCGCAGCCTCCATCATGTCCCGCTCTTCGTCGTCGCGGGTATAGGCCGGGGGCTCCTCGGGCGGAGCGCCAAAGTCCGGCTCAGGCTCGGGCGGAAGCGGCACGCCATTGCTGAACTGCGATTCATCGCGTTGCTTGGCCGCCTGCGTCGCCCGTGCGATGCGCGAGCGCCACCCGGGCGCACTTTCCGGCTTACTCTCCGCCTCCTGGTCGTCGGCCGGCTCGCGCGCCGGCTGATTCGGCGTCCACGCTTCCTTGCGCTGTGGCGGCCGCGGGGCATCGAAACCGGAGGTCTTCGGGTCGGTGCCCACCACGCAGTTCACGGCCACATCGCGCTGGAACTCCTCCTTGAGCACCTCCACTATGACGGCGTTGTTGGCGGGCGCATTGATGCGCTCGGCCAGCGCACCGGTGGTGTGTCCCAGCGTCAGGGTGCCATCGCGGAAGCCAAGCACGCGGGCTTCGGCCAGCATGATTTCGGCCACCTTATTCCGCTTTCCGACGCTCTCCCTCAACGCCACCCATTTCTCCCTCACGGCCTCTGCGAAGTCACCCGCCGGCTCCTCCGCCGCCTGCGATTGCGCGGCAGGTTCCGGCGCAGTTTCCGTGGCGGATTCCTCTGCACGGGCCGGCACAGGCTTCTCCAGTGGCTCGCGACGCTCCTGCTGGTCCGGTGCCGGCTGCGGCGTTTGCTGCGCGGGCGCTTCTGCTTGCGGGATTTGCCGCTCACGCTGCCACGGGTCCCCAGCCTCTTGCTGCTGTTCCTGCTTTGCCGGCTGTTTTGCCACAGCCACTTCGTCCCGTTGCGGTTGCGGCTCTTGGTCCTGAGGCTTCTGCGTGCGTTGCGGCTCAGCGGCCGCCGGCTGCTCGGGTTGCGCCTTCGGCTGCGCATCCGGTTGCGATTCCGGTTGGGACGGGGCCTGCGGTTGCGGCTGAGCGGCCGGTGCAGAGGTTAGAGCAGAAGACGGGGCAGAAGCCTGCTGCTCCTGGGACTTGGCGCGGCGGCGAGCGATGATGGCAGCAGCGGCGGACTGGGGGTCTTGGGCACCGGCGACGGCAGAGTTGGCCGCGGGAGCACCGCCCGGGGTCGCAGGGCCAGCCGGCGCGGGCGAGACCGCGGCAGCATTGGCAGCGGGGGCGGAAGCGGAAGCCGCTGCGGGTGCAGGCGCGGCAGCAGCGGGGCCGGTGGACCCGATAAGCAGGTGCGCGCACATGATTTCTAGCAGCAGGCGCGGCGAGGTCGCGCCGGTGAGGTCACTGATGCGGTCGTTGACCGTGGATGCCAGGTAAGTCAGCTGCGGCCCGGAAAAGCGCTGCGCCTGGGCGGTAAGTACCGAGGCGCGGTCGGTGGGCGCGGAGACGAGGCCGGCATCGATGGCGCCGGGCACGGCCTGCAGGATCATCAAATCGCGCAAACGGTCGAGCAAGTCGACGGCGAAGCGGCGCGGGTCGTGGCCGGCCTCGATGACGTGGTCGACCATCGCGAAGAGGCCGGGTTTGTCTTGGTTGGCGAGGGTTTCGATGGCGTCGTCAAGCAGCGAGACATCGGTGACACCCAAAAGCGGCCGGGCAAGGTCGTAGGTCAGACCATCGGGCCCGGCGCCGGCCAGCAGCTGGTCCAGCAGAGACAAAGTATCGCGCGGGGAACCGCCGCCCGCCTCAATGACCATGGGGTACACGGCGTCCTCAACATGTACGCCCTCGGCCGCAACGGTGCGCTGCAGCAGGCCCTTCATGGCCGGCGGGGTCAGCAGGCGGAAGGGATAGTGGTGGGTACGCGAGCGAATGGTGCCGATGATTTTCTCCGGCTCCGTGGTCGCGAAGATGAAGATGACGTGCTCGGGCGGCTCCTCCACCACCTTGAGCAGCGCGTTCGCACCGGAGGGCGAAATCATATGCGCCTCGTCAATAATGAAGATGCGGTAGCGCGATTCGGCCGGCGCGTAGTAGGCGCGGTCGCGCAGCTCGCGCATGTCCTCCACGCCGTTGTGCGAGGCGGCGTCGAGCTCCGTCACGTCCAGGTTGCCGGGGCCACCGGGGGCGAGGGAGACGCAGGAATCGCACTTGCCGCACGGCGTCGAGGTCGGCCCGTGCTCGCAGTTGAGCGAGCGGGCCATAATCCGCGCCGAGGAGGTCTTGCCGCAGCCGCGCGGGCCGGAAAAGAGGTAGGCGTGGTTGATGCGCCCTGCATCAAGGGCGGCGGATAGCGGCGTGGTGACCTGCTCTTGGCCCACGACCTCCGCGAACGTTGCTGGACGATATTTCCGGTATAAAGCCACGGTTAGCCAGTTTACCGGCTAACCCTCGCGCGACCAGTCCAGCAGGTCAATGCCCTGCTCGGCCACCGCTCCCTGCAGCTTGCCGACGCCCTCTTCTACCCCAAACGCATATTCCGAATCCGTCAGCATGACTAGCTGCAAGATGAGGGTCAGGCGGCCCTCTTCGCGAAACTGCGGGGTCTGCCCGCCCCACAGGTACGGCGCGATGAACAGGCCGTGGTGCACGGTGATATCAGGGACATCGAGGATGGACGGCAGCATCACGCCCGGCTGCGCCGGCAACAGGCCGTCGGCCTTTTCGAAGGTGTCAGCCGCGGCGTTGATGGCGGCGGCCACCTCGGGCTGCCCGGTGCGCGCCACCGTGAGCAGCTCGCAGCGCACATCGGTGCCGTCGTCCTGGCTTTGCAGGCCGGTGTCGGTGGTGTTGAAGGTGGTGGTGAGGGCGAGCGATTGGGCGTCGGCAAGCGAGGCAAGGCCTAGCCGGCGCTCATCGACGTAGCGGAACTCCAGCGGCGCCGGGATAAGCTCGCTCAGCCACAGGGCAGACTCGTCGGCGTTGATTTTAGGCCCCCAGCTTCTCCACGGCGGCGAGCAGGACGCAGGTGGCAACGCCGTCCATCGCGGTTTCGACCTCTTCCTGCGGCGGCAGGGTTGGGGCGAGGCGGATATTGCGGTCATTGTCGTCCTGGCCATAAGGGAAGGCGGAGCCGGCCTGGGTGAGGAGGATGCCTGCATCGCGCGCGAGCTCCCAGACGCGGTTGGCGGTGCCGTCGACGACGTCGAGGGAGATGAAGTAGCCGCCCTTCGGGTTGGTCCACTGCGCCACCTCGTACTCGCCGAGGCGTTTTTCTAGGATGCGCAGCACGGCATCGAACTTGGGCTTGATCAGCGCGGCATGGCGGCGCATTACCGCGCGCACGCCCTCGGCAGAGCCGAAGAACTCGTGGTGCGCCAGCTGGTTGATCTTATTCGGGCCGATGCCGCGAATTCCGGCGTGCTCCAGGTACCACTCGAGGTTATCCTCCGAGGTGCCGAAGAAACCCACTCCCGCGCCCGCGAAGGTGATCTTCGAGGTGGACGACATGGCCCAGAAGCGGTTCGGGTGGCCTTCTTCCGCGGCGATATCCAGAATCGGCAGGATTTCCGGGAAGTCCTCGGTCAGGGTGTGCACCGCGTAGGCGTTATCCCACACGATGCGGAAATCCGGCGCGCCGGCCTGCATGCGGGCGAGGCGGCGGGCCTTGTCTTCAGAAATCACGGCGCCGGTGGGGTTAGCGAACATCGGCACTACCCACATGCCCTTGACCGCCGGATCCGCCACCAGCTTTTCGACGGCCTCTACATCCGGCCCGTCCTCCTCCATTGGCACCGTGACCAGCTCGAAGCCGAATTGCTCCGTGATGGCAAAGTGACGGTCATAGCCCGGCACCGGGCAGATCCACTTGAGCTTTTCTTCCTTGCTCCACGGCTGTGCGGAATCATTGGTGCCGAAGAGGAATGCCCAAGAAATCAGGTCGAACATGATATTCAGCGAGGAAGAATCTGCGGCAACCAGCAGCTCTGGGTCCATGTTGGTCAGCTTGCCCCAGATGTCGCGCAGTTCCTTGATGCCCTTTTGGTTGCCGTAGTTACGCAGGTCGTTTCCGGCCGCATCGGTGTAATGGCCCGGGCCGGGCAGCGCCAGCAAATCATTGGAGAGGTCCAGCTGTGCCTTGGCCGGCTTTCCGCGGGTCAGGTCCAATTTCAGGCCCTTAGCCTTAAGGTCCTCGTAGTCCTTACGGACCTGGGCGGCGAGCTCCGCGAGTTCGGACGATTCCAAAGTAAGAAGCGACATGCGTATGTCTACCTTCCATGTATAGGGCGACTTTTAGCCCCCAATAGTAACGCACGCCATACAAAAAGGGGACCCCGCGCACCCGCCAGAGCCTCCTGACCCTTGCTGCATTCCTGCCCTGGGGGAGTTCAGAGGATGGACGCCACGCGGAATCCTGCCTCATACTCTAACGCCCGCGCGCCGGTTTAGCCAAATGAGCCTCCGGCCGCACGGGCCGCCACCGCCCGCAGGCGCGCGACCCAAGGACCATCCGACACAAAACGGCTTTAGATCGCCGAAAACAGGTCCTGACCTGGCGATTGGTAAAATAATTGCCACGGCTGCTAATGTTTCTTCTCGGAGGATTCGACTAGCGGCCTATGTCACACGCCTGGAACGCGTGCGGGGTTCACGCCCCTCGTGGGTTCAAATCCCACATCCTCCGCCATTATGAAGTCTCGAGACATCGTTACCATTTCGATGTTTCGAGACTTTCTTCGTTTTGGGGATTTGTTGGGATAGGGATATGCGACAGAAAGGGATTAAGCATCAACCAGCGCCGACGCAAGCTGCTACTTTCACAATCCTAAAAATGTCGGCACCCCCAGATGTCCCTCAAGCCGGGGAACGAACCCTGCCGAGGGTGTAGAAGTTGTAACGACTTTCGCTTCACGGTTTAGAGTATGTGAGTCCCCTATGGCGCGAGCGCCATCCCCTACGTGTACCTTCATTCGAGGAGTTACCCGAACATGCCAAGACCGGTTGATTCACACACCTCCTATGTCCCAGCCATCGACGGCCTTCGGACCGTCGCCGTGCTCGGCGTTTTGATTTACCACTTCAACCCTGCATGGTTGCCAGGTGGCTATTTGGGTGTCGGCATGTTTTTTACGTTGTCGGGCTACCTCATCACCGCAAACTTGATGCGAAGCTACCGCCGTGGCAAAGGCTTGGGCTTGCCCACGTTCTGGTTGCGCCGCTTCCGCCGACTCGTCCCGGCGGTTGCGCTCATGCTGGTAACGGTTTTGCTACTCACTATCTTCTTCGACCTGCCCAAACTGGGCGAAAATGCCAGGTTCTCCTTAAGCTCGCTGTTTTATGTCAATAACTGGCATGTCATCGCAGAAGGCCAATCCTATTTCGACCGCTTTGCTGGACACGCGCCGCTGGACCACATGTGGTCGCTGTCCGTGGAGGAACAGTTCTACCTGTTCTGGCCGCTCGTGTTGTTTGTGCTTCTTAAGCTCACCGGCGGCAAGCGCGCCCCATTGGTCGTCAGCACGCTGGTACTGGCTGCTGTGTCCTTTGGCTGGATGGCCTTCCTCTTCAACACCGGATCCGATGCCACCCGCGTCTATGAGGGCACCGATACCCGCGCTGGCGGGATCCTCTTGGGCGCCGCGTTGGCCATCGCGCTGACTAACGCGCAGGGTTACCGCATTCCGCCGCGCCTGCTCACCATCCCCGCCGCGCTGCTCGGCGTGCTGGGCATCGCCGCCCTCTTCTGGCTGCTGCCAGATTACTCACCGCACCTGTACAACTGGGGCCTTCTAGCCCTCTCAGCGGCCAGCGTCGCAGTGATCACCGCTGCCCTAGACAAGCGGACACTGACGTCCAAGTTCTTTGGTCTCACGCCGCTGCGCTGGATTGGTGAGCGCTCCTACGGCATCTACCTGTGGCACCTGCCCGCCATCGTCTTCATTCCCCAGTGGGAAAACCTGCCGTGGGCTCATCCTGCGCTGGTCACCGTGGTGGCCGTTGCGCTGGCACACATTTCTTGGACGCTGGTGGAGGATCCGGTCCGCCGCAACGGCGTACTCGCGCCCTTGAAACAATGGTGGGACAAGCGCAATACGCTGCCGCGCATGGCCCTCGCCATTCCGGCTACGCTGCTTGCCGCGGTAGTATCCATGGGCGTTCCCGCTGCGTGGAATAATTCCCTCAACCAGGCCGAGCAGCCCGGCGCACAGCAGATGGGCGTCCAGATTGGTGGCGACGGCCCGGCCCCGTCCGACTCAGAGGAGAAAGATTCCTCCGCTAAGGCTTCCGGACAAGCTTCTCCTTCCGCGGAGAATGCGACCCCAGAGGACGGCAAGACCCGCTGCACCACCGTCATTCACGTCGGCGATTCCACGTCCATCGGAATGTTTGATGATGACTACCTCTCCGATCCCCAGCGCAACGCGCAGGTGACGTACAAGAACGTCGGCGCGCACGAAGTGGTGGCTGATGTCACCGGTGCACGCTCCACCGTGGAGTCTTTGGAGGGCGATCCCTCTATCCGTGATTCTGTCCAGCGTCTTCTGGACCAGGGCTACGGCGAGGACGCCTGCTGGATCATCGGTGCCGGCGTGAACGACGCCGCCAACCGCGCCGTGGGCGGATCCGGCGAGGAGGGCTGGCGCGTGGACCAGATCATGGAACTATTGGGGGATGCCCCCGTCCTGTGGCCGACTGCCGCGACCAACCTCAATTCCGGCCCCTACGATAATGCCAACATGGCGCCCTTCAACAAGGCACTCCTTGCCGCCCGGGATCGCTACCCAAACCTTATTGTCTATGACTGGGCTTCCGACGTTCGCCCCGAATGGTTCCTCCCAGGCGATGACGTGCATTACCAGACTGAAGGTAATGAAAAGCGCGCGGAGTACTTCGCCAAGGCACTCACGTTGGCCTTCCCCACGGATGGCTCCGCACCGGACGATCAGATAGTCACGGTAGATAAGTAGGCGTAAACACTAGTTAAAGACGGGCGGCTCCACGCCGTCCTCTTTGAGCCACTCGACATGCGGTGGGGCATTCATCTCCCATTCCGTACGGGCGAGCCAGGAAGGCGTGGGCCACGTCAGTTGACGACGGATAGTAACAATTTCTGCCCGCAACTTATCTGGCATGGCCTGCGGATGAGTATGCGAGGCACGCGATTTCAGCGCAACGGCTTTCATGCCACCAGCATCAAAAGCGTTGAGAACCTGATGGACGCGCTGCCGGGAAATACCGCATTGCTTAGCGACCTTTGACGAACTGCGACCTGGATGGCGTACAGCTTTGACTATGGCCATAGTGCAGTTGCTGTTGCATAGCAACGAAGCCGGTATTTTTGTTGTATACGGGCGCGCGGCCGCGCTTGCCGACGCCCCTCTCCCCTAATCGATGACCGGTGGCTCGTAGCCATCCGCCTTCAACCACGCGACGTGCGGCGGCGTATTCATCCCCCACTCGGTGCGCGCTGCGAGGAATGCCTGGGAGACCTCGGCCTCGGAATAGCCCCCATCGCGCAGGTATTGCCGGAAGCCATTCGGGCCTGGGTCTTTGATCCAGAGCCAGACGTAGTCGTCGAGGGAGTCGTCGGCAAGCAGGCCCTCCAGCCCGGCCGGAACATATTCGCGCTCGGCGCGCACGCGGTCCGCTAGGTCCTGGTCGAGGAAGTCGTAGAGGTAATCCAGCGCGTCCTCAAGCTGCGCATAATCGAAGGGATCCATGCCGCCCAGCCTAGTGGCGCTTGGCGCCTAGAACCATGCGGTCAATCTCCTCGAGCACCTCGTCCACAATGGCCGGGTTATAAGCCCGATCGCCGCGCATGCGTAGCAGCTCCTCCTGCGCCGCCGCCAAAGCGGTCCGGCGGGCCTCCAGAGCCACGTGGCGGGCCTGCCAGGCGCGCTGCTTGCGGGAGTCATCGGAAACATCCCCGCCATCGCCCAGCCTGTCCTCGAACCACTGAATCACGTTGGCGGAAATTTCGGGGTCGACCTTCTCGGCGTCGGCAGTAATGTGGCCGTCCGGCCGGAAGTGCGACAGGGCCTCGATGCTGGCCGCACGCGCGCGGGCCACAACGGCGGCGCGCATTTTATCGCTGGCAATCTGGGAAGCCTCCGTGAGATCGAGGCGCTCCATGAGCCACGGCAACAGCAAGCCGGGCACCACCATCGTGACCAATAAGACGGTCAGCGCAATGACCGCGAGCTCGTGGTGGAAGCTGAACACGCCGGCCGGGATGGACAAAACCAGCGCTAGGGTGACGAGGCCGCGCATACCGGACCACGTCATCAACAGCACCTCCTGCAAGCGCAACGGCGCCACGCGCGGGCGGCCGCGGGAGACGTTGATGCGGTAATAGATGTACATCCACACCAAGCGGACGACGAAGGCCACGAGGGACAAGATGACGCCTACCACCACGGAATGCCACAGGTCCGATCCCACTTCGCCGATGGCGGTATTGACCGTCAGGCCAATGAGCCCGAAGGCGACGCCGGTAAAGAGCAGCTCGATGGTCTCCCAGAAGGACTGGCCGGACAGGCGGTCCTCGGCCTGGATATCGGCGCGGGAATTAAGCTCCACGGCCGCGATGACCACGGCGATAACACCGGAGGCGCCGAGTTCCTCCGAGATGAGGTAGACCGCAAACGGCGTCACCCAGGTCAGCGCGTTGCGCGCAGTGACGTCGTGGACGTGGGTGATAAACAGCGCCACCAGCCGGCCGACGCCCCAGCCGAGGCCGCCCGCGACGAATGCGGAGTAGAAGAAGTTGAGCACGCCGCCGCCAAAGGAGAGCTCATCGCCTTGGGTTACGGCCGTCAGCGCGAGATTGAAGGCGACGATAGAGGCGGCGTCGTTAAACAAGCCCTCGGTCTGCAAGGTGGTGATGATGCGGCGCGGGATGCCGGCGGGCTCGGCCACGGCATCAACGGCGACGGGGTCCGGCGGGGCGATGGCCGCACCGATGAGAATGGCCGCGGCCAGGCTGATACCCGGCAGGAAGGCATAGGCCGTAAAACCTACGGCCAGCGTGGTGGCGACCACCAGCAGCACGGACAGGCTCAAGATAGTCACCCATTGTTCGCGGATCACACCCCACGAGGTGCGCCGGGCCAGCGCCCACAGCAGCGGCGGCAGGAAGATGGGCAGGATGAGTTCGGTGGGCGGCTCGAACTGGGGCAGGCCGGGCACGAAGACCGCGCAGGCGGTAATAATCGTCAGCAGGGCCGGCCACGGCAGCCCAATCTTGTCACCGATGGCGACGACGAACACGGTCAGCAGCATGAGCCCAATGAGCACCAGTAGAACTTCCATGGGCCCAGATTTTACCCGCGCCAGATATATGGCTCAGGGCTGAGTCGATCGGGCGCAAATTGCGCGAGCAGCTCCGCGGCACTATGGGCTTCGTACCCCAGCGAGGCCGCCAGCTGCTTGACGACGTCCCCCTCCTCTCCCATCTCCCGCATGGTCACCGCCCCATCGCGCTTGGCCAGGCGCTCGCCGGATGCATTGAGCACGAGCGGGACGTGGATATACTCCGGCGGTTCGATGCCGAGCAGCGAGGCGAGATAGGCCTGGCGCGGCGCGGAGGAGAGCAGATCATCGCCGCGGACCACTTGGTCGATGCCTTGGTAGGCATCATCGACGACGACGGCCAGGTTATAGGCCCAGCCGGTGTCTTGGCCGCCGCGGCGCAGGATGAAGTCATCCACGTCGCCCGTATAGGTGCCGTGGAGGGCGTCGTGGATGGTGAAGGTGGGGACGTCGGCAAGCAGGCGAAGGGCAGGTTGACGATTCTGGGCCGCAAGCTCGGCGCGCTTGGCCGCGCGCTGGTCTTCGGTGAGGTTGCGGCAGGTGCCCGGATATTGGCCGGGAATGGCGTGCGGGGCGCGGGAGGCCTCGCGAATGTCTTTACGGGAGCAATAACACTCGTAAGTGGGCAGCTGGGCTAGGGCCTGCTCATAGGCGGCGTCGCGATCGTGCTGGTAGATGACCTCGCCGTCCCAGTCCAGCCCGAGCGCGCGCAGGTCCGCAAGCTGGCGCTCGGCCGACTCCTGGGAGGAGCGCTGCTTATCGATGTCCTCCACGCGCACCACAAAGCGCCTGCCCGTCGACCGGGCGAAAAGCCACGCCAGAAGCGCCGTGCGGAGGTTTCCAAAGTGCAGATCGCCCGAGGGGCTTGGCGCGTAACGGCCGGCGCCGGTGGTCGCGGAATTCATGCCCACAGTCTACGGGCTGGCACAATGGCGGGCATGGAAAAATCGAACGGCGCTGAGGTGCGCTTCATTCCCGTCCGCTCCACCCTCTACCCCTGGCTGGTCACCGTGTTTGTGGTGACCTTCCTGATTTCTAATATCAACGCCACCAAGGGCGTCCAGCTCGGCCCGCTGGTGACCGACGGCGCCTTCTTCCTCTTCCCGCTGGCCTATATCGTCGGCGACGTGCTCTCGGAGTGCTATGGCTTCAAATCCACCCGGCGCGCGGTCTACATCGGCTTTGCGATGGCCATCCTGGCGGCCGTGTGCTTCTATATCGCCATCTGGCTGCCGGCGGCCGATTTCTACGAGGGCCAGGAGGCCTTCGCCGCCACGCTCGGCCTGATGCCGCAGATCCTGGCCGCTTCGCTGGCCGGCTACCTAGTGGGCCAGCTCCTCAACGCCTGGACGCTGACCGCGATGAAGAAGCGCTCCGGCGAAAAGGGCCTCTTTGCGCGCCTCATCGCCTCCACCGTGGTGGGCGAATTCGGCGATACGCTGTTGTTTTGCGCCATCGCCGCGCCGGTCATCGGCGTGGACACCGTGGGCGGGTTTATTAACTACGTCATCGTGGGCTTCGTGTGGAAGACCCTGATGGAGGCCGTCATGCTGCCGGTGACGGCCGCGGTCATTAAGTGGGTGAAGAAGCGCGAGGACTATTTGCCGGCGTAATAGCGGCCGAGGAATTCATCGCGGTAGGCCTCGTAATATCCGCCGTCGATGGCGGCGCGGATATTATCCACCAAGCGAATCATGAACTCCACATTGTGGATGGTGCACAGCGTGCCGGCGAGGAATTCCTTCGCCTTGAGCAGGTGGTGCAGGTAGGCGCGGGAGTAATTCTCAGATACGTAGCCGCCGAATTCCTCGTCCACGCCGGCAAAATCCCGCTTGAAGCGCGCATTGGTGAGGTTCATGCGGCCGTCAAGGGTGTAGACGCCGCCGCGGCGCGCCAAGCGGGTAGGCGCCACGCAGTCGAAGGTATCGGCACCGGCCTCGACGGCGGTAAAGATATCGTCCGGCTCGGAGATGCCGAGCAGGTGGCGCGGCTTGTCCTCGGGTAGATCATCGCAGACCCATCCGACAATGGTGCCCAGGTTTTCCTTCTCCAGCGCGCCGCCGATGCCGAAGCCGCCAAAGCCGCGCTTGCCGTCCTCGCGTGCGGCGCGATCGAGGTCGAGCAGGCCGCGGGTGGCCTGGCGGCGCAGGTCCTCGTACTGCGCGCCTTGAACAACGCCCCACAGCGACTGCTTTGGGCGGTGGGCGCGCTCGCGGGTGAGGCGATCGTGCTCATCCAGGCAGCGCTTGGCCCAGCGGTGCGTGCGGGCGACGGATTCTTCCTGATAGGTGCGCGTATCAACCAGCGTGGTCAGCTCGTCGAAGGCAAACATGATGTCTGCGCCCAGCCCGTGCTGGATCTGCATGGACTTCTCGGGGGTAAAGCGGTGCTTGGAGCCGTCGATGACGGATTTAAAATCCACGCCATCCTCGTCCACCTGCGCCATGCGTTCCTTCTTGGCGGCGCGGATGTCCTTATCGCTGAGATCCGCAACGTCCATCGCCAGGACCTTTTTGAAGCCCACGCCCAGCGACATGACCTGGAATCCGCCGGAGTCGGTGTAGGTCGGGCCGTGCCAGTTTTCAAACTCGGCCACGCCGCCAGCCTCATCCACGATATCGTGGCCCGGCTGCAGGTAGAGATGGTACGCATTCGACAGGATGGCCTGCGCACCGGTAGAGCGAATCTGTTCCGGGGTCAGCGTCTTGACCGTGGCTTTGGTGGCCACCGGGATGAAGGCCGGGGTCTGGATATCACCGTGCGGGGTGTGGATGACACCGCTGCGGCCGTGCTTACCGGGGCCTTCGGGCAGGCGCTTGCCGACGTCGAAACTCAAGTCCATCTTTACTCTTCTTCCTTGTGTGCAGGGCTAGGGGTTGGGGCTGGGGTGGCGTGTTTAGCTTCCCATTCTTCTTCCAGGGCGGTGCCTTCGATATCCAGGGTGGGCAGAATCTTCGCCAGCCACTTCGGCATCCACCACGTCGCGCGGCCCATGAGGAACATGGTGGCAGGGACGAGGGTCATGCGGATAAAGAAGGCGTCGAAAAGCACGCCGGCGGCCAGGGCAAAGCCGAAGATCTGGATGAAGGGCAGCGGCTGGTTAATAAAGGCCACGAAGACCGAAATCATAATAATGGCCGCGGCCGTGACCACGCGGGCGCCTTGGGTAAAGCCGGTGATGGTGGCCTCGTCGACGGCGTTATATCGCCCGCCGGTGCCCTCCGGGTGGCGAGAAATGTGCTCGCGCATGCGGGTGACGAGGAAGACCTGGTAATCCATCGCCAGGCCGAAGGTCACGCCGATGAGGAAGATGGGCATGAAGGAAATCAGCGGGCCCGGCGCGGGAACCAGGTTCCACAGGCCTTCCTGCCAGACCAGGACGGTCAGGCCGAAGGCGCCGCCGACGGACAGCAGGAAGCCCAGGCCCGCAACCAGCGGCACCAGGATGGAGCGGAAGACCAACAGCAGTAGCACGATGGCCAGGCCCACAACGATGGCCAGGTACGGCGCCATGGCTTCCTCGAGGCGCTCGGTGATATCAAGCTGCACGGCGGTCAGGCCGGTCAAGCCGATGTCGGTACCGGTGGCGTCTTCGATCTCGCTGGTGGCCGAGCGCAGCGCGTGTGCAACGTTGACCGTCGCGGCGTCCGTCGGCGCGGTTTCTGGGGTGACCATGATCTGCGCGGCGCGCTGGTCCTGGCTCAGGCCGACGATCTGCGCGTGCTTTACGCCGCCCAGCCCCTTGAGCTGATCCGCGGTGTACAGGAAGGACGCGAGCGCGGCCTTATCCTCCGGCGAGGAATTGTCGGCAGCGTCTGCGGAGGTGTCTACTACCTCTGCGGCCGGGGCGATTTCCGGCTCGGCCTCGGCCTCGGGCTCGGGCTGGTCCGGCTGCGGCTGCTCAGGGGCAGCGTCCTCCGGCGCACCGCCCTCCGGCGCAACGTCCTCTGGTGCAGCGCCCTCGGGGGCAGGGGCTGGTTCGGGCTGGGATTGGGCGTCGACAAGCGGGGCGAGGGCGCCGGCATCCGCGTTGACCGTATGGGCGTCGACCACGGCGAGGAAGGGGCCATTGACGCCGGGGCCGAAGCCCTCGGACATGATGTCGGCGGCCTTGCGCTGGGTGGTATCGGGATTGGAAGTGGTATCGGCCGGAAGGGCGAGCTCCATGTGGAGCACCGGCGCGGTCATCGCGCCCAGGGAGAGCACAACCAGCGCCATGGCCAGGCCGGGGACCTTCTGAACCAGGCGCACCCAGCGGTTGCCCATGGTGGGGCCGCGGCGGCGCTTGCCCTTGCGGGTCGGGTTGCCGGCCACGCCAGGGATGCGGCCATTGAAGGCCTTATCGCCCAGCAAGCCGAGCATCGCGGGGATGAGCGTAAGCGAGACCAACACTGCGATGGCGACGGTGCCGGCGGCGGCCAAGCCCATAGCCGTCAGGAAGCCGATGCGCGCAATGAGGAGCGCAAAAAGCGCAGTAAAGACGGTCGCGCCGGCAAAGACCACGGAGGAGCCCGCCGTGCCCACCGCCATGCCTGCGGCATCGGGCCCGTCCATGCGGCGGCGCTCGGCACGGTAGCGCGAAAGAATGAACAGTGCGTAGTCGATGCCCACGGCTAAGCCAATCATGATGGCCAGGACCGGAGTCATATTGTTGAGCTCAATCCAGTGGGTGGCAATGAGCATGCCCAGCGCGCCTAGTCCCACGCCAATGACGGCGGACACCAAAGGCATACCCGAGGCCACCAGGGAGCCGAAGGTAAAGATGAGCACGATGAAGGCAACGCCGAGGCCGATGATCTCAGAGGTGGAATTGACCGCGATTTCATCGCCAAAGCCGGCACCATTGCCTTCTACCGTGAGGCCGCGGTCGCGGGCAATATTCATTGCGTCGGTAACGGTGTCTTTGTCGGCCTGTTCCACGCTATAGGGCGATTCGGCGTCGAAATTGAAGGTGGTATAGGCAATGGTCTCGTCATCATTGACCATGGCGAGGTTGTCCGCATCCGCGCGGGCGGATGCTTCCGGTAGCCCCATATCCGTGAACTGATGGATCACCTGGTCCTGTAGGCGAGGTGAGACCTCAAGCGGGTTGCCAAAGCGCGTGGTATCGCCCATCTCTAGGTTGTCCTCGAGGTAGGAGATGGTGGCATCGATGGCCTCGCGGTTGGCGGGATCAGAAAGCTTCTGGCCGTCTGGAGCCTTGAAGACCACGTTGACCGAGGGCGAGTTGGCAGGGTTGCCGCCCTCTGGGAAGAGGTCCATGGTCTTGTAGGTGGCGTCGATGGACGGGGTTCCCTTGATGGAGAACTCGCTCGTCATCGGTTTCATCAGCAAGGCGGCGGCACCGCCGACGGCGGCGAGCAGCAGCAGCCATGCCACGATGACCTTCCACTTATGGAGGAAAGACCAGCGCCCAAGACGATAAAGCAGTTTAGCCACGGGTAGATGTACCTTCGCATTCGCGTGGGGGACGGGTTGAACTTTGCCCTAGTGTAGTGGCCATACCCCACAATCCCCTATCACGAAGCCACCTGCGTCCCAGTTTTCACAGCTGGCGGCCAGCCAGCCGGATTCCCCGCGCCTGCCGGAAAATTGGACAAAAGAAAATCCCGACCTGCGTAAACAGGCCGGGATCCCGGTGCGGTGGCGGCGGGATTTGAACCCGCGGTTGGGGGTTACCCAACAATCGCTTTCGAGGCGATCACCTTCGGCCGCTCGGACACGCCACCGCGTTCCAGATTACGGGAGTAGGCCCGAGCGACAAAATCGCTGCGCCGGCGGGGTGCCAGCGCAGCGAGATGCGGAAACGAGGGACGAGGATTAGTCGTCCTTCAGGCCACCGATAACCTCGTTGGCCTTGTCCTTGATGCCTTCAGCGGCGTCAGACAGCTTGTCCTTAGCCTCGGAGGTGACCTGGTCGGCCTTGCCCTCGTTAGCTACGTCCTTGTTGTCGGTAGCTTCGCCGTAGGCTTCCTTTGCCTTGCCTACGAGGCCATCCTTCTTGTTTTCCAAATCGCCCATAATCACTCCTTTGAGTAGACAGTTGTTGTATGACCACCAGTGTACGCACGTTTAGCGCAGGCCGTCGAAGAAGTTTCGGAGCAACCCAGCGCACTCGCCTTCGAGGACGCCGCCGCGGACCTGCGGGGTAAAGGGGGCGGTGGGGGCACGGAGGACATCGATAAGCGAGCCGCACGCGCCCGTCTTGGGCTCAAAGGCGCCGAAGACCACGGAAGACACCCGCGCGGCCTGCAGCGCACCGGCACACATGGCGCATGGTTCTAGGGTGACAACGAGTTCGCAGCCGGAAAGCCGCCAGCCATCGCCGTGCACGCGGACGGCCTGGCGAATGGCCTCGACCTCGGCGTGGGCGGTGGGGTCCGCAAGCTCTTCGCGGCGGTTGACGCCGGTGGCAAGTTCGGTTCCGGCGGCGTCGTACAGTACCGCACCCACGGGGACGTCGCCGGCCGGCGCACGCTTGGCGACGTCGAGGGCGCGGCGCATCCGAGCCTCAGCGCGCAGCAAGGGCTCAGGCGTTATCAATGACGTCTTCCAACTCATCGCCAAAGCCGAGCTCGCCGGCGATGCGCAGCAACATATCGGAAGGCCAGTCCTCATCATTGTCAATGATGTATCCCACCTGGTCCTCGGATAGACCAAGATCAGCGAAGATATCGAAATCGCCCTCGCCATAAGGATCGGCCTCTTCGGGGTCCACATCCGGGATTTCATGATCGTTGATATCCATGAAATCGGCGGCGAAGTCATCGTCGACACCATAGGTGGCGTCCGAGATGAGCATCTTTACCCCGCCCGGCACTGGGCGCACGGCAATAAAATAGGCATCCTCCACGCACAGCAGCGCGAACGCAGCGCCCTCGGAACGCAGGCTGCGCACCGCATTGATGGAGGTCTGCGGATCCTCAAAGTCATCGTTGAAGCTGCGCACCAGCCATTGGCCCGCGTTGCGGGCGACGGTTACTGCGAAGGAGTAATTTTCGTTGCTCATACCTCGTGAGATTAGTCGTGTTGTGCCACAATTGTCATCGTGAGTTCTCAAGATGTTCAACGCCCTATCTGCATTATTGGCCTCGGCCTCATCGGCGGCTCTTTGCTGCGCGATCTCGCCGGATACAATCACCCCGTTTTTGGCTACAACCACTCCACTTCTGGCGCCCGCACTGCAGTAAAGCAGGGTTTTGACGTCACCGATGATCTTCCGACGATTTTGACCCGCGCGGAGACGGAGAACGCGCTCATTGTCATAGCCGTGCCAATGGGCGCGGTGGGCGAGGTACTCGACGCCATTCAGGAGCACGCGCCGAGCTGCGGTATTACGGACGTCGTTTCCGTTAAGACGGCCGTGCGCCAGCAGGTACTGGAGCGCGGTATGGAGTCGCGCTATGTGGGCGGCCACCCGATGGCGGGCACGTCCCAGTCCGGCTGGGATAACTCGCAGAAGGACCTGTTCCGCCGCGCGGCGTGGGGCATTACCTATGACTACGCCGCCGAGTGTGAGGCGCGCGGGGAAAAGATTCCGAAGGAGTGGATTGAGACCTTCACCGAGGTCGTGCGCATGACCCAGATGGTGCACGCAGAGGCGGTGCCTATCCGCGTGGCTAATCATGATGCCGCGGTGGCGCGCATTTCCCACCTGCCACACGTCTTTGCGGAGATCCTCGCCGTGGTCGGCGATAATGGCGGAATCCTGGCACAGTCCCTGTCCGCCGGTTCTTTCAAGGACGCCACCCGCGTGGCCGGCACGCACCCAGAGCTGGTACAGCAGATGTGCGAGACCAATGCGCCGGCGTTGGTGGAAGCATTGGACGAAGCCTTGGACTTGCTGCGCGATGCCCGCGAGAAGCTCGACTCCCCCGAACCTTCCATCGCTGAGCTTTCCGACGCCGGCTATCGCGCCCGCACCCGCATCGATGCCCGCTCCGGCGCGCGCAAGGAATCGGTTTCCCCGGTCAAGATTTCTTCCCGCCCAGTGCTGCGCCTACACCCAGGCGGCCCGAACTGGGTGGCGCAGCTGCGCCAATCCGAGTCCCTGGGCGGGCGCATCGAGATTTTCTAACGCTTTCGGCCCCGCAGGCCAGGAATGCGAGATGCTACCGCGGCGGCAATAAGACCTAGCACTGCTATGCCGGCATAAAGCCAAGGGTGGTCGGCGCTAGTCTGCGGGGTTTTCGGCGGTTCGGGAGTGGTTTCCGCGGTGAGAATCGCTTCCTTATCGCGCCCGCTCACTACTCCCTCGATCCAGTCCTTGGTGCCGGCCAGCGTGGTAATAGCCGCACTAGGTGAAGGCAGGTCTGGGTCCCCGTTCGCGGTGCCCGCGGTGGCCAAACCGGCAAGCTTTCCGTCTACGAAGAAAGGACCGCCGGAGTCGCCGCCCTGCATGCCGGCTCGGCCGGTGGAGTGTACGTCGAGGATGGCGCTTTCAATTAGTGGCATCGGACCATCTGGCGCCCCACCCGGCATCGCTTCGCCGGCCGGTACGCTTTCTGTCCCCTCTGGTGCACTGAGCCCCGGCATGGCCTCGGCCGCGGGAATGCTTTCTCCGCCAGCGGCATCCTCGGCGCCATCCTCGGCCGCGTCTGCGGCGCCTGGTTCGGTGGAGCTAGCGGGGCCAGCAGGGCCGGCGCCGAGGAGCTCAGCCACTTCCATCTCCGCCTGCGGCAGCTGGCCGCGGCGCGCCATGGAGGAACTGCTGCTCCAGCCGTAAAGCGTACCGCGCTGGCCAGGTTCTGGCACGTGAGCGGAAATCTCAGCCGGGGTGGTGTCGGTGACGGGGGTGGTGAGGTGGAGAAGGGCGGCGTCGGAAAGCGGGGATAGCGCCCACGAATCGGCGTCGTAGGTGGTGCCATTGATGCGGGCCTGCGTGCCCTCGTTATTGACGGACTCGAGGCAGTGGCGGGCGGTGAGCACCCACTGGGCGGCCACGAGGGTGCCGGTGCAATCGCCGAAGCTGCCCACGCGTCCTATCTTGAGTTGGGCGACGGTACGGGCTTCCGGGGAGTCCGGAGCTGGTTCGCCGTGTTCGAGTGCAGTGGCCGGGGCGGCAGTCAGTGCCACGATGCTGGCGGCGAGCAAGGCAGGGAAGATTTTGTGCTGCATGATTAGTCCTTCTTTCCGGCAGGAACGGCGATGGCGATAACTTTGGCGACGGCCCATTCGGCCGGCCCCTTCCCTATCAGGCGGCGCCATAGGCTCGCGAAGACGAGGAAGAGGGCGATGAACGCGCAGGCCCAGGCGGTGTTGTGCAGGGAGACGTGGCTCTGCCAGTAGTAAGCGGTGAGTACATGCAGGATGTAGATGCTCAGCGACATTGCCCCCAGCGCAGCAAAGGGATACGCCAGCTTAGGCACCACTCGACCGATAAGCAGGCATAAGTGCAGGACGATCGCGGCGACGGCGATGGATAGGACAATCTCTCCCAGCACGCCGGTGTGGCCGGTAAAGCGCAGCCAGCCAGGCATGTCCGGGGCAAAGCGGAAGTAAAAACCGGCAGCGGCGACCACGGCGGCGATGCCGGTGGACACCCACTGGGCAGCGGCACGGGAGCTGCGGATATAGACCTCATAGAGCAGCATGCCAGCGAGGAAATAGGCGCAATAGGCCAGCAGCGGATAGACCTGCGGCAGGGTCAGCGGCGCATATTTTATGGTCGCGGCGGCGGTGGCAGCGGCGAGGAGCAGGAGCTTCCACCACCAGCGCAGCGGCGGGACCCAGGACACCAGGATCATCGTGATACCGATGACCACGAGGACGATTTGAATCTCTCCGCCCACGGGCAGCAGGACGAGGCCGATAAGCGTAATTATGCAGCCGCGAGCGATGATGCGCAGGAACGTCGTCGCCGTGAAATCGCGGGACATAAGCATCAACGTGACGCCGGCTAGAACGGCGAATAGTGCGGCGGGCAGGCCATTTAAAATGACCTTGGTATGCCACACCAAGGAGGCCATATGCAGAACTATCATGCCGATAATCGCAAGTGAACGGGCTATATCGAGCCCTACAATGCGCGAGGGTGCTAACACCTAGCGTTCTCCTTCAAGACGGAGGGGAACGCGTCGCCGCACTCCCCTTGTTAATAAAGACTTTCTTTTTCTACTAAGTCTGTCTGGAAGGTTGCTGCGAATATTTTATACTTGTCCTGCATTTTATAAGTGGATTGCGTGAGACTTGTGCCTGACTTATGCGGGTGCCGTGAGGAGCGGCGTGGTGCGGACCTAGTCGCGGAAGGAACTATCGCGGCGCTTGCGCGAACGAGAAGGATCGGCGGCCAGTTTTAGGAGCGGGGTTGCAGCGACCCCAATGCCTAGGCCAACCAGGAAGAGCCAGAAAATGCCGGACCCCAGCCATAGCATGAGGCCAAGGATGACACCGGCGATGAGGCCGGAGACGAGGGCGGAAGACTTCATAGATCGAGACCTGGGTGGGACGGGCTGAGATACAAGAAAAGCCGCCCGAAGGCGGCTGATTTTGTGCGCCCGGAGGTGTCTGGTTCGGAGACATCGTTCCGCATGTCTTATGAGATAGTTCCGGTCTAACCAGCACTAATGTCTCATTACATCGATCCGGTAGAAAACTCTGAAGTTAAATTTGCCCGGCCGCGACAAAAAGTGATGTCTCGAGACATCGATCCTCCATGCTTTAAAAATGGAGCAGAAATCAAAACCAAGCCCAAAAATCATCATCGAAACCATGCTTGCTACCGGCATGACTCAAGCCGAAGCAGCTGACCATTTCGGCGTCAGCACCAGATGGATCCGAACACTTCAAGCCCGCTACCGAGAAGGCGGAATCAACCGCCTAGAACCACGCTCTAAACGCCCGCGCACTAATCCCCGAGCGCTCAACCCCAGCACTGTCGACCGCATACTTAAACTGCGCCAGGACCTCACAGAACGCGGCACTAACGCCGGAGCCCATACAATTCGCTGGCACTTGCAGCAAGAGGGAATCGACCCACCACCAGCACCATCCACAATCCACCGAGTGCTCGCAAACAACGGTCACGTCATCGCCCAACCACAAAAGCGTCCTCGCAGCTCATGGATACGATTTCAAGCAGATCAACCCAACGAAACATGGCAAATGGACTACAGTGACTGGACCATCGCAGGTCACAAGCGAGTAGCTATCCTCACCATCTTGGACGACCATTCCCGGTTCATCATCTCCTGCTGTGCCTACAACAATGCCACCGTGGGAAACGTCATAGAAAGCTTCATTAATGCAGGCCAGACACACGGCTACCCCCAGTCCACCCTCACCGACAACGGCCGAGCATTCACAACCAGCACAGACCGGACAAACCCCGCGCGAAACGGATTCGAGCAACTGCTCATAGACCTAGGAATCAAGCAGAAAAACGGTAAACCCTACCACCCCCAAACACAAGGAAAAGTTGAACGCTTCCACTACACCCTTAAACTAGCCCTAGCAAGCAAAATACCAGCTCAAAGTCTCGATGAACTCAACTCTCAGCTAAAAGAAATCATCGAATACTACAACCACAAACGCCCCCATAGAGCCCTAAACAGAACCACCCCCGCAGAAGCCTACACAGCACTGCCCAAAGCTCTCCCAGCAGACATCAAACCAGACCACGACTACCGCCTACGCACTGACAAAGTAGGCACCAACGGCAAGACAACCCTGCGATGGGGTGGCAAACTACGCCGCCTCTACATCGGGCGCCGATGGGGCGGCGAACCAATCACCATGGTCTGCATCGACAACCGCGTAAGCATCAAAATAACCACCACTGGGGCACAAATCGCCGCCTACACACTCACCGAAGAAAAAATCTATTACAACAAGAAAGACAACGAACTTGACCCCCAACAGGGCAACTGAAAACGAAAAATCTCGAGGCATCGACCGGAACGATGTCTCGAGACTTCACATTGTGCGCCCGGAGGGATTCGAACCCCCAACCTTCTGATCCGTAGTCAGATGCTCTATCCGTTGAGCTACGGGCGCAGACCGTTGGTAAGCAGTGCGTGTGCTCTGCTGTGCAACGAGAATTTACTATACCCACGGTACGGAAAACTAACAAATCGCCTGTTCACCCGGTGTTTACCTGGCTGGAATGAGGGCGGTTAGGATCGGTTTTCCCGCTATCTAAAAATTCAGCCAGCACAGTAACGGATGTAGCCATTCCCTAATGACGCTGGTGCTCTTTAGGGAATGGCTACGGACTCCGCTCTGGAACTAGATGGACAGGCCGAAGATTGGCACTGCCAGCAAGTACACCGTCAGGGTGATGAGGACGATGCCGATGATATTGAGGCCGAGGCCGCCCTTGATCATCTCGCCAATCTTGACGTAGCCAGAGCCATAGGCAATGGCGTTCGGCGGGGTGGCAACTGGGAGCATGAATGCGCAGGTTGCCGCGAGGGCCACCGGAATGGTGAGGAGAAGGACGTTGATATCGCCATCGGCAGTAAGCCCCACACCCACGGCGACGCCACCCATAATCGGAATAAACGTAGCCGCCGTCGCCGTATTGGAGGTGATCTCCGTCAGGAAGAGCACCAGCGCAGCCACGGCAGAGACGATGAGGACAACGGGCAGGACGCTAAGCCCCTTGGCCATTTCACCAATCCACAGGGACAGGCCGGAGGAATTAAAGACCGAGGACAGCGACAGGCCACCGCCGAAGAGCAGGAGGACGTCCCACGGCATTTCATTGGCCGTCTTCCAGTCCAGCAAACGGATGCGGCGCTGGTTATCCGCGGGGAGGATAAAGAGCAGGATGCCGGCGGCAATGCCCACGATGGCATCGTCGTAGTTCTCAAATTCCTTGAGCACCAGCGGCAGGGTAACCCAGGCTGCGGCGGCGAGGATGAAGATGATGCCGGTCATGATTTGGGGGCGGGTCCAGGGGCCGAGGGCTTCAATTTCGTCGTTGATAAGCTCGCGGCCGCCTGGAATATCCTTCATCTCCGGCTTGAAAACGGTGATGAGCAGTGCCCAGGCAATCAGCAAGAAGATTGCTGCAAGCGGCACACCGACCGCCATCCACCGCCCGAAGCCAAGGGTAACGCCCCAGGTATCGGCCATATATGCGTTGAGGAAGGCATTCGGCGGGGTGCCGATGAGCGTACCCAGCGAACCGATGGAGGCGGAATACGCGATACCCAGCATCAGTGCCGTGGCAAACTTCTTCTGTTTATCCCAGCCGCCTACAGTTTCCGCGGTCAGTGCCAGCACCGAGGTGCCGATCGGCAGCATCACCACTGCCGTAGCGGTATTAGATACCCACATGGACAAAAAGCCGGTGGCCAGCATGAATCCCAAGATCAGGCGCTTGGGCGAGGTACCGATGATCTTCACCACGTACAGCGCTAGGCGGCGGTGCAAATTCCAGCGCTGCAGGGCAAGCGCAATAAGGAAGCCACCCATGAACAAGAAAATGGTGGCGGACGCGTATGGGGCACCCACCTCTTTAATCGTGCCCACCCCGGCGAGCGGGAAGATGACCAGCGGCAGCAGCGCGGTGGCAGCGAGCGGGATGGCCTCGGTCATCCACCACACGCCCATCAAGATGGTTACGGCGGCCACGGTGCGGATGGCACTGAGCGTGTACTCGGCCTCCGGATCCGCACCCGCGGAGCCCTGTACGGTCTCGATCGCATTCGAGGGGAAGATAAAGAAGACCAGTACGGCCAAACCCAAGCCGATGAAGAGGCCGATGAACTGGCGGCGCCACTCGCTGCGCGGCGCTCCGGGGGCCTCGTCACCTTCGGTGTGGGCGGTAGATTCGTGAGTATGCGGGGTGGTCATACCGCGCGCTCCTTCACATAGAGAGGATTGTGCTGTGGGATATGCTCCGTATTTCCCAGTTTATTAGCTAGGCCGAAGCAGCAGACTGAAAGTTATCCAGTTCACTGCGAAGCATGCACTGACCATACAAAACATGTGACGCAGAAACCATATCCCGCCACACGCAGCCACCCCCGCACCCCCGTAGAGCACACACTACACCTGCCCGAAACCAGAAATGACCCCACCACTTCCCCACCCCCGAACCGTAGGGAGGCGCGCTAGATACCCAGCACGGTCTTGGCAATCAGGAAGTAGATAATCAGGCCCGTGGCATCACAGAAAGTAGAAATGAAGGGGTTGGAAAAGACCGCCGGATCGGCGCCGATGGTCTTAGCCACGATGGGCATAAGCCCGCCCACGGTCGCGGAAATGGAACAGATCAAAAACAGCGTCGAGCCGATGACGAGGCCGATGCTTAGGCCATAAACCAGGGTGGCCAGCGCCAGGCCAGCTAGTCCCAGCACAGCGCCGAGCAGCATGCCGACGCGCAGCTCGCGCCACATGACGGCGAGGAGATCGCGCGTGCGGACGTCGCCCAGCGCCAAGGCACGCGTCACCGTGGTCGCCGCCTGGTTGCCGGTATTTCCACCGGTACCGGTCAGCAGCGGAATAAAGAGCGACAGGACCACGGCCTTGGCCAGTGTGCCTTCAAAGGAATCCAACACCTGCACCGTCAGCAGCGCAGAGACAGCCAGCACGAGCAGCCACACGATGCGCGAGCGCACCAGCTTGAGCAGCGGCGTGGACAGGTACGGCTGTTGGAGGGCCTCGGTACCGCCGGCGCGAGCGGAGTCCTCGCTATCTTCTTCCTCTACGATATCGGTGGCATCATCCCACGTCAGCAGGCCGACAAGGCGGTGCGACTCATCCACAACGGGCAGCGCCAGCATATCCAGCGGCAGGAACCACCGCGCGGTTTCCTCCGCATCATCGCCGGCCTGGGCAAAGACGGGTTCCTGCATAATATCGGCCATGGTGAGTGCGGCATCGGCAGTAAAAATCTCGCGCAGGCTGACCACGCCTACCAAGCGCCGGTCCTCGCGGGTAATGGGCACGGTATAGATGGTCTCTAGCTCGTGTGCGGTTTCCCGCAGCTTGTACAGGGCATCCCGCACGCTCATCTCTGGGTGGATGACGGGAACCTCGGGCGACATGCGGCGGCCCACCGATCCCTTGTCATAGCCCAGCACCACGCCCGTGACATCACGCTTGGATTGCGTCAGCGAGCGCAGCAGGCGGTCCGCAATTTCCGCGGGCAGCTCATCCAACAAGGCCACGCGGTCTTCTGGGTCGAGCTCATCAAAGAACTCATAGACATCGGAATTTCCCAGCTCATCGATGATATCCGCCTGGTGCTTAGCATCTAGGGCGTCAAAGACGGCGATCGATTTTTGGCGCGGCAACAGGCGCAGGGCCAGCGCCGCGCGGATGGCATTTTGCCGCTCGACGACGGCGATGAGATCCTGCAGCGGCACCTTATCCAAAAGTTCTTGCAGGCGCGGGGCCTTGTGTGGATCGATGGCGTCTTCTTGTTTCAGCCACGCCTCGACGATATCGCTAGCCTGCTCGGTGGTCTCCGCCATCGGCCCTGCCCTGCCTTTCTTGCCTCTGGGATGAAGCTCCCAGAGTATTAGTTACAGCCCATTTAGACTACGCCATACTGCAGGGAATGCCGCTAGCCGGCAACCTGCCGGTGACCGGTTACCGCAAGGTGCGGCGTATCCCCGTCCAACGTGAGGTTTCCGGTGAATTCTTGGGTAGCGCAGCAGGCCGGGTCATCATCAGCATAGGCACGCCAGGTAACGGTGACCGTGTCCTTGGTCCACTGCAGCTGCTGGATATGCCCACGCGCTGGTGGCATTCCCTCGCGCTCCCAATCATCCACCTTGGTGATGTAATTCAGGTCGTTGTCATAGATGAGCAAGTTATCCGGCCATCCCGTACCGCCCTTGTTGCAGACGTAGGTAATAACGGCTTCGTCCCTGCCATCGCCGTTGATATCCGCGTAGGCGCCCTTCGGCGTATCGTCCTGATTCAACTTCAGGCCCGCCGCGGCGACGTCGAAAAGCATCCCGGTCTTAAGATGCTGTGGCAGCTGGCCACCTTCCAAGTTGCCCGCTTGGTTATCGCACAACGCCGGCACCCACAGGGAATCGAGGGCCTCTACCGGGATGATTTTATTTTCCCCGCCGCCCTCGGTGCCCTTGTCTGCATCGTTTTCATCTTTAGCCGCTGCGGCTTCGGTGGTGGTTTCTACTGCTGGGGAGCCCGTGGCCGAGGACTCAGTCTCGGCTTCAGTATCGGACGCGGCCGCCGCAGAGGTGCTCGGGGCGGTGCCGGTGAAATTCGGCTTATCCGCGGGCCCGGCGGACTCAGGGGAATTGGAACACCCACCCAAGGCGGCGACGGCGGTCGCCGCGAGGACGACAAGAGGGAGAGATAGGGATTTAGGCATAGGCATAATATACAGCGACACGGTTCCCCGAGCCGGGTGAAAACCTAGAAGAAAAGGCCCCACAGTGCGAAGGAGGCCAGCAGGGACACGAGTCCCGCGGTGCTCGCAAGGATGACCGCGTGCGGGAGGGAGCGGTGGGCGGATAAGGCGGCGTCGACAAGCGAGGCACGCTGCCACACCGCCAAGGCCAACGCCACAACGCCGGCGGCGAGAAAAACCAGCGGCAAAAAGACATGCACGCTTACCGCCCGCATTACGCCCAGCACCACCAAGGACAACGCCAAAAGGGTGCGCTGCCACGATAGGCGGGTGCGTTCGGGCTGCAGGCCGGGATCAAAAAGTGGGCTAGCCAAGGAACTCGCCCACTACGAGCGCGCCCGCTACCACCATGATCACCACGACGAGCACCGGGATAGCAAAGCTAAAGGGCAACGGGCGTTCCTCGCGCATTGCGCGTTCGGACTGCTTCCAATGCACCCACGCCACCAGCGGCAGAATAATGGCGACGACCAGCATGAATACCGACACCGCAGAACGCAGACCGGCCGGCAGCGGAACGTCAAAGGCCTCGAGCGCCACGCCGCCAGCAATCAACGCCAAAGACGTGCGGATCCAAGCCAAAAACGTGCGCTCATTAGCGAGCGTGAAACGCGGATCAGGGTCGGTGCCAACCGCAAACACCGAGCGGGGAAACCTCGAGTCACTCATGTCCACCACCTTATATTCATTTTCGGTTTGAGTCCCAATAAAGGCGCACTGCGCAGCATCCTCCCGTATTCTCAACAGTGCAGGCCAGCCCCTACGCGAAGGAGCACCTCGCTATGTACCTGCCCCAAAGCCCCCTGCAATTCGATACCTCGCCGGGCCTGCGCTTCGCGCGTGCCGCCCGCATCGCGGGCGTACACAAACCACACCCACACCCCAAGCGCTCGGCCCTGCGTGAGGCCATTGCCGCCGCCGGTCCGGCGCCCGGACGCAATGCCTCCCTATCCCTCTTTATGGTCGTAGGGATGGTCTTCGGGCTAACTGGCATCCTCACCTCCGCTTTTCCTCTGGTGCTGCTGGCTGCCCGTGCGCCCCTTATTGGATTCTCCTTGCTCGGGATAATCCTTTGTGCAGCTATCTGGGGTATCCGCCGCGCATTGTCGTACCGCAAGCGAATCCAGCAGGCCTGGGATAATAACTGGCTAGTCTTCTACCCGGCCCTAGTAGGAAACCTGGTCAAACGCGGTTCCGAAACCAGCAACGGCAAGACCACCTATATGTACAGCACCTGCCTCATGGTGCTGCGCCCCGATGGCGGCACCGACATAGTAGAAGGCCTGAGCGCCACGGGCCTGCCGAGTCCCGCTCAATTGGAAAGCTCCGGCACCTGCCTAGCTGGCCACCCGGATGAGCTACGCGTGGATTTTGAACATAATAATGGCTGGACCCTCTACGCGGTGATAGACGGCGCCCCGATCGATTCCGGCACCATCGGCCATGGCTTAACCCACGAACAGATTGCCGCCGCCCTTACCGTAGCTGAACGCGACTGGGTGCCCCGCTTCATGAATTAAGGAGCACCACCAGGCACCACATCTAAGTTCACCGCCTGCACGCCGCGAGGTTATAGTCGGGCCCATGATTGAAGTTGCTGCCGTAGTTTTCCGCAATTCCTTGGGGCATGTTCTCACCGTACGCAAGGAATCCTCCACCAAGTTCCAGTTACCTGGAGGCAAGCTTGAGGCTGGCGAAACCCCCGCACAGGCCGCAGCCCGCGAGGTCGCAGAGGAAATCGGTGTGGAGGTCCGTCTCCCGGAGCTTTCCCCGCTCGGAACCTTCGACGCGCCGGCCGCCAACGAACCCGGAGAAACCGTGCGCGGACGCATCTTTACCTATCCGCGCCCCGTCCTTGCCCGCGCTGCCGCAGAAATTGCCGAAATCGCGTGGGTAGACCCGACCAACCCGGATCGCGAGCTCGCCCATCTCTTGCGTGACGAGGTCTTTCCTGCCCTAGAATCCTAAGGCCCCGCTTAGTCTCTTGGGAATTTCCTATTGCGGCTCTTAAGAGGGCAACCTAGAGTTATTTTCATCAGAATTGAGTGATGAAAGGACTGACCCCCATGCCGCAGCAATCCACACCGGGACCTATCGTGACGATTACTTTCCTCGCCCTAGGAGTCATTAGCTCTGTTATCGCCATTCTCATGGTGCCTGCCCTCTTCCACGAGGTCACTTCCCTACGCGCTGCGGCTTTTACCGGAAGCTTCATCTTCGGCGTTGGCATGCTCACGCTCTTCCGCCGCTGCGCCAAGTACCAGCGCAAATAGCAGATTTCTCCGCTGCACGGAGCCGACGAGAATAGAAAACGCGAATTAAAAAATCCCGAGCGCGCTCGCTCGGGATTAAATGGCGGAGATGAGAGGATTCGAACCTCCGGACCCCAGAAGGGTCAACTCCTTAGCAGGGAGCCCCATTCGGCCGCTCTGGCACATCTCCACGGTTCTCAAGGAACCTCGTTTGAGAATACCTGCCTGCCCCGCTGCTGCCAAACTAGCCCCCTGCTTTCACGCCCGCAGCAAAGACGCAGGCCCTAAAGTGGGAGGCATGATTCGCCCAGACCTGAAAGCCATCCCCGCCTACGCCGCCGGCGCGCGCAACGATGACGCGCTCAAGCTCTCCTCCAACGAGGCCGCGCACCCGCCGCTGCCGGAGGCGGCCGCGGCCATGGCGGAGGCCGTGACGAAGGCTAACCGTTACCCGGATATTGCGGCCACCGCGCTGCGCGAGGACCTCGCCGCGCACCTAGGTGTGGATCCCGAGCAGGTAGCGGTGGGCACCGGATCGTCGGCGCTGTGCCAACAGTTGGTAGAAATTGCCGCTACCCCTGGTGAAGAAGTCCTCTTCCCGTGGCGCTCCTTCGAGGCCTACCCCATCTTCGCCCAGGTAGTCGGCGCCCACCCCATCCCGGTTCCGCTAGGTGCAGACCAGCGCGTGGATCTGCCGGCCATGGCGCAGAAGATTACGGACAAGACCCGGCTTATCTTCGTGTGCAACCCCAATAACCCGTCCGGCACCACGGTGACCAAGGACGAGTTCGCCGCTTTCATGGATGCCGTGCCTGCCGACGTCCTCGTTGCCCTCGACGAGGCCTATATCGAATACAACCGCGCCACCAACATTCCGCTGGGTACGGAGCTAGTGGGCACCTATCCCAACCTGGTGTGCCTGCGCACCTTCTCAAAGGCTTATGGCCTGGCCGGGGTGCGCATCGGTTATGCCTTTGGCCCGGAAAATATTATTGAGGCCCTCAATAAGGTGGCCATCCCCTTTTCCGCCAGCACCGTGGCGCAGGTTGGCGCCCGCGCAGCCCTGGCAGCGCAGGATTCGCTGCGGGAGCGCACTGATGAGGCCGTCGCCCAGCGCGAGCGCCTAGAAGAAGCCTTGCAGGACTGGGGAGTGCCGCATTCCGAGGCAAACCATGTCTGGCTGCCGGCCGCGAATCTGGCCCGCCTTGGTACCCCGCAGGAAGTGGCCGCTCGCCTGGCCGAACGCGGCGTGCTCGTGCGCGCGTTTAGCGAAGGCATACGCATTACCGTGACCACCGAAGAAGAAACCGACACCCTGCTGCAGGCGTGGAACGCAACCATAGGAGGCTAAATGCGCTCACTCATCAACTTTGTCCTGAATGTCTTTGCCATCGCGGTGGCGCTGTGGGCGGTAGTTGCCGTCATTCCCGGCATCACCATCACCCCAGCAGAGACCGGCAACTTCATCGCCATCGCCATCGTCTTCATCATTATTAATGCCGTGGTCATGCCGGTCCTGCGCGTCCTCGGCGCGCCGCTGACCTGCCTGACGCTCGGACTTTTCTCCCTCGTCATCAACGGCGCCGCGCTCATCATCGTGGAGTGGACGCTCAATTCCCTGGACCTGGGAATCGGCCACCTCGTCATCGACTCCTGGGGCGCCGCGATCATCGGCGCCATCGTGCTGTCCATAGTCAGCAGCGTCATCAACTTCTTTACTAGCCCGCTGCGGCAGCGCGACTAGCCGCCCGCAAACGGCGGCAGGACGTCCACCCGGGTAACACCAGCCAGCGGGGAATCCATGGCGGTGTTCCCGGCGCCGTCGATAAGAAAGCTACAGCGCCCCAAGACCTCTTTCAGGCTCATGCCGGCCTCGGTGGTGCCGGTATGCTCCTCGCTCAGCTGCGCCACCAGATCACCCAAGGTGGCGGGGGCTTCTACCTGCTCAGAAGCCACGCCCGCAGCGGCGCGGGCGGCGGCGAAATAGTGAACGGTCAACATGCCCTCTACTATGCCCCGCACGCCCATGCCATGTCGAGACCGCGGGTAAACTAGCCGCCATGCGCACACCCGAGACTCACGCGCGCGAGGTCGCAGCGGCCCTGCCCGCACGCCAAGCCACCACCGTGCCCCTCACCCAGGCGCAGGATATGGTTCTAGCTGCAGACATACACGCCGGCTTCCCCTCCCCTCGCTTTGATAACTCCCAGATGGATGGCTACGCCCTCCCGCAGTGCGCGGCCGGGACCTACCCGGTGGGCCCCACCATCGCGGCCGGCACGGAGCCCGCCCAGGTACTCGACGGCCCGCTTGCCAGCGCCTGCCCCATCATGACCGGCGCCAAGGTGCCGGATGGAACTGCAGCAATCGTGCCCATCGAGCGCTGCGAACCACAAGAATTCCTCTCCCCGGGCGGCCGCATCACCGTGCCAAAGACGTCGCCAGGCCAATTCATCCGCCGCACCGGCTCGGACCTGGAAGAAAGCGCCCTCCTCGCCGCCCGCGGCGATAAGCTCACGCCGGTGCGCTTGGCCGCCCTCGCTTCCCAAGGAATCGACGAGGTAGAGGTCTACCGCCCCGCCCGCATCCTCATCTGCACCGGCGGCGCGGAAATCGGCCACGGCAGCGCCGCCATTCCGGATGCCAATGCGCCACTCTTAACGGCAATGGCCCGCCGCGCCGGCATCGACGTCGCGGGCTATATCACTACCGACGATGACCCGCAGGCCCTAGAACTAGCCTTCACAGAAGCCATCGCGCAGCACCGCCCGGACGCCATCATTACCTCAGGCGGAATCTCCGCCGGGAAATTTGAAGTAGTCCGCCAGGTGCTCGATGGCTGGTTCGGCCATGTGGACCAGCAACCCGGTGGCCCGCAGGGCATCGCCACTTTCCACAACACCCCAGTGATCTGCTTGCCCGGAAACCCCATTTCCACGTTGGTAAGTTTCCGCCTCTTCGTCGCGCCTGCGCTCGGCTGGGCACCAGAGCCTTTCCACGTCCCCCTGGCCGCGGGCATCGAGGGCCTCCCGCACAAGGACCAATTTCGCCGCGGGCGCGTCGATTCCCACGCCCATATCCTCGGTGGTGCCAGCTCCCACCTGCTCGCCCAAGCGGCAGACGCCACCCATCTCATCCGCATCCCTGCCGGTCAACGCCTTGAAGAAGGCCAGGAAGTGGAGGTTTACCCACTATGAGCGCACAGCGCACCGCCATCGTCATCGTCGCCTCTACTCGCGCCGCCGCGGGCATCTACGACGATCGCTCCGGCCCCATCGCGGTGGATTTCTTGCGCCGCAAGGGCTTTGACTGTCCCGACGCACGCATCGTCCCCGATGCCGAAATCGCCGCCGCCGTTGCCGCCGCCTTCGCCGAAAAGCCCGCGGTCATCCTGACCTCCGGCGGCACCGGGCTGACGCACGATGACCGCACGGTAGAGGCCGTCGCCCCACATATCACCCGCGAGCTGCCCGGCATAGCGGTGGCCTTCTGGCAGAAGGGATTGGAAAGCGTACCCACCGCGGTAGCCTCCCGCGCCATCGCCGGCGTCAATGACTCCACCTTTGCCATGACGCTTCCCGGTTCCACCGGCGGGGTAAAAGACGGCTGCGCGGTTTTGGAAGAATTAATCGTTCCGATCGTCGATATGTTAGAAGGAAAACATGAGCACTGATCCCTCCTATGTGGCCGAGCAAACCGGTTGCACCATTGGCACGCTTCTGAGCGATCAACCCCTTGAATCCCTCCTTGCCGCTGCCAAGGAAGAGGCCGCCACTGCCGCCATGGGTGCCGTCGTCACTTTTGAGGGCATCGTCCGCGATCACGATGGCGGCCGGCCGAATGTCACCCTTCTTTCCTATAGCGCCCACCCATCCGCGCCGGAGAAGCTACAAGAAGTCACCGATTCCGTCGCTGCCAACCACCCAGTGCGCCTGTGGGCCGCCCACCGCACGGGGGATCTCAAGGTCGGCGACCTCGCCTTTGCCGTAGTAGCGGCCGCCGCGCACCGCGGCGATGCCTTCCGGGCCGCCGAGGAATGCGCCGATCGGGTCAAGGCGGAAGTCCCCATCTGGAAGGAACAAAGCCACGGCGATGGCTCCACCAATTGGGTGGGTCTGGAATGAGCATCCGCTATGCCCGCCAGGAAGCGCTCTGGGGCGAGGAAGGCCAGCGCAAGCTCAGCGACGCGCACGTAGCGGTCATCGGCGCCGGTGGCCTGGGATCCCCGGCCCTGCTTTACCTCGCCGGCGCGGGGGTGGGCCGCATTTCGCTTTTCGACGACGACGTGGTCTCCCCCTCCAACCTGCACCGCCAAGTCATCCACACCACCGCCGCCATCGGCACACCGAAGACGGATTCCGCCGCGGCCACCGTCCGCGCACTCAATCCAGAGGTGGACATCACCTGCCACGGCCGCCTCGAATCAGCGACGGCACTTGAGCAGCTGCGCGGCTGCGATCTCATCCTCGATGGCACCGATAATTTCGACGCCCGCTACCTCAGCTCCTGGGCCGCCCACGAGCTCGGCATCCCGCACGTATGGGCCTCCATCCTCGGCTTCGATGCCCAGCTCAGCGTTTTCTGGTCCGGCCACGGCCCCGTCTACGAGGATGTCTTTCCTACAGCTCCCGCACCCGGCGAGGTTCCCTCCTGCTCGCAGGCCGGAGTCTTAGGCCCAGTGGTCGGCGTTGTCGGCTCAGCCATGGCGCTCGAAGCCCTCAAACTCATCACCGGCGTAGGCACCCCACTCATCGGCACGCTCGGCTACTTCGACGCCCTATCGGGTACCTGGGAATACATTCCCCTCCAGCCCACCGGCGCACAGCCTACTCAGCCTGCCGACGCCCCCGAGGTCCGCGAGATTCCCCCACACGCCCCGCTTATCGACGTCCGCACCTCCCCCGAGCGTGCCCAATCCGCGATCCCCAATTCCACACACTTCGAACTCGACCGCATCCTCGCCGGCGAAGACCCCGACATCGAACCAGATGCTGCGGCCGTTATCTATTGCGCCAGCGGCATCCGCTCCGCCCAAGCGGTGGATATCCTCCGCAAACGCGGCTTCACCAACGTCGTCTCCCTACGCGGCGGCATCAATTCCTGGCTCGAGCAGCAGTAACCGAATTCCCCTTGGCAAGACCGCAGCCTATCGGTCGATTTTGGTCTTACGCTCCTTATTCCGCGCAAAAAGGAACCATACAAGTGGCCCGAGGAACGGGTAGGCAAACGCCGCCATCACCAGCAATATCTTGACGCCTCCGCTATATCCCGAACGGATGATGGAAATGAGAGAGGCCACCCAAAAGACCAACAAGGCGATGACGATGACGGCTCCTAGCCCGCTCCATAGCCAGTCATACGATGCCGGTATCTGGTCCTCGGCCAAGTAGGAAATATAATTTGTCATAGTCGCCTCAACGTTAACGGTGTTTGAAAGTCCGTACCTCACGGTAGGAATTCAATGTAAACGCTGTCTGGCCGTGGACTTAATTTTCACTGTCACCCCGCGAAACCGCCCAAAACGTGAGTAGGCACCCTACCGAATCGGTAGGGTGCCTTAATACTGCACTCCCTCACTCAGAAGCTATAAGCTTCTATGCTCCTTTAACTTAGAAAGGAAGCTTAGGCAGCTGCGGCAGCTGCAGGTTCAGCTGCTTGCCCAAGAACGGGAAGATAGCAGCGATTGCGCCCAGCACGCCAACTACGATGCCAGCGATGCCCAGCGGGGACAGCTTGGAGGAGCTTTCCTTGCCCTCGCCCTCGGTCTCGGTCTCGGTCTTACCGCCCTCGGTCTCGGTCTCGGTCTTACCGTTTTCTTCCGGAGCCGGGGTGTTGTCCTTGTTCTTGTTGTTGATAGCTGCGATGAGCTGCTCTAGGAGCTCCTGCTGCTTAGCGGACTCCTCAGCGCGCTTCTCTTCCTGAGCCTTCTGAGCCTCGTCCTGTGCGGTCTCCTTCAGCTGCTGCGCGATGATCTTGTCATCCTCGTTGGAGACCTTCTTAACAGCCTCTTCCCAGTCACGCTCGGAGTCGATGGCCTCGTATGCCTTACGCTGTGCCTCTTCCTTCATGGCGTCGTAGACCTTCTCTTCGCCTTCCTTTGCCAGGGAGCCGTCGAAGTTGTCCAGGTCGCCGTCCCAGCCCTTCAGAGCCTTGACGTCAGCAGCCTTCAGACGAGCGGTGGTGTCGTCGATAGCAACGTTCAGGATGCCCTTAGGACCACCAGTGATGAGCTCTGCGTAAGCGGTACGCAGGGTCTTGGTCTGGCCGTCGATAACAACGTTCTTGTTCTGCGGGGACTCGCGCAGCTCAATCTCACGAGTGGAGACAGCGAAGCGAGCCTCGAGAGCACGCAGAACGCGAACCTGAGCGAATGCACGGTTCAGGAAGCCCTGGCGAACCAGAACGTCGGACTTCTGTGCTTCGCGGGAAGCGTCCTTAGCAGCTGCCACAGCCTCGTCGTAAGCAGCCTGAGCTGCCTCTACCTTGCCCAGCTCATCCTTGGCGGTGGAGATCAGGGTCTCCAGCAGACCGATGTAGTCGCGCGGGATGAAGTCGCCTTTTGCCTGGTCTGCGTCGCGCTCACCTGCGTGGTCGTATGCGTCTTCGTAGGTCTTGAGCGCAGCCTTGAGGTCAGCAACGGAACCGGTTGCCGGAACCTGCAGGTCCGGCTGGCCGCCCTGCTGGCCTTCAGCGTTAGCAGCCTTTACGGCCGGAGCGATAGCGGAAACAGCAGCAGCCTTAGCAGCCTCTAGCGCCGCCTCCTTGGAGTCTGCGTTGTCCCAAGCCTTGTTAGCTGCCTCGTCCTTCTCCAGTGCGTAAGCAACGGAAGCGCGTGCATCCTGAACGTTCTGCTCAGCCTGTGCCAGCTGCTTGCCTGCGTTCTCAGCCTCACGCTTCAGGTTCTGGAATGCAGCCTCTTCGGACGGGTCGAGGCCGTCGGTAGCTGCCTGTGCAGCGTTGTGGTACAGGTCGTACCACTGGTTGTGGTTCACGATGTAGTTCGCAGTAGCGTCGGTCTTGTTCAGCAGGGCACGCTCAGAGACGTTGTTAGCAACTACACCCTTAGCAGCGGAGTTGTCAGCCTCGTTGAAGCCGCCACCGATGGTGTTAGAAACAGCGTTGTCTTCTGCGAAAGCGGGAACAGCCAGACCGGAGACACCGGTAGCAACTGCAACAGCGCCAGCAAGAGCGGCGGTACGAACACGGTTCTTGAACATATTTTCCCCTAAAGAGAGTTGAGTTTGGGTCAGTGAGAATTATCTTTCGATAACCGTCGTGTAGGGCGACGCGAGCGATGTTCCAACGAATGAACTTCTCATTCTCAACATTCAGTGCAGCTTTTGTCGCTGGAAATGACACTATCCAACAAGCAAGCTCGCTTCCAGCCCAATCCAATCGCGTTGGCAGGTAATTTTCAGGCAATCCAGACTGGAAATCCTCCATTTTTGCTGGTCATCACACACAGAATTGGAGGCCCCTGGAAAAATAGGAACCAGCGCCCGTGTGGCAATTGTGAATATTGAGACACAGTTTTACCCCCATACGGGGCGTGCATAATTTATTTCTTTTTATGCATTTTTTCGACCATTCACAGCTAGGTACCCCTCCCGGGAAAGCACTTCAGGCTATCCAGACCAGCCACATAGGCCGCTACTGCAGATCCGTATGCAGGCCCTTTATTCCCCTTCTATCTAATATTGGCTTAAGGGCTACTTAACTTACCCTCTATTTAAGTTGCATATTTGCATACTCTATAGCGCAAACTATGCACTTAATTGCACCTTCACCAGCGCAGATGTACCTAGTGGTGCAGGATTTGATTTGACATAGAAACTCACAGGACTCTTAGACGCCCCTTTCTCTTTCTAATTCTGAATAGGCAAACGTATTAAAGAACTAATACATAACATCGAATGGGCATTCTAATAGAACATATCCGACGTCGAGTTTGTCTGTTGATAGCTCAACTACCGGGCTCGGATTGATGTAATAGAAAGTCCCATTTGGTAGCGCTATGGCATCGTCACGACCTTAAGCCGGCACGCAATAGAAAAAGCACAGTCCCTAGCCATCACTGACTAGGGACTGTGCCTGCGGCGGAGACGGCGGGATTTGAACCCGCGGAGGTATTACCTCGCCGGTTTTCAAGACCGGTGCATTCGGCCGCTCTGCCACGTCTCCATGTTGTTCTTCGAAAACACTCATCGTGCCTACGAAGCAACTTGGTCAGTGTACTAAATAGATAGCCCGGTTTCCCAAAAAGCCACCTGCAGCACTGGATATCGCCGCTGGATACTCCGAATTTCGTGGCGCAGGACACACCAGGTTCGTTAGATTGGATCCATGACTACAACACGCATGAAGGCCATCGTTCAGACCGACCCGCAGGATCGTCGGTCCTTAGAGCTCCGCGAAGTCGCTCTCCCACAGCTGCGTCCAGGCGAAGTGCTTGTGAAGGTGCAGGCGGCCGGCGTTAACCGCGGCGATATCCTGCAGACGATGGGTGCCTATCCGCCGCCACCGGGGGCGTCGGAAATCTTGGGCTTAGAAGCAGCAGGCACCATTGCCGATGCCGGAGATACGAACTGGGAGGTAGGCACCGAGGTGGGCTGCCTGCTTGCCGGTGGTGGCTACGCCGAATACGTCGCGGTTCCGCAGGGCCAGCTGCTTCCCGTGCCCAAGGGGTTGAGCGTCGAGGAAACTGCAGCGGTGGTTGAGGTCGGATGCACCGTGTGGTCCAACCTAGGCATTGAGGCAGGCCTTCACGAGGGCCAGCGCGTCCTCATCCATGGCGGAGGCGGCGGCATTGGCACTTTTGCCATCCAGGTAGCCAAGGCCCTCGGCGCAGAGGTGGCGGTGACGGCTGGCTCGAAGGAAAAGTTGGAGCGTTGCCGCGAGCTAGGCGCCGATATTCTCATCAACTATAAGGAGCACGACTTCGTAGAAGAGTTGAAGGGAAGCTGCGATGTCATTTTGGACATCATCGGCGCGAAATATCTGGAAAAGAATATGAAGTGCCTGGCCAAGGACGGCAAGCTCATCATCATTGGCATGCAGGGTGGCACCAAGGCGGAAATCAACTTGGGCGCCATGCTGCCCAAGCGCCTGACCGTCCAGGGCACGACGCTGCGCGCCCGCGACTTAGAAGACAAGGCACAGATTGTGGCGGGCACGGTAGAAAATGTGTGGCCCATGTTGGAAGACGGCCGCGTAAAGCACGCGCTGCACGCCACTTACCCGCTTGCCGACGCCGCCCAGGCCCACACCGCCCTAGACAGCGGCGAGGTCACCGGCACCTTGGTTCTTACCGTTTAAGCCAGCGAGGCTACGACGCGGATGAGATGCTCAACGTCGTGATAGGTGTTGAAGGGGCCGAGCGCAACAGTAACGGCACCGCCAATTTCTTCCACGCCCATCTCCGTGAGCAACGGGGTCTGCGGGGCAAGCGTGGTAACAAGGCCGTTATCAAAGAGGCGCTTGTGCACGGTCTCGGCCGGAACACCCTTTACTGCGAAGGTGAGGCGCGGCAGGCGATCGTCGGAGGCGCCTGCGGCAGCCTCCCCGGTCACGCCAAGAATATGCACGGCGGGCAGGGTGCTCAAGAAGGAATAGAGGTCAGCGCGCAGATCCTCCAAGTAGACGCTGAGCGCATCCATGGAGGTGCGCAGGCGCTTGCGGCGCGAGCCGCTCTCCCCACCGGCGAGGGCGGCAAGATGGTCCACGAGCGGTCCGACACCGCCGGCCAAGCCAGAGGAAATGGGTGTTTCCAGCTTGCGAGAACCCTTGCCGGTATGCACCGGATCGAGGGCGTCGAGGCGGCGGAACATGCGGGTATCGCGGAAGACAAGCGCCGCTAGCTGCGGTCCGCCCAGCAATCCCAGGTCGAGGCCTAAGATATCGGCGCCGAGATCATCGAAGTTGATGGGGCGGTAGGGAGCGATCGCAGAGACGTCGAGAAGCGTCCAGGCGCGGGAGCGCTCATGGACGGTGTCAATGATCTCAGCGGCCGGGGATACCGTACCCAAAAGCTCGTGCGCGGCGGAGAAGGCAACGAGGCGCGTGGAGCCATCGACCAGCTCGGCAAATTGGAAACCTGGCAGCTCACCCGTACCCAAGTCTGGCTGGGCCCAACGGGTTTCTGCCTTGACCTCAGAAAACGCCGAGTACAAAGACGGCGGATCCAGCTTGGAGAGCACCACCGAGGAATTGCTGCCCAATAGCGGACGGGCCGTCTGCGCCAAGGACTGGTACAACACGGGCAAGGACGGGCCAAGCACTACGCGGTCTGCCTTGGACCCGGTCAGATCCGCTACAGCCATGCGTGCGGCGGTGTAATTACCATCGCCTTCCAAACGGCCCGGCGCGGGCGTGGCGGAGTGGGCGCCGCCTGGGCCCTCCTGGGTGGCCACTGCGGTGGACATCCGGAAGGATCGCGCCACGCCGGAGGCGACGCGCTCAGAAATTTGGGGCACCGCGTGCGCGTTGAGGTAGGTCCAACCATCAGATAGCCCGGTGTATAAACCGCGCACACTGAATACGTCGTAGTGTGCCGAAGCTCCTGCTGGCATTACGGTCCCCTTCTTTATCGCGCTAGGCATCGCCACACAGTGGCGGTCGGTTCCCTACTGTATACGCGTTTGGCCCAAGTTTCCCAAATTTGAATTTTCGCTGGATATCGCTGTTTTCGCAGGCTGGCGGCGTGTAGTTCCCGTTTGCCCAGCCCGCGCGCTAGGGTGTTGAGCGTGCAAGATAACAATCAACTGCGCGCTGATATCGCCCGCATGACCTCCCAGCCAGACGGCGAGGCCACCCCAGCGTCCCAGTCCGAGACCCTCAAGGCCGCCTTCGCGGACCTGGTGCAGGGTGCACAGCAGCGCGAGCTGTGGTTCAAACTGGGCATTCAAGATATTAAGCAGCGCTACCGCCGCTCTGTCCTGGGCCCGTTTTGGATCACCATCGCCACCGGCGTGATGGCCCTCGCCTTGGGCCTGTTGTATTCCATGCTCTTCCAGATTCCCGTCGCGGAGTTCCTCCCCCACGTCACCGTGGGCCTTATTATGTGGACCTTCATTTCGGGCTGCATCAAAGAAGGCTCCACGGTCTTCATTGACAACGAGGGCTTGATTAAACAGCTCCCAGCCCCGCTGTCGGTGCACGTTTACCGCTTGGTGTGGCGCCAGACGCTGTTTTTGGGCCATAACCTCATCATCTGGTTGCTGCTTATCCTTATCTTCCCGCGCAACTTGGGATGGGAGTTCTTCCTCTTCCTCCCCGGCTTGGCCTTGTTGCTGGTCAACGGCGTGTGGGTCACGATGTTCTTTGGCATCATCGCTACCCGCTTCCGTGACGTCGCTCCGCTGCTTGAAGCACTGACCCAGCTGCTGTTCTACGTCACCCCGATTGTGTGGATGACCAATACCTTGAAGGACCAGGGCGGTGCGGTGTCCAGCCGCGCCCGCATCGCGGAAATCAACCCGCTCTACCACTACCTGGAAATCGTCCGTGCGCCCATGATCGGTGAGCCGGTGGCCGCCTACCACTGGTGGATCGTTATTGGCTGCACCGTTCTTGGCCTGCTCATCGCCGGCTTGGTCATGCGCAAGTGGCGCTTCCGCGTCAGCTACTGGGTTTAAGCCCACGCCCTGCACTTCCTGAGATTCCTCGAAAGGATACAGACTGATGGTCTCGATTGATACGTATAACGCGTGCGTGGACTTTCCCATCTTTGATGCCAAATCCCGCTCGCTCAAGAAGGCCATGCTTTCTTCCGCCGGCGGCGCCATTGGCAAAAATGCCCAGAACACCGTCGTGGTGGAGGCGCTGAAGGATATTAACCTGCACCTGCGCGAGGGCGACCGCGTGGGTTTGGTGGGCCATAACGGCGCCGGCAAGTCCACCTTGCTGCGCCTTTTGTCTGGCATTTATGAACCCACCCGTGGTTCTGCCGATGTGCGCGGCCGCGTGGCCCCCGTCTTTGATTTGGGCGTAGGCATGGACCCGGAGGTCTCTGGCTACGACAACATCATTATCCGTGGCCTCTTTTTGGGCCAGTCCATCAAGCAGATGAAGAAAAAGATGGATGAGATTGCGGAGTTTTCTGAACTCGGCGATTATCTCTCCATGCCGCTGCGCACCTATTCCACCGGTATGCGCGTGCGCTTGGCGCTCGGCGTAGTGACGTCCATTGAGCCGGAAATCCTGCTGTTGGATGAGGGCATCGGCGCCGTCGACGCCGCTTTCATGGCCAAGGCCCGTGTACGCCTACAAGAGCTGGTGAAGCGCTCCGGCATCCTGGTCTTTGCTTCCCACTCCAATGACTTTTTGGCGCAGCTGTGTAATACCGCGCTATGGATCGACCATGGCGAGATCCGCTCGGTGGGCGAGGTTTCCGAGGTCGTCGGCGAATACGAAGGCCCTGAGGTGGGCGAGTATGTGCGCGACCTGCGCGAGCGTTTTGAAAATGAGGACACCAGCGGCAACTAGCTGAGCATATGCAGCAGCTGCTCGCCCACTCCGGTTACCTCCAGCTGCAAGCCATCCGGCCGGTGATACTCCGCGGCGCTAAGGCGCGCGCTGACCACCGGCCGGTTAATTTTTTCTGGGCCGGCAGGCTCTTCCTTTTTCTCGGTGCTTATGCGGTAGCCCATCTTCTCACTCACCCGGGCCGAGGCAAGATTGGTCTCTATCCAACAAGTACGCAGCGAATGCGCATCGAGGTGGGTAAAGGAAAACTCGACCACCGCTTGGCGGATAAGCGTGCCATAGCCTTGGCCTTGGAAGCGGCGCAGTACCCATGATGCGGTCTGCACTTCCCGCGCGGCCGCAAAGTTTTCGGCCGATAGGTCCACCACCCCCACCAATTCTTGGGTCTTTGCGTCGCGGGCAATGAAATCCAGGGTCCAATTATTGGCGCGCAGCTGCGCTCGGTGCTCCCACCGGTGCTGCGCCATGGCAGCGGGAGTATTCCGCTTTTCATCAAAGAGCCAGGGAAAGGCGTGCTCGGGAATGTCGGTGCCATAGATATCTGCCGCACCTACCGTGGCCACGCACGCGATGTCTTCATCGCGCATGACGCGCAGGTCGACTCCACGGCCAGTATCATCGCTGGCCCGAATGGTCACCGCAAAAGGCGGCCAGATATTTTCCATACATTTCACAGTATCCACAAAGCTGCGGCCATATCTAGTTTTCGCTTCACCCGCACGGAGTGTTTCTGCGTTGGTCCCCCTACCCCGGTGGCAAGATGGAACCCATGACTGCCACCCTGACTTCCACCGGTTCCACCGCCGCCGTCATTGTTACCCATCAGCGCGCCGAGCTATTGCGGGCTTCGCTTGAACAGGTAGTCCACCAAACCCACCCCGTGCAGTGGGTAGTCGTGGTGGATAATGGCGCGGAAGATGCGGTGCGCGAACTCGTCGAATCCATGGCGGGTGACCGGGGTGTCTACGTGCCTTCGGAAACCAACCTGGGCGGCGCCGGTGGCTTTGCGCTAGGTTTTCTCACCGCGCTGTCTTTGGGCGCCGATGCCGTGTGGTGCGCCGATGATGACGGCCGCCCTGCCGATCACGCGGTACTAGCGGAGCTGTATCGAGTGGCAGAAGCCAACCGCCTGCATGAGGTCTCCCCGGCGGTATGCAATATTGACGATCCCGGCCGCCTGGCCTTCCCCCTGCGCCAGGGGCTGGTATGGCGCCGCCGGATGGACGAGCTGGAGGGCGATTTCCTGCCCGGCATCGCCTCGCTTTTTAACGGCGCGCTGATTTCCGCCGCGGCCATGGAGATCATTGGCGTTCCGGACTACCGGCTGTTTATCCGCGGCGATGAGGTGGAATACCACCGCCGGCTGGTTAATTCCGGGCTCTCCTTCGGCACGGCGCTGACCACCAGCTACCTGCACCCGGACGGATCGGATGAGTTCAAGCCCATCCTGGGTGGCAAAATGCATACCCAGTACCCAGAAGGTGAGTTCAAGCGCTTTTTCACCTACCGCAATCGCGGCTACCTGCTGTGGCAGCGCGGCATGCGCAAGCTACTGCCCCAGGAATTTGCCCGCTTTGGCTGGTTCTTCTTAGTCCAGCGCCACGACCCGGCCGGCTTTATCGAATGGCTCAAGCTCCACAACCGCGGGCGCCAAGAAGATTTCCGCCGGCCTAACCAGGGCTAGGACGGATCCTGCTTGGCGACGACCCGGACCCCCGCCTTCCTAAAAATAATCCAGCGTTGCACCGCAAAGTTCACCACGGTGGCGGTGCCCTGCGAGATAGCAAAGGCCACCACGAGGGAAAGGGTCGAGTTCCACTCCCAGTGGACGTCGAAAAGCTCAAAAAGGAACTTATAGGCCACCATATTGACCACGAAGGTCACGCCGTAGGTGGCAAGGACGCCGGCGAAGCGCACCGCGGTGGCTTCGGCCTGGAAGGTCCAACGGCGATTGAGTAGATAGGCCGCCCAGGTACCGATAATAAAGCCCACCGCACGGGCGGGGTCGGCGCTAAGCAGGCCGAAGCCGATCTGCAGGAGCCAGGTTAAGGAGACGTCGATAAGCGCGGCAAGCGCCCCCGTCACCGCGAACTTGGCGCTTTGCGCGCGCAGGCTGGTCGAGCGCGAAGCCCGCTGGGCCGCGCCGCGCCACGTCCGTGAGGAGGCTGCTGCCATCTATTTTTCCTTAAAGATAAAGGCCCTTTGAATGGCAAAGTTGGTCACCGTGGCCACGCCTTGGGCGATGACGAAGGCGATGGTGTCTTTTACCGCACCCTCAAAGCCGAGAGCCATAAGCGGCTCATTGAGCACCCAGTACAGGAAGTTTTGGACCGCAAAGGTAGAGGCGTACAAAATGCCCACGGTCGCGGCTGTGCGGCCAGACACCTTGGCCCCAAAGGTCCACCGCGCATTGGCCAGGTAGGCGGCGATGGTGCCAAAGACCCAACCGATGGCCTTGGCGGCAGAACGGTGCAGTCCCAGATAGGTCAATAAAAGCGTGAGACCATAGTCAATGGCGGCGGTAAATACGCCTACGGAAATAAAACGCACCAGCTGGGTGTGCAGCGAGGTGGATGAGGGCTTTACTTCTACGGCGTCGTCAGCGGAATTAGTCACGAGTGAGTAGCCTACCCGCGCAAGAGCGCTCGGTACATGTCCAACCGATCCACCGGCGCGGCGGATTCGGTGCCATAAGCACCGATCTCGGCTAATTGCTGTAACGACGCCGCGCAGAGCTGCCGCACGTCGGCGCCGGAGAGCGCCGTGCCATCGTCATTGACCCAGCCGAGCGCATCCATGGTGGTCTCCACGACGGAATCGGTCAGCTCCGCGCCGCCCATACAGGAAAGGGCAAGCGCCATGGACCAAAAGGCGTCTTTGCCTTCATGGGTCACCTCGCGCGGCAAGCTGGCGAGCACGCGGGAAGCATGCGGTGTGAGGTCGGTTTCCCTGCCCAGGTCCATCGCTTGCAGCAGCGGGACGAAGTCATAGAGTTTGGTGCGCTCAATTAAATCGCGCACGGGGGACGATACCGCGGAAAAGACCTCATCGGTAACTTCCTGTCCGGTCAATTCACGGTTCACGCTGGTCAGCTCAAAGGGCTGAAAGAGCGAGCCTGAGCCGCCCACGCACAGCGCCTCTGGGGTGCCATTATCGCGGGGATAGATCTCGGCTACTACCAGCTCGAAGTCCCACAGTCCCCAAGCGAAGTCGATTTGATCGCCCTCGCGCCAGAGGAATTCGGAGGCCTGGCGCTCCGGATCGATGCGCGGGCCACGGGCCTCGGTGTGTTCATAAAAGTGCCAGGGAGATTCCTCCTCCGGCAGGCCAAAGCAGATGCGCAGTACGCGGTGCAGCTCGGTGAAGGTCAGGGCATCGCTAAAACCAATCTGGCGGTGCACCTCGCCATCGGCGCGAATATTCGCGGCTTGGCAAATGATGGTGAGGGGCTCGCGCTTGAGGGATACCACGCTATCGGCGCGTTTGGCCCGCGCCTGTGCGATATCGGTGACCCCTGCGTTCATGAGCCCCACCATACGCAAATTTTAGGAAGCTAGTTTTGCAATATCGCGAGCTTCCAGCTCACTAATAAGGAACGTCAGCGCCGCGCCTATGGCACCCAAGAGGGTCCACGGACGCTTGGCACCGCGCTTGCGCAGGAACTTCACCATGCGGCGGGAAAGGGCAACGTTCATCCAGCCGCCCAGGATGAGCAGCAGCACCACTGCGGCAAAAATGGCCCACGGCTTGAGGCCTTGATCGGCACTATCCTGCGGCGAGCGCGGCTCATCGCCGTCCTGCTCGGCGTGCGCGTTGGTATAGGCCACTAGGGCGCTAAAGCCAAAGAAAGACAAGGTATACGCGGTGATCAAACCGCCCTTGGACTTGATCCAATCCGGATAGGAGGTCGCAATGCCCACGGCGGCGGCCTGGGTGATGCGGCCAGCCAGCGTGTCATCGAGGGCGTAGTTGTCTTGGCGCTGATCATGCGTCTCACGGTTGTTGGTCATAGCGACTACTTTAAGCGGCGGTAAGCTAATGCGCATGTACTCGGAAAAGACAAAGCATATGACGCCGGCGCAGCAAGCGGCACAGGATGTGCGCGCAGAGGACGATAAGCGCAACGGCCACTTCGAGGCCACAGAACATACCGATGTGCCGTTGAGCCCTTTCATGACTCGCCTGATGGCAGAGGAATTGCCCATGCTGGATTCCTCCTCCCGCGCTCGCGTCTATGAGCTTTTGCGGGAGTACGACGGCCCGATTATTGAATCCCAGGAGGAACTGCCGGAGGAGATCCGCGCGCTCATGGATCTGTAAACGGTCACATTCGGGCAGTACAAGCGTCCGTTTTGTTCCGAATATCACTCGCGCCACTCCAGCCACCCTCCTGTGAGCTAGGTAGGCTAGAGAAGCGACATAAATCCGTCGAGCAAAGAGTAAGAGATGGAATTACATACTACTGAAAAGTCCCTGCACGGCTGGGGCCGCACCGCCCCGACGACCGCCCACGTGCTCGCCACCGAAGACGTGGACGTCATCAAGAAGGCCGTGGCCCAGGTTGCAGAAGATAACTCGGATAAGCCCGCCCACCTGCGCCGCGGCGTCATCGCCCGCGGTATGGGCCGCTCCTACGGTGACCCCGCCCAAAATGGCGGCGGCCTGGTCATCGACATGCAAAAACTCAATAAGATCCACTCCATCGACCCAGAGTCCGCTCTGGTGGACGTCGATGGCGGCGTCACCTTGGACCAGCTGATGAAGGCCGCCCTGCCGTATGGCCTGTGGGTTCCGGTTCTGCCGGGTACCCGCCAGGTCACCATCGGTGGCGCAATCGGCCCGGATATTCACGGCAAGAACCACCACTCCGCCGGTTCCTTTGGTGACCACGTGGTCTCCATGGAGCTGCTCGTGGCCGATGGCCGCGTGCTGCACCTGACCCCGGAGGGCTCCGAGGATGACCCGAGCGGCGACCTCTTCTGGGCCACCGTTGGCGGCATGGGCCTGACCGGCATCATCTTGCGCGCCACCATCCGCATGACCAAGACGGAAACCGCCTACTTCATCGCGGATACGGACCGCACCGATAACTTGGATGAGACCATCGCTTTCCACTCCGATGGCTCCGAGCACAACTACACCTATTCTTCCGCCTGGTTCGATGTCATCTCACCAGAACCAAAGCTGGGCCGCTCCACCATTTCCCGCGGCTCGCTGGCCACCCTGGCACAGCTGGAAGAACTCGCCCCGAAGCTGGCCAAGGATCCACTGAAGTTCAATGCGCCGCAGCTAATGACGGTACCGGATATCTTCCCGTCCTGGACCATGAATAAGCTCTCCCTCTCCGCCGTGGGCTTGGCGTACTACACCATGGGCGCACCGGCGAAGAACCAGGTCAAGAACCTGACGCAGTTCTACCAGCCGCTGGATCTCATCGGCGAGTGGAACCGCGGCTACGGTTCCAAGGGCTTCCTGCAGTACCAGTTCGTGGTACCGACCGAGGCCGTGGAGCCGTTCAAGGAGATCATCCGCGATATGCAGCGCTCCGGCCACTACTCCGCCCTCAACGTGTTCAAGCTCTTCGGTGAAGGCAACCGCGCGCCGCTGTCCTACCCGATGCCGGGCTGGAACGTCTGCGTGGACTTCCCCATCCGTCCGGGCCTGGGCAAGTTCCTGGATGACCTGGACCGCCGCGTGATGGAATTCGGCGGCCGCCTCTACCTGGCCAAGGAATCCCGCACCTCCGCGGAGAACTTCCACAAGATGTACCCGGGCATGGAAGGCTGGCTGAAGACCCGCAACGAGATCGACCCGACCGGCGTCTTTGCCTCCGATATGTCCCGCCGCCTCGAGCTGCACTAATCACTGGAAATAACACCTTTAAGGAGATTTACTGACCATGCTTAATGCAGTAGGCCAAGCACAACACATCCTGCTTCTGGGCGGCACCTCCGAGATCGGCCTCGGCGTCGTCTCCGAGTTCCTGCAGCGCGGCCCGGCCAAGGTCACCCTGGCCGCCCGCCCGGAGTCCCCACGCATCGCCCAGGCCAAGGATGACCTGGAATCCCGTGGCGCTGACGTAGAGGTCCTGGACTTCGATGCCACCGACTTCGATTCCCACCCGGACGTTATTAATAAGGCCTGGGCCCGCGGCGACGTCGACGTGGCCATCGTTGCCTTCGGCACCCTGGGTGACCAGGAAGAGCTGTGGCAGAACCACGACAAGGCCGTTGCCTCCGCACAGACCAACTACACCGCACCGGTGTCCGTAGGCGTGCTCTTGGGCGAGAAGTTCAAGCACCAGGGCCACGGCACCATCATCGCTATGTCCTCCGTGGCAGGCATGCGCGTGCGCCGTTCCAACTTTGTCTACGGCGCCTCCAAGGCCGGCGTGGACGGCTTCTACATCAACCTGGGCGAGGCCCTACGCGGCACCGGCGCCAACGTGCTGGTTGTGCGCCCAGGCCAGGTGCGCACCAAGATGTCCGCCGAGGCTGGCGACGCCCCACTGACCGTCAACGTCTCCGACGTTGCCGAGGCCACCGTCAAGGCCGTGCTCGATGGCAAGCAGTCCATCTTCGTGCACCCACTATTTGAGTACGTGTCTTTGGCATTCAAGTTCATCCCGCAGGCCATCTTCCGCAAGCTGCCGTTCTAAACGGCGCAGCTTTCCGCGCTGGCGCTAGCCGGCCGGCTCGCCTCCGCCCCGCCCCCGCTCTTTCGCCTCGCCGCACGCCCGCGGCGAGGGAGGTGACGGGGGCGGTGGTGTATCAGGGGGACGTCGGCAAGCAAGTGCTCACCTGCCCGCGCCAAATCTGGGCTGTGGGGCTTGGGTATGCGAAACTAATGGGCATGACAAGCACCGCTGTACCCGCCCAGTCAACGCCCGTGAGCGAGGATAACCGCACCGAGGCCTACCGCGCCGATGCGCTGACTCCTCGCGCGACCCTACTGGGTTTTGTGCTGGCCGCCCTGGCCGGTGGCGTGGTAACGCTGCTGGGCTGGTTTGCCTTCAAGACGGTCTCGCTGCCGTCCTTTAATACCTCCATGGTCACCCGCGCGCTGACCACGGTGGGGGTGGTGCTCACGCTGGCCCTGGCCGGCGGGCTGTGCGTGTGGTGGCTCTATGACCACTACAAGGAGTCCTTTACCCGGCCGCGCTGGCGGTCCTGGCTGACCTACGCGGTCACCTACCTCTCCCCGGCCCTGTTGACCCTGGCCGCCGTGGGCCTGCCACTGTCCGCCTCCCGCTTGTGGCTCGATGGCGTGCAGGTGGACCAGGCCTTCCGCACCCAGTTCCTCACCCGTTCGGTGGATGAGATGGGCTATGCGGACATGAACTACCAGGACATGCCGTCCTTCTATCCGATTGGCTGGTTCTGGTTGGGCGGCCGCTTGGGTGCGCTCATGGGAATTCCGGGCTGGGAGGTCTACCAGCCCTGGGCGCTCATCTCCATTGCCGTGGCCGGCTGTATTCTGGTGCCCATCTGGCAGCGCCTGACCAGTTCCCTGCCGGTCGCCACCGCCATCGCCCTGGTGACCACCGCGATTACGCTCACCATCGCGGCCGAGGAGCCCTATTCCGCGGTCATTGCCATGGGGCTGCCCGCCATTGCGGTACTGAGCGCCCGCGCGTTCTGCGGCTCCTGGCTGGCCACCCTTGGAGTGACGCTCTACCTGGGCATTTCCGCCACGTTCTATACCCTTTTCACCGGTGCGGCTGCGCTCACCGTGGTCAGCCTCATCGCGCTGTTTACCGCGCTCTATGAGCATACGTGGCGCCCCATCCTGCGCCTGGTGATCATGGCGGTAGGCTCCATTGCCATCGCCCTCATCGCCTGGGGGCCCTACCTATGGTCGGTCATGCACTCACCGGCGCCACTGCAAACCACCGCGCAGCACTACCTGCCGGAGGAAGGCACGCAAATTCCAGTGCCTTTCTTGTCTTTCAGCATTGTGGGCTTCCTCTGCCTCATGGGGCTTATTTACATCGTCATCCGCCTCAATGACGTGGAGGTACGCGCGCTGGGCATCTCCCTCCTTGGCACCTACCTGTGGACCGTGGTGTCTATGGTGGCAACCCTGGCCGGCACCACGCTGCTCAGCTTCCGCCTCGAGGTGATCGTGGTGCTCCTCTTTGCCACCGCCGGCATCCTGGCCTTGGCAGAGATTCGTCTACTCGGCGTGCACCGCCTCTACCCGGCGCGGTTCTCCCACACCACCAATAAGCAGATCACCGCGGTCTTTGGCATCATCTTGGCCCTGGCCGGCGTCTTCTATGCGCAGCAGATCCCAGAGGCCAACGAGGACGCCATCGATCACGCCTATAGCGATACCGATGGCTACGGCGAACGCGCGGACCGCTTCACCAGCGATTCCGCCCACTACTACCTGGATATCCACAACTTTATTCAGGACCAGGGCTATACGCCGGATGAAACGGTGGTGCTCACGGATGAAAAGACCTTCATGTCTTATTACCCCTACTGGGGCTTTAACGCCTTTACCAGCCACTACGCCAATCCCTTGGGCGAGTTCAGCACCCGCAATGAACAGATTGAGACCTGGGCCAACGATTCCTGGGATATGCAGCCGGAGGAGTTCCGCAAGGCCTTGGATTCTGCCGCCTGGCGCGGCCCGGATGTCATGATGTTCCGCGGCGACCTGGAGAATAAGGACGATGGCTTCAAGTTCCACCTGGCAGAGGATATCTATCCTAACCAGCCGAATATTCGCTACCGCGCGGTCTTCTTCAATGCCGACGTTTTTGATAAGGGCTGGAAGTTGCAGCAAACCGGCCCCTTTGTAACAGCCGTTCGCAGCAAGTAAGTTCACCCACACTTCCCGCCCGCGGCAGGGTGTGCCCGCGGGCCGAGGGGGTTATCTGACGTAAACTATTCGCCGTGTCAGATAGCCTCACTACGAATACCACCCAAGCGCGACCTGCCGCTGCCGGCTCCCGCTTCGCCGCCGCCCCTGCGGGCCTGCGGTGGACCGCAATCATTGCCGGGCTGATTGGTTTCCTGTGTTTTGTAGCGACCCCGCTACTGCCGGTGACCCAAACCCAGTCCTCTTATGATTGGCCGCAGCATGATTCCGTGCAGTCCATCAACGCGCCGCTCATTTCCGTCGCCCCGGAGGACCTGAAGGCCACCATCCCCATCTCCGCAGTCGATGAACTGCGCGAGGGCCAGTCCATGGTTTACGGCACCGTCCCGCCGGAGTCCAAGAAGGCCTCCAACCGCGGCCTTTTCGTCCGCGCGAATGACGAGGGCCTGTCCGTTGTGTCCTTGGATGAGGTGCTGCTTACCCTCAACGCCAAAGAGGTAGCCAAGCTCCCCAAGGACGCCAAGATTGAAATCTCCGCTACGGGCGATGGCACCTCCGTGAGCGTAGGCGATCATGAAAAGACCACCGAGGAGGATCTGCGCCCGCAGGTCACCGGCGTCTATACCGAAATCGACGATAAGGCTGACGTGCAAGCCCTGCTTGACGACGGCCTCAATGTCCACGTCGATATCAACTCCCGCTTTACCTCGTCCCCGACGTTGCTCAAGACCATTGCCATGTGGCTGGGCATCGCCATGGTGGTCGTGTCCCTGTTCTGCCTGTGGCGCATCGACCGCCTCGATGGCCGCCGCTTCGGCTTCATGCCCGAGACGTGGAAGAAGGTACGCCCGCTCGATGGCGTGGTCGCCGCCATTTTGGGATTCTGGTACATCCTCGGCGCCAATACCTCCGATGATGGCTTCATCTTCTCCATGAGCCGCGTCTTCGATCACGCGACCTACATGGCCAATTACTACCGCTGGTACGGCGTGCCGGAGGCGCCCTTTGGCGCTCCTTACTATGACTTGGTTGCCGTACTCTCCCAGATTTCTACCGCCTCGGTCTTCGTGCGCCTGCCGGGCCTGATTTCCGGGCTCATTATCTGGTTTATCCTCTCCCGCGAGATGCTGCCGCGCTTTGGCCAGCTTGTCGACGGCCGCCGGGTCGCCCACTGGACCGCAGCGCTGATGTTCCTGGCCTTCTGGCTGCCGTATAACAACGGCACTCGCCCGGAGCCCATCGTGGCGCTCGGCGTGATGTTTACCTGGGCTTCCTTCGAGCGCGCCATTGCCACCCGCCGCCTGCTTCCCGCGGCCGTGGGCACCATCGCCGCAACCATCACTCTGGCCGCCGGCCCCACCGGCCTTTTTGCCGTGGGCGTCTTCCTGGTCAGCCTGCCGCACCTCTTCCGCGCCATGGCCGAGCGCGTGCCATCCATGGGCGGTGGCGCCCTGGGCTGGCTTTCGCTCATTGCGCCGTTCCTGAGCGCTGGCACCGCCATCATGGTCGCCGCCTTTGGTGACCAGACGCTGTCTACCGTGCTGGAGTCCACCCGCGTGCGCTCCGAGGTCGGCCCCTCCCTGCCGTGGTATGCCGAGTACGCGCGCTACTCCACCCTCTTCCAGGAATCCGTGGATGGCTCGCTGACCCGCCGCTTCGCGGTCTTCACCATGCTCTTCTGCCTGGTGCTCATCGTGGCGGCCTTTATCAAGAACCGTCGAGTCGTCGGCGCTGCCGTCGGCCCGACCCAGCGCCTGCTCATCATCGTGGCGCTGTCCATGTTCTTCCTCATGTTCACCCCCACCAAGTGGACCCACCACTTTGGCATCTACGCCGGCGTGGCCGGTGTCATCGCCGCCCTCGGTGCCGTGGTGCTCTCCCAGTTTGCGCTGCGTTCGCCGCGCGCTCGCACCTTCGCCATCGCCGCAGTGGTCTTCTTGCTTGCCATCTCCTTCGCCGGCTGGAACGCCTGGTGGTACGTATCCTCCTTTGGCATTCCGTGGTGGGACCGCACGGTGCAGCTCAAGGCCATCGAGGCCAATAAGGTGCTGCTCGCCATCGCCCTCATCATCTTCGCCATCGGCGTGGTGCAGTCCCTGCGCCATAGCTACCGCAAGTCCCAGGCGGAAGAGGCGGGCGCGCTCGCAGAGTTTGAAAAGAATGCCGCCGCCAAGGTCTCGCGTTCGGCCGGCATCATGTCCGCGCCCATCGCCCTGGCCTGCGCCATCGTGGTAGCGCTTTCTTGTGCTTCCTTTGCCAAGGCCACCGTCTCCCAGGCGGATTCCTACTCCGTGGGCAAGGGCAACCTGGCTTCCCTGCGCGGCAATACCTGCGCGCTGGCAGATCAGACCATGGTGGAGACCAATACCAATGATTCCTTCCTGACCCCGGTGGACGGCGACTTGGGCGATTCCCTGGTGGATGAGGACGAAACCCACACTGGTTTCGACCCGAACTTCATCCCCGAATCCATCGAGCCGGAAAACCAGAACTCCGCCTCCGTGGGCGCCATTGCGGATGGCTCCAGCGATTCCTCCTCCGATAGCGCCGAGACCGCTACCTCCGGCGCGGATGCTGAATCCGGCGGCGCGAGCGATTCCGCCGATTCCCAGGAGTCGAAGGAAAAGAAGGAAAAGAAGTCCAAGGAAACCACCAATACCTCTGAGGGTGGCGTGCGCGGCACCCGGGGCGTTAATGGTTCCACCATGCACCTGCCGTTCAACCTGGACTACACCAAGGTGCCGGTGCTCGGTTCCTATAACGAAGACCAAGACTCCACCTCTGAGGTGACCACCAAGTGGTACAACCTGCCAGAAGCCAAAGACAATACCCCGGTTCTCGCCGTGTCCGCAGCCGGCAATATCTACCACCACGATGTCAACGGGGTGGAGCAAGAAGGCATGGAGCTTAGCCTCGAGTACGGCACCATCGATGACTCCGGCAAGGTCACCAATACCGGCGAGGAGGAACTCTCCGCCGTCGGCGCCACGCCGAAGTGGCGCAACCTGCGCCTGCCGCTGGATAAGCTGCCGCAGGACGCCAATGTGGTGCGCCTGGTAGCCACGGATGATTCCACCGATGAGGATGATTGGCTGGCCTTTACCCCGCCGCGCGTGCCGGAGCTGGATACCATCAATAATCAGTTCTCCAAGGACACCCCGGCACTGCTGGACTGGGCCGTAGCCCTGCAGTTCCCGTGCCAGCGCACCTTCGACCACTTTGCCGGTGTCACGGAAATCCCGGAGTACCGCATCCTGCCGGATTCCTCGGCACAGACCTCGCTGACGGACTTCCAGTCCTTCTCCGGCGGTGGCGCCATGTCCACCGCGGAGGCAGTCAACTACTCCTATGAGATCCCGAGCTACCTCAATAATGACTGGGCCCGCGATTGGGGCGCCATTGAAAAGTACGAGCTGCGTACCGATTCACAGGGCAATGCCCCAGTCCCCGCCGAGATCGATTATGAGGACGTTACCCGTTCCGGTCTGTGGCAAGACTCCAAGATGAAGATCCGCCCCGAGGGCGAGGAGTAGTTTCACCTGCGGCAGCGCCTCGGCCCCGCTGCGGGGCGCGCAACCGCCGCACAATCCAATCGCCTAGGAAAAAGATCATTAGCGAGGCGCCAAAGAGCGGCGCGACGATCGAATAGGCCACCACCCCCGCCAGCACGGCGGGGGTAATTTTTAGCTCGGGCAGGCCGCGGCGCGGTTTTATCCACCACATCCACAAGCCAGCGCCACTCACCACGAGCAGTCCCAAGGCCAGCGCCGCCAAGGCGATCTGACTATAGATACCGAAGAGCGTCCCCATGTGCAGCTGGATGAGCCACGAGGTTAGCTGTGCGGCAAGCGGCCAGTCGGCGGAATTGATGCGGTCAATGACCTCTCCATTCGGGGTCACTGCTACGGCATCACTGCGCAGTTTGAAGGCCGCACGAGCCTCGCGCACGCCCCACGCATCGCCTGGCTTTTCCGGTGGGGTCATCTCCAGAACCCCGGTCAATCCTTGGCTGCGTGCTGCCGACAATGCGGTTTGGGCCCCGGCAAGTTTCGCAGCGCCCTCGTGTCCCGCATGACCCGCATGTCCCTTGTGACCAGCGTGGCCGGAATGCTCCCTCGCTTCGTTGCTAGCGCCCGCTTCCGCAACGGAGGTTGCCACGGACGGTTCCTTCCAATTCAGTTCCTCGCGCACCTTGCCAATGCTGGTACCCGCCACCAGCGACCACGTCAGGCCGGTGACGGTCAGGAAGAGGAAGCCTGGCAGCAACCAAGCGCCCACGCGGGCATGCAACGTCAGCAGCTTGGAAAGCCGCTTTCTATTCTTCTGCTTACGCTTAAGCCACAGGTAAAGGCCAAGGATGCTCAGCGCACCGAGCCACGAGGCCGCAAGTTCGGCATAGAGGCGGCCAGGCTCGCCTAGCCACAGGGTGCGGTGGCCATCGGAGGCCCACGTACGGAAGGGCAGCGCGCGGGATCCGCCATATTGTTGGAGTTCGCCGGTGATATGCAGATCCACCGGATCCACAAAGACGGCGTGGGTGTAACTGGCGTTGGGTGCGCTGGGGTCTGCGAATAGCACGCGGGTGGTTTCCTGCGGTTCCTCGGAAGGCTCAACCTGAACCACATGCCCATTTGGGTGCTGGCGCTGGGCGGCGGCAATCTGTTCATCGAGGCTGCGCGGGCCGCCTTGCGCGGTGGCGGTTACCTCATCGTGGTAAATCCACGGTTCAAAGGTGGGTGCCAAGGCATAGAGAAACCCGCTTAATGCTGCGACTATGAGGAAGGGCGCAATGATTACGCCGGCGAATTTATGCAGGCGCGATAGCGCGCCATGAGTGGATATGGTCATGCGGAACTAGTCGCACTCCTATTGAAACTAGTTCCTTTTTAGCATGGAACCTCCAGGGAATTGTTATTTTTCTAGCTCGCCTGCCAGGAACGCGGCCGCATCCCGCACGCGCTGCCGGGCCACCGCCGGGGTAGATACGCGGTGGGTGGAAACATAATCGCGCGCGGTAGCGCCGGGCACGGAAACACGCGCGGCAATCTCATCCTCAGTTGCGGTTTGCACGAAGGTGTGCGGACCTAGCTCAGATAGGTCCGCCGGGATGTCGTATCCGGCGCGAAGATCCTCGGGCAGATGTGCCAGGGCGCCGAAGTCGGGGAAGGTGAGCAGGAGGGCGTCGGCAGGCGCTAGCGCCGCCAGCGCCGCGCCGGAAGAATACCCCCAGGTAGTAACGCTAGAAGCGCCCTGCGCGCGGGCATAGTCGATGGCTTGCTGTACGGCACTGACCATCTCTGCCACGGTGTGCTCGGGGGCGAGCGGATAATCCACGTCAATAATGGTGGTGCCGGATAGCTGTGCGGCGGCGGCTACCTCGGGGCGCCACTGCACCTCCAGCGCTTGACCACTGCCGCGCCACCAACCGCCCGAATGGAGCGAGACCGCCCACCGGCCGGTGGGGGTGCTAGGCCGGAAAATGGCGCCCACCTCAGACTCTTCTACGCTAATGCCCTCCGTGTATGCAGTGCCCGGTAGCGCATGGTCCACCGCAGTACCGAGCACCATCATTGCCGCATGGGTAATGCGATCCGGCAAGAGCGAGCAATATTGGTCCGCCTCTGGGGAGCCGCCCCCGGCCCACGGCGGGCGGAAATCCGGGGTGTCATAGTGGGCGTCGATATAGGCAACGAGCTGCTCGAGCTGTTCCTTCTCCCCCATCTGGCGGTCTTGGCCGCCGATGTGCCACTCTTGGCCGGGCTCCAGCGGGCGGTGCGGGTCCTGGTTAGCATCTGCGTTAGTCATGCCACCGAGCCTACGCGCACCGCCTACCGGCTAAAGGGGCTACCAGATGGTGACGCGGTCCTCTGGCGCAATGTACATGGCAGAATCCTCCGCTACGTCAAAGGCCTCGTAGAACTCCGCGATATTGGCAGCGATGAGGTTGCAGCGGAACTCCGCCGGCGAGTGCGGGTCAATGGCGAGGTACTGGGTGGCCATCTCCGGGCGGATGGCGGTGCGCCATACGCGGGCCCAGGATAGGAAGAAGCGCTGCAGTCCGTTGTAGGTGTGCTCGGCCAACTCTGGCTCGGCGCCGTCTACCTCGAACTTCTCCTCCTTGCCCTGCAGGTCAATGCCCTTATCGGCGCAGTAGTTCTTGAAAGCCACCACGGCGATGCCCAGGCCGCCGAGGTCACCGATATTCTCACCCAGGGTAAAGCTGCCGTTGACACCGGTGGAGTCGATGCCGGCCTCCTTGAGCACCGTTGGTACCTGGCCGTTGAATTGCTCCACCAGCTTGGCGGTGAGCTTGTCAAAGGCCGCGCGGTCCTCCTCGGACCACCAGGAGTTCAGGTTGCCCTGGCCATCAAATTGCGAGCCCTGGTCATCAAAGCCATGGCCAATCTCGTGGCCGATGACGGCACCGATGGCGCCGAAGTTTTCTGCGGCATCGGCATCCGGGTTATAAAACGGCGGGCGCAGGATTGCCGCCGGGAAGGTGATGTCATTGACCACCGGGTTATAGAAGGCGTTGACCGTCTGCGGGGTAGTCACCCACTCATCGCGATCGGCCGGCTTGCCAATCTTGGCCAGCTCAAAGTCGTGAGAAAAGGCAGAGCCGGCACGCGCATTGGCCAGCAGGTCCGCGCCCTGGCCAGAGACCTCGAGGCCGGAGTAATCGCGCCAGGAATCCGGGAAGCCAATCTTGGACTTGAACTGGGAGAGCTTTTCCAGCGCGCGCTCGCGGGTGGCCGGCGTCATCCACTCCAGCTGGGAGATGCGCTCACGGTAGGCAACGATGAGGTAGTCCACCAGCTCATCCATCTCGCGCTTGGAGGAAGCCGGGAAGTGCTTATCCACAAATACCTGGCCAATCTCTTCGCCCACGAGGGACTCAGCCAGGCCTACCGCGCGCTTCCAGCGGTCGCGCTGCTGGGTGGCGCCGGAGAGCTTGGTGCCATAGAACTCGAAGTTCTTCGCGCCTACTTCCTCGGGCAGCATGGCCGCGCGGGAGCGCAGGATGTGCCAGGTGGCCCACAGCTGCCAATCGGCCATGCGCGCGCTGGTAAAGAGGCTCTCGAAGTGCTCGAGGTAGGACGGCATCATATTGACCACGCGGTGCTCTGGCAGGTTGCCGCCGGAGAGCAGAGCGCGGGTCATGGTGGGCAGCTCGCTAAATTCGCAGGGGTTATAGGTCTTAACCGCATCGCGGGTGGAGACCACGTCCCAATGGCCAGCGGCCAGCTCCTTTTCCAAGCTGACGATGCGGTGGGCTGCTACCTCGGCGCCCAGGCCAAAGAGGCGGGCTGGGTCGAGGAATTCCAGCATTTCGGCCACGTGCTTTTCATAAGCGCTCAGCGTTTCCGCGTGGGCTTCCTCGCGGTAATAAGCCTCATCCGGCAGGCCCAGGCCGGATTGAATGACATAAGCAATGGCGTCCTCGGAACCAGAGTCCTTGGATACCCAGAAGGTCACCGGGGAGCCAACACCGGTGCGCTCAAGTTCACCCAGGCGCTGTGCCAGTTCCTCTGGGTCGGCCGCGCTCAGGCGGTCCAGATCCGCATCCAATGGAGCCATGCCGGCCGCGTTGACTCCCTCGGTATCCATAAAGGAGGCATAGAGCTTGCCCGGGCGGCCGGTGTCCTTGTCCACGATCTCGTGCACGAGTTCCTCCGCCTCATCGCGCAGCGCGTGGAAGGTGCCATCCACGCCGCGATCATCGGGAATGACGTGGCTTTCCAGCCAGGGTCCATTGACTAGTTGATAAAGATCTTTCATGCTTGCCACTCTAGGTCAAAGCAGCAAGATAAGGTGTGGGCTATGGAATTTTATCGCTTTCCTCCAGCGCATCCGCGGCGCCTTTTCCTCGCCGTCATTGCGTTCGTGGCGGTGGTTCTCGCTTTGCCCACAATTGTGCAGGCGGCGCTGGCGGATCCCTCCGCGGACGTCGAGCAGGTCACCCTGACCGAGCCCAGCCAGGATTGGGAGATTGACGTTCCCGATCTCTACTGCGAGCGCGATTATGAATCCCTCGCCAGCATCGGCTGGACCTGCGGTGATGTCAGCGTACAGGCCACCCTCACCGAGGATGCCAAGGACGATGCCACCACCTTGCGCCGCATGGTCCGCGCCCTCGCCATGGCTTCCCTGCCGGCCGACGCCCCTACCTTCGACGGCACGAATGGAGCACTCCTGCTTGCCGACGCCCCCTCCTCCACCGCCGCCCTCTCCCTCGACGGCACCGGCAAGGATGAAAACAAGGATTGGGTGGTCACCGTGACCGGCAAGGGCGATCAGGCCCGGGCCACCACCTCCCGCATCTGGCATGCCTTCGGCCAAGAGGATCTGCCCGCCGATGCTAATGCAGAATTCGCTGACTTCTCCGGGGAGTTGATGTACTAGATGTCCAAGCTCTTTCGCACCACGCTGTGGATCCTCTCCGGCATTGGACTCATCGCGTTCTTGGTCCAGACGCTGAGCACTTTTTTGATCTCTCCCATGATGGGCCTGCTCAGCCTGCTCATCGCCGCCGTGCTCGTAGCACTGGTCATCTACCTGCTGCAACGCAGCCCCATGTGGGCACGCCCGGCGCGCCTGTGGGCCCTACTGGCTTTCCTTTGGGGCGGCGGGGTGGCCGTTTCCTTGGCGCTTATTAGCGCTGGGCCGGTCATGCAGCTCGCCATCGGCACCGGCTGGGTGGATGCCATGATGTCCTGGAGCGGCGCCTACCCAGAAGAAATCTCCAAGGCCACCGGCGTCATCTTCGTACTCATGTCCTTCCGCCAGCTCAACCGCCCCTGGCATGGCTGGATAGTGGGCGCAGTGGTGGGCCTAGGCTTCGAGGCCTGCGAAAACATCCTCTACGGCGCCATGGGCGCCACCATGCACCCCGATAGCGATGTCCAGGGACTGTTTGAGATGTGGGGCCTGCGCCTTGTCGCCGGCCCGGGCCTGCACGTCTTGCTCACCGCGCTGGCTGGTTGGGGCATCGGCTGGGCGCTCTACGCCGCCGCCAAGCCGCTGTGGTGGCGCATCGGCGTCTTTCTCGGCTGCCTAGCCGCCGCCTTCCTCCTGCACTTTTGCTGGAACTACCTGCACGATTCCGAGGTGGCCGCCATCATCCAGGCCGTCACGGTAGCGCTTATCCTCTACCCGCTGAGCATATGGCTGGTGCTGCGCGGCAATAAGCTCGCCAGGTCCGATGAGAGCTATAGCCACAGCACTGCCGACGACGCCCTCGCCTTCGTGCGCTAAAGCCACCGACCACTCTGTAAAGCAAGCACGTTTCGCCCTTTTCACACCCCGTGAGAGACGAAACGTGCTTGTTTTGTCAGTGTTACGCCCCGGCTTCTACGAGCAGCACTCCCCCGACAATGAGCACCACGCCCAAAGATTTTAACCAAGTAAACGGCTCCTTGAACAGGAGATAGGAGGCAATGGCGGTAAGCGCAACGCCAGTGGCAGCCCAGATGCCGTAGGCCACGCCAAGATCCATGCCGGCTTTGAGCACGAGCGCCAAGAATCCATAGGCAGAGACATAACACAGGGCAACGAGCACCACCCAGAATCGGCGACCGGTTACCGCGGACATGCGCAGGCACAGCGTGCCGGAAACCTCGATGGCGGTGGCGAGGAAAAGAAGGAACCAGATCATTGCGGCGCCACCTCCACCGTGTGGTCTTGATCCTCGTCTGGTTTCGCACCCATTTCCACGCAGAATACGCCGGCCATAATGAGCGCGATGCCGGCGAGCTTTACCGCGCCGAGCGGCTCGCCAAATAGCGCGGCGGACAGCAGAGCAGTGGAAATGACCCCGCCGGATGCCCAGAGACCATAGGCCACGCCCACGTTGAGGCCTTCTTGCATCACGCGGTGAAGCAACACGAAGGCAAGGATGAAGCAAAAAGCGGCCACGCCATAGATCCAGAAATGGTCCACTGCGTATTTCAGCGCGACGGTGCCCAGGACTTCGGCGGCAATCGCAAGAAAGAGAATGACCCAGGCCCTCACTCCATCAACTCCTGTAATTCGCGGGCGTCGATTCCGTGCTCGTGCATTTTAACGCGGCCGTTGGCGTGCGCGATGGCCTCGCGATCCCAAAACTCCGCGGCGCGGGCGGGATCGTGGGAGGCGCCATCCGCGCGGACGACGCGCCACCAGGCGGTATCGGCACCGCCGCCGTGACGCTTTAACACGGTGCCGACGTTGCGCGCGCCGCAGCCGGCCACCTTGGCCACCTCGCCATAAGAGGTCACGTTGCCGGGTGGGATTACGGCAGCGACCGCCAATACGCGCTTGACCAGAGGCGACTCACTCATCTCGGCTACTGTGGGTCGAGTCCCAGCACGTCATCCGATTCGGTCGGTTCCTCTTCGGGGGCGTCTTCGACCTCGGTGAGGGTGATGGTCGCACCGGTGGAATCGGCCAAGAGGCACATGCGGCCGAAGGGCGAATCCCATGGTTCACGGATGACCTCGCCGCCTAGTTCCACGGCCTTCTTCGCAGCGGCGTCGATATTGCGCACGCCCAAGTAGGTCTGCCAGAAGCTCGGCACCTGGGGCGGGAACTGCCCCTCGGCGTTCCACAGTCCGGCAAACGGCGCCCCGTCTTCTTCCGCGGTGGCGTAGATGAAGTTCTCATCCTCAGACTGCATGGCGCGGATCTCCCAGTTGAATAGCTCGCCATAAAAATCCATCGCGCTCTGGAAGCCCGAGGTAGCGGTGAGCTCGTGCCAGACCGGGGTGCCGGGCTCGCCGGCGGCCACGAAGTGCTCTGGGCCGGCAGGTTGGATGAGGCCGAACATGCCCCCGGCGGCGTCGACAAGCAGGGCCATGTGCCCCAGCTGCACCTGCTGCGGCTCCACCAGGATGCGCCCGCCTAGGCTCTCGGCGCGCTGGCAATCGCCCGCAATGTCCTTGGAGAGGAAGTAGGTCACCCAGGTATCCGGCATGGGTGCCTCTTCCGGCTGCGGGATAAGCCCGGCGATGGGCAGGCCCTGCAGGCGCGCCATCTGATAGGGCTTTTCCTCCGCGGACTCGGCGGAAATCTCCCAGCCCAGCACCTGCTCGTAGAAGTGCGCGGACTTGCGCGGATCCGAGGTGGTCAGGTCAATCCAGTAGGGCATGCCCACTTCAGCTTCGAATGCTGGCATCTACATATTCCTCCACTTTTCCGGATCAAAGTCATCGTCGGCCGTGGCTTCATCAAAGTAATCATCGTCATCGTCCGGCTCGCCCACGCGCGCGCAGGCATCCTCGATGCACACCTCATCGCCTGGGTGGAGCGTGGCGCCCCGGCGCGTCTCGGGCTCGCCATTGACCGTAACTACGCCTTCTGCGATGAGCTCTTTAGCCTCGCCGCCGGTAGCCACCAAGCTGGCCAGCTTGATGAACTGGCCCAGTTTGATGGAGTCGCCATTGATAGGAATGTCTAGCATGCCGCCCAGCTTACCCAGCCCGCGCGCGGCTATCGCTACGGGTGGGCGATATGGAAGAAATCCAGGACCGTATCGGTGGTCCACTCCGCTTTCACCAAACCGGAATGGTCCGTGGCCCCACCGTTCCACGTGTGCGTGCCGCCGTGGATGGTGTACTGCTCGGTGCGCGCATCACATACCCGCCAGGTGAAGTGCTCCACTGCTTCTTTCCGACGCCTCTTTGGAAACGGATTGCACCCATTCTCTTTCGCAATCCCGCGCAGCGATTGTTTGACCGAGTGGTAGTGCGCTCCGTGTTGGCGCCCACCGCCATATTTCATCAGCGCGTCCTTAGTGCCGTGGATATCCAGGTAATCGGTGGGCTCGCTGGCACAGTCTTTTTCCACGCGGTCATATTTTGCCGCCGAAACCGTGGCCACCGCATCGAATAGGCCCGGCCGCTTGCAGGTCACCGCGCGGGCGAATCCGCCGCCATTGGAAAAGCCCACGCCATAGGTGGTGTCCGTGGCGGGATAATGGCGCCGGACGAAATCAATCGTGTCATCCACGTACTTGAGGTCATCTTCCAAGCTGGTTACCGCATAGGGTGCCGGTGCCCACGCCTTGCCCGCGCCTTGGACGAACACCGTGATGGCATCGCCCTGGGAGAGATCGGTGCCTTTGAACATATTGCCGGCATCCATCTCATAGCCGTGCATCGCCACGACCACGGGCAATCGGTGGCGCTTATCCGCATTAAACGGCACGTGCACCACAAAACTGCGATGATTTTGCAGGTTAATGATCTGGTACTGACCATTGGCCGTTGTGCCTTGATCCGGCAGCGTGGTGATATAGCCATCGGCCGCGCCTTGCGATTCATTCGGCACGCTGCCCGGCTGCGGCAGTTCTTCCTCGCACCCTGCCATGAGCCCGGCGGCCGCGCATAACCCAGCGCATAGGGCCAGTGCTTTCTTGCCTACCTTAATCACGGGCGCGCAGCTTCACCGCAGTGCCGGTCGCTGTGACCATCAACATGTCATTCGAGGTGCCCATGGGCGAATAATCAAAGGCGATGCCCACCACGCCATCGGCCCCGAGCTCCTGCCCGCGTCGCCACAGCTCATCGAGTGCTGCCTCGCGCGCCTTGATGGCCTCGCTCTCATACCCGGCGGAGCGTCCACCGGTGATATTGCGGAGGGATGCCCCGAAATCCTTCAGCATATTAATACCGATGACGGTTTCCCCGGCGATGATGCGGATATAATCCGTAATCTCGTAGCCATCAACGGTATTAGTAGTGGTAAAAATCATGGACCCAGATTACATGGCTATAAGCCCACGCACTCCCTCGAAAAGGATGATGACACCCAGCAGCAGGAAGACCACGCCGCTGACAATATCCACCCAGGCGGAGTTCTTAGCCATCCACTTTGAGACCGCACGAGTACTCAGAGCCACGCCGACAAAAAGCACGAGGCTTTCCAGAATCAATACGGCACCCACCATGAGATTGGCGCCGATGCCCATGCCGGGATCGATGAAATTGGCAAAGATGGCGCCAAAGAAGATGACCACCTTGGGGTTCGAAAGATCACAGATGAATCCCATGCGATAGGCAGTGCCCGCCTTGATGATGCCGTCCGGCGTAAACCCGCGCGGCTGCGGAGCGCGGGTTTCGGTGCCCACGACGGTTGCGGGCGCACGGCGCTCCTTGATGCCGCCGGTAATGGCGGTATAGGCCATCCACAGCAGGTAACAACCACCGAGAACCTGCAGCGCCACGAGGATCCCCGGATGCGCAGAAATCAGCGCGGATAGACCCGCCAAGGAGGCCACGGTCCAAATGGTAAGGCCGGTGGTACTACCAAGCGCCGCCCATACGGCTGCGCGCGTAGAACGCGCACCTAAGCGAATGATTTGCACTACGTCTGGGCCCGGCGAGGCAATCGCCGCGAACCACACGCCCATTAAGGTCACCAGGGCGCTAATAGCCACCTAACACCTCCATACTCGCATGCGATTGGATTAACACATGCCACTATAAGAAGTCTCTCACCTGCAGCGAAACAGGTAAGTTCTGTGATTTAGGTAGCTTCTCAATCTATCTTTTAGAATGACGTGCCTGGCCCAAGGTGTGTCCGCTCAGCGTGTGGTTTAACACTTATGAGACTTGCCGGTCACAGCCTCAGCGTTTTGTTTGCGCAGCCCGCAGGCCGTTCAAGATCACGATCACTTCGGCTACCTCGTGAACCAACACGACGGCGGCCAGGCCCAGCACGCCGCTGATCGCCAGTGGCATCAACACGATGATGATGGCCAGAGACAGCACGATGTTCTGGTTGATGATCCTGCTTCCTCGGCGGGCGTGCTGCAGCGCCTTCGGGATTAGCCGGAGGTCGTGGCCGGTGAAGGCGACGTCAGCGGACTCGATCGCGGCGTCAGAGCCGGTCGCTCCCATCGCTATGCCCACCGTCGCGCCCGCCAGTGCCGGCGAGTCGTTGATGCCGTCGCCGATCATCGCCGTCGGCGTCTTGGAGGAGAATTCGGCGACGATGCTTGCCTTGTCCTCAGGGCGCAGCTCGGCGCGCACGTCGTCGATTCCGGCGATTCCAGCCAGCGCCCGGGCGGTGCGAGTGTTGTCGCCGGTGAGCATGCTTACTTCCACGTCGTTGGCGTGCAGGGCCTGCACGGCTTCGGGCACCTCGGGCCGCAACTCGTCACGGACCCCGATCGCCCCGGCGAGAGCGTCATCGACGGTGACCAGGACGCAGGTCTGACCCTCGGACTCCATGCGCTCAACGTCTGCTTTCAGTGGTCCGGCGTCGATCCATCGGGGGCTGCCCACCAGCACCCGTCGGCCTTCGACGGTGCCGCCGATGCCATGCCCAGCTTCCTCGCTGATGTCCGAGGCGGTGGGCGCTTCGGGCCCCGCTGCCGCGATCGCCGCAGCGAGGGGGTGTGTCGATTGCTGCTCAACTGCCGCCGCGAAGGAAAGCACCTGCGCCCGATCGAATCCGTCTGCCGGGACCACTCCGGTAACCTCAGGCTGGTTGCGGGTAAGGGTTCCGGTTTTGTCCACTGCTAGGTGACGGATGCCGCCGAGTCGCTCGAACGCCGCGCCGGACTTGATGACCACTCCGAACTGGCTGGCCGCGCCGATCGCGGCCACGACCGTCAGCGGCACGGAGATTGCCAGCGCGCACGGCGACGCTGCGACCAGGACTACCAGCGCACGGGTGATCCACGTCTCAGGGTCGCCCAGCAGCGAGCCGATAACGCCGACCAGCACCGCCAGGATCATCACCCCGGGCACTAGGGGTTGGGCAATCCGGTCGGCGATCCGGGCGCGGTCGCCCTTTTCCGCCTGCGCTTGCTCGACTAGGTCCACGAGTGTGGTCAGCGAGTTGTCCGTTCCAGCTGCGGTCGTCTCGACCTCCAGTACCCCGGCGGAGTTGATCGCTCCCGCAGGCACTTCGTCGCCGGGCGCAACCTCCTCCGGAATGGATTCTCCGGTGATCGCTGAGGTGTCAAGGCTGGAGCGCCCGGACCGAATGATGCCGTCCGTGGCGATCCGCTCCCCGGGGCGCACGAGCATTAGCTCGCCAACCTCGAGGTCCTTCGCTGCGACCTCGGCCGCTGTGCCGTCGCGCAGCACCGTCGCGGTCTGCGGTACCAGCTTCAACAGTGCCCGCAGTCCGCCTTGGGCCCGGTCCATCGCCTTGTCTTCCAGTGCTTCGGCGATCGAGTACAGGAACGCTAGCGCCGCGGCCTCTCCGACGAATCCGAGGAGCACCGCGCCGACCGCGCTGATCGTCATTAGCAAGCCAATGCCGAGCTTGCGCTTCATGACAAGGTTTCGGATCGCTCCAGGCGCGAACGTGTAAGCGCCCAACAGCAGGCCAACCCAATACAGTACCGTCGCGGGCGTCTCCAAGTCGGACCAGTCCAGCGCCAGTCCTGTTATGAGGGCTACGCCGGAGAAGATCGGCAGCAGTAGCTCAGGGTCCTTCCACCATGGCCGATCGAGCTCGTCGATCTCCGTGCCGGTTTCGTGTTCGCATCCACATGCTGAACTCATGCGTTCGTTCCTTTCTCGCCGCAGTCGGGCACCGAGCACTCAGTGTCGATACAGGGGGCATTCTCGTCGACGGCCAGCGTCGCGTGGAGCAGCGCTTCGAGCGCTGCCGCGAGGTGGGGATCGGCGATTTCGTAGCGGGTCTTGCGGCCCTCCGGCTCAGCTACGACAATGCCACAATCGCGCAGGCAGGATAGGTGGTTCGAGACGTTCGAGCGGGTCAGATCCAAGCTTTGCGCGAGCACGGCCGGGTAGCTCGGACCGTCTAGTAGGGTTAGCAGGATTCGGGAGCGCGTCGGATCAGCCATGGCCCGGCCGAGCCGGTTCATGACGTCGAGGCGCGAAGCAATAGTCAGCATGCGCTGAATTATACAGTATGCGATGAACTATTTAAAATGGGCTGAACTAACAGTCACGCGAAAGTCCTGCGACCTGCAAGAATTAGTCGATGGGATAGCCGATGACTGGTCCTTCACGGTTCGGCTGCCAACTCAACGCGGGGGCGACATGGGCGGCGAAGTTCTCCAGAATCTTCACGTGGATGTCCACACCCACCCCTGTGGGGATGGTGATGAACAGGGTGTCGGCGGACATGACGGCGGCGTAGGTGCGGCTAGCGACACTGACACCAGGTTCTCCATCAAGGGCTAGACACTCACGGACATTGCGTACGGGTCGAACCACACGTAGCGAAGCTTTCTAATAGCCAAATGACTAACTCTTTTCGCTGGTATCCGGGAATGATACTTCCTTGAAGTCGGCAGTGTTGGCTACCCCGCGTACGAAGTACTGGCACTGCTGCTTGGAAACCACTTTGGTCTACGAAGACATAGCTCTTCAAGCTACATCGCAGGAAAATTCCATTTCACGGTCGGTATGGGCCTTTTGCAGTTGGTTAATTCGAAATTCGTTCACCATCTCCTTAGCCACCCGCACGATTAACGCGGTGTTTCGCCATCTTCGCGCGAGGCGAGCAGCTCCTTCAGGTGCGTATCGATGTCATCGAGCTTTCTCAGAACGGATACGGCGAAAACGATACTAATTACTAAGGCGATAATGCTGAGCATCAATGTCTTCCTTTACTCTGTCACTTCAATCCAGCGGAGCCGATTCCTTGCCCGACGATTAAACCATGATTCTGGCCCATTGGAGAGGTGTCCGGGAAGGAGAAAGGGGGCGTCGGCAAGCAAAAGCGCCGCGCCCCCAAGGAAGGGAAACGCGGCGCTAGAGCAATCCGGCGGCAGGCTGCTTAGTGGTCAGCGCCCTGGATGGAGTGCTTGTGATCGCGGACTGCTTCGCCCTCAGCGTAGAGCGGCATATCCTGCTTGGCCTTGTACCACTCGGCGTGGTTTGGCTCCAGCGGGGTGCGGCCGGCGATGAGGTCGGCGGCCTTCTCGCCCACCATCATGGTTGGGGAGTAGATATTGCCATTGGTCACGGATGGGAAGACGGAGGCATCCGCAATGTAGAGGCCTTCGACGCCCCACACGCCCATGGTGTCCGGGTTAACCACGGCCATAGGATCGGACTCCGCGCCCATCTTGGCGGTACAGGATGGGTGCAGCGCGGTCTCGCCATCGTTGCGGACCCACTCCAGGATTTCCTCATCGGTCTGGACATCCGGGCCCGGGCTGAACTCGCGGGCGCCTACTTCTTCCATGGCCTTGGTATCCAGCAGGGAGCGGGCAACGCGTACGGCCTCCACCCACTCGCGGCGGTCCTGGTCGGTCTTCAGGTAGTTGAAGAGGATGGACGGCTTGTCGTGGATATCGGCGCTCTTGATGTGAACGTGGCCCTTGGTATCGGAGAACATCGGGCCAACGTGCCACTGGAAGCCGTGCTTGACGTCCGCCTTCTGGCCGTCATAACGCACAGCCATCGGCAGGAAGTGGAACATGAGGTTCGGGTAGTCCTCATTCTCATTGGAGCGCACAAAGCCGCCGCCTTCAAAGTGGGAGGTAGCAACCGGGCCCTTGTGGGTCAGCAGCCACTGCAGACCCATGAACGGCCAGCGCCACTTATCCAGGTAAGGCTGGGAGGAAGCGGTGGACTTGGTGGTCTCGTACTGGATGTAGACCTCGAGGTGGTCCTGCAGGTTCTCGCCCACACCTGGCAGGTGCTTGACGACGTCAATGCCGTGCTTCTCCAGAATCTCACGGTCACCAATGCCGGAGATTTCCAGCAGCTGCGGGGTGTTAATGGCACCGGCGGACAGCACGATCTTCTCGGCATAGACGCGGTGAACGCCGCCCTGCCACTCGTACTCGACGCCGACGGCCTTCTGGCCCTCGAAGAGGATCTTGGTGGTGAAAGCGCGGGTACGGATCTCGAGGTTCTCGCGATCCATATTGGGGTGGAGGTAGGCACGGGCAGCGGACCAGCGCTTGCCGTTCTTAATATTGCGGTCGAACGGAGCGAAGCCTTCCTGGCGGTAACCATTGACGTCATTAGTCAGGTTGTAGCCAGCTTCCTGCACAGACTTGAACAGGGCCTGGAAGAGCTCGGAGGTAGCCGGGCCGCGGGAGAGGTACAGCGGGCCATCGTGGCCACGGCGCGGATCGTTTGGCTCAGCCGCAGCGGCGGTTTCCATGCGGTTGAAGTACGGCAGGCAGTGGGCGAAGTCCCAGTTCTCCATGCCCGGGTTCTGGCCCCACTTCTCGTAGTCCATCGGGTTACCGCGCTGGTAGATCATGCCATTGATGGAGGAGGATCCGCCAAGGACCTTGCCGCGAGCATGGTAGACGCGGCGGCCGTTCATCTCCGGCTCTGGATCGGACTCGTACATCCAGTCGTAGTTCTTTGCGCCGATTGGGAAAGAGAAGCCGGATGGCATGTGGATAAACAGATCCCACAGGGAATCTGGGCGGCCAGCCTCAAGGACCAGCACGCGGGTGTTCTTGTCTTCGGTCAGGCGCGCAGCGATGACGGAGCCTGCGGAGCCACCGCCAACAACGACAACGTCGCTTACTTCATCGGTGACCCTTTTAGCGGAACGCTTCTTGGTCAGCTTGTCCATAAAACCCATAAATCCCCTTCTTTCTGTGAAATATCTCACACGTCAAGATGGCCCCACCGAAAGTGAATATTTTGTAATTTATACAAAAGTCTGTAAATATCCACATCGCCTTATGTGTGGGCACTATCTCCAGAGTACACATTCCCCTAGAAGTTTGCCCAGATTAATGTATATTTACCTTGTTCGGATGGACGTCTCAGCAGATGAAATCCGAAGTCTTTTCGCATAAATTACCCACATATGATTCATTTCACTCACCTATCTCTCCCTGCGATCTTGTGAGACTTTTGGGGCACTCGTGCGAAAGATTCGGCCCAAACCAACCAACATTAGGAGAAGTAGATGGCTAACTTTGACCCTCACGATCCTGAGGAGTCTCACACTTCAAACAAAGACCCCCAACAAGTGAACTGGCCCCCGAAAGTTGGACTGGTTTAATTCTAGGCGGTTAGGGCTTCAAGGGTCTGATTTCGATATTGCATCGGGGTCAGACCCTTGAGTCGTTGTTGGATGCGTTCGGTGTTGTACCACTGGATGTACTCGTCGATGGCCTGGTTGAACTCTGCGACGGTGTCGAAGACTTCTCCGTGGTACATCTCGGTTTTCAAGTGCCCGAAGAAATTCTCCATGACCGCGTTGTCGTAACAGTTGGCTTTACGCGACATTGACTGAACACCACCGTTGTCATGAATCAGGTTGCGCCAGGACGAATGCTTGTACTGGAAACCTTGATCGGTATGCATCATCCACCCAGGCTCAGGCGCACACGTTTTAATCGTCTTAGTTAAAGAATCGGCGGTAAACGCTGTCGACGGCGATGTAGCCACGGTGTGGGCAACGATTGAACGGTCGAACAGATCCATCACCGGTGACAGGTAGACCTTGCGGCCTGCGACCCTGAACTCGGTGACGTCGCTGACGAAGACAGTGTTGAGCCTATCGGGGGTGAAGTTGCGCTCGAGTGTGTTCTCAGCGATGTAGCTGATTGTGCCAGTGTAGGAGATGTAGGGCCTGCGCTGGCGGATCTTGGCTTTCAAGCCCATGGCGCGCATGAGCTTGTAGACAAGTTTGTGGTTGACCACCCAGCCCTGGTTACGCAGGTCGAGCAGTACCCGCCGGTAGCCGTAGCGGTGTTTGTTGCGCTGAAAACTGTCCCGGATCGCTTGTTTGAGCTCGGCATGTTTATCCGGTGCGGTGAGTCGTTTTTGGTGGTAGAAGAATGTCGAGCGTGCCATGCCGGCCGCATCCAGGAGGTAGTCCAAGCGGTGGTGTGACTTGAGGATGACGATTGCCTGGGCTTTCAGGCGTGTCCCTGGTTCCTCAAGTCTCGCAATTTTTTAAGTAGGCGTTTTCCGCTTCCAGCCGCTCAACCTGGCGGCGAAGCTTTTCCTCTTCCGTGAGGCGTTTCGGCGCAGCCGATCCTTTGGGCCTGCCCTTCGGCTTCGGGCGCAGAGCCTCGTCGCCGCCTCTGCGCCACTTAGCCACCCAGTCCTTGACGAGGTGGTCGGATGAAAGATTGAACTCTCGGGCAAGATTCATCGCTGTCTCACCAGAAAGGTGGCGTTGGACAACTTCGGTCTTGATTTCGAACGAATACTGCTGCTTAGTCGGTTTTTCCACAAGACATAGTCTGCCATGCAGCTTAAACCGACGACAGAGCATACGGGCGGCGTATGTGGAGACACCAAGAGCAGTAGCAGCGGCACGATAGCCCACGCCTTGCTCAAATAGTTCAACCAACTGCTCCCGCTGATGCTCACTCACCAAACTTCGAGCTCTCAATGAAAACTACTCCCCACTAATCGGAAACTGATTTCTCAGTCCAACTAATGGGGAGCAGTTCAAAGAGCGCGGGGGCTGGCTTTTTGTATGCGGCCACCAGGCACTGATTATGCGGAAACGGCGTCTTCCAGCTCAGCCAGCAAGGAAGTGGTGCGCTCCACCTTGAAATCAACTGGGTGGAATTCGCCCTCTGCCCAATCGGTGGCGAGGAAGAACTCGACTTGGTTGCGCAGCTGCGGCATAGAGAAGTTCACCACGATAGGGCGCCATGCTTCGATGGCGCGGACCGCACCGGATGGACCATAGCCAACGAAGGCAACGGGCTTGCCCGCCCACTCTGCGGCCAGGCAGTCGAAGGCATTCTTGAACGGGCCCGGCACGGAGCGGTTGTACTCCGGGGTGATGAAGATGAAGCCATCGCAAGCGTCGACGGCATCGGACCATGCCTGAACCTTCTCGTCCTCGTACTGCTTATTAGCGGCAGCCGGTACAACCTCGGTGGTCAGAACCGGAATATCGAATTCTTTGAGGTCCAGCAGGGTGTACTCCACGCCGTCCTTGCGACCCTGAGCCAAGTCATTGAGCCACTCGCCCACTACCTTGCCGGCGGCCTTATCGCGGGTGCTGCCGATGATGATGCCAATACGAGACATGAGAAAACCTTCTTTCCTTCAAGCTTTATGTAACATCTCTAGCTTACAGCCCGTGCAGATACTTGTCTGATAGTGATATTGATACGTCCCTCTTTAAGCCCACACCCCTCGGGCAGCGTGCCGTCATTAACGCGCACCACCCCGTGGTAGGCGTAGCGCTTCGGTCCGCCAAAGACCACCAAATCACCACTACACAGCGTGATATCGTCCCACGGCCGCGTGCGCGCCTCGGTATGCCCCATACGGAAAAGCGCCTCATCCCCAATGGAGAGCGAAATCACCGGCGCAGGTGATTCCTCAAAGGCATCCACATGCATACCCATGGCCGATCCCGGTGGATAGTAATTAACTAGCGCCATCTCCGGCACGAAGGTCTCCACCCACGGCTCAAGCTCGGGCGCTACCTCGGCCGCGGCGCGCAGCGCCCCCGGAGCGATCTGGCGCAGACTCTCCGGCACCGGCGGAACCCGCGTGCCCTCCATATTGTCTACATAGCGATAGCTGGGATAATGCCAATACCTGCCCAGATGCAGCTGAAATACACTCATCTGCCCGCCCGATTTCAGCCGCGGCCGCAGCATCGCCATCGGCGTCGCCGCATACTCGCGCGCAATGCCGCGCATCTCTTCTACCACGGCCTTCTGCTTATCGACGCCCACCCATCCCGGCACATGCCCCACCCCCGGAGCCACACGTACACTCGGCCGCGGCAGCGAATCAAAAAGCATGACATCACCCTAACCCCCTAACCACCTAACCACCTAGAATTAAACCAGTCCAGTTTCGAGGGCTAGTTCAGTAGAGTTATTCCCACTTTGGATTTAGGACAATGCCATTACGCCCAAAGGATCGTTTCGATTTAAAAGACGCTGCAGTCTTCCTAGCAGAAATCCTCACTGAGGATGCCTTGAGTGAAAATAGGTTCAGAATGGAACCCACCGCTTCGTTGCCGACGTATCACGGCGTTGCCGCGTGGATTGATAAATTCCTATACATCGTTCTGAAAGTGGAAACACCTAGTGGAACGGCCTTTGTAGGCTTTGAAGCCATCTTTCACCCTGGGGGAACTTTTCACAAATACTCGGTCGAGTATGAAAATGTCCACGACCTATAGGCGTACGACATTGCCGGAGAATCGCTCCTCAAGAACCTAGATTTTGATGATCCGGATCAAATTACGTGGTTCAAGACTGATAGCAAATATTTCGTTCCATCTACATGGAGCGATGTGCTGGCTCTGGAATACGCCTCGAAACGAATATGGATACGGCATTAAAGGACTACGAGGCTACCCACACATCGCGTGGATACGTAGCGACACTTCTTCCCTGTGAGACAGCTGCTTCTCTTTCATAAATACGGCAGGCTATATAGAAATCCCCTCCAACGTGTGCAGTCACACGCTGGAGGGGATTCGCAGTGATTAAGTCGCGTCAGCGATACAGGCTACTTAATGTAGCTCTGCATGCCCGGCTCAAGCTCAGTTGCGCCGGAAGGTACGGACTTAATGTCGGCACGCGGGGCGTCGGCAGGCAGTGCATTGCCCACCTCTCCAGGTTCTTGACCCGCAGTATCGCCGCTGCCGTTGTCATGGCCGGAGTTGTCACCCTCAGGAGCATCCTGGTGATTAGGCTGGTGACCCTTGCCACCATGGCTATCATTCGGATTTTCCTCTTGGTGGCCGACCTCATCGAAGTGGTCCTTGATGATCTTGCCCAAGCCAATGCCCGGAATCAGGATGAGCCACCACGGGGTTTCGCTCTTAGAAGAACCACCATTGTTTGGCGTATCGCCACCGTCCTCGTTGGAGGTAACGGTCTGGGCGTCATCGTTGATGTCCTTGTGCTCACCAACCGGGTTCGGGTTGTCCTCATCGGTCGGGTTGTCCTCACCGTGCTTATCCACCTGGGTGGAGGTCAGCGTCTCGAAAGCAACCGCAGCCTCAACCGGCTCGGTCACGCTGTCATCGACAACGATGGTGACAGCCTCAGTGCCATTAGCCTCATCCGGGGTGAACTTGTGACCCTTGGTCTCACCAAGAACGGTCTTGCCATCTTCCTTGGAAATCAGCTGCGCATCCAGAGTGTATTCCTTACCCGGAACCAGACCCTCATAGGAAACCTGGTCCACAACCTTGGCACCAGCAACAACCTCACGCAGGTCACCCTCAAAGTCCGCATTAGTGGAAACCTTCGGGCCTTCCTCAGAAGTTACAGTCTGGTCCTCGTCGTTAATGTCCTTGTGGTCAGCGATGTGGTTCGGCTTCTCCGAAGTAGTACCCGGAGTCTCCTCACCCTTGTCATTGACCTCTACGGAAGTCAGCTCTTCGAAGGCAACCGCAGCCTGGACAGGCTCCTTCACATCATCGTTGACGGTGATGGTGACAGGCTCCATACCCTTGGACTTCTTCGGGGTGAAGGTCTTCTCACCAGTACCCAGAACAGACTCGCCATCCTTCTTGGAAATCAGCTCAGCCTTCAAGGTGTATTCCTTACCCGGAACCAGACCCTCGTAGGAAACCTCATCAACAATCTCGGCACCAGCAACAACCACGTGAGAACCCTTCTCGAAGTCAGCATTAGTGGAGATCTTCGGAGTCTTCTCAGAAGTTACAGTCTGATCCTCATCATCGATGTCCTTGTGCTCACCAACCGGGTTCGGGTTGTCCTCATCGGTCGGGTTGTCCTTACCGTGCTTATCCACCTGGGTGGAGGTCAGCGTCTCGAAAGCAACCGCAGCCTCAACCGGCTCGGTCACGCTGTCATCGACAACGATGGTGACAGTCTCAGTGCCATTAGCCTCATCCGGGGTGAACTTGTGACCCTTGGTCTCACCAAGAACGGTCTTACCGTCCTCCTTAGAAATCAGCTGCGCATCCAGAGTGTATTCCTTACCCGGAACCAGACCCTCATAGGAAACCTGGTCCACAACCTTGGCACCAGCAACAACCTCACGCAGGCCGCCCTCGAAGTCCGCATTAGTGGAAACCTTCGGGGTGTGCTTCTCATCGTTGTCACCAGGGGTGCCCGGGGTACCCGGCTCGTTAGGCTCAGTCGACTCAGAAGGCTCGGTCGGCTTCTCCGGAGTAGTCGAACCGCAATCCGAAGGCTCGTCAGACTCAGAAGTCTCGGAAGCCTCAGAGGACGTGGTCTCTACAGACTCAGACTCAGAAGGCTCGCCGGACTCAGACTCAGACGGTTCCTCAGACTCGGAAGGCCGCTCACTCTCAGAGTTACCCGGCTCCTCAGACTCACAGGTCTCGCTAGTCGTCGAGGTAGAAGAATCCTCAGAGGAAGACTGCTCAGAAGAAGGCTCAGATGGCTTCGAAGTTTCACCATTACCGCCATTACCAGGCACTACACCAGTAGTGGTTGTGGTCGGGGTCTGAGACTCAGAAGGCTTCAACTCCTCATGAGAGTCAACAGTCTGCTTGCCGTCATTGATATCCGTGTGCTCAGCAATCTTATTCTCATCGCCAGACTCGGAATCCTTACCAGACTTATCCACCGCAGTAGAAGTCAAGTACTCAAAGGCAACACCCTGGTCTACAGAACCAGCCTCAACACCCTCGTTAACAGTGATCTTGACATCAACATCACCCTCAGAGGACTTCGGAGTGAACTTCACCGGCTCCTTGGACTCACCAATAACAGACTCATCAGTCTTGTTACGCAGCTCAGCATTCAGAATGTATTCCTTATTCGGAACCAGACCCTCATAGTGAACATGGTCAGTAACAACCGTGCCAGCCTTCAGAGCCTCATGCTCACCAAGCTGATCAACCGTCGTGCTGATCTTAGGCTTCAACTCCTCATGAGAGTCAACAGTCTGCTTGCCGTCATTGATATCCGTGTGCTCAGCAATCTTATTCTCATCGCCAGACTCGGAATCCTTACCAGACTTATCCACCGCAGTAGAAGTCAAGTACTCAAAGGCAACACCCTGGTCTACAGAACCAGCCTCAACACCCTCGTTAACAGTGATCTTGACATCAACATCACCCTCAGAGGACTTCGGAGTGAACTTCACCGGCTCCTTGGACTCACCAATAACAGACTCATCAGTCTTGTTACGCAGCTCAGCATTCAGAATGTATTCCTTATTCGGAACCAGACCCTCATAGTGAACATGGTCAGTAACAACCGTGCCAGCCTTCAGAGCCTCATGCTCACCAAGCTGATCAACCGTCGTGCTGATCTTAGGCTTCAACTCCTCATGAGAGTCAACAGTCTGCTTGCCGTCATTGATATCCGTGTGCTCAGCAATCTTATTCTCATCGCCAGACTCGGAATCCTTACCAGACTTATCCACCGCAGTAGAAGTCAAGTACTCAAAGGCAACACCCTGGTCTACAGAACCAGCCTCAACACCCTCGTTAACAGTGATCTTGACATCAACATCACCCTCAGAGGACTTCGGAGTGAACTTCACCGGCTCCTTGGACTCACCAATAACAGACTCATCAGTCTTGTTACGCAGCTCAGCATTCAGAATGTATTCCTTATTCGGAACCAGACCCTCATAGTGAACATGGTCAGTAACAACCGTGCCAGCCTTCAGAGCCTCATGCTCACCAAGCTGATCAACCGTCGTGCTGATCTTAGGCTTCAACTCCTCATGAGAGTCAACAGTCTGCTTGCCGTCATTGATATCCGTGTGCTCAGCAATCTTATTCTCATCGCCAGACTCGGAATCCTTACCAGACTTATCCACCGCAGTAGAAGTCAAGTACTCAAAGGCAACACCCTGGTCTACAGAACCAGCCTCAACACCCTCGTTAACAGTGATCTTGACATCAACATCACCCTCAGAGGACTTCGGAGTGAACTTCACCGGCTCCTTGGACTCACCAATAACAGACTCATCAGTCTTGTTACGCAGCTCAGCATTCAGAATGTATTCCTTATTCGGAACCAGACCCTCATAGTGAACATGGTCAGTAACAACCGTGCCAGCCTTCAGAGCCTCATGCTCACCAAGCTGATCAACCGTCGTGCTGATCTTAGGCTTCAACTCCTCATGAGAGTCAACAGTCTGCTTGCCGTCATTGATATCCGTGTGCTCAGCAATCTTATTCTCATCGCCAGACTCGGAATCCTTACCAGACTTATCCACCGCAGTAGAAGTCAAGTACTCAAAGGCAACACCCTGGTCTACAGAACCAGCCTCAACACCCTCGTTAACAGTGATCTTGACATCAACATCACCCTCAGAGGACTTCGGAGTGAACTTCACCGGCTCCTTGGACTCACCAATAACAGACTCATCAGTCTTGTTACGCAGCTCAGCATTCAGAATGTATTCCTTATTCGGAACCAGACCCTCATAGTGAACATGGTCAGTAACAACCGTGCCAGCCTTCAGAGCCTCATGCTCACCAAGCTGATCAACCGTCGTGCTGATCTTAGGCTTCAACTCCTCATGAGAGTCAACAGTCTGCTTGCCGTCATTGATATCCGTGTGCTCAGCAATCTTATTCTCATCGCCAGACTCGGAATCCTTACCAGACTTATCCACCGCAGTAGAAGTCAAGTACTCAAAGGCAACACCCTGGTCTACAGAACCAGCCTCAACACCCTCGTTAACAGTGATCTTGACATCAACATCACCCTCAGAGGACTTCGGAGTGAACTTCACCGGCTCCTTGGACTCACCAATAACAGACTCATCAGTCTTGTTACGCAGCTCAGCATTCAGAATGTATTCCTTATTCGGAACCAGACCCTCATAGTGAACATGGTCAGTAACAACCGTGCCAGCCTTCAGAGCCTCATGCTCACCAAGCTGATCAACCGTCGTGCTGATCTTAGGCTTCAACTCCTCATGAGAGTCAACAGTCTGCTTGCCGTCATTGATATCCGTGTGCTCAGCAATCTTATTCTCATCGCCAGACTCGGAATCCTTACCAGACTTATCCACCGCAGTAGAAGTCAAGTACTCAAAGGCAACACCCTGGTCTACAGAACCAGCCTCAACACCCTCGTTAACAGTGATCTTGACATCAACATCACCCTCAGAGGACTTCGGAGTGAACTTCACCGGCTCCTTGGACTCACCAATAACAGACTCATCAGTCTTGTTACGCAGCTCAGCATTCAGAATGTATTCCTTATTCGGAACCAGACCCTCATAGTGAACATGGTCAGTAACAACCGTGCCAGCCTTCAGAGCCTCATGCTCACCAAGCTGATCAACCGTCGTGCTGATCTTAGGCTTCAACTCCTCATGAGAGTCAACAGTCTGCTTGCCGTCATTGATATCCGTGTGCTCAGCAATCTTATTCTCATCGCCAGACTCGGAATCCTTACCAGACTTATCCACCGCAGTAGAAGTCAAGTACTCAAAGGCAACACCCTGGTCTACAGAACCAGCCTCAACACCCTCGTTAACAGTGATCTTGACATCAACATCACCCTCAGAGGACTTCGGAGTGAACTTCACCGGCTCCTTGGACTCACCAATAACAGACTCATCAGTCTTGTTACGCAGCTCAGCATTCAGAATGTATTCCTTATTCGGAACCAGACCCTCATAGTGAACATGGTCAGTAACAACCGTGCCAGCCTTCAGAGCCTCATGCTCACCAAGCTGATCAACCGTCGTGCTGATCTTAGGCTTCAACTCCTCATGAGAGTCAACAGTCTGCTTGCCGTCATTGATATCCGTGTGCTCAGCAATCTTATTCTCATCGCCAGACTCGGAATCCTTACCAGACTTATCCACCGCAGTAGAAGTCAAGTACTCAAAGGCAACACCCTGGTCTACAGAACCAGCCTCAACACCCTCGTTAACAGTGATCTTGACATCAACATCACCCTCAGAGGACTTCGGAGTGAACTTCACCGGCTCCTTGGACTCACCAATAACAGACTCATCAGTCTTGTTACGCAGCTCAGCATTCAGAATGTATTCCTTATTCGGAACCAGACCCTCATAGTGAACATGGTCAGTAACAACCGTGCCAGCCTTCAGAGCCTCATGCTCACCAAGCTGATCAACCGTCGTGCTGATCTTAGGCTTCAACTCCTCATGAGAGTCAACAGTCTGCTTGCCGTCATTGATATCCGTGTGCTCAGCAATCTTATTCTCATCGCCAGACTCGGAATCCTTACCAGACTTATCCACCGCAGTAGAAGTCAAGTACTCAAAGGCAACACCCTGGTCTACAGAACCAGCCTCAACACCCTCGTTAACAGTGATCTTGACATCAACATCACCCTCAGAGGACTTCGGAGTGAACTTCACCGGCTCCTTGGACTCACCAATAACAGACTCATCAGTCTTGTTACGCAGCTCAGCATTCAGAATGTATTCCTTATTCGGAACCAGACCCTCATAGTGAACATGGTCAGTAACAACCGTGCCAGCCTTCAGAGCCTCATGCTCACCAAGCTGATCAACCGTCGTGCTGATCTTAGGCTTCAACTCCTCATGAGAGTCAACAGTCTGCTTGCCGTCATTGATATCCGTGTGCTCAGCAATCTTATTCTCATCGCCAGACTCGGAATCCTTACCAGACTTATCCACCGCAGTAGAAGTCAAGTACTCAAAGGCAACACCCTGGTCTACAGAACCAGCCTCAACACCCTCGTTAACAGTGATCTTGACATCAACATCACCCTCAGAGGACTTCGGAGTGAACTTCACCGGCTCCTTGGACTCACCAATAACAGACTCATCAGTCTTGTTACGCAGCTCAGCATTCAGAATGTATTCCTTATTCGGAACCAGACCCTCATAGTGAACATGGTCAGTAACAACCGTGCCAGCCTTCAGAGCCTCATGCTCACCAAGCTGATCAACCGTCGTGCTGATCTTAGGCTTCAACTCCTCATGAGAGTCAACAGTCTGCTTGCCGTCATTGATATCCGTGTGCTCAGCAATCTTATTCTCATCGCCAGACTCGGAATCCTTACCAGACTTATCCACCGCAGTAGAAGTCAAGTACTCAAAGGCAACACCCTGGTCTACAGAACCAGCCTCAACACCCTCGTTAACAGTGATCTTGACATCAACATCACCCTCAGAGGACTTCGGAGTGAACTTCACCGGCTCCTTGGACTCACCAATAACAGACTCATCAGTCTTGTTACGCAGCTCAGCATTCAGAATGTATTCCTTATTCGGAACCAGACCCTCATAGTGAACATGGTCAGTAACAACCGTGCCAGCCTTCAGAGCCTCATGCTCACCAAGCTGATCAACCGTCGTGCTGATCTTAGGCTTCAACTCCTCATGAGAGTCAACAGTCTGCTTGCCGTCATTGATATCCGTGTGCTCAGCAATCTTATTCTCATCGCCAGACTCGGAATCCTTACCAGACTTATCCACCGCAGTAGAAGTCAAGTACTCAAAGGCAACACCCTGGTCTACAGAACCAGCCTCAACACCCTCGTTAACAGTGATCTTGACATCAACATCACCCTCAGAGGACTTCGGAGTGAACTTCACCGGCTCCTTGGACTCACCAATAACAGACTCATCAGTCTTGTTACGCAGCTCAGCATTCAGAATGTATTCCTTATTCGGAACCAGACCCTCATAGTGAACATGGTCAGTAACAACCGTGCCAGCCTTCAGAGCCTCATGCTCACCAAGCTGATCAACCGTCGTGCTGATCTTAGGCTTCAACTCCTCATGAGAGTCAACAGTCTGCTTGCCGTCATTGATATCCGTGTGCTCAGCAATCTTATTCTCATCGCCAGACTCGGAATCCTTACCAGACTTATCCACCGCAGTAGAAGTCAAGTACTCAAAGGCAACACCCTGGTCTACAGAACCAGCCTCAACACCCTCGTTAACAGTGATCTTGACATCAACATCACCCTCAGAGGACTTCGGAGTGAACTTCACCGGCTCCTTGGACTCACCAATAACAGACTCATCAGTCTTGTTACGCAGCTCAGCATTCAGAATGTATTCCTTATTCGGAACCAGACCCTCATAGTGAACATGGTCAGTAACAACCGTGCCAGCCTTCAGAGCCTCATGCTCACCAAGCTGATCAACCGTCGTGCTGATCTTAGGCTTCAACTCCTCATGAGAGTCAACAGTCTGCTTGCCGTCATTGATATCCGTGTGCTCAGCAATCTTATTCTCATCGCCAGACTCGGAATCCTTACCAGACTTATCCACCGCAGTAGAAGTCAAGTACTCAAAGGCAACACCCTGGTCTACAGAACCAGCCTCAACACCCTCGTTAACAGTGATCTTGACATCAACATCACCCTCAGAGGACTTCGGAGTGAACTTCACCGGCTCCTTGGACTCACCAATAACAGACTCATCAGTCTTGTTACGCAGCTCAGCATTCAGAATGTATTCCTTATTCGGAACCAGACCCTCATAGTGAACATGGTCAGTAACAACCGTGCCAGCCTTCAGAGCCTCATGCTCACCAAGCTGATCAACCGTCGTGCTGATCTTAGGCTTCTTAGTGGACGGGTTAGAGCCGCTTCCGCCGTTCTCATTAGGCAGGCCCGGCTGATCCACCGGCATGACAGTTTGAGAAGTCCTCTTATCGTACTTGTCGTCAGGCTTAGGCCGGACAATGGTAATAAACCAATCCGCAGGCTGCGCCGGGATCGTTGCTCCTGGAATTTTTTTAGATCGGTTTTATAACCGTACAACTCATGTTTGACGAATTCATAGCCTGTAAGTTTTTTAAACTCTTCGTAACTTCCCTTATATCCCGGAAAGTTCCTTTTCCCGTACTTATTAGTGTAAGTCGGATCTTCGCCGGTGATTGTTGTGGCTGCCCTATGCTTTGAGGTTTCATCTCTGGCGACGAAGGGAATTAAGTAAGTACGGTAAGTACTAGCCGCTTCGTAATCCTTGTCGAGAACGGCGCTTTCTATCTTTCGAGCGAGAATTATCGCGGCATCACGATACTGTCTATTAACATTAAGTTTTTCAGCCTTCGCTCGGTCATACACAAATGTTGTCTCATAAGGGACTCCATAACCAGGCTCAATACACCAGGCCCAGCCCACATTATTGTTAGGGTTTGCGTTTTTGGACGCTGCGGGTCCTTGGGGGGTTCCCGCCCAAACAAGACCGTCCCATGTCTTATCATGCCCCTTCAGGGTACTCTTTTCAGCCTCGCTACCGAGCGTCGTGTCGGGTTCAAAGTCAGTCGGCTCTGCCGCGCTGGCCTTGTTCAATGGCACAGTCAGCAAGGCCGCGATCACCGCAATTGTTGCGAGAATTGCAGTTAAGAGCGTCCACCTCTTTCGAGGCAAGCTTCTTGAAATATCCATTTTTCCTCTTAGATTGGCAAATTATATTTTTCCGATCAGCAGGGAATCTCGCTGCTCACAGCCAGTTTTCTATGCTGAGCACACCTCACCTGATTACGGCCCCAAAGCCAAGCTATCGATCAGTCTTTTAGCGCATCTTGAACATTACCACCATTTAGGTAGCTGCGCGTAATACATTTTCAGCATAAATACAGCTACAGGGCATTTTGTCGGTCTTTTATAAACAACCTTCAATCGTCTGAGAAATCCCTGTAAATCAGTTGCTGATCCTTTTGAAACAGATTCCATTTGTACATCGGCCATGCCCTAGCGGGCACAATCCCGCACCGTTTCGATTCCGCAGGATTTGGCTCTCATTAAAGCTGCACAAATGCCTAATGCAGCCTGCATGTCCGGAGCGTATCCGGTAGTACCGGAGGTACGGCCTCACGGTCCGTGGACGGCAAAGCTTTTCTAACCCCATCTTGTTCTTGGTTTATAGCTCCAACTCTGCGAGCTTCACTTGGCCCAAACTTGCAGTGCTCAGGAGGGCCCTCTCTGGAGCTTGGCGCTATAGGTGTTGCAGTTGTCGTGGATAAATGGAGGGCCTGCCAGGGTCCCCACCGATGCTTCTGTCATGTTCAGCAACTTGCTCGAGACTATCCATGCTCTTCCTACCCTAGAGCTGGAATCAGGATGAGCTACCAGAAACGTTACCCGTGGAAGCATCACCATCGTTTCAAGTGCCACAACTATCCTCATCAGGGGTAACGGTTTAGGTTTCTTCCCTATTGTTTCTCATGTGCAGCACCCCGGATCTTGTTCCCAAGCTACTGACGTGCGCTGCGTTGTGTTCCTAGGTATCGGTATTTGCTTTGAGTTTCTGAAAGGTTTTGATTTGCAGCTTTAAAACTCTGAATGAGCTTCAGCAGGGTGCGCGACCTTAGGGGCTACGACGCCTGGAATTTTTGGCCATTTCATCTATTCAAACGTCGCGAATTTTTTCGCTAACGACGCTGTACATCGGGGCATCAACGGACCATTGGCCACAGCAGTGGCATTTCAGGTACCGGGTGTCCGTCGGTAAAAGCGGCGGTGCGGTGCTCAGCAAGCTTTCCATTGTAAGCAGTACTGAGGTACTGCTTCCCGCGATCCGAATGTTGAAGAGGACCTGCGGTTTTCTTGGTCTACATAATGGCTTGGTTGAGTTGCTGTGGTGGCCAAGGTAAAGAGCATATCGCATCCCGGATAGTGCCCAGCCTGCAATCTTGCGAGGATAACAGGCAGTGTATGCGATTCCTTTCCTCATCTGTCATATGTATTGTCCACTTCCCACAAGTTTCCTGCTCCCGGTACTGTGAATTCATCATTGGCAAGGCCGAGTCATATCTCCGTTTCCTCTTTATTTACTGTGTGGTGCCAGGTGGACCGCCCTCTGCCTGCGGCGACCAGACACCGGTCATACACAGCGGCATGACAGAGTCTGTATGAGCCGATACCAATACTTTTCACTGGCTAAGGGGATGCCGTATTGGCCGCACACCATAAACACCGGAATCTGCGTGGTTGACCAGGCGACTATGTTCCAGAGGGTTTCCTCCTACCAAGAGCGCGGAAACTATGCCCGCGGGAAAGTATTTAAGGAATTTCTCCTTTGCGGCCGACTTTCTGTGGCCAGTGCCAGGGTGCGGTCTAAGAGTTTTCCCGGTTTCGGTGCTGCGCCGTGGCATGTGAGCTCCATTGAATGCTTGTCTACCTCACCGCGATCCGCCACCAAGCGGATACGGTTCGTTGCATCCTGATCAACTTTGTTGGGCATACTCCCAATGGCCCAACCACTTAGAGAAAACTAGGGGCGCCTCACCCTCTACAATGACACCCATGGATGCACAGGGGCGGCAGGACTTGGAACGCTACGGCTCATGGGAGCGGATGACCGGTGGGCAGTGGTTCCTGCCGAGCATGCCGGAGGCTAAGGACGAACATCAACGCACTTTCCGCTTGGTTAAGCAGCTCAATGAACTACAGAATACGGACCCAGAGCGTGCCAAGGGCATCCTGCGCGAGATTCTGCCGGAAGAATCTGCGGTGCCGGGCCTGCACGTTCCGTTGAATTTGGAATATGGCTGCAATCTAGTGTGCGGCGAGCGCGTCTTCATTAATTTTGGCACCACCATCTTGGCCCAGGCCACGGTGACGCTGGGTGATGGCGTCATGGTGGGCCCCAATTGCTCCCTGATTACAGTGGGGCATCCGGTCAACGATCATGAGATGCGCGCCGGTGGGTGGGAGATAGCCAAGCCCATCACCATCGGGGACAACACCTGGTTCGGTGCCAATGTCACCGTGCTGCCGGGCATCACCATTGGAAAGAACTGCGTCGTCGGCGCGGGCACGCTTATTACCACCGATATTCCGGATAATTCGCTGGTCCTGGGATCACCCGGCCGCGTGGTGCGCAAGCTGGAAGACAATGAGGAGGCCTGGGAGCGCCAGGATCTCAACGGTCCCGTCGAGGGTTTTGGAGCCGCCAAGTAAATGTTTGATCTCGCCAGAATCGGCGCGGGACTGCCCGTAGCCGAGACCATCGATTCGCTGCCTAGCACCGGAAACGTCGTCATCCAGGCCCCGCCCGGTACGGGTAAAACCACGCTCGTGCCACCAGCGCTGGCCAATCATGCGGCAGGGCGCGGCAAGGTCATCGTCACCGCCCCACGTCGTGTGGCCGTGCGCGCGGCCGCACAGCGCTTAAGCACGCTCAGCGGCACCCCGGACAAGGTCGGCTTCGCCATCCGGGGCGAGTCCCGCAAGGGCAGCGAAGTCGAGTTCGTCACGCCGGGCGTGCTGCTGCGCCGCCTGCTGAAGGATCCGGAACTCGAGGGCGTGGCCGCCGTTGCCATCGATGAGGTTCACGAGCGTCAGCTCGATACGGATTTGGTGCTAGGCATGTGCCTGGAACTGGCCGAATTGCGTGAGGACTTTCGCGTCATCGCCATGTCTGCAACTGTGGATGCGCAGCGCTTTTCCCAGCTTATGGACGCGCCTGTCCACGTGACCGAGGCGGTGACCCATCCGCTCGACATCCACTACGCCCCCATGCCGGGCAGGGCGGCGGGAACGAGGGAGTTTTACGGGGACGTCGCCAAGCAGGCAGCTCGCCAGCAGGAATCCACGCTGGTCTTTGTGCCCGGCGTGCGCGAAGTCAACCTCGTGTGCGATGCCTTAGCAGGCCATAATGTATTTCCCCTGCATGGCAAGCAAACCACCGCGGAGCAAGACGCCGCGCTGTATACCGATGAACAGCGCATCGTCGTGGCTACCTCTATCGCGGAGTCCTCGCTTACCGTGCCGGGCGTGCGCGTGGTGGTCGATGCCGGGCTCTCCCGCGTTCCCCGGCGCGATGCGCAGCGTGGCATGTCCGGGTTGGTGACGGTGTCTACCTCAAAATCGAGTGCCGATCAGCGCGCTGGTCGTGCCGGCCGTGAGGCACCTGGCACCGTCATTCGCTGCTACTCGCAGGATGATTACCAGCACTTTTCTCCGCATACCACCCCGGAGATCCTATCTGCGGACCTGACCCAGGCCGCGTTGTTTTTGGACTGCTGGGGCGCGGGCCCGGACTTCCCGTTGCTCGATCCGCCGCCGGCCCAGGCCCTGGCATCCGCGCAGGCGACCCTCAAGCGCATTGGCGCGACGCAGGAACTCGCCCTCCTACCCACCGATCCGCGTCTCGGCGCCTCCTTGCTCCACCACGGCAGCCAGGCCGCGCCCATCATTGCCTCGCTTGGCGACGCCCCCTTAACCCCCAATCTCACCCGTCACCGCCCACCTCAAAAAGAGGTCAAGCGGCTCGCCCGCCTGGTCGACGATCTTGGCCCCGTCGATCCCGGGGAGGTCGTCGCCACCGCCTTTCCCGAGCAGGTGGCCAAGCGCATGGGCGAGGATTACCTGCTGGCCAGCGGCACCCGCGCCCGCCTGCTCGATAACTCGGGCCTCACTGGTTCCCCGTGGCTCGCCATCGCGGAGGTCTCCCTGTCCAATGCGGGTAATGCCATCATCCGCTCGGCCGCCCGCATCGAGGAAACCGCAGCGCTGGACACCATCGGCATCACCGAAGAAACCCGCGCCTTCCTGCGCGATGGCCGCGTGCGCGGCGTCAAGGTCAAGGCCGCGGGCGCCATCACGCTTTCTGAAACCCCAGTCAAGGTCACCGGCCCCGCGGCCGAGGAGGCCCTTGCCGCCGGCATCCGCGAGGAAGGTTTGGGGCTTTTCACCTTCAGCGAGAAAGCCCAAAGCTTAAAAGACCGTTTGCGCCACCTGCACGCCCACTATGGCTCCCCTTGGCCCGATGTCGATTCCGCGGATCCCGCCGAATGGCTCGGCCCCGAACTGCATAGCATCGCGGAGGGAACTCCCGCCGCCAAGCTCGACATGTACCCCGCGCTGCAACGCCTCCTGCCCTGGCCGGAAGCCACCCATCTGGACGACCTCGCTCCCGAGCGCCTTCCGGTGCCCTCCGGCCGGGACGCACGAATCGACTGGTCCGGTGATCGCCCCGTGGTTCATATCAAGCTGCAGGAATGCTTCGGATTGGCCGAATCCCCCGAATACTGCGGCCACCGCGTGCAATTCCACCTACTCTCCCCCGCCGGCCGCCCGCTCGCGGTGACCGATGATCTCGCCAGCTTCTGGTCCGGCCCCTATGCCGGCGTGCGCGCCGATATGCGCGGCCGCTACCCCAAGCACCCGTGGCCCGAAGACCCGTGGAATGCCGTGGCTACCGCGCGCACCAAGAACCGGATGTAGTTATCCCCACTGCTGCCAGCCCAGGTAGCAGCTCATAACCACGACCAAGATGAGCAGCGCGTAGCGAATCAACTTGGCGCCGCCACCCAACACGGTGCGCGCGCCCAGCTGCGCGCCGGCAATATTTGCCACCGCGAGCACGATGCCGAGCGTCCACCACACGTGGCCACCGAGGGCGAACACGACGAGCGCACCTAAGTTGGTGGCGGTATTGACCACCTTGGCCATCGCCGCAGAGGTCAGGAAGCTCTGCGCAAAGATGGAGGTAAAGGCCATGATCAAAAACATGCCGGTGCCGGGCCCAAAGATGCCATCGTAGAAGGAAAAGATGCCGGAGAGCACGAGGACCACCACGGTGCGCCAACCGCCGCGGACGCCGGCCGCGTCGCTGCTGCCAAAGTCTGGTTTGAAGGCCACGAAAATGCCCACGGCCACCATGAGGACGATGATGATGGGGCGCATGACGTCTTTGTCTAGGCTCGAGGCCACGCTGGCTCCCAGTCCAGAACAAACCAGCGCGATGAGGATAAAGCGCGCCATTTCCGCCTTATCCAACTTCACCTTGCGCGCAAGGGTCACGGCTGCCGAGCCGGTGCCGGTTACCGAGGCCAGCTTGCTGGTTCCCAACGCCGCCGCAGGAGCGAGGCTGGGAAGGACCGCGAGCAGCAGCGGAATGAGGATCAATCCTCCGCCGCCGATGACCGCATCGATCCACCCCGCAGTCGCGGTACCGAGGAAGAGAATCACCCACTGCGCCACATCGATTTCCATGCCCCGATCATAAATCTTTAATCATGTATTGTGATAACTCGCCCCTATCCACTGCCCGCGGTAATGAAAGGAAGGGGCGCTAGACTCAAGTCGCAGAGGTAATTTGAGGAGGGCGCGCATGGCCGCACAGCAGGAAAGCAGTGGACTTAATGCCCACACCGTAGCGCGGTGGGCTATCGTCGTCCCAATCTCTGTCCTTTTGGGCTGGCTATTTAACTTGTGGCATGTGCCCGCCGCGTGGATTCTGGCGGCCATTATCGCCTCGGGCGCCATGGCTCTCATTACTGGCGAAGACCTCCAGGTCAACCGGACTTTTTATAATATGTCCCGCGGTTTTATCGGCATGATGGCAGCGCTTCCCCTCACAGTCGTGCCCCTGGGCCAGCTGGTGGGTTTCCTGCCCGCGGCCGTGACCATGTCTTTTGTCACCATCATGGTTGGCATCGTCGGTGGCCTGCTGTTGCACCGCGCGCAGCCGCGCGATGTGTCCTCAGAAACCGGCATCTTGTCCATGCTGCCGGGTGGTGCCTCGCTGATGCCCGCGCTTGCCGACGAACTCGGTGCCGACTACCGCTACGTCGCCCTCACCCAGTACCTGCGCTTATTGGTGGTCTCGGTATCGCTACCGGCCGTCGTCGCGCTGCTTGATACCCCGGCCGGTAAAGGCGCGGACCTCACGGTGGAGGGAGAAACCACCTGGTGGATTATCGCGCTGGTTCTTGCCATTGCCTTCCTGGGCGAGAAATTGGGAAAGCTGCTGCACCTGCCGGCCACGGCCGTGCTCGGCCCCCTTCTGCTGACGGTGCTGGTCTCCTTCGTGCTGCCGGAGGGCCACACGCTCGAGCCGCTCTATGTCTTCAAAGTGATGGCATTCTTATCCATCGGCTGGGTTTGCGGCGGCGGGCTTTCGCTGCCCGCGCTCAAGGCCTTTGCCAAGCAATTGCCCGCCACGGTTCTTTTCATCGTGGTCATTATCGGCATCTGTGCGGCCACCGCCTGGCCGCTGACTAAGTGGCTGCACATCACCTACTTTGAGGCCTACCTGGCCACGAGCCCCGGCGCGCTCGAGACGGTGCTTGCGCTCTCCGCCGAGGGCGGAGCCGGACCAGCGGTCATCGCGGTACAGCTCACCCGGCTCATTGCGGTGCTCGTCATCGCAGGCTACCTGCCGCAGCTGCTGCGGCTGGCGAAGCGCCTGCTGCGCCGCTAATTACCCAGCACGGCCTCGCGCAGGACGGACATCGGCACGGAGCCCAAGGCGAGGGCCTCCGAGTGGAACTCGCGCGCGCTCATGCCCTGCTTCTCAGCCTCGGCGCGGGTTTCCTGCCACAGGCGCTGACCCAGCGCATAGGACGGCGCCTGGCCCGGCCAGCCCAGGTAGCGGTTGACCTCAAAGTTGAGGTTTGCATCATCCATAGCGGTGTTTTCGCGCATGAAGGTCTTCACGTGCGCCTTGTCCCATGTGCCGGAGGTAGAGCAATCCGGCAGCTGCTTGCCCAGGTGCAATCCGATGTCTACGACCACGCGGGCAGCGCGCAGGCGCTGGGCATCCAACATGCCCATGCGGAAGCCCGGATCGTCCATGTAGCCCAGCTCGGCCATGAGCTGTTCGGCGTAGAGAGCCCAGCCCTCGCCATGACCAGAGTTCCACGTCACCGCGCGGCGCCACAGGTTGAGATCCTCCTGCACCAGCGCGGAGCCTAGCTGCAGATGGTGGCCCGGCACGCCCTCGTGGTGGACGGTGGTCAGCTCCTGCCAGGTGTGGAAGGTGTCCTGGCCCTCCGGCACGGACCACCACATGCGGCCCGGGCGGGAGAAATCATCGCTCGGCGGGGTGTAGAAAATGCCGCCGGTGCCGGCCGGATCGATGCAGCACTCGATCTCTTCTACTTCCTCCGGAATATCGAATTCCTTGCCGTTGAGTTCAGCAATGACGCCATCGGCGGTGGACTGCATCCACTCCACCAGCGCATCGGTGCCACGCAGGGTATAGCGGTCCTCATGGTTGAGCTTGCGCATCGCCGAGCGCACCGAGCACTCAGAGCCGTAGAGCTCGTGGGCGATCTTTTCCTGCTCCGCGCGCAGGCTGCGCACCTGGTCCAGGCCCCACTCATAGGCCTCGTCGAGGTTGACGGCATCGCCCACAAAGAGCTTGGAAAAGCGCTCGTAGCGCTCGCGGCCCACGGCGTCCTTGGTGGGTGCCTGGGGCTGCAGGTCATTGGAGAGCCAATCGGAGAACTCGCCAAAGGCCTCCTTGGCCTGCTGCACCTCGGCGGAGTCGGCGTCGACGCCGAGGGACTCGAGCATCGAGTCGGCGTCGGCAAGCCGCTCGCACTGCACAATGACCTCAGAGATCTGGCGGTGCGGTGCCACCATGCCATGGGAGGCCGCCTCTTCCAGGGAGCTGCGGTAGCCGGCCAGGGAGGTCTTCACCTTAGACAGGCGGGAGCGAATGGCATCGCGGTCCTCGTCCGTGTCCTGCGGCATGAGCAGCAGGGTATCGCGGATGGTCTGCACCGGGGAGGCGATGTTATTCAGGCAACACACATCCTCGCCGTGGTGGTGCAGATCGAGATCAAGGCAGAGGCGATCGCGCAGGACGGCCGCGGTGACATAGTCCACGTCATCAAAGTCATCCTCATCATCGGACTCATCGGTGGTGTCATCCAGGGCATCCAGGTCCGCGACCATTTCGCGGGTGCGGTCTGCGATGGCGGTGAAGTACTCGGGGGAGAAATCCTGCAATTCGCCCTCGTAGCCGTCAATGCCCCACGCGGTGGCATCGGTGGGGGAAAGCTCGGCTAGGTCGTGAACGAAGTTATCGCACGAGGCGTCCAGTAGAGAGGGCTGGCGCTTAGCGGTCTGCTCAGAACTCATAACGAGGAAGTCTATCCCTAAGTATCGCCTATAGGCCACCCGGGCGGGCTGAAGTTGCGAACTTGTTAACTAATCGTTGTCCCACTTTGTTCCGGGGTAGCTCCAGCCGCTGAATTTATCTAGGATGTCCTGCGGTTTTTCCTCCATCACCAAGGCATCGACAAAACGCGGCAAGATGAAGCCGGACTCGGCCATGGCGGCGTACATGGCGTGGAACGGGCGCCAGAAGTCCTCCGTATTAACAAGGCCTACCGGGCCGCGGATGTGGCCCAGCTGCTGCAAGGTGAGCACCTCGGTGAGCTCTTCGAGGGTGCCGACGCCGCCGGGGAGGCAAATATAGGCATCAGCAAGCTGCTCCATCCGGGTCTTGCGCTCGGCCATGGAGCCGACCACCTCGAGGGCGGTCAGGCCGGGGTGGGAAATCTCCAGATCCACCAGGGACTGCGGCATCACGCCGGTGACGGTACCGCCGGCGGCCAGGCAGGCCTCTGCCACCTCGCGCATCAGGCCGATATTGCCGCCGCCATAGACCAGGGTCAGGCCGCGTCGGGCCAGCTCCGCGCCCAATTCCTGTGCCGCCTGCGTATAGGCCGGCGAGTTTCCTGTTGCTGAACCACAATAAACCGCTACTGACTGCATGCTCTCCAGCATAGATATCTGCGCGCCCACCACCACCTTTAGACCATTCGGTACATGGTGAGTTTACGGGATTAGACAAAGCAGTCTGGAATATTTATACTTCTTTTTATGATCAAACCTGGCCCAGTGTTCACGCGTCCCCGCACACCGGCCGCAAAGTGCCTTCATTTGGTGCGCCTGAACCCGATCATCACCCGGAGCGAGCTGGTGGAAGCCACCGGACTTTCCCAGCCCACCATCACGCGCGCTACTACTTCCCTACTCAACGCGGGCCTCATCCAGGAACGCACCGACCTCACCCAGTCCCGCGGGCGCGGCCGGCCCACCGTGCCGCTTGAGGCGGCCGATAATGACTGGGCACTCGGCGGCATTTCCGTGGGCACCAAACAGACCTACATCGGCCTCTATGACATCAAGGGCCGCACGCTGAGCGAAGAGGAATTGACCACCCCGGTGGCTAACCTCAGCGAAGATGACTTCCTCGAGCACATCATGGCCGGCATCAACCGCATGATGACCAACCTGAACCACCGCCTGGTCTCCCTCGGCGTGACCACCTCCGGCACCGTGGATGATAACGGCCTGGTCACCGCGGAAAACCTCAATTGGCACGGCGTGGACATTACCGAGCGCCTGCGCTTCCAGTTCGGCGTGCCCGTGGTGGTCTCCTCCGCCATCCCGGCCATCCTCGGCTCCGAAACCCAGGCGGCCGAGATTGGCGCCAGCGAGCGCGTCCTGGTCCTCTTCGCAGACGATTCCATCGGCTCCGCCCTCTCCGTAGAGGACGAGGTCAGCCCCATTATTCCCGTGCCTGCAACGCACTCCGAGCTCCTGGGCCACGGCGCCTCCGAGCACCTGCTGGCCACCCAGCACATCCTGGAGGCGATACGCCACGAGGGCGTGGAGGTAGCCTCGCTTGCCGACGCCGCCCAGGTAGCCGACTCCCACCCCGCCGTCCGCGCCATTTTGGACGAGCGCGCCCGCCAGTTGGGCGCCATCACCGCGGAGCTGGTCAAGGCCCACTCCCCGGCCACCGTGGTTATCGCCGGCGGCGCGTTTACCGACGACCCGAAGGCCCCCAAGCAATTCGCCGCCACCGTCCGCGCCTCCGCAGGCGATGAGTTGCAGCTGCGCATGATCCCCAGCCATAAGGAGATTGTCCGCGCGGTAGCCCGCACCGTGGCCACCGACCAGCTCCTGCGCCAACCGCTGGAGCTAGGCCGCTCACTCCAGTGTGCTTAGCACCTCACGTACCGAGTCGATGCCGCGAAAGAGATGGGCATTGAGCCCGCAGTAGCTAGCGCCCTCCACGTAGTCGATGCGGTCATCAAAAAAGTGCGTATCCTTCGGCTGCGCGGAGAGCGCATCCACGGCCACACGATAGGCTTCTGGGTGCGGCTTGGCCACGCCAATATCGCAGCTAAACGTCACCGCCGCACAATCCTCCAGCCACGGCTGCTTCTTTCGCACTTGGCCCGCCAGCGTGGTGGGGATATTGGACAAGATGCCCACGCTATAGCCTTCCCCGATAAGCCCCTTGACCAGCGCCACCATGTCCGGGTCCGCCTCCAGTAGGCCGCTGTTTTCGCACGCTACCGCCTCCGCGACGGGAACCTCCCCCAACCCGGCGCGGGCCGCTACCTCGTTCCAGTAGTGGCTATCGCTAAAGATACCGGCATCGTAGTCCGGCCGATAAAACCCGTAGGCCTCCCACATCGCCTCTGTATTTGGCGGCGCGAGGAGGCGCTCCAAGTCCGCATGGCTTTCTGGGGTGGCCGGGCGCATGAGCACGCCATACATATCAAAGAGGAGTTTGGGCATAACGGGGGCCAGTTTATGCGCGTTTAGGCGCTTGGGTCAGCACGGCCACGATCCCCACGCCCGCACCAGCGACAAAGAGAGGCAGCATCGCAGACGCCTGGTCCATGGACAGGGCGAAGATGCCGCCGATGGCTCCAATGAGCAGCATGCCGCCGAGGCTATAGAGCGAGCGCGTGACTACTCCACGCTTGCCGGCGACGCCATAAACCAGCAGTGCGAGCCCGGCGAAGGGGCCGAGCATCAGCGCCGCAGTGGTGAGAAATACCCCCAAGGCCATGTGCGTGGACATGATTGCTGCTCCCACGATGAGGAAGAGCGCCAGAACTAACAGGGTTATGGCGCACAAAGCCTTGCGTTGCGTTGACATAGAAACAATCCTCCCACCGCACCGCAGTGCTTTGGGAGGATTGAGCTAAATCTTGATGGGTTTGTTATTCACCCACGCGCGCTTAGGCAGCGCCACCATCGGGGCGGCCAGCCAGGCGCTCATCGATGCGCAGCAGGCCAGAGCCGTCATTGCCCACCAGCTTGATCTGGTCCAGAATCTCAGAAACGGTAGCTTCTTCCTCTACCTGCTCGCTCAGGAACCAGTCAACGAGCTGGCGGGATTCCAGATCCTGTGCGTCCAGCGCCGCGCGGGCGATGGTGCGGATCTCCTCGGAAACCTTCTGTTCGTGCTCGAGGGAAGCCTGGAAGGCGTCCTGCGGGTTAGCGGCCTTGACGGAGCCAACCGGGATGTCATTGAGCTCTACGCGGTAGCCGCGGGAGAGCAAGTGGTCCGCAATCTTCTCGGCGTGCTCGCGCTCCTCGGCGGCCTGGCCCATGAACCAATCACGCATGCCCGGGAAGGAGAGGTTATCCATCTCAAAGGCCAGCTGGGTGTAGACCATGGAAGCGCCGTATTCGCTAATAACCTGGTCATTCAACAGGGTTTGCAGCTTCTCGTCCATCGTAAAAACCTTTCTGTGTGGGGAAATTAATTAGTGCTAAGCACCACACTACCGGAGATTCTCCCGCGATCCAGCAAGGTCTACTTAAGTAAACTTGCACGTCATTATGCTTTTTTAGATTGGATAACCTAAGTTAGCCAAGACAAAGCTAGCCCCCAAGCGCGGGCAAAGTTCCCCTAAGAACTCGAGGTCATCGCGGATACTCTGCTTTTATGCCGACGCGAGTCCGCGGCCAGTTCGGTATCTACTACTTGAGCCTTCGCACCCTAGGCTAAAAATGTGATGTTAATCACCCAAGCGGCCGCTCAGGCGATTCAGGCGCTGCGCGCTCGCCCCTTCCAGGCCACGGAACTCTACCTCGATGCCACGCTCGGCGTATTTCTTCTGCACCGCATCCAGCGTCGCCACCGTAGAGGCGTCCCATACCTCGGCCTTGCTCATATCAATCACCACGCGCTGGGTATCCAGCGTGTAATCAAAGGCATAGACCAAATCATTGGAGGAGGCGAAAAAGAGCTGGCCGCGCACCGCATACTCGGCATCGCCTACGTGCTCCACCTCCACCAGGTGGGCCACGCGGCGGGCAAAGCCGATCGAGGCCGCCACCACGCCGAGCACCACGCCCACCGCCAAGTTATGCGTGGCCAGCGTGCCTACCACCGTCACCAGCATCACGAGCGTTTCTGAGAGCGGCATGAGCTTCAGCGTGCGAGGGCGAACCGAATGCCAATCCACCGTCGTTGCGGCGACGATGATCATCACCGCCACCAGTGCGGCCATCGGAATGCGGCCGACGGTCTCGCCGAAGAGCAGGCAGAGGATAAGGAGGAAGGCGCCCGCGAGGAACGTCGACAAGCGCGTGCGCGCCTGGGATGCCTTCACGCCGATCATGGTCTGGCCAATCATGGCGCACACGCCCATGCCGCCAATGGCCGCGGCGAGGATATTGCCCACGCCCTGGCCAAAGGACTCGCGCGTCTTATCGGAGTGGGTATCCGTAATGTCATCGACCAGCTTGGCCGTCAGCAGCGATTCCATCAGGCCCACCAAAGCCATGCCAAAGGCATACGGAGCAATAAGCTGCAGAGTATCCAGGTTCCACGGAATATCCGGCACGAAAAGCCCCGGCAGCGAGGTGGGCAGCTCGCCCTGGTCCGCCACATCGGGGACCTTCCACCCAGCCGCTACCGCAATGATGCTGACCACCAAAATGGTAATCAGCGGGGCTGGAATCACCGTGGTCAACCGCGGTAGCCCCAGCATGATAGCCAGACCAATGGCCACCAGCAGATACACCATCCACGGCACATTAATAAGGTGCGGCAGCTGCGTAGTAAACATCATGATGCCCAGCGCATTGACGAACCCCGTCATCACCGAGCGCGGGATAAAGCGCATGAGCTTAGCGACGCCCACCGCAGCCAGCACCACCTGCATAATTCCCGCCAACAGCACCGCGGCGACCACATAATCATGCCCATGCTCATGCGCGAGCGGAGAGACCACCAGTGCCACCGCACCGGCCGCGGCGGAAATCATCGCCGGCCTGCCGCCAGTAAAGGCGATGGACATGGCCATGACCACGGAGGAAAACAATCCCACCCGCGGATCCAACCCTGCGAGGATGGAAAAGCTTAAGACCTCCGGGATCAAAGCAAGCGCCACCGCCAGTCCGCCAAAAACCTCCTTGCGCAGGCGCGCAGGCGAGGAAAATGCATAGCGGAAACTGGCGATGACGCCGGTAGGAGCAGGCTGTTCTTTAATCACGCCTGCACATCCTAGTGGACTTTAGGAGCCTTCCTTAAACGAGCCATCCGCGGTGATCACGGGCAGCACGGACCAGGCGAAGTTGATCCACTGATCGGTCTTCTTCCACGAGAAGTCCGGCTCAAAAATGGTCTTCGGCTTGGTATAAATGACGGCCGAGCGCACATCGTCTGCGGTTTCCTTGAGCAGGTTAACCACCAGATCGAGGGTCTTGCCGGAGTCCGCGACGTCATCGACAACCAAGACCTTCTTGCCCTTCAGCGAATCCGTATCCAGCTGCGGGGAAAGGATTACAGGCTCATCCAAGGTCTGGCCGATATCGGTGTAGAACTCCACATTGATAGCGCCCATGGCCTTCACGCCGATGGCATAACCAATAGCGCCGGCTGGGATCAGGCCGCCGCGGGCGACGCCCACGATGAGATCTGGGAACCAGCCAGATTCCACAATCTGTTCCGATAGGTTACGGCTCGCCTCGCCGAAGACCTCCCAGGTGAGGTTTTCCCGGTCCGGGTGGATCCAATTTTCAGTCACGATTGTGTGGCTCCTTTTGCGTCATGGGATTTCTTTGTAGTTTAACGAGCATTGCCTGCCAAAGAAAAGGCACCTACCGGAATGGAACCTCGCCCAAAGTCCGGCGCAGCTTGCGAGTGCGCAGGCGCTCCGGATTTTCGGCTAGATGCTCCATCGCACGCACCGCGCACATTACGTGAGCTTCTTTCGAATTGGAGTAGAAGGCCTGCGCCTGGGCCGGCAGCTTCGGCACCGCATGCAATGGCAGGTCAGAGACCGAAAGCAGAGTTCCATAAGGAACGCGGTAGCGGTAACCATTGGCCGCGAGCGTGCACGATTCCATATCGACAGCCACCGCGGTGGAGGTACGCAGCCACTCCCACAAATCCCGGTTAGTGCGCCACTCCCAATTACGATCATCGGTGGAGAGCACCGTACCGGTTCGCATGAGCGAATTATCGTCGCCATATACCGCCTTCACCGCAGACTCGAGCATGCGCTGTACCTCCGGAATCGCCGGGATGGGAGAGGTCGCCGCAACCTTTTGGTCCAAGATGTGGTCATTGCGCTGGTAGGCATTGCCCAAAATCAAATCCCCGATGCGCATGCGCCCATCCATGCCAGCGCAGTGGCCGATCATGATCCAGGCTTCCGGCCGCAGTACCGCCAAGCAATCCGTGATCGTCTTGGCGTTGGAGGGCCCTACACCGATATTGATCATCGTGATGCCATCACCACCGGCAGTGATCAGGTCAAAGCGCGGCATTTGGAAGCGAGAGGTCAAGGTCAGACCATCCACATCGAGGTCCACCGCATCGTTGGGGTGGATGGTCTCGCCATTGGGCAGCACCAAGGCGGTATAACGCGAGTCTTCCCTGGTCAACTCGCGCAAACCGAATTTCACAAACTCGGTGGTGTGCATCGCGTAGTTAGTAAACAAAATGTATTTTTGCACCGTATCGACCTCGATGCCGGTGTAATGCTCAATGCGTGCACACGCGATATCAAAGCGCTGGGCGCCAAAATGAAAAAGCGGCTTTTCCGCACCGTGGAAGGCATCCCATTCGCCATCAATGATTGCATCATTGACCTCATCCAGCGTCGGACGCGGAATAGGCCCGCGTTCCTGCGGGGCTTTCCTTGTGTCCTTGATGTACTCCGGTGGAATGCGCTGGTCGGATTGGCCAACAAAGATATCGCACGGATAATTCCCCGCCAGGCGAGTCAGCTGCTCGTGCAGGTAGTCCCGAATAGTGTGCGGCTTGGAAATTACCGCCGAGTACTTGCCGGCCTCATTGACGTAGCCAAACGGCTCGGAACGATCGATCGGCTGCCATTTGCGGATATCCACCGTGACCTTGGGATAAACCACGTAGCGATAGTCATCTAGGTTTCCTGATTCCAGCGTCTTGCGGGCAAGCTCGCAAGAGTTCTCATAGAGCTCAATCAGGCGATTTACTGCCTCATCAACGGAGTGGACATGCTGCAGGTCGGTCATAGACGTGAGTGTAGCGGGGACTTAGCTGCGCGGCAGCGGTCCGCGCATTTCATTATCAACAACAAGGCGCAGTAAAGCCGAAGGATGCCTAAGCCTGTACTTCTGGGGAGGTAACGAAGCGGTATCCCAATCCGGGTTCAGTGAGCAGGTATTGGGGGTTAGATGGATCGGTTTCCAGTTTGCGGCGCAGCTGCGAGGTATAGATGCGCAGGTAGTGGCTTTGTCCTTCGAAACCCGGACCCCAGATTTCTGCGAGGAGGTCTTCTTTGCGCACTAAACCGCCGTGGGCACGCAGCAGCGTCGTAAGCACGCCCCACTCAGTGGGGGTCAGGTGAAGGGGCTTTCCTGCCTTGGTGATGGAGTGTCGAGGGACGTCGATAAGCACATCGCCCGCCCGCACCATCGTGGCTTCCCGCTGGGCAGATGGATGCTGGGGACTGCCATGCCGCAAAGCCACGCGCACACGAGCCAAGAGCTCTTCCATGGAAAAGGGTTTGGTCACATAATCGTCAGCACCGCGATCTAGAGCCGAGGCACTAAATAGGGGATCGGATCGGGCCGTAAGAATCAGAACGGGGATTGCTGACCATCCACGAATCCCATCGAGGACCTCCCGCCCATCCATATCCGGCAGACCCATATCCAAAATCACCACATCGGGCTGGTGCTGGGAGACCACCTGCAGACCTTCCGCCCCGGTGCTCGCTGAATACACCTCATACCCACGCGCCTTAAAGTTAATGCTCAAGGTGGTGAGCAAACGCGGATCATCATCCACAATGACAATCGTGGCCTTCTTATCAGTCATGGCTTTTCTCCTCCCGCAGCGGGAAACTCAGGATAAAGGTCGCTCCTGGAGTGGCCTCTACGGTGATAGTACCGTCCATGGCCTCCACAAATCCGCGTACGACGGAGAGGCCTAAACCCACCCCGTTGTCATTGCTGGTATCGCCCAAGCGCTGAAAAGCTTGGAAAAGCTCCTGCTGCTTTTCTGGTGAAATTCCCGGCCCTTCATCGCTCACACTCAGCTCCACGCGCTCATCTATAACCTGCGCATCAACGTTGACTGGTCCGCTCGGCGCATAGCGCAAAGCGTTATCGAATAGGTTCGCCAGCACGCGTTCCAGCAAAACGCTATCCGCGCAACAGGTGCGGCCACGGAGTCCAGAACCAATATGAATGCGACCAAGTTGGTCCTTGCTATGTCCAAAGGCACAGGAAGCAATAGCCCGATTGGCTACCTCGTATAACTCCACAGTATCCCGCCGTGCAGTTACCGCTCCTGCACTCAAGCGCGAGTGATCCAATAAGTTGGTCACGAGCAGCGTGAGTTGATCGATGCTAGCTGCGGTTTCCGCCAGCAGTATTTCTTGATCCTCTGGACTGAATTCGATTTCGGAATTCCGCAAAGAGGACACAGCCAGCTTGGCCGTTGCTAGGGGCGTGCGCAGATCGTGGCTCACGCTCGATAGCAGCGCACGACGCAATTCATCAGCGGCAGCAATGGCATCGGCACGTGCGGCTTCAGCCGAAAGCTTGTCGCGGCGCACGATGCCGGCTAAATAGCCTGCCACAACCGCCACCAAAGCACGGTCGCGGGCGGATAACGCTGGGCCTTCCATCACAATCTGGACCGTAGTGTCCTCGCTGGAGACCAACGTTTCTACCTCACGTTTATGAGTCTTTGCGGGGATATGCAGGTGTCTACTTTGCCGGGGCGAGGCCGCCGAAGCGTGCCAGGTAGAGAGTATGTCCCCGGAGGCGTCAAGAAGCACGGCCTTATGGCAGCCGAAGGTCTCTCCTACCTTGCGAAGCACTGCGTCGATGGGAGATACGTCCGCACGGCGGTTGAGGGCTGCGCGGGAAAAGACCGTCAAGAGCTCAGCATCGCGCGTGGCAATGGACGCATTATGGTGCTCTATTTTGGTGCGCCGCACTTGTAGGCCCACGGCCAGGGCAATGGCTACCATGACCACGAGGATGACAGCGTTAGCCGGCTCAGCAATATCGAAGGTGTACAGGGGCTCGGTAAAGAACCAATTGACCGCCAAGCCCGAGGCAAACGCAGTAATTACCGCCGGCCACAGGCCAGCGAGCATGCTCACGAGGAGGATCAGCGCAAAGTAAAAAGCAGAACACGTGCCTGTTCCCAATGCCGAGCCGTCGATGCCTTGCAACAGTGCGGTCAAGGCGATGAAAGCGACAGCCGCGCCCACCCAAGACACCGCCCGGCGCGGAAGGGAATGCAATGGTCGCAGCAGTGGTGAAAGAGGCGAGGGCTTATCGGACGGAAGATTAACAATGTGACAATCAATCTTGCCTGAATCCCGCAACACGGCCTCAGCAACGGTGCCGCGCCAGTGCAGGCCTAAGCGACGCCGTGGTGAAACCCCCAGGACCAGCTGGGTGGCGTTGACGCTGCGGGCAAAATTAAGCAGCGCTTCTGGCACCGAGTCACCGGTGACCTGATGCAAACGGGCACCCACGTCCTGAGCCAAGGATTGTAATTTGGCCAGTTGTTGAGCGGAACCTGCAACAGAAGATTCACCGGAAGAAAAGGAGTCCCCAAAAATTACGTGGACGACATGTAGCTCGGCTGAGGATTTGGACGCGATGCGGCGCCCGCGGCGAATGAGCAGTTCTGCATGCGCGACGTTCTGAATGGCCACAACCACCCGTTCCCGCGCTTCCCAGGTATCAGTAATGTCTTGTTCAGAACGGTAGGATGCGAGAGCCTCATCAACCTGGTCCGCCAACCACAACAGGGCAAGCTCCCGCAATGCAGTCAGATTGCCCACCCTAAAATAATTATTCAAGGCTGGGGCAATGCGCGCTTCTTTATAGATTTGGCCATCACTCAAGCGGGTGCGCAAGAGCTGCGGGGATACATCCACCAACTCGATCTCGTTCGCCGCACGCACCACCTCGTCCGGCACCGTCTCCTGCGGGGAAATACCAGTGATCTGCTTTATTACGTCATTAAGGCTTTCAAGGTGCTGGATGTTCAGGGTAGAAATCACATCGATTCCTGCGGCTAGGAGTTCCTCTACGTCCTCCCAGCGCTTAGCGTGTTCCTCACCGCGCGGATTGGAATGGGCAAATTCATCGACCAGAACGGTTTCCGGCTGGCGCGAGATGATGGCTGCAGTATCGAGTTCTCCGGTGGATAGCCCGGCGGCGTAGCGCCGCGGGATGGTCTCAAGGCCATCACACAGCGCCCGAGTGAATTCGCGCCCATGATCTTCCACGATGCCAATGACCACATCGCGGCCGGCCAGCACAAGGCCGTGCGCCTCGTTGAGCATTGCACAGGTCTTACCAGACCCAGGCGCCGCGCCGAGGTAGATCTTCAAAGCGCCACGCTTGGTGCGCGCCGGAACTTTCTTGTCGTTCATATAGCACTCATCTTATGAGCAGGACGGGGGATTGGGCAGCGCTCGGTTGAGAGTAGTGACGTTAACAGCGTCTTCGCCCAGGAACCCGAGGCTGGCATGCTCCGTGTTGTCCTCGATGAGGCTTCGCACCTCTTCGGTGCTCATCCCCTGTTCTCGTGCGACACGCGGAGCCTGTAGTTCAGCGTACGCAGGGCTAATGCCAGAGTCGACACCAGAGCCAGAACCGGTTACCGCATCGGTAGGAACATCTTCTGGGGCGGCGCCTTCGCGCTTGGCGATGTCCCCGCGCCGCTCCTGCACGGCTTTTTCTAGCTCGGAGCTGCTAGCGCCGTAATTGCTCATGCCTTCGGAACGGGGAAAGAAGTACGGGCCTTCAGTCTGGCCATCTTGGAGCTGGGTCGAGCCAGCTAGGCACTCACCTTGGTAAATGAGGTTGCCCTCGGCCGAGTCCGGCTTGATGCGGGAGATTCCCCACACGGCAGCGGGATAGATCATTCCTAGTGCGACAACGCATAATAGTACGGCTACGAATCCAGCGGCGAGGTTACGAAAATAGACACGCATTTTTGGTCCTTCTTTTTCTATATACCTGGAAGCAGGTTGACTACCTGGTCAATCAGCCAGATGCCTAGGAATGGGGTGATAACGCCGCCCAGGCCCCAGATGCCCAGGTTACGGCGGAGCAGGGACGAAGCAGAGGCCGGCTTATAGGCCACGCCCTTGAGCGCCAATGGGATAAGAGCAACGATGATGAGCGCGTTGAATACGACTGCAGACACAATGGCGGATTGCGGCGAGTGCAGGTGCATCACGTTGAGGCGCTCAAGGTGCGGAAGCTGGGTAGAAAACAGGGCCGGCAAGATGGCGAAGTACTTCGCTAAGTCATTGGCCAAAGAGAAGGTGGTGAGCGCCCCACGGGTGATGAGCAACTGCTTGCCAATGCGCACGACATCGATAAGTTTGGTCGGATCAGAATCCAAGTCCACCATGTTGGCGGCTTCTTTCGCTGCAGAGGTACCAGTATTCATGGCCACGCCCACGTCCGCCTGCGCCAGCGCCGGCGCATCGTTGGTACCGTCACCGGTCATAGCGACCATGCGGCCGTGCGCCTGCTCCTCGCGGATCCTGGCCAGCTTGTCTTCTGGGGTGGCCTCCGCGATGTAATCGTCGACGCCTGCCTCTTGAGCAATGGCCGCTGCCGTCAACGGGTTATCGCCGGTCACCATGATGGTTTTGATGCCCATCTGGCGCAGTTCGGCGAAGCGCTCCGCCATGCCCGGCTTGACGACGTCACTGAGCTGCACCACCGCAATAACCCTGCGGGTGCCGTCGGATTCTTCCACAGCAACGGGCAGCGGGGTTCCACCACCTTCAGCAATCTGGGTCACGGAGTCTTCAATTTCTTGCGGCCAGTGGCCACCCGCCTCGGTTACCCACCGGCGTACAGCATCGCCGGCGCCTTTACGCAGCTTTCGGCCTCTGAGGTCAAGCCCAGACATGCGGGTAGAAGCGCTAAATGGAATGACCTCAGCGGTCTTTTCTTCCTCTCCTGCTGCGGTAGAAAGGTGGTAGTTTTCAGTCAACCACGACACGATGGAGCGCCCCTCTGGGGTCTCATCGGCAACCGAAGCAACGCGGGCTATCTCCGCAGCTTCCTGCTCATCGACACCGTGCGCAACGATAAGCCCGGTGGCCTGCCGGTTGCCATAGGTGATGGTGCCGGTTTTATCCATGAGTAGGGTCGCTACGTCGCCCGCCGCCTCCACCGCTCGTCCGGACGTAGCCAGAACATTGTGGTGCACGAGGCGGTTCATTCCCGCGATTCCCACCGCAGATAGCAGGGCAGCGATGGTGGTTGGGATGAGGCAGACCAACAGGGCCACCAGCGAGAGCGGGGAGAGCTCCGCGCCGGTAAACAACCCCATTGGGGCCAGTGCGGTAACCGCAATGAGGAAGAGAATAGTCAGGGTAGACAGGAGGATGCTCAGCGCGATCTCATTCGGGGTCTTGCGGCGCTCCGCTCCCTCCACCAAGGCAATCATCGTATCGACGAAGGTAGATCCCGGCTCCGAGGTGATCCGTACCAAGATGGAATCAGACAAGACCACGGTACCGCCGGTTACAGCACAGCGATCGCCGCCGGCCTCGCGAACCACGGGAGCAGACTCGCCGGTAATGGCAGATTCATCGACGGTTGCCGCGCCTTCAATGACGTCGCCGTCGCCCGGGATCGTCTCTCCGGCTTCCACGCGCACGATAGCGCCCTTGGTGAGCTCAGAAGCGGCAATGACCTCGATGCCGCCATCGGTGACCAGGTTAGCGGTGGCGTCATCGCGCACGGCGCGCAAGCTATCCGCTTGGGCTTTGCCGCGGCCTTCGGCATATGCCTCAGCAAACGCGGCGAACGCAATGGTAAACCACAACCATACGGTCACCACCCAGCCATAAACGCTGGGGCTAAAGATGGACCACAGGGTAGTCAGCGCGGCGCCTACCCACACCACGAACATGACGGGGTTGCGGGCTTGGGCGAGTGGGGACATCTTGTGCGGCAACGACTTTAACGCTGCCGCAGCCAACCCACTGGTTTTGGTGGCAGGGCGCTGAGGAGTGCGTTGCTCAGTGGTCATAGTTGGTGTTGTCATGAGAGTGCCTCCGAAATGGGACCCAAGGTAAGAACGGGGAAGAAGGTAAGGGCGGCGACCAACACAATGACGCCGATGGTAAGCAGCGCGAAGGTCACACCGGACGTCGGCAAGCTGCCGGCGGTAGTGGCCTGCCGGCGTTGACCGGCTAGGCTGCCCGCCAAGTACAGGGTGAAAACGATGGGGAGGAAGCGGCCCAGCAGCATGGCGATACCGAGGGTGACTTGCCACCAGGGCTCGGTTACCGTCAGGCCGGCGAAGGCCGAGCCGTTATTATTCGAGGCCGAGGTAAAGGCATAGAGCACCTCGGAGAGACCGTGCGCGTTATCTGGGGTTCCTGGCGCGCCGAAGTTGGTCGCGGAACGCTCCACCAGCTTGCGCTGAGCCACCGATGCCCCCACGCCTACCAGGACGAGGACCGGCATGGTGAGGATGTATAAGCTCACCGCGGAGATTTCCTTGCGGCCGACCTTATTGCCCATGAACTCCGGTGTGCGCCCAACGAGCAGGCCGCCGATAAATACGGCGAGGATTGCTACCATCAGCAGACCGTAGAGACCCGTGCCCACGCCGCCTGGTGCAATTTCGCCCAGGAGCATATTGAGGATCAACAAGCCGCCACCCAATGGTGAGTAGCTATCGTGCATCGAATCGACCGCACCGGTAGAAGTGCCCGTGGTAGACACCGCAAAGAGTGCGGAAGCGTCAATACCTAGGCGCTGTTCGATGCCCTCCAAGTTGCCGCCCGCAGCCTGAGCTGCCGCACCGGTGGTAGTGTGCTGTGCCCATACCACCAAGGCAACCATAACGGTCCAGATGCCGCCGATGACGCCAAGCAGGGTCCAGGCATGTTTTTGCGATTTCAGCATTACCCCATAGGCACGGATAAAGCAGAAAGAGATAACCAGCAAAGAAAAGATTTCCACGAGGTTGGTAAAACCAGTGGGGTTCTCAAAAGGGTGCGCCGAGTTGGCGCCGAAGATGCCACCACCATTGGTTCCCAGCAATTTAATTGCTTCCTGGCTAGCCACCGGAGCGCGCGGAATATCCACGCCCGCGGAGCTCACCAGGTTGGACCCGAAGGTTTGCATGGTTCCGCCCAAGATAAGGACGAAGGAAATCAATAGTGAAAGCGGCAAAAGAATGCGCACCAAACCGCGGGTGAGGTCAACCCAGAAATTTCCGATGAGGTGCTGTCCGCTCTCAGAGCCCAGCTTGTCTCGGCTATATCCCAAGTGACCGATACCGCGAATGAGCGCAACCGCCACACACATGCCGACAGCCGCGGAGGCGAAGTTCTGGACGGTCAGGCCAAGCATCTGCGCAGCATTGGTCAGGGTTTCTTCGCCCGAATAGGACTGCCAGTTGGTATTGGACACGAATGACGCCGCGGTATTAAACGCCATCCACGGTTCCACCGCTGCGGAGCGGGGATTTCCAAAGCTAGGCACAACGGTTTGTAGGCGCTGCACCGCGTAAAGCACGAGTACGGATGCCAAGCTGAAACCAAGCAATGCACGGCTGTAATTCTTGCTGTTATGCCCGCGGTTTGGGTCAACGCGCAGGACTTTATACACCGCACGCTCTACTGCCCAGTCCTTTTCAGAGGTGTAGCTGCGTGCGATCCAGTTGCCCAAAGGAACATATGCCGCCGCGAGCAAAACGACGAGGGCGAGGAACTGCGGTAATACCGCCCCAATGCCGGCGATCATGCGAAACGCTCCGGATCAACTAAGGAAATGATGAGGTAGGTCACCAACGCCACAACAATGACGAGGCCAATGACCGCTGTAATGGTGTTCATGGTTATGCATCACCGTCCAAAAGCTCGTTGAGGACGGAGGGACAGCCAACCGTCAGGATGGCTATCAGGATTGCCACGATGTCCAACATGTGGAAAACCCCCTTGTGCGAGTGAAACTTTCCTGTGCCTGACAGGTATTCCTGCCAGGTGCCGGTACCAAGGCAGCACCTGCTACGCACAAACGTTAGGACCACACCCCCGCTGCCCTAGGCAATCTTTGCGCTATCTTTACGCCTCCCGCTCGCAATTTTTATATTTCCTTTACACCCCTTTTTGCGCCACCTTTTCTTCAGGCCGGGAACCGCCCTTTATCCACAACGAAGGCCCGCCGACAGCACATCAGCGGGCCTTCTCCCCATGACTAATCTCTCGGTACCCAAGGAGGGAGTGGAGCGCACCCTCCTGCAAGCACCGCCCGTGATTAGGCAAGCCTAAGTTTATAAACCTTTCGTAGGATGGTCAAGGGTTTGTCCATAAATTTCTTCACCCCTGATAAAAACACAGTTAACCTGCAATAACGAGTACAATCCGGAACCATGGCTGAGTTGAAATCCACCATTTCCGAGCAACTCCGCAAATTCTGGCGTGCCAATGAGAAGGAATTGACCGATTCCCCGCGTCGCGGCATCGCCTCCCCTGCCGAAGCCACAGCACTACGCGAGGAGGTCGCGGCCGAGATTGCGGACCTCATCAAAGCCCAGAAGATCAAGACCAGCCCCGGCGATACCGCCCTCGACGCCGATGCCGCCGCTACCCTTCCCCTTGGTGCCCGCATTAAGCCGCGCGGCGTCTTTGAAGATGACTGGAGCGCGCGTCCCACCGCACAGCGCCCCTGGCCAGTCATCCTCATCCACGGCACCTGCGATACCAAAGGCGTATGGCAGCTCCTAGGCAATGAACTGCGCCAGGACGGCTGGGCCGTCTTCGCCCCCGATTATGGGCACCGCGCTACCCAGCCCCTCGCGGAATCCGCGAAGGAGCTTGGCGCCTATATTGATGTCGTGCGCGCAGTCACCGGCGCGGACAAGGTCATCCTCATCGGCCACTCGCAGGGCGGGCTGCTTGCCCGCTATTGGATGCGAATGATTGGCGGCGCCGAAAACGTCCTGCACCTGATGTGCATCAGCGCGCCGAACCACGGCACCACTTATGGCGGCATCGCCAGCCGCCTCATTCGCACCCCGCGCCAAGAAGCGGTCCTGCGCTCCATCATTGATGGCTGGTTTGGGCCGGCGGGCATGGACCAGGTCGTCGGCAGTGAGGCGCTGCGCGAAACCAACCGGGACGGCGATCTGGAATCCGGCGTGAGCTATACCTGCATTGCCACCCGGTCTGATGCCGTCGTGGTCCCACCCGAGACCTGCTTCCTCGACCCCCGCGGCGTCGCAGAGGGCACGGTTCGCAATATCTATGTCCAAGACTTCGACCGCCGCGCGATGGTCATGCACGAGGATATGCCGATGGATAAGCGCGTCTGCGCCATCGTGCGCACCATTTTGGAACTGGTGGAAAGCATCCCGCGCTAGTTATAGCCCCAGCTCATCGAGCAGCGCATCGAAGGCGGGACCTACCTGCGTGCGCCACAGCGTATCCACCTTCTGATCGCCCCGGCCGGGCCCGCCATTGATGACGGCCACGCGCTTGCCCTGCTTCTTTGCCTCCAGCACAAAGCGGTATCCGCTCATAACCGCCAGCGAGGAGCCAGCAACCATCAGCGAGCGGGCCTGGCCTAGCACGGCAAAAGCGGCATCGCGGCGCTCGGGCGGCACGGGCTCACCAAAGTAGACCACGTCCGGCTTCAATAATGCAGAACCACAGCGCTCGCACCCTGCCATGCGGAACGCAGCCACGTCAGCTTCATCAAGCGTCACGTCACCGTCCGGGTTCACTTGGTCCGCCTCCACGACGAGGCGCTCCAAGTACCCCGGATTTGCTGCGGCCAAGCGCGCATCGAAGTGCGGCCGCGCCTCCCGCTGCCCACACATTAAGCACACGACGGTTTCCATGTCGCCATGCAGTGCCACCAAGTTCGCGGTCCCTGCCTGTTTATGCAGTCCATCAACGTTTTGCGTGACCACACCATTGACCAGCCCGGCGCGCTCTAATTCCACGAGCGCATAGTGCGTGCGGTTCGGCACCGCGGAATCCATGACTCGCCACCCCACAAAGCTACGGGCCCAATACCTATGGCTCGCGGCCGGGTCGTGGCGAAATTCCTGATAGGTCATCGGCCGGTGCCTACTAAGGGAGCCGCGCGGGCCCCGATAATCCGGCACGCCCGACTCCGTAGACACACCTGCCCCGGTTAGCACCATCACTGGGCCCTCGCGCAGCTGCTTTACGACGTCCCCTAAAGCCTTCCCTTCCTCCGTATGCGGCGCCGATTCCTCTACCACTCGGGCGATCGAGCGCAGCGCGGACTGGTGAGCAAGGGAGACGGCTGGATCCATGCCCCCGATGCTAGCTTTCGGGCAAGTGCTCTACATATAGCCACTCCGAATCCAGCTCCCCGTGGCGCGAGCACGTGGTGTGCCAGCCATCGGGGCGCACCTGGGCCACCATGCGGCGGCCACAGATCTGGCAATAACGCGGCACGTCGAGGCCGGCTGCGGCCGCCGGGTGCAGCGTGAAGACCTCTTCGATCGGCTTGCCGGTATTCGGATGAAAAATCGGCTCATCTCCAGCCAGCACGGCGGCAGCCAATTCGGATGTTGGCTCGGATAAACCAGGCACTACAGGGCCTTAATCGGCAGGTCGATGCGGTGCAACATGTCCACATCCTTTTCAATCTGCTGGCCCAGAGTGGTCAGGTAGTTGCCGGCGATAATGGCGTTGATGCCGCCGAGGAGGCCGCGCTCAGTGCCGTCGTCGCCAAGCGAAAGCTCGCGGCCACCAGCAAAACGCAAGGTGGTAGACGGCATGGCCAGGCGGAACGCCGCCACGGCGCGCAGGCCCTCACCCAAGGGAACCAGCGGGCGATCCGCGAAGGGGGTGCCCGGGCGCGGATCAAGGAAGTTCATCGGTACCTCGCACGGATCAATCTCTGCCAGCTGCGCGGCGAACTCGGCGCGCTGCTCCAGGGACTCGCCCATGCCGATGATGCCGCCGCAGCAGACCTCCATGCCTACCTCGCGCACATAATCGAGGGTCTGCTTGCGCTCCTCCCAGGTGTGGGTGGTGACCACATTAGGGAAGAAGGAGCGGGAGGTCTCCAGGTTGTGGTTATAGCGCTGCGCGCCCATATCCTTCAGGCGCTGCGCCTGCTCGCGGGTCAGGGTGCCCAGCGAGCAAGAAATCTCGATATCGACGGCGTCATTAATCGCGGCAATCGCCTCGCCCACCTGGTCCAGCAAGCGATCGTCCGGCGACTTCACCGCGGCGACGATGCAGAACTCGGTGGCGCCGGACTTAGCGGTCTTCTGCGCCGCCTCCACCAGCTCCGGGATGTTCAGGCGCACGGCGCGCACCGGGGACTCAAAAAGACCGGACTGGGAACAGAAGTGGCAATCCTCTGGGCAGCCGCCGGTCTTAATGGAGATAATGCCTTCCACCGATACGTCCGGGCCACACCACTTCAGGCGGGTCTGGTGGGCAATATCGGCGATCTCCTCCAGCTGGGAATCCGGAACCTGCAATACCTGCAGTAGCTCTTCCTGGTTGAGGCCTTTGCCTTGCCCCAGGGCTTTCTCACGGGCGATGTCAACGATGCTCATGGTGCTAAACCCTACTTGAACGGCGTTCAACTTTGGTTAAAACCACATATAAATCTGTACGGAACTACCCTCGGGGGCATGACGCTTTATGATGACACCCTCTCCCTCCTCCAAGAGCTGATCCGCAATGCCTGCGTTAATGACCTCACGCCAGACTCCGGCCACGAGGTGCGCAATGCGGATAGCCTGGAAAAATTCTTCGCAGGTGAAGACGTGCAGATTGAGCGCTTCGAATCCCACCCAGGCCGCGTTTCCATCGTGGTGACCGTCCCCGGCGATCCGGACCAGGAACCGCTCACCCTCATGGGCCACACGGACGTCGTCCCCGTGGACGAGCCGAAGTGGACCAAGCCGCCTTTCGAGGCGCTTATCGAGGACGGCAAGCTCTACGGCCGCGGTTCCGTAGACATGCTGTTTATTACCGCCACCATGGCCGCCGTCACGCGCGAGGTCGCCCGCGCCGGTAACACGGGCGGTACCCTCGCCTTCGTCGGCATGGCCGATGAAGAAGCCCGCGGCGGGCTCGGCGTGCGCTTCATGTCCGAGAACCACCCCGATGCCTTTTCCTGGAAGAACTGCCTGTCTGAGACCGGCGGCAGCCATCTGCCCGGCGCGGTGGGCTTCAACGTGGGCGAAAAGGGCGCCGGCCAGCGCCGCCTGCACGTACATGGCGATGCCGGCCATGGCTCTACTCCTTATGGCAAGGACTTTGCCATCGTGAAGATCGGCGAGGTGGCCCGCCGCATCGCAACTGCTGAGCCGCCCACGGCCTCTAATGAGATCTGGGAGGGCTTTGTGCGCACCTTCAAGTTTGACCCCCAGACCGAGCAGGAGCTTATCGACGGCACCGGTGACTACTCCAAGTTCGGCAACCTCGACGCCTATGCCCACGCCTTTAGCCACACCACCATCGCCGAGACCGTCCTGCGCGCTGGCGGTGCCATCAACGTGCTGCCTTCACATGCCTACCTGGAAATGGATGTGCGTCCCTTCCCCGGCCAAACCCAAGAGGATCTGGATGACTTCTTGCGCAGCGCGCTAGGGGACATGGCCGATGAGGTAGAAATCGAACACCTCATTACCGAAGATGCCACGCAATCCTCCACCGATACCGAGCTATGGCGGGCGATTGAGGCCACCTCCAAGGAATTCTTCCCCAACAAGGCCGTTGTCCCTGTTCACGCCACCGGCGGCTCGGATCTGCGCTTCGCCCGCCGCAAGGGTGGCAATGCCTATGGCTTTGCCATGCACGCCGAGGGCCGCGATATGGCCAGTGCCAATTCGCAGCTGCACAGCCACGACGAGCACCTCTACCTAGAAGACCTCGAACTCACCGTGCGCGCTTACCGCAGCCTGGTCAATCGCTTCCTAGGCCTGTCACAGGAGTAACATTTATGGCAAGATGTCTGGCATGAGCTTTGCACGTAAGTCCGCGCTGCTATCTGCAGCTACCGCCCTGACCGTAACCCTCGCTACCCCTGCCGCTGCCCATGCCGACGCCGTTGATGACCTCCTAGCCAAGATGCCTGCCGGCCAGATTTCCTGCTCCCAGGCCAAGCAGTACTGGACCAACTCCGCTGACTACAACCAGAAGAAGTCCCAGGCCCTCGCCGTTGCCACCGTGCACCCACGCGGCAACGAAGTCCGCGGCGCCATCGGCCGCATGGATGAGGCCATTGCTCGCTGCGGCCTAAACGGCACCACTGGCCAGGGCAAGCCGGTCAACACTGGCGGCCAGCGCGGCAATGCCCCCGCGCCAAAGCCGGCTCCGGCTCCGGCACCGGCACCAGCCAAGAACGCCAAGGTCATCGAGCTGGGAACCATCCCGGGCCAGCCGACTGTCGACGTTCCCTTCTTGGGCCAGACCTTCCGCATCCCGGACGCGGCCAAGATTGCCCAGAACGCTGTATCCCAGTTCCAGCTGCCACAGATTCCGCAGATCCAGCAGCTACAGCAGCTGTCTTCCTTCTAAGACACTGACTTGGCCGGACCGCTTAGCGGTCTAGCTGAAAATAGATCCCGGCATGCGCACTGCAGCCGGGATTAAATTTATGCCCGCAGTGGGGACAGGCAGGCGCGGCGGAATAGGCGTGGTAGTTCATCTCGGTGCGGCAGGCGCCGCAGAGTACCGAGGGGGCGTCGGCAAGCATCGGCCCAAACTCATGGTCCGTAAGCTCGGCGTGGCACAGCGCGCAGGCAAAATACTCCCCGCAGGTGGCGCACTTATTGGCCACCACATCCAGCGGCGAATGCCAGTGCTTGCACCGGCCTTCCGCATCAATCGCGCCGTGAATCTTCATGGCCGTCAGCATACGCGCCATTCTGCTGCCACTGCTGCTTCTTTTCTTCAGACTTCTTGGCATTGCGCACGGCCTGAATGCCCACCACGATGGCAATGATGAGCGGTACCCACACCTTGCTGTAATCCATGAGGAATACGAGCCAGTCGGGCGGATCGATGTCGATGTTGAAGTCGAAATTCGGCACCGGCAGCTCTATCTGCGGAAACTCCGGTACGGGGAGCGCGATATCCGGCAGGTTAATCTCCGGCAGCTCCCAATCCGGAAGCAACCGGGACAAGATGCGGCTGATAATCGGCCCGAGCACGATCACGCCAATGGCCCAGCCGGACTTACCCAAGCCGCCCAGGAGCGGATATAGCACCCGCTTAAAAGAGCTTTCCTCCATGGCGTGGCGGCGCTTTTCCCCCACGGAGCCGGCCGGCGGATCGAGGGCAACTGCCTCCTCGCCATTGCGGTAGCAGACGTCTAAGAGCTCGCCAAAGGGGGAGGCTTGGATATCTAGGTAAGGTTTGCTGCGCGAGGCGGAGTTCTCGAGCAGGGTGAGATCTTTTTCAATCTTCTTCTTGAGCGAATAGCGCCCTGCGCGGGGCCGATCGTGGCGGCTGCGTACCTGACCATTCACCACAATTTGCAGGCGCGGGCTGGGGTTCTTCCGCCAGAGTTGGACGCGCTCCGGCAGCGAAGCATCGCCCGGTACCGGGGTGAAATCCTTGGCCTTCTTCGGCCACTCGCCCATCTCCGCGAACTCGGCATCGTACCCGCGCTGCACCTCGATGGTGCCCACTTCTGGGTGCTCTAGGCGCCACGTCTCCATTAGCTCTTCCCTGCCTTAGAGCCCACCACGGCACCCAGCTTGCTCGCGGCCCATGCCAGGAAAACAAACACTGGGAGGTAAATCCACGTTCCTTCATTGAAATACAGTGACATGGCGGCAAAATAGGCCAGCCCAGCCACACAGAAGATGGTCCAGGAGGCGCGGAAAGTGGCGCCGTCGACAAGAGCAATGATCACCGTCAGCACGGCCATGAGGATGAGCAGGGCAAGGCCGGGGACAAGGTGGTAGACAGCGGGCGGAATAACGATGAAAACAGCAGCGATGGCGATGGGTGCCCACCATTGCCACCAGACGCGGCTGGGCTCGTCTTTTGCTTCTGCTTCTGCCTCTAGCTCCTCAAACACGCACCCAACCTATCACAGGGCTTAAGGAAACTTATGGGGAAGAAATCCTCCCTGCGACCGGCCTAATCCTCCCCGCGGAGGATACCGCGCTGAGCAGTGCGTACCTAGCGTTGAAGGCATGAAAAGCACACCACTCATCCTCGCGGCGGGCGTAGTATTTGGCGCCATCTACGGCACCAATGCACTCCTGCCAGACTTTTATGACAACCCTACGTCTGAAGTGCAGGTCGGCTCGGCCCGCATCCCCGGATTATCCTGCACGGAAGAAGATGGCTCCACCAGCAGTGAACCACGCTGGGACTGTGACGGCACCCAGATCCGCGCTAAAGAAGTCGGCGTACAGGACAAAGACCAAGCCACCCGCCGGTACCTCCGGGCAATGGGGGAAGGTACGGCCATACCGGAAGGAGACATCGACCGCGACGGGGATAAGCGCACGCTTAGCGATGGCGACCTCGTAGCCATCAGCATTGAGGGCGATGGCCTCACCACGTTCCTCTCCTTGCACGGACCGCGGGCTGAAGAACTTGCCCAGGAGGTAGAAAAAGCATGAAGAATCTGTACTGGCTATCTATCGCTTTCGGCCTGGTAGTTTCCGGCTTTTTCTTTGTTGATCGCCGTTTTACCGAGGTCGGACTCCTCGGCGCGCTCATCTGCGCGGGCCTGACGCTCGGGCTGGGATTGTTGTGGTTCAAGCCGCGGCCGATGTGGCAAGGCATCCTATGGGGTGCGCTCGCCCAGCCGGTGGTGGTAAGCCTCAATGACCAGATGGTGGGCATCTCAGACAAGCTGGGGCTCACCCACCTAGACGCCGCCTTTTACTCGCCGCTTCCGGAGGAAACCATCAAGCTCCTCGGCGTTGTCATTATCGTTGCAGCCTTTAAGAACGTGCGGCATCCCTACCAAGCCGCCGCGATCGGCATGGCCATAGGCCTTGGTTTTGATGCCATGGAAAATGTGCCGTTCATCCTCCACGCGGCCATCGATAACTTGGACGGCGACCTCTGGGGCGTCATCATTACTGGTATCGGACGATTCTTCACTGGCGCCTTTAGCCATGCACTGTATACGGGGGTTGCGGCATGGGGCGTCGGCAAGCTCTATGCGGGCGCGCGCCACGGGTATTGGCAGGTGGCCGGATTCTGGCTGGCCGGTATCGCCCTACATACCCTGTTCAATGCCTCGCTGATCATTACGGGTGATTGGCCGGTGACCTTTTTCCTTACCGCTCTCATTACGTGGACACTGATTATCTGGGGCCTGCGTTTCATACGCAAGCAAGAGAAGAAATATGCGGCACAAAGAAGCGAAATTACTCTGCCCACCAAGGATCCAGAATATAGCTCTTGAGCTGTGTAAATACGAAGGAAGGGGCTCGTGTCCGAGGGATGTTATAAGGTGTGAATCGTACACAAGTTCACACGATTATTTAGGTACGATGCGCCATGGAAGAACCCTACTTTTCCACGACCAATACCACCGACCCCACCACACGCTTAGCCTTTGAGATACGAAAGGCGGAATACGAGTTCTGGGTGAACCAAGTCCCGGATCTCGATTCTGATTTCGAATTAGTTACCCAATCCCTCTACCGCACCACCGGCGTTAATGAAGGCCGGATTGGCCATATCCTCATGGCACTGCACCGCTTGGAGGAGCTACCCGAACTCCAAGCGCTGCAGCACCGCCTCTACCACTTGGACCTCGACCGGATTATTGCCATCAATAAGTCCCTCAACCGCTTGGGCAATCCGACGCCAGAGGTGGTGGCGCGCATCGATGAGCAGCTCACCGCTTACCTCACCCCTACCCGGCCCAACCAGGCCATGCGCACACAGGCGCAGATCAAGCGCAAGCTCAACGAGCTCATCAACCTCGCCGATGACACGCTAGCCGTCACCCAGGGCCCTACACAGCCGCGCTACACCATGGAAAATTGGGGCGATAACACCTCGGCGGTGACTTTGAGTGCGGACCCGGCGGTTATCGCAAGCGTCGATAAGTGCGTCCGGCAGACCGCGCTGGAGCTAGATTGCTCGCTTGCCGACGCCGCCATTGCACTCCTCACCGGCCGCACCCAAGCCCCCGAGATCATTCTCAACGCCTACAAGGCCACCGACGTGCCCAATTCCCCGGCATTTATTGAGTCCGTAGGCTGGCTCGACCCGGCGCGCTCCAATGCGCTGCCCTACACTAAAATCCGAGAGATGGACCCTAACCACCAGGTCAAGGGCTATGTCACTCCCGCCGCCATGGCCGCGTACCTGGAAGGTTTCGACGGCACCTGCCGCTACCCCGGCTGCAACCGCCCGGCATCCGCCTGCCAGAAGGATCACCGCATCAACCACGCGGACGGCGGGCCGACCACCCCGGCCAACCTCGCCTGCTTATGCCAGCACCACCACAACGTAAAGACCGATGGCCGGGCCTTTTATGTCATGGATCCACATACGCGCGACATCATCTGGCTTTTTGAGGATGGCACCTGGACCACCACCGAGCCCTCCGGCCCGCTGGCGCTCAAGAACAAGAATTGGGTGCAGACCTTCGCCCAAACCATGACCTCCCACCGCGCCCGAGCTTATGAGGAGGCGCAAGAACTCATGCGCCAGCAGAAAACCACCCCTAGGGAGGAGGAATAAATCCGTAATCTGCCTTAAAGTGGCTGGCATGACGCAAAATTTGTTCACGCTAGATGAGCTCGTAATTACCCAGACCAAGTCCTTCCTCAACGATCAGTTCATGATCACCGATCTAGACGGCACTCCTGTGGGCACTATCCTGCAATCCACCAGTCTCAAAGACATGGTGTTTAAATCCTCTCGCAGCTTGGAGGTTGCCATCACGGATGCTGAAGGCAACCCGCTACAGACGGTCATGACGATTTCGGACCCGCCGAATTTTCTGCGGGATACCTATGAGGTGCACTTGCCGGGAATCGAAAAGCCCATGGCCGTCATTACCAAGCGTTTCTCCATGCTCAAGACAAAGTTGGACTTGACCATGGAGGGCTTTGCCGACGTCGAAATTCGCGGCGACTTCTGGGATTGGAATTTGACTATTACCTCGCGGGGCCGCCGGCTTGCCAACGTCACCAACGAGTGGACCGGCGTGGGCAACTACTTCATGGGCAAAAATACGTACTGCCTGGCCATCACCGCGGGGCTCAACGAGCAACAGCACGCTGCCATCCTCGGCGCTGTGATGAGCATGGATATGCTGCGCACTAAGCAGAAGAACAGCGACTAGAAAGTGCTGTTGCAAAGTTGGGCGGAGAGCAGCGAAGACTCAGTTTCTCATTCCCTGACGGCCGCTGCGTGTGGGCGTTGTTAGGCCGTCTCGAAGACCCGGTTGACGATCACCGCGTCCGGGGTCGGTTGCCCGTAGGCAAACATCACACCTTGCCCTTTCCGCAATGAGTACATCGCCTCCATCCCTTTCGGCCCGAGGATCCGCTTCAGCCGACCATGGTCGCCTTCCAGGATGTGGTTGAGGTATTTCACCTGCCGGTGTTCCACTGTTGGCGGGCAGATTCCCTCTGACTTCAACTCGGCGATTGCCCTAGCTAGGGAGGGTGCTTTATCGCCGTTGATCACTCTGGGATACTCGGCTGACGCATTGGATCTGACGGCCTTGGCCAGGAGACACTTCGCTGCGGCCACGTTCTGCTTCGGAGAGAGGTAAAAGTCCAGGGGCTGGCCACCGTCGGTGATCGCCCGATAGAGGTCTCATCCACCCGCCAGGAACTGGCCTGCCAGTCAGGTACCTGCCGGTACCACCGTGTTTGCTTGTCCAGCTCAGGGGCGTATTTCTGGACCAGCGATAGATCGTGGTGTGATCGACCAGCACGCCCCGCTGAAGTCATCATTTCCGCCAGAGCGCGGTAGCTCACCCCGTAGCGGCAGTACCACCCACTGCCCACAGAATGATGTCACGGGGAAATGACGACCGGGGAAGATACCCATGGCTGTGACTATTTCACGTCACTCTTCCTACTGCCCCAACTTTCCAACAGCACCTTTCAGGGTCATATGGGGGCAGTGGAGAGAAGTGGTGGATCAGTGGACGGCGGTGGATGCCGAAGTAGGCGTGGCGTGTTCCTCTTTCGACTCGGTCGGAGCCAGGTGAGCCGGATCCAGATCAATGCGGCGCAACAGCTGGGCGTTCAGGGCCACCACGATGGTCGAGGCAGACATCAAGATCGCGCCCACGGCCGGGGACAGCACGAACCCGATCGAGGCGAGCACTCCGGCGGCCAGCGGCACAGCGAGGATGTTGTAGCCAGAGGCCCAGATCAGGTTCTGGATCATCTTGCGGTAGCTGGCCTGGGACAGCTCAATCATCGACAGCACTGCCCGCGGGTCATCACTGGCTAGGACCACCCCGGCAGATTCCATGGCCACATCCGTGCCGGCACCGATGGCGATACCGACGTCCGCGCGGGTCAGAGCGGGGGCGTCATTGACACCGTCACCGACCATGGCCACGCTCAAACCCCGGTCCTGCAGCTGCGTGACCTTGGTGTCTTTGTCCTGGGGCAGGACCTCGGCGAAGACCTCATCAATGCCTAGGTCCTGACCAACCGCCTGGGCCACCTGCTGCGCGTCGCCGGTGATCATCGCGACCTTCACCCCGCGGTCCTGCAGGGCTTTCACAGCGGCGCGGGATTCGGGGCGGATCTTGTCCTCGACGGCCACCGCACCGATGATCTGACCGTCGCGGACAATATGGAGCACACCGGCCCCACGCCCGGTCCAGGCGCTGGTGGTGTCGGTGAGCTCGGCCGGGGTCGTGAGGTTGAACTCGCGCAGCATGTTCGGCCCGCCCACGAGGATCTCAGCGCCATCGACAGTGGCCCGGACCCCCCGGCCGGAGGCGGCGCTGAAACCAGTTGCACGGATTTGCCGACGGGAGGCCTCGGGATGGGCGGCCGCGGCCGCCACGATGGCGCGGGCCACGGGGTGCTCACTGTCGGCCTCCGCGGCGGCGGCCAGGGCCAGCAGCTCTCCCTCGGTGACGCCGACAGCTGCCGCGACACCGGTGACCGCGTGCGCACCCTCGGTCAGGGTGCCGGTTTTGTCGAAGAGCACCACGTCGATGGTGCGCATCCGCTCGAGCGCCATACGGTCCTTGATGAGCACCCCGGATTTCGCGGCCCGCTCGCTGGAGATCGCAATGACCAGCGGAATCGCCAGGCCCAGGGCATGCGGGCAGGCGATGACCAGCACCGTGACCGTGCGCACGACGGCATCGTCCGGGCTGCCGATAATGGTCCACACCACCGCGGTGATCAGAGCGGAGATCAGCGCGAACCAGAACAACAACGCCGCCGCCCGATCCGCCAGGGCCTGGGCCCGGGAGGAGGACTCCTGGGCGTCGGCAACCATGCGTTGGATCCCGGCCAAGGCTGTGTCACCGCCGGTAGCCTCCACCCGGATGCGGACAGTGTTGTCGGTGGCCACGGTACCAGCGACCACCTTGTCACCGGTGTCGCGGAAGACGGGACGGGATTCGCCGGTGATCATCGCCTCATCGAATTCGGCGGCTCCATCGAGGATGGTTCCGTCGGCCGGCACCCGGGCACCGGCCCTCACCAGCACGACGTCGTCGACGACCAGGTCGGAGATGGCCACGGTGCGGGTGGTCCCGTCGATGACTTTCTCGGCCTCATCCGGCAGCAGGGCAGCCAGCGCGTCAAGCGCGGAGGACGCGGCCCCGAGAGCGGACATCTCCAGCCAGTGGCCCAGCAGCATGATGGTCACCAGCAGGGCCAGCTCCCACCAGAAGTCCAGCTCAAAACCGCCCAGCCCCAGAGTGGTGACCCAGGAGGCGACAAACGCCACGGTGATGGCCATGGCGATCAGGAGCATCATCCCGGGTTGGCGGGATTTCAGTTCTTTCCATCCGCCCTTGAGGAAAGGCGTTCCGCCGTAGACGAAGATGATCGTGCCCAGCACCGGGGGGATCCAGGTGGATCCGGGGAATGCCGGGAGGTGGTAGCCGAGCAGGTTGGCGACCATGGGGCTGAAAATAACGACGGGAATGGACAGAATCAGCGACCACCAGAAGCGGTCCCGAAACATTGCGGTGCTGTGTCCGGCGTGTTCGCCGTGACCATGAACGTGGTGGTCTTCGTCCAGGGCGGAGTGTGGGTGATCGTGGGGCATCGCTTGGCCGTGGGTGTCGGCATCCGCGTGGTGTTCCTGGCCGGCATGATCCGGGTGGTGGGTGTGGTCTGTTTCCGGAGCGGGGTGATCACCATGGTGATCACCCGAATGGTGGGGAGTGCTCATGACGTTCCTTTCGCTCAACCCGGTCGGGGTCGAGATGATGGGTAAAACTGATCAGGATAAGACGGTGTAGCCGGCCTCCTCGATGGCCCGGCGAACCATCTCCGGAGGTACGACACCGGTGACCGTGACGGTGGAAACTTCACCAGCAGCGAGATCAATCTGGACGTCGTCGACCTGGGGGAGGGCCTGAAGGGCCTGGGTCACGCTTTTCGCGCAGTGCCCGCAGGTCAGGCCGGTGACCTGGTAGCTAGGGGAGGACCCTCCTGCTGACGAGTCGCTGGTGGCAGGGGTGGAGGCGGTGTCGGCACGTGAGGCAGGTCCGCAACAGCTGCAGCCGTGGGAGGCCATCGGCAAGAGGCGGGGCGGGGAGGTGATCATGGGAAAGCTCCTTCGGTTCGGTGGGGTGCGGCGATGCCGCTCTCTAGCGCATACCCCCCTGGGGTATATTCCCTAGCGTATACCCCCCCGGGGTATATTTTCAAGGGGTGAAGGGCACGGCCCTCACGCGGGGCAGGGTGTGGTCACCGAGCAGCCTCCTCACTGTCGGGAGGGGACAGCGGGAGGCGGAGGGCAAACACCGCTCCGCGACCGGGTCCGGGGGAGGTGGCGGTGAGAGTGCCGCCATGGGCCTCGATCAATGCCTTGGAGATGGTCAGACCGATACCGGCCCCGCCGTTGTCCCGGCTGCGGGCGGCATCCCCCCGGTAGAAGCGTTCGAAGATGTGTCCGAGCTGGTCAGGTGGGATGCCCTCGCCGTCATCGGCGACGTGGATGAGCGCGGTGGACGCCCCCTGTCGGTGGACGCTGATCCGGACCTGCCCGCCGGCCGGGGTGTGCCGTAGCGCGTTCGACAGGAGATTGCTCATCACCTGGCCAAAGCGTTGCCGGTCCACGAGCACCCGGGTGGTGTCCGTAATGGTCTCGACCTGTAAATCGACGCCTTTGTCAGCATAAGCTTCCCCCGCGGCAGCAGCGGCGGTATGGAGCAGATCCCCGAGCCCTTCCTCCGCCAGGTCCAAATCGATCCGGCGTTCCTGGGCCCGGGAAACATCGTCAATGTCTTCCATCAACCGGGTCAGGCGGGTGAGTTGGTCAGCCATGATCGTGTGGGTGGCATTATTCCAGTCCACGACCCCGTCCTGGAGACCATCGAGGTAGACCGTGAGCACCGATAAGGGGGTGCCCATTTCGTGGGCCAGATCAGAGAGCATCTGGCGGCGGACCTGTTCGGTGTGTTCCAGCCGGTCGGCCATGGTGTTGAAGGCATGCGCCAGGGTGGTGACCTCGGGGCCTGCTTTTCCGGCGGGCACGCGGATACGGGAGTTGCCGGCCGTTAGGCTGGTAGCGGCGCGGGTGAGATCCTGCAGGGGGGTGCGCAGACGACGCGATAACCACAGGCTGGCCAGCAGGGCACTGATCAAGGCGGTGGGTAGGGCGACGGCCAGGGTGATCAGGTTGGCGCCCCGGTAGGCCTGCTCGGCATGGAACAGCTCCAGCGAAGGGTCCTCCCGGCCGGTCATCAGCATATGATCGTGGAACAGGGTCGGGCCCACCATCGTGGCCACGGCCGCGGCCACCAGCAGGCTAATCACCACGACCAACACCTGGGCGGCCAGGAAGCGGAAGGTCAGGCCGGGTCCGTGATTCATGGCTGCCCCACCCGGTAGCCCACGCCACGCACGGTGTCGATAAACCCCCGGCCCTGGGTGTCGGTGCCGAGCTTGCGACGCAAGTTGCCGATGTGGACATCGACGATGCGTTCATCACCGACCCAGGTGGTGTCCCAGACCTCGGTGACCAGGTCGTGGCGGGTCAGCACCTGGCCGGGGCGCAGGGCCAGGGCAACCAGCAGCTCGAACTCCGTGCGGGTGAGCTCCACGGTCGTCTCCCCCACCCGTACCTCATGGGCGACGGGGTCAAGGATGAGGTCACCAACGATCAAGGGGGTGGTCACCTGCGGTGGGGTGGTGCTGGTGCGTGGACGGCGCAGCACCGCATGCACCCGGGTCACCAGTTCCCGGATGCTAAAAGGTTTGGTGATGTAGTCATCCGCCCCCAGGGTCAAACCGCTGATCTTGTCGTCCTCACTGCCACGCGCGGTGAGCATGAGGATGTAGCAGTCCGAGAAGGTGCGGATCCGTCGGCACACCTCCAGGCCGTCGAGTTCGGGCAGCCCCAGATCCAGCACCACAACATCGGGGGAAAAGCGACGGGTCTCGTCCACGGCCTGGGTACCGGTGTGCGCCTGGAGGGTATCGAAGCCGGCCCGGATGAGGTAGGAGGCCACCATCTGAGCCAGGGGTTGTTCATCATCGACGACCAGCACCCGCCCCGGGGGCGTGGCGGTGGTCGGTGTGCGGTCAGCCATAGACCCCAGTATCGCTCCGGTCAGGGGGGAATACCACCCTCGCTCAGTGCCCGGCGGGGAAATCTTCATCAAATCTTCAAACATCACCCTTCGACCGCCGTCACCCCTGTGCCCCACCCCGGGTCGGCGGTATCGCCTCCCCTGTTCGGTTCAGCAGGCGCCACCAGGGATTTCACTGTCTGCACCGCATACCTAGGGCGGGTAGAAGGACATCGCCCACGGCTGTGGGGTGGTGTTCCGGTGGTGACCCAGCCCACCGAATTCACCCCCTTTTCGCCCTGTTATAAGGCTGTGAGCAGGGTTTTTGATTTCTAGTCCGTCAGGCACCCGTGCTAGATAAAGGTATGGCATCGACCTTGAGGCGGTGTCTTCTCACGGTCTTACCACGATCCAAGGAGATTGACGTGAAACGAGCAGCGATCGCAGCCGCCGCCCTTGCCCTCGCCCTCACGGGGTGTTCGGCCGCCGACCCGGAACCCACCGCCGACGGGACGGTGTCCCAGGATACATTCCTGACTACCCATGGCCTGGCCGGCATGGACGCGGTGGAGATCATTGATCACCTCGACCGGCAGAAGGTCTCTGAGCGTCCCACGGATCTGAACGCTTCAGTGCGTGCCGATGAACTGCTGCTCTCGAGCGATGACCAGGAAGTTGTGCTCGATCTTCCCGACAATCAGACGTATGTCTCGATCGCACCCTATCTCACCTCCACCCACGACTGCTTCTACCACAGCCTCACGACCTGCCAGGGGGAACTCGACAATGAGGATATCCAGGTCACGATCACCGATGAGGCGACCGGTGAGGTGCTGGTGGACGAGACGACAACCACCTTCGACAACGGGTTTATTGGCTTCTGGCTTCCCGATGATGCCACCGGCCAGATTGAGGTCAGCTACCAGGGCCATACCGGCACCACGGAGTTTTCCACCGCTGACGACGGTGCCACCTGTGTCACAGACCTGCGCCTGACGTAATGGCTCAGCAGGATCCTCACCTGCGCCTGTCTCCCGTGTCACTGAAATCTAGCACCAAGGAAGGTCAAATCATGATGAACGCGTTTTCCCGACGACAGTTTCTGCTCGGCGGGCTCGTTCTCGCCGGCACTGGGGCCGTGGCCGCCTGCACCAGCGACCCTGGACCCGCTGCCTCGGCACCAGGTTCCTCTCTTCGCCCCACTCCCACCCCCACTGCGCTCGGTGAGCCGACGGTGCGCCGGACACTGAACGCCCGGCCCCTCTCTCTGGATATCGGCGGCATCGAAGCCAAGACGTGGGGATACGTCTCTGACACCGGGGATGCGGCCATTGAGGCCACTGCCGGCGACGTCCTACAGGTCGATATCACCAATGAACTGCCTGAGAGCACCTCCATCCACTGGCATGGCATCGCACTCCACAACGCAGCCGACGGTGTGCCCGGCATGACCCAGGACCCCATTGAACCTGGCAAGTCTTTCTCCTATGTTTTTGAAGTCCCCCACGGTGGCACCTACTTCTACCATTCCCACTCCGGCCTGCAGCTTGATCGCGGCCTCCACGCCCCACTGATCATCCGTGACCCGCAAGACGCTGAGGACCAGGACGTCGAGTGGACCATCGTGCTCGACGACTGGGTCGATGGCATTCAGGGCACTCCCGACGATGAGCTCGACAAGCTCACCGGAATGGGTTCGGGCGACCATAACGGGAAGAAGGGGATGGGAGGCCACGGCCATATGATGCACGGCACCCCGGACCGGGTACTGGGCGGGGATGCCGGCGATGTGATGTATCCGCACTACCTCATCAACGGACGTATCCCCCGTGCTCACCGGACCTTCGAGGCTCGCCCGGGCGACAAGGCCCGCCTGCGGTTTATCAACTCCGGCGGTGACACCATCTTCAAGGTGGCCCTCGGTGGCCACCGCATGACCGTCACCCACACCGACGGCTTCCCTGTCCAGCCCAGGAAGACCGAATCGATCTACCTGTCGATGGGCGAGCGTGTCGACGTCGAGGTCATCCTCGACGACGGCATCTTCCCGCTCACGGCTTTGGCGGTGGGTAAGGATGACCGCGCCTTCGCCGTCATCCGCACCGCCGGCGGCCAGGCCCCCCGCCCCGATGTCGACTTCCCCGAGTTGTCGTCCACCGGACTGCTTCTGTCCTCCCTGAAGCCAGCAGACCGTGCACTCCTGCCCGAGGGCACACCAGACCGAGAAGTCAGCATCGACCTGGGCGGGCAGATGATGCCGTATGAATGGAGCATTCTCACCGACGGCCAATCCTCCTCCGCGACCGTGCAGGAGGGCCAGCGCCTGCGGATGGTCATGCGCAACAGGACCATGATGCCCCATCCCATGCACATCCACGGCCACACGTGGGCGCTGCCCGGCAGCGACGGGCTACGCAAGGACACCGTCCTTCTCCGCCACGGTGAAACCATGATCGCCGACCTGATCGCTGACAACCCCGGTGAGTGGGCATTTCACTGCCATAACGCCTATCACATGGAAACCGGGATGTTCAGCTCGCTTCGCTACGAGTAACCCCCACAGCAGGGTTGAGTGCCGAGGTGGGCGGGGGTGTCCCCCGAGTAGTGAACACGGCGTTGGTGTCAGGGGTGAGCAATGTGTGCCAGGAGTCAACGGGATTGAAGTATGCGTCAGCGCGCACGGCAGCAAGTCCAATGATGCGGTCGTAGCGCTTGTTAAAGCCGGTGGTTTCGGTATCAATGACCGCAAAGACCGGCTCGCACGGCATGCGTGGGGTGTAGCGGTTGAGGAGGTTTTCTAAGAAGCCTATGGCCTCAAGCCAAGAGGCCCATACCGACGCCCGCCTAAACGCTATCGAACACTGCAACCAACGTGGATTTCTGTGGATAACCACACTAGCCGTGTGCGGGTTGTCCACAAGGTTAGTGTGGTTGCCTTAGTACTATGAGCACTTCGCAGGACTATCCGAACTCCACCCCAACCCCCGCTACTACGACCACTGGGGAGGGTCAGCGGCGGGGGCCGAGTTTGTGGGATATTTCCCAGCAGGAATTAAATACTGCTACCCAGTACATGATTGATGAGCATGGATATGCTGCGCACTAAGCAGAAGAACAGCGATTAGGAAAAATAAAAAGAACCGGAGTGGAAACTTCTTTGGTTTCCATCCCCGGATTTCGATGGTGCCCGGGGCGGTGTCTGGTTCCATGACATCGTTCCGCATGTCTTATGAGATCGTTCCGGTTTGTCCTGCGGGAATGTCTCGTTACATCGATCCGGCAGCACGATTTTGGGCGGGAGTGCCCCGCGGGGGTGAACCGGCATGTCTCGAGACATAGTTCCGCCATGCTGAATAAGTGGAGAACAACTCGAAACCCGCCCCTAAAATCATCATTGAAACAATGCTTGCTACCGGCATGACTCAAGCTGAAACAGCCGAACACTTCAACATCAGCACCAGATGGATCCGAACCCTTCAGCGCCGCTATCACAACGGCGGAATAGAGGCCTTAGAACCCCGGTCCAAGCGCCCACACACCAATCCCCGAGCCCTAGCCCCCACGGTGGTTGACCGAATTCTAAAGCTACGACAAGAACTCATAGAGCAAGGCACAAACGCAGGAGCACATACTATTGCGTGGCACTTGCAACGCGACGGCATCAATCCTGCCCCTGCACCATCAACCATTCACCGAGTACTGGCCAACAACGGACACATCACCCCACAACCGCAAAAGCGTCCCCGCAGCTCATGGAGACGGTTTCAAGCAGACCAGCCCAACGAAACCTGGCAAATGGACTACAGCGACTGGACAATAACTGGCCATAGAAAAGTCGCTATCTTAACCATCCTCGATGACCACTCAAGGTTCATCATTTCCTGCCACGCCTACACACACGCCACAGTAGAAAATGTCTTAGAAAGCTTCATCCACGCAGGAAAACGTCACGGATATCCACAATCAACCCTCACCGACAACGGTAGAGCCTTCACCACCAACTGTGACCGCACTAAACCCACCCGCAACGGCTTCGAACAACTCCTAGTAGACCTAGCAATTATCCAAAAGAACGGAAAGCCATACCATCCCCAAACCCAGGGAAAAGTAGAGCGCTTCCATCACACACTTAAAGTAGCCCTTGCAAACAAAGCCACAGCTAAAAGCATCGAAGAACTCAATGAACAGTTAACCGAAATCATCGAATACTACAACTACAAACGCCCACACAGAGCGCTACACCGCTACACCCCAGCCGAAGCCTACAACGCACTGCCTAAAGCTAGACCCGCATCCATCAAACACACACATGAATTTCGCTTACGCACAGACAAAGTAGGCAAAAACGGCAAAACTACACTGCGGTGGCGCGGAAAACTACGCCGCCTATACATCGGGCGCCGATGGACAGGAAAACCCATCACCATGACATGCAAAGATGAACACGTCACCATCAAAATAGCTGCAACCGGGGAACAAATAGCCGCCTACACGATGGAAGCCGACAAGGTCTACTACAACCAAAAAGACAACGAAATCACCGCCACCCGGGGCACAACAAAAACGAAAAATCTCGAGACACCATAGGAACGATGTCTCGAGACTTCACATGGTGCCCGGGGCGGGACTTGAACCCGCACGTTCTTATCGAACACTGGCACCTGAAGCCAGCGCGTCTGCCAATTCCGCCACCCGGGCAGGGTGTGGTTGTCTTAGCGACTTGATAAAGATACCACGAAGATCGCACTGAACTACAAATCTGCAGGAAAAGTGGATTATTTCGAGGAGGGGGTGGCGAAATTTCTGGGAACTTTCGCGTCGCCATCTACGTTTCGAGGGAGTGAACAAACTATACTGATCGCTACTGATCGCTGCATGGTGGAAAGGAGAATGGCTCGTGGCGTTTTTAGAAAAGCTGGCGAAGCTGGACTCCGCCATGCAACGCGGCCTTGATAATGGCATGGCCCTTGTCTTCGGCGGCAAGGTCGTTCCCGCGGAAATTGATGAGCTTTTGAAGCAAGAGGCTCAGGACAATCTTGCGCGCGGCGACGATGACAACCTTTATAGTCCGAACGTAATGACTGTGGGTGTCTCCTCCAAGGATTTGGAGAACTTGTCGCAGGATCGCAATTTGCCGGCCGATTGTGCAGACCAGTTGTCGCGCTTTATTCGCAATAGCGGATGGTCCCTTGCGGGCCCCGTGATCGTGCGAGTGGCAGAAGAATCTGGTTTGCGCACGGGTCAGCTTCGCGTGTCCTCGTTTATTGATCACGAGCCCACGGAAGAGACCGGTTTTGAGGCTATTTTCCACGACTTTGATGGTCAGGAGGACCAGATGACCGAGCAGCACGAGAATACGGCTGATGACGCGGTAACTACCGCTTTCATTGCTCCAGATAGTCAACCCGCCCCGCAGCCGCAGGGCCCAGCAGTCAACCTGATGCTGCAGGATGGCTCTTCGCGCGTGTATCACGTGCAAGAAGGCTCCAATATTATCGGCCGCAGCAACGACGCCGACCTGCGCCTGCCGGATACTGGCGTATCCCGCCAGCACGCGGAAATCACCTGGAACGGCCAGGATGCGGTTCTGGTGGATTTGCAGTCCACCAACGGCACCACGGTGAATGAAACGCCGATTGATAATTGGCTGCTTGCCGATGGCGATGTGATCACCATGGGCCATTCCCACATCGAGGTCCGCATCACGGGCCTTGATTCGCACAGCTACTAAGTTCAGTTAAGGAAGGGAGGTCGCCATGGATGCAGTCATCATGCTGGCGCTTCGCATCGGCTTGTTGGCTCTGCTCTGGATTTTTATCCTGGTGGCCTTAAACGCCATGCGCCGCGATACTAATAAATCTGCTGGTGCTATCCGCCAGCAGTCGAAGAAGGTGGGGGCACCGCGGCGTCGGGAAGCGATTAAGCAGCTGTCCATCGTGGAGGGTCCCCTGCAGGGTTCCCATATGGAATTGGGCACGTTGGAGGACTGCACGCTAGGCCGCGCCTCTGACTGCGACTTTGTCACGGGCGACGATTATTCTTCCGGACACCATGCCCGGCTATTCCGCCGCGGTAGAGAATGGGTTGTGGAAGATTTGGAATCTCGCAATGGCACCTTTGTCAATGGCGTGCGCATCGACCAACCCGAGGTAGTCGGCGCGGACTCCGAAATTAAGCTGGGGCGCACTACCGTGAGGTTGAACGCATGACACTGAAGCTGAACTTCTTTGCTAAGTCCGATCGCGGCCTCATTCGCGACAACAACGAGGACTCAGGCTACGCCGGTCCTCACCTTCTGATCTTGGCCGATGGCATGGGTGGCCACGCGGCGGGCGAGGTGGCCTCCGAGCTGATGGTCAACCACCTAGAAATCTTGGACCAAGATCCGGGCCAGGAAGACACCAAGGCCCTGCTGGAAGCGGCCGCCGAGCAGGCCAATGAGGCCATTAGTGATCACGTCAAGGCGCATCCAGAAACCGAAGGCATGGGCACCACGCTGTCCACCATGCTCTTCAACGGCACGGATTTCGGCGTCTGCCACGTAGGTGATTCCCGCGGCTACCTGCTGCGCGACGGCAAGCTCAAGCAGATCACCAAGGACGATACCTACGTGCAATCCTTGGTGGATAAGGGCGAACTGGACCCAGGCGACGTCTCGTCGCACCCGCAAAAGTCCCTCATCCTAAAGGCCTACACGGGCCGCCCAGTCGAGGCAACGCTATTTACCCTCGACGCCAAGCCCGGCGACCGTATCCTGTTGTGCTCCGACGGGCTTTCTGATCCGGTAACAGCCTCCACTATTGAAACCGCACTGGGGCAAGGCAGCATCGAACAGGCCGGATCCGCCCTAGTGGACCTAGCTATCCGCTCCGGAGGTCCAGATAATGTCACCGTGGTTATCGGTGAAGTAACCGAGAAAAGCCCCCAGGAGCACGAACCATTCCGCGTAGGCGCTCTCGCGGGTCCTACGGAAGAACCAACCCATCCGGATTCTTCCGCCTCGCGGGCGGCACAGCTCTCCCGCAAGCCTCAAGTAATTCCACCGGCCGTCATGGCCGATGGTGAGGAGGAGCGCCCCGAGCCAGCTGATGACGAAGCGGAGGACGAAACTTCCGGCCGAAAGATCGGCTGGAAGGTACTCATCGCCTTGCTCATCGTCCTAGCGTTGGTCATCGGTGCCGGACTGTGGGCGAAGAACTTCTTGTCCAATAACTACTACGTGGCCACCAACGAGGCACAGGAAATCACCATCCAACAGGGTGCTGACTACTCCGTCTTTGGCAAGGAACTACACTCCACACACCAAAACGTATGCATTAATGACAGCAACTCGCTGCTATTTTCCAGCCAGCCGTGCGAGGGCGACTTCACGCCACTGAAGGTCACGGACCTGCCGGAATCTGAACGCAGCGCCGTCGACCATCTCTCCACTGGTGATCTAGGTGAGGTGCAGCAACAGATCAATGATTTGGGCGATAAGGCGCTCAAGCCATGTATCACTGCACCAAGCCAAAAAGATAAAAAAGATGCCAAGAAAAACAAGCCTGGCGTTACCTGCCGGGAGGTGTAGGTTGTGAAAAAGTTTTTTAGCCGAGGCACCGAACTCGGCCTGCTCATCCTAGCCGCCATTGTCTTCGCTATCACTTTGGTCAGCCTGGAGCTATCCCAAGACAACGCGCTGACCATGGACCTGGTTTATCTCATTGGCGGGTTCATTGGAGTCTTTACTGTTGCCCACTTGGTGATGTGCTTTTTAGCGCCTTATGCCGATCAGATCATGCTGCCGATTGTGGCGATCCTCAATGGCATCGGGCTCATCATGTTGGCCCGCCTGGATCTGGTTAAAGAAAGCGGGCTCGCGGTGCGTCAGGTCATGTGGACCATCGTCGGACTCGTGCTCTTTGTGCTGGTCTTAGCCATTTTGAAGGATCACCGCTCGCTGACGCGCTATTCCTATATCTTGGGCGCCACAGGCCTTGTCCTACTGGCCCTGCCACTGGTATGGCCGCAGCCTGAGGACGTGGAGGCACGCATCTGGATAAACTTGGGCCCCTTTTCCATCCAGCCGGGTGAGTTCTCCAAGATCTTGTTGATCTTGTTCTTTGCCATGCTACTGACGCAAAAGCGCTCCCTGTTTACCGTAGCGGGATACCGAGTACTGGGTATCTCCCTGCCGCGCCTTCGCGACCTCGCACCCATCCTGATCGTGTGGGCCATCGCGATCGTCATCATGGGCATTTCCAATGACTTCGGCCCGGCACTTCTACTGTTTAGCACCGTCCTCGGCATGCTATTCATGGCCACCGGCCGGGTGAGCTGGCTGCTTATCGGTGTCGTTCTCGTCGGCGTCGGAGGTTTTGGCATCTACCAGATTTCCTCCAAGATCCAGCAACGCTTTTCTAACTTCCTCGACCCACTGGGAAACTATGACGTCACGGGTTTCCAGCTCTCCCAGTCGTTGTTCGGCTTGTCTTCAGGCGGAATCTCTGGCAGCGGCTTGGGCGAGGGGCATCCAGAACTAGTTCCGGTGGCCCACTCGGATTACATCCTTGCCGCAATCGGTGAGGAGTTCGGTCTCATTGGCCTAGCCGCCGTACTGGTGCTTTTCGGTATGCTGACCACCCGCGGTTTCGGTACCGCTCTGCGCACCCGCGATACCTACGGCAAGCTGGTAGCATCTGGTCTTTCTCTTACCTTGGCCGTGCAGGTTTTCGTGGTCACAGGCGGCATCTCTGCACTGCTGCCGATGACCGGCCTGACCACACCATTCATGTCTGCCGGTGGTTCCTCTCTCATGGCTAACTACGTGTTGTTGGCGATTCTGCTGCGGATCTCTAACGCGGCTCGTCGCCCCATGCAGGAGACCTCGGGCACTGCTCCGAGCGATACCTCCATGTTCCCGTCGGTCCAGGAGGCTCACCGATGAATCGATCCATCCGCCTAGTGTCTTTGTTCGCCATCATTTTGACGGCCATCTTGCTGGTCAACTTGACGGTGATTCAGGCTTTTTCTGAAGATAAATATGCCCATAATCCGCGGAATATGCGCGGCTTCATGGAAATGCAGACCACCCCGCGCGGCCAAATCTTTGCGGGTAATACCGTATTGGCACAGTCGACGCAGAACCCAGACGAGACCTATTCGCGCTCCTACCCCATTGATTCACCGGCCTTTGGCAACATAACCGGCTACTTGTCGAGCCAATTTGGGGCCTCGGAACTAGAGTCCTCCCAAAATGACATCCTCAATGGCACTGATGATTCTTTAATGAAGCAAAACTGGCTCGATGCTCTAGCCGATAAGCCGAAGCAGGGTGCAAATGTAGAGGTCACCATCGATCCTGCACTCCAGCAGGCGGCTTACGATCAGCTTGTGGGCCCAGGTTACGAGGGCTCGGCGGTTGCCATTCAGCCCTCCACCGGCAAGATCCTGGCTATGGCCTCCAACCCCGGCTACAACCCCAATGATCTAATGGGTGATTCCGCCGAGGATGTTTGGGCCAACCTGCAAGAGCAAGAGGGACAGCCGCTGGTCAACCACGCCGGTGCAGAAACGCTGCCTCCGGGTTCCATCTTCAAGATCATTACCACCGCGGCGGGCCTGAACAACGGTTTTAATCCTTCCTCCACCCTGACCGGTTCCAATGTCATTACCTTGCCAGACACGGTGACGGAGCTGACTAACTATGCCAACCAAAAGTGCAACGGCCAGGATGCGGTGACCCTGCAGACCGCCTTCGCGCTGTCGTGCAATACCGCGTTTGTGGAGATGTCGGAGCAGCTCGGCGCTGATGAGTTGCGCAAGTACGCCAAGGCCTTTGGCGTAGGCGAGAACTATGACCTCGGCGTGTCTACCTCCGCCGGCACCTTGGGCGATTTGCCGGATGGGGCGGCCACGGCGCAGTCCGCCATTGGCCAGCGCGACGTCACCATGACCGCGCTGCAGGCAGCCGTCATGGCGGGCACCGTAGCCAATAAGGGCACCCGCATGCAGCCCTACCTGGTCAATCGCATTACCGACGCCCAGATGAAGGACGTTCGCACCACCAAACCAAAGAAGGCGGACCAGGCGGTTAATGAGGAAACTGCGGCGACGCTCACTGACTTGATGTACGCCTCCGAGCGTTCCTCCGCCGGATATGACGGTAATGGCTTTGCCTCGAAGACTGGCACCGCCGAGCACGGCGAGGGGCTGGCCCCGCACGTGTGGTACGTCGCCTTCGATCCGGAGCGGGATATTGCAGTGGGCGTCGTAGTGAAAAATGGTGGTAACTTAGGTGAGTCCGCGACGGGCGGCAAGGTTTCCGGCCCAATTGGCCGCGCCATCCTGCGCGCATACCAGGGGGAGCAGTAATGAATAGCGCCGAGAATAAGGAACATCTCCAGGCACTGATTGGCAGCGACTACGAGCTGCAGTGGGTAATCGGCCACGGCGGAATGTCCACCGTGTGGCTGGCTGATGACACCCGCAATGATCGTGAGGTAGCACTCAAGGTTCTGCGTCCGGAATTTTCCGATAACCAGGAGTTCCTCTCGCGCTTCCGCAACGAGGCGAAATCGGCCGAATCCATTCAGTCCGAGAACGTGGTGGCCACTTATGACTACCGCGAGCTAGAGGATAACGGCCGCAAGTTCTGCTTCATGGCCTTGGAGTATGTGCGCGGCGAATCCCTCGCGGACCTTTTGGCGCGCGAAAATACGCTGCAAGAAGAGCTCGCTCTCGACGTCCTCGAGCAGGCGGCGCATGGACTATCCATCATTCACCGAATGGAGCTGGTCCACCGCGATATTAAGCCTGGCAACCTCCTCATTACGCAAAATGGCCAGGTCAAGATCACGGACTTTGGCATTGCCAAGGCGGCCGCGGCCGTGCCGCTGACCCGCACCGGCATGGTGGTGGGTACCGCACAGTATGTATCGCCCGAGCAAGCACAGGGCAAGGACGTCACGCCGGCTTCCGATGTCTATTCGCTCGGCGTCGTCGGCTATGAAATGCTCGCCGGCAAGCGTCCCTTTACCGGAGATTCCTCCGTATCCATCGCTTTGGCCCACATCAACCAGGAGCCGGAGCCACTATCGACGAATATCAGCGCCCCTGCGCGCGAGCTCATTCGCATTGCGTTGCGCAAGGATCCGGCCACCCGCTATGCCGATGGCAATGAGTTCACCCTGGCCATCTCCGCAGTTCGCTTGGGCAAGCGCCCGCCGCAGCCTAAGTCCGCCCCAATAACGCAACGCGCACCCGAGCCCTCCCCGTCCGCATCGACGGAGATGTTGGGCAACGTTGCCCAGCCCACCACCATCCATCCGGCTGCGGGAACCGCTCCGGCTAAGGAATCCAAGGGCGGCTCCTCCTTCCTGAAGGGCCTGGGTATCACCCTGCTCCTCGCAGCCGTGGCCGGCGGCGGTTACGCTGCCTACCACAACTTGAGCGATAACGAGGGAGAAAGCGAGCCCTCCAGCACACCGGAGACCTCGGTGGTTACGGAGTACCGCGATCCCACCACCACCCCGCAGGACACCCCGGACGAAGATACGGAAGAGGCCCCGGAACCGGTGACAGTGACAGAGACGGAGCCGCAAGAATCCAATCTGGAAGAAGCCCCGCGCACGACTCACCGCGAGGCACCCACGCGCCACTCGCCTACTCGCCAGGAACAGCCCCCGGCCATACCAACGCAACAGAATCCGCAGGATACGCACGTTGAAACTACACCTGAGCTGGATACTCCAGTAAACTCGCAGGCTAATGAGCTCCCCGGAGACTTGGCCGATCTAATTACACAGGAGGGTGACTAAGCGATGGTCAATGACCGCTATCGGAGAGGCGAGATCATCGGCGCCGGCGGCATGTCTGAGGTCTATGCTGCCGAAGACACCGTCCTAGGCCGCCAGGTAGCGGTAAAGATGCTCCGACCGGAAATGGCGCGCGACGTCAACTTCCGCGAGCGTTTTTACCGCGAGGCCCAGAACTCGGGCAAGCTGAATCACCCCAATATCGTGGCGGTTTATGACACCGGTGAAACCGAGCTGGATGGCATGACCATCCCATATATCGTCATGGAGCGGGTCAACGGCCGCACCTTGCGCGATATCATTCGCGAGGATGGCGCCCTGTCCGCCCAGGAGGCGGCAGATATCCTCAAACCGGTAGCGGATGCACTACAAGCCTCGCACGAGGCCGGTATTATCCACCGCGATATCAAGCCGGCAAATATTATGCTCACCAACACCGGCCAGGTGAAGGTGATGGACTTCGGCATTGCCCGTGCCTTGGATGATTCCACCTCGGCGATGACGCAAACCTCCGCCGTTATCGGCACCGCCCAGTACCTTTCTCCGGAGCAGGCCCGCGGTAAGAACGCGGATGCCCGCTCCGATGTCTATGCGCTGGGCTGCGTGCTCTATGAGGCGCTTACCGGCCATACTCCTTTTGAGGGCGAAACCCCCTTTGCAGTTGCGTATCAGCATGTGCAGGAAGAGCCGACGCCGCCGTCGGAGCTCATTGCGGATCCCTCGCTGACTCCTACCCAACGCGTCAATATCGATGCGGTAGTACTTACCGCTATGGCCAAGCACCCGGCGGATCGCTATCAGTCCGCTTGGGAGATGGCCGGCGATTTGGAGCGCCTGCGCAATGGGCAAGTCACCGCTGCAGCGCGCATGCACGTCAACGAGGAAGAAGACGAGCAGCCTACCGAAATGGTCGGCGCCGCCGCACCAGCTGCGGCCGCGCACCGGGCGCCAATCCAGTCCACCCGCCCCACCGAGGACGATGACAATCAGGGTGGCGGCTGGATGAAGTGGCTGGCAGCCTTCCTGGCTGCCCTCTTGGTGGCCATTGTGGGCTACTTCGCCTGGGATTTCTTCTCCAACGATAAAGACTCTGAGGATAAGCCACGCCAGACCCAATCGGCCCGCGAGGACAAAATCACCGTGCCAGAGGTGGAAAACCGCCCGCGCAATGAGGTGGTCGAGGAACTGGAAGGCATGGGTCTGCAGGTCACCGTCAATGAGGAGGCCAACCCGGATATTCCACGCAATAATGCCATCCGCATTAATCCGGCTCCAGGCTCCGAGCTGCAGAAGAATGCCTCGGTGACCTTAACTGTTTCCTCCGGCAAGGAGATTACGGACGTTCCGGATATCACCGGCATGACCTTGGACGAAGCATCCCAGGCCCTCCAAGAGGCAGGCTTGGCGCTTAATTCCGATGTCTCGGAAGAAAACGATGAAGTACCGGCCGGCCAAATCATCAAGCAGGATCCGGCCGGCGGCACGCAGCTGTCCAAGGGATCCAAGGTTCGGGTAACGGTATCTAAGGGCGTCGAGAAGAAGCGCGTGCCCGATGTTGCCGGCATGAATGTCGAGGATGCCCAGAGCCGCCTAGAGTCGAATGATTTTGACGTAGACGTGCGCGAGGTAGATTCCTTGGAGCCGAAGGGCACGGTGCTTAGCGTCTCCAATCAGGGCGCGGAGCTGGAAAAGGGCAAGCCCGTTACCGTTGAGGTATCCAATGGAATGCTCTTTAAGGCCCCTGACCTGGTACGCAAGAATGAAGGCCAGGCGGAGGCTGCGCTGCGGGAGGCCGGCTGGACCGGGCGGTTCATCGTGGGCGAGCCGGCACCTACCGGTGCCTTGGTGGATGCCAATAAGATTGGCTGGGCGTCTGTGAACCCGGGCGATACCATGCGCAAGGATCAAAATATTGATATCCGCCTGTGGAACTTCGACCCCGCTGCACTTCTGCCGCAGCCATAACTGCTGGTATCCTAATGCCTCAGTACGAACTTAGATAAGAACTTAAATCTAGAAAAGGTATCTTATGCCGAAGTCAAAGATTTCCCAGAGCTCCTCCGTCCCTACCTCGAGCTCTGCTACCAACCGCACGCCCGTCAAGATCAATTCTGAGGGCACCCCGAAGTGGTACGTCGCCATCATGCTGGGCCTGATGGTCATCGGCCTGCTGTGGCTCGTGGTCAATTACCTCGCTGGCCAGGATATCCCATTCATGGCAGACCTCGGCGCTTGGAATTACGGCATTGGCTTCGGGCTCGCCATCATTGGCCTGTTGATGACCATGGGTTGGCGCTAAGCTAGAGCTCCCAGCCTGTTCCCTCGCTCCCTACTTCCTGTAGGTGGCGAGGATTTTTCATACCTAGGAGCCACATGTCTCGCCATATTCTTGCTGCTGGCCTCATCATTGCGGTTGCCTACGCGGTCGTGCATATCGCGTTTGCCGACGCCACCCTCCTCACCGGCGCCGCTCCCCTCCGCCTTTCCGTGCGCAACTACCTAGGCAACGTCTTGGGCTCTGGCATGGTGTGGGGAATCTTTAGCTACCTCATGGGTAAGGATTTTCCAGGCCGGTGGCTCAAAGCACTCCTGGCCAGCACGGGAATCATCCTTATGATGCTGGCCGTGCACTACGCCTTGCTCGTGGTCTTCGGTGTGTATAACTGGCGCGAGGCATTCGAGTACAACGCCCAGTGGTTCCTCCTAGCGCTCATCTCTGGACCCGTTCTGGGGCTAGCCGGCGCGGCCGCAGCACGGTTCCGCTGGTTCGACTATCTCGCCGTCCTTGGCTTCCTCCTCGAGCCCGTGGTTGCCGGGTTCATCCCAGGCAGTTCCTACCTCCCCCGCACCACAACCATTCCTGGGTACTTCGCCGCCGCGACTCTCTGGCTCATCGGCGCGGGCTTCTTTATTTGGCAGCGTCGCTCCACGCGCTAAGCGCTTCTTCGGCGGCCCACCACCCCGGCATGCCGTGCACGCCAGCGCCAGGAGCGGCGGAGCTAGAGGCCATGAAGACCCCCGGGGCGAGGCGCTGCGGATGGGCCGACAAGCGTGGACGCAGGAGGGTTTGCAGCCCATTCATGGCGCCGCCGGCAATATCGCCGCCCACCAGATTGGGATTCCATCGCTCCAGATCGGCCGGGCTCGTAGCGTGGGTCGACAGGATGGTATCGCGAAATCCGGGGGCAAAGCGCTCGATCTGGGCGGCAATCAGCTCGGTGACCTCGCCCGGATAGCGCTCCACATAGCCGCGCGGGACATGCGCATAGGTCCACAGCGTTTGCCCTCGGGAGGGGTCGGCAACAAATTGCTGGCATGCCAATACCAAGGGTCGCTTAGGCATGCGCCGCTTGCCGACGTCCCCCTCAGCCCCACATATTTCCTCCAAAGTGCCACCCACATGCACGGTGCCGGCCTGACCCACGCGCGGATCGGCCCACGGGACGGGTTCGCTGAGATGGAAGTCCACTTTGAAGACGGCGCTGCCATAGCGCCAGCGCGCCAGGCTCCGCCGGCTGCCGTCCCGCAGTTCCAGACCGCCCAGCCGCATTATCTGGCGCGGGGTGAGGTTCAGGATGGTCGCATCGGCCTGAGGCAGTTCCCGCAGATCGGTGACCTCGCATCCGGTGTGGAGGCGGGCGTGGTGGGAGCGCAGGAGGTTAAGGAGGGCGTCGATAAGAGCACCGGTGCCACCCTCCACCACGGGCCAGCCGCGGGTCATGCCCAGCCCGCCAAAGAGCAGGCCGAACGCTGAGGTCAAAGGCGTGGTGGGCGAGGTAATCGCGTGGACCGCGCTGCCTGCAAAGAGCGCGCGGGCCTGGGGCGTGCGGAAGGCCGCCCGCGCCAAGCTGCTGGCGGGCAAGACTCCGGCCGCGCCAAACTGCGCCAAGCGCACGGGTCTTTCGGGCCAACGCACCAACGGGGTAAGCGCGTTATCCACATGCTCATCGATGTGGCGGACGATGTGCCCGTGCAGCCGCCTCCACGCCTGGGCATCGGTCCCCAACTCCGCCGCCGTATCCGCCAAAGAACCGTGCAAGATCCCGGCCGGCGCGCCTTCTAGCGGATGGGCCATGGGATAAGGCGCATTGCACCACCGCAGACCGTGGGCTTCCAGGTCGAGGGCGCGAAAAGCCGGGCTCGCTACGCCAAAGGGGTGCCCGGCCGCGCCGAGATCCACAATCGTACCCGGGAAAATCTCCGCGGAGGATGCCGCCGCACCACCGGCCCGGCCGGCGCGCTCGAAGATATCCACCCGCCATCCGGCCATAGCCAGCCGCGCCGCGGCCGTGAGCCCATTCGGGCCTGCGCCGACGATCACAGCGCGAGGTTGATAATCCACAATGCTCCTTATGCAGGTCAATGCCCAAATTTATCAGTCTTGTTAACACAATGGGTAGAAAGTTATCCACAGGCTGTGGAGAAAACCTGTGAAATGTGAATTTCACACAATTATTAACACCCTGTGGATAACTGTTTTCACGGGCTTCCACAAGCTGATTTTCACCCTTTCGCACGGGCTAGACCAGCGTGATCAGGGAAAACTCCGGAAAGGCGTTCGGTAAATTACAAAAATGTAGTTATTCACAATGTGGATAAGCATTGTGGAATTCTTTCGCACACGCTTTCCGGTGATCAAATTCCACAGTTATCCCCAAACCCCAGCTTGGTGGGCTAATAGTGCGAGGACTACCGCGGCCACCGCAGCAACGCCGCCCCAGCGGAGGGTGGGGCTTTTTCGATAGAGGAAAAGGCTCAACACGATGCCTGTGCACAACCCGCCAAGGTGTCCCCACAGGGATACGCCATCGGCTAGAAAGGTATAGGCCACATTCGCCAGAACGAGGGCAATGGGCGCGCGGAGATCGAGCCCGCGCTGGCGGTAAGCACCCACCAGCATGGCCATGAGCGCGAAGAGCGCACCCGAGGCGCCGACGGTGGGGGTATCAAAGTCGAATGTCAGGATCATGGCGGACGCGCCGAGGCAAGAAATGAGGTAGGCGGCGAGGTACAGCGCAGTGCCAAGCGCCCGCTCCACTTCCCTGCCTATGAGCAAGAGCATGACCATATTCACCGCCAAGTGGCCCGCGTCTAGGTGCATAAACTCCGAAGACAGCGCAGCCTGAGGGCGGAAGGGATAATCCGGTCCCCACAGGCCCCAATCCGCTGCGAGCGGGGAATCATAGAAGGTGGCTCCTAGCGTGCTGGCCTGCACCGCGGTAATAAGCCAAGCAATGATGCAAACGGCGGCAATGAGCGCGGTCGCCGGGGTAGCGCGGATATAGTTTCTCACCATGGTCATAAAGTTGTCAGTCCTTGGGGCAGGTCTAGTGGTGGATGGCTCGGGGTAAAACTGCAACAAGCCCGCCGCCGCATGGATAATGCGGTGACGGGCCCGAGGGAAAAGGCGATTACGCGATATCGATGGACTCGATAACAACGTCCTCGTGCGGACGGTCCATGCGGTCGGTATCAACCTTGGCGATCTTGGACACAACCTCCTGGGAGGCAGCATCGGTAACCTCACCAAAGATGGTGTGGTGGTTGTTCAGGTGCGGGGTCGGCGCCACGGTGATGAAGAACTGGGAGCCGTTGGTGCCTGGGCCGGCATTGGCCATGGCCAGCAGGAATGGGCGGTCAAACTGCAGCTCCGGGTGGAACTCGTCCTGGAACTGGTAGCCCGGGCCACCGCGGCCGGTGCCGGTAGGGTCGCCGCCCTGGATCATGAAGTTATCGATGATGCGGTGGAAGATTGCGCCGTCATAGAACGGGCCGGACTGCTCGCCCTTTGCGTTCTGGGTGGAGTAGTCCTTCTCGCCCTTGGCTAGGCCAATGAAGTTTTCAACGGTTACCGGTGCGTGGTTACCGAAGAGATCGATAACAATGTCACCGTAGTTGGTATGCATCGTTGCAGTTGCGGTCTTCTGAGTCATGCCAGCCATTGTAAAGAATTTAACGCGCGCCTGCCGCGCATGGCATAACGCTGTCAGCGATCGCGCTAGCCTGAAGGCATGATTCGCGCGCTACTTTTTGATCTGGATGACACCTTGCTCGACCACACCGGCGCGGCCCGGGACGCAGTGGATCAATGGTGCCGCGAGCTAGGACTGCCCGAGGGCCAGCATGCGCGGTTCGCGGCCATTGAACGAAAGTGGTTTCAAGCCTATGAGCGCGGCGAGGTCTCCCACCACGGCCAGCGGGCGGCGCGCTGCCGCGAATTCCTCGGCCGGGAGATGAACGATGCTGAGGCGCTGGCCGCCTATGACGGCTATCTTTCCGCCTACCGGGAGCAGTGGCGCGCTTTTGCCGACGCCCTGCCCACCCTCACCTGGGCCCTCGAGTCCGGCTTCCAGGTGGGCGTTCTCACCAACGGCGAGCGCGAGATGCAGCAGGCCAAGCTGGAGGCGACAGGCCTTGCGCTTGCCGACGTCCTCCTTATCCCCACCGTCGACCTCGGCTGCCCCAAACCGCAGCGCGCGGCTTACCTCGCCGCCTGCGATCAGCTGGGTGCGGCCCCCGCAGACACGCTCATGGTGGGCGATTCCCTGGCCAATGATGTGCAGGGTGCGCGCAAAGCAGGGCTGCGAGCGCTCCATCTCGACCGTGCTGGTGATGGAGATCTGCGCTCGCTTAGCGCACTGAGAGAGGTTCTCCCCCAAAGAGCCAGCTGACCACGATGGCGCCCGGATCGATAACGCCCTTGCTGCGATCTCCCAGGTAAGAGGCACGGCCCTTCTTTGCAGCGAGGTCCTCGGTGTCGAGGGCGCCGGCATGCGCGGCGTCGAAAAGCGCCTGCAAAGTCTCCGCGTCCGGATCCTTCGCACCTAGTTCACGGGCCTTTTCTGCGGCTGGGATGAGGGCATCGAGCATGGTGCGATCACCGCGCTGAGCGCCACCAAGCTCGTGGATGAGGTCGGCCGCATCATTGAGCCCATCCGCCAGCGACTCCGCGCGGGCCAGCTCAGTAAAGAGGGTGCCAAAGACCGCACCGGAGGTACCGCCGGCGAGGACGAGCAGGCGCTTGGCCAGCCCGGTGAGGATCTCCGTATCCGTGCCGCGCAGGGGAAGCTCGATGCCGCCGAAGGCCGCTTCCATGTTCTGGCCAAAGTCGCCGTCGCCGGCCTTGCGATCCAGCTCAGTCAACGCCTCAAAGGAGGCTTGGAGGCGTTCCACAAAGGCGGTGAGCCACTGATTTTCCTCGCCCTCGGTGGGCAGCTCATCCTGGAAGGTGATGGTGGCCGGTTCCACCGCCTTCGCACCGCCTAGGGTATGGGGCCAGGCAGGGGCGGAGGTGGGGGCGTCGATAAGCTCGAGCAGCTCCGCATCCGCCTTGAGCAGCGTAAAGGAAGCGCCGTGCATATTGACCGCGGTGACGTAGGAGCCCACCAACGACCGGGCGACGGTGATGCCGCGCTGGGCCAGCTGCGCGGAGGCCTCACCAAAGAGCAGGCTCAACTCCAGCGGGGTAGTGCCGCCGAGGCCATTGACCAAGCACACCACCTCATCGCCGTGGCCCAGGTCGAGGGCGGGCACGATCTTTTCCAGGACCTGGTTCACAATGGCGCTCGCGCTATCTACCTGCTCGGTGTGCGTGCCCGGCTCGCCATGAATGCCCACGCCCACCTCCATCTGGCCGGCTTCCAGATCGAAGGTTTCGCGGCCGGTGGTCGGCATGAAGCCGGCGCCCAGCGCTACGGACATGCTGCGGGAATTCTCCGCGGCACGCTTGCCCAACTCGGCGACTGTGTCCACGTCATCGCCGCGGTAGGCGGCGGCGCCTGCGACCTTTTCCACCAGGATGGTCGCGCCGGTACCGCGGCGGCCGGGGCCGTCCTCGTTGCCATCGGTGGCAATATCATCAGCCACCAGCACCGTGCGGGTATCTACCGCCGCGGCGGCGTTGCGGGCGACGGTGAAGTTCATGACGTCACCGGTGTAGTTCTTCACCACGTGGACTACTCCCCTGCCCTGGTCAGCCCACTGGGTGGCCTCGCTGACCTGGACCGCGTTCGGGGAGGTAAACAGCAGTCCCGGGCAGGCCGCGGCGAGCATGCCCTGGCCGACGAACCCGGCGTGCATCGGTTCGTGACCGGAACCGCCACCGGAAATCACCGCCACTGCCGGATCGCCATCCGCGGTGCGCAGCGGCGTGGTACGGCCGATGAATCCGACGTCGTGCCAGCGGGCATCGGGGTGGTTGGCGATGAGTCCAGCGAGGGCGTCGGAGAGGAAAGTGTCTTGACTATTGCGGAATGCGGAGTGGTTCATACTCCCACGCTAGTGATGTTTCTTACCCGGAAGCTAGGAGGAGAAAAGAAACATACCGGTTCCATTCGGACACCCAGCGGATTCGCAGCCACTTTGCAGTTTGCGGAGGATACTAAAGGAATCACTAAGAAAGGATCCGCACATGGATTTCTTGTCCTCCCTCCACAACCTCATGGACGCGGGCTCGCTGCTCCAGAGTTTCGGACCTTATATCCTCCTCGGCGTCGCCGTCGTCATCTTCATCGAGTCCGGCGTGCTTTTCCCATTTCTGCCGGGTGATTCACTGCTCGTTACCGCGGCCATCCTGCGCCACGAGCTCGACATCAACGCCTGGCTGCTCTTTGTCGTGGCCGCGGTGGCCGCCTTCGCCGGCGACCAGGTGGGCTTCTATTTAGGCCGCCGCTTTGGCCGCAAGCTCTTCAAGGACGATGCCCGCGTCCTGCGCACCGAACACCTCGATAGCGCGGAGGACTTCTTCCAGCGCCACGGCCCGGTGGCCCTAGTACTGGGCCGCTTCGTGCCGATTGTGCGCACCTTCGTCCCCTTCGCCGCGGGTACCGCAGAAATGGGCTACTCCTCGTTCCTGCGCTGGAATATCCTCGGCGGCATAGGCTGGGTAGGTTCCATGCTGCTCGTCGGCGTACTGCTGGGCGGCATCCCGGGCATTGCTCACTCCATCGACATCATCATGCTGATCGTGGTGGCAATTTCCGTGCTGCCGATGATCATCGGCTGGATCAATAAGCGCCGCAAGGCACAGCGCGAAATCCCGGCCACGTAAGAATTTTTATTCTTTACCCGGCCGGGATTGCGGTGCGATTAGGGAGGATTTAGAGGGACTCGCGCACCTCATCGCGAGCCAGCACCATATTGCGCAGGGAGGCTTCGGTCTCCTCGTAGCCGCGGGTCTTCAGGCCACAGTCCGGGTTGACCCACAGGCGCTCGACCGGCACGTGCTTGAGCGCGGCGCGGATGAGCTCGGCCATCTCCGCTACGGAAGGCACGCGCGGGGAGTGAATATCGTAGATGCCCGGGCCGATTTCGGAGTGGAAGGTCTCGTCGATATCCTCCAGTAGTTCCATGCGGGAGCGGGCCGCCTCGATGGAGGTGACATCGGCATCCAGGCCGGCAACGGCATCGATGATCTGGCCGAACTCGGAGTAGCACAGGTGGGTGTGGATCTGGGTGGTCGGCTTGGCCTCGAGGGCTACCAGGCGGAAGGAACGCACGGCCCAGTCCAAGTAGGCCTTGCGGTCTTCCTCGCGCAGCGGCAGCAGCTCGCGCAGGGCGGGCTCGTCGATCTGGATGATGTCGATGCCGGCCTCTTCCAGGTCGTGCACCTCATCCGCCAGCGCGACGCCGAGCTGGTCCGCGGAGACGGACTGGTGCACATCATCGCGCACGAAGGACCATGCCAGGATGGTCACCGGACCGGTGAGCATGCCCTTGACGTGGTGCTCCGAGAGCGACTGCGCGTACTTGGACCACTCGGTGGTCATCGCAGCAGGGCGGGAGATGTCACCAACAACGATTGGCGGACGGGTGCAGCGGGAGCCATAAGACTGGACCCAGCCGTTTTCGGTGGTGACGAAGCCATCGAGCAGCTCGGCAAAGTACTGCACCATGTCATTGCGCTCCGGCTCGCCGTGGACGAGGACGTCGAGGCCGAGGCGCTCTTGCAGCTCAATGACGGACTTGACCTCGTCCTTGAGGGCGGCATTGTAGTCGGCGTCGGAAAGCTCGCCCTTGCGGTGCGCCGCACGCGCCTGGCGGATCTCCTTGGTCTGGGGGAAGGAGCCGATGGTGGTGGTTGGCAGCTGCGGCAGGCCGAGTTCCTTCTGTGCCTCGTTGCGCTCGGCAAAGGCAGGCTCGCGCTTAACCTCGCCGGCCGGCAGCTTTTCGATGCGCGCCTTCACCGCCGCGTTGTGGATGCGCTCGGATTCGGCACGGGTGCGCACTGCGCGGTCGCTGATGCTATAAGCCTCCGGTGCCTCCAGCGGACCCTGGGAGAGGGCGACGACTTCCTTGATCTTCTCATTGGCGAAGGAGAACCAGGTGGCGACGTCGGCCGGCAGCTTGGTTTCCGCCTCCACGGTGTGCGGCACGTGCTGCAAGGATACGGAGGTCGATACGGACAGGGAGTCGAGGCTGCCCTCCAGGTCCTCGTACTTGGAGCGCAGGTCGCGCAGGTTGGCGGCCCAGACATTGCGGCCGTCGATAAGGCCGGCAACCACGTGGGACTTCAGGTTCTTTACGCGATCGAGGTAGCCCTCATCGAGTGCCAGGGTGCCCACGGAAAGGTCCACCTGGACGGCCTCTGGCTTGAGCTCCGCCAGAACGTCGAGGCCCTTGCGAGCAGAACCGTACGGGGTGGTGAGGTATACCTGCGGGCGGTTGTCCGCGGCCAAGATGGCCTCATAGGCGCGTTTGGTATGGGCGGCCAGTTCCTCATCGTTGGCAATGGTCAGGTCCGCTACCAGGGCAGGCTCGGCCAGCTGTACCCACTTCACGCCGGACTTATCCAGCTCGGCCAGGACCTCCTGGTAGGCCTTAACGGCATCATCCAAGCGGTCGAGCGGAGACTTGGTAGCACCCTCTGCCTGCTTAGACAGGGCCAGCAGGGTAACCGGACCGACGAGGTATGGGCGCACGGTGTGGCCTGCCGCGCGGGCCTCTTCTACCAGCTTGATAACGCGCTGCGGGTGCGCCTCAAAGTCCTGGTCATCGGCGATTTCCGGGACGATGTAGTGGTAGTTGGTATCGAACCACTTGGTCATCTCCAGCGGCGCGGTGTCCTTATTGCCGCGCGCCAAGGTGAACTCATCATCCAGGGTCTCGCCGGCCACGGCGCCAACGGTCAGTGCGGTCTCGAGCACTTGGTCGTAGTAGGCGACGTCGGCAGGAATGGCGTAGTCCTCAGTAAGGCCCAGGTCGCGCAAGCGGTTATAAGTATCCAGGCGCAGAGAGTGTGCGGCGGACTCGAAGGTTTCTGCATCGATGCGACCGGCCCAGTAGGATTCCAGCGCACGCTTGAGTTCGCGGTTAGCGCCGACGCGAGGGTAGCCCTCAATCGTCGCCTTGGGGAAGTTAGTGTTCGTCATTGTCTACTCCGATTCGAGATAACAGGTCTTGCGTAATGTCCGGGTTGTTGTGGGTATAGATATGGAGGCCGTCCGCGCCGCCGGCCACGATGGTGCGGGCCAATTGGGCGGTAAGCTCCATGCCGATTTCGTATTCCTCTTCTGGGGTTGTCGCTGCCGCGAGCTGAGTGCGTACCCTCTCGGGTACGGTCAGCCCGGACAGCTGCCCCATTCGCTCCAACCGGCGCAAGCTGGTCATGGGCATAATCCCCGGAATAAGGGGGATCTTCACCCCGGCCAACTTGGCCTTTTGGGCGAAGCGGAGGAAATCCTCGGCGTCAAAGAAAAGCTGGGTGATGGCAAAGTCCGCGCCGAGGCGCTGCTTATTGAGCAGAACGTCGAAGTCCTCGTCCTCGTTTTTGGATTCGGCATGGCCGCTGGGGTAGCACGCCACACTTACCGCGAGTCGGCCGGCGGCAAAGCGGGCCGCTTGGTGGCTTTCCAGCTGGCGGATGAGGCGAACCAGCTCATCAGCATGTTGCAGGTAATGCTCTGGCATGCCCCCTTCGGGGAGATCGCCGCGCAGGGCCAGCAGGCCGCGCACACCGGCATCCACCAAACGATTAATCCACCCGATGAGCTCGTCGCGCGTCCCGGCTGTGCAGGCCAAGTGCGCCAGGGGGCGCATAGAGGTGTTTTGCGAGATCTTCTCAATGAAGGCCGCAGTTCCTTCCAACCAACCGGAGCGCTGGGAACTGGTCACCGCGATGTAATCAGGGTGATAGCTTTCCAGGACTTCTAGTAAGCGGTCGATCTTGGCGGCATCGGCATCGTGGCGCGGCGGGATTACCTCAAAGGAAAGGGCCAGGCGCTCGGGCGCATGTGCTTCCTCTTCACTTTCATAGTCCAAGGGCGCGGAAGCCGAAAGTCGCGGGCTCATGGTCACCTCCTTTGCTGGTCGTCGTTGGTGTGTTGAGAAAAACGTACCAAGCTGTTCAGTTTGCGCGGTAGCGATTGCGCAATGGTGATACCTTTGTAGGCCTGCAAACTGCGAGGTTGACGAAAAATCAGGTGAATAATAATCGCGGATTCTGAACCAAGCGGTCTACTTCTAGCGCGTTCCCGCTGCACGCCGCGACGCCTACGGTGGTACACCGCCCACCACGTCACTATGCTGGGTGAAAGCGAATTGATAAATCTGAGTTAAGGAGTGTTCCACCCCATGAACCCCACCACGCTGAACGTGGCCTTTAAGACCGCATCGAACCTGTGGAGCCAGTTCAATAACTACCGCGAGGAAAAGTCCCGCGAGGCCTACACCGCCCTGGAAGAGGCCGCACAGAAGATGGACGAGCGCGATAACGGCGCCTTCGCCGAGCCGCGCCGTCAGGCAGGCGCTGTTACCCGCGCCGCACACTCCCGCCTCGAGCGCGCCCTGGAGGAGTTCAACGACTACCGCGAAGACGCCACCGAGCGCCTGAACGACGCCAAGGAAGAGGCCACCAAGAAGGCTAAGAAGGCCCGCAAGCAGGCCAAGAAGGATTCTCAGAAGGCCCAGAAGAACCTCAAGAAGAAGTCCGCCAAGGTAGCCAAGAAGCAGAAGAAGAATAAGAAGTCCTCTAAGGGCTGGATCTTCGCCGGCATTATCGCCCTGCTGTCCGCTGCAGCCGGTGGTGTCTACTACTGGCTGCGCTCCAACGACAAGCCGTCCCAGACCCCGCCACGCGTGGATGATTTCCAGTCCGATTCCCACACCGCTCCGGAGTCCACCTTGGTCTACACCTCCACCAGCGAGAATGACACCCAGTCTGACCTCGTCGAGGAAGGCGCCGTACGCGATGAGGAGCTCCTCGGCTCCATCGATGAGCAGCTGGCCAAGCACCGCGAGGAAGAAGCAGCTCAGCCGGCCGATACCACCCGCGTTACCGATGACCACCAAAACGAGGGCAAGCACCGCCTGTAAACCGAGGAATAAATACGCTTACCACCCCGCGGTGGGGGTATGCGTAGCGTTGTCTAGATCTCATCGCTTTGCCTAAACAAAAATCTCTTGATTGAATTCCCACATTAGGGATCTTTCTACAAGGAGATGAACAATGAGCTTTGAGACCCTTACCGTCAAGCTCAAAGACGGCGCAACGTACTACTTCCCGGCGGGTGCGGTGTCCAAAGACCCTTCCTCTCGCGTGGATAACCTGCGCTTCGCCATCGATAACGGAACCACCTTCCACTCCGTAGACGAGGCCGGTATCGAGCGCGAGTTTAACGGTCACGACGTTCGCAATTACCACCTAGCCTAAGCGCGAGCAGAATCCCTTCCCCGCAGACCACTGGACTGTGCGGAGGGGATTTTCGCACGCGCACCCCGCGCTGCACCACTGGCGTCTATCGTGGATCTTATGGAACTTCGCGCGACCCAAGAATCTGACCGCACCTATCTCGCCCGCCTCAACTTTCTTACCGATACTTTCGGTGACGAGCACGGCGAGCTTTCCCCCGACTTCGCCGATGATTTTGCCTTCTACGTGGAAAATTGGGATCCCAACCAGGGCGGCTTTATTGCCTGGGAGGAGCTCGTCCCGGCTGGCGGCGTGTGGCTCAACTGGGGTACGGAGGACAATCACGGCTTTGGCTTTGTCGAGCCCGCCATTCCGGAGCTCGCCATCGCGGTCGAGGCCCGCTATAAGGGCCAGGGCATTGCCACCGCGCTTATCGACGCCGCCATTTCCCTCGCCCACACCCTGCGCGCCCCCGGCATCTCGCTAGCCGTCCACCCCGATAATCCCCGCGCCAAGGGTCTCTATGAGCACCTCGGATTCGAGCACGTGGGCAGCCACGAGGATCACTTTGTGATGGTCAAGCGCTTCTAAAGCGAACGCAGGCGGGCGTGGGTGACGTAAATCGGCTCGTTATCCACGGCCGTCTTAAATTCCTCGGTCAGGCCAGCCATAACTGCCTCACGCGCCTCTTCGCGGGTGCCGTGAAAGCTCATGACCTCGCCATCCACTGCGGCCTCGCCACGTTTGCGCACCACAACGTATTCCGCGCCCTCCGGCGCCGCAACTTCCTTGTCTGCGGAGGTAAAGGGATCACTGTAGCGAGCATTGGCGGTCATGGTTGGTCTCCTGGTGGTATCGCGGGACAGTAATGATTCCCCATTCACTGTACTGAAAGTTTCTCCCCCGCGACCTTGCACACTTCCGCCATCCCCCCTTCCGCCGATCACGATTTTCGTCCATATAAACCGGCACAACTGTCGACGGAAACCACGGTTTGTATGGACGAAAGTTGCGATCGCAGCCAATTCGACCCCTGAACCCCACCACGTAGAAAAAGTCCGGCCCCTCCAAAGAGGAAGCCAGACTACATGCTGTGGAGCATAGGAGAATCGAACTCCTGACCTTCTGCTTGCAAAGCAGATGCTCTACCAATTGAGCTAATGCCCCAGTGCCTAGATACCTTACTACCGCAGCCGAAGTAACTACAAACCGTTCCCAACCTGAACCACTTAAATCACTTTGGCCACTTTAGGCATGTCCTATCACTTCCGTAACGCGCAGGCGCTAGGGTCATGGGCACATCGTGTCCACTTTCCCTCACCCTTAGGAAAACCATGCGTCGCATTCTCACCTCCGCCCTCACCGTGCTCGTCGCCGCTGCCGTTCCAGCGGCCGCTAACGCACAGTTGCCGCAGATTCCACAGCTGCCTGTGTCCTCCAGCTCGAATTTCCAAGACGAAATCAACCATCGCATCGAAGACGCCCGCGCACAGGTCGAGGACATCACCTCCAAGGCCTTCCCGCAGAAAGCTCCTAAGCAGAAGGCGCCCACCTCGGCCCAGGAGAAGAAGACAGAGCCGCGCAACAGTGGTGGCGTCGACTGCGCCAATTGCGTAGCTATCACCTACGACGACGGCCCAGGTGCCGAGACTAACCGCCTGCTGGACAAACTCAAGGCCAAGAACGCGCACGCAAGCTTCATGGTGCTAGCCCCCAACGCAGAACAACATCCTGAGCTACTCAAGCGCATGAAGGCCGAGGGCCACACCATTGGCAACCACACCAAGACCCACCGCCAGCTCAACACCCTGTCTTATGACCAGGTATCCCAGGAAATCGATGCCGGCAATGCCGCTATCAAAAAAGCCACCGGCCAGAGCACGCGCTGGGTACGCCCGCCCTACGGCGCTACCAACGCCACCGTGGATCAGGTAACCCGCGATAAGGGTGTCTCCCAAGCGCTGTGGGACGTCGACACCGTGGATTGGAAAGACCGCAACTCTGAGCACGTCTGTTCCTCGGCCGTGCAAGGTGCCCGCGCCGGTTCCATTGTTTTGATGCACGATATCCACCCCACCACCGTGGACGCCGCCGATTGCGTCATCGACGGCCTGCGCGCCAAAGGCCTCGAGCCAGTGAGCCTAGATCGCCTCCTGCGTACCCCCGCGGCAGGTAAGCGCTACTACGCTCGTGGTTAATGATTGATTTTGCCCTGACTGCCGACGCCGTCGCTCCCCAACTCCTCGGCTGCACCCTCACCCATGCCGGAGTGAGCATCCGCCTTACAGAGGTCGAGGCTTACCTAGGCGCCGAGGACTCCGCGGCACACACCTTCAATGGCAAGACCCCGCGTAATGCGGCCATGTTCGGTCCGCCGGGCAGGTTCTACGTCTATATCTCTTACGGTATCCACCGCAACGTCAATATCGTCTGCGCCCCTGAAGGCACTGGCCAGGGCTGTCTGCTGCGTGGCGGTGAAATCATCGAGGGCGCCGACACCGCCTTCGCCCGCCGTGGCACCTCTGATTTTCATAACCTCGCCCGCGGGCCAGGAAACCTCGGCAAGGCCTTAGGCTTCACGCTGGAAGATAACCACCAACCCATTCACATTGTCGAGCGAACCACCGAACCAGAATGGGTGTGCGGACCGCGTATCGGTATCTCCAAAAACAAGGAAGCGGCCCTACGGTTTTGGATCCCCTTCGATAAAACCGTCTCGGGCCGCCGCGGCTATCCCAAGAAATAGCCCTGCTAGTTCCGCTAGCTAATAGCGCCCGCCGTAGCGCTCATCATTCTCAATGGCCTTAATGATCCGCTGATTAATCTGCAGCACCTGGCGGATCTGCGTGCGGGTCAGGTTATCCATTACGGACCTTCGCGCCTGCTTAGCGTGCCCAGGCGCAGTCTCTACTACCTTGTCCCAACCGCTATCCGTCAGCTGTGCCATGGTGGTGCGGCCGTCAGTTGGGCACGGCTGGCGCACGACCCACCCCTGCTTTTCTAGGCGCGTAACAACCTGGCTCAAGCGGGACAAAGATCCGTTGGCGGTAATCGCCAAATCACGCATACGCATCTCGCGATTTTCCGCCTCAGATAGCCGCGAGAGCACTGTGTATTCAAAAAAGCTCAAACCTGCGTCATCGCGCAGCTGAGCATCCAAAATATTGGTCAAGCGAATATTTACGCTCATTAGAGACATAAATGATGCCAGTTCTTCATCATTTAGCCAGTAGTCATCGCGCTCAGTCATGGAATTTATTCTATCAACATGGCTTTAATTCTAAAGTGACTCGTCACTGTCCTAAACGCCAAGGCCTTAATGCCCAGAGGACGGATCGATCGGCCGCCGCCCTCTCGGCAGCTTTTCCACCACCAAACGATAGGAATCCGTGACTAACTCCTCTATCAGCTGTTGGTGCAGCTCTGCGTGTGGATAGACGGAAACCCAGTGCTTCTTATTCATGTGGTAGCCCGGCGCAATGAACGGGTATTGCTGCTGTAGCGCTTGGCAATCCTCCGGCTCGGCTTTAATGATCATTTGCTGTTGACCTGTCACCGCGGTCAACAACAAGAAAACCTTGCCGCGTACTTTGAATACTTCCCAGTCGGGCCCGAAAGGATGCTGTACCTGCGAGCCGAGCATCTCTTCGGCGCGCTGCCGCGCAACCTTGTAGATGCCGCTCCCGTCCAACATCGCCCCCCATTTCGTTGTTAGCAGTTCCACCTCAGGGCACCGAAGATTCATAGCCTGTCCACCCGATTGGGCGGGCTATGTTTATTTCCGTTCCCTCCGTCTGAAAGGACAGTGGAACTAGTCGCTGGCTTCGGTATGGCTTATTCCCGCCCCTGTCTGAAAATGATCCGGGGGTGATGCCGCCGAAGACAGTGACATACTCAAACAGCTCAATAGGAACCTGACCCAGCCCAGGTGGTACGAGGTCTCACAGTAATGTAGATGCCAGTACTAAGTATGTCCGACAACCCCAGCGATGAAGCTCAAATAGTCCAACTTCTAAGTCATCGCTAGGAGGCATACACCCATGGCCTATGACTTCGTCATTGGCGTAGACGTCGGCAAATACTTCCACCACGCCTGCGTCCTCGATCCCCAAGGCAGGCAAGTCCTGTCCAAACGCATCAATCAGCATGAAGGCTCGCTACGCAAGCTCTTCGGCCAATTCCTCGCCGACAACGCCTCGGTCCTTGTCATTGTCGATCAGCCCAACAACATCGGCCGATTAACCGTCGCAGTCGCCCAACACATGGGGGCAGACGATCGCTCAACAAAAATTAAAGAACGCCCTATGGCAATCGTCTTTTGCATCGATCAGATTCCACGAGCGTTCCCGGCAACTCTATGAACAAAAACGCAAAGAAGGCAAAAGACACAACGCCGCAGTCGTCGCACTCGCACGCCGACGCCTCAACGTCCTCTTCGCCATGATGCGAAACGGCGAGCACTACCGAGACATCCCCACAATCCAGAAGGCCGCAGCAGCCTAAAGCCACCAGACCCCCATCCAAGCCGATTGCACAGCAAGCCCAATCGGCTCCTCAAGGTACCCAAAACAACATCTACGAGACGAAGCAGAAGCCGTTCACACCCCCAAACAAGCCCACCCACGGAGTTGACAACCTATATAGGAACACCCCCGACGAGGTGACGAGAATCCCCTCGTCGCTGTCGGACGGCGGTTTCCCGACCGGTGGCCCGGCCACCGGCAAACCTCACCCGCGGCCGCCCGGGCCCTGTCCATGGCCAAGCCCGGTCTGGTGCCCCCGGCGCCAACGACTTCCGGTGCCGCCCCGGGACGGTGAATTGCCCGTCATCCTCATTCCCGGGACCGGGTCGTCGAACAGCTCATCGGTACCGGGCCTCGAACCACGGGCCCCGGGCGCACAGCGCAGCCGATCGCTTTGACGTCCACCCCGAGATGCGCCACGGATACTCCCGAAACGCCGGCAAAACGAACGCGCTTGCCTGGGAACAGCAGATCTCCGGTTCCATGCTGCTGAATGAGCTGACCATCGGCGACATCACTCGACCGGGCGTTCGGTACACCTTCCTGGGCACGCGGCACGACAATGCCGTGCTCCCCCACTAAAACTCCTTCGTGCGGGAACCCGGCGTCACCAACATCACCGTCCAAGACGTGTGCCCCGCCCACCGCACCGAGCACTACGGCTTCAATTACGACCCTGTCGCCCAGGGCATCGTCGAGGACCCGCTGACCGGGATGGCGTGGCGGGACCACTGCACCGGTACCGGACCGGAGCGATAGTCCTCGACGGACGAGGATCAGGCGCCCGGGGAGCCTCCCGTCCGGCACGTCCACGACTCGGCGTAGCGGCCGCCCTTCGCCAGCAATTCATCGTGCGTGCCCCGTTCTGCGACCGTCCCGTCCTCCGAAAGCACGACGATGAGGTCGGCATCGCGGACGGTGTGCAGGCGATGGGCGACGACGATCACGGTGTGATCGCCGCGCAACGCTTCCATCGTGCCGACAATCGCCCGCTCAGTGGCCGCATCCAGCGAGGACGTCGGCTCGTCGAAAAGCACCACCGGGGAATCCTTCAGAAGCGCCCGGGCGATGGCGACGCGCTGCCGCTCGCCTCCCGACAGCAGCGTCCCCTCCTCCCCCACCGGGTTATCCCACCCGGAAGGCAGCAGCTCCACGATGCGGTCCACCCCGGATCGCCGGGCGGCCTCGCGCAAGCGGTCTCCGTCGCCGGGCCCGGAACCGAATCCGGGGTCGGCGAAGACCACGTTGTCCCGCACGGACGCGTCGAAGAGGAACGTCTCCTGGAACACCGGGGTCACCAGCGAGTTCACGCCGTCGGTGCCGATCCGAGGCAAGGGCACCCCGCCAATGAGGATCTCCCCCGAGTCCGGATCATGAAACCGCGACAGCAGCCGCATGACCGTCGTCTTGCCCGCCCCCGAAGGTCCCACTATGGCGACCAGCGCTCCCTGAGGCGCACGGAAGCTGACGCCGTCGAGGACCTTCTTCTCCCCGTACCCGAAGCTCACGCCGCGGAACTCCACGTCATGCCCGTCGGGCAGCTCCGGTGCGGCAGGCTCGGGAAGGACGGGGATCGCCCGCAGCTCACGCAGCGCAGCCAACGTGTTGCGGCCCGCGCCGAAACCGCCGGACAACGCTCCCGCCGTGGTGATCGGTCCGGTGAACTGGACGACCACAATGAGCATCGGCGCCAAATGCGCCGGTGACATCCCGCCCGTCGCGGCGACCGCCACGGCGACGACCACCGCCGCCGTGAACACCGCATGGACGACCGAGCCCAACCGTCCGATGGCCGCGCCTTGCGTCGACGTCGCCTTCGCGAACGCATCGTGTTGGGCCTGGATCGCCTCATCCACCATCGCGTCCGCCGCCGAACCGTCGCCCGCGGCGCGAATCACCTGCTGGCCGCGGGTGAACTCGATCAGCCTGCCGGAGACGGCAGCGACGGCGTCAGCATGCGCTTCGTCCGACTCCCCGCCGACCCGGCCAATGGCCCGGTAGGCGAAGAAGAGCACCGGCGCCGACGCGACGAGAACCAACCCGACGCGCCAATCCATCGCCAGAATTCCGAGAGCGATGACGGTCGGCGTAACCACAGCGGCGATGACGGGCCGCAGGATCACGTGCGGCACGGACGCCGCGAACGCCATGCCCGAAGACGCCATCTCCGAAAAGCGGCCGGCCGTGGACTTGGTGACGTACCCGAGTGGCAACGTCAGCACGCGTTCGCCCAGGGAACGCAGCAGGGACGACAGCACCGCTGCGGAATTCGCCCTGCCGACCGTCCCCGCGGCGAGGGACAGCACCGCATGGGCGGCCGCGAGGCCGGCGATGACGCCGGTGAAACGCCACGCCGTCGCATCATCTCCCTCGGCCAGAGCCGACAGCAGCGGCAGCAGCGCGACGAACGCCGCTCCCTGTGCCAGCGCGGCAAGCGCGGCCAACGCAATGAGCCACGCCAGCGTCATCTTCGAGTGCCGATCCGTCATCGACCACAAGTCCCGGATCATCGGTTCCCTGCCTTTTCATCGTCTGCTTCAGTGCCCCGCGGGGCGGATGGTTCGTCGTCGAGGGCGAACGCGCGCCACAGATCCCGGTAGCGGCCACCGCGCGCAAGCAACTCGTCGTGGGTGCCCGCCTCCGCGACCGCTCCCCCATCGAGAACGAGGATGCGGTCAGCGTTGCGGATCGTGCTCAATCTGTGCGCAATCACGATCACCGTCCGCGAACGAGCCAAACGCTCGATTGCGGACTGAATGAGGGCCTCGGAAGCCGGATCCGCGTAAGCGGTTGCCTCGTCGAAGATGAGCACCGGCGCGTCCGTGACAATCGACCTCGCGATGGCCACGCGCTGCGCCTCACCACCGGAAAAGGTTACGTCGACGTTGACCACCGAATCCAGGCCCTTCGGCAGCGCCGCGATGACCGTATCGAGGTTCGCGAGCTTCGCGGCCGCCATGATTTCGCCGTCGGTGGCGTCTCTCCTGGCCAGCCGGATGTTCTCCCGCAAGGGCAGCGTGAGCAACTGCGGATCCTGGAACACCACCGACACCGAACGGTGCACGTCGCGCACGGCGATGTCGCGAAGATCGTCGCCGCCCAGCAGCACCGAGCCTTCGACAGGGTCGTGGAAACGCGCCAACAGCCGGGCGACGGTGGACTTTCCGGAACCGGAGGGTCCCACCAGCGCCGTGAGGGCCCCCGATTCGAACGTCGCGGACATCCCGTCGAGGACCCGCGGCCCATCCCCGTAGGAGAAGACCAGGTTCCGGACCTCGAGCGCGCCTCCGTGCACGGGCACCGGCTCGGCGGACTCGGTGATCGGCGGCGTGCCCAGCACCTCCGCGATGGACTTCAGGGCGGCGATCCCCGCGATGATGGGTTCGGAGTTCATAGCCACCCTCACGATCGCCGCGGAGAGTCCAAGGCCGAGAACCAGCCCGGCGACGAGACCCTCCGGTTTGCCGCCCGCGGTGTCCCTCAAAGCGAGGCCGGCGCCGCACACCACTGCGAGGACCGTGATCGGGGACGTCACCACGTCGATGAGCCCGAGATAGATGTTCGACTGCCGGGACCAGGCGGACCACGCGCGGACGAACGACGACGCCGCGGCATCGTAGCGGCCCGCGCCCTGGCTGGCGCGTCCGAAGGACTTCATCACCGGGATGCCGCGCACCAACTCGATGACCGCAGCCGTCACTTTTTCAGAGGCTCGCTCGTAGTCGCGCTGAAGACCGGCTCCGCGCGAAATCATCACGCCCATCAGGGCGAAGGTGACCAGCACCGGGACGACCGCCACCGCCGCGATCCGCCAATCGACCGCGACGAGCGCGATGAGGGAAAGCAGGGGAACCAGCACCGCCACCACGGTCTCGCCGACGGTGTGGCCCATGAGCTGGTGGACAGCCGCGACGTCCTTCTCAACCGACCCGATGATCCCCGACGAGCGCCGGGCGTCCAGCCAACCCAGCGGCAGCTTCCGGATATGGGCAACCAACCGGCGCCGGAGGTAGAGCTGCAGGTCGTTATCCGCCCGGTGCGAGAGCATGCCGGCGGCGCCGTCCGCAGCCATTCGCACCGTCGCGGCGACGACGATGACAACCACGGCCAACCACGTCCGATGCACCGGGGCCTCCGGGTACGTCATCGCGATGTCGATGATGCCGACCAGCGAAGCGACGGTAGCCACCGACGACAGGACGGACAACGCGACCACCGCACGCATCCGGGTCCGGATCGGGGCGAGCAGCGACCACGGGCCGACGGTCCCGTCCACGGCGCTCACTTCCCCGCCTCCCCGATCGCGCTTTTCTTCGCGAGAGTGCAGAAATACACCGTGCCGGCGCGTGAGGCTCCGTCCAGCTTCAGCCCGTTGGCTTCGGCGAGGTCCTCGAGCTCGCTGCCCCGGAACACCCGGTGGCCCATCTTCGCCATGACGGCCATGTCGACCCGCTCGTTCACGTCGGGATCCTCGACGAACGTCTGCACGTAAGCGATGCCGCCGTCGGCGAGCAGCCCGGAGACCCTGCCGAGCGCGGCTCCCGCATCCTTCATTTGGTGGAGCGCGCCACACACCCAGATTTCACAGGCCCCGCCGGGCTCTCCCGCGAGCGGCGTGAGGATGTCGGCAACGTGGAATTCCGTCCGGGCCCCGAGCCCGTCGGCGGCGGCGCGTTCGCGGGCGATGCGGATCGCATTGGGCGACAGGTCGTAGCCGACGATGTTCGCCCTGCGATAGCGAGACTCAGCGGCGAGCGTGCGGGCGAGCCACCCGGTTCCGCAACCGAGGTCGAGGACCCGGGCCGGCGCATCCGGCCCGGGATCCAGCGCACGGAGCTTCCGGTACACGGCGGCGGCGTCCATCGGTTCGCGCGCATAGCGGCTTAGGAACCTCGGCTGGACCTTGTCCTCGTAGGCCGCGAGGAGCCTGCGGTTGTTCTGGACGATCTGGGCGATCGACTTCATCTGGTTCTGTCTCCGGGTGTGTGGGCCGCGTCCACGCGGCGGTTTCGGGTTAGATGCTCGGATTCGCGGGCCGTCATGCAGACTCCCCCGGCCTCGTTTTCACGGCGATGCCCCACGCCGCGAGCACGGCGATACCAAAGAACCAGGCCGCGCAGACCACCAGACCCGCAGCCCCGGTACCGTTGACGGCCTCGCCGGCCGCAGATACGGGGGTGTGCCCGGCGATTCCGCGCAGGAGGGGACGGAAGTGGTCGGCGGGCATGAGCACCGTGTTGACGAACATCGCAACGATTATCAACGGGATAAGGGCCACGGATCCCTGGGGGCTGGTGATGGAGAACGCGATGTACGTGCCGGTGCATGCGGCCGCCGCGGCAACCATCGCGCCGGTCACCGTGATCCTCCACCACCAGGACACCTCCAGGGGGCCGTCGGAAAGCAAGGCGGCCACCGCCGCGACGACGATCGTCATCGCCATGATCCGGATGAACTCGGCGATTATCCGTGCGGTCGGCACGGCCGCGTACGGTGCCGGCATTGTGATCAACCGCTCGTGGAGGCCATTGCTGCGTTCAACGAACACGGTGGACGATCCCGTGATGGCCAAGATGAACGCCCACGCCGTTACGACAAGGATGACCGCGTTCCGGAGTTCGAACTCTCCGGTGAGCTGCCTGACCAGGCTACCGAACATGCGGTTGACGATGAACAGGTACACGAGCGGAGCAATGAACGTCATGAACCAGAAGTCAGGGCGCCGCAGCCAAGTGTGGACGATGCGCCGCAGATGCACGAAAATGGCGTCGATCATGATTCGCTCCTCGAGGTGAACAGGCGGATGAACAGGACGATTCCGACGACCGTCGCGACACCGAGCCACAGGGCGGCCTCTTCCCCGGCGTGATTCGGGAAGGCGCCCGGGGACGCCGCCCTGATCACCTCGATCACCGGCGAAAAAGGCATGTGGCGCACGATGTCGCGCAGGGAGCCGTCCACAGCGGTCGTCGGAATGAACGCGGTGGAGAACATGAGCAGCAGCATTTCCAGCGCCTGGATCGATGAGGCCGTCGACACCGGAGCGGGCACCATCAGGATCACCCCGTCCGTGACCAGGGACAGGACCGCGGCAGCGAGCAGTGACCACAGGACTGTCCACGCGACGTCACCGAGAGCCATGTCGAGGCCACAGGCCCACGCGACGATCAGCAGCGCCGCGATCGACGCGGACATCCGCAGCACATCGGTGGCGAGCCTGCCGGCGACATAGCCGCCCGTGGCCCCGGGCAACACGCGCACACGGTCGACGAGCCCGGATTCGACGTCCTGTCCCACCGCCATCGCCGACGCCGCGGCGGTGAACATCGCCGCCTGGAACAGGCAGCCGCCGAGCACGAAACGCAGGTACCCGAAGCCGGATTGCCCTGCTGAGTACCCAAACACCGCGTACAGGCACAGCAGGAAGAGGGGAGGAACGACGAACATGGAGATCAGCGACGCGGTGTTGCGTCGCAACAGCAGCAGATCCCGACGGAGGAACGCCGCGACCGACGTCGCACTCATCGCGCCGCACCCCCCGCGTTCATCGATATGAACACCTCGTTAAGGGTGGGCGGCGACACGCTCAGCGAATCCGGCAACGCTTCCGAGGCCTCCATCGCCCGCGCCACCGCCTCGAGGACCTGCGGTCCGGGGTCGACGTCGAGGGACACCATCTTCCCCGCGACGCGGGCGCGGTCCAGACACGCTCCCCTTAGGCAGCGGGCGAATGCCTCCGCCCCGGCGGCGGTGGCGAAGGACACGCGGAGCACGTGCGACCCGAAGTCGCGACGCAATTCCTCCGGCGTTCCGCTGGCGACGATGCGGCGGTCCTTGAGCAGATGGACGTGGTCTGCCAGCGCCTCCGCCTCTTCCAGGTACTGGGTGGTCAGCACCAGGGTCATTCCGTCGTCCCGCAGTTGCCGGATGAAGCCCCACAACTCTTCGCGGCTGACCGGGTCCAGCCCCGTCGTGGGTTCGTCGAGGAACAGCAACCTGGGCACGACGCACAGCGACGCGGCGATGTCGAGGCGGCGCCGCATGCCACCCGAATAGGCCGACGCCAACGTCGAGGCACTGTCCGCGAGCGAGAATTGCGCGAGCAGTTCCGTCGCGCGGGCGGCCGCGTCGGCGCGGTCGAGTCCGCGCAGACGCCCGAAGAACTCCAGGTTCTCCCGGCCGGTGAGGTTCTCGTCGATCGCCGCGAATTGGCCGGTGGTGGCAATGTCGGCGCGCACGCCCGCCGGATCCTCTTTCACATCGCGCGAGAAGATGCTCACCTCGCCGGAGTCTGCGGTGATGAGCGTCGACAGGATTCGGATGAGGGTGGTCTTGCCTGCGCCGTTGTGGCCGAGGAACGACACGATCGACCCGGCGGGCACGGTGAAACTCACGCCGTCGAGCACATGCTTGCGCATCCGGGCGCCGCGCTTTCCCTTGCGCCCGCCGTCCGGCGGAGCACCTGCCCCGCCTTCGGGCGCGGTGCCGGCTTTGCCCGCAATCGGGTAGCTCTTCGTGAGGTCGCGGACGACGATCGCCGCACCCCGTTCAGCTTGATCCGTCATCGTTTCTCCTTTTCTTTAGTGTCGCATTGGGCCGCTGCCGGCAGTGGCCCCGTGGTCGGGTTGTCATGCGGCGTTTCGATATGGATGCCCGCATCGCGGGCGAAGGCGAGGACCGGTTCGAGGAGCCGGGGGTGGCCGACGAGATCCCGGCACCCCGGCGCGACCGGCTTCCCCGCGACCGACGCAACGGTGGCGGCGGCAATGGCCGCGGTCATTTTGTAGGAACCCGGGCCAGTCGCCCGGACGACGGTTGTCTCGGCCGCCGACCCCGCATCGCCCGCGCCGGCGGAGGACAGTGCGACGACCAGCTCGGCGGGTTGCGGAGTGCCCTTCGCCCGCGCCTTCCGCGACGTCACGGCCGCCCCGAGACGGGCGAGCAGACCGGAGACGACGGGCATCGCGTACAGTCTCGACGTGCGGATCTTCTCCACCGACTCATCGGGGAGAGCATCGAAGGCGACGTGGTAGGAATATCCGAGGATCGAGGGGCACACCTCGCGTACGACGTCGATGTCCGGGCATTCGTAGCCGATTCCGCTTTGCGACGACACCAGGTTGCGCCGCACTTCGACGATGGCGCCGCCGAGCATCGCGCGGTATCCGCCGCGAATGGTCCGGAACATCGACTCGACCGACGCGGCCCCGGATTCCTGGTCGGCGCCAATTCGCAGATCGACCCGCACATCGCGGACCTCTTCGGCCCCCGCAGCGCGGGCCCCGAGCATCAACAGGGCCGTCGACAAGCCCGGGCACAGGCCGAACCCGGTGAGCACGGGAACCCCCTCCCGCCGAGCATCCCCGTCGAGGGCCATGATTGCGCGGCGGGCGTCGATCGAATCGTTGACGTCGATGTACCCGGTGCCTGAGTCGATGCAAGCACGGGCGAGTGAGTCTGCATGCACCTCGAACGGGCCGGTGCAGTTGACCACCCAATCGTGTTTGCGGAAGACCCTGCAGATCTCGTTGTGGCCGGCGGCGATCCTCAGCGGGAAGTGCCGCCCCGGGCCATCGTCCGGTTTCTGCCGGGAAGTGTAGGCCAGCTCAATCCCGTCGACGACGCCGAGCATCCCCCGGACGAGCCGTCCGGTGACGCCGGTACCTCCGGCCACCAGCACTTTCACGGGTTCGCCCCCGTCGCGGTCCCGTGCTTCCCCGCCGTTTCGTCGGTCAGTCACTTTCTATCTCCTTTCCCCGGTCCCGCGACCGGTCGATTCCATCGGACGACGGGTCCACTGCCCTGTCATCCGTTTCCGGTGCCCGGCGCCGGCGTTCGATGTACTCCCCGATGAGAGCCCCAGTCAGCGCGGCATCCTCTCCGAGGACGAACGAATAGTGGTTTCCCGCGACGCCGACAACGCAGAGGTCATTGACGAGGTGGTCCCGCCACTGGTCGTGGTTGTGGGCCTCGCCGTCATCGGGGAGAACGAACAACGCCTCCCTCACCCGCCCCTCGGGCCGGTACCGGGTGCGGGCATCGATGAGCGAGCGCAGCGAGTTAAACTCCGTAGCCGTCACCCGGTCGCCGGAAAGCCCAAGGTCCTCCAGGAGCGTCGGTGCGACCGCCGCGGCCAGGGCACGCAGGCGGGCCCCCCGTTCCCCGTCGGTCTCGTCGACCCCGTCGAACTCCGCCCAGAGGCGGGAAACCGGCGTTCCGTGCGGGAGATTGGCGATCGAGGGCACCACCCGGGACAGCAGTCCCTTTTCGGATTCCGCGTCGAAATCCCCGACGTCGACCGCGATCCCCGGAGCCAGGCTGTCGAGAAATACCAGCGCGGGATCGAGATCGGCCAAACGGAGCACCATCTCGGCTGCGATGGTGCCGCCGAGGCTCCATCCGACGATCGCCGGGGCGGCACCGTCGACGAGCACCTCGCGGACCCGGCCCGAGTAGTGGGCCGCGATGTCGCCGATGCCGGTAGCGTGGGGGAATGGTCTCTCGAACTCCGCGAAGCCGACACCCCACACCTGCCCGCCACCGGGGATCGCGAGTGCCAGGTCTCGGTAGATGTCGACGGTGCCGAATCCGCCGTGGACGAGGAAGATCGGGCGCGCCTCATCGCCGCTGCGCAATAGGACCAGCGAACGGTCCGCGGCCGACGCGCCGGGGTCATCCGCGTCCCGCCGGTCGGTCGGCGTGGCCGTCGACTGGTCGACGAGCTCGGCCACGCCACGTGGCGTCGGCTTGGCCAGCGCTTCCGCGAGCGGCACCGACGCCCCGGTGATGTCCTGAATCCGCTGCATTAGCTTCACGAATCCCAGGGAGTCGTAGCCGAGGAGGAACAGGTCGTCGTCCGCGCCGGCTTCGGCGCCGCCGAGATCGGCCCGGACCATCCCGGTGATGACCGTCAGGTATCCGCGAGCTCGGCCCAACAGGTCCCCGGATGCGATCCTCGAGATCGCGCCCGATCTGTCGCGCTCCGCCGATGACGCGCCCGAGACGCCGTCGTCGATCGCCCCACCGCCGGAAGAAGTGCCCCCGACCGCCAGGCGCAGGTGCCGAACCTGGCCGACGCTCAGCGGCGCCGCTTCGGGGCAGCCCCCGGCGAAGCCCGACACCGACCTGATGTAGTGGTCGAAGATGTCCTCCACCAGTTCCGGTTTCAGAATCTGCTCGACGAAATCCCAGGCGACGTTGATACGCCCGTCGACCTCCATCACCTGGTTGTCCAACAGCACCTGCGGGGTCTGGGAGATGGCGTAATCGACGTCTCCCAGGACGTGGGCATCCCTGCCCGAGCCATCGCCTGCCGCGGAACCCTCGCCGAACAGCAACGAGGTGTACACGAACGGCGCTACGGCCTGTCCGACAGGCAGACCCCGGTGGCGCGCGATGGCACCGAGCAACGACACCCCGGAGTACCCGGCCGCCATGTGCCCGAGCAGCCGGTCGCGCAGTTCCGCCGTCCACCAACGGAGATCATGGTCGGCGGCCGCTTTCACCGGCATCAGAATCACGCCGGTGAAATCACCGAAGACGCCGGCGACGTCGGCGATTTCGGGATCACGATTGTACGTGGTGATGTTGATGCCGACCGAATCCCCCCTCGACCACAGCGACAGGCTCGTCGCATAGCAGGCGAGAAGCAGTGCGGACACGCTGCCGTCGGCGGCGCTGGCCCGTTCCCGCAACAGTGCGGTTTCCGCAGCGGTGAATGTGTACGTCAGGCGACGCATCCGCGGCACATCCACGTCCGCGGCCGCACCGCTTGATGGAAGGGTGTTGCCGGGCGGGAATTCCTCGACCACCGTCCGAGTCAACGTCTCTTCGCCCCGCCCGACCGCCGAAGCTTCCCGGCGCTTCATCTCCAAGACGTACGTGCGGTAGTCGCCAGTGACGGGGGGAAGCTCCATTCCCCGGTACAGCTTGTCCAGGTCGTCGATGAAAATCCGCTGGCTCGCCCCGTCTCCGATGATCATATCCACGCTGAAGAACAGGCGGTGCCGCCCGTCCGGGAGCGCGAACGCCGACAGATGGAACAAGGGCCAGCTGCCCAGATCGAATACCTGGTGGCTCAGCTCATCGCGCTTGCGCCGCACCGCCTCGACCACGGTCGCCTCATCGGCGGCCCGGTAGTCGGCGACGTCAATGCGGTAGCGCGGAACCTCCGGCAGGATCCGCTGCGTGGCTTGTGCGGTGAACACGACGCGCAACATCGGATGCCTGCGGATTAGATTGTCGAGGGCTTCCTCCAGGCGGTCGATGTCGATACCTGGTTCTGTGACGGATTCGATGTAGTAGTGCTCGGTGACGCCGCCCAGCTCGAACCCGGAGTTCCGGCCAACGTAGTAGGCCTTCTGCATGTCGGTCAGGGGGAACGGCGCGTGGGGGTCGTCCCCGAATTGTTCCACCGGATCCTTCCCGTGGGCACTCGCGGAACATTCTCGGGCGCCTCCTGCGGCTGAACCGGCACCGACGGCACAATCGGGGGAAGACATTGCCTCGGCGACGTCTTCAGACTCGGCCCTGGACTCCCGCATGGCTTCCGAGACAAGGCCGGCGATGTGCGCGATGGTCGGGTCGGCGATGACGTCGCGGAAACGGAGCCGGACTCCCGTCTTCTGCCGGATCGCGCGCATCATAACCTGGAATTGCAAGGAATCGCCGCCGCGGTGGAAGAAAGACTCTCCCGCGCCACACGTCGGATCCGCGGCACCCGTCGACGGGGCTTCCCCGAGGATCTCGTCGAAGACTCCGGACACCAACTCGATCGCCCCGGGGTCGGCGACGGAACCAGGCGCGCCCACGGCTCCGGCCCCCACCCCGGCGGCCTCGCTATCGGCCGTTGCCCCGCCGCCCGCGGCGCCGACGTGCCTACGAATTTCCTCCTGATCCAGTTTCCCGTTGACGGTAACGGGCAGGTGCGCCACCGGCAGCAGGACCGTCGGTACCATGTACGCTGGCAAGCAGCGGGCAAGCTCGGCCCGGACGGCATCCCGCGAGCCGGTCATGTCGTCCGCCGGAACGTAGAGGCACGCCAGGAGTCCCCGATCGCCCGATTCGACGACCGCCGCCATCGACGCGGTCACCAGGCCGGACCGCTCGAGGACCGATTCGATTTCTCCAAGTTCGACGCGGAAGCCCGCGATTTTCACCTGACGATCGCGGCGGCCGAGAAATTCCACAAAACCCTCCGCATTGAACATGCCCACGTCTCCGGTCCGGTAGCAGCGCCCGATACCTGGGACATGCCCGAAGGCGGCAGCGGTCCGCTCCGGATCGGCCGCGTACCCCTGCGCGACGCCGAGACCGCTGATGTGGATTTCCCCCGGCACGCCAACGGGGCAATGCACCCCGTCGGGCGCGAGCACGTGGATGCCCTGGTTCGCCAGCGGGTACCCGTAGGGAATGCGGTTTTCCAGGCTGTCGCGTTGCAGCGGGCAGTGGATGGACCAAATGCTTCCTTCGGTCGCACCGCCGAGGCTATTGATCGACGCGTTCGGGAACATGGCCATGGCGCGTGCCGGAAGCCCCGCTGCGATGCGATCGCCGCTGAGCAATACGGTGCGCACATCCGGGAACACGTCGTCGTCCGCCGCCCGGACCAGGGCGAGCTCCAACAGGGCGGGCGCGGAGTTCCACAGCGTGACCCGCTCTTCCCGCAAGACGTCGAGGATTTCATCGGCGTCGCGTTCGTCTCCGACCATCGTCACCGTCGCGCCTGCCGCGAACGCACCGAACACGTCGTAGACCGACAGGTCGAATCCCAGCGACGACAATCCGATGATGCGATCGGCGGAGGTGACTCCATACCGCCGGTTCACGTCGAGGATGGTGTTGACGCAGTTGCGATGACTGATCCGCACACCCTTTGGACGGCCCGTGGTCCCCGAGGTGAAGATGACGTAGGCAAGGTCGTCAGGGGCAGTGCCGGGCGAAGAGTGCGCACCCGCGCTGCCCGCGCGGTCGCAGACTTCCGCGGCTGCGGGCTTGCCGACGCCCGCCACTCCGCTTTGGTCCAGTTCATCGATCATGCCGGTGTCCAGAATCGGGCCCGCCGCACCTGAGGCTTCCACGACGTATTCTTGTCGCTGGGTCGGCATGCCCGCGTCGACAGGCACGAATGCGGCTCCCGCACGCAATACGCCGACCATGTTGACGATGTCGTCGGGATGCTTGGTGTAGCGCACGATCACCGCATCCCCCGCCTCGACGCCGGAATCCGAGAGTTGGCGGGCGATGCGTCCGGCCCGGGCCCAGACCTCGGCGTAGGTGTACGAGATGCCCCGGGCAGCGAGGCGCACGGCCGGTGCGTCCGGAGTCGCCGCGCATGCGGATTCGACAAGCGAAACCAGGGTGTCATCGTGGATCGGTCCCGCAGCGTCGTTGTAGCGGGCGACGGCCCCCTCCGTCTCCGCATGACGGATGGGCAGAGCCTCTCCACCCTCCGCCACCACGTCCAGGGCCTCCGCAACGGCCCCGAACATCGCATCTACCGCAGGGAAGTAATCGTCGACCACGTCCCACGACAACGCCATCCCGCCCGATGCCGGCATCACCTGAATGTCGAGGCACACCTGCGCGGTTTGCGTGTAGACGCGTTCGATGACCGGGCTGCGCCCGCTTCCCCGCTCGCCGCCGAGGTAGCTGGTGAACACCACTGGAGCAGTGGCCTGGGACTGATTGGCCGCGTCCCGAAGGAATCGCTGTAGCACCTCCACACCGGAAACGCCGCGGTGGGACAGCCCTTCGCGGATGTCCAGGTCGATCACCTCCGCCAACCCGTCGATGGTCGCGGCTCTCCCGGCGTCGACGCCGACGAGCATCGATGAAGTGAAATCTCCCATCACCCTCGTGCCCGCAGCGAGGCCGCTGCGTTCGCTGACAGTCACATTGACCGTCAACGCGGATTCGGGCAGCCACCTGCAGACGACGGCGGCGTTGACGGCCATCACCAGCGACGACAGGGTAACTCCAATGCGGCGGGCACGTTCGCCGAGCTTGGCGGTGACCTCCGCGTCAAGCACCGTGCCCAAGCGCCGGGTCGACCAATCGTCGCCACCCTCCACGGCCGCCGGGAACTCCGGGCGCCGCGGCAGATCTGCGGCCTTCTTCTCCCAATAGGCGAGGTCCTCGGGCCGTTTCCCGTCGCGCCGGCGCGCGGAGATTGCCGCCACAGCATCCCCATATCTGGAAGCCGGAGCCGGCGACTCCCCGGCCAGCAGGGATTCGAGCTCGTCGAAGAACAGGTACACCGAACCCGCATCCATGACGATCATGTTGAAGTAGATGAACATCCTGCACCCGCCCGCATCTGCGAGCAGCCTCGCGGCGACCATGGGACCATCCTCGTTCGACGATCGCGCCGCGGTTCGCATGTCCCGACGGATCTCCCCCACCGCCGCGTCGACATCGTCGCCGGACCCGACTACCTCGACGGTGGCGAGGCACGCGCCGGTCGGGCTCAAGACCCCGGCATCGACGTCGAGCCGATGGAACAGCACGTCGTGACGCCCGAAGACCGCCTGCACGGCCTCCTCCACCTGCGGCAACGGATGGTCGTGCCGGGATTCCGCGTAGATGTACGTCGCTTGGCCGCCAAGCTCGATGTCCTCGTCCGCGCCGAGCAGATAGGCGGTCTGGATCGGATTGAGCGGGACCGCATCCGCGGGATCGGCCCCATTTTTGCCGGCCCCGCCGTCATCCGACTCATCCGTCGCCGCAGCGGGGTCGGCAGCGGCGCATGCGGCAGATCCGGCATCAGCGCCACCCCGGGCCGCGTCGATGGTGGCCGCCAAATCAGCGACCGTGGCCCCGGGGTCCATCGCCGCGTAATCGATGCTGACCCCGTACTCATCCTCCAGCGCCAGCAGCATCTGGAGGAAAGTCAGGGAGTTCGGGATGTGGTCGCGGAGTTTCACGTCCGCCGAATCCAGGTGCACGCCGATGGCGTCGGCGATGGACTCCGACAGCCGTTCGGGGGCGACTCGGGCCCCGGTGCGGGTTCCTCCCACGGCGGTAGATGCGGCGGCCGGCGCGATCGTTTCATTGGTCATGGTCATCGCCTCAGAGCAGAGCCTCGAGCTTGCGGCGGAGCTTCTTGCCGTTAGACGCGACGGGCAGCTCGTCGACCCACAGAACCCGGGAAGCGGGCACCCCGGCGACGCGCATCAGCTCGGTCATCGCGGAACGGGCCACCGCCTGTTCATCGATCGGAGTTTCATCCGCGTCCGATTGCCCGACACCGGTCGCACCGTCGGCCGCACGATCGGTCGGGGTCTGCCTGGCCAGGAACACGGCGATCTCCTCTTCGCCCGTGGCTGGGTTGCTCCGGCCGAGAACGGCGACATCGCGGTCAAGCACATTCTCCAGCACGGCTTCCAAATCGGCCGAATAGTAGTTCCGGCCGTTGACGAAGATGATGTCCTTCTTCCGGCCGAGGACGAACAACTCGCCGTCGCGGAGAATGCCCATGTCCCCCGTGGCGAACGCCCCGTCATCGGTAAGCTCGTGCTCCACGATCCCCTCTGCCGTGATCGCGGCGCGGGTCATCGGAGCGCCGGCGATGTGGATTTCACCGACGGTGCCGTCGCCGAGGACCCCGCCCCCGTCACCGCGGATGGTCAACGAGATCCCCGGGACGGCCTTGCCCAAGGCGACGAACTCAGCTCCAGACTCGCTCTCGATGTCCTCGAAACGCTGCCCCATGGTGATGCCCTTCCGGTCAAGCCGCACCGTGGACAGACCCGAGTAGATGTCCCGGGTCGTGACCAGCAGGCAAGCTTCAGACATTCCGTAGGCGGAGGTCAGGGCATCCTCCCGGAGGCCCAGGGCGGACATCGCCGCGAGGAACTTCCGGGCCAATGGAGCGTCGATGGGTTCAGAACCGCTCATCAGCTTCTGGACGTTGGAGAAGTCATAACCGTGGTCGGGCCCGAGGGGCCGGCGCTCGAGATGGCGCAGGAAGTGCTTGAACGCGAAGTTCGGGCACACGGTCACCGTCGGCCGGTGCCTGGTCACGGCCTCGAACCAACTCCGGGGATCGGCGATCACCTCGGAAACCGGCAGCAACACCTGGTCGTACCCACGGAAAAGGGCGTAGACGTGGAAGCCGATCAGCGAAAGGTTGTGGGTCAAAGGCAGCCACGTGAGCATCTTGTTCTCGTACCGGTGCGCGTGGCGTGGGATCGTCGCGCGCAGACCGTTCAGCACGGACTCGTTGGTTACGATGACGCCCTTCGGCGATCCCGTGGAACCGGACGAAAACTGGATAAGGGCTTCGCCGCCCGTCCCACCCCGCACCGGGAACACGGGGACCGCGCCGGCGCCCTCCCCGGAATCCACGTCCCCCGGCTGAGAGAAGTCCGATTCAGCATCACCCGGCATCGCCGCCCCCGGTTCCGCGGCGGCGTCATTGACTATGGACACGTCGAGCAGCCGGTCCTCGTCCACGACTACGGCACCGTTTGCGCCGGTGAGCAGCGTGTGACTGCGTTCATCGACCAGGATCGGGGCCCCGGGCATCATGTCCAAGAGCGTCCGCACCCTGTCGACGTCAGCCGGGCCCGACACCGGCGGCGCAAGCGCCGGAACCGCGCCGACGTAGACGCAGCCCCAGAACGCCCGGATGAGCCCGCGGTTCTCCGAAACCTGGAAGATTATGCGGTCGTCGGGGCCGATGCCGGCTTCGGCCAACCGAGTCGCAACCGCCACCGCCTCCGCATGGACCCGGCCGTACGGGACGAAGACGTCCCGCCGGTTCTCGACGAAGGTGATCCCCTTCTTCGTCTCATCGGCCTTGTCCCGAAGCACGTCGCTGATGGTCCGGATCGTGTTCACTGGTACCTCTTTCGGTTGTCGGCGCCATGCAGGTGCCGGGCGGACCGGGCCCGCATGGCGTGACCCGGAGGGTGTGTCTGAAGGGTTGAAGGGGTGAAGCAACTGGGTGGGGCGCGTCTCCGCACAGGCTCGGAAACGCTCGCGGGCTCGGGGCCCGCCGGTTCCGGGTGCCCGTCAAGTCACTGCGGACACCAGGGCGGCAACGAAGGCCGCGGCGGACGCTGCGGCCGCGAAACCGTCACGCACTCGCCAGGGATGATCGGTGCGGAAGGTACGCCGCGGATGGCGGCCGAAGTTGCGCATCGCCAGGGTCAGGGACAGCTTTTCGGCGCCGCGCACGGCGCTGACGAACAAGGGGAAGGCGATGCGCGCGGGCGTCGTCGCGCGAATGAAACCGGAGCGGAAAAACTGCCCTGGTCGCATCGAGCGCAATCTAATCGCCCATGTCAGCTGGGGGATTTCGCTGCGCAGGAACGCCGCGATGCTCACCCCGGAAATCGCTATGGTGCACCATGTGTAGGGCACCCGGAGGCGTTGCACCATGGCGTCGAAAAGCTCCTCGACGCGCATGCACGCGGAGACCAGGACTGTCCCCGCGAACACGGCCGTCAACAGCAGTCCGTGATGGATGCCGTGGCGGACGGCCTCCGCCGCATCCCCACCTCCATAGAACTCGGAGCGCCACCCGATCAAGCCGAAGAACACCCCGCTCAACAGGACGAGGAGGACCTTCCCTGCCGTCGCCCGAACGTCGCGTTCCGCGATCGCAGCGAGTGCGAGGAACGCGACCACCGTCAGCGCGACAACGGCGTCTCCGCCGGAGAGCAGCCCGGCGGCGACGACGAGCATCACCGCCGCGACAATCGTGATGGCGTTCAACCCTGCGCGTCTTCGAGGGGCGGCTTCACTGGTCCAGGGGTTTTCATTCCCGGACGTCCCTGCGCCGGCCGCGGGCAGTGCGCGATCCCGCCGGGACGGCTCCGGGGCAGCCGGCACGTCGGCCGCGGGACCAGACCAGGCGACCTTCCCTTCGGCGACGATGCTCGCCCGATCCGCCCACGTTCGCGCGGCACGGCGGTCGTGGCACGTGAACACAACGGTTCCGCCGGCCCCGGCGTATTCCGCCAGCGCATCCAGTACGATGCGCGAGCTCGGCGAATCCAGGTGCGCCAACGGCTCGTCGAGAAGCAGCAAACGGCGATTGGCCGCCGCCGCTAGGAAGATTCCCAACAGTCTTTTCTGTCCGCCCGACAGGACGAACGGCGAGACAGGGTCAAGTGCCCGGGGGCACAAGGCTTCCCGCAGTTTCCTCAGCTCATCGGCGCCGAGTGGTCCGTGCGGGTCCGTGCCGGCCAGCGCGGAGGCGATTTCCGCGGCGACGGTCGCACGGGTGAACTGGTGCTCGGGGTTCTGGAACGCCCACGACGCGAAGGCGTCGGGGGCGCGCCGGGCGGACTCGCCGTCGATCCGTATGTCCGCTCCCGCCTTCATCTGGCCCGACAGCACCGCCAGCAAGGTGGACTTACCGGCTCCGTTGGCGCCGACTAGAGCATGGATCTCGCCCCGTTCCAGTGTCAGATCAGCCCCGTTCAGGATCCGCTCCCCGCCCCGGGCCACGTTGGCTCCGGTCAAGGCCAGCAGCGGAACGGCATCCGCCTCCGAATCCGGATCGGTGCCATTCCCGGCCCTCCGGGACTTTCGCCGCCGGTCCGGACCGGGACGGTCCGGCGCTCCCGTGCCCGGCGTACTGTCGTCCGGCGTTCCGGTGGTCGCGGCCGTCGTCGCAATGCCCCTCACCGCGATGCCCTCCGACGCTCGTTGGGCGGCGACGCTCCCGTCCACATCAAGGATTGTCACCGTGTCGACCCACCCGTCGAACGGGCGGAGGTCGTGCTCGATGAGCAGGATGACGCGCCCCGGAGCCCGCAATTCACGGATAGCGGCGAACAGCGACCGGCGACCATCCTCGTCGACGTGGGCCGCGGGCTCGTCGAAGATCATGACCTCCGGCGCACTGGCCACCGCACCGGCGATGGCCATCCGCTGGCGTTGCCCGCCCGACAAAGCCCACGGATCCTTCTCCGCGAGCTCTGACAGCCCGAGCTCTGACAGGGCCGCGGCTGATCGCTTGGCGACGATGTCAGCTTCCACGAGGGAAAACTCGAGGGCCATGGATACGTCATCGACGACTCGAAGCGTGAGCACCTGCGTCGCTGGGTCTTGCCCGACGAAGGTGACCCGGTCCCCGTCCACGGGGCATTCGGTGCCGTCGGCATCGACGATATGCACGGATCCGGCATGGTCGATGGGGATGTGCGAGGGGATCAGTCCAGCGATGAGGTGGGCCAGGCTCGTCTTTCCGCATCCCACGGGTCCCGTAATGACGTTGATCGTGCCGAAATCGAAGGAGAGATCCACCATGTCAGGTGCCCATCGCCCATCGGCGTGCCGCACGCCCGCGCCACTGACCCGTAACCGGGCCGGGGCCGTCCCGCGTGTCGCACCGGCGCACACGGGTGCTCCGCCGGTCACCGGGTGACCTCGCGGCTGCGAAGACCCTTTGCGACGGCAAAGCCCAGGACCAAAAACACCAGGCTCGATGCCAAGGCTACGCCGAAGCTGATCAGGGTCATGGGCGTGGTCGGCGAGTTGACGCCAACTGCGCGCGGGGCCATCGTTCCCATCATCGCGGAGAACAACATCGCCGACGCCACGAACTGGGGACGCGTCCACCGCCGGTACAGGGTGACCATGAACGGAAGCTCGATGAGCAATCCTTCCATGATCAGCGCCCCGATCGCGGCGACGCCGAACGGAGTGGTCGCCGCGGACACGACGCCCATGGCAAGGCACGCGATGAGGCTCGCGCCAGGCTTGCGGACGACGATGAGGGGAACGACGCACTGCAGGAACCACAACCCGAGCGTCGCCGCGACGAGATAAACGTGGGCGATGCCGGCGAACACCTGCAGGTAGGTCAGGGGCACGACGACGAGAGACCCCGCGACGCCGATCGCGGCGGCGACGAGCATATCGCGGGTGGATGGTCGGCCACCCGCTGCGACCGGTGCGACGTGCACCAACCGCCCGTCGTCCGTCCCGTCCGGGCCCGCGTCCCCGACTCCCCCTCCGGAGAGGGGTTCTCTGGTCGATCCACGTTTTCTGTTCATCGTCGCCGCCTCGCTTCCGTTGCCGATTCCCGATCGGGACCACAACTTGAAACAGTATTAGGTTAGGCAATCCTTATCAACTTATGCCAGACTCGAATTATTGACTTTGCCCCCCGTTCCCCCCCCATTTCGTTGTTAGCAGTTCCACCTCAGGGCGCCGAAGATTCATAGTCTGTCCACCCGATTGTGAAGTGTCCCAGGTTTTGTTCCGTCTGAGTAGATGGGAAAATCTGGAATATGCCAAGAAAATTTGACCAGGATGCGAAGGACCGTGTGGTCCGTCTTGTAGAGGACCGTATCTTGGCGGAAAATATGTCGATGCAAGCCGCGTGCCAGGCAGTAGCTCCAAAGTTGGGGGTTTCATGGCATACGGCTCGTCAGTGGACCCAGCAGGCCCGTCGTGCGGGAAGCATCCCAGAACCTGTGCCTGAAGACTTGGCCGCGGAAAACGCGAGGCTACGCCGTGAAAATCAAGAGCTACGCGACACCAATGAGCTACTGAAGGCTGCCTCGGCTTTTTTCGCGTCGGAACTCGACCCAAAACGTCGGAAATGATCCGGTTCATCGATGAGTATCGGGATCGTTTCTCCATCGAGTTCATTTGCGAGACGTTAAACACCCACCGTGTTGGCGGTTTCATCACGTCCCGTGGATACCGCCAATCAAAAGCCCGTGGTATGAGTGCCCGCAGTCTTCGTGACGCTGCTCTAGTCGCGCACATCGCCGAGGTCCATGAAGAAAATTTTAGCGTCTACGGCATCCGTAAGATGTGGCATACTCTGCGCCGTGAAGGAATCGACATTGGCCGTGAGCAGACCGCACGCCTGATGCGTCTTGCTGGAGTCAGAGGCAAAGGTAAAGGTAAGTCTCCTATTACTACCCGCAAGCCGAAGGGACCAGATCTGCGTCCTGATTTAGTTAATCGCAAGTTCAACGCCCCGGCACCGGCCCGATTGTGGGTGGCCGATATTACTTATGTGCGCACTAGAAAAGGATTCGTGTACACCGCTTTTGTTACCGACGTGTTCTCCCGAAGGATCGTCGGGTGGGCACTATCTGATTCAATGCGTACCGAGGCGCTGCCGCTGCAGGCGCTTAATCAGGCGATTGTCAGCGCGAAGGAAACAACGGGGCTGATTCATCATTCAGATCATGGCTCACAGTACGTCAGCATTGTCTACAACGAACGGCTGGCTGAGTATGGAATTGCTGCCTCTACCGGGACAGTAGGAGATTCCTATGACAATGCTTTGGCCGAAAACGTCAACGGTTCCTACAAAAATGAGCTGATTCATCGGCGGTCGTGGGACAGCGTGGTTGACGTGGAGATCGCGACGTTTGAATGGGTTAATTGGTGGAACGAGGTACGGCTTCACCAAAGTCTCGGCTATCGCACGCCAGCTGAGGTTGAGTCAGAGTTTTGGGAAACCAACCCGGCCCAAGAAATAATGGAAATCAAGGCAAATGCCTAGGAACAAAACCCGGGACACTTCACACCTGCAAAGCCACCTTCACCCGCGTGAATAACGATGCCGTGCAAGCCAAATGGTTCCGCCTTTTCATTGCCTGGCTCATGTCAGGCCACAGCCTGGCAGAAACCGCTAAAACCTGCGGTGTTTCAACGCGAACTTTGCAGCGACGCTTTAAACCGTTCTGGCTTATCCAACCTCCCCGAAGCGTTGATAAGCAGCGAATCTACGATCAAGTCTTCATCGACGGCACCTACTTCAACACCAAGTGCCTTGTTGTAGCTGCCGACTCCAGCCATGTCATCAATTGGTTCTGGTGCACGAAAGAATCCTCGTGGTCCTACACGCGCCTGCTCGACCCACTAGCCCCACCACAATTGGTCACCTGCGATGGGGATGCCGGAGGCCTTAAAGCACTGCACCACTTGTGGCCTAATACCCCGGTTCAACGCTGCATTGTCCACGTCAAACGCAATATCCAACGCGCCACCGGCCTTCATCCCACTTCCGCTATGGGCAAAGCATTACAACGACTTTCCTTTGAACTACTCGCCGTCGACAACCTGGATAAAGCAGCCGAATGGACCGTAAAACTACAACAGTTCGGCACCGTATTTAGCACCCAGCTCAAAGCCAAAACCTACGTCAAAGACGTTCCCTTCGACCAGATTCCAAAGTCCAAGCGCCGGAACAAAAAGTGGTGGTACACCCACTACACTCACCGCGGAATCTACCTGCAGCTAAAGAAAATGAGCCAACAAGGACACCTCTTTGCCTACCTCACCGAAGCCGAAGAAGGCCAACGGTTTGAACGCACGACCAACAAGCTAGAAGGCGGGGTGAACTCACAAATTAAGCAACTTATGCACACCCACCGCGGACTGCGCGACGAACAACAGCGCATCGCCTGCGACTGGTGGTTATACCTCCACACGCAACTGCCTGACGACCCTGTAGAGATCGCCAGGCAGCAAAACTGGAGCCAGGACGCACTCGCCAAAGCACAAACCCTAGCCAACCAGCAAAAACAAGCCACCAGCGGCCACGAAGACGGCCAACCAGCAACCTACGACAATGCCATCGACACTGCCTACAACCACTCTATGGGAATACGCAAAGGCCACATACGCTAACCCCACCAACACAAAATGTCGTTTAGCCCGACACGCCAAAAACAACACATTCTGTCGTTTAAGCCTGAGAATGCTTGAGTTCAGAGGGTCGTTGCAACACTTTCCCTTAGGAGGGTGTTGTTGTGTCTGAGGTTGTTGGCCCGTTTCATTCGTTGTCTGAATCGGATCGTCGTGGCTTAGTTGCCTTGGTTGGCAGTGGGCGTAGTGTCCGTTCGGCGGCTGGTGAGCTTGGCTGTCATTACGGGCATGCTTTGAATTTTTGCCATGCCTTTGGATTGCCAGTCGTGTATAAAGCCAAACGAGTTGATCGCCGCGGCAGCCAGGCTGTCCAGCTTGTAGAGCTAGTCCGAAGCGGACTGTCGGTACGCCAAGCTGCTAAAAGATGTGGGATGCATCTTACCGCTGCGTATGCCGTAGCTACGGAAGCTGGGTGCCATATCCGGTTAAGTCAGTATGCTCGGAAAGTCCGCCAGACGCAGTTAAGAGTGGAATACCTGCGCCTTCGGCTGGCGAGCCTGCCTAGTGGTGATGCTGGCACGGCAGTAGGAATTGATCGTCGACTGTCTTTAGATTTCGAAAAAGGACTCACCAAATCCCAGGGTCGACGAGAAGAGTTCATACCCGTCGGCGAAGACGCCAGCACGTATAACAGACTTATGAAAGCGCTGCGCCAACGCCATGATGTCATCGAATCCGGAAGGCTTGCCCCTCCCGCCTTACCTAGCGGGGTAGATCCGTATAAACGCATCAGCAATCGCTACATTTGCTTCGAAGAACGCGTCATCATCGCCGACCTTCTCCGCGAAGATGTGCCACTGCGTGAGATTGGGCGCCGTTTAGGGCGAAGTGCATCGTCAATTCAGCGTGAAGTACGCAGAAACCACAGTGCTCAAGGCCCGTATCGTGCAGAAACAGCCCAGTTAAAGGCCTGTGCGCGCAGATTACGGCCGAAAATACCGAAACTACTAGCCAACAAAAGACTATGGGACTATGTATGCGCACAATTGCGGGCACAATGGTCACCTGAGGAGATTTCTAATCGCCTGCCCATCGACTACCCCACTGATAAGGACATGCGCATTAGTCACGAAACGATTTATGACGCCTTTTACCTGCAGGCCAAAGGAAGACTCAAAGACCTTGGCCTGAACTTGCCGACCGGTAGAAAGAAACGCAAGAAACGCCAAACCCGCTCCAGCACACCTGCCCAGCAACGCTTCGTCGACGACATGATCCTCATAGACGACCGACCAGATGAGGTAAGTGAACGTATTTTGCCAGGCCACTGGGAAGGCGACCTCATCCTCGGTAAAAACAACCAATCAGCGGTAATCACGCTAGTAGAACGTGTTAGCCGATTTGTTGTCCTTGGCCACCTACCAGGAAGGCATACCAGCAAAGAAGTATTCACAGCCCTGCACAAGGCAGTTACAGGAATCGATAAAGCTATCTGGTCATCAATTACCTGGGACCAAGGAAGCGAAATGGCTGGTCATAAAGCCTTTACCATGGCCACTGACATTCCCATCTACTTCTGTCACCCAGGATCACCATGGGAACGCGGCAGCAACGAAAACACCAACGGCAGGCTCAGAAGAAACCTTCCCAAAAACAGCGACCTGTCCATCTACAGCGCCGAGGACCTAGAAATGATCGCCAACATTCACAACCACAAACCACGCAAAGCACTCAACTGGCGCACCCCAGCCGAAGTCATGACCAACGCCCTCACACAAACCGGTAGCATCAAACCAAACTAACCATCATCGTTGCAACGACCCCTAGAATCCGCCATGAGCGCGGAAATGAAAAATGTCCGGCCCCTCCAAAGAGGAAGCCGGACTTTATGCTGTGGAGCATAGGAGAATCGAACTCCTGACCTTCTGCTTGCAAAGCAGATGCTCTACCAATTGAGCTAATGCCCCATTGTTCCGTGGTGGGCCTAGCTGGAATCGAACCAGCGACCTCATCGTTATCAGCGATGCGCTCTAACCGACTGAGCTATAGGCCCTTGTGCGGAACGAGGATTAACTCTACATACTATCCCCGGATTTACACAAATCGCCTGCTCAACAGATATTTCCGGCCGGTAAGAAGAAGGGGAAAGATTCGCACAAAAGAAAGAAAAATACCGGCACCCGAAGGTACCGGCATCTTCCAACACAAGAGAGGTGCTAGCGGTTGTCTAAGTCGACTCGCAGGCCGCCAAAGACGTCCACGATGGCGTTATAAATAACCGCCATCAGTGGTGCCAGCAACGTAAGGAGAACGGCGAAAATAACGCCGATGAGCGCGGAGGCGGAGATAATGACACCGAAGGTGACCTCGAATCCGCCGCCCACGCCGCCGACGAGGCTATTGAGCGATTCCCAGATGCCCACCTGGTTCAGGCCGATGTAGAGCAGGCATACGGCCAGCATCCAGGCAATGAGTCCGACGAGTGACAAGGCCAGACCAACGCGGAACGCGGAAGTGGGCGAGATTCGCGTAATCGTTACGTCTCGTCGTGCCATTAATTACTCCTCATCCTTGGAAGCATCGCCAGCCTTGTGCTCCTGTTGGACCTCATCCACGGTCTTTTCGCCCTTGGCTACAGCCTGAGCGTCTTCCTCACCATCTTCTTCGACGTTGCGGTCGATGGCAAGCAGTTCGACGTCGTCGGCCAGGTTCACCAAGCGCACGCCCATGGTCGCACGGGAGGACGGACGAATCTGGTCTACCTCGGTGCGGATGACGCCGCCGGCGGAGGTGATGGCGAAGATCTCGTCATCCTCATCGACGGAGATGGCGCCGATGAGCTTGCCGCGCTTCGGGGTGTACTTGAAGGTCATAACACCCAAGCCACCGCGGCCCTGCGGGGTGTATTCCTCAATGGCAGTGCGCTTGCCGTAGCCGCCAGAGGTGGCGACCAGAAGGAACTCGCCATCGTGGACCACGGACATGGATAGCAGCTGATCATCGCCGCGGAAGCGCATGCCCTTCACACCGGCGGTAGCGCGGCCCATGGGGCGCAGCTGGTCGTCGTCGGCAGTAAAGCGGATAGCTTGGCCCTGCTCGGAGGTAAGCAGGATGTCATCGCCCTCGGAGACGAGCTGTGCGCCGATGAGCGCATCGCCCTCGTTGAGGTTAATGGCGATAAGGCCAGCGGAACGCGCGGACTCATAATCGGTCAGGCGGGACTTCTTCACGCGGCCCTGCTGGGTGGCGAGGACCAAGTAAGGAGCGTCCTCGTAGGACTGAATCTGGATGACCTGTGCGATCTTTTCTTCCGGCTGGAATTCCAGCAGGTTAGCCACGTGCTGGCCGCGTGCGGCGCGACCGCCCTCGGGCAGCTCATAGGCCTTAAGACGGTAGACACGGCCGAAGTTGGTAAAGAACAAGATCCAGTCGTGCGTGGAGCAGACGAAGAAGTTCTTCACAATATCGTCCTGCTTGAGCTCAGCGCCGCGCACGCCCTTGCCGCCGCGCTTTTGCGCCTTATAGGAATCCACCTTGGTTCGCTTAGCGTAGCCGGTGGAGGTAATGGTGACCACGACGTTCTCGCGGGCAATGAGGTCCTCATCGGTGACATCGCCGGTGGCCGGGATGATCTCGGTGCGGCGTTCATCGCCATACTTATCGACGATCTCTGCCAGCTCATCGTGGACAATCTGACGCTGGCGCTCCTCGCGGGCAAGGATGTCCTTCAGGTCAGCAATCTCGAGCTCGATCTCGGCCAACTCGTCGATGATCTTCTGGCGCTCCAGTGCAGCCAGCTTGCGCAGCTGCATGGCGAGGATGGCATCGGCCTGGATATCGTCGACGTCGAGAAGCTCCTTCAAGCCTTCGCGCGCCTCGTCTACGGTGGGCGAACGACGGATAAGGGCGATGACCTCATCCAGCATGTCCAGGGCCTTGACCAAGCCGCGCAAGATGTGGGCGCGCTTCTCGGCCTCGTTCAGGCGGTACTGGGTACGGCGAACGATGACCTCGATCTGGTGCTCCACGTAGTAGCGCAGCATCTGATCCAGGCGGAGGGTGCGCGGCACGCCGTCAACAATGGAGAGCATGTTGGCACCGAAGGAGGTCTGCAGCTGGGAGTGCTTGTAGAGGTTATTGAGCACCACGCGGGCCACAGCGTCGCGCTTAAGGGTGACCACGATGCGCATGCCCACGCGGTCGGAGGACTCATCCTCAATCTTGGAGATGCCCGCGATCTTGCCGCTGGCCACGGACTCCGCGATATTAGAGATGAGGTTATCCGGGTTGACCTGGAACGGCAGCTCCGTAATGACGATGGTCTGACGGGATCCAGACTCCTCGATGGAGGTCACGCCGCGCATGCGGATGGAGCCGCGGCCAGTGGTGTAGGCATCCTTGATGCCCTGATCGCCCACAATGAGGCCAGCGGTGGGGAAATCCGGGCCCTTGACGCGTTCCATGCAGGCTTCCAGCGCAGCCTCTTCATCGGCGTCTGGATTATCCAGCATCCAGTAGATAGCCTCGGCCAGCTCGTTGAGGTTATGCGGCGGAATATTGGTGGCCATACCCACGGCAATGCCGCCCGAACCGTTCATGAGTAGGTTCGGAACGCGGGACGGCAGGACGTCTGGCTCGCTGGTCTTGCCATCGTAGTTGGGAGAGAAGTCCACGGTGTTCTCGCGGATATCGCGCACCATCTCCATGGCCAGCGGGGTGAGCTTACACTCCGTATAACGCATTGCTGCCGGGCCATCGTTACCGCGGGAACCGAAGTTACCCTGGCCATCCACCAGCGGATAGCGCATGTTCCAGGACTGGGCCAGACGCACCAAGGTGTCATAGATGGCGGAGTCACCGTGCGGGTGGAACTGACCCATGGTGTCCGAGACCGGGCGGGCGGACTTCACGTAGCCGCGCTCCGGGCGGTAACCGGAATCGAACATCGCGTAGAGGATGCGGCGGTGCACCGGCTTCAGGCCATCGCGCACCTCCGGCAGGGCGCGGCCAACGATGACGGACATGGCGTAGTCGATGTAGCTCGACTCCATCTCCTCATTAATGTCAATGGGAAATATGCGATCAAAAAGATCGTCGTTATTGTCACTCATAGCCCCAAATTCTACCCTCTAGCGCTTTTCAGGACTCGAATTGCCGCACGGGTGGTATCACCGTGGTATCACTTTAGGCATGGCGATGACATTGCGACTTACGGACGAGCAGGATCACGCGCTCACGCTGCTGGCCTCCGCGCAGGGCACCTCCAAGCACGAGGCGGTGGTGCGGGCCATTGTTGCGGCGGCAGCCCGCACGCTTGCCGACGCCCACGTGCAGTCCACCGCCCGCGCCCTCCTCCCCGGCCGCGCTGAGCTGGAGGCGGAAATCCGCCGTGCCCGGCCCGCACAGTCCTAGGCAAGCATGACTACTGAACAGCTCTACCTCTTGGCCCGCGAGTTTTGCGCTCGCCTTAACGTCCGCATCACCAACTTTGCCGCCCTGGCGGCCGCGGCGGCTGCCAGCACCGCCAAGGTGGAGGGAATAGCCATTCATGACAACCACCGCGATGCCGCCCGCGCCATGGCGGAGGTATTAGCCCGCGTGCCGGCGCTGAGCGGGTATAACGCAGAGTTCGCAAAGTTCAGCGCGCGCGTCTACCTTAGTGTTAAAGAAGTTACCTAAGTTACTGGGGATAGTGACCCAAGAAAGGAACTACCACCATGTCCCGCTTCAAGAAGATTGCCGCCTCAGGCCTGACCGTTGTGGCGCTAGCTGCCACCGCCGTCACTGCTCCTACCGCCACCGCCGCTGATGCCGATTCCTGGAAAGAAACGGTAAATCCGGACTTTCAGCCGGGCGAGGCCGGTGGTTCCTCTACCGGTTCTTCCCAGCTGGATCTCACCCTGATTATCACCGCAGCGGCCGCCGGCGTCACCGCGCTGGCCAGCGCCGTGGCCCTTTACTCCCCTAACGTGGATCTGGAGAAAGCTGCCCGCGATGCTGGCTTGAACCAGATCGCCGATCAGATTGCTTCCATCCAGGCCAACCTCCCTGGCCTGCCGGGCCAGCCCGCCTAACTCGCGTAAGGTGGTGCAGCATGGCACATCTTTCTGAACTTATGTCAGGTCCGCAGCGCACTGCGGTGATTAACGATTGCGGCGAGCTGGTTGAGGGGGTCGTCGCCAAGCAATCGGGCATTACCGGCATGGCGCTCAAGGGCGCCGTCGCCGCCGCGAAGAAGGTCGACTCCGCCATCATCACCAAGGCCCTAGGCCGCGTGCTGCCGGATATCCTCGATGCCCTGGATCCGCACTGGCAGGAATTTTCGGAAACCTCCGAGCAGGATTTCGGTTCCTTCCTGGAGCCCCGCAGCGCCCAGGTGAGCGATTCCATCATGTCGGTGGCCGATAAGCACGCCAAGCAGATTAACTCCCCCGCGCTGTCTAAGCCGTATAACTCCTTGCGCGGCAAGGCCTCGAAATTCCTCACCCCTGCGGTGCCGGATTTCGGCCGCGTGCTGCAAAAACACATGTAGTTTCCGCGCGGTTGAACCTAGAACAAACCGCAGAGTATAAGTGTGGAAGTGACTACTTCCGCAGCTAACCAAACCGAGTACCCCGCCGGCCAAGATCCCGCCCGCTGGCGGGTACTTATCGTTTTGCTCACGGCGCTGTTCATGTCCCTGCTGAGCGTGTCCATCGTGAACGTAGCCCTGCCCTCGATTCAATCGGGCCTGGGAGCCTCTGAATCCGATGTGCAATGGGTGCTCTCCGGTTATGCACTCACCTTTGGTGTCATCCTTGTGGCGGCCGGCCGCGCGGGAGATCTCGTCGGCCGCGGCGGCATTTTTCTAGCGGGCATTGCCATCTATTCCCTCAGCGCCGCCGTGGCCGGCTTTGCCCCCAACGCGGAAGCACTCAACGCCGCCCGCTTTATCCAAGGCATAGGCGCTGGCCTACTCAATCCGCAGGGCGTGGGAATGATCCAGCAGTACTTCCGCGGTCCGGAGCGCGCCCGCGCCTTCGGCTACTTTGGCTCCACGGTGGGCATCGCTGTGGCTATCGGACCGGTACTGGGCGGCCTGCTCATTCGCCTCGGCGGCGCCGACCTAGGCTGGCGGCTGACCATGCTGGTCAATTTCCCCGTCGGCCTTATTGCCATCATCTTAGGATTGCTGTGGTTTCCGCGGCCGCTGTTTTCCCGCGTGCGCGATAAAAATGGCAATAAACTGAGCATCTTCAAGGCCCTTGCCACCCTGGATCCCATCGGTGCGGTGATTCTCGGCGCTGCGGTGTGGGCCATCCTCTTCCCCTTCATGGAATCGTCCGCCTCCCCGGCCGTGTGGTGGCTCCTACTGCTGGGCGCCGTCCTCCTTGTGGGATGGGTGCTGTGGGAGCGCCACCACAAGGCCACTGGCCATCCGCCCATGGTAGATCTGACTATCTTTGCCACCCCGAGTTTTCGCAATGGAACCATCATCGCCACCTTGTGGTTTATGGGCATTACCAGCATTTGGGTGCTCGTGGCACTTTACTTCCAAAGCGGGCTCGGACACTCCGCCTTGGCTGCCGGCTCCGTAGGCATTCCGGCTGCCTTGTTGAGCTCCATATCTGCCACGCTGGCCGGCCGATCCGTATCCGTCCACGGCCGCAAAGTCGTGGTGCTGGGCATGCTCGTGACGATCTCCGGCCTCATTGCCACCATTGCGCTCATCTGGGCCACCGAGCAATGGGGCGCTAGCGAATGGTGGATGGTCCTTTCGCTGGCCCTTGTTGGCGGCGGGCAAGGCTCGGTCATCTCTCCCAACCAAACGCTCACCTTGGCGCATGTTCCACAGGCCTACGCCGGATCGTCCGGCGCCGTCCTCCAAACCGGCCAGCGCATCGGTACGGCCATTGGACTTGCCGTTATTACGGCCATCGTTTTTGCCACCTTGCACGGCACGAGCGCCGACTGGCCGCTGTCCATCATTGCCGGCTTCGGCGTCATTCTGGCGATGTGCCTCGCTTCCCTGGGATTCGCCATAGCGGATCAGCGCAGCTCCCAGGCCTAGGCCCGGCGCTTTCCGACGCCACAATTAAAGCCCACCGCGGTAATTCCACGGTGGGCTTCATGCTGCGCTTTAGATATCCAGGAAGCGGACGTCCTTCGCGCGGCGGGTAATGAAGGAGCGGCGGGCCGAGACATCATCACCCATGAGGATGGAGAAGAGCTCATCGGCGCGCTGCGCGTCTTCCAAGTCCACGCGGCGCAGGATGCGGGTGCTCGGGTCAAGCGTGGTCTCCCACAGCTCGGCGGCGTTCATCTCGCCCAGACCCTTGTAGCGCTGGATGCCGTCATCCTTATTGATCTTGCGGTTTTGCTCCAGGCCCTCGGCCAGCAGCTTATCGCGCTCGGCGTCGGAAAAAGCATAGCCCGGAGTACCCTTAGACCACTTGAGCTTGTACAGCGGCGGGTTAGCCAGGAACACGTGGCCGTCCTCAACCAGCTGCGGCATAAAGCGGAAGAGCAAGGTCAGAAGCAGCGTCGCAATGTGCTGGCCGTCCACGTCGGCATCGGCCATGAGCACGATCTTGTCGTAGCGCAGCTTCTTGATATCGAATTCCTCGTGAATGCCGGTACCCAGCGCGGTAATGATCGCCTGGACCTCGGCATTCTTGAGGACCTTATCCATGCGGGCCTTCTCCACGTTCAGGATCTTGCCGCGCAGCGGCAGGATGGCCTGGAACATGGAATCGCGGCCGCCCTTAGCGGAGCCGCCTGCGGAGTCGCCCTCCACGATGTAGAGCTCGGAAATCTTCGGATCCTTCGAGCGGCAATCGGCGAGCTTGCCCGGCAGGCCGCCAAGGTCGGTGGCGGACTTGCGGCGCACCATCTCGCGAGCCTTGCGGGCAGCCATGCGAGCATGCGCGGAAGACACGGCCTTATTAATAATGGCCTTCGCCTCAGCCGGGTTGGCATCGAACCAGTCATTGACGTGCTCGTTGACCGCGCGCTGGACAAAGCCCTTGATCTCGGAATTGCCCAGCTTGGTCTTGGTCTGGCCCTCGAACTGCGGATCGCCCACCTTGACGGAAATGACGGCCGCCAAGCCTTCGCGGCAGTCATCGCCGGAGAGGTTGCCGTCCTTTTCCTTGAGAAGCTTATGCTCCTTGGCGTAGCGGTTCATCAGGGAGGTCAGGGCCGCACGGAAGCCCTCTTCGTGCGTGCCGCCCTCATGGGTGTTGATGGTATTGGCAAAGGTGTGAACGGACTGCTTATAGCCCTGGTTCCACTGCAGCGCTACCTCTACCTCGTGATCCTCGCCCTTCGCATCGAAGGAAACGATGGTCGGGTGGATCGCGGTCTTGGACTTATTGAGGTACTTGACGTAGTCGGTCAAGCCATCCGGGTAGTGGAAGGTTACCTTCTTGCGGCGCTTCTTCTCTGCCGCAGCGTCCTTCGCCTCGCCGGATTCTTCGTTGAAGGTATCGCCGGCGTCCGGGGCATCATCGAAGGAAGTCTCATCAGCGCTGGTCTCGCCGGATTCTGCATCGGCGATCTCTTCCAGCTCGATCTGCTCTTCGGTGACGCGCTCATCAATGAGCTCAATGCTCAGGCCCTTATTCAGGAAGGCCATTTCCTGCAGGCGGCGGGCAATGGTGTCGTAATCGTACTCGGTAGTTTCAAAAACTTCCGGGTCCGCCCAGAAGCGGATCTTGGTGCCCGTGCCGCGGGCATTGCCGCCCTCAACCAGATCATCCGGGATGGCGTTCTGGAAGTTTTGGTACCAGTGCTTGCCGTCGCGCTTGATCTCCGCCTCCACGCGGGTAGAAAGCGCGTTCACCACGGAAATACCGACGCCGTGCAGGCCGCCAGAAACGGCGTAGGAGTCGGAGTCGAACTTACCGCCGGCGTGCAGCTGGGTCATGACCACTTGGACGGTAGGTGCACCAGAGGCGTGCATTTCTACCGGGATGCCACGGCCATTATCGATGACCTCGACGCCGCCATCTTCCAGCAGCTTGACGGTAACCTTATCGGCGTAACCGGCCATGGCCTCATCGACGGAGTTATCAACGATCTCCCAAATGAGGTGGTGCAGGCCGCGCGAACCGGTCGAACCAATGTACATGCCGGGGCGCTTACGGACGGCCTCGAGGCCCTCCAGGATCGTAATTGACCCGGCATCATATGCGTGTTCTTCAGCCACGGATTCGTGCTCTCCTTTTGGCTATAGCTAATTCTAAGACCTTGACTATTCTACACGGATACCCCCTACTGAAAGACACCCCACACCCGTGAGAGATAGGAATCTGGCGCGCTCTGAGGTTCTTTACTTTGTGCAGGTCTGAGTAAACCTCAGCCTATTAGCCGTAGGTATCTTGTGATCCTTGCGGTTTGACCCACTGCCGCCCCTCGTAATTGCGCCTTTGCTTCGGCCCGTGAATCCGCAGTTCCACGATGACATCGGGGCCAAGGCGGTCAGAGATTTTCCGCAGGATTTGCCGTTGCAGGTAGCGCAGCTCCGTTGCCCACGTGGAGTTATCGCAGGATACATAGACAATCTTGTCCTTAATCCGCTGCGGCTGCGTATGCGCGGCGATGCGCTCGCCCACCAGATGCTCCCAATTGCCCATCACCCAGCCATTAGCCAGGTCATGCTCCCACCCACGATTGACCACCTCGCGGTTAATTTGGGATCCCAGGCTCGGCACGGCCAGCGTGCGCCGTTTCTTTCTGCCATCCGGACCCGTAGGTCGGCCGCGTTGATAGCCCATATACCCCTGCTTTTGCGCCTTCTCCAGCGAGGGCACCGGCATCTTCGGTACTGGGCGGGTCAGCTTCGGCGGGTTTTTGGAGGTGGACCGAACCAGCTTGAAGTACTGGGTGACGGGATCAATGCGCTGCTTGCCGACGCCCCCTTGATCCTCACTCATTCCCCTCACCTTCCTCAGCGGTATCTTGAGCACGATCTTCGGCAGAATCTTCGGCGCTGAGCTTGGAAATGCGACCGGTCTCGGTATCTTCTACGCTCACGCGGTAGCGCACGATGGGTTCCAAGTTTCCAGGCAAATCCTCATCCACGGCCGCGGTGATGAGCACCTGCTCCGCCTCGGCGGCCAAGTGGACCAGCTGCTTGCGGCGCTTGGCGTCGAGCTCGGCAAAGACATCGTCCAAGATGAGCACCGGATCCGAGCCTCCCTCCTGACGCAGGAGGTTGAACTCCGCCAGGCGCAGCGCGATGGCGTAGGACCACGTCTCGCCGTGGCTAGCAAAGCCCTTGGCCGGCTGATCACCCAGGTTGAGCACCAGATCATCGCGGTGCGGACCCACCAGGGAAATGCCGCGTTCGATCTCGCGCTGCCGGGCGGCGGCCAACTCGGTGAGCAGCACGGCCTCTAGCACCTCGCGATCGGAGGTATCGATCGTGGACTTATACTCCACGTGCGCCGGTCGCGATTCTGGCGCCAGGCCGGAATAGGCGGCGGGGATGTGGTCCAACAGGGCGTCGACAAGCGCAAGGCGCGCAGCAATCACCTGGGCGCCGAGCCGGGCAAGCTGCGCATCCCAGGTATCCAAGGTGGCCAACGCAGCGGCGCCATCGCTATCGGAATAGCCGCGGCGCAGGCTGCCGGAGGCCGATTTCAGCAGGGCATTGCGTTGCTTGAGCACCTTGTCGTAGTCGGCCTTCACGCCCGCTAGGCGCGGAGTCCGCGAGGCAATGATGCTATCGAGGTAGGCGCGGCGCCCGGCCGGCTCCCCGCGCACCAGGGCCAAGTCCTCCGGGGAAAAGAGCACAGTTTTTACCACACCCAGCAACTCACGAGGGCTGCGCAGGCGGGTGCGATTAATCTGTGCTTGGTTGGCCGCGTGGGGCTTAACCAGCAAATGGGTAGTAAGCTCGCGACCTTGGTTCACCGCGGTAATGGATACCCGCGCGCTGTCCGCGCCCTGACGCACCAGCGGTGCATCGTGGGAAACGCGGTGGGAGGAAAGGTGAGCAGTATAGCCAATGGCCTCAACGATATTGGTCTTGCCAAAGCCGTTGCGCCCGACAAAAAGGGTGATCCCCGGCCCTAACTGCACATTAAGTTCGGGCCACGAGCGAAAATCCCGAACATCGAGATCCCTGACGTACATTAGCCCGGCAGGCGAACCGGCATGAGCAGGTAGGTGAAGTTGGTCTCCGGCGTGGGGAAGTTGCCATCTTCATCGGCCTCTGGCAGCTCTTCCGGTTCTGGGATCATGATGGCTGGGCGGGAAGGCTCGGTAAAGCCGAAGACCACGCGGTCGGTGTTGATAACGCCCAAGCCATCCTTGAGGTAGCCCGGATTGAAGGCGATGAGGAATTCATCGCGGCCATGGAATGCACACGGCAGGGTCTCGGTGGCGTTACCGGCATCCGCGCCGGCGGAAAGGGTCACCTGGCCATCGGCGAATTCCATCCGAATCTGCGCGTTGCGATCCGTCAGCAAAGACACGCGGCGAATTGCTTCCTGCAGCGGGGCGACCTCAATGGAGGCAATATTGGTGTGGCTCTTCGGCAACAGGGGCTGCACATTAGGGAAGTCCGCATCCAGCATGCGCGTGGTGGTCTCGCGATTATCCGCGTGCAGGCCGAAGAGGCCATCGGCACCAATATTGTCATCGGTGCCCACAGCGATTTCCACTGGGATATTCAGGTGCGGATCCAAGGAACGACCGGTTTCCTGCAGGGTCTTCGCAGGCACCAAGAGTTTCGCTTCTACATCCGGCGACTTCGGCTCCCATTCCAAGGTGCGCATGGCCAGGCGGAAGCGGTCCGTTGCCGTCATCTCAATGTCCTTGCCGCGGATATCCATGTGCACACCGGTGAGCATGGGCAAGGTGTCATCCTTGCCGGCCGCAGCGGCGACCTGGTGGATGGCCTCGACGAATAGCTGTGGCTGAATGGTGCCGGTAACCTCCGGCAGGACCGGAAGCTGCGGGTAATCATCCAGAGGAATCAGTGGAAGCTCAAAGCGGGAAGAACCACAGGTAACCAGGGCCTTGGAATCTACCTGGGAGATCTCCACTTCCTTGTTGGGAAGGGAAGCGACGATGTCAGAGAGGAGCTTGCCGGCGACCGCGATCTGTCCGGGTTCATCCACCATGCCGGCGATGCGGACGCGGGTGGATACCTCGTAATCGAAGCCAGTGAACTCAAGACCATTGTCATCCGCGGTAATCAGCATCGCGCGGAGCACGGGCTGGGTGACCTTGGACGGCAGGCTGCGAGCAACCCACGCTACGGCGTTGGCAAGGTCATCTTTGGCCACGCGAAATGACACGGCTTCATCCATGGTGCGAAGAGCTCCTCTGGGGCAAGTAGGAAATTTGTTACTTACAAAAGACTGGCTTCCAACTTACCGCATCGGGCGCGGTGCGCCACAACGTGTAATTCCATCTTTGCCCGCCCGATCCGCGCCTGGCCGAAGGCAGGCCGGGCCGAATTCCACACACCCTCTTTCTTTTATACAGATCAGAGAAATAATTTAGTAGTAGTAATAAGCGCTGTGGGATCTGTGGGTAACTAGGTAAATGACAAGTTCAAGCCGCAGATCCGGGGTGTGCCAATTCTTGTGATCTTGCTGTGATCAATCGGGGCGAATTGTGGACAACTAACGGGATCACCGTTTTATCCACAGGTTTTGTCATTTGATCACCGATCTACACACAGCACTGATCACAGGGCGGTTCTCCCAGCATAGGGCCTGTGGAATTTAAAACTGTGAGTAAGATCTATGAATTACAAAGATGAAATTACACAAGTGTGAATAACGCTGTGGATAACTCTTTTCGCAGTTAAGAGAGTACTTTTCGTGGACCTTCTGGGTTCTTTGTGGAATTACACGAAGGTATAGGCGGCTGTGTGGACGGTTTGAACCAGGTTTCGGCGTCTCAGTCAAGAATCTCTGATCTGGTAGTTCTGGTCTCACCTTTAAGTAGTGCGAGCAGAATCCGCGAAGTGACAAAGGGCAGACAAAAGCGCCCTCCTTTATATAAGGAAGGCGCTTAAGGAAGGAGCTGTAGAAAAGGTGACGAGATCTAGGCGCGACCGCGATTCTTGATGCGCTGGGTAAGCGCCTGGATCTCGTCGTAGGTATTGCGCTTTTCAGTCATCTCTTTGCGGATCTTGCGATCCGCGTAAATGACGGTGGTGTGGTCTTTGCCGCCGAACTGTTCACCGATCTTGGGAAGGGATAGCTCCGTGAGCTCGCGGCACAGATACATAGCCAACTGGCGTGCATGCGCCACCGCACGCTTTTTGCCAGCGCCGCGCAGAGTCTCTACATCAATATCGAAGAATTCTGCCGTGACCTCCATGATCGAGGTAGCGGTGATTTGCCTATCGGCGGAATCTGGGGCCAAATCGCGCAACGCGATTTCTGCCATCTCCACGTTGATTGGCTCATTCACCAAGGAAGAATAGGCCGAAACGCGGATCAGTGCGCCTTCGAGCTCACGAATAGATGACTCAAAACGAGAGGCAATGAGCTCAAGCACGGAGCGATCCACTTCGGTGCCGTCATTGGCCGCCTTCTTCATCAAAATCGCGATACGCGTTTCTAGATCTGGCGGCTGAATATCGGTGATAAGACCGCCTTCAAAGCGGGTGCGGAGGCGATCTTCCAGCGTGGTTAGTTGCTTCGGTGGGCGGTCCGAAGACAAAATGATCTGCTTATTGGCTTGGTGCAGCGCATTGAAAGTATGGAAGAACTCTTCCTGGGTGGATTCTTTGCCTTCCAAGAATTGGATGTCATCGACCATCAAAATGTCGAGATTGCGGTAGCGCCGCTTGAATGATTCCTGACGGTCATCGCGCAGGGAATTAATATAGTCATTCGTGAATTCTTCCGAAGACACATACTTCACGCGCAGACCCGGATGCAGTACCTGGGCGTAATTGCCGGCGGCATGCAAAAGGTGCGTTTTACCCAGGCCAGAGCCACCCCAGATAAATAGTGGGTTGTACGCACGGGCGGGATTCTCGGCCACAGCCACGGCGGCACCATTGGCAAAACGATTCGAAGAACCGATGACGAAGCTATCGAAAGTGTGCTTCGGATTGAGGGAAGTTTCACGGTTGGGATCGTGCGCAGGGGCCTCGCGCGGGATGCGGGCAGAATTGGTGGCAGCACCGGAGAAATTTCCCGCGGATTCTGCCTGCTGTTGGTTATAGTGCTGGGCCAGCTCATCCAGGCTTGCAGGGGCGTGACTCGACTGCCAATTGTTCTGGGAAGGGGCCTGCTGTGCAGCGGCATCCGTTTGCTGTGGGCGCGGAATGTAGTTCTGGGTAGATTCCGTGTTCTGCGGCGGTTGCTGTTGTTGAGGGGGTGTTGGCTGTGGTGCAGGGTCCGCGGCCGGCGGCTGTGGCTCTTGCGGGGTGGCAAGGGTAACCGCAAAGGAACACGGTCGGCCTAGGTGGCGGGTTAATGCCTTGGCAATGTGCTCGCCCAACTCATTTTCGACCACATTTTTGGCATCCAGGTTTTCGGCGGCAACGAGGGTGTAGCCCTCAACCATCATGATGGGGCGAACCAGTTGGAGGTAAAGGCGCTGTGAGTGCGAAAAACTGGGGACCTCGGAATTGGGTTGCTCGGATTGTGCGAGCAGGTCATCAACGACCGCGCGCCAAACGGCATGCAGGTTCGCTTGTGGGTCAGTCACAACAGGCTACCTTTGTGGAATTTAGTCGGGGACGGGTGGACATTGAATAACAATTTTCACTGCGGATTCCACCGTGGTTTTCACATCGGTTTTTATCGAGTCACCTCGATCTCCACAGAGTTATCCACAGGTGTGGATTAAATAGTTATTCACAGCTTAGTTCATGACTGTGGATAACTCTTCATTGGTCAGTTTATGGCCCTATGCTGCGGAAACTGCACAAGTCTCAAGCGTTGATTTAGAGTTATCCACATGACCGGTTGGGCTGTGGAATTTGATTCTTCTGTTCTACCGCCGAAACGGCGGGTGTGTCTAGCGAGAAAAATTCACCACCCGGGTGTGGGTTGGGGTGGGTCTTACTGTGTGACGGATTAGGTGCAGTAAGAGCACAGAATCTGGCCCTCTAGCTGCAGGAAAAAACATTTATGTAATTTCGGGTGTACCCGGGTGTCGATTTGTTCCCAGCGGCAGAAATCACGTAATCTGGCATGGTCTATTGCAACAAAGAGTTGCGCGTGAAAGTGACTGCGTCACCTCGCACCGGCTGGGCCCGTCGGCTCGCCGTGCACCGGAGAGACTGTGATGCGTCAGGTTCATGGAATCTATTCATCAGTGGGCGTGCCGCTGCATCGCGGTGGTGTGCCTACGCACAACTTCAAGGAGAATTAACGTGGCAAAGGGTAAGCGCACGTTCCAGCCGAACAACCGTCGTCGTGCTCGCAAGCACGGCTTCCGCACCCGCATGAGCACCCGTGCAGGTCGCGCCATTGTTGCAGCTCGTCGCAAGAAGGGCCGCGCAAAGCTGACTGCATAAGTTATGCTTCCAGCCCAGCACAAGCTCACGTCGCCGACGCAATTTCGGCGCACGATGAAGGGCAGTCGCCGGGCGGGCACTCGTACGGTCGTCGTGCACGCGCGCGACAACGCAGGTACGGACAAGGCAGCCGATATCGCCGCCACTGGGCCGCGATTTGGGCTGATTGTTTCTAAAGCCGTCGGGAATGCAGTGGTTCGCCACCGCACCTCCCGGCGGCTTCGCCATGTGTGCATGACATTCATTCCCAAGCTGCCCGCCAGCGTGGACGTAGTCATCCGTGCCTTGCCCGCCAGCGCCACTGCTAGCAGTGAGCAATTAGAAAAAGATCTTGCCAAAGCACTGCGCAAGCAATGGGATATCTAAATTCCCGCGGGGAGGAAATTCCCCCAGCCAGAGGATTGGCCAAACCAATGGTCAAAGTGGTTCGTTTCTACCAAAAACATGTCTCTGGCCTTAAGATGGTATCGACCTGTCGGTTCGAGCCGACATGCAGTGCTTATGCCCTAGAGGCGCTTTCTCAACACGGCGCAATCAAGGGTACGGCGATGGCAATAGCCAGGGTCTGCAAATGCGGCCCCTGGCATCCGGGCGGATTCGATCCGGTCCCGGGTACCAACAACAATTGAGGATTAAACACTCGTGCTTAATTTCATTTACTGGCCAATTTCGGCCGTTTTGTGGTTCTGGCACTGGCTGCTGTCCCTCGTAATGGACCCTGCCTGGGGCATTACCTGGATTCTGGCCATTGTGCTGCTGACCTGGACGCTTAAGGCACTCATGGTCAAGCCGACCATTAGCCAGATTCGTTCCTCGCGCAAGATGCAGGAAATCCAGCCTAAGGTGCAGGAAATCCGCGCGAAGTACGGTAATGATCAAACCAAGGCCGCGCAGGAAATGCAGAAGGTCTACAAGGAGTCCGGCGTTCGTCCGATGGCCGGCTGCCTGCCGGTCTTCGTGCAGATTCCAATGTTCGTTGGTTTGTTCCACGTGCTGCGCTCCTTCGACCGCACCGTTGCGGTAGCCGGTGGCATCGGCCACCCCAGTGGCGACCCAATGTCCATTGAGGATAACGCCAATACCGCGAACTACATCTTCAAGCCGGACCTAGTCCAGCAGTTCTTGGATGCCAAGATCTTTGATGTTCCGCTGGTGACCAACCTGCGCTTGAACTCGCCGATTGTGGAGGGCGTAACCACCACCCAGGCAGCCGTCATCATCGTTCCGATGATCGCCATCATTGCGGTTATGACACACTTCAACGCCCGCATGAGCCTGAACCGCCAGGAAAAGCGCCGTGCTGCTGGCAAGACCCAAGCACCGCAGGGTCAAAATGCGGAAATGATGCAGCAGCAAATGGCCATGATGTCCAAGATGATGCTGTGGGTCATGCCGGCCATGCTGGTCTTCTCCGGCTTCATCTGGCCGATTGGTTTGCTGTTCTACATGATGGCCAATACGGTCTGGACCTTCTTCCAAACCCGCATCGTCTATGCCAAGATGGACCGCGAGGAAGAAGAAGAGGAAGCCGCTAAGGTAGAGGCCAAGCGCACTTCCGCGCCTAAGCCGGGTGCCCGCAAGAAGGACAACCGCACCAAGAAACAGCGCAAAAACAAATAAACACGGAGGAGAACCCCATCGTGTCCGAGATGGACCCGTCAGTAGTATTCGGCTCCCGCTTGCCCCTCGCGCAGGCTTACCATGATTCGCTCGCTACAGACGGGTCCACTCGTGGTTTTATAGGCCCCCGCGAGGTGCCACGCTTGTGGGACAGGCACATTATTAACTGTGCCGTCGTCAAGCAGGCAATCCCGGAGGGTGCCACGGTTATCGACGTCGGCTCGGGTGCCGGGCTGCCCGGCATTCCGCTGGCCATTGCGCGCCCGGACCTGCAGATCACTCTGATCGAGCCGCTGCTCAAGCGCTATAACTACCTCAACGAAGTCGTAGAAGAGCTGGGCCTAGACAACGTGACGGTCCTGCGCGGCCGTGCCGAAGAGGGACCGATTAAAAAGGCCGTGGCGGGAGCAGACGTGGTCACCTCCCGCGCCGTCGCGCCCCTGGGCAAGCTGGCGAAGTGGTCGCTGCCGCTCGTGCGCAAGGGTGGCGAGATGATCGCGCTGAAGGGTTCTTCGGTACACGAGGAACTGGAACGCGATGCCGCCGACATTAAGAAGGCCGGCGGTGGAAAGGCCGAGGTCAGCACCATCGAGGGAACCACGATCATTCGTGTCCCGCGCGTGAACTAAAGTAGACGGCATGACTAATCCGCGCCTTATCACCATTGCTAACCAGAAAGGCGGCGTAGGCAAAACCACCTCCGCCGCCAACTTGGCCGCAGCGCTAGCCACAGAGGGCAAAAAAGTGCTGGTGATCGATCTTGACCCGCAGGGAAACGCCTCCACGGCCATGGGCGCGGAACATAATTCCGGCACCGATTCCAGCTATGAGGTGCTCCTAGGAGACTGCACCGCCGAGAAGGCCATGCAGCCCTCCTCGCACAACGAGAACCTCTTCTGCATCCCCGCCACCATTGATCTGGCTGGCGCAGAGATTGAAATGGTCTCCTTGGTACGCCGTGAATTTCGGCTGTACGACGCCCTACATAATGGCTTCCTTGAAGAGCACGGCTTCGAATATGTCTTCATTGATTGCCCGCCATCGCTGGGTTTGCTCACCATTAACGCGATGACCTGCGCTGAAGAGGTCATCATCCCGATTCAATGCGAGTATTACGCCCTGGAGGGCGTGGGCCAGCTGCTGGGCAATATCTCCATGATTCGCGAGCACCTCAACGAGGATCTGCATATTTCCGCCGTGCTGCTGACCATGTATGACGCCCGCACGCGCTTGGCCGAGGACGTGGCCGATAACGTCCGCGAACAGTTCGGAGCCGTGGTGCTGGCCAATGTTATCCCGCGCTCCGTGCGCGTTTCCGAGGCACCGGGGTACGGTACTACGGTTATTGATTACGCTCCCTCGTCCACCGGTGCCCGCGCCTACCTTGCGGCCGCGCGCGAGCTTGACCGGCGTGGCGATTACCGCCCGCACCCGACCACCGGGGCGATTGGCGTGAGCCCAGAGATTTACGCGGAATTGGAAGGATAGGAACTCATGGCAGAACAGAAGCAAGGCGGCCTTGGCAAAGGCCTAGCCGCACTCATCCCGTCCGGTCCTGATGCTCCTACCCGCAAGCCGCGCTTGGGCGATTCCGCCGCGGATATTATTTTGGGTAATTCCACCCCGCAGCCGGGCCGGAAGGGTGGTGAAGGCAAGCGCGTAAAGGGTGCTCCCACCATTCAACAGGGTTCTGGCTCTAAGTCCTCCAAGAAGCGCCAGGCCACCCCGGCTCCTATCGGTGCGACCTACCGCGAGATTTCCATTGGGGATATCATCCCCAACCCGAAGCAGCCGCGCACGGTCTTCGACGAGGATGAACTCGGCGAGCTCGTCCACTCGATCCGCGAGTTTGGCCTGTTGCAGCCTGTGGTCGTTCGTCCTTCCGAGGAAGGCGGCTTTGAGCTCATCATGGGTGAGCGTCGTTGGCGCGCTTCCTCCAAGGCGGGCCTGGCCACGATTCCGGCCATCGTGCGCGATACCAAGGACGACAACCTGTTGCGCGATGCCCTGCTGGAGAACATCCACCGCGTACAGCTCAACCCCTTGGAAGAGGCGCACGCCTACCAGCAGCTGCTGGAAGAGTTCGGCGTTACCCAGAACGAGCTGGCGGACCGCATTGGCCGTTCGCGCCCACAGGTGACCAATATGTTGCGCCTGCTCAAGCTGCCGGTAGAGGTACAAAAGCGCGTAGCTGCTGGTACCTTATCTGCCGGCCACGCGCGTGCCCTATTGTCCTTGGATGACACCGAGGCCATGGAATACATTGCCAACCGCATCATCGCGGAGGGCCTGTCCGTACGCGCGACCGAGGAGGCAGTCACCCTCTACAAGCGCGATGGTAAGCCGGCCGAATCCAAGAAGAAGCAGCCGGCACCGCAGCCGCAGTACTTTACCGATTCCGCTGAGCGCCTGTCTGATCGTTTCGATACCAAGGTCACCGTGACCATGGGCAAGCGCAAGGGCAAGATGGTCGTGGAATTCGGCGACCAAGAAGATTTCGAGCGCATCATGGCGCTCATTGAGGGCCAGCACTAAACCGGGGCGATGATCCTCGAGCCGGTACGCGAAGGCACGCGCATTCACCGCCAGGCCGCGCGCAGCACCTTTTGGGAGCTGGAGGCCTCCGTGGTCGATCCCGCCTTTGAAAAGGAAGCGTGGCTGGCTACTACCCTGCTCTCCTTTGGTCAGTGCGGCTTTACCGTGGGCGAGGACGCCACCATTCTCTTTTGCTCCCGCGAGGATGCTGCCGGCGCCGCCAAGCTTCCCACCGCCCCCATTTCAAACGATGCGGAGATCATTACCTCGCTCTTCGTTAAGGCACATTTAATGGGGCGTGGCATTGAAGCAGTGCTTGTCGACGCCGCCATTATGCACCTCACCAACCGCGGCAGCACCGCCGTGGAGGCCTTTGGCTATTACGGCGATCCTGCGGCAGCGGCGGATTTCTTGGGCCATAAACCGGCCTATATTGGGCTGATGTCTTATGAGACTTTGCGCTCCGCCGGCTTTGAGGTAGCCGCTGATCACCCAGTACTCCCCCGCTTGCGGCTCGAGTTGCCGCCAGAGCACGATATGCTCAGTGCGGCAGCTGCCGAAGACCTTTTAGCCCGCGCCTTGGCCTAGATTCTAGGCCTAGGCCTGCTCGGCCTGGAGCAGCTCGGAGAACTTATAGGTGCCGGTTACGGCGGTGTCCTGCTCCATGAGGTACATGCGCTTTACGGCAATCACGATCGCCTCCGCAATGTCATCGCGGCGGGACGGGTTGGTGAGGATCTTTATGTCCTCTGGGTTGGTCAGGTAGCCCAGTACGATCTGGATGACCGGCATCTGGGTCAAGCGCAGCAGGTCCCAGGTGCGGCCGTGGTTGCCGCAGTCCAGCAGCTCAGTGCGCGCGACAATCTCGCGCTGGATGAAACCGGAAAGGGTCTCACCAATGAGTGAGGAGTTGCCGGATTCGGACCCGAAGTAGAAGGTGGCAACACCATTGGCCTTCTCATTGGGGTAGGAATCGCAGGCTAGGGAAATGACCATGTCCGCATCGAAGGCGTTAGCCAGTTCGGCGCGGGACTTGACGTCCGCATCGGAGGTCCGAGGACGGGAGATGATGGTCTCCATGCCTGCGGCAATCATGCGCCCCTCGATGCGCTGGGTGAGGTCCCACAGGATTTCCTGCTCGGAAATATCACCGAAGCGACCCTTGACCAACTGGCCGGCGTCGCCGCCGCTCAAGGCGGGATCGATGACAACGCGCTTGCCCGCCAGCTTAGGGCCGGCATTGCGGACGCGCTCACGCTCTTGGATATTGTGCGCGGAACCACCGGTAATACGGCGGCCGAGCAGTCCAAGGGCGCGGATGGTGGCCGGGCCGCACACACCATCTTCTTGCAGGCCGCAGTTGTGCTGATATTCCTTCAGGGCCGCGTGGGTATTAGTACCGAAGTGGCCGTCTACCCGCTGCTGGTAGAAGCCGAGCTCCTGCAGCTGCTGCTGGAGCTGCGAGATATCGTCACCCACCAGCTCATTCGCAGGCTCGTAGCTAAGTACGCGGCTGCCGAGCGTGTACGAGGCTTGGCGCAGTTCGCGCAGGGTGAGATCGTCGATCTCGCCCGTGGGCACGATACCGCGGGATTGCTGGAAGGCCTTGAGGACCTCAGACAAATTGGCATCAAAGCTCTTGTCGCTCTCGGAGTACTTCTGCTTCTTCCACGCAGAAAGTTCCCCCTTGAAATCTGACAAGAGGCCGAGACGGGCCAAGGTAGCGCGAGCCTCAGCTACACGCACGCTTGTATCGCCGACTCGAAGAACGCGATTCACGCCTTATACCCCTTTCACAGCCCGCTTTAGTTAGGGCCGCATTCCAGAATTTCTACACGCTTAATCTAATAGGAATTAGATTAACAGTTAAAGCTGCTTTTTCACTTGCGCCACGATGTCATCTTTAGAACGCAGACCTACAAATTCGTCTACCTTCTCGCCGTGGTTGAAAATCAGCACATTGGGGATGGACATGATCTGGAACATGGCGCCTAGGTTGCGCTCTTCATCGACGTTAACCTTGGCGACGGTGACTTGGCCGTCCAACTCCTCCGCTACCTCTTCCAGGATGGGGGAAAGCTTCTTGCACGGGCCACACCACTCGGCCCAGAAGTCGACGATGACGGGCTTATCGGACTCGATGACGTCCTTACGGAACGTATCGGTGGTTACTTTCTTGACGTTGCTCATACTGAATTAACGGTTTTCTGCGAGGAAATGTTCCGCATCAATTGCCGCACGGCAACCGGAGCCGGCCGCGGTAATTGCCTGCTGGTAGTGGTCATCCACCAAGTCACCGCAGGCGAAAACGCCTGGCAGGGAGGTCTTGGTGGTGGGTTGTTCAACTACAACATAGCCGTTGTCATTGAGCTTGACCTGATCATTGAGGAAGGAAGAGCGCGGATCATGGCCAATTGCTACGAACATGGCAGTGACGTCCAAGGTGGAAGTCTCGCCGTTGGTGACGTCCTTGAGTTTGAGTCCGCCGACCTTGCCATCGGCTTCAATAACTTCTTCGACGACCTTATTGGTCTCCCACTTGATCTTTTCGTTGGCCTGGGCGCGCTCCAGCATGATCTTGGAGGCGCGGAAGTTCTCGGAGCGGTTCACAATGGTGACAGAGTCCGCGAACTTGGTGAGGAAGGTTGCCTCCTCCATGGCAGAGTCGCCGCCGCCGATAACGGCAATATTGTGGCCCTTGAAGAAGAAGCCATCGCACGTAGCGCAGGTGGATACACCGCGGCCGGAGAGTTCTTCCTCACCGGGAACGCCGAGGTGGCGCGGGGCGGCGCCGGTGGCGAGGATAACGGTGCGGGCCTCAAAGAGCTCGTCACCTACGTGCAGCTTTTTAATTTCGCCTTCTAGCTCTACGGAGTCAACGACCTCCATGCGGAGATCCGCACCGAAGCGGATGGCCTGGGCGCGCATTTCTTCCATGAGCTCTGGGCCCATAATGCCCTTTTGGAAGCCGGGGTAGTTTTCTACCTCGGTGGTATTCATAAGCTCGCCGCCGTACTCGAAGCCCTCGAAGACAATCGGGTTGAGCTCGGCGCGTGCCGCGTACAGCGCGGCGGTGTAACCGGCAGGGCCGGAACCTACGATGGCAACATCGTGGACGGTCATTGCTAACTCCCTTAAATCAGAGTGTGGTTTCGCGTAACGCCCTGAGTCTACCCGCCACGCTGACAAACGTCGGTATTAGCAAACTCACCCCATGGCGGCGCGTAGGACTTCCCTCGCTCGGGCGCGGCGGGATTTAATGGTGCCGGGTTTTACCCCTTGGGCGGTGGCAACTTCGCCGACGCGGAACCCGGCGACGTCGGTAAGCACCAGCGCCTCGCGCTGATCCTCGCGCAGCAGCTGCATGGCTTCTCGCACCACCAGCTGCTCCGCAAGGTTTTCGGAAGGGTTATGCGCGAGCAGCGGGTTGCGATCGTCGTCGAAGTCCTCCGCATCTAAAGAAGCATTTTCCCTGTTAGAGCGGTGGTTCAAGTAGTCATAGCCAGAATTTTTCACCAGCCGGTGCAGCCAGGTCGAAAGCGCAGACTCTCGGCGATAGGAGTGCAGGTTGCAGCTGGCGCGCAGGAAGGCTTCCTGGACCACATCTTGGGCATCATGATCGTTTCTGGTGTAGCGCCGCGCCACCGTGGTCAGCCGCGTGCGGTGGCGTTCCACGATGGTGGAAAAGGCCTTATTATCCCCCTCAATAAAAGCATCAACTAGTTCTTCGTCACTGCGGTCATGGCTCAGCGTCATATGTAGATTCCCCCCGGATCAACAACTGTTATACACAGTGTGACCCGAGGGGAATTAGGGCGCGAGCGCTAGGCAGTACAGTCTATTGACCAGCCCGTACGCGCAGGGTGCGCCGCAGGTTATCGCGGCATTCCAACAGGATGCGGCGCAGCGCTCCTGGCAGCTCCCGGTGCAGTAGGCGCGTGGTGGCGGCATCGGCCATCGGCAATTCTGGGTAGAAGCCACGGATGAGGCGGTTAGCAATCTCAATCGGGTGCGCGGCCCAGATATCTTCCACGCGGGAGAAAAACTCCTCCGCAAAGGCCTCCTGCAGGCTAGCTGAGCGCGGGGCATTGAATCCGGCGACCAGTGTGTCGACCTCGGCATTGGAATATGCGCCGGGCGTGAGCGCCTTATCGAACGCGGAGCGCTTGGTCTCCGGCGTGGGGAAGGCGTGGCTGGCGCCGAGGAATTCGGTAGCGCCGGTTAGCGTATTATCGCGCTGCTTTTCCTCTTCGAGCTCGGTCAAAGTTACGGCGTCGCGGGCGGCGAGGGCGCGCAAGATCGACCAGCGGATTTCGGGGTCCACGCGAAGGCCGGCAATGCCACCGGAGAGCAGGGCCTTAAGGCGCGCGGTACCTGATTCCTCCGGCGTTGCGGCGAGTGCGCGGATGGCGGCGCGAGCGAGCACAAGTTGGGTGTCCGAGGCTGGTTCGGCCTCGTCCAGGTGGCCCCAGATCGCCTCGGCATAGTCGGTGCGGACCTGCTCGCGGTCGGCGTCTGCAACATAGTGGGCAATCGCAAAGTTGGCATTGGCGCAGGCAGCAGCCAGCAGCGTCGTGTTGGTCTCGTAGGCTTCGTGCTTGACGACGACCCCCACATAGTCAATCGCCGACATTTCCCCATCGCGGGTGAGGTTCCACAGGGCGGTCCAGATTACCGCGCGGGTCAATTCATCCTCGATGTCGGTCAGGCGCTCACTCGCTGTGTCTAGGGAGGCCTCGTCGAAGCGGATCTTGGCGTAGGTATGGTCGGCGTCGTTAAGCAGCAGCAATGCCGGGGCCGGAAGACCGGCCGCTTCATCGATGATGGTGCGGGTGGTGCCATCGCCGGCGGGGAGATCGATGTCGATCTCGCGGTACTTGTGCAGGGATGCATCAAAGAGCGAAGCGGTCAGGCGGTGCGGTCGGGTGACGTCCTCGGCGTCTGCACTGATGGCCAGCTCCGCAATTTTCTCGCCTTCGGTGTGCAACTCCGGGGTGAGGGTATCCGGGCCCCAGGTGCGCAGCCAGGCTTGGGACCAAGCATCAAGATCGCGGTCCGTGTGCTTCTTGAGCGCCTGCAGGAGGTCATCAAAGGTGGCGGCGGCAAAGGCGTGTTCCTGGAAGTAGTCGCGCGCACCGGCGTAGAAATTATCGCGGCCGACGTAGTGCACCAGCTGTTTGAGCACCGCCGCTCCCTTGGCATAGGTGATGCCATCGAAGTTCTGGCGTGCGGCATCCACGTCCGGGATCTCCGCCTTGATGGGGTGCGTGGTGGGCAGCTGATCCTGCAGGTAGGCCCAATTCTTGCGGGCGCCGGCAAAATTGGCCCAGGCCTCGGTGTAGTCGGTGCCGTGGACGGAAGAATCCGCGCCCATAAATTCCGCGAAGGACTCTTTGAGCCACAGGTCATCCCACCACTGCGGAGTGACCAGATCGCCGAACCACATATGGGACATCTCGTGCAGGATGGTATTTGCACGGCCGGCATGCTGCGCGCGGGTAGCGCGGGAGCGGAAGATGTAGTTCTCCGTAAACGTCACCAGGCCGGGATTTTCCATCGCGCCGAGGTTGTATTCGGGTACGAAGATGGAATCGTACTTGCCCCACGGATAGGGATAGCCAAAGTTCTGGTGGAAAAAGTCCATGCCTTGGGCGGTAAGTCCTAGGATTTCGTCGTCTAGGTGCTCAAACATGGATGCGCGCGCAAAGGCGCGCAGCTGTGCCGAGTGGCTGCCATCCGGGGCGGTCCAGGTGCGCTCTTGGTACTGGTAGGGGCCAGCGGCGAAAGAAGTCAGGTACGTCGACAGTGGCGGGGTCGGCGCGAAGGTAACGGTGGCGAGATCGCCCTCCTCGCTGCGTTCGACTTCCGGTTGGTTGGAAAGGATCTGCCACTTTTTCGGTGCGGTCATGCGCACGTGGAAGACGGCCTTGAGGTCCGGCTGCTCCAGGCAGGGGAAGATGCGGCGGGCGTCGGAAGGCTCGAGGTGTGAATACAGGTAGGTCGCGTCATCGGCCTGATCGTGCATGCGGTGCAGGCCCTGGCCGGTGCGTGAATAGCGCGAGTGGCCGGTGACCTCGATGGCGAGCTCCTCCCCTACCGGCAGGCCGTGCAATCGGATGATGCTGCCATCAAAATCCACCTCCTGCGGGGTGCCATTGATCTTGACCTCCGCGACGGATTCGCCCAGGTAATCAAGGAAAAGCTCGGGTTCGCTGCTGCTGAGCTCGAGGCGGGTAGTCACGCGGTAGGTGGGGCTGTCGAGTACCTCTGAGAGGTCAAGGTGGAGGTGATAGGCGCGCAGGTCCACCGCCGCTGCGCGTTCTTGGAGCAACTCGTGCTGCGTCTTAGTTTGTGGTGCGGTCATACTTAGGAACTATAGTTACCGCCGTCACGTAGGGTGCGGGGTTGGGGTCTAAGTTCCGCTGCCTTTTAGAGGCAAACTACCCAGCGGGTATTGGGACCTCGCTGTGGACCAGTTGGATTAGTTTTTGCCGTCTCACAGAGAGTGTCTGATGGTTTGTGTGTGGGTTTCCAACCTGCATAAGGAGATAAGCCAGAATGACTACTGTGACAAGACGAGATCCGGCCGATAAGGCCAAGATTGACGCGATTGAAAAGAAGCTGCTTGCTAACCCCGAAATCGCGAAACTGATTGATGACCTAGGCACATCGACAACGGATGCCAACGACCTAGTTCGGGGCATGCTGCAAGCCTCAATCACCAGAGGTTTGAATGCTGAAATGGATGCCCACCTGGGCTACGAGTCCGGCGACAGGAGCGGCAAAGCTGCAGCTGGGACAGACAATCACCGCAACGGGTCGTACACAAAGACCGTGGATTCGAACTACGGGCCGGTAACCGTTGATGTCCCTAGGGATCGGGCGGGAACATTCTTGCCGACTATGGTCCCTAAAGGCTCGAGGCGATTGACTGACGTTGATGACATGATTGTCAGCTTGTACGCCGGTGGAATGACCATTAGGGATATCCAGCACCACATGGCAACTGCGATGCGGGTTGATATCTCTCATGAGACGATTTCTGCGGTTACTGACGCCGTCTTGGATGAGGTCATGGTCTGGCAAAACCGCCAGCTAGACGAGTTCTACCCGGTCATTTTCCTGGACGCACTACGCATTAAAGTCCGCGATGGAGGCCGAGTTGTCAACAAGTCCGCGTACATGGCAATCGGCGTGGACCTCGACGGGATCAAGCACATTTTGGGATTGTGGATTGCCAAGGAAGAAGGTGCATCCTTTTGGGCGCAAGTGTGCGCCAACCTTTCCAATCGTGGCGTCAAAGACGTCTTTATCGTCTGCTGTGACGGGCTGAAAGGCCTACCAGAAGCAGTAGAGGCAACCTGGCCGAACTCTATGGTGCAAACCTGTATCGTGCACCTGATACGTGCCGCGAACCGGTGGGTGGCCTACGGTGATCGCCGGGCTGTATCCGCCGCGTTGAAGAAGGTCTACACCGCCGCAGACGAGTCCACAGCCAAGGCAGCTTTAGCCGAATTCGAGGCTTCCGAGTTGGGTGAGAAGTATCCACGCTCAGTCAAGGTCTGGCAGGACGCATGGGGGCGGTTTGTCCCGTTTCTGCAGTTCCCGCCAGCAGCGAGAAAGGTCATCTATACGACGAACTCCATTGAATCGTTTAATAATGAGCTGCGTAAAGCTACCCGCAACAGGGTGCAGTTCACCAATGATGAATCCGCGCTGAAGACGCTGTGGTTGATGATCTGCAACATTGAAGATAAACGAGCGGCAAAGAGGGCAAAGGAGGGCAAACGGGTCTCCGCGACAGCCGGCAGACTCATGGAAGGAGCCCGAGTTTCCGGTTGGAAACAAGCCATCAACCAAATGGCCGTGGCCTACCCCGACCGCTTCGACAAATACCTATAAACCCAGCCCCACACACAAACAACTTGACGCTGATAATGGGAATACAGGATCGGAACCACGTGGAATGACCCACTTCTTGACTGGCCATGATCTCCTCATGTGCCTTCAGCGTGATCTGTCTTCCATGTTAGTTCCGACCCTGTACCGCAATCTGGTGAATCCGCCCATGACCTTATAGGAGCGTGACGTCTCCACCGTGACCACCCCGGCAGGTGTCTAGTGTAGTCGTCCCATCAGCGTCTTGTCTGCCCGGAAACCCCGGATCGCGGGTCACCCGCACGTTTGCTCACAGACAGGACCTGATCCCCAATGTCTACCACTTTCGACTGCCCCACCGGCCCCGTTGCCGGAATCGACACCCACACCGATACCCACACTGTTGCCGTTATTTCGGACACCGGCCGGCACATCGCCACCGACACCTTCCCCGCCACCAACCCTGGCTACGTGGCGATTTCAGAGTTCATGGCAACCTACGGTGTCACCACCGTCGGTGTGGAAGGAACCAGCTCCTATGGAGCAGGCCTGACACGCCACCTTCGCACCCAGAAATACTCAGTCGTAGAAGTCTTACGCCCTACCCGGGCCGTTCGACGCCGGGACGGCAAATCAGACCCCGTTGATGCTGTCGCTGCCGCCCGCCAGGTGCTCACCGGGGAAGCCTTAAGCATCCCGAAAGACACTTCCGGGCCAGTGGAATCCCTCCGTGGGTTGCAGATCACCCGCCGTCAGCTCGTGATGACAGCAGCGAAACTGATGACAACGATCAAATCGTTGCTGGTCACAGCACCCGATGAGATTCGACGCCGCTATAGTGCGATGTCCACATTGGTCATGGTGGAGGCCTTGTCCCGGTGCCGACCATCAGCTGACCTGGCCGACCCCAGAAATGGGGTGCTCCTCGCGTTGAAGACATTAGCCACCACCTATCGTGATTTACAGAAACAGGGTACGCAGCTGGAAAAACACATCAGTATCCTGGTTGAGATGATCAATCCGCATGTGACCTCGATATTTGGGTGTGGTTCCGTGGTGGCTGCTGATCTGATTGTCAGTGTGGGGGATAATCCAGGCCGGATTCACTCCGAGGCAGCATTAGCTCATCTGTGCGGGGCCGCACCGATTCCGGCTAGTTCTGGACGGACTCATCGGCACCGTCTCAACCGGGGTGGTGATCGTCGGGCGAATTCTGCGTTGCATCGGATCGCGTTGGTGCGGATGCATCATGACCAACGCACCAGGGACTACGTAGCCAAACGCACCAAGGAAGGATTGTCGAAAAAGGAGATCTTACGGTGTCTGAAACGCGCCATTGTCAGGGAGGTCTACCGGGTGTTGTGCTTGGGTCAGGCCGTTCTTCCAACGGGCCAGGTAGAGGTTGATGAACTCAAAGCTCGACGGATCGAGAGGCAGTTATCGCAAGCCCAGGTTGCTGAAAAACTCGGGTGTGCCCCGGCGAGAATCAGTGATATCGAAACCGGCAAGCGCCCTTTGCCGGAGTTGAGGTTGGCTTATGAAGAACTTCTCAAATCAGCTTGACACAACATAGGAGCATCACGCTCGTCTCACACTCTTCAAGTGGCGCAAGATGTCAGTGACCATCAGCAAGCGTCACACCACACTGAGGGATGCAAGCTATGGAAACCGTCAGACGATAACACCACACTCACCACTTTCTGTAAACATAAGGCCTAGACCCCACTAGACGCGTGTAAAACAATGCTAGGAACGGCCCTATTTACAGGAAACATTCTGCTCCAAAGCGGCGTAACAATAGGGTGTACCTTTTAGCCATAGTGGAGACTCATGCAATTTAACTAAAGTTATGCAGCGTAGTGAAATACGGAGTGTGAATTATGGCGGAGGCGTGGAGTTCAGAAATTCTTTACCAGGAGATACGCCACTTGCTAAAGAGGTATTTTCCCTCGGAAAATGGTGTGTCTCCTGATGATGTCGAAGTACGAGCTACCTGGAAAACGTCCAAGTACGCATATTGCGTATTTTCAGTTAAATCCGCGCAAGGACTTGCATATGTTGGCATGGAATTTGCGCTGATTCCAAGACATACTCTTGAATCGGGTGAAAGCTACTCATCAGAGGGGAGAACCGCTGTTACGGGGTGGGGAGATCAGTTGGCAGGAAATGTTGTTGCCCCGTATTTAGATTACGGTTCCGACGATAAGATTGAATGGATTGGTGGCGAGAGAGACTACGATCCGAAGCATTTTGCGGAACTAGAAAAAATGAAAAGCGAAGGGGCAGATATTTATCTACCCCTAGCCACTCACGACTAGTCAGCCAGACTAGCCCCTTCGTCTTTTAGTCGATATTGTGTTCCAAGTTAAACCATTGAGGAACTACGTCGCTGTCATCGTTTGGTTCATTTCGCCCAATCGATGAAAATCATTAGCACAAATAAAAGTGACCTTAACTAACTGCTCTAGCTAAGGTCACTTTTCTCGCATCACCATTTTACGATTTAATTACGCTCAAACCGTAAACGGACGTCCGTAGTCAATGTACTCATTACTCTTTTCCTGGAATGGAGCTAAAAGGTAGCGGCTTTTCCATGGGCAAGGAACTCTCCACAGATAGTAATCATTACCTACGTATCCGTCTTCCCGTAGCACTCCTTCTGTCTCAGGTTGGGGGCGTACAACTCCATTAAACTTTTCGGGGATAAGGGCTCTACGACCTACTGGATCTGTCCACTGGAAATCATGTTCCCATCCTTCGTCAAAATCACACCCATCGAAATAAACTAATACCTCACTCGGCGAACTGAGAGAATGGGGAGGGTTCTCTATCCGAATTTCCTCGTACCAGATGTCATGGTCTACTTTTTTGCCTTCTTCAATCCACTCGAGAATCTCTTGCTCATCAAAACTGGCACCTGCAAGAACCTGGATTGCTGCATCAGGATCGGATAGAAAGAAGCGTTTGACGTAGGCGAGATAAATATTAGATATTTGCATTAACCGAGTCCTATCTTTTAAAGGTTGCCAGGAATCTTACATTTAACGCGAGCCGGATTACTATAAGCCTTCGCATAATAGGTTCCCGTTGAGGTAACAATTGTTCCTTCAGTTACCCCGATAAATGAGGTTTCGACGTCTCCAATGCAATCTTGTTCCACTTTACGCGAGCTGTACTCATGTGGAAGATTCGATATATGAACTCATATTGCTCCTCTTTACAAGAGCTTCTTTAAAGGAAAATCCTTGCTGATCCAGATTCTTTCCTTGGCACGCTCATTTAAGTCCTCATAGTAGCTTAAGAAATCTCCGATGGACTGCGCTTTTGCATCTGCAGCTTTCTTTCCTCCAGCCCATACAATTTTGTCCGGCTCGGAAAAATCTGCTTTAAGGATTGGATAGTCGCCAGCTAATGTGTCGAAAACAATTGAATCGGCGATTTCTTCGTATAAATAAGGTGACCATGTATAGCGTTGGTAGCCGGCCTCATATCCGACAATTGCCGTCCGTTTTGAGGCTTTAACACGGAGGGCAAGGGCGATCTCGAAATGAGAAGGCCATTGCACTATGAATAATGGAGCTATATCTGTCTTGCTTTTATAACTGTTTTCGTCAGCTATCCATTTGTCTAGTGCTGCCGACAACTTTATTGCTAATCGGCCAATATCGATTTGTTCGATATCTACCCACATAAATCTTCCATTCCGCGCTTCAGAGTTTTAGTTACGCCTATCACTATCCCCTAGCGATGTCCTTAAAACTAGGGATTGTCGAGCTGAACCAGCCAAGAGCTTCTATCCTGCCATTTATAGGTGGTTTTCTCCGCCAATCAGATGATGAATTTGACGGCTCTGGCCGTGTCGGGTAGTAGCTATTTACGATGACCTGCTGGTGGATACGAGTCATCTCGTATTAAGTGGTCAAGTCCGTTCGTGGCAATAGTCAAAAGGAAAATCCTTTAATCCTGCATCCATATTTGATTCGAAGCATCATTAAAATCGAGTAAGTCGTTCCATGTAGAAGGAACGAAACTTTTCCTATCTGTTTTCAACCAAGTGATACGGTTTGGATCCTCAAAATCGAGTTCTTTAAGAAATGGTTCACCAGCAATTTCGTATGCCCATAAGTCGTGGACATTTTCATACTCAACCGAGTATTCTCGAAAAGTTCCCTCAGGGTGGAAGATGGCTTCAAACCCCACAAAGGCTGTACCGTTAGGTGTTTCTACTTTCAAAATAATGTATAAGAAGGTATTAATCCAAGCAGCGGCGCCATGGAACCTTGGCAATGATGTGGCGGCTTCACCCCTAAACTTATTTTCACTCAAAGCATCCTTATTAAGGATTTCCGCCAAACAAAATGCAGCAGTCTTTAAATCAAAATGACGCTCTGGGGTTACTGTCATTTCCATAAATCCAAAGTGGGAATATCTGTACTAAACCAGCTGGGGGCCTTGTCGCTCATTCCATGAGTACCAGTATTGTAAACGGGATACATAACAATCACATGGGGTAAGGAAGTCGCTCCTGCGACTTCTGCGGCAGCACCAGCTGGTTAGTTTGTGCCATTGGTTCATTTCGTCCAATCGATGAAAATTGGGTTAAGGGTTAGAAAGTGTGTCTGGGATCGGGGATTTTTAGGTTCTGACCTGTAGGTTAGCGTGAAATATATGCTTTGGGAGCATATATCTGGCCTCAACACGGTAAATCCCCAGTGTGGCTGCCAGTCTGTGGTAGTAGGCGGTGGTGTGGTGACTCAATGCCAAAGAACCGACCACGCTGCTACTGCGGCGGTGATACCAAACGCAATGGAACAACCAGCAAAGGCACTACCCGATGGCGATGTAAGGCCTGCGGAGCCTCAGTCAATAAAAGTCGGCCAGATGTCACAGTAGCAGACCACCAGTCCCGTTAGACCCCTGAGCGTAGCTACATTCCCACTGTGCACAGTCCTTACACTTGCATACTTGGCAAGCATTAGACTTGCATGCACAGCAAGTGTTACACTTGCCTTAGTTGCAAACCAGGGAGGTTGGCGTTAGGGAGAAGAACGATGAGCGACGACCTTAAGATCATTCACGACGTTCAAAAGCGCACCACGTGGAAACAGAGCTGGTGGGCGGTGGCGATAGTGGCGCTTGGCGTCGGCGGCGGTCTCGCGCTAACCAAGCTGTCATGGTGGTACGGCCTCGCGGTTCTTGTACCGACGTTCGTTCTGGGCTATCTCCTCAAGGATAAGATTGCAAACCCATTCGTGCGCCTCGATCCAAATATGGGTCCGAGCAACGATCTCGCAACCTGGTCACGAGTATTGCTACCCGGTGCAATGATCATGTCTACAACACCGACGCCTGATACTTGGCCGTGGATGATTGTCTGCGGCGTCGTTGTCTCTACGGCGATGGCATGGATGTTGTATGAGAACCGCAATGCCGCCGTAAAGGGCGTCAATGTCTAAGGAGTCTACGCACCAATCAGCCAAGCTAGATCCGGTCATCCACCCCATCAATCGGCTTAAAATTTGTGCCACGCTGTTCCATTCAGGCGCAACCGACGGCAGGCAGATGAAATACGCCGTGCTTGCAGAACTCACCGAGCTTCCCGCCGATACGCTTTCCAAGCAGTTGAAACATCTTGAGGACAGCGGCTATATCAGCCGCACCCGCGAATATGGCTCCACGCGCGCGAAAGACGCCGTCTGGGTCGCGTTGACCCAGACTGGAACAGGAGCCTATGCACAGCACGTTGCCGCACTCAAAGCCATGACAGAGGGCTCATAGGCTGCGCAGCCACTGCATAATGTGCTGCCACAACTGCGGAAATTCGAGGTAGCCGTCACTCCCCAGGAAGTGCCCACCGTTCTCAATGGTAGTGAGCGGAGCCGAGAAAACGTCGGCAAGCGTGATGGCTGTATCTAAAAACAGAACTGCCCGACGATCCCGTAGAAATCGCCAGGCAGTCCAACTGGGGCCAGGACCAACTCGCCAAAGTACAAACCCTGACCCACAACGAGAACCAAGCCGACCACGAAACAGGACGACCAACCCTCTACGACAACGCTATCGACACCAACTACACCCATTCAATCGGCATCCAAAAAGGCCAAATCTAGCCCAAGCGACACGCCGAGCCAGACACACATTTTGACCCTTAACCCTGAAAATCATTACCACAAACAAAAGTGACCTTAACTAGAGCAGCTAGTTAAGGTCACTTTTCTCGCATCACCATTTTACGATTTAATTACGCTCAAACCGTAAACGGACGTCCGTAGTCAATGTACTCATTACTCTTTTCCTGGAACGGAGCTAAAAGGTAGCGGCTTTTCCATGGGCAAGGAACTCTCCACAGATAGTAATCATTACCTACATATCCGTCTTCCCGTAGCACTCCTTCTGTTTCAGGTTGGGGGCGTACAACTCCATTAAACTTTTCGGGGATAAGGGCTCTACGACCTACTGGATCTGTCCACTGGAAATCATGTTCCCATCCTTCGTCAAAATCACACCCATCGAAATAAACTAATACCTCACTCGGCGAGCTGAGAGAATGGGGAGGGTTCTCTATCCGAATTTTCTCGTACCAAATGTCATGGTCTACTTTTTTCCCTTCCTCAATCCACTCGAGAATCTCTTGCTCATCAAAACTGGCACCTGCAAAAACCTGGATTGCACTACCCTGGATTGCACTACCATGCGAGTCTAGAAGGAAGCGTTTGACGTAGGCGAGATAAATATTAGATATTTGCATTAACCGAGTCCTATCTTTTAAAGGTTGCCAGGAACCTTACATTCAACGCGAGCCGGATTACTATAAGCCCTCGCATAATAGGTTCCCGTTGAGGTAACAATTGTTCCTTCAGTTACCCCGATAGATGAGGTTTCGACGTCTCCAATGCAATCTTGTTCCACTTTACGCGAGCTGTACGGTGCTGTTGCAAAGTTAGGTGGAGAGCAGCGAAGACTCAGTTTCTCATTCCCTGATGGCCGCGGCGTGTGGGCGTCGTTAGGCCGTCTCGAAGACCCGGTTGACGATCACCGCGTCCGGGTTCGGTTGCCCGTAGGCAAACATCGCGCCTTGCCCTTTCCGCCCAATGACGGCCCATGGGATTGGTACCCCTCGGCAACAGAAGAAACAAAGCGCGCCTTATGTAGGCGATTTACCGAAGTACGCGAGTTTACTTCCGTAGGAAAATCTCGCGTCCTAGAGAAAGAGGAGGTGCTAGAAAGAATGCTAGCTAGCTAGTGCGGTAGTAATAAAAAGTAGCAACCTAGCTCGCCTATGTGTACACATGAAATCATGTCTACACGTAAACGTCCGCCCTCACCCGCTGCCCAAGCTGCCCGCGCCCGCCTGGAGTCTTTCGCCCCGGAGGCTGCTCATCGCCTAGGCGAGCACTACACCATCGAGGACGTCCAAGTCGCTACCCTCCACGCCCTGGAGCTGCCGCCGCCACGCCCCCCGCGCTTGTATCGATGAACGTACGCGTGCCTGCTGACCTCAAGGCTCGAGCGACTGATGCGGACCACTCGCGCGGCGTCACCCTGCAGGCCCTTGTGGCCGAAGCACTAGAAGCTTTTATCGAACAAGGGCGCTAATCGTGATTCAAGTGGCGCTGTTTGCACTGTTCCAACTGGTTGAATATTACGACGAAAGGAGCGGTGGCGACTTGCTCATAGGGGCTTTCCTGGCCCTACTGGTGGTCGGAATAGGGCTGTTCATTGGGGCCGCTAAAGTGAAATTCCCTTCAATAATTTTTATTGTTCAGGGGCTTGTAATCACAGTCGCTTTTCTTACTGGTGCGGAACCAGAGTCCGGCATAGAGGGGGTTGGTTGGATCATGATGCTTACTGTTCTTCAAACCCTTAACTTAGGAATAGCGTGGAAGGCTTCGACAAAAATAAAAAGCACTTGGAAAACGGCATGACTAAGGAGCGGGCAATGGCCGACATTGTTCATGAAGCCCAAGACACGCACCTGTGCGCCTTGTTTATTGGGGCGCACGGGGATACTGGAGACTACGAGTACGCGCTAGACGCCGCCAACAGCGCAGCCAAACACCTGCAAGCAATACAAGCGGAGTTGCCTGCGACTTCCCCACTGGCCCGCGACGCCGGAATGCTCGCCAAGTTCGTGCGCGCAGCACAAAGAAATCTGTCTCAACAGAGGCCTGCAGATAAGGTGCTGTTGCAAAGTTGGGCGGAGAGCCGAGACGACCCAGTTTCTCATTTCCTGATGGCCGCTGCGTGCCGGCGTTCTCAGGCCGTCTCGAAGACCCGGTTGACGATCACCGCGTCCGGATTGGGGTGCCCATAAGCAAACATCGTGCCCTGACCTTTCCGTAATGAATGCATCGCTTCCATCCCTTTCAACGTCCGGTAGGCGGAAATTCGGTTTTTGAACGCCCCCTTCGGTCCCAGGATTCTTTTAAGTCGGCCATGATCTCCCTCGAGAACGTTGTTCAGGTATTTCACCTGCCGGTGCTCCACCGTCTGAGGGCAGATTCCCTCCGCCTTCAGCTCGGATATTGCCTTGGCCAGAGCTGGTGCCTTGTCGGTGTTGATGACCCGCGGGGACCCGGCTGTCGTATTCGATCGCAGCGTCTTGGCCAGGAAACGCTTGGCCGCAGCCACATTCCGTTTTGGTGAGAGGTAGAAGTCTAAGGTCTGCCCACCGGCGGTAATAGCCCGGTAGAGATAGCACCACGTGCCGCCGACCCGGATATAGGTCTCATCCACCCGCCAGGACCGGGCCTGCCAGTCGGGTACCTGCCGGTACCAGCGAGTGTGCTTATCCAGCTCAGGGGCGTATTTCTGCACCCAGCGGTAGATCGTGGTGTGATCGACTGGCACACCCCGCTCGGTCATCATTTCTTCGAGGTCGCGGTAGCTCACGCCGTAGCGGCAGTACCACCGCACCGCCCACAGGATGATGTCACGGGGGAAATGCCGACCGGAGAAGATGCCCATGGCTCTGATTATTTCACGCCGGTCTTTCTACTGCCCCAACTTTGCAACAGCACCAGTGAGCCGTCTCAATCAACGTCTCCGGTCAGTACAGCTAGGGGGGCCGAGTGAACATTCATGTCGCGAACAGCTAGACAATGAGGTTAACTAATCCGACAAGATTTTGACATATTTTCCATCGTTGATGACAGAAGGGCGCATTCCATGAGCGGAAACGAATTTTTCCAAAACTTGCCTGATGATACAGATGCGTTAAAAGCTCTCTTCTACTTATGCGCTGACCAGTTCGGCCAAGACCCAAACAAGCGCAAGCAAGCAAAACAAATACTAAAAGCGATATCCGAAAAAATCATCCACCAAACAGACTTAGAAAAATTCCGGGGCAGCTCAGAAATGCTGAACGCCCAGAATTTACGCCAAATTGGCCTAGTGATCTCTCAGGCAGCTGCGACAGAACACGTCGCGGGGCAGATCATTGCAGTCTCAAAGTCTGGCCCATTTGATCCGCCAATTGATAAAGCATGGACACGCTCAGGAACTCAACTGCAGGAGAGCCTGAAGCCCCATGTGCCCGAGTCCCTCTTGGATCGGCTGAAAACCGCAATTGATCTCCGCAATGAAGTAGCACATGGCTTCCACAGCGAGATAACGGATACCGAAGCATATGAGTTACTTGGGTCGCCTGTGGATGCCATCCAGTCCGGTGATCACATTACCGTGAAAAGGGAACCCAAGAATAGCGCCGCCGCTTTTAAGACTCTTACCTGGAGAGGCGATGCCCTTAAGGAACTCCACAAAGAGCTCATCGCTATTGAGGGTGAACTCGAAAAGACCCTGTGGGAGAAGATCAACTCCCTCCTTTAGCGTAAGGTCCACATCCTCTCGGGATGGTTGAAATCTGTTAGCCCAGGGTCAGTTTCACCGCCATTCCAATTATGGATATTTTCCGGCAGTTCGGGAACATTTCCCCTCTCCACCCGTAATCGTCTTTTAGCTCGAAACCTGCCACGCCATGTCCTATACGTCAGGCAAAGTAGAGGACAAAGACGGTTCGGGGTAGCTACACCTGCTGCGCATAACCCGCCCAGGCACCCTGCCAGTTAATACTTGAGTAACGAAAGAGACACCACACCATGGCTTCATCCACCTCACTTGACAAGGCCGTATGGCAAACCGCCGACACCTACCTGCGCGTTGTTGCAGACGCTCAAGCACACCACCTTCTCCGAATCCATGTGGGATGCGATCATCCAGTACAGCCACAGCCTGTCTTTCTACAACACCTCCGAGCTGTCCCTGGCCACCATCGGCGGCAGCGATGACCGCGTGAAAAAGGCATGCTCACCTAACTCGATGCCTTCTCCCCCAACGTGCGCGAGGTGTGGAGCGCCTTCAAGTTCCCGGAGCTTCTCACCAAGCTCGAGGAGAACAACGTTCTGTGAGGTGTAATCAACTTTTGCAAGTGTTATCTGTCTCGGAGAGGATAAGAATCAGAGCACGATTCTAGAAATAAACGCTTGAGGGTATTTTTCGGCTGTAAAATACAGTGAATTGGTGCAGGACAAAATTTTGGCACATTGAAGTGTGGAGTGTGGAATATGAAGGCTGAGTGGAGCTCATCAGCTTTCGGGGGCTATATGAATTCTCTTTTGAAGAGATATTTCGCTGAAGAAAACCTGATTTCCCCAGGGGCTGTCGAGCTTAGAGCGGCCTGGAGAACTCCCCAATTCGTCTACTGCGTATTTTCAGTAATGAGAGTTACGCGAGGACTTGCGTATGTTGGTATGGAAATGTTCCCAATACCGAGTACTGGGGGCGTCTCTTCGGAGGAAGATACTGCTGTAAAAGGTTGGGCGGATAGGCTTGCTGGCGACCCACTTGTCGGGGACTTGGACTATGGATCAGGAGATAAAATCGAGTGGCTTGGGGAAGTCAGCAACAACGTTCCTCAGCATTTTATGGAATTGAGAAGGATGAAAGCAGACAGAAGGATAGACGCAGAGCTTTACATTCCGCTAACGGGTCACGGCTAACCATTTTCTGATGTCTTATCGGATTTACTTTTGATGAAAATCATTAGCACAAACAAAAGTGACCTTAACTAGCTGCTCTAGTTAAGGTCACTTTTCTCGCATCATGATTTTACGATTTAATTACGCTCAAACCGTAAACGGACGTCCCTCGTACTCATCCTCATTACTCCTATCCTGGAACGGAGCTAAAAGGTAGCGGCTTTTCCATGGGCAAGGAACTCTCCACAGATAGTAATCATTACCTACATATCCGTCTTCCCGTTGCACTCCTTCTGTTTCAGGTTGGGGGCGTACAACTCCATTAAACTTGTCGGGGATAAGGGCTCTACGACCTACTGGATCTGTCCACTGGAAATCATGTTCCCATCCTTCGTTAAAAGAACACCCATCGAAATAAACTAATACCTCACTCGGCGAGCTGAGAGAATGGGAAGCATTCTCTATCGGAATTTCCTCGTACCAAATGTCATGGTCTACTTTTTTGCCTTCATCAATCCACTCGAGAATCTCTTGCTCATCAAAACTGGCACCTGCCAAAACCTGGATTGCTGTATCAGGCTTGATGCTCCTATGTTGTGTCAAGCTGATTTGAGAAGTTCTTCATAAGCCAACCTCAACTCCGGCAAAGGGCGCTTGCCGGTTTCGATATCACTGATTCTCGCCGGGGCACACCCGAGTTTTTCAGCAACCTGGGCTTGCGATAACTGCCTCTCGATCCGTCGAGCTTTGAGTTCATCAACCTCTACCTGGCCCGTTGGAAGAACGGCCTGACCCAAGCACAACACCCGGTAGACCTCCCTGACAATGGCGCGTTTCAGACACCGTAAGATCTCCTTTTTCGACAATCCTTCCTTGGTGCGTTTGGCTACGTAGTCCCTGGTGCGTTGGTCATGATGCATCCGCACCAACGCGATCCGATGCAACGCAGAATTCGCCCGACGATCACCACCCCGGTTGAGACGGTGCCGATGAGTCCGTCCAGAACTAGCCGGAATCGGTGCGGCCCCGCACAGATGAGCTAATGCTGCCTCGGAGTGAATCCGGCCTGGATTATCCCCCACACTGACAATCAGATCAGCAGCCACCACGGAACCACACCCAAATATCGAGGTCACATGCGGATTGATCATCTCAACCAGGATACTGATGTGTTTTTCCAGCTGCGTACCCTGTTTCTGTAAATCACGATAGGTGGTGGCTAATGTCTTCAACGCGAGGAGCACCCCATTTCTGGGGTCGGCCAGGTCAGCTGATGGTCGGCACCGGGACAAGGCCTCCACCATGACCAATGTGGACATCGCACTATAGCGGCGTCGAATCTCATCGGGTGCTGTGACCAGCAACGATTTGATCGTTGTCATCAGTTTCGCTGCTGTCATCACGAGCTGACGGCGGGTGATCTGCAACCCACGGAGGGATTCCACTGGCCCGGAAGTGTCTTTCGGGATGCTTAAGGCTTCCCCGGTGAGCACCTGGCGGGCGGCAGCGACAGCATCAACGGGGTCTGATTTGCCGTCCCGGCGTCGAACGGCCCGGGTAGGGCGTAAGACTTCTACGACTGAGTATTTCTGGGTGCGAAGGTGGCGTGTCAGGCCTGCTCCATAGGAGCTGGTTCCTTCCACACCGACGGTGGTGACACCGTAGGTTGCCATGAACTCTGAAATCGCCACGTAGCCAGGGTTGGTGGCGGGGAAGGTGTCGGTGGCGATGTGCCGGCCGGTGTCCGAAATAACGGCAACAGTGTGGGTATCGGTGTGGGTGTCGATTCCGGCAACGGGGCCGGTGGGGCAGTCGAAAGTGGTAGACATTGGGGATCAGGTCCTGTCTGTGAGCAAACGTGCGGGTGACCCGCGATCCGGGGTTTCCGGGCAGACAAGACGCTGATGGGACGACTACACTAGACACCTGCCGGGGTGGTCACGGTGGAGACGTCACGCTCCTATAAGGTCATGGGCGGATTCACCAGATTGCGGTACAGGGTCGGAACTAACATGGAAGACAGATCACGCTGAAGGCACATGAGGAGATCATGGCCAGTCAAGAAGTGGGTCATTCCACGTGGTTCCGATCCTGTATTCCCATTATCAGCGTCAAGTTGTTTGTGTGTGGGGCTGGGGGTTATAGGTACTTGTCGAAGCGGTCGGGGTAGGCCACGGCCATCTGGTTGATGGCTTGCTTCCAGCCGGAAACTCGAGCTCCTTCCATGAGTCTGCCGGCTGTTCTTGAGACTCGCTTTCCCTGCTTTGCTCTCTTTGCAGCGCGTTTGTCTTCAATGTTGCAGATCATCAACCACAGCGTCTTTATCGCTGATTCATCATTGGTGAATTGCACCCCGTTGCGAGTAGCTTTACGCAGCTCATTGTTAAACGACTCAATGGAATTCGTCGTATAGATGACCTTCCTGGCTGCTGGTGGGAACTGCAGAAACGGGACAAACCGCGCCCACGCATCCCGCCAGACTCTGACTGAGCGGGGATACTTCTCACCCAGCTCGGAAGCCTCGAATTCGGCTAAAGCAGCCCTAGCTGTGGACTCGTCTGTGGCGGTGTAGACCTTCTTCAACGCGGCGGATACAGCCCGGCGATCCCCGTAGGCCACCCACCGGTTCGCGGCACGTATCAGGTGCACGATGCAGGTTTGTACCATAGAGTTCGGCCAAGTTGCCTCCACTGCCTCGGGTAGGCCTTTCAACCCGTCACAGCAGACAATAAAGACGTCTTTAACCCCACGGTTGGACAGGTTGGCGCATACCTGCGCCCAGAAGGAAGCACCTTCTTCCTTGGCAATCCACAATCCCAAAATATGCTTAATACCGTCGAGGTCCACACCGATTGCCATGTACGCAGACTTGTTAACAACCCGGCCGCCATCGCGGACTTTAATGCGCAGCGCGTCCAGGAAAATGACCGGGTAGAACTCATCTAGCTGGCGGTTTTGCCACACCATGACCTCATCCAAGACGGCGTCAGTAACCGCTGAAATCGTCTCATGGGAGATATCAACCCGCATCGCCGTTGCCATGTGGTGCTGGATATCCCTAATGGTCATCCCACCTGCGTACAAGCTGACAATCATGTCATCGACATCAGTTAAACGTCTCGAGCCTTTAGGGACCATAGTTGGGATAAACGTCCCAGTCCTGTCTCTGGGGATATCCACGGTGACCGGCCCGTAGTTAGAATCCACGGTCTTCGAGTAGGTGCCGTTGCGGTGATTGTCTGTCCCAGCTGCAGCTTTGCCGCTCCTGTCGCCGGACTCGTAGCCAAGGTGGGCATCCATTTCAGCATTCAAACCCCTAGTAATCGAGGCTTGCAACATGCCCCGAACCAGGTCATTGGCATCCGTTGTCGACGTGCCTAGGTCATCAATCAGCTTCGCGATTTCAGGGTTAGCAAGCAGCTTCTTTTCAATCGCATCAATCTTGGCCTTATCAGCCGGATCTCGTCTTGTCACAGTAGTCATTCTGGTCCATCTCCTTGTGCGGGTTGGGAACCCACACACAAACCATCAGACACTCTCGGAGCGGTTGAAGGATCATCCATCACCGTTGCTGGCTCGATTGAAGGTCCAGCAATAATCGCCCCAGCAGAGCTTCCCGCATACAACTTTCCATTACGCACGGCGTCAGCAAGAAGCTGATCTGCCCCGGTAGATTTCAGCGCATGAAGCAAGCGGAATGTTTCACCACTCGCAACATAAACGCAATCAGCTTGCTCAAGCTCATGGCGAAAAACACTCAGCGGTGTCTCTGTGAGGTTACCCTCGTTTAGTGGACACCCTATTAGTACGGATCTTGTGTCCGTAGGAGAGGATGTTCATTGTGAGTTCGTCAAGGAAGAAGTACACCCCGGAGTACCGGCAGGAGGCCGCCAGACTGGTCATCGAGTCTGAGCGCCCAATCGCTCATGTGGCTAAGGAAATTGGCGTATCAGCCACAATTTTAGGCAGGTGGGTCAAACTCGAGCGGGAACGCCAAGGCTCGGTAGATGGCCGCAGTGATGCCGATATACGAGCCGAAAACGCTCGCCTGCGTCGTGAGCTAGCTGAGGCCAAGATGGATAAAGAGTTCTTGTCAAAAGCCACCGCCTTCTTCGCTGCGAAGCAACGCGATCGGAAAAATTTGAGCTAATACAGCCAGAGCAAGGCGAACTACAGCATAAAAAGAATGAGCAGGTTATTAGAGGTTTCCCGTTCTGGCTACTATAAATGGCAAAAGGCTCAAGCAGTGCGGCTTCGTGGTGAAAATCAGCGTCAGAGATTCCTCGACCAGTTAGACAGGAAAATTCATGACATCTGGGAAGATTCTGACGAAGTCTACGGTGCCCCACGGATTACTGCAGAACTCGCCGAGGATGGGTTCTATGTGAATCGCAAAAACTGTGGCCAAACGCATGCGGATGATGGGTATTGAGGGCATTTCACCCAGGGCATTTGTTCCTGTAACGACGATTCAAGCCAAGCGTAAGTCCACGCTTCCTGACCTGGTCAAGCGCATGTTTGATACTGGTGAGCTCAACCGAGTGTGGATGTCAGATATTACCTACCTGCGCACTGCTGAAGGCTGGTTGTACTTGTGCGTTATCCGCGATGGACACTCCCGCCGAGTCCTAGGCTGGTCCATGGATAGTGTGCAGGATTCTCACCTGGTTGAACGTGCACTGCGCATGGCTTACACCCTGCGTGGTGAGGTACCCCACGGGGTGGTCTTCCACGCCGATCGTGGTAGCCAGTTCACCAGCGAACAGCTGTGGCAGGTCTGTCAAGAACTAGGGATTGCACAATCGGTCGGCCGTACTGGTGTCTGCTTTGACAATGCGATGGCCGAGTCGTTCTGGTCGACATTGAAGACCGGATTTTACGATCGGAAGAAATGGCGAACCCGCAACGAAGCTAGAAAGGCGGTGGCTCGCTGGATTGAGATTGTCTACAACCGGCGCCGTCGCCACTCGTCCATCGGGATGGTAAGCCCGGTCGATTTTCGAAGCTCAGCTCGCTGATCAAAATGATAATAAGAAAGCCGCTGCTTAACCCCTAAGCAGCTTAACAACGTGTCCACGGTTTGCGGGCAACCCCATAAGGGACTGCGCCTTCCAGTTTAAAGCATCCTGGGTTTAGTTCCTACCTCAGCTAAGAAAGGATTGGGCACTGCTATGCCTAGGAAGTATTCCGCCGAGCTTAAAGAGAAAGCGGTCAATCAGATCACCGACATGGTTCGCCTGGAGTCTGGCTCATTACACCGCGCCTACACGGAGGTCGGTTAGCCCTTTGGAGTATCTCATCACACATAGCGGGATGGGCACCGTGGCAGCGCCCCAGTACGTGATAGTTCTGACGATGCGTACCGATGCGCTGCTCATAAAGGCCTTGGAACATGCGCTAACAACTGCAGAACAAATCTACGGAGACCAGCTGGTGTACCACAGCGATCGGGGCAGTCAGTAGGTGTCATTGAAGTATTCCGCGCCTTAGCTAATTCCGGAATCCGGCCAAACATAGAAACAGCCGGCGATACTTATGACCATGCTCTAGTCGAAACAGCCAACGGTCTCTACAAAGCGGAACTCATTCACGCCCAAGACCCGTAGACGTCGCTCGCAAAAGCCGAACTGGCCACCTTGCGGAGGGCGCATTGGTGGAACACCAAGCAGCTTCTTGGAGCATTCGACTGCGCCACCCCACAAAAAGTAGAAACCAGGTACTAATTCAGCCCATCAACACAGGGTCGAAAAAAGGGAGCTAAGCCAAGGACGCTTCAGCCAACTGTTACGACAATGCAGCAATGGAGAACTTCTTCGGCCACTTAAAACCGAGATGCACCACGGAGAAGCCTCTAGCAACGTCGAGGGATTCACCCACGCTATCGAAGACTACATCCAGTGGTACAACACCGCACGCATCCAACAATGACTCAAGGGCCTGACCCCGATGCACTATCGGAATCAGGCCCTTAATCCCCTAACCGCCTGGAATTAAACCAGTCCAACAGGAGGGGCCACTTTTTATGTCTTTAGCGCAAGGTCACCTGGCGGGACTTGATGTTTTCTAGCTGCTTGCGCTCATCGGCGCTCAGCTGGGCATCATTAGAAATTTCTTCCTCCAAGGCCTTGTCCACGCGGGTGAGGTGGTCCTCATAGGAAGCGTGGTCAACCTCTGGATCCAAGTCGAAGACCGGAGCAATAAGACCGTGGGTGCGGAAGACACCGGCAAACTTGGTGCCCTCGCCCAAGTTCAGCTCGCCGCGGGCGGCGACGCGCGCCAAAGCGTTGAGGAATGCGGATTCATCGTCATTCGGGCGGACCCAACGGATGTGGGCCTTGCCGCCGCCGGCATTTGCCCAGAAGGCCGCACCGGTGATGTTCTCGCCCACCTGGTGGGACTCGATGACGGAATCATTAGCGGCGCGTAGCGACTGCGCAATCTGCGGGGTGACCTGTGCTCCCTCCGGAATCCACCATTCGAAGTCCTGGTGAACCTGCACGTCGAGGGTAGCGGAGGCATCGATAAGCTCCTCCAGCTTCGGCTCCGAACCGTCAGCCGCGGTGGATTCCAGGGTGGCGCCCGGCTCGTTATTCTTCACCCAGTTAAGGGCGAAGGCGAGGTCGCGGCCCGGGTTGTGGGTGTGGGACTGTACCTGCAGGCCCACGAAGGCATCGCCGCCAAATTCGGTGTCCCGAATAAGCGCAGCAGAAGCACCCGGCAGGACGGTGGCTACATACACGTTCTTATCGCAGCCTTTAACGTCAAGCTTGGCAAAAGCGGAGGGGACGAACTCCTGCATGGCGACCAGGGAGGCCTCCGCAGCAAGTCCGCCGTAGGGGCGGGGATCCTTTTCCAGGGCGGCGCGCTCCTTGGCGCGGGCAGCGAGCTTTGCCTGGCGGCGGGACATGCCCTCAGGCAGCTGTTCCTTGTTCTTTTTCTTCTTGGCCATGCCTCCAAGATACCTGCTTACTAGAGCTCAATGGCATGTAGGGCCACTTCGGGTTGGTTGGTAGCGAGCATATCTACCCCGTTAGCCCACGCCCACTTCATATCTTCCGGCTTGTCTACGGTCCACAGGTAGGTAGGCAATCCCTGCGCGCCGATAATTGCCGGCTGCAGCTTCGCGCGCAACAACGATACGCCAAGCGCGGTGGGCCTGGACAGCATTACATCGGGACGGTTGACGTGGCGTTCCCAATCGCGGCGAAGATAGATCCGGTCCATGTGCGGCGCCAAATTCTGCATGCGGCGGATGGCGTGGTGGGAAAAGGAAATGACGTGGATCCGGGGGTCATCGAAAAGCCCCGCATAACGCAGGCGCAGCACCGTTTGCTCCTCCAGGATGTCGCCCTGCCCGGAGGGGTGCTTAGTCTCGATATAAAGGTGGTGCGGTGTGCCCTCGAGCAGTTCCAAGAGTTCGTCGAGAAGCATCATGCGCTGGCCCGAACCGATGTCAACGCCGCGCAATTCTTCCCAATCCATCTTGGAAATGCGGCCGGGACGCCCTGCGGTGCGGTCCAACGTGGGATCGTGCTGGACCACTACTTTTCCATCGCGCGTCAAGCGCACATCGCACTCGACGCCGTGAATTGGCAAATCTAGGGCTTTTTCAAAAGCTAGAGGGGATAGCTCCGGATATTTTCCGGAGTATCCCCTATGGGCGACAATCTTCACTAGCCGAAGAACTCTTCCTTGATGTCATTCAGGGTCTTGGCAGAAGCATCGAAACGCTCCTTTTCGTGTTCACTGAGCTGCAGCTCAATCGCGCGCACGATGCCGGAGCGGTTGATGATGGCAGCGGTGCCGATGTAGAGATCCTCTACGCCGTACTCGCCCTGCAGGTAAGCAGATACTGGCAGCGCCACATCCTGGTTCTGGATGACGGCGGCGGTGATGCGGGCCAGGCCCATGCCAATGCCGAAGGAAGTGGAGCCCTTAGCGTCAATGATGGAGTAGGCGGCATCGCGGGTGTCTTCGAAAATCTTCTCGATGCGCTCTGCATACTCCGGATCCGAGTCCAGCTTCTTGGACATCGGGACACCGGCGATATTGGCGGTGGAGACGGCCGGCAGCTCGGAATCGCCGTGCTCGCCCACGATGTAGGCGTGTACGGACTTCGGTGCAACATCTTCCAGCTCGCCCAGCATGTAGCGGAAACGAGCGGAGTCCAGCACGGTGCCGGAGCCGATGACGCGCTTGTGATCCAGGCCGGAGGCCTTCCATACGGCGTAGGTCAGGATGTCCACTGGGTTGGAGGCAACCAAGAAGATGCCGTCGAAGTCATTCGCCATAACATCGGAGACGATGCTGTTCATGATCTTGACGTTCTTGCCCACCAGGTCCAGGCGGGTCTCGCCCGGCTTCTGTGCGGCACCGGCGCAGATGACGACCATATCGGCGTCTGCGCAATCGGCGTAGGTGCCCTTGGTGACGCGGGTGCGGGTGGGGGCCCAGACAACACCGTGGTTGAGGTCCATGACGTTGCCCTCTAGCTTCTTTTCATCGATATCGATGATAGCCAGGTGGTCAACGATGCTTTGGTTGATGAGAGCGAAGGCGTAAGCGACTCCCACATCGCCGGCGCCAATGAGAACTACTTTGTTTCCTACATGATTTGCCATGACCCTATTGTGCAACTTTGTGGAGATTTTTGCACGGGCTAAGTCTCACACTGAAATTCCCACCGAAATCTGGGAGAATCGGGCATTATGAAACGCGCACTCCGCCGCGCTGCACTAACCGCTCTTGGCGTAGCCGCGGATCTCACGCCCATCGTCCGTATGACCAGCCGGCAAACCTTACCGCCCAATATGTCGGCTGGAATTTTGGGTGCGGAATTAGCTACGTGGGCTGCTGTTTCGCCTTCCTTACTGCCCCGTCCGTGGTGGGTGACCGCCGCCAACGTGGCAATCGGGCAGGGCGTCGGGCATCTAGGGGCGGCGTCAACAAGCTTCGTGCTCAATAGCATTGGCAAGCGCCCGCAGGACCGCCTCGGACCTCAACATCGACAAATTGTGCACCTTGCTATTGGCGCTGGGACTGCATTTAATGCCGTGCTTTCGCTGCGCAATCAGAAAAAACAGGCGGAGTTGGTCAATAAGCAGCTCGTGCGCGGGCCCGTCACGGCGGCCATCGGCCTGGCTGCGGGCACCGCAGGCTACGGCACGCTCCTACTCATCGGGGAGGCCACGCAGCTTGCCGTCACCAAACTGTCACGCCAGCTGGGCCGCTGGGTGCCGGCGCTCATTGCGTGGCCGGTGGTTACCGCGGGACTGAGCCTCACGGCGTTTGCACTTTCTGACCGCGTGGTCTTTCGACGCTGGCTGCGCTCGCTATCGCACCAAGCGCAGCGGTTAAATAAGCAGATTTTCCCCGGCACCTCCATGCCGTGGGAGCCGGAGCGCTCCGGCAGTCCGTGGTCGCTCGAGCCGTGGTCGGCATTGGGACAACAGGGACGCCGCTTTGTCTCCAATGGCCCCCGCGCCCGCGATATCCGCACAGTGACGGGAACCGATGCAAAGGAACCGATCCGCATCTACGCCGGATACATTCCAGGGCGCTCCTTCCAACAATCCGCGGAAAAGATCCGCGCCGAACTCGAACGCACCGGTGCCTTGCGGCGAGAGACTATTGTTATCCAGATGCCCGCCGGCTCGGGATGGATCAATAACTGGGGTGCGTGCTCCTATGAGTTTTTGACCGGTGGTGATTGCGTCACCGTCACCATGCAGTACTCCTACCTGCCTTCGGTTTTTTCCTACCTCGTGGATAAGAATGCGCCAAAGCAGGCGGCCCGCGAATTGATTCGGGTCATACAAGAAGAAATAGATAAGCTGCCTAAAGAAAACCGCCCGCGGCTTTACTTCGCAGGTGAATCGCTTGGCGCCTACGCCATTATGGATAACTACCATAATGTGGAAGACCTACTTTCCGCGTGTAATGGCGCAGTTTTTTCCGGCCCCCCGCGCATGACGCACTTTACGCAGCGCCTGCGCCGGGATATTGGTTCCCTAGAACGCCTGCCCGTTATCGATGGCGGCAAGCATGTGCGCTACGCCGCGGCCCCTGACCATACGCTGCACGACGCCTTTGGCAATGACTACGCCCATACCTGGCGCCGACCCCGCATGCTCATTGCCCAGCATGCTTCCGACGCCATCGTGTGGTGGGATCTCAACCTTCTCGTGCGCAGGCCCACCTGGATTCATGAACCGCAGCCGGAAGCGCTGCACGCGGATACCTTCCGGCAGCTGCATTGGGTTCCGTTTATTACCTGGTGGCAAATTGGCTTGGACCAGATCAATTCCCTCAACGTCCCTGGCGGGCACGGACACAACTATTTTGAAGAAATGCTCTGGTATTGGGATGAGGTCTTAGGATCACAATCCCGCCAATCGCTCACGCCGAAGTTAGCCAAGAAGATTGCCCGCTTTATCCGGCGCGACGCTTAGTCGCATTTCACCCCAGTGCTGTGGTGCGGGCAGTACCCATTAGGCACCTTATATAAGTACTGCTGATGCTCATCCTCAGCCAGGTAGTACTCCCCAGAATCAGTTTCGGAGAGGAGTTTGACCTCCGTGGTGGTATCCCCGAATCCGAATTCCTTGAGTTTTTCTGCATAGGAATCCACGATGCCCTGGATTTCTGCGCGCTCTTCCTCCGTGCGTGGGTAGAAAGCAGAGCGGTATTGCGTTCCCACATCGTTGCCCTGGCGGAAGCCCTGCGTGGGATCGTGCGCTTCTAGGGCCTGTACGACAAGATCGCGCAGGCTGATGCGCTGCGGGTCATAGACCACCTCCACCGCCTCGGCATGGTTGGTTAGCCCACGGCAGACCTCGTAATACGTGGGATTCGGGGTGGTACCGCCCGCATAGCCCACCGAGGTGGATTCCACGCCTTCGGTCTCCCAAAACATCTTCTCCGCGCCCCAGAAACATCCCAACGCAATGAGAATGGAGCGCTGCCCGTCCTTCCACGGTCCGGTAATCGGCGTTCCTAGAACTGCGTGCGGGGCGGGGGCTAGGATCGGCTCGGATCGACCCGGCAGAGCCTCGTCTGCAGTCACGAGCTTGGGCTCCGGCTTAAACATCCACATGAGGTATAGCTCCTTCCTTATTCCTTCTTCCCAACGTTGTACTGCGAAAACCTATTCCGCGGCCAGTTAATATTCGCGCTAGTTCCACAATTCGAATTAATCATGGCGAAATCTTTCAACCGTGCCTATCATCGGGACACGTACCCGAAGAAAGGATTTAACAAATGGCTGTTTACGAACTTCCTGACCTCCCATACGCATTCGACGCACTGGAGCCACACATCTCCGCAGAGATCATGGAGCTCCACCACGATAAGCACCACGCAACCTACGTTGCTGGCGCTAACGCTGCACTCGAGGCACTCGAGGAAGAGCGCAACGGTGAGGCTAACCCGGATCGCATCCGCGCCCTCTCCAAGAACTTGGCATTTAACCTGGGTGGCCACACCAACCACTCCATCTTCTGGAAGAACCTGTCCCCGAACGGTGGCGGCGAGCCTACCGGCGAGCTGGCAGAGGCCATCAACCGCGACTTCGGCTCCTTTGAGAAGTTGAAGGCTCACTTCTCCGCCGCTGCTACCTCCCTGCAGGGCTCCGGCTGGGCCGTTCTGGGCTACGACCACATTGCTGGTCGCCTCATCATCGAGCAGCTGACTGACCAGCAGGGTAATACCTCCATCAACTTCACCCCTCTGCTGATGCTGGATATGTGGGAGCACGCTTTCTACCTGCAGTACAAGAACGTTAAGGCTGACTACGTTAAGGCCGTATGGAACGTCTTCAACTGGGATGACGTTGCTGAGCGTTTCGCTGCAGCCACCAAGTAACTCCTTTTAGTTACTTCGGCCGCCCCCTTCGGGGCGGCTTTTTCTATGCCCGGATAAATTCCCGGAATTGCCGCACTGGGGGAGCATCATCCCCGGCGCGCCACACCAAACCGAGCTCGCGGTACGCCGGCGGCGTAAGGGGGATCAGGCTCCCCACCTGCAGATAGGGATCATCCAACGGCAAAAGCGCCACCCCGAGTCCTGCCGCTACCAGCCCCGCAACGGTAGTAAGCTCCATCGATTCGAAGACGAGGTGGGGGCTAAAGCCAGCGTCGTCCGCGAGGGCATCGAGAAGCATGCGCGTGCCATAGCCTGGGAGCATGCCGATAAACGGTTCTGCAGCGAATTCCGCTAGTTTCACCTCCCGCCGGTTCGCTGCCCAGTGGCCTTCCGGCACCGCTAGGCCTAGTCGCTGCACCTTAATCCGGTGCCAGCCCAGGGCTGCATCAGGCCGAGGGCCCACGAGGGCAAGGTCGGATTCGCCGTTTTCCACCCTGCTCACCAGCTCCTGCGCCGCGCCTTGATGGAGGCGAATATCCACGTGCGGGTGCTGCGCGCGATAGCTCTTGAGCAAGTCCGGAACCAGCCAGGTGCCCAGCGAGTGCATGAAATCTAGGCGCACGGTGCCGCGCTCTGGATCCATGAGGCGAGCAACATCGTCCCGCCCTACTTGGTAGGCGCGGAGCATTTCCCGCCCGGCCGCAGCAAAGGCCCTCCCGCGCGAGTTCACGTGCAGGGTGCGCCCAGTGCGCTCGAAAAGACGGGCGCCAAGACTAGCTTCTACGCGCTGTACGCGGCGGGTCAGCGCGGATTGGGAGATCCCCAGTTCATCGGCCGCAGCACCCACGCGGCCATGATCCACCACGGCGAGGAAGCCGCGAACATCCTCCACATTCATGCATACTCCGCATCGATTAGTGTAATTTTCCACATTTTACACATGCAGCACGGCCGGGCAGGCTAAATGATATGACTCGAACGCGGCGCGCTACGGTAGCCATGCTCCTGGTGGGCTTGGCTATATTCTCCAGCCTGTATTCCACCCAAGCCATCCTTCCCACGCTGGTACGGAACATGGGCCTTTCTTCCACCGAGGCGGCCATGACCGTATCGGCCGCCACAGGCGCGCTGGCCCTATGCGTGGTGCCCGCATCGATCCTCTCCGAGCGCTTCGGCCGCGGACGTATCCTGCTCATTTCGGCCGTTGCCGCGACCGGCGTGGGACTCATTGTTCCCCTCGCCCAGGAGGGATGGCAGCTCATCGTGGTACGCGGCCTGCAGGGTGCGCTGCTGTCCGGCGCCCCCGCCACGGCAATGGCATGGCTTTCTGAAGAGCTCGATGACAAAGCCCTGCCGCGAGCCATGGGCCTATACATTGCAGGCACCTCCGTCGGTGGCCTTACCGGCCGCCTCATCCCCACCGGACTGGTGGAGATTTCCACGTGGCGCTGGGCGCTCTTCGGCTCGGCACTGGTCTCACTCGCCTTTGCCATTACGTCGTGGCTGCTGCTTCCTACCCAACGCAATTTCCGGCCTAAATCCATCCATCTCAAGACCGAAAGCAGGGCACTCTTTGGTCATTGGGCCAACCGGGATTTGGCCTTGCTCTTTCTCACCGCATTCCTGTCCATGGGCACGTTTGTCTCCATGTATAACTTCTTAACCTTCCGGCTCATCGATGATTTTGGCTTGGCCCCTTCGCTCGCCGGCTTGGCTTTCCTCTTCTACCTTTCTGGCACCTGGTCCTCGGCTCGGGCTGGAGCGCTAGTGGCCCGAATCGGCCACGGAAAAACCCTGTGCGGCTCGGCCGCACTTTTTACTGTGGGCATCGCGTTGTGTGCCGGTAACCTTCCGCTGACGCTTCTCGGCATGATCGCCTTCACCGTGGGCTTTTTCGCCGTGCACTCCACCGCCTCCGGGTGGGTGGGCCAGATTGCCACCCACGACCGCGCAGAGGCTTCCTCGATGTACGTGTTCTGCTATTACTTTGGCTCTTCTGTGGTGGGCGCATGTGCCGGCCTGCTTTTCGACGCCCTATCGTGGCCCCTCTTCATCGCCTTCTTCACCGCCGTAGCCCTCGCCCTTACCGCGCTGACTTGGACCAAGATTAAAACCGACTAAAATCGGTTTTATGCCTGAGAATAAGTGGTCGGCGCGGACATGGCACCGCAAGGCCTCCCGTCCCGTATCCCTGTGGATGATGGTCTTCATCCTCGTGGGTGCAACGCATACCTTGGTTCCGAACTACCGGTGGGTGCTCATCCACCTATTCACCCTCGGACTGGTGAGCAATAGCATCATCGTGTGGTCCCAGCACCTCACGGAGAAATTCACCCAACAGCGCCTCCCCGAATCCACTCGACCTACCCAATTGGCCCGCATCTATGGCCTCAATGCCGGAATCATCCTCGCGTTAATCGGCCAAATCCTCATGGAGTTCTGGTCCCAACACTGGATCGTCACCCAGATGGGCGCCACGCTCATTGCGCTGATGATGCTCTGGCATGCGGCATCGCTCTTCCGGCAATGGCGCGGTGCCAAAGATAAGCGCTTCCGCCCCGTGGTGGGCGCTTATGTTCTTTCCGCTCTGTGCCTGCCGGTGGGTGCCATCTTTGGCGGCCTGCTGGCCGTCTCCCCCGGCCAGCCCACGCTACTGCTCGCCCATATCGCCGCCAATATCGGCGGATTCATCGGCTTGGCCGCGGCCGGCTCTCTCACTATCCTTTTTCCCTCCATCTGGCGCACCCAAGGTATTAATCGCCACATGCACTCCTCCTTTGCGCTGCTCGCCGTCGGTGTGGTTGCCACCATCGTGGGCGCTTTCCTCGGCTTCCCTGAGTTGGGCCTTATCGCCTACTGCTGCGGTTGGGCGCTGAACTTGCAGCAGTGGCTCGCCAATGTACTGACGGTGGCTAAGGACCCGCGCGATCGCATCACCTTTGCCTCGGTCTCCGTGCTCATGGCCTCGTTATGGCTGGTGCTGTCTTTGGTGTACTACACGGTGCAGCATTTCTTTATACCCGAGCCGGCGCTGCCCACCCTCGCCTTGCTGGTGGGGTTTGCCGGTCAACTACTCATCGGCGTGATGAGCTACCTCTTGCCCAGCACCATGGGTGGCGGCCCCGCTGCCGTCCGGGCGGGCTTGCAGCAACTGGACAAACTCGGCCTCCTGCGCGCCACCCTCGTCAACGGTGGGCTGCTCATCTGGATCGGCACCGATATTTCCCTACTTAAGGTGGTCGCCTCCCTCTTGTGCATCCTGCCCCTGGCGGTCTACCCCGTGCTCATCGCCCGGGCGGTCAAGGCCCAGAAGCAGGTCCTGATGAAGAAGGCGGAGGGCCCGGATCCGAAGCCGGGGCCAGAATGGAACCAGGTCTATGCAGGCATAGCGATTCTCGCGGTCATCTACGCCCTATTTACAGCGCTGTAGTACCCGGCGCGCCGGCGTCCATCCACTCGCGGACCGCGCGGGTGGCTTGGACGTCGCCGGAGTTATAGTCCAGCAAGCGCTGCCGCGCCACGAGGTCACCAGCTAGCGCCTCGCGGCGCGCGTTCACGGATTCCTCGCCGTCGAAGTCTTCTTCTGGCCAGGTAAAACCCGCTTCCGGGGCGACTACCTTCAGGCCTAGGCCAAAGGGGCCGGCGAAGGATCGTTTGACGTGGGCGAACATATCCACCCACTCCGGTGAAGAGATAAACTCTTCTACCTCCTGCTCATCCACCTCGCGGAAGCGCTGCGCGGACATGCGCATCCAATGGTTCTCGCCGTGGGCCGAGTAGCAATATGCAGCAAAGGTTTTGCCCTCCGCATGGGCCTTAGCACGCACATCCATCAACCAGCGCCAGAACGCCGCAAAGTTTTCCGCCTCGGCGCGCCCGCCCAACGGCTCCCACGTAACGAACGGAACGTAGTTGCCGTCGTGCCAGGCTCCCCATAGGTACGCGCCTTGGTCCAGGTAGGCTTCCATATCCACGTCTACCTCGACGTCCGCGCGCGGAGCGTGCACGTCGCCGCGGCGCAGCAACACTTCCCCGGCGCGCCAGGCAGCAGCAAGGCGGGAGGGCTCGCCTAGGTCGGCGTCGATAAGCGCCTGCACGGTAGTAATCCCGCGCTCGCGGTAAGGCTTAGCGCGGTCGCCGGATAGGAAAAGCGAAATATCATCCGCCGCCACCAGCTCTTGCTCGCACAAAGACCAAAAGCGGCAGCTCGCACACTCCTTGACCCGCACCGGGGCGGTAGGAAGCGGCTGATTCCAGGCGCGTTCCAGATCAAACTTGGCTGTTTCCGTAAAAAATGCCCGGGTGCGGTCCTGGCCGATGGCCCCGCCCCGGCCGGAATCGAGTCCGAGATCCTGCAAAGCACGGGCGGCAAACGCTAAGCGGTAACCATCTACCGAGTGGTGGCGCAGTTTATACGGCGCCTCGAGCGGCTCGCTCAAACCCAAGCGGTGGGTGGGCACCGCCAGCGTCGTCTTGGTGTCATTCTTGCGGGCCACACGGTGATTGGACACGATAATTGGGGTGTACTTATCACCTTCGCGCAGCAGCAAATCCACGCGCACCATCCACTCCGCGGTGGCGAAGACCGCGTTGGTGATGTGCGTATACCCGGAAGCTAAGGCCTCAAGGGTGCGCATGGAGCGCTCCCACTCATCGCCTTCCAGATCGATGCGGCGGAACCGGCCAGAGCCCTTGCGGGGAAACATCTCCATGACGGCCTCCACTGCGGCCGCGTGGCGTTCCGCCCGGGCAATCGAGGCATGGGTACGCGGCATCTCGGGGTGCGCGCGCCGCTGTACTAAGCGGTAGCGGCACCCCACAAGGTCCGAAGCAACAACCACATCCTCCACACCGGGTGAGCTTAATAGAACGGCAAGGTAAAGTTGAATCCAGACTCGATCAAACGTGAGGGAAATTTAATGAGCATTCTGAAGAAAGTTAAAAAGGCCCGCCAAGAAGCACGCGCACAGGCAAAGGCCGCCAAGACCCGCGCCAAGGCAGAGGTAAAGGCACAGTCTAAGGACCGCCGCCGCCAGCAAAAGCTCCTGGCCAAGCAGGAAAAGCACCTCATTAAGTCGGAGGAAAAGGGCCTCAAGAAGCGCCGCAAGCACGAGGAGAAGATGGCCAAGAATGAGCTAGCCAAGCTCAAGGCCGGCCGCTTTAACTCCGATAACGTCAAGCGCTACGCCGGTGCGCTGCGCACCGCCGCGCCCCTGCTGCTGCCGCTCCTCTACCGCGGCTACGTGGGCCTGAAGACCGAAGGCGAAAAGCGCAAGGCCGCTAAGGCGGGCGTGAGCTCGGATCAGATGGCTTCCTTCTCCGGCTACGGTGCGCCGCTCAAGGCCCGCACCGCCGGCATCCGCAACTCCCTCGATAACACGGACGTTCCGGCCGGCTTCAAGCGCGATGTGCGTGACCGCCTACAAGAAGTAGACTCCGCCATCGATAATGCCGAGTTCATGACCGAGCAGCAGCGCCGCCGCGCTCACAAGACCATTAGCTCGGAAATTGACTCCATTACTGCGGAAATCCAGCAGCGCCTGGCCCAGTAAAAGAGCTACACGCCGCCACCGCCCCCTATTTGGTGGTGGCGTTTATTTATTTTCTATAAAGATCCGGGATTTTTCGGGAAAAGTATTTTCGGCCAGAAAAAGTTGCTGATAATCTTCTAACCGCCCTACCCCTTTAACACCGTTTATGCTCTCTGTGCTTGGTGTGCAGTTTTTAAAATTGGAGGAAATATGTCCCGCCGTGAAGTGACCCAATTTTACGACGACTTGGACCACACCCTAATCCCTGAAGACCAACTAGAAGTCGTTCGCTTCAGCGTAAACGGTCAAAATTACCTTATCGATCTCTCCACGGATAACGCGCGGCATTTCCATAATCTGCTCGCCCCCTACGTGGACGCCGCCCGCATTGCCCCCGCCCTCGATGCCCAGCGGGCCAACCCCAGCCAAATCCGCGAATGGGCCCGCACCCAAGGCCTGCCAGTGGCGCACCGCGGAAAAATCCCGCAGGACGTTATCGAGGCGTATAACGCCGCTAATTAAAGCACGCCCTGCTCGCGTGCTGCCGCCACAGCGGAGGTGCGCGAGCGCACGCCCAATTTGTCATAAATGTGCACAAGGTGAGACTTTACCGTGGCCTCAGACAGCATGAGGTCTTGGCCAATCTGTCGGTTCGACGCCCCCGCTGCTACCAGCTGCAAGACCTCGAGCTCACGCGGCGTGAGCGAGGTGCGTGGCGTACGCACGCGAGTCATCAGCCTATCGGCCACGATGGGAGATAGCGCCGAATCACCCTCCGCAGTCGAGCGCACTGCGGACAGCAGCTCGTGCGGTGGTGCATCCTTGAGCAAATAGCCCACGGCACCGGCTTCGATAGCGCCGAGGATATCCGCATCAGTGTCATAGTTGGTAACCACGAGGACCTTGGGCGGGGTGGCCATCGCGGAGCGAATCTGCGCGGTTGCCTCCGCTCCGCCCATAACACGGGTCCCTTCCACACCCGCGCCGAAGCGCAGGTCCATCAAAATGACATCGATGCCGCCCGCCTGCGCTGCCGACACCGCAGCTTCGGCCGTAGCGACCTCCCCTACGACGTCGATATCCTCTGCGCCCTCAAGCACGGAGCGCAGACCCAGGCGGACGATTTCGTGGTCATCTGCCAATAGGACCCGAATCACGACATTCCTCCTATCGATGTCATTGTCAACCAAAAGTTTAATCTACCCGGTTGCCTAAGGGCATACTAACTGACACGGCAGTGCCCTCCCCCGGCGCGGATTCAATAATGACCTCCCCGCCTAGCTCTTGTGCGCGGCGCCTAATTGCGGCCAGCCCAATATGCCCCAGTCCAGCCGGGGTACTTTCCACCGCGGCCGGATCAAAGCCCTTGCCGTTGTCCACCACATCCAGGCGCACCTCATCGCCCTCATAGGTCACCGTGATCCGGGCGCGGCTTGCCTCTGCATGCTTGACGACGTTCCCCACAGCGCCCTGCGCAATCCGCAGCAGCGCCGCCTCTACCTTCATGGGCAGCTGCTGTACCTCTCCTTCGGATTCCACCTCGACGTGGATATCTCCGGTAGCGCCGAAATTTTCCGCCATACGGGTCAACGCGGCCTCAAGGGATGCCTCATTGAGCGTCGGCGGCTGCAGGGCAGCAATCATGGCGCGCGCCTCGTGCAAATTATCCGCGGCCGTCCTGCGGGCCAGCTCGATGCGCTCTCGCGCCTTGTCCGCGTCCTGCTTATCCAGATCCCGGTCCGCCGAATGCAGGAGCATTTGAATGGAAGACAGACCCTGGGCAAGGGTGTCATGAATCTCGTGCGCAATGCGCTGACGCTCGGCCACCATGCCGGCATCGCGCTCCGTGGCTGCCAGCTGCGAGCGAGTTTCAATCAACTCTTTATTCATCCGCGACAGCGTCCGGAAGGCGTAGGTGATCGCTATCGTCACCAGCGCTGAGACCGCCGGCCCCATGACACCGCCGAAGGTCAGACCCTGCGGAATCTGCACCACCACGGTGATGATCGAGGCAACGATGACGCACGCGATGCCCGCCGCCATGTCCAGCACCGTGAGGTACAAAAAGAACATCGCGAAAACCAAATAGATTGCCGCTGGGGCCACGAACAGATCCGCCACCCACAGCACCGAGAGGATGCACAGCCACAGGTAGCGCACCGGCCTTGCCCAATATTCCCCGTATACCGAGCCAGCGAAATACACGGCCGCAAAGCCCACCAAAAGCAACAGGTTGATGATCGCTTGCGAAAGCGGCATTCGCGCGGAGGTAAAAATGCCTACCACCAGCAGGCCAGCAGTCAGGATATGGATGCCGGTGCGCAACGCATCGGTATCCCGGTCTATTGTGGGGCTCATGCGCAAAAGCCTACTTCCCCTACTCGCCCTAGCCACCTTTGGGATCGCCGGCTGCAATTCATCCGCACCCACCCCTGCACCAACAACTACGGTCACTCCGGAGGCTTCGGAGGCACCGGAAGTTAATGTCGCCCAAACCGCGGAAGTCAATGACTGGAGCGATTGCCCCTACATCGGCCCCGGCTGGCTCGAAGAAACCAACGGCCAGCGCCTGACCAAGCAGGGCATCGACACGCGCTTTCCCACCCCGGCCTGCGTCTTTTGGTCCTACCAGGACGAGCCACAGGCCACCGTCATCGTGCGCGATATGCCCACGGTCGATGACGCCCGCGCCGCAGTGGATTGGGCCGCGCCTATCGACGCCACCGAACCCGCCTCCTTCGACGGCTGGGAAGGCGGCCGGGGCGTGGTCAATGAGCATGCCGTGTACGCGGTGCAAAAGGACACGCACGCGGTGCTGGTGTGGAGCAACCAGCAACAAACCGTGAAGTCGGAGCAGATCGCCCACGAAGCGATCGCCAACTTGGGACTTTAAACCGCGACGTCGTTATACGGCATCATCGGCGACAGCCACGGGAATACAACCTCCATTAGGAGGAAGAAGACTCCCACCGCAATAGCAATGGCCAAGATGACCTTCACCGGTGTGGGCCCCGGCAAGAGATTCCACAAAGCGCGATACATTATTTCTCCTCTTTTTCTACTTCCATAGCGTGCACAATCATGCGCTCCGCGTTGGAAAACTGCGGGTGACACGTGGTCAAGGTCAAGATCTCGCGGCTCGGTTCGGCGTCCGACTCTGGCACGGGGTTGGTCACCGAGACGTCGCCAGGCGTCGTAATATGCCGGCCAGCTACGTGCGAATACTCCGGCGGAATTCCATTGAAACAGTCCGCCTGCTCGCCATCGATGGGCAATACGCGATAGGTAATTCGCTCCTTCTGCGTCTCCACCACGATGTCATCGCAGGTCTCTAGCTTGCCCAAGTCATTAAAGGGAGCTCCCTTGCCCACGCGGTGGCCCGCAACCGCAAAATTGCCCATCTCTCCCGGCATCTGGGAATCCAGGTAGCGCCCCGGGCCGCGCAGCAGATCATCTTCATTGGTGCCCTCAATGATGGCGAAGCGGTAGTCAGAACCGAACGTGGGAATATAAAGCTGCGCGAACGCCTCACCCAACTCCGGCTCCAACTTCTGCCGCGGATTGCGCCATTGCTCGTCGAGGTGGGCGCTCGCCTCCTCCTGCAGCTGGCCGGATTCTACATTTGTCCAATAGGCTTCATAGAATGCAAAGAGTAAAAGAACCACGCCAATGGTTAGCATGAGTTCCCCTAGAACTTTAGTCATGCCTTAAACCATACTGCCCATGAAAGGTTGAGCATGTACGAAGTCTTCATGTACCCAGTTTCCGGAATCATGAAATTCTGGCACTGGCTCATCAGCAGCTTCGTCGGTGAATCTACGGCCTGGCTGATTTCCATCATCCTGCTGGTTATCACCGTGCGCGGCGTCGTTGTTCCCTTGAACTGGATATCCGTACGCTCCGCCCGCATCGGCGCACTCATCCGCCCGGAGAATAACCGCATCAAAAAGCAGATGAATAACGCCACCACCACCGAGGAAATGGCGGAGCTCATGCAAGAGGAAAAGAACCTCATGAAGAGCTATAACTACAACCCCGCAGCTGGTTGTGTTCCCCCGCTCATCATGATTCCGGCCTTCATCGGCCTCTATCAAGTGCTCCTGCGCATGTCCAATATTGAGCGCGGCTCCACCACCGTGGGCATGTTGAATGCCTCCGACGTCTCGGCCTTCCGCGAAACCACCTTTTACGGCGCTCCGCTGACGGATTTCGCCCGCGAGCACGGCGACCTCATCAATCCCATCCTCATTGCCGCCATCGCCTTTACCATGGCTAATTCCGTCATTTCCCTCGTGCGCAGTTTCCGCACCACTCAATTTGATCAGAAGGTCAACCGCCGCGTCTTCATTCTCATGGGCTTTTTGCTCCTGGTGATCCCATTCTTCCTATGGCACCTGGCCCAAACCGGACCTATCCCGGTGGCCATCATTCTTTACTGGGGCTGCGCCTATCTCTTCATGCTGATCCAAACCGCTATCTTTGAGATCATTTTGCACCGCGACTACCCGCTTACTGAGGATGTCCACGCTATGCGCCGCGAAAGCATTCGCCGCTGGCGCAAGCGCGAAAAAGAACCCGCCCTCTCCAAGGAGGAGAAGAAGCGGGTCAGCCAGCTACGTATGGAGGCCCGAAAGTACCTTAAATCGAATAATCAGCAGGGGGAGCAGAAAGCATCTGAGTAGCCAGGTCGCGGGCCGTCTGCAGCGGCCCAATCTCCTTGGTGAGGCGAGCACCCGCACGGCCGCCATCCAAGAAAATCAACAGCTGGCTCGCCTGCGAGGACGATGGGTAACCATTGCGCTCGGTTAGCAAGGCCGTCAGGGTGGAATGCACCCATTTGCGGTGTTCAACGCAGGCAGCCACGATACCGTGTTCCGCCTCGGTTTCTGGGCGCGGATACTCTCCGGCCGCATTCAAGAAGTGGGAGCCGCGGAATTCCTGCTGGGGTTCTTCTTCGATCGCCTTATCAAAAAAGGCCAGGATCTTTTGATCCGGATCCGACATCTCCGCGGTACGCTGTTCCCAATCTTGGCGGAACTTCTCGTCCAAAGCTTCTACATAAGCGATAACGAGCGCGTCTTTGGAACCAAATAAAGAGTACAAAGAAGCTTTAGCCACATCCGCCTCGCGCAGGATGCGGTCAATTCCGATGACACGAATGCCTTCGGTGGTAAAAAGCTTGGTCGCCGATTCCAGCAGCCGGCTGCGCGGGCTGGGCCGATTACGGCGCGACTTCTTCTCTGCCATGGGTTCCTCTCTAAAACGACAAAGCCGGTTCATCTATACTTTATAGACAAACCGGTTTGTACGCGAATTAAATTCGGGCTACTTCTTGATGAGCCCCACGATCCACAACAGGATACAAGCACCACCCGTAGCGGCAATCAAGGAGAAGATCCATCCACCTTCCTCAATGTTCAGGAAGTGGATAATCATGCCACCGATGATGCCACCCAGCACACCAACAATAAGGTTGGTCAGCAGGCCGTGGTCGCGCTTCATAATCTTCTCTGCCAGCCAGCCGGCAATGATACCGATGATAATCGAGCTAAAAAGCCCCAGTCCCAAATTCATGCAATCCTCCTAAATTAGCGGTCATACCTTAGCGTACACGAGCGCACACTACCTAAGGCGGCCCCACACAACAAGAGCGCTCCGCCCTTGTGGGCGAAGCGCTCTATGAACAGCAGCTTTTAGCTTTCCTCATCCGGACGGACAACCATCATCGGGCACGGTGCGGACTGCAACAGTGCGCGAGAGGTCGAGCCCAAGAGCATACCTTTAAAGCCGCCACGACCGTGCGAACCTACAACCAAAAGCTGCGCGCCTTCTGCAGCCTCGGTCAAAGCGCTCACTGGACGGTCACGGGTAATGAGCTTCTTTACCTCAACCTCTGGGTATTCCTCACGCGGCTCCTTCAGATTCTCAGTCAGAAGCTCGCTCTGCTCCTTTTCAATATCAGCCCACTCGGACTGGGCGGCCGACAGACCCGCCAAGGAAGCCTGCACCTGCATATCCATCCAAGTATGCACGGCGATCAAAGCAGCACCGCGGGCCTGTGCCTCACGGAACGCATAAGCCGTGGCCTTCTGCGAAACCTCAGAACCATCCACGCCAACAACGACAGGGCCGTACTTGGTGGAGTCCGTGACATGATTATCCTCGCGAACGACGACGACCGGGCAAGAGGCGTGGGACACAACCGAAGCGGAGACAGAACCCATCACCATGCCGGACAGGCCACCCATGCCGCGGGAGCCCATGACGATCATGGTGACATCGTGCGACATTTCTAGCAGCATGTCGATCGGGGAGCCCTCGGCCACAGTGTGACCAATCTTCAGCTCTGGGGCTACCTCATGAGCGATGGCGCGAGCTTCCTCGATCTTCTCGAGGGTCTCGGCCTGCAAGTCGTCGAAAAGCTCCTTAGGCGGAACCATGCCTTCTGCGTACAGGAACTGTGGCATGGTGTAGCTAGATGCGATTCGCAGTGGAATCCCGCGCTTCATAGCCGTATTTGCGGCCCAACGAACTGCATTCTTCGATGCATCCGAACCGTCAACGGCAACGACTACAATGTCTTCCTTAGCCATGATGTGTCCTTTCGGTGGTTATACCTTAATTGTAGTACGGATTAGGCTTGAGGGTTGACGGTTGCAGCCTCGGAATTCGACGGGAACATAACGGTGTACACAAACTCCAGGACGGTGCGAATTACGGCACCAATACCTTCAGAGAAAAAGGCAACAACCGGTTCAATGAGAGAATTAAAATCCATGGACAAAACATTAATACATCGCCGAAAAGGTTTCACGCCTTTGCCGATTAAAGACGGCTTGAATCCAACCCGCGTGCGCACTTCCGAGGCAGGCATAACGGCCTGGGATTTTCTTAGTGCAGTAATTTCGGCACAACGCCATCGACACCCCGACGACGACGCCTCGGCGCTCCAGGCGCGCTTCGACTCTGGCGAGGTTGTCCTACGCAATCAGACCAGGCTTCGGCCGGACTCAATATTAGGCAACGACGAGGACGTCTTTTTCTACCGCATTCCGGCACCCGAAACACCGGTACCTTACGACGTCCCCATTCTCTTCGAGGATGAACATATCCTCGTCGCCGATAAGCCGCCGTTTATGGCAACCATGCCACGCGCACGCCACATCGTACAGACAGCTACAGTCCAGCTCCGACGAATGACAGGAAACGACGAGCTCGCACCGGCGCACCGCCTAGACAGACTTACCTCCGGAATTTTGCTATTCACCAAACACCGGGATGTTCGCGGCGCCTACCAAACGCTGTTTGCGGAAAAGAAGGTACAGAAGACCTATCAGGCGATCGCCGAATACCGCCGCTTTCCGGCGCCCCTCCAGTGGGCCTCCCACCTCACCAAGACCCCCGGCGAAATCCAAGGCCGCATAGGCGATGGCACCCCCAACGCATTTACTACTCTGACTGCAGTAGAACTAATAGATAACGCCCCGTATGAAAAGATCCACGGAGAACTGCCACAATTAGGCAAATACACACTCAAACCCACCACGGGCAAGACCCATCAATTGCGTCTCCACATGTGGCAGGCTGGAATACCCATCCTGGGTGATCCTGTCTATCCAGAAATCTATCCCGAGGATGCTGAGGATATGCGGATCCCTATGCATCTCACCGCAACCCACATCGAATTTACTGACCCCCTCAGCGGGAAGTACCGGGAGTTCGAGTCCGCCCTTCCTCTCTATACGCACCGCTTAATAGATCAAACATAGCCGACACACTGTGTAGTCCATGAAACTGTCACGTGGCGAAAAAGTATAGCCAAAGCCGGCGCCCTTTACGAGTAGATAAGGGAAAATCACCGAGCCATTCCTAGTCCGTAGATCCCCAGCAACAAACACAGTTGGGTGCGGAAAGACTCTCAATCGCTCGTCCTGAAGTGTTCTCCTGGGGCGCCTAATGCCGATAAACTTCAGCTACGACGAATGGTGGCGGTGTGCAGCTCGCTACGTGTTCCGTCATGTGATGCTTGCTCCCGTAAAACGTGAAAGAAGGGAAGAGGACGGTGGGTGTTCCGTCCTCTTCCCTTTGAATATTGAGTTGTTGTGTTGTTTGGTGTCGGCGGTGACTTACTCTCCCACAACCTCCCGGTTGCAGTACCATCAGCGTGTGCAGGCTTAGCTTCCGGGTTCGGAATGGGACCGGGCGTTTCCCTGCAGCTATTGACCACCGACAAACATACGAAGCAAAAATACCCTTTTTGGGTGCCCTTTTGCTCTGGGTGTTGTGTCAGATACTGCATAGTGGACGCGGTCACGACAGTGACTGTTTCTTCTTCTCTTGTTGTTTTGCCAGTACACGTAGTGTGTTGGTGTTTGTTGTGGTCAATTAGTACCAGTAGCCTTCACACCTTACAGTGCTTCCAGGTCTGGCCTATCTACCCTATCGTCTTTAGGGGACCTTAACGAAACCTCATCTTAAAACAGGCTTCCCGCTTAGATGCTTTCAGCGGTTATCCCTTCCGTACGTAGCCAACCAGCGATACCCCTGGCGGGATAACTGGCACACTAGAGGTACGTCCGTCCCGGTCCTCTCGTACTAGGGACAGCTTTCTTCAAGTTTCAACGCGCGCGGCGGATAGAGACCGAACTGTCTCACGACGTTCTGAACCCAGCTCGCGTGCCGCTTTAATGGGCGAACAGCCCAACCCTTGGGACCTACTCCAGCCCCAGGATGCGACGAGCCGACATCGAGGTGCCAAACCATCCCGTCGATATGGACTCTTGGGGAAGATCAGCCTGTTATCCCCGGGGTACCTTTTATCCGTTGAGCGACACCACATCCACAAGTAGGTGCCGGATCACTAGTCCCGACTTTCGTCCCTGCTCGACATGTCTGTCTCACAGTCAAGCTCCCTTGTGCACTTACACTCACCACCTGATTGCCAACCAGGCTGAGGGAACCTTTGGGCGCCTCCGTTACATTTTGGGAGGCAACCGCCCCAGTTAAACTACCCACCAGGCACTGTCCCCAACCCAGATCATGGGCCAAGGTTAGATGCTCAATCCGATCAGAGTGGTATTTCAACAACGACTCCACCACCACTAGCGTGATAGCTTCCAAGTCTCCCACCTATCCTACACAAACCGAACCAAACACCAATACCAAGCTATAGTGAAGGTCCCGGGGTCTTTTCGTCCTGCCGCGCGTAACGAGCATCTTTACTCGTAGTGCAATTTCACCGGGCCTGTGGTTGAGACAGCAGAGAAGTCGTTACGCCATTCGTGCAGGTCGGAACTTACCCGACAAGGAATTTCGCTACCTTAGGATGGTTATAGTTACCACCGCCGTTTACTGGGGCTTAAATTCTCAGCTTCGCCAACAAAGTTGACTAACCGGTCCTCTTAACCTTCCAGCACCGGGCAGGCGTCAGTCCATATACATCAACTTAACGTCTTCGCATGGACCTGTGTTTTTGATAAACAGTCGCTTCCCTCTATTCTCTGCGACCCCACAACGCTTCCAGCCGTAAAGACCTTCACGTCGTGAGGCCCCCCTTCTCCCGAAGTTACGGGGGCATTTTGCCGAATTCCTTAACCACAGTTCACCCGAACGCCTTAGTATTTTCAACCTGACTACCTGTGTCGGTTTAGGGTACGGGCCATACACACACATCGCTAGAGGCTTTTCTCGACAGTACAGGATCACCACCATCAACCCTTGTGGGTCTACGCATCACGTCTCAACCAAATGTGTGGCGGATTTACCTACCACACGATCTGCACGCTTACACCACCAATCCAATAAGTGGCGTGGCTACCTCACTGCGTCACCCCATCACTTGAACCACACATCAGGCCCCACGACATCAACACCACCAATCTTCAAAGAAGACTAGCAGTGCATCCGCGGTGGTTAGTATCAGTGCTTTATCATGGGCGCGCATGTACGGGTACCAGAATATCAACTGGTTATCCATCGACTACGCCTGTCGGCCTCGCCTTAGGTCCCGACTCACCCTGGGAAGACGAACTTGACCCAGGAACCCTTAGTCATCCGGCGGATAGGATTCTCACCTATCAATTCGTTACTCATGCCTGCATTCTCACTCGCACACAGTCCACGCCTCCTTACGGTAACGCTTCAACCCATGCACGACGCTCCCCTACCCAAACAAAAAATGTTTGCCGCGGCTTCGGCGGTGTACTTGAGCCCCACTACATTGTCGGCGCAGAACCACTCGACCAGTGAGCTATTACGCACTCTTTCAAGGATGGCTGCTTCTAAGCCAACCTCCTGGCTGTCTTCGCGATCCCACATCCTTTTCCACTTAGTACACCCTTAGGGGCCTTAACCGGCGATCTGGGCTGTTTCCCTCTCGACTATGAAGCTTATCCCCCACAGTCTCACTGCCGTACAACACAATTAGTGGCATTCGGAGTTTGGCTGACATTGCTAAGATTGTAGTCCCGCTCAACCAACCAGTCGCTCTACCTCCACCAAGCTATAATACGACGCTGCACCTAAATGCATTTCGGGGAGAACCAGCTATCACGGAGTTTGATTGGCCTTTCACCCCTACCCACAGCTCATCCCCGCAGTTTTCAACCTACGTGGGTTCGCGCCTCCACAACCTCTTACAGCTGCTTCACACTGGCCATGGGTAGATCACCCCGCTTCGGGTCCAGGACATGCCACTTTGCACCCCATTAGGATTCGGTTTCCCTACGGCTACCCCACACGGGTTAACCTCGCGACATGCCGCTGACTCGCAGGCTCATTCTTCAAAAGGCACGCCATCACACACACACACGGTGCTCTGACGGATTGTAAGCACATGGTTTCAGGAACTATTTCACTCCCCTCCCGGGGTACTTTTCACCATTCCCTCACGGTACTCATACACTATCGGTCACACTGAGTATTTAGGCTTACCGGGTGGTCCCGGCAGATTCACAGCAGATTCCACGAGCCCGCTGCTACTCGGGCAACCCAACAACCCACATGCCATTGTCTTCAACTACAGGACTCTCACCTTCTCCGGCAGGCCATTCCAAACCACTTCACCTAACAACAACACACGAGCACGATGATGGTAGTCACCGTCAATTGGGGCCCACAACACCGCACACACAACCCCTACCAGGTATCACATGCACACGGTTTAGCCTCATCCACGTTCGTTCGCCACTACTAGCAGAATCATTATTATTTTCTCCTCCTACGGGTACTGAGATGTTTCACTTCCCCGCGTAAACCCCCACAACAGCTATGAATTCACTGAAGGGTAACCCCACATAACCAGGGCCAGGTTTCCCCATTCGGACATCCTCGGATCAACGCTCAATTGACAACTCCCCGAGGCTTAACGCAGCCTTTCACGTCCTTCATCGGCTCAGCATGCCAAGGCATCCACCATGCGCCCTTAATAACGAACACACAAACCACCACACACAAACATGCGGGTGGCCACACAAGTGAACTTGACAAAAAATTGATTAAAGAAAAAAGAAATCACACAAACACACACAAACAAACCACACGGCCCATTCATCTGTGTTTAATGCTCGCGTCCACTATACAGTTCTCACACAACACCCCAACCACACCCTGCCAACACGAACCGTGTCAACAAGCCTTATGGTCAGGCACAAAAAAGGGGATAATGCCCCAGACACCCAACAATGCACCAACATACAAACAACATTATTTCTTGTTCAACTGTGCATGGACAACGTGTGTCACAAAGCGCCATTCAAACACTTGGTTTTGCCTCATCGGTGTGTGTTTCACCCGGACAATTTTCAATAATAAAAGGCCGGCAGCATGACACTCGCATACTCAACCAACCAAGGGTGCAACTGCACCCGAAAAATAAAAGCTCCTTAGAAAGGAGGTGATCCACCCGCACCTTCCGGTACGGGTACCTTGTTACGACTTCGTCCCAATCGCCGATCCCACCTTCGACGGCTCCCTAACAAGTTTGGGCCACCGGCTTCGGGTGTTACCAACTTTCATGACGTGACGGGCGGTGTGTACAAGGCCCGGGAACGTATTCACCGCAGCATTGCTGATCTGCGATTACTAGCGACTCCGACTTCATGGGGTCGAGTTGCAGACCCCAATCCGAACTAAGGCCGGCTTTCAGCGATTCGCTCCACCTCACAGTGTCGCTGCGCGTTGTACCGACCATTGTAGCATGTGTGAAGCCCTGGACATAAGGGGCATGATGATTTGACGTCATCCCCACCTTCCTCCGAGTTGACCCCGGCAGTCTCTCATGAGTCCCCAACCAAATGCTGGCAACATAAGACAAGGGTTGCGCTCGTTGCGGGACTTAACCCAACATCTCACGACACGAGCTGACGACAACCATGCACCACCTGTACACCAGCCACAAAGGGAAAGACTATCTCTAGCCCGATCCGGTGTATGTCAAGCCCAGGTAAGGTTCTTCGCGTTGCATCGAATTAATCCACATGCTCCGCCGCTTGTGCGGGCCCCCGTCAATTCCTTTGAGTTTTAGCCTTGCGGCCGTACTCCCCAGGCGGGGCGCTTAATGCGTTAGCTACGGCACGAAAGTCGTGAAAAGACCCTCACACCTAGCGCCCACCGTTTACGGCATGGACTACCAGGGTATCTAATCCTGTTCGCTACCCATGCTTTCGCTCCTCAGCGTCAGTAACTGCCCAGTAACCTGCCTTCGCCATCGGTGTTCCTCCTGATATCTGCGCATTTCACCGCTACACCAGGAATTCCAGTTACCCCTACAGTACTCAAGTTATGCCCGTATCGCCTGCACGCCCGGAGTTAAGCCCCGGAATTTCACAGACGACGCGACAAACCACCTACGAGCCCTTTACGCCCAGTAATTCCGGACAACGCTCGCACCCTACGTATTACCGCGGCTGCTGGCACGTAGTTAGCCGGTGCTTCTTATCTAGGTACCGTCACAAAAAGCTTCGTCCCTAGCGAAAGGAGTTTACAACCCGAAGGCCGTCATCCCCCACGCGGCGTCGCTGCATCAGGCTTGCGCCCATTGTGCAATATTCCCCACTGCTGCCTCCCGTAGGAGTCTGGGCCGTATCTCAGTCCCAATGTGGCCGTCCACCCTCTCAGGCCGGCTACCCGTCGCCGCCTTGGTAGGCCATTACCCCACCAACAAGCTGATAGGCCGCGAGCTCATCCTACACCGAAAAAACTTTCCAACCATCACACTAAAAATGGCTCCTATCCGGTATTAGACCCAGTTTCCCAGGCTTATCCCGAAGTGCAGGGCAGATCACCCACGTGTTACTCACCCGTTCGCCACTCGAGTACCCTGCAAGCAGGGCCTTTCCGTTCGACTTGCATGTGTTAAGCACGCCGCCAGCGTTCGTCCTGAGCCAGGATCAAACTCTCCACAAAAAAAATTTCAGAACAAATCCGAAACAGGCCGTGAAAAGCCCGAAACCCAACAAAAGAACAAACCACCACAAACCACACAACAATGCAGCTCATGCTGGCGTCCAAAAAATTACTACAAAGAAAAAATAAGTTCCCTCAACCCGACGGGGCAAAAATAAGGAAACCAAAAAAGTTGAACACAATCACATGCCAACCAATCCATCTCAATGCAGCCGAAACACCAAACAGCATTCAAAAAGGTACGTGTTCCACATACCCAACCGGCACACACCAACCAACAAACCACCTAAAGGCCCATTGGCAGACAAACCAATCAACACACAACCATGCACACAAAAAATAAAAAGTACATTGGCACACTATTGAGTTCTCAAACATCATCACCACACAACAACCACACACTTTCGCATGTAGCTCGTCGTGAGCAAAAAGAATTTTGTTTTGTCAGGGCCTGTTTTCCTATCGCCGCTTCAGCCAGGAACTTTTTTGTTCCTGTGGGGCGCTGTCGGTCGCGCTGACTCGTATTAAGTTACACAGCGACTTAAACAAACACAAATCCCCAGGCCAGTTATCATTTTGAGGGCTTTAAGTTACGCCCAACCACCCGCTGATTCCGCCACCGTGGATATTCGCTCGGCGAATGTAGGTGGGGAGGGCCAATGCCCATACTGCATAAAAGGCCACCGCCAAGAAAAGATTGGCAATTGCGGAGACCGGGGCTTGGACGCTTACGACGACTGTCCCGACTATGAGTGCCGCATAGAGAATGAATAGGTGCCAGTTCTTCTTTCCCAGAAATTCCAGAGTGACCAAAACCGGGGCGCAGGTGGCGCTAAGCAATGCGATGGCCGTAACGAGTTCACTGTCATTCGTCAGTGCGGCGCTGATACTGATGGCCGCGAAGACCGGTATCAGCCCGAGCACTGCAGTATGCCGGGCCCAATTTCTACGACTTCCTCCCATAACCGTGTATTCGCGGAGGGATTTTCTTAAGCTGCCTGAAACCGCCGCGAGTAGCAGAAAAGTCAGTACCCAGATGAAGGTGCCGAGGAATTCGAGCACTGAAGCCGCGTCCCTATACTGGTGGAGAACTAAGCCGATCATCTGCGCCAAGCAAGCCCCACACCATGCTTTGGCTTGTGGGTGGTATATCGCTTGCCCAGCCAAGGTGCGGGGGAACCATCCGAAGCCGCTTGAGGGTTGGGTGCCGGTGGTGGTGTACCCGGTCCGTTGAGGCACAACTTTGCGGTACATGGCCCACGCCGCTGCGACGGCATATATGGGCAATGCCCACCACAACTGCACGGTGAGGGCGCCAATAGCTGCCGCTAGTGCGAATAGTGCGACGAGAATGCGACGATGTTCGTTCCAGATTCTCGAACCCAGGCCCACTAGTTGATATTTCTGAAAATCAGGCTTTAGGGAGAGCACGAGCCCCAAGGAAGCGATTACGGGGAGCGCGCTCCACGTTCCCTCTGCCATGACTGGCATGACCAATAATGCGAACAGGAAAAAGGTCCAGAGCCACCAATCTCCTAGGTACCACAGTAGTTTCATGCTTTCTCCTCCAATGCCAGTACCGCACGCTCCAAAGAGACCTCATTGACACGCAGGCCGTGGGCCTGGGCAATGCGGAAAATGGGATCAGTGGAAGCGGAACGGGCGTCGATAAGCACGCGGTCCCCCAAGCCTGTGGTTTCCCTACTGAGTACGCGGAGGTCGAGCTCTTCGACCGCTGCGTTGAGAGCCTCAGATGGGCCCGTGAGCTCAAGAATTCCCTCGATGAAGTCATCAATGGGGCCTGAAATCGGGCTGTCCCCCATAAGAGCGACGGTGTCGAGAAGACCCGCTACCTCATTGAGGTGATGGGTGGAGATGACGATGGTACGGCCGTGTTCCTCACGAAGGACCTGATAGAAAAGCTCGCGGCGCTGTGTGTCGAGGCCGAGATAGGGTTCGTCGAGAAGCATGACCTCGCAGCCGGAAGCTACGGCAAAGATGAATCCCACCGCAGACTTTTGCCCGCGGGACAAGGAAGAGTAGGCCTTGGCCGGTACGTCGAAGCGAACCAACAGCTCATTGAAACGCTCCTCATCCCAACGCGGCCAGCGCGCCTTACCAATGACGCCCAGCTTTCCGATGCCCCAGGAATCCGGCAGCGGGTTATCAATCCCCATCAAAATGACTCGGTTGAGAACCGATTGCTTGTCAAAGGGCTCTTCTCCGAAGACCGTAATGCCGCCAGATTGGATTTGTCCGGCAATTTTGCGCAGGAGCGTGGTTTTGCCAATGCCATTGGGGCCAACTAAGCCATGTGTGAGGCCATCGGCAAAGGTGAAATCTCGTGTTGTAATCATGAGTACATTCCTCGGCTTTCTGCAACGCGATCAAATAGGTCGTGGAGTTGGGCGCGGTTGTAACCCAGGCGAACGGCTTCGTCGACAAGCGGTGCCATATATTCCGCCGCGAAATCGGCGCGGCGGCGCTCACGGATCGTTTTCAGGGCGCCTTCTGCCACGAACATGCCGATGCCGCGGCGCTTATCCAGCACCCCAATATCCACCAGGAGGCTGATGCCCTTGCGGGCAGTGGCCGGGTTGATGTTGTGGAAATCAGCAAGCTCGTTAGTAGATGGGGCCCTATCCCCCTCGCCCAAGGTTCCGTCCACGATGGCGTCCTCCACCAGAGAAGCAATCTGACGGAAGAGTGGTTGCGTGGAATTATCCATTGACCCTCGGTTCGTTGGTTAGTTACTTGTGTAACTAACCATATCGGCAACACCCCATCCCTGCAATACTTCCAGAGAGAAAACTTTTTTGCGGCCACTGCGCTGGGATTTTGCCCAAGCTTATCGACGTTTTGTGACTAATGGGGCACACTGGAAACCACAAAGAATTTTATTTAGAACAATTAGAACGGAACTTAGGAGCCATGCTTGAACGCACACTCGTCTTTGTCGATACCTCTTACTTGCTCGCAAGCTTTTATAACTCGTGGGAAACGGGTGCCCGCGCACAGCTAGAAATCGATCTGCCCGAGGTGGTCAGCACCATGGGCGGGATGATTGAGAACCAACTTGGGACCCCCATCCAGCGCCAATACTGGTATGACGGCATTCCCGATACCGGCCCGCACCGCTACCAGCGCGCACTGCGTACCTGCGAAGGGGTCCAGCTGCGCACCGGTCAGCTCATCGAATGGGGCGAGCGCCGCACCCAAAAAGCCGTAGATACCCGCCTCGTAGCGGACATGGTCATCGCCGCCATGAAGGGACAATTCACCGACTTTGTCCTCGTCAGCGGCGATGCCGACATGATTCCCGGCGCACAAGCAGCCGTAGATAACGGCATCCGCGTACACCTCTATGGATTCGGCTGGGACTCCATGTCCTCCGCACTGCGCCATGCCTGCGATTCCACCACCATCTTGGACCCTCGCGAGGACTTCGCAGACGCTATGGAATTGCAGGTCCTAGAAGGCCCGCTTCCTCCAGTGGTGCGCGAAAATGCACATAAAGAGGGCGAGGAAATGCCCGAACCGGATGAATGCGGCGAGCCCTCAGAGGTGGAGGCAGCCTTCGGCGCCACAGAAAAGCCCACCCCGGCCCCGACGCCCAAGCCGGCTCCGCCCAAGGTGGATGCTGCAGAGGATTCCCCCGCCGAGGAGGACTCTCCCGCGGAGAAGCCGGCGCCCAAGCCATCCATGATGGCGCCGCGCCGCAAGCTGCGCTCCAAGTATGTGCCGCTGCCGGAAGAAGTATGGAGCTCGGCTGGGTTCCAATCCCCATTCGACGTGGGCCAGCAATACGCCTCATGGTGGTTCGATAACGCTGCTAGCACCGAGCAGCGCGATCAGGCACATCTACTTTCAGGCGGCGGGCTTCCCCCGGAGATCGACCGCCCACTATTGCAGTTTGCCTGCGAGACCCTGCACGAATACACCCTGACCGAAACCCAGCGCGTGAACCTGCGCGATGGATTCCACTCAGGGATTCGTGGGGTTCTGATTAACGTTCGCCGGCAGAATTAATCGCCAGATTCGAGTTCTTTCTTCTTTTTAAGATCCGCCCGGATGGCATCGAGGCGCGCAGACGCCTTCATATCATTGCCGGCGGCTTGGATCTCATTAATGCGATCGCCGCCGGTGGCGTGCTGCAATTCTTGCGCGCCAAGGGCATCGGCGTAGCGCTTTTCAATCTTGGCGCGCACAGAATCAAGAGTAGGAACGGAATCGTCCGGGTTGAGCTGATTCATGGAATCAATAGCCTGGGCGTTCTTTTCTTGCATAGCCGCCTGGTCCGCCTGGGCCTCCAGCTGGCTAACCTGGGCCAGCTGTTCCTTCAAGCGCGCCTCAGACTGCTGTTGCTGGCTCTTGGCCTGCGCGGCAGCCTGTTCTGCGGCGGCGTACTGCTGCTTAACGTCTTCCAGCTCCTGCTCCACCGCCACCAGCTGGGAGGCAACCACTTCCGCAGCCTGGTTATACTCGGAGGCCTTTTGCGGATCCTCCGCAGAATCCGCCAGCTCCAATGCACGCTGGGTTTGAGACTGGTAGTCCTGCTGAGACTTAACCAGGCGGTTCATCTGCATCTCCAGCTGGGATTTATGGCCAATGATTTCTGCAGCGTGATCAGAAATCTGCTGGTGCTGCTCCTTCGCAGCTTGGACGGCCTGCTGGATCTGCACCTTTGGATCAGCGTTCTCATCAATCTTCTGATCGAAGGAACTCATCATGTACTTCCAGCCCTTGCTGAAGGGGTTAGCCATTATCTTCTCCTTTGGACATAAAAAGACGCTTTCTAGCGAGTTTAGCGATACTCACCAGAAAGCGCCCAGGAAGCTAGCGGGGATTAACCCTGCGCGTTCTGCTCTTCTACCTGGCGGCGAACCTCCGCCATATCGAGTTCCTTGACCTGCTTCAGCAGGTCTTCCAATGCTGCAGGTGGCAGCGCGCCAGCCTCGCGGAAGACCAGGATGCCATCGCGGAAGATCATCAGCGTAGGAATGGACTGAATCTCCAGCGCGGATGCGAGGCCCTGGTTGGCCTCGGTATCGAGCTTGGCAAAGGTAGCATCCGTGTGCTCTTCGGAGGCCTTTTCAAAAACCGGCGCAAAGCGCTTGCAGGGGCCGCACCAATCGGCCCAGGCGTCTACGAGCGTAATGCCCTCGCCGGTAACGGTTTCTTCAAAGTTTTCTTCGGTGACATCGATAGTAGCCATGGTTGTTCTAACTCCTTTGCGGATTGCTTTATTCCCCAACGTACATGAAAAATCCTTGTAATATACCCCTAGGGGGTATAGAATGAGCCCAGAAACCAACTCTAAGAAAGGATCATTATGAGCACCAAGAACTACACCGTAGAGGGCATGACCTGCGGACATTGCGAAATGTCGGTGAAGGAAGAGGTCGGCGAAATTTCCGGCGTTAGCGAGGTCACTGCGGACCATACCACCGGCGCCGTCACGGTTACTGGCACCGATTTCACCGATGAACAGGTAGCGGCCGCCGTGGCAGAGGCCGGCTACACGCTGAAGTAGGCACCACCATGTCCCACTTGGACCTTGGCGTAACGGGAATGACGTGCACCTCCTGCTCCTCCCGCGTCGAGCGCAAGCTCAACAAGCTCGAGGGTGTAAGCGCCAGCGTCAATTTCGCTACCGAGGCGGCGGCCATCGAGTACGACTCCCAAACGGTAAGTCCACAGGAGCTCATTTCGGTGGTAGAGGGCGCAGGCTACGGCGCCTTCGATATGGCGGGGGCGAAGGCGGAGGAGCCCCAAGCCGAGAAGAGCAGTGACGGAGGGCTACTGCGCCGCACCATCATCTCTGGTGCCCTATCGCTACCGCTCATGGTGGTATCGATGTGGCCGGCACTGCAATTTCCCAATTGGCAGTGGGCCTGCGCCATCGTGGCCACCATCGTTTTTATCTTTGGTGGCGCGCCTTTCCACACCGCTACGTGGACAAACCTCAAGCACGGTTCTTTCACCATGGACACGCTTATCACCATGGGAACCTCAGCGGCCTACTTTTGGTCGCTATGGGCGCTGTTTTTCGGCAATGCAGGCGAACCGGGCATGAAGATGCACATGACGTTGGATGCGAACGCGGCGCAGATGGATCACATCTATTTCGAGTCCGTGGGCATGGTCATTACCTTCCTCCTACTCGGCCGGTGGTTCGAGGCACGAGCCAAAGGCCAGTCCTCCGAGGCGCTGCGGGAGCTGCTCTCCCTAGGCGCTAAAGAAGCCTCGGTACTGCGCGAGGGAGGCGAGCAGCGCATTCCCATTGCCCAGTTGCAGGTAGGCGATGTCTTCGTAGTACGCCCAGGCGAAAAGATCGCCACCGATGGCATCGTCGTTGCCGGCAACTCGGCGGTCGACGCCTCCATGATCACCGGCGAGCCGGTGCCCGTCGAGGTCGGGTCCGGCGATGCGGTGACCGGCGCAACCATTAATGCCTCCGGCAAGCTTGAGGTGCGCGCGACCAAGGTGGGCGAGGATACGGTACTGGCCCAAATGGCCCAGCTGGTCACGGATGCACAAACCTCCAAGGCGCCGGTACAGCGCCTCGTGGACCGCATTGCACAGGTCTTCGTCCCCGCGGTCATCGCCGTGGCAGCGCTGACACTCCTTGCCCATCTCTTCTTCGGCGGGGTGGCCCCGGCCTTCATTGCCGCGGTCTCCGTCCTCATTGTGGCCTGCCCTTGCGCTATGGGCTTGGCGACGCCCACCGCGATCCTCGTCGGCACCGGCCGCGGGGCGCAGCTGGGGCTTGTCATTAAAGGCCCGGAGATCCTGGAATCTACGCGGCAAATCGATACCATCGTCATGGATAAGACCGGAACGGTCACCGCCGGAGAGATGTCCGTTACCGCCGTACACGGCGACGTCCTCGACTTGGCCGCGGCCGTGGAACACAATTCCGAGCACCCCATCGCTCGCGCTATCGCTAGCGAGCGCAGTGTAAAGCCGGCTACCGACTTCGCAGTGGTTCCGGGTGGCGTGGAAGGAACTGTGGAGGGGGTCCGGGTAGGCGTCGGCAAGCGGCAAGGCCCGTTGGGTGACCTGGAAGCGCCGTTCCGCGCCGCACAGGACGCTGGTGCCACGCCGGTGGTCGTCACCGTCAACGGACAGCCCGCAGGCGTCATTGAGGTGCGCGATACCATCAAGCCCAGCTCGGCCGCCGCCGTGGCGCAGATGAAGGAACTGGGGCTAACCCCTTACCTGCTGACCGGTGATAATGCCGGGGCCGCTCACGCCGTGGCCGCCGAGGTGGGAATCGATCACGTCAGCGCTGAGGTCCTGCCAGAGGACAAGGTGAACCACATCAAGGAGCTGCAGGCCGCAGGGCACACCGTGGCGATGGTGGGCGATGGCATTAACGACGCCGCCGCGCTGGCCCAAGCCGACCTCGGCCTGGCCATGGGCGCGGGTACCGATGTTGCCATTGAAGCCTCCGATATCACCCTGATGAACGGCGATTTACGCTGCGCCGCTGATGCCATTCGGCTCTCGCGCCGCACGCTAGCAATCATTAAGGGCAATCTCTTCTGGGCCTTCGCCTATAACGTCGTACTCATTCCCGTGGCCGCGCTCGGCTGGCTCAATCCCCTGCTGGCGGGCCTGGCCATGGCGCTGAGCTCGGTTTTCGTGGTTACTAACTCGCTGCGGCTGCGCGGCTTTTCCGTCCGTCGCTAAATAAGGCCGCCGAGCACCCCTGAGCAGGCTAGCATTGGCGGGGCGTACACTCCCCCGCCACGAAAGAAAGGACTAGCGCGTGCTCAGCAGGGTATCCCTCGCCGCGTGGACCGCGGTCATGGTCGCGTTAACCACGCTCAAGCCCTTCTACCAGATTGGCTATTTGTGGAAACCGGAAAATCAGCGCGCCCGGGATTTGCGCTGGGTTCCTTTCGATGAATTTTCCGGCGGCAGCTGGTTTGGCCCGCTATTTGAGTACGCGGGCAATACCGCATTCTTCATCCCCTTCGGCATGCTGGTCTTTAGCCTCTGCCGCTCCGTTAAGAAGACAGCTGCGTGGGGATTTGGTCTGAGCCTAGTGCTGGAGGTGTGCCAATATGCTTTCGCCCTGGGGCGCACGGATATCGATGATCTTCTCTTCAATACCCTGGGCGCGCTTATCGGTGCGGCGTTCGCCCGCCTGTGCGGCGAACGCCTTTTCCCCGTGTGGCGATGGCTGGCGATTGCCGCAGCTGCGGTTTTCTTGGTACTGGTCATCCTTGGCCCACGATTGGGAGACCCCAACGCGGTGGTAGACCTGTAATTTAACCGTGCGCCATATTGACGAACTTGGAGTAGTGCAGCTGGTGCGCCACCTGCACGGTATCGATCGGGCCGCCACGGTGCTTGGCTAGGATAATATCCGCCTCGCCGGCGCGCTCATTATCGCGGTCCTGGGAGTCGGGGCGGTAGAGCAGCATGACCATATCGGCGTCCTGCTCCAGCGAGCCAGACTCACGGAGGTCCGCAAGCTGCGGCTTTTTATCCGTACGCGCCTCAGGGCCACGGTTCAGCTGCGAGATAGCGATGAGAGGAACCTCCAGCTCCTTGGCCAAGAGCTTTAGCTGACGGGAGAACTCAGAGACCTCTTGCTGGCGGGACTCCACCTTTTTACCCGAAGACATCAGCTGCAGGTAGTCCAAGACGATGAGGTCCAAGCCGTGCTGCTGCTTGAGGCGGCGGGCCTTGGACCGAATTTCCATCATCGTGAGATTCGGTGAGTCATCAATGAAGAGTGGGGCGTCTTGTACTCGGTTAAGGGTCTCATCGATCTTTGCCCAGTCCTCGGTGGAAACCCGGCCACCGCGCATATCGGCCAGCTTCACCTCTGACTCCGCTGAAAGCAGGCGCATGACAATCTCAGAAGCCGACATCTCGAGAGAGAAAATCACCGAGGACTTGCCGTGCTGCAAGGAGCAGGACCGCATAAAGTCCATGGCCAGGGTCGATTTACCCACACCAGGGCGAGCAGCAACGATGACCATCTGGCCCGCGTGAAGGCCGTTAGTTAACTTGTCGAGGTCGATGAAGCCAGTCGGCACGCCTAGCTCCACACCGCCGGCTTGCTGCAGGGCGGCGAGCTCATCAATGGTGGGGTCAATGAGATCCCCCAGGACTCGGTAATCTTCTGCCGTCTTGCGCTGGGCGACGGCGAAAACTTCCTGCTGCGCACGGTCCAGGACGGACTCGATTTCTGCATCTTCGGTGCCGGAAAATCCGAGCTGTACTACGCGCGTACCGGCATCAACAAGCTTGCGCAGCACTGCCTTTTCCGCGACGATTTCGGCGTAGTAGCGTGCGTTCGCAGCCGTGGGCACCGTGGCGAGCAGCGTGTGGAGATAGGGGGCGCCGCCGACGCGCTCGAGGTTATTAAAGCGGTCGAGCTGGGAGGCCAAAATGACGGCGTCGACGTCCTTGCCCTCGGAATATAGATCCAGCATGGCGCGGTAAATCAACGTGTGCGCCGGATAGTAGAAATCCTCCGGCTCTAGCTCCTCGATGACCTCCATCACCGTATGGGGGCTCAGCAACATTGCGCCCAGGACGCCCTGCTCCGCTTCGCGGTCTGCGGGAGGCTGACGGAATTCGCCATAGCGCTTTGGCTCTTCCTGCTGATAGCGGCGGCGTGGGGCCGGTTCCTCCTCCGGTGGTGGCTCCGGTGGTAGGTGTTCATCATCAAAACTGGCGTTGGTCATGGTCTCCCCCTTGTGGCTTTTCGAGCGTCCGAGCGTATCGGAATCTCAGTGTAGTCTAGTGCCCGGACACCACCCCCTGGGCATAACTTCCATAGTTATCCACAGGGCGCTGTGAAAAATGCAGGTCGCGAGAGCCTTTGCCCATATTTGCCCTGCATAGGCCTGTGGATAACTCCAAAAGCCCATGACCTGCACAAATCAAAATCCCAGTTCAGGGTATGTTTTTCCCGGTGTGAAAATAGGCACATCATCCGTGGATAAGGGGCCTGACCTGCGAGTTAATAAAGCAGCCTCCACGTAAACAGAAAGTTAAACGCACAAAGAGTTATCCACAGAATTCCACAGTTATCCACAGGCCGGTGAAAACGCGCTAAAGGCCCCAAGTTCCTGCCACCTCACATAGCAGGAACTTGAGGCCTAAAGCGTTGCTGTTGTCTTTGGGTCTATATGGACCGTCGTGCGCCTAGTTAGGCAGCAACGACCGAGAAGTTCACCTTGCCGATAACATCAGCGTGCAGCTTCAGCTCGACCTGGTAGTTGCCGGTCTTCTTGACCAGGCCCTTAGGAAGCACAACGATGCGCTTATCCAGCTTAGGGCCACCAGCCTTGGAGACGGCGTTGACAATGTCTTCTGCTTGAACGGAACCGAAGAGCTTACCGGATTCGGAGGTCTTAACCTCTACCTTGACATCCGTCAGCTGCTCGAGCTGGTTACGGACCTCACGTGCGTGATCCAGGTCGCGAATCTCGCGAGCTTCCTGGGCGCGCTTGATGCCCTCAATCTGCTTCTCTGCGCCGCGGGTAGCCACGATGGCCAGGCCGCGAGGAAGCAGGTAGTTACGTCCGTAGCCGTCCTTAACCTCAACAATTTCGCCAGCGGCGCCGAGGTTCTCAACGGCAGCGGTGAGGATCAGCTTCATGATCCCTGCCTTTCAATTGAGTTAGTTGAATAGTTGCGGGTGACAGACTTAGAACGGAGGTTCAGAATCAGCGCCTCCGAAACCACCTGCAGGTGGTGCGGAGTTCCACGGATCCTCAGAAGGAGCCTGGTTCTGCTGCGGCTGCTGTTGCTGGCCGCCTCCAAAACCGCCCTGATTATTGTTATTCGAGCGCTGTTGGCCGCCGCCGCCAAAGTTATTGCCGCCCTCACGCGGATTGCGGTTTACCTGAGCGGTGGCGTAGCGCAGAGACGGACCGACTTCGTCGACGTCAATCTCGAATACGGTGCGGTTATCGCCCTCACGGGTCTGGAAGGAACGCTGCTTCAAGCGGCCGGTAACGATGACGCGCATGCCCTTAGACATGGTCTCGGCAACGTTTTCCGCTGCCTGACGCCATACGTTGCAGGTCAGGAACATAGCTTCGCCGTCTTCCCACTGATTCGTCTGCGAGTTATAGCGACGAGGGGTGGAGGCGACGCGGAAGTTAGCTACTGCCGCACCCGCCGGGGTGAAGCGCAGCTCGGGGTCAGCAACGATGTTGCCTACCACCGTGATATTGGTATCTCCCTGTGCCATGTCTTTACTCCTTATCGGTTACGTGGATTGTGCTTGATCCCAGTATCCGCTACTTGCTGTCGGTGCGCAGAACCTTGGTACGCAGGATGGTGTCGTTCAGGTTCAGACGGCGGTCGAGCTCGGCAACCGAAGTGTGCTCGCACTCCAGGTTGACGACGGCATAAATGCCCTCTTCCTTCTTGTTGATGGGGTATGCAAGACGACGCTTGCCCCATACATCAAGGTTCTCAACCTTGCCGCCTTCCTGGCGGACGATTTCGAGGAACTTATCCAGGGACGGGGTTACGGTGCGCTCATCCTGATTAGGATCCAGAATGATCATGACTTCGTAGTGACGCACGGACCTCATCACCTCCTATGGTCTAGTAGTTTTCGGCTGCATCACCTTTGCGGATGCAGCAGGAGGGTACGTTGCGTCAAGCAACCCCACTACAGTACCGCAAATGACCGGCGAAAAGAAATCTAACCAGTGGTCGTTGCGGCGAAAAACACAGCAGCAGTCGCCGGAATGATGGTGAGGAAAAGAATGGCCAAAAGCCCCAGCACGATGGGCCCGCGGCGATCTTCACGATTGTGGAAGAGCCAGAAGGCCCCCATCACGCAGAGGAATCCCAAGATGATGGATGCCATTCCGATATAGGTAATGATCATGCGAATGCTCCTGCCAAGGGGTCGCGGCCGGCGTGCGCATCGCGCACCTTATCCGGGGTCTTTCCGCACATCTGGCGAATGACGAGGACAGCCATGGCGATAATGAGGGCGTCGCGGGAGATAATCGCAACGTCAAGCAGCTCGTGCGGAATACCCTTATTGTCTGTACCCAGCATGTGCCACATGAGTAGGGGCCACACGAGGGCGTCGACAAGCGCCCAGCTAAAGACCAAGCGCCAGCGTGGCAGGGCTAGGGCCGCGGGCACTACCAGCCACAGAGAATACTGGGGCGACCATACCTTGTTGAATAGCAAGAAGGCTGCCACGATGAGGTAAACCAGCTCGGCCATGCGCGGGGTCCGCGCGCTGCGCAGGCCCAACACCGCAATCGCCGCACAGAGAGCCAAAAACGCCACCAGGCTGAAGGTATTGAGGAACTCAGGGCTAAAGCTAATCCCAGTATTGCGGCTGAGCACCGAGTAGATGGTGGTCCACTCCGCACCGCGCTCTTGGTTGAGGCGGAAAAATTCGCGCCATGCCTCCGGGTACTTCAGTGCCACCGGCGCGTTGACCACAATCCAGGTCACGGCCGCGCCGAGCAAGGCGTAGAAAAATTGCGGCCAGCGACGATTGCGCACCGCCAAGACCAGGAACGCCCCCAAGAGAAAGAGCGGCCACAGCTTAAAGGAAGTGCCAAGGCCGATGAGGACACCCGCAACGACAGGGCGCTTGCGCGCGGCGGCCAAGAGCGCACCTACGGCAAAGGCAATGGAGGGGATATCCCAGTTGCTGAAGGCGTGGATGATGACAAGGGGGCTGGCGGCGACGAGGATGGTGTCCCAGGTGCGGTTGCCCACCAGCAGGTAGACCATGTAGAGCACGCCTACCCAGATGCACGCCATGACCAAGGCGGTCAGGCCGAAGTACCATCCGGCCTCCGGGATGCCAACCCACTCAACCAGAGAGTACGTATTGCGGGCAATCCAGCCCATCAACCCCTGGAATAGGCCCGCGAGGACTGGGTACTCCATATAGCGGGTCAGGTCACCCTCTTGCCAAGAATAGGCATAGGGGAAGCCGCCTTCGTCGAGGCCACGGCCACCGTAGAGCGGGATGATGTCGTTATAGCAAAAAGAGGTGTACTGGCGGTTGCCCGCCCAATTTAGGTTAATGACCCCGTCATCACCGCGGGTGCCGCCGGCGCAATTAGCCTTCGAGAGGAATCCGCACGCCAGGAAAACCCAGCCGACGGCGATTATGGCGCGCAGCGGGGTCCACCACTGGGTGCGGCGTACACCGGCAAAACGGCCCCTTGGCCCGCCGAGGAATTCAATTACCCCGCGGGCCAAGGGTTCTGAGGAGGCGGGAATGCGCTGGTGCGGATTCGCTGTCACTGCCGCCTACCCTAGGAGATCTGCCAAGTCGCTATCGGGGCCGATGAGGTCATCCAACGACGGCGCCTCTGGCTGGGCCGGAGCCTGGTTGCTATTACCGCTATTGCCACCATTGCCGTTATTGCCATTACCGCGTTGCGGTTTCGGGGCAGGCTTCGGACTCTCCGGCTTATTCTCCGGCTGAACCGGTTTGGTCTCCTCTTCCGGAGCTGCTTGCTCGGCAGGGGCCTCGTAGTCCTGGGTATCGCCAGCGCCGCTATCCCAGCTCGGGTCATAGGCCGGAGCGGCCGTTCCGGCGCCCATGTTGCCGAATCCCAGCGGATAGGCAGCCGGGAAGTTTTGGAATTCGGAGTTGGCCAGGGAGTTGTCCAGCACGGCCTTCCAAATCTTGGTTGGCGCGCCCGCGCCGTACATGATGCCGCCGTACTGATCGAAGATGGCGGAGGTGTTATCCGCGGTACCTACCCACACGGCGGTAGCCAGCTGCGGGGTGGCACCGACCATCCAGGCATCCTTGTTATTTCCGGTATCGCCCATCTGAGTGGTACCGGTCTTGGCGGCGGAAACACGGCCACCGGCTAGGGCGCCATTAGACCATGCGGCCACCGGCTCCATGGCTTCGAGGACGTTATTGGCCACGTTGGACGATACGCGGCGCTCGCCGCCGTCTTCGGGGTGCTCGTACAGCACTTCGCCGGCAGCGTTTTCTACGCGCTGCACAAAGTGCGGGTTATGCCACACGCCCTGGTTAGCCAGGGTGGACATTGCGGTGGCCATATCGAGCGGGCGGGACTGATACTGACCCAGAGCGATGCCTTCGAATGGCTGCTTGCCCTTTTCCGTCAGCGTCTTGTCAATGCCCGGCAGGGACTTAGCCACGCCAAGGGCGTGCGCCATATCCGCGGTGTCCTGGGTGCCGTTCTTGAGGTCCGCCTGCAGGCGAAGGAAGGAGGTATTCAGGGATTGCTTAGTAGCCTCGCGCAGGTTGCACACGCCGCAGCCGCCGCCCACGTTGGTGACAACATCCGAACCAGGCAGCTGGTACGGGGCGGAAGAGTAATTGGTATCGAGGCTGATGCCCTGCTGCAAGGCGGCCGCAAGGGCCATGATCTTGAAAGTAGAACCGGTCTGCAGCGGGGAGTTGGCGTAGTCCCAACCATTGGAATCGTGGCCGCCAAAGTATCCGCGGACCGCACCGGTCTTCGGATCGATGGTCACGGAAGCCGCACGCGCATCCTCTTGCAGCGGAGCCATCTGGTCATCAACTGCCTGAATGGTGTTGTTCTGCACATTCATGTCGATGGTGGTGGTGATGCGCAGGCCGCCGGTGGACACCTCGTTTTCGGTGATGCCTACCTCTTCCAATTCGCGGATGACCTGATCCTTGATGTGGCCATTGGCGCCGGGCGCCTCGGTGTAGGCGGAGTACTCAGCTGGGTCGCGGGTCTCCGGGAAGACCATGCCATCGCGCTGTTCCTGGGTGAGGTCACCCATTCCCACCAGGCCGTCAAGTACGTAGTTCCAGCGGTCCTCGGAGCCCTCCTGGTTCACGCGCGGGTCGAGGCCGGATGGGGACTGAATGAGGCCGGCGAGCATGGCGCCTTCCTCCGGAGTGAGGTCCTTGGCGTCCTTATCAAAGTAGGCGTTGGATGCCGCCTGGATGCCGTAGGCATTGCGGCCGAAATACACGGTGTTGAGGTAGGCGTTGAGAATATCCTTCTTATCCCACTCATTGGTCATCTTCACCGAGTAGATGAGCTCGCGAATCTTGCGCACGTAGGAGTATTCGTTGCCCACCAGCGTATTCTTCACATACTGCTGGGTAATGGTGGAACCGCCGCCAGCATCTTCATTGCCGGTTACTTTACCCACCACGGCGCGGCCGAGGCCGGTGAAGGAGAAGCCGGAGTTATCCCAGAAGTCACGGTCCTCCGCGGCCAGCACGGAGTCCTGCACGTAGTCTGGGATTTCATCCAGCTTCACGTGGGTGCGGTTGCCTTCCGGCGGCACCAGGCGGGCGAGCTGGGTCTGATTATCACCCGCGTAGATGGTGGAGACCTGGTTATTGGCCAGGTCCTTGGGCTCCGGAACGGAGTATTGCGAGTATGCGTAGGCAAAAAGTCCTGCGGGCAGTGCTACAAAGACCAGTAGGAACGCCAAAACGACCCACGGCCAGATGCGGCGCTTCTTTGTCGCCTGCTTTTTGCTGGGGCGAGCCACCTTAGTGGACTTGCCGGTAGATTCCTTCTCGGTCACTGATTCGTGTCCTCATTCATCCCTGATCACAAACTAAATAATTGCAGCTTACTGCCTAAGGCGGTGCGCTGGAAACTAACACGCGTTAAATGCAGTAGCAGAACGCAACAAGTGGTTCCACCGGCACTGGCGGCATACCTCCACCTCGTGCACCGTAAACTCCAAGCCCTCGGCCACAAACTCCGCTATTTCTTTCTCACTGCGGGCGCTTCCGGCGCGGCGGCCGAGGTTCTCGCCATAGACCCAGCGCGTGAGCCGCAAAGGCTCGCCGCACACGGGGCATTCCTTATCCATGGTGCGCCCATGGTGCTCAGCTGCGGCGCGCAGCAAAAAATCAGCATCGCACACGTCCTCCCGCGTGAGCTGCCCGGCGCGAAATTCGCGCAGGTGGTGGGCGCGCTCCCACTCATGGGAGAGCACGTGCTTATAGGCAACGGAATTCACCCGGATCATCCTAATTACCTCTTCTTGATCGATCCACATGGCGTTATGCCACCGTAGGGCATAGTTTTCGGCTTACTCTTGCGCAGTCACTGACAGCCACAACTCATGGAGTTAAAGGAGTAGACCGTGTCCGAAAAAGTAAAGGTCGCCATCGTGGGCGTCGGCAACTGCGCCACGTCCCTCATTGAAGGCGTGGAGTTTTATCGCAACGCCGCGGCCGACGCAGATATTCCCGGTTTGATGCACGCCCAATTTGGCCCGTACCACGTTGGCGATGTGGAATTCGTTGCCGCCTTCGACGTGGATGCGGACAAGGTGGGCAAGGATCTGGCGGAGGCTACGCGCAGCTCCCGCAATTGCACCATTTCCATTACCGACGTCCCTGAGCTGGGCGTTACCGTGCAGCGCGGTCCTACCCTGGACGGCCTCGGCCGGTACTACCAAGAATCCATCGCGGAATCGGAAGCCCCGCTTGCCGACGTCCCCGCCATACTCCGCCAGTCCGGCGCCGACGTCGTAGTCTCCTACCTGCCGGTGGGCTCTGAGGAAGCGGATAAGTTCTACGCCCAGGCGGCCATCGATGCCGGCTGCGCCTTTGTCAATGCCTTGCCGGTCTTTATTGCCTCTGATCCGGTATGGGCGAAGAAGTTCGAAGATGCCGGGCTGCCCATCGTGGGCGATGATATTAAGTCCCAGGTGGGCGCCACCATTACTCACCGCGTCATGGCGAAGCTCTTTGAAGACCGCGGCGTGCGCTTGGAGCGCACCATGCAGCTCAATGTGGGCGGCAATATGGATTTCAAGAATATGCTCGAGCGCGAGCGCCTCGAATCCAAAAAGATCTCCAAGACGCAGGCCGTAACCTCTAACCTGCACAACTCGCCCATCGCCGGCAAGCGCGAAGACCGCAACGTCCACATCGGGCCTTCCGATTACGTGGAATGGCTCGATGACCGTAAGTGGGCCTATGTCCGCTTAGAGGGCTCCGCCTTTGGCGAAGTACCGCTGAACTTGGAGTACAAGCTGGAGGTCTGGGACTCGCCTAACTCCGCCGGCATCATCATTGACGCCGTACGCGCCGCCAAGATTGCCCTCGACCGCGGGGTGGCGGGCCCGGTACTGGCTGCCTCGTCCTACTTGATGAAATCCCCGCCGGTGCAAAAGGCCGATGACGTGGCGCGCGCCGAGCTAGAAGACTTTATTGCTGGAAACTAATTTTTTAACTTCCGAACTACCGCGCAGGGAAAACGGGCTATACAATCGTTTTCTATGACGCAGCAACATGAGGAGAAGGGCCCCGCTCAATCCCCGTCTACGTACGAGGATGCTGTCGAGGTCGCGCGTTCCATCCAGCCGTCGCTCAATAAGCTCATTCTTATTTTCCAGCGCACGGCGGAGGGCTCTTCATTGACCACCTCGCAGGTGTCCATCATGAACCAGCTGCGTATGCGCGGACCGTCCCGCGTTTCCACCATCGCGCAGGCAGAACTTATCCGCATGCCCACCGCCTCCAACGCGCTCTATCAGCTAGAGCGCCGCGGCTACGTGGAACGCCACCGCGATGAAGAGGACCGCCGCGGCGTCTTGGTAGCGCTGACGCAACTAGGCGAATCCGAACTAGCCATCGTCTCGCAGCAGCGTGCCTCCGCCCTAGCAGAGATCATGCGGTGGCTCGAGCCGAAGGATTTGGAGACCGCGAACGACGTTGCCACCGTCATCTCCAAGCTGGCTGATGTCTATCGCCCCACAATGAACGGCGAACAGCACTAGTTTTGCCCGCGGTGATTTCATTTTTCGTGGGCTTAACGTGATAATTGAGAAAACGAAAACCGTAATCTCTCACTAGTTCACTCCGTATGGCAACTGATTCTTCCGATGGGCACCTGCCGGCCTTAAGCAAGGGCTCGGCCGATAAACCCCTTCGCATTCTTATTTCTTGGAGCCCTTCTTCCTCCGGCACCGAGGCTCTAGATTGTGCCGCATGGCTTTCCCGTACCGCCACTACCCAGGTGCGGGTCATCTCTACCGTGTTCCAGCCGTGGACTACTACTTCCCTCACCAAGCTGGGCGGAAAATATAAGAAATGGTTTAAAGCACAAAAGGAGGCCTGCGCGGCCGCGACCCATGCCGCCCTCGATGAAGCTGGCGTACCCCGCAGCTGCTGGGATGACAAGCCTTCCCTCTTGGTCGATGGGCCTTCGCGCCCCCATCTGCTGACGGAGATGGCCAAGAAATTCCAGGCAGACCTCATCATCTTAGGCCCCAACCAGTCGGCGCCGAAGGGCCGTTTCTTTGCTGGTTCTACGGCCGATACCTTGCTGCATTATTCTCCTCAGCCGTTGGGTTTGGTGCCACGCAAGGTAAAGCTGTCCAAGCACGGCGTCACCCGCTTTAACTTTGCCATCACCGAACGCAGCCCGCGCGAAGATCATGAGATGCTCGCCGCAGCGGAGCTCGCGAACCGCTGGAACCTACCGCTGCGCCTGCTTGCCTTCTCGGCAAAGGGACTGCTCAATACGCCGTCCAAGGATAAGCACGATATGGCGCTTAAGCTGACGGCCGAGTGGCTCGAGGATTCCCTCGCCATGCTGGACCGCGCCCGCGATAGCATCCAGGAGAAATTCCCCGAGCTGGTTGTCACCTCTGAAATTGGTTCCGGCGCGGGCTGGGGCGGCGCGGTGGATTCGCTCAAGTGGAAGAAGGGCGATCTCATGCTCATGGCCTCCACCCCGCAGGGCCCCATCGCCCGCGTGTTCTTGGGATCTACCGCCACGGAGCTGCTGCCGCATATTCGGGTGCCTATCTTGGTCCACCCATCCTGCGGTTAGGATTGGGGCATGAGCCTGCGACCAGAGCATCCCGAAAACGATCTGACTTCCGATGCGGACTATGCCAATCTGCGCCGCCCGGAACCGCGGAGCTTTGATGAGCTGGCCGATGAGCCGGACCCTTTAGAGATTGCCGCTGCTAACCGCCGCTCCACCCGCCAGGCCGTCTGGTACATGATCGGCGTTCTTGTGCTCTCCGCGCTGTATGGTTTCGCGGTCGCACTCTTTACTCGGCTCTCCGGCGGCCCCTTGTGTGAGGATGGCACCGCCACGTGGCTCTGCACCGACGGGCAGCGCACCTTCTTTAGCCTGACCACCCCGATCATTCCCTTCTTCGGCATGATCGGCTGCGCCATCATCATGGTGCGCAAGCTGCACCGCTATCTGCGGTGGCGCAGTTGGATGGCCATTTTCTGGGTAATGGCCTGCAATTTCATGCTGTGGACTATCACCGATATCCAGCTGTTCCTCATGGACTCGGCCGCCGCATAGATACTTTCCGCCTCCCTATGATCCTCCTGCTTGATAATTACGATTCTTATACCTTCAACCTTGCCCACCTCATCGCGGAGGTAGCCGGACGCGAACCACTCGTCGTCGCTGCCGGTGAAGCGGACGGACTGGCCGAGCGCGTCCGTGCCGGCGAATTTTCGCATGTGGTGATTTCTCCTGGCCCGGGCACGCCGGAACGCGAGGAGGATTTCGGTGCTGCCCGAGGCATTGTCGCCGCCGCAGCCGCGGCCGAGATTCCGGTACTGGGTGTATGCCTTGGTCACCAGGGGCTAGGTCTGCTGGCCGGTGCCCAGGTGTCGCGCGCGCCGCAGCCGCGCCACGGTTTTGTCTCTACCATCAGTCACTCGGGCGAAGGCATCTTCGCCGGAATCCCGCAAGACTTCGAAGTGGTGCGCTACCACTCCCTGCATATAGAGGAGACCCCCGGCATTACCGTGCATGCCCGCAGCGAGGATGGCGTCATCCAAGCGCTGAAGGTCGATGGCTTGCCGCACTGGGGCGTGCAATTCCACCCGGAGTCGGTGCTTACCCAGCACGGCCGGGAGATTATGCGCAACTTTCTGGGTGGGTTTCACCTGCTCCACCGCGAAGTCCCCGGCGCGGTGGACTGCCCACGGGTCTTTGCCGCCCTTCGCGCCGAGGGCAACGATGCCTTCTTCCTCGACTCCGCGGATCCCCGCGGGCGCTATTCCATCCTCGGCGATACCGCCGGCGCATTGAGTCGCTCTTTCCGCTACCGGCTTGGCGACGCCCCCGATATCCTCACCCTCCTCGACCGCGAGCTTGCCACCCGTATCATCGACGCACCGGCCCTCCCGTTTACCGGCGGGGTCATCGGGTATTTGGGCTATGAATGCGCCCAGCTCACCCTGCCCATTGAGCTACGCCACCGCTCCCCTTACCCAGATGCCTACTTTGTGCGGCCGCAGTCCTTCATCGTCTACGACCATCACACAGAAACCGCGCACCTGTGCTGCCTTGCCGGTGACGGCGCCGAGGAATTGCTAAACCGCCTGGAGACCGCCTTGGATGCAGAGGAACCACGGCCCACGGGGGAGGACGGTGGGGCGTCGCTAAGCGGGGGCTCCTGGCGCAGCCCTGGCTACTTGGAGCGGATTAAGCGCGCCCAAGAATTCCTGCACGCCGGCGAGAGCTACGAGGTCTGCCTGACCGATACCTACACGGCCGCGGCCGAGGGTGAGCTCTATCCCCGCCTGCGCTCGCACAATCCCGCCCCCTATGCCGCGCACCTCGTCTTCGACGACGTGGAAGTCTGCAGCGCCTCGCCCGAGCGCTTCCTCACCGTGCGCGGCCGTGAGGTGGAGGCCAAGCCGATTAAGGGCACCATCTCGGCCGACCAGGATCCCGCGCTGCTGACCACGGACCCGAAGACACGGGCCGAAAACCTCATGATCGTTGACCTACTGCGCAATGATCTCTCCCGGGTATGCGAGCCCGGCACCGTGCGCGTGCCTAAGTTAATGCAGGTAGAAAGCTACGCCACCGTGCATCAATTGGTCTCCACCATTACCGGACAGCTGCGCGCCAGTGCCACCGCGGTCGATGCCCTCCGTGCCACCTTTCCTCCTGGCTCTATGACGGGCGCGCCGAAGCTGCGCACCTGCGAGATCATTGACCAACTCGAAACGGGACCGCGCGGCGTGTACTCCGGCGTGGTGGGCTACTTGGGGTTTGACGGTCAATCCGATCTCAGCGTGGTCATCCGCACGGCCGTGCGCGCGGTCGGTGAGGTCACCATCGGCGCCGGCGGGGCCATCGTCCTGGATTCAGATCCGGCCGCCGAGCTGGAGGAGCGCAACCTCAAGGCCCAATCCGTGTTGGGGGCGTGGCAATGAGCACCTATCTCTGGCACGAGGGCAGCTTCATTCCAAGCCAGCCTCACCCCGGGCCCTTTGACGTGGCGGATTCTTGGCGGATGCTTGGCGACGCCCACTCCAACGCCCTCCCCCTGCACCTCCAGCGCTTCGAGTCGGTAGCCGGCCCACTGCCCGCTGGCTTCGTCCCCGCGATGCTGCAGCTTTTCGGCCCCGGCGATCTCTTTCCCCGCATCTCGCTAGCCGGCGGACAGCTGCGCCTCGACATTCGCCCTGCGCCCCCTGCGCGCCGAACCACCCGGCTGACCTATGTGCAAGCCCCCGATCCACGCACGCAGCCTTTAGTCAAGGGCCCCGATTTTCCAGCGCTGGCACGCTACCGTACCGAGTACCAGGCAGACGGCACCGATGACACCGCCATCGTGGATGCTTCCGGTGCCATGGTGGAGACCACCACTGGCGCGCTCGTTGCCTGGGACGGGGAAACGCTCATCCTCCCCACCGGTCCGGCGCTGCCCAGCATCACGCTGCGCCAAGTTGCCCGGCGCGCTGCGGACCTTGGAATTCACACCGAAACGCGCCCCATCACCCCTGAGCTCGCCGCCGAGTGCCCCCTGTGGTTCCTCAACTCGCTCCACGGCATGAGCCCCGTTAGCGAACTACACGCCCCCACCGGTGTCATCCATCCACCGCACAGCCCGCATACCACCGGGTGGCAGCACTGGTGGTGGGGCTGTTTCCGCAGGGAAACTGCGGGCGACTAGCTCTCCTGCTTGGCTAGCTGCGCTGCCCACTGCATTTACGCTATATGCTGATCGTAACCAGTCATAGGCACTGACTCTTTAAATCCACTGTCCCCTACAAACACCTAACCACCCAGTCCAGCAAGCGTGAGTACGGCCCCGCCTACTATGTTCGATAGGTAGACGAGGCCGTCGGAGAAAGCACTCAAAATCCTAAGCTATTTGATTTGAATTAGCTTTCAAATTTCGAGTTATCAAGGTGCAAAGGGTCGACATCACTAGTCCCGCACCAAATACCCAAACAAGGGCCGGCGAGAAGATCGCAGTTTGCCCATCGCCTTTTGAACCGATTAACAGACCGACTGCAATGGCAATGACGCCAATGATCATTCCTGTCAACTGGACCTTCGCGGACTGTTTCGAGAGAATTAACGTGGTAATTGCGGAAACCACAGATAGAATAATGACCACAGTGCCGATCCAACCGATTCTGACTGGGGCCATAAGAACGAGAGCCACCCCTAAGACAGCCGCCACCAATTCAGGCCAAAGCGGACGGAGTTTTCCACTTGCCATAGTTACTCTCCTTTGCTTCTCTTATCCCGAAATCGTAGGGTTCCACTGGCTAGGATGAGCTGCAGTCACGGCAGCAAAATAGGTTCCTGCAGTCGCAAGACAGCCTTTCCTACGCGGATCGGCAACATTTGGATAGACGCTCTTGCAAATATGAACCATGTCCTTATTTAGTCGAATATTGCAGCCCACACGCTCCCCGGGATCCTGATGGGCTCCGTAGCACATGTCGTGCTTTGCGCATGCGCCAGAGAAATCAGCATTGTCGCCGGGAGCTGGGAACTGATCCGGAGACTTCGTACAATAGTCATTCAGGCTTCCCTTTGAAGGGTCATACACATAACCCGGTGGGGGTTCAATCCCTGCTCGGTTGAACATTACAATATGCTTATCTGCAAGGGCCTTTTGAGTCTCTGTAGAAATAGTTACAGGATCTTCCTGAAATTCAGCATCGAGATCAAGATCCTGCGATGCCGCCCACTCATTCAAATTCTTCGCAATTTCAGGAGTTACTTCTTTTCCAGCAGCGTCATTAACCGCGCTGACCGCCTCATTAGTTTGTTCAGCCGCAACGGCGGACGGAACCGCAACAGAAATCGCACCTAGGGCAACGAGTGCAGCTGCGGCAACGCGCCCCCCTTCATCTTTAAACTGAGCATAAAATTAAACTCCTCAAATCGAACGTGAAAGCCTTAGGCCCGCCTGCCACCGATACGTATAATATTTCAACGCAGCGGGCAAAGCTGGAACCTATAAAAAACAACATACTTGAAAGCAATTTGCAGCAAGTAAAATGGCGGTAAAACTCTATTAACGTTTTAGTTAACTCTCAGCCCATCCTGACGCTAGTCAGAGCATCCGCCAATAATAGTGTGCTTTTACCGATTTCACGCCCGCTTGGCCAGTACTTAAAAAATTTTAATCAAGAATTCGCATCTTGGTCGACGAGATGTTCAACCACTTCAGCGCAATCCGGCCGACCGCAGTGCTGGGTTTCTACGTGCTGGATGCAGTCATCACAGATGAGTACCTGCTGGCGGCAGGTATCTTCATTGATGCAATTGTGGAAGGTATTCGTACCCTTGCCGCAGTGCACGCAGTGACCCAGCTGGATGAAGCCGGGGTCTTGGAGTCCTTGACCAAACTCGTGGTGCATGCGCTTGTCAAAGACATACATGGAGCCTTCCCACAGGCCATCATTGCCGTACTTTTCGCCGTAGCGCACGATGCCACCATCGATCTGGTAGACCTCTTGGAAGCCACGGTTCTTCATCAACGAGGACAGGATCTCGCAGCGAATGCCACCGGTGCAATAAGACACCACCGGCTTATCCTTCATCCAGTCATACTTGCCGGATTCGATTTCCTCGATGAAGTCATGCGTGGTTTTCACATCGGGCACGACGGCATTTTTAAACTTGCCAATCTCTGCCTCCATGGCGTTGCGGCCGTCAAAGAAGACGACCTCCTCGCCACGTTCTTCTACCAGCTTATTTACCTCTTCGGGCTTGAGGTGCACGCCGCCGCCGACGACGCCGTTTTCATCCACCTTCAGCTCGCCCGGCGCGCCAAAGGCCACGATTTCATCGCGCACCTTGACCGAAAGCCGCGGGAAGTCATCCGCGCCGCCCTCGGACCATTTAAACTGCATGCGCTTAAAGCCGGGGTATTCCTTGGTCTGGCGGACGTAGCGCTTGCAGGCTTCCATATCGCCGCCAACGGTGCCGTTGATGCCGTGCTCGGAAATGAGGATGCGCCCCTTGAGCCCCAGGGACTCGCACAGGGTGCGCTGCCACAGCATGATTGCGGTGGGATCTTCGATGGGGGTAAAGCAGTAATACAGGAGAACTTTGCCAATAGTCACGCCCCAATCTTAGGCCCGCAGCTGCGCAGATCCCCAATCTTGTAGCTCTCCCTTATATGACTGCGGCCCCTCCAGTACAAGCTGAAAGGGCCGAATCTTGAGCATGCGAAAGTTAGCGCTTTTGGTACAGCGCCTTCTTGCGGGCAAAGACTGGGTCAGAGGTCACGAGCACGCCGAGGTTGCGGAAGATTCCCTCATCCACAGAACCCAGGATGGTGGTGGTGTGGACGTCGCAACCAGCAAGCTCCTTGATCTGCTCCAGCGCCTTGCGGGCATTGTCATCCTTCGCCGCAGACACGGACAAGGCGATCAGAACCTCGTCGGTATGCAGGCGTGGATTCTTGGAACCCAGGTGCTTGGTCTTGAGCGTTTGAATCGGCTCGATGGACTCGGGCGACAGCAGATGAATATCGTCATCGATGCCCGCCAGGTGCTTCAGCGCGTTGAGCAGCATCGCCGCCGAGCAGCCCAGCAGGGGCGCGGTGCGGCCGGTGATCATGGTGCCGTCGTGCAGCTGCATAGCGGAGGCGGGCTCGCCGGTTTCTTCCGCGCGCTGGCGAGCAGGTGCCACCACGGGGCGGTCTTCTACCTTGATGCCGGCCTTGGCCATGATGACCGCGGCGCGCTCGGATTGCTCGGTGCCCAAGCCCGCACGAGCCTCTTCCACCTGCGCCTTGAAGTAACGGCGGATGATTTCTTGCTGGGCGGCGGCGCGGCACACGGCGTCGTCAGTAATGCAGAAGCCCGCCATGTTCACGCCCATATCCGTCGGGGACTGGTACGGGGTGGTGCCGGTGAGCTTTTCCAAAAGCGTGCGCAGCAGCGGGAATGCTTCCACATCGCGGTTGTAGTTCACGGTGGATTCGCCGTGGGCGGACAGGTGGAAGTGGTCAATAATATTGGAATCGTTCAGGTCCACCGTGGCTGCCTCATAGGCCAGGTTCACGGGGTGTTCCAGGGGGAGATTCCAGATAGGGAAGGTTTCAAACTTGGCGTAGCCGGCATTATTGCCACGCTGGTGCTCGTGGTAGACCTGCGAGAGCGCGGTGGCCAGCTTGCCGGAGCCAGGGCCCGGCGCGGTAACCACGACGAGGTCGCGGGAGGTTTCCGCAAACTCATTGCGCCCAAAACCCTCTTCGGACACGATGAGGTCCGTATTGGTGGGGTAGCCAGGGATAACGCGGTGGCGCGCCACCTTGAGGCCGAGGCGCTCTGCCTTGTCGATGAAGGCCTCCGCCTGGGAGTTGCCCTCCTCCAGCTGGGTCATGACGATGTTTTCCACCAAGAATCCGCGGCTGCGGAATACGTCCACCAGGCGCAGCAGGTCATCTTCATAAAGGATGCCCAGGTCCGCGCGTACCTTCTGGCGGGAGATATCCTTCGCGTTGATGCAGATGAGGATCTCTACGTCCTCTTTGATGCGCTCCAACATCGCGATTTTATTGTCCGGAGTGAAGCCGGGCAGCACGCGGGAGGCGTGCATATCGTCAAAAAGCTTGCCGCCCATCTCTAGGTAGAGCTTGCCGCCGATTTCCTCGCGGCGGGCGTGGATGTGCTTCGACTGCAGCTCAATGTATTTCTCGCGGTCAAAGCCGATTTTTTGCGTCATGATTTGAAAGCCTTCCCCTGAGTTAAATCATTCCGCATTTCGAGTTTACGCTATTGCGACTCTGCAAATAAGTGAGCTGGTTAGCGCCCGGTTTGGCCGAAAATTCTTCCCGATTAAACTGGATTTCATGCCTGAAGGTCACGTCATCCACCGCCTAGCTAATAAATTCAACGCCGATTATCGCGGCATGCCACTGCACGTGACCAGCCCGCAGGGCCGCTTCGCGGCGGAGGCAGAGCTTCTCGATGGCGAGCGCATTGAGCTCGCAGAGACCTACGGCAAGCACCTTTTCGTGCACTTTAGCGCCGAGGATCCGCGCCATATCCTCTATATTCACCTAGGCCTGATTGGCAAGCTGCGCTTCGAGCCCCGCGAGGAAGCCGGGGGACAGATCCGAGTGCGCATCGATAATGGCGCCGAGGCCGCTAACCTGCGCGGACCGCAGTTTTGCCGCCTGCTCACCGAAGAGGAGTACCGCGCACAGCTAACCAAGGTGGGCCAAGATCCGCTGCGCGCGGATGCCGATGTGGAGGCGCTCTGGGCCAAAGTGCATAAATCGCGGCGCAGCATCGGCTCCCTCATGATGGATCAGCACCTTTATGCCGGCGTGGGCAATATTTACCGGGCGGAGACCCTCTTTCGCCACGGCCTCTCCCCTTTCCTGCCGGGCCGAGATGTTTCCCGTGAAACCTTTGACGCCACGTGGGCGGACTTGGTGGATCTGATGGAGTACGGGGTGGAGCACGGCCGCATCGATACCGTGCGGCCCGAACATTCCCCCGAGGCCATGGGCCGCGAACCGCGCAAGGACGACCACGGCGGCGAAGTCTACGTCTACCGCCGCGCCGGCCTACCTTGCTATATCTGCGGCACACCGGTGGCAGAAAAGGTCATGGAGGGACGCAACCTATTTTGGTGCCCTACCTGCCAACCGGCACCTTAAAGGCCTATCCTGGCGGGCATGCGACATGCCTATAGCGTTGCCGCCGTCCGCGCGGCGGAGCATTCCCTTCTCGCCCAGCAGAACTTTGACGATGAGCTCATGCGCTTGGCCGCACGAGGCGTGGCGGCCACGGCCACGAGCATGCTCGACTCTTATCGGCACGTAACTATCCTTGCCGGGCCAGGCGGCAACGGCGGCGATGGACTCTATGCTGGCGCTTTCCTGGCAGAAGAGGGCTACTCCGTGGAGGCCATCCTTGCAGCGGATAGCGCCCACGAACCCGCGATGAAGGCATTTGCCGCGGCCGGCGGAACCAGTGCGCACGGCCTAGGAGACGCCGATCTGCTTATCGACGCCGTCGCCGGCCTCGCCTCCACCCGCGGCCTTTCCGGTGCCCCATTGAGGGCCTATACCGAGGCCAAGGAGCGTGGGGTGCCGGTATTAGCGGTGGACATTCCTTCGGGCATTAACGCCGATACCGGCGTGGCCGCAGCCGATGCCGTAGAGGCAGACGTGACCATTAGCTTTGGCTGGGCTCGTGCCGGACATATCTTTGCCCCGGAATGCGGCGCGGTGGTGCTCTGCGATCTGCGCCTACCCGGCGCCCCACGCTCCTTCGCAGAAGAGCTGTCCGCCACCGCTGAACCGGTGGGCTATATCGCCAACGAACCCACTATTACCTTGCCCTACCAGTGGCCGACTGAGCCGGTGCTTTCGGGAGAACAAGGCCTGGTCACCGCCCCGAAGCCGGTGGGCTGCACGGGGCCGATTCTGGATCCGACTCCGGGGGCGACAAACACCAAGTACACCGGCGGGGTGACCGCGGTCTGTGCTGGCAGCAGCGCCTATCCCGGCGCGGGCATCCTCGCCGCCACGGGAGCGGTGCGCGCCACGCCGTCCATGGTTCGCGTCGTGGGCAATGACTCCGTGGTCACGAGCCTGCCGGAGGTAGTGCCTCATGCCAGTGCCCAAGAAAAAGTCCACGCCCAAGCCTGGGTCGTAGGCCCTGGGCGAGGCACCGGACCGGAGGCGGCCGCGGAATTGCGCGCCGTGCTAGAACGCGGGCTGCCCACCATTATCGACGCCGATGCGCTGACCGTGCTCTCGACCGACGGCGATCTACGCGAACTCGTGCGCGATCATCCCTGCGCCGTCCTGACCCCGCATGCCGGGGAGTTTGCGCGGCTCTACGCGGCAACTCTCGGCCGCGAACTTGATCTTTCGGAGGGGCTCGGGGTGCGCCTGCGAGAGCTTTCCGATGCCCTCGACTGCTTCATCCTGCACAAGGGCCGGATCACCACGGTCACGGCCCCAGGCCAGAAGATTTATGGCATGAACGCAGGGCATTCCTACGCGGCCACCGCCGGTTCTGGTGACGTGCTCTCTGGCATCCTCGGAGCGACGCTCGCGCAACTGGATGCCGCCGAGGCGGATGTGGAGGCGATAATTATGGAAATCCTGCACGCGGCAGCCATCCACCAACACGCGGCGGCCATTGCCGCCCACACCCCGGACGGCTTTGGGATTTGCTCCGCCTCCCAGATTGCCGCATCCGTGCCGCAGGCAATCGCACGGCTACTCCTCATGCAGCGCTAGCTGAGGCTAGCTGAGCGCAGAAACCTTCTCCTGCTCAGAGACGTGGCCATCCTTGACCTCCACCACGCGGTCAGCGAAGTTCAGCAGGGAGCGGTCGTGGGTCACCAGCACGGTGGCGGTGTTCATCTCCTGGGTGACATCGCGCAAGAGGCGGATGATTTCTTGCGAGAGGTGGGAATCGAGCGCGGAGGTGGGCTCATCGGCCAAGAGCAGGTCCGGCTGCTCCATGAGCGCTCGGGCGATATTGACGCGCTGGCGCTGGCCACCGGATAACTGACCCATGCGGCGGTTTCCCATCCCCGCTAGGCCAACAAACTCCAATAGCTCATCAGCGCGCTGTGGGCGCAGCTTGCGGCCAGCGATATGGTCCATGATCACCAACTGGTCGCGCACATTGAGCGAAGACAGCAGGTTGGCCTGCTGGAAGATGATGGAGCGGGTACCGTCCACGTGCACGGATCCGGAGTCTGGGGTGATGAGGCCTGCGGCTACGGACAGCAACGTGGACTTGCCGGACCCGGACTCACCCACGATGGCGGTAAGGGTAGTGGATTCGGCGATGAGGGAGGCGTCGGCAAGCGCGGTGGTCGTAGTCTCACCGTCCTGGTAGGTCACGGTGGCGTTGCGGATATCAAGAATGGTGGACATGTTAAGCATTTCCTCCAAGGGCATCGAGTGGGTTGGCTTTAGCTACGCGGCGGGTAGCAATAAGGGCGCCGGCCATGCCGAGGGCCCAGATGCCAACCGCGGGAACGGCGATGGTGCGCAGGGAAACATCGAAGGGCACGGTGCCGGAAGCAAGCGCGCCGAGCACCCACCCAACGACGGCACCCGCAATGGTGCCGGCGGCCAAAATGATGGCCGCTTGCGCCAGGGCATCGCGCAGGAGATAGCGCACGGTGGCGCCGAGCGCGCGCAGGATGGACAGGTCGCGGGTGCGCTGGATGGTCCATACGGTCAAGAAAGCGACGGTGACCAGCGCGGAGATGCCGTACAAGAAGCCCTGCATGGTAAGCAGCGAGCCGCGCTCAGACTGATAGGCCGCTAGGCCGGAAAAGGACGTGGACACCTTCACGGAGCCTGGAACCTCGTACTTATACAGCGCTGCGGTGCCGATAACGTCTTGCGGAGCGTGGCTAATCTGCTGCCAGGACTCGGTGGAAGCCCACACCACCTCGGAGTGGGAGTACATGGTCTCTGGGACGGTGCCCTCCACCGAAAAGTCGGCGCCGCCTAGGGTGACGGTACCGGCCGCGTCGATGGACTCTGGCAGGAGCACACCCTGCTCCGGGATGGTCTTATCGCTACCCGGAACCTGAGTGCCGGCCGGCAGGCTGAGGACAGCAACGCCGCCGTGGCCCTCCAGCTTGGTCTGGGCCGCACCGAAGGGAATGCCATCGCTGGCGACATCGCCGGCGTGCATCTCGGATTCGCTAAAGGAAGGGTCCTCAGTGGAAAAGGAAATATATGGGTATTCCTTTTCCAGGGACTCCAACGCGGAAGTATTTTGCTTGGACAGGCCCTCCGTGAGGCCGGAGAGCATCACGAGCAGAAGGGTAATGAGCGCAACCGTGCCGCCGATGAGCGCGAAGCGGCCGCGCGCTGTGGTGATTTCTCTGATTGCTAGGAACATAGTTCTATATTCCCTTTGTGCAGGTCAGAAGTAATCGGCCAGCTCGCTGAACCTCGAGTCAACCAAGTGGTTGATTCACGGTCCACCGGTGCGCGGATATCCTGGGTGGTTGTGTTTAAAGGACAAAAATTATGGGTCTATGGCCTGCACGCCATGTTCGCGTTTCTGCTGGTCTTCGGCGTGGCGCGCGCCTATGTGGATGGCCGGCTCGATGCCCGGGTAATCGGCTTAGCCATCGCCCTCGCCGTGGTGTATGCCGCACAGCGTTGGCTGCCCACATGGTTATGGCTGGGTGGGCTATGCCTCCTGTGGCTGGGCCTGATGGTGCATGCGCAGGATTTCATGTGGCTGGAATTCCCGCTCATTTTTGTCTTTCTGCGTGCTTTGCCCACCGTGCCTGGGTTGGTCTCCATCGCCATACTGTGGACAGCAGCGGCATTCATTCCCGCCTGGATGCACCCCGCGAGCTGGTCCATCGCTGCGGCCGTGGGACCGCTTATCGGTACCGCCTTTGCAGCCACGGTCTTTTTCATCCAGCGGCGCCTGCAGGCAGAAGCGGCGCACCACAGGGACATCGCCAAGCAGCTGCGCGAAACCCAAGCCGAACTGGCCGCCAGCGAGCACCAAGCCGGCCGGCTAGAGGAGCGCGAGCGCCTCTCCCGGGAGATCCATGACACCGTCGCGCAAGGCCTCAGCTCTATCTTGCTGCTCTCCCGCGCGGCCCGCGGCACCGATGATCCAGCGACCAAAGAGGAGCAGCTGGCGGTCATTGAGGATGTCGCGAGCGAAAACCTGGCTGAGGCACGCCGCTTCGTCCGCGAGCTCGCCGGCCCCGATGAGCGGCTGGAAACCCAGCTCACTTCCCTACTGTCCCAGATGCGCAGCCGGGTCAAGGCCTTAGGGGAAGGCCCCACCTTTGAGCTGGTGGTCTCCGGCAGCGGCAAGGTGCCCGGACGCATCAAAGAGGTCATCGTGCGCGCCGCGCAAGAGGGCCTGAATAACGTCATCAAACATGCCCACGCCTCGCGCGCGGTGGTCACGCTCGGGCTTTTCGAGGATGCGGTTACCCTGGACGTCGTTGATAATGGACGCGGACTATCCGCCTCCCCTCGCCCCAGCGGCAGGGACAATGGCTTTGGGCTCAGCGGCCTCCGCGGCCGCGTGGAGGGCGTAGGCGGCACCATGAGCCTGGAATCCGGCGAAGGCACCGCCCTGGCCGTCCGTATCCCGCTGAAGGAGAAAAGCAATGGTTAATGTCATGCTGATTGATGATCACCCCGTGGTTCGCGCCGGCCTGCGCGCCATCCTCAATGCCTTCTCCGATGTCGAGGTTGTCATGGAGGGCTCTACCGGCGCAGATGTGGATAAGCTTTTTACTGCGGATGCCCCGCAGGTAGACGCCGTGGTCTGCGATATCCAGATGCCTGACATGGATGGCATCGCGGCCACCAAACGGGTAGTGGAGGCCGGCGGCCCACCGGTACTCATCCTCACCACCTATGACACCCAGGCCGATATCCTTGCCGCCGTGGAGGCCGGCGCAATGGGCTACCTGCTCAAGGACTCCCCTGAGCAGGCGCTGCACGAGGCCGTGCTCAATACCGCCGCGCACCGCCGCACCTTGGCGCCGGAAGTGGTGGATCTCCTCGCCCAACGTGTGGGCCGGCCACAAGAATCGCTGTCCGCCCGCGAGCTAGAAATTCTTCGGGCGCTTTCCAGTGGTTCCTCCAATAAGGAGCTAGCCAAGCAGCTCTTCATCTCTGAGGCCACGGTCAAGACCCACCTCATTCACATTTTTCAGAAGCTGGGCGTGGAAACTCGCACCGCCGCGGTGACCGTGGCGCGGGAGAGGAAGCTCATTTAATGCTGGACTGCATAGTCATTGGCGCCGGTCAGGCGGGTCTTGCGGTGGGCTACTACCTGCGCAAGAAGGGGCTGGATTTTGTCATTCTGGACGCTGAACCCGGCCCCGGCGCGGCCTGGCGCCACACCTGGCCTTCGCTGACGCTCTTTAGCAATTCCGCCTCCTCTAACCTGCCGGGATGGCCCATGCCCCACCACGAGGGCTTTCCGCCGGCCAGCCACGTCATCGACTATTTTGCGCGCTACGAGCAGCGCTATGAACTGCCCATTCGCCGGCCAGTCAAAGTGGATGAGGTGACCCATGATGGCGCGTGCTTCCACGTCTTTGCCGGTACGGAGCATCTGACCGCGCGCACGGTCGTAGCTGCCACGGGCACGTGGTCTGCGCCCTTTATCCCCTACTACCCCGGCGACTTTGGCGGACAGCAATGGCATTCGGCTTTCTACCCGGGCCCGGAGGACTTTATCGGGTCCAGCGTGGCGGTCGTAGGCGCGGCCAATTCCGGTGCCCAGATCGCGGCCGAGCTCCTGCTTTCCGGAGTGGAGACCACCTGGTATACCCGCAACTCCCCGCGGTGGATGCCCGATGATGTTGACGGCCGCGTACTCTTTCAGCGCAATCGCGCCCGCCTCAACGCCATGCTGCGCGGCGAGCCAGACCCCGGCGCGGATTCCAACCTGGGCGATATTGTGATGGTCCCACCAGTCCTACGCGCGCGGAATTCAGGGCTTTTGCAGGCCACCCCCATGTTTTCTTCGCTTGAAGAAGTCACCGCAGACCACCTCATATGGTGCACCGGTTTCCGGCCTGCCCTCCGGCCCATCCGCAGGCTCCTTGATGGCACCTCCCCCACCGTCGACGGCCTCTTCCTCGTGGGTTACGGCACGTGGACCGGCCCCGGCTCCGCAACCATTACCGGGGTAAGCCCCTTTGCCAAGCAGACCGCGAACGATGTAGCGAATATATGTGACTAAAGCTATAGGTTAGTCCCAGCTAATTCGACTACACTGCCTTCACGCAGAGAGTGCGACACAATTTGGGAAAGCTGGTTTATACATGTCTGCCTGGGATCTCTACGATGACCTCATCGATGCCATTCCCCGTGACATAGTGGTCTCCCGCGCCGCCCAAGGCCCGCGGTGGACCAGGGTATACACCGAAAGCCCTAGCTGCGGCATGGCCATGACCATGTCCGCAACCTCCCGCCCGGCCCAGATGCGCGCCGAGTACTCCGGCGTTCCTTTACGCGCCATCGCCCAGCTGGCCAAGAGCTGGAATTTCTCGGAGGCGTCCTTCGGCATGGCCGCGCTAAATTCCTACTACGCCACACCTTCCGTGGCCGACGAGCATGGCTTTGCGCTTGCCGACGCCCCCTGGCCCCACTTCTTCGATCCCTTCCGCAACGCCGTCGCCGGGAAGAAGGTAGCGGTAATCGGCCACTTCCCTTTTGCACCTAAAGCACTCAACCAGGCTGCGGATTTTTATATGCTGGAGCGCTCGCTCAATGAGGGCGACTACCCCGATTCCGCCGCCGAATACATCCTGCCCGAGTGCGATTATGTCTTCATTACCGGCTCCGCCTTTGTCAACAAGACCGCGCCCCGCCTGCTCGAGCTCTCTCGCGAGTCCTTCAATGTCGTCCTGGGCCCATCAACTCCCTTAGCCCCGGTACTGCTGGAAGACTACGGCGTATCGCAGGTCACCGGAATGGTTCCCACCTCTCCCCTGGCTATGTTCGAGGGCTTAAGTGGCACCGATGCAGGCATCACCATGTTTGAATGGGGCCACCGAGTGGAATTATCCGCCTAAGGCCGCGCCTCCAAAAGCGCCTCGCAGGCCGCTGCATAGATTTTCTGCTAGTTCGTCGATGGTTTTCTCCCGCACATAGGGAACGAGAATTACGTTGCGCATAGCCCGCAACGCCAACCAGCCTAAGGCCCACCGCTCGAGGCCTAGTTTCTAGAGAACTACCCCGGCCATAACGGCAAGCAGTAATACACCCAAGCTCAATGCCGCAAGCCACCCAATGACGCGTACAGTCCGCAGCTGCACCTTTGCGCTGCTGCGGCTTACTAGGAATGCGCCCACAGACGCACCGAGGGTGTTGAAAACGAGGTCGTCGACGTCGCTAAATCCCAACGAGAATACGTATTGGGTAATTTCGATACCCAGGCTGAGCGCCATCGCCAGAAGGATGGTTCCACCGCGGCCGAAGCGGACGCGCCGCGAATTCTGCCCCATTACTACCAGGCACGCACCGAGCGGCATAAACAGCGCGATATTGCCAAAGGTATTGGTCCACGGACCCCACCACGGGTGAGGGTTATTAAAGCCATTGAACATTTGCAGATCGAGGCTGCGGCGAGCATGCGCACTGGCATCGATCACGCCGGGGATATCAATAAATGGCTTGCCCACCGTAGCTACGGCGATAGCCATCAAAACGACCACGCAGGCCACACCGGCACTGCGCCACAGGGTGGGTCGGGCGGGCACGCCCGGCGCCCCAACCTGGCGCGAGATGCGGGTGGATGTCGTGGTCATCGTCATGTTGTTTAAGTTAACAAGCGAGTCTGAGAAATCCCCGTGAGATTCGCTGTTAAATCTCTGCATCACATTTAACGTACGATGGTGAGCATGAGCACGCTACTAGTAACTCGCAACGAAGATAAGTCCGTTACGACCTCCTTCGAAGAGGGAGAGTTCCTCGGCGAGGGCGACCTTACCGTTGATGTTTCTTATTCTTCCCTGAACTACAAGGACGCCATGGCTATCGCAGGTGACCGCGGCGTCATGCGCACCAGCCCGCTGGTTCCGGGCATCGACGTGGTCGGCACGGTTTCCGAATCCAGCGTCGAGCGCCTCCCAGTTGGCACCTTGGTAGCTTCCTTCGGCGATGGACTCGGCGAATTCCGCCACGGCGGCTACACCCCGAAGCAGCGCGTCAACTCCCAAGCAACCGTCGCCCTGCCCGCGGACTTCACCGCAGAGCAGGCGGCCGCCGTTGGCACCGCGGGCTACACTGCCGCACTGTGTGTTAATTCTCTGCGCGGGCTGCCCGATGGTCCGGTCCTGGTCACCGGCGCCACCGGTGGCGTGGGCTCCATCGCCGTAAACCTCCTTTCCAATGCCGGCTACGAGGTTCACGCGATGACCGGCCGCCCGGATGACTACTCCCAGTACCTCCACGAGCTTGGCGCCCACACCATTGTGGACCGCGCCGAGTTCGCCGAGGCCGGAAAGCCACTACAAAAGGCTAGCTATGCCGGTGCCGTCGACACCTCCGGCTCCCACGTCCTAGCCAATGTATTGGCCCGCACCGTGTGGGGCGGCACCGTCGCTTCCACCGGTATGGCCGCCGGCCCAGACCTGCCCACCACCGTCTTGCCTTTCATTCTGCGCAACGTACACCTGGCCGGCGTTAACTCTGTCGACGCCCCGCTGCACTACCGCCAGAACGCATGGCAGCTGCTCGCGCGCAAGCTGGACTTGTCCATCCTCAAGTCCCTGACCAATACCATTCCTCTGTCGGACGTTGTCGAGGAATCCAAGTCCCTCCTCGAGGGCACCCACCACGGACGCACCGTCCTCAAGATTTCCTAGGCCACTCCTAGACAATCTTTCGCGGCACCCGCCCTCTTGGCGGGTGCCTTTTTGTATGCACGGTTTACCAGCCGAGCGCTAGCCTTCCGACGTCCCCTCTTTAACTACCCCGCGTAGCAACGTGCGGGAAATCCTGCCCAAGGTTTGTAGGTCTTCGTCGCTAAGGGTGCCCACTACGATTTCCTCGACTGCGGCGGTATGTCGCGCGATCGCGGCGTTGAAAGCGGTACTTCCCTTTTCCGTCACAGTGACTTCAACTGCACGGGTTCCTAACTCCGGCGCCTCGCGCCTGGAAACCAATTTTCGGGACTCCATGCGCACTAACTGCCGATGCAGCCGCGACTTCTCCCACCGGAGCTCGTCTGCCAATTCATGCGGGCGTGTAGAAGTTTGGCGCCGACGATTCAGCACGGCCAAAACCGCGTAGTCTGCCTCGCTCAATCTAGAGCCACTCTGCAGCTCCCCAGAAAGCCGCGCGTGAAGCGCTTCCTGCATGGCAACAAAATCGCCCCACGCCGCGCTCTGCTCCACGCGCATCGCATTCCTCCTTTGGTTCTCCTTCTTTCACCAGTCTATACTGCACAGTTGATCTAGCAACTCATTGCCCTGCCGGGAGTTGATACACCAACTCCCACTACTGCACAGAGATGTGGGTCTACGAGAACAACAATTTCACAAACCAATACCTTTTCCACCAAAAGCACTTTAATTTTCCTTTTGAATACCTATCTGCTGAAACTCACCATTGTTTGAGTAGATATGTTCTTGACCGGAAAATTAAATAGTGAAGCGACTACCCGCGGCAAGAATGCGGCTGCGAACGCAATGACCGCTCCGGCAGAGGAGACCACAGCGTTTAGAATGGCAAGCATGGATAAGCTATTTAGCACGTGCGGTTTCGACTTCGCGGATATGGAAGAACTCATTGCGGAGCTGCCTACCGACCACGACATGTGGGAGGCGCCCGGATTTGATCGAGTGCTATTCCACGCCGACCCGTCCGGCATGGCGGTTACAGCCATGGAGTACGAGGGGGAGTGGGCCGCGGTTCCTTCGTACCGGGGTGGGGAAGAGGCACCGGGGACGATATATCGCGCAACGCCCTATATCGGCATTGTGGAAACGGGGGATTTACGGTTCGCGGCGCTGGCGGATGCGCCCTTTGCCCTGCCGGCGGGCAACCCGGTCGGCGGAGAGAAGCTCCAGGAACAGGTGCGGCCGGCGGTTGTGGCATTGAAATACGAGGTAGGGGAGCCGGAAGAGTTTTCCTTGACTTCACCCGCTACCGAGCGCTTCTACCGGAACTTCAAGCCCAGCATGCTCAACCCGCAGGTAGAGGTGGCGGGGACTATCGGGGGCGTCGCCAAGCACAGCAATGAGCTGGGCATGGGGGAGTTTTGGGTATGCGACCTCGACGGCCTCCCGCTCATTGTGAACGAGAAGCTTGAGGTCGGCCAGGGGATCCGGACGCACGGCATTGCGCTGTGCGCCACGGAATTTTGGGAAGGGTAACTACTTGACCACGAGGTTGACCATGCGGCCCGGAACGTAGATTTTCTTCACCACGTTTTTTCCGCTGGTCAGATCGGCGATCTTTGCGTCGGCCAGGGCAGCGTCAAAGACCGCATCCTGGTCCGCATCAGCGGCCACGTTGATCCGGGCCTTGACCTTGCCATTGATCTGAACCGGCACCTCGATTTCATCGTCTACCAGGTACTTTTCCTCAAAAGTGGGGAAGGGCTGGTAGGTGATGGTCTCGTCATGGCCGAAGCGCTGCCACAGTTCTTCCGCGATATGCGGGGCGATGGGGGAGACCAACTGTGCGATCGGCTCCACGGCGTCGCGCGGGGCCTCGGTGCGGTAGGTCTTGGTCAGGTAGTTGACGTACTCGATGAGCTTGGCCACCACGGTATTGAGCCGCAGGTTCTCGTAATCATCGCGCACGCCTGCGATGGTGCGGTGGAGCTGCTTGAGGTCATTCTCGCTCAGGGCGGCGTCGGTAGTGGCCAGCTCGCCGGTGTCCTCGTTGACGGCTAGGCGCCACAGGCGCTGCAAGAAGCGCTGGGAGCCTACGACGTCCTTGGTAGCCCACGGGCGAGACGTATCCAGCGGACCCATGGACATCTCGTAAACGCGCAGGGTATCGGCACCGAAGTCGCGGCAAATATCGTCCGGAGCAACGGCATTCTTCAGGGACTTACCCATCTTGCCGTACTCCTGATTGACCTCTTCGCCGTTGTAGTAGAACTTGCCGTCCTTTTCCTCTACTTCAGCGGCCGGCACGTACACGCCGCGGGAATCCGTGTAGGCATAGGCCTGGATATAACCCTGGTTGTACAGGCGGCGGTAAGGCTCTTGGGAGCTAACAAAGCCCAGGTCAAAGAGCACCTTATGCCAGAAGCGGGAGTAGAGCAGGTGCAGCACCGCGTGCTCGACGCCGCCGACGTAGAGGTCCACGCCGCCCGGGTCCTGCGGGCCATGCTGCTCCGGACGCGGGCCGGTCCAGTAGCGCTCGTTCTCGATATCGCAGAATGCCTCATCATTGCGGGGATCGATATAGCGCAGCTGGTACCAGGAAGAACCCGCCCACTGCGGCATAACGTTGGTATCGCGGAAATAGGTCTGTGGGCCGTCGCCCAGATCCAGCTCGACCTCTACCCAATCGCGCACCTTTGCCAGCGGTGGTTGTGGCTCGGAGTCCTTGTCCTCTGGATCAAAGGAAACGGGCTTATAATCTTCTACCTCTGGCAGCTCTACCGGCAACATGGATTCCGGCAGGGCGTGGGCAAAACCGTCCTTGTCATAGACGATGGGGAAGGGCTCGCCCCAGTAACGCTGGCGGGCGAAGAGCCAATCGCGCAGCTTGTACTGCACCTTTTCGCGGCCGGAGCCGTCCTTTTCCAGCCATTCGATGGCCGTGGCAATGGCCTCAGCCTTGTTCAGGCCGTTGAGATCCAGGCCCTTGTCGTTGGAGGAATTAACCAGCGCGCCGTCCTCGGTCCAGGCTTCTTCCTCCACGTTTCCGCCAGAGACAACCTCCGTAATAGGTAGGCCGAAGGCCCGGGCAAACTCGTAGTCACGGGTGTCGTGCGCCGGAACTGCCATGATGGCGCCGGTGCCGTAGCCGGTCAGGACGTAGTCTGCGATGAAGATCGGGACCTTCTTGCCAGAGACCGGGTTGGTGGCATAAGTACCCAGGAAGACGCCGGTCTTTTCCTTGTTCTCCTGGCGCTCCAAGTCGGACTTGGCGGCAATATCGGTGCGGTAGGACTCCACGGCCTCCTTCGGATCATCGTGGCCATAGGTCCAACGCTCATCCACGTCATCGTCATAAGGGATGGGGGAGAGGAGGGCGTCGACAAGCTCATGCTCTGGCGCCAGCACCACGTACTCGGCACCGAAGAGGGTATCCGGGCGGGTGGTAAAGACCTCGATCTCGTAGCCCTCGGCAGGGAAGGAAACCTCTGCGCCGCGGGAACGGCCGATCCAATTGCGCTGCATGGACTTCACCTTGTCCGGCCAATCCAAAAGCTCCAGGTCATCCAGCAAGCGATCGGAGTAGGCGGTAATGCGCATCATCCACTGCGAGAGGTTCTTGCGGAAGACCGGGAAATTTCCGCGCTCGGACTTACCCTCAGCGGTGACCTCCTCGTTTGCCAGCACAGTACCCAAGCCTGGGCACCAATTCACCGTGGAATTAGACAGGTAGACCAAGCGGAATTCATCGATAGCCGCGGCCTTTTCCTCTTCGGTGAGGTCCTCGTAGTAGCGGCCGTCCTTGGTGGTGCGCTTATTGGCCTCTAGTTCCTTGATGAGCTCTGCAATCGGGCGCGCCTTCTGCTGTTCCTCATCAAACCAAGAGTTATAAATTTGCAGGAAGATCCACTGCGTCCACTTGAAGAACTCCGGATCGGTCGATTCTACCGAGCGGCGCGGATCGTGACCCAAGCCCAACATACCCAGCTGACGGCGCATGTTTTCAATATTCGCCTCGGTGGTGGTGCGCGGGTGGGTACCGGTCTGAATGGCGTACTGCTCGGCCGGCAGGCCGAAGGCGTCGTAGCCCAAGGTGTGCAGCACGTTCTTGCCCAGCATTCGGTTATAGCGGGCGTACGTATCGGTAGCGATATATCCCAGTGGGTGTCCCACGTGCAGGCCCGCACCGGAAGGGTAGGGGAACATATCCTGCACATTGAGCTTTTCCTTAGGCAACTCGCCCGCATCGGTGGCGAGCTCGCCGACCGGGTTCGGGGCATTAAAGGTGCCATTGTCTTTCCAGTACTGCTGCCAGGTCTTCTCGATCTGGTTCGCCAGCTCCGGGGTATAGCGGTACGAAGTGGAATCGCTCTGGGTAGTCATAATCACACAGTGTAATAGCCGCATCCCGGAGCGGGGTAGTTCACTACGCTTTCCGCGTTCCGCAGGGCACGCACACCCAAAATCCCCGCCGTAATCGCCCCCGGTTTTCGCGTCATTTCCGCCGCTCGCAGCCAAAATGCAGATCTGCATGAAAATGTTCTAGGCTGGGGTAAATGAGCCAGGAGAAGTTTCGCAGCCAGCTATCATCTTTTGCAGACGCAGCGGTATTTCAGGGGATCCCGCACCTGCGCCTCTCCCCAGCTACCGACACATTGGAGCTGTACCTACCGGCCGTAACCGCAGGTTATGAGCCGGAAGATCCCCAGTGGACCGTGACCGCACAGCTGCTCGATGGCAGCGAGGACACCCGCAAGTTCTACTATGTGGAGGGCGAGGAGCCCGGCTTGTGGATCAGCATGCCACGTGCCTTTAGCCACCTCAGCGTCTCCTTTGAGGAGCACACTGTGGAATTCGCCGGCGTGGCCAATGGCGGCCTGCTGTTGGATTCCACCCATCGCCCAATCGATACCACCACCGCGGTGGCCAAGGGCTCTTATACCTTCATCGCCCCTGCTGGCACGGAGCTCGCCAAGGCCAAGGTCGGCGAGGCCCGTCCCCACGGTGCATGGGAGGGCTGGACTATCGCCCCGGTAGAGGTCAGCCAGTCTTTCACCGTGGAGGTTCCGCGCCAGGAACCCGCGACCATCAAGGTCTCCGGCAGCCCTGATTTTGCCTGGGACATGGCCGTCAAGACGCTACCCAATGCCCATGGCCTCGATGGCGAACTGGTCTATACCCAGTCCCCGCGGGTCATCGCCAATACGGAACTCAGCATGGAGCTGGCCTATGTCCCCATTGGTGGGGAAGAGGAGGCCGTGCTGGAGGACGAGCTGCCGGAGGGTATTCACGAGGTGCTTCCCGCAGACGCCTTCGAGGATCCCTGGGTAGGCCGCTACCGCTTCACCCTGTACAAGGACGAGGAACTGGTGGATATCCAGTACCTCAATTTTGCGGAGTCGCTCCACATGCGTGCCAAGAACGAGGGCCCGCGCGGCACCAACTTCCGCTTTATCGATGCCCTGGGCAACCTTTCGCCGTTTAGCTATGCCTTGGCTTCTGCGCCGGGCAAGGCTATCCAGATGGAAAAGGGCCAGCGCGTCTTTGGCGAGGACGAAAGCGTGCGCGAGGAGACCGTCGGCAGTGAGGCCGGCTATGAGCTGACCTTCCAGGTGGAACCGGCGACGATTCGTACTCGCGTGAAGCGCACCGCGGCCGAGCCCGTGGATTACCTGGATAAGCAGGTCATCCTGGCGGACCAGCTCGATGCGGATGCACTTTTTACCATCCACTCACCGGAGCCACTGCCGCTGGCAAAGTTCGTGGTCATTGACAAGAACCAGAAGATTAGGGACCTGGTCACCGCCAATGGCTCGACGGAAGCGGCCACCAGCCTGTCCGTACCAAACCGCGCGCTGAAGTCGGCGCTGACGAAGAAGACCTCGCTGGAGCTCTACCTCCTGTGGTCCACGTTGTCCTATGAGGAATACCTCGAAGGACTACCGGAAAAGGAGCGCGCAGCGCACCAGAAGCGCAGCTTTGAGCGTCGCGTCATGGAATATGAGGCCACCGCGGCCAGCGACCTCATTTATGCCGCCATCGCCACCGTGCGCAAGGCACCGTTGGTAGCCCGCGCAACCATTGAGGACGGAATCCTCGTCCCCGAGCAGGCACACGAGGAGGAGGTAGAGCTATTGGCTTGGGCGTGGCCGCTGGGCAATCCTGCAGGTGAGCCGCTGCCGCTGGAGCCCACTGAGGAAGGCTTTGAGCTGCCCGAGGAGCTGCTGGACGCCGGCCACCTCATCGTGGACTTCCGCGAGGATGAGCCGGCCAGCGACTTGGCCGCGCCGCAGTACCCGCCGGCTAGCGCCCTCATCATCTTCCACGACGGTGAAACCGAAAACACCGAGGGCCTGTGGCCTACCTACGCGGCCATGCGCCGCCTCGCGCCCAAGGCCAAGGAAACCTTCGAGGGAATCATCAAGGAGATTGAGGCGGATCCGCGCGCCAGCATGGATGCCCTCATGGCGGCAGATTTTGAGCCGGGGCAGCGCATGCGCGCCTTTGTCCGCACCGGCTTGGTCTCCCGCACCTTCCGCCGCGAGGAGCGCGAGGAGTCGGCCGCCGAGCCTTCCTCACTCTTGGCCGCGCTTGCCGACGCCGCCCATGACTACGTCGAAACCCACGGCTCCGCCTCCCTCGCGCGCGTGCCGTCCACCGGCGTCGACGATGTCACCCGCCCCATGCTGCTGATGAGTGCAACGGGCGAGGCACCTACGCCAGCAACGGACGGCGACCAGCTCTGCGATGATGCCCACCGCATCGCCGCACTGCGCGAGTGCTTTGCCAATGACCTTGCGCTCACCCGCCTGGGCACCATTTCTAACCTGCGTAGCACCGCAATGCAGCTGCGGGTGACGCTGCAACAGCTGGGCGTCGATAAGTCCGTCCTGCATACCCTGCTCGCGCTGGACGCCTTTGGCGATGGCAATTCGGAGCTCGGCGATTCCGCCTGGATGCCGTTTATTTCCTATGTCTTTGCCATCACGGCGCGCGGCGTAGCCAATGGCAAGCTGGCGGACCCTGCTTTCGCCGCCACGCTTGACGACGCCCTCCCACAGCTCGCCGAGGCCGTCTCCCTCGCCCCGCAGCTGTTCTACCGCGATATTCTCACCGCGGAGGCGCTCACGCTCAGCTAGGGTGGCAGGCATGCAGGTCATCTCTACCAATGTCGCTGTCCGCCGGCCGGACCCGAGCGGGCGGCATGAGTTCTCTGGCATCGACAAGCAGCCGCAGGACTTTATCGATCTGGCAGCGCCCGGACCCCATTACGGCGATGGGTCCGGCGTGCGCGGCGATATAATTGGCGACACCCAACATCACGGCGGCAACGATAAGGCCGTCTATGCTTACTCCCGCGAGGAACTGGATTACTGGCAATCTGAACTTTCCCGCCCGCTGGCCTCCGGCAGCTTTGGCGAAAATCTCACCACGCAGGGCATCGATCTGTCTGCTCTGCTCATCAATCAGCGCGTGTGCATCGGCACCGCCGTGCTTGAGGTATCCGTGCCCCGCCAACCGTGTGCCACCTTCGCCGGCTGGCTAGGGGAGCGCGGCTGGCTCAAGCGCTGGACCGCGCGTGGCGACTGCGGCACCTACCTGCGCATCATTTCCCCCGGCCGCATTCGCCCCGGCGACGCCATTGAGCTGGATACCCCACCCAGCCACGGCATCACCATGCGCATGGCCTTTGCCGCCAAGATGGGCGACCGCGCCCTTGCCAGGCGCGTTATCGATGCTGGCTGCCTGCCCACCCACCAACAGAACTCGCTTCGCACCTAGTTACACAAGCGCTCTTAGCCCGCTATGTCGAGCTCATCAATGTCCCGTTGTCGCACCCGCACTCGATGAGCCCAAACATCCAATAGGGGAATGGGACCGTTAATCAGCACATCCGTGCGCAGCGGATGTCGACGCATACTCTACTTCCGGAACCACAGGCGGTGTCAGCGCCTTTAGCTTACCGGCGAGGCCAGCACGCTCTTCTTGCCCGGAGTGCGCGCAAAACAAAAGCACGCCAGCGCTAAGCGCTGGCGTGCTCTTCATGCTGAGTGCGAAGGAGGGGCAGTGGCTGTGTTACTTGCCCGCTTCAAAGCTCAGATGGTGCCCCTTCGCCTTAGGGAAGCGGCCGTGCACGAAGAAGTAGTAGATAGCGGCGATGACCACGAGACCCGCGAGAATGAGATACATCGTGTCAAAGCCCGTTGCCCCGACAATGGGGCCCAGGCCGAACGGGGCCAGGCCAATGCCGAGGTCCATGAGCAGGAACATGGTGGAGATACCGGCGCCCAACTGCGCGGCAGACACCGAGCGCACGGAGATGGCTTGGCAGGCGGGGCTGAGGGTGCCGAAGCCTAAACCGGTGCAGGCGCCCGCGACCACCAGCATGACGTCATTGGTGGGGAAGCCCATGATCAACAGGGCCACGACAAAGGCGGCCAAGCCGAGGTACATCACGGCATTATCACCCTTATGGTCCTGGATACGGCCCAAGAAGAAGCGCATGATGAGCATCGTGACCGCATAGCCGATAAAGAAGAGCCCTGCGCCGGTGGCCAGGTCTTCCTTGCGGGCGTAGGCGTTGAGGTAGGTCACCACGCCGGAGTAGGCGATGCCGACTAGGAGCATGAATAGACCTATGGGCACCACGTTGGGGTGCACGGCATTGCGCAACTTAAAGGCCGGCTTTTCGGAGGAAACCTCGGCCGGATAGCGCAGCACCAAGGCCAGGATCAAGGAAACAATATTTGCACCAAGGGCGACAGCAAAAAGCGTGGTGTAGCCGATGTTGTTAGCCAATAACAGGCCGATAGCTGGACCAAACGCGGTTGCCAGGGTAGTGCCCAGGGCGAAGTATCCGGTGCCTTCCGCACGGCGTTCGTGTGGGATAACGGACTGCGCCACCGCCATAAGTGCGGTGGAGGTCAAGGCATAGCCCGCGCCGTGCACCATTCGCACGATAATCAAGACCGCAACATTGTGGGCAAAAAAGTACGCCACAGCTACAACTGTGACGAAGGCCAGGGAAGCCAAGGCCGCCTTCTTGTGGCCCACGCGGTCCACGATCCAGCCGGAGAACACGCGCATGCACGTCGCGCCCAGAACAAAGGCACTGGAGGCGAAACCGCCCACGGTATCCGATGCCCCGAAACTCTCTACCGCGTAGAGGGCCATGGTGGTTACGAACAGGTAAAAGACCAAGAACTGACAAAAATTAGCCACCCACGCGAGGACAAACGTAGGCGTAATCAGCGGCGGCTTAGCCGCTGCAGATTCTGTAGGCGTCATATACTCACTCCAAATAACAAAAAGAAAATTCCTTCTCCACGCGCTGGCCATAAGGCCGCGCATCGCAGACGAAGGAAATAGAAATTGAATTATACGGAGAGGCACTATACGCCCCGCAGGCTACAAAGGTTAATTGAAAAGCTTTCCAGGCCCTTATCGAAGCCGCCCGTACACGGGCGGCTACCGGCAACCGCTACACCTTGAACTGGAAAAATGCTACGCACTGTGTAGGTAGCGTTGACTTATTCACGCTTAAGAAAAGTTCTTGAATCCTAGGCGCCGACATAAGGATCACGGATACCCAAGTACTGCACCGAGGTATATTCCTCAATACCTTCGGCGCCGCCTTCGCGTCCTAAACCAGAGTGCTTGACTCCACCGAATGGGGCAGCGGCATTGGAGATGACACCGGCATTGAATCCCATCAAGCCAAACTCGAGGCCGTCGGCAACGCGCCAGAGGCGATCGGAATCCTCCGTATATACATAGGAGGCAAGTCCGTACTCCGTATCGTTCGCAATCTCTAGCGCTTCCGATTCATCCTTGAAGGTAAGGATGGGCGCGACCGGTCCAAAGATTTCTTCTTGAGCCACGCGAGTTTCACGTGAAACATTGCTCAGGATTGTGGGCGCATAGAAGTGACCCGCACCCTCGCCGCGAGTGCCACCGGTGACAACGGTCGCCCCCTTGTCCACCGCATCCTCAACCAGGGCTGCGACATTGTCGAGCGCCTTAGCCTCAATCAGCGGACCACACGTCACGCCTTCGTCCATGCCATTGCCGACGACGAGCTTCTCAAACTCTGCTGCCAGCTTCTGCGTAAACTCTTCCGCCACGGACTCGTGCACCACGAAGCGGTTGGCCGCGGTGCAAGCCTCGCCAATATTGCGCATCTTCGCGCCCATGGCTCCCGCAACCGCTTGGTCGATATCCGCATCCTCGAAAACAATGAACGGTGCATTACCGCCTAGCTCCATAGAGGTGCGCAAGACATTATCCGCGGCACCCTTGAGAAGGGTTTTGCCCACTGGAGTAGAACCGGTGAAGGAGAGCTTGCGCAAGCGGGCGTCGGCAAGCAAGGGCTCCGAAATCGCCGAAGCGGAGCTGCCGGAGACAACATTGAGCACACCCTGTGGCAGGCCGGCATCGAGCATGGTTTGCGCGAAGTACTGCGCGGTGAGCGGCGTCAGCTTGGCCGGCTTCAGGACCATGGTGCAGCCCGCTGCAACGGCTGGGGCAACCTTTCGGGTGGCCATGGCGAGGGGGAAGTTCCACGGAGTAATCAACAGGCACGGACCCACGGGCTTGCGGCGGGTAACCATGCGCAAGGTGCCTTCTGGGACAGGGGAGTAGCGGCCATAATCGCGCGTGGCTTCCTCACTAAACCACCGCAAATATTCCGCACCATAGGTGACCTCACCTTGGGACTCGGCAAAAGGCTTTCCCATTTCAAGGGTCATTAGGGTGGCGAATTCATCGGCGCGCTCGTGTAACAACTCAAAGGCGCGGCGGAGAATATCGGCGCGCTCGCGCGGGGTGGTGCGCGCCCACTCATCTTGTACCGCACAGGCAGCATCGAGGGCAGCCACCGCATCATCAGAATTCGCCGACGACAGCGTGGCGATGGTCGCGCCCGTTGCCGGATTTTCTACGTCAAAGGTCTCGCTGGAAGACGCGTCGCGCCACTGTCCGCCAATCAATAGCTGGGTGGGGACCTTCGCTAGTAGTTCCTTCTGATCGATGCTCATATTCATCACCTTTCTCCATTGCGTGAATGCACCCCACAGTACCGCGAATCGATAGCCGGTCTTCTTGGTCCTGCGCCAAGCACAAGCGCTTAGGGGGAGTGGGCGAATATTTTTATCGATTACCTTACAGGCTATAGAAATGTAGGTTAGTATGACCGATATGAAGAAGATGACTACTGCTTGGTGGTGGCGCGCGTAACCCGCGGGCCTTATTCCACCTCCCATTTTTAGGCTCGCATTCTGCGGGCCTTTTGGCGTTTTAGTGTCCCTGCTCGCGGAATCTCACTATCCGTTTCCCGGTTTCCCTCACCCACCGAAAGGGCACTGCAATGCCATACACCGCCACTCGCGATATACCCTACGACAGCGACGCGGCCGCGGTTTTTGACGCCCTCGCACAACCGCACGACTCCCTACTTCTTGAAAGCGCGGACATTGAGACCAAGAAGAATCTCAATTGCCTCGCCGTACTCAAGGCGGCCCTGAAAGTAACGTGCCACGGCCAGAGGGTCGAGGTACGCGCTCTCACGGAGGCAGGGGAGTCGCTTCTCCCTTCCCTGGAGGAGCGGTTCCACCATCGCTTAGTTTCACGTGAAACTACCACCGCGGTTTTCGAGTTCTCGCTGTCCACACACCCAGACGAGCGGGAGCGGCTTCTTGCCGAATCTACCGCTGATGTTTTGCGGTTCCTGCAATTAGAAGCCAACTATTCCACTCTTTTATTGCCGTTCCTTGGGGGTGGATTCGCCTATGACTACCTTGCTACTTTCGAGGAACTGCCCGAGGTTAAACCGGGGGCCAACACTTACCCGGACTATGAATTCTTGGTAGCCCAAACGGTCCTGGCAATGGACCACCTGCAAGGGACTGCGCACCTAGAAGGCTGGGACATCGACGACAAGCGCCTGCGGGAAGAGTTGGATTCTCTTGCTTCACTGCCGGTGGCTGCTCCTCCCACGGCGCCGCAAAGGGAAAGGATCCGGGCGGTGGCCGATGTTAATGATGCGGGGTTTCGGGCGGACGTCGACAAGCTTAAAGGCAATATTCACGCCGGCGATATCTACCAAGTAGTGCCCGCGCGCGCCTTCACCGTGGAATGCCCCAACGCCCTGGCTGCCTACCGGGCGCTGCGCGAGACCAACCCCTCGCCCTATATGTTCTACGTCCGCGGTGCCGCCTATGAGCTCTTCGGCGCCTCGCCAGAATCAAATCTCAAATTCACGCCAGAAGATAGGCAGATTCAGCTCTATCCCATCGCCGGAACTCGGCCACGCGGGCTCAACCCGGATGGCAGCATCAACCATGAACTAGATATTCGCAACGAGCTAGAAATGCGTACAGACCAGAAAGAGATTGCGGAGCACACAATGCTGGTGGACCTAGCACGCAATGACCTCGCCCGCGTGGCCGTGCCCCGCAGCCGGCAAGTGGCAGAACTCCTGCACGTTGACCGCTACTCACGGGTCATGCACCTGGTCTCCCGCGTCACGGCGACGCTCCACCCAGACTTCGAAGCGCTCGATGCCTACCGTGCGTGCATGAATATGGGAACGCTTACGGGAGCACCCAAACTGCGCGCCACCGAACTGGTCCGCCGCACAGAGGGAAAGCGCCGCGGATCCTATGGCGGGGCGGTGGGGTACCTGCGCGGCGATGGAGCCATGGATAACTGCATCGTCATCCGCTCGGCCTACGTCCAGGACGGAACCGCAGTGGTACAAGCCGGCGCCGGCGTGGTCAAGGATTCCGTGCCGCAAGGCGAGGCCGATGAAACGGTGCACAAGGCCTACGCCGTCCTCCATGCCATCGCCATGGCACACGGAGCCGAATTGGAGGTACAGCGATGAGCTCGCCGCATATTGTCCTTCTGGATAACCACGATTCTTTTGTCTACAACCTCGTCGATGCCCTCGCTGGGTTAGATACCACCGTGTTTCGCAATACCGTAGCGGTGCACGACGTGCTGCGCGCGCAGCCCGACATTATTGTGCTTTCCCCGGGCCCCGGCCATCCACGGGACGCCGGCTGCATGATGGAGCTTATCGACGCCACCCTAGGCACCATCCCGATCCTCGGCGTGTGCCTCGGCTTCCAAGCGCTACTCGAGCACCACGGCGGCGCAGTCGAACCGTGCGGGCCCGTACACGGGAAATCCGTCCCGATGACTCTTACCGAGGCCGGGGTAATGCACCCCGTCTTTCAGGGCCTTGCCACTGATACCGAGCCGGACCAACCGGATCACCTTGGTACGCAAGTTCCGGTGGCGCGCTATCACTCGCTTGGATGCGCGGACCTCCCTCAGGGGATGCGTTGTCTCGCGCGTACGTCCACGGACATCGGAGAGGTAGCCATGGCGGCCGAGACGAATGACGGTAGCGCCCTCGGCTTCCAGTTCCACCCCGAGTCCATCCTCACGCCCCGCGGCCCCCTCATGCTTGAGCGTTGCATCAATCAATTATATACGCACACCACTATGGATACGGAGAACTAAAAATGAACCACCATCCCCTGCGTACCTTGCAAGCCTTCCTGAATAACCCTCAGCCCACCATCGAAGAAGCCATGGAGGTATTTACCCCCTTGGCCGTGGGTGACTACGACGATATTCATATCGCGGCGCTGCTTACCCATATCCGCACCCGCGGCGAGACCTTCGCAGACATTGCCGGCGCGGCCAAAGCTTTCTTGAAAGTGGGTTATCCATTCCCCATCACCGGAGAAGGACTCATGGATTCGGCCGGCACTGGTGGCGATGGCGCGAATACCATCAATATCACTACGGGCGCCTCCCTCGTTGCCGCCGCCGGGGGAGTGAAGATGATCAAGCATGGCAACCGCTCGGTCTCTTCCAAGTCCGGATCGGCCGATGTTCTCGAAGCACTGAATATCCCACTGGACCTGGACGCCGCCCGAGCAGTGCGCCAATTTAAAGCTTCCAACTTCACGTTCCTATTCGCCCCGGCCTACAACCCAGCCGTCGCCCACGTACAACCGGTGCGCAAGGCGCTAGGCATCCCCACCATCTTCAATACGCTGGGACCGCTCCTGTCCCCAGGACGCCCCTCTCTCCAAATCATGGGCATCGCCAACCCAGCCCAAGGCCAACTCATCGCGGAAGTCTTCCGGGAGCTCGGCCGGGAACGCGCCTTGGTCGTCCATGGTGCTGGCACGGATGAGATCGCTACCCACGGTACGACGCAGGCCTGGGAGCTCAACAACGGCGAGATTGTCTCTTATGAGCTCACCCCAGAAGACCTCGGCATCAAGCGCCACGAACTAGCGGACCTAGCCGGCGGCGACGGCGCCGCCAATGCCCAAGCCCTCCGTGCGGTTTTTGCCGGCCGTGGCGAGCCCGCCCATTGTGACGCCATTGCCGGCACCGCCGGCGCCATGTTTTACCTCAACGGGACCACGGAGACTATCGCGGCGGGAGTCACTCACGCGAAGGAACTGATTAGCAGCGGCACTGTTGAAGATTGGCTCGCGCTCCACGAGAACACCAACTATGCCGTAGGGGAGGAGAGTTGATGTCCGGGAATGCATTACCTACAGTGCTCGAGGAGATCGTCGCCCAGCGCCGCACTCACCTGCCCGCACTCCGGGAGCGGCTATCCCACGTGGACTTAGCTAGCGTGCCACGCTCGGAGCGTTCGCTTGCCGACGCCCTCCGTGGCACCAACCGCTTCATCATGGAGTGCAAGTCCGCCTCGCCGTCCCTCGGCATGATCCGTGAAGACTATCGGCCCGGTGATATCGCCCGGATCTACTCCCGTTACGCCTCCGCCATCTCGGTGTTATGCGAGCCCAATCGGTTTGGCGGCGACTACGACCACTTGCAGACCGTCGCGCTATCCACCCATGTACCGGTGCTGTGCAAAGACTTCATTGTCGATCCCATCCAGGTCTATGCCGCGCGTTATTACGGCGCCGATGCCATCTTGCTCATGATGTCTATCGTGGACGATGACACCTACGGTGAGCTCAAGGCACTGGCGGACGAACTCGGCCTAGACGTCTTGACTGAAGCCATCACCGAGGACGAAGTGGATCGCGCGGTGAATTTCGGTGTCGATATCATCGGCATCAACAACCGCAACCTCCACGATCTCAGCATCGATCTAGGGCGCACTGAACGCCTAGCCCGCCATGTTCCAGACGGAAAGGCGATAGTTTCCGAATCTGGAATCTGCGATAATGCCACCGTCCGCCGGTTAGGGGCCCACGCACATGCTTTCCTTGTAGGCTCCCAGCTCACCTCCCAGGAGGACATCGATCGGGCGGCGCGCGACCTCGTCTATGGTGCCAACAAAGTATGCGGCCTTACCACCGCCTCCTCCGCACAAGCAGCGCGCGCTGCTGGAGCCCGTTACGGGGGACTCATCTTCGCGCCGGATTCACCTCGCAGTGTTTCACGTGAAACCGCACAAAGCATCATTTCCGCGGAACCAGAGCTGGAGTACGTAGCCGTGACGCGCTCTACGGATGTGGAAACGCTGCGGAGCATAGCCCAGATCCCCGGCCTCAAAGTTCTCCAGCTTCACGCCCCATTCCAAGGGAGTAGGGAAGCAGAGCTGCAATTCCTTCACGATGTTCGGGGCGTCGCTGACGGCCTTAACCTTTGGCGAGCCATCGACATGAATAACTCTGAATTCGCTGCCTTAACGCCGGACCTAGTACCAGAAGTAGAGGCCCTCGTCCTCGACTCCGGCAGCGGCGGGACGGGAACCACTTTTGAATGGCGGACGATCCCCGATGAAGTGAAGGAGAAATCCCTCCTCGCCGGAGGGCTCCGGCTTGACAACCTCGAAGAGGCACTGTCAATCGGCACGGCGGGACTCGACCTCAATTCAGGTCTGGAATATGCACCTGGGCGCAAGGACTCCTCACTGATCGCCCAAGCCTTTAGCACCATCCGGAACTACACACACCCATAGAAAGAAGAGAACGATGACAGTTTCACGTGAAACGCTCCTTCCGGCATACTTTGGCGAATTCGGCGGACAGTTCGTCCCCGAATCCCTCATCCCGGCGCTCGACCAACTTGAGGAGGCCTTTGTCGACGCACAAAACGACCCCGCATTTCGCAAAGAGCTAAGCACACTTTTGCGTGACTATCTCGGCCGGCCCACGCCAATTGCAGAGGCGAGGAACCTCGGGGGTAAAGCGCGCATTTTCCTCAAGCGGGAAGACCTCGTTCACGGTGGAGCACACAAGACGAACCAGGTCCTTGGTCAGGCACTGCTAGCAAAGCGGATGGGGAAGACACGCATTATTGCGGAGACCGGAGCGGGCCAGCACGGCACCGCTACTGCACTTGCGTGCGCATTGCTGGATCTCGAGTGTGTGATCTACATGGGTGCGAAAGATGTGGCCCGACAGCAGCCAAATGTATTCCGTATGGAGCTGATGGGAGCGAAGGTCGTCGCCGTCGACACCGGATCCGGAACTCTTAAGGACGCGGTGAATGAAGCCCTCCGTGATTGGACCGCCACCTTCCATGAATCCCACTATCTCCTCGGTACCGCGGCCGGGCCGCATCCATTCCCAACCATCGTCCGAGAATTCCACAAGGTCATCTCCGAAGAGGCTAAAGCGCAAATGCTTGAGCGGACCGGTGGGCTACCAGATGTAGTCGTGGCTTGCGTCGGCGGCGGCTCCAATGCAATCGGTATGTTTGCAGACTTTATTGAGGAAGAGGAAGTGGAACTCGTCGGCGCCGAACCTGGCGGCGAAGGCCTAGACTCCGGCAAGCACGGTGCCACCATCAACAACGGTACGGTTGGCATCCTCCACGGCGCGCGCAGCTACCTCATGCGCAACGCGGACGGCCAAGTGGAAGAATCCTATTCTATTTCCGCCGGACTCGACTACCCAGGTGTAGGACCACAGCACGCGCACTTACACGCCAGCGGCCGCGCACAATATGTCGGCATTACTGACGCCGAAGCACTCGAAGCATTCCAGCTTCTTTCCACTAAGGAAGGCATCATTCCCGCTCTCGAATCCTCTCACGCGTTGGCCTACGCCTTGAAGCGGAAGGATGAGGACATCAACATCTTGGTCTCCCTTTCCGGCCGCGGCGATAAGGATATCGACCACGTTCGCCACACCCTTGAGAACCACCCAGAATTTAAGCTCCAGGAGAAGAACTAATGAGCACCCGATACGAAGACCTATTCCGCTCACTGCGCAACAGGGGAGAGGGCGCTTTCGTCCCGTTCCTTATGTTGGGCGATCCCACGCCGGAGTACACGCTGGCCATCGTGCGAACGGTCGTCGCGGCCGGAGCCGATGCATTGGAGCTCGGTGTTCCATTTTCTGACCCAGTGGCCGACGGCCCCACCATTCAGGCCTCCCACCTTCGCGCGATCGATGGCGGCGCCACCGTAGATTCCGCCTTGGAACAGGTGCGAACAATACGCGCGGAATTTCCCGAGCTTCCCATCGGCATGCTCATCTACGGCAATGTGGCGTTCACTCGCGGTTTCGACCGGTTCTACGCCGAGTTTGCAGAAGCGGGTGCGGACAGCATCTTGCTTCCCGACGTCCCCGTGCGCGAAGGCGCTCCATTTATCACCGCAGCAGAAAAAGCCGGTATTGACCCAATCTTTATCGCCCCGGCCCGCGCGACTGCGCACACCCTCGAGGGCGTCGCTCAAAGCTCACGCGGCTACATCTACGCAGTATCGAGAGATGGAGTTACCGGTGCCGAAAAGCAATCAGAAACAATTGGCCTCGAAGAAGTCGTCGCTAACATCAAGAAGTTTGACGGACCTCCGGTACTGCTCGGATTCGGCATTTCCGAGCCTGAACACGTGCGCGATGCCGTAGCCGCTGGGGCAGCGGGGGCCATTACAGGATCCGCAATCACCAAGATTATCGATCGCCACGTTTCACGTGAAACAGACGCGGAAGGCAGGCCAGTGGAAGGAACTCCAGGCCGCATTTCCGACGAGAGAGCATTGCATAAGGAACTCGCCGAGTATGTAGCTCGCATGAAGGCAGCGACTCAAGAGTAGTCCTGAAGACGCGAAGAACCCTCCTCAGCTCTCGGCAGCTGAGGAGGGTTCCCTATAAAAAGCCTCTACGCGGTTGCTTCTGCAGATTCCTCTTCGGTGTGGTCCTTCTTGGAGCCCGCGAACTTATCCACGATCATCGCGATAGCGCCGTCGCCAGTAACGTTGGCAGCCGTGCCGACCGAGTCAATGGCGATGTAGGCCGCGATCATCAGCGCCACCATGCCATCGTCAAAGCCCATCATATCCGCCAGTAGTCCAGCTGCGACCATAACCGCGCCGCCAGGCACACCTGGTGCCGCAATCATCATGATTCCCAACAGGAAGATGAAACCAAGGCCGGTGCTCGTACTAATATCCAGGTTCGCCATGTACACAATCGCAAAGGCATAGAGCGTCAGCTTAATCATGGAACCAGAGAGGTGAATGGTCGCACACAGTGGGATAACGAAGCTTGCCACCGGCTTCGAAATGCCATTCTTCAAGGTGGACTCCATAGACACCGGGATGGTGGCGGCAGAAGAAGAGGTTCCCAGTGCGGTGAAATATGCCGGCACCATATTGCGCAATGCCTTGAAAGGATTCTTACCGGTGATGGCACCAGCGATGATGTACTGGAGCACCAGGTAAACCAGAGTCATGACAACCGCCAGGATCAGGACCTTCGCGAAGGCCGAGAGTACTGAGCCCAAATTGCCATTCATGCCCAAGCCCAAGAACATGCCGAAGATATAGAAGGGCAGAATTGGCACTACAAAGCCCCAAATGACCTTGACTACTACGCTCTCCAATTCCTTTGTGACCGCATACAAGGTATCGGACTTCACTGTAGTCATCGCTACACCGATGCAGAATGACAACAAGAGAGCCGTCATAACCTCAAAAGGCGGCGCCATTTCCACCTCGAAGTACGGAGTGAGTGCCCCCTCATCAATATCGGAGACATTTGTAATCAGATCCTGACCACTGAGTATGGTGGGGTAGAGCCAGTGCGCAAGTACGTAGGCAAGAAGACCCGCAACAATCGTTGAGCCGTAGGCAATGCCTGCAGTAATACCCAACCATTTTCCGGCCCCTCGTCCCAGACCAGCAATCGACGGGGCGATAAGCGCGAAGATGAGGACCGGAATAAAGAAATTGAGGAAGTTACTAAAGAGTCCATTGAAGGTGGCGAATACGCGGCCAAACCATTCTGGCGCGAATTGGCTCACCACCACGCCAAGGATGATGGCGACGATGATGCGGAACAACAGAGATTCCGAGAGTTTCTTGAAATTCATGTACTTACAATCAAATCGGGTGTTTCGCCCCTTGGTAAAAGTTCCAGAGTGAAACAGCGCGGTACAGAGGCAACGGCCGCTTCAATATCTATCGATCGACCTTAAAGGCATACTACCCGACTGGAGGCATAGTCAGAACACTCACCCCAGCGACGATTTTCATCTTGGCGCTACAAGGTTAAACTAAGTACATGATCGCTGTGGGAATCATCTTTTTAATCCTCGCCGTCTTTCTTATCGTCGTGGGAGCCTTGGCCTCAACCAAGCGCCTACCTGGAAACAGCTATATCGGCTTGCGCCTACAGGAAATTCGCAAGTCTCGTGAAGCATGGGACAATGCCCATCGCGTCGCCGGCCCATTCTGGATACTCAGCGGCGTCTGCCTAGTTTTTGGCGGCATCGTCGCGCTCCGCGCTGAGGGCTGGATGTGGCTCATCCCGGTTCTTACTTTTGTGGCCGCTGTTCTAGCCCTCTCCATCGGTTCTAACCTCGGCTCACGTGCCGCGTTCCTCTACGAACAAGCACACGCGGATGAGGAGGGTTGCGGAGAATCCTGTAATTGTGGTTCCGACGGTTGCGGTGGGGAAGAGGTCACCGCAGCATCCGCTCCCCAAGTTGATGTAGACGCGCTCCGTCACGCCGCTCGCGAATCCGACAGGTAGGCACGCACTGCTGCGCAACCAACCCCTTCTGGAGAAAGATTCATCTTCCGTCCAGAAGGGGAATTTTTGTAGCTATCCCATGTGCATAGGAAGCATCCGCAAGCACTTAGGTTTAGTAACCGTGACGGTATTAAGGAGGGCCGGGCGTTGTGCGTTTTTAGTAACTGTCGAATTTCTCAATCTTCCGTTTTCTTGATTGCCCCCATACTTGCACAAACAAATAGTTGATTTATCTTTGCTATCCTGTTTCTGCGAGAGAGGATAGAGGTTACGTAAAGGTGCCATGGAAGCCTGGCAGGCCAAAGCGCAACCAGCCCCCTGAAGGGCAGAATATAGTGCATGAAGAAAAGTACCGCCCTGGCGGCCATCGCCGCTTCAACTTTTGTGATCGGCGCTTACGCTGAGCAAGACCACAAGGTAACGACGGCCGTAGCAGAAGCACACGAACAGCAATCTGCACAGAGCATCGTTGATGATTTAGGAATTGAGTCCGGCACCTATGAACTTATCGCTACCTACGATGGCTCTCCGGATACGTGGGAGGGTCTCCTAGCTGACTAAGTTCAGAGTTTCACGTGAAACTATAATGTCAACCGGACAAACGAGTATGACACATTACGCGAGACCAACGGGCTAGAGTAGAGACATGATTAAGTGCTCTCGTCGAATGTTCTTGCTTGGAACCGCCACCACATTTGCAGGCGCCTACGCCGCGGCCTGTGGCTCCTCTCCGTCCGCAGAAATTGCGGCGACCGAGATTCCGATTGGCTCCGCGAAGATTGTTGATGGCGTGATCTTCACCCAGCCCAAGGAAGGCGAGTTTAAGGCCTACTCCCAAACCTGTCCCCACCAGCACAATCCAATCACCGAGATCGATGGCATGACGGCCACCTGCACGGCGCACAACACCTCCTACAATCTCAGCGATGGAAGCGTAATCTCCGGCCCGGGGCGCGATCCATTGGAAGAATACGAAGTTAAACAAGACGGCTCTAACGTCACCACGGCCTAAAGAGCATTTCCCGTGTGGTTTCACGTGAAACTACACGGGTTGTGTTTTCTCGGCTCGAGTATCTGCAGCATGTGAATACGAACCGGGTTTAAACTCTTAGCATGCTGCAGCGTTTGAAAAAGCCCGACCCGCTTATTGTCCTCATTATCCTGGCGGTCATCATTGCGATAATCGCACCAGCCCGCGGGAACTTTGCCGACATTGTCGGCCAATTAACAAACGTGGCCATCGCGCTACTCTTCTTCTTGTATGGCGCGAGGCTTTCCACTCAAGAAGCCCTCAACGGGCTCAAGCACTGGCGGCTACACCTCACAATTCTCGCTTTCACCTTTGTGGTTTACCCGCTTATAGGCATAGCTCTGCGCCCACTCACCGCTGTCATATCGCACGACATGTACCTGGGCATCTTATTCCTCACGCTGGTTCCATCCACGGTGCAGTCGTCGGTTGCCTTCACCTCAATCGCGAAGGGAAACGTGGCGGGCGCAATCGTATCGGCTTCTGCCTCAAACTTAGTGGGAGTGATCATCACTCCATTGCTCGTCATGTTCCTCATGGGAACTGGGGGAGGAGTTCACATCGATACGTCAGTATTCGGCGAAATCGCCCTTCTATTGTTAGCGCCATTTGTTTTAGGTCAGCTTACTCGGCGCTGGGTAGGCAAGGTTGCACAAAGCAAGGCCACTAAAGTCGTGGACCGCGGCTCAATCGCGATGGTGGTGTATTCCGCTTTTTCTAAGGGTGTGGTGGACGGAATTTGGTCCTCTATTTCTCTGTGGGACCTGGCGTTCCTGGTCGTCTTCGCCGCAATCTTCGTTGCCTTCATGCTGTGGCTCACCAGAAAGGCGAGCCAAAAGATGGGATTCAACCGCGCCGATACCATCGCTATCGAGTTCTGTGGATCGAAAAAATCATTGGCCACGGGACTCCCCATGGCCTCGGTTATCTTTGCTTCTGGCGGCGCGTCTCTTGGTCTACTGATCCTCCCGTTGATGATTTACCACCAGGTTCAGTTGATGATGTGTTCGTGGCTAGCGGCTCGTTACGCGCAGCACCCCAGCACGTAACTACACTTAAGTGCCATGACGAATTACCTTTACGTACGAACCGAACTGAATGTGCCCGGCGTCGGCTCAGCAATTCACATGGCGGAAATGGAAGAGCGCGATGCCCGCAGCTGCCGCATGGTGCGCATGATTGCGCTTGATCCCTCGGATGCCATCGTCGGGGTAGCAACACCGAGTAGTTCCACGGGCAACGTGGATCAGCCGCAAGAGGTTGTCCCTCACCCGGACACCTACGACGATTTTCCGGACATTAGCACGCAGTACGTGGACCAGTCTCGGTTCGACGCCCTGTGGTCCGAAGCCACCGCCAAGTTCGGCCTATAAGAATCGCAAGGGCTACAAGACTACGTTGACGAGGAGCATATAGAAGGCGGTTCCGCCGAAGATGGACAGCGCAGACTCCCGCTTCCACAGATGCAGCAGGAAAGTGACCACCACTCCGAGGAGAGCCGCCCAGATGCCACCGGGGGCGCTGGACTGCCCGTGGACGGTATACACCACCAAGATGGTCATCACTCCGACAGGCATCATCATGCCGAGCAAGGAAAAGAACTGACTATCCTTCATCCATTTCACAAAGGAGAAAGGAAGTTGGCGTAGTACAACGGTAATGAGGCCGACGGGAACTAGGACGGCCGCGATGGAAGCAAGGGTGATTCCAGCGGGCATTAGTACTCCTCACGGAATCTCTTAACGTCGCCTCGTCTACGCAAGGTAAAAGCCGCATCGACGCGTGGGGATAGGTACCGAATAATGAGCAGGATGAAGTAGGCGCTCAGGGCCACCATGAGGAGTTGTCCAGGGGCGAAGGCGGCCGCGAGGATCCCCACCATCGCCGCGCTTAGGGGTAAAGAAAGGTCCTGGTTATTGCGGAAGGAATCCATAGCCAGCACGACGAACAGCGCCACTAGGGCGAATTCCATGCCCTGCACGGTAGAGGGAATGACCTGGCCGGCGAGAGCACCGACAATGCCACCGCCTACCCACAGGGCCTGACAAAAAATTTGGATGGTGAGGATCCGGGCCCCGGTCGGACGGTCATCGGTGGGGAGGGAGGAGACGATGGCATAGGTTTCGTCGGTAAGCGCGTAGGTGGAATAAGCCCTGCCTAGGCGCGAGCGAATGCGGTGGCGGGGAAAGGTGAGGCCATAGAAAATATGGCGGAAGTTCACCATGAAACCGGTGACTAGAGAAGCCACGGCTGTGGCGCCGCCGGTGACCATGGAAATGGCGAGGAACTCCATCGAGCCGGCGTAAATGACGATGGAGAAAATAGGCGTCCACCACCAACTGAAGCCAGATTGGACCATGAGCAGGCCGAAGGCTAGGCCGAGGGGAATAAGGCCGATGGCGGCGGCCCAGGTATCCCGCAAGCCTTGTGCAATATCCTCACGCATGCGGGCTAGTGTAGCCCACTGCCTGCAGCTCGATAGGAATTAATTGTCTTCCACGTTGACAGGATAGGTGGAGTACAACGGCAACGGCATGGGTTGGCGCTTCATAACATCGGACCAGAGGTCGGCCGGGCCCGGCGTAATAACGTCTTGGGCCAGGGCAGGGGAGACGAACCATTCGCCGGCCTCGATTTCCTCTTCTAGCTGGCCCGGGCCCCACTCGGCGTAGCCGGCAAACATGCGCATACCCGAGACCAAGGGCTCTATCTCTTCCGGCTCCGCGCGCAGATCCACATGCGCGAGGCGCGGGGCGAGGCGGGTGAGTCGGTCGTGCTTGTCCGGATCGACGCCCTGGTTGGTCTGCGCGAGCCCTACGACGGATTGCTGATTGAGCGGGCCGCCGATGTACAGCGCCTGCGGCTTGGCCACAACGGGAAGCCATTCTGGCAGCACATTGAAAATCGCCACCTCGGAGCGCTTGGTCAGATCCACGCCGAAGGTCATCATGTCATTGTGCTCAATGACGAGAATGACGGAACGGGCGAATTCCGGCGAAAGCATGCCCGGAGCGGCGATGAGCAGCTGGCCGGGGGCGGGGTCATTGCGCTCGAGGGCGTTGAATAATCTATCGGCAAACATCACTGTTTAGAATCCCACCACTCGCGCAACTTCGCAATCGCGTCCTCGCGCTCGAGGGGTCCATGCTCGAGGCGCAGCTCCTTGAGATAGGACCACGCCTGGCCCACCTCAGGGCCGGGCTGGAGGCCTAAGATCTCCATGATCTCGTTGCCGTCGAGGTCTGGACGCACGCGCGCCAGGTCCTCCTTGCGGCCGATCTCTTCGATGCGCTCTTCCAGCTGATCGTAGGTGCGCTGGAGGCGACGGGCCTTCTTGGCATTGCGGGTGGTGCAATCGGCGCGCACCAGCTTGTGCAATCGGGGAAGGAGATCGCCGGCGTCGGTGACATAGCGGCGCACGGCGGAATCAGTCCACTGATTTTCCCCAAACCCGTGGAAGCGCATATGCAAATAAACCAGTTGGCCGATGGCCTCCGTAGTGGCCTTGGGGTATTTCAACTTCCGCAGGCGCTTGCGGGCGAGCTTGGCGCCCACCACCTCGTGGTGGTGGAAGGAGACCTTGCCATCGGTGTTATCAAAGGTATCCGGCTTGCCAATATCGTGCAGCAGCGCCGCCCAGCGCAGAACGAGGTCTGGACCATCTTCCTCTTGATCCATGGCCTGGCTTAGCACCTTGAGCGAGTGGGCATAGACGTCCTTGTGCTGCGCGTGTTCGTCCGCGGTCATGCGTAGCGCGGGGATCTCCGGGAAGATATAGTCCGCGATTCCCGTAGATACCAGTAGATCAATGCCATCCCACGGGGCCGTGCCGCAGATGAGCTTATCCAGCTCCACCTGCACGCGCTCCACGGTGATGCGCTGGATCTCACCAGCCATATCCCGCATGGCCTCCACGACGCGATCGGCCACGCGAAATTCTAGCTGGGAGGCAAACCGAGCCGCACGCAGCATGCGGAGAGGATCATCGTGGAAGGAGATCTCCGGCTTATCCGGGGTATCGAGCACCCGGTCAGCTATGTCTCGGAGGCCGTGGAGGGGATCGTGGAACTTAAAGGAGGCGTCGGCAAGCAGCTCAATGGCCATCGCATTGGCCTTGAAGTCGCGCCGGACAAGATCGCCTTCCAAGGTGTCACCGTAAACCACCTCAGGATTGCGGGACTGGCCGTCATAAGAATCGGAGCGGAAGGTAGTGATCTCAATCTGCTGGCCCTTGTAGGCCGCGGAGACGGTACCGAAGTCTATGCCGGTATCCCACACGGTTTCGGCCCACTCATCGAGGATCTCCTTGACCACCTCGGGGCGAGCCGGGGTAGTAAAGTCCAGGTCATTTCCCAAGCGGCCCAAAAGCGCATCGCGCACAGAGCCGCCCACGAGGTAGAGCGAGTAGCCGCGCGCGGCAAATTTCTCCACCAGTCCGCCCAGCAGGCTACTGAGGGAGGAGACGGTGGATTCCGCGCGGGCAAGAACGCCGATTAGCTGAGTGTCCTGAAAATTCACGGGTGAGAGTCTACTACGATTGGTAAGGATGACTAACCAAGAACAGGGCCCCTCCAAGGGAGGCGGCCGCAACCGCAACCGGTCTCGGCGCAGGCGGCGCCGCCGGCCGGATAATCGCGCGCGCCGCACCACTCAGCAGCGCAAGCCCTACCGCGGTGGCAATGGCCAATCCACTGCCATGGAAACCCGCGATGAAACCTCCGCGGGCGGCCTCGTTGTCTCCGGCTTGGCGGAGTGCGTCGATGCCAATGGCAACGTCGACCTTTCCCGGCTCTATGTGGCGCTCATCGGCCGCCTCGACCGCCGCGGGCGCCTGCTGTGGTCCATGCCCAAGGGCCACGTGGAAAATGGCGAGGCCAAGGAGGTCACCGCTGAACGCGAGGTATGGGAAGAAACCGGCATTTCTGGTGAGGTTTTTGCGGACCTCGGCATGATTGATTACTGGTTCGTCTCTGATGGGGTACGCATCCATAAGACCGTGCACCACCACCTGCTGCGTTTTGTAGACGGCATTATGAACGATGAGGATCCAGAGGTCACTGAGGTCTCGTGGATCCCCGTCTCTGAACTCATCGAGCACTTGGCCTACGCCGATGAGCGAAAGCTGGCGCGCATCGCGCATGATCTCCTTCCCGATCTCGCACGAAAGGAAGCCGCGGCGGGGAAAGTGACCCCACGGTAATGCGCCAGCGCCTGAAGTCTTGGGCCGTCGTGGGCGGCTGCATGGCGGTAGCGGGGTGGGGCGTGTGCCTGCCGCTACCAGAGGCCGCCGCGCAGATGGACTCGGCCGCCGAAAAGCAGCAGGATATCCAGGCATGGTTGGGCGCGCGCGGGCCGGAGCGGGCCACTCTTGATCTCCTTGCGGCCGAGCCCTTTACCGTGGGCAAGAACCTGAAACTGACCTTCCGGCTGCACAATCCTACCGATGAAGCCATGGAGGATCTCCAGCTCACGAGCCGCCGCGGCAATGCCGTGGAGGATACCGCGCAGGCCCGCACGCAGCTGGCCACCGGCGAATTCCCGTATTACGGTCCCAGCACCACCACCGCGCCCCTGCAGCCGGGCGAATCCCGGGAGGTCACCTTCCAGGTTCCCACCTCCCTGCACGGGGAGCAGACCCTGGCCATCGAAGAGCCTGGCTCCTATCCGCTGCTGTTTACCCTCACCGGCACCGTAGGCGGCGAGGCGGTTAGCTTTGCGGAGGAGCGCCTGGTAGGCCAGGTGAAGGGGAAGGAGCAGGCGCTTGGCGATGCCCCCTCAGATCCCACACCCCACGATCTCACCGTGATCTATCCCATCAGCTCCGATATCGACTCGATACCAGGCGGCGCTGGGGGAGAGGAGCTTATCCTCTCCTCTGATGAGTTAGCAGATGAACTGACTGAGGGCGGCCGGCTCGATCGCTTGGTCAGCACGTACGCCGACCACGACCTGCGCGGGGCAGGCTGCGTAGCCATCGATCCCGCCCTCTTGGATACGGTCAACCGCATGGCGGAGGGCTATAAGGTGGGCTCTGCCCGCCCAGCTCAAGCCGAGCGCCCTAAGCGCCTGCGCGATTCATGGTTCACTAACGAGGACGATGTGCACCTCGAACCCGGCTCAGGGAAAGAGGATGCCGCCCGCTGGCTCAAGCGCCTGCGCGAGCTCGATTGCTTTATGTCTATGCCGTGGGCGAACGCCAATGCTTCCTCCGTGGCCAAAGCGAATAATCCCTTCCTTACCTACGAAGGACTGCAACGCGGCAATCACACCATCGAGCGAATTCTCGGTGCCAAGCCGGCCACCACCGTGCTCGCCGTCGGCTCCGGCTATGTGGATCAGCAGCTGCCCCTGCCCGCATTGGTGGCGGATAATACTTCGTGGCCCGGCCGCGCCGTGACTTTCGACGCCTCCCTGGGCGCCCTCCTCGCCCAAACCGGCTCCAAACCACAGACGGTGGGCTATTCCAACCCAGAGCTGCGCTACGATTACTCGCTCGATTCCGATCTTTCTCGTGCCATCACCGGCGGCGCCGCACTGAGCTTGGCCGCGAGCGATGACACCGTGGCACGCTTGCCCAATTACTTGGATCCCAGCGCGGCCGAGTACGCACTCGACTCTGCCGAGGCACTCATCGCTTCCGGTAAGTCCCATCCGCGCACCGTCGGCAGCCTGAAGCAGGAGACCGCGGAGCCCGGTTCACTGCCCGGCAGCCCCTTTAGCGATCCCGCCGCCTTTGCCGAATCCGATATCGTCCGCGTGGAACAGCAGGCCCGCTATACCGATGAGCTGATGAATATCATGGTCGATGAGCCCGATATCGCGCTCACTCGCTATGAATTCGTCCTGCCTTTGCGCCGGGATCTGCTCGCCGCCCTCTCGCTGACCAACCGCGATAGCTTGGGAAGCAATGCAGAGGCGCAGCGCCGGTTCACTCATACGATGGATGTGCATTCCGATACGCTGCGGGACCTGCGTTCTTCTGTGGCGCTTATCCCACCGGGCAATGTCTATACCCGCGTATCTGAGTCATCGCCGCTGCTCATCGTGGCAGAAAATGGACTGCCACTACCGGTGGAGGCCAAGCTGCAATACGACGCCCCCGATGGCGCGCGCCTCAACACACCCAAGAGCGTCCGTATTCCGGCCAAGGGGTCTATTACTGTATCCATGACCGCCGATATGCCTAAGGACGCCGATCGCACGGACATTGGCCTGTGGCTTGCTACCCCAGAAAAGCAGACCATCTCCGAGCCCATCAATATCGCTGTGCAAACGCGTGCCGGTATCGTAAGCGTGTATGGCGTCGGCATAGTCGGCGCCCTTGCGCTGGTCTTAGCCACGCTCTTCCGGCTAGGCCGCCATCGGCGCAAAAAATCACAAAGGCTTAAAAAGTAAGTTGAAGTTGTATCCTCTATGACTGATAAGACTGGCCGCGAGGCCGAACACGTGGAGAAGTCACCTGCGGGTGTAGTTGACCCGAAGGATGCCGCCGTGCCGGCAGAGCACCCCGCCCCGGCGGGTGCCCGCGGCCGCATCGTCCAGGCCTCTCCTCCCGCTCCGGTACCAGAAAAGCGCCCCACCCCAGCGGTGAAGGACACCACCGTTCCTCCTGAGGAGGATAAGTCCGCGCTCACTGGACGCAACGCAGACAATGAATCATCCAATCAGGATGTTATCCGCGCAACAGGCACGATGGCCATCGCGACGCTGCTGTCCCGCATCACCGGCTTCTTGCGCCAGATGCTCATCGGCGCCACGCTCGGCGCCACGGTGGGAACTGCGTTTAGCAGCGCCAACCAGATTCCCAACCTCGTCACCGAGATCGTTTTGGGTGCGGTGCTGACCTCTCTGGTTGTGCCCGTCCTCGTGCGCGCCGAAAAGGAAGACACGGACCGCGGCGAGACCTTTGTCCGGCGGCTATTTACCCTGGCCTTTTCCATCCTGGGCATAGTCACCATCGCCTCTGTGGTGCTCGCCCCCTTCTTGACCAGGATGATGCTGCCGGAAGATTCCAAGGCCAATGCCGTGCAGGCAACTTCCTTGGCCTTCTTGCTCCTGCCGCAGATTCTTTTCTACGGCCTCTTCGCCCTCTTCCAGGCCGTGCTCAATACCAAGAATATCTTTGGTCCGGGCGCCTGGGCGCCGGTGATCAATAACTTCATCTCCATTGGCGTGCTGCTGGCTTATCGCTTCCTGCCCGGCCAACTAGACCCGCATGAGCCCACGCCGGTGGCCGATCCCCACGTCATGCTCTTGGGCTTGGGCACCACCACAGCGGTGATGGTGCAGTGCCTCATCCTATTGCCGTATCTGAAAAAGGCCGGCATTAATCTGCGCCCCAAATGGGGCCTGGATGCGCGCATCAAGCAATTCGGCGGCATGGCTTTGGCCATCATTACTTATGTGGCCATCTCCCAGCTGGGCTACGTGGTCACCTCCCGCGTGGCCGCCTATGCGGATGCCGGCGCACCGCTGGTCTATCAGAATGCCTGGCTCATGCTGCAGGTGCCTTATGGCGTTATCGGCGTGACGCTCCTGACGGCGATTATGCCGCGCCTGTCCCGCAACGCCGCCGACGGCGATGTAGATGCCGTGGTCCGCGATCTCACCCTAGGCTCCAAGCTGACCTTCATCGCGCTTATCCCCATCGTCATCTTTATGACCGGCTTCGGCGTTCCTATCGCCCGCGCCCTCTTCCAATACGGTGCCTACGGCGCCGAGAGCGCCGAGCAGCTCGGCCTGACCATCAGCTTCTCCGCCTTCACGCTCATCCCGTATGCCTTGGTGCTGCTGCACCTGCGCGTGTTCTATGCCCGCGAGGAAGCCTGGACGCCTACCTTCATCATCGCCGGCATCACGCTGACCAAGATCGTCCTCACGCTTTTGGCACCATTGATGACGTCCAACCCGGACCGCGTGGTGATTCTGCTCGGTACGGCCAATGGCTTTGGCTTCGTCTCCGGTGCGGTCATTGGCGGCTTCCTGCTCAAGCGCAAGCTCGGCAGCCTCGGCGGCAAGGCCGTCACCCAAACCGTGCTGTGGGCTTCCGGTGCCGGCCTGGTGGGCTTGGTCGTCTCCTGGGCGCTGTATTGGGGCGTGAATTGGCTCCTCCCGGAGAATCTGCCGTCCATCGTCTCGCTGATCAAGGTCGCGGTGCTTGGCATCATCTTCCTCATCGCCACCGGCCTGGTGCTGTCCAAGTCCTCCTTGCCGGAGGTCCAGAACCTGGCCCGTGCCCTACAGCGCATCCCGGGCATGTCCCGCTTCATCAAGGTCGATTCCTCCAAGGCCATCGAGCTGGAGGAGCCCGACGTACCGGAAATTCAACCGGTATTCTCCCAGGACGCCTTCAACGCCACCCTGGTGCCGCCGCCGATGTCCGCCGGTATCGTCCGCGGACCACGCCTCGTGCCGGGTGCCCCGGTATCGGATGGCCGCTTCCGCCTGCTCCAAGATCACGGTGCGGTCACTGGTGCGCAGTTCTGGCAGGCACGCGAACAGTCCACCGGCCGACTGGTCGCCTTGACGTTCGTCGATACCAATAGCCTGGCGCCGATTGCGCCATCGACTCCGGGAGTTGCCGCCCGCCGCTCCGCAGAGATCTCGCGCAATACCCGCCGCCTGGCCGAGCTGGAGCTCGATACCGTGGCGGATAATATCCAGGTTCTGTCTTATCGCACTGGCTGCCTGGTAGTGGCGGATTGGTTTGAGGGCACCTCCCTTAAGCAGGTGGCTGAGGCCGATAACCTCGATCCCCATTCCGTGGCTCGTGCTACTGCACCGCTATTTGCAGACGCCGCCGCTGCCCACGATGCCGGCCTCATCCTCGGCGTGGAACACCGCGATCGTTTCCGCGTTTCTACCGATGGCGTGGTCAAGGTTGCCTTCCCCGCCGTGCTGGATGGCACCTCCGCCGCTACCGACCGCGAGGCTCTAAGCTCCGCCCTCGAGCTGCTCGTAGAGTCCACGGAGCCTTCGCCGAAGAAGCTGCGCGATATTTCTGAGGACGCCAACCTTCCCGCGGACGAGGCCGCCCAGCGCGTCGAAGATGCGCACTACGGACTCGATAGTGCTGATGAGGACAGCCGCGAGGAAAAGATGGAGGAGCTGCAAGAGGCACAGGCGCTAACCTTGGCCGGCATCGCCCAGCGCCTGCGCGACTTCGCACCGGATGAACCAGAAGAAGCACCTGAGGCCCTGCCGGTGAAGGCACAGGTAGAACCGGATCAAGAGGATGACCCGGCGCAAGAACCCGGCTTTGGCGGCCGCGGTTATTCCGGTTCCGGCGTCATCGTCATCGGCATCTTCGCCACCATCTTCGTCGTAGCAATGGCCGCGCTCACCACCTGGATCATGTCCTTGCTCAGCAATGTGGAGGCATCCAACCCGGTCAGCGAGACCATCCATGGCAGCACGGACATTCCGGATACCCCGCCGGTGCGTCTCCAGCCTTCCTCTGCGGTTACCGTCCCTGATAACAAGGACTATGCAGCGCTTATCGACGGCAAAACGGCCACCACCTGGTCCACCGAAGAGGAGGACACCGGCGTCCTCGTCACCTTGGATACGCCAACGCACCTTGCGGTACTGCCGGTGGTGCAGTCCAACTCCACTGGGGCAAAGTACGCCGTCTATGGCGTAAATCAGGACAGCTTCAATCCGGAAAACCCACAAGCTGGCTCCCTGCACCAACTGGCCAGGGGCAAGTTCGAAAGCGGCAAGGAAGATATCGAGCTGGAGGAAACCACCGAGCAATTCGACGGCCTCCTCCTCATGATCACCGAGCTGCCCAAGTCCGATAAGGCAACCATCGCAGACATTGGTCTCGTCGGGCAGCCCTAGGCACAGCCCACACGGCTGAATCGAGGACACGACCCTCGATTCGGCCTTCTTTCTTAAGATTTTCCGCATTCACACCTCTTTGAACTGCACGTTCAAAAATCATTTACTTCACGTGTTGGCTATTTAGAAGTGGTACGTACACGGTGGGGCGTAACGCACACAACAGCCTTAGGAGTATTCATCATGTCCCTCGCAGCAGGTACCTACGCACTAGACCCAGCCCACACCGCTATCGGATTCGTCGCCAAGCACGCGATGGTGACCAAGGTTCGCGGTAACTTCGCAGACTTCGAAAGCACCATCACCGTGGCCGAGAACATCGCCGAGTCCGCTGCTGAGGCAACCATCCGCACCGCTTCCATCACCACCGGCAACGATGACCGCGATGCACACGTAAAAAATGAGGACTTCTTCGCAGTAGAGCAGTACCCGGAGATCACCTTCAAGGCCACCAACCTCAACGTTGATGAGAATGGCAACGGCACCGTCACCGGTGACCTCACCATTAAGGACACCACCAAGTCCGTCGACCTCGACGTTGACGATGTTGCTACCGCTGAGGACCCATTTGGCAATACCCGCTTGGGCTTCGAGGCAACCACCAAGATCAACCGCAAGGACTTCGGCATCGACTTCAACGCCCCGCTGAAGACCGGCGGCGTGCTGGTCTCCGAGGAGATCAAGATTGAGCTCGAGGTCTCCGCTATCAAGCAGTAAGCCGGCAGCCTTAGGCACTAAAGGTCTTGAGCATCTCCTAGCCCCCAGCCACCTTTGGCTGCGGGCTTTTTCTTCATGCGGTATAGCACTCCATTCACTTGGTCAATTGCAAAACAACTTGAAACAACTTTGTTTTATAGTGTTTAACTGCAGGTATCGTCTTATAGACTCGACTAAATTGCATTAGTTGTTGTCGAGTTGTTTCAAACGACTCGTGCTACCACGCACCTATTTCAGAGGTAGAGTTAAAAAGTATCCTCACCGCTCTTGCAGCTATCGCACCAGGAATGACTGGGGATATCCAAGAAGGCCAACTGTTGGATTTCGAAGAGGATCCGGTCAAGCCCATGGAAGTGGTGTATCTGTTCTTTCTGAATCGAGGACAGTGTCAGGAGCGGTGTTAGGGTCCAGCTCATGCTAAACGCAAGATCCCTGGCAAAGGTTAAAGAATAGGACTATGGCCAATGCATATATCTAATATTTATCTCGCCTACGTCAAACGCTTCTTTCTAGACGCTGATAATGGGAATACAGGATCGGAACCACGTGGAATGACCCACTTCTTGACTGGCCATGATCTCCTCATGTGCCTTCAGCGTGATCTGTCTTCCATGTTAGTTCCGACCCTGTACCGCAATCTGGTGAATCCGCCCATGACCTTATAGGAGCGTGACGTCTCCACCGTGACCACCCCGGCAGGTGTCTAGTGTAGTCGTCCCATCAGCGTCTTGTCTGCCCGGAAACCCCGGATCGCGGGTCACCCGCACGTTTGCTCACAGACAGGACCTGATCCCCAATGTCTACCACTTTCGACTGCCCCACCGGCCCCGTTGCCGGAATCGACACCCACACCGATACCCACACTGTTGCCGTTATTTCGGACACCGGCCGGCACATCGCCACCGACACCTTCCCCGCCACCAACCCTGGCTACGTGGCGATTTCAGAGTTCATGGCAACCTACGGTGTCACCACCGTCGGTGTGGAAGGAACCAGCTCCTATGGAGCAGGCCTGACACGCCACCTTCGCACCCAGAAATACTCAGTCGTAGAAGTCTTACGCCCTACCCGGGCCGTTCGACGCCGGGACGGCAAATCAGACCCCGTTGATGCTGTCGCTGCCGCCCGCCAGGTGCTCACCGGGGAAGCCTTAAGCATCCCGAAAGACACTTCCGGGCCAGTGGAATCCCTCCGTGGGTTGCAGATCACCCGCCGTCAGCTCGTGATGACAGCAGCGAAACTGATGACAACGATCAAATCGTTGCTGGTCACAGCACCCGATGAGATTCGACGCCGCTATAGTGCGATGTCCACATTGGTCATGGTGGAGGCCTTGTCCCGGTGCCGACCATCAGCTGACCTGGCCGACCCCAGAAATGGGGTGCTCCTCGCGTTGAAGACATTAGCCACCACCTATCGTGATTTACAGAAACAGGGTACGCAGCTGGAAAAACACATCAGTATCCTGGTTGAGATGATCAATCCGCATGTGACCTCGATATTTGGGTGTGGTTCCGTGGTGGCTGCTGATCTGATTGTCAGTGTGGGGGATAATCCAGGCCGGATTCACTCCGAGGCAGCATTAGCTCATCTGTGCGGGGCCGCACCGATTCCGGCTAGTTCTGGACGGACTCATCGGCACCGTCTCAACCGGGGTGGTGATCGTCGGGCGAATTCTGCGTTGCATCGGATCGCGTTGGTGCGGATGCATCATGACCAACGCACCAGGGACTACGTAGCCAAACGCACCAAGGAAGGATTGTCGAAAAAGGAGATCTTACGGTGTCTGAAACGCGCCATTGTCAGGGAGGTCTACCGGGTGTTGTGCTTGGGTCAGGCCGTTCTTCCAACGGGCCAGGTAGAGGTTGATGAACTCAAAGCTCGACGGATCGAGAGGCAGTTATCGCAAGCCCAGGTTGCTGAAAAACTCGGGTGTGCCCCGGCGAGAATCAGTGATATCGAAACCGGCAAGCGCCCTTTGCCGGAGTTGAGGTTGGCTTATGAAGAACTTCTCAAATCAGCTTGACACAACATAGGAGCATCACGCTCTTCCAGATTGAAAACAAACGAACTTCTAGGCGGGCTAAACAGGAAAAGTACTTCAGACACAGCCGGCCGATTCGAGAAAGAAGTCCAATTTCCCAGCTGGAAACAATCTATCAATCAAACGATCGTGGCCTGCCCTGGTTGCTTCAGTAAAATACCTGTTCCCCACCCCACGCACAAAGAATTGACGCGCTCTACTGTTAGCTAAAACGCAGAGCGCTTGAATTTACGCAAAGAAACAACACTCATGAAAAAAGAAACCACGCTTAATATTAATGGAATACGGCCGGGTGGAACCTCTAAAGCGAAAAGAAGGAGTTTCCAATTCGTATCAGACAATGATGGCCAAAGAGCAGTTTGTAACACAAGCTGTGCTACAAGCAACAAAGCAAGTGTATCCACACTCACATATCTACCTATAAGAAGCGTCAAACCTGTAAGAACAGTAGATACATAAGCAAATCTAGTGCTTCCTATGCCGCAAAGGGAAAATACCCAAGGAATAACCCATAAAGTTACGAGGACTATACCGTCAATAAACAGCCAATTCCGTGAAGCTTGCGCTTCTAACCTGGAAATCTGATTTCTGAAAAAAATCACTGGCAATGCGGCATAAGAAAACGAACATAAAGTGCCAACGTTCGCCCCAGCAGTATCATTGAGCCAAGGGATATTTAGTAACCATCCCTCAGCAAAAGCAAGAACAAAGCCAATAAACAGCACCATGACTAAAACAGTAATTAGCCTATGCCCACGGCAGTACAAGAATGCGTATGATGTCATGAGCTAATTGCTAACTCTGCACACAGTGTGTTCGATACGCTGGACAACATCTCCAACGTTAACTTGTCGATTAGGCTCCCAAGGAAGACCACTAAGCGTAATTCCCAAATCTTTCGCCGGAATTCCGCAGATTTTAGAGTCTGAACGAATCAGTTCTGCAGATCCAGCTTGATCCACGAACTCTCCAACTATCCCCTCTACCGTGGATTGGCCGCTTAAACTTAAATGCTCTTCCGAAAAATCTCCCCACATCACAGGACGCTCTGAAAAATCTCTCCACTCAGTAGGCGCTATTTCAGAAAAAGCATCCCTCGCCTGGATATTAAGTAATATATTTTCGCTAGGAACTTCAGGCCATGCGCATACATTAGAAGAGCAAACAACCTGACGAGAATCTCTTTGTGCAAGGCCAAACTCTGTGAGTTGCTGCGCCCAAGCAAAAGAGCCGATAAGACAGAGAAGCCCTAAAAAGGAAGTTAATATATACAATTTACTACTGTGCCTAAACAGTGCCGCAGCCGAGACTATGGTCAGCGTAGCTCCGATAATCCCTGCAATCGCTGTCCCAATTGCTTTCACATCTAGCGTTGCGTCAAAAGAACAGCACGCTAAAAAATCACCAGTTATATGTCTTAGGGCTCCAGGAGAAGTGGCTGGAACTACCGCATACCACGTATATGCAAGCGCAGCTGATACAGACACTGATACCAGTGGTTTAAACGAAAAACCAAGTGCACTTCCGATTAGCGTCCAACAGATACCGACGATGGACGAATAAGCCAGCATAACCCAAAAGATTAAAGAGCCGAACAGCGCAGAATCAGTACTTTGTGAAAGACTTGCTAATACATAGCTAAGAGGAAAAATCAGCGACCATACAAACATTCGGTTCACATAAATACGAGCCACAGATTTTCTCCCCATCTGCACTAGAGGACGAAAACGTGATGCTTCCCATGCCATTGCGGCAGAAACCGCAGGCGCAATTACGAAGAATACCAATGTAGATTGAGCAGCATTCGACTCATAGTATGGCGCCTTTCCTAACTCCGAAATAGGAACTGCGCTAAGGATTAGCCCAATAAGGCAAATCCATAATGATGGCCGACGAAGCCAGTGTTTAACACCGAAATTAGGAATCACTGTAATTTCCTCTCCGTACAAAAGATCGTGAGAGAATATGCGCCGGGGTATTTCCCGACTCTGTAGCTAGCTGTACAAAATCTTGCCGTGAACCATCGAAATGTAGCTTCCCCTTATCAAGAACAAGAACACGCTCGAAAGGCCTCTGTAGTTCGCCAGCATCATGCGTTGAGACAACTAGGTTATGCCCTCTATCCACAATCCGTTGGTATACCTCAGTGACATGCTCTTTGCTGAGTGGATCAAGTGCCGCACTAGGTTCATCAAGCAGTAATGTTTCCGCCCCAGAGTTCAACGCAGTGGCGATCGCCAACCTAGAGCGTTCTCCTCCACTAAGACTTTCGCACCGTTGACTAGACACTCTTGACAAATCTACAAAATCTAGCCAATCTAAGCTTTCTTTCTTTGCAGTCTTTTTATCTCGCCCGAACAACCAAGCAACATAAGCGCAGTACTCACTAGAGGTGAAACCGATAATAGGATTGAATGTCTGCTCTACTAGAGATATAGATCCCTTCCTTAGTACTGTTCCTTCCTTCGGAGAAGAATCTGATGCAAGAGCAGAAAAAAGCGTTGATTTCCCAGCACCATTAGCCCCCAGTAGAAGCGTGGGGCGTTCATCTATCACCAGCTGCGGTATATCCAGAATTGTCTTATTTGAACGCCGCACTCTTAGTGCATTAACCCGAGCAGTTACTACCATACAAATTTCATCCACTTGATGGTCAAGTGGTTCCAATCAAATGTATGGATATCGGCATGATACTTTCCTGCAGCCTGGCGCCCCCACCCGCCTCGGTCCCATCCCCCATAGCATCTATTGAGCGAACGCGATCCTAGGTCGGGGTCCGGCCTCTTAGAAAGCTCTCGGCGTAGGGTCATCTCAACTTTTCCAGGAGATCCATGTACAGCATTTAAGCAGGTAGCTGCTGTAATCTCCGTGTTGTACCCATCAATGTTTCGATCGCTCCAGCCGCGAGTCCTGAATCCATCGCGAACCCCGCTAACACTAGTTTCAAAGTGTCCCTCCGCATTTGCTGGAGCAGCGAACATAGAAACCGCCAAGGCAGTAACTAGCCCTGCTACAATTTTCTTCTTCACAGAACTTCCCCTTCCGAAAGTTAAGCATGCCAAAATCGGCCTCGTCTTTATGTGTCTGTCTCAAGCCCTAAATGGTAAATGGCTTTACCTATGCCTGAAACAGGTTTACCTTAACTTATTCACTTATAGTATGTACAGCCCGCAGTAAAAATATTCTAATTAATTACCCCCAATTACCCCTTATCCCCAAGTTCTATCCACCTTTAAAGCGTATATTCATATTCATAGGCCACGAGGAAAACGCTAAGCTCAAACGGCATAAATCTTTCGAGTTGACGCGTCCCTCACTAGGCTAGGGCGGACCTGACCCCCATTTGGTGGACACCTGATATCCAGCCCAGTCGGACTGGGAAGAAAGGTAATCAACCACCATGTCCAGGTATTCCGAACAGTTCAAACGCGATGCCGTGGCCCTCTATGAAAACAATGAGGGACCTCTCGTTGAACTCAGCATCAGCAGAGCTCGGTATTAATCGAGCCTCGCTGCATTCTTGGGTCAAGAAGTACGGCACCGGCAAACGTGCCCGCATTAAAGCCGTGCATGATAAAGCCCAAGCGACGAATGATTCTGAGCGAATCCGCCAGCTGGAAAAAGAGAACGCGAAGCTGCGCGAAGAACGCGACATCCTGCGCAAGGCCGCGAAATATTTTGCCGAAGAGACACGCTGGTGATCCGCTTCCAGTTTGTCTATGACCACCGAACCGAATACTCGGTTAAGCGGATGTGCCACGTTTTAAAGCTGAACCGTTCCTCGTTTTATAAATGGGTGCAAACCCGTAAAAAGCGCAGGTTAAAGATGTATTCCGATGCCCTTATTGGTGCAAGAATTACAACCATCTTTGATGATGAGCACGGGCTTTATGGTGCTAAACGTATCGCCGCAAGCCTGAAGGAAGACCCAGCGTATACCCCGACCAATCATAAGAAGGTTGCACGCATCATGAAATCCATGGGGCTAAAAGGCTTTAGCAAACGGCGTCGATGCATCACCACCAGGCGCAAGCCTGGTCACCGTGTCATGCCAGATCTCGTAGGCCGTACATTCACAGCTGACGAGCCAAACCGTGTGTATGTCGGCGACATTACCTACCTGCCGTGTAAGGGCGGCAAGAACATGTATTTGGCCACAGTCATTGACACCTATTCACGGAAACTTGCAGGTTATGCACTCGCAGACCACATGCGTGTCTCACTGGTCATCGATGCACTAGCCCACGCACACGGTGTGCGTGGCAGTCTTGACGGGGCTATTTTTCATTCCGATCACAGCAGCGTGTACACCTCACAAGCGTTCAGAAATTACTGCTCGTCGCTGGGTGTACGCCAGTCCATGGGAGCGGTAGGAACGAGTGCGGATAACGCCCTAGCAGAATCATTTAACGCTACTTTAAAGCGGGAAGTGCTGCGTGATCGGAAAGTCTTTGACAATCCGATCACCTGCCGGCAGGAAGTCTTCCGGTGGTGCATGCGCTACAACACCCGTAGGCGGCACTCCTGGTGCAATCTTGTGGCTCCTGATGCTTTTGAAGCAGAGACTTCAGCTACACTGACACAAGCAGCATAGCCAACCCCCGATGTGTCCACTTTCCGGGGGTCAGGCCCCAGCTAAAGCCGTAGAGTATTTCAACGACACGTACTGTCTGCCCCGATCACTGTGATGAATCAACTGGTCGCCATGGATCCTTCCAGCAGTGGTTAAAACCTGCTCTAAAGCCTCCATCAGCAGCGCAACAGTACGCAGCGTAGAGCGCGTGACAACACCAATGATTTTCCGACTGAAGACATCAACTACAAATGCGGTGTAAGCGAATCCCGACGAAGTGCAAACATAGGTAATGTCGGCAACCCAAAGCCTGCCCGTTTCCTGCGCACGGAAGTTTCGGCTCACAAGGCCAGGGCGATGATCCGGCGTCTTCGGGACGATCGTTGTCACGGGGCCCGTCCACGTCTGCGGTCAGAAACACCTGCTAGCTTCATCAACTGGGCAGTCTTATCGCGGCCGATATAAAAGCCTTCACGGTTCATCGCGTGCCACATTTTGCGGATGCCGTAGACCGAAAAATTCTCCGCATGCACCCGCTGTATCTCTGGGATGAGCAGACTATCGCTTAACGCTTTCGCACTTGGGATACGTTGAGAGGCTTTCCGGTAGCCGCGTGAGGTGATAAATCCATGATCTGCTTGTTTAAGGACTCTGCAGATGACCTCGACCCCAAACTGATCTTTGTACACGTCGATGTAGGAGATCATTTGGTCGTGAGTAGGTCGAGTTCCGCTGCGAAAAGCCGAAGTTGTCTTAAGAATGCCGTTTGCGCGTTTCAGTTCGCGGTTTTCTCGGCGCAGACGTTTGAGTTCTTCTTCCATTGTTTCGCCGCTTGACGCGTCAGAACTATCACGTACTGAAGCGCTGTCACGGTACTAAGTCCGCAACGTGTGATGAGATACTCCAAGTAGCTCACCGACCTCCATGTAGGCGTGTTGCAGTGAGCAAGACTCCAGACGGACCATTTCGATGATCTGATGGATCTCCTTCTCCCTGAACTCAGCGGAATATCTTCTAGGCATAGTTCAATCCTTCCTTAGCTGAGCCTAGGACGCTTCACTTCTACAGGCCACTGTGTCCAGTGTGGGCGCTGGTAGTAGGCCTATATGTTGCGCGGGAGTAGTAGTGTGGCGTGGCTTTTCTGCCAGGTGTTGGTGGCGTGGAATGCTTCGCCTTGGCGGAAAATCATGCGGCCAATTTCGCCGCGTTTGAATCCTAAGAGGGCGTGGAGCATGTTCACCGTGGCGGTCGCATCAGCTACTGCTGCGTGCGCGTCGGGATTGTCCAGTCCTAGGCGGTCAAGGAGTGCCGGTAGGTTGTAGGGGCCGCGGTCGAGTATTTGCTTAGCAAGGTCAATGGTGTCGATGAAAGGAAAGTGCTCGTCCTCTTCGACTCCGGTCATGCAGTCGACCTCAGCAACTATCATTTTGGAGCCAAGCGGTGCGTTGTGGGCGCAGGCCCCGATGTCCTTGGTAATGCCGTGAATGTGGGAGTTTTTAATGGCCTTGCCGTCTGGGTGGAGCAGTGTGTGCCAGGAGTCGACGGGGTTGAAGTGGCAGTCGGCGCTCCTGGCAGCAAGTTCAATAATGCGGGCATAGCGCTTTTTAAAGCCGGTGGCTTCGGGGCCCGGGCCATTTTTTGATCCCTATTTGAGGGAATCCCACAACCCGGAGGCTGCTTCATCGTCCCAGAGGACGACGTTTCCTACCTCGGTGTCTTGGAAACCGCCGATGGGGACGGTTTCTGTTTCCACACCCGAGCCCATGGCAAGTGCCACACGGGCGAGGTGCCAGACGTGGTCGCCCTCACCGACGATGAACGAGGAGGCGGTGTGGTTGACCAAGGAGAAGGCGCGGAATGGGTTAATCAGGGTGGCTGGGGAAGCAACCTTATCCAGCAATGCGGAGAAGAATTCGCGCTGTCGCTGCACGCGGTCAAGGTCACCCATGGCGGTGGCGCGGGTGCGCACGTAACCGAGGGCGTCGCGGCCCTTCAGCTTCTGGCAGCCATCTTGGAGATCAATGCCGGCCAGCGGGTCATTGATGGGTTCTTTCACGCATACGTCTACGCCGCCGACGGAGTCGACCACATTGGCTAGGCCGCCCATGCCGATCTCGGCATAGTGGTCGATGTGCAAACCGGTCGTGCCTTCGACGGTTTGGGCAAGGAGCTGCGGTCCACCGTAGGTAAAGGCGGCATTGATCTTGTCCATGCCGAAACCGGGGACTTCCACGTAGCTATCGCGTGGGATGGAAACGAGCTTGGCCTTGCCGGTGCGAGGGATGTGCAGCAGCATGATGGTATCGGTGCGGCCTTCGCCCACATCACCACCGGTGCCGAGCTCCGCCTGCTGTTCCTCGCTGAGGCCTTGGCGGGAATCGGAACCGACGAGCAACCAATTGGTGCCAGCGGTATTAGACACCTGTTCTTCTGGCAGCGCCTCCACGCGGGTGAGGCGGGCATCGGCCCAGAACATGAAGACGAGGTTGAATACCAGTAGGACAACGAGCGCCAAGCCAACGCAGCCGAGGGCGCGCTTGGCCGGATTGACCTTTTTACGCCGGCTGTGCGGGCGTTGCCGGGGTGCGGGGCGCGGTTCGGTACGACGAGGCGGGCGCTGCTGCGCGCGGTACTGGCTGGGGTAGCGGCTGGGTGTTGGGGGCGGAGTGCGGCGCGGGGGCTGTTGCTGTGGCTGCGGAGCGCGAAAGGATTGTTGCTCGGGTTCCACGCGCCGCGGCGCCGGGCGGGCGGAGGAACGGCGTCGAATGGGGCGGCCGTATCGATCCTTGAGGGGACGTCCATCGGCCCCAAGGACGAATTCAGTGGAGGAGTCGTCGCCGGCGCGGCGGGCCTCCCTATGCGGATCTCGTCCTGATTCAGTCATGCGCTATACCTTACAAGGAGCAGGGAGCAACGCCTGCTTCGCGACGTCCCCTACAGGCATTTTCACAGGAAGGAATAACCCACGAATGCGACGGCGTCGATAAGAAAGTGCGCTATGACCAGCGGCCATACCCGCCCCGTGCGGTGGTAGTAATAGCCGTAAATTAAACCCATGATGATATTGCCAAAGCCAGCGGAAACTCCCTGGTAGAGGTGATAAGAACCGCGGAGAATGGAGCTGGCGGCAAGCGCTGCTGGCAGCGACCAGCGGGCCTGGCGCAAGCGCGTCATCAGCCACATCACCACCACGGTTTCCTCCGCGAAGGCGTTGGCAGCGGCCTTGAGGAGGGAAACGGGGATTTCTACCCAAGCATTGGCGAAGTCGCCGGGGATGACCTCCTTGCTCCACCCCAAGTGCACCGCCGCGAAATACAGGGCGAGCCCCGGGATGCCAATGAGGGCGGCAAGCCCTGCTCCTTCTAGCCAGTCGCGGGCGCGGTGGGCACGGGGCACAAAGCGGTCCTTGGCCAGCAGGAAAAGCGCTAAGGCTCCATAGGAAAAGAGCACGGCGGACGAGCACAACTGCAGTCCCATATCCACCCAGGCAAGGGAGGATTGGCTGGAATTGAGCGTGACCGATTGCTCGTCGAGCCGCTGCGGCGCGGCCAGGGAATTGATGAGGTTTAACACCGCCCGCACCCCGGAAATGCCAAAGGTGAGGGTAAGGACGATGAGCAGTTCGGCGCGTAGGGACTTGGTCATGGGTGGAGGATGTGGGCGAGGCCGAGCAGGGCGGCGTCGGAAAGCGTAATGCCTCCCAGGTGCACGCCCACCGGCGGGTGATTGGGAACGGCCCATGGCACGGAAATGGCTGGCAGGCGGGCCATGTTGAAGAGGGAACCCCACGGAGACCACCGGGTCTGGGCCGCGAAATTCTCCGCATGGGGCAGGGACAGGAACGAACCAATACGCGGCGGGTCCGTGGTGAGCATTGGGGTGAGGATGGCATCGACGCCCCATTCCTGGGCCAGCAAGTCGGGCAGCCGCCGGACATGCGCCCGCGCCGCGGCCAGCTCAGCGGCGCTCACGCGCCGGCCCTGCTGAGCGATCCACTCGGCGTAGCCTGCCGCCGGGTTGAGCCCCGCCAAACGGGAGGTAAAGGTCGTGCGGAAATGCGCAAAGGTGGCCCGGGCCTGCGGATACGGGGAAATGGGCACCACGGTGAAGCCGGCAGCTTGTAGGCGTTGGGCGGCCTCGCGGGCGGCGCGCAGGTGGTGGGCATCGACGTTGGCGTCGCAAAACAGCGGCTCTACGAGCAGGCCAATGCGGGCGCGCGGGGTGATCATGCGGTGGCCATGCAGAAAGGCATTATCGGCCACGGTCCGGGTGATAAAGCCCTGCACACCCAGTTCATCACCTGCCGGTTTAAAGCCCACCACGCCGCAGGCCGCGGCCGGCACTCGGATGGAACCGCCGCCATCGCTGGCGTGCGCCGCGCGCAGCAACCCCCGCGCGACCTGTACCGCCGCACCACCCGAGGAACCACCCGGAGTGCAGCCGGGATAGAGGGGATTATAGGGATGGGGCAGGCCTACTGGTTCCGTATCTACGCGCAGACCCAACTCCGGGGTGGAGGATTTACCGATGATGCGCGCACCCTGCTTCTCCAAGGCCTCAATAAAGGCATCGCTGCGCTCGGGGTAGTAAGTGCGATCGACATTTCCCAAGGTCGTGGGCATGCCGCGGACATCGCAGAGGTCCTTGGCGGAGAGGACCCAGCCGCTCAGCCGGCCGCGGCCGGAGGGCTCGCGGTCCACATCCAGGTAGGTGAAACCGTGCTCCTCGGGGGTAAGGCCGTGCAGATCCGCGCGGAGTTGTTCTACGGAAAAGTCCATGGGGCACCAGTCTAGTGGGCTAAGGTGACGTGCATGACTACCACCATCGCCTTCCTGGGGCCAGCCGGAACCTTCACGGAAGCCGCCGTGCATAAGTTTGCCGCGCACCTGCCGCAGGTAGAGACCATGCCGGTTGGCTCGCCTTCGGAGGCCGTGGCCGCCGTGCGCGCCGGGCAGGCGGAATACGCCTGCGTAGCCATTGAAAATTCCGTCGATGGTGCGGTCACCACCACCTTTGATGCGCTGGTTGAAGCCGAACCGGTGCAGATTTACCGCGAGGTGGATATCCCCGTGGCCTTTAGCATCATGACCCGGCAAGGCGCGGGCGACATTGCGCGGCTGAGCACCCACCCGGTGGCGTTCCAGCAAATCCGCGGTTGGGTAAAAGACAATTTGCCGGAGGCAGAGTTCGTGCCGGCCAGTTCCAATGCTGCGGCGGCCGAGGCTGTGGCCCGTGGGGAAGCGGATGCGGCCGCAGCGCCGGCGCGGGCCGCCGAGATCTTTGGGCTGGAGACCATCGCCCAGGACGTGGCAGATGTTGAAGGCGCCGCAACGCGCTTCGTCCTGGTGGGGCGTCCGGGAAAACCCACTGCGCGAACGGGCCAGGACCGCACCAGCGTCATCTTCACCCTGCCGAATGAACCGGGCAGCCTGGTGGGGGCGTTGCAGGACTTTGCGCACCGCGGCGTGGACCTGTCCCGGATTGAGTCGCGCCCCACGCGGGAGGCCTTTGGTACGTACCGCTTCTACGTGGACCTCATTGGGCACATTGACGATCAGCCGGTGGCGGAGGCGCTGCGGGCCTTGTGGTTGCGGGCAGAGGACTTGCTTTTCCTCGGCTCCTGGCCGGCGGCAACGCCCGCGGGCAAGCCACCGCGCGATCTGGCAGCGGCGGATGATTGGGTAGCGCGGGCACGCAGGGGCCAATAATCTAGAAGCATGCCCGGAAGAATTATCCTGCTGCGCCACGGCCAGACCTATTCCAATATTTCCCGCTTCCTCGATACCCGCCCGCCCGGGGCAGAGCTTACCGAGCGCGGGCGCGACCAAGCTACGGAGGTAGGCCGTGAGCTAGCGCAGTTGGTAGGCGAGCGCGAGGTGGAATTTAAATGCTCCATTGCCCTGCGCGCTCAGCAGACCGCGATGCTGGCGGCACGCGCCTTTGAGCAGGAGCGCGGCATGCCGGAATTTTCCCAGCGGGTTGACGTAATTGCCGGCGTGCACGAAATTTTCGCCGGTGACTGGGAGATGGACGGTAGCGAGGATGCCCATAGGTCGCACATGGTGGCCATGCGTGGCTGGTGCGATGGCGAGCGCGGCGCCGGGATGGAAGGCGGCGAGACCTTGGATGATGTGCTGGCGCGCTACCAGCCGGTGCTGGAGGGCATTGCGGAGCAGCTTGCCGACGACCACGATGTCATCCTTGTCAGCCACGGCGCCGCCATCCGCGTGGTCACCAAACACGCCACGGGTGTTGACGCCGACTTTGCCTATACCGGCTACCTGGCCAATTGCCGCTTTATGGTGTTGGAACCGCGCGGCAAGGACTTTGGTGAGTGGACGTTGACCCGGTGGGCGGATACGGAGCTCTAGCCCCAGCCTAAGCGGTGCAGCTCCTCTTCCTCGAGGCCAAAGTAGTGGCCGAGTTCGTGGAATACGGTGACCTTGACCTGCTCTGCTAATTCTTCTTCGCTGCCGGACCAGCGCTGCAGCGTGTTGCGGTAAATGAAGATCGCATCGGGCAGGAAACCGGTGTGATCGAAGGTGCGGCGGGGCAGTGCTACGCCCTCGTAGAGCCCTAGCAACATAGGGTTATCGGGATTTTCATCTTCGACCAAAATGACGAGGTTGCGCATGCGGCGCACGAATTCCTCGGGGACTTGATCCAGCGCCTCGTTGACCATCTCATCGAAGCGCTCTTCCGATACCTCCACCATTAGGGCGCCGGGGCCGGTGCGGGGGCGGCGGACTCGGGTGCCGGGCTCTTGTCCTTGTCCTCGCGCAGTGGATTGCGCTCGGGGCGTTCCTCCGGCGGTTGACCGTCGATAGTCAGCCCCTGGCGGCCACCGGTAGCGGAACCGGTGATGGCAGAGAAACCGCCGCCTTCGCGGGCATGCACAAGGGAGCAATTGACGGACTTGGTGCCGCCATTCCACGAGGCCTCGGTGATAGAGCCCCAGAATGGTTGCAGCGTGGACTGGTAGAGCTGCTCCTCGCCGCCAAGGTAGTCCTCGGTGGCAGCGGTACACGTATCGGATAGGAACTTGTCCATATCCTTGCCGTTCGGGTAACCGTCAGGGAACTGCTTGCCCACATCGATGACGGAAACGGTCTCCATCTGGTGGGGCTTAGCGCAGTCAACGACGTGCGGAACCTGCTTGTCATCGATGGCCAAGCACTCGCCCGGCTTGGCGAGGTTTGCTTGCTCGGAGGCCTCGACGTTGCCGGTAGTAAGCTGTGGTACGCCGTGATCATCGGTGGTTTGTAGGCCGCACAGCAAGGTGCGATCGCCGCGATCCCAGGCGGACTGCGGCGGCAGAATGGACGCCACATCGTACTTACCATTCGGATCCCACTTACCGTGCAGGTAGCCCACAGTGGCGGATTCGCACAGCTCATCGCGCAATTGGTGTTGGCGGGTAAGCGCTGGGCGGTTGGCATCAGGGCCGAATTCGCTGGTGGGGTAGACGCTCAGGTCTTCGGTCTTGGAAACCTCGAAGCGGTGCTGTTCAGAGCACGGTACTTCCTTGAACCCAGTGGCGGAGCCATCCTGGGCGATGTCCCACGTCAAGCAAGCGCCGGCGGCCGCAGCGGTGAAGGGCTCCGGTTTAGGAGCGGCGGTTTCTGAAGTATCCCCGCTATTGTGCTGCTGGGCAGCGGTAGTGTCTTCGCCGCCCGATTTGTGGGAGCTGATAACGCCATAGATGCCCATGAAAACGGCCGCCGCGATTGCCGCAATCAAGACAATCTGGACGGCCACAGCGGAACGCCACGCAGGTGATTTCTTCATAAGGCCTTTAATCTTACCTTTTAAGCAGGGTGCTGGCTAGATACTGTTCTCCCTAGCCACCCGGGTAGTCAGCCGGTAGCGGTCGGTGCGGTAGACGGAGGAACACCACTCCACCGGCCTATCGCCCGAGCGGGAGTAGCGCACGATGTGTAGCAGTGGGGTGCCCACGGGGACGTCGAGAAGCGGAGCAGTGTCCGCATCGGCTGAAATCGCCGAGACCGTTTGATCCGCATCGGTGATGGGGACGTTAAAGACGGAGTCGAGGATGGCGTAGACCGAATTGTAGGTGTCATTTTCTAGCAGGCTGGGCGCATACGTGGAGTTATACCAGCCGTCATCAATGGAGTAGGGCTCGCCATCGCCCAAGCGCAGGCGGCGCAGGTGAATATGTTCGGTTTGGGCAGGAGTATCAAAAAAGAGGGCGGCATCCTCCGGGGCGCTGCTGCGTCCGATGGTAAGGATTTTGGAGGAGGCGGTGACGTCTTGTGCGCCCATCTCATCCGAGAATGAGGCCAGGTGGAGCCGGGAGACAAGGGGATTGGGCGCTACGAAGGTGCCCTTACCGCGGACGCGGCGCAATTTTCCGGCCGCGACAAGATCCCCGATGGCGCGGCGGACCGTGATTCGTGACACGCCATAGGTTTCTTCAAGAAGCCTCTCGCCGGGCAGGATATCGCCGGGTTTGAGGGTCGTGCGGCACAATTCTTCGAGGATATCGTGCAATTGGGTGTGTTTTGGAACGGGACCGTCCGTAATTGTGCGGGCGGGGAGCTGAACGGCGGACATAAAGCCATCATAATTCGCTGGTTATTACCACCGCAAGATGTTGTCAATACGCTAAACTTACATTCGTGATTGATCTCAAGCTACTCCGCGAAAACCCCGACGTTGTCCGTGCTTCCCAGGTGAACCGAGGTGAGGATCCCTCCCTCGTAGACCAGCTCTTGGAAGCTGATGAGCAGCGCCGCGCTGCTATCCAAAAGGCCGACGAACTGCGCTCTGAGCAGAAGGCTTTTGGCAAGAAGATTGGCCAAGCCTCCCCAGAGGAGCGTCCGGCACTGCTGGAGGGCTCCAATGAGCTGAAGGCCAAGGTCAAGGAGGCGGAAGAGGCCCAGTCTGCCGCTGAGGCCAAGGTGGAAGAGCTACAGTACAAGCTCGATAACGTGGTCGAAGGTGCCCCAGCCGGCGGCGAAGATGACTTCGTAGTGGTAGAAGAAGTAGGCCAGATTCCTGAGTTCGACTTCGAACCCAAGGACCACCTTGAGTTGGGCGAGTCCCTCGGTCTCATTGACGTCAAGCGCGGCGCTAAGGTAGGCGGCGCTCGTTTCTACTACCTCACTGGCGATGGCGCCTTCCTACAGCTGGGAATGCTGATGCTCGCGGCGCAGAAGGCGCGCGAAGCCGGTTTCAAGCTGATGATCCCGCCAGTTCTGGTTCGCCCAGACATTATGTCCGGCACCGGTTTCTTGGGCCAGCACTCCGATGAGGTTTATTACCTACCGGCCGATGATATGTACTTGGTAGGCACCTCTGAGGTGGCCCTTGCCGGTTACCACAAGGATGAGATCATCGACCTCTCCAATGGCCCGCTGCAGTATGCCGGCTGGTCCTCCTGCTTCCGCCGTGAGGCTGGCTCCCACGGTAAGGACACCCGCGGTATCCTGCGCGTCCACCAATTCGACAAGCTGGAAATGTTTGTCTACTGCAAGCCGGAAGACGCGGAAGAAATGCACCAGCGCCTTCTGTCCATGGAAAAGGACATGCTTGCAGCCATGGAACTGCCCTACCGCACCATCGATATTGCCGGTGGCGACCTCGGTTCTTCGGCGGCCCGCAAGTTCGACAATGAGGCTTGGGTTCCTACCCAAGGCACCTACCGTGAGCTGACCTCCACCTCGAACTGCACTACCTTCCAGGCTCGCCGCCTGTCCACCCGCTACCGCGACGAGAACGGCAAGACCCAGACCGCAGCTACCCTGAACGGCACGCTGGCGACTACCCGCTGGCTCGTCGCCATTCTGGAAAACCACCAGCAGGCCGACGGCTCCGTCGTTGTCCCTGAGGCCCTGCGCCCGTTCGTGGGCAAGGATGTCCTGACCCCGCAGTAAGTCCGCCGTCGTCCTGGAGAGTTATGAACGCTGCGACGAATTTCCTGTACCGCCAGATCACCCACATTGGCAGGGGGGTGACTCTGGCACAGGGATTAAAAATGCGCCTTTCGGGGGAAGAAAATATCCCCGATAAGGGCGGCGCGGTGTTGGTCTGCAACCACACCGGCTACATGGATTTCCTCTTCGGCGCCTTTTTGGCCTATCGCAAGAAGCGTCTGGTGCGCTTCTTGGCTAAGGCTGGAATCTTCAAAGCACCGGTGGCGGGTCCGTTGTTGAAGGCCATGCATCACGTGCCAGTTGACCGTATAGATGGCAGCGCCTCCTTCCGCCAAGCGGTACAGCTGGCCAAGGACGGCGAACTCGTGGGCGTGTTTTCTGAAGGCACAATTTCCCGCAGCTTTGAAATCCGCAGCATGAAAAGTGGCGCCTCCCGCATTGCCTATGAGGCGGGGGTGCCGGTAGTCCCACAGGTCATTTTTGGTTCGCAGCGCCTGTGGACCAAGGGACACAAAAAGAACCTGGGACGGACCAAGACCCCTGTCTTTATTACCGCCCTCGAACCGTACTATCCCACCGGCGATGCGGAGGCTGATACCGCGGAGATTCGACGCCGCATGCAAGAGGCATTGGAAGGGCTATGGGAACAGTACGAAGCCGAATTCGGGCCCATGCCTGCCGGTGAATACTGGGTGCCCGCCCGTAAAGGTGGAGGGGCTCCTACCCTTGAAGAGGCAGAAGCTCGAGATGCTGAAGTCGAAACCGAGCGCCACCGCGTACGCCGGTTGCGCGACGATCTAGTGGGCCTCAAAGAACGCGTCTCGGTTACTACGGTTGACTTGGTGCGCAACCACATGGCCGCCGCCAAGGGAGCGGACGGGGAGGAGCCAAAGAATAAGGCGCGGACCGCCCCGGAGACCCTGGAGTGGATCAAGAACAACCTCAACGCCGTGGTAGAAGAGGCAACCCGCGGCTTGGATGAAGGTCGCGATAAGGTCGCGGATATCATGGCGCAGCTGAAGTCGGATGTGGCGCAAACCCAAGCGTCCATCACGGCCAGCAGTAAGGAGATATGGGCTGGTTCCGTAGCGGAGCAGGGCCTGTTGGCGGCAGCCACCCAATCCCGGCTTATCGTTTCGCGCTTGCCACACCGCATGAAGGCGCAATTTTCTTCCATCCCCCGCGTGGTAGTGGCGCAGAGCAGCGCGCTGAATTGGGAAGATGGCGCGCTGACTCCGCGATTGCACAAGGCATTGGCAGGTATCTATCCGGCGGCTGAAGTCCTGATCGTGATATCACCCGCCGGTGAAGTGGAAGTTCCGCAAGCCGTGTGGAGCGTTGTCGTTGATGAGGACGCTGTGCAGCCGCGACTCGATACCGATGCACTGTCCGTCACTGCCGCGACTGCGGTACAAGGCGTGGAGCGCATCCTCGAGGATCTGAAAGCTAAGCCGGAGGAGGCCCTGGTTTTTGCTAACGAGCCAGGAGATGAGGATTTCCTAGACCGGATGCCGGTGGTGGCGTTGGAAACTGCCCCTATTGAGGTGGTCAAAGGCGCTCAGGCGGTCACTTATTCTGCCGAGAAAGCAGGAATGTCCGAAGTGCTTGAAGCAATGGCGCGGTTAGCGCAGAAATAGCGAAGGATTTTCGTCCGCTTTGCACCCCCGCGAGGGGGTGGGTTTTCTTTTTGAATGGCTAAGTATTTTAAGAAAACTGACTGCTTACGGGCCTGAAACTTACGTGTGAGTAACCACATGTGTAACTCGCGTCCGTGACTCCTAACATAGATTTCAGGAGATAAAGTCTCTGCAGCCGCGGTGTGATACTTTCCACCGAAACCACAATTCACTGCTTTTGGCTGTGCTTTTGCCATCTCATTCATGGATTTATGGCGCAGGCACATGCAAGCACCAAGGAAGGAGATGCGGTCAGTAATGACCCAGCAAAGCAACCAATCCTTTAACCCCGAATACTTTGAAAATCTATGGAATGGATACGCGGATGAGGACTACGACGTAGTCATCATCGGTGGGGGTTCCGTAGGCGCCGGTGCGGCAGCGGACGCCGCTACCCGTGGTCTCAAGACCGCCGTCATTGAGGCGCGCGACTTCGCCGCAGGTACCTCTTCTCGCTCCTCCAAGATGTTCCACGGTGGCCTGCGCTACCTGGCCATGTTTGACTTCCGCCTAGTGGCGGAGTCCCTCAAGGAGCGCGAGCTGAACATGTCTACCCTGGCACCCCACCTAGTGAAGCCGCTGAAGTTCATCTTCCCGCTGACCCACCACGTATGGGAGCGCGTGATGATGTTCGGCGGCTTTACTCTTTATGACCTCATGGGTGGCGCCAAGAGCGTCCCTATGCAAAAGCACCTGACCCGAAAGGGCGTGCTTAAGGTAACTCCGGGCCTGAAAGAAGATGCCATTGTGGGCGGCGTGCGTTACTACGACACCCTGGTTGATGACGCCCGCCACACCATGACCGTGCTGCGTACCGCCGCCGAGTATGGTGCCGATGTACGTACCAATACCGAGGTCATTGGCTTTGACAAGGATCGCGGCGGCCGCATCGTAGGCGCGAAGGTTCGCGATACCGCCACCGGCCGCGAGACCACCGTGCGCGGCAAGGTCTTTATCAACGCCACCGGTGTGTGGAATGACAAGATTCAAGAGATGGCCGGCGTGGAGGGCAAGTTCACCGTGCACGCCTCCAAGGGCGTGCACATCGTCGTGCCGAAGGATGCGCTCGATGCAGAGGCGGCCCTGTGCTTCGTCACCGAAAAGTCCGTCCTCTTCGTTATCCCGTGGGGCGAGTACTGGATCATCGGTACCACCGATACCGATTGGGAAAAGGGTCTCTCCTTGCCGGATCCGGCGCCGACCAAGTCCGATATTGACTACATTCTGGACCAGGTAAACCAGCGCGTTCGCCGCCAGATCACCCGCGATGACATTGTGGGTGTCTACTCCGGCCTGCGCCCGCTGCTGTCCGGCAAGTCCGATTCCACCACCAACCTTTCCCGCAACCACGCCGTCGCACGCGTGGCCCCAGGCATGGTCTCTGTCGCCGGTGGTAAGTACACCACGTACCGCGTCATCGGTAAGGATGCCGTGGACCTGGCAGTGGAGGAGCTGGATACCAAGGTCCCGGAGTCCATCACCGAGCAAACCCCGATCCTGGGCGCCGCCGGCTACCACGCCTTGGCCAACCAGGTCCCATCCTTGGCTCGTCGCTATAACCTGAGCGAGAAGTTCATTGAGCACCTGCTTGGCCGCTATGGCTCCCTGCTGGGTGAGGTTTTGGCACCGGCAGCAGAGGACGCCTCCCTGCTCGAGCCAGTTCCTGGTGCCGAGTCCTACCTGTGGGCCGAGGTCCGCTACGCCGTCACCCACGAGGGTGCATTGCACTTGGAAGACATCCTGTCCCGCCGCCTGCGCATCGCCATCGAGTTCGGCGACCGCGGTGTGAACGCCGCCCCGGTCGTTGCTGATTTTGTAGCACCGCTGCTGGGCTGGAGCGACGCCGACAAGGAGCGCGAGGTATCCCAATTCAAGGCTCACACGCAGGCCGAACTTGAAGCAGAAGCTGCGGTAACTGACCGCGAGGCCAATGACATTTTGGTGCGCGCAGGATCCGCCCGACCCACCCAAAACGAGGTATAAGTTATGACCGGATTTGATGCATTCCTGTGGGAGTTTATCGGCACTGCGTTGCTGCTCCTTCTAGGCAACGGCGTATGTGCGCTGGTTAACCTGCGCACCTCTGGCGCGCGCGGTTCCGATTGGATCGTTATCGCCCTGGGCTGGGGCATGGCGGTCTTTGTCGGCGCGAGCGTGGCCGATCCCACGGGCGGGCACCTCAACCCCGCCGTCACCGTAATGTTGGCCGTCAATGGCTCGCTCGAGTGGTCCCTGGTTCCGTACTACTTCCTGGGCCAGATCCTCGGCGCTATCCTCGGTGCCATCCTGGCATGGGCTGCTTTCAAGCAGCTTTTCGACGCCAATAATTACGACGACGCCGGAAACGTCACCGGCGCCAATAAGGACACCAACGGTATCTTCTTTACCAAGCCGGCACATCCTAAGAACGGCTGGAATGCGGTGACGGAGTTCATCGCCACCTGCGTGCTGTTGATGTTCATCGCCTTCGGCCCCACCGGCGGCGAGCTTGGCCCAATGAGCTACTTCGCTGTTGCTTTCGTTGTGGTGGCGGTCGGCCTGTCCCTGGGTACCCCTACGGGGTATGCCATCAATCCGGTCCGTGACTTGGGCCCGCGAATTGCTTATGCATTCATCTTGCCTATCCAGGACAAAGGCAGCGCGAACTGGGGCTATGCCTGGGTCCCCATCGTGGCCCCGTTGGTCGCGGCCGTAGCCGTTGGCCTGTTGTCCGTTGCGCTCTAATTCCATCTTCGTATAGGAGACTAGACACATGACTAACAAGAAATACGTCGCCGCTATCGACCAGGGAACCACGTCGACGCGCTGCATCATCTTTGACCACAACGGCGAGCAGGCTGCCGTTGGCCAGCTCGAGCACGAGCAGATCTTCCCGGAGAAGGGCTGGGTAGAACACGACCCAGAAGAAATCTGGAGCAATACCCGTCGCGCCGTCGGTGAGGCTCTTGCCAATGGCGATATCACCGTCGAAGACATTGACTCGGTAGGTATTACCAACCAGCGTGAGACCACCGTGGTGTGGGATAAGCACACTGGTAAGCCGGTCTACAACGCCATTGTCTGGCAAGATACCCGTACCACCGCCATCTGTAAGGAACTCTCGGGTGAGGAAGGACCGGAAAAGTGGCGCCGCCGCACCGGTCTCATCATCAACTCCTACCCGGCGGGACCGAAGGTGAAGTGGATCCTCGATAACGTCGAAGGCGCCCGCGAGCGTGCCGAGGCAGGCGACCTGCTCTTCGGCACCATCGATAGCTGGCTGCTGTGGAACCTCACCGGCGGCGCCGAGGGCGATGCCGGCCGCGAAGCGCTGCACGCCACCGACGTCACCAACGCCTCCCGCACCTTGCTTATGGACATCGAAAAGCTGGAGTGGGATGAGGAACTGTGTAAGGAAATGGGCATCCCGATGTCCATGCTGCCGGAGATCCGCCCGTCCCTGGGCGATTTCCGTACCGTGCGTGAGCGCGGCTCGCTTTCCGGCGTGCCTATCCGCGCCATCCTGGGTGACCAGCAGTCCGCGATGTTCGGCCAGGGCTGCTTCCGCGCAGGTTCCGCAAAGAATACTTACGGCACCGGCCTGTTCCTCCTGCTGAATACGGGTACCACCCCGAAGTTCTCCGAGAACGGTCTGCTGACCACCGTCTGCTTCCAGCGCGAAGGCGAGCGCCCCGTGTATGCCCTCGAGGGCTCTGTATCCATGGGCGGTTCCCTGGTGCAGTGGCTGCGCGATAACCTGCAGCTCATCCCCAACGCTGCGTCCATCGAAAACCTCGCGCGCGAGGTTAAGGACAACGGCGGCGTTTATATCGTGCCGGCCTTCTCCGGACTCTTCGCTCCGTACTGGCGCCCGGATGCCCGTGGCGTCATCGTGGGCCTGACCCGCTTTGCTAATCGCAAGCACTTGGCTCGCGCCGTGCTCGAATCCACCGCGTACCAGACGCGCGATGTCGCCGACGCGATGGTGGCGGACTCCGGCGTGGAGATTACCGAGCTGCGCGTGGATGGTGGCATGACCATGAATGAACTGCTGATGCAGTTCCAGTCCGATATCCTCGGCGTGGAAGTACACCGCCCGAAGAATATCGAGACCACCGCCACCGGTGCTGCCTTCGCGGCAGGCCTGGACCATGGTTTCTGGGATGACCTCAGCGTCTTGGGCAGCCAGACCGGAGACATGAAGGTATTCAAGCCGAAGCGCGAAAAGGAAGAGGTAGAGGGGCTCTACCGCGACTGGAAGCGCGCTATTAAGCGCTCCTTGGAGTGGGAGGATAACGAGGACGAGGACCTGAACATCTAAGTCCTGACGTAAACTCGCGGGTATGGAGAATTTCCCAGCCCGCGCGCCTCGCCTCATCGCGAGCGATATTGACGGCACCCTGCTGGACCGCAACCATCGCGTCCCGCGTCGCAATCGTGACGCCGTGGCGCGGGCAGTCCAACAGGGTGCCTATTTTGCGCTTTCTACCGGTCGTCCGTTCCGCTGGATTGCCCCGGTGCTGGAGCAGCTGCCCGTGCGGCCGGTATGCGTAACCTCGAACGGTGCTGTGTTGTATGACTCCGCGGAGGATCGGGTGATGTCTGCCCATGAGCTTTCGCCCGCCGCGTTGGCGGAAGTGGTGGACGTGGCCCAGACCGTACTGGGCACCGTAGGCTTTGGCGCGGAGCGGGCAGGGGGCTCGCTTGCCGACGCCGTCGAGGACCTCTTCGTAGTCGAGCGCCACTATTCCGAAAACGCCCTGTTTGAGGGCTTCGGCGTGGTCAGCATGGGCGAGCTAGTGGGGCAGCCGGCGGTAAAGTTCCTCATCCGCAACACGGACTACTCCGCCCCAGAGCTCTATGAGCTCATTGCGCCGCACATCGATCCGGAGCTCGCGCACCTGACCTATTCCATGCAGGAAGGAATCTTGGAGGTTGCCGCGCCCAATGTGACTAAGCGCCGCGGGGTGGAATGGCTGGCGGAGCACACCGGGGTCGCCCAGCAAGAGACTATTGCCTTTGGGGATATGCCCAACGATATCGAAATGCTGACGTGGGCCGGCTGTGGCGTGGCCATGGAAAACGCCCACCCGGAGGTAAAGGCGGCCGCGGATGCGGTCACCGTGGCTAACCACCAGGCGGGCGTCGCTAAGGTGCTAGAGCGCTGGTTCTAGTCGGTGAAGATGTCTACCTTTTCCGTTTCGGTGTTGTAGACAATCTCGCCACCCTGGAACTTCACGCGGATTTCCTTGCCATTCTTTTCCTCGTTGGAGGTCGGCAGGCCGAGCTTGGAGGCATTATCGCCCTCGGACCACTTCTTGGCAATCTCGCCCGTCAGCGCCTTGGTGCCGGACTCCTTGGAGGAGAGCACCACGCCATTTTGGAAGAGCTGGTAGAGGATCTTGCCGCCGTCGGTGGTATCCGGGCCTCCGACTGCCAGGCCTAGGACCGGGCCGAAGGCATTGAGCACGGAGGTCCACGATTCCTTCAGGCCTTCGTTGCTGGAGACCTGGACAACCTTATTGACAATCTCCGGGATATCGCCGGTGGTCAGGTTGCCCGCCATCTTTTGATCGGTATCAGGCTTCTGCAGGCGCTCATTGGCGATGAGCACGCCGAAGACGGCGGCAGCGATGCCGGCAAGGGCGGAGATAGTGGAGACCGGTACCTCGACCTCGCCAAGCGAGGACATGATTTCTCCGCCCACCTGTTGCGGGGTCTTGGGGGTATTTGGTTGCGGGGTCTTGGGGGTATTTGGCTGTGGAGACTCTTGCCAGTTCAGGTCCGTGCTGTTCTTGCCGGACTTGATGGCATCCGCCTTGCGCTTGGTATTCTTTCGAATCTCGTCCCAGTGGCGCGTGGTGTACTGGCCCGGGCAAGCCGTGTAGTGGAAATCGTTGTGGCCCGCGAAGGCCGGCACGGTGGCCGTGGTTCCTGCAGGGAACTTGGAGCCGTTGAATCCGCCGGAGTACAAGCTGGCCTTGCCCATTGGATCGATGCCAGAAATAGCGGCCTTCCAGCCGGCAATCTCCGCCACGGAGTTGAGCATCTCGCGGGAAGGCTCGGTTTCCTCGTAGTTGCCAATCATGGAAATGCCCCAGTTATTAGAGTTGAAGCCACCCACGTGGGCACCCTGTACGGCCTTGTCCAAGCCGCCGTAGCGGCCTTCGTAGATGGTGCCGAATTTATCCACCAGCACGTTATAGCCGATATCGCACCAACCCAGGGTCTGCGCATGGTAGTCGTAGGCACCGCGTACCTGTGCCGCTGCCTGTGCGCGGGTGTAGTTATTGGTACCCGCGGTGTGGTGCAGGGTCATGGCCTTGAGGCCATCGTCGTAGGTTGGCTCCTGGCAGCGCTTAGATTCGTCTGCTCCCCAGCCGGCGCGGGTGACTACCTTAGGCATGCCCGCGGTCTCCGCGGTGGGCTCGATGGCTTCGCCTTCTTGAGCGTTGCCGTCGATAAACACGGCGTCGAGATCCGCAACCTGGGTGCGCTCATCGGCCACGGGGGAGATATCGCCGACGTTGTACGCAAGTGGCGCGGGGCGGTTGGCATCAGCGCCCTTGGCGGCCTTGTCTAGGAGGGAGTCTTCCTTCTTGTCGAGGTTGGAACCGGTCACGAGGTCAACGTTGGCCATGGAAACCTGCACATCGTTGGTATCGCCCACGAAGATGAGTTCGGTGCCGTTCTTGCCCTCGGTGTAATTCATTGCATCCATGGGCAGCCACTCGCTCCAGGAACCGTCCTGCTGCTTGGAGCGGACGAAGGAGTTGATATCTCGCTTGCCCTCCCAGGTGACGGCGAACATGTTGAAGGTTTCGTCGCGGTGGAACTGCTTGACCGCGCGGCGGCTTTCGCCGTCGCCCTGAGCGGCTACGGCTGGGTCATCGACGACGATGGATTCGCCGTCACTGAAGCTAGAGGAGGAATTTTTGACCTCAATGGGATCGCCGTTGGCGGAGTCTTGGGTCTTGAGAACTTGCTGTCCGCCGAATGCGGCCGTCACGGCGAGTGCGATGGAGGTGACCGCCGCGATGACGGGGGTGGACCATTTTGACCTGGTGGGTACTAGTCGACGTCGTTGTTGCACTGTTATCTCCCTAGGGTTGTGCAGCTGTAAAAACGGTTGCCAAAAGTTAAGAGTTGATAGTGATGGTATGTTTGTGACTTCTGTGAAATCTGTTGCGACACGCCGATGCGCCGTGTCAGCTGCCGTAGTGCAATAAAGTGGAGGCCATGACTTCTTATGACCTCATCGTTGTTGGCTCTGGATTTTTTGGTCTAACGGTTGCCGAGCGCGCCGCTAGCCAGCTGGATAAGAAGGTGCTCATTGTGGAGCGCCGCAATCACCTCGGCGGCAATGCCTACTCCGAGGCCGAACCCACCACCGGAATCGAGGTGCACAAGTACGGCGCGCACCTCTTCCACACCTCTAATAAGCGCGTGTGGGATTACTGCAATAAGTTCACCGATTTCACCGACTACCAGCACCGCGTCTTTGCCATGCACGATGGCACCGCCTACCAATTCCCGATGGGCCTGGGTCTTATCAACCAGTTCTTCGGCCGTTACTACTCCCCGGATGAGGCTCGCCAGCTCATTAAGGATCAGGCCGGCGAGTTCTCCCCGGAAGAAGCGCAAAATTTGGAGGAAAAGGCCATCTCGCTCATCGGCCGCCCGCTATATGAGGCCTTTATCCGCGATTACACCGCGAAGCAGTGGCAGACCGACCCGAAGGAGCTGCCGGCCGCGAATATCACTCGCTTGCCGGTGCGCTATACCTTCAATAATCGCTACTTCAACGACACCTATGAGGGTCTGCCGGTCGACGGCTACGCGGCATGGCTAGAAAACATGGCTGACCACGACAATATTGAGGTCCGCCTGGATACTGATTGGTTCGAGGTGCGCGATGAGTTGCGTGCTGAGTCCCCAGATGCGCCCGTGGTCTACACCGGCCCATTGGATCGCTACTTTGATTTTGCCGAGGGCGAGCTGGGGTGGCGCACCCTCGACTTTGACTTGGAGGTGCTGGATACCGGCGACTTCCAAGGCACCCCGGTGATGAACTACAACGATGCGGACGTGGACTATACCCGCATCCATGAGTTCCGCCACTTCCACCCGGAGCGCAAGGATAAGTACCCGAAGGATAAGACGGTCATTATGAAGGAGTATTCGCGCTTTGCCGATAAGGGCGATGAACCGTACTACCCAATCAATACCCCAGAGGATCGCACCAAGCTGGAGGCCTACCGTAAGCTCGCCGCCCAGGAGTCGAAGGACAATAAGGTTCTCTTCGGTGGCCGCCTGGGTACCTACCAGTACCTGGATATGCACATGGCTATCGGTTCAGCGCTGTCCATGTTTGATAATAAGCTCGCGCCCTTCTGGAACGAGGGCAAGGCTATTGAGCAGGAGCGTGGCCACTAAGCGCTATGCTTGATCACCTCTGAAGAAAGGAGGTGACGGCATGGCTGACCGCCGCATGTGGAAAATGTCGCCGGAGCGGCTGCAGGAGCACCTGAAATTGCGTAGCCGCGCATCGCGCATTCCCGATAAAAAGAAGGAACAGTCCAAGAAGGCCTGCCGGAACTCCCGGCGGGCCTTTCCGCTTTTTGGTGCAGAAAACTATTGGGTCATTCCCAACCGTTTGACTTAACCCAACGTTAACCATTAAAGTTAACGACAGGTTAACAATTAGCAAACGGGACAATAATCCGAGAAAGGGGATAACAATGAACCAGTTTGAAACCCTGCGCCAGGATCTGCACGAGAACTACGGCCACGAGTACACGGCCGCGGAAATCGATGCCAAGCTCGATGAGGTTATTGCCAAGCACACCAAGAAGGCGGAGCTCGAGGAATTCGTGCCGCTTTTGGTGGAGCGTGAGGTGCGCGACTACTTCGGTGCTCACCGCCTGCACGTTCGCTTTGCTGCCGGTACCAATAATGCGCTGGCCCAAGCCGCAGCGGAACTTACCCGCAAGCACGCCGGCGAGGCCCTCTTTGTAGATACCGCCGTTGCTCACCCAGAAAACGAAGCGGAAGGCCACCTTGCCCACGTCATGAACGAGCGCGGCATGGGTGAGGCCCCGAATAAGTACCTCGACGAGGTGCGCACGGTAGCGATGCCGGATTACATCGTGTTCTTGGGCCGCGAGGTAGAGCGCGATGAGGCGGGCAAGGACATCAAGATTTGGGATATTCCTGCTGCGGATACCGTGGAGGAGGCGCGCGAATTGGCTGATGACCTCGAAGCCCGCGTACTCTACATGCTCAACAAGCTGGGCATTGACCCGGTAGCCGAACCGGTCAACGCCTAGAAGCGGTACGGGTCGGGCAGCTGGGAGGAGACGTTATTATTAGCCACCCAGAAGCCCGCAAACCTATAGGGCATGTAGTGCGTGCCCATACCGGGGCGCCATTCCGGCGTGCCCAGGAGTGGGGGAGTTTTGCGGTCGCGCTGCGGATATAGCCGTTCTGGCAGCGCGCCGACCAGGGGATGGTAGTCCTCTAAGAGGCGAGCGAAGGCGAAGTCAAAGTCATCCCGCGAAAGGTCCTGAGATAGTTTACTGACTCGCTGGGTCATCTCGCGGAGGCTGGCGTTGTCGGGCTGGCGAGAGAGGGCCGCTTGGGCGTCGCCAAGCAGCCATTGCACCTCGCCCGCGCGCACCGCAGTATCGCCGTCGCAGAAACTTTCCAGGGAATCTATCTGCGCTGCGGCCGTATTGATCTGCTTGAGCGCTTTGTAGGCCTCCTTGATGGAGGCAGCGTGAAGCGAATAGTCTTGGATGTCCTCCAGCGCCTTGAGCGTCGGCCGCGCATCAGTGTACTGATTGACCAGAGAGCGCCACTGTACCTTCAGGTAGTCGCCCGCCAAAGGGGAATGCAGGGCGTCAATCCGTGTCTCCGTGCGCTTGATGAGCTCCTCAGCCCCGTCGCGAGCGCCCTTAATATAATCGTAGCGCGTGCGCACTCGGGCGCGGCGGATGAACAAGTAGGAAATGAGGCCAACCGCGCCCAGAACCACGAGCACCATAGTGGCTGCGATGAATAAGGACCACGTGGGCACATCCTGCGTATATTGCCGGCGCACGGTGGTATCCGCGGCGGCACGCGTCGCTAGGATCATGCCGACGGTATAGTCATCGTCCGCCAGCGCCGGCCGCATCTGGTCCAAGATGCCGTCCATGCGGCCTTCGTCATAAATCTTGATGTCCTGGCACACCTCTGTGCCGCAGTGCACGGCCATACTATTGGGCTCAAAACCTACCGCGATGACGAGCACATTTTTCTGTAGCCCACTTCCGCTGATGAACTGTGGATGCTCGCGTTCCAAGTCATGGAACAGGGTGCGGGAAAATTCCTCGCCCGAATTCGGGTACGTAGCGTAGAGGACCTCGTGCACGGAATCCGGCAAATGCATGGACTGGGCTTGCGATTTGATGGCCTCTTCGTCCGAAGTGCTAAGGATTTGGGCGTGGTCCAGAAACTCCACCGCGGGCTTTTCCTCTGCGATAGCGGCGGGCGCGCTGGCTACAGCGAGAAGACCCACTGCTGCCGCGCAAGGAACCCATCTCATGATGTTCCATAATACGGGCTCCGCGTGTAAACCGTAGTACTTATGCAAAAGCAACTACGCTAAATCGCTGACTACTGTTTATACCGTTTGGAGAATCGAAGCTATCGTGACTGCCAACAACACCCAGGCCCATGAGCCCCTGCAGCGCATCCTGCTGCCTAAGCGCGGCGAGCCCTTTGATGTGCGGATGCTCTACCTCATCGAAGCCGAGCAAAACCGCGAACGCCTCAGCTGGTTTAACCGCACCTCCGTCACCATCCCGGCCGGCGAGGAAGCATCTTTTGAAACCTACTTCAACGCCTTCCCAGCCTCCTACTGGCGCCGCTGGTCCCAGCTGCGCTCCGTAATCCTCAGCCTGGACATTGAGGGTCAAGCAAATATTTCCCTCTACCGCTCCAAGCAGGATGGCCAGCGCATTTCCGTGGCCAACCACCTGGTAGGCACCGGCCACCACGAGTTCGAGCTGCCGCTTAAGAACTTCGAGGATGGCGGCTGGCTGTGGTTCGATATCACCGCCGAGCAGGAAACCACGCTTGCCGACGCCGCCTGGTGCTCCCCCCATGCCCCCGGCCCACAGCTTTTGCCGGACGGCACCGAGCAGCCGGCGCAGGACAAGCGCGTGGCGGTTGGTATTCCCACCTTTAACCGCCCGACCGATGCCGTGGCAGCGCTCAAGGCGCTGGCCGAGGACCCGGTAGTCGACGGCATCATCGACTTCGTCCTCATGCCGGATCAAGGCAACCAGCACCCGGCCGATGAGCCGGGTTACGACGAGGCGGTGGCCCACTTTGGTGAGCGCTTCCGCGAATTCCGCCAGGGCAACCTGGGCGGCTCCGGCGGCTACTCCCGCATCATGTACGAGGCGCTGGAAAATACCGAATCGCCCTTCATCCTGTACATGGACGATGACATCGCCATCGAGCCGGACTCCGTGCTGCGTGCGGTTCAGGCGGCCCGCTACGCGGCCAAGCCCATCATCGTCGGCGGCCAGATGCTCAACCTGCAGGAGCGCTCCCAGCTGCGCACCACCGGCGAGCAGGTCAACCGTGCCGATTTCATGTGGGGCGCGGCGCCGCACGCCGTCTACGACCACGACTTTGCCAAGTACCCGCTGCGCGCCATCGGCACCCGCGAGACTCACCTGGATCCCAAGAAGTACGATTCCCGCGCGCTGCATCGCCGCGTTGACGTGGAGTACAACGGCTGGTGGATGTGCCTCTTCCCGCGCATCGTGGCAGAAACCAACGGCCAGCCGCTGCCGCTGTTTATCAAGTGGGACGATACCGAGTACTCCCTGCGCGCGGCGCGCAACGGATTCCCCACGGTGACCTGGCCGGGCGCCGCTATCTGGCACATGGCCTGGGCGGATAAGGACGATGCCATTGACTGGCAGGCCTACTTCCACCTGCGCAACCGCCTCATCGTGGCCGCGATGTACCACGAGGGGCCGGCCAAGGGCATTACCAAGTCCATCTTTAAGTCCACTCTCAAGCACACCATGTGCATGGAATACTCCACCATGGCCATCCAGATTGAGGCTATGCGAGACTTCCTGGCCGGGCCGGACCATCTCTTCGACATCCTGGAGTCTTCGCTGCCGCGCATCGCGCAGATCCGCAAGAACTACTCCGATGCCGTCATCCTGGAATCCGCCGATGAGCTCCCGGCTCCCACCGGCGCGCCGGGCGTGCCCACCCGCAATGTCGGCGGCCGCCTGGCCAAGATTAAGAAGATCCCGTGGGCCATCAAGGGTCTCAAGCACCTCGTCAGCAAGGAAGACGCTGCGCACTATGAGGCGCCGCAGCTCAACCTCACCCCGGACGAGGCCCGCTGGTTCACCTTGTCCCGCGTAGATTCGGCCACCGTGTCCACCGCGGGTGGCACCGGCGTGGCCTTCCGCAAGCGTGATCGCGACCTAGCTAAGGACCTCGTGGCCCAGACCCGCGAATTGCTGAAGGAAATCGAAGAGAACTTCGACGACCTGCGCGCCGAATACCGCGCGGCCCAGCCGGAGCTGACCTCGCGCGAGTCGTGGAAGAAGGTCTTCGATGCCCAATAAGCTTTCCGTAGCCGAATCGCGCGTCCTCGAGTCCATCCAGGGTGCGGCTTTCGACGTGCCCGGCGTACTTCCCACCGCCCGCGGGCTTAGCCACTGGGGCGAGCATGCCTTAGGTTGGATGGGCAGCGCTGCGGTAGGGGCGGGCATCGACAAGCGCCGCCGCGAAGGCTGGGTCCGTGTTGGGGCCGCCGCCTTCCTCGCGCACGCCGCCAGTGTGGTGCTCAAGCGCATCGTGCGCCGCAAGCGCCCGGATTATCCGTACGTGCGCGTGGGGGTAAAGACGCCCTCCACATTGTCTTTCCCTAGCTCGCACGCGACTTCGACCACCGCATTCCTGGTGGCGGTAAGCCGCCTGACCGGCCGCAAGGCGCCCCTTCTCGGCGTGCCGGTAATGATGGCATCGCGTATGGTGCTCGGAGTGCACTATCCAACAGACACGGCCGTGGGTGCGGCCATCGGCGCTGCTACCGCGGAGGTCGTGATGAAAGGAATGAAGCATGAGTGATGATGGAAACCAGCACTTTTTCCATTCGGAACCGCACACCTCCGGCGTAGATACCGGCCGCAAGCGCAAGCCGCCGAAGAATCTTGCCGATGGCATGATTAAGGCCCTGCGCCCCAAGCAGTGGGTCAAAAACGTCCTGGTGCTGGCCGCCCCCGCCGCGGCCGGCGCCGATGCGTTATTCCACGGCCGTGTGCTTCTCGACGTCCTCTTGGCCTTCGTCGTCTTTTGCCTCGGCGCTTCCTCCATCTACCTGATTAACGATGCGAAGGACTGGCGCGAGGACCAAGAGCATCCGACCAAGCGCTTCCGCCCGATTGCCTCGGGCGTGCTGCCGATTAAGCTCGCCTATGTCATGGCCGTGGTGCTCATCGGCCTGTCCATCGGCCTGTCTTTCCTTGCCACCGCCGGCCCGCAGCTGGCTATCGTGATGGCGATTTATATCGCGCTGCAGTTGGGCTATTGCTTTGGCTGGAAGCATATGCCGGTGATCGATATTGCGCTGGTGTCTTCCGGCTTCATGCTGCGCACCATGGCCGGTGGCGTAGCCGCAGGCATCGAGCTGTCCCAGTGGTTCCTGCTGGTGGCGGCGTTCGGCTCGCTGTTTATGGCCTCCGGCAAGCGCTACTCGGAGATCCTGTTGGTAGAACAAACCGGAGCGAAAATCCGCAAGTCCCTGGAGGGCTATACGCCCACCTACCTGCGCTTCGTGTGGACCCTAGCCGCCACCGCGGTGGTTATCTGCTACACCCTGTGGGGCTTCGAGCTTGCTAACGACGCCCAGACCGGTGGCGTGTGGTACCAGATTTCCATGGTGCCGTTTACTATCGCCATCCTGCGCTACGCGGCCGATGTGGACCGCGGCCAGGGTGGCGCACCGGACGAGATTGCACTGGAGGACCGCACTTTGCAGGTTCTCGCTTTGGCTTGGCTCGCCTGCATTGCCATGGCGGTTTATATCATGCCGTTGTTCTAGACACAGCGGAAACGATGTAGAAATTTTCTGCGGGGCTGATAAACTTTCTCCCCGTGCTTAACACCGACCACAAGAGTATCGCCCGCTGGAGTACCCCAGCGGCCGTTCTTGTGATCGGTGTTTTATCTTTCTGGGGCGGCTTCGCCCGCCGCTGGATTTCCGATGACGGCCTCATCGTCCTGCGCACCGTGCGCAATCTCGAAGCCGGAAACGGGCCCGTGTTCAATATGGGCGAGCGCGTGGAGGCCAATACTTCCACACTGTGGCAGTACCTCATCTTCCTTGTGCGCTGGGTCTCCCACGCAAACTTGGAAGGCATCGCCATTTACCTGGGCCTTATCCTGGCGGTAGCGGCAATGGTTGTCGGCACGGGGGCGTCGGCAAGCATGCGCTCTGGCGCCGTCCTTCCGGCCGGCGCACTTGTGTATGTGGCCCTGCCACCGGCCCGCGACTTCTTTACCTCCGGCCTGGAATGGGGCCTGTGCATCTTCTACCTTGCGGTGCTGTGGTGGCTGTTGCTGCGGTGGTCGCGCCCGCGCCGCCACTCCGGGAGTAATAGCGAAGCCTATTGGCTCGCCTTCTGGGCCGGGCTGTCCTGGCTGGTGCGCCCGGAGCTCGCCCTGTATGGCGGCCTGGTGGGAATCGCGCTGCTCGTATCCCACCGCTGGTGGAAGATTCTTGCCGTCGCAGTGCCGCTGCCGTTGGCCTATGAGATTTTCCGCATGGGTTACTACGGCCTGTTGACCCCGCACACGGCCGTGGCCAAGTCCGCGGCGGGTTCCGAATGGGACAAGGGCTTTACCTACCTGGCGGACTTTGCCGGACCGTACTGGCTCTTCCTGCCGCTCATCGTGCTGGCCATTGCCGGTCTATGGAAGGCGGACCTGCGGCCCACCGCTCTGCGCTCCACCGCCACTGCCACGTATCTTTTTGTGGGCGCGGCGCTCATCCATACGCTTTACGTCTTGCGCGTGGGCGGAGATTTTATGCACGGCCGCATGCTGCTGCTGCCACTTTTTGCGATTCTGCTTCCGATCTTTGTCGTTAGTGTACGCATGTGGATCGTCTCCGTCCTCTGCGCGGTGTGGGCGCTGGTTATCGTTCTACGCGGACATCCGGTGGATCGCAGCATCTATGCGGATGAGATCTCCATCGTGGACGAGCGCGATTTCTGGACCTATGCCACCCAGCGCCAGGACCCGCCCATGCGCGCTGAAGAGTTCCTCGGCGCCAAGTTTATGGAGGACTACCAGGAGGGCATCGACGAGCTAGAGGCCGGCGACGCCATGACCTTCCGCTATATCAAGGGCGAAGATAGGTTCTCGTGGACGGCCACGCCTGCAGACCCTTCGCGCACCGATCCGCCGACCGTTTACCTGCTCAATTTGGGCCTGTCTTCCATGAATGCGCCGCTGGATATTCGCGTGCTGGACAATATCGGCCTCAGCAACCCTTTGGCGGCGCGCCAGCCGCGCATCGAGGGCGGACGCATTGGGCACGACAAGAGCTTGGATATGTCGTGGCAGGTGGCAGATTCCGCGGCCGATATTGACGAGATCCCGGCGTGGATTGATAAGTACGAGGCAGCCAAGGCTCGCGCCGCGCTTGCCGACGCCGATTTTCAGAAACTCTTCGCCACATACAGGGAACCCCTAACTTGGGACCGTTTCTGGAAAAATATTAAATTCTCCCTGACCGATGGCCGGACCCTCACTTTTTCTTCTGATCCCTCTGACTACCTGCATTAATCCCTTTAAATGCAGACTTTAGGGAGAACCTAAGTTACACTATTCTGTGACATTGTTATCGATCCGTGACGTTAACGGTATACAGGTTCCGGACGATAGAACTTAGTGACAATCACCGAGTAGTTTGAAGGAGAAAGATGACTGCATCCATCAAGGGTCGCGTCCTTTCAGTCATCATGGCAGTTGCCGTAGCTTTGGGCCTGGCCGTCGTGGCGGGTTCCCAGCCGGCAGAGGCAGCCAACCGCGACTGGCTGCGCCGTGACGCCACTGGTACGTGTGAGTGGGACAAGGTTGGCTGGTGGGTCCAGCGTTGCGACGTATGGTCCCAGGCTATGGGCCGCACCATTCCGGTGCAGGTTCAGCCGGCAAAGCGCGGCGGCAATGCTGCCCTCTACCTGCTAGATGGCCTGCGTGCCACCGATCGCACTAACGCATGGGTAAATGACGTTAATGCTGCCAAGACCTACGAGCCGCACAACATCACCCTCGCTATGCCCGTCGGTGGTGCCGCTTCCTTCTACGCTGACTGGCAGGGTCCTGCTACCTACGACCTGGAAAATCCGGTCAACTACAAGTGGGAAACCTTCCTGACTAGCGAGCTTCCTGGCTACTTGGAGCGCAACTTCGGTGTTGCCCGCAACAACAACTCCATTGCTGGCCTGTCCATGGGCGCCGGTGCTGCACTGACCCTGGCTGCAAAGCACCCGAACCAGTTCCGTCAGGCGCTGTCCTACTCCGGCTTCCTGACCACCACGGTCCCAGGCGCTCAGACCATGATGCGCTTTGCCATGCTGGATGCGGGCGGATTCAACATCAACGCTATGTACGGTTCCCTGTTTAACCCGAAGCGTTTCCAGAACGATCCGCTGCTGCTTATTCCGCAGTTGCGCAATACCAACCTGTACATCTCCGCAGCTTCTGGTGTCCCAGGCGCCGGCGATAGCCACTACCTGCCGGAGCACCAAGCGGCAGGTGCTGCACTCGAGTTCGGCTCCAATATCACCACCCGCGTGTGGGAGGGCGCCGCTCGCCTGCAGGGCCTGAACCCGACCGTGGACTACCCAGCACAGGGTCTGCACAACTGGGAACAGTTCGGCTACCAGCTCAACCGCTCTAAGCCACAGGTACTTAACGTTATGAACGCTTGGTAATTCTCGCGGCCTGATCCTCCTTCCTGATGGAAGGGGGATTTTCTTTTGCGGCGGGTATCGAACAAATATGCGTCTAACTATTGCGGGTGTCTCGGCGTTGCGTTAATCTATGGGTGTCAGTTCGATTGGGTGTGCGAATCTATTTAGAGGGGGAGCTTTCGTGACTACTGCTACCGCACCACCAAAACAGGCGTATTTTTCTACCAATGACATGGAAGACACCGTGTGTGTCATGGCCATGGTGCAAAGAATTCAATCATGGCAACTGTTCCAGGCAGTGTTGCCACAGTTAGAAGACGACGTTGATTGCACACTGGCCGTATTGTCCAAGAGACTCGGTCTTTCGCGATGGCGGGTATCAAGTGCAATCCAAGCCCACTTTCGGATGCGCGAGCTGCCGCTTACTACCGCAGTGCAAACGGAACACTGGATTTTGGACCTTCCGCGACTCCAGGTCATTGACGTGGAATTGCGCCCCCTCGGCGAGGACGAAGCGCAGGTCCAACTGGTTGATGCGGCCTTGGCAGATTTCCTCACGCCCAAAGACCCGGGACAGCACGTGCCGACGGAACCGGAAATCCGAAATTTCCTGCGTGGATTCATTGATGGGCTGCTGAAGCCAGATTTATCGGCGCAGATCGAGCGCGCAGTGTCGGTGTCCTATTCGGGTGGACAGGCCACGATTGTGTTGAAGACAGATAAGGCCACTGCGGCGGCAATTTCTAGACATATTGATAAAGCGGCAGCACAAGAGGGAGTTTCAAAGGCGGAGGCGCTGGAAAATCTGATCTTCAACCGCACAAGCACCAAGGTGGTGATTAACACCTATCGCACCGGGGAGGATCCTTCCCGCGTCTTCATTCCTAGCGCGGGATGGTGCGATCTGGGGGAGGACTTAGCACATGACTCTGCGGTGCGAACTCTAACCGCCGAGGACGTCAAAAAGTATGTCCCCTCAGAAGAAATCCGTGCCTGGGTGCAGGGACGGGACGCGACCTGCCGGTGGCCAGGGTGCTCGATGCCAGCACACTATTGTCAAGTGGATCACCGCGTGGAGTACGGCGACAAAGGACCTACCAGTGTGGGAAATCTGGTGAGCTTGTGTCAGCATCACCATAACGTGAAGACGGATGGTCGGGTGCGATACATCATGGACCCGTTTACCGGAGATATTGTCTGGATGTTTGAGGATGGCACCTATGAGGTGGACCGAGCTGCAGGTCCATTGGCGCCCCGGAGTATTCATTGGAAGCTGACGTGGGAGCGATTCCTCAAGCTCAGGAGGGGGCCATTGCAAGGTTTGTGAGTCGGGACTATACAGGGGCCCATGTTCGCTATTGAGAATCCAAGCACAGGCAAGAGTGAAGACCAGTTTGAACGTATCGATGATTCGCAGCGCGATGACATCTTAGACCGCTCCACCGCGGCCTACGAGGCATGGCGGAGCACTCGCATCGAGGAGCGTGCTGCGGTTTTGTCCCGCGCAGCTGATCTTTATGAAGAGCGCATTGATGAGTTAGCGGATCACATCGGCCGCGAGATGGGCAAGCTGACCCGTTGGGCCAAGGCCGAGGTGCAGATTGTTGCCGATATTTACCGCTACTACTCCGAGCACGCGCACGAGCTGCTTGCCGACGAGTACCTGCCGGCACAGAATGCCGACAAGACCGTAGTGCGCAAGGAGCCGATCGGCCCGTTGCTCGGCATCATGCCGTGGAACTTCCCGTACTACCAGGTGGCCCGCTTCGCGGCGCCTAACCTGCTGCTGGGTAACACCATTGTGCTCAAGCACGCTTCCATCTGCCCGTTGTCTTCCCAGGCGTGCCAGGACATCCTGGAAGAGGCTGGTCTGCCGAAGGATGCGTACATCAACATCTACGCTTCCGGTTCCCAGATGGATGCCTTTGTAGCGGATAAGCGCATCAAGGGTGTTTCGCTGACCGGTTCGGAGGGTGCGGGCTCTGCCGTGGCCAAGACCGCCGGTGAAAATTACAAGAAGTCCGTGCTGGAGCTGGGCGGCAACGACCCGTTCCTGGTTATTGATGATGAGAACCTAGAGTGGGTACTGGATCAGTACAACCTAATCCGCATGTACAACACCGGCCAGGCCTGCAACGCGCCAAAGCGCCTCATCGTTTTGGAGGACTTCTACGACCGCACCGTGGAGTACCTGGAGAAGAAGATTGGGGACATGAAGGTCGGCACTTATGACGACGAGAATGCCGACATTGGTCCTCTGTCCTCCATCGGTGCTCGCGATGAGATTGTGGAGCGCCTGGAAAAGGCCGCGGCCAATGGTGATGCCAAGATTCGCGTAGGCGGCAAGAAGATTGACCGCGAGGGCGCCTACATGGAGCCTGCGCTGCTTACCGACGTCGACCCATCCACCGACGTAGGCTGCAACGAGATCTTCGGCCCTGTGGCTATTGTCTACAAGGCCAAGGACGTTGAAGAGGCTATCGAGATTGCCAATAACTCGGAGTATGGTCTGTCCAGCTCCGTGTGGGGCACCGACCTAGATGCCGCATTCGAGGTGGCAAACCAGCTCAACGATGGCATGACGTTTGTCAACGAGGCGTCGGTAACCGCAGCAGGCCTGCCTTTCGGTGGCGTGAACCGCTCCGGCTACGGCCGCGAGCTGGCACGCTGGGGCGTCGGCGAGTTTGTCAACGAGCACCTGTACCGCGTGAGCGGACAGGATAACCCGGGCAACTCCCCGGCAATGTAGCGGCGTGTCAGTCTAGCGTAAGTCTCAAGTTCAACTTAAACTTGAGCACACGATAGACAGCTCACGCCGCAGGCATCGGTCCGGGGGAGGGGAACCCTCGGAAAGGTACCGCGGCAAATCTTCAAGGACGTTTACCTATGCGCAAAAGCACTTCCCCGAGCAAAGCTCGCAAGGGCCTTGCAGTGGCCGCAGTACCTACCGCTATTGCCGTGGGTTTGGCTCTGCTGCCAAACGCCACCGCACAATCTTCCGTAGGCGATCTCTCTTCCGCCATCGGCGGCGATTCCAGCCTGTCCGATCACTTCGCACCGAAGGAACCGCCCGCCCGCACCCCGCTGAACACCGAATACCCGGATGTTAAGGGCCTGCCGGAGGGCGTGAAGATCAACCGTGTGGAGTACCTGACCAACCGCCACCTGATGGTCTACATCAAGTCCGCGGCTATGCCGGATAAAGAGCAGAAGGTACAAATCCAGCTTGCTCGTGACTGGTACTCCCACCCGGAGAAGAAGTTCCCAGAGGTATGGGCGCTCGACGGCCTACGTGCCCGTGACGATGAGTCCGGCTGGACCATCGAGACCAATATTTTGAACCAGTACGCTGACCGTAACGTCAACCTAGTTATGCCGGTAGGCGGCGAATCTTCCTTCTATTCGGACTGGGAGCAGGCAGACCGCGGTCAGCGCTACATGTGGGAGACCTTCCTGACCAAGGAATTGATCCCCATCTTGGACAATGAGTACCGCTCGAACCACAAGCGTGCGGTCACCGGCCTGTCCATGGGCGGCACCGCCGCGATGAACTTGGCTGAGCGTAACCCGCACCTGTTTAACTTCGTGGGCTCCTTCTCCGGCTACCTGGACACCACTACACGCGGCATGCCGGAAGCCATCATGGCGGCGCAACGAGATGCCGGCGGCTATGATTCCCGCAAGATGTGGGGCGAGCCAGGTTCCCAAAACTGGATCGACCACGATCCGAAGCTGGGCATTGAAAACCTGAAGGACATGAAGGTGTATGTCTCTGCAGGTTCGGGCAAGGATGACTTTGGTAACGCCAACTCCGTAGCCAAGGGTCAGGCCAACCTTGCCGGTATGGGCTTGGAGGTCATTTCCCGCATGTCCACCCAGACCTATGTGGACTACGCAAAGCGCGCCAAGATTAACCCAGTGATTAAGTTCCGCCCATCCGGCGTGCACAGCTGGGAATACTGGCAGTTTGAGATGCAGCAGGCATGGCCCTACATCGCAGATGCCCTCGAGATGGACAAGGCTGATCGCGGTGCGGACTGTGAGGCCATTGGTGCCATCGCCAAGGAAACCAAGAGCGGCGTCATTGGCTCTTGCTTGAATAACGAGTACGACGTCGCCAAGAAGGGCAAGGCCCAGGACTTCGAGTCCGGTACCGCTTACTGGTCCCCGGATACCGGTGCGCACGCCCTCTTCGGCCGCATTGGTGCCCGCTACGCCGAAATCGGCGGACCTACCTCCTGGCTGGGCTTCCCTAAGACCGGCGAGACTAAGACCCCGGACGGCAAGGGTCGCTTCGTGCACTTCGAGCACGGCTCCATCTACTGGTCCCCGGAGACCGGTGCTTGGGAGATTACCGGCGATATGTTCCAGGCCTGGGGCAAAAACGGCTACGAAAAGGGCGACCTGAAGTACCCGACCGGCTCGGTTAAGAAGGTCGGCGAGGGTTACATGCAGGAATTCCAGGATGGCGTCCTTACCCGTAACCCGGATGGCTCCAACCAGGTAGTCCACGGTGCTATCGGCGCTAAGTACAAGGACATGGGCGGCGCTGAATCTGCGCTCGGCTTCCCGACGTCCGGTGAGAACGCCGTCGATGGCGGCTTCTTCCAGACCTTTGAGAAGGGCAGCATCTACTGGTCCCCGAAGACTGGCGCGCACTACATTTTGAAGAGCAAGATCATGGACCGCTGGGGCCAGGCTGGCTGGGAGCAGGGCGAGTTCGGCTGGCCTACTTCTGACTACTCCGAGATTGCCGCTGGCGGCCTGAGCCAGGAATTCCAGCACGGCAAGATCAGTGAGGTCCTCGGCCAGGTTCGGACCGAGAAGAAGTAGCTATGCGCAAGCTAGTAGTTGTGGGCGCGGCGCTGTGCTTGGGTCTTGCGGGGTGCGATTCCGCCACGGTGGATAGCGAACCGCCGCAAGAGACCGAGGTCGCGCCCCTCGAGCGGGAGTCCGAGGCCCCTTCCTCTTCTTCGGAGGGTGCCACCTCTAAGTCGCAAGAAGACCGCGGTGCGCGCGAGATCTCTGAAATCCCGTCCGCTGAGGTGCCGGAACCGGACGCCAAGTACTTGGACAAGCTCAAGGACGCCGGCGTAAACGTCGATGGCGTTGAGGATCAGCTCCTTGGAGCCGGCAAAGCGGCCTGCGACGAGAATGAGGTCACCATTTCTGCGGTTGCCGGCCAGCTCATCGAGCAGCAGCGCACCACGCAGAGTTTTGAGGAGCTTTCCCAGCTCATCAAGGATTCCGCGCGTTCAGGGATTTGCTAGGTTTAGCTGGTACAACTAATCCATGCGAAAAACTATTACCGTCGTCGCGGCCCTCGTCGTTTTAGCTGTCATCGGCGTGGGCGCGTCGCGTTACCTCAACCAAGGCACCGATTCCCCTGCTCCGCACACCACGGAGCAGGCAGCGCCGCCGCAACCGCAGCAGCCCGAGTGGTGCCCCCGTGTTGAGTTCATTTCTGCCCCGGGTACTTGGGAGTCCGCGGCTGACGACGACCCCATTAATCCTTCTGCCAACCCGCGCTCGTTCATGCTGTCTATTACGAAGCCGTTGCAGGAGGCCTACGGGGACGACGTGAAGGTCTGGACCCTTCCCTATACCGCGCAATTTAAAAACATTAATGCGCAGCACGAAATGAGCTACGACGATTCCCGCAATGAGGGAACCGGCAAGATGAATGACGAGCTGCGTAGCGTTCATCAAAGCTGCCCAGCTACCAAGTTCATTCTGAGCGGCTTTTCTCAGGGCGCGGTGATTGCCGGCGACGTTGCCGATGAGATTGGTGGCGGCCAGGGCGTGGTTCCGGCGGAATCCATCGCAGGCGTGGCCCTTATCGCAGATGGCCGCCGCCAAAATGGCGTCGGGCAAAACCCAGGCCGCAAGGTGGGCGGCGTCGGCGCTGAAATTGCGCTGCAGCCGGTATCCGGATTGGTTCAGCCCATTGTGCCGGGTGCCTCCATGCGTGGTGCGCGCCAGAATGGGTTCGGTAGCCTCGCGGATCGCACCTTCCAAATTTGCGCGCCCAATGATTCGGTGTGTGATGCCCCGCCAAACGTCACCAATGCACTAGAGCGCGCGCAGGGTTTGATTGCCGCGAATGGCGTGCATGCGCAGTACGCCTCCAATAGTGGCGTTATCGATGGCACGACTGCCAACCAGTGGGTAGTGGGCTGGGCCCGCCAGCTTATCGACGCCGCGTAACAACCATTCCCCCAACTCCGATAGTTTTATTAACGAAACCATTTACCTAAGGAGAATCGATGGATCTAAAAGCGCAGATGGGGCAGTTCTTAGCGCCCGAGTTCACCTTGGCCCAGTTGGCAGAGAAGCTCTTCCAAGCGGAAACCGACCCAGACCGCGTGGTCATGCGCCAGTGGATCTACGGTGAGGAAGAAACCTGCCGGGAGCTTACCCGCGCACAGGTCAATAACCGCATCAAGGTGGTGGCGGCGCGCCTGCAGCAGGTGGCAGATCCTGGTACCCGCGTGGCCATCTTGGCTGGTAATTCACCGGAATACGTCTTCGGCTTCTTAGGCGCTCTTTATGCGGGCATGGTGCCGATTCCGCTATATGACCCCAACGAGCCGGGCCACTCGGACCACCTAAAGGCCGTATTTGGTGACTGTGAACCGTCCATCGTGGTAACTAACCGCGTATCGGCGGCGGCAGTGCGCACGTATTTTTCCGCTCAACGCGAGCGCCCGCGCATCATTTCCCTCGACGCCCTTCCTGATTCTTTGGCGTCCTCCTGGACTCCTGTGGAGGGAACCGCAGAGGACACTGCCTTCCTGCAGTACACCTCCGGTTCCACCCGCACCCCGGCCGGCGTGGAGCTCACCAATCGCGCGATTATTACCAACGTGGCGCAGATTTTCCAGGCCGTGCAGCTGCAGATGCCTGCCCGCATCGTTTCTTGGCTGCCGATGCACCACGATATGGGCATCATCCTGGCCGTATTTGTCACCATCTTGGGCCTCGACTTCGAGATGATGACCCCGCGCGATTTCATCCAGCACCCGGATCGCTGGGTCCGGCGCGTGACGGCTGGCAAACAGGCCACCTATACCGCTATCCCGAATTTTGCCTTGGAACTCGCCGCTCGCCACGCCAAGGACGCGGATTTCTCCCACGTGGACGGCATCATTATCGGTTCCGAGCCGGTGACCGAATCGGCCGTGGACTCCTTCCTCGATGCCTTCAGTGTGGACCGTTCCGTACTGCGTCCGTCCTACGGTCTGGCAGAAGCGGCGCTTATTGTGTCTACCCCGCAAACTGACAAGCGCCCGGTCATCGCGCACTTTAACCGCGCGGAGCTAGCTGCAGGTCGCGCCGTCATCGAGGATAAATCCGAAGACACCGTTGCCTACGCTTCCAATGGACAGTGCGTGCCGCGTCAGCACCTCGCCATTGTGGATCCGGAAACTCGCGCCGAGGTAAAGGACGGCGTTATCGGAGAAATCTGGGTCCACGGCCCCAATATGGCCACCGGCTACCTCAACCGCCCAGAGGAAACTGCTGCGACCTTCCGCAATACGCTGGGTGAGCGCCTGCAGGATGGCCTGCCGGAAGACGATTACTGGATGGCCACCGGAGACTTGGCAACCATCGTGGATGGTGAGCTGTACATTACGGGCCGCCTGAAGGATCTCATCGTCATTGCTGGGCGCAACCATTATCCGCAGGATATTGAGGGCACGGTGCAAGCAGCTTCCGCGCAGGTTCGCCCGGATTCCGTTGCTGCCTTCTCCGTGGAAGGCAATGACTCTGAGTCCCTCGTTGTGCTGGTGGAGCGCGCCGATGATGCGCAGCCGTCCGGCGATGCCGAGGCAACCGAGGCCATTCGCACCGCGGTCACTGCCCACCACGGCATCACTCCGGATGACATCGTGTGGAAGGCACCTGGCGAAATCAACCGCACGTCCTCCGGCAAGATTGCGCGCCGCGTAGCCAAGAAGAATTATGTGGGATTCTGATATATCGCTAACAAAGTGACAAAATATAGCGATATACCCCTACGCCATTTAGTATTTTTCCGTAACGAAAGACCTTTTTATGACCATCGAGCAACTGCGAGCATGGCTGCGTGACTGGGTCGCCCAGGCCACCGGTGTTTCCGCCGAAGAGATCCTAGATTCCAAGCCTTTGGAAAATTATGGTCTCTCCTCGCGGGATGCTGTAGTGCTATCCGGCGAGCTGGAAAACCTTCTGGGCACCCGACTCGATGCCACCGTGGCATATGAGTATCCCACCATCGAGCTGCTGGCGGACCGCCTGCTGAACGCACCGGCGGCGCCCCAGCCGGAAGAGCGCGCCCCGCGGATCGCGCAGGGATCCGACGTTGCGGTCATTGGTCTTTCCGGACGCTTCCCGGGCGCCAAGAATGCCCAAGAGTTCTGGTCTATGTTGGCGGAATCCCGCGCAGGCACTGGCCCGTTGCCAGTGGGTCGGTGGTCCGAGTACTCCGCTGATCCGGTCATGAGCGAGAAGATTGCCCAGCAGAATACCGACGGCGGCTATATCGAAGACATCGCCTCCTTTGACGCGGAATTTTTTGGCCTGTCCCCACTTGAGGCCGCCAATATGGATCCCCAACAGCGCATCCTGTTGGAGCTGGTGTGGGAAGCGCTAGAAAACGCTGGTGTTCCCGCCAATGAGCTGCGTGGCACGCAGACCGGCGTGTATATGGGATCGACCAATAATGACTACGGCATGCTCATCGGCGCTGATTCCGCCGAGATGCACCCGTATGCGCTGACCGGCATTTCTTCCGCCGTGGTTGCCAACCGCATTTCCTATGCCCTGGATTTCCGCGGCCCTTCCATCAACGTGGATACGGCTTGCTCTTCCTCCCTCGTGGCGGTGAACCAGGCGATGAAGGATTTGCGCACGGGAAGCGCGGACGTGGCGCTGGCTGGCGGCGTGAATATTCTGGCTGCCCCGCATGCGTCCACGGCGTTCTCGGAGTTGGGCGTTACCTCTCCAACGAGCGCCATTCACGCCTTTTCGGACGACGCCGATGGCATCGTGCGTGCCGACGCCGCCGGCGTCCTCGTGCTCAAGCGCTTGGAGGACGCGGAAGCGGACGGCGACGATATCCTGGCCGTCATCAAGGGCTCGGCCGTCAACTCCGATGGCCACTCTAATGGCCTGACCGCCCCGAACCCGGAGGCACAGGAGGATGTGCTGCGTCGCGCGTATGCTGATGCGGGCGTAAATCCGCAGGACGTGGACTATATCGAAGCTCACGGCACCGGCACCATTCTGGGTGATCCGATCGAGGCCTCTGCCCTGGGCCGCGTGCTCGGTGCGGGCCGCGGGGTCGAAACTCCAATTTTGCTCGGCTCTGCCAAGACCAATATCGGCCACTCTGAATCCGCCGCGGGCGTGGTCGGCCTCATCAAGGTCATCCAGGCCATGCGCAATGACGTGATTCCGGCCAATATCAATTACTCGGCGCCGAATCGCTATATCGATTTCGAGGCCGAGCACCTTGAGGTAGTCGAGGATCCGCGCGAGTGGCCCGAGTACTCCGGCCACAAGGTCGCTGGCGTATCCGGCTTTGGTTTCGGTGGCACCAATGCGCACGTCGTGCTCACCGATTACCGCGGCACCCCGGCTGAACGCGCGCCGCAGCTTTCCACCGACACGGTGGCGTTGCCGGTCTCTGGCCTCTTGCCTTCGCACCGGGCACGCGCTGCGGCCCTGTTGGCAGACTTCATTGAGGCGGAAAAGCCCGCGCTTGTCGACGTCGCCCGCACCGTCGCCCGCCGCAACCACTCCCGTTCCCGTGCCGTCGTGACGGCTAGCTCCACCGAGGAAGCGGTCAAGCGCCTGCGCCAGGTAGCTGAGGGCAAGGTTTCCGTTGGCATCGCCGCTGCGGATTCCCCGCAGGTTCCGGGCCCGGTATTTGTTTACTCCGGTTTCGGATCCCAGCACCGCAAGATGGCGAAGGACATGATTGCGCTCTCGCCGCAGTTCAAGGCCCGCTTGGAAGAGCTGGATGCCATCGTGGACTTTGAGTCCGGCTGGTCCATCCTGGATATCGTCAACGACGATGCCCAAACCTATGACACCGAGACCGCCCAGGTGGCCATTACCGCCATTCAGATTGCATTGACGGACCTGTTCGCTTCCTTTGGCGTGCGCCCGGCCGGCGTGATGGGCATGTCCATGGGCGAGATTGCCGCGGCCTATGCCGCAGGCGGCATCTCCGCAGAGGACGCCATGGTTATTGCCTGCCACCGCGCGCGGTTGATGGGTGAGGGTGAGGCGTCGCTAAGCGATGCCGAGCAAGGAGCCATGGCCGTCGTAGAGCTCTCGGCCGAGGATATTGCCGCGCTCGACGGCAATATCGAACCCGCCGTGTATACCGGACCCGGTATGACCACCGTGGGCGGCCCTCGCCAAGAGGTGCTGGACCTGGTGGAAAAGCTCGACGGTGAGGGCAAGTTCGCCCGTGCGCTCAATGTGAAGGCAGCAGGGCATACCTCGGCCGTGGACCCCATCCTGGGCGAGCTGCATGCAGCCATCGCCGGCATGGAGGCCAAGCCGCTGCACACCCCGCTGTTTTCCTCCGTGGATAAGGGCGAGGTTTATCGCCCTGGTACCACCGTCCACGATGAGGACTATTGGCTGCGCATGACCCGCCACTCGGTCTATCTGCAGGATGCCACCGAGGCGGCCTTCAACGCTGGCCACACCCAGCTGGTAGAAATCTCGCCGAACCCGGTGGCGCTGATGGGCCTCATGTCCACCGCCTTCGCCGTGGGCAAGGCCGATGCGCAGCTGCTGTATGCGTTGAAGCGCAAGGTGGATCCCACCGAGTCCTTGCTGGATCTGCTCAGCAAGCTCTATGTCGCTGGCATGCCGGTGGACTTCGGTGCGGTATTTGGCTCCGGTGCGCGCGTAGAGGCGCCCTATACCCAGTTCAACCGCCAGCGATTCTGGACCAACGCGCGTCCGTCGGCCGGCGTATCCGGCCTGCCGGGTGCACGCGTCAATCTGCCCGAGGGCAAGGTTGCCTTCTCTACCAATGCGGATCAGGCGCCATCCGCGCTGGCCATCGTGGAGGCCGCGGCCGAGGCCGTCAAGCCTGGGGCGCGCATCATCGCCACCGAGGAACATGCCGACCTGCCACCGCGCGGTGAGGTCACCACGGTGGTAAGCCAGTCCATCGGTGGTATGTCCGTAGCCGTCTACGCCGTCCGTGGCGCACAGACGGAGCTCCTGGCGGAAGGCTTTGCCTCCGCCTTGGACTTGGGCGCGGCGCCTATCCCGGGCGTGGCCGATGTGCCTGAAAGCGAGCCTGCAGCAACCGCAGAGGTTGATGCCGTGCGCTGGGATCCCGCGGAGGAAACCGTGGAGGATCGCCTCGCACTCATCGTGTCGGAATCCATGGGCTATGACGTCTCTGACCTGCCGCGCGAGCTGCCGCTCATTGACTTGGGCCTGGATTCCCTGATGGGCATGCGCATTAAGAACCGCGTGGAAAATGACTTCCAGATTCCGCCGCTGCAGGTGCAGGCGCTACGCGATGCCTCTTTGGCCGACGTCATTGCCATGGTGGAAGAGGCCGTGGCCGGCGGCAGCGTGGATACCAGCGACATTGCTTCTGCGGACACCCCTGCACCAGAAGAGGACGAACCCGGCCAGGGCGTCGGCGTTGCCCCGCGTGATGCCTCGGAGCGCATGGTCTTTGGCACCTGGGCCACCTTTACCGGTAAGGCAGCTGCGGGCGTTACCTCGGCGCTGCCAGAGGTAAGCGATGAGGTAGCGACCCAAATCGCCGAGCGCCTCACCGAGCGTGCCGGAATCGAGGTCACCGCCCAGCAGGTCCACGAGGCCGAGGCGCTAGAGACTTTGGCCGACCTCGTCCGCGAAGGACTGGAGACCGAGGTAGAAGGCAATATCCGCGTCCTGCGCGAGGCTGATGGTCCGGCCGTATTCATGTTCCACCCAGCCGGCGGCACCACTGTGGTCTACCAGCCACTGACCCGCCGCCTGCCCGAGGACGTGGCAGTCTACGGCGTAGAGCGCATCGAAGGCTCGCTGGAGGAGCGCGCCGAGGCCTATATCGAGGACATCCTGCACTACGCGCGCGGCCGCAAGGTCGTGCTCGGCGGGTGGTCCTTCGGTGGCGCGCTGGCCTACGAGGTGGCCTACCAGCTGCATCAGCGCACCCAGCGCGGCCAGGATTCGGTGGACGTGGCGTTCATCGCGCTGCTGGATACCACCCAGCCGTCGAACCCAGCACCGGATACCCCGGAAGAAACCCGTGCCCGGTGGGAGCGCTACGCGGCCTTTGCCAAGAAGACCTACGGCCTGGATTTCGAGCCGCCGTACGAGATGCTTGAGACCATGGGCGAGGATGCGCTCATGACCATGCTGGCGGAGTTCCTCGCTACTACCGACGCCTCCGAGCACGGCCTTGCCGCCGGCGTACTGGAGCACCAGCGCGCTTCCTTCGTGGATAACCAGATTCTGGCCAAGATCGACTTCCATCGCTGGGCCGATGTCACCGTGCCGGTACTGCTTTTCCGTTCCGAGCGCATGCACGACGGTGCGATTGAGCTGGAGCCGCGCTACGCTGAGATTGACCCCGACGGCGGTTGGGGAGTTATCGTTAAGGATCTAGAAATTGTGCAGCTGCAAGGCGATCACCTTGCAGTGCCAGACGAGCCGGCCATCGGCATCGTGGGCAAGCATATGGACGAATGGATCGAGGAGAAGATACGTGGCGGCCAAGCAGACAACCGCTGAGAAACTCGCTGACCTGCGCGAGCGTCTGGACAAGGCGCAGGACCCAGGCAGTGAGCGCTCCCGCAAGCGCCGCGACGAGGCTGGGCGCACCACGCCTCGTCAACGCATCAATGAATTGCTAGATGAGGGTTCCTTCGTCGAAACCGGCTCCTTGGGCAAGACCCCGGGTGACCCTGACGCCATTTATTCCGATGGCGTGGTCACCGGCTATGGCCGCATCTCTGGCCGCCCAGTGTGTATCTACGCCCACGATAAGACCGTCTACGGCGGCTCTGTCGGCGTGACCTTTGGCAAGAAGGTCACCGAGGTCATGGACATGGCCATCAAGATTGGCTGCCCGGTCATCGGTATTCAGGATTCCGGCGGCGCCCGCATCCAGGATGCGGTGACCTCGCTGGCCATGTACTCCGAGATCGCCCGCCGCCAGCTCCCGCTGTCCGGCCGTAGCCCGCAGATTTCCATCATGATGGGCAAGTCCGCCGGTGGCGCCGTCTATGCTCCCGTGACCACGGACTTTGTCATTGCCGTGGACGAGGAAGCGGAAATGTATGTCACCGGCCCGAACGTCATCCGCGAGGTTACCGGTGAGGACATCACCTCCGCTGAGCTGGGCGGTGCTCGCCAGCAGGAGCTCAACGGTAACGTCTCGGCGGTCGTCCCTTCCGAGGATGACGCCTTTGATATGGTCCGCGATCTCCTCGACCACCTGCCGCTGACCTGCTTTGATGAGTCGCCGGAGTTCGCTGCGCCTTCCGACGCCGAAGTGGCCGAAGACGAAGCCCTCAATGCCTTCATGCCGGATGACACCAATGCTGGCTACGACATGATGGACTTGTTGACCCAGTTGGGCGATGACGAGGATCTCATTGAGATTCAAGAGAACTTCGCGCCCAATATGATCACCGCCTTTGGCCGCATCGATGGCAAGACCGTTGGCTTTGTGGCCAATAATCCCATGCACCTTGCGGGCTGCATTGATGCCGACGCCGCCGATAAGGGCGCGCGTTTTATCCGCATTTGCGATGCTTACAATATTCCGCTGGTCTTTGTGGTGGATACCCCGGGCTACCTGCCGGGCGTGGAACAGGAGAAGGTGGGTCTTATCCACCGCGGCGCCAAGTTTGCCTTCGCCGTGGTGGAAGCCACCGTGCCGAAGGTCTCGCTCATCGTGCGCAAAGCCTACGGCGGTGCCTATGCGGTGATGGGCTCGAAGAACCTGACCGGCGATATTAACCTGGCGTGGCCGACCGCGCAGATCGCCGTGATGGGCGCGGCCGCTGCCGTGGTGATGATCGCCGGCAAGCAGCTCGAGGCCGCCGAGACCCCGGAACAGCGCGAAATGACCAAGAAGATGTTCATGGACTTCTACGATGAGACCATGACCGCTCCTTATGTCGCGGCCGAGCGCGGCTATCTAGACGCGATGATTCAGCCGAATCAGTCCCGGTTGGCGCTCCGTCAGGCACTGCGCCAACTGGCCACCAAGCAGGAAAGCGATCAGCCGAAGAAGCACACTATTGCCCCGATGTAATGCCTTGTGCTTGGATAGCATATAAAGAGCTAATCCTAGTGAAGGAGTTATCTATGATTCTGTCTAGCGCTGTGGACATCGTCAGCGAGATCATTGGTTTCGTGGTCGATATTCTGAATCAGGCAGGCATTCAGGTAAGTTCCAAGTAAGTGGAGCAAAAAGAAGGAGGGTTAAACCCTCCTTCTTTTTTATTTGCGGGCGAAAAGCCGCCAGCCAAAGAAAAATAGTGCGGACATCACCGTCGCTACGATGAGGAAGCTCCAGTGCGGCAGGCGGCCGTTGACCAGCATCCACAGGGCCATGCCACCCACGACGGTGCTCAGCCAGACGATGCCGCCCTCCTTCCACTTGCCCTGCACCTTGGCAGCCAGAATGATGACCCAGCCAATGAGCGCGCCTACGGCCCAGGGCCAAAAGGCATCTACCCAAGTGGAAAAGCTCAATCCGCCGTGGGCGAGGCGGGCGGCCACTGCGAAGAGCATCAGAGCGATGATATCGATAATTGGGGCGATTCTCATGCGTTTTCCTTTCGGTTCAAGGCGGCGTAGGTAATGCCCTTGCGGGCATAGTGCCAGAAGTAGATTACCCAGCCAATGATGGTGATCAAGGCAAAGGAGATGAGGCGGTAGATGATGGCCGCGCCGGTAGCGTCCACCGCGGTCATGCCCGTGGCCACCAGAGTGGCGATGATGGCGGCTTCCACCGTGCCGAGGCCGGCCGGCGTGACCTGAGCAGAGCCGGCAAGCTTAGCGGTGAGATAGGCGAGCGCTACCCCGGCCATCGTCGTGGTGTCCTCGCCCGCATGCAGGGCGGGTAGGTGGCCGGTAACGGCCCACACGCAGCCCCATAGCGAGACCATGTCGATCAGGCGGTTGGCCAAAGAGTAGAAGGACACCCAGCCGAATTGGCGGCGGGTAAGGTGAACTTCCTCCAGATTCTTGACCTGATCCACGAGGGCTTCGCGCTTGGAGCCCTTAATGAGCTTTTGGCGGTTGAGCCAGCGGATAATGGTATCTGGATGATTGGTCAGCCAGAACAGGCCGCCAGAAAGCGCCAGCATGAGCACCAAGGTGCCGATGAGGGACCAGAGCGCCATATCCGCGTTGAGGAAGAGCACGCCGCCCAAGCCGATGAGCACGAGCCACATCGTAGAAATGGCAGAGGACAGCACGAAGAACCAGCCACACAGCATGACGGACGCGCCCCACGTGCGTTGCACGTAGAAGGTGAGGATGGCGGAAAAGGCTGGGCCGGCCGGAAGAGTGGTGGACCAGGCATTAGCGGCCAACGTCAGTGCCGCGGTTTCTGAGGCCGGTACCTTGACGCCGCCGGCGCGAATGAGCAGGCGCATGACCTCGCCCATGGCGAGTACCGCCACGATGGAGGCGATGACCACGAGTGCTATCGCGGCTGGGTTGGAATGAGAAAGCCGCGAGAAGCCTTCGCGCAGGAAGTCCAGCTCATCGCGGAAGACATAAACCAAGACCAGCAGGACGATAAGCGAGGCGATAAGGCGCAGCCAATTCTTCACTTACTTACCCCCTTCGAGGCGTTGTTTGAGCTCAGTGAAGGGAACAGTCTTGCCGCGGTGGGTCGCACCGCCGGTCAAGGTGGTGGTGGCGTGGCGCAGCCAGCTAGGGGCCCACCAGTTATCTTCGCGCAGCAAGTGCATGACGGCCGGGACGAGGAGCATGCGGACAATGGTGGCGTCGATAAGCAGGGCAAAAATCATGCCGTAGGCAATGTATTTCATCATCACGATATCGGAGAAGCCGAATGCGCCGGAGACCACGATCATGATGAGCGCCGCCGCGGTAATAATGCCGCCGGTATGCGCGGTGCCGGCCGCAATGGACTCGTCGGTCGATGCGCCGAGCCGGCGGGCCTCCACCATGCGGGAGACCAAAAAGACCTCGTAATCGGTGGACAGGCCGTAGACAATGGCGATGATGAGCACCAAGATCGGGCTCATGAGCGGGCCGGGCGTGAAGTTGAGGATGTCCGAGCCCAAGCCAGCGACGAACATCAACGTCAAGATGCCCAGCGTTGCGCCCAAGGTCAGCAGTGTCATCACAATGGCCTTGAGCGGCAGTACGAAGGAGCCGAAGACCAGAGCCATGAGCAGGAATGTAGCCAGCACTACGTAGAGCGCCATCCACGGCAGCGTGTGGAAGAGTGCATCGAGGGACTCCACCTCCATGGCGGGAGTACCGCCCACGTAGAGGTTCACACCCTCAGGGGCCTTGACCTTTTCCAGCTCGTGCACGATCTTTGCGTAATCATCGCGGTCTTCAATGCCGGCGGAAAGAACGGTAGTGCCGTCCTTGGTGGCGGTCGTCGGCGCCATGGGCTCGGTGAGGCCGTCGAGGCTGCGGACCTGCATGACGACGTCGACAAGCTGCTGGTTCGAGGCATTTTCCACCACGAGCTTGACCGGCTCCGTGCGGAAGGCGGGGAACTCTTCGTTGAATTTATCCTGCGCCACGCGAGTGTCTTGATCAGGCGGCAGGTAGGACTCGTTGATGCCGCCAAAGGTAATGCTCATCACGGGCAGGGTGAGCGCGATGAGCAGGCCGCATACGGCGATGGTCAGTCCGCGGGCGTGGCGCATGGCCCAGCGCGGAAGCTTATACCACCAGGTGTCCTGAATGGTGCGAGCCGTTCGCGAGGTACGGCGCACGGACCAGGTATCGATCTTGGGGCCGAGCATGCCAAAAATGGACGGCAGCACGGTGACCGAAAGGAGCGCGGCCAAGCCGACTGCAGAAATGGAACCATAGGCCACGGACTTGAGGAAGGCCTGCGGGAAGAGGAAGAGGCCGGAAAGCGCAACGGCGACCATGGCCGCGGAGAAAACCACGGTTTGGCCGGCGGTTGCGGTGGTGGTGGCCACGGCCTCCTCGGTGGATCGGCCCTTATCCAGCTCTTCGCGGAAGCGCGAAACCATAAAGAGGCCGTAATCGATGGCTAGGCCGAGTCCCAGGAGCGTGACGACGGCCTGGGCAAAGACATTGACCTGCGAGAAGCCGGCCAGGATGGACAGGATTCCCAAAGAGCCCAAGATGGAGAGGCCACCGACCACCAGCGGCATGCAGGCCGCAACCACCGAGCCGAAGACCACCAGCAGGAGGATGCCTACCAGTGGCAGGGCGGCCTTTTCGGCGCGGGAAATATCGTGGGACATTCCCTCATCCAGGGCATCAGCAACCGCGGTGGCACCCGCAATCTCCACCGGTGCGGTGGTATCCGTAAGCGCGCCTTCGATGGCGCGGAAATCCTTCAGCGTCTGCTCATCATCGCCTTTCAGCCCGATGGCGGCGAAGGCCAGCGAATGATCAGCATTGACCAGGTTCGGGTTCTTCGTGTCGAAGTAACTGGTCACCGAGTCAATCTGGTCCGGATACTCCGATTTCAACTGGGCCAAGTGCTGCTTGGCGGCGTCGAAGTTCTCGTCGGGGGAGTGGAAGAGCAAGATGACATCGCCGGAGTTATCGCGGCCGAATGCTTCCTGCTCGATCTGGGCCGCGCTTGTCGACGCCGCATTGGGATCCTCCCAGCCCTCCTGGCTCATGCGGTCTTCGAGCTGCAAGCCAAAGCCGATGAAGAGCGCAAGGATAGCGGCGACGATGATGGCGGGGATGAGCCGGCGGTGCGCATAGGAAAAACGTCCCCATTTTTCAAACATTGGGGCAGCCTCCTAGCGGTTATTAAGCAGCGCAGCCAGGGGACGGAATGGCTGCAGCCATGCACCACCCTCCGGCAGATTATCCAGGTTCACGCGCGGTAGCGGCTCGCGGAATACACCCTCGATATCTTCCAGGTCCACAAAATTGATATCCGCGTGGCCTACGGCCCAGGCGGCATGCTCATGGAAACCGAGGACCGTTACCGGAAGGCCTTCTGCGATGAGCTCTTCCAATGGTTCCTGGAAATTCTGGCCATCGGCGGAGGCAACAATCACGCCGGCTAGATCCTCACGGAGGCTTTCGATGTGGTCGAGCATATCCGGATCCACGTCGTCGTCTTCGTGGATCTTGGGCTTGGCAAAAACGCCGAAGCCCACGTTGCGGATGGCTTCTACCCATGGGCGGATGACATCGGCGCCGCCCGGGGTGACATTAGTAAAGACATCGGCGCGCGGCTCCGCATCAACGTCCTGGGCAAGGTGTACCAGCCAGCGGCCGATGGCGTCGAAGCGCGGGCGGTGTGCGGCGGTGGGGCGGCCGCCGAGCAGGGAGCCCAGGCCCATGTCCATATTGGGCGCATCCCAGACAAGTAGGTAGGTGCTCATTTATTTCTTCTCCCAGAGATACTCCGTGATGACGTGTTCTTTATCTAGGCCCTTGCCCTCAAACTTGGTGATGACCTGACGATCCACCAACTGCGGGCACTCTGGCCATGGCCAGCCCTTGTAATCCAGGCTCGGCTCTACGTCCACAAGTTCATCGATCCACTCGGCGTATCCGGCGTGGTCGGTAGCAACGTGCAGCACGCCGCCCTTCTTTAGGCGGGACGCAAAAAGGTTGAGTGTGCCCGACTGGATGATGCGGCGCTTGTGGTGACGGGCCTTTGGCCAGGGATCCGGGAAGAAGACGCGGATGCCATCAAGGGATTCCGGCGCAAACATGCGCACCATGACCTCGATGCCATCGCCGCGAATCATGCGGATATTGTCGATGCCCTCGCGCTCGATCTGGCCCAGTAGCTTGGCCAGGCCCGGCTTGTAGAGCTCGACGGCGATGATATTGGTATCGGCCTCCTTCGGCGCCATGGCGGCGGTAGAGGTGCCGGTACCGGATCCGATTTCCACGATGGTCTTGGCGCCGCTGCGGCCAAACCAGGCATCGAGGTCAATGACCTCGTCTTCCAGCGTGCGGCCTAGTTCTGGCCAGCGCTTTTCAAAAAGCTCATGCTGATTTTCGGTCAGCGTGCCGCGGCGGAAGGTGACGTTGCCCAGGCGTGGGTAGTCAAGCTCGTTGTCGAATACGGCATTGAAATCGGTCTGTGGCGGGCGCCCTGGAGGCATTTCTCCAGCGCGGGTGTTTTGAGAGTTATCTGTGTTATTCATTGCGGCCTATTTTTCCCTGCTTAGCCTTGCCAAGCAATACGCCGCGCCGGGGATCACGTGTGGCGAAGCCAATCCTGGTATAACCAGTGGGCCCGGTTGGGGGTGGAAGATTATCGTTTTGGTTGCCGCTAGGGAGGGGAATAGACCCCCAGACAGGGGGATGGGAAAAGGCGATTTTTAACACAGTATCTGTGGTTGCGCTTGGTGAAGTTCTGGTAAACGCGGTGGATATAACCGGTGTGACAAAATCTGCGCAAATTATTCGGACAAGCACGTTAATCTTGAGGTGGAAGGCACAGTTGGGGATTTATTTCCCCAATTTTCACACCCACCCTCAGGAGAATTACTAATGACCGCCACTATCCCAGGGCTCGTCGGAGAGCTGCCGACTAAAAACGAAAAGCTTATCGGCTGGATCAGCGAGAATGTTGAGCTTTTCCAGCCGGACCAGGTGGTCTTTGTAGACGGCTCCCAGGACGAGGCTGACCGTTTGGCCGCAGAGCTGGTGGAAAAGGGCACGCTTATCAAGCTGAATGAGGAAAAGCGTCCTAATTCCTACCTGGCTCGCTCCAATCCTTCCGACGTTGCCCGTGTGGAATCCCGCACCTTCATCTGTACCGAGAATGAAGAAGGCGCCGGCCCGACCAATAACTGGGCGCCGCCAGCTGCGATGAAGGAAGAGATGACGGAGGCATTCCGTGGTTCCATGAAGGGTCGCACCATGTACGTGGTTCCCTTCTGCATGGGCCCTATTAGCGATCCGGAACCAAAGCTGGGCGTGCAGCTGACTGACTCCGCTTATGTGGTGCTCTCCATGCGCATCATGACCCGTATGGGTGCGGAAGCCTTGGACAAGATTGGTACCGACGGCGATTTCGTCCACGCCCTGCACTCCGTGGGTGCTCCGCTGGAGCCGGGCCAGGAAGATGTGGCGTGGCCGTGCAATGACACCAAGTACATCACCCAGTTCCCGGAGACCAAGGAAATCTGGTCCTACGGTTCTGGCTACGGCGGCAACGCTATCCTGGCAAAGAAGTGCTACGCGCTGCGCATCGCTTCTGTCATGGCCAAGGAAGAGGGCTGGATGGCAGAGCACATGCTCATCCTGAAGCTCACCAACCCAGAGGGCAAGAAGTACCACGTTGCGGCCGCTTTCCCTTCGGCATGCGGCAAGACCAACCTGGCTATGATTACCCCGACCATTCCGGGCTGGAAGGCCGAGGTCGTCGGTGACGATATTGCCTGGCTGCACCTGCGCGAGGACGGCCTTTACGCAGTTAACCCGGAAAATGGCTTCTTCGGCGTGGCCCCTGGCACCAACTACGGTTCCAACCCGATTGCCATGCAGACCATGGAGCCGGGCAACACCATCTTCACCAACGTTGCGCTTACCGACGACGGCGATGTCTGGTGGGAGGAGATGTCCAAGGAGGCGCCGGAGCACCTCATCGACTGGACCGGTCAGGATTGGACTCCGTCCTCCTCCACTAAGGCTGCGCACCCGAACTCCCGTTACTGCGTGCCGATTTCCCAGTGCCCGAGCGCCGCTCCGGAGTACGACGACTGGCAGGGTGTGAAGATCGACGCCATCCTCTTCGGCGGCCGCCGCAAGACCACCGTTCCGCTGGTAACCCAGGCCTTTGACTGGAACCACGGCACCATGATCGGTGCCCTGCTGGCTTCCGGCCAGACCGCTGCAGCAGAGGGCAGCGTCGGCACCCTGCGCCACGATCCGATGGCTATGCTTCCGTTCATCGGCTACAACGCCGGTGACTACCTGCAGCACTGGATCGATATGGGTGAAAAGGGCGGCGACCGCATGCCGTCTATCTTCCTGGTTAACTGGTTCCGCCGTGGCGACGACGGCCGCTTCCTGTGGCCGGGCTTCGGCGAGAACTCCCGCGTGCTCAAGTGGATCATTGATCGCATTGAGGGCAACGTTGAGGCCGAGGAAACCGTCGTGGGCCACACCGCCCGTGCCGAGGATATCGACCTCGAGGGCATCGACTTCGATATCGAGGACGTTCGCGCCGCTCTTGCCGTCAACCCGAAGGACTGGGAAGGCGATATGCAAGATAACGCTAGCTACCTCAACTTCCTGGGCTCCCGCGTGCCGTCCGAGGTATGGGACCAGTTCCATGCCCTGAAGGAGCGCGTAGAAAACGCCTCCTAAGCACTAGGCTCAGCCAACCCCCAGCGACGTCATTGACGCTGGGGGTTTCGTATTGCCTTACCTAGATATAAAAAGTAAACAATAAGTTAATCTTAGTTAATAAAAATGAAACTCTTTATCGTTAACGATGACAACTATTAATAATTATGAAATTATTTTATCGGCCCGGAAAACGGGTATTTCATTTCGGAAAAGGAGAGAAATAGATGCGGAAAAAAGTCTGGCTTCCGCAGCCGCTGCTTTTGTACTAGGTGCTGGTGCACTTGGGGGAACTGCTTTGGCAGGAGAACTTGTCGATGGAGGTATGTGGGAACACGGTAAGGGTGGAGGACGAGTGTGGTCGAACTACCACCATCCCAGTGTTAATCACGGTAGTTCCGTGAATGGCCACAAGTACGTTGACTCTGGCTGCCAGCCAGCGAATACGTGGGCCCGTGCGCAGGCATCATCTCGTTGGCTCGGGGCGGATGGCGCTTATTACCGCTTGTGTTAATAGAAGGTAAGCGTCACAAGGGTCGCCGTCATGGGCGACCCTTGCTTTAGTTAAGGAAAGTATTTCATGAAAGAAGGCGTTAGCCTTTCTCAACGAATTCTCGCCGCATTTTGCGTACTATCCGCATTGTTCTTGGGGTATTGGGCGTTTGCGATGACGCAGTCGGAGGGAATATTTGAAACCGGCTCTTTTATCAACGTCGGATCGAATGATGGCCAGGGCTCTGAAATTCTTGCTGCACTCGATGAGGCTGCGCAATCGAAGGGTGAGCGCATTGCAGTGGAGCTCGAGCAACCGGATCATACCGACATCTACGCCGCAGGGGACTTTGGTAGCAGTTGGTACGACACGATTGCGCCGGGCAGTCCAGTTCGCGTACACGATCTGTCGGAATTACCGGATGAGGATCCGCGTCAGCTTCTGCAACTGTCCGGAGGCGAGGATTTCAAAAATACAGTGTATGGGATTCTGGATGCTTACAGCGCGCAGCATCAGGAACTTGAAAGCCTAGAGTGGTCGTTCCTTTTTACGGATACCGCGCTAGCCGGAATTTATTTTTTGATTCTGGCCACGTGCTTTGCTGTCGTCGTGGCCGGCGCGATCGCGCGAACGAGGGATTATGCCGTGTGGCAGCTCATGGGACTATCGCCTAGCGTCATATTTGCACGTGAGTTTCGGCGTTCTTATGCAAGTGCATTTCTTAGTGCACTGGCCATCGGGGCGGTGGCGTTGGTGCTATGCGCAATATTAGTTTCACCACGAGTGATGCTAGGGATTATGCGCTACTCGGCAGTATTTCTGTTTCCGCTTCTCGTTGTCATGGTGGTGGCATTCCTCCTGACTACATGGGCGTGTAAAAAGCTAGCGTTGAGGGATCGGCTCAAAGGGAAGCTGCCGCAGCGCAGTACCGTGGCAATTGTGGTTTTGTTGAAACTCGTGCCCTGCATTGCAGCTGTAGGACTCATAGCCCCAGCACTAAACCACCTGCATGAAGTGGAGGTGCAAAATGGCGTTGGTAACTTCTGGAAGCAAGCCGATGATTTGCAGCTCCTGGAACTTTCAGGGGCGCGTGATAGCGATGGCATCGTAGATTCAACACACAAGTTAGCCGAGCTTGCGCGGGCTAAATCTGCGGTTGGTCAGTTTCAATATGTACAGTTTTCTGAGGACTCACCGGCAGAGTTCGGTGGAGTCGGCCGGGATATGCTCAGTTTCAACTACACGGCAGCGATGCGTTCGGTGGAAGGCCCACTGCGCGAGGAATTGCAGAATAATCCGCCGCACGAGCCCACGAGGTATATTCCGCGAGGACTGGAAGGCATTGCAGATTCGGTCCCGAAGGACTTCTATTGCAGCGAGCACGAATGCCCAGTGGAGATCCTCGATAGTGATGACTTTGACGTAGCTACTTGGCAGATAGATGAAACTGGTTGGGGAGAACAGATAAAAACTGCGGGGCCGGTGATGACCATCTATCCGGACGACCAGCTGCCGTCAGATAGAACCATTGTTGCCGGCATGACTCAGAATGGCACTGGCTTTCTGGGTGGGGTTCCGCCTGAGCTTCGCGGTGATCCGGACCTTAGCAACTTCGTTTTGAAGACCAACTCGGCTGCACATCTATGGGCCAAGGGAAACGCATCGCTGCGTGCCGATACCGTTGCGTTGGTCCTCGGTGTCATTGCTGCGGCTCTGATTGCGCTAACCATGGCGGTCATTGCGGGCTTTTTGTATCGAAAGTTGTTTGCACAGCGGCTTCGCGTCTACCGGTTCATGGGAATCCCCATGACTCGGGCGTATCGATATTTATGGCTTGCTGACGCCGCAATCTGTTGCGTCACCATCGCTTATCTATGGTTCAAAGGCGGCCAAGCACGAGAGCTAGAACGCATGAATAGTATGCCCGCCGTCGTCGCTCAGCTGAAAGTAACGTCAGAAGCAATGGCCTACGGGGTTGGGCTTTCGATTCTTGTGGCTGTCGTTTCAGTAATGACAATGGTGCACATCTCATATCGGGCAGGAAAGAGATAGAAGAATGAATGAGGCCGTAATAAAGATTCGGGAAGGTCGCTACTCCATTGCTAAACGCACCTTGTGGTCCGGCGTGGATATAGATATCGCGCCAGGGCAAGTAGTCGCCTTAACTGGGCCTTCGGGCTGCGGAAAAACCACGCTATTAAATTGCTTAGGTCTTCTGGACTCGCTCACCGGCGGAAGCATGGAAGTGCTCGGTCACGATGCTACGCGTATGAAAGAAAGGCAGGCGCGAAAAGTGCGTCGCAACGATATTGGCTATCTATTTCAGGATTTTGCTCTGGTTGATACCGATTCGGTTGCCGATAATTTGGCTGTAGCATTGCCTCCTAAGACGCCGCAGGCTAAGAAGTCAGAAATTATTTCCGGTGCGCTGGAGCAGGTGGGCTTAGCTGGGCGAGAGAAGGAGAAAGCATTTTCCTTAAGCGGTGGCGAACAGCAGCGAGCTTCTTTTGCCCGTATCTTGGTACGCACCCCGAGCCTCATCTTGGCGGATGAGCCAACTGCGGCTCTCGACAGTAAGAACAGCGACCGCGTGCTGTCCCTACTGCAGGAGCAAGCCGCTGCTGGTGCTGCTGTCGTCGTGGTTACCCACGATGATCGAGTCCGGGATCAATGTAGCGAGGTATTCGAGCTCAGCGCGTATTGCCATTGAAACTTTTAGGTTGCAATACCAACGTCAAGTTAGACACCGCAAACTCCCGCACACCCGGCACGCGGGTGAGCCACCAAGCCCAGCTGGGATGGTAGCGGGGGAAGGCGAGTTTGAGTGCGCCGGTGCGCTGTGCCCAGTGGAGGCCGGCGGAACAGGGGACGTCGAAAAGCGAAGTGCCAAAGACATTCTTGGGCGGGTGACCGTGGCGGCGGGTATAGCGGTCGCGGGCAAAGCCACCGCCAATGTAGTGCTCCCACAGGCCGGTTTCGTGGCCACCAAAGGGGCCGAGCCACACCGTGTAGCTCAGAATGGTGAGGCCGCCGGGGCGGGTTACGCGCAGCATTTCCTCGCCCATATCCCAGGGATTGGGGATGTGCTCGGCCACGTTGGAGGAATAGACCACGTCAAAGGAATTATCGGCAAAGGGCAGATTGGTGCCATCGCCGCGCACGGAATTGCTCAAGTGGATGCCGGCCGCAGACATTTCGCCGGCATCCGGCTCCAATCCCACATAGCGGGCGCCGCGCCGGGCAAAGGCATCCGCAAAATAGCCCGGGCCACCGCCGACATCGAGCACCCGTGCCCCAGAAAGCGGCACGCCTAGGTCGCGGCCGAGGTTCTCCACCAGCGCGGCCGTATCTTCCGCGAGCCCGCCGTAGAAAATCTCCGGGCGCGTCTGCTCGAAGCGGAAGGAACGCAGCAGCTGAAAGGAGCGGCGCAGCGTGGCCATCTCACGGGTATGTCTCATAACCCACTAGGCTAATACCTCACGATGAAGATTCTTTTACTATGCTGGCGCGATTCCACCCACCCGCAAGGCGGTGGCTCGGAGCGCTACTTGGAGCGAGTGGGCGAGTACCTGGCGTCTCAGGGCCACGAGGTGGTCTTTCGCACCTCCAAGCACATGAATGCCGCTCACCGCGAGGTGCGCGACGGCGTGCGCTATAGCCGCGGCGGCGCCAAATTCGGCGTGTATCCGCGTGCTTGGGCGGCGATGCTGGCCGGCCGCCTGGGGCTGGGAGATCTGCGCGGCGTGGATGCGGTGATTGATACACAAAATGGCATCCCCTTCTTCGCTCGGCTGGTGTCCGGGGCACCGACGGTGCTGCTTACTCACCATTGCCACCGTGAACAGTGGCCGGTGGCGGGTCCCCTCTTGGGCCGGCTCGGTTGGTTCCTTGAGTCCCGGGTAGCTCCGCGCGTGTATCGCGGCGCTCCCTATGTCACCGTGTCTGAGGCCTCCCGCCAGGATTTGGAGGCGCTGGGCATTAAGGGCGCGCACATCATCGCCAATGGCCTGGACCCGGTTCCGGATCACGTTCCTTCCCTGGAACGAGAGGCCGAGGTGCACCTGGTCACGCTCTCGCGCCTAGTGCCGCATAAGCAGATCGAGCATGCCATGGATACGGTGGCGCAGACCCCGGGTGCGGTCTTGGACGTCATCGGCTCCGGCTGGTGGGAGGCTAACCTGCGTGCCTATGCCGAGGAGCATGGGGTAAGCGATCGCGTGCGCTTTCGCGGCCAGGTGACCGAGGACTATAAGCACGCCCTGCTCGCCCGCGCCGATGCCTTGCTCATGCCCTCGCGCAAAGAGGGGTGGGGATTGGCAGTAATGGAGGCGGCCCAACATGGGGTGCCCGCCGTTGGCTATACATTTGGCCTGCGTGACAGCGTTATCAACGGCAGGACCGGCATTCTGGTAGAGCGCGAAGAGGATTTCGTGGCGGCCACCAAGCAGCTGCTTGCCGACGCCCCCCTTCGCCGCACCCTCGGCTCCAACGCGCGGGATTTTGCCGCTAGCTTCTCGTGGAAGAAGACCGGCGAGCAGTTCGCGGAATTGCTGCAAGGGCTAGTAGCGGACACGCCATCCACAAAGCGGTAAGCGCCCACGGAACCTGCGGCCGGGGCGCGTTCGTTTCCGCGGCTATGGCACCGTCCACCACGACCACACCGACGCCGATCTCGGCCAGCCGGTTCATATCGTGCTCTTCCCACGCGCGCAGCGCCGCCCGGTAGTGCGGCGAGGCTTGGTCCACCACGGTCCCGTCTACGCTTAATTCCCCCGATTCCACCATGGCCACCGCCTTGGAGTAGGGGTCGACGGCCACGCCGCTGGGTACCTCCACAAGATTGGCGCGCTCCGGAAAGAAGGCCACGCGGCCGTCAATCGCGCGCACCAGCTGCTCATCTATTCCTGTATCCCGCGGCGCGAGCACCGTGAGGCGTCCTGGAACGGGCAGCAGCTGCACGGTCGCCGCCACGGTGGCCAGTGCCGCCGGCAGATTCGGCAGCGCTCCTAGTGAGGCTACATAGAGCGGCAACGCCAACATGGTCAGTTTCCCGCTATCGCGCAGCAGCGCCGCCCCCGGTACGTGATCGATGGACCACACCAGAGCGCCGGGAACCAGCCAGAAGAACATCGCCCCGCCGAGCCCCATTGCCGCGAGGACGCTTAACCGCGCGGGAACTCGCCACGCCCCGAGCAGAGCGATGACCGCCACGATGACGCCGCACACGGCGAACCCGATGGCTGCTTCCGCATTCCAGATGCCGCCGAGCCGCAGCAGCGCGCCCGCGGTGCCGACGTAGTCTTCTGCCCGCGGGGCAAACGCGGCCACCGCCGCTGCGGTATCGCCGGGTGCGGCGGGATTGAACATGCCCGGAATGGCCCACGGCAAGCACAGAATCACGCCGCCGAGGGCTACCCGCTTGCGGCAGGTCACCGCCGCGGTCACCACGGCAAAGAGACCACCCGTAGGGGTAAGCGATGCTCCCCACATGGCCAGCCACGCCACCCAGCTGTGCCTTCTTCCTGCCCACGCGATGACCGGCAGCAGCCACGCAGCCACCGCAAGCGACCACTGGCCCTGCAGGAGACGCTCGATGACGAAGGGATTGGCCACCGCCACCGCCATCGCGCTCACCGCGGCGACTGTAGAGCGCGCCCAGCGCGCCGCGGTGAGCGCGGAGGACGCGGCGGCGGCAAAAATGAGCACCCGTGCGGCCCACGCGCCGCCCACGAGAGCGAGGAAACCGTCCTGCGGTGCGTTGCGGGCGGGCAAACTGCCGCCACCAAAGGCCGAAGGGGAAAGGGCCGGATGGTCAAGCAACGCCATATCGCGCCACAAGAACTCGCCGGGTAAGGCAAAGGGCCAGCACACCGCGGCCACGAGGAGGGTGCCCCAGATAAGGAGTAAAAGACGCTTAGCCTTCACGGTGGCGGCGCATGTACATATAGGCGGCACAAAGCAATAGACCAACGCCGATGGCCTTGCCGGCCCAGCCGATCACCATCAAGGCGCGAATGGTGCGAATGACCGGACGCACCTCATCAAGGCGCTCCGCGCGGGTCCCATCGGACCAGCGCAAATCGGCGGCGAAGATGGAGCGGTCCTCTGTATCATCATTCGCCACCATGGTGCCGGCCTGCTTTTCGTCTGCGGCGAAGAAGATCTTGATGTTCTCGCGCAGGTCCACCATGGTGCCGGTGGTGGGTTCGACGGAGATATCGCGGCCGATGGTGTAGAAGGGCTCCACCGTGACCCGGTCAGTGGCATCCAAGCCGAGGAGCTCGCGCGACTCGGCGTCGTAGAACCGCTTCGCTGGCCCGGAGATACGGAAATCCTCGGCCGCTAGTTGGTTATCGCCGGTGCCGGTATCGACCTCGGTGGTAATGCTTTTGCGCATATCAGCCAAGGAAATGGGCTGGATATCGTGGTGGAAAGAATAGGTAGGGATACCATCGAGCTTTTCCGTCGTGGTGAAGTCCACCGCCGTGGAGGATTGCGTCGCTAGATCGAAAAACGGATAGGAGCGCTGCTCGGTACCGGAGGGAAAGAAGTAGTTGATTCCATCGCGCTCGAAGTCGGTGCGGGCCATGCCGGTATCCAGCGCCGGTAGGACAAATCTCCATTTATCCTTTGGCGCGGCAACCGGGTAGGTGGACTCGCGGTTCAACACGGAATGCTCCGTGATTTGGGCAAGGGGAGTATCGCCGGCGAGCAGGCGAGAGAGCGAATCGGAGTTAGCGAGCGCATCATCTTCTGCCACCTCAGAGGTGGTGGTATTGCGCTCGATAGTAAGCAGGTCGTGGTGCAGGTAGCACCACATGGGCGCCTGTTTTTCCTGGCACTGCGGGTCTTTGCTATCGCCGGTGGCTTTGGCGCCGGCGATAAAAGCGGGCGCATCCATCCACACGCCGGTGGACGGTGCAGTGACAGTGTTGATGTTTTGGTCGAAGGCCAGCGGCCGGGTTTGGTTGTTATACAGAGGCGGCACCACGGTACCCAGCACCAAGAAAATGACGGCGGCAATGACAACCCACGCCAGTGGCGAGCGTGGCCAAAGGTAGCGTTTCATTGCAGTAGTATGTCCAATCAGTTTCAGGTCGATCCGGGGTTAGGAGCAAGCGTGCAGCCGCAGGCATCTGTGAAAAGCGTACCCCAGCATCTGCCGGAGCTGGACGGTCTACGCGCGGTCGCCTCCCTTGGAATCATTGTCACCCACGTGTCTTTTCAGACCGGAACCGGGTGGGGGTTTGCCGGGCGCTTTGATTATTTCGTCGCCGTCTTCTTTGCGCTCAGTGCCTTCTTGCTGTGGCGTCGCCGCGGCTTGCACACCTTATCCGGCTATGCGCGCTCGCGCGTGGCCCGCCTATTGCCAGCCTATTTTGCCTGCGTGGTGGCGGTGATGCTCCTGCTTCCCGACGCCCACTCGCTCACCCTCACCCAACTGCTGAGCAACCTGACTTCCACGCAAATTTATGTGGTCGACGGGTTGGCCCCAGGTCTTACCCATCTGTGGTCGCTGTGCGTGGAATTCTTCTTTTATCTCTTCTTACCTGTGCTGGTGTGGCTGCTTGGAACGCTGCCGCGGCGCTGGCGCATTGCCGCCATTGTCTTGGCAGGAGTGCTCAGCTGGGCGTGGGGATTCGTGCCCTTTGTAGCCGATTACACCAAGGGCCAGGTCAACTCGCAGATCTGGCCGCCGGCGTATGCCTCGTGGTTTGCCGTGGGAATGCTGGCCGCCGAATGCGAAGAGGCCGGCATCAGTGGGCGAGTGCAGCGCGTGCTGCGGCCGCGCTGGGCGTGGTGGCTCGCGGCGGCGGTGGTGCTGTGGATTTCCAGCCGCGAGTGGTTCGGGCCGCAGGGGCTGGTGCATCCAGGACCGGGCGAATTTTCCCGCCGCATCATTGCGGGAGCGGCCTTCGCCGCAGCCGTGGTGATACCGGTAGCGCTTGCTCCGCGGGACAAGTCCTGGCTGACCACTCCGCTCATGCAGGCACTGGGCGCGTGGTCCTATTCCATCTTCTTGTGGCATGTGGCCATTCTGGGACTGGCGTTTCCGCTTACCGGGGTGCCGCTGTTTAGCGGGAAGCCCCTGGACTTTTGGGTGATTCTGGCCGTAACGGTGGTGGCCACCGTGGTGGTCTCGGCCGCGAGCTATACACTCATCGAGCGTCCCGGCCGGGATTTTCTCCTCGGTCGGAGGCGAAAAGACAGGCCACGCCCGCGGCACACAAGCAGCTAAGCAGGAGCGAATCGCCCGCATAGGAGCCCGATGTCCACGGCGCGCGGGCGAGGATCGCCCCGGCCGCCGCTACGACACCGGGCGCGAGGTAGGCGCGCGGGATGGTGGTCCAGCGCAGCACTAACCAAGCGGCAACGGCCGCCACCGCGGCCGGCCAGCCGGTCAGGGCCAGCGCGCCGAGCGCGACCACGGCCGAGGCGGCACCGCCGCGCGGCGCGCGCCACGTGGGCTGGGACGGGCGCCGCGTGGCCGCCAGGATGCACAGGCCGAGGGTGAGCAAGCCCACGGCGCCGCCGAAGAGGAGGGTGGCGCGGTAAACCGGTTGGGCGCTAAAGGTCATGCGGAAGTCACCGGAGCGGCCGGCCGGAATGACAAAAGCTTGGGTGGCTGCATCGATCTCGCGCGGGGTGAGCTCTTCCTCGCCTAGGTAGCCGCGCAGGCCCTTATTGAAGGCGCGACCGGTGACCAAGAGGCGATCCTCATCAGCGGCTGCAATCGAGTACCCGGTGGGCTCGGAAGAGCCTGCTGGTTGCCAGCCCTCCTCGCGCAGGCTCACCCACGGCCCCGTGGTGCGCACGCGGTGCGTGCCAGGGCTGAGGGTGAGGGATTCGCCGGGGGAGTAGCGGTGATCGTCGATAAGCACGGGCTTGGTGGAATCCACCGCCACGCGCATGGGGCGCGGCGCCGTGAAATCGCGGATGAGCACGCCGGTATCCTGCAGCATGCGCTGGAAGAAGAATTGGTGCACGTCAGGCGAGGTATCCGGGACGGTCACCACGCGCTCGACCGGCTGGCCTTTCACCCCTAACTCCGCGATGCCGGTGCGGTGGGATAGCTCTACGCGGATGGCCTCGGTATCGCCGCCGGGAATGCGGACTTCCTGCGAGCGGAAGGGCTGTAAGTCCACGTCTACGGCCGCGCTGCCAGAGCGCACGGTCACCGTGGTGGCGCTGGTGGCCATGAGCTTGAGGCGCGGCTGGGTGAATTCGCCGCGCAGTTCAATCCACCCGGCATCATCGCCCGGCGCGGGCCACCAGGCGGTGGAGTTTTCCCCATCCACCGCGGCCGTGGCGGACTTTTCCGGCTGGGCTCCGCCAAAGGCGGTGGCATCGGCGGCCGAGGAGGAGACCGCTACCGAACCGCCGTGGGTTTCCACCTGGGTAAGCGGACCAGCGGAGGGATAATCGCGCAGGCGGTTATTCACGTGGCTGGGATCGTCTGCCGCCAGGGGTGCGGAAATGGGGCCATCGAGGGTGCCGTAGTTGCGGTCTGTGAGCGTCGGGGTATCGGTGACGATATCGGCGTCGCGATCGACGAGCTGTCGGGTGGTGGGGGTGGAGTGGGCGTCGAGAAGCGCCAGGGCTTCCCCACCGCCGGCCACGCGCACTGGATCTGTAGGTCCTAAGGACATGCCGGCGTGGTTGAGCAGGATGACATCGACTTCGCCGAAGCGATGGACTTCGTCGCCAAACTTGCTGGCCAGCGCCTCGTCCTCGCCGGTGAAGAGATCGTGGCGCACCATGACCGCGCCGATGCCCAGGCGCTGCAGGGAGCGCACGCCGGTAGCCGGATCTTCCTTGAGTGCGGCCATGACGCCGTCGAGCCCGCGGATGGCCTCTGGCGGCACGAGCGGGATGGCATCGCGCACGGCCCAAGGGACATCGAGCAGCGGCTGGGCCGGCTCGTCGCGCGTCCACCCCCAGGTCTGCCGGGCAAAGGACGCCTCTGGGTAGATAAGGGTGCGGGTATCGGCGGCATGGGTATTGATAAAGTCCGTGGCCTCGTGCCAATAGGAGGGCACCTCTTTATAGGCACCCAGCGGCAGCAAGCGCTGTGACCATGCCGGGGAGATGACCGCGATGCACAGCAGTAGCGTGAGCGCGCCTACTGTCTGCTTCTTGGTAGGCCGCAAGCTGTGCGGTAGTGGCAGGTGCGCGCAGGCGCGCGCGACGCCCAGCAGCAGCGGGATGCGCACTAGTGGATCGAATTTATGCAGGTTGCGCAGCGCGGCCAGCGGTCCATCGAGCGCATCGAGGTACCACGCTGCTTGACAGCCCAGCACCGCGATGCCCACCACCAGCATGACGGACCACACGCGCGGCAGTTTGGTGAGCCCGTACATGCCCACGGCCGCGATGCCCATGGTGACCAGCACAAAGAAGGACTCGGTGGCGAGTTCGTAGCCGGCCACGCGTTCGGTATCGACAAACGGCGTCCAGCTCGTGGTGCCGCGCAGAATCTCTGGCAAGTTGAGCCAGCGAGTGGTTACGCGGGCGGATTCGATGAATTCCGTAAACGGCGGGGCATAGCGGCCAAGCACGACGAGCGGGCCGATCCACCACGCCGATACCGCCAGGCAGCCTAAGAGCCAGGCCGCGCCGGGTGTGAAGGCGCGGCGGTAGAGCAGGATTACAGCGGCCGGGGTGCAGGCGGCGATGGTGGCGGTGGCATTGACCGCGCCCATCAGCGCTACGGGGATGGTGGCCGCGGCGGCATCGCGCCAGGTGAGCTTGGCATTGAGGAAGGGCAGGATGACCCAGGGGGCGAGCATGACCGGCCAGGTCTCAGAAGAAATGGCGGTCAGCGTAGAAAGCGTGCGCGGCGAGAGCGCGTAGAGCATCGCTGCCACCCAGACCCACCTTCCGCGCAGGCCCACCTTGCAGGCGAGCTTATGGAAGCCGATGAAGCCGACGCTTAAGACCAGTAGCCACCAGAGGCGCTGGGCCACCCAATCGGGCAGGGGCTGGGTTAAAACGAAGAATGGTCCCTGGGGAAAGAGATAGCCATAGGCCTGATTCTGTAGCTGCCCCAGGGTAAAGGTATCCGTATAGGCGCTGAGCGCCCCGCGGAGAAAATGCAGCGGTTCGGCCGCCAGATCATGCTTGGTATCGGCGGCCGTCAACCCCCACGGCTGCACGAGCAGGATGAGCGCTAGTGAAAGGATCCCCAGCGGGTAGGGGCGGGCAAGCCGCCCGCGGAGGGTACGCACACCTAGTTGCGGGATCCGTACTCAGGGCCGCCCAAAACCGCATCGGAAGCAGAAACCGCATTGCCTTCTGGCACGGTATCGGTGCCGGAGAACTGTGCGATGCCGATGATGGTGATGACGCCGAGCGCGATGCCCACAACAGCGCTACCGATGGCAGGGCCAAGGGTGCGCTTGTTCAAAGAATCGGTTTCCAGAGCCATGGCTAAAGATACTAGCAGCTATTTAGAAGTATTCTGCCTCATCATCGTCCGCGTCATCCTCGTTTTCCTGCGGCACGATAAAGACGGGAAGGCCGGCATTGCGCACAATCTGATCGGCGGTGGAGTTAGTCCACCAGGCGCGGAAACCGGTCAGGGCGCGGGTGCCGGTCACGATGACATCCACGTCCAGCTCGTGTGCTGCATCAATGATGGCGGAGGAAATAGTGGTGGCGGATTCCACCAAGTGGGCGCGGCCGGCTAGGCCCAGGCTTTCGGCCAGCTCGATGCCCTGGCGGCAAATCTTTAGCGCCTCTTCATAGGCCGGATCCTCTTCGACGCCATCCGGGGAGACGGTGGACTGGTGTATTCCGGTGCGGCTGACGGCGCGGGCGGTCTGCCGGGCTACCGGCTCCCAGGCGGTGAGGATTTCTACCGTGGTGGGGCGCAGCAGCTGGGCCGCGTACTCGAGGGCGCGGCCGGCTCGTTCGGTGCCATCGTAGGCAATTAGCATTGTCTCGCCGTTACTCATGTCACTAGTCTACCCACCGCTTGCGACAGAACGCGAGGAATATTGCACACTAGAAGGCATGAAAACTCCGCGCATCCTTGCCAGCCTCGCCCTCGTGACGGCCTTGGGCGCCTGCTCTACCTCCACCCAGGAGGACAATGAGAGCCAGGACTCCACCACCGCGGCCGCGTCGAGCTCAGCTGCCGCGACGCACGAGACGCACGAAGAGACGTCGCAGGAAGAGGCCCCGCAGCAGGACATCCGCGCCATGGCTGCCTCGGTGCTGATGCCGCCGGTCACCAACTACGACGACGCTAAGGCCAAGCTGGAGGCCGGTGTGGGCGGAATCTTTATCCCTAGCTGGGCGGATCCAAACCTGCTGCAGGAAGAGGGCCGCGATATTAATGCCCTGCGCCAGGAGGTGGGCCGCGACTTTGAGGTCTCCATCGATTTTGAGGGCGGGCGCGTACAACGTTTCTCGGAGATCCTGGGCGAGTATCCCGCGCCGCAACAGATGGCGGCCGAGCGTTCCCCACAAGAGGTGGAGCAGCTCGCGCACGAGATTGGCACGAGCCTCAAGGTGCACGGTATCAACGTGGACTTTGCACCGGTGCTCGACGTCGATGGCAACGGCCTAGAAGTTGTGGGCGATCGATCATTTTCCACCGACCCGGTCCAAGCAGGCGAGTATGGCGCGGCCTTTGCACGCGGGCTGGATTCCGCTGGGGTCAAGGCCGTGTTCAAGCATTTCCCGGGCCACGGCCGCGCCTCTGGTGATACCCACCTGGCCGAGGCCGTTACCCCGCCGTTGAAAGAACTAGAAGGCCACGAGTTCATTCCTTTTAAAACCGCTCTTCCCCAAGCGCCCAATGCCGCGCTCATGATGGGCCACCTCGCCGTGCCCGGCCTGGGTGATGGTCAGACGCCTGCTTCCATCCTGCCGGAAGCCTATGGCCTAGCCCGCGAGACCCTGCAGTACGACGGGCCCATCTATACCGATGATATCGGCGGCATGAAGGCGATTGCGGATTCGCTCCCGCTTGCCGACGCCGTCGTGGCCTCCCTCAATGCCGGTGCCGACATGCCCCTGTGGTCCACCGAAAGTGACATTAATGCGGTGATCGACGCCGTTGTTGGCGCCGTCGACCAAGGCCGCCTGCCACTCGAACGACTTGCGGACGCCGCCCGCCATGTCAGCGCTCCCCCGGCCGGCGCTGCACCCGAGCCCGCACAGGACTAGGAAAAATGCCACTAAAACCGTTAACCTTTAAGGCGTGAAAAAGGCAGAAGGAAAAAACGGTGCTAAAGGCTGGCTCATCGCGCTCGGCGTATTGGTCGGCCTTGTCCTAATCGCGGGCATTGCTTATGCCTGGGATGTCGCAGCAAACCAGGACAAGATTCCGCGCGCCGTTTCCGTCAACGGCGTGGATATCTCCGCCATGGATCGCACCGCCGCCGTGGAGAAGCTCGAAGACGAGCTTGCGGGCGTAGAAACCGAGCCCGTGAGCGTTACCTCCGGCGACCTGCACACCGATTTCGTTCCCTCCGAGTCGGGCCTCGCCCTGGATAACCAGCGCGCCGTGGACAATATTGAGGAGCCTTCCCTTAATCCTTTTACCCGCCTGTATAGCTTCTTCCGCTCCACCCGGGATATTCCGGTGGAGACCAACGTGGATGAGGCCCAGCTGCAACCGGCCCTGGACCGCGTGAAGAAAGATCTCTCTACCGATCCAGTCGATGGCATGCTGGAGCTCAACAATGGTGAGCTCAAGGTCACCGACCCCAAGCTTGGCCAAACCGTGGATGCCGGCGCCCTGCACAATGCGGTTACGGATAATTGGCTCGATTCCGAGGGCGTAGACGTGGACCCACAAGAGGTAGAACCAGCCATCAATGATGAAGCCATCGAGGCCATGCGCACCGGCGATGCCGCCAAGGCGCTGGATAATCCCATTACCTTGAAGGCCAAGAATAATGTCAGCGCTACCCTGAATAAGCCGGAAATCTCCCAGTTCACCAGCATTGAAAAGAAGGACGGCAAGCTTAAGCTCGCCGTGGATACCAACCGCGCGCAGGAGCTGCTGGCCGAGCGCTCCGAGGGCGCCGATGTCCCCGGCGTAAATGCCAAGATTTCCTTCAACGGCAACGACAAGCAGATCACCCCGTCCGAAGATGGCGAGATCATCGATTGGGAGCCGACCATGAAGGACTTTGACAAGCGCGTGACCGGCGACGACCGCGAGTGGGATGCTACCTACAAGCCGGACCCAGCAGAGTTCACCACCGACGATGCCAAGAAGGCGACCTTCAACGACACCGTGGGCGAGTTCACCACTGAGGGCTACTCCGCTGCCTCCGGCAAGAATATCGAGCTGGTAGCCCAACAGGTCAACGGCGCCGTGGTCAACCCAGGCGAGACCTTCTCCCTCAACGGCCACACGGGCCCTCGCGGCACGGCACAGGGCTACGTTGAGTCCGGCATCATTATCGATGGCCACTCCGGCTCCGCCGTGGGCGGCGGCATCTCCCAGTTCGCCACCACCTTGTACAACGCTGCCTACTTTGCGGGCATGGAAGACACCGCCCACACCCCGCACTCGTACTACATTTCCCGCTACCCAGCCGGCCGCGAGGCCACCGTGTACGAGGGCGCCATCGACCTGCAGTTCACCAATACCTTCAATACCCCAGTCCGCATTGAGACCGACTTTGGTGGCGGCAAGATCACCGTGCGCCTGAAGGGCACTAAGACCGTCGACGTTGAGTCTGTGAACAACGGCCGCTGGGCCAAGACGGAGCCGCAGCGCAAGTCGGTGAGCGAGGATTGCTCGCCGTCGTCTGGCGCGCCGGGCTTCACCACCTCGGATACCCGCGTGATCAAGGACCTCTCCGGCAAGGAGATCTCCCGGGAGACCACCACCACGGTCTACGACCCGCAGCCCATCGTTACCTGCGGTTAAGCCATGACCCGGCCGATGCACACCGCGGTGAAGGACCCGGCGGACATCGATCAGCTGGCCCAGCACCCGGTTGCCTTCCGCCGCGTCGCCGGCCTGTTTCGCCCGCACCGCGGCACGCTGTTGCTGGTGGTGGCACTCATCATCGCCACCTCCGGGCTGACGGTGGTGCAGCCTTTCCTGGTGCGCCGCACCGTGGATGAGGCCATTCCTGAACACGACACCGCGCTGCTGCTGTGGCTCGTCGGCGGCATGCTGGCCATCACCGTGGTCTCCCAGGCCATCGGCGTTATCCAGTCCTTTCTGTCGGCGCGGGTGGGGCACACCATCATGCACGAGCTGCGCACGCAGGTCTTTGCCAACCTGCAGCGCCAGTCGCTGCAGTTCTTTACCAATAACCGCGGCGGTGAGATTCAGTCGCGCCTGACCAATGACATCGCGGCGATGCGCGGCATGGTGACCACAACCGCGACATCCGTGGCCAGCAACCTCACCATGACTGTGGCTACGTTGGTGGCGATGGTGGCGCTTTCGCCTACCCTCTCGCTTTTGTCCCTGGTGGTACTGCCGCCTGCAGTGTGGCTGACCCGCCGCGCCGCCGTTCTGCGCCGCAGCCTCATGGAGAAAAACAGCCGCGCGCAGGCAACATTGCAGCAGACCATTTCGGAGAACCTGTCCGTGTCCGGCATGCGCCTGGCGGCCACGCTGGGTGCGCAGGAGCGCGTCTATGACGGCTTTGAGAAAACCTCCCGCTCCCTCATCCGTTTGGAGCTGGAATCGCAGTTGGCCGGGCGCTGGCGCATGGCGCTGACGCAAATCATCTTCGGCGTGATGCCGGCCCTGATTTACCTGGCGGCCGGCTTGCGCCCGGGCATTACGATTGGCACGCTCATCGCCTTTTCCACCCTGCAGACCCAGATCTTCCGTCCCATTACCGGCCTGCTCAACGTGGGCGCGCAGTGGGTGGCGTCGATGGCGCTGTTTAGCCGCATCTTCGAGTACCTGGACCTGGAGCCCGAACTCACCGAGGCCACCCAGCCCGCCCAGCTTGCCGACGCCTCCCTCACCCTCCAGCACGTCTCCTACCGCTACCCCGGCACCGACACCGACGCGCTTTCCGACGTCTCCCTTTCCATCCCCGCCCACACCACCACCGCGCTAGTGGGGCATACCGGGTCCGGCAAGTCCACGGTGGCCGCACTTTTTGCGCGCCTTGCCGATCCGACCGAAGGCACCGTGCACCTGGGCGGGGTCGACCTGCGCGATATTCCACCTGAGCAGCGCGCGGAGGTCATTGGCGTGGTCTCCCAGGAGACCTACCTGATTCACGGCACGGTGCGGGAGAACCTCCTCTTCGCGCAGCCGAATGCGAGTGAGGAACAGATGTGGGCGGCGCTTAACGCCGCGCGCGTGGACGAGGTCATCGCCGCGCTGCCGGAAGGTCTGGACACAGTGGTGGGCTCGCGCGGCTACCGCTTCTCCGGCGGTGAGCAGCAGCGCCTTTCGCTTGCCCGCACGTTGCTGCGCCAACCACGGGTGCTCATCTTGGATGAGGCCACCTCCGCCCTCGACAACGAGACGGAGCGCGCCATCCAGGAGGCAGTGCTTGGCGCGGATGCTACCCGCTTGGTCATCGCCCACCGCCTGTCCACTATCCGCGATGCCGACCAGATCATCGTCCTCGACGCTGGCCGCGTGGTCGAGCGCGGCACCCACGCCGAGCTGCTTGCGTGCGGCGGTGCCTATGCGGCGCTTCTTCGTGCTGTCGACGAGGCTCAGAGTACGTAGAGAGCTCTTGTCAGGAATCTTAACGCTATTAACTCTTTGGTACGTGGGCTGTTGAAGGCTGAGAATCTAAATGAGTTCAGGGTACCTTGAGCGCTCTTGGTGACGCTTCCTTTTATGGGTCATCAAAGGGGATGTTCTACCTGGTGGTATTGGCAGCATATATGGTTCGTTTCGTCGTCGTTGGAAGGTGCTCTCTGGGAAGCTACTCTCCTGCGTGAAGCTTGCATTCTATGTAACGGGTGTAAAATCGAGCAGGCTTACCCCCTTAAAGGGGCAATGTGTTCAGTTTCACACAAAACTAGATGACGTCTCGAAAGCATTAGTTGAACTGCAGAAGGAGTCTTCACGTTTGGGTGGACCGTGCGGATTCTTGAGAAGTTTAGCCGGTTTTGCGGGGGAGGAGCTTTAGTCGGGGACTTTGCCCAACACGCTGGGGTAGAATCTAGTTATGTAATCCACAGGCTATCGTTAGTTAAGGTTGGGGCCTGCGTAGACGTTTCCACCTGAAAACTACTCCTACTCTCGGCAGGCGAAAGATTCTTAGCAACGAGTCAGGTCATGGTGCGTGAACCGTGGGGAATGGATTGCACACAGCCAATGAGGCGCGGTGCCTCATTTCAGAACTCGTGTAAAGGACCAGTTTCCGTGAACAAGATCTCTCGTACCGCTCGTTCGGTTACTTTCGCTGCCGTCGTTGGCCTCTCTATGGGTATCTCCGCTCCGGGGGCCCTGGCGCAAGACGGTGCTGTCGATGCACAGCCTGCTGCTGAGCAGGGCGCCGTGAACAAGGCAAACATCAATTTCAACCAAAAGGGCTCTATCACCCTCTTCAAGAAGAAGGGTGCTGAGTCTGGTACTGCGGCTACCGGTAAGGAAATGGCAGGCGTTCCGGGTGAGGCTCTGTCTGGCGTGACCTACAAGATCACCAAGCTCGATTACGACCTGCAGAAGGATGATTGGGCGGCGTTCCCGAAGTCGGCTGCTGACGTCAAGGGCGACAAGAAGACTGCGGAAACCAAGGAAGAAACCACCGGCACTGATGGCAAGGCAGCTTTCACTGATCTGCCTTTGGGCATCTACTTGGTAGAGGAAACTAACGCTCCGGACGGCATCGTTGCCGGTGCTCCGTTCATCGTGTCGGTGCCGATGGTTAACGAGGCATCGGATGCCTGGAACTACGACGTCATCGCGTACCCGAAGAACACGGAAACCAAGACCAAGAAGACTGTCAAGGATGCAGATCAGAACATCCAGGACGCGTACACCTACACCATCAACGCGGATGCTCCGACCTGGGGTGCGGGTAAGAGCCTGACCGCCTTCCGCTTCGAGGATCAGCTGGACCAGCGTTTGGACTTCCAGAAGGTCACCGAGGTCAAGGCTGGAGAGACCGCTCTGGGTGCCGGTGACTACGAGGTCAACAATCCGGCTGAGAACGGAAACAAGCTCGTCGTTAAGCTGACCGACCAGGGCCTTGCCAAGGTTAAGTCCGGTGACAAGATGTCTCTGACCTTCGAGGTCAAGCGCAAGGAAGTGGGCGACACCACTGAGCTGAAGAACCAGGCTGACGTCATCTTCAACAACCCGAACACCGGCAACGAGGTCAAGAACAAGACCAATGAGGTCGTGACCTACCACGGCAAGCTGAAGGTTGTGAAGAAGGACGGCAAGGAGGACGGTAAGGTCCTGGAAGGTGCTGAGTTCGAGCTATACCAGTGCACCGCGGCAAATAAGCTGGGCGGTAAGTTGACCGTCAAGGAGCAGGACAAGTGGACCACCGGTGCTGACGGCACCATCACCATCGACGGACTGCACGTCACCGACTTCGCAGATAACGCACAGGTCACCGACATCAAGAAGTTCTGTCTGAAGGAAACCAAGGCTCCAGCGGGCTACGCACTGCCGGAAAACCCTGTTACCGAAATTGAGTTCACCCGCGAGAACATCGCGAAGACTGGTGAGCTCGAGGGTGACGACGCCGTCACCCTTGTTTCTGAAATTGAAAACATCAAGCGCGACACCCCGAACCTGCCGATGACCGGTGGTGCCGGTGTGGGCATCCTGGCTGCTATTGGCGCAGCAATTGTTGCTGCTGGTGCTTGGTTCGCTCGTCGTACCGCGCGCAACTAATAGCCGGGCGTAGTTCCGGTGGCGCAGACTGTCCATGATGGTCTGCGCTGCGGGTCGGGTAATCAAAATATGGTGCTCGACCCAGTGAGGGGACTGGGCTAGGTATAGACTTCAGTCCCCTTCATTCTCTTTCGTTGTAATCCCGGTCGCGCTGCGCTAGCGCGTGGGGTATTGTTTTGGGTGGTGCGGGTCGTTGACTACGGTGGTAGGCCAAAATGCAGGCCGACGGCACAGGCGCCGTGGAGGCCTAGTCCTTCCGGCGGTAATCGTTGTCGTTGGGTTGTTGGTGATGCTGTACCCAGTGGTCTCGACCGCATGGAACAATTGGAACGCCTCAAGAGTGGCGCAGGAATATGCGCGACTGGATAAAGAGACACCGGCGCAGGTGCAGGATTCGGTGTGGGATGCTGCACATGCATACAACGAAGAACATACGTCGGGTCCGATCTTGGATCCGTGGCTGAACCGTATCGGGGTAGACAATCCCGACTATGAGGCTTATTTGAAGCAGTTGGGTGAGACCGAAGCGATGGCCCGCCTCGTGTTCCCAGCAGTAGACGTTGATCTTCCGGTGTTTCATGGCACCGCAGATAAGACACTGCAGCGTGGTTTGGGGCATTTGTATGGTTCTGACCTGCCGGTCGGTGGATCAGGAACCCATTCCGTCATTACGGGGCATACGGGTCTGGCAAATTCGACGATGTTTGATCACCTCGACTCTGCCACCGAGGGAGATGTGTTCTATATCCAGGTTGCTGGCCACAAATTGAAGTACGTCGTAGACGACATTCAAGTTGTGCTGCCGAGCGAGGTAGATGGCCTACGGCCAGTCGCTGATCAGGATTACGTCACACTGATTACGTGCACCCCGTACGGGATCAACACGCATCGCTTGCTGGTGCGTGGCCATCAGGTTCCTATGGAGCCTGGGGAGGAGTCGGTGTTTGAAAACTCCCATGGTCCGGGCTGGCAATGGTGGATGTACGCGCTGTTGGCTGCGGTGATTGTCATTGGGTGTTGGCTGGTGTGGTGGCTGCGTCGCCAGAAGGCGGCTACCGGGGTGCAAGAAGTTATTAATAAGGAAAGTAGCGTGCGGGAGTAAGGCGATGAAGAGGTTGACAAATGCATGGTCGGCCCGAGTGGTTGCCGTCGGAGTAGCGTGTGCGGTTGCGTTCGCAGGGCCGGGCGTCGTTGCTGCAGAAGCGGTGCAGGTTGCCGGGCAGCAGTCCACTGGTGCGGAACGCACTTCGGCTACGGATACAGTGACAATCCGGCTGACACAAGGCAATCCCAACGACGATGGCCAGCCGCCCTCGGGAAAAATCCAAGGTGTCACAATTCATCTGGACCGGCTTGCCGGCTTGGACCCGACCAACGCTGACGACGCAGCCCGCGTACGGAACGCGAATCTCGACGAGGTTCGTGATTGGCGCACCGATGTGCACGTGGATCTGGTCACCAATGCCAATGGCGAGGTGACGTTTGATGGTCTAGCTCATGGCTTCTATGTGGTGACGTCTACAGCGCCGGATGATTCCTACCGAGAGATAAACCCGTTTGTGGTGGCGGTTCCATTCCACACGGTGGTAGATAACCCGAAACCAGTACCAGGAGTAATCGTGGCTAAGACCCACAAACCGGGTGAAACGCCGACGCCACCCACGTCGTCATCTGCTCCGAGCGCTCCGCCGTCACGCCCGGATACCCCGCAAACACCTCCGAACTATCCACCGACTAAACCAGGGAAGCCACCTCACCAACCCGAGACAACGCCGCCGGGTACTCCAAGTGCCGGTAAGACCTCAACCCCAGTAACGTCGTCGGGCAATGGTGGCTCATTGGCGATGACCGGTGCACAGGTAATCGGTGTAGTAGCCGCAGCGTTGGCATTGATTGCCACTGGTTTCGTGATGATTGCCTTTAGCCGTAGGAAGAATTCAGAAAGCGAGGGACGCTAATGTCCTGGACAGATTCTCATCCGGTCGAGCCGGTTGTGTACCGCTGGCGTGCTCTTGCGGCGTTCATTGCTGCACTGGCTCTCGTTGTTGGTGTTGCTGCACCGGCTGCTCTGCCCGGAATCGTTGGTGCCGTAGCCGAAGCACAAACCACAACCCTGCGCACCAAGCTCGATTCCGCAGACCAACTGAGCCTGACTGTTGGCGACTCCGCAACATTTGAAGGCCACTTTGTTGACGCCGGAACCGTGGAGGAGTTGGAATTCACTGTTGAGACTGCAGGACTGGAGTTCGACGGCTCGGCCTACACACTGACTATCGACGGCGAAGTGATCCCCGTCCGCGAAGGAGACAACCTCGTTGTAAAATCAACCAGTTCTTCAGTGACTTTCCGAATCGCTGGCCTTTCTACTGACGTGCCAGCAGGGGCAGCTTTCTCACTGAAGATCCCAGCGGTCGCAGAGGAATCCGAACTGAGCGGGATGTCCGTCGACGTGCGTGGAGTAGCCGAGGAGACTACCAGCACGTCATCACCTGAATCCAGCGAAGCCTTAGAAGCCCCTTCGGAGGTGACTGAGCCGCTTGATATTGCTGACGTTGACGCGGCCCCAGCCCGTCTGATGGCGGCGCCGAACATTACCCCGTACGCTGCAGGCGACCGCACCATCACGATGGTAAACGATGGATACGTGCTCAAGGGAAGCCGCTATATCCCGAACTTTAAGATTCCGGCCGGTGAGCTTTTTGGCGGCCAGCTGTCCATTCCGCAAGGCACGGTGGTTACCCTCAAATCCAGCGTTAACAGTTATTTATCGACTAACCCTGATGACCTGACGATCTATTACACCGGTGCCAACGGAGGTTGGTATGAGGCGAAGGTGACCTACAAAAGGATTAGCGCCAAGGAATACCAAGTCATCCTGCCGCAGATTACTATTGGTGGCACCGCACAGATTCAGTTTAAGGGTGTTCACCGCGGGCCAGCCGATACAGTGTTTACAGCTTCCTTCACCGTTCCTGCGAAAGAGGAGTGCCAAGATCCGGTTACAAGCAGACAGCCAAAGCGCGATCTCACCCCAGCTGAATTTGCCGACGGTAGCCCTGTCTACGTTGTAACCAGTGAACCTAAGGATCTTCGCCGAGACACTTCCATTCTGAGCCGTCAAGTCAACCAAGGCCGAGACTTTCGCCAGGTGGGAGAGTCCACTCCCTGGGTGTACAATGCTCTAGCCTTTGATTCGAGTGATAACTGGCTCTATGCGGTGAGCCAGAGTCGCGGCCGAAATGGTGATCCTTGCTACCCGGCAGGAAATCTCCTTCAGATCAATCCGGCAACCGGTGAAGTATATAATCTTGGGCCTATTTTAAAGGCCGGAAGTACCGGTACCCCGTTTGAAACGAGCGGCGACCGGGATGTCCTCAACGCTGGCGTGTACACCAGCGAGGGATTCTTTGTGGCCAACACGTCCACTTCTGGTAGCCGTCACCTTTATAAGGTCGACGTCGACAAAGTCACGGCTCAACGCGTGCTAGGAAGCCAGAAGTCCTACTCGGAGGACTGGGCGGTGCTCCCGCAGGCCCAGAAGTATATGTGGGGTTTCCAGAGTAAGGCTCAGGCAGGCGACAAGCTTATCCTTGAACGCATTGACACACAGACCGGCGACATCAGGACCTGGGATCTCACCGGCATCAAGACCTTCGATGGGCGCACGATCTCGAACCCCTCTGCTTCTTGGGGCAAGGCGTGGACCTACTCCAATGGAAACCTGGGCTTTGGCTCGGGTAGTGCGAATGCGAATCAGCTGGGCTTTGAGCTAAAGATCACCAACCCAGATGATGATAGCCCGAAGTTCGAGCTGGTCAACATAATGAACAACCTGCCTGCTTCATTTAACACGGACGCGGCCTCCGACCTAGTTCCGCCACCGCCAGCGCTGCAATCAAACATTGCGGTGAAGAAGCAACGCTCCGAGACCAAGGTGGTGGACGGTGAGGTGCGGACTTTTTGGACTATCTCCGTGGAAAACACTACGGACAATGCCAGCTCGGGTGGTACGTTCTGGGAATACCTACCAACGGATACTCACTATGGTGTGAACGCTACCGACCCCACGGCAAAGTTTGAGGGCTTTGGTCCGGGATCTACCGTGGTCAACGGCCGTGGTCCGGGGCCCAATGAGATCAAACCTGAGAGCGGCATTTACGCCGGGATGGACGTGCCGTCAGCCACAAGTGGTGAGGTGGGGTACATGAAGGGTTACGTGGGTACCCTTCCCGGACACGCGAAGGTAGAGTATGTCGTCTCTGCGCCGGTGCGAAAAGATGAGAACGGCAACCTCAAGACGGTGTGTAGTCCCAACAAGGTGGCCTTCCAGGCCACGGACGGGGAGTCGAGCCCGGCTGAAGATGACAACGTTGCTACTGAAGCCTGCTTGAATAAGGTTGCTGTCGACAACACACCGCAACCTGTTCTTGGTGCAGTGAATGAATACACTGCGAAGTACAACGTCGTAGTTGAGGCACCGGACGCACCTGGCTTCGACACCAACGACGTGATCTACGGCAAGCTCACGGACACCCCGAAGTTCGTTGGTGCTGCCACGGTGACTGGAGCCACTGTGGTCTTCAAGGATGAGTTCAACAGGACCAGCCAGCCGCAGTCGTACCTGGGCGCCGGTCCGTACGAACTCAACAAGAATGACACTCCGAAGATCATTAAACCTAAATCCAAGGGTGTTGGCGGAAGTACAGGGCAGCATGTCTACGAGGTGACGGTGCGTTTCAAGCTGGATCGTTCAAAGCTGGACAGCACCTCTGTACCCGCCGGGTACCCGAGCCAACCTGCAGGAAACACCCGCTGCTACACCAAGGATGGCCTGCACGAGCCCAACTTTGGACTCATGAACGAGGCAGAAATAGGCGGCTGGAAGGATACTGACTGTATCCCGCTGGAGACCAAGGAAACTATGGACGTCCTGCTCGAAAAGGCGAGCTATAATCCGGACAACCCGGACGAGATCCAAACCGACGGGTTGCTTGGCGGCGCGCAGTTCACCGTCCACCGCGGTGATGCTAACGGCAACCTGAAGCTAAACGCGGATGGCAGCGTCAACGCTGATGCTAACCCCGTGGTGAAGCAGTCCACGACCACCACCACAGGCCGCGTCAAGCTCGAAGGCTTGGACGCCCCTGGCGTTTATTACCTCATCGAGACCAAGGCACCGAACGGCTATAATCTGCTGCCCGCGCCGATCAAGTTCTCGACGGAGTGGGATCAGAATGGCAATGCAGTCATCAAGGTGCTCTCCGGGGGGACCGCGATCACCAGTAATAGGTGCGCTGAATCTGACACCTCTGCCAACTGTGTGAAGAAAATCGGCGTCCTTCAGGTCGCTGACATCACCAAGGGTGCACTGCCCAAGACCGGTGGTGAGGGCGTAGGCCTGTGGGCGCTCGCTGGTGGCGCGATTGTCGCGGCAGGGTGCCTCGCTTTGCGACGCCGCTGGGCATAGAACCACCGCTTGCGGCAACTTTAGAAAAGGCCCGCTTTTCCAATAACCAGGGAAGGGCGGGCCTTATTGCATGCTCATTGTCGGTTAGGAGTCCTGCGGGTCGTCGTCAAGCGCGGCGCCCTTGCCGTTGCCCACATATTTGCGCCACCAGTAGATGAGAAGAAGCACGATGATGGCAGCGGCAGCCAGAATGGCCCACATCCACCACTGCCAGTGAATACCAGAGCTGTTGAATGCGGCCTCGTCTTCCGGATCCATTGGCACTCGGTGGCCGGTGACGAGCAAGCGGTGGGTATTTACACCGTAGGGGGTGCAGGTAATGAGCGTAACGAGGTCCTGGCCTGGCTCACGGTGGAGCGAGCTGGTGTCCGCAGGCTCGACGACCCGAATATCGTGCACCTCGTACTTGAGCTTCTCGCCGCCGGCGGCGATGTAGAAAGCATCGCCCTTCTTGACCTTGGTGAGGTTGTCCCACAGCGTGGCATTTTGTAGGCCAGTGTGAGCGGAAAGTGCTGCGTGCCGGCCCTCTCCACCACCGACGCCGCCGACAGGTAGGTCCGTGCCGTAGAGGTGGCCAGCGCCGCGGGAGAGTGCTTTTTCTGAGGTGCCATGATAAATGGGCAGATCGGAATCGATGGAGGGGATAACAATGCGGCCCATGGCATCGGTCTCCGACAGCACAGACAGGTATTGGCGGTAGCGCTGGTACTTGGGGGAGTCTTCGTCATCGGTGGTGGTCCAAGCGTCTTCCACACTGATTTGGCCCAGCTGCGCGTTGTAAGACTGCGCCTCGTCCCACGCGGTGTGCAGTACCTCAGGCGGGGCTTGCTTTTCCAGCTTGGCGTATTCCTCCGCGGCGCGGGATTGGGTGTGGTTGTTCCACTGCGTGGCCACGACGGGGTAGAGCAAGACACCGAGGCCGACGAGGATCAGAATTAACGCAATGATGGCGTTGGGGTTGACGCGCTTCTTCTTGGGTGCGTCGATGATTTCCGCTGGTTCGTGCTTGCCCATTGTGTCCTGCCTGTGGGGTTTGTGACCGCACGCCCTGGTACTGACGTGGGGGTAGTTTTTGAATCTCAGGCTAGGGACGATGTAGCTCTGAGAGAAAACGTGTCTGTCTAGTCGCCGATAACAAAGCACAGGGCTTCATACCGATTCAGAGTTGCCTCGTCGATGACCAAGATTTGATCAACCGCGCGCTGTTCGTGGAGCTCATCGATTGTGCGGGGCGCAAGATCTTGAAGTACATGCTCACGCTCAGCGCGAAGATCCGCTGTGGTTTTAGGCGTGAAGATAGGGGCTGTCATGGTCCATCCTGTAGGTATGAAATTAGTCCATGAAATGGGAAAACAAGTGGAGCCGACGACGGGAATCGAACCCGCGCCAGCAGCTTGGGAAGCTGCAGTTCTACCATTAAACTACGTCGGCACTGCGCGCTTGCACGCTCCGGCCTACTATACACCGCGGCCTTCGGCATGAGTAGAATTGGGGCCGTGCTTCTTTCAGATCGTGATATCCGTGCCGCCATTGACGCCGAAGAACTGGGCATCGAGCCCTTCGACAGCGAACTTATCCAGCCCTCGTCCGTAGATGTGCGCCTGGATAAGTATTTCCGAGTCTTCAATAACTCGCGGTACACGCATATTGACCCCAAAGAGGAAATGCCGGACCTCACCACCTTGGTGGAGGTAGAAGAAGATCAGTCCTTCATCCTCCACCCAGGCGAGTTCGTGCTCGGTGCCACGCTGGAAAAATTCACCTTGCCGGCAGACTTGGCCGGTCGCTTGGAGGGCAAGTCTTCCCTCGGCCGCCTGGGATTGTTGACCCACTCCACCGCGGGCTTTATTGATCCAGGTTTTTCCGGCCACATCACGCTCGAGCTTTCTAATACCGCCAACCTGCCTATCGCCCTGTGGCCGGGCATGAAGGTGGGTCAGCTGGCAATCTTCAAGATGACTTCACCAGCGGAAAGCCCATATGGCACCGGCTCGCTGGGCTCGAAGTACCAGGGGCAGCGCGGCCCGACGCCATCGAAGTCTTACCTGAATTTTCGATAGGCTTAAACCGGCATTCACATAGAGCCTCTAATATGGGGCTTTATGCGTATGACTGTAATCGGCACCGGATATTTGGGTGCAACCCATGCTGCCTGCATGGCCGAGCTCGGCCATGAAGTACTAGGCGTGGACGTAGATGACAATAAAATTTCCGCTCTTAAATCGGGCAAGGTTCCGTTCTATGAACCGGGCCTACCGGAGGTTCTCGAGCGCAATATCGAGGCCGGCCGTCTTGACTTCAGCACGGACTATGAAGAAGCAGCCGCGTTCGGCAACCTGCACTTTTTGGGCGTAGGTACCCCGCAGCGCCGCGGTTCCTACGCAGCGGATATGACCTACGTGAAGGCCGTCATCACGGATCTGGTGCCCAAGCTCAAGGGTGATCACATCATCTTTGGTAAGTCCACTGTTCCGGTGGGAACGGCTGCGGAGCTCCAAGAGCTAGCCAATGAGCTTGCCCCAGAAGGCACCACCGTGGAAATCGCGTGGAACCCAGAGTTCCTGCGTGAGGGCTACGCCGTCAAGGACACCATCACCCCAGACCGCATTGTTCTCGGCGTGCGCGAGGGCGAAAGCCGTGCCGAAGAGGTAGCACGCGAGGTTTATGCGCAGCCGCTATCGCAGGACACCCCATTCATCGTGACGGATTGGCAGACCGCCGAGCTAGTCAAGGTCTCCGCTAATGCGTTCCTGGCCACCAAGATTTCCTTTATCAACGCTGTCTCCGAAATCTGCGAGATTGCAGGCGCGGACGTTACCGCTCTTGCCGACGCCATTGGGCTCGACGAGCGCATCGGCCGCAAGTTCCTGGGCGCTGGCCTCGGCTTTGGTGGTGGTTGCCTGCCCAAGGACATCCGCGCCTTCATGGCCCGCGCCGGCGAGCTTGGCGCCGACCAAGCGCTGACCTTCCTGCGCGAGGTGGACGCTATCAATATGCGCCGCCGCGACCGTGTGGTGGACCTAGCCAAGGAAGCCTTCAATGGCTCCCTGCTTGGCCACCGCGTGACCGTGTTGGGCTGTGCGTTTAAGCCGAATTCCGATGACGTGCGCGATTCGCCCGCCCTTGCCGTAGCCGGTTCCCTGTCGCTGGCTGGCGCGGCAGTAACCGTCTATGACCCAGAAGGCATGGACAACGCCAAGAAGGTATTCCCCACCTTGGATTACGCCGCGGACACTGATGATGCCCTGCGCGAGGCTGAACTGGTGATTTTGGCTACCGAGTGGAAGCAGTTCAAAGAATTGGATCCGCAGCAGGCGGGCCAGCTTGTGGACAATAAGCACATTATCGATGGCCGCAATGTGCTGCCTGTCGCAGACTGGCAGCAGGCGGGCTGGAAGGTCGAGGCCTTGGGGCGCACCCTCTAGGTCCTCTACTTCTGAGATACAAAGGCTGAGCAGCGTGATTATTGCGCTGCTCAGCGTTCTGCATAAGGGCCCTAAGATTGTGCGCGCTGTGGCACTGTGAAAGCTGCAATGGCTGTAGTGATGGGAACCGCGAGGGTCAATGCCATCGCACCTACTCCGGAACGCAGCAGCTCCGTTGCGACGAGATCGCTGCTTAAAATCTGGCCTGCGGGGCGCTCCGCTGCGGTGATCAACATGAGCAGTGGCAAGGTCGCACCGGTATAGGTCAGAATTAGCGTATAAACCATTGAGGCAATATGGTCGCGGCCCACCTTCATTGCGGAGAGGAAAAGCTGTGAAGGGCGAGCATCAGGGTCCGCTCCGTGGAGTTCGGTAATGGTGGATGCTTGGGCCACGGCGGCGTCGGCAAGGCTGCCCAAGGCACCGACCACAAAACCGCATAAGAGCACGCCCACGATGGACACGTTGGGCATATAAAGAAGTAGCTTCAGGTTGTCCTCGGAACTATAGCCTTGTAGCTGCGAACTATCGATAGCGGCCCACGCTAACGCTGCTGCAAGAATGAGAGCGATAAGGGAGCCGCCCACCGCCGATGCCGATTTCCAATTCAGTCCATGGACGAGAGGAACGGCGAACAGAATGATGGCGGAACAGGCAACAAGGGCGGACCAGAGGGGGTTATGGGCGTCGATAAGAGCGGGGACGAGGAACGCAAAGATCACGCCTAGGCTGAGCGTCAAGCCGATAAGGGCGCGCACGCCATGCCAGGCCGCAAAAGCGATAATGACGACGGCCACGATAACTGCCCACAGAGCTAGGCTTCTGGTGCGCTGATAATCAGCAAAAGCATAGGACGCAGCGCCGGAAGGGTCATCTGCTTTGGAAAGAACAATTTTGTCGCCCGGTTTAAGCTGCGGATCGCCGGCATTGCCGTAGGTGACCAATTGGGTCATGCGTCCTTCGTCCTCGCCGGAGGTGATGTTGACCAGGGCACGGTCGCACTGCACTTCCTCAGTCCCAGGAATAAGTGGCGGTGTATCGAAGGCCTGACCAGTAAGTTCCGATTGGCAAGCCGAGTGGTCTGTCGTATCGACCGTGCCCTCCACCTGTGGGTGGTTGAGGGCATAGGTTTGCTGAAACTCAGTGGAGGTGTGCTCGGAAGCTGGACTCTGAGGCCACAGCAATGCCATGCCCGCAATGGTGGCAATAAGCGCTGTGACGAGCACACCGAGCAAAGTTAATCGCCATGGATGCTGAGTTATCGAAGCAGAGAGCCGACGCCATGAACTAGGGGTCGGCTGAGATTTAGGTCCCGCAGAATGTCTTCCCATGCACCATATTGTTATGGATTATCACTATCGTTAGCAACTGGTGGGAAACTACTGCTTGTAGCTCACTAGGAAGTTACCTAGGCGCTCAATGGCGTTTTCGATTTGGGATGCCCACGGCAGCGTCACCACGCGGAAGTGATCCGGGTTCGGCCAGTTAAAGCCGGTGCCTTGCACCATGAGGATCTTTTCTGCCTTCAAAATATCCAGCATGAGCTTGGCATCATCATGAATCTCATACACGTTCGGATCCAAGCGCGGGAAGAGGTAGAGCGAGCCCATGGGCTTTACCGCAGAAACGCCCGGAATCTCGTTGAGCTTTTCGTAGGCAATATTGCGCTGGCGCAAAAGGCGCCCGCCGGTACCGGTGAGCTCGTAGATGGACTGCCGGCCACCTAGCGCCACCTGGATAGCGTGCTGCGCCGGCACATTCGGGCACAGGCGCGTTCCGGCGAGAAGCTCCAATCCCTCGATGAAGCCACGGGCGTGGTGTTTAGGGCCGGTGAGCACCATCCAACCAGCGCGGTAGCCACACACGCGGTAGGCCTTGGACAAGCCATTAAATGTGATGGTGAGCAGGTCTGGGGCGAGCGAAGCAATGGAGATATGCTGCGCGCCGTCGTAAAGAATGCGGTCATAGATCTCATCAGCCAAGATGAGCAGGTTATGCTCGCGGGCGATGTTGACAATCTTCTGCAAAACTTCGCGTGAGTAGACAGCACCCGTTGGGTTATTCGGGTTGATGACCACAATGGCCTTGGTCTTATCCGTGATCTTAGACTCGATGTCCTCGATCGATGGGTTCCAGTCGTCCTCCTCATCGCACAGGTAGTGCACTGGGGTACCGCCTGCCAGGGACGTAGCTGCGGTCCACAGCGGATAATCCGGCGCCGGAATGAGAACCTCATCGCCATTATTAAGCAGCGCCTGGGTGGTCATGCTGATGAGCTCGGAGACGCCATTGCCCAAGAAGACATCGTTGATATCAAAGGGCGGAAAATCTTCAAGCTCGTAGCGGGTAACAATGGACCGACGAGCAGAAATGATTCCCTTGGAGGTGGAATAGCCCTGGGAAGTAGGCAGGGCAGCGATCATATCGCGCATGATGACATCGGGAGCCTCGAAGCCAAAGACGGCTGGGTTACCGGTGTTGAGTTTCAAGATGGTGTGCCCATCGAGCTCCATGCGTTCCGCTTCCGCAGAGACCTCGCCGCGAATGTCATACGCGACGCCCTTGAGTTTGTCGGACTGGTCAAAGATGCGGTGTTTCGGAGAAGTCATGGGAATATTGTGCCACGATTCACAGCCACACAAAACGCTTTAACAGCGGAGATGACTATTTTTTATTCCACTCGCTGAATTTGCGCTTGGCCAGATCCATAGCCTGTCCGGTAATTTCGCCGGCTTGCATGCGGCGATCGGCCCACATCTTTTCTTCGATCATTTTTTGCTGTGCGCGCTCATGTGCCGTGAGCGCGCGAATCTCGCGTAATTGCTCCTTTTCAATTTGGCGCACGGATGGGGCGTGCCACGAGGAAGGGCCCACCTTGGCAACGTAGAGCAGAATCCACAGGATAGGGATGAGCGCGGCTGCTACCGCGCCTCCCAGCAAAAGCCATGGGCTGCTTAAAGTCGCGCTCATCACGATAAGCGTTGGGCTGGCAACGGCAAGCACCACGGAGCCGGACAGAGCGGTCGCAAACTTTGGCTTCTTGCCCGCATTATGGGCGCGCGTGACCTCACCGCGAGAATAAACCTTGACCTCGTGGGAACCACGCGCCGGAATGTCTTGAAAGACGGGCACGAGGTCTTGGTGGGTGCTAGCGCGCATGACGTCGTCCGAGCGATCCTCGAACTCTTCCATGGTTAACCGGCCTTCACCCACGGCGCGGGCGAGGTCATTGATGGCATCGTTGCGCTCGGAATCGGACAGGCGCATCGTCCGATTGATAGGGGAAGAACCAAAGCTATTACTCACGCTTCCCAGTTTAGGAAATTTCCTCCCTGCTAGGGACGTGCTCTTAGCGAACGCTGCCTATAGGTCCTTGGGCTCAGTGGTGGAGTTCGCCTCGTCTTTCTTCTCGGGCTGTTTCTTGCCGCCCACCAGGCTGGCGAGGAATGGGAAGAGGGCGACGGTAAGTGCGCCGCCGGAGACAAAGATGGAGGCAATTTCGGGTTCCATAATCTTGGAGTTCACCGCCAAGGTGGTCACCGCCACGATGATCGGCAGACCGGTGGCGGAATACAAGCCCACTTGGAGGCGCTCGCGGATGGTTTCAATATCGGATCCGGTATGCGCTACATTTTCGCGCAGGAAGACCGGCAGACCACGCGTCACCAGAATAAGGGCTGGAATGCCCAGCACCTTCCACGGATTGTTGGCGATGGTATCCCAGCTAATGCTCATGCCGGAGACCACAAAGAAGACTGGGATAAGCATCGAATAAAACACCACATCGAGGCGGTGTTCAAGGCGGCGGTGGAATTCATCCGGGATGATGCGGTTCAAAATAATGCCAGCGGCAAAGGCGCCGAGCACGATATCGAGTTCAAAGACTGCCGTAACCGCCATGAGGATGGCCAGAATCAGGATGATAAGACGCAAGATCGTCTGGTTGGTGGAGCCCGCACCGGAGATAAAGGCGGTCTTCACCCAAGGGATGGCCGAGGCGATGGCCGCTGGCATGACGGCGACGGCAACGGCGATGATGATGAAGAATAACAAAATGATCATCGTCGTCAGCGTGGAACGAGTACCCAGCAACAGCGCCATGGCGGTAATGGGGGCGACCTCGCCAATAGCACCGTGAATCATCACGGAGTTGCCCACTTTGGTGCCCAGAATGCGGTCCTGTTTCAGCATCGGCGTGAGCGTGCCCAGCGCCGTTGATGTCAGCGCCAAGGCAACGACGATGGCACCGGGCACGTTATCCACCAAGAAGTAGGCGCCCACGCCACAGGCGAGGGCACAGATGATCCAGGTAGATAGTGCCGTCCCGGCTTCTTTGGTTTTTAGGGTAGAGATTTGAATCTCAAAGCCCGCGAGGAGGAACAGCGCGCCCACGCCGAGCTCCTTGAGCATTTCGATGCCTTCATCCTCGGCCGCGAGGTCGAGGACGGAAGGGCCAATAATCATGCCGAAAATCAGCAAAAGGGCCACCGACGGCAGGCGGTAGCCCAACATATAAGAGACCAGCGGCGCGAGTAGAGCCGCGGCCATAATCCAGGCGAAAGAGACGAGGGAATTTGTATTTTCGGTCGCGCCTGCCGCCAGCAGCAGGGCATCGGTGGGGAGTCCCGCATTAAAATGCATGGACTACAGCGTACGCACCAATGCCCCTGCGCGCCTACTCAGATTCAGGTGGCTTTGGCACGCTTTCCGACGCCGGTGGTGCCGGAGCCGCCGGAGGTGCTGGCGGGGTTGGTGCGGCTGGCGGCTCAGCCTTTGGCGGGGTGGGCGCAGCAGGAGCCTGTGGAGGTTTCGGGGCCGCCGGTGCGGCTGGTGCTGCCGGAGCTGCTGGCGCTGCAGGCGGCGTCGGTGCGGCTGGCGCCTTGGGTGCAGGTGCTGCTGGGGCACTTGGCGGGGTGGGTGCGCTCGGTGCAGCGGGAGCGGCTGGAGCCGCTGGTGCTTGCGGAGCTTGCGGTGCAGCTGGTGCGGCCGGGGCCCCGGGCGTTGCGGGTGCGCTAGGCGGTGTTGGAGCTGCTGGTGCCTTGGGCGCTGGTGCTGCTGGTGGCTGGGGAGCTTGTGGCGCAGTTGGTGCGGCCGGGGCCGCGGGCGTTGTGGGTGCGCTAGGCGGTGTTGGAGCTGCTGGTGCCTTGGGCGCAGGTGCTGCTGGAGCACTTGGCGGGGTGGGTGCGCTTGGTGCCGCGGGAGTCTGCGGTGCAGCCGGCGCTGCGGGTGCGGCTGGTGCTGCAGGAGCGGCGGGGGCTGGTGCTGGTGCCGATGCGGCCGGGGTGTGGGTGGTGTTTGGGGTGGCGGAAGTAGGGGCGTCGGCAAGCGGGGCGTCAGTGGTGCCCTCGGACTTTTGGTGGCGCACAGGGGTGGCCAGGAACGCCTTGGGGTGGGGCTCCGGCAGGGTGCCGGACTCGTCGAGCGCGATGGAATTGCGCAGCATAACCGCCACGTCATTGACCTTGGTGGTGGGGGTGGAATCCTGCGCCAAGGACTTCACGCCGCCGGTCATCATGACATTGCAGAAGGGGCAGCCGGTGGCGATTTCTTCCGCGCCGGTCTCTAGGGCCTGCTCGGTGCGGAAGTCATTGATGCGGGTGCCGAGCTTTTCCTCCATGAACATGCGGGCACCGCCGGCGCCACAGCAGAAGGCCTCGTCGCGGTTCTTGTCCATCTCGCGCAGCTCCACGCCGGTGGCCTCGAGCAGCTCGCGCGGAGGATCGAAGACCTTATTGTGGCGGCCGAGGAAGCACGGATCGTGGTAGGTAATGGGCTTGCGGTTCTCCGGCGTGCGTGGCACCGGCTTGAGCAAGCCCTCGCGGACCAGCCGGTTGAGCAGCTGGGTGTGGTGGAAGACGTCGAAGTGCCCGTCAAAGTCCGGGTACTCATTGCGGATGGTGTTAAAGCAGTGCGGGCAGGTGGTGATGATCTTGCGCTGGCCCTCCGGTACGCCGTCGAAGGCGTTGTTGAGGGTCTCTACGTTTTGCTGCGCCATCATCTGGAAAAGAAACTCGTTGCCGGCGCGGCGGGCAGGGTCACCCGTACAGGTCTCACCCGTGGAGAGCACGCCAAACTTCACGCCTGCGGTATGCAGCAGGTCTACTACGGCACGGGTGGTGCGGCGGCCATCGTCATCATAAGCACCGGCGCAGCCCACCCAGAGCAGGTATTCCATATCGGAGAAATCGGCCTCGTCTTCACCAATGATGGGGACGTCGATGCCATCGGCGCGGGCCTCATCGATCCAGGCGCGGCGCTCAGAGTTATTCCGGCCCCATGGATTGCCCTTGTTTTCCATATTCTTGAACAAGCCGGTGAGCTCGGAAGGGAAGTCCGATTCCGCAAGCACCTTGAAGCGGCGCAGGTCCGCAATGTGATCGATGTGCTCAATATCGGTAGGACACTGATCCACGCACGCACCGCAGTTGGTACAAGACCAGAGCACGTCATCATCGATAACGCCGGCCATGGACAGCACGTCCAGGCCCTCGTGCGGGTTGTAGTTATCCAGTGCGCCCTGGCGCAGGTCCATCATGACTTTTTTGGGGCTCAGCGGCTTTTCGGTATTCCACGCCGGGCATAGTTCTTGGCAGCGGCCGCACTCGGTACAGGAGGTGGAATCCAGCAGCATCTTCCAGCTACCCGGGGTGATGTCTTCTTCTAAGTCCGGGGTGGGCAGTTCTTGCAATGCCTTTTCACCGGTGGCGTTGCGCTGGAAGAAAATATTGAAAAAGCTGGTGAAGCGGTGCCACATCACGCCCCACTGGAAATTGCGGGAAATGAAGACGATAAACAGCATGCCGGATAGCAGCTTGAATAGCGCGAAAAAGCTCACCAGCGCCGGTGACTCGGGGAAGAGCTTGGCCAAGTGGATGCTCAAGAAATCCGCCCAGGCGGAGCCGCCGCCGTAGGTGGCGATCTTGGTGGATTTCACCAGGATCATGCCGAGTCCCTCAGAAAAGACAATGAACTCTACCCAGCGCGCCGAGGCGGTTTGAGAATTGAAGAAGCGGCTGCCGCGCTCGGTATCGCCAAGCTTGAGGCGCACACTGATGAGGAAGCCGATGCCTAGGACCGTCGCGATGCCCAAGACTTCCTCAACGAAGTGGTAGACCGGCCAGTGGCTGAGCCACGGCCAGCCCTTATTCGGCGCGAAGGTTTGGATATAGGCCTCAAACCACACCAGGATGCCGAAAAGGAAGCCCACCATCACCAGCCAGTGGGCGGCATTGACCAGCGGTTTACCCTTGAAGTGGGAATGACCAAAGACTTCCGCAATAACGCGCCATAAACGCTTGCCTAGGCTATCGGTGCGCTTGAGCTGGGTGGGTCCGCCGGAGCGGATGAACTTAAAGAGGGCCCATACGCGGGTGAAAAAGTACAGCCACACCGGAATCGATGCGGCTACAGCGATCCAACCGAACACGGTGGTCATGCGTGCTCCTTTAATACTGATGCTCCACGTTGTTATCTACCTTAAAGCCTAGGGGTGGAAATCAGAGAGTCTGCATTCAGTGCGGTATCACGGCGGGGTGGGCTGTACACTGTCAAGATGAGAAACTCGGCCGCCATATTCTGCTAAACGTGCTGTGCACGGCGGCGGAATAATACAGTGTCGGCGTCCGTAATGTGGCCGGGCAAGAAGAAGACCGAGACTGCCGCAGAAAGGGTAAACCGCCATGGGCAAAACCAATATCACCAAGGCCGCGGTGGCCTTGACCGCAGGCCTTGCTGCCTTTGGTGTTACTGGATTCGCCGTGGCGCAGGGCGGCTTGACCGCGAACCTGGCCCTTTCCGGTAGCTTCTTTAAAATCACCATGGGGCACTTGGATGGAGAAGGCTTTTCGCTTTTTGTTGATGATGATCAAAAGGCCGAAGAGCACCTTCCCGTCGCCCGCATCAAGCTGGACCACGCCAAGGTCTCTGATCTTTGCCTTTCGGTGACGGTTCCCAAGGTCCCCGGCGTTGGTGGGGAGGCCACCCTAGCGCTGAAGGCTGAGGGCGAGGGTAGCGTGGAGTCCGATAGCCTGCTGGTCGGTGCGACCGACGTGGATGGTTCTTTGGTCATGCAGGATGTCAACGTGGGCATCGATGCGAATCAGCTCAGCGATACCGCGGATCCTGGCGCGTGGGGCCTGTATTCCAAGCAGGTCTCCCTCAAGGCGGATGATGTCAAGGCCACCTCCGTAGGCGCGCAGCGCCTTTCTGCCAAGAATGTGGGAGTGACGGTGAGGAGGGGGTCCGATAATGGCTGCTGAGTCCACCGCGGAAGAAACACAGACCCTCCCGACGGCGGAGGTAACGGGCGAGGAGGAATCTAAGCCCAGCCTGTGGCAGCGCTTCCGCCGCTGGCGCAGTGGTCGGCCCTTCCTTCCCGGGCTATTGCTTATTTTGTCCGGCATCATCATTGCCGCGCCGGCCTATATCACCATCCGCATCTCTGACCTTTTGGTCATGATTTCCACCATCTCTGGCGTCTCTACGCTGCTTATCGGCGTGTTGCTGGCTATGTTCGGCCTTGGCGCTTGGTTCCAGCCGGCAACCTCGAATTATGTCGGTGTGCTAGGCATCATCGTGGCCATTATCGCCTTGCCGACGTCCAATTTGGGCGGCTTCATCATCGGCTCCCTCCTCGGCATCATTGGTGGGGCCTTTACCTTTGCGTGGCAGCCGGGGGAGAAAAAGCGCCGCACCAAGGAAGCGGCGGAATAATGACGAGGGCGATGCCGCGGGCGGCGCGTAGCTGCTTGGCCGTACTGACCTGCGCGCTGGCGGTTGGCGGTGTGAGCGGTTCCGAACGGGTTAATGCGCAAAATGCCCCGGCGGTTCCGTATTTCAGTACCGTCTTTGCGGATAAGGTGACGCTGACGAAGAATGTCACCGTATCTTTGGGTACTTTCCCCACCGCCAGCGGTGATGTGCGGGTCCTGGAGCTGAAGGGCGAAAACCTCGACATCGACAACCTCGCCATTACGCTGCCTGGCCGCTATGGCGATGGCATGTTGACCACGGGCGGGGATACCACCGAGGTACGCGGCGGACCGGTGACCATTATGGCTACCGAGCTTAAGGCCACCCCGGCGGTGGGTAAGGTTTCTGCACCCCGGGCGGAAATCGATTTAAGCCGCGACGATATCAATGCCGTGTTGGACAAGCTCGGTGTTCCAGAGTCGCACCCCGTCCCCGATGCGGAGGTGCCCGACGTAATCATGGACCACATTGAGCTGCGCGATGTCACCCTTGAGCTGGTGAACCTCAAGGGCGCCCACTTCAACGCGCCGACCGTGACGGTAGGGCTGGAGTAGCTCGCCGCCGGGGAAGGTCTACCCTTGAGCGAACTGGGACTGATACAGGCACCAGTACGCTCCCTGAGCCGCAAGGCGCTTGTGGTGCGAGCCTTATCGAGTGCACGCGCAGGCAGCTCCAAACCGGGTAATAAGAATGTGAACCAGATCCATGGACCTGCGCCCTCTGACATGCTTTGGTTGGGGAGCTGGTCGGTGGATGCTGCTAAATCCCCACGTGAGCCAGCTGCGCGCGGGTGATGACGCTGTGCCAATCCTCAAAGTCTTCGAGGGGAGCGCACAGCCCTTCCCAAGTGGTAACGGCCACGCCCCGGGCCTTGAGCTCGAGCAAGAGCAGCTCGCGGTCGCCAGAAGAAGCTAGGCGGTGGATCTCGTTATGCGTGATATCGCCGTCTGGTCCTACCCGCACGTTGCCGATAAGGCGCAAGCGGGGAGTGGTGCCGGGGCCGCAGTGGGAGCCCGTGACGGCGTCGCCCAGCACGCCAGCCAAGCCCGCAAAGCGGCGGAGTAGACCGAATGGTGCGGTGCATTGAGTAATAAGGTCCACACACATGCCAGCGCTGATAAGCTTTTCGGCGGTGGATAGGGCTGCCGGGCCCTCCCCGATGATGGCTATACGCTGCATGAAAGTGCCTCCTTGTGTAGGGCGCGCACACCCGCAATAGACTGTCTTGTCTGTAAATCTAGTCCGCTTGGTACGGATTGGAAACTTTTTATTCGCACCTCCCGCCAAGCTCAGCGGCTTTTCGCCCAGAATCCGCTGCGCCGCCTCGGGGTTTTGCCTAATGTGTGACGGCATGAACCCAACGACGAACCTGCTGGACGGTGGCAAGAACTACCGCGACCCCAGCATCTCCCCGGAAGGCACGCGCGATACCGCGCCGCTGGACGCCGAGGTAGCCGCGCGCAACCAGCAATTGGTGGACCAGTGGGCGGATAAGCTTTATGACGCCTCAGCGGAAACCATTACCGAATGGGCCGCCGAGCACGCACCCGGCCGCCTGGCCGTGACCATGTCCATGGAGAACACGGTCTTGGCCGAGCTCGCCCACCGCGCCGGGCTCGATGCAGACCTGCTTTTCATCGATACTGGCTGGCACTTCCAGGAAACACTGCAGGTAGCCGACGAGGTAGAAAAGCGCTACCCGGACCTGCCCCTTGTTCGCGTGCTGCCTTTGCTCAGCCCAGAAGAACAAGACGAGGTATACGGCCCGCGCCTCTACGCCCGCGATACCGCGGCCTATAACCGCATGCGCAAGGTCGAGCCGCTGAACATGGCCATGGATCCTTATGCCGGCTGGGTTACCGGATTGCGCCGCGCCGATTCCGAGCACCGCGCCACCGCCCCGGCGCTGAGTCTCGACCGCACCGGTCGGCTGAAGATCTCGCCCATCATTACCTGGGATCTAGACGATACGGACCGCTATATCGAGGACAACGACCTCATCATCCACCCACTCACCCTGCAGGGATACCGCTCCATCGGCTGCGCCCCGCTGACCTTCCCGGTTGGTGAAGGCGAAGATGCCCGGTCCGGGCGCGTATTTGCAGACGGCAAGACAGAATGCGGGTTACACGAATAATGAGCACACTTTCTCCACACCTAAAAGACCTAGAAAACGAGTCCATCCACATCCTGCGCGAGGTGGCTGGGCAGTTCGACAAGGTAGGCATCCTCTTTTCCGGCGGCAAGGACTCCGTCGTTGTCTTCGAGCTAGCCCGCCGCGCCTTCGCCCCGGCCACGGTGCCGTTTGAGCTGCTCCACGTCGATACCGGCCACAACTTCCCTGAGGTCATCGATTTCCGCGACCGCCTCGTGGAAGAATCCGGCGCTCGCCTCCACGTCGCCCGCGTCCAGGACTGGATCGACCGCGGCGACCTGCAAGAGCGCCCCGATGGCACCCGCAACCCGCTGCAGTCCGTGCCGCTGGTAGAGACCATCGCCGAGCGCGAGTATGACGCCGTATGCGGTGGCGCCCGCCGCGATGAGGAACGTGCCCGCGCCAAGGAACGCATCTTCTCCATCCGCGATTCCTTCGGCGGCTGGGATCCCCGCCGCCAGCGCCCCGAGCTGTGGGACCTTTACAACGGCGGCAAGATGGCCGGCGAAAACGTCCGCGTCTTCCCCATCTCCAACTGGACCGAGTCCGATATCTGGGAATACATCGGCGCCCGCGAACTAGAGCTGCCCTCCATCTACTACTCCCACGAGCGCGAGGTATTCAAGCGCAATGGCATGTGGCTAGCGCCTGGCGAATGGGGCGGCCCGGCCGAGGGCGAGGAGCTGGAAACCCGCACCGTGCGCTACCGCACCGTGGGCGATATGTCCTGCACCGGCGCCGTGGAATCTACCGCTTCGACCCCGGACGAGGTGCTCGCGGAGATCTCCATTTCCACCCTTTCCGAGCGCGGCGCCACCCGCGCCGATGACAAACTTTCCGAGTCCGCCATGGAGGACCGCAAGAAGGAAGGCTACTTCTGATGACCACGACCCTCGCGCCCAATGTTGGCGCCCTCAAGCAGCGCGATACCCTGCGCCTGTGCACTGCCGGCTCCGTTGATGACGGCAAGTCCACCTTCGTCGGCCGCCTGCTCTATGACACCAAGTCCGTGCTCGCGGACCAGGTCGAGTCCATGGAGCGCACCTCCACCGACCGCGGCTTCGACGGTATGGACCTTTCCTTGCTTGTCGACGGCCTGCGTGCCGAGCGCGAGCAGGGCATCACCATCGACGTGGCCTACCGCTACTTTGCCACGGATAAGCGCACCTTCATCCTCGCCGATACCCCCGGCCACGTGCAGTACACCCGCAATACGGTCACCGGCATGTCCACCTCCCAGGTGGTGGTGCTTCTTATCGACGCCCGCCATGGCGTTGTCGAACAAACCCGCCGCCACCTCAACGTGGCCGCCCTCCTCGGCGTGCGCCACGTGGTCCTCGCGGTGAACAAGATCGACCTGGTGGACTACGACGAGCAGGTCTTCCGCGATATCGAGTCCGAGTTCAACCAGATCGCCACCCGCCTGGGTATCACCGATACCACCGTGGTGCCGATTTCCGCCCTCAAGGGCGATAACGTGGTCGAGCGCTCCACCACTATGCCGTGGTATACCGGCCCGACCGTCCTCGAGGTTCTCGAGACCGTCCCCGTGGCCACCGGCCGCGCCGATGAGCTGGACTTCCGTTTCCCCATCCAGTACGTCATCCGCGAGCACGCCTCCGATTACCGCGGCTACGCCGGCCGCGTAAAGGCGGGCTCCATCTCCGTGGGCGACGAGGTCCGCCTCCCTGAAGGCCGCACCAGCACCATCACCCAGATTGACACCGCTGACGGCCCAGCCGACTCCGCCGCCACCGGTGACTCCGTGACGCTCCTGCTTGCCGACGACGTCGATCTCGCCCGCGGCGATCTCCTCACCGGCCCCCAGCGCCCCGCGGCCACTCGCGAATTCGACGCCACCGTTGTAGGCCTGACCGAAAAGGACATTAAGCCCGGCCAGATGCTCAAGCTGCGCTATGGCTCTTCCCTGGTTAAGGCCCGCGTTGCCGCTGTCACCCGCACCCTGGATCTCGATGGCGTTTCCGATGCCGAGGACCCCGAGTCCGTCGCCATGAACGACATCGCCCACATCACCATCCAGACCCAGGCCGAGCTCCCCGTCGAGGACTATGCCGCCCGCGGTGCGGTGGGCAATTTCCTGCTCATCGATCAATCCTCCGGCAACACCCTTGCCGCCGGCTTCGTAGGCCACCGCCTGCGCTAATCACCCTTTGCACCGCTGCTGCTACTCTCACCGCGCATCATTATGATGCCCGTGATGCCGAGCAGCAGCGGCGTGGAGATACCGAACACCGTAGGCCCTACTACGGTCAAGTTCACGATCAGCAGGATAACCGCCGCCACCAGCGCGAAAGCTCCGAACTTCTGCTGAAACGTCTTCTCGCTCATTCCTATCTCTCCTTCGGCTACGTTACGGCCACGATAACCGCCCCTGGCTCCCCGCGAAAGCCTAGAACGCGGCCATTTCTTGGCTTCCCGCACCCCCTTGATGCCCCACAGTCGCTTGGCGTCACGCAGCGCACAAAACAAGCACGTTTCGCCGCCTAACTGGTGAAATTTTAGCGAAACGTGCTTGTTTTACATCGAGCTATTGCATAGGCGGTACGTCGCCGGACATGACTACCTTTTGCGCACCTTCATCCCAGCGGAAGCCGGCTTGTGTTGTCCCCGATGCCTCAGCGTTGCCCTCACCTTCCTTTGGCCAGCGGTAGGTGACTGCAATCTCGGAATCATCCACTCGGCTGACCTTTGGCGAAAACCCGTATGCCTTTGCAGTGGCCGTTCCTAGGTATTCGCCATTGTGGAAAAGCAGGATGTGATATGGCGAGGAAGCGGTCGCTCCTTCAAGCGTGACGGTTATCCACGAAAGATCTGCGCACGGGTCAAAATTGGAGTCAAAAGGCCTCCACGGCCTATCAAGTCCTGGATATGGTTCGACCTGAGCGATTGCCTTTTCATAGGCACTCTCGTCATTGTCGGAGCTGCACTCAGAAGAGCCACCATTGTCTTGACCCCGGCTAGGTGCACTCTCGTCCTGCTTCTTCTCTGGAGGAGTTTCGACTACGGTAGTGGTCTTTTGTGCGGGCTTTTCTTCAGTATTTCCGTCGGCGGAAGAGGGAGCTTGATTCGCTTCTGGAGCGCTTTCCTTTGCAGCAGAGAAAGAAGGCGAATCTTCTGGATCCGCAGAATCACTTCCACAGGCTGTTAAGGAAAGGCAGAGAACACCGGCGCTAGCCACTGCTGCTGCGGAACGCAGTTGAAGCAAGAAATGGTCGAGGCTGTTGAGCATGGTCGAGTTTCCTTTCGCGGGACTATTAGCAGGAAGCCGAGTCAAACCCGACAATAGCAACAGCGCTGGCCAAGAAAAGCCGAAATGGCAATCCTAGATTCTTTATCCCGTTGGCGGTACGTCGCCGGACATGATGACCTTTTGCTGTCCTTCATCCCAGCGGAAGCCTGCGTTGGTTGTGCCTGAGCGGTTGGCATTGCCTTCACCTTCGCGCGGCCAGTGGTAGGTTACCGCGATCTCGGAATCACTCACGCGCTCAATAGTGGGGGCGAATCCATAGGGCTTTGCCGTTGCGGTGCCTAAGTATTCGCCGTGATTAAACAGCATGATGTGGAAAGGCGAAGAACTGGTTCCTCCCTCAATCATCAGGGTTTCCCACGATAGGGATGCGCAGGGGTCATAGCCGGAGGAGTCAAAGAGCTCCCATCCAATGGTGCCCCACGGAGCGACTTGGGATACTCCCTCAGTGAATGCTGTTTGGGCATCAGCTGCGCCACACGACGAAGTGGTGTCGGCTTCTGGACTCGGCTGCTCGTCATCCATCACGACGTTCGGTGGCACCGGCCGAGTAGGTTCTTCTTCCGTCGCAGCAGAGTCAGTGGGCGATTCTTCCGGCTTGGCATCGCTGTTTACTTCTGTAGTGGACAGTGTCGTCGACTCAACTGAAAACTCCTGTGCGGTTGTATCCGATGTTTCGTCATCGCAGGAAGCCAGGGAGAAACTAATGAGGGCGGCGCTCGCCGCAATGCTTATACGGCTAATTCGGCCTAGGTGGGCAGATGATTTAGGCATAAAATATTGCTTTCACATTGAGGCGGTAGATGAAAGGTCAAAGGGGCGCACGCTGCGTTGTAGCGGGGTAGGGAGTCAACGCAGCAGAAGGGGAGTGACAGGGAATTGAGCGCGGAATCTGGGTTAGCAGGGGTCAGAGAAATCCGCGTCGTTATTGAGGGAACGGGCATTGCCGCCGTACTTGGCCTTAAGCTCGCAGACCTTGTCCACGCTGTGGCCGGCTTCGTAGATGATGGCATAGATAGGGCCGCTTTCAGTGTGGCTGCGCAGGGAACTACATGCGCCGCCCCGGATGATCTTGGAGCCTGGGTACTTCTTGTGCACTCGGTAGGGCTCAGAAATCGGATCAGTTGCCGGCGGGATGATGACCGATTCCACGATGAGCACGTAGCTACCATCGCATTCGCCATACCAATAATCTTCGGGCGGAAATTCCTCCTCGGCGGTAATAGGCTTGTCGCGGACCTTGGGGGTTGGCGTTGCTTGAGAGTCGCAGAGTTGGAGCTGGTTGGTCAGCTCCCTCGGAGCGCCTGCCTTGTCCAACTTGCCCTTGTCGTAGCACTGATTGACGGAGTCTCCAGTCGTATTGTCAGGCCGGTACAACTTCCACTCATTATCGGTCCAATAGAAAAGTCCGTAATTCGAGGAATTCTTTTGCGCGAGGTACAGCCAGGTGCCGTCACAAAACAGCTGAAGCGTGTCACCAGGCGCGTCCATTTTGTTATTGGCTAGAGTTCCGCACTTCTCCTCTGCGGAAGGTCCAGGCCTAGAGCCCTTAACTTGTGTAGTCGCAGCTTTCTTCTCAGGCGTGGATTCTTTCTCAGAAGTCGCCCTTTCGGTGGTTTCCTCGCTGCTGTTTTCTTGAGAATGAAAATTCGGTTCAGCGCTGCTCGATTCATCAGAATCTTTGTTTCCCGTTAGTGCCCAGGTACCACCGCCAATAAGCGCAATGATGGCGAGGGTCGCAACGACAATAATGGCGGTGCGCGTGCCTTTGCCCGAAGATTCTGCGTTGGTTTCAGTACCGGAGTCCTGCATAGGGGATGCAGGTCCGTTCGAATCTGAATATGGGGTTGAGTCAGATGAACCCCAAGAATTCTTGTCGTTCAAAGGGGAGGCTCCTTTGTGCGCTGTCCAGAAAGAGAAATGCGAAAGAAAGGGAATGATTAAGAATCATTCCGCGTCATACTATAGGCATAAGAGTTGCAAGAATTCTCTCGAATGGGACTATGAAAGGGGTATTTGTAACGCGCTACTTTTCTTCGATGTAACTCGTAGGGATTAAGAACGTCATCAGCTGCGTGACCGAGAACCAACAGCGACGAAGTTGAGGAGTCCCAAAATCTCCTAGAAGGGCTTCTATCTGACGCCCTTTTCCGCGACAAGACTCCAATGAAGGACACCGGGTAAGACCAATGTCCGGCTTAATCCCAAGCATGACCAAGAATTAAATCCCCGATGAGGGGGAGAAAGGAGCCCTCGTGGGCCTAGACCGTAATCTCAACGCCGCGGAATTGCATGCGACCCGCAACCGAGTGAGCGTGTCCCCGGATCTCATCCGCCGCTTGGGCGGTGCGCTGGGATATCACGCCATCGAGGCTTTTGGCCCAGAGGCGCAGACGGAATTGAGCAAGGTCTTTGATTTGGGAGACATCATCGATTTGATGTTGCTGAGCCAGCTGCCGGAGCTGGAGGTCGCGCCGGGTGTGGAGCAGCAGGTAGAGGGGGACGTCGCTAAGCAGCTGCTGCGGCGCATCAGCGCGGGGGATTATCTGACGCGCCAGCAGGTGCACGACCGCCTGCCGCGGGCGACGGTGATGCTGTACCGCATGGGACATCCGCGCCTGTGGGCTTTTGCCGCCCGTCAGCGCCTGCCCCAGGACGCGGAACGGGCCGTGCCGGATTCCTTTCACCGTGATATCACCGGCCCGTACACCACTCCGGAGGAGGCGTGGCTGGGCATGTACGTGGCCGATGCCACGCGGCTTGGTGAGCTAAATACCCAGGTAGAAGATGCTGGCCTAGAGGAGGACCGGCAGCAGCGCCTGCGGTTGGGCATGAGCCTGGCCGATACATACCGCCAGGTGTGGAGTTCCGCGCGCGGCCATTGGCGCGTCAGCCCCCAGACGCGTTATATCGTGCCTTCGCGTTTTGGCTATTGCCCCTTTGTCTTCCGCGTGGCCGAGGGTGGGTGGCGCCGCGATTCCTTCGAAGGGAGCCACGACCGCTTCATGGCCACGGAGGGCTATTGGATCGACGTGGAGCGCGAACGGCTCATTCACCTCGGCGCGCCAGACCCGCACGACGCCTGGCTGCCTACGGCGCGGGTCGCGGCCGAAGCACCGACGGAAGAGGACCTGGCTGTCGCCCGAGTGCTCAGCGGGAAAATGATTGCGCTCGGCGCCGGACAGAAAAACATTACGATTCGCCTGCGCCAAAAGAACCGCACATTGAACTTTGACTAGGGCGGGCAGGTATTCTCGCAGGCATGGAGAATCTCAACGGACGCACCCTTTTCGTCGCCGCCGTGGATGCGGAAGCCGCCCACATTCCGGAAGGCGAACCCCTGCTCATCACCGGAATCGGAACGGTTCCGGCGGCCATTGCGCTGACGGAAGCTCTTGCCGACGCCCGCGCGAACGGCGCCCTTCCCGATCGCGTGGTTAACATCGGCACGGCCGGCGCGCTTGTCGACGGCATGGCCGGCGTCTTCGAAGTCAATAAGGTCACCAAGCATGACTTCAAGCTAGAAGTGCTTACCGATATCAACCGCTACCTGCTGCCAGAGGCCATCGAGCTAGGGACCTCCGGCCGCCTGCCGGTGCGCGGACTGGCCACGGGCGACATGTTTGTCTCCGATACCGCCCTGCGCACCGAGCTGGCCAAGAATTCGCAGCTGTGCGACATGGAAGGCTATTCCATCGCCGCAGTATGCCAGCGCTTCGATGTGCCCTGCACCCTGCTTAAGCAGGTGTCCGATTCCGCCAATGAGGAATCTAAGGGCACCTGGGCCAACGTGCTTGACCGTGGCGCGCGCCAGCTCGCCTCGGCCGCTACGGACCTAGGCTTTCTGCGCTAGAACTTGATACCGAACTGCGCAGCCATCTTGCGCAGCTGTGCTTCAGCCTGGCGGATCTGCGCTTCAAACTGCGCCTGCAGTTGAGCGATGGTCGGCAGGCCGAACTGCGAAGACAGCTGAGAGATCGGATCCTTGGCGCCAGCGCGCAGGCAGGCGTTCATATCATTGCGCTGAGTCTGCAGCTGACCGCGGAAAATCTTAATACGGTCGATGCGGCGCTGCTCGTCAGGGGTTACGCCATTGCGCTGGTAGGTAGCGATCTGCTTATTGGACCAACCGATGAGATCGTCGTGCTTGCTAATATTCCAGCGCATGTAATCATCGCTGAGGAAGTTCTTTTCTTTGTCTGGGCCCCACTCGATGGGCTGGCCGATCAGCTCCTCGGGAACTACGAATTCATCGTTCTCCGAAATTGCCCAGCAGCCGCCGTTCGCCCGCTCGAACGTATCTGCTTGTGCGGCAGGAACAGCGATGGACGATACTACGAGAGCGGCGGCGAGAGCGCCTGCAAATTGCTTACGCATGAATACTCCTTGATATGAAATAGAAAGAGAAATGGGCGTCTTCTTGGGCCCGTTGACAATGCTAATTTCACGGGAGGCGGCCGCAACTGCAAGCGGAGGAAATGTCTTGTGCGCAGCCCAATTGCACTCTTTTAGGGGTAAGTGTGTCGGGGAAAATAAAAGCGCGCCGGGGAGGGCCGGCGCGCTGCTAGTGGTGGCTGAGTCTTAGCTCAGCGGGCTCATGGACTGGTAGAGCTGCTCTACCTTGTCGCGTGGGGTCTCATCGTGTTCGTAGGTGAAGTCGCTGAAGTCTTCAGGATCGTCCTTGGAGCCGGTGATGATGTCTATATCGGAGGGCTCGACTTCGCCGGAGCGCAGCGCAGCCATTTCGGCGTGGTAGCGCACCACAACGGCGATGGTTGCGGCCACGGGGACGGCGAGGAAGGCGCCGACGATGCCCGCCAGGGTGGAGCCGACGGTCACGGAAAGCAGGACGACGGCGGCGTGCAGGCCCATTGCCTTGGACTGCAGCATCGGCTGGAGGACATTGCCTTCCACCTGCTGGACGATGATGATAAGTGCAAGCGCCAGCAGCGCGTTGGTCAGGCCATTGGAGACCAGCGCGATGATGATGGCGAGGGCACCAGCGGTGACCGCACCGATGATCGGGATGAAGCTGGCGAAGAACGTCACCACGGCGATGACGAGCGCGAGCGGAACTTGCAGCACCCACAGGCCAAGGCCGATGAGGACTGCGTCCACCATGGCCACCGCGGCCTGCGCCTGGATAAAGCCGGACAGGGTCTTCCAGATGCGCGCCCCCAGCTCGGTGATGTGCCAGCCGGTGGAATTGCCGGTGTACTTGCGCAGCCACGGCAGGAACTTGTCGCCGTCTTTAATGATGAAGAAGGTGACAAAGAGCATGATCAGCGCGGCCACGACGATGGAGCTGGCCATCGAGAAACCAGAGATAACGCCGGTGGCGATGGTAGAGGCTTGGCCCTTGGCAAACTTAACCACGTCTTCGAGCACGGACTGTAGCTGGTCGCTTTGGATATCGATGGGGGACTTTTCCACCATCTCCGTGATTTGGTTGATGCCGTCTTCGGCCTGATTAATGAGCGTTTGGCTTTGACTCGTGACTACGGGCGCCATGGCGGCAAAGACTCCGCAGAAGACAATGATGAGGCCGAGCAAGGTGCTTACCGCCGCGAGCGAGCGCGGGAATCCCTTACTGCGCAGCCACGCGCTGATGGGGTAGAGCACCGTGGAGACGAGGACGGCGAGCAAGACCGGCAGCAGGCCTACCCAAATGAACTTGAGCAGGTAGCCGGCCAGCGCTAGGCCGGCGACGATGAGGATGAAGACTACCGAGACCTTGGCCATGGTGCGGAAATCCTTGGCCAAGACGGCGGATTTATCGTCGCGCTCGGCAGGGTGCTCGCTGGCAGCCTCTGCACCAAGGTGCGCATCATCATAAGCGACGAGGGTATGCGAATCTTCCTCGCCCGGCTTTTGGATCTGTGTTGCGTTGCCTTTTTCCTGCGCAGACGGGCGCTTGGCCTCGTCGCGGGAAGACGAATTATGTGACGTAGACATTGTCTACCACTATGCCACATAAAACTCGCAGCGCATATACGAAAAAGGAGGTAGCGGCCCACGGGCGGGGCGCTACCTCCCTTCAGTACCTTTAACGCGTCCGCTGACGCGGCCGAGAATTACTCGTCACGCAGGTTACCTACGTTGCGGATAATGCCGAAGCGGTGCATGGTAACCGAAACTGCCTGCTCAAGCAGGTAAGGCATGAGCTCACGGCGGCCGTCGGCAAGCACGGGCTGGTCCAGCACCACGGAGTTGGAGCGCACCGCGGCCTCGTAGATGGAATCCGGCACGGTGCCTAGGGCGCGCACGCGGGAGGAGGCGTCATTGGCCACGTCGGTAGCAAAAGCCTCGTCGGTGATGGCCTTGACGTCGAAGCCGAGGTCCTGCAGCTGGGTGGCAACCTCCGGGGTGGCGGAGATTTCCGTGGCGGTGCCGGTAATTGCGGCGGCCAGCACCTGGCGAGCAACCTCGCGCAGCTCGTAGCCTTCGCCCACGCGCACGCGCAGCTTGGTCAAAAGCGGGCGGTAGCGGAAGATATTGGCCTCAGAGACCAGGCCGGTGCGGTCGTGGTTGCGGCCAAACTCTTCCTGCCACGCCACCTGGTCCAGCTCCGCGGCGCGCCACAGCCAGGTGATGTCCTCCTCGGTGAGCTTGCCAGAGAGGTTATCGCGCAGGCGGTGCAGCGCGGCGAGGCTTGCTGGGGCGATATCCACGTTGCGCGGCTTGAGCTCGCCATCGGCCCACTCACCCATCTGTGCCACGTAGTTCGGGCCGCCAGCCTTGGCGCCCGGTCCCATGACGGACTTCTTCCAACCGCCGAAGGACTGGCGCTGGACAATCGCGCCGGTAATGCCGCGGTTGACGTAGGCATTGCCCACCTCAACGTTGTCGATCCAGTACTCAATTTCGGCGTCGTCAAGCGAGTGAATGCCGCCGGTCAGGCCATAGCCGGTGTCATTTTGCCAGGCAATAGCCTCTTCCAAGGTATCGGCGTACATGATGCCCAGGACGGGGCCGAAGCACTCGTTCTTGTGGTACCAAGAGCCCGGCTGCACATTATCGCGGATGCCCGGGGACCACAGGGTGCCTTCCTGGTTGAGCTTTTCCGGCTTGAGCAGCCACTTCTCGCCCGGCTCGAGCTGGGTCAAACCGCGCAGGAGCTTCTCGCTCGGCTCTTCCGCTAGGCCGTTCATGGTGGTGGTGATATCGAAGCCCGGGCCCGGCTTAAGGGTCTTGACCGCGTCCAGCAGCTGGGTGCGCAGGCGCTCGGACTTGCCGGCCGCGCCGACGAAGATAACCAGGGAGGCCGCCGAACACTTCTGGCCGGAGTGGCCAAAGGCGGAGTTGTAGAGGTCATCGATGGCCAGATCCGGGTCCGCGGCTGGGGTGATGATGAGCGCGTTCTTGCCGGAAGTCTCCGCCATAATGTTCATCTTCGGCTTCCAAGAACGGAAGAGCGCGCCGGTATCGGAGGCGCCGGTGAGGATGACATTGTCCACGTCATCGTGAGAGAGCAGGGCCTTGCCGGCCGCGGCTTCATCAGTCAGCACCAGCTGCACCAGGTCCGGATCTAGGCCCTGTGCCTCGAGGGCGGTGCGGAAGGCCTCCACCACGAGCTTGCCGCAGTGAACCACCTGCGGTGCAGGCTTGACGATGACCGCCGAGCCCGCCGCCAAGGATGCCGCAATGCCGCCAGTCGGGATGGCAATGGGGAAGTTCCACGGTGGGGTTACCACGGTGACGGTGTGCGGGGTGAACTCGGAGTAGGACTCCTCCAGCAGGCGCGCGGACTGGCCGTAGTAGGTGCAGAAGTCAATCGCCTCAGAGACCTCAGGGTCGGTCTGGGTAACAGTCTTATTGGCCTCATACGCAGCCACGGAGATGAACTTGCCGCGCTGGGACGCAATCTGATCTGCCACGGCCTCTAGTGCGGCGGCGCGCTCGGCGGCAGGGCGCTTGCCCCACTCGGTGCCCAGCTCCTTGGCGCGAGCGATGTGACCTTCGACCGCGGCAGGGTCGGTAACCTCCGCGATGCCGTGCTCGCCCGGATTGCGCTTGAGCGCTTCCTGCGCCCACTGGCGGTTCGGGGCGAGAGCCGGGTCAGTATCGGCCTCGTTGGTAAAGCGGCCGGTGCGCGGTGCCTGGCGGCCGTCCTCCTCGAGGCGGTTCTGGGTGCGACGGGCGCCAGCGAAGGTGTCCCAGCGCTTGGCGACGGCCCGACGGAACGTCTCTTCCTGGTCCGCCAGCGGCTCCTCGCCTGGGGCAAAGAGGGCGTAGAGGAAGTTCTGCGGCGCGGAGTTCTCCTCCAAGCGGCGTACCAGGTAGGACACGGCGACGTCGAAGTCTTCTGCGTGGACAACCGGGGTATAGAGGATCTGGCGGCCGTCAAAGACCTTGCGCACCGCTGCCTGCTGTGCTGGGGACATGCCCTGCAGCATCTCCGAATCCATCATGTGCAGCACGCCGCGCTTCTTGCCCAGCTCGTAGGCCATTGCGGCGGTGTAGAGGTTGTGGGTTGCTACACCGATGCGGATGCTGCCGGCGTACTCCTCGCGCAGGATGAAATCCAGCAGGCGGTAGTAGTTAGCGTCTACGTCGAGCTTGTTGGTGTAGGTAGCCAGCGGCCAATCGTGGACCTCGCTCTGCACGTTTTCCATGGACAGGTTCGCGCCCTTCACGATGCGCACCTTGACCTTGCCGCCGCCCTTAGCCACGCGCTCCTTAGCAAAGTCAGCGATATCCTTGAGCGCATCAAAGGTATCGGGCAGGTAAGCCTGCAGCACGATGCCGGCATCCAGAGTGAGGAATTCCGGCTCGCTGAGCAGCTCCTTGAACAGGCGGATGGTCAGGTGGAGGTCGTGGTATTCCTCCATGTCCATGTTGATAAAGACCTTGTCGGTGCGGTCGGCCGCAGCCTGGTACAGCGGGCGCAGGCGCTCCTTGAGGCGCTCTACCGAGCCATCGATATCCCAGTGGTTAAGCTGGGCCACCATGGAGGAAGCCTTGACCGAAACGTAGGTTACGCGTGGGTTCCGGATGAGCTTGAGGGTGCGCTCCGCGCGGGACTTCGCCTCTTCCTCACCGAGCACGGCCTCACCCAGCAGGTTGAGGTTGAGCTGTTCGCCGGATTCGGCGGCCTTGTCCAGGATCTTGTTGAGAGCATCAGACTCGGCGTCCAGAACCAGGTGGCCAACCATCTTGCGCATGTACAGGCGGGCAACCGGCATGACCAGGTTCGGCAGGATGGGGCCGAAGAAACCACCGGCGCCAACGAGCGCACCATTGATGCTGCCGAGGAACGACGGGTCATAGTGGGAGGAAATATCCTTCAGCGCATGCGCGGCAACCTTGTCATCTTCTGGGCGCATGACGCGGTCGACGAAGTCCATGGTGAATTTCACGCCGTCCTCATCGCGCAGCAGGTCCGCGAGCTGTTCAGTGGCCTTATCTTCTTCGTCCGCAGTGGACTTCAACCAGTCGTGGGCGCGGTTGATAGCTGCGGGCAGGACTGCTTCCACATCATCAGAGATGGGCAAGCGGGTATTTGCAGGAGAAGTCATATGGGTTCTACCTCTATTTCAAACGGGTCACATCCCCTTAACCGCTAGCAGTATTCGTGCCGGACAGTGGGCTGCCGGGCGATACGGGCGGCTGGGACGTAAGCGGTGAGCTATGTGGTGCTGCAGGGCTGCAGTCGGGTGAGGAGCGAACACGCGGGTGCGCGCGACGCAATGTGAGGGTCGCAGGGATTCAAGATGAAGTGCGATGTTCAGCGGGCCATTATGCGGGCCGAATGCGGACGGGAGGCCTATCGCTGCTGCGACGAACGCGCGCCAAGTTGGTGTTCAACACTCACCTGCTTTCTATGACGTGGCTATGGGTGGGCAGAGGAAGAAACGCGAGCGGCTTAGCGCCCTGACGTGCGGCAACCTTGCAGGTTCAGGCTGCGATTGTTGCCTAGGAAATACTGTGAACTTTGGTGTTGTCGTAATTATAGGGAAGCACCAAACGTGATGCTAGTCTCCTTTGTAAAACGGTATACGGGGGTAGAAAAACAAAAAATAAACCCCAGCATGTGGGGTTTAGAGGGGGTATTGACGCATCCGGGGGTAGTCCACCCCCGGATTGTCCAACAATCGGATTTTAAGAACCGTAGCCGGCCTTGAGTGCCTTCACCGCCAGCTCGAGGCGGGACTTAGCGTGGAATTCACTGAGCAGGGTGGACACATATTTCTTCACTGTGCCCGGTGCATAGTGTGTGCTCTTGGCAATCTCTTCATTGGACTTGCCTTGGCAGACCAGGTCCAAGACCTGCTCTAAAGCAGGCGAGATGTGGTGGGTGTCCTTAATCTTCGCGGTCGCTGCTGCCGCATCGGCGCTGGTTCCCTCAGCGTTCCAATCAGGAAGCTGCTCAAACAAGCGGGTAAGCGACTGTGGGGTGACAACCGTGCCGCCGCGTACAGCCTCACGCACAGTATCCAAAATGTAGACCGGCTTGGAGCTTTTCAGAATATAAGCCGCAGCCTTATTGGCCATGACCTCTTTGAGGGTCTCATCATTGTCCATTGCGGTCATGGCGACGAAGACTGGTGGGTCTTCCAGCTTGTTGACCTCACGCAAGAGGGTAGTGCCATCCATCTCGGGCATATGGATGTCCGCGACAATGACGTCAAAGTCCTGCTCTTGCAAAAGCGCGAGAGCGACCTTGCCATTTTCTGCGGTGGCGCGCACCTCCATGTCCTCAGCCGAGGCAAAATAGCGCCCCAAGGCCTCAAGGACAAGTGGGTCGTCATCGACGACCAAGAGGGATGTTTTTACCTCCCGCACCATGGTGCAGGGCAGCCGAAAGCGATATCAACAGGAGATTCGTATTTCGTAGTTTGCGGCAGCTCGCCGGGTGTAAGGCCAGCGCCGAAGATGGAAGAAGACAACATCAGTGGGGCGAGAAAGCTAGCGAGTGCGGCCTGCATGAGGGCGCTCCTTTTTAAAGATTTGTATTTGCCAGAAACAAGCGACAGCTTAGTGCAAGAATTAAACGCTTGCTATACAACGTGGTGGAACTAACGCCGCTTATGGAGACTGGGGGGCAGAGAAAGAGTCAACTCCCATCTTTCCGATTCCAAGTTTGTCTCTAAGCGTGCGTCGATCGTAGCAGCGATCCGAGTCATCGAGGACATTCCAATACCGGAGGACATATCGGTGGTCTTGCTCGTGGGTTTTGCAATGGGATTTGTAATGGTTACGACAGTCCAACCCACATGCGGGCGGACAGAAATCGTAATTTCTGCGCCCGGAGGTGAATACTTCACGGCGTTAAGGCATGCTTCCGTAGTGATAGCCGCGATGGGGTCGAGGATCTCCTGTGGGAATTCCGGCGCAAACTCCTCACCGCGTACTTCTACTACGGGCGCCCGGTTGAGGCGCTGAAGGCGCTCTTCTTCCTCTGAGATGAGTTGAGCAAAACTCGTGGGTTTTGTCGTGGTGCCAAAACTCATGCCATCGTTTACCCCATCAATGTTGTTGCGCAGGACCTTTGTTAGTGCGCGAACCTCGGACATTGATGAGCGCATGGAATCACTGAGTGCATCGAGCTTTCGGACTAGCTCCGGCTGTTTGGAGTATTCAAGGCTGAGAGCCTCCAACTGCATCGTATTTACGGTCAGATTAGAAACTACCGAGTTGTGCAAGGTTTCAGCGAGATCAGATTGACGACGCTTCACGTCATCGTTCCACTCCATCATTGCGGATCTGTAGCGATCAGCTGAATGCGCGAATATTGCTCCAATAACGCCGCCGACTCCAATAAGCATTCCCCACGTAAGGGCTGGTGCAGGATGCAAGCTTAATGTGAGCTCCACAGGATCGACTAGTCCACAAAGCCACAGAACCAAACCTATTGCGATCGTGCGTATGTGCTTTCCGTGATACGCCACTACTGCAAGAAACACAGGAGCGAGAAATATTGAGCTAACAAGAGGGGTTCTGGCGAGAAGCGTGGCGATCGCCCAAGTGATGACGAACGCGGCGCTCATGCTCAACGGCCAGCGGTAAGCAGACGTCGCAATGGCTGTAAGGGCCAGTCCCAAGACTGCGGCGGACAATTGATATTCAGTGGAGGTAAGGAATGCGCCAAGTAGTGTCAGTGCTACACAAATCACCGCAGTTAAAGCGGCTGTTCGCTGCAGGGTCATGGCCGCGCGGATGCGTTGGTGAAGGGGCGGCTGTGAAGGTTTCGACACGGTGCTGTCCACGCTTCCTGGATGCTAAGGCTCAATGGGTTTTATCTCCCTAGTGTAGGTACAGCGAACGTGAAACAGTGATTGAAAACAGCGAAACCCCGCACCTTCGTGCGCGGTTCCTTGTGGTGGGTTCCGAGCGGAGGAAGAAGGTGAGGGGGTTTAGCTGGTCTTCATGAAGGAGTACAGAAGGCTAATTACTTAGCTTCTGCAGCAGCCTCTGCGTCATCCTTGGAGGACAGGCCCTCGAATACGGAGGACAGGCCCTCGGAGTCGGTGTTGGACTCGGAGGAAGCCTCGATGAGGCCCTTGATGCCCTTGATGAGTGCCTCGAAGTCGATGGCGGAGCTGAGGTCTGCGAGGGTATCGAACATATACATTCCTTTCGGATCGGCGGAGTAAAACTACAATCTCTCTCTGGGGTAGCAGCTCTTAACTGCTGTGATTCCTAGTATGCGGTAGCAGGGGCGGGCTGCCAATCCTCTTTTGGATCCTTTCTGAGGTGACTTTTGGATCCTCTTAGGGTTATTTAAGGGGCTCCGTTTGGGTGTGGGGCAGTGTCGGGTGAAGGGGTGATTGTGTGGAAGGCGGGGAGTGAGCGTCGACAAGAGTGGCGCTGAGCTGGGTAAAGGAAAGTTTTAAAAGAAAAGTTGAGTGGCGGGGAATAACTTTTGTAGGCTGTCCGTTGTAAGGATTGAGTGACACGGGCTCAAGGTTGTGTGACCGGGTGTCGAAGTTCTGTTACAGTAGCGCTCGGACGCAACGAGAAGTTGAGTCACTGACAATCAACTTTATTAATTACCCCAAGATAAAAGGAGAAGAAATCATGGGACGCGCAGTAGGTATTGACCTTGGTACGACGAACTCTGTCGTTTCCGTACTGGAAGGTGGCGAGTCCACCGTTATCGCAAACTCTGAGGGCTCCCGCACTACGCCTTCCGTCGTTGCTTTTGCGAAGAACGGCGAAATCTTGGTCGGCCAGTCCGCTAAGAACCAGGCGGTAACCAATGTTGACCGCACCATTCGCTCCGTCAAGCGCCACATCGGCACCGACTGGAAGATCAACATTGACGATAAGGACTACACCTCCCAGGAGATCTCCGCGCGCACGCTGATGAAGCTGAAGCGCGACGCAGAGGCATACCTTGGCGAGGATGTTACTGACGCCGTTATTACCGTTCCTGCATACTTCGAGGACGCACAGCGCCAGGCCACCAAGGAAGCTGGCCAGATTGCAGGCCTGAACGTGCTGCGTATCGTTAACGAGCCAACCGCAGCTGCTTTGGCTTACGGCCTGGAAAAGGGCGAGCAGGAGCAGACCATCCTGGTATTCGACCTGGGCGGCGGCACCTTCGACGTCTCCTTGCTGGAAATCGGCGATGGTGTCGTCGAGGTTATGGCAACCGCCGGCGATAACGAGCTGGGTGGCGATGACTGGGATCAGCGCATCGTCGACTGGCTGGTAGACCGCTTCAAGACCTCCCAGGGTGTTGACCTGACCAAGGATAAGCGCGCCGTACAGCGTCTGCGCGAGGCTGCAGAGAAGGCAAAGATTGAGCTGTCCTCCTCCCAGCAGGCCAACATTAACCTGCCGTACATCACCGTCGACTCCGACAAGAACCCGCTGTTCTTGGATGAGACCCTGACCCGCACCGAGTTCCAGAAGATCACCCAGGATCTGCTGGACCGTACCAAGGCTCCGTTCAACCAGGTCATCAAGGACGCTGACCTTTCCGTCGGCGATATCGACCACGTTGTTCTCGTTGGCGGTTCCACCCGTATGCCGGCCGTATCCGACCTGGTTAAGGAATTGACCGGCAAGGATGCCAACAAGGGCGTTAACCCGGACGAGGTTGTTGCAGTCGGCGCTGCCCTGCAGGCAGGCGTGCTGCGCGGCGAGGTTAAGGACGTGCTGCTTCTCGACGTCACCCCGCTGTCCCTCGGCATTGAGACCAAGGGTGGCGTGATGACCAAGCTCATCGAGCGCAATACCACCATCCCGACCAAGAAGTCCGAGACCTTCACCACCGCGGAAGACAACCAGCCTTCCGTACAGATCCAGGTCTTCCAGGGCGAGCGCGAGATGGCTACCGCTAATAAGCTGCTCGGCTCCTTCGAGCTCGGCGGCATTGCTCCGGCACCGCGCGGTGTTCCGCAGATTGAGGTCACCTTCGATATCGATGCCAACGGCATCGTCCACGTGACTGCAAAGGACAAGGGTACCGGCAAGGAAAACACCATCAAGATTCAGGATGGTTCCGGCCTGTCCCAGGAAGAAATCGACCGCATGGTCAAGGATGCTGAGCAGCACGCCGAAGAGGATAAGAAGCGCCGCGAGGAGCAGGAGCTGCGCAATAACGCAGAGTCCACCTCCTACCAGACCCGCAAGTTCTTGGATGACAACGCTGACAAGGTATCCGAGGACGTTAAGACCAAGGTCACCGAGGCTGCTGACGCCGTTGATGAGGCTCTGAAGGGCGATGACCTCGAGGCCATCAAGTCCGCAGTGGAGAAGCTGTCCACCGAATCCCAGGAGATGGGCAAGCAGATCTACGAGGCACAGGCTGCTGAGGCCGGTGCTGAGGGCACTGCCGATGCTGGTGCTGCGCAGGGTGACCCGAACGTTGTCGACGCTGAGGTCGTTGACGAGGACGAGAACAAGGATGGCAACAAGTAATGACTCAGGACAGCGGAATGCCGCACAACCCAGGCGACCCGGAAAACACGGATCCGGAGGCTACCTCGGCTGACCGCGCTGAGGCTGCTGCCGAACAGGCTGAGGAGGCCCAGGCTGCGCAGGAAGCACAGGCTGACGCCACCGAAGAAGCCGAGCTGGATCCCACCCTCGATGCTGACCTCGAAGAAGCGCTGGCGGATGTCAACGCTGATGAGGTAGAAGCCGAAGCAGCGGGCGAAGAGCCCGTAGGCACCGGCGCCAGCGATGTGGAAGCACAGTTGGCAGAACGCACGGAAGACCTGCAGCGTCTGAATGCGGAATACACCAACTACCGCCGCCGCACCGAGCGCGACCGCCAGGCCGTAATCGAGACCGCCAAGGCCAAGGTCATCGCAGATATGCTGCCTGTCCTTGATGACCTGGAACTGGCTCGTGAACACGGCGACTTGGAAGGCCCGCTCAAGGCGTTTGCGGATAAGTTCTACAGCACGCTGGAAAAGCACGACCTCGCTGCCTTTGGTGTGGAAGGCGATGCCTTCGACCCTGAGGTCCACGAGGCCGTGCAGGACTTGTCCTCCGGCGATGAGCAGGTGCTTGGCACTGTGCTGCGCAAGGGCTACCGCGTAGGCGACAGGCTCGTGCGCAATGCCATGGTCATCATCGCGGACCCCAGCGATGAGTCCGGCAGCTCGGAAGAATCCGAGTAAATAACATAAAGGGCGCCCTGGGAATTGACTAGTGACCTTCCCGCGGCGCCCTTTTACTTAACTTGTATCGATTCTCTTTGAAAGGAGGAGATGCCCAGTGAGCGCTAAACCCGAATGGGCAGACAAAGATTACTATGCGGATCTGGGGGTCTCCTCGTCCGCAGACCAGAACGAGATTAAGCGTGCTTACCGCAAGCTAGCACGCGAAAATCACCCCGATACCCACCCGGACGACCCCGCGGCAGCGGAAAGGTTCAAAAAGGTTGCGGAAGCCTACGACGTGCTTTCCGACGCCACCGAGCGCAAGGAATACGACCAGTTCAAGGCCATGCTCCGCAATGGAGGCGGCTTTGGACGGATGGGAGGCGCCGGATTTCCCGGCGGGTTTCGATCCACGCGCATGGGTGGACAAGGTGCGCAAGAATTCGACCTCTCGGACCTCTTCGGAGGATCCGCTGGAGGATCGGCTCAAGGCGGCGGTGTTGGGGATATCTTCGGTAGCGTTTTCAACCGCGGCGGTAGTGCTGGCCACTCAGCTAAACCGTCGCGGGGGGCCGACGTCGAAACGGAAATAACCCTCGACTTCCGCGAGGCCGCTAAGGGAACCACCATTCCCCTGGCACTCAGCGGCAATGCGCCGTGCACCACGTGCCACGGCTCGGGCTCCGCTTCCGGCAAGACCTCTACCTGTGGCACCTGCAGTGGTACCGGTTTTACCTCGGAAAACCGCGGCGCCTTCGGTTTCTCTGCCCCATGCAAGGACTGCGATGGCACCGGCCGCCGCATCACGGATCCGTGCAAGGATTGCCACGGCACCGGTACGGTTCACCGCACCCGCAATATCACCGTGCGCATCCCCGCCGGCGTCATCGATGGGCAAAAGGTCCGCCTCGCCGGTCAGGGCGAAGCAGGTCCCAACGGCACCCCGGCCGGTGACCTCTTCGTAGCGGTGACTGTAAAGCCGGACAAGGTCTTTACTCGCGAGGGCGATGACCTCCATGTCACCGTTCCGGTTTCCTTCACCGAGCTGGCCTTGGGCGATACCATCGCGGTTCCTACCTTGGATAACCCGGTGCGCGTGAAGATCCCCGCTGGAACGCCGGATGGACGAACGTTGAGGGTGCGCGGAAGGGGCATCGCCAAGCGCGGTGGCAACTCCGGTGATCTGCTGGTTACCGTGCAGGTCACCGTGCCCACCAAGCTCGATGCCGCCGCCTCCAGCGCCCTGCGTACCTATGCTCAAGCGGAAAAGGACTCCGGTTTCAACCCGCGTGCGGGTTGGGCCGGCGCCGAGAATGCTTAAGGCAGGAGGTGTGTTAAAAAATGAGCACTGGAAAGGCAGAAGATTCCGGCACCGCGGTCTACGTCATCTCCGTAGCTGCGGAACTCTCCGGAATGCATGCCCAAACCCTGCGCACCTATGACCGCATGGGCTTGGTCTCCCCGGCCCGCACTCGCGGCGGTGGCCGCCGCTACTCCGACCGGGATATCGAGCTGCTGCGCAAGATTCAGGCGCTGTCCCAAGACGATGGCGTCAACCTTGCCGGCATCAAGTCCATCATCGAGTTGACCGAGGAACGCGATCGACTCGAGGCCGAGCGCGACGCTTTAGCTGACGAGGTCCGGGCCCTGCGCGAGCAGGCCGCTGGACGCCGCCCGCAGCGCAGTGGTGAGCTTGTCCATGTCCCACGGTCCACCTCCGTGGTGATGTGGAGCCCACGCACCGCGCGTGAGCGCAAGCGCGCCCGCGGCCGTGGATACGGCCAGGACTAAATCTCAATCTGCAGACGAGTTAAACCCAACCCCGCAGCCAGCTTTCCCGCTGGCTGCGGGGTTTTCTTCGGCCTTGGCGTGAGAACCACTTGATGATGCTGGGCCACTATCAGGAGACTAAGAATATGTTGGTCTCCTATTCGGACCAGCCGGCCGGTTTGTTCTAAAAGGCCTTACCCCTCGGACTAGTTCGCGCGTGCCACGTGGCCTAGGCCACGCAAGAACCAGGGGTCCTCCCAATAGGAGCCATGATCGCCAGGGAGACCATCCGCACCGGGAAGGGGAGTGGCGCCAAAGGTATCAATGGTGGGATCGGGGCCATGGATGCCGGCGTGAGGCCCCGTCGTAATAGCGATGGGGTCGTTGGCGTTTGTGGCTGCCCAGATGCGGCCGTGCAGTTCTGAGGCGTGGCCAGCGCCGGTGCCGGGGCTACCGACGAGCACTACGTCATTAGCAATCTTTTCTTGCTTTGCGGCGTGCCCGGTGACGACAGAACCATAGGAATATCCCACTACGGTGCGCTTGGCCTGTGGATAGCGTGCACCAAGCGAGCGCTGAAACCGGGCGAGTTCTTGACTGGCAGTTCGCGCGGGAGTGGCGTGAACCGCACGGGACAGGGAGGAGGGCGCCTGGTAGCCCAACCACACCACCGCGGGCCCGCCGCTGGCCTTAGCAAGATTGCGGCCGCGGTCCACCGCGCGCTGCCAGGTTTCTGGATCGGAGGAGTGAACCCCTTCTACGAAGGTGGTAAGTGATGCCGGCGTAGTCCGGAAGCCGCCAGGGTCCACCATGGCTACGAGCCGCCCGTCGCTAGTTTCTAGCACTCGCATATCTGGGTTCTGCGCGGCTAGCTGAGATACGTGCTCGCTGGCGTGGGCAAGATTAATCTCGTGGACGGTATCCACTGGAAGATCGGAGAAGTCTTCCAAGCGCACGGGTGGGGCCACCCCGCTAGGCGTACACAGGGCATCGATTTCTTGGGAGCAGAGCCAGTCGAGGGAATCGCCCAGCGCCCGCACCTGATTCAACAAGAGCCCTGCGGCGCTGGCCGCGGCGCCATTGCGTTCATCCACTTGTCCTAGAAATGCGATGATGCGGTCCTCGAGTTCCTCGCGGCGGGCCTGCAGGTTGGCGTGGAGTTCAAGGGTGGTGGCAACCTGCTCCATCTGGTGCAGCGGTTGTGCGAGCCAGTCGGTGTAGCTGGCCAAACTGGTGCGCGCGGCCTCGCCGGCGGGCCCACCCAGTGATAGGTCGCGCCAATCCTGGTGCGCATCTATAAGGCGAAAGCGCAGTTCAGCGTGTTCGCTGTGCAACGTACTGGCACTGTTTTTTAAAGCCACGGATAGGGTCATCGTGCATCTCCTAATGTATGGCCCAGGTGAGAATCCATCCCGGCAGCAGTGTGGAGGAAGGCGTCGACGGAACGCAATTGCTCGGCCGTGGCATCCTCCGTTGCAGCCACGGTGCTGGACCAGGTGGCACGGGCTCGCTCTAGTGCGGCCGCGGTGCGACAGGCAGTATCGAGCGCGGCCGTCGGCGGTGGCAGCGGAGGACGCGATATGAGGGAGCGGACGTAATCGGGCAGGTGCGTGGGAATTTCTACATAACTCATGCCCTTAAGCCTGAAGGACCACACAACGCCGCGCTAGGGGTAAAGGCACAGCCTGTGGATAACTCCGCCCTGCTTCATTATTTTGGGAGGCATGAAGGTAGCAGCAGTGCAGTTAACGTCCACCGGAAATATCACCGAAAACCAGGAACTGGCGCTTGCCAAGATCCGGGAGGCGGCCGGAAACGGCGCGCGGTTAATCGTGCTACCGGAGGCCACGGCGCAGAATTTCCGCTCTGGGCGCCTTGATGAGCAGGCGCAGACGCTCGAAGGCCCGTTCGCCACGGCGATCCAAACGCTCGCAGAGGAGCTCGAGGTTACCGTCGTGGCCGGCATGTTTTGCCCAGCCGATACCGTGGAGCGCGAGGGCAAGACCATTAATCGCGTGACCAATACGGCGCTCATTGCAGGCCCTGGCGTGCTGGGTGGCTACGACAAGATCCACACCTATGATGCCTTTGACTACCGCGAATCGGATACGGTCTTCGCCGGCGAATCGCTCGTGGCCTTCGACGTGGATGACCTTATTGTGGGCGTAGCCACCTGCTATGACATCCGTTTCCCGGAGCAGTTTAAGGAGCTGGCCAGCCAGGGCGCGCAGCTCATTGTAGTGCCCACGAGCTGGGCGGACGGCCCCGGAAAGCTGGAGCAGTGGCGCCTGCTCACGGCCGCGCGTGCCTTGGATTCCACCAGCTATATCCTCGCGGCCGGCCAATCGCGCCCGGGTGGTGACGCTGAGGCGGGCAATCCTTCCGGACCAACGGGCATTGGCCATTCCACCATCGTTGATCCGAATGGCGTGCGCATGGCCGAGGCCGACTACGAAGATGACATCCTCTATGCCGACATCGATCCGAATGAGGTAGCGAAAACCCGCCGCGCCCTGCCGGTTGTGGCCACTGCGGACTAGGTCAGCGCCGCGTAGTCTTCCGGCTGCCAGCGCCCGTCGCGGCCCCAGCTAAGGACGTCGATCTGCTGCTTGCCGACGCCCCTTTGAACCAACCTTTCCGCGCCTTCCATAACCTCTTCAGCCGGCCCGACGAGTAGGAAGCGCGGGGGAGTGCCTGTGGATAACTCCACCTCGTTGACTACTACATCGGTCGGTTCCCCGGAGACTACGTAGTCAGCGCCGGCGGCTAATTCGCGGGCATTGAGCAACCACGGGTCTTTTTCTTCCCGCACGATGCGGCGCACTGGGACGCCGAGGGCTGCCAGGTTCTGCTGGAAGTAGGTGTCATAGTGGGCGCCGGGGCTGCCCGCCACGGCAAAGAGGCGCGGTACTCGGCTGCGGTCTTTATCGTCAAGCGCGGCGAGCACCGCGCAGCGAGCCGTGGCCCAGCCGGTGCCGTAGGCGATGATGACCAGTTCTCCTGCGTCCGCGTTCTGGAGGCTAATGCCGCCGGCGGGCTGGCCCAAGGTCCACCAATCGCCGGGCTGCGCGTGCGCGAGGGACCGGGAAGCCTCGCCCGCGGTGGAGACATGAAAGACCACTTGGCCGGTTCCGTCGCTCGGCTGCGCAGGGGTGAGCATCCGCCATTGTCCCGGCAAGTACTGCGTGGTCACCGGAAAGTGCTGACCCGGTTGATAGGGCACAGCCAGGCCAGCCTCCACACGGATGATGGAGGTCTCGCGAGTGGGGTGATCCACCGCCACCACTTGCGCCGAGTGCGCCGGTGCTTCGCCGGCGGCATCAGATTCCCCGGCGGCCTCGGCCATCGTCGTGCATACGCGGTGGATGACATCGCGGGCGAAATCGTACTGATACTGCGTCAGTGCCAGGACTCGCAGGCCCGCTATCAGGGCGTGTTCAAAACGAGAATAAATCTCGGCCGGAAACCCATGCCGGCGGTGATCGCGGGCCAGTTGGGTGAGTTTTGCGGAGACGTCGGCAAGCAGGGGCTGTCCCGGCTCCGTATGTTCAATCACCCACGCCAGCGCGGGGACCATAGAGGTATGGGTATCGCGCATAGACAGGGCGAATATCTGCCGGGATTCGGGCACCGCGTTAAAGAAATGCTCGTGCACCGCATCGCGGTACTCGTCTGCGTAATTTCGAAAATGCTCGCCCAATTCCCACATGTCTCATCATCCTAATAGTCGGTGCCGCACCGGAGGTCGAGCTACCTACTGAAAGCTGTAGTGGGGGTGAAAACGGGAGCCTATGTTGTGGATCACTTAGCGGAAGGTATTGTATTCCCTATCCGTCTGCCCTCTAACGGGGGCAAGCCGCCATAATTGCACAGCTAGAAAGGGTCTCCATGGAAGATTTTTCCGCTTATACGCTCATGCTGGATGTGGGCTGGATTTCTTTGCTCATGGTCATCGGTAACGTCCTGCGTCACCAAGTGAAGTTCATCTTCCAGGACCTGTTGCTACCTGCCCCGATTACCGCCGGCCTCATCGGCCTGCTGGTTGGTCCAAACGTGCTGGGTTGGATTAACTTCTCCGATAATTTGGGTGACTACACCTCCATCCTCATCGCGGTGGTCTTTGCGTCTATGGCCTACTCCATGGAAGTAGGCGGCAACATGGGCAAGGGCGCGCGCAATATGTGGGGCTATTCCACCATGATGTTTACCGGCCAGTGGGGCCTGTTCATCGTGTTGGGTCTTTTCCTCTTCGCGCCGCTATTTGATACCCCAAATTGGTTCGGCATGATGCTGCCCGTTGGCTTTACCGGCGGCTTTGGTACCGCCGCGGCTGTGGGTGGCGCGCTCGAAGGCGTGGGCGCCGATGCCGCCTCCTCACTGGGCTTTACCTCCGCGACCGTCGGCACACTGGCGGCAATCATTGGCGGCGTGATCGCCGGCAACTGGGGCATTCGCAAGGGCAAGGTTTCCCACGTGCCTAAGGAGCTGCCGGAAGAGCTGCGCCGCGGCTACATCAAAAACATCGATGAGCGCCCGTCGCTCGGCCGCGCTACCACCAACCCCTCCTCCATTGAGCCGCTCGCGTTGCACTTCGGCTTCATCATCTTGACCGTGATGACCGCCTATGGGATCAACCAGGGCCTGAGCAGCATCTGGGAAAACGTTTCCGTTCCGCTTTTTGCTATGTCCATGGTGGTGGGCCTAATCTTCCGCGCGCTTATGAACTTCGTTGGCGCAGAGGACTACCTGGATAAGGACTCCATTTCCTCCATCTCTGGTGCGGCCACGGACTACCTCATTGCCTTCGGCGTGGCCGCCATTGTCCCGGCCGCTATTGCCTCTTATTGGCAGGCACTTCTCCTGCTCTTCGTCCTGGGCACCATCTTCTGCGTGTTCTTCTTGCTGTGGTTCCCGGCCGAGTTCTTTGGTGAGCGCTGGATTGAGCGCGGCATCTTTGGCTGGGGCTGGGCCACCGCCACCGTGGCGACCGGCATCGCCATCCTCAAGATTGTGGACCCCAAGCTCAAGTCCGGCACGCTGTCCGAATACGGCATGGCCTACATCGGTTTCGGCCCATTCGAAATCTCGTGGACCATCATTGCACCTATGGCTGTGATGTACGGATTCACCGGCGCCTTCGGCGCCATTTCCCTGGCGATTTCCATCGGCGTCTACATTGCCTTCAAATCCATGCGCCTTCTGCCGCCGCGCGGCACCATCTTTCAAGAGGGCATCGGCCATGTAGGACAGAAGCAGGCATAGCCTCGCTTGCCGACGCCCCCTCGTCAACCTTAAAAAAACTATGAGATTGGCCGCATTAAAGTTAAGAAAATAATCCGTCGGTGGGGCGTGATGGGGATGCTAGCGGCCGTGACCTTTGCCTATCGGCCGCACTGCCACCGTTAACATCGGTGAGAAATGGCTTTCTCGAAAAGAACATTCGATTGTGACTATCCCTGTACCTTAAATTTTGTTAGAATCAGCGGGTATCAATCTTTGTCTTGATGAGGAACTAGATGTACCAGTTGGATGGGGCTTCCAGGCGGGTGATCATCCTGGAAGCCGCTGTTTATGTAGCGGGCTGCGAAGGCGAGCAGGCCGTTACTGTGGAATCTGTGGCGGACCAGGCTGGTCTCTCGCCACAGGCGGTGGCTGAGGAATTCGCCACCGGTGCTGACATGCTCGCGGAAATCCCCGCCTTCTTGGATCGTCGCATGTCTGAATACATGGTGGAAGCGGCGCGCCACCTGCCGGAGGATAATTCCGGCGGCGATGTTCTCATGCAGCTGGCAGAGGCTTATTTTGCCTACGCACAAGACGAGCCCGCCATCTATCACTACCTTTTTGAGCAATACGATGCCCTCGATGAGGAGCACGTCTGCCAATTTGCCAAGGGGGAAAAGTCGGGGACTCCGGGTGCGGACATGGGGCTGGACGTCGTCAAGCGTTTTGCCGAAGAGCAAGGAGCCGTCGTTGCCCAAGACGGAGACATCTCGCCCCTAGAAATCGGTCGCATCACCTTGGCGTGTTGGGCCGTCATCCATGGCATGGGCCATCTAAGTGTGGTTGGCATCTTGCGCCTGCAGCACGCCGTTATTCGCGCCGCCAACCTTAAGCAGGTCGATCGCCTTGTAGTCGATGCCCTGCAATATTGGTTTAAAAATAAGCAGATCCCGCACCGTCGTCCTATCATGAACGATGCCCGCGCCATCGTAGAAGGGGTTATGGGCAGCGAGCGTGAAAAGCCCTTCGTGGCTCCGGATAACCTCGAGCAGATGGATCCTGAGGAAGCTAAGCAGGTCATCATCGAGGCCTCCTTGCGCGTTGCCGGCCGCCGCGGTGTAGACCGCCACTTCTTTGATCACGTGGCCGACAAGCTCGGAACTTCTAAAGACTTCCTAGCCGCCATCGTGGACAATGATTTCGCGCTGCGTGAGGCGGCCGAAACCCTCACGACCATGGAGATGGCCCAGGTCTTCGAGGATTGTCTCGCCGCGCTTCCGGAAGACACCCCCACTGTAGACCAACTGCAGATTGTTGCGGCTGCCTATTTTAATTACGCGATGATGTACCCAGAGCGTTTCAGTTCCATTATCGCGCTGGCCAGCGGTTCCATCGTTCCACACAATGGCGATGGCAGCTCCCACGAGGGCATGACCAAGAACTTTGCCATCATGATGGACCTGTTGCGCAAGTTCGTCATCGAAATGGGCATTACCCCTACTGACCAGCTGGTCTATATCAGTACCCTGGCCGTGTGGGCCGGCGCCAACGGCATTGCGCACCTGTGCAGCATTGGCGATTTTAAGAGCTTCAATGAAGATCTCAAGTGGGCGCTTTTTGTCCAGGTAGTGACCGTATCCTTCTTTGCCATTGCGCATAGCTTGCAGATTCTTGGCCACGAAAACGAGGAGTACAAGCAGGTTTAATCGTCCTGTGCAAAGTTGAGCGACCTACACCCAAAAAATATTTAGGTTGAGTGGAATAGGCTCAACTCTGGGTGCGTTGTGCTAAGTGAAGCCCTACAGTGGGTGAATAAAACTTAGAAGGAGCAACGCACACATGAACTCATTTAACCCCACCACTAAAACTCAAGAGGCCTTGCAGGACGCCCTGCAAACCGCCTCCTCTAATGGCAACCCGGATATCCGCCCGGCCCATCTGCTGGCGGCCATTCTTAGCCAAGAAGGTGGCATTGCCGCCCCAGTTCTTAAGGCCACCGGCGTAGACCCGGATACCGTGCTCAAGGAAGCCCGCGAGCTCGTTGATTCTTATCCCAAGGCCGAGGGTGCCAATATGGCCAACCCGCAATTTAACCGCGATGGCCTCAACGTCCTGACTAAATCGCAGGAGTTGGCCGGGGAGCTGGGCGATGAATTCGTCTCCACCGAGGTCCTCCTCGCCGCGATTGCCGGCTCTAAGACCGACGCCGCCGAGCTACTTACCGGCCGTGGTGCTACTTATGACGCCATCAAGGGTGCCTTCCCCTCCGTGCGCGGCGCTGCCAAGGTGACCTCCGAGAACCCAGAGGACCAGTTCCAGGCCCTAGAAAAGTACGCCACGGACCTCACCGCGCGCGCCCGCGAGGGCAAGATCGACCCGGTCATCGGCCGTGATCAAGAAATCCGCCGCGTGGTCCAGGTGCTTAGCCGCCGCACGAAGAATAACCCAGTGCTCATTGGCGAACCCGGCGTGGGCAAAACCGCCATCGTGGAGGGCCTGGCCCGCCGCATCGTGGCTGGCGACGTCCCCGAGTCCCTCAAGGGAAAGACCCTCATCAGCCTGGATTTGGGCTCCATGGTCGCCGGCGCGAAGTACCGCGGCGAATTCGAGGAACGCCTCAAGGCCGTGCTCGATGAGATTAAGTCCTCCGAGGGCGAGATCATCACCTTCATCGATGAGCTGCACACCATCGTCGGCGCCGGCGCAACTGGCGACGGCTCCATGGACGCCGGCAACATGATTAAGCCCATGCTGGCCCGCGGCGAGCTGCGCTTGGTTGGCGCTACCACCTTGGACGAGTACCGCAAGTACATCGAAAAGGACGCCGCCCTCGAGCGCCGCTTCCAGCAGGTCTACGCTGCCGAGCCTTCCGTGGAAGACACCATTGGCATCCTGCGTGGCCTGAAGGAGCGCTACGAGGTCCACCACGGCGTGCGCATCATGGACTCCGCGCTGGTCTCGGCCGCCGAGCTATCCAACCGCTACATCACCAACCGCTTCCTGCCGGATAAGGCCATCGACCTCGTCGATGAAGCAGGCTCCCGCCTGCGCATGGAGATCGACTCCTCGCCGCAGGAGATCGACGAACTCGAGCGCATCGTTCGCCGCATGGAGATCGAAGAGCTGGCGTTGAAGAAGGAATCTGACGCGGCCTCCCAGGATCGCCTGGCCACCCTGCAAGGCGAGCTCGCGGACCAGCGCGAGAAGCTTGGCGAGCTCAAGGCCCGCTGGGCCAACGAGAAGAAGGCCATCGACGATGTCCAAAACATCAAGGAAGAACTCGATGACCTGCGCCGCCAAGCCGAAATTGCCGAGCGTGACGGCGACCTCGCACTGGCCTCTGAGATCAACTACGGCAAGATTCCACCGCTGGAAAAGGATCTCGCGGCCGCGGAGGTCAAGGCCGCCGAGCAGCGCAATACGATGCTCGATGAGGAGGTAAGCCCGGACACCATCGCGGAGGTCGTTTCCGCCTGGACCGGCATCCCGGCCGGCAAGATGTTGCAGGGCGAGACCGAGAAGCTGCTCAACATGGAATCCGTGCTGGGCAACCGCGTGGTCGGCCAGAAGGAAGCCGTCACCGCGGTTTCGGACGCCGTTCGCCGCTCCCGCGCGGGCGTGGCCGACCCCAACCGCCCGACCGGTTCCTTCCTCTTCCTCGGCCCCACCGGTGTGGGCAAGACCGAGCTCGCGAAGGCCTTGGCGGACTTCCTCTTCGACGATGAATCCGCCATGGTGCGCATCGATATGTCCGAGTACGGCGAGAAGCACTCCGTTTCCCGCCTCGTCGGTGCCCCTCCGGGATACGTCGGCCACGAGGCCGGCGGCCAGCTCACCGAGGCCGTGCGCCGCCGCCCTTACACGCTCGTGCTTTTCGACGAGGTAGAAAAGGCCCACCCCGACGTCTTCGACGTCCTCCTGCAGGTCCTGGATGAAGGCCGGCTTACCGACGGCCAAGGACGCACCGTCGACTTCCGCAATACCGTCATCATCCTGACCTCCAACCTGGGCGCCGGCGGCACCCGCGAGGAGACCATGGACGCGGTGAAGAAGGCCTTCAAGCCCGAATTCATCAACCGCCTCGATGATGTGGTCATGTTCGAGCCCCTTTCGGAGGAGCTCCTGCGCGGCATCGTCGACATCCAACTGCGCGGTCTGTCCGAGCGCCTCGACGCCCGCCGCCTGACCCTGCAGGTTTCGGATTCCGCCAAGTCCTGGCTGGCCGAGCGCGGCTACGACCCGGCCTATGGCGCCCGCCCGTTGCGCCGCACCATCCAGCAGGCCATTGGTGACAAGCTCGCCAAGAAGCTACTGGCCGGCGATATTGTCGATGGCGACACCGTTCACGTGGACGTCGCCGATGGCGGCGCCGAACTAGACATCGCCGCCCGCTAGTCGGCCGCGCAGCGCCCGCCGCGCCAAATCCTGCTCATGCCCTTAGACTCGGGGGCATGAGCATTTTGGTCTCCCCGCAAGAACTCCGCGAATCCATTTATCACGGCGAGCGTTTCACCCTCTTGGCCACCCACTGGCAGCCCCAGCTGCGCCAGAGCTACAACGAATTTACCTCCCTGCACATCCCGACGGCGTTGTTTAGCGATACCGCCAATTCCTTCGCCGGCCTGCCCGGCTCCCAGGTAGGCCGCAACCCGCTGCCGGATCCGGATAAGCTGCAGGAACACTTCCGCCAGTGGGGAATCCGCGAGGACCGCCCCGTCGTGGTCTATGACGAAGGCCGTGGCCTCTTCGCCGGCCGCGCCTGGTGGACCTTGCGCTGGGCTGGCTTGGACAACGTCCGCATCCTCGACGGCGGCTTGGCCAATTGGCGCCACCTGGGCTATACCACGCTGACCGGCCCTGGCAACTTCGCCGTCGGTGCCACCGCCGAGGTCAACCCCGGCCAGATGCCCGTGGCTACCATCGATGACGTGCGCAATCACGATGGCCTGCTCATCGATACCCGCACCCGCAACCGCTTCGCCGGCCGCCGCGAGAACCTCGACCTCAAGGCCGGCCACATCCCTGGCGCCGTCAATGTGCCGGAGCGCCTGTTCCACAACGATGGCCTGCGCACCTGGAAGTCTGCGGGCGAAATCCGCGAAGTGCTTTTCGACGCCGGCCTCACCCCCGACAACGTCCAAGGCGCCATCATCTACTCCGGTTCCGGCAACCACTCCGCCCTCGCCCTCGCCGCCATGGAAGACGCCGGCTTCACCGGCCTGCGCCACTATGTCGGCGGCTGGTCCCAGTGGTCCGCCAACCCCCACAACCCGGTGGAGCGCGGCGACCGCCTCACAGTCAACGGCTAACTGCCCCAGCCCGCCCCCTCGCCTTCGCCCTCAGCCTCGCGCGTCCGCGCGCCGAGCGCTGGGGGCTTGCTCGTTCCTACTACTATCGTGGGGTGATGGCTTTTCTAATCCTTGCTCTCGCGGTTCTTCTCGGCATTGCTGGCGGTGCCCTGCTGCTTTACGACGGCAAACAGCGCACCTCCACCCCTACACCCGCCACCGACGCGGACCCCAGCTCCGTGGATCCCGCCCCCGCAGACGCCACTCCAACGAACCCCACACCGACGGATTCTGCATCCTCCAGCGCCGCACCCGAAAACGCTGCCCCGGCCGAGCCTGCCGATTCGGGCTCGAGCGTCGCCCCCAAGCGCGGCCCTGCCGCTGACCCGGCCACCCCAGCTTCAGTTTCCGCGCCCACACCAGAACCCAAGCCGGAACCCACACCCAAGCCCGCGCCCGAGACCCCGCCCCAGCAAGAACCTGAGTCAACCGACGAACCCGAGCCGGCTCCGGAGCGCGAACCGACCCCCGAATCGGAGCACCAGTCGACCCTCGAGACCGCGAGCGAACACTCCGCGCCTTCCAAGCCACACGCACGCCACCGGCCGATCCTGCCAGGAACCATGCGCCGCGAGCGCCGCAATTGGGCGGAAGCCAAGGGATTTGAATTCATGAAGGCCGACCCTTACCTCGTAGACGAATGGACTAGGGGAGTGGCCTCCACGGGAGCGGCTCCCAAAGACATTGTCGCCGGCAATGTGTACGGCCACGAGATGCTGTTGATGGATATCGACGGCGTCAACGTCATGGCCATGCGCACCGGAGCGGCCTCCGACATGGTCGTGGATTTCCGTCGCTTCGACCGGGACGACGCGAAGGCCTCCGAGGACCTGCTGTTGGCGATGACCATCGAGGGTTTCGATGTGTATTCCTCGGATAGCGCCGTGACCGAGCGCATGGTGGATGAGCGCGTCCACGTCGCCCTGCAGCAAATGCCCGAAGCCGTTACCGCACTGTGGATGGAAACGGAGTGGGTCTTGGCGCAGACCACGAAGCAGGCACGCTCCGCAGAATGGGATGCGATGCTGCCACCTCTCGCCCTGCTTGCCGACGCCGCCCGCGTCCTCCCCCCGCGTTCCTCGGCCACCCACGTGGTGCGCCTCGAGGAATTGGACCCAGCCCGCGAGATTCCCGCCCAGCCCATCGTCGAGGTCGTCGGCGGCGCGCCGGCCGCAGGCGCGCCCGAATTCGAGCGACCCGTCATCCAACGGCCGGAAGAGCCGTTGCAGATGCCGTCTCGCGCCTACTCCGAAACCCGCGGCCCGGTCGAGCACAGCGCCCTCGGCGGCGATGAAGTAGACGCGATTGCCGACGGCCGCGAGCGCCCCACCCCCGATTCCCACACCGCCCGCCTGCCGCGCCAGCAGTTCCGCGCCGCCTCCATCTTCGACAGCCCCTCCGCCGACTCCACCACCGACGGCCCCCGCGCGGCCGACCCCAACCCAGTCGACCCCACCCCGGCAAGCGAGTCCGCGGCCGAGGAATCGGACCCGCGCCGGGGAGAGTAGCCTAGAGTCCGATACCGGCGGCCGGCCGCCGCCCACGAACCACGACAAGGAGCAGATGACTGTGGATTCTCACACCACCAACGCCCAGAACGCGCATGCCCAAAACCTGGACGCCGAGAAGAAGGCCCGCCTCGCTGAACTGGTCAAGGAGCTAGCCGTCGTCCACGGCAAGGTGACCCTGTCCTCGGGCAAGGAAGCTGACTACTACGTGGATCTCCGCCGCGCTACCTTGCACCATGAAGCCTCCCGCCTCATCGGTGCCCTGCTGCGCGAGCTGACCGCAGATTGGGATTTCGCGGCCGTCGGTGGCCTGACGCTCGGCGCCGACCCGGTTGCTACCTCGATCATGCATGCCGAAGGCCGCGATATCGACGCCTTCGTCGTGCGCAAAGAAGCCAAGAAGCACGGCATGCAGCGCCGCATCGAGGGCGCCGACGTAGAAGGCAAGAAGGTCCTCGTCGTAGAGGACACCACGACCACCGGAAACTCCCCGCTGACCGCCGTGGCCGCGCTGCGCGAGGCCGGCGCCGAGGTCGTGGGTGTGGCCACCGTTGTGGACCGCGAGACCGGTGCCGGCGACGTCATCGCTGCAGAAGGCCTCGAGTACCGCTCCCTGCTGGGCCTGGGCGACCTTGACCTCGCCTAACGCAGACAGCTCGGCCGACCAGGCCAAGGGGCCGACCGAGTGGAACGAGGGCCGCCATGGCGTAGGCCCCTGGGAAGGTCCGCTGCCGCAAGGGCCGGAGGCCGCGAAATACGATCCTGAGCTGCTTGCCGAAGGAGACCGTCGCAACGTCGTCGACGCCTACCGCTACTGGAGCAGGGAGGCGATCAAAGAGGACATCGATAAGCGCCGGCATAGCCTACACATCGCCATTGAGAACTTTGAAAACGACGCCAATATCGGCACCGTCGTGCGCACCGCCAACGCCTTCGCCGTCGATACCGTGCACATCGTCGGCCGCCGCCGGTGGAATCGCCGCGGGGCAATGGTCACGGATAGGTACCAGCACTTGATGCACCACGAGAGCGTCGAGAAGCTTATTGCGTGGGCGGCCGAGGAAGGCCTTACCGTCGTTGCCATCGATAACACCCCCGGTTGCGTGCCCCTGGAAACGGCCGAGCTACCGGAGCGCAGCCTGCTGCTCTTCGGCCAGGAAGGCCCCGGCGTGACGCAAGCGGCCCAGGATGCCGCGGTGATGACCTGCTCCATCGCCCAATTTGGCTCCACCCGCTCCATCAACGCGGGCGTTGCGGCCGGCATTGCCATGCACGCCTGGATCCGCCAGCACGCCGATCTGGCCAACTCCTGGTAGGAAGATCGTTAAACTAGCTATATCTACCCGTGCGACTGGAGTGATTGAGGAACCGTGGAAGAAAAGTGGGCCCACCGCGCCGAACTCGCAGAGGCCGCCATCAACGAGCGCCACGCGCACTCCGTATGGGGCCTGCCGCGCACCAATCTTGCCGTGGTCAGCTGGCCGCCCACCACGAAGGAAAAGCTCTTTGTCCACTGGCACTACTGGTGGCAGGCCCACTACCTGGACTGCCTCGTTGATGCGGCGCTGCGCAAAAACACCAAGGTGCGCCGCCACCGCATCTATGACACCTTGCGCGGCATTCGCATCCGCAACCTCGCGCAGCTGACCAAGAATAAGTACTACGACGACAAGGCCTGGCTCGCGCTGGCCTTCGGCCGCGTGGAGAAACTGAAGAAGACAAAGACGCCGAAGCGGCTGGCGGCCCTGCAGCGCAATATCCACGAAGGCCTCGATGAAACGCTGGGCGTGCTGCCGTGGCGCCTGGGCGAGAATTTCATGAACGTGCCCTCCAACGGCCCGGGCGCCATCATGCTCGCGCGCATGGGGCGCATTGAGGAAGCACGCCACATCGTTGACTGGATCTACGACCATCTGCTGGATGACGACGGCTACATCATGGACGGCGTGCGCATGCGCATGGACGGCCCTGAGGTGGTAAAAAACATCCACCCCTACTGCCAGGGCGTAGTGCTGGGCGCGTGCCTGGAAATCGTGCTGGCGCTGCGGGAAAAGGCCGGCGTGGGCGATTTGGAACAGATCGACAGCGTGCAGGAGGCCGAGATGGCTTCCGAGATGATGGATTACATCATCCGCATTCGGGGCTTGGTGCAGACCGTGGCCTCGGGCATGGCTACGCCTTCCGGCGTGGTGGACTGGGAGACCGGCGATGGTGACGGTGGCCTGTTTAAAGGCATTTTGATGCGCTATCTTGCCGACGTCGCCGTGCGCCTGCCCGGCGATTCCCCCGCCAACCGTGCGACGAAGAAGCTGGCCGCGCGCATGGTGGTGGCCTCGGCCGAATCGGTGTGGGAACACCGCCTCGAGGTCGACGGCCTGCCGATTTTCGGATCCGACTGGTTGTCCGATGCGCGCCTGCCGCATAACTACGGCTTCGGCCGGCGCACCATGAGTGAGAAGGTCGGCATCATTCGCGTAGATGAGCGCGATTTGTCCGTGCAGCTTTCCGGCTGGATGCTGATGGAGGCTTGCGCCCGCGTCGCGCGAAATATGGCTAAATAGCCCACGCTTGTCGGGGTGGATTGGTCTCGGAAATGACCGGGTTGAAAATGTCACACGGTTTTTGCGGCAGAATTTCCGTGAAACGGGCATACTTGGCTGTTGGAACGTGTTTGACCACAAACCCACTTTTTAAGGATGGAAACTCATGCCAATTGCAACCCCTGAGGTCTATAACGAGATGCTGGACACCGCGAAGAAGAACGGCTTCGCGTTCCCAGCAATCAACTGCACCTCATCTGAGACCATTAACGCAGCTCTGAAGGGCTTTGCTGAGGCCGAGTCCGACGGCATTATCCAGTTCTCCACCGGCGGTGCCGCCTTCGGTTCCGGCCTGGCACTGAAGGACAAGGTCAAGGGTGCTCAGGCACTGGCCGCATTTGCTCACGAGGCCGCCAAGCACTACGGCGTGAATATCGCGCTGCACACCGACCACTGCCAGAAGGAAGTACTCGATGAGTTCGTCCGCCCGCTGCTGGCCATCTCCCAGGAGCGCGTCGACCGCGGCGAGAACCCACTGTTCCAGTCCCACATGTGGGACGGCTCCGCTATCCCCATCGACGAGAACCTAGTCATCGCCCAGGAGCTGCTGGAAAAGGCTAAGAACGCGCACGTCATCCTCGAGGCCGAAATTGGCGTCGTCGGCGGCGAAGAGGACGGCGTCCAGGCCAAGGCGGGCGCTAACCTCTACACCTCCCCTGAGGACTTTGAAAAGACCATCGATGCCCTAGGCACCGGCGAGAAGGGCCGCTACCTGCTGGCCGCTACCTTCGGCAACGTTCACGGCGTCTACAAGCCAGGCAACGTGAAGCTGCGCCCGGAGGTCCTGCTCGAGGGCCAGAAGGTCGCACAGAAGAAGCTCGGCCTGGGTGAGGACGAGTACGCCTTCGACTTCGTCTTCCACGGCGGCTCCGGCTCCGAGAAGGAAAAGATCGAAGAGGCTCTGGGCTACGGCGTCATCAAGATGAACGTGGATACCGATACCCAGTACGCCTTCACCAACCCGATTGCTCGCCACATGATGACGAATTACGATGGCGTCTTCAAGATTGACGGCGAGGTTGGCAACAAGAAGGCCTACGACCCACGCTCCTACCTGAAGAAGGCAGAGCAGAGCATGTCCGAGCGCGTCATCGAGTCTTGCCAGGACCTGCACTCCGTGGGCAAGTCCATCTCCAAGTAATTTGGCCACCATGTTCTAAGTTGAGGCAGTCTCGCATATAGGCATGCCGAATGAGCCGCTTCCCCGCGTGGGAGGCGGCTTTTTCGTACTTTCGGCCGGGGCGGCTCCGGACCGGGTCTGGGCGGCGACTCGGTGAGCGGCCGGCGCAGTTAGGGGTTGCCTGTGGAGCTGGCGCTGGAGCTGGGGCTGGGGTTGGGGTTGTGGTTAGGGGCCGGGTTTGGCGGCCTAGCGGGGCTGGGGACGAAGCGTGGGGTGTTGCTCCACGGTGGTATCCAGGCGACGCGGCCATCGATGCGCACCATGCGGCCGCGTTCCGTGGGCCGGGAGGGGTCATCTTGGTTGACGGCGTTGTGGTGCGCGCACAAGGTGACCAGATTTTCTTGGTTGGTGGGCCCGCCGGCGGACCAGGCGGTGAGGTGGTGGACTTGGGCGTCGTCGGCAGGCGTATTGCAGCCCGGCCACGCGCACACGGGATGCTCGGCCGCGGCGAGCATGCGCTGTTTCCACGTGGCCATGCGCTCGGTGCGGTACAGGTTCACCGGACCGTGCTCCGGGTGGACCAGGCTGACGTAGCCGCGCTGGGCTAAGGCGCGAGCGACGAGCTGCGCACCGGTCATGCGGGCGCCGTTGGTGAGCTGGAGGGTGATATCGGAGGCGTCGGCAGGCGCGGCGACGATGCGGTCGAGCTGGTCCAGCGTGAGGATGACGTTGGTGTGCACGGCCGGCAGCGCGCCGGGGTTGCCCTCGAGGAGGACCTTCTTGGCGGCGGCGAGGGGATCATCTTTGTTGACGGAGGAGAGAACGCCCTTGATATCGGCGATATCCGTGGGATCGGCCGTAATGGAGATGGTGTGGGGTCCGTCGGGGCGGCGGGTATAGCGCACGCCGGGCTCGGGACGACGAGGCGGATTGAGCTGCTTGAGGAGCTTCTTGGCCACGGAGGGGATGAGGCGGGCCTCGGTGCGACAGAGTTCTAGGCGCAGGTCCCAGGCACGGTTGGTATCGCGCACGCGGCGGGTATAGGACTCAATGCTATCGAGTGTGGCGAGGTCGTGAGCGCGGCTGCGGGCGGCGTCGCGCGCGAGGTGCTGCTTGCGGCTATTGGACGTGCGGCCGAAATAGACATGTTGCAGGCGGGCGAGCTGGGCAGCCAGAAGGGGGCTGGCTCCGGCCTCGAGGAGTGAGTCTTCGGAGCAGCCCTGAAATTCGGCGACGAGATCGACGCCGCGGCGGCATAGCAAGAGAAATTCGGTGTTCACATGGCCGAAGCTAAAAGGAGCTCGAGGGCTGAACAAGCGGTGCGCGGGCGGGAAAGGGGAAATTGTGGATAGGTGAGGGAAAAGGGGGCGTCGGCAAGAGCTATCCACAAGCCAGCCGACGGCCGAGATGCGCGGGGCCGGCGGCAATGGTAAGGGCGGTCTTCTATGCTGGAAGTCATGTCGGAAGCGAAGGAAAGAGTCTCAACGCGGCAGAAGCTGCGGGTGATTGACCGCTCGGTGCTCTCGCGGGTCAACCGCATCCGCTCGCGGTTTGTCTACATCATCCAGGCGACCATCGGCGCGGCGCTCGCGTACTGGGTGGCCGGCGATGTGGTGGGGCACCCGCAGCCGTTCTTTGCGCCGATTTCTGCGGTCATCATTCTGGGGATGTCCGGTGGGGACAGGATGAAAAAGGCGCTGGAGATGTCGATTGGCGGCATCATTGGCGTGGCTGTGGGCGACCTGCTCTTCCAGATTGTGGGCCAAGGGCCGTTCCAGATCTTCTTCATTGTGGGCGCGGGCCTGGTGGTGGGCTCGTTTTTGACCAAGTCGCCGCTGGTGACCAACCAGATTGTCTTTGGCGCGATTTTGATTGCGACGATTTTTCCACCCACGGAGGGCCCGGGCGGCCTGCACCGCGCGATCGACGCGATGATTGGCTCGGGCATTGGCTTGATAACCATTGCGTTGATTCCCAATTCCCCGTTGGTGGAGGCGCGGCGCGAGGTGTCGAAGGTGCTTAAGGTTGCCTCGAGCATTCTTGCCGACGTCACTTATGGCATCCGCCACCAAGACCCCGGCGTCATCCGCGACGCGCGCGAGGCGGTGCGCGGTACGCAAGATAGCGTCAATACCCTGCTGAGCGCAGCGCAATCGGGTAGGGAGGCCTCGGAAGTTTCGCCGCTGTTGTGGGCGTCGCGCCGCAGCATTCGCTCGCTGGAGCGCATCCTGTTGCCGGTGGATAACGCGGTCCGCGGCGTGCGCGTGCTTTCCCGCCAGGCGCTGGGCCTGACGGAGGACCGCGACAAGGTTTCGGATGAGCAGGTGGAGTTGCTCGATGAGCTTTCTGAAATCATGCTCGCGATTAGTGAGCTCTACGGCCAGGGCAAGAAGCATGGGCACGATGAGGCGATTGAGATTCCGGACCTGGTGCAGCGCCTGCGCATCGTGGGCGGGCGCGCCGGGCTGGACATCATTGACAGGGAAGGCACGCTATCGGCCTATATGATTCTGGGCCAGACGCGCTCCATCGTGGTGGACATGCTGATGGTGTGCGGGCTCTCGCGCGAATCGGCCGTGGCGCACCTTGTGCCGACCTCGCAGCACCCGGCCTACCCGCCGGAGGTGTGGGGGCGCGAGGACTAACGTCCTCGCGCGGAGGCAAGGGCGTCGCTTGGGGCTAAGGGCGGACGATCTGGAGGTCACGCAGGTGGCGGTAGAACGTCACGCGGGTCACCGGGCGCTTGTGGGGGACGGAATCGACGATGACGCGCAGCTGTGGGCCGCCGGCCTGGACGGCGCGGCCGGTGCTGACGGATTCGGGGTCGAGCTGGCCGGGCTTGCGCAGGAGCGAGCGCAGGCGGCCCTGCGACTCGACGGGGGAGATGGCGCGGGCGGCGAGGATGCCGGGGGCGTCGGTCATCGGGACGAGGCGTGCGCCAAAGGTTTTGGGGGAAGTGGCGGCTAGGGTGTGGTCGTCGATGATGACTTCGCCGGTGAAAGAGCCATTGGAGGCGTCGGAGATGGTGGCGGAGCCGGCGACGGCGAGGCCGGAGTCATTGCGGATGAGCGGCGCGGGGCGGACCGGGGCCGTGCGTGCGAACTCGAGGGCCTCGGCCGCGTCGGTTGGAAGTCCCCAGTTCTGCGCGGCCGCGGACGTGGTGGAGGCTGCGGTTGAGGGGACGGGGATGAAGGCGACCTCGGCCCAGAGACGGTCGGAGCGCATAAGGCGGGTCAGTACGGCCGAGAGGGCGGCGTCGGAGCCGGCGACGACGATGCGGGCGGGCTCAGCTAAGTGCGGGGCCTGTGGGGCAGGTTCAGGGGCACCGAGGTGGCGGACGTCGGGTTGCGCCGCGATGTCATCGAGCGAGGGAGTGGGGTCTGTGGGAAGGAGGGGGTTGAGGAAGGCGTCGATAAGCGAGAGCTCTTTGCGGGTAGGGATGGGGGAGAGGTCGTGGGCGTCGGCAGGCATGGCCACGCCCGGGGCGCCGCAGCGGAGGAACAAAAAACGCATGCGGACAATGCTACGCGGGCTTTTTGCGCCGGGAAAGTGTAAAGTTGGAGAGTATTTTGGCTTCAATAATGAGGAAGTGACTAAACAATGGCAGCGATCGTCATTGTCGGCGCCCAGTGGGGCGACGAAGGCAAGGGCAAAGCGACCGACATCCTCGGCGGCAAGGTTGACTACGTGGTCAAGCCGAACGGCGGCAATAACGCCGGCCATACCGTCGTGGTAGGCGGCGAAAAATACGAGCTGAAGCTCCTGCCGGCCGGCATTTTGTCCGAGAACGCCACCCCGGTGCTGGGCAATGGCGTGGTAATTAACCTTGAGGCGCTCTTTGATGAGATTGATGGCCTTGAGGCCCGCGGCGCGAACGCCTCGCGCCTGAAGATTTCCGCCAATGCGCACTTGGTGGCGCCGTATCACCAGACCCTGGACCGCGTGCAGGAACGCTTCCTGGGCAAGCGCGCTATCGGCACCACCGGCCGCGGCATTGGCCCGACCTACGCCGATAAGGTCGCGCGCATTGGTATCCGCGTGCAGGACATCTTTGATGAGTCCATCCTGCGCCAGAAGGTGGAATCCGCGCTGGATATCAAGAACCAGATGCTGGTGAAGATGTACAACCGCAAGGCCATCGAGGCCGACCAGATTGTGGAGTACTTCCTGAGCTACCGCGACCGCCTGCGCCCGATGGTTATCGACGCCGAGCTGGAGCTCAACCAAGCCCTCGAAGCTGGCAAGCACGTGCTTATGGAGGGCGGCCAGGCCACCATGCTCGACGTGGACCACGGCACCTACCCGTTCGTGACCTCGTCTAACCCGACCGCCGGTGGTGCTTCCGTGGGCTCCGGCATTGGTCCAACGCGCATCAAGACCTCGCTGGGCATTATCAAGGCCTACACCACCCGCGTGGGTGCCGGCCCGTTCCCCACCGAGCTCTTTGATAAGTGGGGCGAGTACCTGCAGACCACCGGTGGCGAGATTGGTGTGAACACCGGCCGCAAGCGCCGCTGTGGCTGGTATGACTCCGTTGTTGCGCGCTATGCCACCCGCGTCAACGGCTTCACCGATTACTTCTTGACCAAGTTGGACGTTCTCACCGGCATCGGGGAGATTCCGATCTGCGTGGCTTATGACGTCGACGGCAAGCGCTACGACGAGCTGCCGCTTACCCAGTCCGAATTCCACCATGCCGAGCCCATCTTCGAGACCATGCCGGCCTGGGATGAGGACATCACGGAGTGCTCCACCTTTGAGGAGCTGCCGCAGAAGGCCCAGGATTACGTCCTGCGCTTGGAAGAGCTGTCTGGCTGCCGTATCTCCTATATCGGCGTTGGTCCGGGCCGCGATCAGACCATCGTGCGCCACGATGTAATGGAGGACCAGTAAGGCGTAATTCCTACCGCCGTGGTGTGAGAGCCCCGCGCGTAGCTTGTGCTACGTGGCGGGGTTCTTAGTTTTGTTGCCCAATATGTCCTTGTGGGATCCTGCGATTCGCAGAAACTAGAGAGAATTCTTATGGAGCAAGAAATGTCTTTAATTCGGTGCCAATGTAGGTTTTGGCTGAGAGTGATTTAGGAATGAGATAAGCATAAAAATTTGCACTGACCTGCACATTTCTTTGGATGCATACGTTTTGGAAACTTCAACACAGAAGTGTGATAACTCACATTTATCCTAATGATAATACCGATAACATTCTTTCTGCAGCTCAACCGTAATGAAAATTTCGCGATGTTGACGGTGAACCAATTTAAGGAACTTTCAGCCAACAGTACGCTAACCATAATTTCTGAAACCGGCTACTATCACACGTGAGCTGAACGGTAGGTTCTCCCTAATCTCTTACCTCGCTTGGTGGAGCTTACGGTGCTCGCCGCTTCCGGGAGGAAAGAAGCGGAAACATCCTCTTAAATAGTCGCTCCCTACCTCGTGCGACTCAAAGTCTTCGTGTTTTAAGGAAAGGACTTCTTGGTATGAACAAGAAGCACATTATGCGCACGGCCGTACGCCGCCGTGGCACGACTATTGCCGCGGCCGCTCTCTCTGTGGCTCTTGTGGCCCCGTTCGTTCACCCTGTAGTTGCACCGCAAAATGCGGCAGTAGCTGCTGCAGCTGATATCACCGACGCCAATGGCAACTATGTTCCGGCTGCTGCAGGTCGTGTAAATGACAACGGTACCGACGATGGACTGCTCTATGCCGGCCTTGTGCCGGAGTTTGTGGATGCGCAGCAAAATAACCCGCAGTACGTCTTCAAGGTTCCGCATCTAAGGAAGGCGATTTGGAATACCGGTAAGACCCCGGAGGGGGATACGGATGCGAACGGCCAGTACATCCGATTCCGTGATGCGGCCCTCTACTCCCAGATCGCCCGCATTGAGCTGGTGGGTGTGAATGGTGACCAACAGGGTTCATTCACCAAGCGTGATCCGAAGGGCTCTGAGTGGGGACTGAAGTTCGAAAACACTAGGAACTTTCCTGGCGCATCTGGTGTCCCGTATGCTTCTTATATTCAGATCTTCTTGAAGAATGGCAAGAAGATTGAGGATCTTGGCCTTCCGGCAGTGGGTTCGCAGGTTGACTACTACTGGGTCCGTAAGGATGGTCGAATCTTCAATAACTCTGTGCAGCACGTGAACCTCGTTAGCAAGAGTCAGCTTGCGGGGAAGAACGGCATTCCCTCAAGCACTTTCGCGGGCGCGGGAGAGAGTGTGTTCGGCAACAACGGTATCACTAAGCAGCTGAAGTACGACCAGGAGAACGGGTCTATTAAGTCCACCGCCACCGGCACGTTCTCGTTCTTTGATTACTCTGGCAACCGGTACTGGAACTGGATTCTTAACGAGTACATCAGCCCTGATGTAGCGAAACACATTACCGACGTCACGGTCTACAAGTCTGATATGGAAGGCAATCCACTTAAGGGTGCGAAGAAGTGGAAGATGGACTTCGACAAGGAGACAGGGCTCGCGACTACCGCAACTCGCCCCGAACTGTCCTACGTCCCACACGGGACCGACATTGACGCAAAGACTAAGGACCAAGTGTGGGTCAACACGAGCAACATCGTGGGTTTCCCGTCTAACGCCACCGGCAGCTTTACCATCGAGTACCAGCTTGAAGAGGGCGCGGAAAACCTCGCCAATTCCCCGTACGGTAAGCGTATCGACACCACCTCCTGGATCTCGGTGGACTTTACGGACAAGTGGCCTAAGACCCTGCCGAACGACGAAAAGCAAGACGGCGGTGCTGAGCCGACGCTGCTGAGGAACACGCTCAAGTCCGACTTCCTCAACATTGCGGATTCCGATGGGGATGGGCTCACTAACGACTACGAGCGTGAACTTGGTACCGATTCGTCGGCTGTAGATACCGACGGCGATGGTGTTCGCGACGATGTCGAGGTCCTTACCGATGGCACCGATCCGGTAGACGCGAAGTCCTTCAAGCCTGCTGCTCCGCAGCCGGGTGAGAAGGAAGTCCTCCCGAAGATCGAATCTTTGTCGGGCACCATTAAGCGTGAGCAGGATAAGGACACTCAGGGCAAGGACATCCCGCTGCTTGATGTCACGAATGCGGAAGCAGCGCCGGTCAAGATTGTCGCTGTGCCGACTAACAAGCTGAAGGAAGACGAAGACGGCAACCTTAACTATGAGGCTGCTGACGCTATCGACGTTGCATCGCTTGCCGACGCCGCCGCCATCGAAAAGGGCGAGTTCAAATCCGGCAAGCTTAAACTGCAAGACGGTACGGAGTACACCCTCGTTGCGGAGTCCCCGAATGGTGAGCGCACCAAGGGTGGCACGTTCAAGGCCACCAAGGATGCCCCGACCGAAGCAACCGAGACCCCGTCCATCGAGCCGGTAAAGGCTGATGACACCAAGGTCACTGTCACGGCTCCTGCAGGCAGCGAGGTGAAGGTAACCCTGCCGTCTGGTAAGGAAGTCACCGCTACTGAGGATGCGGACAAGCCGGGCATCTTCACTGCAGATATTCCTGCGGGCGAAGAACTCAAGGCCGATGACGAGATTAAGGCCGTGGCAACTGAGGATGGTAAGAAGCCGTCGGAGCCGGCAACCGTAACGGTTGAGGCTGCGGACGCATCTGAGCCGGAGACCCCAACCGACCCTGAGGCCGATAAGACCTACGGCGTTGACTACCCGGCACTGCAGAACCTTGCCGTGGACGGCGAGAACGCCACTGCTACGGCTTCTCCGAAGCTGACTCTCAACGGTGAGCCCGTGGATACCTTGCCTGAGGGATCTAAGTTCACGGCAGATACCACCAACGCCCCTAAGGGTACAGACGTGAGCTTCGATGAGAACGGTGTTGCAACCATCACCGTTCCCAAGCAGGAGCCGGGTGCCCCGGCTCAGGTCTTTGAGCTGCCGGTTACCGCTACTATCGACGGCGAAGAATTCACCGACACCATCGTTGTTCAGGTCCCAGCAGGTGACGAGAAGCCGGCTCCTAAGGATCTGGTCGTTGACAAGATTGAAGGCCAAGAGACCTGGTCCGATGACGCCATTGACCCGATTCAGGTTTCTGCCAAGACCGCTGACGATGCGGAGCTGTCTAACCCCACGTACGAGCTCGTTGGTGCACCTGAGGGAATCACCATCGATGAAAACGGCAAGATCACCGGTACCCCTGCTTATAAGAAAGACACCGCTGACATTGTGACCCAAGACGGCGAGGCCGTCTATAACGTGACCGTCAAGGTCACCGATGGTGACAGCACCGGTACCCAGACCTTCCCGCTCGTGGTCAAGGACGCCTCCGCGGACTCCGATAAGGATGGTCTGACGGACAAGGAAGAAGCCGCAAAGGGTACCGACCCTAAGAAGGCCGACACTGATGGTGATGGTCTGACCGATAAGGAAGAGCTCGACGGCTCCAAGAACAACGGCGAGCCGACCGATCCGACTAATGCCGACAGCGATGATGACGGCGTTAGCGACGGCGACGAGGTAAATAACACTGATGCTGAGGGCAACTCTGCCCCCACTGATCCGAATGATGAGAATGATAAGCCGGCAGGGCCGCAGGTAGCTGTCGACGAGTCCTCCAAGACCCCGGTGGATGCTACCGACGAAGAGCAGTCGACCGGCGTAAAGGTGGAGAACCCGACTGGTAAAACCACGGCGACCGCCAAGGACGAAGACGGTAACGGTGTTCCGGCCAAGATTGATCCGGAAACCGGCGAGATTCTCGTTACCCCGGGTGAGGGCGTTGATGGCCCAATTACCGTAACCGTCAAGGATCCTTCCCTAGACGAACCTGCAAAGGTTGAGGTTCCGGTCAACGACCACGAGAAGGGCCAGGATGACAACAACTCCGAGCCTGCGAAGGACTCTGATGGTGATGGTGTTACTGATGAGCAGGAAGCCAAGGACGGTACCGATCCGAACGAGGCTGATTCCGATGGTGATGGCCTGACCGACGGTGAGGAGAAGCAGCGCGGTACTGATCCGAACAAGGCTGACTCCGATGACGATGGCGTCAATGATGGTGACGAGGTCAAGAATGGCACCGATCCGAAGAACGCTGATTCCGATGGTGATGACCTGACCGACGGCGAGGAGAAGGAGAAGGGTACTGATCCTCTCAAGGCCGATACCGATGGCGATGGTCTGACCGATAAGCAGGAGCTGGATGGTTCCGAGAACGGTAAGTACAACAATGAGCCGACGGATCCGACGAAGGCTGATTCTGATGAGGATGGTCTGACTGACCGTACCGAGATTGAGATCGGTACCAACCCGAATGAGGCCGATACCGACGGTGACGGCGTCAACGATGGTGCCGAGGTCACGGCCGGCACCAACCCGACCGTGAAGGATGAGACTCCTGAAGAGCCTGCCAAGGATTCCGATGGTGACGGTGTTTCCGATGAGCAGGAGGAAGCTGACGGTACTGATCCGAATAAGGCTGACTCTGATGGTGACGGCCTGACCGACGGTGAGGAGAAGGATCGCGGTACCGATCCGAACAAGGCCGATTCCGATGGCGACGGTGTCGATGACGCCCAGGAGATTGAGGACGGCACCGACCCGCTGAAGGCCGATTCTGATGGTGATGGCCTGAATGACGGTGAAGAGAAGGAGAAGGGTACTGATCCTCTTAAGGCTGATACTGATGGTGATGGCCTGAGTGATAAGGAAGAGCTCGACGGTTCTAAGAACACTAAGTACGACAACAAGCCGACGGATCCGACTAAGGCTGATTCCGATGGTGATGGTCTGACTGACCGTACTGAGATTGAGATTGGTACCGACCCGAACGTGGCGGATACCGACGGCGACGGCACCAACGACGGTGACGAGGCCAAGGCCGGCACCAACCCGACGGTGAAGGATGAGACTCCTGAAGAGCCTGCCAAGGACTCCGATGGCGATGGTGTTACCGATGAGCAGGAAGCAGCTGACGGTACTGATCCGAATAAGGTTGACTCCGATGGTGATGGCCTGACCGACGGTGAGGAGAAGGAGCGCGGTACCGATCCGACCAAGGCTGATACCGATGGCGATGGTGTCGAGGATGGCCAGGAGGTTACCGATGGCACTGACCCGCTGAAGGCTGATACCGATGATGATGGCCTGAACGACGGTGAAGAAAAGGAACTTGGCTCTGATCCGACTAAGTCCGATTCTGATGGTGATGGCCTGAGCGACTCTGAGGAAAAGGAGAAGGGCGCCGATCCGACTAAGGCTGACACTGATGGTGATGGTCTGAGTGATAAGGAAGAGCTCGACGGTTCTAAGAACACTAAGTACGACAACAAGCCGACGGATCCGGCTAAGGCGGATTCCGATGGTGATGGCCTGACCGACCGCACCGAGATTGAGATTGGTACCGACCCGAACGTGGCGGATACCGACGGCGACGGCACCAACGACGGTGACGAGGTTAAGGCCGGCACCAGCCCGACCGCTAAGGACGAAGATGGTGCCGAGCAGCCGAAGGTCTCCGTCGAGGGAGCTGACAAGCCAAGCACCGTTGACCCGACGGACGACGAGCAGTCGACCGGCGTAAAGGTGGAGAACCCGACTGGTAAAACCACGGTGACTGCCAAGGACGAAGATGGCAAGGGCATTCCGGCCAAGATTGATCCAGAAACCGGCGAGATTCTTGTTACTCCGGGTGAAGGTGTCGATGGTCCGATTACCGTTACCGTTGAGGATCCATCTTTGGATGAACCGGTAAAGGCTGAGGTTCCAGTTGACGGCCACGAGAAGGGCAAGGACGACAACAACTCCGAGAGCACCGGCGGCACCCCAACCGACCCGACCGATCCAACTGACCCATCTTCTTCTGAGAAGGATTCCGATGGTGATGGTGTCTCCGACGAGCAAGAGACTGAGGACGGTACTGATCCGAATAAGGCTGACTCTGATGGTGATGGCCTGACTGACGGCCAGGAGAAGGAGCACGGTACCGACCCGAACGAAGCGGATACCGATGGCGACGGCGTCAATGATGGTGACGAGGTCAAGGACGGTACTGATCCGAAGAACACCGATTCTGATGGTGATGGCCTGACTGACAGTGAAGAGAAGGAGAAGGGTACTGATCCGCTCAAGGCTGATTCCGATGGTGATGGTCTGACCGATAAGCAGGAGTTGGATGGTTCTGAGAACGGTGAGTACAACAATGAGCCGACGGATCCGACGAAGGCTGATTCCGATGGTGATGGTCTGACTGACCGTACCGAGGTTGAGATTGGTACCAACCCGAATGAAGCGGATACCGATGGCGACGGCGTCAATGATGGCGACGAAGTCAAGGCCGGCACCAACCCAACCGTTGCTGACGAGACCCCTGATGACACAGCCAAGGATTCTGATGGTGATGGTGTCTCCGATGAGCAGGAGGCCGAGGACGGTACTGATCCGAATAAGGCTGACTCCGATGGTGATGGCCTGAGCGACGGCGAAGAAAAGGAGCTCGGTACTGATCCGACGAAGGCTGACTCTGATGGCGACGGCGTCGAGGATGGCCAGGAGGTCGAGAATGGCACCGATCCGCTGAAGGCTGACACCGATGGTGATGGCCTGAACGACGGCGTGGAGAAGGAGAAGGGTACTGATCCTGCCAAGACGGATACCGATGGTGATGGCCTTTCCGATAAGCAGGAGTTGGATGGTTCCGAGAACGGTAAGTACAACAATGAGCCGACGGATCCGACGAAGGCTGACTCCGATGGTGATGGTCTGACTGACCGTACCGAGGTTGAGATTGGTACCAACCCGAATGAGGCCGACACCGATGGTGATGGCGTCAACGATGGCGATGAGGTTAAGGCCGGCACCAACCCGCTCGAGAAGGATGAGACCCCGGACAAGGACAACGGTGAAGAGACCGCCAAGCCTTCTATCGACCCGGTCAACGAGGGTGATAAGGATATTTCCGGTGAGGCTAAGCCTGGCACGGATGTAACTGTCACTGTTGAGGACGAGGACGGTAATAAGAAGTCCGAGTCCAAGGATTCTGCTGGTGATGATGGTAAGTGGACTGTGTCTCCGGAGGAGCCGGTGAAGGAGGGTGACAAGGTTGTTGTCACTGACCAGGATGGCAATAAGGAGACCACCACTGTTGGTTCCAAGACTGACGATGGCTCCGAGACCACCAAGCCTTCTATCGACCCGGTCAACGAGGGTGATAAGGACATCTCTGGTGAGGCTAAGCCTGGCACGGATGTAACTGTCACTGTTGAGGATAAGGACGGTAATAAGAAGTCCGAGTCCAAGGATTCTGCTGGTGATGATGGTAAGTGGACTGTGTCTCCGGAGGAGCCGGTCAAGGAGGGTGACAAGGTTGTTGTCACTGACCAGGATGGCAATAAGGAGACCACTACTGTTGGTTCTAAGGCTGATGATGGCTCCGAGGCGACTAAGCCTTCCATCGACCCGGTCAACGAGGGTGATAAGGATATTTCCGGTGAGGCTAAGCCTGGCACGGATGTAACTGTCACTGTTGAGGACGAGGACGGTAACAAGAAGTCTGAGTCCAAGGATTCTGCTGGTGATGATGGTAAGTGGACTGTGTCTCCGGAGGAGCCGGTCAAGGAGGGTGACAAGGTTATTGTCACTGACCAGGACGGTAATAAGGAGACCACCACTGTCGGTTCCAAGACTGACGATGGCTCCGAGGCGACTAAGCCTTCCATCGACCCGGTCAACGAGGGTGATAAGGATATTTCCGGTGAGGCTAAGCCTGGCACGGATGTGACTGTCACCGTCGAGGATGAGGACGGTAATAAGAAGTCTGAGTCCAAGGACACTGCCGGTGATGATGGTAAGTGGACTGTTGCTCCGGAGGAGCCGGTGAAGGAGGGTGACAAAGTAATTGTCACTGACCAGGATGGCAATAAGGAGACCACCACTGTCGGTTCCAAGACTGATGATGGTGCCACCGCTACCAAGCCTTCCATCGACAAGGTCACCGAAGGTGATAAGGAGATCACCGGTACCGCTAAGCCGGGCACCGAAGTCTCCGTCACTGTGACGGATAAGGACGGCAAGAAGACCACCAAGACCATCACCGCCGATAAGGACGGTAAGTGGTCCGTAACTCCGGGCGTCGACCTGAAGGAAGGCGACAAGGTCACCGTCAAGGACCAGGATGGCAACGAGGAAACCGTGACTGTCGCTGGCCAGGACGCTCCGACCGTACCGGGCGCTCCCGCTCTGCCAGGCCTGTCCTCTGGTTCTTCCCATGTTGATTGGAAGCGCTGTGCCCCAGCTGCCGCTGGTGTGGGCATCCCGCTGCTGTTCCTGTTGCCGATTGGTCTGGCTTCCCAGATGAATATCCCGGGCTTCTCCCCGCTGGTAAAGCAGGTTTCTGCTCAGATTGATGGAATCAACCGACAGCTGGGTGCGCAGAATGCTGCGCTGCAGAAGCAGCTGGGTATCTTCAACGGTCCGCTGGCTCGCCAGGCCAACCAGATCAATGTGATGCTCCAGAAGTCTGAGGCTGGCCGCGTCGGCGGCGGCATTGCACTGGCTGCTGCTGGTGCTCTGGCTCTGGGGCTGGTGGCTAATGCCTGCTCCCCGAACGGTGGTTCTTCCAGCTCCTCCAAGTAGGCAACCAAGGTCCCTATTCCCTAACTAGCTCCCCGTCCCCCTAGGGGAGCTAGCCTTCACCAAGTAAAAAGCGCCCGTGTCCCGTCATTGAGACGGAGCACGGGCGCTGTGGTGTTTCAGCGTCCCTTAATCGCCCACAAGACCATGGCATGGTGAATTAAGGCTTTCCCTGTTGAACGTAACTCGATACTAAGCTAAAGTTAAGTTTGCTTTAAGTGCAGAGAGTTTTCAGCTTTCGCGGGCCCTATTCCCGCGCATTACCACACAGGGAGTTATTTCAATGATCATCAAGCTTGTGAGCGGCCTGCTTGCCACCATTATGGGATTCTTCGGCCTGGGCACCCCGGCACAGGAGGCTGAGCCGGCACCTGAGCAGGAGCAGGTTGCTGTTGCTGAGCAGGGCAACACCGACGACGTGCAGGCTCTTATCGACGCCGCCCATGCCGAAGCCGGCTACGACTTCATCAGCGTCCGCTACGAGGGCAACACCGCCAATATTGCCCTGAACCCGGAGACCTACAACCCGGACAAGGATGGCGATACTTTCGAGGCAGTTTCCCAGCTCCTGCAGGAGAAGGGCTACGAGGTTACTGCCGTTCTCTAAGGCCTAATCTATTCCAGGATCCGCACTGCGGCCTCGGTAAAGCATCCGCTTGCCGACGCCCGTGCGGATTTTTCTTTGCCCAAGTCTCCCTCACTCCCTGTGCGAGACCCCTAAGTGTGATTGTGGCTACCCTGGGCAGAGTTTTTGCTCACATATGCCTTCTTGAAGGTGAATGGCAATAGGGTTAAGGTTTACTGCATGTCTAGTATGTCGAACGTGCGTGCACCTCTATCGAATGATCTCCAGTCACTCCTGTAACACCAACTTTCTATGGATAATTCCGGAATAATGCGATGAAATTGTATGCAACTCGCCCTTCCAAACTTGCACGAGGTTAGATAAAACGCAGCGTATAGAGGTGTTTACATGGGTCTTGTTAAATCTAATCTTAGTATTGGTTAAGCTACCGGTTTGACTCTTTAGTCTTAGAAAGTTCCTAACGGGCGTCGAACATATGTATTTAACACTAGGTTGACCGTAAAAATAAACGCATCTACCTGCGGGTATGAAGTGAGAAATCCTGCATAACGTGCAGTTTTCTGAAGATTTCTGGCTGGCGCCTTAAATTCTCCCATGATACTATTCTGAGAGCACAATAAGAGTTAATCCAGATTCGGGTTCAAAACCCTGATTAACCGCAGTGTGTTCAAGTCTCAATTTCAGGTTCTGCTCAGCGAAAACACTCGCTGTACAGGAAAACGAATGTAAGTATTTGTACCGCTCGAAGAGGAAAGAATGAGTAAATTAAGAAACATATCCCGAGAGGGGTGGATGGTCTTTACCGCAGTGCTCGCTGCAATTGCGGTAATTGCGGCCATGGTCACCGTTCCGGGGGCTAAGGCGGCAGATGGAATATCTGTGGATAATGACCTTGGTGACGAAGGTTTGAAGTCAGAGGGCTACGATTACAGCTGGGGCACCCTGGTGTGGGGTGGTCAGCCCGTAAAGGTTGAGGGGACTAGCTTTGGTCAGACCGGTAACCCCGATAACGATATGGGCTGGGGCTGGTGTATTGACGAGCCGAAGCCGATTCCTAAGGAAGCAAGTGGCCATAGGTTCCAAATTGCGACCGCAGGCAAAGCACCGATCCCGGATTATCCTGAAATTACAGGTGCATCTCAAGAGGATCTCCGGAATGCTGCGATTAATGTAGCCACCAAGCTGAAGCACGCATATCAGGAGGCTAAGGAAGCTGAGTCCAATGGCGATGAAAGTGCTAAGGAATCCGCGAAAGCGGCTGCTTCTAATTACTCCTACTACCTATCGATGCTGATTGGTGACAATGCTTCCGCCAAGATTGCGCGCAAAGCTGCAACGAATCCCCAGCTAAAGGATGTCGACATTGTTGTCGGTTCCTTTTACCATGGCTACAAGGGAAACTTGGACGAGTTTAAGCAGCTAACAGGGTTCGATATTGAGTCCAGTGAGCCGTGGAAGCTGCAAAGGGATCCAGAGGTAGAGGTTCCAAAGGCGCCGGAGGGTGCTTATATCACCATCGTGGGTCCTAATGGAAAGCTTGATGGTAATAAGGGGCTTACCGATGCTCAGCGCGTGTTTACCCCGGACCAGCCTGGTCTGCCGGATACTCCGGACAACGGCGGTGGCTCCGAGGGGTCGAAGAATGCGATTGTTTCTACGAACGCGGACTTCGAGAATAGTTCTCATGAGGTTGTTGCTGGTGCCAAGATTGTGGACAAGGTTTCCTACGAGGGTCTTGTTCCGGGTAAGGAATACTCCCTGGATGCTCAGCTGATTTCCAAGGATGACGGTAAGACCGTTCTGGGTGAGACTCTGGGTCATACCTTCACCCCGGATGAGGCTAAGGGCACTGAGGCTGTCACCATCACCGTGAGCGATAAGGTTACTGAGCCGGTTGAGGCTGCGGTTGCCTTCGAGACGCTGACTTCTAAGGTTGTCAATGACAAGGGTGAGGACACCCCGGATAATGACAAGCCGAACGAGATCGGTGAGCACAAGGACATCGATGATGATGACCAGACTGTGACCAAGAAGAAGAATGCGATTGTTTCTACGAACGCGGACTTTGAGAATGGTTCGAAGGAAGTTGTTGGTGGTGCCAAGATTGTGGACCAGGTTTCCTACGAGGGTCTGGTTCCGGGTAAGGAATATTCTCTTGATGCTCAGCTGATTTCCAAGAAGGACGGTAAGACTGTTCTGGGTGAGACTAAGGGTCACACCTTCACCCCGAAGAGTGCTAATGGCACTGAGTCTGTGATCATCACCGTGGATGAGAAGAAGGTTACTGAGCCGGTTGAGGCTGCGGTTGCTTTCGAGACTCTGACTTCTAAGGTTGTCAATGACAAGGGTGAGGACACCCCGGATAATGACAAGCCGAATTGGATTGGTGAGCACAAGGACATCGATGATGGCTCCCAGACTGTGACCAAGAAGAAGAATGCGATTGTTTCTACGAACGCGGACTTCGAGAATAGTTCTCATGAGGTTGTTGCTGGTGCCAAGATTGTGGACCAGGTTTCCTACGAGGGTCTGGTTCCGGGTAAGGAATACTCCCTGGATGCTCAGCTGATTTCCAAGAAGGACGGTAAGACCGTTCTGGGTGAGACTCTGGGTCATACCTTCACCCCGGATGAGGCTAAGGGCACTGAGGCTGTCACCATCACCGTGAGCGATAAGGTTACTGAGCCGGTTGAGGCTGCGGTTGCGTTTGAGAAGCTGACTTCTAAGGTTGTCAACGACAAGGGTGAGGACACCCCGGATAATGACAAGCCGAACGAGATCGGTGAGCACAAGGACATCGATGATGATGACCAGACTGTGACCAAGAAGAAGAATGCGATTGTTTCTACGAACGCGGACTTTGAGAATGGTTCGAAGGAAGTTGTTGCTGGTGCCAAGATTGTGGACCAGGTTTCCTACGAGGGTCTGGTTCCGGGTAAGGAATACTCCCTGGATGCTCAGCTGATTTCCAAGAAGGACGGTAAGACTGTTCTGGGTGAGACTAAGGGTCACACCTTCACCCCGAAGAGTGCTAATGGCACTGAGTCTGTGATCATCACCGTGGATGAGAAGAAGGTTACTGAGCCGGTTGAGGCTGCGGTTGCTTTCGAGACTCTGACTTCTAAGGTTGTCAATGACAAGGGTGAGGACACCCCGGATAATGACAAGCCGAATTGGATTGGTGAGCACAAGGACATCGATGATGGCTCCCAGACTGTGACCAAGAAGAAGAATGCGATTGTTTCTACGAACGCGGACTTCGAGAATAGTTCTCATGAGGTTGTTGCTGGTGCCAAGATTGTGGACCAGGTTTCCTACGAGGGTCTGGTTCCGGGTAAGGAATACTCCCTGGATGCTCAGCTGATTTCCAAGAAGGACGGTAAGACCGTTCTGGGTGAGACTCTGGGTCATACCTTCACCCCGGATGAGGCTAAGGGCACTGAGGCTGTCACCATCACCGTGAGCGATGATGTGGAGGAGCCTGTTGAGGCTGCGGTTGCGTTTGAGAAGCTGACTTCTAAGGTTGTCAACGACAAGGGTGAGGACACCCCGGATAATGACAAGCCGAACGAGATCGGTGAGCACAAGGACATCGATGATGATGACCAGACTGTGACCAAGAAGAAGAATGCGATTGTTTCTACGAACGCGGACTTTGAGAATGGTTCGAAGGAAGTTGTTGCTGGTGCCAAGATTGTGGACCAGGTTTCCTACGAGGGTCTGGTTCCGGGTAAGGAATACTCCCTGGATGCTCAGCTGATTTCCAAGAAGGACGGTAAGACTGTTCTGGGTGAGACTAAGGGTCACACCTTCACCCCGAAGAGTGCTAATGGCACTGAGTCTGTGATCATCACCGTGGATGAGAAGAAGGTTACTGAGCCGGTTGAGGCTGCGGTTGCTTTCGAGACTCTGACTTCTAAGGTTGTCAATGACAAGGGTGAGGACACCCCGGATAATGACAAGCCGAATTGGATTGGTGAGCACAAGGACATCGATGATGGCTCCCAGACTGTGACCAAGAAGAAGAATGCGATTGTTTCTACGAACGCGGACTTCGAGAATAGTTCTCATGAGGTTGTTGCTGGTGCCAAGATTGTGGACCAGGTTTCCTACGAGGGTCTGGTTCCGGGTAAGGAATACTCCCTGGATGCTCAGCTGATTTCCAAGAAGGACGGTAAGACCGTTCTGGGTGAGACTCTGGGTCATACCTTCACCCCGGATGAGGCTAAGGGCACTGAGGCTGTCACCATCACCGTGAGCGATAAGGTTACTGAGCCGGTTGAGGCTGCGGTTGCCTTCGAGACGCTGACTTCTAAGGTTGTCAACGACAAGGGTGAGGACACCCCTGACAATGACAAGCCGAACGAGATCGGTGAGCACAAGGACATCGATGATGATGACCAGACTGTGACCAAGAAGAAGAATGCGATTGTTTCTACGAACGCGGACTTTGAGAATGGTGCTCATGAGGTTGTTGCTGGTGCCAAGATTGTGGACCAGGTTTCCTATGAGGGTTTGGTTCCGGGTAAGGAATATTCTCTTGATGCTCAGCTGATTTCCAAGGATGACGGTAAGACTGTTCTGGGTGAGACTAAGGGTCATACCTTCACCCCGAAGAGTGCTAATGGCACTGAGTCTGTGATCATCACCGTGGATGAGAAGAAGGTTACTGAGCCGGTTGAGGCTGCGGTTGCTTTCGAGACTCTGACTTCTAAGGTTGTCAATGACAAGGGTGAGGACACCCCGGATAATGACAAGCCGAATTGGATTGGTGAGCACAAGGACATCGATGATGGCTCCCAGACTGTGACCAAGAAGGACGAGGAAACTCCTACCACTGTTCCTGTTCCAGGCGGCGATAAGGAAACCACTGAGCCGACTGAGCCGACGAACCCGACTGAGCCGACTGAGCCGACGAACCCGACTGAGCCGACGAACCCGACTGAGCCGACCAACCCGACTGAGCCGACCAACCCGACTGAGCCGACTGAGCCGACCAACCCGACTGAGCCGACCAACCCGACTGAGCCGACTGAGCCGACCAACCCGACTGAGCCGACTGAGCCGACCAACCCGACTGAGCCGACCAACCCGACTGAGCCGACTGAGCCGACCAACCCGACTGAGCCGACCAACCCGACTGAGCCGACTAACCCGACTGAGCCGACTAACCCGACTGAGCCGACCAACCCGACTGAGCCGACCAACCCGACTGAGCCGACCAACCCGACTGGTGAGAACCCGGGGACCTGACCCCTGTTTGGTGGACACCTGATATCCAGCCCAGTCGGGCTGGAAGAAAGGTAATCTACCACCATGTCCAGGTACTCCGAACAGTTCAAACGCGATGCCGTGGCCCTCTACGAAAACAATGAGGACCTCTCACTGAACTCAGCATCAGCAGAGCTCGGTATCAACCGTGCCTCGCTGCATTCTTGGATCAAGAAGTACGGCACCGGCAAACGTGCCCGCACAAAAAGCATGCGCGACAAGGTCCAAGCAGCGAATGATTCCGAACGGATCCGCCAGTTAGAAAAAGAGAACGCAAAGCTGCGCGAAGAACGTGACATCCTGCGCAAGGCCGCGAAATATTTTGCCGAAGAGACTCACTGGTGATCCGCTTCCAGTTTGTCTATGACCACCGAACCGAATTCTCGGTTAAGCGGATGTGCCAGGTGTTAAAGCTCAATCGCTCCTCGTTCTACAAATGGGTGCAAACCCGCGAAGAACGCAGGTTAAAGACGTGTTCGGATGCTCTTATTGGTGCAAGAATCAAGACCATCTTCGATGATGAATACGGGCTTTATGGTGCTAAACGCATCGCTGCAAGCCTTAAAGCCGATACGAGCTTTGGCCCGATAAATCACAAGAAAGTCGCACGAATCATGAAATCCATGGGACTTAAAGGCTTTACCAAACGCCGCCGATGCGTCACTACCAGGCGTAAGCCTGGTCACCGCGTCATGCCAGATCTAGTAGGCCGCAGATTCACAGCTGACAGGCCAAACCACGTCTATGTAGGCGACATTACGTACCTGCCGTGTAAGGGCGGCAAGAACATGTACCTGGCCACGGTCATCGACGTCTACTCGCGCAAACTTGTCGGACATGCACTCGCCGATCACATGCGGGTATCACTGGTTATCGAAGCTTTGTCCCATGCCAGGAAAGTCCGCGGAAGCCTTAAAGGGGCAATTTTCCATTCTGATCACGGCAGCGTGTACACCTCACAAGCCTTTAGGAACTATTGCTCGTCGTTGGGTGTGCGCCAGTCTATGGGAGCGGTAGGAACGAGTGCTGATAACGCCCTAGCAGAATCGTTTAACGCCACGCTCAAGCGGGAAATCTTGCGTGACAGGAAAGTCTTTGACAATCCGATCTCCTGCCGCCAAGAAGTCTTCCGGTGGTGCATGCGCTACAACACACGCCGACGGCACTCCTGGTGCAATCTTTCAGCTCCTGACGTCTTTGAAGCCGAGAATTCAGCTACACTGACTAGAGCAGCATAGCTAACCCCCGACGTGTCCACTTTCCGGGGGTCAGGCCCCGGGTGATGAACCGAAGATCTCCACTAACGCTGACTTCGCTAATAGTTCTCATGAGGTTGTTGCTGGTGCCAAGATTGTTGATGAGGTCACCTACGAGGGTCTGGTTCCGGGTAAGGAATACACCCTGAAGGCTGAGCTGATTTCCAAGAAGGACGGCAAGACTGTTCTGGGCAAGGGTGAAGCTACCTTCACGCCGAAGAAGTCCCACGGCATGGAGCCTGTCACCATCACCGTGAACGATGATGTGACGGAGCCTGTCAAGGCTGCGGTTGCCTTCGAAGAGCTGACTTCTGTTGAGGTCAACGACAAGGGTGAGGAGACTCCGGGTACTACTTCGGAGAAGCCGAACCACATCGCTGACCACAAGGAGATCAATGATGATGACCAGACTGTGACCAAGAAGAAGAATGCGATTGTTTCTACGAACGCGGACTTCGCTAATAGTTCTCATGAGGTTGTTGCTGGTGCCAAGATTGTGGACCAGGTTTCCTACGAGGGTCTTGTTCCGGGTAAGGAATACTCCCTGGATGCCCAGCTGATTTCCAAGGATGACGGTAAGACCGTTCTGGGTGAGACTAAGGGTCACACCTTCACTCCGGATGAGGCTGATGGCAAGGAGCCTGTCACCATCACCGTTAATGATGATGTGGAGGAGCCGGTTGAGGCTGCGGTTGCCTTTGAGACTCTGACTTCTAAGGTTGTCAATGACAAGGGTGAGGACACCCCTGATAATGACGAGCCGAATTGGATTGGTGAGCACAAGGACATCAATGATGATGACCAGACTGTGACCAAGAAGAAGAATGCGATTGTTTCTACGAACGCGGACTTTGAGAATGGTGCTCATGAGGTTGTTGCTGGTGCCAAGATTGTGGACCAGGTTTCCTATGAGGGTTTGGTTCCGGGTAAGGAATATTCTCTTGATGCTCAGCTGATTTCCAAGGATGACGGTAAGACTGTTCTGGGTGAGACTAAGGGTCATACCTTCACCCCGAAGAGTGCTAATGGCACTGAGTCTGTGATCATCACCGTGGATGAGAAGAAGGTTACTGAGCCGGTTGAGGCTGCGGTTGCTTTCGAGACTCTGACTTCTAAGGTTGTCAATGACAAGGGTGAGGACACCCCGGATAATGACAAGCCGAATTGGATTGGTGAGCACAAGGACATCAATGATGATGACCAGACTGTGCCGAAGGAGAACGAGGAAACTCCTACCACTGTTCCTGTTCCGGGCGGCGATAAGGAAACCACTGAGCCGACTGAGCCGACTAACCCGACCAACCCGACTGAGCCGACTAACCCGACCAACCCGACTGAGCCGACTGAGCCGACCAACCCGACTGAGCCGACTGAGCCGACTGAGCCGACTAACCCGACTGAGCCGACTAACCCGACCAACCCGACTGAGCCGACTGAGCCGACCAACCCGACTGAGCCGACTGAGCCGACCAACCCGACTGAGCCGACTAACCCGACTGAGCCGACCAACCCGACTGAGCCGACCAACCCGACTGAGCCGACCAACCCGACTGAGCCGACCAACCGGGCCTGACCCCCGGAAAGTGGACACGTCGGGGGTTAGCTATGCTGCTCTAGTCAGTGTAGCTGAATTCTCGGCTTCAAAGACGTCAGGAGCTGAAAGATTGCACCAGGAGTGCCGTCGGCGTGTGTTGTAGCGCATGCACCACCGGAAGACTTCTTGGCGGCAGGAGATCGGATTGTCAAAGACTTTCCTGTCACGCAAGATTTCCCGCTTGAGCGTGGCGTTAAACGATTCTGCTAGGGCGTTATCAGCACTCGTTCCTACCGCTCCCATAGACTGGCGCACACCCAACGACGAGCAATAGTTCCTAAAGGCTTGTGAGGTGTACACGCTGCCGTGATCAGAATGGAAAATTGCCCCTTTAAGGCTTCCGCGGACTTTCCTGGCATGGGACAAAGCTTCGATAACCAGTGATACCCGCATGTGATCGGCGAGTGCATGTCCGACAAGTTTGCGCGAGTAGACGTCGATGACCGTGGCCAGGTACATGTTCTTGCCGCCCTTACACGGCAGGTACGTAATGTCGCCTACATAGACGTGGTTTGGCCTGTCAGCTGTGAATCTGCGGCCTACTAGATCTGGCATGACGCGGTGACCAGGCTTACGCCTGGTAGTGACGCATCGGCGGCGTTTGGTAAAGCCTTTAAGTCCCATGGATTTCATGATTCGTGCGACTTTCTTGTGATTTATCGGGCCAAAGCTCGTATCGGCTTTAAGGCTTGCAGCGATGCGTTTAGCACCATAAAGCCCGTATTCATCATCGAAGATGGTCTTGATTCTTGCACCAATAAGAGCATCCGAACACGTCTTTAACCTGCGTTCTTCGCGGGTTTGCACCCATTTGTAGAACGAGGAGCGATTGAGCTTTAACACCTGGCACATCCGCTTAACCGAGAATTCGGTTCGGTGGTCATAGACAAACTGGAAGCGGATCACCAGTGAGTCTCTTCGGCAAAATATTTCGCGGCCTTGCGCAGGATGTCACGTTCTTCGCGCAGCTTTGCGTTCTCTTTTTCTAACTGGCGGATCCGTTCGGAATCATTCGCTGCTTGGACCTTGTCGCGCATGCTTTTTGTGCGGGCACGTTTGCCGGTGCCGTACTTCTTGATCCAAGAATGCAGCGAGGCACGGTTGATACCGAGCTCTGCTGATGCTGAGTTCAGTGAGAGGTCCTCATTGTTTTCGTAGAGGGCCACGGCATCGCGTTTGAACTGTTCGGAGTACCTGGACATGGTGGTAGATTACCTTTCTTCCAGCCCGACTGGGCTGGATATCAGGTGTCCACCAAACAGGGGTCAGGTCCACCCGACTGAGCCGACCAACCCGACTGAGCCGACCAACCCGACTGAGCCGACCAAGCCGACGACTGAGGAGCACAAGCCAGGTGAGCCGTGGGTTACCACGAATGCTGACTTTGCTAAGGGTTCCCATGAGGTTGTTGCTGGTGCCAAGGTCATCGATGAGGTGACGTATGGTGGCCTAGTTCCGGGTAAGGAATACACCTTGAAGGCTGAGCTCATTTCCAAGAAGGACGGCAAGTCTGTTCTGGGTACCGGTGAGAAGACCTTCACTCCGGAGAAGTCCAAGGGCATGGTGCCTGTCACCATCACCGTGAACGATGATGTGAAGGAGCCTGTCCAGGCTGCGGTTGCCTTCGAAGAGCTCACCTCCACCGAGGTCAATGACAAGGGCGAGGAAACTCCGGGTACTACTCCGGAGAAGCCGAACCACATTGCTGAGCACAAGGACATCAATGATGATGACCAGACCGTGATCTCCCACGAGGTCCACGATCAGGACAAGCCAGGCGGCTCCTCGGATGGTTCCTCCAACGGTTCCTCCAAGGACAATAAGTGGTGGCTCATCCTGATTCCGGGCATCGGCCTGGGCAAGATCATCAAGGATCACTTCGACCACAAGGATCATGGCAACCACAACGGTGGCCACGGTGACAACACCGGCAGCCACAATGGCGGCCACGGTGACAACACCGGTAACCACGATGGTGGCAATGGTCACGAGGTCAAGGGTCAGGACGCTCCTAAGGGCGGCAACGCTGACAATGGACACGGCCGTGGCGTCGAGGTCCAGGGTCAGGAACCTGAAGAGACTGGCAACGCACTGCCATCCAACGCCGAGCGCGTTGAGATTAAGTCCGTACCGTCCGGCGCAACCGAGCTTGAGCCGGGTATGCAGGATTACATCAAGTAGTCCATAAGCATCGGTGAGGCGGCCCGCGGGTCGCCCCACCGGGGTTGAGACTTAAACACCAAAAATCCCCTCCAGGGTGTGACTGCACACGCTGGAGGGGATTTGCATATAACCTGCACAAGGTAGACAAAACGAGGAAGTAGAGGAAGCTAGCTATGGGAAAGCATGCGCAACCACAGCAGCCGGAAGACAATGGAATGTCGCAGTATCCGGCGAGTGAGGAAGAAGGGGGCGTCGGCAAGCAGGGCATGGGCCGTGGCAAGCTGATCGCTATTATCGCGGCCATCGTTGTGGTGGCATTGGTCTTGCTGCAGGTAGTGCTGTACTTGGCGCGCGATGATGAGGATGAGGCCGGCTCGGCACCAGAGACGGTGGCCAGCGAGAGTGCGTCGGAAGAATCCGGGCCGAAGTCCGATGCCTTCGTGGATGATTCGGGCCAGCAGGAGCACGAGTATGAGGCCGCGCCTGGTGAATTCAAGGGCTTTGAAGGCATGTCCGTGGGCATCGATGGCGAGTACGCGGCCGTGGACCCCGTACAGGTCACGGACCAGGGCGTGCTGCTTCCGCCACACGACGTCACCCGCGTGGGCTGGTACTCCGCCTCCGCTGTGCCGGGCGAGCCGGGCAATGTGGGCTCGAGTGTGATTACCGGCCACATTAACTACCAGGGCCAGGGCACTGGTTATGCGGAGAAGTTCACCAAGCTGAAGAAGGACCAGGAATTTACCGTGGTCATCGACGGCCAAGAGCGTACCTTCCGCGTGACCGAGGCGCCGTACCGCCTGCCGAAGGGCTCCGGATTCCCGGACGTGGTTAATGATAAGGAAGGCGAGAACCGCCTGGTTCTCATTACCTGCGGTGGCCAGTTCGTTGGTGGCGCGCTGGGTTATGAGGACAACATCATTACCGTGGCGGAGCCGGTAGGCGAGCCAGAGCAGCCCGCCGAGCAGCCGGCAGGGGAGGCTCCGGCCGAAGCCCCAGCCGAGGCTCCGGCTGAGGCACCTGCAGCCTAGGCTGAACCTTTCAAGGCGCCCTGTGGAATTGCCCACAGGGCGCCTTCGCCTATCCGGCTCACCTGGCATGTAGGTGGTGGGGTTGGGGCCTAAATATGAAATAATTTAAGGCAGTAAACGCCGCTGCCTGCGGCTTAGAAGGAGCATTTTCATGGATAATCCAGGGGGCCTGACCCCCGGAAAGTGGACACGTCGGGGGTTAGCTATGCTGCTCTAGTCAGTGTAGCTGAATTCTCGGCTTCAAAGACGTCAGGAGCTGAAAGATTGCACCAGGAGTGCCGTCGGCGTGTGTTGTAGCGCATGCACCACCGGAAGACTTCTTGGCGGCAGGAGATCGGATTGTCAAAGACTTTCCTGTCACGCAAGATTTCCCGCTTGAGCGTGGCGTTAAACGATTCTGCTAGGGCGTTATCAGCACTCGTTCCTACCGCTCCCATAGACTGGCGCACACCCAACGACGAGCAATAGTTCCTAAAGGCTTGTGAGGTGTACACGCTGCCGTGATCAGAATGGAAAATTGCCCCTTTAAGGCTTCCGCGGACTTTCCTGGCATGGGACAAAGCTTCGATAACCAGTGATACCCGCATGTGATCGGCGAGTGCATGTCCGACAAGTTTGCGCGAGTAGACGTCGATGACCGTGGCCAGGTACATGTTCTTGCCGCCCTTACACGGCAGGTACGTAATGTCGCCTACATAGACGTGGTTTGGCCTGTCAGCTGTGAATCTGCGGCCTACTAGATCTGGCATGACGCGGTGACCAGGCTTACGCCTGGTAGTGACGCATCGGCGGCGTTTGGTAAAGCCTTTAAGTCCCATGGATTTCATGATTCGTGCGACTTTCTTGTGATTTATCGGGCCAAAGCTCGTATCGGCTTTAAGGCTTGCAGCGATGCGTTTAGCACCATAAAGCCCGTATTCATCATCGAAGATGGTCTTGATTCTTGCACCAATAAGAGCATCCGAACACGTCTTTAACCTGCGTTCTTCGCGGGTTTGCACCCATTTGTAGAACGAGGAGCGATTGAGCTTTAACACCTGGCACATCCGCTTAACCGAGAATTCGGTTCGGTGGTCATAGACAAACTGGAAGCGGATCACCAGTGAGTCTCTTCGGCAAAATATTTCGCGGCCTTGCGCAGGATGTCACGTTCTTCGCGCAGCTTTGCGTTCTCTTTTTCTAACTGGCGGATCCGTTCGGAATCATTCGCTGCTTGGACCTTGTCGCGCATGCTTTTTGTGCGGGCACGTTTGCCGGTGCCGTACTTCTTGATCCAAGAATGCAGCGAGGCACGGTTGATACCGAGCTCTGCTGATGCTGAGTTCAGTGAGAGGTCCTCATTGTTTTCGTAGAGGGCCACGGCATCGCGTTTGAACTGTTCGGAGTACCTGGACATGGTGGTAGATTACCTTTCTTCCAGCCCGACTGGGCTGGATATCAGGTGTCCACCAAACAGGGGTCAGGTCCAGGCGAGATCGCCGGTCATATTGGCACGCCGCTGACCAGCAATGCCACCAAGGTATTGCTGCTGGGCTCGGGCGAGCTGGGCAAGCAGCTGGCCATGTCCTTCCAGAACCTGGGCTTGGAGGTCCACGCGGTGGACTCGTATGCGGGCGCGCCGGCGCACCAGGTGGCGCAGTATAGCTACGTCGCCGATATCAAGGACGCCGGGCGCATCCTGCAGCTGGCGCAGGAGATTCAGCCGCATTTTGTGGTTCCGGAGGTAGAAACCGTTGCGGTAGAAGCGCTGGAGGAGATGGAGGCGCATAGCGACGCCATCGTGGTCCCCTCCGCCCGCGCCTGCGCCATGACGCAGGACCGCCAGTGCGTGCGCGAGGTGGCGGAGAATATCGGGCTGCCGGTCTCCGCGTATCGCTTTGCTAGCTCCGTGGAGGAACTGGAAGAAGCGGTGGGGGAGCTGGGCTTTCCGTGCATTATTAAGCCGGATGTGTCCACCTCCGGCAAGGGCCACATGATTGCCCGCGATGAGGAGGACGTGCGCACCGCATGGGAGACCGTGCGGCGCGTGTCCTCGGATTCGCAGCGCGTGGTGGCCGAGCGCTTCGTGGACTTTGACCTCGAGGTCACCCTGCTGGCTATCCGCTCCATCGATCCGGCGACGGGCAAGTTGGCCACGTGGTTTAGCGAGCCCATCGGTCACCGCCATGAGCGCGGCGACCTCGTGGAGGAGTGGCAGCCTACCGGCATGAGCGAGATTGCGCTGGAAAACGCGCGCTCGGTGGCCGCGCGCATCTCTAATGAGTTGGGCGGGCGCGGCGTGTACTGCGTGGAGCTCTTCGTTGCGGGCGATGATGTGTACTTTTCCTCCGTGTCCCCGCGGCCCTCGGATACGGCGATGCTGACCTGCTATACCCAGCGTTTTTCCGCCTTTGACCTGCATGCGCGCGCGATTTTGGGCTACCCCATCGACGCCACCCTGGTCACCCCTGGCGCTAGCGTGGTCATCCACGCGGATGAGGAGCTAAATGAGGTTGCCTATACCGGCGTCGCCGCGGCCCTCAACTACGCCGAGACGGACGTCAAACTCTTTGGCAAGCCCGGGGCTTACAAGGGTCGTCGCATGGGCTTGGTATCTGCCACCGCGGAAAGCGCGGAGGAGGCGCGCGACCGCGCAGCACTAGCGGCGCACAAGATCGAGGTGACCTCCACGCCGGGCCTTTTGGCCCAGGGCGGTGCGCGCGGCATCCAGCCGGAGGCGGATAACGTCCCCGATATCGAGGTCGTGGAGTACGAGGGCGGCGTGGAGCTCGACCCAAAGCTTGCCTCCGGCGTGGACGACGCCGACTAGGGCGCGGGGCGCAGCATCGGCTGGTGGGGGACTCCCTCGTCGTCGAATAGCTCGCCTACCGGAGTAAAGCCAAAGCTGGCGTAATAGTCCACGAGGCCGGCCTGCGCCTCCAGGTAAAGCGGCTGGCCTGGGTGCATGCGCTCGCCTAGGTCGACGGCCGCCTGGAAAAGTTCCCGGCCGAGGCCCGTGCCACGCGCGGCGGGTGCGAGGGCGAAGCGGCCGATTTGGGCACCGTTGGCGGCGTCGGCAAGCGCGGCGTCAGTAGGCGCGGCCGGAAAGACGCGGGCCGTGCCCAGCAGCTCGTGGGTGTCCGCGTCCCAGGCCAGCAGGTGCACGGTCTGGGGATCGGCGTCGGTGGCGTCAATCTCGGCGTACGGGCAGCGCTGCTCGTGCACAAAGACGTCCACCCGCAGCTTGTAGAGCTGGTGGACGTCCAAGGCCGCCAGCTGCCCCAGGGGCGCGGCGGAAATGATATGCGGCACGGGTTAGGCCTGTGGGCCGGCGTGCTTGACCATCTCGTCCCACTCGACGATCTTGATGCGCTCGCGGCCGTGCGGCTCGCCAGCGGCGCGCTCGGCGGCATCCAGGCGGTGCCAGCCTTCCCAGGTGGTCACGGCGATATCGCGGGAAGCCAGGAAGTCCAGGATATCCTGCGGATCGCGCTTGGTGGCCGGATCCAAGTCGCCGGCCTTGTAATCAGCGATGAGCATGGTGGTGGTGTCCTTGGCATCAGACTTGGTATTGCCAATCAGGCCCACCGGGCCGCGCTTAATCCAGCCGGTGGTGTAGAGACCGGGGAGCTTTTCGCCGTCGACATTGGCCAGCACGTGGCCGCCGTCGTTAGGCATGGTGGCCTGGGTCTCGTCGAAAGGTACGCCGTCGACGGACTGCGGGTGGTAGCCCACTGCGCGGTAGATGGCCTGCACCGGCCACTCGGTGAACTTGCCGGTACCGGTTACGGAGCCATCGCCATTGAGCTCGGTGCGCTCGGTCTTAATGGCGGTGACGTGGCCGTCCTCGCCCAATACCTCTACTGGGGACTCGAAGAAGTGGATGTAGAGCTTGTGCGGGGCATCGCCCGGCTCGCGCATGGCGTAGGACTCGAGGGTCTGGCACACCAGGTCAGTGGACTTGGCGGCGCGACGGGCCTCCTCAGAGGCGGCGTCATACTCGATGTCCTCGGGGTTGACGATGACCTCGATGGTCGGGGACTCGTCCAGCTCCTTGAGCTCCTTCGGCGTGTACTTGGCCTGCGCCGGGCCGCGGCGGCCGAAGACGTGGACCTCCTTGGCGCGGTTCTTCTTCAGCGCCTCATAAACGTTATCGGGGATCTCCGTCACGAGCAGCTCGTCCGCGGTCTTAGCCAGGATGCGGGAGACGTCGAGGGAGACATTGCCCACACCAACCACGGCGACGGACTCTGCGGAGAGATCCCAATCGCGCTCAAAGTTGGGGTTGCCGTCATAAAAGCCCACGAATTCGCCGGCGCCATGGTTGCCCTTGAGGTCCTCGCCTGGGATGCCCATGCGCTTATCGGCGGTAGCACCGGTGGCGAAGATAATGGCGTCATAATACTCGCGCATCTCCTCGACGGTGATGTCCTTGCCCACCTCGATATTGCCCAGGAAGCGGATCTCTTCCTTTTCCATAACGTTGTGCAGGGACTGCACGATGCCCTTAATACGCGGGTGATCCGGTGCCACGCCGTAGCGGATCAGGCCGAAGGGGGCGGGCATCTTCTCAAAAAGATCGATCTGCACATCGAGGTCGGATTTCACTAGAAGGTCAGAGGCGTAAATGCCTGCCGGGCCGGAGCCGACCACGGCGACGCGCACTGGGGTAGTCATGTGCTTAGGGTGTCCTTTCTTTCGTTGTGCTGCATATTCTACGCGGTCACTATGCGATAAAAACCACAGCATTACTAACCCCAGTTTAGGGAGGTCACGATGGGGCATAGGAGGGGGTAAATCGCGTACAGTGGAGTAGTCACCGCGCGCTGATAACTGTGATGACTGACATGAAGTTATGAGGCGCGTTAATTGTGTTCAAGTGACCGTGAATGAAAGGTAAATTGCATGTCTGCATCGCATTCCGCAGTTATTAGCGCTATCGGCCGTGGCTTCGATGGCCTCGATGTGCCCGCCCTGGCTAAGGACCTGGGCGCGGAGCTCATCCGCCTCGAAGACTTCGATGCCACCGTCGCCGCCGTACTGGCTGAGGCTCCCGCCGCTGAGAATATCGTGGCGCAGGGCACCGGCGATATCGCCTTCGATGCTGAAGTAGCTGCCGCCCTTGGCCTGCCGCTGGCCATCATTTCCGGCGCCCCGCAGCGCACCGGCGAGCTTGCCCAGCACAATGCGGAATCCCTGGGGGCTACCGTCGCTGGCATCTTCACCGACCTGGAAGCGGTTCCGGGCGCACTTGCTGCGCTTGGCGACGTCTCCCCGGTCATGTCCGCAGACCTCTTCCAGAAGCAGCTCATTGACCAGGCCCGCGCCGCCGGTTCCCACATCGTCCTGCCAGAGGGCGACGATGACCGCATCCTCGAGGCCGCACACGTGGTCCTGCGCGATAAGGTTGCCAAGCTGACCATCCTGGGCAACGAGGCCGATATCAAGGCCCGCGCCGAAGAGCTGAAGCTCGACCTGGCTGGTGCCGAGATCATCAACCACCTCGAGTCCCCGCTGGCAGAGGAATTCGCCGCCGACTTTGCCGAGCTGCGCAAGAAGAAGGGCGTAACCCTCGAGCAGGCTCGCGAGACGATGAAGGATATTTCCTACTTCACCACCATGATGGTGCACAAGGGCTTGGCCGATGGCATGGTCTCCGGCGCTGCTCACACCACCGCCCACACCATTAAGCCTTCCTTCCAGATCATTAAGACCAAGCCGAATGCTTCCGTGGTCTCCTCCATCTTCCTGATGGTCATGCGCGGCCGCCTGTGGGCCTTCGGTGACTGCGCCGTCAACCCGAACCCCACCGCCGAGCAGCTGGGCGAGATCGCTATCGTTTCCGCACAGACCGCCTCCCAGTTCGGCATCGACCCGCGTGTGGCCATGCTGTCCTACTCCTCCGGCACCTCCGGCTCCGGCCCGGACGTTGACCGTGCAGTGGCCGCCGTCGAAGCCGCTAAGAAGCTGGATTCTTCCGTCAAGGTGGATGGCCCGCTGCAGTTCGACGCCGCCTGCGACCCAGGCGTTGCGGCTAAGAAGATGCCGAATTCTGAGGTGGCCGGCCAGGCAAACGTCTTCGTCTTCCCGGACTTGGAGGCCGGCAATATTGGCTACAAGACGGCACAGCGCACCGGCGGTGCGCTCGCCGTGGGCCCGATCCTGCAGGGTCTGAACAAGCCGGTTAACGATCTGTCGCGTGGCGCGACCGTTCCGGACATCATCAACACCGTTGCAATCACCGCTATTCAGGCTGGAGAGAAATAAATGTCATACGTTCTGGTCCTTAACTCAGGTTCTTCCTCCGTTAAATTCCAGCTGGTCGATCCCGAGTCCAGCGCCACGGATACCCCGCTGGTCTCTGGCCTGGTCGAGCAGGTTGGCGAGCCCCTCGGCGCCGTCACCGTCAAGACCGGTGGCGAGAAGTACAAGGAAGAGCTGGAAATCCCTACTCACTCCTTCGGCCTTGAGCGCGCTTTTGCCATCATGAGCGAGCACAACGTTGGCCCGACCGACGTGGATGTTATCGCCGTTGGTCACCGTGTTGTTCACGGCGGCCGCCTCTTCTCCGAGCCGCAGCTCATCGTAGACCAGATTGAGTCCATGATTGAAGACCTCATCCCGCTGGCTCCGCTGCACAACCCGGCCAACTTGGATGGCATCCGCGTGGCCCGCAAGATGCTGCCGGATATTCCGCACGTTGCGGTCTTCGATACCGCGTTCTTTAACACCCTGCCGCCGGCAGCTGCGCTTTATGCCATCAACAATGAGGTGGCTTCCAAGTACGATATCCGTCGCTACGGCTTCCACGGCACCTCTCACGAGTTCGTCTCCCAGCAGGTGCCGGCCCTTTTGGGCCGCGACCCGATGCACACCCACCAGATCACTCTCCACCTGGGCAACGGTGCTTCCGCTGCCGCCATCCGCAATGGCCGCGCCATCGATACCTCGATGGGCCTGACCCCGTTGGCCGGTTTGGCTATGGGTACCCGCTCCGGTGACATTGACCCGGGCATCATCTTCCACCTCGTCCGCCAGGCGGGCATGAGCGTGGATGAGATTGACAACCTGCTCAACAAGCAGTCCGGTGTCAAGGGCATCTCTGGCGTTAACGACTTCCGTACGCTGCGCGAGCGCATCGACAACGAGGACCAAGACGCTTGGCTGGCTTATAACATCTACATCCACCAGCTGCGCCGCTTCATCGGTTCCTACATGATTGCCCTGGGCCGCGTGGACGCCATCACCTTTACCGCCGGTGTGGGCGAGAACGATACCGAGGTCCGCCAGGACTCCCTGTACAACCTGGATATGTACGGCATCCACTTTGATAAGGAGCGGGGCCTGACCCCCGGAAAGTGGACACGTCGGGGGTTAGCTATGCTGCTCTAGTCAGTGTAGCTGAATTCTCGGCTTCAAAGACGTCAGGAGCTGAAAGATTGCACCAGGAGTGCCGTCGGCGTGTGTTGTAGCGCATGCACCACCGGAAGACTTCTTGGCGGCAGGAGATCGGATTGTCAAAGACTTTCCTGTCACGCAAGATTTCCCGCTTGAGCGTGGCGTTAAACGATTCTGCTAGGGCGTTATCAGCACTCGTTCCTACCGCTCCCATAGACTGGCGCACACCCAACGACGAGCAATAGTTCCTAAAGGCTTGTGAGGTGTACACGCTGCCGTGATCAGAATGGAAAATTGCCCCTTTAAGGCTTCCGCGGACTTTCCTGGCATGGGACAAAGCTTCGATAACCAGTGATACCCGCATGTGATCGGCGAGTGCATGTCCGACAAGTTTGCGCGAGTAGACGTCGATGACCGTGGCCAGGTACATGTTCTTGCCGCCCTTACACGGCAGGTACGTAATGTCGCCTACATAGACGTGGTTTGGCCTGTCAGCTGTGAATCTGCGGCCTACTAGATCTGGCATGACGCGGTGACCAGGCTTACGCCTGGTAGTGACGCATCGGCGGCGTTTGGTAAAGCCTTTAAGTCCCATGGATTTCATGATTCGTGCGACTTTCTTGTGATTTATCGGGCCAAAGCTCGTATCGGCTTTAAGGCTTGCAGCGATGCGTTTAGCACCATAAAGCCCGTATTCATCATCGAAGATGGTCTTGATTCTTGCACCAATAAGAGCATCCGAACACGTCTTTAACCTGCGTTCTTCGCGGGTTTGCACCCATTTGTAGAACGAGGAGCGATTGAGCTTTAACACCTGGCACATCCGCTTAACCGAGAATTCGGTTCGGTGGTCATAGACAAACTGGAAGCGGATCACCAGTGAGTCTCTTCGGCAAAATATTTCGCGGCCTTGCGCAGGATGTCACGTTCTTCGCGCAGCTTTGCGTTCTCTTTTTCTAACTGGCGGATCCGTTCGGAATCATTCGCTGCTTGGACCTTGTCGCGCATGCTTTTTGTGCGGGCACGTTTGCCGGTGCCGTACTTCTTGATCCAAGAATGCAGCGAGGCACGGTTGATACCGAGCTCTGCTGATGCTGAGTTCAGTGAGAGGTCCTCATTGTTTTCGTAGAGGGCCACGGCATCGCGTTTGAACTGTTCGGAGTACCTGGACATGGTGGTAGATTACCTTTCTTCCAGCCCGACTGGGCTGGATATCAGGTGTCCACCAAACAGGGGTCAGGTCCGCGCAACCTGGTCCGTTCCGACCAGCCGCGCATGATCTCCACCGAGGATTCCCCGGTTAAGGTCTTTGTCGTACCGACCAACGAAGAGTTGGCTATCGCTCAGAAGTCCGCCGAAATCGCCGCAATGGCGCGTGAGGCTGGCCTCTACAAGTAAAGATTCTCACGTCTAGCTAACGGCTGGACTTTGAACAACGGGGCGTGTGGTGTAAAAGACCGCGCGCCCCTTTTCTAGTTTTCTGCACCCTGTTGGCTGGTAGCAGGAAGGCAGACTAAAAAGTGGTGACGGGGCGGACCTGGTTGGCTAGGTCGACGAGCGCGTAGCGGTGGCGGCTAAACGGTGCTTGGCGCGCGAGGGCGCGGAGTGTCTCGGAGAGACCGGTGCGCAGGCCACGCTGGGTAAAGGCGTATTCGAAGAGGTCGTTGGGGGAGGCGGCGCGCGAGAGATCGGCATTGCGCAGGAAATTCAGGCCGGCGGAGATGACGGCAATCTTAATCTGGAGGAAGCGCGGCTCGTTGGTGGGGACCTCTTCGAGGCGTCGGGCGGCGCGGCGGATGCGGGACTCGGAAAGATCGTGGACGATGAGCTGGAGGATCGTCGTCAAGCGGGCCATGCGATAGTGGCGCGAGGCATTGGGGACCTTGTCGAGGACCACGACGGCTACCTCCACCTGGCCCTCGGAGCGCAGCTGGCGGGCGAGGCCAAAGGCGGAGGAGACGGTGGTGGGGTTGGTGGACCACACAATGCCGTAGAGGCGCATGGAGTTAAAGCGCAGCGCGGCCGGATCCTGGGTGACGTGGTTCCAGATTTCCGGCTGGCCCTCAAAGGCGGAGTTGGGGAGATCTGCCAGCGTGGAATGCATATTGGAGCAGGCGCGGGCCACGGTGGGGTCAATGAGCGCGGTATCGCTGTAGTCCAGCTGCTGCAGGATGAGCTCGTTGATGGCGGCGATGGCGAGCTTGGGTGCCGCCTCGCCCGGCAGAAGGTCGAGGACGGTGGAGAAGTATTTCTGGGCGTCGCGGTAGTCATCGTGAAGCAGCTCGGTAATGCCGGCGTACCACTGGAAACGCCAGTCGCGGCCGAGGCGGTCCTCGATGGAGCTCAGCCACTGGCGGGCTTGGCCGGTATAGCCTAGGTCGATCATGGAGCGCACCACGCCCAGCGGGATTTCGGCCGAGTGCTCGTACTCGGGGGTCTGCATGGCCTGGCGGAGGGTCTCCAGGGCTTCCTGTGGCTCCGCATAGGAAGCGCCCTGCAGCAGGCCGGCGCCCACGTCATCGCGGTCCAGCAGCGGGGTGGGCAGGGCGGAGACGACCTCGGGGGCGGTGATTTGGACGGTGCGATCGATGCCGTCGATAAGCTGGTCGGTGCGAAAAACCAGGTGCTTGGTGCCGAAGGTGGTACGTTGCGGCGAGAAAAGCGAATGTTGGGATGGGTATTGCAGGCCGTCGCGGATGGCGATGACCTCGCGCAGCACGCCGTAGAGCTGGGTGCGCAGCTCTTTAATGGAGGTAAAGCGGCGCTGCGGATCCGGGTCGGTGGCGCGCTGCAACAGGCGGTAGAGCGATAGGAAGCGGCGCAGCTCCGGCTCCTCGGTCGGGGTGGGGATGCCCGGCAGATAGACGCCGTCTTCGGTAGGTAGCTTGAGGCAGAGCGAAGCCAGGGTGCGGCCGATGGTGTAGATATCGCTGGCGATGGACGGGCCCTCGGTGGCCACTTCCGGGGCCTGGTAGCCCTTGGTGCCGTAGATATAGCCAAACGCGCCAATGCCGGAGACCGCGCCTAGGTCAATGAGTTTGACCTGGTCCTCGGTGACGATGATGTTATCCGGCTTTAAGTCGTTATAGACCACCCCGCGCGAATGCAGGTACTCCAGGGCCGGCAGGATTTCTAGGATATAGGCGATGGCGATATCGACGGGCAGGAGCTTATCCGGTTGCTTTTTGCGCCTGCTTCTTAGCGACGGCCCGCCGACATACTCCATGACAATAAAGCCGCCGGGCACCCGGGCGTCATCGATGAAGTTGAAAATCTTGACGATGCCAGGGTGGGTAATATCGGCGAGGAATTCGCGTTCTGCCACCGCAGCGGCGGTTTCATCGGCCGATTTTTGGGCCTGCATACCTTTGAGGACCACCACTCTTCCGGAGACAAAGTGATCATTGGCCAGGTAAATCCAGCCCATGCCGCCGTGGGCGATAACGCCCAAGATTTCGTACTGTCCGGCCACCATGTCACCGGGCTGTAGCTGTGGTGGCGGAATCTTCTTGCCGGAGGATTCCTCGGTGGGGTCAATGAGCGCATCGGTCGGCTCGGCCGGGGTGATAAACGGCAGGCGCACCATGCCATCAGCTACGCGGCGCTCGGCGCGGTGGGTGCCGCGGCGCTCGCGAAAGGTGTCGAGCGCGCGGCGGCGCGAGCGCTGCGAGGAGTCCTCCTGGGCCTTTTGGGCGCGCTGTTGTTCGCGCTGGGCGCGGATATTGTCTAGGTCTGCTAACAGGGTGGAAATGTGGTCTGGATCGATGGAACCATCGGCGTCCTCGTCTTCGTCCGCGAAGGGATCGAAGGCAACCGCGGAGGTACCGGCGTCATCGCCGGGCTCATTCTCGTCCGCAAAGGGGGCAAAGGCCACGGCCGCGGTGCCCTCGTCATCCTCGTCTGCAAAGGGGTCGAAAGCAACGGCGGCGGTGGCGGGGCCGTCGTCCAAGGGGGCATCGTCCAGCGCATCCGGCTCCTGCGCGGAATTGGCGGCATTGGTGGGCTGGCGGAAGGCGCGCTGCGTATCGAGGTTCTCCGGCTCGATGTACTCGAGCTCGTCGTCGCTGAAATTCGGGTTATGGCTCATGGCTTAGCGTCCTCCTCGATGTACTTACCGGCCGGCAGGGTGGGCTCTTCCAGGTAGGCGCCGAGCCACTCTTCAAAGATTGTGGACCAGGTGCCGTCGCGGCGGATGCGTTCGAGCGTGGAATTTACTTGGCGCAGCAGCGGGCGGGTGTCATGCTGCTTGCTGGGGCGGCGCACGGCCACGCCGTAATTCTCGGTCTCTAGCGGCTCGCCCACGATGGAGGTATAGGAGTCTTGGGCGGCCATGCCGGAGAGCAGGGCATCATCGACGACGATGCCATCGGCCTGGTTAAGCTGCAGGGCCATCAGGCAATCGCCCCAGGAACGGGTAACCAAGATATCGGACTTGGGGGCGTGCTCGCGGATGGTTTCTAGCGCGGTGGACGCGCCTACACCGCATAGGGTCTTACCGGCGGCGTCTTTCACGGACTTCATGCCGGAATTGGTGAGCACCAGCATGCGGGTTTGGGTGTTCATATAGGGAATGGAAAAGGCCACCTCGCGCTCGCGCTCCGGGCTAATGGTCATGGTGCGCACGATCATGTCCACCGCGCCGGTATTGAGGGCATTAACGCGGTCGGAGGATTCTATGAAGCGGAAGTCCACCTTATTGGGATCGCCAAAGATATCGCGGGCAATCTCGCGGGCGATATCCACCTCGAAGCCGCGCACGTCACCGGTGGCGGCATCGCGGTAACTCATCAAGTTATTGGAACGATCCACGCCCACGATGAGCCGGCCGCGCTTGACGATGTCCGGCACCCGCTCCTTCGCTTTCTTATCATCCGGGCGGTAGCTGCCCTTAATCTCTTCCTCAGAGGCGCGCTGCGCGGCGGTGGAGCCGGCCTTTTCAACCTTCGCTCCTTCCGGCAGCGGCGGGCCCGGCCGGGAGTCGAGGGGGCGCTCGGCGGGCGCCTCTAGCGGCGGGGTGGAGCGAACATCGCAGGAGGCAAGTGGCAGCGCGGCGCAGGCGCAGGCGAGCGCGGCGAGGGTAAGGCGTGGGCGGCGCATTAGAGGTACTCCTGCAGTCGGGGACGGATGCCCAGCCATACGGCAATAATGGCGCACAAGGTCAGCAGGAACACGGCCGAGGACACCGCTGTCATGGCGGTCAGGCCGCGCTCCAAGTAGCTGCGCATGGCGATGCGCGCCTGGCCGATGAGATCCGAAAGCTCCGCGTCGAGCTCGTCATAGGAACGCGCCGCGGTCATCTCTCCGTTCTTGGGCTCGGTCGCCGTGGCTTGGTAGATGGCCTCGTCATAGTCGCCGTCCTTGAGCGCACCCATGAGCTTGTCGTGGGTGCCGCGCCACTGCTCGGCGGCAGCCCGGGCGCTGTGGATGAGTTCTGGGTCGGTGACCTCCACATCTTCATCATTGAGCGCTTCCTCATAATCCTCGAGGGCCCCTTCGATGGAGTTGATGGAGCTGGAAAAACGCACCATTGAATCCTCCTCGGAGGAGCGCAGCACCAGCGCGAGGGTCTCGGAGGTGCGCGCCTGCTGCGCCTCAATTCGTGAGGCCGTGAGCGAATCCCACGGGCGTGAGGCCGTCTCGAAGCCCTGGTGGCCGGTGGACCAGGTGGCGAGGTTGGATAGCGCCACCCAGGAGATGGCCAAGAAAAGCAGCACGCTGGCAGTTAAGAAGCCGCGGTTAAAACGCCGGCGGGTCTGGCGCCACAGCCACCATTGGGCCACGGCGAGGAAGAAGAGCGCCGCCAAGAGGCCGGAGAGCGGCACCCACTGCGGCGAGGTGAGCTCTTGCTGCTGCTGGTTTACCTTGGCGGTGGTCAGCTGGAATAGCTCGGAGGCAGCCGGCAGAATACGCTCGCGCATGAGCGCCGAGGCATTGGACATATAGGAATTGGCCACCGCATTGCCCGCCCGGTGATTGGCGCGGGCCTTTTCCACCATTGCGGTATAGACGGGCAGCTCGCGTTGGATAAAGGTCACCAGCTCGCGCACCCGGCCATCCTCTTTGGTGGTGCCCAGCACGGATTCGGTAGCCGCCACTGAGGCGGCATCGATGGCCTCGTTATAGCTATCGCGGTTGCGCTCCGATTCCACGCCGGCCTGTACGAAGCCGGTGGTGGCCACGGTATCGGCCACTGAGAGCGAACTATAAAGGTGGTGTGCCGCGTTTGACATCGGCTCGGTGGTGGTCAGCAGCTCGTCTAGGTCGGAGTGGCGGGCGGCGGAAGATTGGGACATCGATAAGCCGGCGGCGCCTAGGGCAACGGTGAGAATGAGCGTGACCGTAAAAAGCTTGCCTGGGGTGGTGGAGGCGAAGTAGTAGAAGCGGCGCAGCAGGCGCGCCGGGCCCGCGAACCATTCCATGGCGCGGCTGCTGAGCCCGCTGAAGGCCGGGCCGGTGGGCGCGGTGACCTCATCGAGCCAGTGATCGCTCGGGTGAGCGTGCTCGTCATGCACGCTTTCTGCCCGGACTGCCTGCTCGGTCATTCACTCAGAATAGCGCCCGCAGTGTGCTGGGCGCCACCATATACCCGCGTGTGTGGCTAGGATAGGCAGCATGCATAACCCTCACAGTGGAGACGGCTGGGCGGCAGGCCCCGGCGGCATTCGCGTCTGGGGAAAATTTGGTGCCGCCGGCCTCTTCCTCGTCGCCGGGCGCAAGGTGCTCCTCCAGCACCGCGCCGCGTGGACCAATCACGGCGATACCTGGGGGATTCCGGGTGGCGCCCGCGACTTTACGGAGACGCCCACCCAGGCCGCGCTGCGTGAAACCCATGAAGAATGCGCGATTGCACCCCAGGACGTAGAGGTGCTCGATGCGCGAGTAACGGCCGGGCCCTATCCCGCGGCGGGGGATCTGCCGGGGGAGTGGACCTACACCACCGTCCTAGCACGCACGCGCACCGGCGCCCCGCTTCCTACTACAGCTAATGAAGAGTCCTATGAGCTGCGCTGGGTGCCTTTTGAAGAGGTAGAAAGCCTCCCCCTTCTGGCCGCCTTCCGCCACGCCTTTCCCACCCTGCGGGAGAGCGTGGAGGCATTAAACAGGTAAAGTTGCCGGATTTATGGCACGCTAGTGCTATGATCGAAGTAGAAGGACTGACTAAACAATATAAGTCTGTCCGCGCCGTTGACGATCTCACCTTTCAGGTAAAACCCGGCATGGTTACCGGGTTCTTGGGTCCCAATGGCGCGGGCAAATCCACCACCATGCGCATGATCCTGGGCTTGGACACGCCGACGGCCGGCAGGGCGCGCATCAACGGCAAGCGCTACCACGAGCTGAAAGATCCCCTGCGTGAGGTAGGCGCCTTGCTCGATGCCAAGGCGGTGCACCGCAACCGCAGCGCCGCCAACCACCTGAAATGGATTGCGCAGTCCAACGGCATTTCTACTTCCCGCGTTGATGAGGTCTTGGGGCTGGTAGGGCTTTCCGACGTCGCCGGTAAGAAGGTCGGCGGCTTCTCCCTCGGCATGGGCCAACGCCTGGGCCTGGCCGGCGCGCTGCTCGGTGACCCCGGCATCCTCATCCTGGATGAGCCGGTCAACGGCCTCGACCCAGAGGGCATTCGCTGGGTCCGCCAGCTCGTACGCGCCCTGGCCGATGAGGGCCGCACCATTTTGATTTCCTCCCACCTGCTCTCGGAGATGTCTCAGACCGCCGATCACCTGGTGGTCATTGGTAAGGGCCGCCTAGTGGCGGACCAGCCCACCTATGACTTTGTGAAGGACCACTCGCAGTCCTCTGTGCTGGTGCGCTCCGACCATCTCGATGCTTTCAGCTCCGCGCTGCGCTCTGAGGGCATCGCCTTTACTGAGTCCACCGACGAGGAAGGCCGCCCCCGCCTGGTGATTTCCAACCAGACCACGGACTTCGTGGGCCAGCTGGCCTACTCCACCGGGGTGCCGCTTAATGAGCTCAGCCTCAAGCGCGCCTCCTTGGAGGATGCCTTCATGGAGCTTACTGGCGACGCCGTCCAGTACCACGGCTCCACCGGTGCCCCCACCCCCGGAACCGCTGGCGCCGCCACTCCGTTCGCTCGACCCACCCGGCAGGAGGTTTAATTCGCCATGCTGAATACCTTGAAGTCCGAATGGACCAAGCTGCACACCACCCGCTCCTTCTGGTGGACCACCTTCATCTTCCTTTTCTTTGCCTGGGGTTGGGCCATCCTCAATGCTCGTTTGACTAAGCCGGCAGAAAATCCTGAAGAGGCAGCGATGGGCATGGGGGTTATCACCTCGGATGGCGCGGTGTCTTTCCTATTGTTCCTCGGCCTGCCCGTGCTCATGATCCAGGCCATCATGATCGTGACCACCGAGTACCGCTTTGGTACGCAGACCATTACGTTTATGGCTACCCCGCGCCGCTGGTCGGTGGCCTTGGTTAAGCTGCTCATGTACGCGGTTATCGCGGCCGCGCTGACCTTTATCGCCGTGGCGGGCGCCTACCTGCTTACCGAGCTTTTTGCCCACGATGAAGTAGCCGCGGAATTTCACCCTTGGGATGACGAGATGGGCCAAAAGCAGCTGTGGAAGTACCCGCTGGCTGCCGCGCTGCTCGTCCTTTTCTCGCAAGGCCTAGGACTGCTGCTGCGCTCGACGGCTGGTGCCGTGGCAATTGGCCTCATCCTTTTCCTCGGCGTGGACAATCTCGTAGCCACCATCCCCAAGGTCGGCAGCAAGCTGGTGAACTACATGCCGTTTAAGTCTTTCCAGTCCTGGCTGCTGGAGATGGAACCTGTTGATGCTCCGTGGAAGGAAAACTGGGGATTTTGCCTGGTATTTGTTGCCTGGGCCGTTATCCTGTGGGGCCTCGGTGTCCTCTTGTTGCAAAAGCGCGACGCCTAAGCGGCTCTAACGCACAGCACCGCCCCGGATGGCAGCTCATGGGCTGCCTGCCGGGGCGGTTACTTGTCTCCGCAACAGCTTTCCTTTGAGGCTGGTGGCTAAGCCTAGAAGTTTGTCTGGATTATCTGCGGGACGTTGTTAAGAAAGTGCCCTCTGTGCTGCGCGCACGAGTCGGGCGAGCGTGGCGGCGTCTAGCGCGTACTCGTAGTCTCCACCGCCCCCGTGGGCTTCGATGAACAAGGCGCACAGGTGCGTGTCCTGGGCTTCATGAACAATGTCCGTCACCGCTTCACCCACCAAAGCGCATCGTTGACATGCAATGTGTACACTGCCCAGCCTGAATGTGCAGTGTAAATGTTTAGATTAGAGTTATATGTACCCCTCATATAGGTTATTTTGAATACCTTTCGCGAGACGCGAAAATCGAGTCTGCGCATGTGCTCATCTGGCGTTTTAACGAATTATTTAGTTTTTAGATAAGGTTTCAAAACACACATCTATGGACTGTGTGCAACCGTAGCGATACCCTAACTCAGGCTGTCAATTATCTGGTGTTCAGCTGTTTTTAAATGCGGTGGTGTGAAAGGGCTACGGATGAAATTCGCTAAGAAGCTGACTGCAACTATTGCGGTATGTGCAAGTGTTACTTTTGCTGGTGCTGGTGTTTCAAGTGCCAAGGTTTTTCACGGTCATTGGATTGGTGGTCGTATTGAAGAGGCGTATCACCGGCTTGGTGGGTGGAAGACTTTTGGTGACGCTACAACTGATGAGCGTGTAGCTAAAAATAATGGTCGGTTCCAGGTGTTTGCTAAGGATGCCTCCATTTACTGGCATGCCGGTGTTGATAATGGAATTGCTCACCAGGTGGGTGGGCGTATTCGCAATAAGTGGGGAGATCTTGGCTGGGAAGGCGCGGCCTTGGGATATCCCATTACTGATGAGTTGAAGACCCCTGATGGTAAGGGGCGGTTTAACCATTTCCAGGGCGGGTCTATCTACTGGTCGCCAGAGACTGATGCTCATCAAGTGTGGGGAGGAATTCGCGATAAATGGGCTCAGCAAGGCTGGGAGACCGGTGAGCTAGGATACCCAACCACTGATGAGTTGCTTACCCCAGAAAAGACTGGGCGCTACAACCATTTTCAAGGCGGATCTATCTACTGGTCACAAGCTGGCGGGGTCCATAGTATTTCTGGCCCCATTCGGGATTTTTGGGGAAGTCAGGGATGGGAGCGTAGCTCTTTGAAGTTTCCCACATCGGAAAAATACGCTGCAGGCGGAGGCATAAAGCAGGATTTCCAGGGCGGATCTATTCAGTATTTTGAACCTACTGGCAAGGCCCTGGAGGCTTATGACAATCAGAATATTTCGAGTTACCGTCAGATTTATCCACTGTTTAACACCACCGACTTCAAGCGGTGGCATGCAGCCGGGGTTTATCGTGAAGTTATCCAAAACATGGATAAGTACTTTCCTCTCTCAGGGTGCCCTGACGAAATTACCGAGGGCTCCGTATGCACTTTTACAGGTGTGGGCGGAGCTAAAAGCAAAGTAACCGTAGAGCGTATCTCTGATGAAGGGTTTTCACTGGTTACTGCTAGTGATCATCCTGAAGGCGGCGGCAGAACACTAAACATCCGATTCGATGAAGTAGCTTCCCCCAATGCAGATGATGACGATGTTGTCTTCGACAACGACAGCGTAGAAAATTCCTACACCGGCTCTGACAAAACATGGGTTCGCCTCGTAGTCGAATCCTTTGGCCCGACACAGACCTCAAAGGTTCAAGGTCCTTTTAGCTCCGATCACATTGGTTCACAGGTATGGAGCAAGTTTGCCGGAACTGTGCGTTCAACCATTAATTCCTCTTCGACGACGTATATCCCGTTGTCGAAGTAACCACGGTGTTCAACTGCGTACCTAGATTCAAGGAGCCTATTGTGAATTCTTTTGTCCAACGCTTATCTATCGGAGTACTTACCTGCATAGTTTCTGCTGGTCTTGCTACCTCTCCCGCACTAGCGGAAACGCCTGTGAACACCACAGCAGGCGACGGTGGTCTCGTTCAAAAAGACTGTGCTACTGGGGCGGAGTACGTGCGTATTGATTCTTCAGAGCTGGAAAATTCTAAAGCGTGCTTTTTCCTTACAAAGCCCACAGGCTGGGTGGCCGTGAACATTACGGGATCGTATGGAGTTGTCAATCGCTTAAAAGTACCGGTTTCAGTGGCCTTTAAGTTGCCTGATGGTGATGTGTACTGGCAGCGAGTAGTGGAACCAGGAAAAATCCAAAGCATCGACGTTGGCAATAATCGTTCTACCGTTGTTGAAATGCAGGTCACCCCGGTAGCGACCTCAACCGGTGCTGGCACTGGCGACCTTAGCGTGGATACAGCCAACCCACACGTGATCAGTATGCGTTCTGCTGGCCGATATGCCGGCGGAAAAATACTGCGATTGTCTTGGGCCGGAGTAGAACTATCAAGCATAGATAGAAACTCAGGCTTTAATGATCGCCTCGACGCGTCTTTTAAAGTAGTCCCAGCCCGCGATGGTTCTCAGTGCCTGTCCTTGGAAGCAGCCGCATATCCAGGCGTCTTCTTGACCATGCACTCTAACGGATCGGTAGCTGTTCAAAGCAACCCGAACGCCAAAGGTGCAACGTGGTGTCCTGCAAGTGTGGCAGAAACTCCCACAGGAACTCGCCTTGCTTCGGCACTAAATCAAAATCGTGTTCTCACAGCAAGTGGGACGCAAAAGGTTGCGACCACCACTTCTCGCACGAGTGAATCGGTGTGGTTTATCGACCAGGGCCTTGCCCTACCCGGGAAGTAAACACAAAACATGTAATAAAAGGGCCGCCACTGTGTATGCCTTTTCAGGCTGCTTTCGCTGTAACGCATAGCGCCCAATTAACCCATACCTTTAGATAAGAAAGTCCGCACATGCGCTACAAGCATCATCACCCTGCGAAGACAGTGACACATTGCGCTCGAAAAATCATGTCCGTTATCACCGCTGCTGCAGTAGGGCTTAGCCTTTCGTCAGCGCATGCGCTTGCCCAAGTAGATCAACGCGACCTGGGTGCTGAGATTGCTGATGAACAGCAAGCGCGAAACTATGCCATTGAAATGGTGAGCACCAACTTCCCTGCCTCGCAGGCAGCTGCTGAAGAAGTACTTCGAGGCGGGCAAGAAGAATTATCTGCTTATGCGAAATCAGGCATGGATGAGGCCCGCACTCAAGACCTTCGCCAAATAGTGGTGACAATCTCTTCACTATCTGAAGAAAACGTTCAAAACGCAGCCAAACAGGCACTTGATGCAGGTGATATCGACAGTCTTAGCAACTTTATCGATACTGGGTGGCAAACAGCCCAAACCGAAGATGATCGTGCCACCGCGTGGAAAGCGACCCAAGCGCCAGAAGGAAGTGTCCTTAAATCAGCAGCCGAAAAGGCACTATCTACAGACACTGAAGAAGCCCTAAGCGAGTTTGCAGCAACAGGTGCAGATAAAGCTCGCTGGGATGATAAACGACGCGAAGTCTACGAACTTTCCCGATCCCCACTCCCATCAGTTGCTGCAGGCGCTTCAGAAGCACTGATGACAGATACAGATACAGCAATTGAGTCGTATCTTCGCTATGGGCAGTTTGTTGATGCGGCCCAAGACTCAGAGAAGATGAGTATTACCGAACTGGTCGATACCGCTATCGAAGAGTCCGATAAAGCCCAGCGTGCCGCAAGCTTCGCTGCAACAAACGCTGACCAAGCCAGACGGGCAACAGAGGCATCTCGACAGGCTACTCAAAAAGCAAAAGATGAGGCACTAGCCGCCGATGCAGCACAAGTAAGGGCAGGCAATGCCGCAGCGTCGGCAGGAAAGCTTGCTAACCAGTCTGCCCAAGTAGCCGATAACGCAGTGGCTGCAGCAGCAGAAGCACGACAAGCCTTAGCCCAAACTGCCGATGCTCTAGCTCGTGCAGCCTCTGCTGCTTCTCGGGCACGGATTGCAGCCCAAGAAGCAGCATCCCGTGCTTCTGCGGCAGGCTATGACGCCTCCATGGCATCTCAAGCGCGCCAAGCAGCCGAACAAGCTCGTGATGCTGCACGGGCTGCTGACAAAGCCGCGCAATCTTTTGTCCACGCAGACGCCGCCGCCGGCTTTGCCCGCACCGCCAGCGGCGCCGCAGCCAGCGCTGCAAACAATGCAGATGCGGCAGCAGCCGCTGCATCCGAAGCAGCAGCCGCCGCAGGAGCCGGTGACCAAGCCGCAGCAGAAGCACGAGCAGGTGCCGCACGAGCACGCGCAGCAGCCTCTCGAGCACGCGCAGCCTCTAACGAAGTCGACGGAATCGTCAACCAGATCACCGAACTAGTACAAAAAGCCCGTACAGCAGCTCGACAAGCCGCCGACCACGCAAACAAAAGCGCCCAAGCCGCAGAAGACGCAGCACGAGAAGCCGGCAATGCCTCTGCCGCCGCACAAAGAGCCGGCGCTAATGCCCAATCAGCCCAAGAATCAGCGATAAAATCCATCGAGGCCATCAACCTTGCCAATGACATCGCCAAACTTTCTCAAGAAGCTGCCACCCAGCGCCAAGAACAAGAAGCCCAATACCTCAAAGACCAAGCAGTATATGCACGTGAACTCGAAGATGCACAAGATAAGGTAGTCCACGATAACAAGGAAGAAAAACAACGCCTGCAAGCAGATCTGACAGAACTTGCCTCTCTAGCGCAAGTTCCTGAGGAGAGTATCGACACTGCAAAAGTCCAGCAACTTACAGTCTCTGCTTTACAAGTAGGCGATTCCATGGTCCAGGGCGGCGCTCAAGTCGCACTCCAAACCGGATCTCACGAAGATCTTCTGGCCTTCGTGAAGTCTTTCGACTCCCTCAAATACCAAGACAATGTCACCAAGGCCCAATTCTTGTGGCAGGCAGATCCCAACCCAGAAATCCGCAAAGCTGCCGACGAGCATATCGAAGACCCTCCAGCAGAGTTAGACACGTTCCTTAACGAGACTGTTCACACTATGAAAGTCCCGGAACTAACTCGACAAGCTTGGCAGCTTCGCGACGCCGGCGGCAATACCGTTAAGGAAAAAGCTGACGCAGCCATTTCTTCTGGAACCTACGATGACCTTGCCGATTTTGTCGTTGAAGGCGGCTTTGAAAAAGCTCGATATGAAGACCAACAACGCCAAGCCTACGAACTCGCAAGAACCGGCGGACCCGAACTTAAAGCTTCTGCAGAAGCAGCCGTGCTCGGCGACCGAGCCATGCTCAACGAATTTGTCTCTGTTGAAGCTTTTCGAAAGTCTGGCGATGATGCCGAGCGCACAGTTTACAACGACAGTATCGACGCTCTACTTCAACAGGGTTTTTCCGCAGCACAAAAAGCATCCGAAAGCGCAGCTAAAGCCCAGCAGTCCTACTACGCCGCCTATGGCGATTCTGTAAAAGCAAGAGACTACGCCAATCAAGCTTCGCAGTGGGCAGGAAAGGCAGCTCAATCTGCCCGAATCGCACAAGACCATGTGCGCAACGCAGAAAACTCCCTACGCTTTGCTCTAGCCCAGAAAGAGCGAGCTCATGCTGCCGCCAACCAAGCGGAAGCCGATGCACGACAAGCTGGCGCTAATGCCGATGCAGCTACCAGCTATGCTTTACAAGCACACCAATCAGCAAGTGATGCCGCAAGTTCTGCTGCAACCGCACGCCAATCAGCCAATCAAGCCGGCTACGACGCTCAGCGTGCAGGCCAAGCAGCTCAAGAAGCCTACGACGCAGCAATCCAAAAGCAACTCGCAGAAGAAGCAGAACTACAAGAAGCCTCCATGGCTGGAGCAGGTGACAACGCACCGACAAGCGTTCTTGATGCCATTAAAGAAACCATCGGCAAAGAAGCACTAAACATCTTGCTTGACTTTATAGGCGTTACCGACGTAATCAATTGCTTCAAGGGAGAAATCTCAGGCTGCCTCTGGACTGCATTAAGCTTCATTCCAGGCGGGGCCATTGTTAAGTTCGGCAAAGGGTTAAAGGCAGCATCGGCTATCCGGAAACTCTTAGCCAAGCTCCCAGATGTCAAAAAACTCCTAAGCGTACGCAAGCAACAAAAAGCAGACCGCCTTATCGCTGGTCTGAGTAAACCAGGAAAATGCGGGATCGCACTAGCAGCATCTCGCCAACAACCGACGTATTCCTTCGCCATACACAGGCCAACACACAACAAGACTAAAGCACATATTCAGCCTGCTATCTCGCGCTGCGGCGGATATCCCAGGACATTTACTGTCCATCAGCTCGATATCCACACGTTAACCCCAGATGAACTTAACGTGTTCATGAAATGGGACAGGACAACACCGCTAAGCGATATTAAAGCTTCCGAAATCATGGCCTTTGGGTACAAGACCAAGGAGACGCAAGTCATTGCGGCAATTTCGAGCCTCCAAGATAAGGTTGCAAATTCAGTAATTCAAGTCCCAGTAACTCAACCGCATATCCTAAATAAAATTGGTTTGCGGAATGCTCCTAAACCATTGGATCTGCATAAGCGAACAGTTGGGAAAACCTCCGCGCAAAACCAGTTTGCCCAGATGCAAGCATTATTCGCACAGAAGCGAGGCGCATCGGCTGCACGATTAAATCAGCGTGATGTTGATTTTGTCTACGATGAAAAACTTGACAAAAAGGTTCTAAAGACTCTTAGTCGCGGACGCCCTGACGTTAATATTGTCGATAGCTCTGGCCGGTCAATAAAGACGGAGTTTGATCGACCTCCTGCACCACGAGCGTTTCACCATGCACGCCAACTATTGGATGCCAATCCGAATGCAGACGTCTGGCTTCTTACACTCGACGACATCGACGAATCCGACGACCTCATGAAAGTCATCACGGCCAATCGAAACGCAGTAGATAGCTACAACCCTTAACTTGGAATGGTATGAGAATGACCCTTTACCTTCGCCGAGATATTGATTATCTGTTTGCGCCATATTCCTATGACCAATTGTTCCTAAAACTTCCCTACGACTATGCCGTAGAGGCGGCTTCACGCTCGCGAATTTTCATCACGCCTGAAGGTGCTGCCAACAGTTACTGGTCACAGCAATATGTAGAGATTGACACGACGGTCGATGACCTTCCCAACGCGCTGCGCCTTGGGGTACGGGATCCGAAGATTCCTCGCCGTTGGACGGCAGTCCTGGAAACCAAGAATCCTGAATGGGTATGGTTCCTGTGCGATAGGCCTATGGAATACGAACAGTTTCTGAGTTTCATTGGACTTGTTGGATCGATTCCTTTCGTCCCGGGAATGACCCAAGTGCTTATCCAGGACCATCCTGACGAGCGAGAGCTAGAGGACGCACTCGGCTCACGCACTGGCACTAAGAACCTCACGGTCCACTCCTATGACATCCATGCCGCTATTGGACTTTCAGAACCAGTACCCGAAAATCGAGGCGAGCAATTCTTCGACGTAGGCATCGGTGAAGGCGAGTCAAGGTTTCAAGCATTTACACAATGGCCAGAGGCGGAAGAATTTCACTTCCCTGGGTTGGAAAGACTAAAAGCTAAGAAAGGACCTTTACGGAAACGGTTTACTACCCAGGATCTGGCTGACTGCGCGCATCTTTTTGGGCTAGATCCTTTCAATAGAGATTTCCTCACCGGACGTGCCACGCTAATTAATGCAGGCTACCCTCTTGCGCAAGCCTATGGATCTTCAGCAATTTTTGATTATCCAGAGCACACGTGGGATCGAGAACATGAAAGGAGTGAAGGTTAATGAAGAAGTTTTTCTTCACCGAGTCCATCGCACCTATATCGTACGAAGTAAAACTCCTTCGATTTCCAATTGAAACTGTCGTCAAGGAATTTGAGAAGTGGGCTTCAGGCTTCGATAGCCCTTATGCAAAACCCTATCTTTACAGGGAAAATCACAAGGTCGAGTGCAACGTTCATGTCAAAAAAGTAGCGGCTGGCAGAAACCAACTAGCAGGACTAATCAAGCCACAGAATCATATTCTTCAGTTTGTTTTTGTTCCTACTAACTCGGAGTGGACGGCTGTATTCGGGCCATGCTCATTCCCACAATCAACTAAGCTCCCAGGAATTGCCGAGTTTTCCTACGACCTTGCACTCCAGCAAGAAATTACGCCGCAGGTCCCGTACTACATTTCTATAGAGCATGAACCATGGGTAGACAACACTGATGAAACTTTTTCCCGCCGAGCAAGCTATGGAATGCTTCGTTTTTCAATGCGTGCGATTCCTTCGAAACCTTATGAAACTTACCTCGATTGCTATGTATACCGCTGTCTGACAAATGAAACTGCTAAAAATTCCAATGGCCGGTGGTATCGATATATGAGGTTTCTTTCTGATCAAACCGAACCGTTTAAAGACTACGGTTTTGATTTTGATTCCTTGCCAAAGGTCACTGAGTTTCCGGAAGAGTCTTTTACCGACGAGCACGCGCGGATTATGTGGTCCCAGTTTGGAGAAAAGCAGGTCGAAGACATCCTCGCGCCGCTGGGTGTGTCCCCGTATGACGATTCCTTTTATGGGACAGAAGGCTATCTAGTGCGCTTAACTCCGGCGCAGGTTGCAGATACTTATGAGGATCAATTGGTAGAAGCGAAAGACTACGATCCGCCGGCGCGTATCCCTCTAGAGAAGTATCAGTTCTTCCAGGGACTTCATGACGGGCCTATCCGAGCTTGGTCATCGATCCCTGTCTCAGAGCAAGGATGAGTTAGAGATGAACATTCCTACAACAATCAATGCATACGCAGTTGCCCTCGCAGATCTTGGCCACCACGTGTATCTCGGTACTGAGACCGGTCAGATCACGAGAAACCTCCCCATCGATGGACTGCAGGCTTTTATCAGAGCCAATCATGAGTATGAATCGACAGAGGCAACTTTTCTCATTCCTGGTCTTGTTTCAGATGAAATGACCGCGTTGGCACTGATCAGTGCCTTGCAACAATCTTCGACAGGTTTATGCCGCTTTGTTGTCAGCGAGGGGCAAATACAGGCAAAGGCATCTCTACTAGTCGGAGAATTCCTGACAGCTGCGCGGCTGCAGGCATGGTGGCGTCGAAGCCTTGACGAGGTGGAGCAGTGGTATGCGCAAGCGCTCGCCTATTCAATTATCTCTTCCAGCAATACAACTTCTGTACCCGCACGCCTTCAACCACAAGGCGAGGTGCTGGATATCTTTAGCGATGTTGCGTCCCCCGATGCACAAAAGTGTGAAAGCGTTACTGTTGAGAGAGTTGAAATGTGTATGGCACGTCTTACCGGAGTAATGCCGGAGACTCGTATGGCAGGCAACTTTCAAGTGGTAGAAACAAGTATTGGCGGGCAATTCTTGGATATTGAAGTGGCAGAAAACGAACTGCGCTTTACCATTGGTTCATCGCTCAATAACCAGCATCCGGCTTTGAGTACGGCACTGGCTCAGGCTATTAATCAGCTCCATGTTTTTGAACCAGCGCCCACGGCATTTGTCCTCGACTCCGGAGAACATGTCGAGCTTTATACGCGGGCCGTGGTCGATACGTCCGTCGGACTTGATGACCAAGCATTGCTAAATGCAATACAAAAGTGGGGACCATACGTCTATGACTTTAACGAAAGAATCTTTGCCCAACTGCAAGGATAGACCTTGTGGGGATCCAGGGACGCCTTACCTCCAACTTTTGCGAGGATCTTCTTGCGCTACCCGTCGCACTTGAGAATCTGTCATAGCCCAGGCAGGGTAGCTAGCGTCGATGGCTTTAAGTACTGTCAGAAGATCGTTGAGTCGTCCTCGGATGTTGGTTTCCAAGAGGTTTTCTTGGTGTGATACTCGGTTGCGTAAACGTGTCAGTCTTTCGACTTTCTTCCCAATGTTTTCCCTCGATTGGTCCTTAAGGTCAACGCGGGGAAAGGCGTGGTGTAAGCACTCTTTCCACAGTATTTTTGCGTTTGGACGATGGTCTGGCAACGCTTCTCCGAGAAGATTCGACCAATTACCTAATGTGAGTTGAGCTATTACATCATCATGGCTGAGCGGAGCGTTCTTGCGCGCGTGTCCATTGCGGCGACGCTGAGATTCTTTCCGAGCCCATTTTCTAGCCTGTCCAATTGGCCCTTTGAACATGTCGTATAAAAGCTGTGCTGATTGGTGTTCAAGGGACCAGTCTCTGGAGCCTTTTTCCTTATCGTTCCAGTCTTGAAGTGCGTTGTTCATAGCGTTGCGTGTTAGAACCTCAAAGTAAGACAGCTGAGAGTGTAACGCCCCCGCCAGTCGAGTATTCCAGCGGTATGAAGTGTCCCGGGTTTTGTTCCTAGGCATTTGCCTTGATTTCCATTATTTCTTGGGCCGGGTTGGTTTCCCAAAACTCTGACTCAACCTCAGCTGGCGTGCGATAGCCGAGACTTTGGTGAAGCCGTACCTCGTTCCACCAATTAACCCATTCAAACGTCGCGATCTCCACGTCAACCACGCTGTCCCACGACCGCCGATGAATCAGCTCATTTTTGTAGGAACCGTTGACGTTTTCGGCCAAAGCATTGTCATAGGAATCTCCTACTGTCCCGGTAGAGGCAGCAATTCCATACTCAGCCAGCCGTTCGTTGTAGACAATGCTGACGTACTGTGAGCCATGATCTGAATGATGAATCAGCCCCGTTGTTTCCTTCGCGCTGACAATCGCCTGATTAAGCGCCTGCAGCGGCAGCGCCTCGGTACGCATTGAATCAGATAGTGCCCACCCGACGATCCTTCGGGAGAACACGTCGGTAACAAAAGCGGTGTACACGAATCCTTTTCTAGTGCGCACATAAGTAATATCGGCCACCCACAATCGGGCCGGTGCCGGGGCGTTGAACTTGCGATTAACTAAATCAGGACGCAGATCTGGTCCCTTCGGCTTGCGGGTAGTAATAGGAGACTTACCTTTACCTTTGCCTCTGACTCCAGCAAGACGCATCAGGCGTGCGGTCTGCTCACGGCCAATGTCGATTCCTTCACGGCGCAGAGTATGCCACATCTTACGGATGCCGTAGACGCTAAAATTTTCTTCATGGACCTCGGCGATGTGCGCGACTAGAGCAGCGTCACGAAGACTGCGGGCACTCATACCACGGGCTTTTGATTGGCGGTATCCACGGGACGTGATGAAACCGCCAACACGGTGGGTGTTTAACGTCTCGCAAATGAACTCGATGGAGAAACGATCCCGATACTCATCGATGAACCGGATCATTTCCGACGTTTTGGGTCGAGTTCCGACGCGAAAAAAGCCGAGGCAGCCTTCAGTAGCTCATTGGTGTCGCGTAGCTCTTGATTTTCACGGCGTAGCCTCGCGTTTTCCGCGGCCAAGTCTTCAGGCACAGGTTCTGGGATGCTTCCCGCACGACGGGCCTGCTGGGTCCACTGACGAGCCGTGTGCCATGAAACCCCCAACTTTGGAGCTACTGCCTTGCACGCGGCTTGCATCGACATATTTTCCGCCAAGATACGGTCCTCTACAAGACGGACCACACGGTCCTTTGCATCCTGGTCAAATTTTCTTGGCATATTCCAGATTTTCCCATCTACTCAGACGGAACAAAACCTGGGACACTTCACTCTGTGGAGCTGTGGGAGCGCCCCCTAACCAGAGCACGGGATTAGCGGCGTGTGACGGCGAGCTTGCAAGGTAGTCCCCAGCCGGTGGTGTGGGCGGCGTTGAAGGTGACGGCCTGGTCGATATAACTACGATCCAAATGCCGGAGATTTGCGTGACTACTGCACTAAGTCACCAGATTTTTATTACTACCCTGGAGGGACCTCTGCAGATTTTAGAGGTGCATGTGCTCGGCATGATATCTGCTACTTCGATGTAAAAGAATCTGGAGGAGCATCATCTGGATTTGCGAACTGCAATCGACAGCTTAGAGATAATCTTCGAACAGTATGTAGAAATGTCTACTCTAATGAATACTGGATTAGAAATGATTGCGTCGTTGTAGTAACAGTACATCCTACGCATTGGCCTGGGCATTTAGGAGGATAGCGATGAAGAAATTGTTCCTTTATTTCCTATTGGGAGGAGGACTTTTCTCTCTTACAGCCTGTGGAAATGCCGTTTATACAGACATTTCCGGACAAGTTGGATTCTCACTTAATGAATCCGGTGGCGTAATTGTAGAGGTGGAATCATGCGGAGTTGAGTTAGACGGCGTAGATTTGACTGGTCCGAACGTAAACGGCGAGAATCATAAATACGCAAGCTTTAACGCTAAAGTTCCCGTGTCTGGGTACTTCAACGTTGATATCTCAAATCCGGATTCGAACTGGCAAGCAGAGTCACCAGTTGAAGCACCAGAAAAAGCTGATGAGCTGTTGATTGCGAATGCTTCCACTTCGCATGAGGATGTTCAGCCGTATCCAGTAGATGCGAAACTATCGGAAATACGCGAGCTCAAGCCCGGAGAGATTATTACAGGTTCCTCAGAAAGCACTGTCGATGAAACTTCAAGCAAGATTGTGACGCAGGAAGAATTTTCTCGTTGTGATTGATGCGCGTGCGTCGCGATGAGCTTCTCGCCCGCGAAGGATCGACCGACTAAACGTAGCGCTGGCGAAGACGAGATGAACGCCGTCGAGGGCCCCGGATAAGCGTGCTTATCTGGGGTCCTTATCTTTGTTGCATCCGCACCGCGGCTTAATGGGCTCGCCGTTGTCACTTGCTTATCTGCTTAATTCGTCAATCGCTTGCGTGATTGTCTGTTTGGCACAAGCGTCTATTTCTGCGCCAATGTGGCCTTTTGCCCGCTAGGGCTTGGCCTTTCCGGCCCACGCCTAATTTTCTTTGGAACATGAGCAAGAAAACTGTCTACCCATGGTTGACTTGTTTAGTCTCCTGTCGGTAGACTACCGTTATGAAGCGAAACGCCGTCATCAAGAAATTGAAAGCGGAAGCCAAGCGGCGCGGTCTTGAATTTGAGGAAATCGCCCTATCGCGCCATGACGCTTATCGGGTAGGCAGCACAACCCGAACCTTAGGTAGGCACCGTGAGATTGACGATGTGACAGTCAAGAAGTTTTTCGACCAATACGCCCAAGAACTAGGGAAAGGCTGGTGGAGGTAATGACCACGACATACACAGTAACCGCAGAACGCGGAACCAGCGGAGTATGGGTGCTCGAATGCGCCGAACTGGGGGCAGTGTCCCAAACTAAGCGGCTAGCTAATGCTGCCGACGAGATGCGCGAAGCACTGGCCTTTCAGGCAGGCCTAGACCCAGACGAACTCAACATTATTGTTGATGTTGTTCTCCCACCGGGCCTTGCGGAAATGAAAGCTCGCGCCGAAAAAGAACGCGAAGAAGCGGCACGACTGGCCGCTGCGGCACAGGCAAGCACTCATGACCTCGCTGTTGCAATGAGAAACGCTGGAATGACCGTGCGAGATATGGGAACAGTCCTCGGAGTGTCTTACCAGCGCGCCCAAAAGCTCGCAGCATCCTAAACACTGAAAGCGAAAGTCGCCCAGCACGCGCATGATAGACACGCGTACTGGGCGACTTTTATCGGCCGGCGGACTGGTGCGCGTTAGCGGCGTGTGACGGTGGGCTTGCAAGGTAGTCCCCAGTTAGTGGTGTAGCCGGCGTTGAAGGTGACGGCCTGGTCGAGGATTTGGCGTCCAATCTTGGTTGCTTCTTTCCCGAAAAGTTTGTTGAGCATCTGTCCGGTGGCGGTAGCGTCGGCGATAGCCGCGTGGGACTGCGGGTTATGCAACCCAACATGGTCAAGCAAAGCAGAGAGTTTGTAGGAGCGCAGGGACACCATCTGCTTAGCCAGGGCGATGGTATCTACGAAGGGGAAGTACACGTCTTCCCCGTCTGGGGTGATGCGCTCGGCTTCAGCAAGAATCATCTTCGAATCGAAGGGGGCATTGTGTGCCATGAGCACCATCCCATCTACACGTGCGGCGAACTCGGTGTAGACCTCTGGGAAGGTGGGCGCGTGGGCGACATCAGCGTTGGTGATGCCGTGGATGTGGGAGTTTTTAATCTGCTTGCCGTCAGGATTAATCAACGTGGGGCCTGACCCCCGGAAAGTGGACACGTCGGGGGTTAGCTATGCTGCTCTAGTCAGTGTAGCTGAATTCTCGGCTTCAAAGACGTCAGGAGCTGAAAGATTGCACCAGGAGTGCCGTCGGCGTGTGTTGTAGCGCATGCACCACCGGAAGACTTCTTGGCGGCAGGAGATCGGATTGTCAAAGACTTTCCTGTCACGCAAGATTTCCCGCTTGAGCGTGGCGTTAAACGATTCTGCTAGGGCGTTATCAGCACTCGTTCCTACCGCTCCCATAGACTGGCGCACACCCAACGACGAGCAATAGTTCCTAAAGGCTTGTGAGGTGTACACGCTGCCGTGATCAGAATGGAAAATTGCCCCTTTAAGGCTTCCGCGGACTTTCCTGGCATGGGACAAAGCTTCGATAACCAGTGATACCCGCATGTGATCGGCGAGTGCATGTCCGACAAGTTTGCGCGAGTAGACGTCGATGACCGTGGCCAGGTACATGTTCTTGCCGCCCTTACACGGCAGGTACGTAATGTCGCCTACATAGACGTGGTTTGGCCTGTCAGCTGTGAATCTGCGGCCTACTAGATCTGGCATGACGCGGTGACCAGGCTTACGCCTGGTAGTGACGCATCGGCGGCGTTTGGTAAAGCCTTTAAGTCCCATGGATTTCATGATTCGTGCGACTTTCTTGTGATTTATCGGGCCAAAGCTCGTATCGGCTTTAAGGCTTGCAGCGATGCGTTTAGCACCATAAAGCCCGTATTCATCATCGAAGATGGTCTTGATTCTTGCACCAATAAGAGCATCCGAACACGTCTTTAACCTGCGTTCTTCGCGGGTTTGCACCCATTTGTAGAACGAGGAGCGATTGAGCTTTAACACCTGGCACATCCGCTTAACCGAGAATTCGGTTCGGTGGTCATAGACAAACTGGAAGCGGATCACCAGTGAGTCTCTTCGGCAAAATATTTCGCGGCCTTGCGCAGGATGTCACGTTCTTCGCGCAGCTTTGCGTTCTCTTTTTCTAACTGGCGGATCCGTTCGGAATCATTCGCTGCTTGGACCTTGTCGCGCATGCTTTTTGTGCGGGCACGTTTGCCGGTGCCGTACTTCTTGATCCAAGAATGCAGCGAGGCACGGTTGATACCGAGCTCTGCTGATGCTGAGTTCAGTGAGAGGTCCTCATTGTTTTCGTAGAGGGCCACGGCATCGCGTTTGAACTGTTCGGAGTACCTGGACATGGTGGTAGATTACCTTTCTTCCAGCCCGACTGGGCTGGATATCAGGTGTCCACCAAACAGGGGTCAGGTCCGTGTGCCACTGGTCGACAAGCCGGAAGGATTCATCAAAGCGGGCGACGGCGAGTTCAATGATGCGGTCGTATCGCTTGTTAAACCCCGTGGTCTCTGTGTCAATGACGGCAAAGACAGGCCTGCCCGCCTGCAGGTGGGCAGCGTTGTCTAGAGCGTTTTCTAGGTGGGTGAGAGTCTCGTGGAGTCGGTTGAAAAAGTTCATGCCCACCACACTACGGAGTGTCCCGGACACGTCCTCGGTGGGCGTAGAGGGGAGTGGGCGGATGCGTCAGGTTGTCGAAATTGAGGAGAGGTTTATTTTTAATTGTTTTTCTTTCCCCGTGGTGGCGGTGAGAATGCGTGTGTGCCTTAAGTAGTGGAGTCTTTGGTGGCAACCAAATCTATTGATTTGGGCGGCAGCCCAACGAGCCGCAAGGCGAGGCGGGAGCCTAAACCGTAACCCGTATTGCACGGTTTTGTTGGTTGATCACCCCTGGATATAGATCTACAGGGTGCTGTTGCAAAGTTGGGCGGAGAGCCGAGACGACCCAGTTTCTCATTTCCTGATGGCCGCTGCGTGCCGGCGTTCTCAGGCCGTCTCGAAGACCCGGTTGACGATCACCGCGTCCGGATTGGGGTGCCCATAAGCCAAACATCGTGCCCTGACCTTTCCGTAATGAATGCATCGCTTCCATCCCTTTCAACGTCCGGTAGGCGGAAATTCGGTTTTTGAACGCCCCCTTCGGTCCCAGGATTCTTTTAAGTCGGCCATGATCTCCCTCGAGAACGTTGTTCAGGTATTTCACCTGCCGGTGCTCCACCGTCTGAGGGCAGATTCCCTCCGCCTTCAGCTCGGATATTGCCTTGGCCAGAGCTGGTGCCTTGTCGGTGTTGATGACCCGCGGGGACCCGGCTGTCGTATTCGATCGCAGCGTCTTGGCCAGGAAACGCTTGGCCGCAGCCACATTCCGTTTTGGTGAGAGGTAGAAGTCTAAGGTCTGCCCACCGGCGGTAATAGCCCGGTAGAGATAGCACCACGTGCCGCCGACCCGGATATAGGTCTCATCCACCCGCCAGGACTGGGCCTGCCAGTCGGGTACCTGCCGGTACCAGCGAGTGTGCTTATCCAGCTCAGGGGCGTATTTCTGCACCCAGCGGTAGATCGTGGTGTGATCGACTGGCACACCCCGCTCGGTCATCATTTCTTCGAGGTCGCGGTAGCTCACGCCGTAGCGGCAGTACCACCGCACCGCCCACAGGATGATGTCACGGGGGAAATGCCGACCGGAGAAGATGCCCATGGCTCTGATTATTTCACGCCGGTCTTTCTACTGCCCCAACTTTGCAACAGCACCCTTTATTGCAACGCGGAGGTAAGACGCATGACATTATCCACGTAGCGGCGGATAAATCCGCGCTCATTCCATTCCTCAAGGGTCAGCTCGTGGCATACGGCCCGGTAGTTGGATACGAGCTGGTTGAACTGGTCAATGAGGTCTCCTTTGGCCACCAGCATGGTGGATTCGTAATTTAGGCCGAACGAGCGCGGGTCCATATTGGAGGAGCCGAACATGCACAGCGGATCGCGGCCGGGGTCATCCGGGTCGGTGATGATGAACTTGGAGTGCAGAACAAAGGGATAGGGGAATTGGTAGATGTGCACGCCCGCCTCCAGCAGCGCCTGGTAGTAGGAGGATTGGGCGTGGTTGACCATGAATTGGTCCGCCTTGGCAGAGACATAAAGTTCCACGTCCACGCCGCGGTAGCAGGCGGTGGTCACGGCCTCCAGTAGGGATTCATCCGGGACGAAGTAGGGCGAGCACAGTACCAGCCGGTCCTTGGCGTGGTGTACCAGGGAGTTGAACATGCGCAGGTTGGGCTCAGTGGTGTAACCCGGCCCGGAGGGGATTATCTGGAGGTGGTTGGCGTCGGCAGTCTGGGCGTCGTCATATGGCAGCTCATCCAGTGGCAGGTTCTCTTCTGCCTCGAGGTACCAATCCACGGCGAAGATTGCGGACATGGAGGTCACAATCGGGCCGGAAAGCTCCACCATGTAGTCAATCCAGTAGCGGTCCTTGGTCTTGTACTGGCGCTTAATCATATTCAGCGAGCCAATAAAGCCCACCTTGCCATCGATAATCACCAGCTTGCGGTGATTGCGCAGGTCAGGGCGGCGGAAGCGGCCCTTGTGCAGCTGGATGGGCAGCATGAGATGCCAGTCGACGCCAATCTCCGTTAGCCGCTTGCCCAGCTTGAAGTAGCCCTTGTACTTGAAGCTGCCGATCTGATCCAAGAGCAAGCGCACCTTTACACCTCGGGCGGTAGCCCTGCGCAGCGACTCAAAGAAGACGTCTGTGGTCTCATCCCAGGACTGGATGTAGATCTCGATGGATACATACTTCTCGGCGCGGTCAATAGCGGCGGCAATGGCGCGAATGGACTCGTCATAATCCGCGTGCAGGCCAAGGTTATGGCCCACCAATGCTGGGAACCCAGTCAGCTCGCGGTTAAGCCGAATAACCGACTCTACTTCCGCCGAAAGGAGGCCCTGCGGATGATCCGGGGTGCGGGCTGTGACGTTTTCAATCTTCTCATTGGCTTCTTGCTGGATGCGGTGGCGACGCCGGTTGATATACGGCGAGCCCATGAGCAAAAACAGCGGCAGGCCGATAAACGGCAGCACCAGAATTGCCAGCAGCCACGCGGTTGAACTGGAAGGTCGGCGGCCTTCGGGCACGAAGCCAACGGCAATGATCTTGATGCCGTAATCAAGGATCAGGAATACGAGCTGCCAGAAGCTGAGATCAAGAGACCAAGACATTTATCGCACGGAATTGAAATCGGGCAGATTGTAATCTGCGAGAAGCGGACAGTGATCGGAGGTTTTATCGCCGGCGCGCTCGACCATGTCTACTTGCGCGCCGGTCACGTGCTGGGCAAGCGGGGCTGAAGCCAACTGGAAGTCGATGCGCATGCCTTCGTTCTTTTGGAAGCGCATGCCCTTGTAATCGAAGTAGGTATAGCGCTGGTCCTCCGTGAACCGGCGAGTAACTTCCTCGAGGCCTGCTTCTTCCAGCATCTGGAACGCGGCGCGCTCTGGCTCGGTGACATGCGTCTTGCCACGGAAGGCCTCTATATCCCACACGTCCTCATCGCGCGGGGCAATATTGAAATCACCGCTCATAAGCAATTTGGACTGCGCATGATTTTCCGCATAGCGCGCCAAGTGATAGAGAAAGTCCAGCTTGTAGTCATAATGGCGATCCGTGATCTCGCGGCCGTTGGGCACGTAGAGTGACCAGATTTCTACGCCACGGATGCGAGCCCCTAGTGCTCGGGCCTCACGGTCTTGCGGCTTTTCTGGATCTTTGGCAAAGCCTGGCTGGCCCGGAAAGCCGATAAAGACGTCCTCGGGCTCTTCCTTGGACACAATGGCCACGCCGTTCCACTGGTTGAGCCCGTGGCAGGTGACATGGAGACCCGCATCCTCGAAGACCTCGCGTGGAAACTTATCGTCTTTCACCTTAGTTTCTTGCAGGCACAAAACGTCGATGTCGTGCTTGGAGATAAGGTTCAGTGCCCGCTGTGTGCGGGTACGGACGGAGTTAATATTCCACGTGGCGATGCGCATGCCACATAGGTTACCTGGGTAGTGAGTCAAGCTCACTACCCAGCCCACAAGGAGTCCCATAACGTTCACCGCCCAGACCGGAAGTCCGCAGCGCGGAGAGCTAGTCGCGCAGGCGGGCGTAGATGCGCCGGTGCTGCTCGATGAAGCCGAGCTTCTCCGCCAGCCGCACGCCGGCGATATTCGAGGTCGGCGCGGTGAGGTACGCGTGCTCAGCGCCGTTGTTGTGGCCCCAGTGCAGCAAATGTTGGAGCGCGAGCGCTCCGTATCCGCGGCGGCGGAAGTCCTCGGCCACTTCGATGGAAGAAAGACCCAGCCACGTGGTGCCATCGCCGGATTCGCTCAGGGTGCCGCGGGCGATGGCGACGGTCTCGCCATCGAGGACCAGGCGGCCAAAGCCGAGCGGTCCCTCGATGTGAGCGCCAAGGCTCTGCAACGCCTCGGCAGAAAGGGCATCGGTACGGGATTGATACATCGCCAGCCACTCGTCATCGGGTTGGGCGGCGATGTGGAAAGTGGGGGAGGTAGAGGGGGCGTCGGCAAGCGTGGGCAGATCCCGCAGGACCATGGCGAGGATCTCTGGCTCGGTCTCCCAAGCTGGGTCGGCGAGCAGGCGCTCGGCCGGCTTGCCAATGCGCTCCGGAACCAATAGGCGCACCGGCAGATTGTGGCGGGAGTAAAAGGCCTTAATCTCCTCCAATGGCACTGGCGTAAAACCGGCCGAAGGGCCCACCGGCACGGCAGAGTTGGAGTGGCCGGAAACCCCCTCGCTCGCGCGCAGGAGCCAAGAACTATCGCTGGTCCAGGCGTGTTCTGTGCCGGGGAAAGCCGAGGCCGCGGCAACCTCCACGGCGCGGATATCGGAATTGCGGACCATGCGCGGGGAGAGGCGCTTGATGATCTTCAGCTGCTCCGGCGGGATCTCCACCGCCTCTAGGTCGGAAGGGTAGCCGCCGACCTCTTGTGGGCGAATGACCAGCGGGTCGAGGCTCAGCACATGTCCAATGACATCGCTATGCACATCGCCGAAGTCGCGCCGGGCCACCACGCGCTCGCCCACCTGGACGGCATCGGAGCGGAAAATGCGAGACATTAGTCGTCGTGGCCGAAGGGATCGGCGTCCTCACCCGGTACCCAGGAATAGCCCGGCTCGGTCCAGCCGTGGCGCTTAATGGCCTTCTTGGCCTGGCGCTTATAGCGGCCAATGAGGGTATCGGTGTAGAGGAAGCCATCGAGGTGGCCGGTCTCGTGCTGCAGGCAGCGGGCGAAAAAGCCATAACCCTCGACGGAGATGTCATTGCCGTTTTCGTCCTTGCCGGTCACGCGCGCCCAGTCGGCGCGGCCGGTGGGAAAGCCCTCGCCCGGCACGGAGAGGCAACCCTCGTCATCGGAGCCGTCGTCGGCAGGCATGGTCTCTGGAATCTCGGAGGTCTCCAGCACGGGGTTGATAACGCAGCCCTTGCGCATGCCCGCCTCCTCGGACGGCAGCTCGGTGCCATTGGGGCCGTCCGTATCGGGGCAGTGGTAGACAAAGAGGCGCTTGCCAATTCCTACCTGGTTAGCGGCCAAGCCTACGCCATTGGCGGCGTCCATGGTTTCATACATGTCCGCGATGAGTTGCTGCATTTCCGGGGTGGAAATCTCGGATTCTTCCACCGGTTGGGTGGGTTCGTGAAGCACGGTCTCGCCGTGGATAACGATGGGGCGAATAGTCATGCCTTACAGTTTAGGCATGACCCCCTTGTCTGACCTAGACGCCGCCATTTTGGACTTCGAGGAAACCGCGCCGCGCAGCATCGGCCGCAAGGAAGAGGCCATCCGCGCGCAGCTGGACATCTCCCCGGTGCGCTACCACCAGCGCCTAAACCTGCTTCTCGACGCCCCCGCGGCCGCCCAATCCCACCCCCTCCTGGTTGCACGGCTGCGGCGCCTGCGCGAGGAGCGAGAAGACACGCGGCGCGCCGCGCGGGGAAATACCCCAGATAGTTAATTCTGAGTACTAGTGTTGCGTATGTGACTAATGTGAATCCGGAAAATTCGACCGACAAGGTATCCGACGAAACCCGCGCCGGCTCTGCTGCCGGCGCCTCCGCTTCCAGTGCTGCTAAGCAGCGCCCCGCTGGCGGAGGCGCGCACGCTAAAAAGGGCGGCCTCCCGCTGCGCGGCCTGGCGATGGTCCTCATCGCCGTGGCCGTCATGCTCGGCCTCTGGGCTTTGTACTCCATGACCTCGGGCGACGATGACTCCACCGTTGCCTCCGAGAGCACGCAGGAAAACTCCACCGGTTCCACCATCGGTGCCGCGCCCGAAGGCTCCGCTGGCCCCGACGCCGCAGGTTCCCGTGCCCCTGGCGCTTCCGAAGGTGCTAGCGCCCCAGCCCCCGCACCGGCGCCAGGTGAGGGCGAAGGCGACGGCGCAGGCGACCGAGCTGCCTCCGGCGCTGCCGATGAGCGAGCCGCGGCCGAGGGAGATGCCGCCGCAGGCGAGGAAAACGCCCACTCCGCCGCGCGCGACCGCAACGATATTAAGGTCAGCGTCCTCAATAACTCCGGCGAGGTAGACAAGGCCAAGAAGGAAGCCGATTCCCTCAAGGGCGGCGGCTTCAAGGTTGGCTACGTGGGCAACCTGCCGGGCGATGTCCTCACCGTTCCAAAGACCACCGTCTTCTTCCCCGAGGGTGACGCCTCCGCTGAGGCTCTGGCCAAGGAGGTCGCCGCTCGCTACCAGGCCGATATCGCCCCGATGAACCGCGACCTGCCTAAGGAAGCAACCGATGACGGTGCCGTCGTCGTCGCCCTGGCGGTACCGCAGGCCTAAGCAAGCCGCGCACCTAACTTAAAGTCCAAGGCCATCCGGCCGAAGAGCAAGCACCATAGTTCTTCGGCCGAAGGCCTTGGACTTTTGTGATTTGAACTTTTCCGCGCCCGCAGGACCGCCGGTGCGAACAGGTTAAATAAAATTCACGTCTTAATACCTGTCACCCGTTAAGCTGAATGGGTGAAGATCCCGGCAGAACAATTCGCCCGCTCTCCCGAACCTACGCTCGGCGTGGAATGGGAGGTGGCGCTCGTGGACCGCGACACGCGCGACCTTGTCCCGCGCGGCGGAGAACTCATTGACCTCGCCACTGCAGCCCACCCCGAGATCCATCTGGAAAAGGAATTCCTCCAGAACACGGTAGAGCTGGTCACCGGCATCTGCCATACCGTGCCGGAAGCCATCGCTGACCTGAACACTTCCCTGAAAGCGGTGGAAGAAGCCGCCGATAAGCTGGGCGTAGACGTCTGGGCCTCTGGCGGCCACCCGTTTACGGACTTCCGCGAGAACCCGCTTTCGGATAAGCCCAGCTATCAAGAAATCATCGCGCGCACCCAGTACTGGGGCAAGCAGATGCTGCTTTGGGGCACGCACGTGCACGTGGGCGTTAGCCACGAGGACCGCGTATGGCCCATCATCAATGCGCTGATGACCAAATACCCCCACCTGCTGGCCATTTCTGCGTGCTCGCCCGGGTGGGAAGGCCTCGATACCGGCTATGCCTCCAACCGCACCATGCTGTACCAACAGCTGCCCACCGCAGGCATGCCGTATCAATTCCGCGATTGGGCCGAGTGGCAGTCCTATATGCGCGACCAAGCCATTTCCGGCGTTATTAACCACACCGGTTCCATGCACTTTGATATTCGGCCGGCGTCCAAGTGGGGCACGGTGGAGGTGCGCGTCTCCGATGCGACGTCCAACCTGCGCGAGCTCTCTGCCATCGTGGCGCTCACTCACTGCTTGGTGGTCTACTACGACCGGCTTATCGACGCCGCGGAACCCCTCCCCATCCTGCAGCCCTGGCACGTAGCAGAAAATAAATGGCGCGGTGCCCGCTACGGCATGGATGCGCTGGTGATAACCTCCCACGAGACCGATGAGGCCTGGGTCAAGGACGAGCTAGCGGAAATGGTGGACGAGCTTAGCCCCATCGCGCGCGAGCTGGGATGCGTCAACGAGCTCAAACTGATCCACGAAATTATCGATGGCGGTGCCGGCTATGAGCGGCAGCGCCGCCTCTTCAAAGAGACCGGCAGCTGGCGCGAGGTGGTCGAGGAGACCTGCCGCGAGTTGCGCACCTTCCGCCCGCTCTAAAGCGGCGGGCAGGCGAGTCCGGGGCTAGTCCTCTGCGCGCGAGTGGCGCCCGTAGGCCGGCGTATCCGGGATATCGGTGATGTCCTGCGCCGCCGGGAACGCGCGCGTTTCCGGCCCCACCGCGGGCATTTCTGCCGTTTCATCGCTGACGGGTTGCGCTGCCCGTGAATGACCTTGACCCCCACGGCTCGTAGCTGCGGTATTAAACGAGCGTGCTGGGCGTACAGCGGTTTCCGCGGTAGCGGGCTCGGGCTGCGCAGGCAGGTGGTGGCGGCCCGGGGCGGGCGCTTCCTCCTCCGGCTGGGTGCCAGGGATAAAACCCCACACCGCGTAAAAGGCGATAAAGAGGACACCGGCACCGGTGAAGGCCAACATTCCCCACGGCTGCAGATCCCAGTGGTTGAGCGAGCGGCTCGCCGCAGATAGCCACACGGGTGCGGAGATGAACGGCAGGGTCACCGCACACATAGCGAGCACCGACACGAGGCCAGCGACCTGCGCGCCGAGGAAACCGTGCAGGCGCTTGCCCAGCCCCTGGTTGACGGCAACTAGCACGACGACGGCCAGCGGCACCGTCCACACCCAGTGGTGGTACCAGGAGAACGGGGAGACCAAGCAGGAGCTGATGCCGGCAAGCGCAAGTGCAGCGGAATTATTGCGGTGCTTCATCGCGGTGCGCAGCGCCAGGCAGGTCAAGATGAAGACCACGACCACGGCGGTAAGCCAAATCCGGCCGCCATCAATGCCCCAGGCGCGGACCATCACCGAGCGAATCGACTGCGCACCGGGGTTGGTGTGCTCGCCCACGCGCGAGGACTTAAAGATAGCGTCGGTCCAGAAATCGGCGGCATCCGGAATGGTCACGAAACCGATGGCAACGGTCACCGCAAAGGTAAGGATGGCGATGATCGCTTGCCACCAGCGCTTCTGGAAGAGCAAAACCAGACCCATATAGGCCGGGGTGAGCTTCATACCCGCGGCCAAACCGATTCCGATGCCCGGCAAAGCGCGCTTGCGCGGGAGGATGTCCAAGGCCACCAGCAGCATCAAAAAGATGTTGATCTGGCCAAAGAATAGGGTGCCGTGCACCGGCTCATTCGCCGGGGTGCAGCACAGCAGCAAGATGCCCAGCAGCCATATTGCCGGGGAGAGCTTGAGCCCGCGCTCGCGCAGGACCAGCATAATAACCGTGAACAAGGCGAGGGCGGTGCCGCCCTGCCAGAGGAGGATTAAGGGGGCGTCGTCAAGCGTGGAAAGCCACGTGAAAAGGGTGCCGGAAAAGGGCGGATAGGTAAAAGGCAGGTCGCCAATGTAGGCATTATCGTAGAGATCCGCGCCTTGGGCCACCTCGCCGCCGGCGAGCCAATAAATCTTCAGATCCAAGGGAACGCGCCACACAAAGGCGCTATTGCCGTCGAAGATGCTGAAGCGGTAGACGATGACGCCGATAAGAGCGGCGAGCAAAGTCACCATAGTGGGAAGCCCATAAAGCTTTTTCACGGTGAAAAGCGTCTCCTACTTGCGACGCAGCGACTTCGCGGCGGGTCGGTCGTTGCGGGACATGGATTCCTCGGTGCCGTACAGGCCCTCACGGCGTGCAATACGCGAGGTGCGCTGCGCGGTTACCGGGCTAGTGAACATGGCAAACAGTACCAGCAAAACGAGTATTCCTAAATCCCCGCGCTCGGCAACGCTGAAGGATTCCGCGCCCGTGATGCGGATGATGGCACCAAGGATCGTCAGGATAAGGCCGGTGGTTTGCGGCTTGCTTACCGCGTGCACACGAGACATGGTGTCCTTGAAGCGGGCGATGCCGATAGCCGCGGCCAAGGTGAGGACGCTGCCGCCAATAATGAGGATGAGCGAGAGTACATCTGCAATAAAGGACCAGCTCATTGGCTATCCCTCTTCCTAAACCTAGTGACGGACACGGTGGAGATGAATCCCAGCAGCGCAATGACCAGCATGGCTGAGACCACGGTCGTGTTAAGCGACCAGCACATATAGGTAGCCAGCGCGCACTGGAACATCGCGGTAAAGCCATCCATACCCACCAAGCGGTCCAGCGAATTGGGGCCGGTGACAATGCGCCAGACGGTGATGAGGAAGGAGACCACCAGCAGCGCGGCGGCCACCAGCAAAATCGCATTATAGATTTGCGGATCCATTAGGGGTGGCTCCTTTCAAAGATGTCGATGAATGAGGCCTCAAGGTGGGCCACGGCACCGATTTCGCGCTGAATCTGGGCCTCATCGCGGGCGTCCAGGATATGGACGGTAATCATGCGGTTGGCAATGTCGATATCGGTCACCGTGCCGCCTGGCTGCAGGTTATACAGCGTCACGGCCAGGGAGAGTACGAACTCATTATCCAAGCGCATGGGCAGCTCCAAGATGGCGGTTTTGGGCACCGGCTGCGGGCGCACGGCCAGCCAGCCCACCTTGAGCGAGGCGTAGAACAACTCCCAGAACCAGCGGAGCATGAACACAATGAGCTTGCCCCAAGAGACGTCGATGCCGGTGATAGGCATGGCCGGCAGCGGCAGGGCAAAGACAATGACGAAGCCAATGATAAGCCCGGCTACCAGGTTGCCCACGGTAACCTCGCCCATGAGCATGCACCACATGACTACCAGCCAGACGATGAACCACGGGCGGAAGCGGTGGCGCAGGCCGGAAAAGCGCGTGTTAGTCATCGCTAATATCCTTCCTCTTGGCGGCGTCCGGGGACTTTACATCCGTGGAATGCGAATCGCGGCCGCCGGCTTCTGGGTCGGTGCGGGCATCTAAGCCCGGTGAGGCCGGAGGCTCCGCCTCGGGGGAGGGGTTGCGGCGATTTTCATAGGAGTCCGCGCCGCCGGTGTAGCGCTCCTTCTGGTTGAGGTGGCGGGTGGGATCATCCGCGCGGTCGCCCAGCACCGCGTACTGGTAGATGGACGTATCTTGTGCGGATTCGGCAGCGCGGGTAGTCACGCCGGACATTGGGCCGGCCAGGAAGGTAATGGACGTAGACGCGGCCACCAGCAGGGTAGTAGACGCAATCATGCCAAAGGGCACGCGGCCCACATCCTGGCGGGAGGAAAATTCCACCTCATCGGTGATATCGGAAAGCGGGGCGGGGCGCGCGAGCGCCATGTTGCCTTCCGGGGCATCGGCGCGGTCGCGCTGGAAGCCCTTGGCCCACACCAGCATCATGACGTAGAGGGTCAGCAGCGAGGTAACCACCGCACCGACGATGAGCACCCATGCCATCCAGGAACCTTCATTAGCACCGGCCTGCAGCAAGATGACCTTGCCCAAGAATCCGGAGAACGGTGGGATGCCACCCAGGTTAATGGCCGGGATGAAATACAAGATTCCGATCAACGGGGCCGAGTACATTAGCGAACCCAAGCGGCGTAGCGACGAGGTGCCAGCCTGGCGCTCAACGAGTCCGACCACCAGGAATAGCGCGGTTTGGACCAGAATGTGGTGCACGGCGTAGAAGATGGCGCCGGACAGGCCCTGGGCGGTGCCGAGGGAAACACCGAAGATCATGTAGCCAATGTGGCTAACCAGGGTAAAGGATAAAAGGCGTTTAATATCGGACTGCGCAATCGCGCCTAAGATGCCCACCAACATCGTGGCGAGGGCGACCCACATGAGCACGGTATCGAGCCCACCGGCGGTGAAGACGGAGGTGCGGGCGCGGATAATGGCGTAGACACCGACCTTGGTCAGCAGGCCGGCGAAGACGGCCGTGACTAGCGACGGCGCTGTGGGATACGAGTCCGGCAGCCAGGCGTCCAGCGGAACCACGGCCGCCTTAATACCGAAGGCGACGAGCAGCGTGGCAAAGATGGCGATGCGAGTTCCCTCCGGGATGTCCTGCATGCGCTGGCCAATCTGGGCCATGTTCATCGTGCCCACGGAGGAATACACAAAGCCCAACGCGAGCAAGAAAATCATGGACGAGGCCATCGACACCATCACGTAGCCCACACCGGCGCGCACGCGACCGGCCGAGGCACCCAGGGTCAACAGCACATACGACGCCACGAGGAAGACCTCGAAGCCCACGTAGAGGTTGAAGAGGTCGCCGGCCAAGAAGGAGATATTAACGCCCATGGACAGCAGCATGTAGGTGGGCAGGAAGACAGCCACCGGCTCGTCCTTGGTGCCATCGTGCACGCCCTGGGAAATGGCGTACCAAATGACAGAAAACAGCACCACGGAGGATGTAAAGAGCATCACCGCAGAGAGGCGATCCGCCACAAGCGTGATGCCCACTGGGGCGTCCCAGCCACCTACCTGCAGCGTTTGGATGCCCTCAAAATCTGCAATGAGGATGAGGGTGGCATTAACCACTGCGGTAATGAGCAGCGAGAAGAACACGATCTGGCGCTGCGCATTGGGGATGCGGCAAAAAATCAAGGCGAGGGCCGCGGCCACCGCCGGGATGATAATGGGCAGCGGAATGAGGTAGCCGATGTAGGGAAAGAGGACATCGACAAGCGGCTGTACGGTCTCACTCATCGTGGGCCCCCTTTACTGGTTGCTCGAAGGATTCGGGTCCGAAGTTATCGCCTTGCTTGGTGGCGCGGCCCGTGGTCGGATCATTGGACTCATCGTGGTCCGGGTTGGCGGTCGCATTGCCAGGGCGCGCAGCCTTAGCCGCAATCGCGGTATCCTCCGCGTCATCTTCAATGACATCGTCCGTGCGGTAGCGGTACTGGCGGTAGGCCAACGTAAGGATGAAGGCCGTAAGTGCCATGGAGATAACGATGGCGGTAAGAATCATCGCCTGCGCCAGTGGATCCGCAATCTCGGCGCCGTAAGGCTCCGACTCGCGGCCGTCGATAGGCGGGGAACCGGCCGAGCCGCCGGACTGCAGCAGGAAGAGGTTGGCTCCATTGCCCAGTAGCAACAAGCCCAACATCATCTTGGTCATGGTGCGGTCTAGCAGCAGGTAGACGCCTGCCGCAACGAGTACGCCGGCGGCCAAGAGAAGGAAGAGGTTGGCTTCCATTTTATTTCTCCTTTCCTGTTGTCGCGGCTGTGCTTGCTGTGGCGGCTTGTTTCTTTTCCTTGCGTTGCGCCCGTTGCGCCTTTTGCTTGGCGGTGCGTTGGCGTTGCTGCCGGGCCAGCGAGCGGGCGCGATCGCGGGCGCGCTGCTTACGCATTTCCTCTTCCTCATCCAACTTGGCACCCAAGGAATTCAGGATGTAGAGCGTAAGGCCCACGACGATGAGGTAGACGCCCGCATCGAAGACCAACGCCGAAGGCAGCGAAACCTTGCCGATGAGCGGAATCTCCGGCGAGGTGTACCCGCTGGTAAGCGGTGGGTGGCCAAAGAACATGGGGGTCACTGCGGCCAGTGCGGACAAGAAGAGGCCGGTGCCCATGGTGCGGCCGGCGTCGATAGGCAGGGTCTCTTCCAACTCTGCGCGCCCGCCGGCCAGGTAGCGCAGGATGAGCGCCAGCGCGGCGACGAGGCCGCCGGCAAAGCCGCCACCCGGGGCGTTGTGGCCGGCGAAGAAGAAGTAGAAGGACAGCGCCACCATGGACGGGAAGAGCACGCGGGTGGAGACGTCAATCATCAGCGAGCGGTTGAGTGCCTGCTCCGATTCCACCCCGGCGGCCAGCCAGCGCCGCCCAGTAACTTGCAGGGTGGGGCGGCGGCTCGCGCGGGCGAAGGACTGGGTGCGATAAATCAGAGAGGCCACGCCCAACGCAGCGATGATGATGACCGTGATCTCGCCAAAGGTATCCCATGCGCGCAGGTCCACCAGCAAAACATTGACGGTATTGGCGCCGTGGCCAATCTCCTTGGCCAGATCCGGCATGAACTCAGAGATGGGCTTGGACTGGCGCGCGTTGATGGCAAACATCGCCACCACGGTTACCGTCAGGCCCGTGCCCACCGAAAGCCACGCGCGTAGGCGCCCCATTTTGGGATCCTGCTTCCACTCGGTGGAGGCCGGCATGCGGCGCAGCACCAGCATGAAAAGTACCATCACGATGGTCTCCGTCAGCAGCTGGGTAAGCGCCAGATCCGGAGCGCCATGCAGCGCAAATATGAAGGAAAGCGTATAGCCGGTTACGCCAACGATAATGACGGCGGACAAGCGATTATCGGTTACCGTAGCGGCCACAGCGGCCACCATGATGATGAAGGCGGCCACGATCTGCCAGGGATTTTCCGCCACAATCATCCGAATATCGGTGAGGTCTCCCTTGATGAGCATGGCTACCGGCAGCAACATCAAGGTGGCAAAGATGACCGTGAGGTTCAGCTGCAGGGAGCCGCGCTGCGTGGTTGCCGTCGTGCGCAGCGAGAGCTGGCGCAGAAGAGCGATGACCGAATCATAGGCATCATCCGCATTGCCCAGTGCAGGGTAGGGGAATTGCCACTTGACTAGGACTTGGCGCTGCCAGTGCATGACAATACCGCCCACAATAATGAGCATGGAAAGGCCCAGCGCCACGCTAAAGCCATGCCACAGCGCCAACTCACTATGCTCCTTCGGGCCGAAGGTGGAGTTGAGGTGCTGGTCAAAGGCCGCCGAGAGCGGCTTGGGGAATACACCCAGCACCACGGTTAGGGCGGTGAGTAGGGCAGGGGAGAGCCACAGCCCCATGGTGACGGGATGCATCTTGGCGACGGCCTCTGCTGGCTCCGTGCCATTAACCTCCTGCTTGGTAGCGAAGGCGCCCCACAAAAAGCGCAGGGTATAGGCCATGGTGAGGATAGAGCCGAGGACATAGGCCACCAGCATCATATTGCGCGGCATACCGGCCAGTAGCTCCTCATGCATGGTGGCTTCCAGCACAGCCTCCTTGGCCACGAAGCCAAAGAGCGGTGGGACGCCAGCCATGGACAGGCCAGAGATGATAGCGATGCCAAAGAGGAAAGGCTCCTTGCGCCCCAAGCCGGATAGCTTGGTGATATCCCTCGTGCCCGAGCAGTGGTCGATGGCGCCGACGACCATAAAGAGCGCCGCCTTAAAGAGCGAGTGCGCAAAGGTCAGCGCGAGAGCGGCCTGCATAGCCTCGCGGGAACCTACAGCTGCGATGGAAGTAATAAAGCCCAACTGGGAGACGGTGCCATAGGCCAGCACCAGCTTCAGGTCGCGCTGCTTGAGCGCCATCCAGCCACCCAGCAGCATGGTAAATACGCCAAGGGAGATAACCACCACGTGCCAGGTGGCAACCTCATACATCGATGGCGCGAGGCGTGCGACTAGGTAGATGCCCGCCTTTACCATCGCGGCGGAGTGGAGATAAGCGGAGACCGGAGTCGGCGCCGCCATCGCACCCGGCAACCAGAAGTGTGCCGGCGCGATTGCGGACTTCGTTAGCGCGCCCGCCAAGATGAGCACGATGGCGACCGTGACAAATGGCGTCTGGGCAAAGTGCTGATAGGCGGCGATATCGCTAAAGGTCCACGCTCCGGTCTGGCGTCCGAGCAGGATGATGCCCATGAGCATGGACAGCCCGCCCAGTGCGGTGACCATGAGTGCCTGCTGCGCGGCGCGGCGGGAAGAGGCACGCTCCGCGTAGTAGCTGACCAAAAGGTAGGACAGTATGGAGGTAATCTCCCAGAACACGTACATTAGCAGGAAATTATCCGCGGCCACCAGGCCAAACATGGCGGTGGCAAAGCCCACCATTTGTGCGGCGAACATGGCTAGGCGGCGCCGCGTGCCATCAAAATAGCCCCAGCAATACACCAGCACCAGCGCGCCCATGCCCAAGATAATGAGGCTAAATAGCGCGCCCAATCCGTCCAAGCGGAGACTAAAACTCAGGTTGGCGGACGGCATCCACTCCACGGTGCGTTCGACCGCGCCGCCGTCTGTGAAGGTACCGCGCAGGAAATGCACGAGAGTCCATACGAAGCCTGCGCTGGGAACCAGTGCCAAAATTCCAAAAGCCGGGCGACCCATTCGCATGATGAGCAGCGGCGCGACCACGGAGGCGGCGATAAGAGCACCCAGAAGTACTAGCACGTTGGTTACTACGCTCCTTATGGTTGTGTCACGTTCTTATACCCCGCTGCCGCGAATACCACGAGCACACACACGAGAACACAGCTGACGAGAAGCGAGAACATTCACGAGCCGCGCGCCGCTGAGTACGACGCGGCGGCACAGTGCAAGCAACATGGCCGAGCGCGGGGCCAACTTTTACCACTTTATCAGTTTTTCCACGGCTTTGAAAGGAATAATTTTATGCACTGTATTATATGCCGCTATTTCGGGCCGATTTAGGACAGAAATAAACCCCGCATCCCATCGGTTCGGGACGCGGGGAGTTGGCGGCAAGCCGCTAAACCGAAGCGGCGGCCGGGAGGGGTGAGCCCTTAGGCGTAGCGCTGCAAGAAGAGCGCTTCTGCGGCAGCGATGTTTTCGATCTCGGTGGGATCGACGGACTCATTGGCCGAATGGATGGTGCACTTTGGCTCCTCCACCCCGTAGAGAGCGATCTCCGCGTTCGGGTGAGCCTCTTGCAGCTCGGTGGTCAGCGGGATAGAGCCGCCCATGCCCTGTGCGGCGGTATCCGTGCCGTAGGCCTCGGTGAGGCACTCGCCCAGTAGCGCGGCGGCGGGCTTTTCCGGATCGGTGGAGAAGCCGGCATTGGCCTCGAGCACCTCGGCCTTCACGTGGGCGCCCCATGGGGTGTGGGCACGGAGGTGATCACAGACGGCGTCGGCAATCGCGGCGGCATCGGCGCCGGCTGGAACGCGCAGGTTGAGCTGCGCGGAAGCGGTGGCGGGCACGGCGTTGACGGCCTCTGCCACCGGGGTGGAGGTAAAGCCGGTCACGGTAATGGCCGGGCGGGACCAGACCATGTTGGCCACCGGGGTGGCACCGGCCGGGTCGTCTTCGCCCATGATCTTGGTACCCTCCAACAGCTGCGCATCGGCGCGGAAGGCGTCTGCCGGGTACTCCTGGCCGGACCACTCGGCGGTGGTATCTACGCCGTCGATAACGGTGCGGCCGTACTCATCGGACAGGGAGTCGATGGCGCGCATCAGCGCCTTGGCCGCATCCGGGGCCGCGCCGCCAAACTGGCCGGAGTGCACGGCGGAGGCCAAGGTATCGACCTGGACGCCAATCTGCGCGCCGCCGCGCAGGGACGTGGTCAAGGTCGGCTGGCCCACAGCGGCGTTGCCCGCATCGGCGATAAGGATGGCGTCGGCAGCAAAAAGCTCCGGGCGGTCCTTGATGAGCTGGGACAGGCCCTCGCCGCCGCGCTCCTCGGAGCCCTCGATGAGGTACTTCAGGTTCACCTTGGTGCCGCCGTTATTGTCCACCGCGCGCAGGGCGGCCAAGTGCATGGCCACATTGCCCTTGCAGTCGGCGGCGCCGCGGCCGTACCAGCGGGTGGTGCCATCGGCGGCCTCACGCTCGGTCAGGGTGAACGGATCGGATTCCCAAGCTTCGCGGTTGCCGGCCGGCACCACGTCATAGTGGGAGTACAGCAGCACCGTCTTGGCGCCCTCATCGCCCTTGCGCTCACCCAAGATGGCCGTGGAACCATCGGCCGTGGTGATGGCTTCCACGCTCACTCCGGCCTCTTCCAGTGCGGACTTAACCCACTGGCTTGCGCCCTTGGTCTGGTCCTCCAAACCTTCCTCGTCGTGGACGGAATTAAAGGCCACGAGCTCGCTGAGCTGGCGGAAAATGGTCTCGCGATCGTTGCGAATGCTTTCATTAAGTGCAGTCATGTTCTCTACGGTACCCGCCCGCCCCAAGCTATAGAGCAACCGGAATAGGAAAACGCTGGGGTGGTGAACTAAAATTTATTCATTCCACCCTGTGCGGATTCTGACCGTTCGGACCCAAACCGAGAAAGCAACCGGCACCAAGCAGACAGAAACGGACGTAGCAGGCTGCAGCCCGCTGTAGCCCGCTGCGTGGGTGAAACAAGAAACTTTCATAGCCGAGAATAGAAAGGACCTGGCATGGCGAACGCATCATCCGCCGCAGGTTCCAAGGCCTCCCTGCCCGAGCTGACTCTGCGCGGCATCATTATCGGTGGCCTGATCACCCTCATCTTCACCGCCGCCAATGTGTACTTAGGCCTGAAGGTGGGCTTGACCTTTGCTACCTCCATCCCGGCCGCCGTGATCTCCATGGCGGTGCTGCGCCGGTTCAAGGGCCACAACGTTAAAGAAAACAACATCGTGCAGACCATTGCCTCTGCCGCGGGTACCTTGTCCGCCATCATCTTTGTGCTCCCCGGCTTGGTGATGGTGGGGTACTGGCAGGGCTTTGGCTTCGTGCAGACGGCTGGCGTGTGCATCATCGGCGGCGTGCTGGGCGTGATGTATTCCATCCCGCTGCGCCGCGCTTTGGTCACCGGCTCCGATCTGCCCTATCCGGAGGGCGTGGCCGCGGCCGAGGTCCTCAAGGTGGGCGATGAAAATGCCTCCGGCACCAGCCAGGAAGAAAATGCCAAGGGCCTGCGTGTTATCGTCGCGGGTGGCATTACCTCGGCCGTTATGGCGCTGCTGACCGCAATGAAGGCCGCCGCCTCCGAAGTCACCGCCTATTTCAAGCTCGGCGCTGGCGCGACCACCCTGGGCACCAGCCTGTCCACCGCGCTTATCGGCGTGGGCCACCTGGTGGGCCTGCCGGTAGGCATTGCCATGCTGGTAGGCGTGGTGATTTCCTACTTCATTTTGCTGCCCATTTTCACCACCGGCGATATTACGGGCGCCACCGCGCTTGCCGACGTCGTCGATACCACCTTCTCCGATGACATCCGCTTCATCGGCGTGGGCACCATGGCCATTGCCGCCATTTGGACCCTGCTGAAGATCGCCGCTCCCATTGCTGTGGGCATCCGCCAGTCCCTAGCCTCCTCGCGCGCCCGCAAGTCCGGCTCCACCGTGGATGTCACCGAGCGCGATATTCCCTTCCCTTATGTCGCCACCACCATCGTGGCGTTCATGGTGCCTATCGCGTTGCTGTTGTGGGACTTCGTACGCGGTACCGATATTCACGACCACATGGCCGTGCTCATCACCGTCTCCGTCCTCTTTACCCTGCTGGTAGGTCTGATTATCGCCTCCGTGTGCGGCTACATGGCTGGCCTGATTGGTGCGTCTAACTCGCCCATTTCCTCCATCGGCATCATCGCCGTGCTCGCCGCCTCGCTGCTCATCGCGGCCGTCACCCGCGGCACCACTGCGGATCCTCTGTCTTTGGTGGCCTACACGCTCTTCACCGCGGCCATCGTCTTTGGCATTGCCACCATCTCCAATGACAACCTGCAGGACCTCAAGACAGGTCAGCTCGTCGGCGCTACTCCGTGGAAGCAGCAAGTAGCGCTCATCATCGGCGTGGTCTTCGGCTCCCTGGTCATCCCGCCGATTCTGCAGGTCATGCTCAATGGCTTCGGCTTCCAAGGCATGGAAGGCGCCGGTGAAGACGCCTTGGCCGCCCCGCAGGCCGCCCTGATGTCCTCCGTTGCCTCCGGCATCTTCGATAGCTCGTTGGACTGGAACCTCATCTTTATCGGTATGGCCATTGGTGCTGTCCTTATTATTGTTGACGAGCTCCTGCGCAAGTTCACCGATAAGTACTCGCTGTCCCCGCTGGCCGCCGGCATGGGCATGTACCTACCGGCCGCCCTGACCATCGTCATCCCCATCGGTGCTATTTTGGGCACCTTCTATGACAAGTGGGCCGCGAAGCAATCCCACCCGGAGTTTGCCAAGCGTATGGGTACCCTCCTGGCTACCGGCCTCATCGTAGGTGAGTCCCTCTTTGGTGTGGTCAACGCCGGCATCATTGCCGCCGCTGGCGGCGACAGCCCGCTGGAAATCTTTGAGGGTGGTGCCTCCGCCACCGTGGTGGGCGTGATCCTCTTTATTATCGCGCTGACGTTCATCTACCGCTGGACCAAGCGCACGGTGAAGAGCTCCTAGTTTTTGATCCATTCCTTATATAATGGCGTCCCTTCGCGGGGGCGCCATTTTTCTTGCAGTCACGGTAGGAGAGTGCCAGAATGGTCGTTAGCACTCGCACAGTATGAGTGTCAGATAAATCTACATCGTTGTGGTTGAGGTTGGTTCACACTCACCAGCCATGCCGTCGCGGGCGTCCGCAGCGAGAAAGACGTGAGTGTCGTCCTCAATAAACCAAGGAGCACAAACACAATGGCAAAGATTATCGCTTTTGATGAAGAGGCCCGCCGCGGCCTCGAGCGCGGCCTCAACACGCTTGCCGACGCCGTCAAGGTCACCCTCGGCCCCAAGGGCCGCAACGTCGTCCTGGAAAAGTCCTGGGGCGCCCCGACCATTACCAACGACGGTGTTTCCATCGCTCGCGAAATCGAGCTCGAGGATGCTTACGAGAAGATCGGCGCCGAGCTGGTCAAGGAAGTTGCCAAGAAGACCGACGACGTCGCAGGCGACGGCACCACCACCGCAACCGTGCTGGCACAGGCTCTGGTACGCGAGGGTCTGCGCAACGTAGCCGCAGGTTCCAACCCCATGGGCATCAAGCGCGGCATCGAGACCGCAACCAAGAAGGTTGTAGACTCCCTGCTCTCCTCTGCTAAGGAAGTAGAAACCCAGGAGCAGATCGCTACCACCGCTGGCATCTCCGCTGCTGACCCGGCCATCGGCGAGAAGATCGCCGAGGCTATGTACACCGTGGGCAACGGCTCCGTAAACAAGGACTCCGTTATCACCGTGGAAGAGTCCAACACCTTCGGCGTTGACCTCGAGGTAACTGAGGGTCTGCGCTTTGATAAGGGCTACATCTCCGGCTACTTCGCTACCGATATGGAGCGTCAGGAGGCGGTCCTGGAGGATCCGTACATCCTGCTGGTTTCCTCCAAGATCTCCAACATCAAGGACCTGGTTCCGCTGCTGGAGAAGGTCATGCAGTCCGGCAAGCCGCTGCTCATCATCGCTGAGGACGTTGAGGGCGAGGCCCTGTCCACCCTCGTTGTGAACAAGATCCGCGGCACCTTCAAGTCCGTTGCGGTTAAGGCACCGGGCTTCGGCGACCGCCGCAAGGCCACCCTGCAGGACATGGCCATCCTCACTGGCGGCCAGGTCATCTCCGAGGAGGTCGGCCTCTCCCTCGAGACCGCCGAGCTCGAGTACTTGGGCCAGGCACGCAAGGTTGTCGTCACCAAGGACGAGACCACCATCGTTCAGGGTGCTGGCTCCCAGGAGCAGATCGACGGCCGCATCAAGCAGATCCGTGCCGAGATCGAAAGCTCCGACTCTGACTACGACCGCGAGAAGCTGCAGGAGCGCCTGGCTAAGCTCTCCGGCGGCGTTGCCGTCCTTAAGGTCGGTGCCGCTACCGAGGTGGAGCTCAAGGAGCGCAAGCACCGCATCGAGGACGCAGTCCGCAACGCAAAGGCTGCCGTGGAAGAAGGCATCGTTGCCGGCGGTGGCGTAGCACTGCTGCAGGCCGCTTCCGTCCTGGATTCCCTGGATGACCTCAAGGGCGACGAGGCTACCGGCGTCAAGATCGTCCGCGAGGCCCTGTCTGCACCGCTGAAGCAGATTGCACACAATGCTGGCCTCGAGCCAGGCGTTGTTGCTGACAAGGTTTCCTCCCTGCCGGCAGGCGAGGGCCTGAACGCTGCTACCGGTGAGTACGTCAACCTCATGGAGGCTGGCATCAATGACCCGGTTAAGGTCACCCGCTCCGCTCTGCAGAACGCTGCTTCCATTGCAGCTCTGTTCCTGACCACCGAGGCTGTCGTTGCCGACAAGCCTGAGCCGGCCGGCGCCAACAACGGCATGCCGGACGCTGACGCCATGGGCGGCATGGGCTTCTAAGTCCAATCCCCGATAGGTCTAGAGACGGGCTCAGACAAGGCTCTTAGCAGCCTTCTAGCCCCTTTTGAGCGCCCCGCTTCTGTGCTTTAGAGCGCATGAGGTGGGGCGCTTCGGCGTGTCTACACCACTTTGCTTCGCCGATACGATATGGGCGCGGCGCAAATTCTCGAGCCAATCGCTGAATCTGCTTGTCAATGTAGTTTTCTAATCGGTGCACATGTTCAATTCACAATGCCCGATTTATTGCTCAGGCAGGCTTACAATTCAGCGCCACGGTGCTTAACACGCGAACCATGCGCCCCACTGACCCCGTATAGGGGTAATTTTAACGGGCTGGATTAGAAAAATTTTTTCGCTTGGGAAGGCTAGTTTACGGGTATAGCTATCGTTCGCTACACCCCGAAGCGTTACAGTGTTAAATTTTATTTAACGCAATCAACTATTTAGCAAACAAAAATCGCAGTTCAGGGCGATTGTGTCGTGAGGTAAAAATTTTCCAATACCCCCTATGGGATATAACTCTTTTCTTATCAAATCGCCTAGATGTGAAGACACCTATGCAACATTGACTTGCTTTAGATTGAACTTGTGCCAAAATATTTCTTGTGACGCCCACTGAGGGTGTCTGCAAACTGCAAACCCCTCCGGGGCAAGATAGCTTCGGAACTATTTTAGGAGTTCAAACATGGATCTCTCCCTCGTACAGACTCACCTGGACAACTTCGTTAACACCTGGGAAGGCTGGGCAAAGGTTCTTGGCGGCCTGCAGGGCTTCGGTCACCTGTTCGTAGGCGGCGAGATGGCACCGATCAAGGGCATCAACGAGAATCTTTCTTCCTACGCTGATTTCCTTTCCTCCAAGTAATTTCATTTCCTAAACAAGTCTTAAGGAGACAAAATGTCTGACTTCATTTCCCAGTTCGCTGCTTCCTCCGAGGGCATCTTCGAGCCGATCAAGTACGTCTTCGACCAGCTCTTCCTGGTTGCATCCCCGCTGGTTGATGTAGCTAAGGGTGCTTCCAAGCTGATCGGCATGTTCGCATAAGAACATCCTTCAGTTCTGAGCTTTAACGCTCGCTGAAGCAAGAAGGCCTACCGTTTCGGTAGGCCTTCTTTTTGTTTTGTTGTTCATTTGGGGGCAGGGGTAACTACAGAAATTTAGCGCGCTAGATGTCTACATTCGGGTTACACTAAATGCATGGCTGATATTAAAGACGACGACCTTCCCGAGATTGACCTGGCAAAAACTGACGGCTACGTCGTCGATGGAACCGATGAAGATGATCCTTCGTTGATCATGCCGGATGGTTCCCCGGTTCAGACTTGGCGGGAAAATTACCCCTATGATGAGCGTATGACTCGCGATGAGTACGAGTCTGTGAAGCGTGCTCTGCAGATCGAGCTGCTGAAGTGGCAGAACTGGACCAAGGAAACCGGCCAGCGCCACATTATTATCTTTGAGGGTCGCGATGCGGCCGGCAAGGGTGGCACCATTAAGCGCTTTAACGAGCACCTGAACCCGCGTGGTGCTCGCACTGTGGCTCTGGAGAAGCCGTCGCCGCGTGAGTCCACCTCGTGGTACTTCCAGCGCTATATTGAACACTTCCCAGCCGGTGGCGAGATCGTCTTCTTCGACCGCTCTTGGTACAACCGCTCCGGTGTGGAGCGCGTTATGGGCTTTTGTACCGAAAGCCAGCACGCGGAGTTCCTCCGTGAGGTTCCGATGCTGGAGAATATGATTCTTGGCTCGGGTATCTCCCTGACCAAGTTGTGGTTCTCTGTTACCCGTAAGGAGCAGCGCACCCGCTTCGCTATCCGCCAGATCGACCCGGTACGTCAGTGGAAGCTGTCCCCGATGGATTTGGCTTCGCTGGATAAGTGGGATGACTACACTCGTGCGAAGGAAGAGCAGTTCCGCTACACGGATACGGAAGAGTCGCCGTGGATCACCATTAAGTCCAACGACAAGAAGCGTGCCCGCATTAACGCCATGCGCTATGTGCTGTCCAAGTTCGAGTACACGAACAAGGATCACGAGCTGGTGGGCGAGGTTGATGAGAACATCGTGAAGCGTGGTCGCGATCAGATTGGTGACTAGGTTGAGCTAAAGTAGCCGCACAGTAGGCGGGAAACTCGGTAAGTCCGGGTTTCCCGCTTTTTGTTTTAGAGGTGCCAAAAGGGGGTAATTGGGGAGGAATAGTTTCGTGGAAATTAGGGGATTTTAAAGGGGTATTTCCGTGCGGTTATGTTACGGAACCGTAGGTAATATTGTCGAAAACTATTTGTGAACTCCGTCTCAGGATATTTAGCATCACTGTTATCCCAATCTCATCTAACGCAAGGATATGACCTCCAGCACCACGAGGAGACAGTGATGATGAAGAAGCACGTAACCGCTTGCCTGACGGCGGCAGCAGTACTGGCGGCACCAGTTGCGGTATCTGGCACGCTCACGGCATGGGCAATCGCCCAGGAAGCCCCGGCGCCTGCGCCCGCGACAGATCAGAAACCAGATGTCCTTGGACGCCCAACCGTCTCGGAAAAGCAGGTATCCGATGAGGAAGGCTACTTCGACAGCGCTCACGGCGAGGGCGTCAAGATCTACTACCGCAAGCAGAAGGTAGCCAACCCACGCGGTGCGGTGGTTCTTGCGCACGGTGTCTCTGAACATTCGGGGCGATATGATTACGTCGCCAAGCGCCTGCTGGATGCGGGCTACAACGTCTACCGTGTAGACCACCGCGGGCACGGCAAGTCCGCTGGCGGCAGCGTGCCACTGGGGCACATCGATAACTTCCAGTACATCCTGGATGACTTTGACCATGTGGTGGACATAGCCAAGGAGGAAAACCAGGGAGTAAAGACCTTCCTGCTGGGCCACTCGATGGGCTCGCTGACTGTGGAGGCCTATGGCATCCGTGAGCCGGGCAAGGTCGATGGCATCATCACCAACGGTGGCGGCGCGCCGCTGAACCTTTCTGGCAAGAACGTGGCCGGAAAGAATATCACCCCGGATGATATTTCGGAGACCCAGAAGAAGCTGGATCCCACCATCTTTGAACGCCTGCCGCTGGCCCAGCTCGCCAGCTTCAATGCGCACTATGCGCAGAACCTGATTCCGCACCGCACTGAAATCGGCGCACAATCGCCGGAGTGGAGCAAGGACGTTAAGCTTTCCAACCCGTTTACGGATGGTGTTTCCACCAGCCAGACGGTGAAGGACGAGTATGCTTCGAGCCCGCTCATCGCGCAGAAGGCCAGCGCCGGTACCGCCCTGCAGCTGGCAGCAATCGCGAATTATGACGCCGTCAATGCGGACCTCTTCACCGCACCGACGCTCATCATGCACGGCACCAAGGACGGCATCGTGCCGCCGTATTTCTCCCAGGATTGGTACAACTCCATCTCCTCTAAGGACGTGGAGTATGTGACTTGGGAAGGCCAGAAGCATGAGGTCTTCAATGAGCCGGCTGCCGATCAGGCCCTCGATACCGTCGTGGACTGGCTCGACCGCCACGCCTAGATTCACACTGAACTCAAAGCGAGAACTCTTGGCAGGCATGTAGTGCTTGCCAAGAGTTTACGTACATGTAACCGCCTCGTTGCCCAGGCCGGATAGAAATTGAATTATGAAAAATAAACTCTGTGCTTTCTCTTCTGTCCTAGCGCTCACCGCAATGGTGGGCGCGCCCGTCGCGGCGGCCCAGTCCTCGCTTCCGGGTTCCTCCTTTGGTTCTTCTTTGGGGTCATCGTTAGGCTCTTCCTGGGGGTCTTCCCAGGGCTCGTCCGAGGGGTCCTCGGCGGGAGACGATGTGCAGCCGGGGGAAGGCACAGAATCGCGGGTGCTGTGGCAGGAGAGCTTCGACGGGGTGGATACCCCGGCATGGTTTACCCACCGCGCGCCGGAGGGGTGGAGCACTGACGTACACGGCGTGGACTCGGGTGAGGCGCGCTGGAAGGGCTGGACCTTTGGCAACATGCGCCATTGGACCTGGGCCTCTGGTACCGATATGCGCCACTATTTCACCCAGGCGCATGACACCTTCGCCATCATCGACAACAAGCAGCAGCGCTTGGCCGAAGGTGATTCCATGACCGCGGGTCTAAAGAGCCCGGCCATCCCGGTGGCGGGGCAGGAGAGGGTGAATGTGGAATTCGACCACCATTACCGCCAGGGCAAGGACGGGCAAAATGCCACGGTGACGGTCTCCTTCGATGGTGGGGAAGCTCAGGAAATCGCCGTCTTTGATAAGGATGTCTTCTCCAAGCACGAGTCCATTGGCTTGGACGTGCCGGCCGGAGCAAAGAATATGCAGGTTAGCTTCAGCTACAACAACGGCAATGATGACTGGTGGTGGGCGGTGGATAACGTGGGCGTCGTCAAGCCGCTCGGTGAGCTTCAGGGCTCGCCGCAGGCTACCGTGGACGTGCTTTCCGACGTCCAGGGTGACCCCCAAGACTACAAAGACGCGGTCCGCCAGTTGAACGGTATGGAGGATAAGGCCGGGGCACTCGTACTCAACGGCGACCTCGTAGACGATGGCTCGCAGCAGCAGTGGGATGATTTCTTGGCCGCGCACAGCGAGGTGCCGCACGATTCGGGCAAGGAATTGTGGACCATCGGCAATCACGAAATGTATGGCAAGGAAGGCTCTAAGACCTACCTGGATCGCTTCCTGAAGCACTCCGGCCAGGACAAGCCGTGGAAGGAAGAAGTGGTGGATGGGGTGCCGCTCATTTCGGTAAATACCGAGTTTTATTCCGATATTCTGCGCCACGGCAAGGATCCGTTCCAGCGCCTTAGCAAGGAGCAGCTCAACTGGCTAGATGAGCGCCTGGCTTATTGGGACGCTAAGGGCACGCCGGCGTTGGTCTTTAGCCATCCGTTGCTGCCGCAGACGGTATCGATGTCCCATTCGGCGTGGTACCAGAATGACTTTGAGGACCTCGAGGCGCTATCCAACGTGGTCAATAAGTACAACAACATCGTGTGGTTTAGCAGCCACAGCCACTCCTCGCTGCGTCAGAATAACTGGTGGGGAACCCGCCGCTATGACGGCACCGGCGAGGCCGGCCGCATCGGTTTCCCAGTGGTCAACACCGGCGCCATCCTCAACGAGTACCTACCGGATGGCGATAATGACGAAAAAATTGTTAAGGAAAAGGAAGAGGCCTCCACCGGACTGCGGGTCAAGGTCTTTGCTGACCGTATCCGGGTGGAGGCCTGGGACTTCAAGTCCGGCGAGATGATTAAATACCAGGACTTTTCGCGGTAGGGCGCAGATTATGGCGGCGGCCTATCGCTCCCACGGCTCGATGGGGTTGCCCTGCCATACGGCGTTGGTGGGCACGCGGTCGCCGCGCATGACCAGCGAGCCTGGACCCACGGTGGAGGCCGTGCCGATGAGCGAGGCCGGCAGCGCCACCGAGTGGGCGGCCAGCGTGGAGCCGTCCTGGATGGTGACGGTATCTAGGCTCATCACGCGGTCCTGGAAAAGGTGGGTTTGCACCACGGTGCCAGGGCCCACGGTGGCGGCCTCACCGACGCGGATGAGGTCCGTTTCCGGGAACCAGTAGGAATCGATCCACGCGCCGCGGCCGATCTCCACGCCGAGGGCGCGCAGCCCCAGGTTGATCTCGCCGGAGCCGTAGGTGTGCTGGAAGAACCACGGCGCGGCGACGACCTCCACGAAGGTATCCTGCAGCTCATTGAGCCAGACAAAAGCGGACCACAGCGGGTGGTCGGCCGCGCGGTGCTTGCCCACGCAGATCCACTTCACCGCGACGGTGACGGCCATGGCCACCGCACCCATGCCCATGAGCACGAGGCCGGAGAGGAGCCAGGTGAGGGGGAAGCCGAGGGCGTCGAGAAGCGAGTCGTAGACGCTAAGGGTTGCCGCGAGCAGCATGGCAGAAAACATCGGTGCCAAAAGGCGCATGGTTTCCACCACGCCGCGGGCGGCCTTGACGGCAAAGCCCGGGTTATAGGTCAGCGCCTCGCCCGAGTTAGCGGGGGAGTCCACCTCTACGGTCACGCGGCGCATGCGCTCTGGCGGTGCACCCCACCAGTTGGCGCCGGCCTTCGTCTTCTTGGGGGTAGAAGAAAGAACGGCAACCAGCGAGTTCTTGGATAGCTTGCGGCCGGGTGCGGTGATGCCGGAGTTGCCCACGAAGGAGCGCTTGCCCACCTTGGTCTCGCCGGTGCGCATCCAGCCTCCGCCGAGCTCGTAGCCGCCGATCATGGTGTCATCGGCCAGGAAGGCACCTTCTTTGACCTCGGTGAGCTTGGGGATCATAACCGCGGTGGAGATTTCCACGTTGGCGCCAATCTCCGCGCCGAGCGAGCGCAGCCACGCTGGGGTCAGCTGGGAGGCATAGAGCGGAAAGAGCTTGGTGCGAGCCTCGTCCATGAGGCGCTCGATGGCCCACAGGCGCCAGCCTTTGGCCGAGCGCACGGGTGCTACGCCCGGGCTAATGCCCAGCGAGAGGATGTGCACGCCCAGCCAAGTCTGCAGCATATAGGTGGCAAAGGCCGCCAGCGCGCCAACGGGCGCGAAGAAGATCGCGCCGACGAAGCTATCGCCACCCGTGGAATGCACGAGGGCCAAGACGATGGCCGCGCCTACCGCCAGCGCTACAACCGGTTGGATGGCCAGCAGGACGGAGGTGGCGTCATAAATGGCCACCCACCACGGCCGGCGCTTGGGCGTATGGGACGGGAAGCGGTGCTTGGAGCGACCCACCTTCTGGGCAGGCGAGCCCGACCAGCGCTGGCCGTCCTTGATCTTCTTGCGGCCGGTAACGGTAGAACCGGCCTCCACGTGGGCATACTTGCCCACTACGGTGCCAGGAAGCAGCGTGGAGCGCGCGCCCACGCGAGCGCCTTCCTTGACGTCGATGGCACCGACATGCAGGATATCGCCGTCCAGCCAATAACCGGAGAGGTCCACCTCAGGTTCGATGGCGGCGTGCTTGCCCAAGGTGAGCAGGCCGGTCACCGGCGGCAGGGAGTGCAGGTCCACGCCGCGCTTGACCTTGACACCAAGCGTGCGGGCGTAGTTATTCACGCGCGTAGCACCGGCCAGCGAGCTCGCGCCGGAGGTATTAGCCCAGCGCTCGGCCGCCCAGATGCGCAGGTGCGTCGAACCGCCGCGCGGGTAATCGCCCGGCTTAATGCCGGCCGTAATAAGACGCGCACCGTAGCCGCCAATGGGGATGCGGCCGACGGGGGTGACAAAGACGATGAGCATGACGATGACCAGCCACCACGGATAGGCCGCGGCCCACTCAAAGCCCAGCGATGCCGCCACGGTGGAACCCAGCATGAGCCAGGCCAGCCAGCTGGATGCGGCCAGCGTCATGACGGGGATCTGGATCAGGGTCTGGGCGAGCCGGGTGCCGAAGCCGACCTTGGTGACCTCGCGCAAGGGGACGTCGGCAGCCGCGGGGCGCGGTTCGGCTCCCGCAATGAGCTCAGCCAGCGAGCCCAAGCGCGGGTGGTCGTAGAGGTCGCGCACGGCCACGGTGGGGTAGCGCTCCCTGATATGGCCCACGAGGGTCGCGGCCGCCAGCGAGGTGCCGCCGAGCGAGAAAAAGTCGGCGTTCTCGTCTTCCACGGACACGCCGAGCGTTTCTACCCACAGCTCCGCGAGCCACTTCTCGGTCTCGGTCAGCGTGGTCGATTCCACGCCCACTCCCGGCAGCGGCCACGGCAGGGCCTTCTTATCAACCTTGCCGGAGGTGCGCACCGGCAGTTCTTCCATCACGCAGATGCGCGGGACGAGCGCGGCCGGCATGGTTTCGGCCAAGCGGGCGTGCGCGGCCTCGTGATCGAAGCCCTTGGCCTCATCTTCGAGGGAAACATAGCCCACCAGGACGGACTCGCCGCCCGGGGTCTTCTGCACGGCCACGGCCGAGTTATAGACGTTATCCAGAGCCGCGACGTTAGCTTCGACTTCGCCGAGCTCGATGCGGCGCCCGCCAATTTTCACCTGGTCATCCACGCGGCCGACGAAGTACAGCCCGTCTTCTTCCAGGCGCACGTGGTCACCGGTGCGATACGCACGCTGCCAGCCTATCGACTCCAGCGGGGCGTACTTCTCCGCGTCCTTAGCCGGATCCAGGTAGGACGCCAGTCCCACGCCGCCGATCACCAGCTCGCCGACGCCGCCCATTTCCACAGGCATGCCCTGCTTATCGACGACCACCAGGTCCCAACCATTCAACGGCAAGCCAATGGACACCGGCCGTCCGGGCAGCATTTGCTGCGCACAGGCGACGACCGTGGCCTCGGTAGGACCGTAGGTATTCCACATCTCGCGGTCCTCGGTGGCCAGGCGGTCCACCAACTCCTGCGAGCAGGCTTCTCCGCCGACGATGAGCAGGCGGATATTATCCAGCGCCTCAGCCGGCCACAGGCCCGCCAAGGTAGGCACGGTAGACACGACGGTGATATCGCGGCGGATGAGCCACGGGCCCAAGTCCATGCCGGAGCGCACCAGAGATCGCGGCGCCGGGACCAAGCAGCCACCGTGGCCCCAGGCCAGCCACATTTCCTCGCAGGAGGCATCGAAGGCGACGGACAGCCCGGCGAGCACACGATCCTCCGGGCCGAGCGGCCCGTGCGGGTGATTGACCAAAAAGAGGCTGGCCTCGGCATCCACAAAGGCGGCCGCGGAACGGTGGCTTACAGCCACGCCCTTCGGCTTGCCGGTAGAACCGGAGGTGAAGATGATCCACGCGGTGTCTTCTGGGCGCGGGGTATTGGGGTTCTCAGCCGGCTCCTCGGCGGACCTGTCGGGGGCGTCCGGGCGCGCAGAATCGCGCAGGAAGCGGAAGCCTTCATCAGTAAAGACGCCATCGATATCGGCCTCGCCGAAGACCATCTCGGCGCGCTCGTCTGGGTCATCGGCGTCGACAGGCACGTAGGCCGCGCCCGCCGCCAGGGTCGCCAAAATGGCGAGGTAGAGCTCGCGCTTGCCGGAGGTCATCCGAATGCCGATCCGATCGCCCCGGCGCACGCCATTGGCGTGCAGCTCGGTGGCCCACAGCTCGACCTCGTGGATGAGCTCGGAGTAGGTGATGATTTCGCCGTCGTCCAGCGCGGCGGCGTCTGGGTGCATCTCCGCGGTAGTGGTGATGATGTCCCACAGCGTGCGGGGCCGCGGCGCCGCGCTACCTAGAAGGTACTGCTGCGGGACGAGCGATTCGGGGCCCGCCATTTATGCCTCGTCCTCGTCCGCGGCAATGATGGACTTGGCCAACTTTCGCAGGTGCTTGAGCTGCTTATTGGTGGACTCATCCAAGGCCTCGTCCTCGGCAGTGGCAACAAGCTCCGCCAGATCCTTGTGAACCTTCGCGCCCTTCTTGGTGGACGCGACGATCTGGCGGCGGCGATCCTTTGGATCGCGCTCGCGCTTGGCCCAGCCGCGGTCCTCGAGGGCGTCGATAAGACGCACCATGTCAGAGGCATCAATGGCCAGGGTCTCGGACAGGTAGGACTGCGATGCGGCATCCGCGTCCACCAGGCAGGTAAGGACCCAGTACTCGCGCAGCGTCGTCTGCTTGGTCTGCAGGGCAGCCTCGACGCCATCGCGGGTGCGGCGGCGGAGGCGCTCCAGCTGGAACGACGGGGATTCGAGTAGGGCAGTTGGGATTACAGAATTATTCGTGGAAGCCATACCATCATAATAATCCCAAAAGATTGGTTAAGGCCAATTAATCCGTTTCGATGGGAAGTCCGGCAGCCTTCCACTTATCCGTGCCGCCATCGACGTTGATGGTGTCCCAGCCCAGCGCATGCTCCAGATACTGGCAGACCTGCATGCTGCGGCCGCCCGCGTGGCAGATGACGTAAATATCCTTGTCTGGGTCGATTTCCTGGATGCGACCCGTAATCTCACTCATCGGGATATGGGTCGCGCCCTTCGCGCGCTCCACCGCCCACTCATCATTCTCGCGGACATCAATGAGCTGAGCGCCTTCTGGTACTTCGGTTGGTTGAACGTTTTTCATGCCTCATACCCTAGTCACGTGCCGGGACTAGTGCGGTTGCCCCTCTTGTCGCGTCCAAGGCAGGGCCTCAAACTCCGCGCGGTTTCCCTGCGCAAACCAATGAAGGAGCGACAGGGCTTGGTCGATGTCCTCAAGGAGCATTTGGAAGTGTTCCTCTTCACCGTTGTTGTGGCCCCACTCGACGAGGTAGCGCGCCGCACCGCTCTCTGCGGGCTCCACACGGTCGACCTGGCAGTAATCGCCGGGGACCAGCCGGTCATGGACCACTGCCCAGGTGCCGACCTCCGAGAGGCCCTCGCCCCGGACGGCGTTAAGAAGTCTTTCTTCAAAGAGGTACGGGTTTCGGCCAGTAAGGGTGCCGCTGAGCACGAAGCGCTCTTCTTCGCTCACATCTGCGGGCGTGTGGCTGCGCTCCCAATTCACCTTGTCAACCATCTGTGCCGGACCGTAGGTGAACTCAACAATCATCTCCAACGCGTAGGGGAGGGGGATATCGGGAATTGCGTACATGCCGCCGTCGGGGGCGGCCAGGTTTACTTCAAAACCCCCATCCTGCTGCCGCACTTCGAGGGCGTAGCGCTCCTGAAAGTCCACATTCCGCCCGGACATGACCTTAAGCCTCCAACCCGGGAACAGACGCAGCGCCGCTTCCGTGACTGCCGACGGCGTAGTGGTCTCCCAGGTATTGGCGTAGCGATTCTCGGATAGCAGCGTCAACGTGCACTTTTCTGCATTGGGCAAAGCCCGCCCTGACGGGTTGTACAGCGCCATGGTGTCATCCATCACCAGAGAGACGCCGTAGTTCGAGGCCACGTGGGCAAGTCGCTCTAGGGTGACCGCCGTGACCTCAGCGGGGATCAGCAACCGGGTGAGGGCGTGGGGCTCGACGTGTTCCTCGGCGAGCAGGATTTCACTTCCCAGCTTGGCGTTTACCGCAGAAATGAACTGCTGCATCCGGGGCCCAGGTTCGCCGTTGTGGGCGGCGCGGATGCGGTGCATCGTGCAGAGCGATGCTTCAGTCCACTGCTCCTCGCGCTCGGGCAGCTCCATGGCAGTGACCGTGGTGTACGGTGCCGGATCCGAGACTGACGAGGCGGGGAAAATCTCAAAAAAGGTCTCTCCGTTCCCGCCTAGATAGTGTTCCACTACCGCGATGGCCTCGTCTGCGATGTCGAACGTTTGCACGTTCTCGGTGCCCAGGTGATCGTAGGCCATTGCTACCCACTGTCCCTGTGCATTCCGTCCGTACGCCAGCGACATCGTGGGCCAGGCATGCAGGTGGACCATCACGCCCGCGGGAAGCTCCTTCACTGCATCCAGCCGGCGCCACGGAAGCTCGTGGCGGAACCCGGCGTCAAGGAAGTTCTTCTGCGGGCGCTGGGCCAACGGCTCCCAGTCGAGCTCCGCAATCAGCGGGTTGTGGTCACTGAAAGATAGGAGGAGTTCCCGGGCCTCCTCGTAGCTGCCGACAGTAAGACTGCGGAATACCGGGGCAGCATCTGCGGCGGGAAAGCTGGTCCACACCATCTCACAGCGCCCGTTTGCTAGCAGGCGCATGGACATGTCCACCCCGTAGTCGTAGGAGTCTGAGCCGTGGTTGATGACCTGCACCCAGGTCTGCTCGCCCACGGGCAGGCGAATCGCATCCTCGAACGCGCGGTCCACCGTTTCCCTGCTGACCTGCCGCCACACCGTGCCCATGGAGTTGGTCAAGGAGGCGAGCCCAGCACTACTGATATCGATGCCCGTCGCATTGACTAGGATGTCCGTGGTGCCGAGGAAGACAACGAGGCCGTGCAGGTAAGCCAACTTGGTGAGCTGGTCCTGCAGCTCCAGGTTGCCCGATTCCACCGTTACCGTAATGGCCGAATGCGCTGGGAATTCCTGACCGAAGATTTCCGTCAGTGTCGCCGCAACCTCCTCCATCTTCGGGTCGAAGGTCCGAAAGGCATCCAGCCCCTGGCTCTGAAGCGAGTCCAACAGGAAATCATGATCCGTGATCATGTCGGCGTCGACGTGCACGAAGTTGAGCTGCAGCTCCATAGTGGTGGGGTCCTTCCGGGGTTGTTGTGCTGAGGCTGAAAGCGATTGTAGGCGACCTGGGTCACATCTGCCTGAGTGGCTGCTGGGAGTGCGCTGGAACAGGACAATCAACGGAACCCGTGAAGGATGGATGCCGCCCAAGCCAATGCGCCAGCGTATGAGATTTTGGGCATGTACTTTGGGCTGCATAGGAATCCGATGTTTCGGCTTTCTCTTCATAGCGAAAGCGGGTTTTCCACCACTTTTTCACTACTCATTTACGTTGAAGGGGATACTTTTAAATGGAAGATCTGACGGCAATGCGTTTAGAGCGTCGCCAAGACACACTTGAAATAGATGGCATCACTATTGAATGCGCTATCGATGTGTGCCTCGAGCCTCACAGCGAATATATTGTGAACCTCGAATTTGCAGTACGCCAAGGAACTGCACCCACTGCAATGAGACTTAGGACCTATAGCGCTGAGTTCGTACTGTTTGATAATGAGACAGAAAACAGCATTCGCCTTACTGACGGTGTTAGCAATTGCTCAAGCTTTCGCCTTCGCACCGGACAGAAAGATGGCAAGCTAAGTGTTTTCAACGAGTACCTTCATAGTTATTGGGAAGGTGTCGAACCCGCCTACGAGTACATGACTGATGATGCTGGGATTGTTATCACCAAGAGGGAAGGCGACACCATTCACTTTGCCTGCAACAACCGCAGTCCACGCGAGCAGCTAGCGTTTGAGGACGTCACGGGGACGCTTACTCTCACTAAAATTGGTTCAGCGGAAGATCATTCCATCGCCCCTGCAGAGGATGGATCGCCGATTCAGCAATATTGCTTCATTGACAGTGGTGATGAGGTACCCGAGGAAAAGGAGCTCGTTGATATTGCTACCTCGCTTTCGGGCACGGCCTCCCCGACTAGCGAAGCGGTCACTACCTTAATTGACAGGCTGGGAGGGCTTAATTACACCATTATTTCTTCCGCCGACAATGCCGTCACCATCGAAGTGGACATCTCGGATGAGGACACCACCGAATTCGCTATGGTCGATGAGGCCCGACTATGGAACCTCAACCTTGTGAAGGTTCGCACTCGCAGTCTGCTGAATCGGAGCACGAACCGGGCGGAAAGCTAGGCCACGATTGCTCAGAATTTGGATGCGAAGGACCGCGTGATTCGTAGTGGTGAAGAACGAATTGTGGTAGAGCGCACGCAGGTGCAAGTCACGGATCTGGCTGTGGCACTTAGATCGTCGGTTCGTGTGAGGGGTCAAAGTGACGCACAGGGCGCTGGCCCCGCGCAGGCGTGCGTGCGCGTTTTAACGGTGCGTGGAGAGGTACTCCAGAATCGCCTTGACGCGGCGGATGTGTGCAGGGCATCAATTTCCAGCGGCAACTGAGCTGAATTCAGGCGAACCTGTCTTGGGCGTGATTAGAGTTACGTACAGCCCAAGGTACGGCTTTCTGTTTATGGCGAGAGTGGGTCTTTTCCACCACGTTTTCAGCATTCATCTGATTTGAAAGGGAAATTTTTGATGCAAAGTCTGGCAGGGATGCGGACAGAGCTTCGACAAGGCACGCTTGAAATCGATGGCATCACCATTGAATGCGATATCGAGGTGAGCTTGGAGCCTCACTCCGAATATATTGTCAACCTCGAATTTGAAGTTCGCCAAGGAACGGCACCCACGGCAATGAGGCTTAGGACCTATAGCGCTGAGTTCGTGCTCTTTGATAATGAGACAGAAAAAAGCATTCGACTTACCGATGGCGTAAGTAATAGCTCAAGCTTTCGTCTGCGAACCGGACAAAAGTCAGACTGGCTCAGTGTTTTTAACGAGTACCTCCATAGTTACATGGAAGGTGTCGAACCTGGCTATGAATGCATGACTGGCGATTCAGGGATTGTTATCACTAAGCGGCAAGGCGACACCATTCACTTTGCCTGCAATAACCGCAGTCCACGGGAGCAGCTAGCTTTTGAGGACGTCACGGGGATGCTTACGGTTACGAAAGTTGGTTCAGCGGAAGATCATTTCATTGCCTCTGTAGAGGATGGATCGCCAATTCAGCAATATTGCTTCATCGACAGTGGCGATGAAGCACCCGGTGAAAAGAAGCTCGTTGATATTGCTACCTCGCTTTCGGGCAAGACCTCCCCGAGAAGCGAAGCGGTCACCACTTTAATTGACAGGCTTGAAGGGCTTAACTTCACCATCATTTCTTCCGCTGACAATGCCGTAACCATCGAAGTCGACATCTCGGATGAGGACACCACCGAATTCGCTATGGTCGATGAGGCCCGACTGTGGAATCTCAACCTAGTGAAGGTTAAAACTCGTACGTTGCTGAATCAGAGCACAATCCGGCCAGAAAGTTAGGTCACGACTGCTCGAAATAAAGATGCGAAGGACCATGCGGTCTGTCTGGTGGAGAAGCCCGGGCCCTCGGAAGCCATCGCGGACAGTGTCTTGCGCGCAACACTTCTTTCCATTGGACGCCACGGAACGTACGCGTATCCACACCGGGCGTGGTTGCTCACTAGCGGTGAGACCGCCTCTTCAGACGAAGCTTTCCTCCCGCCTTTGGCGAGCTGGAAATCGTCCGTACCTTAGGCAAGCCGGCCGCTGGTCTTGCCTCCGCGAATACGTCTTTTGACCGGAGCGTTGCTCCAGAGCCCGAGCTCGATGGCTGGCTCGCGCCTCTTTGCACCGACCAGCTTGCTCAGCGACTTCGTTCCCACCGCCAGTAGTGGTGCCACTGCCACGGTGGCTGTACAAGGTCGCCTTTTCCGTGGACTATCGCGAGGACTTGGCCAACGGCCATGTCGAGGTGGTGCTCGATTGTGGCAGCGGTGAAGTGGAGGGGTTTGTAGCCTCTGTGGACGGCGTCGTTAAGCTTTTGGCGGTCAATTTCGAACCGCTGCCGGTTCTCGCCCTGGTGGTAGGCGTAGCCGTCGACTTCGATGGCTAGCTTGTGCTCCTCCAAGAGTAAGTCCCAGCGGTAAGGGCCAATGTATCTGTTGTTGTGCACGGTGACATGGGGCCGAAGCGCGCGGGTGAGGTTGCGCTCGGGGACGCTATCAGCGCCGAGGATGGTGTTTTCCAGGACGCGCCGGGTGTGCTGCGGGAAGCGCTGGAAATCAAGCATGTGGCCCTCCATCTGGGAGGCGCCGTACTGGCCGGCAAAGCAGGCCTCGAGGAAGGCGACGGCGTCTTCCTCCGCCATGATTTCTGTGGCCTGCAGCGGATTGCACACGTTAATTCCATTGAGCTGACCAAGCGCCTTCGGCCGGGCGCGGCGGCTGCGGAAGTACGGGCTGGAGGCCATCATTCCCGCGCGCAGGAAGTGGAGTGGGAAACTTAAAGCGTGGCCGAGGTAGTGGTGGGCACACGAGTAGCCGTCGAGCGCCGAATCGGGCCAGCGATGGGAGACGATTTCCGCGAGTTCGCGCGGCGAGGGCTTTCCTTCGGTATAGAGACCGTGGCAGATTTTCACGGCTTGGTTGTTGATAGCGCGGTGCGCGGCCTTGCGCGTGGTGAAGATTCTCATGCGCCCACCCCTAGGCGTTCATTTCGATCAATTAGGTCCCCCGAGGCCGGTGGTTTCGGCCTGCTATGTGATCGAATTGTACTGCGGGGACGGGATGGTGTCGCGGGGAGGGGCTTGCGGATGCGAAGAAGGGCGAAAAAAGGGGACAAAAAGGGGCGTTTCGATCAAATACGGTCTTGAAAACCGCCGCTTTCGCGGTGCTATTTGATCGAAACGCCCGGGAGGGGGCCAAGGGGCCCGCGCCCAGAAGTTTTACTTGAAGCGAGCCTTTGCCTCGTCGAGGATCTTCTCTGCCTCGGCCTTGTCGCCCCAGCCGGAGCCGGTGACTTCCTTGTTCGGCTCCAGGTCCTTGTAGTGGACGAAGAAGTGCTCGATTTCGTCCTTGATGTGCTGCTCCACATCGTTGATGTCCTGGTAGCGCTCCCAGCGTGGGTCGTCGATGACGGCGAGCAGCTTATCGTCGCCGCCGGCCTCGTCGGTCATCTTGAAGACGCCGACGATGCGGGCCTCAACGACTACGCCCGGGAAGACTGGCTCCGGCAGGATGACCAGGGCGTCGAGCGGGTCGCCGTCCTCGCCCAGGGTGTGGTCGATGAAGCCATAGTCAGCCGGGTAAGCCATCGGGGTGAACAGGTAACGGTCGAGGTAGACCTTGCCGGATTCGTGGTCAACCTCGTACTTGTTGCGGGAGCCCTTCGGGATTTCAATGGTTACTTCAACGCTCACAGCGATGTCCTCCATGGGGGATTGGGTATCAATTACTGCCCATAGTCTAGCGCGTTGCGGATTCGCGCTAGGGTTAAAGGCAATGAAAGCAAAGCATGTTTGGTGGTCAGCGACCGCGCTCGTGGTAGCGGCAGCGGTCGGAGGTACGGCTGCGCTGGGCGTTACCCTCCAGCGCGAATATGGCGATCTCTCGCACGGGGAGGCGCAGGCGGTCGAGGCTCCTGAGGAGCCGTTGAGCGCAGCACAGCCGGGCGAGGCAGATCTGGATGCGCTGAGCGCGAAGCTGGATGAGCTCGCTAAGAATAAAGACCTTGCCACTTTTGGCGGCGAGGTGATCGATACTGAAACCGGTGACGTGGTGTGGCAGCGCGACGCGGATAAGCGGCTGACCCCGGCCTCGTCCACGAAGGTGCTCACTACCGCGGCGGCGACGTTGGCGCTGGATGAGAACGAGAAAATCACCACTAAGGTCTACCGCGGTGCGAATGAGAGGAACGTGGTTATTAAGGCCGCGGGCGATGTGTGGATGACGCATGAGCAGCTCGATGATTTGGCCGAGCAGATTTCGGAAAACGTCGAGCAGGTCGATGGCGTCTACATCGATACCTCCGTATGGTCCGGCGAGGCGCAGGCCCCGGGCTGGGATCCGGAAAACGTGGACGGCGGCTTCGTCGCGCCAATGGAACCGGCCATGCTCTACGGTGGTCGCCTGGGCGCGACGACGGGGGATGTGCCGAGGAGTCATGAGCCGGCTTTGGATGTGGCTAAGCAGCTAGGCGATCGCCTCGGCGCGGGCAAGGTAGGCATGGGCTCTGTGGCAGAGAATGCGCAGGAGGTGGCGAGCGTGGATTCGCCGCCGCTAGCGGACCGCGCCCGAGAAATGGTGCGCCATTCCGATAATGTCATGGCCGAGGCCATTGCGCGTGAGCTGGCGATGTCCCGTGGCAAGGAAGCCAGCTTTGAAGGCGATACGCAGGCCACGCTCGAGGTACTGCGGGAGCAGGGATTCGACGTCGAGGGCGTCGACATTAAGGACAATTCCGGGCTCTCGGTGGACAATCGGCTCACGGCCGGGCTGTTGTCGCAGCTCATTAATGGCGCGGTCAAGGATCCGCGCCTGCGCCCGCTGGTGTCCTACCTGCCGGTGGCCGGCGGCGATGGCACGCTGTACGAGCGTTATGGCGATTCCGCGGCCAAGGGCTATGTGCGCGCCAAGACGGGCACGCTGACTGGGGTCTCGGCCCTAGCCGGCACCGTGCAGGGCAATTCCGGGCGCGTATATGCCTTTGCCTTCCTTGTAAATGACGGCGATATCTTGGCCGCCCGCAAGGCTCAAGACGCGTTGGCTTCCGCATTGCATGAGTTCTAATAAGCCCTTCTGGCCGCGAGTTTCGCCGCACTTTCTGGCGTGTCGGCGCGGCGTGCGCACCGCTGGCCTTGACCACGCAGTGGCGGTGGGGCTTTCCGGGGGCGCGGATTCGCTGGCCCTCATGGCGGCGCTCGTGGCGGAGGGGCACGAGGTGCTCGCGCTGTGCGTAGACCACGGGCTGCAGGACGGATCGCGGGCGCAGGCCGAGCGCGCGGCCGAACAGGCGCGAAAGCTAGGCGCGCGGGCGCGGGTGCTCGGCGTTGCGGCCGGTGTGAGCGCTGCCGCAGGGGCAGAGTCGATGGAGGCGGCCGCGCGGGCGGCGCGGTATCGAGCACTGGCCGCCGCGTGCGCGGACGAAGGATTAGAGGTTGCCGTGGCGCATACGGCCGATGACCAAGCGGAAACGCTGCTGCTCGGCGCGCTGCGCGGGCGGGTGACCGGCATGAGTGAACGCAGCGAGGTGGAAGGCGCCCGCGTGGTGCGGCCGCTGCTGAACGTGCGCCGCGCCGATACCGAAGGCGCTTGCGCGGAGCTGGGCTTTTCGGCGTGGCAGGATCCGCAGAACGAGGACACGAATTTCCGCCGCGTGGCGCTGCGCCGCGAGGTCATTCCGCAGTTGAGCCGCATTATCGGCGGGGACGCGGTGCCAGCGCTGGCGCAAGCAGCAGGCGACGCCGCGCTTGACGACGCCGCCCTGCGCACCCCACCCACCACCGACTGCGCCGAGCTGGCGGCGATGGCGGAACCGCGGCGCCGGCGGGCGATCGCGGCGTGGCTGGTCAGCGAGGGGGTAGAGGTAACAAGGAGGGGAGTGGGGGACGTCGGCAAGCTGTGCACCCACTGGCACGGGCAAGGCCCGGTGGCCGTGCGATCGGCGCGGCAGGTGGGGCAGAGGTTGGAAGTAGCCCGTATAGGTGGCAAACTGGCACTATTGTCTGGTCATTAAAGGAGCGCACACGTGCACGACAAGAAAGACTTCGCCGTTCCCGCAAACCGCTACGGTGACGATGTAGAAGCAATCCTCATTGGAGAAGAGGAACTGCAAAGCCGCGTCCAAGAACTCGCGGATATGGTCTCAGAAAAGTATGCCGACTCTGAGCAAGACCTCCTGTTGGTCTGCGTGCTCAAGGGCGCCGCATTCTTCCTTACGGACTTTGCACGCAAGCTATCGATCCCTTCCGAGCTGGAGTTTATGGCCGTATCCTCCTACGGCGCCTCCACCTCCTCTTCTGGCGTGGTGCGCATTTTGAAGGATCTGGACCGCGATATTGCCGGGCGCAACGTGCTCATCGTGGAAGACATCATCGATTCCGGCCTCACCCTGTCGTGGCTCATCCGCAACCTGGAAGGCCGCAACCCTGCCTCGCTGAATGTGGTCACCCTGCTGCGCAAGCCGGAGGTAGTCAAGGCCGATATTGACCTGCTGGATGTCGGATTTGATATCCCGAATGAATTCGTCATCGGCTACGGCTTGGACTATGCGGAGCGCTACCGCGATCTGCCTTACGTGGGCACCCTCCACCCTGATGTCTATACCACCAACTAAAATCGCGCAGTAATGAAAAACAACAAGATTCTTCGCTACGGCGGGATTGCGGCCCTCATCCTTATCGCGCTGTACGCCTTTACCTTCTTTAGCAACGACGCCCGCGGCTACGTGCAAGCGGATACCTCCGTTGCGCTGACCCAGCTCAAAGACAAAAACGTCAATGAGGTGGAAATCGATGACCGCGAGCAGCGCCTGCGCATCAAGCTCAAGGACGAAATCACGGTAGACGAGCGCGACGGCGTGCAGGAGATCGTGGCCAAGTACCCGGCCCGCGCCTCCGAGCAGGTCTTTAACGCCGTCAAGGATTCCGGTGCCGAAAAGTACCAGACCAATGTCACGCAGGAATCCTTCTTGGGCTCCATGCTCAGCATGCTGCTGCCGATGATCATCCTCTTCGGCGTGCTCTTCTGGCTCATGTCCCGCATGCAGCAGGGCGCTGGTGGCATGTTTGGCATCGGTGGTTCCAAGGCCAAGGAATTGACCAAGGATATGCCGACCAATACCTTTGAGGACGTGGCCGGCGCGGACGAGGCCGTGGACGAGCTGCAAGAGATCAAGGACTTCCTGGATGACCCCACCCGCTACCACGACCTAGGCGCCAAGATCCCGCGCGGCGTGCTGCTTTATGGCCCTCCGGGTACCGGTAAGACCTTGCTTGCCCGCGCCGTGGCTGGCGAGGCCGGCGTGCCGTTTTATTCCATCTCCGGTTCTGACTTTGTGGAGATGTTCGTCGGCGTGGGTGCCTCCCGCGTGCGCGACCTGTTCAAGCAGGCGAAGGAAAATAGCCCCTGCATCATCTTCGTGGACGAGATTGACGCCGTGGGCCGCCAGCGCGGTTCCGGTACCGGCGGCGGCCACGATGAGCGCGAGCAGACCCTCAACCAGCTGCTGGTAGAAATGGACGGCTTTGGTGACCGCGAGGGCGTAATCCTCATCGCCGCCACCAACCGCCCGGATATCCTGGATCCGGCGCTGCTGCGCCCAGGCCGCTTCGACCGCCAGATTCCGGTCACCAACCCGGACTTGGCCGGCCGCGAGCAGATCCTGCGCGTGCATGCAAAGAATAAACCGCTGGCAGAAGAGGTTGACGTAGCGCAGCTGGCCAAGCGCACCGCCGGCATGTCCGGCGCGGACCTGGCCAATGTGCTCAACGAGGCCGCTTTGCTGACCGCCCGCATCGGCGGCAACGTCATCACCTACGACGCTTTGGAAGAGGCGACCGACCGCGTGGTGGGCGGCCCGCGCCGCCAGGGCAAGATTATCTCCGAGCACGAGAAGAAGGTCACCGCTTACCACGAGGGCGGACACACGCTTTCCGCGTGGGCACTCAAGGATATTGAGCGCGTGTACAAGGTCACCATCCTGGCCCGCGGCCGCACCGGCGGCCACGCCATGACCTCCCAGGAAGACGACAAGGGCATGTACACCCGTGACGAGCTCTTCTCTCGTTTGGTCTTTGCCATGGGTGGCCGCGCGGCCGAGGAACTGGTCTTCGGTGCGCCGACCACCGGTGCGTCTTCCGATATTGAAAACGCCACCAAGATCGCTCGTTCCATGCTCACCGAGTACGGCTTCTCCCCGGACCTGGGCACCGTCAAGTACGGCAAGGAGCAGGGCGATCCCTTCAGCCAGATGGGTGGTGGCGGCTCCATCGATTACTCCGATGAGGTTGCTTCCAAGATTGATGAGCAGATGCGCTACCTGCTCGAGCGCGCGCACGAGCAGGCCTATGACATCCTGCGCAACAACCGTTACTACCTGGATAAGCTGGCCGAGGCCCTGCTGGAGAAGGAAACCCTGCGTCGCCCCGACCTGGAGCGCATCTTCGACGGTATCGAGCCGCGCGAGGCCTTCGACGTCTTCCCAGGTGAAGACGATCGCTTCCCGCGCCAGATTGGCTACGCCCCAGTGAAGACCCCGGTCGAGCTGGCGAAGGAGCGCGGCGAGGAGCTTCCTAAGCGGATGACGCTTCTCGATGCCTCCCGGGCCGCCCGTGAGCGCCGCCTCGCCGGCGAAGAGCCGAAGGGTGAGGTGGGCTTCAACTTTGGTCAGCACGCCGGCGATTACGTCGACCCGGACACCGCCCGCGAGTTGGGCCGCGGCACCGCTAAGGAATCCGCGGAGTCCAAGCCGGCCCAGCCGGCCCAGCAGTCCCGCGACGCCCAGTCCGCCCCGGCTTCCGAGTCATCCGCCCGTCCGGCCGCACGCCCCGCTACCGGTGGTGGAAAGCACCACAAGCCGGATGCCGGCGCGAATGCCGATGCCGAGACCAGCCAGTGGTTTACCCCTGGCTGGGATGAGAAGGATCGCCGCAAGAACCCCTATGCGCGCGAGGACGACAAGCAAGAAGATAACTAATGCCTGATAATCACATTCCCGCTCGCGCCGCCTTTGACCAAGACCGGGCGGAGGCAGCGGTGCGTGAGCTGCTCCTTGCGGTAGGGGAGGACCCTGACCGCGAGGGCTTGCGCGAAACCCCGGCCCGCGTGGCCCGCGCCTACCGCGAGGTCTTCGCCGGACTGCACGAGGACCCGACCGAGGTCCTGCACAAGACCTTCGCTGAGGACCACCAAGAACTGGTTCTGGTGCGCGATATCCCCATTTATTCCACCTGCGAGCACCACCTAGTGCCGTTCTACGGCGTGGCGCATATTGGCTACATCCCGGGCAAGGACGGCCACGTTACCGGTTTGAGCAAGCTTGCTCGCCTGGCGGATATGTACGCCAAGCGTCCCCAGGTCCAAGAGCGCCTCACCCAGCAGGTAGCGGACGCCTTGGTGGAGGTCCTCGGTGCGCAGTCCGTCATCGTGGTCATTGAGTGCGAGCACCTGTGCATGGCCATGCGCGGCATTCGCAAGCCGGGTGCGACGACGACCACCTCCGCGGTGCGCGGCGGCTTCAAAAATAATGCCGCCTCCCGCGCCGAGGTGCTCAGCCTGATTCGCAGCTAAACCCCCGGTTCACCACGAAAGCGAGAAGGAGCACGCCATGCAGCAGGCAACCTCGGTATCGGATCTGAGCATCGCCAACCGCACGCTGGTGATGGGCATTGTCAACGTCACGGAGGATTCCTTCTCCGATGGCGGTAAGTGGTTGGACGTCGACGCCGCCATCAACCACGCCCGCGAACTCGTGGCGCAAGGCGCGGACATGATTGACGTCGGCGGCGAGTCCACCCGGCCGGGTGCGGTGCGGGTGGAGGCGGACGTCGAAAAGCGCCGCGTGGTTCCCGTCATTAAGGCGCTGAGTGAGCTGGGCATCCGCACCTCCGTGGATACGATGCGCGCCTCGGTGGCCCGTGCGGCCGCAGCGGCCGGCGTGGACATGATTAATGACGTCTCCGGTGGCCTGGCCGATCCGGAGATGTATCGCGCGATGGCAGAGGCTGGCGTACCCGTGTGCCTGATGCACTGGCGCACGCTGCAGGAAGGCGCCTTTGGCTCCGCGGCCGGAAGCGCCGACCACGGCGGCGATGTGGTGCGCGATGTGCATGAGACCCTCGAGCGCCTGGCGAATAACGCGCTGGCGGCCGGCGTGCGCCGCGATAATATCGTGCTCGATCCGGGCCTGGGCTTTGCCAAAACCCCGCAGGATAACTGGGCGCTGCTCAAGGCCCTGCCGGAGTTCCTCGACGCCGAATTCCCCATGCTGGTGGGCGCTTCCCGCAAGCGCTTCCTCGCCGCCATCCGGGAGGACCGCGGCGTGGAGTCCAGCCCGTTGCTGGCCGATCCCGCGACTGCGGCCGTGACCGCCATTTCCGCCCAGATGGGCGCGTGGGGCGTGCGCGTGCATGAAGTCGCCGTCTCCCGCGACGCCGTCGATGTTGCGGCCGCGTGGAACGCCGGCGATGGCTACAAGGGTGGGGCCAATGCCAGCGGCAGCTATAGCAATGGCGCCGATGGCAATGGCACCATGAAATCCACCGCCCTACCGCGCAACCCGAAGGAGTAAAACATGGCAGACCGCATCGAGCTCATCGGCCTAGAATGCTTTGGCTACCACGGCGTCTTCGAGGAAGAAAAGCGCACCGGCCAACCCTTCATCGTGGATATCACCTGCTGGTCCGAGTTCGCCGAGGCCGCCGCCACCGATGATCTGACCAAGACCATCAATTACGCCGAGCTTGCCGACGTCGCCGCGAAAATCATCGAAGGCCCCGCCCGCGACCTCATCGAGACCGTCGCCAGCGAGGTCGCCGATACCATCATGGAGACCTTCGAGGGCCTGCATGCCGTGGAGGTCACCCTGCACAAGCCGCAGGCGCCGATTCCGCGCACTTTTGCCGACGTCGCCGTGGTCGCCCGCCGCTCCCGCAAGCACGCGAGGACCCTCTAATGCGTGCGGTGCTGTCTATCGGCTCCAATATGGATGACCGCGTGGAGCTTCTGCGCACGGTATTCGACGAGTTCGCCGGCGAGATCGTCGCCGCCTCGCCCGTCTATGCCACCCCTCCGTGGGGCGTGACGGACCAGGATGAATTCCTCAACGCGGTGCTCATCGTGGACGTCGACGAGACCCCGAAGGAACTGCTGCGCCGCGGGCAGAAGCTTGAAGAGTCCGCCGAGCGCGTCCGCGTGCGCCACTGGGGACCGCGCACGCTGGATGTGGACATCGTCGACATTGAAGGTTATACCTCCGACGACCCGGAGCTTATCGTCCCGCATCCTTATGCCCACGAGCGCGCCTTCGTGCTGATTCCGTGGTTGGCGGCCGATGCTGGTGCTAGGTTGAGTGGGGAGGGCGTCGCCAAGCGGGTAGCAGCACTCGACCCGAAAGAGCGCGCCGATATTCGCCGGCTGGGCATGATGGAGGAGCTATGACACGGACCTCGCTGGGTGCCCTCATCGGCACCGGGGTCTTCTTTGCCGCCGCCGCGGCCATACTCACCACGCGCTTTTATGGCTCCATGCTGCAAATTCCGGTAACGGTCTCGGCCACGCTGTGGCTCATGGCCGTTGTCTGTCTGGCGCTGACCTGGAAGGTGGATCAAGCCACCGAGGACGAGCATGGCATTGGCCTGGATAATTCGCAGCTCAACCCCATGACCATCACGCAGTTCATGCTGGTAGGAAAGGCCTCGGCATGGACGGGTTCCATCGTGGGTGGCATTTATGCCGGCATTGCCGTCTACGTCATTCCTAACGCCGGTACGCTCACTGCGGCCTCCGATGACCTCGTGGGCGTCATTGCCTCCGCGCTCGGTGGCCTCGCGATGGCCGCGGCTGGCCTGCGGCTAGAGCGACACTGCGAGACCCCGCCCCCACCAGATGGGGTACAAGCGGTACATTAGTGAGCATGACTGAGCCGCGCTCTTCTTCTAGCAAAACTCCCGCCAAGACGACCAAGCCGGATCTGGGCCAGATCGGGCTCATCGTCCTCGTGGTGCTGGCCGTTGTAGCCAGCATCGTCATGCTGATTTCCGGCTCTGCCGCAGCCCTTAAGATTGCGCTCATCGCCGCTTTGTGGGCCGCCGTGCTTGGCTTCTTCCTGGTGATGCGCTACCGCCGCAAGGCCGAGGAGTCCGTGACCAAGCTGGAGCTGCAGGAGCGCGCTCACCGCGCTGAGCTTAAGCAGGCCCGCGCCGCCGACGGCCAGCCCCTGCCGGATCAAGAATTGCTGGATGAGATCCGCACCGAGCTGGCTTCCATCCGCAAGCAGATCGAGGATCTTTCCGGCCAGGACTTCACCTATGAGCCGGCCGCCCTGCACGCCGAGGCGCGCCGCATCATGCAGCTCGAGGCCCAGACCGCGGCCGCTACTCGCCCTGGCTCTGAGGAAGGCAATGTGGACTTCACCCAGTCCTCCTCCGGCGCCCCGTCCGCCGATGCCATCGCCGGCCGATTGGGCAATCAGCCGTCCGCGGCGCACGCCGAGTCCAACCCGCTCAATGACATCATCAGCGAAAAGACTCGTGCGCAGCGCACCTCCGGCAAGACTTCTGGTGCCTCCACCTTCAATACTGGTGGCTTCCAAGCCGTGCGCTGGGATACCGGCGGCGATGATTCCCTGAAGAACACCCGCACGTCCGCGGCCAGCGAGCACCACGGCAGCCACCGCAAGCCAGAGGCTGCCACCAAGGCCAACGATGAGACCCAGGATATTCCGCAGCAGGCGGCGCCGCAGCGCGATGAGCGCGCGGAGTACCCGGGCTCCGGTCAGCACGTGGCTCCAGAAAAGTCCGAGCCGGTGCGCCAGAAGGCAGCCCGCTCCCATCACCGCGCAGCCGCCGAAGAACCCGATTCCCGTGGCCGCCGCCGCAGCGACGATAAGCGCGAGGGCGCGGTATCCGTGGCCGAGCTGCTGGCCCAGGCGAAGAAGAAGGATAAATAAATGCGCCCGCCACGCATGCGGGTAGCCCTTTTTGGCCGGAGCCTGGCCGGATTTACCTTGGCCAATGCCATGGAACGCGCCGGCCATGAGGTGCAGATGCTCTCGGACCCGGCCGAACTTGCCTCTTTTGAGGCCCTCATCATCGCCGTGGGCGATGCCCGCTTAGAAGCCACCGTGGAACTTCTTGAACCCCACGTCCACCACGGGCTTATCGTGTTCCACACTTGCCTCTCGCGCGGTGTCCAAGTGCTAGATCCGCTAGAAACGCGCGGCTGTGTCGTTGCGGCACTCGCCCCATTTGCACTCATGCGCTGGGCCGTGACCACCCTGGACGAGCTGGGCGAGACTGTGGTGGAGCTCAATATCACCGAGTTCCGCGGCGAAGCCGTCGCGCTTTCCGATGCCGAACGTCCTGCCTTTGCCGCCCGCGCCTACTACGCCGAGATGCTGCGGCGCTTGCACATCTCTGCGGCGGTCGATGCTCGTTTCTTTCCCTCTGCAGAGGAAAAGCCCATGGTGGGTGAGGACATGGACACCGAAGAAATCATCGCCGCCTATCGCGGCGCCACCGACCCCGGCCTGCGCCGCAGCTACGTGGAGGTTGCCCGCCGCCTAGGTGAGGTAGACGGCCGCGAGGAGCTGGAAATGTGGGCCCTACAAGAGGAGAGCCGATGAGCCTAGAGCTGGGAAACGCCACCGTCATCAGCGAGATTGAGCGCATCCGTATGGTCGGCAGCGCCTTTTATAAGACTGGCCGCCCGGTGGCCTTCGTGCCCCTGACCAACGGCGTGCACGCCGGCCATATCGCGTTGGTGCGCGCGGCCAAGCACATCCGCGGCGCGGTTACCGTCGTGGCCCTGCAGTCCCCGCACGAGAAGGACCTTGAGCTCCTGCGCGCCGAGGGCGTGGATATTGTCTGGGATTACTCGCCACAAACTTTGTGGCCGCATGGCCGCCGCATCGCCGTGGCTCCGGCCGACGCCGCGACCGCCCTTGAACCGGACCTCAGCGAGGATCTCTCGCTGTACCTTGCGCTCATTCTGACGCTTTCGCCTACCGACGTCCTCCTCGGCGAAAAGGACTACGAGCTGCTCCTCGCCATCCACCACGCGGTTCAAGACTTCCACCTGGGTGTCCGCGTGCAGGGCGTGCCCGCCGTACGCATGCCCGATGGCGTGGTGATGAGCCTGCGCAATACCAACGTCCCGGCCGAATCCCGTGACCAAGCCGCGGCACTATCCGCCGCGCTGACCGCCGGCGCCCATGCCGCCGAAGCCGGTGCCGATAAGGTCCGTGAGGTTGCCGCGGAAGTCTTGCGCGCAGCAGGCGTTGAGCCGGACTACCTTGAGGTGCGCGGCCGCGACCTCGGCACCCCTCCCGAGGAAGGTGATGCCCGCTTGCTCGTCGCCGCGACAATCGGCGGCGTCCGGCTCATCGATAACGTCGGGCTGCCGCTGGGCATCGGGTTTAATAATATTGAAGAACACGAAGCCAAGGCCGAGCTCGAGCGCGAGCAACAGCGCGCGCAGGGTACCGCTTCCCAGCAGCCATCGGAGGACTAATGACCGATATCCAGATCCGCGACCTTGACCCGCGCGATGAGCCCAAGGCTATTTCTTTTGCCATCGAGGGCATGCACCTGCACTGGTTTGTGAAGAGCCGCCGCTTCGAGCGCGCCTATGGCCGCTACTTTTGGGATTTAGAGCGCGCCAAGGCCACCGATATCCTGGCCGCCTACGATGGCGACCGCTTCCTCGGCGTGCTATTAGCCTCCATGAAGGGCAAGCCCGCGCTGCCATATCCGTGGTGGCGCAAGGCATTTGTTCATGCGGTGGAAATCTTTAATAACCTGCGCCCGGGTGGGCACCGCGATGATTACGATGCCGCCAATCAGGACATGCTGCTCAAGTACTTGGGTAAGCACCCCATTGATGGCGAAATCGGCTTCCTCGTTGCCGACCCCAATTCCGGCGTGAGCGGCGTGGGCACGGCGCTGCTCGAGGCCTTCGAAGCCCGTCACGAGGGAAAGAATGTCTACTTGTTTACCGATGACGGCTGCACGTATCAGTTCTATGACAGCCGCGGTTTCACTCAGGTGGGCGAGCGCACCATCGCGGTCAACGAGGACCGCGACTTGGAGTGCATGCTCTATGTGCGCCGCCTTGGCACGCCGCAGTCATAGCGTGCCGCAGGCTTAACGCGCCAACGCGCCCATCGGATCCCAGGCCGGCAGGGTGGTGACGGACTCGGACTGCAACGCCGCTTGGTATTGCTCCGGCAGGCGGGAGGGGTGCACGGCGATTTCGAAGACGAACTCGTCGAACCAGTCATCGGCCATGGTCCAAAAGCCCTTATCGGCCTTCTTCGGGCCCCAGGAATTCTCCACGCGCCAGCGATTGACGGTGCCGTCGTCTGCGATATCGGCGCCGGTAAAGACCATCGCGTGGGTCATGAGGGACTCATGCAGGCGCAAACGCTGCGCCTTGTCCAGGTCCATCTCCACGCCGTAGAAGGCCTCATAATCGTGCAGGTGCTTGGCCCACACGCCGTGCTCATCATCGGATTGCTGGTCGGTATCGCAGCCGAACCAGACCGGCTGGCCGTCTTCGATGGAGGCACGCGCGGCATCGCGCAGCACCTCCACAGGCGCGTTCAAATAGGTCACGCGCTTTCCTGCCACGTTGCCTAGGTACTCCACGGTGTAGAGCTCGCCATAGGCATTGCGCGGGTCGTTGACCACGCACACGTACTCGCCTAGGTCCGCCGGCAGGTATTCCCGGGCAAACTCCTGTGGGGTATAGGTGCCAGCGCGGTGGAACTCATCGTCCTTATCGCGGTACTGCCATACAAAGTCCTCGGGTGGCAGGCCCAGGTTGGCGGTGAGGATACGGTAGACGTCGGCAAGCGCCTGCTTATGCGCGCCCTCTTCGCCGCTGCGGATGCGGTGGGCGGCGCGGCGCAGCACGGTTTGCAGGTTGCGGTTAAGCATCGCCGTGGCCTCGGAAGACGCGGTCTCCGGCATGGCGTATTGCGGCACCACGCCGTACTTTTCCACCAGGGCGACGAACATGGACCACTGGCCGCCGTCATCGATGGGATCATCCATGAGCTTGGTCACCGTGCGGTCCGTAATCTCGCGGTCCTTCAGCTCGGCCATGGCGGTAAGGAACCAATTGGCCTTTTCCAGCTTGTCAAAGAAGTAAATATAGGTCTGGGAAAGCTCGAAATCCTTGAGCTTGGCTTTGTCCATGAGACCGCCGCGCAGGGAATTGAGGCCGGCAAAAATCCAGCAGCGGCCAGAAGCCTTCTGGTCGGCCACGCCCCAGGAATCTAGCTTATGGCTGGTTACCGGGGTAAGGCTGCGCAATTGCTCACGGTCGAGGCTGAGCTTGTCGACGCCCTCCTGGGCCACCCCATTGCGTACCAGGCGCAGCGTGGCATCGCTGGTGAGCTCGGCAGTGGCGGCATGAACCTCGTTCGGGTTAATCTCTGTCATTTCTCGATTCTCCTTAGTTCATCCGGTCCCAGAGGGGAAGCTCAATCGGTTCGGTGGCAAGGGCCTGGGCAAGCGCGTCGCTCAGGTGCTCCTTGCGCACGGCAATGTGGAAGACATTCTGGTCAAACCAGGCATCGGCCATCGTGGCAAAGCCCTTGCCGGGCACGTCCTCGCCGTCGTCCTTGCGTGGCGGCTTAGAACCCCAGGAGTTTTCCACGCGCCAGGCGCGGTCACCATCGACGCCGGTGAGCACCATCGCGTGGGTGGGCGCGGTCTCGCCGGAGGTAAAACGCTCCTCCTTGCTCATGGAGGAATCGATGCCGTAGAGGCCATCAGTATCTACCAATCCCTCGTCCCATACACTGTTGAGGAAGGAGAACTGGCGGTTGACATCGCAGCTAAACCACACCGGCTCGCCGGCCGCCAGGCTGCGCTTGGCAGTGTCCTTCAGCTCGGCCGCGCTGACGTTGAGGTACTCCTGCGGTGCGCCGCCCAACACATTGGTCTCCTCGGCGCTGCTAAACACGCGATGCTTGGGGTTGGTGGAGCGGGGGTCATCGGCCAGCACCACGTACTCGTCCAAGTTCGGCAGGTACTTATCCGCAAACTCGCGCGGGGTGGAGTGCAGCCGCACGAATTGCTCGTCCTTGGTGCGATACGCCCAGGTAAATTCCTCCGGCGGGGTGCCCAGGTGGATGGCCAGGATGCGGTGGATATCCTTGCGCGCTTGGGCGAGGATTTCTTCGCGCGGTCCGTCCTGGGCGGCGGCACGACGCACCACCGTGGCGAGGTCGCGGTTCATCTCCGCGGTATTTCCAGACGAGCGCACCTCCGGCATGACCTCGGCAGGAACGGCGCCGTACTTGGCTACGAGGTTGCTAAAGAAGCACCACCAGCCGCCATCGGCCCCCGCGTGGTCTAGCACCGCGGCGACGGTGCGCTCGTCCCAGCCGGCGTCCTTCTTGTCCAGCAGCTGGTTGAGTACCAAGTTGGCACGTTCCAGCTTGTCAAAGTACTGCAGGTAGGTGAAGGAAAACTCGAAGTTATCAACGTTGAGCTCCTTGGCCGCGCGGTGACGGAAGACGTTCAGCGCCGCGAACATCCAGCAGCGGCCCGAGCGCTTCTGGTCCGATACGCCCAAGCTATCCAGCTTGACCTCGGTGGTGGGGTAGAGGGCCGTAATGCGGTCGCGGTCCAGGGCCGCCTTGGCCGCCCCGACGTTGGTAATGGCGTTGCGCGCGATGCGCAGCCGGGAATCGGCCGCGGCCTCCTCGCGCAAGTGGGATAGGTATTCGTTGGTGAGCAAAGTCATAGTTTCGGTTTTAGCAGACCCAAGCCCACAGCGGCGCGGGCGGGTGGAGCTAGAGGTAGGCCGCCAGCTTGCCGACGGCCCCCGGAGTCCCCACTTCCTCCGGCAACCACGGAACCTCGCGCACCGGGGTATCGGGCAGCTGGGTGCGCAGGAGTGCGAGCGCCTCATCCTCGGCGGCGCGTCGGGCGGCCAAGAACTCGCCTTGGTTCTCCGGGGTGCGCCGGTTAACCAGCATGGATCCCACCCGCACACCGTTGCTCGTGAGGTCCGCATGAAACTCGGCAGATTCCAGCACAGGCAGGCGCTCAGCGGTGAGCACGATGTGGAACACGGTGCACGGGGAGGTAAGAGCGGTGCGCAGCTGGGCAAAGCGCTCGCGGCGCTGGAAAAGCGTGGCGCGAATTTCCTGATTGCGCCGGTCCACTGGGTCATTATCCGCGCCGCTTCCTTGCGACATACCGCGCACCAGCGAGCCGAATTTATCGGATTTCTCGCGCCGGGAGAGCAATCCATCGGTATAGGCGGCCATGATCTCCGGCAAGGCCATCAGCCGCGAAGTGTGCCCAGAGGGGGCGGTATCGAAGATGAGGTAGTCGAAGTCCGACTCCTCCACGACGAGCGCCGCTATGCGCTCCAATAGGGCCGCCTCCTGTGTGCCGGGCGATTGCCGGGCCAAGTCGAGGTGCTTCTTAACCTCACCGTGCAGGTGCTCGGGCATAAAGCGGCGCATCGAGTTCCCTACCTGCGCTAGGTGTTGCTCGGTCGCGCGTGCAGGGTTGATCTCGATGGCGGACAGGGTAGGGGTGAGGTCTACGGGGGCGTCGCCAAGCGAGGCACCAAAAATATGCCCCAGGTTATGCGCCGGGTCCGTGGACACCAGGCAGACGCGGTGATTGCGGGACAAGCGTAGCGCGGTAGCGGTGGCCAAGGTGGTTTTGCCCACCCCGCCCTTGCCGCCAAAGAACATGATGGGTGCGGCCTCTAACAACATTGAATATTCTCCAGCGGGGATCTATCCATTCCCATGCGCGTATGCCAGGCGTGGAAATCCTCATAGACCAACGGCAAAAGCTCCAGGGTGTAATAACTGGCCGGGTTGGGGATGCCGAGCGCCTCCGAGGCAACCAGCATCAGGAAGAGATCATCTTCTTGCTGCTGGGCTTTGGCAAAGCTGGCGCGATACGGGGCCTGGTAGTACTCATTGAGCCCGGCCGCAAGTGCCTTAAGCTTGTCGAGCATGCTCGGGCAGCGGGGCGTCAAGGTCATCATCGGTCCACTCCAGCGGGGTCTCCTTGCGGGCGCGGGAAATGGCGCCGACGGCTTCCACAATGACCCAGATGGCGGCGACCACGATGATGACGTCCATGCAGAATAGCAGCCAGTTCTGGCTGGTAAATAGGGACTTCAGCTGGAGCAGTGCGGCCCACAGTGACATGGCGGTAACGAAGATGAGCGGGATGACCACCGGCCACGTCGGCCGACGCAGGTAGGTCAGGATGACCACCACAATGGCCAAGGAAAGGCCCGCCATGAGCTGGTTGGTGGTGCCAAACAGCGGCCAGATGGTCATGCCGCCGGATCCATCCGCGCCGGCGGAGAAGGTCAGGCCGAAGGCCAAGCCCACCGCGATGACGGTGGCGGCCAAGGCCTTGATGCGCACGCCCATGATCTCGCCAATTTCTTGCACCACGAGGCGCTGCAGGCGCACGCCCGAGTCCATGGTGGTGGCAGCGAAGAGGACGGCCATGGTGGCCAAGATGGTGCCGGAGAGGGAGGTGGGAATCCCCATGCCCTCATTCATGAGCGCGCCGCCGCCTTGTACGAAGGCCTCCACGCCGCCGGCATTCCACTCGGAGTAGATCTCTTCCCACTGCTGCAGGGACTTAAAGCCTGCGGTGGTGGCGATGATGGTGCCCAGCGCGAGTAGGCCCTCGCCCACGGCGCCGAAGTATCCCACAAAGCGCACGTCAGTTTCCTTATCCACCTGCTTGGACGAGGTACCAGAGGCCACCACGCCGTGGAAGCCTGAAATAGCGCCGCAGGCGATGGTGACAAAGAGCAGCGGGAAGATGCCCGGGGTGTCCTCCGGCACGTTGTCGCGCAGCGCCGGTGCGGCAAGCGTAGGGCGGGTAATGAGGAAGGAGCCGTACAAAATGGCCAGGCCCACAAAGAGCTGGAGGCCGTTGATGTAGTCGCGCGGCTGCAGCAACACCCATACCGGCAGCATCGAAGCGATAAAGGCGTAGATGAATAACAAGATGATCCACACGCCGTTCGCTGGGATCCCCAGGACGGTATCCGGCAGGACCACGGGCACGCGGTCACCGATGATCATCAGCGCGTAGAGCGCGACAACGCCCACGATGGAGACCAGCGGCAGGTTCCAATTCAGGCGGTAGATGGCCTGGCCGATAAGCAGCGCGACGACGACGGCGCCCCACGTGGGTATTACGGCCGTAGGCGTGGAGACCAGCAGGTTCGAAATGACCACGGCGAAGGCCGCATTCACCATCAATAGCAGCAGGAAGATGACGATGAGGAAGAGGTTGCGCCCGCGCTTGCCAATGTAGCGCCCAGACAACGTGCCGATGGACTGGCCCTTGTGGCGCTGCGACGCCCACAGCGCACCTAAATCGTGCATGCCGGCAAAGAAGACGGTGCCGAGGGTGACCCAGAGAAACGCCGGACCCCAGCCCCAGATGACGGCTACAGCCGGACCAATGATGGGCGCGGCGCCCGCCACGGAAGTGAAGTGGTGGCCCCACAGGACGTATTTATTGGTAGGCACAAAGTCCACGCCGTCTTCCATGGTGTGGGCCGGGGTGGAGTAGTTCGGGGATAGCCGGAAAATGCTCTTTCCTAGGACCTTGGAATAGAGCAGATAGCCGGCGCCCATCATCGCAATGCCGATGATGGCGAGGACTAGAGAGTTCATGGTGTGCGTCTCCTCATGGGCAGTTGGGTGGCGTGTCTCACACGTGCGGATAGTATGCCATAACTCACATAGGTATTAGCCTGTGGGGGAGACCGGCGGGTGGATTTATATTTGGAAGGCGCAGGCGGCGCAGTACCTCATGCTGCCGGCAGGGAAAACAACAGCGCGGCCCCAGTTCCAGCGGAGGAACGAGGGCCGCGCGGTGGGTACTTAAACCAGGTGGTGCTTACTTCTTATCGACGCCGATGTTGCCGTCCTTCTTCCACACCACAACCACTGCTGGGCGAGGGGTGGACTTGCCACCGTCAGGCCAGTGGGAGGTCTGCTTTTCAAAGGTGGCATCATCGGTTTCACCTGGGTGCTGGACGTTGACCATCACACGCTCATCGGTGACGATGGGCCCGCAGGTCTCGGCACCTGCCGGCACGGTCAGGAAGCACTTCAGCTCACCGCGGGTATCGCCCTCAGTGGTCACGGCGTAGAGGCCATCGTTGGACTCCAGCGCGTTACCGTCGGTGGAGATCCACAGATTGCCGTGGCTATCGAAGGCCAGGTTATCCGGGCAGGAAATCGGGGATACCTTCTCCTTATCAAAGCCGCCGAAGTAGGTATTGGCCTCCTTCGGATCACCACAGACCAGGAAGAGGTTCCAGGTGAACTTCTCGCCAGCGTGGTCATCTTCAATCTCCATGACCAGGCCGTTCTTGTTCTCCTTGATAGGAGCCCACTCCATCGGCTCTTCCTTGTTCTTCTTGGCGTTCTCTCCGGTAGCGCCGCGGTATTTATTGTTGGTCAGGGCGACGTAGACCTTCTCGGAGTCTGGGTGAACCTGCATATCCTCAGGACGGTCCATCTTGGTGGCGCCCACCTTATCGGCGGCCTCACGGGTGTAGACGGCAACCTCTTCGGCAGACATGCCATCAACGTGGGACTCGAACTTATTGTTCTCGGTATCAGAGGTCAGCAGCTTGACCCACTCGCCCTTGCCGTCGAAGGAGCCGTCCTCTGGCAAAACGCCAGAGCCATCGATTTCATCCTCGGGGGAGTTGCCCTCCAGCTTGGCCACGTACAGGGTGCCGTGATCCAAGATGCTGAGGTTGTGCTCGATATTGCCCTCTTCGTACTTCTTGGTGGAGACGAACTTGTAGATGTACTCAAACCGGGAGTCATCGCCGGAGTAGCACACCACGGTGCCATCGGAGGCGATGTGGACGTTGCCGGCCTCGTGCTTGAATCGGCCCAGAGCGGTGTGCTTGACCGGGGTGGACTTAGGATCTAGCGGGTTAATCTCAACCAACCAGCCGAAGCGGTTAGGCTCGTTCGGCTCCTTGGAGACGTCGAAGCGCTTATCAAAGCGCTCCCATTTGCGCTGGGTCTCGCCATCTTCCAAGCCGAAGCGCTCCAGGGACTCCTGTGCCTTCTTGTCATCCAGCTTGGCGTGTGCAAAGTACTGGTCAAAGTTCTCTTCGCCAGAGAGCATGGTGTTCCACGGGGTGATACCGCCGGAGCAGTTAGCCAGGGTGCCCTTGACCTTCTTGCCCGTCTTATCGGCGGAAGTCTTTACAAACTCGGAACCGGCAGCCGGACCTACCAAGGTGAATTCGGTAGTAGCGGTAATGCGGCGGTTGAGTGGACCAAACTCGCGCTTGAGTTCACCGGTATCGCCTACCTTGGACACCTCCACGATGGAGTGGCCGTGGCCAGCCCAGCCGATCTTGGCCTGCTCTTCGGTGGGGTTATCCGCATCGTAGTTAGGGAACATCTGCGGTTCGGTGGTGTACTCGTGGGAGCAGACGTAGATAAGGCGGTTGTCATCGTCCGGGTGCTCGATGAGGCCGGCGAAGTCATTGTTGAAGCCGAATTGCTTCTCGGCTGCCTCGGCGGTCTGGTTCTTGTCATCGAATTCCGGCGCGTCCTCAAACAGCGGGTCGCCCCAGGCAATGAGGACGGACTGCTCGTAGCCATCCGGGATGACCACTTCGTCCTTCTCGTTTGGCTGTACTGGGTCGAACTTCATGCCCTCTGCGGAGGTGAGCTCAACGTTCGCCTCAGAGGTTTTGCCGCCCTTGCCCTCGGAGGAAGAAGCCTCATTAGACGCATCATCCGGGTTGGAGCAGGCCGCCAAAGCAGCGCCGCCGCCAACGGTGACGACGGACAGGCTGCCCGCACGCAGCGCGGTACGGCGGGAGAACTGGTCAGCAAAGTACGGGTTATTGGACTTGTTCTCGCACTCGCCAAAGCAAGCATTACCGCACTTGTAAGTGCAGGTCAGGCTGGAACGAGAGGAGGCAAAGAGACTAGAGAGAAGGTTGCGGCCTTTAAGCGCCATAGTTACTGCTCCAAATGGGTTGAAAATATTGTTTAGACACGGGGACAGCCATATATATAAGGGGATCTCAGTAACAGTGCGTTGGCGCGGAGGTGACGGTGAAGTGAATTATGCGTAAATCTTTTCCGGGGTGAGGTTGGCGTGGGCTAAATCGCGTGCTGCGGTGGGGATCGACTACCCTAGGCTAACGTGAGCGAGCAGAAGAATAATGAAGTAAACGATGTCCCTGAGCAGCTGCGCATCCGCCGCGAGAAGCGCGATCGCCTGCTGGAATCCGGCGTAGAGGCCTACCCGGTCACCGTTGAGCGCACCATCTCTTTGAAGGATTTGCGCCACGATTTCCGCGTAGTGGCCGAGGGCGAAGAGCCGGGCACGGAAGAAGGCGTGACCTACCTGGCCCCAGGCGAGGAAACCGAGGTAACCCACGCCATTGCCGGCCGCCTTATCTTTATGCGCAATACCGGCAAGCTGTGCTTTGCCACCCTGCAAGATGGCGACGGCACCCAGGTGCAGGCCATGCTTTCTTTGGCCGAGGTAGGCAAGGAGCGCCTCGACGCGTGGAAGTCCGATGTTGACTTGGGCGATTTCATCTCCGTGCGCGGCCGTGTGATTTCCTCCCGCCGCGGCGAGCTGTCCATCATGGTTTCCGAGTGGACCATGGCCGCTAAGTCCCTGCGCCCGCTGCCAGTGTCCTTTGCCGATATGGCAGAAGATACCCGTGTGCGCCAGCGCTATAACGACCTCATTATCCGCGAAGAGGCCCGCAAGAACGCCATGATCCGCGTGAAGGTCATGCGCGCACTGCGTAACTACCTGGAAAGCCAGGACTTCGTTGAAATCGAGACCCCGATGCTGCAGACCCTGCACGGTGGCGCGGCCGCTCGCCCGTTTATCACCCACTCCAATGCGCTGGATATTGACCTCTACCTGCGCATCGCGCCGGAGCTGTATTTGAAGCGTGCCGTCGTCGGCGGCATTGACCGCGTCTTCGAAATCAACCGTAACTTCCGCAATGAGGGCGTGGACCGCTCCCACTCGCCGGAGTTCGCCATGCTCGAGACCTATGCTGCATGGGGCGACTACGACGATTGCGCCCGCATGACGCGCGAGTCCATCCAGGCCGTAGCGCGCGACGTCTTTGGCTCGACCACCGTCACCCTGGCGGATGGCACTGAGTTCGATTTTGGCGGCGAAGAGTGGCCCGAAATCGAGATGTACCCCTCCCTCAATGAGGCCCTGCAGCGCAAGTTCCCGGGCCAGCCGGAGGTCACCATCGTTACCGACGTTGAAACGCTCAAGGGCATTGCCGACGTCATCGGCCTTGACGTCCCCAAGGACGGCGGCTGGGGCCACGGCAAGCTGGTGGAGGAAATCTGGGAGGTCCTGTGCGAGGACCAGCTGGAAGGCCCCATCTTTGTCAAGAACTTCCCGGTCGAGACCTCCCCGCTGACTCGTCAGCACCGTTCCAAGCCGGGCGTGACCGAGAAGTGGGATCTCTACGTCCGCGGCTTCGAGCTGGCAACCGGCTACTCCGAGCTGGTGGACCCGGTTATCCAGCGCGAGCGCTTTGAGGATCAGGCCCGCCTGGCCGCCGGTGGCGATGACGAAGCCATGGTGCTGGATGAAGACTTCCTTGCCGCAATGGAGCAGGGCATGCCGCCTACGGCCGGCACCGGCATGGGCATGGACCGCTTGCTGATGGCCCTGACCGGCCTGGGAATCCGCGAAACCGTGCTTTTCCCACTGGTTAAACCGGAGCAGAAGTAGCACCTAGCGTCCTCTCGCTTTGCCGTCAGCCCGCGCGGGCTGACGGCCTTGTTATTTTCAGCTGGTGTTTCTTCCCACATTCATGCTGCGAAAGGTCAGCACAGGTTCCCACCGCATGGAAAAATGCAGGACATGAAAAGAATTCTCCCTATCCTTGCCCTACCTGTATTGGCCGTCGGGCTTGCGTCGTGTTCCTCTGCTGACGGTAACGAGGAAGCGCCCCAATTCCGCCCACAGATGACCGAAAGCACCGCAGCTAGCTCGGCGGAGGCTTCCTCTCCAGAGACCACAGCGGAAGAAACCACCGAATCAGATAAGAAAGTGGATGACTCCGGTCTCACGATGCGCTCGGCCGAGGACTTTTTGGCGAAGGGTCCCGAATACGCGCAGTCGAAGGCATGGGGAGTTAAAAGTCCCGATGAAAAGGTCTGGTGCTCCTTTAATGAACTCTCCGAAGGGCCGTGGTGCACCGTGCAGTTTGCAGATCCACCCCTAATGCCAGACCCAAACCAGCCGCAGTGGGAGGCTAATATGGTCAGCTTCAAAAAGGGGGAGGGCTTCTTCCCGTCTGGCGTGGTGGACCCAGGTGACCTGACTCCACCGAAACAGCTCAAGGCAGGGGAGAAGGTTGAAATTGAAGGCGTTACCTTCGAGGCCCCAAACTCGGACGAGTTCACGGTCACGGCGAAGGGCCATCATTTCACCGTAAAAGATAACGGTCAGTACTATGCGGATAACTTCCCGCCTACGCCCGATTCCAACGGCTCTGCAAAACTGGGCACTATCTGTGGCCAGATAGATACCCAATGGGGACGAAAGAACGTCTACGTGCAAGTCGATGGCACGAACTGCACCAAAGCTATGCAGGTCGTGGATAGCTATGTGCACCACGAATTTAAGCTGGAGGAAATGAATACTCGTGGCTTCCTCAAAGTCGATGGCTGGCAGTGTGATGTTTCTGCGCCGAAATTCTTAGACGACGCAGAGCCTGAAAACCGCCTGCCCAAATGCTTAGATATGAGCGGGAGCGGACGCGTAGTTTTGCTGGATACCTAGAGCATTTAGCGCACAAGTGGCCCGGCGGAGGTATCGCCACGCAGGCGCTTGATAATGTTCTCAGCCGAAATCAGGCACATTGGCACGCCGACGCCCGGCACGGTGGTGGCACCGGCGTAATAGAGTCCATCGACCTTGCGCGAGGCATTGCGTCCGCGCAAAAACGCCGATTGCCGCAGCGTGTGCGCAGGCCCAATAGAACCGGCCGACCAAGCATGGTAGCGCTCGGCAAAATCGGCCGGGCCGAGCGTGCGCTTGACGACGACCCTCTCCACCAAATCCGGCACCCCGGCTGTGGCTGCGATGTGGTTAAGGGCGGCGTCGGCAATCGCGGCGACGCGCTCGGATGCCTCTGCGTGGTAGGCATCGCCGAACCCGGGCGCCTCCGCGGCCGGCACCGGCACCAAAATGAAGAGGTTTTCGTGGCCCGCGGGCGCTACGCTCGGGTCGGTGGCCGAGGTCTTGGACACGTAGATGGATTCCGAGGCACCCAACGGCCGGGAAGGCTCCGGACCGGAATAGACGGCGCGGAAATCCGGATCCCAATCCTGGCTAAAAAGCAGCGTATGGTGCGCTAGTTCTGGCAGCTCGCCCTTCACCCCGGCCAAAATGAGCACGGTGCCCAGACCGGGATTGCGCCGGCCCCAGTAGCGCTCCGGGTAGGTGCGCAACTGCGGCGGCAAAAGTTGGGTCTCGGTGTGGTGCATGTCCGCCGCCGAGACCACGATATCGGCGTGGATGGCGCCCTTATTCGTGCGCACGCCGGTGACCTTACGGTTGGCGACCTTGATGGAGGTCACCTCTTCGCCCAAGCGGAAGGTGGCGCCAAACTTCTGAGCCTGCCGGTAGATGGCCTGGACCACGGCGGCGAAGCCGCCCTGCGGGTAACGCACGCCCTCCACCAGGTCGGTGTGGCTCATCAAGGAATACAGTGCTGGTGCGGCGGCCGGCTCGGAGGACAAAAAGACCGCCGGGTAGCTTAAGATTTGGCGCAGGCGGGCATCGGAAAACGTTCGGCCCACGTACTGCTTTAGGTTCACCGTCAGCAGAGCCATGAGGCGCGAAATCCGGGTGCGGATATCGCGGTGCACCAGGTTCAGCGGCGCGGAGAAGGTGGTGTAAAGGAAGTGCTTGAGCGCCATGTCATAGGTATCGCTGGCCTGCGCTAAGTACTCCCGGACTTTCTCGCCCGCGCCGGGCTCCAGTGACTCGAAAAGCGCGGTAACTTCTTCGGTGCCGGAGTGCACGTCCACCGGCGCATCGCCGTGAAAGACGCGGTAGGCGGGGGAGAGGTCCACCAAGTCCAGCTCTGCCTCGGTGGAGGTGCCACACAGCGCAAAGAAGTGATCGAAAGCCTCGGGCATGAGGTACCACGACGGGCCGGTATCCCACCGGAAGCCGGCTTCCTCGAAGCTGCCGGCGCGCCCGCCTACCTCATCCAGCGAGTCCACGACGGTGACCTCGTAGCCCTCGCGGCCGAGCAAAGCGGCGGTGGCGAGGCCGGCGATGCCGGCTCCAATGACAACGGCGTGCATGACGTTCTCCTTAGTTTTGGGCAGTGGGCGAGGTCTGGCTGCCGTGGCCGCGACGGCGCACCGCGCGGGCCGCGAGCCAAGCCTTGGTGTGGTTCGGCACGGATACCCGCGTAGTGGCAAGCGCCGTAGCCGGGGTGGCGGCGAGGCGATTGGTGAGCTCGGCAAAGATATCCGCCGCCGCGCTCACACCCACCCGCGCGGAAGCCGGGAGCAAGTCTATGGTGAGCGCGGCGGTGGCGAGCTCTCGGCGGATCTCTGCGATGAGCGCGGACTTGGTGGCTTCATCAATCCGACCAGATGGGGCCTGCTGAAAATAGGTGCGGCCTAAAGTGGAGCTATCCTCGCGCAGGTCACGCAGGAAATTAATCTTCTGAAAGGCTGACCCTAGCGCGCGGGCGCCGCGCTCCATGGCGGCGCGGTCGGCAGGGGAGACGTTCTCCTCGGCCAAGAAAATTTGCAGGCACAATAGCCCGATGGCTTCCGCTGAGCCGTAGATATAGTCCTGCAGCTCCGACGGGGAGTATTCGCGATGGGTCAGGTCCGCGCGCATGGAGCTAAAGAAGGCAACAAGGTGCTCGCGGTGGAAGCCGCAGCGGCGAGCGGTGATGGCATAAGCGTGCACAACCGGGTCGGTGTGCAGTCGCTGCTGCGGCGCGGCCAGAATGGTCTTTTCGTAGGCATCCAGTGCGGCCGCGGGGTCGGTGTGGGCTTGGGCTGCGGCGCCGTCGACAAGCTCGTCTGCAATGCGCACCACCGCGTATAGGTGGCGGATATCGGCGCGCACCCGCCCGCGCAAAAGCCGCGTGGCCAGGGAGAAGCTGGTGGAGTACTGCCCCATAACCTGCGCGGCCGCGCGGGAGGCCGCTTGGTCATAGCGAGTCAACATATCTGTCAACGTAGCACGTGCTGAGCGGAGGGCTTCTAGGGACGCTGGCTTCTTAGCACTCGAACTCTTGACTGTTCGAGTATCCAGGAGGCCGCTTCCGGGGAGATCCAGGAACAAACTTTGTGAATTGCTGTTGATATGTTGTCCAATTGTTTCTCTTCAATGTCGCGGCAGTCCCTAATGATGGGTTCATGGTGGGCTGCCCTGTTTCGAAAGGTGTAAATGGTTTGTACCTGAGCCTCGAAATCCTTTCGGGAAACCCGTGAGGAAAAGGTGGAGTGAAGGCATGGCCAGATCGTCGTCTGATAAGTCGTGGTCAACAGGTATCGCCAGAAATCAAAATTCAATTCTGCGATTACCTTTCCTGTGTTCCGATTCTTATTGAAATTGGTGCGTCTCTGGGCTTTTGTTATTGCTTTCTTGGATTGGGAAGTGAAAGGAATTTTTGGGGAGTCAAACCACTCTGGGCCGTACTTGGCCGAGAGTGCTGTGTTTATGTGGTTCCTCAGAAGTACCTCAGTGTGCTGAATATCTTCTAGGAATGCCTTCGAGACGCGGGTGTTCCATAGATAAAGAGCCGCTGGGTCAGGATGATCGAGGAATCTCCTCATTCTGGGAGCTGAAAACCATTCAATTAGCTGGCGTTGGGTAGCTGATTGAGGCGTCATGGCTCCCATGGTAGTGTCGCATTTGAAAGCCCCAGAGCGATCCCTGCAGGCCATCTGCACATCACTGGGGTTATTGTTTTAGCGGTTCGTGGCCCGTGGCTGCCCCTCGGCAAAGCCAGCGGCGGACTGCACGCCCACGGTGGCGCGCTCGCGGAAGGCGGCCAGGGAATCGGCGCCGGCGTAGGTGCACGAGGAGCGCACGCCCGAGATAATCCGGTCCACCAGGTGCTCCACGCCGCCGTGCTCGGGGTCGAGGTAGATGCGGGAGGTAGAAATGCCCTCTTCGAACATCTCGCGGCGGGCGCGCTCAAAGGCCTCGGTATCGGAATTGCGGCCGCGCACCGCCCGGCGCGAGGCCATACCGAAGGATTCTTTATAAAAGGCGCCGTCGGCATCCTTGTGCAGGTCACCTGGGGATTCAAAAGTGCCGGCGAACCAAGAGCCAATCATGACATTGGAGGCGCCCGCGGCCAGTGCGAGGGCGACATCGCGCGGGTCGCGCACGCCGCCGTCGGCCCAAACATGGGCGCCTACCTCCCGGGCGGCCGCAGCGCATTCTAAGACGGCCGAGAATTGCGGGCGGCCCACGCCAGTCTGCATGCGGGTGGTGCACATCGCGCCCGGGCCCACACCGACCTTGATAATGTCCGCGCCGGCCGTGGCCAGTTCGCGCACACCCTCGGCCGTGACAATATTGCCGGCGGCAATGGGAAGCCCCAGATCCAGCGCCTTCACCTTGCGCAGCGCGGTGAGCATGCTTTCCTGATGTCCGTGTGCAGTATCGATGACGAGGACATCAGCACCGGCCTCCGCTAGGGCACGGGCGCGACCTTCCACGTCACCGTTGATGCCCACCGCAGCACCGATGTGCAAGCGGCCTTGCTTGTCGACGCCCGGCCTGTACATCTTCGCCCTCACCGCACCCTTCCTCGTGAGGATTCCGGCCAAGGTGCCATCCGGGTTGACCACCGGGGCTAGCTTGCGGGAGGTCTTGCGCAGCTTGGTAAAGGCCTCCTGTGGGTCAATGCCCACCGGCAGCGTGACCAAGTCGGTGGTCATCAGCTGGCCGACGGCGGTGAAGTTATCCTGCCCACGCAGGTCCTTTGGGGTGATGATGCCGATGGGCATGTTCCCCTCGACCACGATGGCGGCACCATGGGCGCGCTTGTGCAAAAGGTTGCTGGTATAGCCCACGGTGTGGTGCGGCTTCACGGTAATTGGGGTGTCATAGACCAAGTCCGCCGCCTTAACAGAGGCGATGGTTTCTGCGGCCGCTTCCAAGGAGAGGTCCTGTGGCAGGATGGTCAGCCCGCCGCGCCGGGCGATGGTCTCGGCCATGCGGCGCCCGGCCACGGCAGTCATATTGGCCACGATGAGCGGGATGGTATTTCCGGTGCCGTCCTCAGTGGTGAGGTCTACCGACTGGCGCGAGCCCACCTCGGAGTGGCTCGGGACCATAAATACGTCGGAGTAGGTCAATTCGTACGGCGGATGGGAATCGTTGAGAAAACGCACTGGGGTGTACCTCGCTTTAGGCTCGGGTGGCGCGGTCTCACCGCGCGGATGAAGACACTAAAACTATACTCCTCGACTTTCCCCGCACCCGCGGCCTCAGTATCCTGTCTGGGTGTCTCAGAAACCAGATCCCCACATTTCCGCAGAGGTAAAAATCAACCTCACCATCCTCGTTCTCGGCGCGATGGTGATGATCCTGAACGAGACCGCCCTGTCGGTGGCGCTGCCCACCATCATGGCGGACTTCGGCATCCCCGCGACCTCCGCCCAGTGGCTGCTTACCGGTTTCCTCCTCACCATGGGCGTGGTCATCCCGACCACCGGCTTTCTCATGGATAAGTTCACCACCCGGCAAATCTTCTTGGCATCGTCGGGCGTTTTTCTTGCCGGTACGGTGCTGGCGGCGCTCGCCCCGGCCTTCGGCGTGCTGCTGGTGGGCCGCGTATTCCAGGCGACCGGCACCGCCTTGATGATCCCCACCCTGATGACGGTGGCGATGACCCTCGTCCCGCCGCAGCGCCGCGGCAGCGTAATGGGCATTATCTCCGTGGTCATTTCCGTCGCCCCAGCGCTCGGCCCCACTGTAGGTGGCTTCGTGTTGAGCATGTCTAGCTGGCACGTCATCTTCTGGACTATGGCGCCGCTGCTTGGCCTCATCTGCGCCGCCGGCTATTTCCGCCTGGTCAACGTGGGGGATAAGCGCGATACCCCGCTGGATTTCCCGTCCGTCGTGCTGTCCGTCTTCGCCTTCGGCGGATTGGTCTACGCCGTATCGTCCCTGGAAAACATGTTGGAGGGAGATGGCCTCGTAGACATCGTCGTTCTCATCGTCGGCCTCGTGGCCTTGGCGCTTTTCACCCGCCGCCAGCTGCGCTTGGCCAAGGACAATCGCGCCCTTTTGGACATGCGCCCGTTTACGGTTCCCAACTTCACCGTGGCGGTACTGGGCATGCTGCTCATGTTTGGGCTATTGCTCGGCGTGGTCAATATCCTGCCCATCTACCTGCAGACCTCCCTGGCGGTAAGCTCGCTGGTCACCGGGCTCGTCGTCATGCCTGGAGGCTTGCTCCAAGGCGGCATCTCGCCGATGGTCGGCCGCCTCTATGACATCCACGGGCCCCGCCCGCTCATGATCCCCGGCGCCTTGCTCCTAGCCGCGGGCACGTGGCTGATGACCCTGCTCAACGAGGACAGCGCGGTATGGATGGTCATTGGCATGCACATCCTTTTTGCCCTGGGCATTGCGCTTATGATGACGCCGCTGATGACGACGTCCCTCGCCTCCCTGCCAGACGAGCTCTACTCGCACGGCTCCGCCATCCTCAATACCCTGCAGCAGCTGGCGGGCGCGGCCGGCACTGCCTTCCTGATGACCTTCCTGACCCGTGGCACCAAGTCCGGTGCGGCCCAAGGCATGAACGAGGCCGCCGCCACGGCCCATGGCGCGCACTGGGCTTTCCTTTTTGCCGGTGCGCTTTCGCTGGTGGTCGTCGTACTGGCCCCGTTCCTCAAGCGCGTACCCTCCGGGGAATAGGAACAAGGACAAACTAAGAGGCGCACAGCGGCAGGTTCAGCCGCTCCTCTTCAGCATTATCGCCCCACACCAGGAATGCGGACTGGGTGCCTTCCACGGCCATTACGTAGGTAGGAACATCCGCGGTGGTCTCAAAGCTTTGGATGGTGCATTGGTCATTGGAAAGCTCGACCGGTTCGGCGTCGGGAAGCATGGCATCGCGCTCTTCCACGCTGGGGTAGTAGGTCACGATGTAGTTGAACCCATCGCCCACGCAGGAAATCTTGGCCTCCTGGCCAGGCTCCGGCTCGCGCGAGGAGCACTTAGCCCCATCGAATCCGTCCTGGCCGCTGCGGGAGCCCACCAAGTCCGGGTACGCATCCGCGAGGTTTTGCTCTTTGTCATTCCAACTGGGGTAGGACAGGAAGAACCACAGCGCGGCCGCAGCAGCAATCGCGGCCACCGCCAGCACCGTGATGAGCGCAATGAGCCCGCCCTTGCCCTTCTTCTTCGGCGCGGGCGCCATCGGTTGCTGCGGCTGGGCCATGGGCTGGGCCATCGGTTGCGGCTGTTGCGGCGGGGCAAACTGCTGCTGAGGGCGCGGTTCTGGCTCCTGCACGCGGGGAATCTGCGCGGTATCGAAATCGCGCTGCGGGCGCAGGTCGGCCACCACGTCCTTGGCACTACCCGCATTGCCGGTGGGCTTATACTCCGGGCATTTGCGGGCAACAAGCTCCTCAAACGCCGCCACCGCATCGCCGTGCTCTTCGCCGGACGGCCCGGCCGCAGCCAGCACCGAAACCTGGCGTTGCTTATCGACGCCCACCCGGGCCTCCCTCAGCCCATGCACCGCAAAGTCTGCCCGCCCGCGGGAAACTAGGAAGTCCACCGCACCCGCCAGCGGGCCGAAGACGTCGGCGGCCTCCTCGCGGCTGAGATTACTGGGAAGCTCAGAAAGCTGGGTTCCGGAAACCCCTTCGCGCACGATGAATTCCTGCCCGTCCGCGGTGGTGCCCGTGCCTACCAGCGGCGCGATGGCTGGGTGATGCAACCCATGCAGTGCCGTGGACTTATCCACCACGCCGGTAATTTCCGGCGCGAAGATTTCCACGCTTAGTTGCTGGTGCGTGGTTCCATCTTCGACCGCAAAGAGGGTAGACGATGGAGCCTCATCCAATACGGCCAATTCGTGCAGGTTGTGCTGGGTGGCAAAGAACTCAGGAAGCTGGGGCACGGTCGCGACGTCCTTTAATAGTAGGGAGGGGCAGGGAACGATAAAACGATTCTAGATTACATGCCCATGCCCCTGTTCGCTACCGGCGTACACCCGTGTGAGCTGCGCATATGGTGGATTCTGGCGGTATTGCGGGCATCTGGGAACAAAACCGGAAATTATCGGCGGACTGCCGCGTTAGAGTGGGTATCACATTAGAAGCGAAAGTATAGGGGAATCATGTTCGAGAGGTTTACCGATCGTGCTCGCCGCGTCATCGTGTTGGCGCAGGAAGAAGCGCGCATGCTTAACCACAATTACATCGGCACCGAGCACATCCTGCTCGGCCTTATCCATGAGGGCGAAGGCGTAGCCGCCAAGGCGCTGGAATCCATGGGTATCTCCCTGGAGGATGTCCGCCGCGAGGTCGAGGAAATCATCGGCCAGGGCAGCCAGCCGCACACCGGCCACATCCCCTTTACCCCACGCGCCAAGAAGGTCCTGGAGCTTTCCCTGCGCGAAGGTCTGCAGATGGGACACAAGTACATCGGTACTGAGTTCTTGCTATTGGGTCTCATTCGCGAGGGCGATGGCGTCGCCGCCCAGGTGCTGACCAAGCTCGGCGCCGACCTGCCGCGCGTGCGCCAGCAGGTTATCCAGCTGCTGTCCGGTTATGAGGGCGGCCAGCAGGAGGGCGGTTCCTCCAACGGCCAGGGCTCCGGTCCGGTCGGCGCGGGTGCTGGTGCGGGTGCCGGCGCGGGCGGCCGTGGTGGCTCCGGCGGTTCCGGCGAGCGTTCCAATTCCCTGGTGCTCGACCAGTTCGGCCGCAACCTCACTCAGGCCGCTAAAGACGGCAAGCTCGATCCGGTCGTTGGCCGTGAGTCTGAGGTAGAGCGCATCATGCAGGTGCTGTCTCGCCGTACGAAGAATAACCCGGTTCTCATCGGTGAGCCGGGCGTTGGTAAGACCGCCGTCGTCGAGGGCTTGGCGCTCGACATCGTCAACGGCAAGGTTCCGGAGACCCTCAAGGACAAGCAGCTTTACTCGCTGGACCTGGGCTCCCTGGTTGCCGGCTCCCGTTACCGCGGTGACTTTGAGGAACGCCTGAAGAAGGTGCTCAAGGAGATCAACCAGCGCGGCGACATCATCTTGTTCATCGATGAGATCCACACCCTGGTTGGTGCTGGTGCTGCTGAAGGCGCCATCGACGCAGCCTCGCTACTGAAGCCGAAGCTGGCTCGTGGCGAGCTGCAGACTATCGGTGCTACGACCCTTGAGGAATACCGCAAGCACATCGAGAAGGATGCCGCCCTGGAGCGCCGCTTCCAGCCAGTCAAGGTGGAGGAGCCTTCCCTGGATGACACCTTCTTGATCCTGAAGGGCCTGCGCGATAAGTACGAGGCGCACCACCGCGTGTCCTACACCGATGAGGCGCTGCATGCTGCAGCTTCCCTCTCGGACCGCTACATCAATGACCGTTTCTTGCCGGATAAGGCCGTTGACCTCCTCGATGAGGCTGGTGCTCGTATGCGCATCAAGCGCATGACCGCGCCGAAGGGCTTGCGCGAGGTCGATGACCGCATCGCTGAGGTCCGCAAGGAAAAGGAAGCGGCCATCGATGCCCAGGACTTTGAGAAGGCAGCCGGCCTGCGCGATAAGGAGCGCAAGCTGGGCGAGGAGCGCGCAGAGAAGGAAAAGCAGTGGCGCTCTGGCGACCTGGAGGAAATCGCCGAGGTAGGCGAGGACCAGATCGCCGAGGTTCTGGCGCACTGGACCGGCATCCCGGTGCTGAAGCTGACGGAGAAGGAATCCAACCGTCTGCTCAACATGGAAGAGGAGCTGCACAAGCGCATCATCGGCCAGGACGAGGCGGTCAAGTCCGTCTCCCGCGCCATCCGCCGCACCCGTGCGGGCCTCAAGGATCCGCGCCGCCCGTCCGGTTCCTTCATCTTCGCCGGCCCGTCCGGTGTGGGTAAGACTGAGCTGTCGAAGTCCCTGGCTAACTTCCTCTTCGGTTCGGATGATGACCTCATCCAGATCGACATGGGTGAGTTCCACGATCGCTTCACCGCTTCCCGCCTCTTCGGTGCCCCTCCGGGATACGTCGGCTACGAAGAGGGTGGCCAGCTGACCGAGAAGGTTCGCCGCAAGCCGTTCTCCGTCGTGCTTTTCGACGAGATCGAGAAGGCTCACAAGGAGATTTACAACACCCTCCTGCAGGTGCTGGAAGATGGCCGCCTTACTGACGGCCAGGGTCGCGTCGTCGACTTCAAGAACACCGTTCTCATCTTCACCTCGAACCTGGGCACCCAGGACATCTCGAAGCCGGTGGGCTTGGGCTTTACCGGTTCCTCCGAAAACGATTCGGATGCCCAGTACGACCGGATGAAGCAGAAGGTCAACGACGAGCTGAAGAAGCACTTCCGCCCAGAGTTCTTGAACCGTATCGATGACATCGTCGTCTTCCACCAGCTCACCCAGGAGCAGATTGTGGAGATGGTCGAGCTGCTCATCGGCCGCGTGGCCAAGCAGCTGGACGAGCGCGATATGGGCATCGAGCTCACGCAGAAGGCAAAGGACCTGCTGGCTAAGCGCGGCTTCGACCCAGTATTGGGCGCTCGCCCGCTGCGCCGCACCATTCAGCGCGAGATCGAGGATCAGCTCTCTGAGAAGATCCTCTTCGGCGAAATCGGCGCCGGCGAAATCATCACCGTCGACGTCGAGGGCTGGGACGGCGAGTCCAAGGACAACACGGGCGCGAAGTTCACCTTCAGCCCGCGCCCGAAGCCTCTGCCGGAGGACACCGAGGAGCCGCAGCTTGACGACGCCGAGGTGCGCGAAAACGACGCCGACTCCACCGACGCCGGCGAGCCCGACACCATCACCCCGGACGTTCCGGGCGATGGCGGCTCCACCGCCGCCGGAACCGACCTAGAGTCCGGCTCCGGTTCCGACTCCGATGACGACGGCCACAACCCGCCGCCAGCAGGCGCCGGCCAGCCGATGTAACTCGGGGCAAGGATTAAAGCCACCCAGCACTTCGCTTTCTGCGAGGCTGGGTGGCTTTTTCTGTGCAGTTCCGCGGGCTCGGACCCCATTTAGCCCGCGCAATCAGAAGATGCCGGTTTCCCGTCAAATCTTTTCCATGCCCAAAACCTACTGCGCAGTAGGAACGGTGGAAGTGGAATTGCTAAAATATATGCTTATGGGACTTCAGTATCGTTCAAGAAAAAAGACCGGCAAGAATAGCTGGATCAACGTCTCCGGATCCGGCGCGTCGATGTCTACCAAGGTAGGGCCGGTCACCTTCAATTCCCGCGGCGGCATGTGGGTGAACCTGCCAGGCGGATTCAATTTCCGCGGCCGCTGGCGTTAACCAGATCACACCTTCGGGATCGCGACCTGCGATTATAGCCGGCCATTATTAACGCCCTAAATAGGGAGGTGGAACAGGCCGGCGTCGTTTTGCTCGGCGAGGCCGTCGGCAAGCAGCGAAGCCAACGCCCGGGAGCGCTGTGCCGCATCGGGCCAGACCACGTCAATTTCGGACTGCGGCACCGGCCGCTCCGCCGCGCGCAGCACGTCCAGAATCTTGCCGCGCACCTGTCGGTCCGTGCCGACGAATTTTTGCACGCGCTTTTTCGCCCGCGCCTGCTCCTCTGCACTGGGCTGCGGCCGGCCAGCGAGCTGCCACGCACAGCTCGCGCGCAGCGGGCACTGCTCGCAGGAAGGATTCTTCGCCGTGCATACTAGCGCGCCCAACTCCATGAGCGCGGCCGAAAAACGCGGCCCATTTTCGGCCGGCAACAGCTCCGCCACGGCCGCTAATTCCCGCTTCGACGGTTGCGGCGCCAAGAACCTACCGTCCTCCGCGCGCGCATACACCCGCCGCACATTGGTATCGACCACCGGCACGTTTATCCCAAAGTGGAAGCACGCCACGGCCCGCGCGGTGTAGTCACCGATGCCCGGCAGGCGCAGCAGCTTATCGACGTCCGCCGGCACTTCACCCTCGCCAATGGCCGCCGCGCACTCCCACAGGCGCAGCGCACGCCGCGGATAGCCCAGCTTGCCCCAGGCGCGCAGAACCTCCGCCCGGGTGGCCTGGGCAAAGTCCGCCGGGGTGGGCCAGCGCCGCATCCATTCCTCCCACACCGGAGCCACGCGCGCGACCGGTGTTTGCTGGCTCATGACCTCGCTGAGCAGCACACCCCACGCGCTCGTGCCAGGCCGGCGCCACGGCAGGTCGCGTTCATTGGCATCGAACCAGGAAAGAAGAGCTTGCGAATCCATCGTGGGAGATAGTCTAGGGCATTAGAATGTGGCCTATGCCTTTACGTAATGTTGCCCACGAACCGCAGGCCGTATGGAAGGCCCTCAAAGCGGGAAATCAGCGTGTATTAGACGGCGAGACCGTCGACGTGCGCGAGATTTATAACCGCGAGGGCCTAACTCACGGCCAGGACCCCCGCGTGGTGGTCATTTCCTGTTCCGATTCCCGCGCCCCTATCGAGCACGTCTTCAATATCGGCTTCGGCGATGCCTTTGTCATCCGCACCGCGGGCCACATTCTTGACGACGCCGTCCTAGCCTCCCTCGACTACGCCCTCGCCGCCCTCAAACCCAACCTGCTGGTGGTCCTTGGCCATCAATCTTGTGGCGCGGTGGGCGCGGCTACCGGTTTCGTGGCTGGCGGCGAGCTGCCCACCGGCCTGCAGCGACCCATTATTGAGAAGGTCGCCGCCTCCGCCTTGGTGGCGGGCCCGAATGCCACGACTGACGACGTCGAGCGGGAACACACCCGCCAGACCGTCGCCCAGCTGGTGGCCAGCGTTCCCAACGTGCGCCGCCTGCTGGATGAGGGTGCCTTGGGCGTTATCGGCGCGCGCTACCTGCTGGAAGACTCCAGCGTGGAAACCCTGCAGACCCTCGGCGTGAAGTAGTACAGCCTGACACGCGGCGCGGGCTTAGCGCACCGGCCCGCGCCCACCGCTTAAAATTGACAGCGTGACGCAGAAAAAGCCCCTACCTGAAGAGATCTACAAGCGCCGCCGCGTGGCGGCGCTCATCATCGTGCTCGTGCTGGCCGTGGTGCTGATCTGGGCGGCCGTGGCCGCCTTCGGGGGCAGCAGCGATGAGTCGGCCGATACCGCCGCCCCTGCGCCCACGCCGGAGCAGACCTCGTCTTCTGCCGCCCCGGAGACCTCCGAGGCTGCCTCGGAGACGGCTGCGGAGGCCTCGGCTGAGGGGGCGTCGGAAAGCAAGCCGGCCGAAAGTGAGCCGTCGAGCGTTGCGCCTGCAAGCTCCGAGGCGGCCAAGAAGACCTGCGACCTCGCGGACCTCCAGGTGCGCACCTCCATGCTGAACTACTCCGTGCCGGAGGGCGAGCTGCCGAAGTTCTTCATGACGGTCACCAACCCCACGGCCGCGGACTGCAAGATCGACCTGGACAAGAACCTGCTGCGCTTCGAGGTCTACAAGATGGCCGATAACCAGCGTGTATGGTCCGATACGGATTGCTACGCCTCCGTGCAGACCGGCTCGCAGACCTTCCCGGCCGGCAAGGACGTGAAATTCGAGGCCGAGTGGTCCCGCCAGGCTTCCAAGCCGGGCGAGTGCACCGACCGCCCCGCGGCCGAACCTGGGGCCTACTTCGCCCACACCGTCATCGGCGATAACTCCTCCCCGCCGCAGGACTTCACGCTGCGCTAGGCGCTATCCCGATACCGCGGCGATGGCCTGCCCCAGCGTCCCGACCTGGTGCACGCGCATGCCCTCTACCGGCTCGATATCCCCGCGTGGGATAATCGCGTTCTTATAGCCCAGCCGCGCGGCCTCCATCAAGCGCCGCTCCACATTGGGCACCGGCCGCAACTCGCCGGCCAGGCCCACCTCGCCGATGACCACCGTCTTGGCCGGCAGCGGTTGCTCGTGCAGCGAGGACCACGTTGCCAGCGCCACCGCCAGATCCGTGGCGGTCTCCGTAATCCGCATGCCGCCCACCGTGGCGACATAAGCATCCTTATCGTTGGTGCGTTGGCCGGCGCGCGCCTGCAGCACCGCAAGCACCATCGGCACGCGGTTGGAGTCTAGCCCGGTCACCACGCGCCGCGGGTTCTTTGCAACCGGGTCCACCGTCAACGCCTGCACCTCCGCGAGTATCGGCCGCACGCCGTCCATCGCGACCGTCACGGCCGAGCCATCCGGCGTCGTGCCGCGGTGCGATAGAAACAGCCCGGAAGGGTCCGCGACTTCCCGAATGCCGCCGGCCGTCTGCTCGAAGCACCCCACCTCGTCGGTGGCGCCAAAGCGATTCTTGATGCCGCGCAGCATACGCAGGCTGGATTGGCGGTCGCCCTCGAAGTTCAAGACGACGTCGACAAGATGCTCCAACACGCGCGGGCCGGCCACGTTGCCGTCCTTGGTCACGTGGCCCACCAGCAGCACCGGAATGCCGGTGGACTTCGCCAGCGAAGTCAGCGCGGCCGTTACCGCGCGCGATTGCGCCACGCCGCCCGATACGCCCTCCACGCCCACGGCGTGCATGGTCTGCACCGAATCGACGATGATGAGGCTCGGCTTGAGCTTATCCACCTGCCCAAAGACCGCATCCAAGTTGGACTCGGCCGCCAAGTACAGCGATTCCTGGAGCGCCCCGGTGCGTTCGGCGCGGGAGCGGACTTGGCCGGCGGATTCCTCGGCCGTCGCATAGAGCACGGTGCGGCCGAGCTGGGCCCACCGCGAGGCTACTTCCAGCAGCAGCGTGGATTTGCCCACGCCCGGTTCGCCGGCCATGAGCACCACTGAGCCGGGCACAATGCCGGTGCCTAGCACGCGGTCGAGCTCGCCGATGCCGGTGCGCACCGTCTTAGTCGCCTGCGCCCCAATCTTGGTAATCGGCTGCGCCGGGCTCGACGGCGCTACGCCCTTGCTTGCCGACGCCCCCGCTGTCCCCGGCCCCGCCACCACCGGCGCCCGTTCCTCCAATGTGCCCCAGGACCCGCAGTCGGGGCAGCGCCCCAGCCATTTCGGCGAGACATAGCCGCATTCGGAACAGGTATGGATGGGGCGAGATTTCTTGGCCATGGCCTCTAGCCTAAAACACGCAAACGCCTCCGGCCCGAAACGGGCTGGAGGCGGGGCTTTGGGGCGGCGCGGCCTAGTTCTTTGGAGCCTCGGAGGAGTAGCCCTCGGAGGACTCGACATCGCGGTCGAATTCGCCGGACTGCATCTGGGTGGCGGCAATGGTGGCGTCCACGTCGATGGAACCATTGGAGAACTCGAAGGTAACCGGGCGGTCGCCGGCGTAGCCAAAGTCATCATTCTTCAGCGTGGTGGCGATGTACTGGACGGTCTCGGAATCCTGCTGGGTGGTGGCGTCCAGGTTCTTCTGGGAATCCGCGATGATGGACTGGTCGCGGTGCAGCGGCTGAGCCTTGTCCATCTCTACGCGCTGGCCGTCGACCTCTACGGACTCCAGGGAGATGACATCGGTGTCGTAGCCCTGGTTCACGGCGGTGAACTTCAGCGCAGCGGTGCCATCCGGCTCTACCAAGATGGTGACATCGCGAACCGCAACCTTGTTGTCTTCCGTGCTTGCAGAAGCGCCATCGACCGCAGCCACCTTGTCAGCGGTCTGGGTGACGTGACCCGCCGAGCAAGAAGCCAGCGCCAGAGCGGAGACGGCGGTAACGGAAATAATGGCACCGCGGCGGGCGGCGGACTTCAGGGACTGCACGTTGAGCATCCTCCATCAATTGCGATCACAGGGCTTGTCAACGCTTTAGCCTAGTCCCTTTGGCAATAAAGTACACAGTTAGTCCCAAACCGGGCGGGTAGACCGTGGGGGTATACGGGGGTATCCGCAGGCGGGGCGGCCGTGCGTGATAAAATGGCGGCCTTAGTCAACCGGGATAAATCGGGAACACAAGGAGTGGCAATGGAGTATAAGGTCGGCGAGGTCGTCGTCTACCCGCACCACGGTGCGGCCGTCATCGAGGATATCGAGACCCGCGAGATGGGTGGCGAGACGCTGGAATACCTGGTGCTGCACATCAACCAGTCCGACCTAGTCGTCCGCGTGCCCATCAAGAACGCCGATAACGTCGGCGTGCGCGACGTCGTGGGTAAGGAGGGCCTGGAAAAGGTCTTTTCCGTGCTGCGTGACGAGGACGTTGAAGAGGCTGGCAACTGGTCCCGCCGTTATAAGGCTAACCAGGAGCGCCTCGCTTCCGGCGATATCAATAAGGTTGCCGAGGTCGTTCGCGACCTGTGGCGCCGCGACCAGGACCGTGGCCTTTCGGCCGGCGAGAAGCGCATGCTGGGCAAGGCCCGCACCATCCTGGTAGGCGAGCTCGCGCTGGCCAAGCCGGTTGATGAGAAGAAGGCTGACACCATGATGGAAGAGATCGATGCCACCATCGAGCGCCACCGCGCGGCCGGTTTGGTAGACGATAAGTCCATCACCACCGATATCGACAACGACATCGATCTCGATGACCTCTCCTTCGACGACGAAGACTAAACCGCGCGTCATCGCGCTCATCGCGGCCGCCGGCCAGGGCACCCGCCTCGGTGCCGAGGTGCCCAAGGCTTATGTCGAGCTGCGTGGGCGCACCCTCCTGGAGCGCTCCGTGCGCGCGCTGCTGGCCTCCGGCGTGGTGGACGAGGTCATTGTGCTGGTCAGCCCAGATATGGAGCCCGAGGCCGCCCGCATTATCGGCCGCATCGACGCCGCGCCCATCCGCCTTGTGCACGGCGGCAGCGAGCGCGCCGATTCCGTGTGGGCCGGCCTCCAGGCAATCCCCGACGACGACGCCGTGGTGCTCATCCACGATGCGGCCCGGGCGCTGACTCCGCCGGCGATGGTGCGGGGCGTCGCCAAGCGCGTGCTCGAAGGCGCCCCCGCGGCCGTGCCCGTGGTTCCCGTGGCCGATACCATCAAGGAAGTCGCGGCCGACGCCGTGGTGAGCACTCCCGACCGCTCCCGCCTGCGCGCCGTGCAAACCCCGCAGGCCTTCCGCCTGCCTGCGCTGCGCCAAGCCAACCTCGATTATTGGGCCGAGCAGCCCGAATTCACCGCCACGGATGATGCCAGCCTCATGGAATGGCACGGTGAGCGCGTGGCAACCGTGCCAGGCGATACCCTGGCGTTCAAAATCACCACGCCCATCGATCTCACCCTGGCCCACGCCCTGACTGAGGAGACCCATGACTAACCCGATTATCCCGCGTGTTGGCATCGCCACCGACGCCCACCAGATCGAGGCCGGCAAGGACTGCTGGATCGCCGGCCTGCTCTTCGAGGGCGATGCTGGCTGCGAGGGCCACTCCGATGGCGACGTGGTAGCGCACGCGCTTGTCGACGCCCTCTTATCCGCCTCCCACCTCGGCGACCTCGGCTCCTTCGTGGGTGTCGGCAGGCCCGAATACGACGGCGTATCCGGAGCGAAACTGCTGCGCGAATGCCGCGAACTCCTCGAATCCGAAGGCTTTATCATCGGCAACGCCGCAGCGCAGCTCATCGGCCAGACCCCCAAGATGGGCCCGCGCCGCGAAGAGGCCGAAGCGGTACTGAGCGAAATCCTTGGTGCCCCCGTGTCCGTCTCTGCCACCACGACGGACCATATGGGCTTTACCGGCCGTAAGGAGGGCCGCGCGGCGGTTGCCACGGCCGTCGTCTGGCGCGCCTAGCCCACCACACTAACCCCGCGCACGCGTCAATTAGACTGGGTGGCGTGAGTACTTTGCGCATTTATGACACAGCCACCCGCAGCCAACGCGATTTCGAGCCGATTCGCCCCGGCCACGCCTCCATCTATCTGTGCGGCGCCACCCCGCAGGCCCAGCCGCACATCGGGCACCTGCGCTCCGGCGTCGCCTTCGACATCCTGCGCCGCTGGCTGCTCGCCCAAGGCTATGACGTAGCCCTGGTGCGCAACGTCACCGATATCGATGACAAGATCCTCACCAAGGCGGCCGAGAATAATCGCCCCTGGTGGGAGTGGGTGTCCACCTATGAGCGCGAGTTCACCAAGGCCTATAACACCCTGGGCGTTATCCCGCCTTCTGTCGAGCCGCGCGCGACCGGCTTTGTCACCCAGATGGTCGACTATATGCAGCGGCTTATCGACGCCGGCTTTGCCTACCCCGCCGATGGCTCCGTCTACTTTGACGTTGCCGCGTGGACCAAGGCCGAAGGCTCCGATTATGGTTCGCTGTCCGGCAACAAGGTAGAGGAAATGGAGCAGGGCGAGGGCGAGGATTCCGCCAAGCGCGGGCCTCAGGACTTTGCGCTGTGGAAGGCCGCGAAGCCGGGTGAGCCCAGCTGGCCCACCCCGTGGGGCGACGGCCGCCCTGGCTGGCACCTAGAGTGTTCGGCCATGTCCACCTATTACCTGGGCTCCAATTTCGATATCCACTGCGGCGGCCTAGACCTGCAGTTCCCGCACCACGAAAATGAGATTGCGCAGTCGCATGCGGCCGGCGATAAATTCGCTAACTACTGGATGCACAACCACTGGGTGACGATGTCAGGCGAGAAGATGTCGAAATCCCTGGGCAACGTGCTGTCTATCCCGAATATGCTGGAGCTGGTGCGCCCGGTGGAGCTGCGCTACTACCTGGGCTCGGCACACTACCGCTCCGTGCTGGAGTACTCCGAGGCTGCGCTGACCGAGGCCGCCGCTGGCTACCGCCGCATCGAGGACTTCCTCGGCCACTTTGACGATCTGGAGCTTGGCGAGTGGACGCAGGGCTTTGCAGACGCGATGAATGATGACATCGCGGTGCCCAAGGCTTTGGCAGAAATCCACACCACCGTCCGTGCTGGCAATAAGGCGCTCGCGGCCGGCGATGAGGCCGAGGCACGCACGCTGGCTGGCCAGGTCCGCGCGATGGCGCACGTACTTGGCTTTGACCCGCTGGAGTGGGAAGATGGAGCGCAAGCTAGCGGGGCGGATGCCGCGCTGGATGCGTTGGTACAAGCTGAGCTGGAGCGGCGCACCCAGGCGCGCGCGGACAAAGACTTCGCTACTGCCGACGCCGTCCGAGACCGCCTCGCGGCCGCCGGCATCACCATCACCGATACCCCAGACGGCCCGACCTGGTCGCTGGCGCAGCGTTAAGCACTCCGAAAGGACATAAATTATGGCACGTACCCACGGCCGCGGTGGCGCGGGAATCCGCAAGACCAATAAGAAAGGCGCAACCAAGGGCTCCGGCGGCCAGCGCCGCAAGGGCTTGGCCGGTAAGGGCCCGACGCCCAAGGCAGAGGACCGCATCTACCACGCCAAGCACAAGGCCAAGCTGGAGCGCGACCGCCGCAACTCCGGCCGCCACCAGAAAGAGACCGCCGAGATGGTCGTGGGCCGCAACCCGGTCATCGAGTGCCTGCACGCAAAGGTGCCGGCCACCACGCTCTACATCGTGGCCGGTACCCGCAATGACAAGCGCTTGTCCGAGGCCGTAGCCATGTGCAATACCCGCAATATCCCCATCATCGAGGTGCAGCGCCACGAGATGGACCGCATGACCGGTAACGGCATGCACCAAGGCATCGGGCTGCAGATCCCGCCGTATAAGTACGCCGACGTCGACGAGCTCATCGCCCGTGCGGCCGAGAACGCACGCCCAGGCATGTTCGTCATCCTGGATAACATTACCGACCCGCGCAACCTCGGCGCGGTCATCCGCTCCGTGGCGGCCTTCGGCGGCGACGGCGTCATCATCCCCGAGCGCCGCTCCGCGTCCGTAACCGCGGTGGCGTGGCGTACCTCGGCCGGCACGGCGGCGCGCCTGCCGGTCGCCCGCGCGACGAATATCACCCGCACCGTGCAGCAATTCCAAAAGAGCGGCTACCAGGTCGTCGGCCTCGACGCCGGCGGCGAGCACACGCTGGACACCTATAACGGCGCGACGGATCCCGTGGTCATCGTCATCGGTTCCGAGGGCAAGGGTATCTCTCGCCTCGTGCGTGAGAACTGCGACGTCATCATGTCCATCCCGATGACGGACTGGGTCGAGTCCCTCAATGCTTCCGTCGCGGCCGGTTCCGTGCTCTCCGAATTCGCACGCCAGCGCCGCGCGGCCCAGTAACCTCCGGCGAGGTTTCTAGCCGCTTTCCGCCCAGGGTGGCAGCCACTTAATGGTTCCATCCACCCTGGCCAGGCGGCCGCGCAGCGGCGGGGCGTTGGGGTCATCGTCGTTTACGCCGTTGTGATATGGGCAGGCGATGGTGAGGTTTTCGGGGTTGGTCTCGCCGCCGTGGCGCCACGCGGTGAGGTGGTGGACTTGGCATTCATCGGCGGGGTAATTGCACTGCGGCCACGGGCAGGTGGGATTTTCCGCGGCGGCCATGGTGCGCTGCTTCGGCGAGGCGAGCCGCTCGGTGCGGTACAGGTTCACCGGGCCCTTCACGGGGTGGATCAGAGTCACATATCCGTGCACGGTAAAGGCGCGGCGCACTAGGTCCGCGCCGGTCATTCGGGCACCATTGGTCAGCTGCAGGGTGATGTCATCGCCGGCGGTGTCGACGACGCGGTCGAGTTCGTCCAGGCGCAGCACCACATTGGTGGTCACGGCCGTGCGGGAAGCGGCGGCGTCGCCTTGAAAAATCTTGCGCACCGAATCGAGCGGGGCGTCCTTATCGAGCGCGGCGTGCATATCCGCGATGTCCGCAGACTTGCCGGTAATCGTCATGGTCCACGGCCCATCGGCGCGGCGGTAGAGCTTGACACCGGGCTTGCGTTGCGGTGGGCCTTTAATCTCACGCACGCGCTGGCGCCCCTGCTTGTCGACGTCCGACGCATCCCCCTTCATCCCACATAGCTCCCGTCGCAGCGCCCAGGCCTGGCGCTTACTCTTCAGCTTGGTGGCGTGGCGCTCGATGGCCAGCAGCGCGGTGAGGCTGTGCTCGTTGGTGCGGGCCGCGGCGATGGATTCGCGCTGGAGGCGGCTAAACGCGGTGGGGCCGAAGTAGGTATCGGCGAGGGCAAGCAGGCGGGCGGCGGTGGTGTCGGGGCAGCCGGCGTCGATAAGCGCGCGCTTAGTAAGGCCGTGGCAGTCGGCGATAATGTCCATGCCGGCGGCCAGGCCTGTCAAGAATTTCTGTAGCGCGTTCACGGCTCCACACGTTAAGTGCGGGCGCACGCCGGCGCCCGGTGCGTTGGGTGCGGGTGTGGATAACTAGGCCTGGGCGTCGTCGAGGCCGAAGAACTCGCGGACCTTATCCACAGCGCGGAAGGAATCCGTATTTGGGCCTATGCGTGGGTCGGTTTTCATGCTAGAGGGAATCACGTGGCCGAGGCCCTCCATGGTCCACAGCTCGACGGGGAAATCGCCGTCGTATGCGGTGGCGGTGACATCCGCGGTGGGGTGGTAGTCGCGGGGTGGCTGGCAGCCATTGGCCAGCGCGAAGTGTTCGGCGGTGGCCGGCGCGGAAAGCACGCGGCCGCGGGTGCGCTCGGCATCCAGCCCGGCGACCCCGCCCTCATACGGCGCATACGGGTCGGCGGTGCCGTGGAAAAACAGCAATGGAGTGGGCCGGTAACCGGCCGGGTTGCTGGGCGCGTGGTTGTCGCCCTCGCCCAGGGTGGAGGCGAAGATGCAGGCGCGGGTGAGGCTAAAGGGGGCGTCGAAAAGCAAGCGGAGCACCATCTGCCCGCCATTGGAGTAGCCGCAGGCAAAGGTGCGGCCGGTGCCGAACTCGCGCCGCATCTCCTCGACGAGGAAGGCGGTAAAGGCGACGTCGTCCACGTTCTCCGCGCGGGCGGTGACGGGCAGGATGCTGCGGCAATCGTTGAAATGGCGGTCGACGCCGTCGGGGTAGACGAGGACGGTATTGGTGGCGTCGGCAAGCTCGTCGAAGGTGCCGTTAGTAAAGCGGCGCATCACGTTTCCGGACTGCAGCGAGCCGTGGAAGAAGAGCAAGAGGTTCGGGCGCGGGCCGGGGTTATCCGGCGCGATGACGAGAAAGCGGCGGGTGCGGCCATCCACATCCGCGGTGCGGCGGTGTACGTGCATAGCCGCCCAGTCTAGTCGGCGTGGTGCTCTTCGGCGGTGCTGTGGCAGTCGGCGTGGAAGCGCTTTGCGGCGACCTCGTCGCGCACCGCCTTTTTATTGCGCTGCCAGCCAATGAGGCGGCACACCAGGTAAATGACAAAAGAAATCGTGGTAACAAAGACCGAGACCGGAAGGCCGGGCGCGAGCGATAAGACAAAGCCACCGACGGCCGAGACCTCGGCGAAAATGGTGGCCCACATGACCGCGCGCAGGGGCGAGGAGGTAATCTGCACGGCCGCAGCACCCGGGGTAATGAGCAGCGCCATGACGAGCAGCGAGCCGACGATTTGTACCGACTGTGCGGCCGCCAAGCCTACGAGTACGGCGAAGGCGACGGAAATGAAGCGGGTGGGTACGCCGGCGGCCTGGGCCATGACCGGGTCGGCCGAGGCGAAGAGCATGGGCCGCCACAGAATGGCTACGGCGGCGAGGATGACTACGGTGGTTGCGGCCAAAAGCCATACCGAGGCGGAAGATACGCCGACGATCTGGCCGGTCAAAAGCGTCATCGCGGTATTCGCGTTGCCGGGGTAGAGGTGCAAAAACAGCACCGAGAGGCCCAAGCCAAAGCTCATGACCACGCCGATGGCGCTGTCTTGCTGGCCTTTGAATCCCAGTACGGCGAGGATGATGGCGGCCACGATGGCGCCGGCCACGGCGCCGAAGCCGAGGTTGAGGCCGAAGAGCAGCGCGGCCGAGGCGCCCATAAGTGCGAGCTCGGAGGTGGCGTGGACGGAAAAGGACATCTGGCGCAGAACGATGAGCGAGGTCATCACGCCGGACAGGATGCCCAGCAGCGCGGAGGCGATAAGCGAGGACTGCACAAAGTCCACGCTGAGCAGGTACTGGGTGTCTTCAATAAAGCTAGACAACGATGAGCCTCCCATCGACGTTTAAGACGTTGACCTTGGAACCGTAGAGCTCGGAAAGGACATCGGAGCGCATGACCTCATCCACGGTGCCGAAAGTATGGCCGCCGGGGGCGAGGTAGAGCACCTTATCGGTCACCCCGAGCACCGGGTTGATTCCGTGGGTGACAAACATGATGGAGGTGCCGCGCTCGCGGCGCAGCGCATCCAGCTTGTCCACGGTGTCCTGCTGGCGCGCTGGGTCGAGCGAGAGCAGCGGCTCGTCGGCGAGGATGAGCTCGGGGTCGTTGGCCAGCGCTTGGGCCTGGCGGATGAGCTGCTGCTGGCCGCCGGAAAGCTGGCCGACACGGCGGTCGCGCAGGCCGGTGGCACCGACCTCGGCGAGGAGCTCGTCGACGCGGTGGCGGGGAGGGCGGCGGCGTCGGAAAGCGCCGTGTGCCAGGGAGAGCGAGACTAAGTCGCGGGCGCGCAGGGGCAGGTCGGCCGGGAACATGCGTTGCTGCGGGATGAAGCCGACGCGGCAGTTAACGTCGACGCTGCCGGCGGTGAGCTTGCGGGTTCCCAAGATGGTACCGAGCAGGGTGGATTTGCCCACGCCATTGGGGCCCAAAACGGCGATAAACTCGCCGCGGTCAACGGCGAGGTTAAGGCTGGACCACAGCGGGGCAACCGCTGCGTCATGAAAGTGGATGAGCACTAGAGCTTCCCCAGGGAATCGGTGACCTCGTCATAGTAGGTCCAGAATTCCTTGCCATCCGGTGGGGTTTCGCCGATCTCGACGATAGAAACGTCCGCATCTTCCGCTGCGGACTTGATGCGGCCGGCGGTATCGGTTTCGGTCTGCGGGTTAAAGATGAGCAGGTCTACCTTGTCCTCTTTAATCGCCTTGGTGAAGGCAGCGAGGTCGGCCGCGGTGGGCTCGCCCTCAGAAATGGTGGCCTTGCGGTAGCCCTCTGGGGTGACGTCCTTGCCGGAGGTGTACTTCATGATGTAGTCCGCAATCGGCTCGGTCTGTGCGTAGGAGAGGTCGCCCGGCAGTTCCTTGAGCTTGTCGCGGAGGCGGTCGACGTGGGAGTCCACGCGCTCGGTGCTGGCATTGGCATCGGTATTGAGCTCGTTAATCTGGTCAGCGATATTTCCTGCGACCTCGTCGAGGGCGGCCGGGTCGTACCAAATGTGCTCGTTGCCCTCGATATTGGTGACCTTCTTCGGGTCCTTCTTGGCGGTGGCCTTAGCGGCGTCGATGGTCATGACATTGGGGTCATCGGCCAGCTTGCCGTGATCGGTGAGCGGCAGGGCGGAGACGATATTGTCCTGGTCGGAGACGGCCTGGTAAATCCAGGAATCGTAGCCGCCGCCGTTGACCACGAGCAGGTCCGCGTCCTCGGCCTTGGCGATATCGGCCGCGGAAGGCTCGAAGTGGTGCGGGTCAACGCCGTTGCCCTCGACGATGGGCTTGACCTCGATGTCCACGCCGGAGGCGGTATCGGCCACGGCCTGGGCGACGTCGGCCCAGATGGAGGTGGACGCGACGATGGAGATCTTCTTCTGGGCGCCCGGCTCGGCGGCCGAGTCCTCGGTGTCGGAGGAGCAGGCGGTGGCGGTCAGCAGGAGGCCACCGGCCGCGAGGAGGGCTGCGGATGCGCGAAGTGAGGTATGCATAGTTTCCAGTGTGCGTTTGATGGGAACCATTGTCAATTGAATATGTATTGAAAATACGGCCGCGGGGTATGCTTGCGGTCATGGTGAAACGCAGCCCCACCCGCAAAACGCTGGCCTCGCTGGCCGCCGAGCTGGGTGTTTCGCGCACGACGGTCTCCAATGCCTATAGCCGGCCGGATCAGCTTTCGGCCGCAACGCGCGAGCGCATCCTGGCGGCGGCGAAGGCGCGGGGGTATCCCGGGCCGGACCCCACGGCCCGCAGCCTGCGCACTCGCCGCGCGGGCTCGGTGGGCGTGCTGCTGACCGAGCACCTGTCCTATGCCTTCGAGGATATGGCCTCGGTGGATTTCCTGGCCGGCATGGCAGAAGCCTCGGCCGGCGCGCAGACCACACTCACCCTCATCCCGGCCGGTCCGGAGGGCGAGGCGGAGGCGGCAAGCCTGGTGGGCTCGGCCGCGGTGGATGGCTTTGTGGTCTACTCCGTGGCGGCCGGGGATGCCTACTTGGAGGCGGCGCGCGGCCGTGGTCTGCCGGTGGTGGTCTGCGATCAGCCGACGGATTCGGGCCTGCCGTTTGTGGGCATCGATGACCGCGCGGCGATTGCCCCGGCCGCCCGCGCGCTGGTGGAGGCCGGCCACCGCAAGATCGGGGTGCTGGCGATTCGCCTCAAACGCGAGCGCCACGATGGCCCCATTTCGTGGGGTGAGCTCCAGGGCGCCGATATGCACGTGCAGCGTGCCCGAGTCATGGGTGCCATGGACGTCTTTGCGCAGGCGGGCATCGCGCCCGAGACCGTGCCCGTGGTCACCCAGCACATCAACGATGCGCACACCACGCGAGCGGCCGCGCAGTTGCTTCTCGACGCCCACCCAGACCTCACCGCCGTCCTGTGCACCACCGACTCCATGGCGCTGGGCGTGATGACCTATGCGCGCGAGCGGAGCATCGACGTCCCCGGCGAGCTGTCCGTTACCGGCTTCGACGGCATTGATGCGGCGCAGCGCCTTGGCTTGACGACGATCGTCCAGCCCAATAAGGCCAAGGGCGCGGCCGCCGGCCACATGCTCGCCAAGCTTATCGCCGGCGCGGAGGGCTCGGACGCGAGCGAAGCCGCGATGCTACGGCGCGTGCTGCAGACCAGCTTCGCGGCCGGGCGGACGGTGGCTCCGCCGCGCTAGGTGCCGCTTCGCTAGGCAGCGGCGCGTTAGGCAGCGCCGCCGTTGTCGGGGCGGCCGACATGGGCCGCGCGGGCGGCGGCGAGCTCGGTGAGGAAGTGGGCGACGGCGTCGACGTCGGCAAGCTGCACTACGGCCGACGTATCGCCCTCGCCGACCTTGACGCCAACGTCTGGCGGCTGGTGCAGGGCGCGGAAACCGTCCTCATCGGTGACGTCATCGCCCAAGAAGACCATGGCGGTGGCTCCGGTGCGCTCGCGCAGGTTCTCAATCCACGTGCCCTTGGTGGCCTGGGTGGCGGAGAACTCCACCACGGACTTGCCGGCCGTGCGGGGGAAGCCGCCCGGATCGAGCGCGAGGGCGGCTTCATAGGCTTGGGCGGCAGCTTCTGGATCGGAATCCTCGAGCGCGCGCAGGTGCAATACGCGCTGGAAAGGTTTGACCTCGATATCCGCGCCGGGGAAGCGCTCCATGATCGCGCGGATCTCGGCTTCCTTGGTGGCGAGGTGCTCGCGCATCGCGGGGGTCAGATCTGTCTCCTCCCACGAGGATTCGGCGCCGTGGGAGCCGCCGAAGACAACGGGCTCGCGCAGCGGGCACACGCGCTTGAGGCCTTCGAGGTGGCGGCCGGAGAGAACGGCCGCGGTGGTATTCGGCAGGTGGGCCAGTTTATCCAGGGCGCTCAGTGATTCCTGGTTCATTTCGACCTCATAGATAGCCGTGGCGAAGGGGGAGAGCGTGCCGTCGAAGTCCGAGACCACCGCGAGGTGCTCGGCGGCGGCAAGGGCCTTGATGGCAGTTGAAAGCGTCATGGCTTCTAGCCTACGCAACTAACCGCCGAGGGAAACCAACTTGATAGACGGCGAGTCCACCTCATCGGTGACCAGTTCTAAGACCAGTTGGTTATTGGAATTGACGGCGTAGTGGAAATCGTGGTCCGCGGAAATCAGGTTGCGCAGTAGGTTATCGGCCCACACGGACGCGCCGTGGCAATCCTCGGCGGTCTCGTCAAACTCCACCTCATCGAAGTGGAGGCGGTTGCCTTCGCGGATGTTTTGGCGCTCATCATCGGTGGAATAGGTCACCTTGCCCACCATTTGGGCGCACCCGGTGGTGCCCACCATCGTGGATTGACCAAAGCTCAACGTGGGTGCCTGCGGGATGGACTCCGGGATGGTGGAGGCGGCATCCGGGGTGGTGTTGATGGAGACTACCTGCCACTGCTTGTCCAGGATCTGTTCATCGCCAGGGGCTTGGGGTTCCTCGTCGCCGGAACCACAGCCGGCCAGAAGTGCGGCGGCGCAGGTTGCGGCAATGGGCACTGCGGCCAGGCGGGGAAAGCGAGACATCATGCGCCCGCCTCCTGTTCTTCGGCTTGGCGCAGGCAGCCCAGGAAGGCCTGGGACCATAGCTGCACGTCGTGCTCGGTGACCTGCTGGTGCATGGTGAGCATGCGCTGGGTCATGGTGGAGGGGGCGTCGTCAAGCGCCTTGAGCGCGTTGAGCAAGGCGGCCTTGACGGACTCGATATCGAAGGGATTGCACAGGTAGGCCTGGTTGAGCTCATCGGCCGCGCCGGCGAACTCGGAGAGCACCAGCGCGCCCGAACCATCGTCGTGGCAGGCCACGTATTCCTTGGCCACCAGGTTCATCCCGTCCTTGAAGGGGGTCACCAGCATGACATCGGCCATGCGGTAGTAGCAGCGCAGGAGGCTCTTGGCCACGCCGCGGTGCTGGTAGTGCACCACCGGGTGACCTACGCGGGCGAAGCGCCCGTTGATGCGGCCAACGGCTTCTTCCACCTTGGAGCGGGTGGCCTTGTAATGGTCGAGGCGCTCGCGCGACGGCGTGGCGAGCTGCACCAGCGTCACCTCCTCCGGGTCGAGCGCGCCGGTGTCCAGCAGCTCCTCAAAGGCGGTCAGCCGCTGCAGGATGCCTTTGGTGTAATCGAGGCGATCCACGCCCAAGATAATGCGCCTGGGCGAGCCCAGCTCTTCGCGCAGCTTGGCGACGTCCCCCTTCTCCTCCCCAGTGAATGCGGCAAAGTCCTTCGCGGCGATGGAAATGGGGAAGGCACCCACGCCGATGGTGCGCCCCTGCGGCAGGCGAATATGCGCGGTGACCTCGCGGGTGCTGGCCTCGCCTTGTACGTCGAGGCCCTGGCGGCGGGCAAGCTCCAAGAAGTTGCGGGCATTGGCCTCCAGGTGGAAGCCGATGAGATCCGCGCCAAGCAGCCCGCGCACGAGCTCCTCGCGCCAGGGCAGCTGGCGGAAGAGATCGGCGGAAGGGAAGGGGATGTGCAGGAAAAATCCGATGGTGAGATCCGGGCGCTTCTGGCGCAGGATGCCAGGCAAAAGCTGCAGCTGGTAGTCCTGTACCCACACGGTGGCGCCTTCGGCGGCGACCTCGGCTACCTCGTCTGCAAAACGCAGGTTGACCTCGCGATAGGCGTGCCACCAATCGCGGTCATAGGTAGGGGTGACGATGAGATCGTGGTAGAGCGGCCACAAGGTGGCATTAGAAAAACCCTCATAAAAGCCCTCGAAATCGGACTCGGTGAGCTTGACTGGGTGCAGCAGCACGCCGGTATCGGTGCGGAAGGGCTCTGGCGCGGCATCGGCCACACCGGGCCAGCCCACCCAGCATCCCTGGTGTGATTCGAGGACTGGAGACAATGCGGTGACCAGACCGCCCGGCGAGGGCGTCCAGGTATGGCTGCCATCGGGCCGGGTTTCCAGATCTACCGGCAGGCGGTTGGCCACCACCACGAAGTCATTGCCACGCTCACTCATGGTGCAAGAATAACTTAAGACTTCTTAGTGGACTTCTTCGTTGCCTTCTTGGAGGCCTTCTTCGTCGCCTTTTTGGTGGCCTTCTTTGTAGCCTTCTTGGTCGACTTCTTCGTCGATTTCTTGGTGGACTTCTTAGTCGACTTCTTCGTGGACTTTTTGCTGGATTTCTTGGTGGACTTCTTCGGAGCGGCGTCGGCCTGCTCCGCCAGCACCTTCTTGTGCACCAGGCCCTTTGGCTCCACGCCCAGCATGGACATCAGGGTCACGCCGTCGAGGAAGTCCTGCGCATAGGTGGCCACGATGCGGCGGGCTGCGCGGGAGGTCTCCTCCTCAAGGGCGTGATTCTGGTCAGCCTGTGGGTGGGTGTCTTGGACCTTGGGTGGCACGACGTGTCCTCCTGAACGTTGTGGAAACTACTTAAGCGCTTGCAAGAAAAGCTATCAGAGCAAATATTGTACGCTACCGGCGGCGTTTAGGGCCGTTCGGGTCCGGATTCGGGGCCTGGCTGCTCCGGTTTCTGGGCGCGAAACGTTTCGGTGCCGGGCACGGTATAGGTGGTCTTCTCGCGCTGCTGCGGCTGCGCCGGCCACTGGGAATCCTCCGGCCACAGGTCCGCGGCCGAGCGGGTGTGTGGCGCATGGCTTTGGGACTCGTGGCGCGGGTGCTGCTGCGGCGGCTTCGGGCCGAGCTTGGGTGGTAGCTCCGGGCGATTGACGCGTGGGGCAAACGGGGACATCGGTACGCGCGGGATGCGCGGGGCCTTGCGGGCCAAGTGCGTGGCCTTGTGGAAGGAGAAGCGGCCGATGCGCTTAAAGGTGGAGTAAGGGCGGAAATACTGCGGGCGGCGCAGGCGGCGAGCCACGCGCTCGCCCAGTACCACGCCGGCGGCCAGGGCGCCGGAGATGGCCAGCGCCATCGCCATATTGGTAAAGCCGGTAATCATCTGCTCATTGAGAGAGGCGTACATGCCGCGGTAGAGCATGAGGCCGGGCAGCATCGGCGTATAGCCCACGATCATGGTGATAAGCGGCGGAATTCCCCAGCGGCGCGACATCAAACCACCGGCGAGGCCAACGACCACCGCGGAAAGACCAGAGGCAATCACCGGGCCGACGCCGAAGGGCACCACCACGAAGTAATAGAAAATCATGCCGGCTGCGGCCGTAAGGCCAGACATGGTGATCTCAATCCAGGCTGCGCCGCAGGCCAGCGCAAAGGCAGCAGAACCCGTGCCGCCGAGCAGCACTAGCAGTGGAATTTCGTGGTAGACCGGTGGGGCCAGCGTGGCCAGCGGCGGCAGGTTAAAGCCCAGCGAATCGGCCAGCTGGATGCCCACACCGACGCCGGCGATGATGGCGCCGGTAGATAGCAGCGCCTCAAAGAAGCGGGCGGAGGAGGTAACGGGGGCGCGCGTGATGCCGTCGACAAGCGATTGCACCAACGTCAGCCCCGCCACCAGCACGATGATGCCGGAGGCAATGATCTGCGTGGGCGAGAAATTAATGCCGAAGGAGGCTGCGACGTTGTACAAAATGGCGGCCGGGAAGACGGCGAAAAAGCCGCCGACCGCATTCTGATAAAAGGGCGGCAGGCGGTAATTGGCCAACCAGGCGTTCAAGCCCATGATGAACGCGGAGACCACAAACGCCACCACGCCGACGAGCAGGTCGCCGCCAAGCATCATGGAAATCAGGCCACCCATCGCGCCCCAGCCGAGCATGACCGTGGACGGCTTATAAGGCGCTGGCATGCGGTCGATCTCGTCTAGGCGCTGCTCCGCCATGGCCGGCGGCATCTGGCCGGAGTGGATGGAGCGAATGAGCTTATCGACGGCCGCGAGCTTGGAGAAATCCACGCCAATGCTCGGCACCACGCGGAATACATGCAGGTTTTGGCGCTGCTCGCCGGTGCCGATGGTGGTGTGGATGGTGATGGTATTCATCAAGATATCCACGTGGCAGTAGTGCAAGCCATACGACGACGCTGCCAGGTGCACCTGGGCGCGCGCATCCGAGTTGGCGGTGCCGGCTCCGATGAGGATTTCACCAATGCGAGCGGCGATCTCCATAACGCCGGTGACTTGGGCGGCGTCATGGAGATTGACCGGAGCGAGTGGGGATGGCGGCGGTGCGGCTTTAGCCGCGTCGATGATGGCTACCTGGCCCGAGGAAGCGCGCAGGCGCTCCCGCATAGCGGACAAAAATGACACGGAAATAACCCTCGAAAAGCGCTGGGAATGTGGGATTGATTCTGCCTGAACTTTAGCCCCTGCACCCTGTCAATGCATAGATGGGGGACCGGCTTTCCCCTCGGCGGCGGTGCTCGGGTACTATGCAACGAGCGGGATTTCTCCCGCGGTGCTGGAGTGGCGCAATTGGTAGCGCAACGCACTTGTAATGCGTAGGTTGCGAGTTCAAGTCTCGTCTCCAGCTCAAAAGGAGGCTGGGCCCCGGTGTGGGCCTAGCCTTCGGTGGTTTTTGAGGGGGCGTCGATAAGTCGAAAAAGCCGGTCGACCATGCGCTGGCGGTTAGCGGGGGATAGCTTGCGCTGGTTGAGGTGATCGTGCACCCACAGGCCGGTACTAAGAAGCATGATCAGCAGATTATCCTCGTCCGTCTCGGCGGCGGAAGGATCGACCATCCAGCGCGCATCCACCTCGGCCCACTGGGCGGAAAAATCCGGGTGGGTCTGGGAATGTACACACATCAACAGCTTGATGAGCGGATCATTTTTGCCCATCGACAATACGAGCGCGCGGGAACGCTCGGCCCAGCTGAGCTCGCTTGCCGGGTGGCCGCCGGCCAGCTTCTCGAGTTCTGCTTCCCAGCGTGCGGCGCAAAATCCATGGCAGTCTACGAGCAGGTCGTGGCGGGTAGGGAAGTGATAAATGAGTCCGGACTTGGACATGCCGGTTGCTTGCGCCAGGGAGTCGTAGGTCAAGCCAGAGACATCCTCGGCGGCGATGATGTCGAGCGCAGCTTCAAGGGCTGCGTTCTTTTTGTTGAGTCGCGGCATAGGGATCTCCTGATTTCGGGTTATCGCGGAAACACCAGGCGGTTATCGCGGCTAGGAGCAAGGCGAAGCAAGCTAGGCCGCCGATGGTGGAAAGATATCCGGCATTGTAGGCGCTCGCGGCGGCCGCGTGGGAAACGGGGTGATACAGCGCGTCGGTACCTAGTTCTGCGAGGTGAGGAGGCAGTTCGCGGGCCATGAGCAGCGGCACGAGGGTGCCAGTCAGTGCAATGGAGAGCAGGGTGCCGAATTCATAGGAGACCGCTTCTACACCCGAGGCCATGCCGGTGCGATGAAGCGGAGCGGCATTGATGATGGCGGTGGAGGACACGGACATGGCCAGGCCCGCGCCTAGGCCGGTGAGCACGAGGGCGGAGACGAGTAGGGGAAGCGTCTCACCCCGGCTCACCACCACCAGGGCCATGCCGGCGGCCATGAGCAAGAATCCGCCGCTAATGAGTGGGAGGAACCCCACGCGATGCAAGGTGGCACCACCCAGGATGGAGGTAGGGATGGCAGATAGAGCCATGGCGGAGATAATGAGGCCGGCGTGGAGGGGTGAGAGGGCGTCGACAAGCTGGAGCTTTTGGGTACTTAACAGCTCCAGGCCGGCGAGGCCGAACATGGCGCCGCCCGCCGTTAGGGCCCCGCCGCTGAAGATGCGGGAGCCAAAGATGTCGAAGGTCAGCAGGGGATCTGACAAGCGAGCCTGGCGGCGGCCAAAGGCGAGCGCGCCGCAGATGAAGACGATGCCTGCGGCAGCGCTCACCGGCCAGTTGTGTGCCAGGGATTTAATGGCCAGCACTAGGCTGGCGAGAGTGATAAGGGAATACAGGGACGAGGGGAAGTCCCAGTGTTTTAGGGGGTTCGGAGCGTTTGGCGGGGCAAGGAACAAGGTCAGCACAATGGTCACGACCACAACCGGGACATTGAGCAAAAAGACCGAGCCCCACCAGAAGTGCTCCAAAAAGAAGCCGCCCACGGTGGGGCCAGCCGCCGCGCCGATGACGGCGACAGAACCCCAGATGCCAATGGCCGTGTTGCGCTCCACCTCATCGGGAAAAGTCAGGCGGATAAGCGCCAGGCTAGACGGCATCATGATGGCGGCGCCGCAGCCCAAGAAGGCGCGGCCTAAGACCAGCGTCCAAGCGCTGGGGGAATACGCGGCGAGCAGGGAAGCGCCGCCGAAGACGGCCAAGCCGATGAGAAACATCCGCCGGTGGCCGGTGCGATCGCCCAGCGTGCCGGCGCCAAGAAGGAGGCCGGAGAGCACCAACGCGTAGGCGTTGATAATCCAGAGTTGCTGGGTATCGGTGGTGTGCAATTGCTGCGATAGCTGCGGCAATGCGGTGTAGAGGATGGAATTATCCAGCCCAACCATGAGTAACCCCAGAGAGATGACGGCGCAGAAAGACCACCGCTGGGCGGCCGTGGAGGCCGCAGCGGCGTGGTCTTGTGCGCGGGGCGGGTGGATACTCATAGCGCAGTAAACAGTACCAAACAGTACCGAACGGTCGTTGCAGTTTGCAGCTCAAGATAGGTTAGTATTGCCTTCCTCACAGCGGGACGCAGTATGTGAGTGTATAGGAGAAGAGTGGACTTTCCTGCGGTCTAAGTAGCACAGTGGTATTAACACCAATTAAGAGTTAAGGATGATTTTTAATGGCACGTAACTATGCAGAACAGCTAGTTGACACCCTGGAAAAGCAGGGTGTCGAGCGCATTTATGGCCTCGTCGGTGACTCCCTGAACCCGATCGTGGATGCCGTTCGTCGCTCCTCCATCGAGTGGATTCACGTCCGCAACGAGGAAGCAGCAGCCTTCGCTGCCGAGGCAGATTCCCTGACCACCGGCAAGCTGGCCGTATGTGCCGCATCCTGCGGCCCGGGCAATACCCACCTGATCCAGGGCCTGTACGACGCCCACCGCAACGGCGCCAAGGTGCTGGCACTGGCTTCCCACATCCCATCTCGCCAGATCGGCTCCAAGTTCTTCCAGGAGACCCACCCAGAGGCAATCTTCCAGGAGTGCTCTGGCTACTGCGAGATGGTCAACTCCGCTGAGCAGGGCGGCGTTGTCCTGCACCACGCCATCCAGTCCAGCATGGCCGGCAATGGCGTATCCGTCCTCGTTATCCCGGGTGACGTTTCCATGCAGGACGCTGAGGATGACTCCTTCGTCGAGTCCAAGATCTCTGCTGGCCGCCCGGTCGTCTTCCCGGATCCGGCCGAGGCCGCTGCCCTGACCCAGGCCATCAACGAGGCTAATTCCGTGACCCTCTTCGTCGGCGCCGGCGTCAAGGACGCCCGCGAGCAGGTGCTCAAGCTGGCCGAGAAGATCAAGGCTCCTATCGGCCACGCCCTGGGTGGCAAGATGTACATCCAGTACGAGAACCCGTTCGACGTAGGCATGAACGGCCTGCTGGGCTACGGTGCGGCACACGAGGCCACTCACGAGGCTGACCTGCTCATCCTGCTGGGTACCGACTTCCCGTACAACGACTTCCTGCCGGATGCCAACGTGGCACAGGTGGACATCAACGGCTCCCACATCGGCCGCCGCACCAAGATTTCCTACCCGGTTACCGGTGACGTCGCCGCCACCATCGAGAACATCTTGCCGCACGTGGACGAGAAGAAGGATCGCTCCTTCCTAGACAAGATGCTTAAGAAGCACTACGGCAAGCTGGAGCACGTCGTTGAGGCTTATACCTCCAACGTGGACAAGCACACCCCGATCCACCCGGAGTACGTTGCTGACCTCATTGACAAGAATGCCGATGAGGATGCCATCTTCACCGTCGATACCGGCATGTGCAACGTGTGGGGCGCTCGCTACATCACCGCCAACGGCAAGCGCGAGCAGATCGGCTCCTTCCGCCACGGCACCATGGCCAACGCCCTGCCACAGGCACTGGGTGCACAGGCCGCTAACCCGGGCCGCCAGGTCATCACCTTCTCCGGTGACGGCGGACTGTCCATGCTGATGGGTGAGCTGCTCACCGTGAAGCTGCACAACCTGCCTATCAAGATGTTCGTGTTCAACAACTCTTCCCTGGGCATGGTCAAGCTGGAGATGCTGGTGCAGGGTCTGCCGGAGCACGAGACCGACCACGATTCCGTCAACTTTGCCAAGATTGCAGAGGCTTCCGGCATCAAGCACTTCCGCATCGAGGATCCGAAGGACGCACCGGAGCAGATCAAGAAGGCGCTGGCTTATAACGGCCCGGCTCTTATCGACGTCGTTACTGACCCCAACGCCCTCTCCCTGCCACCGACGCTGACCATCGAGCAGCTCATGGGCTTCTCCAAGGCTGCCACCCGCACCGTTCTGGACGGTGGCGTTGGCCAGATGATCACCATGGCAAAGTCCAACCTGCGCAATATCCCGCGCCCGCAGGACTTCTAAATAGCGCTCTGCGCTAGCTGCCACGCCCTTCCTCACCTGGGGAGGGGCGTGGTTTTCTTTTGCGCCGAGCAGGCCGAGCATCCACGTTCACAGGATTCAGGCAGAAACTCTTCAGTAGGCTGGAAAGCAAGCGTGCCATGATGACGTGTTAGAAAATCACAACCTTTAAGGGAGTCTGAGGAGAACATGGAAGACACTAAACTCGCCAAGGTTCTTGTCGTCGATGACGAACCCAATATTGTGGAGCTGCTTACCATATCGCTGAAGTTCCAGGACTTCGAGGTTTACAGCGCCAATTCCGGTAACGAGGCGCTGCGCATTGCCCGTGAAGTAAACCCAGATGCCTACATCCTGGACGTCATGATGCCGGGTATGGATGGCTTCGAGCTGCTGGGCAAGCTGCGTCAAGAAGGCCTGGACGGCCCGGTGCTCTACCTCACCGCTAAGGACGGTGTGGACCAGCGCATCCACGGACTGACCATCGGCGCGGATGATTACGTGACCAAGCCATTTAGCCTGGAAGAAGTTATCACCCGCCTGCGCGTCATTATGCGCCGCGGCGGCGCGGCGGAAGAATCCACCAACGACGCCACCATGAGCTACGCGGATCTAACGCTCAATGATGACACCCATGAGGTCACCAAGGCCGGTGAGCTCATCGAGCTTTCGCCCACCGAGTTCAACCTCCTGCGCTACCTGATGCAAAACAAGGAAGTGGTGCTGTCTAAGTCCAAGATTTTGGACAACGTGTGGCACTACGATTTCGGCGGCGATGGCAACGTGGTCGAGTCCTATATCTCTTACCTTCGCCGCAAGATCGATACCGGCGAGACGCAGCTGATCCACACTGTGCGCGGCGTGGGTTATGTGCTGCGCACCCCGCGCTCCTAAAGTGCTTAAGTGATGGAAGATTCACAGGAGACCCAGGACCAGGCGCCTGCACCGGCGGCGGCGCGCCCGCAGTCCATGTGGCATGAGGGCCTGGGGCAAGGCGAAGGGGAGGGAAAGTCCCCCAAGCGGCGGATGTTTTCCCAGATTCCACAGGCCATGCCGCTGCGGACGTGGCTGGTCATCCTCCTCGTCGTGGTCTCCGGGCTCGGCATTACGGGCTCGTCCTTTGCGGTGAATTCCATCATGCGCAACGTGCTCTTCAACAACGTCGATGATGAGCTGCGCTCCGCGTCGACCACATGGGGGCGCGATATCAGCAATGACTTTTTCATCGGCGATCACACCAAGCGCCCGCCTACCGAATACGTGGTGCTGAACTACCTGCCCGATGGCACCATCCGCTACTCGGGACCATCGTCGACTACCCCGAATGCGGAGAAGATCCCGCTCGGCGGCTACCCCACCACCGTGGGGTCCATCGAGAACAACACCAAGTGGCGCGCGCTCGCCTTCGCGGATTCCAACGGCGTCATCACGGTCATTGCCAAGGATATGACCCACGAGAAGGAAATCCTGCACGGCCTAGCCATGGTCCAAGTGACCATTGCCGCCATCGCCCTGGCTGCCATTGCGGCCGTGGGTTTCTGGTTTATCCGCAGGGCGTTGCGGCCGCTGCGGGTGGTGGAAAAGACGGCGTCAGAAATCGCGGCAGGTGACCTAGACAAGCGAGTTCCCAAGTGGCCGTTGCACACCGAGGTGGGCCAGTTGGCCGCCGCACTCAATATCATGCTGGGGCAGCTGCAGCGCTCCGTCGTGCGCGCGCAGGAGAAAGAGGAACAGATGCGTCGCTTCGTCGGCGATGCCTCGCATGAGCTGCGCACGCCGCTGACCAGCCTGCGCGGCTATACCGAGCTCTATCGCTCGGGCGCCACCAAAGACGTGGATCTGGTCTTTTCTAAGATCGATGATGAGTCCAAGCGCATGTCCCTGCTGGTGGAGGACCTGTTGGCTCTTACCCGCGCCGAGGGGACGCGCCTAGACCTGCACCCCGTAGACCTGCTGGAGCTGGCCCTGTCCGTGGGCTCTTCCGCGCGTGCCGCCTTCCCCGGCCGCGAGATTAAGGTGGCCAATGATGCCAAGTCCATCCCGGTGGTCAATGGCGATGCCAGCCGCCTGCATCAGGTGCTGCTCAACCTGGTGACCAACGGCATCCGCCACGGCGGCGAGGATGCCGCGGTGACGCTGCGCCTGCGCCGCGAGGCCAATGATGTACTGGTCGATGTCAGCGATGATGGCAAGGGCATGTCCCAGGAAGATGCGGCGCATATCTTCGAGCGCTTTTACCGCGCCGATACCTCGCGCACCCGCGATACCGGCGGCTCCGGCCTGGGCTTGGCCATCGTCCACTCCCTAGTGGAGCAGCACGGTGGCAGCATTAGCGTCGACTCCGAGCTCGGCCGCGGCACCACCTTTACGGTGCGCCTGCCCGCGCTTGCCGACGCCCCCTCTGAGCCCTAGTCCTCCCGAACGCCGTCCTCGTTGCAGCCGAGGTGCTGACGGATGCGGGCGGCCGCCTCATCCATCGCGGCATCGTCTGTGTTATCGGCGTCGAAGGCCTTGGCAAAGTCATACTCTTCCATCTTCTCGGTGGGGAAGAGGTGGATGTGGGTATGCGGGACATCGAATCCGGCGATGATGTAGCCGGTGCGCGGGGTATCAAACGCGGTCTTGATAGCGCCGCCGATTTCCAGGGCGACCTCGTTGAGGTGGGCCCAGGTCTGTGGATCCAGGTCGGTCCACTTATCTACTTCCTCGATGGGCACGACCAGGGTGTGGCCGTAACGCAGCGGCTCGATGGAGAGGAAAGCCACGCAGGTCTCATCGCGGTAGACAAAGCGAGCGGGTAGTTCACCATTAATGATCTTTGTAAATACAGAAGCCATGTGTGCCAGGCTACCCGCTGGTTATGATGGTGGGCATGCGCATTCTCGTAATTGGTTCGGGCGGCCGTGAACACGCCCTTGTCAAGGGCCTGTCCGCCGACCCCAAGAGCACCGAAATCCACGCCGCGCCGGGCAGCGCGGCCATGTCCACCCTCGCTACCGTCCACCCGGACTACTCCCAGGTAGATGACGCTGATCGCATGGTGGAGCTCGCCCAGAGCATCGCCGCGGACCTCGTTGTCATCGGCCCTGAGGTTCCCCTCGTCGCCGGCGTGGCCGATGCCCTGCGCGCGGCCGGCATCGCTGTCTTCGGACCTAGCAAGGAGGCAGCCCAGATCGAGGGATCCAAGGCCTTTGCCAAGGACGTCATGGAGTCCGCCGGCGTCAAGACCGCCCGCGCGGAGCAGCTGCGCCCAGGTGCGGGCGAGGAAGACATTGAGGCCGCGCTCGACCGCTTCGGCCCGCAGTTCGTGGTCAAAGACGACGGACTGGCCGGTGGCAAGGGTGTCGTGGTCACCCCAGACCGCACCGCCGCCCGCGCCCACGTCGATGCCGTCCTCGCGGCCGGCAACCCGGTGCTGCTGGAATCCTTCCTCGACGGCCCCGAAGTCTCTCTCTTCTGCTTAGTCGATGGCGAGACCGTTGTCCCGCTGCTCCCAGCCCAGGACCACAAGCGCGCCTATGACAACGACGAGGGCCCCAATACCGGTGGCATGGGCGCCTACACCCCGCTGCCGTGGCTGCCGGAGGACGGCGTGCAGCGCATCGTGGACGAGGTCTGCACCCCTGTGGCCAAGGAGATGGCGCGCCGCGGCACTCCCTATTCCGGTCTGCTCTACGCTGGCCTGGCCTGGGGCGAAGAAGGCCCGGCCGTCGTCGAGTTCAACTGCCGTTTCGGCGATCCGGAGACCCAGGCAGTGCTCTCCCTGCTCAAGTCCCCGCTGGCTGAGGCCCTCCACGCCACGGCCACCGGCACCCTCTCCGAGCTCCCGCCGCTGGAATGGGAGGATGGCTTCGCCGTCATCATCGTCATGGCGGCCGAGGGCTACCCGGCTTCCCCGCGCAAGGGCGATGCCATTTCCGGCGCCGCCTTGGACGATCCGCAGCGCGTCCTCCATGCCGGCACCGTGCATACCGACGGCGCCTACCGCACCGCGGGCGGCCGCGTGCTCAGCGTGCTGGGCAAGGGTGCCACGCTTGCCGACGCCCGCGCAGACGCCTACGCCACCGTCGACGACATCGAGTTTGCGGGTGGCTTTGTGCGCCGGGACATCGGCAAGCGAGCAGAAGACGGTGAGATTTCTCTCTAACCCTTCACCCCGCGGCGGGGCAGGCATGGAATAATAGCCACGTGGCTGAAAAGAAGAAGATTTCCAACGTCCTGTCCTCCCGCTATGCCTCCGCAGAGCTGTCCAATATCTGGAGCCCGGAGCATAAAATCATCTTGGAGCGCAAGCTCTGGATTGCGGTCATGCGCGCCCAGAAGGATCTGGGCGTAGATATCCCCGCCAAGGCCATCGATGCCTACGAGGCCGTGGTAGAGGACGTGAACCTCGAGTCCATCGCGGAGCGCGAGCGCGTCACCCGCCACGATGTGAAGGCCCGCATCGAAGAATTCAATGCGCTGGCCGGCTACGAGCACATTCACAAGGGTATGACCAGCCGCGATCTCACCGAGAACGTGGAGCAGCTGCAGATCCACACCTCGCTGGAGATCATCCGCGATAAGGCCATCGCAGTGGTCTCCCGCATCGGCCGCCACGCCGCCGAGTACCAGTCCCTGGTCATGGCGGGCCGCTCCCACAACGTGGCCGCGCAGGCCACCACCCTGGGCAAGCGCTTCGCAACGGCCGGCGACGAGATGTTGCTGGCCATCGAACGCGTCGAAGATCTCTTGGCACGCTACCCGCTGCGCGGCATCAAGGGCCCGATGGGCACCTCCCAGGACATGCTGGATCTCATGGGCGGTTCCGAGGACAAGCTCGCCTCCCTGGAGACCGCTATCGCGGATTACCTGGGCTTCCACCGCATCTTCAACTCCGTGGGCCAGGTCTACCCGCGCTCCCTCGACTTCGACGCCATCTCCGCCCTGGTGGAGCTCGGCGCCGCCCCGTCCTCGCTGGCCACCACCATCCGCTTGATGGCCGGCAACGAGACCGTCACCGAGGGCTTCAAGGAAGGCCAGGTTGGCTCCTCCGCCATGCCGCATAAGATGAACGCCCGCTCCTGCGAGCGCGTCGGCGGCCTGCAGGTCATCCTCCGCGGCTACCTCACCATGGCCGCAGACCTCGCTGGCCAGCAGTGGAACGAGGGCGATGTTTTCTGCTCCGTCGTTCGGCGCGTCGCGCTTCCCGATGCCTTCTTTGCCCTCGACGGCCAATTCGAAACCTTCCTCACCGTCCTCGACGAGTTCGGTGCCTTCCCGGCCATGATCGACCGCGAACTGGAGCGCTACCTGCCCTTCCTGGCCACCACCCGCATCCTTATGGCGGCCGTGCGCGCTGGTGTGGGCCGCGAGACCGCCCACGAGGTCATCAAGGAAAACGCCGTGGCCGTCGCACTCAATATGCGCGAAAACGGCGGCGAGCAGGACCTAGTCCAACGCCTCGCCGCCGATGACCGCCTGCCCATGGACGAGTCCGACCTCGAGGCCGCCCTGGCCGATAAGCACGCCTTCATCGGCGCCGCCGAGTCCCAGGTCAGCCAGGTGCTCAACCGCATTAACGCCCTGGTAGGCGAGCACCCCAAGGCCGCGGCCTATACCCCGGGCGAGATCCTTTAAAACGAGCCGCGCAGGGCGCCTTCCTATCGCGGTGCGCCCTACCTGTCGCAGGGCGCCCCTGTCGCATTTCGCCCCACTTTTCGCATTTCGATCAAATAAGCCCCGAATTCCACTGAACTGGCCCCCGAAAGTTGGACTGGTTTAATTCTAGGCGGTTAGGGCTTCAAGGGTCTGATTTCGATATTGCATCGGGGTCAGACCCTTGAGTCGTTGTTGGATGCGTTCGGTGTTGTACCACTGGATGTACTCGTCGATGGCCTGGTTGAACTCTGCGACGGTGTCGAAGACTTCTCCGTGGTACATCTCGGTTTTCAAGTGCCCGAAGAAATTCTCCATGACCGCGTTGTCGTAACAGTTGGCTTTACGCGACATTGACTGAACACCACCGTTGTCATGAATCAGGTTGCGCCAGGACGAATGCTTGTACTGGAAACCTTGATCGGTATGCATCATCCACCCAGGCTCAGGCGCACACGTTTTAATCGTCTTAGTTAAAGAATCGGCGGTAAACGCTGTCGACGGCGATGTAGCCACGGTGTGGGCAACGATTGAACGGTCGAACAGATCCATCACCGGTGACAGGTAGACCTTGCGGCCTGCGACCCTGAACTCGGTGACGTCGCTAACAAAGACGGTATTTGGCTTATCTGGAGTGAACTTGCGGTCAAGTGTGTTGTCGGCAATGTGGCTGATCGTCCCGTTATAAGAAACATATCGCCTGCGCTGGCGGACCTTGGCTCGAAGCCCCATCTCGCGCATGAGTTTGTAGACGAGCTTGTGATTGACCACCCACCCCTGGTTGCGCAGGTCAAGTAGCACTCGTCGGTAGCCATAGCGATGCTTGTTGCGCTCGAAGCTTTCCCAGATCGCGTCTTTGAGCGCAGCGTGCTTATCCGGATCGCTGAGTCGTTTCTGGTGATAGAAGAATGTCGACCGTGCCATGCCGGCCGCATCCAAAAGGTAGTGCAGACGATGCCGTGACTTGAGGATGACAATCGCCTGGACCTTCAGGCGTGTCCCTGATTCCTCAAGTCCCGCAATTTTTTTAGATATGCGTTTTCCGCTTCCAACCGCGCGATCTGGCGACGCAGCTTCGCTTCCTCCGAAAGCGGCTTCGGCGTGCCCGAACCCTTGGGCCTGCCCTTCGGCTTCGGTTTTAGTGCCTCATCGCCACCTTTACGCCATTTCCTCGACCATCCGCCGACCAAGTGCTCTGATGACAGGCCAAACTCGCGCGCAAGATCCATCGCTGTCTCACCAGAAAGGTGGCGTTGGACAACTTCGGTCTTGATTTCGAACGAATACTGCTGCTTAGTCGGTTTTTCCACAAGACATAGTCTGCCATGCAGCTTAAACCGACGACAGAGCATACGGGCGGCGTATGTGGAGACACCAAGAGCAGTAGCAGCGGCACGATAGCCCACGCCTTGCTCAAATAGTTCAACCAACTGCTCCCGCTGATGCTCACTCACCAAACTTCGAGCTCTCAATGAAAACTACTCCCCACTAATCGGAAACTGATTTCTCAGTCCAACTAATGGGGAGCAGTTCACACGCGGATTTCGGGGCTTATTTGATCGAAACGTGCTCGCTACCCCTGGGCGCTAGAATGAAGGTCATGCGACCTGAGCTTTCTTCTTATACCCATCTTGCCTCCGGCAAGGTCCGCGATATCTACGATGTAGACGAGAACACCCTGTTGATGGTGGTTTCGGACCGCATCTCGGCCTACGACCACGCCCTCGAACCGGCCATCCCGGACAAGGGTTGCGTGCTGACCGCAACCTCGAAGTTCTTCTTCGACTCCATCGATTTCCCCAACCACCTGGCCGGCCCGCTCGATGATGAGCGCATCCCCGCCGAGTGCCTCGGCCGCGCGATGGTGGTCAAGAAGCTGGATATGCTGCCCTTCGAGTGCGTGGCCCGCGGCTTCCTCACCGGTTCCGGCCTGAAGGAGTACAAAGCCAACGGCACCGTCTGCGGTATCGAGCTGCCGGAGGGCCTGGTTGAGGCTTCCCGCCTGCCCGAGCCCATCTTCACCCCGGCCACCAAAGCAGAACAGGGCGAGCACGATGAGAACGTCTCCTTCGACTACGTGGTGGACAAGCTGGGCGCAGAGCGCGCCGAAGAGCTGCGCGCGGCCACCCTCCGCATCTACTCCGAGGCCGCCGCGCTCGCGGAGGAGAAGGGCATTATCCTCGCCGATACCAAGTTTGAGTTCGGCCTAGACCAAGACGGCACCCTCGTGCTGGCCGATGAGGTCCTTACCCCAGATTCCTCCCGCTACTGGCCGGCCGATTCCTACGTGGAGGGCGAGGTCCAGCCGTCCTTCGACAAGCAGTACGTGCGCAATTGGCTGACTTCCGACGCCTCCGGGTGGGATCAAGCCGCCGACGGCACCCCGCCCCAGCTTCCCGGCGACGTCGTTTCCGCCACCCGCCTGCGCTACATCGAGGCCTATGAGCGGCTTTCCGGCGAGCGCTTTGCGGACTTCCTCTCGCCCGAGGCCTAGCTCTCGCTCTACGGGGCGCCACGCGTACAGTGGGGCGGCATGAGCAACGAGAATCTTTCCGCCCCCGTGGCCGCCGTCCACCCCGTGACCCGTTCCTTCCACGGACGCGAGTTCGTGGATAACTACGAGTGGCTGCGCGATAAGGAATCCCAGGAAACCCTGGATTACCTCAACGCAGAAAATGATTACACCAAGGCGAAGACCGCGCACTTGGATGAGATGACGGAGAATATCTTCCAGGAGATTAAGTCCCGCATCAAGCAAACCGATATGTCCGTGCCTTCTCGCCGCGGCGATTACTGGTACTACGGCCGTACCGAGGAGGGCAAGAGCTACGGCTATTCTTGCCGGCTCCCGGTAGAGGAGGGGGCTGACCCATGGACTGCCCCGGTTATCCCAGAGGAAGGCACCCCGGAAGGCGAGGAGATTATCCTTGACGCCAACGCGCTGGCGGAGGGCAAGGACTTCTTTGCCCTCGGCGCTGCCTCCATCTCTGATTCCGGCCGCTACCTGGCCTATTCCGTGGACTTCGCCGGCGACGAGCGTTTTGAGCTCTATATTAAGGACTTGGAAAGCGGCGCGCTTCTCGACGACCACCTCAAGGGCATCTTCTACGGCGCCACCTGGGCCGGTGACGGCTATATCTTTTACACGACCGTCGACGAGGCATGGCGCCCTGACGCCATCTGGCGCCACAAGGTCGGTACCGCGCAGTCCGAAGACGTGCAGGTGTTCAAGGAAGAAGACGAGCACTTCAACGTCGGCATCGGCAGCGCTCGCTCCGATAAATACCTCTTCCTTGGCGTGAGCTCCAAGGTGACTTCTGAGGTGTGGGTCCTCGAAGAAGACAACCCCGAGGGTGAATTCCGCCTGCTGTGGGAGCGCGAATCTGGCGTGGACTACGACGTCGATCACGCCGTCGTTAAGGGCGAGGATTACTGGATCGTCACCCACAACGCCACCGGCCCCAACTTCGAGGTCGGATATACCAAGGCCAAGGATGAGCTGCCCACCCTACGTGACCTGCCGGCGCTCTTGCCGCACGAGGAGACCACCCGCATCGAGGGCGTGGACACCTACCGCGATCAGATTGTGGTGGGCTACCGCCGCGGCGGCATCGGCCGCGCCGCCATCATGCGTGTGAACGACGGCTTTAGCGAATTCGAAGAGCTCAACTTCGACGAAGAACTCTTCACCGTGTCCGTATCCGGCAACCCCGAGTGGGACGCACCGGTGCTGCGCGTGAGCTACGTGTCGTTCACCCAGCCCTCCCAGCTCTTTGATTACCGCGTGGATACCGGCGAATTTACTCTCCTCAAGGAGCAGGAGGTTCCCGGCGGTTATAACCCGGATGACTATGTGGCCTACCGACTGTGGACCACGGCTGCCGACGGCACCGATATCCCCGTATCCATTGTCCACCGCGCCGACCTCGACCGCACTCAGCCGAATCCGACCCTGCTCTATGGTTACGGTTCCTATGAGGTCAGCGTGGATCCGGCATTCTCCGTTACCCGCCTGTCCCTCATGGACCGCGGCATGATCTTCGCCGTGGCCCATGTCCGTGGCGGCGGCGAGATGGGCCGTACCTGGTACGACGACGGCAAGATGCTCAAGAAGAAAAACACCTTCACTGACTTCATCGATGTCGCCGATGACCTCATCGCCCGCGGGGTGACCACCGCTGACCAGATGGTGGCCGAGGGCGGTTCGGCCGGTGGCATGCTCATGGGTGCGATTGCCAATATGGCCCCGGATCGCTTCACCGCCATCCAGGCCGTCGTGCCGTTCGTCGATCCGCTGACCTCCATTCTCATGCCGGAGCTTCCACTTACGGTGCCTGAATGGGAGGAGTGGGGCGACCCGTACCACGACCCAGAGGTTTATGACTACATGAAGTCCTACTCGCCGTACGAAAACATCGAGGCTAAGGACTACCCGGACATCCTGGCCATTACCTCGCTCAATGACACCCGCGTGCTCTATGTTGAGCCGGCCAAGTGGATCGCCCAGCTGCGAACGACGGCCACCGGCGGCGAGTTCTTGCTCAAAACCGAAATGGCCGCGGGCCATGGCGGCGTGTCCGGTCGCTATGAAAAGTGGCGCCAGAATGCCTTCGAGTACGCGTGGACCATCAACAAGGCCACCGGCTTGGAGAAGTAAAACCCGGATAGGGGGCCAACGCGCGAATCCTAAATTCCTGTGCGATAATTTTCCTTATGAATGGCCACCTTCTGGTATCTATCTCCAGCATCTTTGATGACACACGGAAGCAGGCTAGCCGGCTCCTCTCGATCCTTGATCGGGAGGAGATTCCTGTTTCCCTGCTGATTGCCCCGCATATCGACGGCAACTGGCACCTCGCCAAAGACAAAGACACCAAAAAGTGGCTCCAAGACCAAGCCGATGCCGGCCGCGTTCTTATCCTGAACGGTTTCGATCGCTCGGTGCAGGGCCGCCGCGCGGAATTCGCCAACCTCGATTCACACGAGGCGAAGTTGCGCCTCGCCGGAGCTACCCGCCAGATGGCCAAGATTGGCTTCGAGCCCACCATCTTTGCGCCCCCTCGCTGGCGCATGTCGCCCGGCACCTTGCAGGTCTTGCCGCAGTTCAAGTTTGAGGTAGCCGCCTCCACCCGCGGCATCCTCCAGATTAATTCCGGTAAGTTCCACCAAGCCCGCAACCTTTCTTTCGGTGAAGGCTTTGGTTCCGCCAAGTGGTGGCGCAAGAACATTATTCGCGCTGCTGAGCGCTCCGCCCAGCGCGGCAATACGGTCCGCCTTTCGGTTTCCGGCCGCAACCTGGATGACCGCAAAGTAATCAATGACTTCGTCAAAGCCGCCGACCGGGCCATCAACGCCGGCGCGACCCCTGCCGATTACGGCGCTTACCTTCCAAAATAGCCTGCGCATTCCCTCGTCAGAGGATCCGCGGAGCAATAAGCACAGCTTCGCGATTTTCGTCCATATAAACGCCCATTTCCGTCGACGGTTGCGGTGGTTTATATGGACGAAATCGTTGAAATCACAAAAATTAAGACCCCGCCGCTTGGGATTTATCCAAAAGCGAGCGGGGTTTGCGTTTGTGGGAGGTTAGCGCTGCAGGCTAGTGATGAAGTTCTTCACTTCCTTTGGCAGCATGACCCAGATGGGGGCCGGGATGGCCTTGTGGAGGTTGCCGGTCACGGCGAGGAAACCAGGGATGGCGACAAGGCCGACGATGGCCGCGATGGCGGCGGCGATGCCTGCGCCGACGGAGCTGGTGCTGGAGCTAGAGCCAGAGCCGGAGGCAGGCTTATTCGGCTTTTCAGAAGGATGATCGGAGGGCTTGTCCTCTGGCTTACCTGGCTCATCGGAGGGCTTGTCTGAAGGGGCATCCGGCTGGCCGGCGGAGTCGTCCGCGCCGAGGGTGAAGCCGACCTTGACCGGGTCGTGGTCGGAGGCGCGGAATGGGGAGTCATCGTAGAAGTCCACGATGTTGTAGTTGCGGCGGGAGTATTCGAAGGCGACGGGTTCGTCGGCGTTGATGTTCCACACTTGGGCGTCGTCAAGCGTGCCGGTGGCAACCTTATTGGCCAGCACGTGGTCGAGGGTGCCAAGCAGGCCGGAGAACTGGTAGGAAGGGTCAGCCTCGTACTTTTCGGCAGGGACGGTGAAGCCATCGTTGCGGAAGACATCGAGCGCGGTCTCGTGGGTGTAGGTATTGAAATCACCCAGGGCGAATAGCGGCTTGTCCTTCCAGTCCTCCTGCTTGTGCAGCGCATCGAGGACGGCCTGGGCCTGCGCGTTGCGAACGTTCGGGTTATTGCCCTGGCCGTCGCCGGAGTCGGCGTCGCCCTTGGCTACCGAGCCCTTGGACTTGAAGTGGTTGGCCACGGCAACGAAGGATTCCTCGCCCTCCTTCAGCGGTTGGAATTCTTGGGCGAGCGGTTCGCGGGCGGTGCCGGTGAAGCGATCATCCTGGAAGATGCGGGATTCGCCGACGGGCTTGACCACATCCTTGTGATAGATGAACGCGGTACGGATGACGTCCGGGGAGTCCGGTACGGCGTCCTGGGAAGGCGAGGGGACAAAGGCCCACTTCTCGGAACCGGCGGCCTCGTTGAGCTTTTCCGTCAGGTGCTTGAGCGCCTTATCGCGCTGGGCGAAGTCACCGGTAACGGCGTAGCCATCTTCGATTTCGGAAAGGCCGATGACGTCGGCATCGAGGCCGTTGATGGCGGCGACGATCTTGCGTTCTTGGTCCTCGAGTGCCGATTGGGTATAGGCGCCGCGGGTCTTACCGCGGTTGACGGTGACCTTATTGCCCTCGCGGTCGGTGTAGGCGCTGCCGCCGAATTCCTCACCGAGGGAGGTGAAGTAGTTCAGCACGTTGAAGGCGCCGATGGTGTACTCGCCCTTGACGTCATCGATGGCGTGTAGCTCGGCCGCGCGGGAGTCCTCCCAAGAGATGGGCAGGTCTGCGCCCTTGGTGTTGCCGGTGACCGGGGTGGTGGGCTGGAAGCGCCACTGCTCATGAGAGAAGCCCACGATGACTGGGTGCTGGAAAGTCACGGTATCGGTGGTGCGCAGGGACTTGATGGTCTGGGCATCATCCTGGGCGATATAGGGCAGTGGAGTGTTCTGGTCGGTCTTGAGATAGTCGCGGGTGCGGCCATCGTCCAGGGCGACCAGCTTATCGGCGTTGTCCTTGGTCAGCTTCTGAATATCGGAGTTGGGTTCCGTGGAGGGGGAGAAGATATCGGAAGGCTGACGGAGGGCTTCCTTGCCGGGGGCGAGTCCGACCTCGCCGTACTGGTTGAGCGAGTAGTTATTGGTCACGGTGTGCTCGCCGGGCTGGATGAGCATGTGCTCGAAGGGCTCACGTGCCTCGTTGCCATCGGGAAGTTGGTCTACCTTGAGCGGGGTGACCTTCTCCAGCGGGGTATCGAGCTGCGTGACCGCGGAGGCGGTGATTTGGGTGGAACCGTAGAACTCGGAGACCTTGCCGGTGACCGCGACGGAATCCGCGAGGGCTGGGTATTGGTCGGCCGGCTTATCGCCCATGTACACGAAGAGGGCCTGGGAGGCGTCGGTAGTCTCGGCGCCGGTGCCGCCCGTCTGGATGGTGAAGCCATTGAGTCCGCCTTCGGACCACACGCCGGTGACGACGCCCTCGGTGGCCACGGTCTGGTCCTTGAGCGGGGATTCGGCGCCGGTGCCCTGGATATCGGCGATGGCAGTGACGCCCTCGGGAGCAGGCTGCTCGGGCTTTGCCGGCTCCTCAGGCTGCGGGGCGGGGGCCTCGTTACCGGAGTTGGTCGGGGTAGGGGCGCCGCTGGTGAAATCGGCGGCGTTGTCATCGCTATCGGTGCCCTCGGCGTCGCGGGAGGCGGACTTGGCATTGGACAGGCCCGCGGCGGCGGTGCCTTCCTTGAGGGAAGCGGCGCCGTAGCCGATGGCATCGATGGGGGTGCCGGTGGCGTCGGCAAGCTGCACGGAGCCCTTGGAGCCGGACATGTTGAGGCTGCCCTCGGCATCTGGGGCAGGCAGGGCCTCGCCCGCGCCATTGCCGGCCGCGCCTTGCACCAGGAAGTAGCCGTGCGGGGCGATGGTGCCGGAAAGCGCCACCTTGCCGCCGGTATTTCCGGAGGCGGAGAAGTACTCCACGGTGTAGCCGGTCAGGTCAATCGGGGCATCGGTGGGGTTATAGAGCTCGATGAAGTCATGGGTGAAGGCAGCGCCCTTATTGCCGCCGCCCCCGTAGACCTCGGAGATGACTGCGGCGGAGCCATCGGTGGCGGCCGTGGCGGTAGGAACGGCAAGGGCGGCAGAAGACAAGGCGGTGGCAAGTGCCAGCGCGCCGAGGCGGCGAGAAGACATAGATTCAACCTTAAAAAGAGAGCGACAGTGTGCGTTGTCTATTAGTAGAGCGCCGCGCCGGGCCAGGCTGGAGAGCGCGCCGAAGTTTGCCAGAGCGTCGTTTGGGGTTCACGTAGAGTTTGCTCAACCGGGGTGAAACCCACACTGCGGGGGTGAGTCTAGGTAAAAGGCGGGGGTGCCAACTAAACTAAGCCGCGCAGACCAAAGCCCCATACAGTAAGGCAAATATTTCATGGCTCGTGTAGTTGTCAATGTCATGCCCAAGGCGGAGATTCTGGATCCGCAGGGTCAAGCCGTCGTCCGCGCGCTGGGTCGCATCGGGGTATCCGGTGTCAGCGATGTGCGCCAGGGAAAGCGCTTCGAGCTCGAGGTCGATGACTCCGTCACCGCAGATGACCTAGATAAGGTAGCCGCCACGCTGCTGGCCAATACCGTCATCGAGGACTACGAGGTTGTTGGGCTGGAGGTCAAGTAAGTGACCGCCACAATCGGAGTAATCACTTTCCCCGGAACCCTGGATGATGTGGATGCCGCTCGCGCTGCCCGCACCGCCGGCGCAGAGGTCAAAAGCCTCTGGCACGCAGATACCGATCTGCACGGCGTGGATGCGGTAGTAGTGCCGGGCGGTTTTTCTTATGGTGACTACCTGCGCTCGGGCGCGATTTCCGCGCTCGCGCCGGTGATGCAGTCCGTTATTGATCGTGCGAAGCAGGGCATGCCGGTGCTCGGCATCTGCAATGGCTTCCAGATCCTTACCGAGGCGGGCCTGCTGCCAGGCGCGCTGACCCGCAATAAGGGCCTGCACTTCCACTGCACCGATACCTACCTCGAGGTGGCCAATTCCACCACCGCGTGGACTAGCGAGTTTGAGCAGGGCCAGAAGATCCTGGTGCCGGCCAAGCACGGCGAGGGCCGCTTCCAGGCCGGCGATGATGACATCGCCCGCATCGAGGGCGAGGGCCGCGTGGTCTTCCGCTATACCGATAATTACAACGGTTCCGTCAACGGCATTGCCGGTGTGAGCGATGAGTCCGGCCGCATCGTGGGCCTCATGCCGCACCCTGAGCACGCCATTGACACGCTAACCGGCCCATCCACCGACGGACTGGGACTTTTCGTATCCGCCATCAAGGCCGTCGCCCAGGCGCCGGCGGTTTAAGGAGGCCACTTTTATGACCGTTCATAATGACACCGTAGAAAAGGCGCAGTCCACCCCGGACGAGCAGCAGCCCTACGCGGAACTCGGCCTGAAGGACGACGAGTACCAGCGCATCCACGATATCCTGGGACGCCGCCCCACCGATGCGGAGCTGACCATGTACTCCGTCATGTGGTCCGAACACTGCTCCTATAAGTCTTCCAAGACGCACCTGCGTTACTTTGGTGAGACCATGACCGAGGAGATGGGGGAGAAGATCCTCGCCGGCATTGGTGAGAACGCCGGCGTGGTGGATATCGGAGACGGCAACGCGGTGACCTTCCGCGTGGAGTCCCACAACCACCCCTCCTACGTGGAGCCTTACCAGGGTGCGGCCACCGGCGTGGGCGGTATCGTCCGCGACATCATGGCCATGGGCGCTCGCCCGATTGCCGTGATGGACCAGCTGCGCTTTGGGCCTGCCGACGCCCCTGACACCAAGCGCGTCCTTCCCGGCGTGGTCTCCGGTGTGGGTGGCTACGGCAACTCCCTGGGCCTGCCCAATATTGGTGGCGAGACCGTCTTTGATGAGACCTATGCCGGTAACCCACTGGTCAACGCGCTGTGCGTGGGCACCCTCAAGGTCGATGACCTCAAGCTGGCCTTTGCGTCCGGCAAGGGCAACAAGGTCATGCTCTTCGGTTCCCGCACCGGCCTGGATGGCATCGGCGGCGTGTCCGTGCTGGCCTCCGATACCTTCGAGGACGGTGCCGAGCGCAAGCTTCCGGCCGTACAGGTGGGCGACCCCTTCGCAGAGAAGGTCCTCATCGAGTGCTGCCTGGACCTCTACCACGCGGGCGTGGTCGTAGGCATTCAGGACTTGGGCGGCGCGGGCCTGGCCTGCGCCACCTCGGAGCTGGCTGCCTCCGGCGATGGCGGCATGGAGGTCAACCTCGATAACGTGCCGCTGCGCGCGAAGGACATGACCGCGGCCGAGATCCTCGCCTCCGAGTCCCAGGAGCGCATGTGCGCCGTTGTGGCTCCGGAGAACGTGGCGAAGTTCCGCGAAATCTGCGAGCACTGGGATGTCACCTGTGCTGAGATTGGTGAGGTCACCGAGGGCAACCATCTGGTCATCCGCCACCAGGGCGAGGTCGTCGTGGATGCCCCGGCCGGCACCATTGCGGATGAGGCTCCGGAGTATGACCGCCCGTATGCCCGCCCGGAGTGGCAGGACGAGCTGCAGAAGTACCAGGGCACCGACAAGCGCGGCCTGGTTGAGTCCCTGCAGAAGCTCGTGTCCTCCCCGGCGCTGTGCTCGCGCGATTTCATCATGAACCAGTACGACCGCTACGTGCGTGGCAATACCGTCCAGGCCCACCATGCGGATGCCGGCGTGCTGCGCATCGATGAGGAGACCGGCCGCGGCGTGGCCGTGTCCGCCGATGCATCCGGCCGCTACACCAAGCTGGATCCGAACATGGGCGCCCGCCTCGCGCTGGCTGAGGCCTACCGCAACGTCGCCGTCACTGGCGCTAAGCCGGTCGCGATTACCAACTGCCTAAACTACGGCTCCCCGGAAAACCCCGACGTGATGTGGCAGTTCCGCGAGTCTGTGCATGGGCTTGCCGACGCCGCCGTGGAGCTGTCCATCCCCGTCTCCGGCGGCAACGTCTCCTTCTACAACCAGACCGGCGAAGAGCCGATCCTGCCTACCCCGGTGGTGGGTGTGCTGGGCGTTATTGATGACGTGCACAAGGCCATCGGCAACGAGCTGGGCACCGTAGGTGAGAAGGAAGTACTTATCGCCCTAGGTGAGACTAAGGACGAGTTCGGCGGCTCCATCTGGCAACAGGTGAGCGCCGATACCTCCGAGGCTTCCTCCCTCAATGGCCTGCCGCCACAGGTGGACATGGCCAACGAGAAGCGCCTGGCCGAGTTCTTCCACGGCAATGAGCTGCTCACCGCGGCGCATGATATCTCCGAGGGCGGCCTTGCCGTTACCGCCTTTGAGATGGCAAAGCGCGCCGGTGCTACTGCCGACGGCGCCGGCCTCGGCCTCAACCTAGACCTCACCGCGGTCCACGAGGACGAGTTCGTCGCCGCCTTCTCCGAGTCCGCCTCCCGCGTGCTCGTGGCCACCACCGCCGACCGCGCCGATCAGGTCCTCGCCCGCGCCGGCGAGCTGGGCATTCCTGCCGCCATCGTTGGCGAGACCACCGAAACCGGCGCCCTTACCCTCGGCGGCGAGTCCGTCGCCATCTCCCAGCTGGTCTCCGCCTGGTCCGCCACCCTGCCGGACCTCTTCGACCACGCTGTGGGCGCTAACTCCGTGGTGGAGTAAACCGCTCTCCATTCCTCGTCGCTCGAAGGCGCGGATACGCGAAAAGCCCAGCTTCGGCTGGGTTTTTCTTGTTTTGTTCCATTAATCCACCGCTGCAACCGCAGCGTTCGTCGAGCGTTACGTAACGAGGCCCTTGAAGGCCTCTGCCTACGCCCGTACACTTACGGTATCGTAAGTTATCCGTTGCGGGTCAGTGGAAGGGACGTACCGCCGTGGCACAGATTCATGCGAATAGCGCGCCGGGGCCGGGCCTTGTCCAGCGCACTTATTGGATGGCCGATCGAGGGCCAAGGCCGCTAAGCCGTGGCTGGGGACATGCGATTGCAGCATTGCTGTCGGTGATTGCCTCCACCGTGCTCATTACCTATGCGTGGATGACGCTGCAGTGGTGGCAGGGGCTTGGTGTAACTGTTTACGGAGTGGGGCTGGTCGGGCTTTTCGGCGTCTCGGCGCTCTACCACCGCTACCCCTGGGCTAGTGCGCGTGCCGTGCAGTGGTGGCGGCGAGCGGACCACGCGACCATCTCGGTGTTTATTGCCGCGACATATACGCCGCTATGCCTTATCGTGTTATCGCCGGTACAGGCGGCATGGATGCTAGGCGTTGCCTGGGGTGGGGCCATTTTGGGTGCGGTGCTCAACTTGGTGTGGATTAACCACCCGCGCTGGTTGGACGTGGTGGTCTACCTAGCGCTGGGCTGGCTGGTGCTGCCGCTTCTGCCCACGCTGTGGGCGCAGGCGGGGGCCGCTGTGGTCTGGCTGCTCTTTGCCGGCGGCGTGGTGTACTCGCTAGGCGCGCTGGTCTATGGCTTTAAGTGGCCAGGGCGCAACGCGCGTTACTACGGCTACCACGAGCACTTCCACACCGCGACCATCGCGGCTGCGGTGGTACACCTCGTGGCGGTGTGGATGGTCGTCGTCTAGGGGTAGGGCGACATTAGCAGGTCTATCTCCTCCACCCAGGAATTGCCGGACTGTCTGTAAACTCCTTTTTAAGTGTAAGGGGGTACACATGCTGACGCCGCTACGGTGGGTATTCACCTAGGAGTCATGAGACTCGAAAACTCAACGTGCTTTTGCCCAGCCGATCACGGCTGCGCCGATAGTAGCCCACATGACGTGGACAAGAAGTAGCACTAGAAGCGCGGCGCTGATGGTATCCATCCAGCCCATTCCCAACGTCAGTGCTGCAGGTTGGGTGGACAAAGTATGAGTGCCAAGACAGCAGGTACCTACGGGAAATGTGCTAGCCCACCACGTGGGGTTATAAGACATGGGGGTGCTTCCTAGGGCCGCTCCCCAGTGCTTGCTGATGGCGTAAATGGCCAGCGGGATGCCAAGTCCGAGCATCGCTACACCGTAGACCATTGCGCGGAAGTGCCATTGTTCACCTGCAAGCAATTGTGCTCCCGCGGTAGATTGGCCTACCAGCCCGAGCGGGATCCAAGCAGTAGTAGCGAAGCTGGTAGGAACTTTCGGAATGGTACGCAGGTAAACGAAGGCGAATGTAGGCACTGCTGTAAGCCATGCCAATGCAAAACTGATTACGCCGATGCTGTGGACTATCGATCCCCACTCGCCGGCATGCGGTGCCAACTGAGCTGAGGAGGTAGCCGCAACCATGGGGGCGACCAGCGGTAGTCCCCAGGTGAAAGCGGGGGCTGGCGGGTGATCGCAGATGAGAAACATGAGAAAACGGATGCACGTCACCGCGCCGAGAACCGTTCCTATTGCCCAGCACAAGGTATGAACCGACCAGGCATCATAAATGAGGGAGTAGGCGCTACCCAAAGAAAGTATGCCCATAGATACCATGCCCCAAGCGGGCATATCGGCGGCGTAAAATCCCGGATTGTGGTGCTTTAGAAACCCAAATACGAGCGATATAGCAAGAATAGTTGCAGCCCCAAGCATGGCTTTCGAGGGGGCCGGGCCTAATAGGGGAGTTACGTGTACGTCGATAAGAGTAGAAGAGATTCCGAGGCCCATAACGGCCCCGGCCCAGCCTGGGCCGAGCGGGGGAAGGTCTATCTCGTTCTGAATTTTTAACATGCGCTTGAGGCTATGCTTTACGGCGAAATTACGGGAGGGCGTTCATTCTGGTCGGGGTTACAATGAAAATATGTACCCCTCGCGAATCGGTAGTAGTGATGACTTTTTACCAGTTCGGCGCGGATTTGTCCCCGATGCCCAGACAGTCGACGCTGTACTTGCTGTGGCACGGTATGGGGGTATGAATCAGGCCGCCATACACCTGAATGTCTCCCAACAGTCGGTGAGTAATCGCATTGCCAATTTTGAAAGGCATCTAAATCAACGCATTTTTTGGCGTGGAGCTGCGGGTAGTTTTACTACGGAAGTCGGCTCCCAGGTTGTCCGGGTACTCGAGGTGCTAGAGGAGGCCTTGAACGACTGCGCGCGTGGTCTTGAGAGAGCCATCGGTGAAGACGTCACCGAGGAAATTAAATTGGTGGTCTCGCATACAGTCGCCGAGGTAGATTACCCGCGCTGGGCTGCGGCGTTTCAACGTGCTCACCCGAAAACTTTTCTGCGTATGCGCCAGCTCAATAGCCGGGAGGCCCAGCGCCATGTAGTACAGGGATTGGCGGATTTAGCCATTGTGGAAGGTAACTGGGTATCCCATGAACTGCACCAGCGCGTAGCCGGACACGACGAACTCGTTGTTGTCGTCCCTGCAGGGCATTATTGGGCTCGCGCGGATAGCCGAAGTGGATCTGGGGCTCCTACAGTATCCGAACCATTGAAGGGGGTGGCTGCGGTATCTAAAGAGGAGCTGCAGACTACTCCTTTGGTTCTGCGTGAGCAGGGAAGCGGCACGCGGGAGGTAGTAGAGGACATTCTGGGGTCACTCGCTCCTCCTGCAGGAGAATTTGGATCTCTGGGGGCGCAACGCGCTGCTATAGGCGCTTTAGGCGCTCCAGGGGTTATAGCAAGGCGAGCAGTGGAGTCGCAGTTGTCTACCGGCGAGTATGTAGAGGTCCCGGTAGCTGGGATCAAGTTTGACCGGCCCCTACGTGTGGTGTGGAGCTCGCAGAACCGACTCCCAGAGCCGGCTCACCGGTTTCTTCGCTTCCTGGCGGACTATGCGCACGGGGACGAGGTCGAAACTAAGCGTGGCTGATGAAAACTCGTTCATTAATGTTGTGTCTCCACCAGCCGGTACTCTAAGGCGAGTGTTTATTCAGCGTGAGCGAAGAGATCTTCAGCATCGGTGCCGGTCGTAATCGCGGCGGCTAGCAGCATACGTGCTTGGGGAGCGCGCAAGGTGCCGGAGGAGATAACGCCGGCGTCGGCAAGCGTGGCACCGCCACCGGCCCCGCCGTAGATACCCTCCACCGGGCCGTGATCCACGCGGGTGGTGAGCACAACCGGAACCTTCTTGGCCGCGGCCTGAGCGGCCTGTGCTAGCTCGTCGCCGATATTGCCGGCGCCCATTCCCTCAATCACGATGCCTTCGGCGCCGCTGTCCAAGGAGCGCTGGATAAGGTCGGCCGGCGCGCCGGGGTACGCGGCAATGATATCGACGCGGGTATTACCCAGCGGCTCATACTTCAGAGCCTTCGGGCGCTGAGGCTGCTTTTTACCATTGTTATTGGCAAAGCCATCGGCCTTGGAGGTATCGGACTTGAAAGCGCCGCGGGCAGGGATGACGCGATCTGCGAAGGCAATGAAGGTGCCGCGGCCCTCGTTCGCGGGATCGGTGACGGTCTTTACCGCGAGTGCCAAGTTATCCGGGCCATCTGGATCCGGATCGTCGAAGGGGCGCATTGCGCCGGTTAAGGCCACGGGCTTCTCACTGTCTTGGAAGGTATCGACGGCGATGGCGGTCTCTTCCATGGAATCGGTGCCGTGGGTGACCACTACGCCATCGACATCATCGCGCTGTAGTTCCTTATTTACGGCCGTGATGATGGTGTCGGTATCGTCCAAGGTCATCGCGGAAGAATCCAGCTTGGCAATGTCTTTGACCTCTAATGTGAGCTTGTCCTTGTCAAAGGCGCCGGAAAGAGGCTCCACTAGCTTGGAGCCGGTAACGGTGGGAACCACCGCACCTGTCTTATCGTGCGTGCTGGCAATGGTGCCGCCGGTAGAAAGGACCACCACGTGGCCCTCGGCAGTGGCGCGTGGACCCTCGTGTTCCGCTGCAGAGGTTTCGGTAGTTTCTTCCGTGGTTGCAGACGTGGAACTGGCGGCGCTCTGCGGGGCGGAAGACTCGGGTGCGGCGGCCGAAGTCTCCTCTTCCGGGCGGTTATCCGGATTTTGGCAGGACGCCAAGAGGAATGCGGAAGTTATTAAGGCAAGGCCGGCGCGGGCCGAGCGACGCATTGTTGAGGTGTGCATATTCCCTCGTTTCTGTGTGTGGGAGGCGAAAGCGGGCGGCGGGAATCGTCGGCCGCATATACGTCCATCTAAAGCAGAAAGGCGGGGAGCCCGCTGCCACTATGGACTTGCTAACACCGAAACGAGGGGAGAGCAGCTAGTCGATGTGCTGGTTCGATGGCGCTACCACTAGCGGTTTTGGCGAGTACTTGGCGCGCAGCCCGCGCAGGAGGGTGGCGTGCTCGGCCAGGCGCTTGTCTTCCTCGGTGTGCGGGTGGAAGGGGCGGGCTACCTGCGGCTGGCCATCGTGGTCCAGGGCGATATAGGCCACTGTGGCATGGATGGCGGTTTGCAGGTTATCGCGGCCGCCGCGCGGGTTGCCGGAGCGGACGTGGATGGACATCTGCATGGAGCGGGTATCGGTGCGCATCATGCGGGCGTCGACCTCGATGAGGTCACCGATGGAAATAGGGCGGTAGAAGCGGATGCCACCGGCATAGACGGCTACGGTGCGCTCCGCGGACCACTCCATGGTGCAAGCTGCACCGGCCTCATCGATCCACTGCATAGCCGTGCCGCCGTGGACCTTGCCGCCCCAGTTGACGTCGGTGGGCTTGGCCAGGAAGCGGTTGACCATGCGCGGGGCGTCGGAAGGCCCGTCGTAGGTTTGCTTTTCCATCTCCGCCTCGATGGCCTGGCGCAGCTCAATGCGGGACTTGGCGGCCTCCTCAACGCGGCGCTGCTCATCGGTTTCCGGCACGAAGGGCGGCACCGGCGTGGACTTGCCAGTGGCAGGGTCCTTGGCTACGAAGATGACCAGGCAATCGCAGGCGCGGGTAAAAATGCCTTCGCGCGGGTCGGCCGAAAGTACCTCGTTGACGATGTGCATGGAGGAACGCCCGGTCATGGCGATGCGGGAGCGCACCTCCACGATGTGCCCGGAAGGGATCGGCCGGGTGAAGTGGATATGGCCCACGTATGCGGTCACGCAGTACTGGCCGGACCATTGCACGGCGCAGGCATAGGCCGCCTTGTCAATCCATTCCAGAACGCGGCCACCGCTGATGCCGGTGGCGCCGGCCATGGTGACGTCGGTTGGCGATGCCATAAAGCGCAGCGTCAGCGCCGGCGATTTCTGATTTTCCGCAACGGAAGGCGTAGGTGACATAAACAACAAGATAACAGTAGCTATGATGTAGCTATGAAAAAGCCCGTCGATCCCGCAGCCACCCGCGCGGCCGTCATGGCCATCAAAGACTGGATTGTCTCCCCGGCGGAGCACGATAAGCCTGGTAGGGCCCTGCTTGCCGACGCCGTCCGTTGCACCGCCCGCACCCTCGAGGCCGACGCGCCGGGCCATTCCGTGGAACTGCGCGTACCCCCATTTGTTGCGGTGCAATGCATTGAAGGACCCCGCCATACCCGCGGCACCCCACCCAATGTGGTGGAGACCGACCCGGAAACCTGGCTGCGCCTTGCCACCGGATTGGCGGACTGGGAAGAGGCCGTAAACACTGGTCGCGTCGATGCTTCCGGCTCCCGCGCGGGCGAAATTGCGCAGTGGTTGCCGCTTATTCCGTTAGTTTCCGGCGGCGCGACAGGCTAATATAAACGCCGTGGTAGAAGTACATACTCCTAGTATCACCAATCTTGACGATCAGAATGAGCAGGAGCCCCGCGAAGAATGCGGCGTCTATGGCGTTTGGGCTCCCGGGGAGGAAGTCTCCAAGCTGACCTATTTTGGTCTCTTCGCCCTGCAGCACCGTGGCCAGGAGGCTGCCGGCATTGCGGTGGGCGATGATGACCGCATCGTCGTCTTCAAGGATATGGGCCTGGTGGCCAATATCTTTGATGAGTCCACCCTGTCCGCCCTCCAAGGAAACGTAGCGGTGGGCCACACGCGCTATTCCACCGCCGGCGGCAAGGAATGGTCCAATGTCCAGCCGATGTTTTCTACCTCCTCCACTGGGGTAGACATCGCCCTTGGACACAACGGCAACCTGATCAACTACCTGGAGCTGCGCGAAGAAGCCGTGCAGCGCGGCTTGATTAAGCCCCATGAGGAGTCCGTATCTGACTCCATGTGCTTGTCTATGCTGCTTGCTGACGGCGTGGATGAAGACACCTCCGTCTTCGACTCCGCCCGTGACTTCCTCCCGCGCGTGAAGGGCGCATTCTGCCTAACCTTTACCGATGGTCACACCATGTACGCCGCGCGCGACCCGCACGGCGTGCGCCCGCTGGTCCTCGGCCGCTTGGCCAAAGGCTGGGTGGTGGCCTCCGAGACCTGTGCGCTCGATATCTGCGGCGCTCAGTTCATCCGCGAGATTGAACCCGGCGAGCTCGTCGCCATCGATGAGGCCGGCATCCGTTCCGTGAACTTTGCGCCGGCCAAGCGCCACGGCTGTGTCTTCGAGTACGTCTACTTGGCCCGCCCGGATAGCGATATCAAAGGCCGTTCCGTCAACGCCTCCCGCGTGGACATCGGCCGCCGCTTGGCCCGTGAGTACCCGGCCGAGGGCGCGGACCTGGTCATCCCGGTTCCCGAATCCGGCAATCCGGCCGCCGTGGGCTATGCCCGCGAATCCGGCATCACCTTCGCCCACGGCTTGGTCAAGAACGCTTATGTGGGCCGCACCTTCATCCAGCCCACCCAAACCCTGCGCCAGCTGGGCATCCGCTTGAAGCTCAACCCGCTGCGTGAAGTCATCAACGGCAAGAAGCTCGTCGTGGTGGATGATTCCATCGTCCGCGGCAATACCCAGCGCGCGCTCATCCGCATGCTGCGCGAGGCCGGGGCCGCCGAGGTGCACGTGCGCATCGCCTCCCCGCCAGTGAAGTGGCCGTGCTTCTACGGCATCGACTTCGCCTCCCCGGGCGAGCTGATCGCTAACGCCAGCCCCTCCGACGATCCGGAAACCGTCTGCGCCACTATTTGTGACACCATCGGCGCCGATTCCCTGGGCTTTGTCTCCATCGAGGAGATGGTGGCCGCCACCGAACAGCCCCGTTCCGAGCTGTGCACCGCCTGCTTCTCGGGCGAGTACCCGCTTGGCCTGCCCGCCGGAAACTCCAATGCAGACGCCGTGCGCACCCTGCTCGGCACCGAATAACAAAGGACACCTGAAACCATGAGTGACAATACTTACGCAGCAGCCGGCGTCAGCATCGAAGAGGGTGACCGCGCCGTAGAGCTTTTCGCCCCGCACGCTAAGCGCGCCACCCGCCCTGAGGTTCTGGGCGGTCTTGGCGGCTTTGCTGGCCTGTTCAAGCTCGGCGATTACAAGGAGCCCATCTTGGCCGCCGGTTCCGACGGCGTCGGCACCAAGCTGGCCGTGGCCCAGGCCATGGACAAGCACGACACCATCGGCATCGACCTCGTCGCCATGTGCGTGGACGACCTGGTTGTCTGCGGCGCGGAGCCACTCTTCCTGCAGGACTACATCGCCGTGGGCAAGGTCGTGCCGGAAAAGGTAGCCGAGGTAGTCAAGGGCATCGCCGAGGGCTGTCTGCAGGCCGGTGCCGCGCTGCTGGGCGGCGAGACCGCCGAGCACCCCGGCATGATGGAAGAAAACGAATACGATGTTTCCGCCACCGCGGTCGTGAGGTTACCCTCGTTTAGTGGACACCCTATTTGTGCGGATCTTGTGTCCGTAGGAGAGGATGTTCATTGTGAGTCAACAGCGCAAGAAGTACACGCCGGAGTACCGGCGTGAAGCCGCGAACCTTGTAATCGAGTCAGAGCGCCCGATCGCTCATGTGGCTAAGGAGATTGGCGTCTCCGCCGGGCTTTTAGGCCGGTGGGTCAAACTCGAGCGTGAACGCCGAGGGGCCTCGGATGGGATGAGTGAGGCTGATCTTCGTGCTGAGAATGCTCGTCTGCGCCGTGAGTTGGCGGAAGCCAAGATGGATAATGAGTTCTTGTCAAAAGCGACAGCCTTCTTCGCCGCGAAGCAACGCGAGCAGAAAAGTTCGAATTGATGCAGCAGGAGAAGGCAAACTACAGCATCAAACGCATGGCACGGCTATTAAAAGTGTCTCGGTCTGGATACTACAAATGGGCTGATACGCAGCAGAAGCGACTATCTGGCGAAAATGATCGTGCTGCATTTTACGATGGCGTTGACCGAAAGATTCATCAGATTTGGAAAGACTCCGATGAGGTTTATGGTGCTCCGCGGATCACCGCAGAACTTACCGAGCGCTACCAGATCACCCTGAATCGCAAGACTGTGGCTAAGCGGATGCGCATGATGGGCATTGAAGGGATTTCACCGCGTGCCTTTGTCCCGGTGACAACGATTCAATCCAAGCGTAAGTCAGCTCTTCCTGACCTGGTCAAGCGCATGTTTGATACTGGTGAGCTCAACCGAGTGTGGATGTCGGATATTACCTACCTACGCACCAGCGAGGGATGGTTGTACTTGTGTGCGGTCCGCGACGGCCATTCCCGCAGGGTGCTGGGATGGGCAATGGATAGCGTTCAAGATACATGCCTGGTCGAACGGGCCCTGCGGATGGCACATACACTGCGCGGTGACGTTCCTAATGGGCTGGTGTTCCACGCTGACCGCGGAACGCAATTTACCAGCGAGAAGCTCTGGGAAGTCTGCCATAACCTGGGCATTGCTCAGTCTGTGGGGCGTACTGGTGTGTGCTTTGATAACGCGATGGCTGAGTCGTTCTGGTCGACGCTTAAAACCGAGTTCTACGACCGTAAGCGTTGGCCTACCCGCGATGCTGCGCGCAAGGCCGTTGCCTACTGGATGGAAGTCGTTTACAACCGTCGGCGCCGGCACTCTGCACTAGGGATGGTCAGCCCCGTCGACTTCGAAAACCACATTGGTCTAACCACCAGTAGAAAAGAAATAGCTGCCTAAGCACTAGGTAGCCCCACTACGTGTCCACGATTTGCGGGCAACCCCACTCGGCGTCGTTGAGGCCGATGGCGTACTTGGCCCAGACAAGGTTCGCGATGGCGACGTGCTCATCGCCATGGGCTCTTCCGGCCTACACTCCAATGGTTACTCCCTGGCCCGCCACGTCCTGCTGGAGCAGGCCGGCATGCCTCTCGACGGCCACGTGGAGGAGCTTGGCCGCCCCCTCGGTGAGGAGCTGCTGGAGCCTACCCGCATTTACGCCAAGGACTGCCTGGCTTTGGCCAGCGAGTGCTCCGTATCCACCTTCTGCCACGTCACCGGTGGTGGATTGGCTGGCAATCTCGAGCGCGTCATTCCAGAAGGCCTAGCGGCCGATATTAACCGCGCCACCTGGACCCCAGGCCAGATCTTCAAGCTCATCTCCTCGGTGGGCAAGGTGGAGCTGGCAGAAATGGAGAAGACCTTCAACATGGGTGTCGGCATGATTGCCGTAGTCAATCCCGAAGACCGTGACCGTGCCCTGGCAATGCTTACCGCACGCCACATCGATGCGTGGGAGCTGGGCACCGTCCGCTCCGCCTCCGGCGAGGAGCCGCGCGTGGTCATGCACGGCGAGCACCCCAACTTCTAGCAGGGCCCTGCCCCTGCCAGGGGGGAGGGTATGAGGAAGGGCCCTAGGAGATTTCCTAGGGCCCTTGAGCTATCCGGCGGCGAGCGGAAGATTAGCGTTCGTCGCGGTCGTCATCGTCCCATTCGTCGACGTAGTCGGCGTATGGGTCATCCTCTTCATAATCGCGGGAGTCACCCTCTTGCTGTGCGGCGAGTTCCCGTTGTAGGGACTCGATATCCATCTCGGGTGAGTTGTACTTGAGCTGGCGTGCAACTTTGGTCTGCTTTGCCTTTGCGCGTCCGCGTCCCATGTGCATGACCCCCTTGGGTTAGTAGGGCGCGCCAGGGATTCTTGGGCGCCCCATCGACTTGTCTATTGAGTATCTTCCTGTAAGACACAATAGCCTGTGTGACGAAAAAATTCCGCACCGCCCCCTAGCTAGTGGGAGATCTAACGCCCGCGCAGCCGGTTTACTGCCTCGCGCCCAGCCTTGGGGCCCTCATCCTCGGGGATGGAGGAAGGATCGATAGACGCCGCGGTATCGCCCACTTCTAGGGTGCCGGCGTCCAGCGCAGAGCGCTTCACTAGGCCGAGGGCGATGGGGCCGAAATCGCAGTCATCCACAATTGTGCCGATGCGGCCTACCTTACGTCCGTTGAAAGTAATGTCATCGCCCACATTTGGACGTTGCGGCGCGGAGCCGTCGAGGTGCAGCTGCACCAATAGGCGAGGGGAGCGGCCCAGATTTTCTACGCGCGCCACCGTTTCCTGGCCGCGGTAGCAGCCCTTATTGAGGTGAACGTGGGCCGGGTTAGCAGTGCTGCGGCTGATCCACTGCGACACCTCGTGGGGGATGGACTTATTATCCAGATCTGCTGCCAGCTCCGGCTCGCGGGCACGGACGCGCTCGGCGGTAAACGCCATGAGCCCCGCTAGCCGCGCACCGGATTCCTCCAGGTGTTTCGTTGCCTCGACCAAGGATTCCCGCGGAATGCCCAGGTCAACGCGCTTGATTCCCGGCCACTGGACCTGGCGGGAAAACTCCACCATGGGTGGCAGCGAAACATCGGCCTCACCCAGGAGGGTAAGGATGGCGATATCGGCTTCCTCTACGGTGACCTCGGACCAAAAGACCATCATGGTGAGGAACTTAAAGAGGGAGTCGAATTGCGCCCCGGGGACGTCAATAAGAAAGGCGTCGTCGGTCCGCACGATATCCATGTGGTGGAGGATGTGGCCTTGGATGTCCAGGTCGAGGGCGCCGGCGGTGAAACCCACGGGGGCGTCGTCAAGCTTCTGTGAAAGCAGATTATTCAGAAACTCGGCGGCATCCTTGCCGCTCACGCGAATGACGCGGCGCTGGGAGCGGTCAATGACGATGGTGCCGCCATCGGCGGCCCGTTGCTCGCCCAGCGGATTGCCATAGTGCCAGGCTACGCCCTGGGCATCGAGTACGGTCGCGTCCTGGTGCTCCGCGGCACCGGCGCGCTGCAGAAGAGGCGAAGAATAACTCACAACTACCGATGGTAGGGCATAATCAAAAGTATGAAGTTTTCGCCGCGAAAAGAGCCGGTCATCTACGTTGTGGAGCCCTTTGGAGGGTCGGTACGCAGGCACATGCCCACGTTGCCTCTCATCTATGCCGACGATGCCGCGGTCACCCGCGGCGACGGCATCTTTGAATCCCTGCTCGTGCGCGGAGGCAAAGCCGCTAACCTGCAGCGCCACGCGCAGCGCTTCTGCGATTCAGCTCGCACGATGAACCTGCCGGAGCCGCCCATGGACAAGTGGGAAGAAGCCACCCGGCTCGCCATCGCGGACTTCTGCGGGGACGAGCAAGGCGATGCTAAATGCACGTGGACCTATACCCGCGGGCGCGCTTCTACGGGGCGGCCGAGCGCGTGGGTTGTGGTGCAGCCGATTGAGGAGAAGGTGCTAGAGCAGCGCGCCCACGGCGTCGCCGTCATGACAAGCCCCCGCCTGTGGCACGTAGCGGAGGAATTGCCCGCCAAGACGCTCAATTACGCGGCCACCATGGCGATGCTGCGCATGGCGCGGGAGAAGGGCTTTGAGGATCTCATCCTCACCGATCCGGACACCGGAGAAATTCTCGAGGGCGCCACCTCTACCGTGGTGGCCGTCAAGGGCGAGAAACTGCGCACCGCGGCCGGGCGCGGGATCCTGCCCGGCACCACGCAAGCGGCGCTCTTCGCCCATGCCAAAGAGAAAGGCTATCGCTGCAAGGCCAAGCCGCTGACCGTGGAATATCTGGAAAAGGCGGACTCGGTGTGGTTGGTGTCCTCGGTGCGCGTTGCCGCGCGCGTAACTAGGCTCAATGACAAAAAATTAAAGGCCCCGGACAACGTGGACGTCATCCGAGACCTTATTGATGCAGCGCTTGGAGTTTAGCCTGCGATGCGGGTGAGCTCCGCCGACATGTAGGGACGCATCTCGCCATCAACCATGCGCTCGTCTACCCAGCCCAGGTTGTTATTGGGCATGAGGCCGTACATGCGCTTGCCTGGGCCTAGGTTCTTCGGGCCGGTTTCAGTGACCATGGTGGAGGCGGATTCCAGCTGCCATGCGCGGTCATTGAAGGGTTCGCCGTAGAAGATTTCCACGATGCCGGTAGAAGAGGTGTAGGTGACCTCGATTTCATCCTTTTCCGAGATGCGCCAGAAGCCGGTCTCGCGCACGGATGGGCCTTCCGGCTTGCCTTCGGTATCGATCTTCCAGGTGCGGGAGCTAAAGGTCAGGTAATTCTCGCCGTCGTGGGCGATGACCAGCTGCTGGCCAAAGGTGTATTCCTGGCCCTTCGTATCGTGGGCTTGGCCCTCGCCCTGCCAGACGCCCACAAGGGGGAGTAGTCCCAACAGGCCGTCGTGCAGCGACGGGCCCTGGCGCAGGTTCGCGGTATCGTCCGGTACCGGGGTATCGCCCAGCTCGAGAGCGGGGATATTGCGGCTAGCGGCGTCCTTCCACTGCTCGGCAGCCTGGTTCACGGCATCGTTGCCATTGAGTTTTCCTGGATCGTTTTCCGGGTGGGAAGCCGCGGTGGTCTCGATGTTTTCAGGGGTGGTTTCATTATTATTTTCGCTCATGGGCGTCCAGCCTAGTCGTGCACCCGCCTTTTTAACTACTAGACTTGGACCTCGTGCACGCATTGATGATCTCGAATCCAAACTCGACCTCACAAACCAACGCCCTCTTCCGCCAAATCGTTCCCTGCCTACAAGCGGTAGAGGGCCTGCACCTCAAGGTGCAATTTACGCATTACCCTGGCCATGCAGAAGAGATGGTCAAGGGAATGACCAGGGATGACTACGACGTCATCATTGCTGTGGGCGGAGATGGAACCGTCAACGAGGTAGTCAACGGGCTCCTCGGTCCGGCGGATGAGCAGCGTCCCGATCCGCAGTCCATCCCGGCGCTGGCCGTAATTCCTACCGGCTCCGCCAATGTCTTTGTGCGCGCTCTAGGGTTCCCCAACACCCCAATGGAGGCCACCCATGTGCTGGCTCGCATGCTCGACCGGGATCTGCGCCGCACCATTTACCTAGGAACGTGGAACGAGCGGTGGTTTGCCGTCAATGCCGGCTTCGGTTTGGACGCGGATGTCCTGGCCCGCGTGGATCGCGCTCGTGAGCAGGGATTTTCGGCCACTCCGCTGCGCTACCTCAACGTTGCCATTCGGGCTTGGAGCCGTGCGCGGAAGAACCCGCCGCATATTGCAGTCAAGGCCGAGTCCAGCAGCGGCGAACAGCTGCGCAAGGACGATGTGCCACTGCTGTTTACCTCGAATACCAACCCGTGGACTTTCCTGGGCCCGCTGCCGGTAGTGACTAACCCGCGCAATTCCTTCGATGAGGGCCTTGCCCTGTTTGGGTTGGAGGAGTTTAGCGGGCTCGGCGGCGTTGTCGGCCTGTTGCACCTCTTCGGTGCTGATAAGCGCGGATGGCTCAATAAGCTCACCAAGGAAAAGACGGTGGCCTTCGACGACGCCATGCGGGTAGAGCTCGTCTGCCGCGAACCGCAGCGTTTCCAAGCCGATGGAGAATCGGAGGGGCGCTTTGACGCGGTTACCTTGGCCTCCGTGAAGGATGCCATTGAGGTATTCGCCCCGCAGGATAGGCGGGAGGCCCATCAGCGCACGATGAAGGAAGTTCTCCGGGACTTTATTCGCCTGCGCTAGTCTGCGGCGCGGGGCCGAACCGGTGCTTGGTATCGGCGGCCTTCTTTTCCGCCTCTTCCACGGCCTTTTGCTCCGAGCCTTCAATCTCTAGCGGGGAGAGCTGGGCCAGCTGCACCTTGATATTGCGGCGCTGTACCTCGAAGGAAATGGTTCCTCCCTGCATCTTTACCGCGGTCGCTTGCGCCGGAAGCGGCAGCTGGCGGGTGTCGAAGTTGAGGGAAAAGGCCTTTTGTAGGCGCTCATCGTCCGTGTCATAGACCTGCATGCGAAACTCCGGACCAACCAGGCGGAGGGTGACCTTGGCGGTGGACTTGTGGGCGTCGCCAGGCAGGGTGCCCGTTAGCTCTGCTTCTGCAGAGGTGCCACCGGAGGGGGAAATATCGTCCGGGTTAGCAATCGAGAGATCGGTAATTCCCAACAGGCGGCCCAGGGCCACACCATCCAAGGAAATGCCGCGCGAATAGGTGGAGACGGGCGCGCCCTCAATATCTCCGTTCATGACCTGCTCTGGGGTGACGGTGATATCGCGCAGTACGGTCGAAGCGTTGACCATGCCCAGCTTGGGCACCTCCACGTCCAGCGCCTTGACCTCGAGATAAGGGATTTCCTTCGAAGCCGCCGCCCACACGTAGGGGGTGCCGCCGATGAAGACATCCGGCGTATTATCCAGCCGCGAATTGGCTTTCACGGCTTGAGCCACCTTGTGTTCCGTGTGCATAGCCACGCAGGCATCCGCCACCCAGGCCGCAATCAGCACGCACACCACGAGGAGGACGTGCACGATGCGCCGGTCAATCTTTAGAACACTCACCCTTTCATTCTTACCCTACGTATTCTGGGGCCTATGACTAGCAATGCCTTTAAGATTACGGAAGAAAAACTGCCGGACGCCCCGGAGCTGGCTCGCCGCGTAAAAGCGCTGGCTGAGCAGGCCGAACGCCAGGATGGGATGGCGCCGCTGTCGGAGCAATTCCTCAACGGTCTTAGCGATTCCCGCTTGCAGCACCGCCACCTGGTGGCCTGGGCAGGGGAGGAGCCATGCGGCGTAGCCAGTCTGGAGGGCTCTACCGCCGAGCTATTCATTGCCCCTGACTTCCGTGGGCAGGGCTATGGTGCCGCGCTTTACGACGCCGCCGCTAAGACCCCCAACCTGCAAGCTTGGGCCCATGGAAACCTGCCGGCGGCACAGGCGCTGGCGCACTCCCGCGATCTGCAGGTCACCCGCAAGCTGGTGGTCATGGGTATCGGGGGAGAAGAGCTCGCAGCAGCTGCGCGCCCCGAAGGCTTGCCACTGACCGCCCTGAATTACACCGAAGCGGTGGATAAGTGGGGCACGGATTTTGTGGAAGAGCAGTGGCTCAAGGTAAATAACGAGGCCTTTTCCTGGCATCCCGAACAAGGCGGCTGGGATTTCGATCGCCTGCACCGTGGCATGGAGGCAGACTGGTTCGACCCCGCAGACCTGCTTTTCCTGTGGGATACGGCAGAGGAGCCGGTCCTGGCCGGCTTCCACTGGACCAAGTGGCATGCGGAGGAAACTCCGGGCTTCGGTGAGGTCTACGTGGTGGGCTTGGCGGAAGACTACCGCGGTAAGAAGTTGGGCGGTCCGCTGCTGCAAATTGGCCTGCGCCGCATGGTGGAAAAGGGCGCTCAGCGGGTAATTCTTTATGTAGAAGCGGATAATGATCCGGCGCTGAAGGCGTATGAGCGCCTAGGCTTTGAAGTCGATGAAGAGCACGTCGTATGGGGCGTGTGTGACTAACGTCATGGGGTGCACGACGTTTGTTCACCCAGTGTTCACCTCTTGGCACCCTTTTGGTCAGATCCTGCGGATAGCTTTACACCCTGTGAGTTAACCGCACCTGTGCGCCTGCATCTCGCCCCAGAAGGCGGAGCGGGATGCAGGAAGTATCTCTCTAGGAGATGCGGTTTCCTCGGACAATCAATCTCTGATCTGCACCGGAAAGGGTTTTCCCGTGATTCGCAACTTCAAGCGCACTGCCGCAATCTTCGGCATCGTAGCCGCAACCTCCACCGCTCTCGTAGCTTGCTCTGAGGAGTCTGGCTCCTCCTCCGATTCCGCTGGCGGCGAGGACGTCTCCGGCGAGCTCGTCGGTGACGGCGCATCCTCCCAGCAGAACGCAATGTCCTACTTCCAGACCGCGTTCTCCGAGGATCACCCAGACGCTTCCCTGTCCTACAACGCTTCCGGTTCCGGCGCCGGCGTTGAGGCCTTCACCAATGGCCAGGCTGACTTCGCTGGTTCTGACTCCGCTCTGAAGGAAGACGAGGGTGAGGTCGAGGCTGCTGCTAAGCGTTGCGATGGCAACGAGGCATGGCACCTGCCAACCACCATCGGTCCGGTTGCAATCGCCTACAACCTGGGTGACACCGAGATTAACCTCTCCACCAAGACCCTGGGCAAGATCTTCAAGGGCGAAATCAAGAAGTGGAACGACAAGGCCATCGCTGCTGATAACGAGGGCACTGACCTGCCGGACAAGGACATCACCGTCATCTTCCGTTCTGACGAGTCCGGTACCTCCGCAAACTTCCAGAAGTTCCTGAAGGCCGCTACCGGTGACTGGGACTCCGAGGGCAAGCAGTTCCCAGACTCTGTTGGTGAGGGTGCTAACGGCTCCTCCGGCGTTGCTGACCAGGTTGCAAGCATCGATGGTGCTATCACCTACGTCGAGGCTGGCTTCGCAGACCAGAAGGAAGGCGAGGGCGTCAAGAAGGCCAAGATCGACTTCGGCCACGGCCCGGTTGAGCTGTCCACCGAGTCCGTCAACAAGGCTCTGGAGAACCTGGAGTTCAAGAAGACCGACTCCGAGCACAACATGGTTGTTGACTCCGAGGCACTGTTCTCCTCCGACAACGAGGGTGCATACCCGCTCATTCTGACCACCTACAACATCGTCTGCTCCAAGGGCTACGATGAGGAGACCTCCAAGCTGGTCAAGTCCTTCTTCACCACCGTCCTGGATCACCAGGATGACCAGCTGGCTGAGCAGGGATTCATCCCGGTTGAGGGTGCACACCTGGACAAGCTGAAGGCTGCTGTTGACGCTCTGCAGTAAGCGCTAAAGCTGCAATAGCTTAATACCTCCCCGCCCCCACTGCCGCACACGATTCGCGCTTTGGGGGCGCAGGTATGTAACGATATTTTCCATTCTTAACGCTGAAAAGGATTAACAGTCTCATGGCAGACAATAATCTCACCACGGCTCCAGAGCAGACGGATGCAAACGCCACCTCTGCCGAGCGAGTCTCCAACAGCGGACACGACGAGGTAGCTACCACCAGCTCCAATAGCGGCGTTAAGCGCCCAGGCGACCGTGTCTTTGAATTCCTGTCCACTGCTTCGGCAACCCTCATCACCGTTATGATTGCCGCCATTGCCGCCTTCCTGCTGTGGCGTGCGGTTCCCGCCCTAGGCGTTAACGACGGCGGCATCATGGGCTTCTTCACCTATGGCGGACGATGGGAGACCACCGATACCTCTGCGATGAAGTTCGGTATCCCGACCATGTTCGGTACCACCGTTCTCATCTCCGTCTTCGCCCTTCTGCTGGCTATGCCGGTGGCCCTAGCCATCGCCATCTTCCTGTCCAACTACGCGCCTGCCCGCTTGGTTAAGCCGCTCGGCTTCCTCGTGGACATGCTCGCTGCAGTTCCGTCCATCGTCTACGGCCTGTGGGGTTGGCAGGTTCTTGGCCCGGCACTGTCCGGTTTCTACTCCTGGATGGAATCCTGGGCGGGTGGCTTCTTCCTGTTCCACGTCTTCGATAACTCGCCGTCGTTTGCAACCGGCCGCAACCTGTTTACCGGTGGCATCGTGCTTGCCGTGATGATTCTGCCGATCATCGCTGCTACCGCGCGCGAGGTCTTCGTGCAGACCCCTCCGGGCCAGGTGGAATCCGCCCTGGCTCTGGGCGCTACCCGCTGGGAAGTTATCCGCATGACCGTTCTGCCATTCGGTATGTCCGGCTACATCGCCGGCTCCATGCTCGGCCTGGGCCGTGCACTGGGTGAGACCATGGCGCTGTACATGGTTGTCTCCCCGCTGATTGACTTCCGCTTCTCGCTTTTCGACGGCGGCACGACCTTCGCCACGGCCATCGCCCTGGCATCTGCCGAGTTCGGTAACGAGATGCGCGCTGGTGCCTACATCGCCGCCGGCCTCATGCTGTTCTTGCTGACCTTCGTGGTCAACGCAATTGCCCGCGCCATCGTGAAGAATAAGTAAGGAGGGGAGGATCAATGACTACGACTACTAATGCCAAGCCTGCCTCCCAAGGCGGCGCGACCTTCCTGGATATCTCCGGCTCCCGCAAGATGACCAATAACATCGCCACCGCGGTGGTCTGGGGCGCAATGATTCTGGCCATGATTCCGCTGGTGTGGGTTCTGTGGGAACTCATCGCCCGCGGCAGTGGCGTCATCCTCAACCCTGAGTGGTGGACCGCCTCCCAGCGCGGCATCATGAATAGCTCTGCCGGCGGCGGTGCCGCTCACGCCATCGTTGGTACCTTCGTCCAGACCATTCTGGCCTCCATTATCTCTATCCCGATCGGTATCTTTACCGCCATCTACTTGGTGGAGTACTCCAAGGGCGGCTGGCTCGGCCGCATCACCACCTTCATGGTGGACATCCTGTCCGGTGTGCCTTCCATCGTTGCTGCCCTGTTTATCTTCGCCATGTGGATCACCCTGTTCGGCTTCGGCCGCTCCGGCTTCGCCGTGGCGCTGTCCCTGGTGCTGCTGATGATTCCGATCGTGGTGCGCAATACCGAAGAGATGCTACGCGTGGTCCCAATGGATCTGCGTGAGGCATCCTACGCACTCGGCGTTCCGAAGTGGAAGACCATCGCCCGCATCGTTCTGCCTACCGCCCTGTCCGGCATCGTCACCGGCATCATGCTGGCGATTGCCCGCGTGATGGGTGAGTCCTCGCCGGTGCTGGTCTTGGTTGGTTCCTCCTCCGTCATCAACTGGGACGCCTTCAAGGGCTCTCAGTCCTCGCTCCCACTGATGATGCTGGATATGTACAAGGCCGGCGCACAGCCCGCCGTACTGGACAAGCTCTGGGGAGCAGCGTTGACGCTGGTTATCCTCATCGCCGTCCTCAACATTGCGGCCCGCATCGTTTCCGCGAAGTTCTCGGTTAAGAAGTAAACGCCGTACCACTCGATTCCGCCAAACACTTGCTAGAGGAGAAACTCCCAAATGTCTAAGCTCGCGCTCAATGACGTGAACATTTTTTACGGCGACTTCCACGCCGTGCAGAACGTGAATATGCAGATTCCGGCCCAGGCCGTGACCGCATTCATCGGCCCTTCCGGCTGTGGTAAGTCCACCGTGCTGCGCACCATCAACCGCATGCACGAGGTCATCCCCGGCGCCTACGTGAAGGGCGAAATCCTGCTCGATGGCACCAATATTTACGGACCGAAGGTCGACCCGGTATCCGTACGCAACACCATCGGCATGGTCTTCCAGAAGGCTAACCCGTTCCCCACGATGTCCATCGAGGACAACGTCGTGGCAGGCCTGAAGCTGTCCGGTGAAAAGAACAAGAAGAAGCTCAAGGAAGTCGCGGAGAAATCCCTGCGCGGCGCCAACTTGTGGGACGAGGTTAAGGACCGCCTGGACAAGCCAGGCGGCGGCCTCTCCGGTGGTCAGCAGCAGCGTCTGTGCATCGCCCGCGCTATCGCCGTGGAGCCAGAGGTGCTACTCATGGACGAGCCTTGCTCCGCACTGGACCCGATTTCCACCCTCGCTGTGGAGGACCTCATCCACGAGCTGAAGGAAAACTTCACCATCGTCATCGTGACCCACAACATGCAGCAGGCAGCCCGCGTGTCCGATAAGACCGGCTTCTTCTCCCTAGAAGCAACCGGCAAGCCGGGCCACCTGGTGGAGTTCGACGACACCACCAAGATCTTCGAGAATCCTTCCCAGAAGGAGACCGAGGATTACATCTCTGGACGCTTTGGCTAAAGAGTAAGAGAGATTGTCCGAGAGAAGGGGGGGCCGGTTCGAAAGAACCGGCCCCCCTTCTTTGGTGCTTAAATCCGTCTAACGGCGGAATTGACGCTCGAGATCTGCCATCCGTGCTTCGAAGTCGGCGTCCTTTTTGTCCTCTTCTAGCTTCTTGGCATAGGCATTGGGCAAAAGACCCGTGGTCAGATAGATGATGTGGCCGGCCACGGAGACGCAGTGGTCCGCATAGCGCTCGTAGTAACGCGTAATTTGTGAGGTCTCAACTGCTTCACGCACGCTGCCTTCCCATTCGCGCTGAGTCAGGATGCGCAGAATATGGGAGTTGATATCATCCACCGCATCATCGTCGGCACGGAGGTTGACGGACAAATCCGCATCAGGGGTGACGAGGATATCGTGCAGGACCGACCCCATTTCTTCAGTGAGACGGTACATTTCCTCGAAGTAGCCGATGTAATTCGCCGGTACCACGGTGTCAGGGTGGCGGCGGCGCGCGGAGTCCGCGATGTGCTGGGAAAGCCGGCCCATCCGGTAGAGATCCTCCACGATATAGATGGAGGAGACAACCTGGCGGAGATCCTGTGCCATGGGGTTTTCCAGGGCCAAGAGTTTTACAGCACGCTCAGAGCACCGAGCGCGGATCTCATCTAGCTCCTCAGCCATGGTGAGGGCATCTTCCGCGGAGTCCAAGGCGCCTTGCAGCAGCGCCAAGGAGGCCTTATCCATGATGTCGCGAACGGTATCGCACATCACGATGAGGTCGTGGGAGAAATTGTCTAGGTGTTCCCTGTAAGCGGCACGCATGCCAAAGATAATAGCGAAAAATTTCGGGGCTTGCGCAACTTAAGTGGAGCATAAATGAAAGCTTCCTGTGTGCCCCTAGCTGCTCTTATACCTTTGTTAGGTTATCCGCCGGAGTTCATAATGTCAGCGGCAACCGGAACGCAGTCGTCTTCTGGATCGTCGAGCCAACCATCCGGCAAAGCCACCTTGGATGGGGAGCCCTGGCGGCCGCGGGCTCCGTCGGCGTCGGCAGCCAGGGCATCGGAGTCTGCCCAAGGTGCAAGGAGCTCACGCAAGGCATCGAGGGAATTGACCTTGGCTAAGCCCGCTCGGACCTGGCCACCGACCGGGAAACCGCGCAGGTACCAACCGATGTGCTTGCGGATATCGCGGGAAGCATTGTCCTCACCATCGTGCTCGGCCAGCAGCTCCGCGTGGCGGAGGATTACCTGGGTGACCTCGCCCAGGGTGGGCTCTGCCGGGATGGATTCGCCGCGCAGTGCGGCGCCGAGCTCAGCAAAAAGCCACGGGCGGCCAAGGCAGCCGCGGCCTACCTGCACGCCGTCGCAGCCGGTTTGTTCCATCATGCGGCGGGCATCCTCGGCGCGGAAGATATCGCCATTGCCCAGCACTGGCACGCCGGTATCTGCCAGATGCTCTTTGAGGCGGGCGATTTCGTCCCATCGTGCCTCGCCGGAGTAGCGCTGAGCGGCGGTGCGGCCGTGCAGGGTAACGGCGGCGGCACCGGACTCGACGGCGATGCGCCCGGCGTCGAGATGCGTATGGTGCTCGTCGTCAATGCCCACGCGCATTTTTACCGTGACCGGGATATTGGTGCCCTCTGTGGCCTTGACCGCGGCGGAGACGATATTGCCAAAGAGGCGTCGTTTATAAGGCAGCGCGGAACCGCCGCCGCGGCGGGTCACCTTGGGAACCGGGCAACCAAAGTTCATATCGATGTGGTCCGCCAGGTTTTCGTCGACGATCATCTTTGCGGCTTTATACGTATATTCCGGATCCACCGTATAGATCTGTAAGGAACGGGGATCCTCCTGCGGCGCAAAGGTGGTCATGTGCAGCGTCTTTTCATTGCGCTCTACCAGTGCACGGGCGGTGACCATCTCGCAGACATAGAGGCCCGACACCGTGCCGGTGCGTTGCAGCTCCTGCTCTCGGCACAACGTGCGGAAGGCAACGTTGGTTACCCCCGCCATCGGGGCGAGGATGACGGGGGAGGAGAGATCGTAGTGTCCAATGCGCAAATTCACGCCCCAATTGTGCTAGTTAACGGGGGAAAATAGCAACCGGGCCCACAGTGGCGACGTACCCTATTTTTGCTTTATGGGGTAGAGGTCACATAAAAGTGGTGGAAATCTTGCAAAGATTCGCTAATGTGGGCTGTGTAACTAATTAGAACGGCCGTTATTTTGGCTGGCCCCTTAATGAAGGAGGATTACCCTTGTCCGAGAGAATCGCGTACGCCCCATTCGAGAAGCTCGTGGTTTCTGCAGAAGAGGCTGCTCAGCACGTCAACCACGGTGACCGCGTGGGCATTTCTGGCTTCACCGGTGCTGGCTACCCCAAGGGTCTGCCCACCGCCATTGCAGAGAAGGCCAAGGCTCTCCATGAAAAGGGCGAGGAATTTAAGATCGACGTCTTCTCCGGCGCGTCCACCGCCCCGGACTGCGATGGCGTTCTGGCGGAAGCCGAGGCGATTCGCTTCCGCTCTCCTTATAACTCCGATCCCACCCTGCGTAAGCAGTTCAATGATGGCACCGCGCTTTATCAGGATATCCACCTGTCTCACTCGGGCCAGCAGGTAGAAGAGGGCTTCTACGGTGACTTCCAGGTAGCCATTATTGAGGCCGTGCGCATTACCGAAGAAGGCCACGTGGTGCCGTCCTCCGCAGTGGGCAATAACCTCGAGTTCATCGAGGCTGCGGATAAGATCATCATTGAGATCAATGAGTGGCAGTCCATCAACCTCGAGGGCATGCACGATATCTACCGCATTGAAAAGCTGCCTAACCGCCAGCCAATCCCTATCACTAAGCCGGGCGACCGCATCGGTACCACCTACATGGAGGTGCCGGAGGACAAGGTTGTTGCAGTGGTGAAGACCGATGCTCCGGACCGCAACGCACCATTCAAGGAACCGGACGAGATTTCCGAGAAGATCGCCGCCAACTTCATTGAGTTCCTCGAGGGTGAGGTCGCCGCTGGTCGCCTTGAGTATGACAAGTTCATCATGCAATCCGGCGTGGGCAACGTCCCCAACGCTGTGATGGCCGGCCTGCTGGATTCCAAGTTTGAGAATATTCAGGCCTATACCGAGGTCATTCAGGACGGCATGCTCGACCTCATCGATGCAGGCAAGATGACCATGGCTTCCGCCACCTCCTTCGCGCTGTCCCCGGACTACGCGGAGAAGATGAATGAGGAGGCAGAGCGCTACCGCAAGCACATCATCCTGCGCCCGCAGCAGGTCTCCAACCACCCAGAGGTCATCCGCCGCGTCGGCCTGATTTCCTCCAACGGCATGATTGAGGCCGATATCTACGGCAACATCAACTCCACTAACGTCTCCGGCTCCCGCATTATGAACGGCACCGGCGGCTCGGGTGACTTCACTCGCAACGCTTATATCTCCACCTTCGTTTCCCCGTCGGTGGCCAAGGATGGCGCGATTTCTGCGTTGGTTCCGTTCGTGTCCCACACGGACCACACCGAGCACGACACCATGGTTATCATTACCGAGTACGGCGTGGCCGACCTCCGCGGCCTGGCGCCGAAGGAACGCGTGGAGAAGGTCATCTCCGTGGCACATCCGGATTACCGTCCGTTGCTCGAGGAATACTTCAACCGTGCCAAGGAAAACAAGTTCCAGCACACTCCGCACGACCTGAAGACCGCCTTTGACTTCCAGGTTCGCTTCATGGAGAAGGGCGATATGCGAGGCTAGTCTAGCCACGCCCCGGCAGGCGCTCAGCGGCGAGCTGGGCGCCTTTCGCTTGCCGACGCCCCCTGATTAGGACTTTGCAAATACCGCACGCTAAAATGTAGCGGCGTTGGGCCTTTAGCTCAGTTGGTAGAGCTACGGACTTTTAATCCGCAGGTCGTGGGTTCGATCCCCACAGGGCCCACAACTGGAGCCACCTTTTTGGGTGGCTCCTTTTAGTTTTTGACCATCTTCTTAATGGCGCGCATGGCCTCTTCTAGCTTCTCGGTGGCTACCTCACCGTCCTCGGCGGCGGCACCAGCCACACAGTGCTCAATATGGTCTTCTAGGAGCGCCAGTGAGACATTCTCCAGCGCCGACTTCACCGCCGAAATCTGGGTAATGATGTCGATGCAATATTGGTCCTCTTCGATCATACGGTGGATGCCGCGTGTTTGACCTTCAATACGTTTAAGCCGTGCAAGGTAGCGATCCTTACTCTTTGAATCTGCGTTATATCCGTGCACGTGTGGCTCGTGGCAGGAGCACGTTTGATGCTGGTCAGGCATGGTTCTTAATCTTTCTGGGGGAGCGATTTTGTAACTAGGTGAGGTCTCCAGTATATTTCTAGAGGTCGCCTTAGCGCGACGGGCCCCCATCGTCTAGCGGCCTAGGACACTGCCCTTTCACGGCAGCGGCACGGGTTCGAATCCCGTTGGGGGTACGAAGCTCTTTCGCTTCATACCGGTCTTTTTTAAGGCCACAATTCAATATGGCCCTGTGGCGCAGTTGGTTAGCGCGCCGCCCTGTCACGGCGGAGGTCGCGGGTTCAAGTCCCGTCAGGGTCGCATTTTTGCGACGCACTCGGTCCTTGCTGGTTTTAAGTAAGGACCGAGTGTTTTCTTTTCTGCTCCAGGTGCGACCTTTAGACATCCCCGGTACGTTTGTGTATTGAATCACTCTTCTCTTTACAAGGGCTAGGTTAGATGTCTACATCACATTTCTCGCCTCGCACGTGGGGCGCAGTTCTTTCAATAATTTTCCTCAGTTTGCTGGCGGTCCCGTTCGCAGCCGCGCAGTCCGCGGAATCGTCCACGACAGCTTCGTCTACAGCGCCGAGTTCAGACTTGGGACCGACGAGCGATAAACAGTCCAAGGTGGCGCTTGTTATGGACGCCTCGTTCTCCATGGCGGATCCAGAAAGCGAGGGCGGCCCATCGAAAATGCAGGCGGCCAAGGACGCGACGAACCAGCTCGTCGATAAGCTTCCGGACAGCGCCCTTGTCGGCGCCGTCGCGTATGGCTCCAAGGAGTCGAATGCGCCGGATAATAAAGATCGTGGTTGCCAGGATATTTCCGTACTGTCGCCGGTCGGGAGGATCGACAAGGCCGGGCTGAAAGACAGCTTTAATGCTTTGGAACCCAAGGGCTACACTCCCATCGGAAACTCGCTGAAGAAGGCCGCGGAACAGCTCAAGGCTGCCGGCGGCGAGGGCGACAACTCCATCGTGCTCGTCTCGGACGGCATCGACACCTGCGCGCCGCCGCCGGTGTGCGACGTGGCCAAGGAGCTTGCTGCTGACGGCGTGGGGCTCACGGTTCACACCATCGGATTCCAGGTTGACGAGAAGGCGCAGTCTGAGCTGGATTGCGTCGCTGAGGCAACGGGCGGCCAGTCGCTCGCTGCGGCGAATGCTGCTGAGCTTGCGCAGAACATGGAGTTCCTCACGCTGCGTTCTGTCAACATGTACGAGGCAAAGGGTACCCCGTTCGAGTTCGCCGATGATCCTGACAATGCCAAGTATCTCGGGGAGGGCACCTACCACACGAAGGTCCTGCCCCGTATGGGTAAGAACGAGGGCGAGGATCGCCCGTTCTACACCAAGCTTTCCGTGCCTGAGGGCTACAACGCGTATGTCACGGTCTTTGCTATCCCAGAGCAGAACGCGGAGGGTAAGAAAACCTCGGACTTCAGCTCCACGGTCGAGGCTGAAAACCCTGCGCCCAACTGTGAGGACTACGCAACCACGGTACAGTCGAGCCCACTCTCGACGCGCGGCGGCCGTTACAGGCCGCCCTATTCCGCCAGCGTGCTGGTGCAAAACGAAAAGCAGCCCGAGGACGAGGAAGATCGTTGTATCAAGATGGACGATTGGGACATCGTGACAACGCTGCACTTCTCTGACACGTCCAGCTCCGACCAGATCAACCAGGATGTCGAGCTCGACGTTGAGGTCAACGTGCAGTACGTCAAGGCTGGCGCGTTCGCTGGCGACGAAAAGAAGCCGTATGCGTCTCGTGAGCTCCCTGAGGTCACGCAGATTGAGGAGGGCGCACCTGTGGCCGGCGGCGCTACCTTCGACTCCGCGGCAGCCGTGACGCCGGGGGAGACCTATAACGACGCCATCGTTGATGGCGAATATCGCTTCTATAAGTTTGATGTGCCCTACGGCAAGCGCCCGGTCGTGACTGTGCAGGGGCGCAAGACGGTCGCGGAGCACGCGAGCTACGACTTGAATTGGGATTTTTATAACCCCACGCGTGCCAGCGTGCTCGCGCAAGGGGATATCTACGTGGGAAGCGAAGAAAAAGTGGAGCGCAGCGCCGGCGATTCCGCCGTGCAATGGGCCAACCGTACCGAGTACATCGATGGACCCCTGACGCTCCCCGGCACGTATTATCTCGTATTCGCAAAGAGCGTGAGTAATAGCACGCTGGATTCTACGTCGGGCATGGACCAGGGCTACTCGTTCAAGGTGGAGCTCGACGGTGAGCCGATGGACGGTCCCGAGTTCACACCGAATTTTGAGCCAGGTGCCGAGCCTTCCGATACCCCCATCAACCTAGCTAAGGCCTCTGAGGCGACCACGGCCGAGGATGCGCCCAAGGAAGGTGACAATGCAGAGAAGCAGTCCGCCGATGCTGATGTCGCACAGGCCGGTGAGGACTCTGCTGGTGGCAGTAACCTCAAAGGCATGCTCATCGGTGCTGGAGTCGTTCTCCTTATCGCGGTGGGCGCTGCGGGCGGATTCCTGCTCGTTCGCCGCAAATAGTACGTACGTCTAAGTTCTTCACCATGTCACCGTCCTGGAAAGGGGCAGTGACATGGTGATTTGTGTGATTTTAGGGCCGTTGTGTAGAGTATCTATTCGTGCCCGAGAGCACAATAACGATAGAATATGGCCCTGTGGCGCAGTTGGTTAGCGCGCCGCCCTGTCACGGCGGAGGTCGCGGGTTCAAGTCCCGTCAGGGTCGCGGAAACCTTCGGGTTTCTGGCCAGATAGCTCAGTCGGTAGAGCACACGCCTGAAAAGTGTGGGGTCGCCAGTTCGATCCTGGCTCTGGCCACAATAATGGCTCCTCGAAAGAGGGGCCATTTTTGCTTAGTATGGGCACATGGAACACGCTATTGCACACCAGACCGAAAAGTCCCGCTACGTCCTTACCGTGGACGGCGTCGAGGCGGGTGCATGCTACTACGTAGACGCCGGCACGACCCGCGAGTTCAACCACACGGTCATTAAAGATGCTTTCCGTGGCCAAGGTTTGTCCGCGCCGCTGATTAAGGCAGCGCTTGACGACGTCCGGGGCGTCGGCAAGCAAGTCATTGCTTCCTGCTCGGCAGTGGCGCACTTTATAGAAAAGAATCCCGAATACCGCGACCTGCTGCGCTCAGAAGGCATATAAAAGCGGCCCGCAGTTGCCTGTGAGCCGCTGGGAAAGAATTTAGATGTAGTAGTCGGGATCGACCAGTTTGATGCGCTCATTCGGGTTGCGCGGACGGTTCTTGGCCGGAATGCCCACCGCGATATGTTCGGCGGGAACATCCTTCGTCACCACGGCATTGGCGCCAATGGCCGAACCTTCACCGATCGTAATGGGGCCGAGCACCTTGGCGCCCGCACCGATGGTGACATTGTCTTCGATGGTGGGGTGGCGCTTGGTCTGGGTGAGCACCTGGCCGCCGAGGGTGACGCCATGGTAGAGCATGACGCCATCGCCAATCTCTGCGGTTTCACCAATGACGATGCCCATGCCATGGTCAATAAAGAAGCGGCGGCCGATTGTGGCGCCAGGGTGGATCTCCACGCCGGTAAAGAAGCGGTTAATCTGCGCCAAGATGCGCGCAGGCCCGCGCAGCCCGCGCTTCCACATCCAGTGCGAAATGCGGTGAGACCACACCGCGTGGAGGCCGGAGTACACTACTGCATTTTCGATGTCGCCACGTGCGGCCGGATCGTGATCTCTTGCATTTGCTAAGTCTTCACGGATGTAGCTCATAATGTTCATGCCCACATAGTACTGGCATAAAAAAGGCACCCGCCAAGGTTGGCGGGTGCTTTTATTCAAGCGAAGTAATTTAAGCTTCGCGGATGTCCTCGAAAAGGATGGTGGAGACGTAGCGCTCACCGAAGTCCGGCAGGACAACCACGATGGTCTTGCCCTCGAACTCTGGGCGCTCCGCCAGCTTCAGGGCTGCGGAAACGTTGGCGCCGGCGGAGATGCCAACCAGCAGGCCTTCCTGGGTAGCCAGGTCGCGGGATGCCTTGATGGACTCCTCGGTGGTGGCGGTAAAGACTTCGTCAAGAAGCTCGCGGTCAAGTACCTCAGGAACGAAGTTAGCGCCGATCCCCTGGATCTTGTGCGGGCCAGCGTGGCCTTCAGACAGGACAGGGGAGTCGGACGGCTCGACCGCAGCCAGGTGCAGGTCTGGGTTCTTGGACTTCAGGAAGCGACCCACACCGGTAACGGTGCCGCCGGTGCCTACGCCAGCAACGAAGGCGTCAACCTTGCCCTCGGCGTCTTCCCAAATCTCCGGGCCGGTGGTTTCCTCGTGAATCTTCGGGTTCGCCTCGTTAGCAAACTGTGCGGCAAGGATGGCGTTATCGGTCTCGGCGACAATTTCATTCGCCTTGTCGACGGCGCCCTGCATGCCCGCAGCGCCCGGGGTTAGTACGATTTCTGCGCCGTAGGCACGCAGCAGCACCTTGCGCTCATTGGACATGGTCTCTGGCATGGTCAGGATGACCTTGTAGCCCAAGGTGGCGCCAGCCAGGGCTAGGGCGATGCCGGTGTTGCCGGAGGTGGCCTCCACGATGGTGCCGCCTGGCTTGAGCTGGCCGGACTTCTCGGCTGCTGCAACGATGGCCTTGCCGATGCGGTCCTTCACGGAGTTAGCCGGGTTAAAGGATTCAACCTTGGCAAGCACGGTAGCGCCCTTGCCCTCGGTGATACGGTTCAGGCGGACCAGCGGGGTGCCGCCGATGGTTTCCATGATGTTGTTGTAGACAGCCATTCTGTGGACTCCTTTGGGAATCAGATTTGGGTTCAAATCGCGTACAACGCAAGCGTACACTACACAAGTAGACCAGTTAGTATATAAATTCTAGACTGAGTATTCGGGCATTTCATGTGGGATTGCAGCGCCGGATAAGCCGAGGGCGATTTCGAATTACCCCCACATGCTGTCTATACTTCCACTCAGTTGCCCGCTGGTCCCCAAATTCCCGGGGGAGGACGGGTACACCTGCTTGGTTACCCCCGACGAGGAAAGAGTCTCATGGAGTCGCATCGCCTCAAAGATGATGAAGAATCCGTACGCGCGGCCCTGTCGTCCCTGAAGACCGCTACAGGTATTCCGGTGACGATGTACGCCACGCTGCTGCCCGATAATCGCCTGCAGATCACACAGTGGGTGGGGCTACGCACCCCAGCGCTGCAGAATCTGATCATTGACTCTGGCGTCGGTGTAGGTGGGCGAGTGGTTAGCACTCGCCGCGCGGTAGGTGTATCCGATTACACTCGTGCCACCACCATTTCGCACGAGAACGACCGCGTAATCCAAGATGAGGGCCTGCACTCCATCGTGGCCGTGCCCGTTACGGTGCAGCGCGAAATTCGCGGCGTCCTCTACGTAGGCGTGCACTCCCCAGTTCGTTTGGGTGACAAGGTCATCGAAGAAGTGACGATGACCGCGCGCACCCTCGAGCAAGACCTGGCCGTTAATTCCGCCATGCGACGTGCCGATGGGTCCAAGGGCGGAGCGGCCCGCGGCCACGTCATGAACGGTGCCGAGTGGGAACAGGTCCGTTCCACTCACTCCAAGCTGCGCATGCTGGCCAACCGCGTAGAAGACGAAGAACTGCGCAAGGAGCTAGAGACGCTGTGTGACCAGATGGTCTCGCCGGTGCGCGTGAAGCAATCCACCAAGCTCTCCGCCCGCGAACTCGACGTTCTCTCTTGTGTGGCCCTAGGCCACACCAACGTAGAAGCGGCCGAGGAAATGGGAATCGGCGCAGAAACCGTGAAGTCTTATCTGCGCTCGGTAATGCGCAAACTCGGTGCGCACACCCGCTACGAAGCGGTCAATGCCGCACGCCGTATCGGCGCGTTGCCTTAAGAACCGGTAGCGTAGGCAGTTGTGAAAGATCAGTTTATTGTTTCCGGCGGTGCTCGCCTTGAGGGCACCGTTAAAGTAGATGGCGCGAAAAATAGCGTCTTGAAGCTCATGGCCGCATCCTTGCTGGCGGAGGGCACTACGACGCTGACGAACTGCCCAGAAATTCTGGACGTCCCCCTCATGAAGAAGGTTCTCGAGGGGCTCGGCTGCGAGGTAGTCATCGAAGGCTCTGAGGTTCGGATTACTACCCCTGCACAGCCGCAATCCAACGCGGATTTTGACGCGGTCCGCCAATTCCGCGCATCCGTCTGCGTGCTCGGGCCTTTGACCTCCCGCTGTGGCCACGCGAAGGTAGCGTTGCCTGGTGGTGACGCAATTGGCTCCCGCCCGCTCGATATGCACCAAACCGGCCTAGAAAAGCTCGGCGCCACCACCCGTATTGAACACGGTGCCGTCGTGGCAGAGGCTACGCACCTGCGAGGTGCGAATATCCGCCTGGACTTCCCGTCCGTAGGCGCAACCGAAAATATTCTTACCGCTGCGGTCCTCGCCGAAGGGGAAACCGTTCTCCATAACGCGGCTCGCGAGCCGGAAATCGTCGATCTGTGCACCATGCTCAAGTCCATGGGCGCCGATATCGAGGGCGAGGGAAGCTCGGTGGTGACCATCCGCGGCGTCGATAAGCTGCAGCCCACCCAGCATGAGGTTATTGGTGACCGAATTGTGGCCGGCACTTGGGCGTATGCCGCCGCTATGACCCAGGGCGATATCACCGTGGGTGGAATTTCCCCGCGCCACCTGCACTTGCCGCTAGAAAAGCTGAAGTCCGCCGGCGCGGAACTAGAGACCTATGAGAATGGTTTCCGCGTGCGCATGGATCAGCGACCACAGGCTGTGGACTACCAGACCCTGCCATTTCCGGGATTCCCCACCGACCTGCAGCCGATGGCTATTGGTATCTCTGCCATTGCGGACGGAACGACCGTCATTACGGAGAATGTCTTTGAATCCCGCTTCCGCTTTGTGGATGAAATGCTGCGCTTGGGTGCCGACGCCCAGGTTGACGGTCACCATGTAGTAGTCCGCGGTAAAGAACGACTCTCTTCTACTCACGTGTGGAGTTCCGATATTCGTGCGGGTGCGGGTCTTGTACTTTCTGCACTGTGCGCGGATGAGACCACTACGGTCCACGATGTTTTCCACATCGACCGCGGATACCCCAACTTTGTAGAAAACCTGCAGCGCCTCGGCGCCACAATTGAAAGAACTCAAGAAGAAGAGCTCTTTTAACGACGCCCCCAGCACACCGTTTTCCGTCGTGTGCTGGGGATTTGTCATTGTTGGAGGGGTTGGACTACATTAATCCAAGTCGCCGCGAGGTAGCCGGGAGGTTACTTTTGAGCGAATTTCGTGCGGACTTGGTTCAAGGATTTGACAGGGTTCATTGAGTTGAGTAAGTTTGTACGAGCCGCCAACGAGAGGTTAACGGTAGGTTAATTTTTTGTGGTGTGTGGATGATGTTTGAGAACTCAATAGTGTGCCAATGTACTTTTTATTTTTTGTGTGCATGGTTGTGTGTTGATTGGTTTGTCTGCCAATAGACCTAGGTGGTTTGTTGGTTGGTGTGTGCCGGTTGGGTATGTGAAACGCGTACCTATTTGAATGCTGTTTGGTGTTTCGGCTGCATTGAGATGGATTGGTTGGCATGTGATTGTGTTCAACTTTTTTGGTTTCCTTATTTTTGACCCCGTCGGGTTGAGGGAACTGTATTTTTTCTTTGTAGTAATTTTTTGGACGCCAGCACAGGCTTTTGTGGTTTGTGGTGGTTTGTTCTTTTGTTGGGTTTCGGGCTTTTCACGGCCTGTTTCGGATTTGTTCTGAAATTTTTTTTGTGGAGAGTTTGATCCTGGCTCAGGACGAACGCTGGCGGCGTGCTTAACACATGCAAGTCGAACGGAAAGGCCCTGCTTGCAGGGTACTCGAGTGGCGAACGGGTGAGTAACACGTGGGTGATCTGCCCTGCACTTCGGGATAAGCCTGGGAAACTGGGTCTAATACCGGATAGGAGCCATTTTTAGTGTGATGGTTGGAAAGTTTTTTCGGTGTAGGATGAGCTCGCGGCCTATCAGCTTGTTGGTGGGGTAATGGCCTACCAAGGCGGCGACGGGTAGCCGGCCTGAGAGGGTGGACGGCCACATTGGGACTGAGATACGGCCCAGACTCCTACGGGAGGCAGCAGTGGGGAATATTGCACAATGGGCGCAAGCCTGATGCAGCGACGCCGCGTGGGGGATGACGGCCTTCGGGTTGTAAACTCCTTTCGCTAGGGACGAAGCTTTTTGTGACGGTACCTAGATAAGAAGCACCGGCTAACTACGTGCCAGCAGCCGCGGTAATACGTAGGGTGCGAGCGTTGTCCGGAATTACTGGGCGTAAAGGGCTCGTAGGTGGTTTGTCGCGTCGTCTGTGAAATTCCGGGGCTTAACTCCGGGCGTGCAGGCGATACGGGCATAACTTGAGTACTGTAGGGGTAACTGGAATTCCTGGTGTAGCGGTGAAATGCGCAGATATCAGGAGGAACACCGATGGCGAAGGCAGGTTACTGGGCAGTTACTGACGCTGAGGAGCGAAAGCATGGGTAGCGAACAGGATTAGATACCCTGGTAGTCCATGCCGTAAACGGTGGGCGCTAGGTGTGAGGGTCTTTTCACGACTTTCGTGCCGTAGCTAACGCATTAAGCGCCCCGCCTGGGGAGTACGGCCGCAAGGCTAAAACTCAAAGGAATTGACGGGGGCCCGCACAAGCGGCGGAGCATGTGGATTAATTCGATGCAACGCGAAGAACCTTACCTGGGCTTGACATACACCGGATCGGGCTAGAGATAGTCTTTCCCTTTGTGGCTGGTGTACAGGTGGTGCATGGTTGTCGTCAGCTCGTGTCGTGAGATGTTGGGTTAAGTCCCGCAACGAGCGCAACCCTTGTCTTATGTTGCCAGCATTTGGTTGGGGACTCATGAGAGACTGCCGGGGTCAACTCGGAGGAAGGTGGGGATGACGTCAAATCATCATGCCCCTTATGTCCAGGGCTTCACACATGCTACAATGGTCGGTACAACGCGCAGCGACACTGTGAGGTGGAGCGAATCGCTGAAAGCCGGCCTTAGTTCGGATTGGGGTCTGCAACTCGACCCCATGAAGTCGGAGTCGCTAGTAATCGCAGATCAGCAATGCTGCGGTGAATACGTTCCCGGGCCTTGTACACACCGCCCGTCACGTCATGAAAGTTGGTAACACCCGAAGCCGGTGGCCCAAACTTGTTAGGGAGCCGTCGAAGGTGGGATCGGCGATTGGGACGAAGTCGTAACAAGGTACCCGTACCGGAAGGTGCGGGTGGATCACCTCCTTTCTAAGGAGCTTTTATTTTTCGGGTGCAGTTGCACCCTTGGTTGGTTGAGTATGCGAGTGTCATACTGCCAACTTTTATTATTGAAAATTGTCCGGGTGAAACACACACCTGATGAGACAAGACCAAGTGTTTGAATGGCGCTTTGTGACACACGTTGTCCATGCACAGTTGAACAAGAAATAATGTTGTTTGTATGTTGGTGCATTGTTGGGTGTCTGGGGCATTATCCCCTTTTTTGTGCCTGACCATAAGGCTTGTTGACACGGTTCGTGTTGGCAGGGTGTGGTTGGGGTGTTGTGTGAGAACTGTATAGTGGACGCGAGCATTAAACACAGATGAATGGGCCGTGTGGTTTGTTTGTGTGTGTTTGTGTGATTTCTTTTTTCTTTAATCAATTTTTTGTCAAGTTCACTTGTGTGGCCACCCGCATGTTTGTGTGTGGTGGTTTGTGTGTTCGTTATTAAGGGCGCATGGTGGATGCCTTGGCATGCTGAGCCGATGAAGGACGTGAAAGGCTGCGTTAAGCCTCGGGGAGTTGTCAATTAAGCGTTGATCCGAGGATGTCCGAATGGGGAAACCTGGCCCTGGTTATGTGGGGTTACCCTTCAGTGAATTCATAGCTGTTGTGGGGGTTTACGCGGGGAAGTGAAACATCTCAGTACCCGTAGGAGGAGAAAATAATAATGATTCTGCTAGTAGTGGCGAACGAACGTGGATGAGGCTAAACCGTGTGCATGTGATACCTGGTAGGGGTTGTGTGTGCGGTGTTGTGGGCCCCAATTGACGGTGACTACCATCATCGTGCTCGTGTGTTGTTGTTAGGTGAAGTGGTTTGGAATGGCCTGCCGGAGAAGGTGAGAGTCCTGTAGTTGAAGACAATGGCATGTGGGTTGTTGGGTTGCCCGAGTAGCAGCGGGCTCGTGGAATCTGCTGTGAATCTGCCGGGACCACCCGGTAAGCCTAAATACTCAGTGTGACCGATAGTGTATGAGTACCGTGAGGGAATGGTGAAAAGTACCCCGGGAGGGGAGTGAAATAGTTCCTGAAACCATGTGCTTACAATCCGTCAGAGCACCGTGTGTGTGTGTGATGGCGTGCCTTTTGAAGAATGAGCCTGCGAGTCAGCGGCATGTCGCGAGGTTAACCCGTGTGGGGTAGCCGTAGGGAAACCGAATCCTAATGGGGTGCAAAGTGGCATGTCCTGGACCCGAAGCGGGGTGATCTACCCATGGCCAGTGTGAAGCAGCTGTAAGAGGTTGTGGAGGCGCGAACCCACGTAGGTTGAAAACTGCGGGGATGAGCTGTGGGTAGGGGTGAAAGGCCAATCAAACTCCGTGATAGCTGGTTCTCCCCGAAATGCATTTAGGTGCAGCGTCGTATTATAGCTTGGTGGAGGTAGAGCGACTGGTTGGTTGAGCGGGACTACAATCTTAGCAATGTCAGCCAAACTCCGAATGCCACTAATTGTGTTGTACGGCAGTGAGACTGTGGGGGATAAGCTTCATAGTCGAGAGGGAAACAGCCCAGATCGCCGGTTAAGGCCCCTAAGGGTGTACTAAGTGGAAAAGGATGTGGGATCGCGAAGACAGCCAGGAGGTTGGCTTAGAAGCAGCCATCCTTGAAAGAGTGCGTAATAGCTCACTGGTCGAGTGGTTCTGCGCCGACAATGTAGTGGGGCTCAAGTACACCGCCGAAGCCGCGGCAAACATTTTTTGTTTGGGTAGGGGAGCGTCGTGCATGGGTTGAAGCGTTACCGTAAGGAGGCGTGGACTGTGTGCGAGTGAGAATGCAGGCATGAGTAACGAATTGATAGGTGAGAATCCTATCCGCCGGATGACTAAGGGTTCCTGGGTCAAGTTCGTCTTCCCAGGGTGAGTCGGGACCTAAGGCGAGGCCGACAGGCGTAGTCGATGGATAACCAGTTGATATTCTGGTACCCGTACATGCGCGCCCATGATAAAGCACTGATACTAACCACCGCGGATGCACTGCTAGTCTTCTTTGAAGACTGGTGGTGCTGATGTCGTGGGGCCTGATGTGTGGTTCAAGTGATGGGGTGACGCAGTGAGGTAGCCACGCCACTTATTGGATTGGTGGTGTAAGCGTGCAGATCGTGTGGTAGGTAAATCCGCCACACATTTGGTTGAGACGTGATGCGTAGACCCACAAGGGTTGATGGTGGTGATCCTGTACTGTCGAGAAAAGCCTCTAGCGATGTGTGTGTATGGCCCGTACCCTAAACCGACACAGGTAGTCAGGTTGAAAATACTAAGGCGTTCGGGTGAACTGTGGTTAAGGAATTCGGCAAAATGCCCCCGTAACTTCGGGAGAAGGGGGGCCTCACGACGTGAAGGTCTTTACGGCTGGAAGCGTTGTGGGGTCGCAGAGAATAGAGGGAAGCGACTGTTTATCAAAAACACAGGTCCATGCGAAGACGTTAAGTTGATGTATATGGACTGACGCCTGCCCGGTGCTGGAAGGTTAAGAGGACCGGTTAGTCAACTTTGTTGGCGAAGCTGAGAATTTAAGCCCCAGTAAACGGCGGTGGTAACTATAACCATCCTAAGGTAGCGAAATTCCTTGTCGGGTAAGTTCCGACCTGCACGAATGGCGTAACGACTTCTCTGCTGTCTCAACCACAGGCCCGGTGAAATTGCACTACGAGTAAAGATGCTCGTTACGCGCGGCAGGACGAAAAGACCCCGGGACCTTCACTATAGCTTGGTATTGGTGTTTGGTTCGGTTTGTGTAGGATAGGTGGGAGACTTGGAAGCTATCACGCTAGTGGTGGTGGAGTCGTTGTTGAAATACCACTCTGATCGGATTGAGCATCTAACCTTGGCCCATGATCTGGGTTGGGGACAGTGCCTGGTGGGTAGTTTAACTGGGGCGGTTGCCTCCCAAAATGTAACGGAGGCGCCCAAAGGTTCCCTCAGCCTGGTTGGCAATCAGGTGGTGAGTGTAAGTGCACAAGGGAGCTTGACTGTGAGACAGACATGTCGAGCAGGGACGAAAGTCGGGACTAGTGATCCGGCACCTACTTGTGGATGTGGTGTCGCTCAACGGATAAAAGGTACCCCGGGGATAACAGGCTGATCTTCCCCAAGAGTCCATATCGACGGGATGGTTTGGCACCTCGATGTCGGCTCGTCGCATCCTGGGGCTGGAGTAGGTCCCAAGGGTTGGGCTGTTCGCCCATTAAAGCGGCACGCGAGCTGGGTTCAGAACGTCGTGAGACAGTTCGGTCTCTATCCGCCGCGCGCGTTGAAACTTGAAGAAAGCTGTCCCTAGTACGAGAGGACCGGGACGGACGTACCTCTAGTGTGCCAGTTATCCCGCCAGGGGTATCGCTGGTTGGCTACGTACGGAAGGGATAACCGCTGAAAGCATCTAAGCGGGAAGCCTGTTTTAAGATGAGGTTTCGTTAAGGTCCCCTAAAGACGATAGGGTAGATAGGCCAGACCTGGAAGCACTGTAAGGTGTGAAGGCTACTGGTACTAATTGACCACAACAAACACCAACACACTACGTGTACTGGCAAAACAACAAGAGAAGAAGAAACAGTCACTGTCGTGACCGCGTCCACTATGCAGTATCTGACACAACACCCAGAGCAAAAGGGCACCCAAAAAGGGTATTTTTGCTTCGTATGTTTGTCGGTGGTCAATAGCTGCAGGGAAACGCCCGGTCCCATTCCGAACCCGGAAGCTAAGCCTGCACACGCTGATGGTACTGCAACCGGGAGGTTGTGGGAGAGTAAGTCACCGCCGACACCAAACAACAACGAACAATTTCATACTGAAACAACAGGGAAGGAAACGGTTAATCACCGTCTCCTTCCCTTTTTTGCGTTCTACGGCAACATACCTCACGCGACGGTGCTTCACCACACACGCTTGATGGCTTTAGACCCCATGGAACTGCACACACCTGGCGGGAAGGTGGCAGGCAACGAACCCTAAACCTTTGCTTTTACCCCCCGCTTTCTTGTGGCGTGTGACTCTGGGGATCCCTGCGGGTTTAGGGTGGGTTAGGACCTGACCCCTGTTTGGTGGACACCTGATATCCAGCCCAGTCGGGCTGGAAGAAAGGTAATCTACCACCATGTCCAGGTACTCCGAACAGTTCAAACGCGATGCCGTGGCCCTCTACGAAAACAATGAGGACCTCTCACTGAACTCAGCATCAGCAGAGCTCGGTATCAACCGTGCCTCGCTGCATTCTTGGATCAAGAAGTACGGCACCGGCAAACGTGCCCGCACAAAAAGCATGCGCGACAAGGTCCAAGCAGCGAATGATTCCGAACGGATCCGCCAGTTAGAAAAAGAGAACGCAAAGCTGCGCGAAGAACGTGACATCCTGCGCAAGGCCGCGAAATATTTTGCCGAAGAGACTCACTGGTGATCCGCTTCCAGTTTGTCTATGACCACCGAACCGAATTCTCGGTTAAGCGGATGTGCCAGGTGTTAAAGCTCAATCGCTCCTCGTTCTACAAATGGGTGCAAACCCGCGAAGAACGCAGGTTAAAGACGTGTTCGGATGCTCTTATTGGTGCAAGAATCAAGACCATCTTCGATGATGAATACGGGCTTTATGGTGCTAAACGCATCGCTGCAAGCCTTAAAGCCGATACGAGCTTTGGCCCGATAAATCACAAGAAAGTCGCACGAATCATGAAATCCATGGGACTTAAAGGCTTTACCAAACGCCGCCGATGCGTCACTACCAGGCGTAAGCCTGGTCACCGCGTCATGCCAGATCTAGTAGGCCGCAGATTCACAGCTGACAGGCCAAACCACGTCTATGTAGGCGACATTACGTACCTGCCGTGTAAGGGCGGCAAGAACATGTACCTGGCCACGGTCATCGACGTCTACTCGCGCAAACTTGTCGGACATGCACTCGCCGATCACATGCGGGTATCACTGGTTATCGAAGCTTTGTCCCATGCCAGGAAAGTCCGCGGAAGCCTTAAAGGGGCAATTTTCCATTCTGATCACGGCAGCGTGTACACCTCACAAGCCTTTAGGAACTATTGCTCGTCGTTGGGTGTGCGCCAGTCTATGGGAGCGGTAGGAACGAGTGCTGATAACGCCCTAGCAGAATCGTTTAACGCCACGCTCAAGCGGGAAATCTTGCGTGACAGGAAAGTCTTTGACAATCCGATCTCCTGCCGCCAAGAAGTCTTCCGGTGGTGCATGCGCTACAACACACGCCGACGGCACTCCTGGTGCAATCTTTCAGCTCCTGACGTCTTTGAAGCCGAGAATTCAGCTACACTGACTAGAGCAGCATAGCTAACCCCCGACGTGTCCACTTTCCGGGGGTCAGGCCCTTATTCGAACAGAAATGCCCCCCCACAAAAGCCACATGTCCGGCACTCGCGATACTATAAGGGCACTTGTTGGAAAGCATATACGAATCCTGTTCTTTTCTGCTGGAGTGCCCCGTCCATGACTGCTACACTCGCCCCGCCCGAACCAGATACCACCCTCGACTACCCAAACACCCTCCTCATCGGCGACCACCCCGATACCGGTCCCTTAGACGATGGTGATGTGCCGGAAGCGTTCTACACCACCAACGCACCCGGAAACCACATCGGTAAAGCCGGCACCTACACGCGTAAAACCTCCTGGTTTCTTTTCCGCGCCATTCTCCCCCAACTAGACGAAGACGTTGATCTAAGCCTTACTAGCCTGGCTAAAGACCTCGGCATCTCCTACTCGAAGCTCCTCGGATACATCCGTGCCCACTTCCGCATGCGCCAATTACCGCTAGTCACCGAAGTACAAGGCCTCCACTGGATCCTAGACCTGACCAAACTGCGCATCATCGACCGCGAACTCACCCGCCTAGAAGACAACCCAGACCACCTCGAAGCCATCGACGCCGCACTCGCAGACTTTCTGACCCCCACCACACCCAACCAAACAGTCCCCACCGACGCCGACCTTCGCCGCTTCATTCGCACCTTCATCGACACCCACCTGCGCCCCGAAGACAAAGAACAACAACCCGAACCGCGTCTGCGCATCAACTACAACCCGGATAACACCACCACACTATCTTTGACCTGCGATAGTGCCACCGCCACCATCATCGCCCGCCACATCGACGCCTACACCAACCAGACCACCACCACCGCAGCACAAGCACTCTGGGGTTGCCCGCAAATCGTGGACACGTAGTGGGGCTACCTAGTGCTTAGGCAGCTATTTCTTTTCTACTGGTGGTTAGACCAATGTGGTTTTCGAAGTCGACGGGGCTGACCATCCCTAGTGCAGAGTGCCGGCGCCGACGGTTGTAAACGACTTCCATCCAGTAGGCAACGGCCTTGCGCGCAGCATCGCGGGTAGGCCAACGCTTACGGTCGTAGAACTCGGTTTTAAGCGTCGACCAGAACGACTCAGCCATCGCGTTATCAAAGCACACACCAGTACGCCCCACAGACTGAGCAATGCCCAGGTTATGGCAGACTTCCCAGAGCTTCTCGCTGGTAAATTGCGTTCCGCGGTCAGCGTGGAACACCAGCCCATTAGGAACGTCACCGCGCAGTGTATGTGCCATCCGCAGGGCCCGTTCGACCAGGCATGTATCTTGAACGCTATCCATTGCCCATCCCAGCACCCTGCGGGAATGGCCGTCGCGGACCGCACACAAGTACAACCATCCCTCGCTGGTGCGTAGGTAGGTAATATCCGACATCCACACTCGGTTGAGCTCACCAGTATCAAACATGCGCTTGACCAGGTCAGGAAGAGCTGACTTACGCTTGGATTGAATCGTTGTCACCGGGACAAAGGCACGCGGTGAAATCCCTTCAATGCCCATCATGCGCATCCGCTTAGCCACAGTCTTGCGATTCAGGGTGATCTGGTAGCGCTCGGTAAGTTCTGCGGTGATCCGCGGAGCACCATAAACCTCATCGGAGTCTTTCCAAATCTGATGAATCTTTCGGTCAACGCCATCGTAAAATGCAGCACGATCATTTTCGCCAGATAGTCGCTTCTGCTGCGTATCAGCCCATTTGTAGTATCCAGACCGAGACACTTTTAATAGCCGTGCCATGCGTTTGATGCTGTAGTTTGCCTTCTCCTGCTGCATCAATTCGAACTTTTCTGCTCGCGTTGCTTCGCGGCGAAGAAGGCTGTCGCTTTTGACAAGAACTCATTATCCATCTTGGCTTCCGCCAACTCACGGCGCAGACGAGCATTCTCAGCACGAAGATCAGCCTCACTCATCCCATCCGAGGCCCCTCGGCGTTCACGCTCGAGTTTGACCCACCGGCCTAAAAGCCCGGCGGAGACGCCAATCTCCTTAGCCACATGAGCGATCGGGCGCTCTGACTCGATTACAAGGTTCGCGGCTTCACGCCGGTACTCCGGCGTGTACTTCTTGCGCTGTTGACTCACAATGAACATCCTCTCCTACGGACACAAGATCCGCACAAATAGGGTGTCCACTAAACGAGGGTAACCTCAACTCATCGACCTCATCTTGGAAGACACCCACACCAGTGTTGCCATCAACACCTTCACCACAAACGAGAAAGCCAACCTCGTCTTCCACCCCGGTGCCGGATGGATAAACCTCAACCATGCCCCCACAGACAACACCTTCATCCGCCGACTCTTAGCCGACGAGGCAGACTCGTACACCCCCACCACCGACATCCGCGCCTACACCCAAGGCAGAGACGCTACCTGCCGCTGGCCCGGCTGTACCGTCCCCGCCACCCGGTGCCAACTCGACCACCGCATCGAATACCACCTCGGCGGGCCAACCAGCCCAGACAATTTAGTAAACCTCTGCCAACACCACCACAACATCAAAACCGACCGCAGAATCCATTACATCCTCGACCCGATTACCGGCACCATCGCCTGGCTCCACCACGATGGCACCTACCAACTAGACCACCCCACCGGACCACTAGCCACACACCAAACACACTGGAACCACACCTGGGCACAATACCTCACACAACAGCAAGAAAGAACAAAAAGGAAGGCCGCTAAAGGGTAGGGGACGCCGTTAAAGTGGGTTGATAGCGTACCGAAGAGGCTGAACTGATGAGCTCACTGCCTGACATCATCCTGCCTTCTTTTCGGAGTAGGACCCGATCCTTTCTCGGTGAGGATCGGGCAGCTAGACGCGCACTGAAAATGCAAGATGGAATTGGCATGCTTGATTTTGCCGTGGAGGACCCTTCGGAGGATCCAGCTGAAGTTTTCTCGATTGTGCAAGAAGCGCTGGAGATTGCAGTAGGGGTGATTGCCAACGCGGATGACTCACTTCGCGTGCTAAGTGAGGTTGTTGAAGAGCTCATCGAGCTGCACGCTAAGACCGCACAGCGAGCCAAGCCCGCGCCAATGGAGCTGGCCGAGTGGTTCATTGATTTCCATGAGAGCAACGAGGTTGATTATTTCGAGCTTGACCCTGTTGCTTATTCAACGGTCCTCGGGGAAGACGGACTGGCTCGGGTGTGCGCCTGGGCGGAAAGCGCAGATTCTTTCCACCGCAAGTATATGGAAGAGCGCTTTGCGGTTTTAGACCAGAACGTCGCCGCAATCATAGGTGCGCACTTGTCCGAGGGAGGTTACGCGGTTTATTTCGAAGAGACAGCTAAAGCCTTAGAAGAAATCGGTGAGTATGGGGCCGCGTGGGAGTACGCGAAGCGTGGTCTTCCACGCCGATCGTGGTAGCCAGTTCATCAGCGAACAGCTGTGGCGGGTCTGTCAAGAACTAGGAATTGCACAATCGGTCGGCCGTACTGGTGTCTGCTTTGACAATGCGATGGCCGAGTCGTTCTGGTCGACATTGAAAACCGAATTTTACGATCGCAAGAAATGGCGAATCAGCGACGAAGCCCGAAAGGCGGTGGCTCGCTGGATTGACATTGTCTACAACCGGCGCCGTCGCCACTCGTCCATCGGGATGATAAGCCCCGTCGACTTTGAGAACCGCATTGGTCTAACCACCAGCAGAAAAGAAATAGCTGCCTAACCACTAAGCAACTCCACTACGTGTCCACGATTTGCGGGCAACCCCAGCGACGAGCACTTAGTCCACGGGCCTTGAACAGGCGATAACCACGCGAGGTGATAAACCCACCAGCCCGGTCATTTTTCAACGTCTTTCCGATGGGCTCGACGGAGAAACTACTCCGGTGTTCATCGATGAACCGGGTCATTTCTTAACGTTTTGGGCCTGGTTCCGACGCGAAAGGACCTGACCCCTGTTTGGTGGACACCTGATATCCAGCCCAGTCGGGCTGGAAGAAAGGTAATCTACCACCATGTCCAGGTACTCCGAACAGTTCAAACGCGATGCCGTGGCCCTCTACGAAAACAATGAGGACCTCTCACTGAACTCAGCATCAGCAGAGCTCGGTATCAACCGTGCCTCGCTGCATTCTTGGATCAAGAAGTACGGCACCGGCAAACGTGCCCGCACAAAAAGCATGCGCGACAAGGTCCAAGCAGCGAATGATTCCGAACGGATCCGCCAGTTAGAAAAAGAGAACGCAAAGCTGCGCGAAGAACGTGACATCCTGCGCAAGGCCGCGAAATATTTTGCCGAAGAGACTCACTGGTGATCCGCTTCCAGTTTGTCTATGACCACCGAACCGAATTCTCGGTTAAGCGGATGTGCCAGGTGTTAAAGCTCAATCGCTCCTCGTTCTACAAATGGGTGCAAACCCGCGAAGAACGCAGGTTAAAGACGTGTTCGGATGCTCTTATTGGTGCAAGAATCAAGACCATCTTCGATGATGAATACGGGCTTTATGGTGCTAAACGCATCGCTGCAAGCCTTAAAGCCGATACGAGCTTTGGCCCGATAAATCACAAGAAAGTCGCACGAATCATGAAATCCATGGGACTTAAAGGCTTTACCAAACGCCGCCGATGCGTCACTACCAGGCGTAAGCCTGGTCACCGCGTCATGCCAGATCTAGTAGGCCGCAGATTCACAGCTGACAGGCCAAACCACGTCTATGTAGGCGACATTACGTACCTGCCGTGTAAGGGCGGCAAGAACATGTACCTGGCCACGGTCATCGACGTCTACTCGCGCAAACTTGTCGGACATGCACTCGCCGATCACATGCGGGTATCACTGGTTATCGAAGCTTTGTCCCATGCCAGGAAAGTCCGCGGAAGCCTTAAAGGGGCAATTTTCCATTCTGATCACGGCAGCGTGTACACCTCACAAGCCTTTAGGAACTATTGCTCGTCGTTGGGTGTGCGCCAGTCTATGGGAGCGGTAGGAACGAGTGCTGATAACGCCCTAGCAGAATCGTTTAACGCCACGCTCAAGCGGGAAATCTTGCGTGACAGGAAAGTCTTTGACAATCCGATCTCCTGCCGCCAAGAAGTCTTCCGGTGGTGCATGCGCTACAACACACGCCGACGGCACTCCTGGTGCAATCTTTCAGCTCCTGACGTCTTTGAAGCCGAGAATTCAGCTACACTGACTAGAGCAGCATAGCTAACCCCCGACGTGTCCACTTTCCGGGGGTCAGGCCCAAAAAGCCGAGGCAGCCTTCAGCAGCTCATTAATATCGCGTAGCTGGTGATTTTCACGGCGTAGCCTCGCGTTTTCGGCGGCCAAATCTTCAGGTACAGGTTCTAGAGTGTTTCCCGAACGGCGGGCCTGCCAAAGTCCATTGACGAGCCGTGTGCCATGAAACCCCAACTTTGGGGCTACTGCCTGGCACGCGGCCTGCATCGACATATTTTCCGCCAAGATGCGATCTTCCACGAGACGGACCACACGGTCCTTGGCATCCGGGTCAAACTTTCTCGGCATATTCCAGATTTTCCCATCTACTCAAACGGAATAAAGCCTGGGACACTTCAGGTGTCCACTAAACGAGGGCATCCTCTCCTGACACGGCAAGGGTGGGCTAAGGGTCAAGGTTGTCCCGACTCACCTGTCAAGTATCAGGACAGTCTTCGAGGGAACAGGGTGTCAAATACGTAGTGAACTTAGACAGGGTTTGGTTTTAGCTTGACCATTTGTTCCTGGAGGAAGGCCGGAACGGGTCAATTGATAGAAAGGTTTAGAAATATAAGAACCAAATGTGAGACACAGCTCGTGAGAATGGGGTATGTTATGTACATCACCAGATGGGGATGGGACGTTTAAGGATTGGTCTATCTTTGTTTGATTTTTCCTTGTTGAGAGAAAGGGGTTGAGTTGAAAGAGTCTCGAAAATTGGATTTCGATGTCGAGGTTGAGGATGTAGAGGGTGCATTCAGTCCTCGCCAGGACGTCGGCCACTAACCCGAGTATTTGATAGACGAGGTGGGTCGACTCCCCACCTCGTCTATTTTGAGGAGAATCGTTAATGGAGACGCTTCGAATTGCTGTCTCGATTGCCTGTAATCGAGCCTTGAGTAGTACGGGCCCGACCCCCGACGTGTCCACTTTCCGGGGTCGGGCCCTTTTATTTACACCGGTTATGGATGATACAGAGTTGCTCTGATGAATAGACTTTCTTTTAAATCTACGTTTTCGCTCGTCTTCGCAGCTGCTGTCGTTTCCGGGTTGGGTGACGGCCTCATTCCCATCGCTTTTGCGCTTCAGGCACACCGTGTAGATTCGTCGGGCCGCGGCTTGACGGTGGTGCTTATCTCATTGTGGGCGGGCCGCTTCGTTAGTTCTTTAGTAGTCCGAAAGCTGCCACCCCCTCACCGGCCAGTGACCTGGATGCTGGGTAGCGATGTCGTTCGGATGTTGGCGCAGTGGGGACTTGTAGCGTGGGTGGTTACTCGCGGCGATTCCATCGCTGCGTTCGCGTTCTCAAGTGGTGCGTACGGTTGTGCCTCATCATTCTTTGGGCCAGCAAGGTTTAGCCTTTTGTCCCAGCTGTTTTCCGGTGAGCAGCGCACCCGTGTCAATGGATCCCTGTCGATGCTCGGTGATGTGCTGTTTATCGCTGGCCCCCTCATCGGTACAGCGGCAGTGCTCACCTTGGGATTTAACACGGTATTGCTTATCGACGGCGCCACTTTCCTAGTGGCCATGTTCTTTGTTCTTCCGTTTCTCTCAGTGCGTAGAGAACCAGCAGTTGAAAGCTCCAATGGCGTATCTGCTGAATCAGAACCAGAAAGCGCAGGGTCTTCGACTCAGAATAAAACTCCTTCTACTCCAATGCTCCCTAGCTGGGTAAGGGTGGGACTCGGTACTTGGTTGGTCGCGGCAGTTGTCAATGGCTTCCTGGGAAGTGCAGGCCCTACGTGGATTATGAATACCTTCGACGAAAAGTCCTGGGGGTTTATGGCAACTGCTCTTGCGATTGGCTCGCTGCTTGGCTCAGCCGCAACAATTCTGAAGGCATTAGATCGGGTGCGTTTTAGCACCTTGCAAATGTTAATGTTGATACTTCTGGCTGGACAGATCCTGGCTTTGGCATTCACCCCTGCCTTCGTGCTCATCGCAGCAGTTGGTGCTGCCGCGTCCTTGCTAATGACAGCGTCAGGTATTGCGTGGGATTCTCTCGGGCAGTCTTTGGGAGATGATGGTATGGTGCACCAGTTCGCCACAAAGGATCAGCTCGTCTTTACCGCAGGTACCCCGCTTGGAATGATTCTTTTCGCGGCACTTTCTGCTCATCCTGGTGTTGCGGCGGTTGCCTTGGCAGCTGCGTTGGTAGTCGCAGCTGCTGCATCGTCCTTGCCTGCGGCGCGTTCGCCGCGTACAGCAGATATGGCTGAAGATGCTGTTTCTGGGTGATGAAGGGAAGGAAGCACCGCAGGCGTGCCATCGGCTTTGCGCGAACTTAGGCCTCATTGAATTTGTCTAGCCATGATTACTTGCGTATCGACGACCCCGTGTTCAGGCATCATCAAGATGTAAAACAAATCTTCTTTGTTCAAATTGGACGGGTCAGTGTAGTTTAACCTGACAGTATCAGGGTGAAACGAGACTAGGTTCCACCAAAGCTTGGGATACCGAACCCCGGTCGAGGTGGAAACGAGGGTAACTTCAAGCTCAGGTGAGCGAACGATCGCGCCATGCCTTAGTGTGCCGTTTTCCTCCTCAGGGATGATGTTGGCCGGAGGCCACGGTCGCTAGACTTAAATAGGTAATTTCCCATTTACAAGGAGAATTTGTCTCATGAATGATGCTGCGGCTCGCGCCGTTGACTTGTTTAAGCAATACGGAAGCGATGACACAGCTGTCGTCGCTCTTGATCATGTATCCATTGAATTCGGCAAGAACGAATTCACGGCGATCATGGGCCCATCGGGTTCCGGTAAGTCGACGCTGATGCACACCATGGCTGGTCTCGATTCAGCGACCTCCGGATCAGCATTTATCGGTGATACCGATATGTCGGCGCTCAATGACAAAAACATTACGGCCTTGCGTCGTGACCGGCTGGGCTTTATTTTCCAGTCCTTTAACCTTGTGCCCACGCTGACTGCGGCGGAAAACATTACGCTGCCTACGGATATTGCGGGTAAGGGCGTCGATAAGCAGTGGTTTGAGGAGGTCACTAGCCGCCTCGGCCTAGCAGAGCGCCTGGAACACCGCCCAGCTGAATTGTCTGGTGGACAGCAGCAGCGCGTGGCCTGTGCTCGTGCATTGGTTTCTCGGCCGGAAATCATCTTCGGCGATGAGCCAACGGGCAACCTGGATTCGAATTCTTCGGCCGAGGTGCTCGACATTTTGCGAACCGCGGTGGATAAGGACGACCAAACAGTGGTCATCGTGACACACGATGCCAAGGCCGCCTCGTATGCGGACCGGGTGGTTTTCCTTGCTGACGGCAAGCTTGTGAATGAGTTGCACAATCCGACGATGGAGGCCATTCACCAGGTAATGGCGGAGATTGAGGGCTAAATGGCACGCGGAAACGCAATGCGCAGAGTGTCTCTGCGTAATATTGTGGCGCATAAATTGCGCCTTGGGCTGACGATTCTCGCGGTGGTTTTGGGCACCGCGTTTATCGCCGGCTCGTTCATGTTCACCAATTCGCTAAAGTCTACGTTTGACTCCGCCGTGGACAATCAGTTCCGCGGCGTGGATGCAGTGGTGAGCCAAAAGGACGACAATGGCGCGAAACTGGATGACAAACTGCGCCAGAAGTTGGCTGACGATAAGGATGTCAAGAACATCAATATCGCGGATTCGGAGACCGTTGTCGTGGCCGATGAGAACTCGGAGGCCTATCAAACCCAGGGCGGCACGGCCAGTGTTGTCCCGTTCTACCCGGAAGACAAGGTCGTTGGTGGCGCCGATGAGCTGAAGGAGGGCGAGGAGCCTAGCGGTAAGGAAGAGGTCCTCATCAACTCTTCCGCGGCCGACAAGTACGACATTTCCGTGGGTCAGAAGCTGACTGTGGTTCACCCCGATGAGCAGGATACGGTTACCGTTTCTGGCATCTCGGAGCCTGCGGTCGACCAGGGCGAGAGCATCGTTCTCAGCATGGCTGAAAAGGATTACCTGGAGCGCTACGGTGAGCCGAGCCAGCTCAAGGTCTCGGCAGCCGATGGAGTGGATGCGAATGCCTTGGTGGATCACCTGAATGAGAAGTATGAAGTCGAAGCGGAGTCGGGTGAGCGCCTGGCTGAGGAGACCTCGGAGATGATGTCCTCTGCCTTGAAGTTCATCAATTACTTCCTCATCGCCTTCGGCCTGATTGCGCTGTTGGTGGGCACCTTCATCATTGCTAATACTTTCTCGATGATTGTCGCGCAGCGCACCAAGGAGTTCGCTCTCTTACGTGCGCTGGGTGCTTCCCGTCGCCAGATCACAAACTCGGTGGTGGTGGAGTCCGCCATTGTTGGTGTTCTGGGGTCCATTGTCGGCGTGGTTGCCGGTATGGGTTTGGTCGCAATCATTAAGGCAGTAATGAGCGCGCAGGGAATGCCGCTCGATGGCGGCTTGGGCCTGAGCGTTTCGGCCATCGTAGTTCCAATCATTTTGGGCACTATCGTGACGGTTGTATCCGCGTGGGCTCCGGCACGGCGCGCGGGCCGGGTGCAGCCGGTGGAGGCAATGCGCACTACCGAATCTGCTTCCGGAAACTCCCTGAAGGTACGCACGATTTTCGGTGCCATTATCTTGCTGGTGGGCATTGTTGCGGCGTTGGCAGGCGTGCTTTCCGACGCCGAGACGAACGTTCGCGCCATCCTCGTCGGCTTCGGCGCATTCGGCGTCATCGTGGGATTCTTCCTGGCCGGCCCTGCTTTGTCGCTGCCTTTGGTGCCGACGGTGGGCAAGGCAATCGGGGCACCGTTTGGCGCTATTGGTTCACTGGCGGCGACCAACTCGCGTCGCAATCCGCGCCGTACGGCAGCCACCGCATTTGCGCTGACCTTGGGCGTGGCCCTAGTGACCGCCATTGGCATGCTTGGCGCAACTATGAAGTCTTCTGTGGCCGATACCGTGGAGCAGAACATCACTTCTGATTACCTGCTTTCCGGTCCTAGCTCCGGTGAATTCCCGACGCCGAAGGATACGGGTAAGCGCGCGGCGGAGGCCGAGGGCGTCGATAAGGTGATTACCGTCGGTATGGCTCCGGTAGCCGTCGATGGTCAGGCATCGATGGATTATGGTCCAGAATTCCAACAAACGATGACTGCGGATGGAGATCCGTCGTCGATGATTGCGCTCGACATGGTCGAGGGCGATGCCAACTTGGAGAAGGGCTTCATTGCTACCGAAGACTTTGCCAAGGAACACGGCTGGAAGGTAGGAGAGACCTACAAGGTTACTTCTGCGGAAAAGGACAAGAAGGCCGAGGCCAAGCTGGTCGGTACCTTTAAGCCCACCGATGTGGTCCAGAATATGGTGCTCTCGCAAGACGTGGCTGAAAAGGTCGCTCCCGAGAAGTCCTTTACCGTCCAAATGGTGGGCGTCTTGGGCCAGGAAGGCTATGACAAGGAAGAGCTGCGCCACAACCTAGAGGATTCGGTCAAGGATTTGGTCGTGGTTCAGGTCAATTCCGGTGAGGAGTATGCGGGCCAAGCGGCCGGCTTCATCGACCAGATGCTTTCCATCCTTTATGGTCTGCTCGCCCTTGCCGTCATCATTGCGGTGCTGGGCATTGTCAATACCTTGACCTTGGGCGTAATCGAGCGCCGCCAGGAGATCGGTATGTTGCGGGCCGTGGGCACGCAACGCCGCCAGATCCGCACGATGATTACCCTGGAGTCCGTGCAGATCGCGCTCTTTGGCGCGGTGATGGGCATCCTCATTGGTCTCGGCTTGGGCTGGTCCTTTATCAAGATCCTCGGTGATGAGGGATTGGATTCCGCGCAGATTCCGTGGGCGATGGTGCTCATTATGCTCGTAGGCTCGGCCATCGTCGGCATTATCGCGGCCGTCTGGCCGTCGAACCGCGCGGCAAAGACGCCGCCATTGGAGGCAATCGCAGACTAGGTATACAGCTAATGGTCTCATTCTTCGCGCGGAGAATGAGACCATTTTGCTTATATGCCGTGATAAATGCGGGCCGCCCAGATGGTGCCGCGCCAGGCTAGAACGATGCCGAGGCCAATGGTCCAGAAGAGGTACTTACACAGTCGCCACCACTGCTTGCGTTTGGTCATCTCGCCCAGTTCCTTCGCCAATGTGGACCAGGTAGATAGGCCACCGGCGAGGCCGAGGGCGAGGAAGGGGTGGAGAAGGGGGACGTCGGCAAGCTGGGTGAAACCATAGGCCAGGCCAAGGGCTAGGGAACCCAAAATATTCGCCACGAAGGTGCAGTAGGGGGCGGGGATAAGCCGGGTAAAGCCATAGCGCAGGCTGCCGCCGATGAAGCCGCCGAGAAGGACGCAGAGAAGATTCATCGCAGCTTGTCACCTGCCAGGTAGCCGCCCACGCAGCCGATGATGGTGGCAAGGACATAGGCCAGGGCCACGGTCCAATGGGCCTCGGAGGTCAGGAAAGCGAAGGTGGCGAAGCTGGTGAAACCGCCGAGCACGCCGGTGCCCCAAAAGGGGCCGGGGCGGAAGTAGCCCATGAGGGCACTGCCGAGGATATTGATGACGAGCAGCGGGAGCATGCCGCCGCCGAGCGCGGCGGAGAGGAGGTACCTGGCTACCGCGCCGAGCGCAGCGCCAGCACCCACGACGAGGAACTGAGGCATGCGGCCTATGTTACTTCCAGTCCATCCCCTGGGACTTTACGAACGCGCGCACCTCATCCACTGGCTTATTGAGCTTGGGGTCAAAGGCTAGGTAGGCCTTGGTTTCGCGGGCCACGAGGCCGGAGAGCAGGAGCAGGCCAATGAGGTTCGGGATGGCGATGAGGCCATTAGCTAGGTCGGAGAAGGTCCAAGCGAGCTCGAGCTCCGAGACGGAGCCGACAAAGAGCAGGCACGCGAAAAACATGCGGTAGGGGATAGAAGCCTTGCGGCCGCAAAGGGACTCCAAGGAACGCTCGCCGTAATACGCCCAGGCCATGATGGTGGAAAAGGCGAAGAAGATAATGGAGAGCGAAACGATGGTGCCACCCCAGTCACCTGGGAGTACGCGAGAAAAGGCCTCGGCCGTCATGATTCCAGCCTCGTCGCGGCCCATATCCCAGGTACCGCCCACCACAATGACCAAGCCGGTGATGGTGACCACGATGATGGTGTCAATGAAGGTCTGGGTCATCGATACCAACCCCTGGCGCGCCGGGTGCGGGGTCTTGGCAGCCGCGGCGGCGATGGCGGCGGAACCCATGCCGGATTCATTGGAGAAGATGCCGCGGGCAACACCGTATTGGATGGCCATCATGATGGTGGAGCCCACGAACCCGCCACCCGCGGCGGTGCCGGTGAAGGCATCGCTGAAAATCATCGCAAAGGCGGCGGGGATCTCCGCGGCATGCGAGAAGATTACATAGAGCCCGCCCAGGACGTAGACGATGATCATCAACGGGACGAAGGCGGCGGTAATGCGCCCGATGGCCTGGATTCCGCCGAGGAGCACGGATCCCACCAAGACGAAGAGGAGCGCTCCAGTGGCCGCCGGGGCGATACCGAAGGTTGATTCCATATTGGTGGCCACAGCATTGGCTTGGGCGAGGTTGCCGATGCCAAAGGAGGCGCAAATTGCAAAGATGGCAAAGAATACTGCGAGCACCGATCCGAGTGGTCCGGGGATGCCACGCTTCAGGTATTGCTGTGGCCCGCCGGACATTTCGCCCTTGGAATCCGTGGTGCGAAAACGCACGCCCAGGTAGGCCTCGGTGTACTTGGACGCCATGCCCACGAGGCCGGTAATCCAAATCCATACCAGTGCGCCAGGGCCGCCAATGGACAGTGCGGTGGCCACGCCCACGATATTTCCCACGCCTACGGTGGCGGCAAGGGCGGTGGTCAGCGCCTGATAATTGGAAATATCACCCTCGGTGGACTCATCGTCAGAGTCTGCGGCAAAGACGTGACGCGTCGCGCGGCCCAGCGCTCGGAATTGGAGTCCTCCCAAACGAATGGTCAGCCATAAGCCGGTGCCCAGTAGGAGGGGAATGAGGATGAATGGTCCCCACACCACGGTGCTGATGGCGGAGAGGATGGAATTAAGCGAGTCCATTCTGCAAATCTAGCGAACTATAGAAATGGAGTAAATTTGCCTATACCCCCAGCCGGGGGAATATTCGTCCTGCGCAACCACGGGAGAGCGGGCAAGCTGGAATTGCATACCACCCCAACCCTTCAAGGAGCACGCCATGGCCCACAAGCGCGCCGGCACGCTGGCACAGCCCACGGATCTTATTGATATCGCAGAATTGGTCACCGCCTACTACACCCGCACCCCAGATGCGGAGGACCCGGATCAGCAGGTGTCCTTCGGTACTTCCGGCCACCGCGGCTCAGCGCTCGATTGCGCCTTTAATGAGGCTCATATCCTAGCGATTACCCAGGCCATTGTGGATTACCGCGCGGAACAAGGCGTTGCTGGGGCGATTTTCATCGGCCGAGATACCCACGCGCTGTCCGAGCCTGCCATGGTCTCCGCCCTTGAGGTGCTGCTGGCCAATAGGGTGGAGGTTCGCGTCGATGATCGCGGCCGCTACACGCCGACCCCAGCGGTCTCCCACGCTATCCTGACTCACCCCGGCACCGATGGCATCGTGATTACCCCGTCCCATAATCCTCCCCGCGATGGCGGCTTTAAGTACAACCCGCCTACCGGTGGACCGGCCGACGCGCAGGCCACGGATTGGATTGCAGGACGCGCGAACGAGTACCTGCGCGCTGGGCTGGAGGGTGTGAAGCGGACGTCTGTCGCGGGCGTGCTGGACGAGCGCTGCGTGAAGCACGACTACGTGCACAACTACGTGGCTGACCTGAAGAACGTGGTGGATATGCAGGCCATTAAAGATTCCGGCCTGCGCATCGGTGCCGATCCCATGGGTGGCGCTTCCGTGGATTATTGGCAGGCCATCGCGGATCATTATGAGCTCAACATGACCGTGGTGAATCCGGAGGTGGATTCCACTTTCCGCTTTATGACCTTAGATACGGACGGCAAGATCCGCATGGATTGTTCTTCGTCGGATGCTATGGCCTCGCTTATCGACGCCCGCTCTAACTTCGACCTTGCCACCGGCAACGACGCCGATGCGGACCGCCATGGCATTGTCACTCCCGATGCCGGCCTGATGAACCCCAATCACTACCTTGCCGTGGCTATCGAGTACCTCTTTAGCCACCGCCCGCAGTGGGGGAGCGCCGGTGTGGGCAAGACTTTGGTGTCCTCCTCCATGATCGATCGCGTGGTGAAAAGCCTGGACCGCGAATTGGTGGAAGTGCCCGTCGGCTTTAAGTGGTTTGTGCCGGGGTTGGTCGAAGGCGCCATTGGGTTCGGTGGCGAGGAGTCCGCCGGTGCATCCTTCCTGCGCTTCGATGGCTCCGTATGGTCCACCGATAAGGATGGCATCATTATGGATCTGCTCGCCGCGGAGATTACCGCCGTCACCGGCAAGACTCCCTCCCAGCGTTATGCAGAACTGGCGGAGAAATTCGGCGCCCCAGCCTATGCTCGTACCGACGCCCCCGCTAACCGCGAGCAGAAGGCCATTCTTAAGAAGCTGTCTCCTGAAAAAGTTTCCGCCACGGAGCTGGCGGGCGAGGACATTGTGGCCAAGCTGACGGAGGCACCCGGCAACGGTGCGGCGATTGGCGGGTTGAAGGTGGCGACGGAAAATGCCTGGTTCGCCGCGCGTCCTTCCGGCACTGAAGATAAGTACAAAATCTATGCCGAATCTTTCTTGGGTGAGGAACATCTCAAGCAGGTGCAAGCAGAAGCACAGGCAGTTGTTTCCCATGTATTAGGGGTTTAACGCTACACTCATCCTCGTGAGTAACAAGATTAATGGGAAGCTGGTGCTTGATGTCATCAGCTTCATTGCCCGCTTTGGCATGGCCTGGGTGTGGATTGACGCCGGCGTGCATAAGCTTGGCAAGACCCTAGACATGACCCAGGCCATTAAGGGCTATGACATTTTTACGCCTGATTGGGCTCTTTACCTCGCAACGGTCATTGGCCCACTGGAGGTTATTGGTGGCGTGCTCTTGCTGCTCGGGCTGTTTTTGCGAAAGTCCTCCATCGTGGCCACCGTCGTGTTGCTGCTTTTTATGGTGGGCATCGCACAAGCTTGGGCCCGTGGACTGGATATTGACTGCGGCTGCTTTGGCTATGACGCCCAAAATCCTGACCGAGGAATGGATTATGCGAAGACGCTGCTGCGCGACGCCGCATATCTATTCCTGACCCTATGGACCATCAAGCGCCCCTTCACCAAGTTTGCCCTTTACCCCTAAACGGTGGGCAAGGTAGGCTGAATTGGTCCGAAGATTTTTAAAGGCAAGGTTCAAATGAGCAAAGTTACTGACCCGAACGCCAAGGGTGGCAACGGATTTATTTGGGGAGTCGGCGTGCTCCTCGTCATCATTGCCGTTGTTATCGGCTACATCGTGTGGAATGGGAAGCAGTCAGATTCAAACCGAGTGGGAGATGTCAATAGAGAAGCTACGGAGATGGGGATTTCTTACTCCGAAGGCGTTATTACCCTAAAGTCGTCACACCCAGTCGACAATGCGGCGGAAGTCGACCTATATGAGGACTATTCTTGTCCTCATTGTGCTGAGTTGGCCGAGAAAACTGATGAGAGGATGAAACAGGAGATTGAATCTGGTCGGTTAATTGTGAATATTCATACCCTCAATTTTCTGGATCTTGGAAACCAAAAAATGGAGGACTACCTCCGCGATGAATCGATAATGTTGGATTCGCATTCAACAAAATCGGCAGGAGTCGTAAAGGCTATTGCCGAGCAGGGGGACGTAGAAACCTATTGGGCTCTGCGGAAATATTTGATGCAGAATCAAAGTAATGTTTACGAAAAGTGGGAGATTGGAGACTTTGCTGATGCAGCTAAACGTTTAGGTGCCGATAGTTCCGTGGTAAAAGCGGTTGAACAAGTTTCTAAAGAGGACGGAAATGGGATTGGTCGTTCTAATGACAAAACTTTAAAGGAACAAACGGGAACGGTTTCGTCACCGCGAGTTTTGCAAGACGGGAAAGATATTTCTCAAGAAAATATCTTTGAGTGGGTCGATGTTGCTCTAAAGTGAGTTTATGGTCTTCGCAGTTAGGTTCCTTTTTGGGAACTTCTAAATAGGAACTTGAGAGCAGAAGGGGATGGGAACGGAATCTTGATATATTCCGTTCCCATCCCCTTCTGTCTAGCTATGTTTAGCAACTGTAGACTGCTGAGACCAGGGACGGAACTTCTATCCCTGGTCTCAAAGTGTGAAAGCTAGCAACGCTAAAGGTGTTGATTAGCTCATGTGGGGTCTCTCGACCTTTAGAACGAGTTAAAGTACCAAGCTCCGTTTCCTATTTCGCAGGGGGTTGTTTGATGCTTTTTCATTTCCTGCTTCTTGGCCTGCAAACACTCTCCTGCAGAGGAGAACGGTCCATGTTGTACGCAGCGGCCGATTTCTGCGTTTGCGGGACCGGCGCAGAGTAGGCCTGCGACTACGGCTGTGACAATTGCTCGACGCATATAAGTAACGTTTCCTTTCAGAATTGAACTGCAAAGACATTTAAAACCCTATTCATAGGGGAGGGTGATGTCAACGGTTTAGAATTATAATCGGTTAGGTTTCCGATTCATCTTTCGAAAGTTGTCTTCCAGATTGCAATACCGTCATTCGGCGCCGTTGACTTTCCGACAGTTCCACTAAGATTTTTGTAATTTGCCACGTTTATGCTTGCACGGGCTAGCATGAATAAAGATGTTCGATTTCTGTGCTGCGAAAGAATTGCTTAGACCCGCTCCAGTGTGGCGCGATCGCCGCCTGCGAGGGCGATTCCGCTGAGTGGTTGGAATCTGTGGCTGAGAAGTTTGGCTCTACTGAGTTAATCTCAGTATGGACGGTTCAGCTTCACGCAGACCTAAATATCTCAGTTGCCGAGCCATCGAGTGGGGATAGAATGGGCTATCTCTGAACCTAAAGCGCTCAGTCAAAATGAGAACATGGTATGGGCTAAGTAGCGGGCGGGGATGCGGGTTAAGTCTCGGAGGATTTTCGTCATCCCTTCCTGCTACTTAATCCGGATTTGGTTCGGAGTAGCTTTCGAGGTAGAGTTCTCTGAGTGAGGGGCTATGGCGCAGCTGGTAGCGCACCACACTGGCAGTGTGGGGGTCACGGGTTCGAATCCCGTTAGCTCCACAATATAAAGGAGAGGAACATTAGTTCCTCTCCTTTTTCCTTGTTGCGGTGGGCTAGAGCTCCGCTAGGTCCTCGTCGAGCATGCGCTGATCGATGGCGATGCCGACGGCCGCACCGCTGCCCATCGCTTGCGAGACTTGGTCCGGCGAGCTGACCACATTGCCCGCGGCCCACAGGCGCGATACCGAGGTCTGGCCACGCTCTACGCTGACCCACCCGTTGGCTGATTCGCAGCCGGCATCCCGCAGCAGTGCGTCATTGGGCAGAAAATCGGGCCCAGTAAAGCATGCTTCGTAGGTGTCTTCTCCAGCAGAACTGTGCACCTTTACACCGGTTGGAGTCGCTTCATCTGCTTGGACCTGTGTCACCTTTGCATCGACTACTTTTACGCCCAATCCGGCGAGTTGAGTGCGATCAAGATCGGTGAGCTCAAGGCCGTTGGGGAAGAAAGTCAGCGTGTCCGTCCACTTGGATAGCAGTTTGCTGATGCGGATGGTAAAAGGCGGATTTGCGCCGCCAACGAGTGCAACCTTCTTTCCGGTGACTTCGTAGCCATGGCAGTAAGGGCAGTGAAAGACCCTAGTGCCCCACAAATCGCTGAGGCCGGGGACTGCAGGGAGCTTGTCCGTGAGTCCCGTAGCGACGAGAACGTGGCGGGACTCGAGGACCTCGCCGCTGGCAAATTCTACCTGCCAAGGCCCGTGCTCGGAAACACGGGTGAGTTTCTCCACCGAGCCCTGGGTAATGATTCCGCCGAATTTCCCCACCTCCGCGTGGCCGCGCTGAAGCAATTCGGCGGGAGCCGCGCCATCGAGGCCAAGGATGCCGTGGGCATGTTCACTGAAGCGATTGCGGGGAGCGCCGGAATCGATTAACTGAATATTTCGGTTAGCGCGGGCCAAGGTGATGGCCGCAGCGGTGCCGGCAAAGCCGCCGCCGATGATGATGACGTCCGAGTACATTGCTCCTCCTTTATGGGAAGTGGGTAGCATGGTGCGCAGCCGAGTATATGCAGTCAACATCGAAGGGGCTCGCGCGCAGAATGGCTGATGATTCCACAGGGTTCTTTACACGCGAAGCGATCTATGGGGCGTCACCTGTACAGGCGGTAGGCAGGTTCTTTGTAAAATACTTCAACTTCCGTGGCCGGGCGTCCATGAGTGAGTTTTGGTGGGTCTTTGGTTTCCTCGTGCTGATTTCTGTGGCAATCGGCATTATCGATCGGCACTTTGGCGTGGATATTGAGACTATTGCCGAGGCGGTACTTGTGATTCCAGTCGTTTCTTTGATGTGCCGGCGGCTGCATGATTCTGGGCGGACGGGGCTGCTATGCCTGATTGGGTTCATTCCCGTGTTTGGTGGAATCGCGTTGCTCTTTATGATGGCCCTGCCCACGCGCGAGCATGCGGCGCTTTAAAAATTTCTTTGCCTGATTAGGCTGGGCGGCATGCAGACTTTTTCAAAGCGAGTACGCGACAGAGATCAAGCAGGTGCAGAGGCTGCCGGATTGCGGTGGCTCGGGGAGGCCACCGACGCGGTGGTCAACGTCGTGAGCGCCGACGGGCTAGAAATAGTTACCGAGCGCGTGGACGAGGTCATGCCCACACCGGAGGCGGCGCGTACATTTGGTGCGGAGCTGGCGCGCATGCACCGCGCGGGAGCCGAAGCCTTTGGCGCGCCTCCTACCGGGTGGGAAGGCAAGAACTTCATCGGCAGCATCGAGCAAGACTGCATCCCGACGGATAATTGGGGCGAGTTTTATGTTGAACAGCGAGTGCTGCCCTTCGCGGAACTGGCGGGGATTAGTGCAGCGCAGTTGGACTTGGTAAGGCGTGCCTGCGATGCCATCGCCGCGCGCAGTTGGGATGTGGCACCGGCGCGCATCCACGGCGATCTATGGGCGGGCAACCTGCTTTTTGGCGCGGATGGCGGCATCATGATTGACCCCGCCGCCCATGGTGGGCACCCGCATACGGATTTGGGGATGTTGGCACTTTTCGGGGCACCGTACCTTGAGGAGATTTTCCGGGGCTATGGTGCGCCGAAGGACATCGAAAAGTGGATTCCCATGCACCAGCTGCATCCGTTGGCGGTGCATGCGCTGACGCACGGCGCCAGCTATAACCGGCCGCTGGAGCGCGCGGCGGCCGCGACCTTGGAGGCGCTGGCCTAAAGGTTCGGTCCCTGCGGCATGATGCGCTTGTGGGCGCCGCGGTGCCATAAGGTTTCGATGCGTTCGCGGGCGGCGTCGGGAACCGCCTTGCCCTCTAGGTAGTCATCGATGTGGGCGTAGGTGACACCGAGGGCTTCTTCGTCGGGAAGCTGGGGCTTATCGTCCTCCAAGTCCGCGGTGGGAACCTTCTCCCAGGTAGAGCGCGGGGCACCAAGGTGCTCTAGGAGGGCGGCGCCTTGGCGCTTATTGAGGCCGGCCAAGGGGAGGAGATCCGCCGCGCCATCGCCCCACTTGGTAAAGAAGGCGGTGACGTTTTCCGCCGCATGGTCGGTGCCGATGACTAGCGCGCCGACCTCGCCGGCGATGGCGTATTGGGCGGTCATACGCAGGCGGGCTTTGGTATTGCCACGGTTGAAATCGGTGACGTCGGCAAGCTGCAGCGCATCCGCCACCTGTTCGTCGAGGGCCAAGGTGGCCGGCTTGATATCGACGGTGGGGCGGTGATCGGGCTGGATGAAATCCAGGGCAATCTGGGCATCGTCCTCATCGGCCTGCACGCCGTGGGGCAGGCGCACGGCCCAAAACTCCGCGCCGTCGACGCGCTCCACCGCCAGCTGCGCGAGCTTGCCCGCCAAGGTGGAATCCTGGCCGCCGGAAATACCCAGCACGTAGCCTTTAGCGCCGGTGGTGCGCAGGTAATCAACCAGGAAGTCCACGCGGCGCTGCACTTCCGCTTCTGGATCGATAAAGGGGCGCACACCCAGGGCTTTTATGATGGTTTGCTGCAGGTTTTCGGCATCATTCGACATGACGTTCATGGTAGCCGCCTGACACAATATTGTGCTGTGAATAAGGAAGTTTATGTCAAGGTAGTAGCTGGCATAGCGGCCCTGGGTGGGCTGCTATTTGGATACGACACCGGCGTGATGTCCGGTGCCTTGCTTTTTATTAGCCCCGCATTCGACATGAGCGCGCACCAAGAGGGCTGGGTGACCTCGATGCTGCTCGTGGGTGCTGCCGTAGGGGCGCTGACGGCCGGGCGCATCGCCGATAGGTATGGGCGCCGCTTCACGCTGATTGCAGGCGGCATCATTTTCGTGCTGGGTTCCATCTGGTGTGCGCTTTCCGGATCGGTGGGAATGCTGGCAACGGCGCGCACCTTTTTGGGCTTTGCCGTGGGTGCGGTCTCCATCGTGTCCCCCATGTACATCGCGGAGATCGTGCCCGCCAAGGTGCGCGGGCGTATGGTCTCGCTCAACACCCTCGCGATTGTGGTGGGGCAGTTGATGGCCTACCTGGTCAACTCCGCGCTGGCCTCTACCGGCAGTTGGGAGTGGATGCTGGGCCTAGCCGCAGTGCCGGGCCTGGCGCTGGCGCTCGGAATGGCTTTCCTGCCAGAGACGCCGGTATGGCTGGCCACTAACGGGAAAATGCCCCGCGCCCAGGAGATCGCCGGGCGCGCCGGGATGGATATCTCGGAGCTGACCTCGCAGGAGACCGCGCGAAAATCCAGCGGATCCGAATGGAAGGCGCTGAAGGCCAATCGGTGGATGCAGATTACGGTGCTGCTTGCCATGCTGATGGGCTTGACGCAGCAGATTACCGGCGTCAACGCCATCGTGTACTTCGCGCCGACCATGATGAACCAGGTGGGGATTTCCACGGCCAACTCGGTTTATACCTCCATCGTTATCGGCACGGTATCCGTGTTGGCCTGCTGGGTGGGGCTCAAGGTCGTGGACCGCATTGGGCGAAAGCGATTGTTGCTGATCGGCCTGACCGGCAACGTGGTCTCGCTGTTTATCCTCTCCTTTGCCTATTCTCATGCGCAGGACTCCACCGCTATGGCCATGGTCTCGTTGGTATTCATGGCGCTGTTTATCGCCTTCCAGCAGGCTGCAGTGTCGCCTACGACGTGGCTGCTCATTTCCGAGCTGGTGCCACTGCAGGTGCGCGGCCTAGGCATGGGCATTGCGGGGCTCTCGCTATGGGCCACCAACTGGGCCGTGGCGCAGTACTTCCTGCCGCTAGTGGAGTGGCTGACCGGCCCGGTGGCGTTTATCGTCTTCGGAGTCTTCGGCCTCATCGCCATCGGCTACACCAAGGTTTTGGTTCCAGAGACTATGGGACGTAGCCTGGATGAGGTAGGCGAGGAAATGAAGTCGCGCTACGAGCGCGAGTCCGCACCCGTGAAGCCTTAGTGTTTTGGTATTGACGGCCGTGTGAGGTAACATTTTTCCTCGTGTCATGGCTGGGGATTCCCAGTCCGTGCTTTACTTATTCAACCGCATGTAGATTGCGCATAACGAAAGGAGCGCCCGATGAAGGTCCGTAAGTCCCTTCGGTCGCTGAAGAAGAAGCCGGGCGCCCAGGTTATTCGCCGCCACGGTAAGGTCTTCGTGATCAACAAGAAGGATCCCCGTTTCAAGGCTCGTCAGGGCTAATTGAGACGCGATTCCATCCGCTCCCTCCGGCTTCCGGAGTGGGGCGGATTTTTTTATGCGTGAGCTCCGGCACAAAGGATAAATTCTTTTAAATCCAAGTGAACATAAAGACAAATGTATGAATATAATTAATTTGTCTATCCATGCCGTGAGAAAGAAGAATTATGTCCCAGCGAATCGTTGCCGCGCTCACTGCCGCCGCCCTCGGATTGTCCGCCCCAGTGGCGCATGCTGCAGAGCCACAGTGGGAATCCTCTGCGCCGGAGTCCCTTGGTATCAATGACCCGTCCTGCGTGCCTTCAGGGGACATCACTGAGCCCGTTGTGTTGCTGCATGGAACCTCGAATAATGCTTCCGTCTGGGGAAACTTGGTCCACCTTCTGCAGGACCAGGGGGCGTGCGTGTGGGCCTTTGACTATGGCGCCGATGATGTCACCTTGCAGAATATGATTCCAAGCGTCAAAGCCATCGCGGACCTGGATGATTCGGCCGCGGAAATTGCGGATCAGGTGGACTATGTCCGCGAGATCACTGGCTCGGACAAGGTGAACTTGGTGGGCCATTCCCAAGGCGGTATGCACATCAAGACCTATACCCAGATGCACGATGGGGCCGACCACGTCTCCCATGCGGTGGCGCTGGGCGGCAACTTCCACGGCACCACGCTTAACGGGCAGGGGGAGGCGCTCTCTAAAATCATTGCCTTCGCACCGCACCTCGCTGCTTTCCTGGCAAGTACGGCCGGCATCCAGCAAGTAGTGGGGTCGGAGTTTATGCAACGGCTCAATGCGCTGCCAGATACCGCGCCAGGCGTGCTTTATACCTCCATTTACTCGCCGGGGGATACGACGGTGACTCCGAATAGTTCTTCGCAGCTGGCGCTTGGCGACGGCGCCGATGTGGTCAACCTCGACCTGGGCGAGGTCTGCGGCGTGGCTCCTCGGCACGACAAGCTGCCGACCAACCAGACGGTGTTGAGTCAGGTCATTTTTGGCCTGAAGCGCGCCCCGGGGGAGGGTCCGGACCCGTCGACCTGCGTCTCTGAGGGGGCGCCGATAAGCGGGGCCTAGAGCGGGCCGCCGGCCCCTTAAATGTGAACTTTGGCACACAAAATGGTGAACTCCAGGTAAACCTGCAGGAATCCCATTGGTGTAGTTTCATGGCTGTCCGTAGGTGTGGTCAACATGTGGGGTCCGGGGGTGTGCCATCCTGGGAATACCACGGCTGTAACTACTACATATTGTGTTAGTTGCGGGTATTTCCCCCAAAGTATAGTGTCGTTGATGTTGCTCAGAGCGGCGCAGGAAGCGCCCGTTTAGGCGGGAAAACGCTCCCCGCTCTGACGAATTTTTCAATGCAGGAGCTTTAAGGATCTATATGTCTATCACCGTTTACACCAAGCCAGCATGCGTCCAGTGCAATGCCACCAAGAAGGCCCTCGACCGCGCCGGTCTCGATTACAACTTGGTCGATATTTCTGTTGATGATGAAGCCCGTGACTACGTCATGGCACTGGGCTACGTTCAGGCCCCGGTAGTTGAGGCTAATGGCGAGCACTGGTCCGGTTTCCGCCCTGACCGTATCAAGGGCTTGGCTTCCCTGACCGCATCCGCTTAGGGGAGTAGGGGAGGCCAGTAGCGATGTTGGTCGTGTATTTTTCCTCCGCGACGGAAAATACGCACCGGTTCGTGCAGAAACTGGGCTTTCCTAGTGCGCGCATCCCGTTGCGCCGCACGGACGAGCCCCTCAAAGTCAACGAGCCTTATGTTTTGGTGTGCCCCACCTACGGCGGGGGTGCGTCCATTAGCCACCAGAACTCTCGGCCGGTGCCCACACAGGTAATTAAGTTCCTGAACGATGAGCACAACCGTAGTTTCATTCGCGCGGTGATCGCGGGTGGCAATAGCAATTTTGGTGCCGACTTTGGCAAGGCTGGTGACGTCATCAGCGCCAAATGTAAAGTGCCCTATGTATATCGTTTCGAGTTGCTGGGAAACGATGACGATATAAAAATTTGTCGTGAAGGTTTATTGGCTAACGCCGCCGAGCTTGGGCTCGAGGCTGCGGCCTAGCGCCCACCACGACTTAAATAAAGATCCTGATTTTTAGAAAGGCCTTGTCAGCTGTGAGTACGCAATTGGGGAAGACCGTCGCCGAGCCAGTAAAGCCAGAGGAGCAGTTGGATTACCACGCTCTGAACGCGATGCTGAATCTCTACGATGCTAACGGCAAGATTCAGTTTGAAAAAGACCGCGAGGCCGCTAACCAATTCTTCCTGCAGCACGTTAATCAAAACACGGTCTACTTCCATGATCTGGAAGAAAAGATCGATTACCTGATTAATAACAAGTACTACGACCCGCAGGTCATCGAGCAGTATGATTTCTCCTTTATTAAGGAGCTGTTCAAGCGCGCTTATTCCTATAAGTTCCGCTTCAAGTCCTTCCTAGGCGCGTATAAGTACTACACCAGCTACACGCTGAAGACCTTTGATGGCCGCCGCTACCTCGAGCGCTTTGAGGACCGCGTGTCCATGACCGCCCTGTTCTTGGCAGACGGCGACGCAGGCTTGGCCGAGCACCTCGTAGACGAGATCATGACCGGTCGCTTCCAGCCGGCTACCCCGACCTTCCTCAACGCCGGCAAGGCCCAGCGCGGCGAGCTCGTTTCCTGCTTCCTGCTGCGCATCGAGGACAATATGGAGTCCATCGGTCGCTCCATCAACTCCGCGCTGCAGCTTTCCAAGCGCGGCGGCGGCGTGGCCCTCCTGCTGTCTAATATCCGCGAGTCCGGTGCACCAATTAAGCACATTGAGAACCAGTCGTCCGGCGTCATCCCCGTGATGAAGCTGCTGGAGGATTCCTTCTCCTACGCCAACCAGCTCGGTGCCCGCCAGGGTGCCGGTGCGGTTTACCTCAACGCGCACCACCCGGACATCATGAACTTCCTGGATACTAAGCGCGAGAATGCGGATGAGAAGATCCGCATTAAGACCCTCTCGCTGGGCATCGTTGTGCCGGATATCACCTTTGAGCTGGCTAAGCGCAATGATGATATGTACCTCTTCTCGCCGTATGACGTCGAGCGCGTCTATGGCAAGGCCTTCGGTGACATCTCCGTCACCGAGCACTATGAGGAGATGGTGGAAGACCCACGCATCCGCAAGAAGAAGATCAACGCCCGCCACTTCTTCCAGACCGTGGCAGAGCTGCAGTTCGAGTCCGGTTACCCGTACATCATGTTCGAGGACACCGTAAACCGCGCGAACCCGGTGAAGACCTCGTGGATCAACATGTCCAACCTGTGCTCGGAGATCCTGCAGGTCAACTCCGCATCCGAATTCAACGCGGACCTGACCTATGACGAGCTGGGCAGCGATATTTCCTGCAACTTGGGTTCCCTGAATATCGCGATGACCATGGATTCGCCGGACTTTGCCAATACGGTGGAAACCGCCATCCGCGGCCTGACCGCCGTGGCGGATAAGACCTCCATTGACTCCGTGCCGTCCGTGCGCCGTGGTAATGATGAGTCCCACGCCATCGGCTTAGGCCAGATGAACCTGCACGGTTACTTGGGCCGCGAGCACATCGAGTATGGCTCGGAAGAAGGCTTGGACTTCACCAACGCCTACTTCGCGGCCGTGCTGTATGCGGCGCTGCGTGCCTCCAATAAGATTGCCCGCGAGCGCGGCGAGTACTTCACGGAATTCCCGCAGTCCGAGTATGCTTCCGGCGAATTCTTCGACCGCTACGATCCGGAAGAGTTCAAGCCGAAGACCAAGAAGGTGCAGGAGCTTTTCGACGCCTCTTCGATCCACACCCCGTCCGCCCAGGATTGGGAGGACTTGAAGCAGGAAGTGGCTAAGTACGGCCTGTATAACCGCAACCTGCAGGCGGTGCCGCCGACGGGCTCGATTTCCTATATCAATAACTCCACCTCGTCCATCCACCCGATTGCCTCCAAGATTGAGATCCGCAAGGAAGGCAAAATCGGACGCGTCTACTACCCGGCGCCGCACATGGATAATGACAACCTGGAGTATTTCAAGGACTCCTATGAAATCGGCTACGAGAAAATCGTCGATACTTATGCCGTAGCCACCAAGTATGTGGACCAGGGCCTATCGCTCACGCTCTTCTTCAAGGACACCGCGACCACCCGCGATGTCAACCGCGCGCAGATTTATGCGTGGCGCAAGGGCATTAAGACCTTGTACTACATCCGCCTGCGCCAGATGGCGCTGGAGGGCACCGAGGTCGAGGGCTGCGTATCCTGCATGCTCTAAACCGCAGGTAGGGCGCCTCGCTGCACGTCGTGGGGAAGGACGTGCAGCGAGGCGCTTAGCCGTTTTCTGCCCGGGTGCGGTCGAGGATGGTGCGGGAGGTTTCTTCGGCGGCGTCGGCAAGCCCGGCGTCAATGGCGCGTGCCAGTTCCATGTGCAGCTGTGTGGTGCCGCCGATGGGGTCGCGCTTGCGGGAGCCAAAAACCGACTTGCCCTTGAGCATCGCCACCAGGGAAGGGGCAAGCGCGGCCAGCATTTCATTTCCAGAGGCCCGCAGGATGAGGGTGTGGAAGCGCAGATCGGTTTCCAATTCTTCGCCCACGCGCGGAGACGGGGTGGATTCCAGCTCGGCCAAGCGAGCGGCGAGGCGCAGCAATTCCGCCCGCTGCTGGGCGGTGGCATTGCCGGCAGCCAAACGCGCGGCTACCGGCTCGATGCCAAGCCGCAGTTCGTTGAGGCGGGCGACTTGCTGCCCCCGCGCTTTATCGTTGTTGAGGCGCCAGCCAATGATCGCTGGGTCATATACCGCCCACCTATCCATTGGCAGCACTGTGATTCCCACGCGGCGCCCAGAGCTCACCATGCCGAGGTGCTCCAAGGCACGCATGGCCTCGCGGGCCACGGTGCGGGAGATGCCAAAACGCTTTTCGACGTCCCCCAGTCGGAACCGCTCGCCCTCCGCGAGGTCTCCGCTCACGATGTCCGCGCCGAGTTGATCCACCACGGAGCCGAGTAGGGGAGGGGTGGCGCTCATGGTGGGTGAATCCTCTCTGTGCAGGCACTGGGTATAGCTGGGATCAGTATAGGCATGAGGCATCCACCACAATGATTTAGAGGGCGGGCGAATTGGGTATGCTGGGGAGCTAAAAGTGTCCGTTTTTAGTATTGGAGTGACGCCGCGTGTCGCACGAGTACGATGACTACGTTTCTAGTCATGAAAAGCCAGTTAAGGCCATTAACTGGAATAGCATCCCGGATGAAAAGGACCTCGAGGTATGGGATCGCCTCACCGGTAATTTCTGGCTGCCAGAAAAGGTCCCCGTCTCCAATGACCTGCCTAGCTGGAAGACGCTGACGGAGAAGGAAAAGGAAACCACCATGCGGGTCTTTACCGGCCTGACGCTGCTGGATACCATCCAGGGCACAGTGGGTGCGATTTCCCTCCTTCCGGATTCCCAGACTCTGCATGAGGAAGCGGTCTACACCAATATCGCCTTCATGGAGTCCGTGCACGCCAAGTCCTATTCCAATATCTTTATGACCCTGGCGTCCACGCCGATGATCAACGATGCCTTCCGCTGGTCCGAAGAAAACGAGAACCTGCAGAAGAAGGCCAAGATCATCTTGTCCTACTACAAGGGCGATGATCCGCTGAAGAAAAAGGTGGCGTCCACGCTGCTGGAGTCCTTCCTGTTCTACTCCGGCTTCTACCTGCCGATGTACTTCTCCTCCCGTGCGAAGCTCACCAACACCGCCGATATCATCCGCCTGATCATCCGCGATGAGGCTGTGCATGGTTACTACATTGGTTATAAGTTCCAGCAGGCGTATAAGCAGCTGGATGAAGAGCGCCAGGCGGAGCTGAAGGAATACACCTTCGACTTGGTCTATGACCTCTATGACAATGAGATCGACTACACCGAGGATCTCTACGATGACCTGGGCTGGACCGAGGACGTTAAGCGCTTCCTGCGGTACAACGCCAATAAGGCACTGAATAACTTGGGCTTTGAGGGGCTCTTCCCAGCCGATGAGACCCGCGTTTCCCCGGCTATCTTGTCCTCGTTGTCGCCGAACGCCGACGAGAACCATGACTTCTTCTCTGGTTCGGGTTCGTCCTATGTCATCGGCAAGGCTGAGGACACCACGGATGATGACTGGGACTTCTAAGCATTCCCGCTGATCAGCGTGGTTTAGCGGCACACCTTCTGCTCGAACTCAACCGAAAGGTTGATAACGAGCGGGGGTGTGTTTTTGCGTTTTGGGCCCGCACAATTCGGCGCGGCTGTGACATATAGCACGCTAGATCTTTGGCGAAAACCGTCGGTGGAAATAGTGGCCGCGCCACGTGCAGGGGCAATGTGGCAGATGTGGTCAGTGGTGAGGCTTGGCCTTGTGGCGAAGTATTGGGGGAAGCTGGAAAGAACAGGGGAAAATGGCCTAATATAAGGCGAGTAAACCTAGGTGTAGGTGGAGTCTGTCCACAGACACTTTGTTATTCAGGAGGATTTTATGACCGCTGTGGCGCCACGGGTCGACGATTACGTCGCCCCCACACGTCCAGAGCCAACCGGTAATGCGAAGACCGGTTCAAAGGCTTGGGTATTTCTAACCACCACCGACCACAAGCAGCTGGGCATCATGTACTTGATCATGTCCTTCAGCTTCTTCTTCCTCGGTGGCTTTATGGCACTGTTGATCCGCGCGGAGCTGTTCACCCCGGGTCTCCAGTTCTTGTCCAATGAGCAGTTCAATCAGCTGTTCACCATGCACGGCACCGTGATGCTGCTGCTGTTTGCGACCCCAGTCGTGTGGGGCTTTGGTAACTACATCCTGCCGCTGCAGATTGGTGCGCCGGACGTGGCCTTCCCTCGTCTAAACGCCTTCGGCTTCTGGGTTACCCTGCTGGGCGGCACCGTGATGCTGCTGGGCTTCGTAACCCCAGGTGGTGCGGCTGACTTCGGCTGGACCATGTACATGCCGCTGGCTGATGGTGTCCACACCCCGGGCATCGGCGCGGATATGTGGATCGTCGGCGTGGGCGCTACCGGTGTCGGTACCATTGCCTCTGCTGTCAACATGATTACGACCATCCTGACCCTGCGCGCACCGGGCATGACCATGTTCCGCCTGCCGGTCTTCAGCTGGGCAGTATTTACCGCGTCCGCCATCGTGCTGATGATCTTCCCGCTGCTGACCGCTGCGGCACTGGGCGTTCTGTATGACCGCAAGCTGGGCGGCCACATCTACGATTCCGCTAATGGTGGCGGCATCCTGTGGCAGCACCTGTTCTGGTTCTTCGGCCACCCTGAGGTCTACGTCCTCGCGCTGCCGTTCTTCGGCGTTGTGTCTGAGGTCGTTCCGGTCTTCTCCCGCAAGCCGGTCTTCGGCTACATCGGCCTGGTCTTCGCACTGCTGGCCATCGGCTCCCTGTCCATGGCTGTGTGGGCACACCACATGTTCGTCACCGGCGCTATCCTGCTGCCGTTCTTCTCCTTCATGACGTTCCTGATTGCGGTTCCAACCGGCGTTAAGTTCTTCAACTGGGTCGGCACCATGTGGAAGGGCCACATCACCTGGGATACCCCGATGATCTTCGCCATGGGCTTCATGGCAACCTTCCTCTTCGGCGGTATGACCGGCGTTATGCTGGCATCCCCGGCACTGGACTTCCACCTGGCTGAGTCCTACTTCTTGATTGCACACTTCCACTACACCCTGTTCGGTACGGTTGTGTTCTCCGCCTTCGCCGGCCTGTACTTCTGGTTCCCGAAGATGACCGGCCGCATGCTGGACGAGCGTCTGGGCAAGATTCACTTCTGGCTGACCTTCATCGGCTTCCACGGCACCTTCCTGGTCCAGCACTGGGTCGGCAACATGGGTATGCCGCGTCGTTACGCTGACTACCTGGAGTCCGATGGCTTCACGGTCTTCAACCAGATTTCCACCATCTTCTCCTTCGTCCTCGGCGCTTCCGTTATCCCGCTGGTGTGGAACGTATTCAAGTCCTGGCGCTACGGTGAGATCGTCACCGTGGATGACCCATGGGGCTACGGCAACTCCCTCGAGTGGGCAACCTCCTGCCCGCCGCCGCGCCACAACTTCGTGTCGCTGCCGCGTATCCGCTCCGAGCGTCCGGCCTTCGAGCTGCACTACCCGCACATGGTTCAGCGCATGCGCGAAGAAGCACACGTGGGTAGCCACTAAAGCGATATAACTCGCTAAAGCACTCCTGACTTAAGCCGCCTCCCAACCCGCAACGGGCCGTGGGAGGCGGCTTTGGCGTATCTTATTTGCCCCACGTGCGATAATGGGCGGCGTGAGTACCCAAGCTGATACCTATGCCGTTATTACCACCACCGGGCCGGACAAGCCTGGGGTCTCGGCGGCCTTCTTCCGCGTGTTGGCGTCTTATAGCGCCGCGCTTATCGACGTCGAACAGGCTATCTTTTCCGGCCGCATCACCCTCGCTGCCCATACCCGCATTCCCGGCGCGCGTGCCGAGCAGATTGCACAGGGGTTGCGCAATACCTTGAGCATCTATGGGCAGCAGGTATCCGTGGACGTGCGGGAGGAAGAATCCACCGCGCGAGCTCGCTCCACGCATGCGGTGGTCCTCATGGGAGCGGAAGTCACCGCCCATCACGTAGAGGAAGTCGCCCGCGTATTGGCCAACTTCGATGCCAATATCGATCGCATCCGCGGGCTTTCCACCTCTCCGCTGACCGGGCTGGAGCTTTTCTTGTCCCTCGATGGTTCCGCGGCACCCGTGCGCCAGGCGCTGGCAGAGCTGGCACAGCAGATTGGTATCGACATTGCCATTGAACCTGCGGGTCTGGGCCGGCGTTCCAAGCGCCTCGTCTGCTTCGACTGCGATAGCACCCTCATTCAAGGCGAGGTCATCGAGATGCTGGCCGCGCACGCCGGCAAGGAGGAAGAGGTTGCCGCCGTTACGGCTCGGGCTATGCGCGGCGAATTGGATTTTGAGGAGTCCCTGCGCGAGCGCGTGGCCGTTCTGGCCGGCCTGGATGCTTCCATCATTGATGAGGTAGCCCGCGAGATTCAGCTAACCCCCGGTGCCCGTGAGACCATTGCCACGCTCAACCGCATCGGTTATCGCACCGCTGTGGTCTCCGGTGGGTTCATCCAAGTTCTGGAGGACCTAGCCGCAGAAATGCACTTAGATTACGTCCGCGCCAATACCTTGGAGATCACCGATAGCAAGCTCACCGGCCGCGTAACCGGCAAGGTGGTTGATCGCAAGGCCAAGGAGGAATTCCTGCGGGAGTTCGCCGCGGATTCCGGAGTGGGCATGCGCCAGACGGTCGCCGTGGGCGACGGCGCCAATGACATCGATATGATTACCGCCGCGGGGCTGGGCATCGCCTTTAACGCTAAGCCGGCTCTGCAAGAAGTGGCGGATACCTCGGTGAACCACCGGCGGCTGGATGAGGTACTACAGATCTTGGGAATCCCGGCCGAGGAGGTTGTTCGTGGATAAGTTTGTAATCGCCCACCAGCGCTTGGTAGAAGCCTGTGATTCGCGTTCGTGGCGCGATGACCCAGAAAATCCTGACGAGCCGGCCACTATCCAAGCGATGCAGATTGCGCTTAACCTGCCAAAGCAGGAGCCGCCGGCGCGCACGGAAGTGCTGGAGGCGGCCGCTCGCGCCGTTGTGGCCGTGTGCTTGGACGAGCGCGCGGGGGAGGACGGGGCCTTCGCCCACGCCCTGGGACAGTGGTATGGCCACCGCATCCGCAAAATCGCCCGCCGGGCGCGCAATAAGGCCTGGCGCGATGTGCAGAGCCTGCCGGGCGTGACTGTGGCGGACCGTGCCCGGGCCTTCGCGCCTTCGGCCGTGGGGGAGGTGGATCCGCTCATCGGCAAGCTGCAGATCGGGCACACTGAGCTTGCCTATGATGAGCCGGGAGCCCCGCTTGGCGACGCCCCCGTCATCTACGTCGACCGCAGCCTCGACATGTCTGCCGGCAAGGCCGCAGCGCAGGTGGGCCACGGTTCGATGATGCTCGCCGCGGCGATGTCGGTGGACGAGGCCCGTGCCTGGGCCGATACCGGTTTTGAGCTTTCGGTGCGCGAGGTGTCCGGCGAAGATTTTCGCACGGCCTGCGCGCAGGATGGCGCCGTGGTCATCGTGGACGCCGGGTTTACGGAGATTGCGCCGGACTCGGCTACCGTGTGCGCCCTGCGGCGACCAATCGCTTAAGCGCGCCGCGCACCGTATCCGCGTCGGTGGTCTGCCAAAAGCGTGGCATGGAGGCCTTGAGGAAGCTGCCGTAGCGCTTATATTCTAAGCGGTTATCGAGTACGGCCACCACGCCGCGGTCGGTCACGTGGCGCAGCAGGCGGCCTGCGCCCTGTGCCATGAGCAAGGCGGCGTGGTTGGCGGAGACCTCCATGAACCCGGAGCGGCCCGCAGCATCGGCCGCTTGGGCGCGCGCCTGCATCAGGGGATCGTCCGGCCGGGGGAACGGAATGCGGTCGATGATGACCAGCGAACAGGCCGGCCCCGGCACGTCCACGCCTTGCCATAGGGTAAGCGTGCCGAAGAGGCAGGAGTTTTCCTTTTGGGAGAATTTCTCTACCAGGGCGCCGATGGAATCCTCGCCTTGCACGAAGAGGTCAAAGGGGATGCGCGGCTTGAGGGCGGTGGCCGCCTCTTCCGCCGCGCGGCGGGAGGAAAACAGACCAAGCGTGCGCCCGCCGGCGGCCATAATGAGCTCGTAGATCTCATCGATGGTTTCTTTGGGCAGGCCGTCGCGGCCCGGCGTGGGTAGGTGTTTGGCGGTATACAGGATGCCGGATTTGGCTGGGTCGAAAGGCGTGCCCGCGTCCAAGGTGTCGTAGGTGCCGCTCGGCATGCCCCACTGGGCGGCCATGGCATCGAAGCGGCCGCCGAGGGCGAGGGTGGCTGAGGTCAGCACCACCGTTTGTTCCCCAAAGAGGGTTTCGCGCAGCATGTGGGCGATGGATAGGGGCGCCACGGCGAGGGTCTCGGCGTCGCTGCGCGGATCGCGCTCGAGCCAGACGACGTCGTCTTGCTTGGCCGGGTCATCGGTGGCGAAAACCTCCAGCATGCGCGCCACGGCCTGCGCGAGGTCGGAGAGGTGGTTGCTCAAGTTTTGGCGCTCGGCGTTTTTCTCCGGATCGTCGGTGGCTTCGCCTTCTGGCGCGCGAGAAATGAGGGACTTAACGCGCAGGAATTCGTCGGCAAGCGCGCGCAGGTGGCCCTGTGAGGTTTCATCCAAGTCGGTCCATCGGCCTGGCTCCTGGATTTTCATCAGGTCATCAAATTCCTCGGCCAAGTCCGAGAGGCTGCCGGCATTGCCCAGCGACTTCGCGCGGTTGGCGGCCATCTTGATGGCGCGGGTAGTAATCTCCGCGGTAGATACAGAGGTTATGCGGCCGTCGAGCTCGTGGGCCTCATCGATAATGGCGACGTCGTGCTCCGGCAAGATATTTGCCTCAGAAACCGCGTCGATGGCGAGCATGGCGTGGTTGGTGACCACGATGTCGACGTCGGCAGCCGCCCTGCGAGCCTCTTCCGCAAAGCAATCCGGCCCGTGCGGGCAGCGCGACGCGCCCAAGCACTCGTTGGAAGTGACCGATACCGCCCGCCACACCAAGTCCGGCACGCCCGGCTCTAGATCATCGCGGTCACCGGTGTCGGTTTCCTGCGCCCACTCGTGGATACGGCGCACGGCCTTGCCGCGGTGGGATATCTCGGATTCGTCGATAAGAGCTTCCGGATCATCCGGGGTAGCCGCAATCTTATTCATGCACAGGTAGTTATTGCGGCCCTTCATGATGGCGAAGGTGGGCGTACGCTCCATCACAGGGGCGAGCGCCTCAGTAAGCCGCGGCAGATCGCGCTCCACCAGCTGGCGCTGCAAGGCAAGCGTCGCGGTGGAGACGATGACAGTGGACCCCGAGTTCATCGCATGCCGGATAGCCGGGACCAAATAGGCCAGGGACTTACCGGTACCGGTACCGGCCTGCACAGCTAGGTGGCGCTCCTTGTCGAGCGCGGCCGAGACGGCGGTGGCCATGCGCACCTGGCCTTCGCGCCGGCTGCCGCCCAGCGCGTCAACGGCCTTGCCCAGCAGCGTTTCCGTGTCGAGGTTTAGGGGCTCATCTGCGTGCTCACTCACCCCACACAGTCTAGCGGCCTATTTTTTAAAGCCCACCATCCGCGTGGGCACGGCCGCTTCATCGCGGGAGAGTGCCAGGCCTTCCCATGGCAGGGTCTTGCGGGCCTGAGCTAAATACTCGCGGGAGGCATGCAGATCCGGCAGTCCGTCGACGATGTGGCCATCGCGCATGAGCGGAATGGTCATCTCGCGGGTATCGAGCTGGCCGGTATCCGGCGCGGGAGCGTCGAAGGGGTAGACGATCTCTTCTACCGCCACGCCCGAGGAACGGTAGGTGCGCAGCGCCCGCTTGGCGCCGCCGACGGATTGCTTGGAGGAAGAGCGCTTTGCCACCGGGATGCCGTCTACCTCTACGACCTTGTAGACCATGCCCGCGGTGGGCGCACCGGAGCCGGTTACTACGGACGTGCCGACGCCGTAGACGTCTACCGGATCGCCGCGCAGGCCGGCAATGGCGAACTCGTCAAGATCAGAAGAGACCACGATATTGGTGTTGTGATTGCCCAAATCATCCAGCTGCTTGCGCACACGGCGGGTAACCGCACCCAGGTCACCGGAATCGATGCGAACGCCGCCGAGCTTCGGGCCACCTATTTTGACGGCGGTTTCGACGCCCTTGGTGATGTCATAGGTATCGACCAACAGCGTGGTGTCCACACCGAGGGTGTCGATCTGGGAGCGGAATGCGGCCTCTTCGTTCGGGGTGCCATCCGGGTTGGTATGCGCCAAGGTCCAGGAGTGGGCGGCAGTGCCGGAGACCGGGATGCCGTAGCGGTATCCCGCCTCCAGGTTGGAGGTGGCATTGAAGCCGGCCAGGTAGGCCGCGCGGGCGGAGGTTACCGCCGCATACTCGTGGGTGCGGCGCGAGCCCATCTCGATAATGGGGCGGCCGTCGGCCGCCGTGACCATGCGGGAGGCGGCCGAAGCCACCGCGGAATCGGCGTTCATGATGGACAAGATGACGGTCTCAAGAACCAGGCATTCCCCAAAGGTGCCGCGCACCGTCAGGATGGGGGAGTTGGGGAAATAAAGCTCGCCCTCGCGGTAACCGTCAATCTGCCCGGAAAAGCGGTAGTGGCGCAGGTACTCCTTGGTCTGCTCATCCAGGAAGTCCATCTCCGCTAACTGATTGGCCGAAAAGCGGAAATCCTCCACTGCGCGCAGGACGCGTTCGGTGCCGGCAACGACGCCATAGCGGCGCTCATTGGGCAGGCGGCGGCCGAATACCTCGCAGGTGACCTGGCGGTTTGCCGAGCCATCGCGCAGCGCGGCCTGGAGCATCGTTAGCTCATATTTATCCGTGAGCAGTGCAGTAGAGCGATCATTAGGGATAGCTTTGTCATTCACGGGAGTGATAATACCCACTGACTAGGTGGTTTTCAGGGGTTTAGATTCTTTGGCGCCGGAATGTGCGAAGCCAGATTGCGCGGGCCCACAATAGATTCCCAAATATGGTTAGGCTAGAGGGCATGAAGGCGCAATTTCCTGTAGTCCGGATGAGCTCTCCGATGGCTACGCCCGAATTGGATGAAGAACTCGACGTAGACGTAGCCACGAGCGAGAACCTGCCGTGGATGTGCATCGTGTGGGATGACCCCGTCAACTTGATGAGCTACGTGTCCTATGTATTCCAAACAGTGTTGGGCTATGACAAGAAGCGGGCCAATGAACTCATGATGCAGGTCCACACCGAGGGCAAAGCCGCCGTGTCCAGCGGCGAGCGCGACAAGATTGAAGCGGACGTGAAAAAGCTCCAGATCGCCGGTCTGTGGGCAACGATGCAGCAGGCAGGTTAAATAGATGCAACCGTGGAAGAAAAAGAAGTCCCTCATGCGCGCGCCGAAGATCACGGCCGTATTCGAACCAATGGAGCGCGAGGTGCTGGGCGATCTCACCGCTACCGTCTCTGAGGCGATCATTAAGCGCGCCCAGTCCGCGCCCAAGGACGAGCTGGCGGAAATGCTGGACATGCCCACCGGCCACACCGAGGCCCCGGACGATCCCTCGCTGGCTCGTCTCTTCCCGGACTTTGAAATGCCCGGCGATGAGGAATATGAAGGCGATGCGTCGTTGCTGCGTTCCCTGCATGAAAACGACATTGCGCGCGCCAAGCTGGAAAACCTGCAGGTAATTGGCTCTGCCCTCGGACCTACCGGTGGGGTAGAGGTTACTATCAACGAGCAAGAGGCCCAGGCCTTCGTCGCTGGCCTGAACGACCTCCGCCTCTTTGTCGCGGCGGGCGATGTGGCCGATAACAACCTGATGTCTGACCGCGATAGCCTCGTGGAATGGCTGGCTTTTTGCCAGGATTCGCTGCTGCAGGTGCTGATGGACTAATGCTGGACGGCATGAGCATCGGGCACTATAGCGGCACCGATACCGGAGTCACAGTGCTCTACTTCGGGCCGGGCGGAGCGCTCGGCAGCGTCGATGTGCGCGGCGGCGGCCCAGGCACCCGCGAAACGGACCTTTTACAGCCGCACAATACGGTCGAGCGCGTCCACGCCGTGGTGTTAGCAGGCGGCTCCGCCTTTGGCCTGGCCGCTGCCGACGGCGTGATGAATGAGCTGGCAGAGCAAGGGATCGGCTTTCCCGTCTTCGGCGAGGACAAGCCTGGGCCGCGCGTGCCCATCGTTCCCGGCGCAGTCATTTTTGACTTGCTGGTCGGGCCTTCCCGCCCTGGGCCGAAAGAAGGCGCGGCTGCACTGCAAGCTGCGCTCGCGGGCAGCGACGAATCCATGGGTTCGGTGGGAGCCGGCGTGGGCGCTACCGCGGGCAAGCTGCGGGGCGGCTTCGGGCTGGCCACCCGCCGGGTGGGTGACTACGAGGTCAGCGCCGCGATGGTTGCCAATCCCGTGGGCGAGGTCATTGAGCCGCAATCCGGCCGGCTGTACGGCGCGCCGGGGCGCACCCCGGTCAATGCTGCCGCCTACCGCGCCTTGCCGCACCCAGCGGAGTCCAAGCTCAATACCACCATCGGCGCCGTGCTTACCGACGCCCCCGTTACCACCGCCCAAGCCCAACGCCTGGCCATGACTGCCCACGATGGCATCGCCCGTGCGGTACGTCCTGCGCATTCGCCGCTGGATGGGGATACGATCTTTGCCCTGTCCACCGCCAAACGCCCGGCCGACCTGAGTACGCAGATGGTAACCCAGCTGTGCGCCGCGGCCGCCGATGCCGTGGAAGAAGCCATCGTCAACGCGGTCACCGCCGCCGACCCCGGCCTAGGCTTGAGCGCGTACCGCGATCTGCTGGACTAAGATAAGGCGCATTATGACTTCAGGTGGAACATCTAACTACCGGCCGGCGCCCACGGGACAGGTCAATCGCGGCGATTCCAAGAACTACACCCGCAGTGGCCGCATCACCACCGGCTTTTCTATAGCCTTTGGTTTCCTCGTGGTGGAGTGGGCGGTCCACATCATCAACGCCTTTCTGTTCGGCGGCCAGCTTTCTAACTACGGCATTCGCCCGCTGGATTTCAATGGCATCTGGGGCATTGTCACCGCCCCGTTGCTCCACGCGAACTTTGAGCACTTGATGTCCAACTCGGTGCCCGGCGCCATCTTCTGCTTCCTTATCGGCCTTTCCGGCCGCAAGGCCTGGTGGGAGGTCACGCTGATCACCACACTGGTTGCGGGCCTTGGAACCTGGTTTATCGGCGGCCCCGGTACCTCGCATATCGGTGCTTCCAGCTTGGTCTATGGCTGGTTGGCATATCTGATTGTGCGCGGAATTTTTAACCGCTCGCTCATCCAGACCATCTTGGGCATCGTGCTCGGCTTCGCCTATTCCGGTCTGGTGTGGGGCGTGCTGCCCGTCTACGAGGGCGTGAGCTGGCAGGGCCACCTCTTCGGTGCCATCGGCGGAATCCTCGCTGGCATGACCATTACCTCGGACGACCCGGTTAAGGCAGTGAAGCGCTAATGCCAACTGCGACCTCTCCCATCGGCATCTTTGATTCCGGCGTGGGCGGGCTCACCGTGGCCCGCGCGGTGATGGAACAGCTGCCGCACGAATCCGTCATCTATACCGGCGATACCGCCCACAGTCCATATGGCCCGCGGCCCATCTCGGAAGTCCGCGCCTTTTCTCAAGGCGTGGCCGATCGGCTGGTCGAGCGCGGCTGCAAAATGCTTGTCATCGCGTGCAATACCGCCACCGCCGCCTTCTTGCACGATGCGCGCGAGCGCTACGATATCCCCATCGTGGAGGTCATCCGGCCCGCGGTGCGCCGTGCCATGTCCACCACGCGCAACGGAAAAATCGGTGTCATCGGCACCGAAGGCACCATCAAGTCTGGCGCCTATCAGGATCTCTTTGCGCTCAACCCCAAGGTGCAGGCCTTTGCCACCGCCTGCCCGGATTTTGTTCCCTTTGTCGAGCGCGGCATTACCGCCGGCCGCCAGATTCTCGGCGTCGCCGAGGGCTACCTGGCCCCGCTGCAGGCAAAAGGGGTGGACACGCTGGTCTTGGGCTGCACGCACTATCCGCTGTTGACCGGCATTATCCAGCTGGCGATGGGCGAAAATGTTTCGCTGGTGACCTCCTCGGAGGAGACCACTAAGGACGTGATGCGGATTCTCACGGAAACGGAGATGTTGGCCCCCGCAGATAATCAGCCGGTCCACACTTTTGAATCCACCGGCGATCCGGAAGCCTTTGCCCGCCTTGCCACGCGCTTTCTCGGCCCCCAGATTGCATAGGGGAGCGCAATTTCTCCCCCGTTTGCACGTTGAGTACGCATGCGGGGCGAATTCATGGAACTATTGAGCCCATGAAGCTGACCATCCTAGGCTGCTCCGGTAGCGTCCCCACCGCCCAAAATCCCGCCTCCGGCTACTTGCTGTCCTTCGATAATGCGCCGTCCATCGTCCTCGACATGGGCCCTGGCACCTTGGCGCAGCTGGAACAGCAGCAGGATCCTTGTGATGCGCACGTGGCCTTTAGCCATCTGCATGCCGATCACTGCCTGGATTTTCCTTCCCTGATGGTGTGGCGCCGCTTCCATCCCACGGCGCCGGCGGCTTCGCGCAATATGTGCTTCGGGCCGAAGGCTACGCCTACGCATCTGGGCCGCCTGTCCTCCGATGAGGTCGATGGCATCGATGACATGTCCGATACCTTCGCCTTTAGCGCCTGGGAGCCGGGCGAGCGACAGCTCGTGGACGATGTCTATATCACCCCCTTCCCGGTAAATCACCCGGTAGAGGCCTATGCCTTGCGCGTGGAGCACACGAAGACGGGGCAGACCATTACCTATTCCGGTGACTCTTCGTATACGCCCGCGCTTGTCGAAGCCGCCCGTGGTGCCGATATCTTCCTCTGCGAGGCGGCCTGGGGCGAGACCTCTGAGGGCAAGGCGCCGGACATGCACATGTCGGGCGCGGAAGCCGGTAGGGCGGCGCGCGAGGCGGGGGTGAGCAAGCTGGTGCTCATCCACATTCAGCCGTGGGGCGATGCGCAAGCTACTTTGGAGGCAGCCCGCTCCGAATTTGCTGGCGAGATTGTCCTCGGCGCCGCGGGGATGGAGTTCTAAGATACGCTGGACGGCATGACTGAATTTACTCGTGCCGATGGGCGCGCGCTGGACCAGATGCGCAGCGTCCGCATTACCCGCAATTTCACCACCAACCCGGCCGGCTCGGTGCTGGTGGAGTTTGGCAATACCCGCGTCATGTGCACCGCATCTGTGGAATACGGCGTGCCGCGCTTCAAGCGTGATTCGGGCGAAGGCTGGCTTACCGCCGAGTACGCCATGTTGCCTTCCGCCACCCACGATCGCATGCCGCGCGAATCCATGAAGGGCAAGGTCAAGGGCCGCACCCATGAGATTTCCCGCCTCGTCGGCCGTTCCCTGCGCGCTGCGGTGGACTTGGAGGAGCTGGGCGAGAACACCATCCAGCTCGACTGCGACGTCCTGCAGGCCGATGGCGGCACCCGCACTGCGTCTATCACCGGCGCCTATGTTGCGCTTGCCGACGCCATCGCACACCTCAAGGCCGAGGGCGTCGTCCCCGGCGAGCCGCTGCTCGATCCCATCGCCGCGGTCTCGGTCGGCATCATTGATGGCGAAATCTGCCTCGACCTGCCTTATGAGGAAGATTCCCGCGCGGAGGTCGACCTCAACGTGGTGATGCAAGAATCCGGTGACTTCGTGGAAATCCAGGGCACCGGCGAGCACGGCCTCTTTGGCCGCGAGGAACTCAACGAGATGCTCGACGTAGCGCAGAAGGGCTGCCGCGAGCTCATCGCCGCACAGAAGGCGGCGCTGGGGTGGTAATTCTCGTCGCGTCCAATAACCCGAAAAAGCTCGCGGAGCTCGAGCGCATCTTGGCCGATGCCGGCATCGAGGGCGTCGAGCTGCGCCCGCTATCCGCCGTGGAGCCCTACCCAGAGCCGGTGGAGGACGGCCGCACCTTTGCCGATAACGCGCTCATCAAGGCCCGCGCCGGCGCGGCCGCTACCGGCTTTGCTACCGTCGCGGATGATTCCGGCCTGGCCATCGAAGAGCTCAACGGCATGCCCGGCGTGCTTTCCGCCCGCTGGTCCGGCCAGCACGGCAATGACCAGGCCAATAATGACCTGGTCTTGGCACAGATGGCCGATGTCCCCGATGAGCGCCGCGCCGCCGCCTTTGTCTCCGTCTGCGCGCTCGTGACTCCCGATGGCACCGAGCACGTGGCCGAGGGCCGCTGGGAAGGCCGCTTCCTGCGCGAGCCGCGCGGGGACAACGGCTTTGGCTATGACCCGCTCTTTCAGCCAGAAGGCGAGTCCCGGTCGGCCGCGGAGATGTCCCCAGAAGAAAAGAACGCGGTCTCGCATCGCGGCCGCGCTCTAAGTCAACTAGTCCCCGCCATCGCGGAGCTGGTTCGCAGTTCCTAGAGCTGGAACTCCTCCTTAATCTCCTTGCGGCGCTTGTGCTCCATCCAGAAGGACAGGAAGGGCACCACGCCGGCGAGGGCGGTGGTAAAGAGCTTGCCCACCGGCCACAGCGCGCGCGGGCCGAGGATCAGGATGGACAGCAGGTAGGTCATGTACGCGATGCCGTGCACGATCGCGATATAGGTGGCCCATTCTGGGATCTCCATGCCGATGAGGTACTGGCAGACCATGCGGATGACCAGGATAATCAGGAAGATACCGGTCACGGTGGCCGCGATGGAGAAAAACTTCAAAGGTCCGCGGATGCGGGCCTGGCGGGCGGGGTGAACTTTATTGGTCATAATCAGCTTTCTTCATTCTCGCCGCGCCGGCGGCGCGGGGTATTCATGGCGTTGAACGTGTCCACATCTATTTGAGGCCGCTGGGGCAGGAAATCCTCATCGATTTTGGTATCTGCCTGCGGCTGTGCAGGAGACTCAGCCGGGGCCTCAGTGGTGGTGCTATCCATGTCGCGGGCTTCTTCCTCGGCCGCGAGGCGCTCGTTTTCATAGCGCAGCGTGGTGCGATAGGCATAGACCACGAACACGGCGAACAGTGGCCACTGGAAGGCATAGCCCAAGTTTTGGAAGGTGCCCGAGCCGGAGCGGAAGCGCGTCCATTGCCAATAGGCCAGGAATAGGAAGAGCACGACGAAAATCGCGATGAGGAGGATGTGCCACCACCGCACCTGCACGCGCTTGTTCTTCTTTTCCTCTTGAGTGCTCACGCGTTCCACCCTACCCACCAGCGGCCGGAAAACAGAACACCCCTGGTTTCTGGATTGACGGCGTGCCGTGTACACTATGGCAAGTCCCCCGCGCCCGTGGCGGAATTGGCAGACGCGCTAGATTTAGGTTCTAGTGTCTTATGACGTGTGAGTTCAAGTCTCACCGGGCGCACTATCGGCGCCGCTGGCTCTCGAAGCTGGCGGCGCTTTCGCATATCACCGCCCGCATAGTCGCCCTAAGATGGTCATCATGAAAAAGCTGCTTTCCACCCTTGTCGCCGTCATTCTCATTGCCGCCGTGGCTGCCGCCGCGGTGTTCATTTGGCAGGTGCGGGAACCGGTGGAGGTGGAGACCGAATCGAGTAATACCAAGGTCATCAAGGCTGTGGAGCGTGAAGAGCAGGTGGTGCTCGTCTCGCTGGGTATCGAGGGCCTATCGGAGGAATCCGCTACCAGCAAGCTGTGGAATTGGCAGGTCCCGGGCAGCGAGCGCACCCAGTACATCAAGTACTCCTACCGTGCCAAGCTCGGCATCGAAGGTTCGCAGGTTCAGGTGGAAGAAGAATCCCCGCACCACTTCCGCGTGGAGATCCCCGAGTTCATTTTCATCGGGCACTCGGATGAGAATTTCGAAACCGCGGTGGAGGACAACGGGGCGCTGAGTTGGATTACCCCGGATATCGATAAGGCGGAAACCATCACCAAAATCCTCAATGAGGATAAAAAGAAAGAGGACATCGCGGATAATCGCGATGTCCTCCAATCCCAGGCCAAGCAGTTCTACACCGGCATTATTTCCGGAGTGGACCCAGAGGCCGAGGTGGACTTTTCTTTTCGCTAACTAGTCCACCTCGGTGAACTTGCGGTCCCACGAGGAGCGGACCGGGTTGGCATCGGCCAGCAGGATATCGAAGCGGTCGTTGGCAATTTCTACGATTTCGCCCAGCGCGGTGCGGTTTTCCTGCTCCGGGGAGTTGGCCAGGCGGCGCACGCCGGCATCAATGACGCGCTCGACGGTGTCATTGGTATCCAAATAGGCCACAAACGGCATGTCAAAGCGCTCGCGGTAGGCGGCGGAAAGCTCGGTGATGCGCTCGGTCTGCACATCATCCAGGTCGGTCAGACCGAGGGAGCCGCGGTCAGCGGAGATGGTGGCGGCTTCGTCGGCGTCGGCAAGCAGCAGCTCATCCATGGCCGGGTAATCGTGGATGAGGGCGGCGCGGCGGGAATCATCCGCGGTCAGCACGGCCACCTGAATGGCCGCGCGCAGCTCATTAACATCGCCGAAGGGACGCGACTCCCACGCCAGCTCCAGCGGCCAGGTCTCGTTATTAAACAGCGGGCGCAGTGCGGAGACGAATTCCTCGCGGGAGGCGCCGTTGAGCTGCTGGAGGCTCACGCTCTTGCCGACGGCCCGAGACACCTGCGTTCCCTGCTTGCCTCCTGTGTGGAAGAACAAAAGGTTGAGCACGATGGCGGTAATCGCGCCGATGGACATGCCAGAGGAGACGAAGGTTTGCGCCCACTCCGGGAAGGCGGTGGCGATATCCGGCTTGAAGGTCACCAGCATGGCCAGCCCCAGCGCGGAGGTGACGATGACGGAGTTGCGGCCATCGGAAAGATCGGCCTTGGCGATGGTCTGTAGGCCCACCCACGCCACGTTGGCAAAAAGCGCCAGGGAGGCGCCGCCGAGAACGGGGGAGGGGATGGAGGCTACGACCGCGCCGGCCTTGGGCAAAATGCCCAGCACCATCATGAACCCGGCGGCGGCAACGGCCACCCAGCGTGACTTCACGCTGGTCAGGCGTACCAGGCCAACGTTTTGGGCAAAGCAGGTATAGGGGAAGGAGTTCATCACGCCGCCCACCAGGGTGGACAGGCCATCGGCGCGAATGGCACGCACGACGTCATCGCGGCGGATGCGCTTTTTTACAATCTCGCCGGTGGCAAAGACGTCACCGGTGGTCTCCACCATGGTGATGATCATGACGATGATGAGCGAGAAGATGGCTACCAGGTCAAACTTCGGCATGCCGAAGTAGAACGGGGTAGTAATGCCGAGGGCGGGGGCGGAGGAGACCTCGTCAAAGGAGGCGTCGCCAAGCACGAGCGCCACGCCCGTGCCTAAGACTAGGCCGATGAGCACGGCCAGGGTGCCCAGGAAGCCGGAGGAAAAGCGCTGCACCAAGATGATGACCGCGAGCGTGCCAAAGCCATAGAGCAAGTCGCGGGTGGCCGGCACTCCCTCGGCGTAATTGACAAAGTCATTGGCCGATACCCCCAACAGCGACGTACCCATGACCAGCAGGACCGAACCGGTGACCACCGGCGGAAAGAAGCGCAGCACCTTGCCAAAGACCGGCGCCGCGAAGAAGGTAAAAAGGCCGGCGACAATAATGGCGCCATAAATGGTTGGCAGCGAGGCCACCCCACCCGCGCCGTCGGTCGCGCCCAGGCCGATGGCAATAATCGGGGAGACGGCCGTAGTAGTCACGCCCTGCACGATGGGCAGGCGCACGCCTATGCGCTTGCCGACGCCCATGGACTGAATGATCGTAGCTATGCCACAGGTCAACAGGTCCGCATTAATGAGGTGGATGGTCGTTTCCGCATCCAGATTGAGCGAGCCGGCAATGAGCAGCGGGACGATGACTGCGCCGGCATAAAACGCCAGCACATGCTGTAAACCCAAGGCGGCTAGTTTGGGGGCGGGTGGGACGATATCTACTGGATGCTTGGGCTGGGAAGCCACGAAGTCCTCCTTTGTGCGGAAGCGAAGCTGAACGGGATTAACAGTAGAGGTTCGCGCAGGTAGCGGCCAAAATTTAGTGGTGATGAGGAACACGTTCGGGGCTATTTCACCCCCGATGGAAGACGTACGTGCGTACTGCATAAAATCACTCACCTGCGAAACAACACGACCGGTTTATTACTTAGCTTTCAAACGTTTGCGAGACTTGTTATTACCAGGGAATTGGTCAACAATTGAGGCCAGAGGGGCTTGGTGCTGTGGCTCGAAGAAAGCGGCATTTATCCCCTGCTAGAAATTCGCCCGAAAGAAGGGAATTATGACTACCGCAACGCAGCCTCAACAGTTTGAAGCTTGGAAGGGATTTGAGTCCGGTCCATGGACCGAGGGCATTAACGTCCGCGACTTCATCCAGCGCAACTACACGCCGTACGACGGTGACTCCAGCTTCCTGGCAGGCCCGACCGAGAAGACCAAGCGCGTCTGGGACACCCTGGAAAAGAAGTATCTGTCCGTCGAGCGCGAGCAGCGCGTTTACGACGTTGACACCCACACCCCGACCGATATCGACGCCTTCCCGGCCGGCTACATCTCAGAGGACGACGACGTTATCGTCGGCCTGCAGACTGATACCCCGCTGAAGCGCGCCATGATGCCGTTCGGTGGCTGGCGCATGGTCAAGCAGGCTATCGCCGAAGCGGGCAAGGAAGTAGATCCTGAGGTGGAGAAGATCTTCACCCGTTACCGCAAGACCCACAACGATGCGGTCTTCGATATCTACACCCCGCGCATCCGCGCTGCTCGTTCATCACACATCATCACCGGCCTGCCGGATGCTTACGGCCGTGGCCGCATCATCGGCGACTACCGCCGTGTCGCACTTTATGGTGTGGATTACCTGATCGAGGAAAAGCAGGCTTCCCGCGATTCCGTCGCAGATGCTGGCTTCTCTGAGCACTGGGCACGCTTCCGCGAGGAGCACTCCGAGCAGATCAAGGCCCTGAAGAAGCTCAAGAAGATGGCCGAGTCCTACGGCTTCGACATCTCCCAGCCGGCCAAGACCGCTCACGAGGCAGTACAGTGGACCTACTTCGGCTACCTGGCTTCCATTAAGTCCCAGGATGGCGCCGCAATGTCCATCGGCCGCCTGTCCGCCTTCTTCGATTGCTACTTCGAGCGCGACCTCGCTGCTGGCATCATCACCGAGGAAGACGCCCAGGAGATCATCGACTCCCTGGTTCTCAAGCTGCGTATCGTTCGCTTCCTGCGCACCATCGACTACGACCAGATCTTCTCCGGCGACCCATACTGGGCAACCTGGTCCGACGCTGGCTTTGGCAACGACGGACGTCACATGGTCACCAAGACTTCCTTCCGTCTGCTGCAGACCCTGGTTAACCTTGGCCCATCACCTGAGCCAAACATCACCATCTTCTGGGATCCGAAGCTGCCAGAGGGCTACAAGGAATTCTGTGCCCACATCTCCATTGAGACCTCCTCCATCCAGTACGAGTCTGACCGCCAGATTCGTGAGCAGTGGGGCGACGACGCCGCAATTGCTTGCTGTGTCTCCCCGATGGAAGTTGGCAAGCAGATGCAGTTCTTCGGCGCTCGTGTGAACGCCGCAAAGGCTCTGCTCTACGCCATCAACGGTGGCCGCGATGAGGTATCCGGCAAGCAGGTTGTCGAAGGCTACGAGCCCATCAAGGGCGACGGCCCGCTGGACTTCGACGAGGTATGGCAGAAGTACGAGGAGATGCTGGACTGGGTTGTTGGCACCTACGTAGAAGCCCTCAACATCATCCACTACTCCCACGACAAGTACGCCTACGAGGCAGTCGAGATGGCGCTGCACGATTCCAATATCGTCCGCTCCATGGGCTGCGGCATCGCCGGCCTGTCCATCGTCGCCGACTCCCTGGCTGCTATCAAGTACGCTAAGGTCACCCCGGTACGCGACGAGACCGGCCTGATTACGGACTACGTCACCGAAGGTGACTTCCCGTTCTACGGCAACGATGATGACCGCGCCGATGATATCGCCGCTACCATTGTCCACACCGTGATGGAAAAGATTAAGGCCATCCCGATGTACCGTAATGCCATCCCAACCCAGTCCGTGCTGACCATTACCTCGAACGTGGTCTACGGCAAGGCAACAGGCGCCTTCCCGTCGGGCCACAAGGCCGGCACGCCGTTCTCCCCAGGCGCTAACCCTGAAAACGGTGCTGACAGCCACGGCATGGTTGCTTCCATGCTGTCCGTCGGCAAGCTGGATTACAAGGACGCCTTGGACGGCATCTCGCTGACCAACACCATTACTCCTTCCGGATTGGGCCGCACCCCAGAAGAGCGCATCAATAACTTGGTGGGCGTTCTGGATGCTGGCTTCATCATGGAGAAGTAAAAACCACTAACCCCCCTCAACCATCTCGAAAAGGAGAAAATCATGGCAACCCCAACTTTCGAAGACCGCATGTCAGCAATGAAGGCAAACCGCGATGCACACCAGATGAACTCTGGTCTGTACCACGCAAACATCAACGTGCTGGACAAGTCCACCCTCGAGGACGCCGTTGAGCACCCAGAGAAGTACCCGAACCTCACCGTTCGCGTCTCTGGCTACGCTGTCAACTTTGTCAAGCTGACCAAGGAGCAGCAGCTCGACGTTATCTCCCGCACCTTCCACCAGGGTTCCTAATCATGGCAGATGGCGTTACTGGTGTCGTTACCCTCTCTCCTGAAGAGGGAGAGCGAGTCCGCGGCGCGGCCGCGGGCCTGGGAGACGACGCTCAATTCGATGACATTACCCGCCCCGAACTCATGGAGGCGCGCCGTACCGGCGATATTGCCCTCGTGCACTCTTGGGAGCTCGTGACCGCCGTCGATGGCCCGGGTACCCGCATGACGATGTTCATGTCCGGCTGCCCACTGCGCTGCCAGTACTGCCATAACCCAGACACCTGGGAGATGAAGACCGGCACGCTAGAGCGGGTCGAGGATGTGGTCAAGCGCATTAAGCGTTATAAGCCAATCTTCAACGCTTCCGGTGGCGGTCTCACCATCTCCGGTGGTGAACCCCTCTTCCAACTTTCTTTCACGCGCCGCGTGCTGAAGGAAGTTCACGATGCGGGCATCCACACCACCATCGATACTGCCGGTTATCTCGGTGCGCGTTTGCGTGACGAGGACCTGGACAATATCGACCTCGTGCTTCTCGACGTCAAGTCGGGCGACGAGGAAACCTATCGCAAGGTCACTCAGCGCGAACTCCAGCCCACGCTGGACTTCGGCGACAGGCTAAACAAGATGGGCAAGGCGGTGTGGATCCGCTTCGTGGTGGTGCCAGACCTCACGGACTCGCCAGAGAACGTGGAAAATGTGGCCAACATCGTGGCGCGTTGGAAATCCAACGTTGAGCGCGTTGAGGTCCTGCCTTTCCACAATATGGGCAAGGACAAGTGGGATAACTTGGGTATGAACTACCAGCTAGCTGACACGAAGCCACCGAAGCCGGAGGATGTGGAGAAAATCCGCGACGTCTTCCGCTCGAAGGGTCTGGAAGTCCACTAGCCTGGGAGGACATGACCTCCTATCGCCGCTTCGGCCACACAATTAAAGAGCACCACCTAGAAGTCCCGTGGGATTATTCCAATCCCCACGGGACTTTTGGGCTTTACGCCCGCGAAATAATCCCTCCCGGCGGCGAGGACCTGCCCGCATTGCTATACCTGCAGGGCGGTCCCGGTTTCCCGGCGCCTCGGCCGCTGGCGCCTACGGGGCTGATTGGCAAGGCGCTAGAGCGCTACCGCGTTTTCCTCATGGATCAGCGCGGCACCGGCCGCTCAAACCGCATTGACGCGCTTAGCCCGGCCGCAGAGCGCACTGCAGGGCACTTGGCGTTGCTGCGCCAAGACAATATCGTCCGCGATGCCGAGCGCCTGCGCGAGCACCTCGGACTCGAGAAATGGTCGCTGTTCGGCCAATCCTTCGGCGGCTTTTGTATCACCGCCTACCTTTCCCAAGCGCCCGAGCGCGTCGAGCATGCCTTCTTCACCGGCGGTATCCCCACGCTGAAAGGCGCGGACGATCTTTACCGCGCTACCTTCAGCAAACTCAAGGCCCGCCAGGAGCGCTTCTACCGCGAATTCCCGTGGGCACAGGGCCGGATCGAGGAGATCATTTCCCACCTCGACAATTCGGATGAGCGGCTTCCTACCGGTGAGCGCTTGTCCGCACTGCGGTTTCGCACTATCGGCATCGAGCTCGGCCGCGGCACCGGCTTTGATTCGCTGGCCTATCTGCTGGAAGAGCCCTTCCGCACCGTAGCGGGGGAGAAGCGGTTGCGGGGTGACTTCCTGGCGGACGTCGGCCAGCGCGTGAGCTTTGCGGATGCTCCGTTGTACGCCGCAATCCATGAGTCGATTTACGGCGGCGCCGGTGGCCAGGCCGCTACGAACTGGGCGGCGCACCGCGTGCGCGAGGAATTTCCGGAATTTGCGGAGGCCGGTACCTGGCTGACCGGGGAGCACATTTTCCCCTGGCAGTTCGACGAGGACCCGGCCTTGCACGCGTTTGCCGACGCCGCCCATGGCCTCGCCCGCCACGAATTCTCCCCGCCCTATGCGCTGGGCGAGGTACCCACCACGGCTGCGGCCATCTACGTCGATGATATTTTCGTCCCGCTCGAGGAGTCCTTGGCTACGGCCGCGCACCTGGGAGACCTGCGGCCGTGGATCAACAATGAGTTCCAGCACAACGGCATTCGCGAGGATGGTGCGACCATCTTGGGAAAGCTCTTTTCGCTTATCGACGATCACTAGCATTTCGCTATTTCCTATGCGAAAATATTAGTGATCATTACGACATTTAGGGAGACTCAATGATTGCCACCATAGTATTAGTCATTATCCTGCTGATTATCTTGGGAACGCTCTTCGATGGTTATTTCATCGTTCGCACTCGCGAAGCTGCCATTCTGGAGCGATTGGGTAAATTCCAAAAGGTGGCGCATGCTGGCCTGCACTTTAAAATGCCGTGGGTGGACCGTGTACGCGATAAGATTTCGCTGCAGGTGCGCCAGCTGGACGTGATGGTGGAGACCAAGACGAAGGACAATGTCTTCGTCCAAATCCCTGTCGCCGTGCAGTACGAGGTAGTCCAGGGTCGCGAGCGCGAGGCGTACTACATGCTCTCCAATCACGAGCAGCAGATTGTGGCCTACGTTCAGGACAATGTTCGTTCCTCCGTGGCGAATATGAACCTAGATGATTCCTTCTCCTCCAAGGACACCATCGCCCGCAATGTTGCGGCCTCCTTGCGCGACAACATGGCCGAGTACGGCTGGAACTTCGTCAACACCTTGGTCACCGATATCCGCCCCGATTCCCGGGTGCGCGAGTCCATGAACTCGATTAACGCGGCGCAGCGCGAGCGCGAGGCGGCCGTCGCCCAGGCGGAGGCTGAGAAGATCCGCGTGGTGAAGGAAGCTGAGGGTGCAGCCGAGGCGAAGAAGCTGCAGGGCCGCGGCGTCGCCGACCAGCGCAAGGAAATCGTCGAGGGCATTGCCCAGCAGTACGAGATGCTTCGCGACGCCGGCGTGGAAGAATCCCCCGAAGCCCTCATGCTGGTTTCCCAGTACCTCGACGCAATGGTCGACGTCTCCCACAACGGCCAGGCGTCCGTTCTTTACATGCCTTCCAACCCGCAGGGGATGGGCGATCTTTTCAGCGGCATGCGCGACGTGCTCATGGCCAACCGCGCCCTCGACTCCGCCGAGGAGCCGTCGCAGCGCCGTCGCCCGCAGCCTAAGAAGCCTTCCCGCGCCGAAGAAATCGAGCGCGAATCTAAGCGACAGGCCGAACGCGCTAAGCGCGAAGCCATCGCCGCTTCCCAGCGCGCTGAGCAGCAACGCTCCGAGAACCAGCAGGCAGAGCCGCAGCCGCAGCAGGGCCAGCACTCCACCGCGCAGCCCCAGGCTGCCCGCGAGTACTTTCAGCAGCTGCGCGAACAACTGAAAAACGAGGACTAGTCCTGAGCATCGATAACCTCTTTGATGCCTATACCGCGCAGCGTGGCATAACCCGCCGCGCGGAGGTAATCCCTGATCACGAGTGCCAGGTATTCGCCAACGACGGCCATCCTGACTCAGGTCGTGATGCGTTAAGCGCCGCGCGCGACCTTGTCCACGACGTTCTTATGGCCGATGACACGCCGAGTAGCGCTACCTCGCAGAGGCAGCGCTAACGAACCCAGCGGACCTTGCCATTGACTCGGGCAAGGCGCCCGCGCAGCGGCGGGGCATTTGGATCATCCTGGTTGACCCCGTTGTGGTAGGGGCAGCACACCGTCAGGTTCTCCATATTGGTCAACCCGCCGTGTTTCCACGCCTTGAGGTGATGGATCTGGGCCTTGTCCGCCGGATGGTTGCACGGCGGCCACGGGCAGGTGGGATTTTCGGCCGCGGCCATCTGCCGCTGTTTCTCGGTGGCGTAACGCGATGTGCGATACAGGTTGACGGGGCCCTTGACGGGGTGGATTAGCGTCGCAAGGCCGTGCTCGGTGAAGGTGCGCTCGACGAGCTCGGCGCCGGAAATGGTGGCGCCATTGGTAAGGCGCAGCGTGACTTCCTCGCCGTCGCCGTCCAGGATTTGGTCTAGGGCGTTGAGCGGGATGATGACGTTGGTGGTGGTGCGCGCGGAGGGCGCGCCGGTGCCGCGAAGTAGGTCGCGGAGGGAATCGAGTGGGCGGTCGGGGTCGAGCGCGGCGTCGAATTCGGCAAGGAAGGCCGAGGGCGCGGTAATCCGCATAGTCCACGGTCCGTTCGGGCGACGAAGGAGTTGCACGCCTTCGCGGGGTGGCATGCGGCGCGGGCGAAGTTCGCGCAGGCGTTGCTTAGCGCGGCGGGCGATTTCAGAAGCCGGCCCACGCAGGCGGCACAGCTCCACGCGTAGGTTCCACGCTTCACGCTTCGTGCGCACCCGGGAGACGTACTTTTCAATCAGCTTGAGCGTTACGAGGTCGTGGTGCCGGGCGGCCGCGGCTGCGTGGCGTTGCTTGCGGCTGAAGCCGGTCGGACCGAAGTAGACCGCGGCCAGCGCGCGGAGGTCGTGGGCCTCGACATCCGGCAAACCCAGCTCGACAAGGGCGCGTTCAGACATGCCGTGGGCCTCGGCGAGGATGTCCATCGCCGAGGCAATATGGGTGGCATAGGCCTTAAGTGAGCTCATGGCTGCAACTTTATGCAGAGCCGGCGGGCGAGCCGAGGCGAAGACGTCCGCAGCTGTGGATAACTTGTTTAAGCGTCAACTGCCCCAGTGGGCCGCAGTGGAAAATAGATACGAAACGAGCATGCGCTTAATCTCTACGACCACAGCATCAAAGCCACTGGGGTCGCCCGCAGTTGCGTAATTGAGCTGCGAGACCACGCTGTGGATAAGGAAGCCGGCCAGGTCAATGCGTTCGTCATCGCTCATGGACGGCGCGAGTGGGGAGAGGATTTCTGACAAGGGGCAAAGCAGCTGACGCTCGGTATCTGCGGCTGTCGCGCGGGTGGCGGGGGTGGATTGCACGGCATGCCACACGGCGCGCCGGGAAGGATCCTCGCGCCACATGCGCGCCAGGTGATCGATGGTTTCATCCAGCACATCGGGCCACTGCACGTCCGGGTCGCGGCGGGAGAAGCGCTCGATTTCGGCCCGGCTGGCGGCCGTGTCTTGGCGGTCGAGCTCGCAGACGAGCACGTATTTGTTGGCAAAGAACTGATACAGAGTGCCGATGGGCACTCCGGCGCGGTGGGCGACCTCGTCGACGGTGAAGGATTCAAAGCCGACGTCGACAAGCACGGCGCGGGCGGCCTGCAGAATGCGCTCGAAGCGCTCGCGACTGCGCGCCTGCGCTGGCCGACGCCGCGGTAGCAGAATCTCTCTCACGCGCTAGCTAAGCCCCTTCATTACGCGGGCAACGTGGCCGGTGGCCTTGACGTTGTAGTGCGTCTGGCCGATGGTGCCATCCGGCTCGACCAGGAAGGTGGAGCGGATAACGCCCTGGACAACCTTGCCGTAGTTCTTCTTCTCCCCAAATGCGCCGTAGGCGGTCATGACAGACTTATCCGGATCCGAAAGCAGCGGGAAGTTCAGCTCGTGGTCCGCGCGGAACTTCGCCAGCGCCTCCGGCTTATCTGGCGAGATGCCTACGACGGCAATATTGAGATCATTGAGCTGTTCCAGGGAATCGCGGAAATCGCAGGCTTCCTTGGTGCAGCCCGGGGTATTGGCGCGGGGGTAGAAGTAGACCAGTACGCGCTGGCCTGCGTAATCGGGGAGGGAAACGGTGTTTCCGGCGTCGTCGGCAAGCGCAAAGGCAGGGGCGGTATCTCCAACGTTCAAACGGTTTTCAGTCATAGTTTCCACCTTACTTACCGCCCGGGCTGCACGCTTTTGGGCCGGCGGGGTAGAATGACCCCGTTAAGAGCGAACCTAAGTTAAGAGGAGAACTTCGTGGCACGCAATATTGAAGACATTCAGCGCGATATCGAGCGCACCCGCCGCCAGCTGGCCGGCACCCTGGACGAGCTGGCACAGCGCAGCAAGCCGCAGAACTTTGCCAACGAGGCTAAGACCGCGGCCACCGATAAGCTGCAGGACCGCAACGTGCAGATGGCCCTGGGCGGTGTCGGCGCCGCTGTGGTTGGCCTGATTGCTTTCTCGGTCTTCCGCTCTCGCCGCCGCAAGAGCGACCTGAAGGAGCTGCAGCGCCTGCTGTCCGAGCGCCACTAATTGTGAAGTCCCCGCACACCGCGGGGACTTTTTTCGTAGGCTGGGTTGGGATGAAGACACCAATCCCTTTTTATTTGCAGGAAATCCTCACCAAGGTGCGCGATAATCGCGACGGCGCCGTGGCGGACTATATTCCGGAGCTGGCTAAGGCGGAACCCGAGTATCTCGGCGCCGCGATGTGCACCACCACCGGCCACGTTTATTCTGCGGGCGATGATGAGGTGGAATTTACCCTTCAGTCCTTGTCCAAGCCTTTTGTTTATGCGCTGGCTCTCCAGGAGCTTGGTCTTTCCGCGGTGCGCGACATCGTGGGCATGGAGCCTTCGGGCGAGGCCTTCAACGAGCTTTCGCTCAACCGCGATGACCATCGGCCGGTCAACCCGATGATTAATGCGGGCGCGATTGCGGTCACGCAGCTGATTAATGGCGTGGATTCGGAGCCTGCCGCGCGCGTGGAGCGCCTGCGCACCTATTTTTCGCGGCTGGCGGGGCGAGATTTGCTTATCGACGACGCCATGCGTTCCTCCGAGCTGGAAGTCAGCGAACGCAACCTTTCGCTGGCGCACATGTTGCGCAACTACGACATCATCCAGGACGAGGCACACGATGCGGTGTCAACGTATATTGAGCAGTGCTCGATTGTGGTGACGGTGCGGGACTTGGCCGTGATGTCGGCAACGCTGGCCAATGGCGGCGTGCAGCCGGTGACGGGGGACAAGATTCTCGATGCGGACGTGTGCCGGTTGACGCTATCGGTAATGAGCTCGGCTGGCATGTACGACGGCGCCGGCCGATGGATGGCCGAGGTGGGTATCCCGGCGAAGTCGGGCGTTTCGGGTGGCCTGCTGGGCACGCTGCCGGGCCAGTTGGGCGTGGCGACATTCTCGCCGCGACTGAACAAAGAAGGCAACTCGGTGCGCGGGGTGGATGCGTTCAAGCTGCTGTCGAAGGACATGGGCCTGCACCTGATGTCCACGGACGAGCGCTACGGCGTGAACCCAGTGCGCAAGGTGGAGCAGGATGCGGAGCTGACCGTGATTTATCTGCAGGGCCTGATCAACTTCAACGCGGCTGAGACTATCTTGTACGAGTTGATGGAGTCGGACTTTGGCGAGGGCACGGTGGTGCTCGAGCTATCGCATATTACGGGCACGAACCGCATGGGTCGACGCATGCTGAAGGAGGGGCTGCGCCGAATTCGCGAGTCTGGCTTCGATATCGCCATCGTGGATCCGGATGGGGAGCTGGAAGATCGCACCATGTCGGACGGCACCGAGGTGCCCAAGGGCGAGCCGGAAGACTACGCGATCAACGGCGAATCCGTTTAGGTTTGGGTTACCTTACTTAGTCAGGTTAGGATGTCCTATGTAAGGCTCTTCGCGGCTGCCGCGAGGGCATCCAACAACCAAGGACTAAAAATGGCTCATACCCCCTTCAAGGTGATGGCGGTTGTGGCGGCGTCGGCAACCGCGCTCGTCGGCTGCGGAGCGGCCGAAGAAGTAACCGGCGGCGCCAGCGGCGAAGCCGAATTTTCCTTCACCGATATCACCGGCCGTGACGTGGAACTGGATAAGGCTCCCGACCGCGTGATTTTGGGAGAGGGCCGATCGCTTTTTGCTACCGGCGTACTCAATACCGATAATCCGCTGGACAAGGTCGTTGGCATCGGCACGGACCTCAAGCAAAATGTGCCGGATTACTACAACGCACTGGAAAAGGAGCTGCCCTCCGTCAACGAGGTTCCGGAGATTGGCGGCTTCACCAAGGGCGATGTCACCGTGGAAAAGCTTGTGAGCTTGGATCCGGATCTCATCGTGCTGTCGCTGGATCAATACGATGCCTCCCGCGAAGCGGGCCTGACCGACAAGATGGAGCAGGCCGGCCTGAAGTACGCGGTGACCGATTTCCGCCGCAAGCCGCTGGAGAATACGCCTAAGACCATGGACATCTTCGGCGAAATCTTCGGCCAGGAGGACCGCGCGGAGGAATTCAACGCGGATTGGCAAAAGACCGTGGACTTGGTAGAGGAGCGCGCGGAGAAGGTTAAGGATAAGCCAAAGACCTTCGTCTGGCGTTCGGCCGGCGTTTCCGATTGCTGCGGTTCGTGGAACGATTCCAATATTTCCCAGCTGGTCAACGCGGCCGGCGGCGAGAATATTGCCGATGAAATCATCCCGGGCGAGTCCGGCACAATCACCCCGGAAAAGGTCCTAGAAGCCGACCCGGACATGATCATTGCCACCGGTGGCGATTGGTCCGATATGAAGGACGATGAGGGCCACCCAGTCGGCTATGCGGCCGTCGGTTATGGCATCGATGAAAAGGAAGCCAAGGGCAGCGTGGCTAAGCTGCCGGGCAAGCAGACCGGCTTCGATAAGCTGCGCGCGGTCAAGGAACACCACTTCCACAGCATGTGGCACCAGTTCTATGATTCGCCGTTTAACTACCTGGCGCTGCTGCAGGTGGCCGAGTGGGTTGATCCGGAGGCGTATGCCGATGTGGACGTCGCCAAGCAGTGGATGGACGCGCAAGAAAAGTACTCGCCGGTCTCTGGCGAGGGAACCTTCTTTAGCACCAACTAATGGAGGGCGCAGAGGTAGCCGCGCTAGCGCGGCAGCATAAGAAGTTAACGTGGCAACGCATCGGCATCGTTGCGGGCCTGACGCTGATTGCAGCCGTGGCCTTCATTATCAGCAACTTTGTGGGCGCGATTGATATCAGCCCGGCCGAGGTCATGAAGGGCATTGTGAATCCCGCGGGGCTGGATGACCAGACGCGCACGGTGCTGTGGCAGCTGCGCCTGCCCATGGCCGTGATGGCCGTGCTCATCGGCATGGCGCTGTCTTTGGCCGGCGCAGAGATGCAGACCATCCTCAATAATCCGCTGGCCGAGCCTTTTACCCTTGGCATTTCCGCGGCCGCCGCGTTTGGTGGCGCGACCTCCATCGTGCTCAAGTGGCAGCTGATTGCGCAGCCGCAGTTCAACCTGGCGCTGATGGCATGGCTCGCGGCCGCAGTGGCGACGGCCATCATCGTGGTTGCGGCCGTTATCCGCGGCGCGAAGGCGGAGACTATGGTGCTGCTGGGCATCGGCTTGGTGTTCTTCTTCCAAGCCATGCTGGCGCTTATCCAGTACCAGTCCTCGGCCGAGGCGCTGCAGCAGATCGTCTTTTGGTCCATGGGTTCTCTTACCCGCGCCAATTGGGCGGCCAACGGCGTGCTGGCGGCCGTGCTGATTATCGCCCTGCCCATTTTGTGGGCGTTGGGCTGGCGCCTTACTGCCTTGCGGCTTGGCGACGCCCGCGCTACCGCCATGGGCATCAATACCTCCCGCCTGCGCGTTGTGGTGCTCATCGTGGTTTCGCTCGTCGCGGCGACCACCGTGGCCTTCGCGGGCATCATCGGCTTCATCGGCTTGGTGGGCCCGCACATCGCCCGCATGTTGGTGGGCGAGGACCAGCGCTACTTCCTGCCGGCCTCCATGGCGGCGGGCGCGGCCGTGATGTGTGCCGCGCATGCGGTGAGCCTGATGATTAAGCCGGGCCTGGCTATTCCCATTGGCATTGTCACCTCGCTTCTGGGCGTGCCATTCTTCATTGCCATCGTCATGACCCGAAGGAGGGCATTGTGGACGTAGAACTGACTATTTCCGGGCTGAGTGCGGCCTATGGCAAGCACCGCGTGCTGGAGTCCGTGGATGTGGAAAAGCTCCACGGCGGGCAGCTGGTGGGCCTGTTGGGGCCGAATGCCTCCGGCAAGACCACGCTTATCAAGTCCCTGGCTGGAGTGCACCGCGGTTGCGATGGTGAGGTGGATTTCCGCGTCGATGGCACGGCCCCGCGCGGCAAGCGACGCCGGCAGCTCATCGGCTACGTGCCGCAGGATCTCACGAGTACGGCCGCGCTGCGGGCGTTTGAGGCCGTGCTGATCTCTGCACGCCGTGAGGCCTGCGAGGACCCGATTACGCGCACCGGTGAGGTGCTGCACTCGCTGGGCCTGGACGCGATTGCCTCGCGCTACCTCAACGAGCTTTCCGGCGGACAGCGCCAGCTGGTGGCGGTGGCGCAGATGTTGGTGGGCAACCCAGGCCTCATGCTTCTCGACGAACCCACGTCCGCCCTCGACCTGCATCACCAGATCTTCGTGCTGGACGAGGTGCGTGCCAAGGCGAAGCGCGACGGCAGCCTAGGCCTTGTGGCCATCCACGACATCAACCTGGCTGCGCGCATGTGCGATCAGCTGGTGGTGCTCAAGAAGGGCCATATTCGCGCTCAGGGCGCGCCTTCAGACGTTCTCACGGGGGAGCTCGTGGAAGGCGTGTATGGGGTAGAGGCGGACGTCGTCCAGCATGGCGGCGCTCCACTCATTGCCCCGCTGCGGGTGAAATAGCAAAAAGGCCGGGCGATTGCCCGGCCTAATTTTTTAATTTAAATTTTTAAGTGGTGCGCCATCAGGGAATCGAACCCCGAACCCACTGATTAAGAGTCAGTTGCTCTGCCAATTGAGCTAATGGCGCATTGTTGACTTCCTGCCGTGTGGCTCTCTGTGCAACGAGTAGATACTCTAGCAGCCATTCTTGAAAAGTGTAAAATCGCCTGGTCATCGCATGTTTTTAGGAGTGTATAACGAATTGGTTAATGCCTGAAGTGGCTTCTGGTAATTGCTGGAGCGAGACGCTAATCTAAATTGGTCTTTGAAAGCAGCAATTACGTGTCTAAGGGCAACTCAGTGAAACATTCCCTCCCTAGTGCGCGCCGCCTCATCGCGGCCGCGGGCGTTGCGTGCATTTCCCTAGCCGCCGCCTCCTGCTCCTCTGATTCCTCTGCCGAGAATCAGGCCGCTGACCAAGAATCCACCGCCGCCGCAAGCGCGAACGGCGCGAAAGATGGTGGCAAAGAGTCCGAAAAGAAAAAGGATGGTCTGAAGGCTTCCGTGAAAGACGGGGCGAAGAACGTGGATCCGTCTAAGCCCGTCACCGTGAAGACCACCGGCAAGCTCAAGAGCGTCACCATGACCAATGAACTGGGCGTGGAAGTCAAAGAAAAGCTCTCCAAGGACGCCAAGACGTGGTCTACGGCGGAGGACCTGGGCTACAACCACACCTATTCCATCGTGGCCTCCGATGTGGATGGCAACAAGAAGAAACTCAGCTTTTCCACCCCGCAAGCAGCGGGCGTTGCCGAAGTCTCGCTTAGCCCAATCCCGGATTCTGAGGTCGGCGTAGGCCAGGTCATTGGCGTGAACTTCGGCGTGCCGATTACGGACCGCAAGGCGGCCGAGAAGACCATTACTGTGACCACCAACCCTGAGGTTAAGGGCGCTTTCTACTGGGTCAACAACCAAGAGGTGCGCTGGCGTCCAAAGGAATACTGGGAGCCTGGCACCAAGGTTGAGGTGAAGGTGGACCAGTATGGCAAGGACCTAGGCGGCGGAATTTACGGCGGCGAGAACGCCAAGACCAATTTCACCATCGGTGACCGCACCGTGGCGATTATCGATAACGCCACCAAGACCATGAAGGTCTTTAAGAATAAGAAGTTCTTGCGCGCCATCCCGGTCTCGCTAGGCCGCGATTATCAGTACGATACGCCGAACGGGCGCTACATCATCGGTGATGAGCACCCGCAGCTAGTCATGGACTCGGAGACCTTTGGCCTAGCCCATGAGGCAGGCGGCTACCGCACGACCGTGGACTGGGCTACGCAGATGTCCTATTCCGGCATCTATGTTCACTCCGCTCCGTGGTCCGTAGGGGCGCAGGGCAATACCAATACCTCGCACGGCTGCATTAACGTGACGCCGGAGGCCGCACAGTGGTTCCAGGAAACCATGAAGCGCGGCGACGTGGTGCGCGTGTTCAATACCTACGGTGAAACGCTTAATGCGCTGGATGGCCTAGGTGACTGGAATATGTCCTGGGGCGAGTGGTCTAAGGGCAACGCGGACGCCAATCAGTAGCGCCCAAGAGCGGCGCAGGCGATGAGCGCATGGCTACAGTGGTGGCCATGCGCTTTTCTGTTTTAGACCGCGGGGCGGCCGGGCCGTTGGACCAGGTAGCTGAGCACGCCCGGCACGTGGAGGGGCTTGGTTTCCGGCGATTTCTGGTGGCCGAGCATCATGGCGTGCCGGGCATTCCGGCGGGGCAGCCGGGGATGTTGGCAGCCCACGTGGCGGCGCGCACGCAGCGCATTCGGGTGGGCACGGCCGGCGTCATGCTGTTGAATCACCCGCCGTTTCTGGTGGCCGAGCAGATAAACCTCCTCGAGGCGCTGTATCCCGGGCGCATCGATATTGGGATTGGTTCCTCTGTCGGCTTTACTGGCCCGGTGCGGCGGGCACTGCACCAGGGCGACCCGGCCGAGGTGAAGCAGCGCTTTGAGGCGGAGCTGGCGACGCTATTGCGCTACCTGCGCGGCGAGGAGGCGGTGACGGTGCGGCCGGAGTATGCGGGCACGCCGATCTACGTGTTGGCGGGCTTTCGATCGGCCATGGTTGCGGCCAAGATGGGGCTCGGCGTCATCTTGGGTGGTCCGGTGGCCACGCAGGAGGCGGCCGCGCGGGTGTATCGGGAGCATGCGCTTGCCGACGCCCCGCCTATCATCTCTTCGCTCAATATCGCCGTTGCCGATACGCCCGCGGCCGCCCGTGACCTGTTGTTACCGGAGGTCTATGCCAAGGTACTCGCGCAATCTACCGGCGAGTTCGCGGCCCTGCGGCCTGCAGGGGAGCTGGATATGGATGCGCTGACGGGGCAGCAGCGCCGGCGCATTGAGGAAGCGCTGGCCCATGACGTGTGGGGAACGGTGAAGGAAGTGGGGGAGGAGCTAAGGGGCGTCGGCAAGCGGCTGGGCGTAAGCGAGTTTGTGGTGACCGGAGATATGCCAGATGTGGCCGGTCGGGCGCGCTCGGAGGAGCTGCTGGCGAGCCTGCAGGCGGAAAACTGAAAAAGCCCGAGCGCAAGGCTCGGGCACTTGGGGTGGCTGACGGTGTCTGAGTTCATGACATATTTGACAGTCTGTGCCTGAGGGAACCGTCGTGATGCTTGACAGATCAGCCGCGACATATTTGACGCTTAGGGCTACCTTACCGTGTCGGGTGATGCTTGACTGGTGAGTCGGGACATGTTTGACACTATGAACAGTCCTAACCGCAATATGGCTGTCGTCAAAGCCGTACGCCATGAAGGTGGCAATCCAGTGGCGTCGAAATAAAGTGCGGCCATTCAGGGCTGAAGGCACCTTCTAGAGCCCGAGGGGGAAATGGCTCCGCCCGTCACGCATAGGTGTTCTTTACGGCGTCTTAGTACTGCTGCTTGGAACAATGCGCCCTGGCACTGCCCGCCTGATCGAAGAAACCGGCACCCCAGAACAAAAAGCAACTGGAATGCCGGTTTGTCAACGATGTCGCGACTCATCTGTCAAACATGTCGCGACTCATGACATGGGGTGGCTGACGGGACTCGAACCCGCGACACCCAGGATCACAACCTGGTGCTCTACCAGCTGAACTACAGCCACCATCGCTGCGTGAAAGCAACGAGATATAGGTTAACTCACGCCGCCTAAATTACAAAAACGCCTGGTAATCTGCGGTGGTTTCAGCCTTGATTTCCTCCGCCTCGGGGGAGGTGGGGCCCTCGTCGGTGCGGAAGACGCTGCGGCGGTAGAAGTCCAACTCGCGGATGGATTCGATGATGTCCTGCAGTGCGCGGTGGGCCATGCCCTTATCGGGCTGGTTGAAATAAGCACGCGGGTGCCACCGGCGGGCAAGCTCCTTGATGGTGGAGACGTCGATCATGCGGTAGTGCAGGGCGCTATCGAGCCGCGGCATATAAGTGCGGATGAAGGTGCGATCCGTGGCGATGGAATTGCCGGCCAGGGGAGCGGGGTGCTCCGGATCGCAGTGCTCGTTAATGAGTGTCAGTACGGCGTCCTCGGCTTCCCCGATGGAGGTGGTGGACTCGCGGATTTCCTTATCTAGGCCGGACTTAGCGTGCATCTCGGTGACGAAGGAATCCATCTGTGCCAGCTCATCCTCGGTGGCGTGGACGACGAGGTCGATGCCTTCGCCCAGGATGTTGAGGTTGCCATCGGTGATGACGGCAGCGACCTCAACGATGACGTGGCGTTCGGGGTCCAGGCCCGTCATCTCCAAATCGATCCAGACGAGGCGATCGTGTTTTGCGGCTATCTCGGAATGTGGCATGCGGCCCATTCTACGCCCGCGTGCCTTTACCCCTGTATGGGGTACGAGCCGGGCTGCCCTGGGGGGCGATTACTACTGGACAACGCCAGCTTTCAGTACGTGTGGCGCTGTACTGCATAAAATTAATCGGTGATTTACCTCACTCATCGATGTGAGTTAGGGCATACTCTGGTTAATCGCTCTTCATTCGGGAGGTGCGACAGACTTAGGAGAGACCAGATGGCAAACTTCCTCGATGCCCTCAATACCGTAATTTGGTCCCCCGTCTTGGTGTTTTTATGCCTCGGCGCGGGTATTTATTTCACCGTGGTGACACGCGGCCTGCAGGTGCGCTGCATCCCGGACATGCTCAAGCAGATCGTTAACGGAGAAAAGTCCGCAGATGGCGTTTCTTCCTTCCAATCCTTGATGGTTTCGCTCTCCGGCCGCGTGGGCGTGGGCAATATCGCCGGCGTGGCCACAGCCATCGCCTTCGGTGGGCCTGGCGCCGTGTTCTGGATGTGGGCAGTGGCGCTGTTGGGCTCGTCCACCTCGTTCATCGAAAGTACGTTGGCGCAGATTTACAAGGAGAAGGACCAGGACACCGGTGAGTACCGCGGCGGGCCCGCCTATTACATCGAAAAGGCCTACAAGCACACTAAGGCGGCGCCTTTCATGGTGGTCTACGGCATCGTGTTTGCCGTCGCCATGATCTTGGCTACCAGCTACTTCCTGCCGGCAATCCAGGCCAATGCGGTGGCCGCCGCGGCCGATACCGCCTGGGGCATCAACTCCACCTGGGCAGCCGTCGTCTTGGCGGGCATTCTGGCCATCATCATTATTGGCGGCGTGAAGCGCATTGCGACCTTCGCCACCATTGTCGTGCCATTCATGGCGGTCATTTATCTCGTGATTTCCGTGGTGGTCATGTGCATGAACTTCTCGCAGATTCCGGAGGTCTTCGGGCTCATCTTCAGGTCCGCATTCAATATGGAAGCCGGATTCTCCGGCATGCTGGGCGCGGCCATCATGTGGGGTGTTAAGCGCGGCATCTACTCCAATGAGGCTGGCCAAGGTACCGGCCCGCAGTCCGCTGCAGCCGCCGAGGTTTCCCACCCCGCTAAGCAGGGCTTTGTGCAGTCCTTCGCGGTGTACGTCGATACGCTTTTCGTCTGCTCGGCTACCGCGTTCATGATTATTTCTACGGATATGTACGCCGTCTTCCGCGGCAGCTCCGAGGACGGCGAAGTGGTCTACAACGGCTCGCTTCCTGATGGCGTCGAGGTCGGCCCTGGCTACGTGCAGTCCGGTCTCGATAGCGTCTTCGCCGGCTGGGGCCCAACCTTCATTGCCGTCTCCATTGCCTTCTTCGCCTTTACCACGGTCCTGGCGTACTACTACATGTCCGAAGTTAACCTGACCTACTTCAACCGCTGGGTCCGCTCCCGCACGGCTCGCCGTGGCCTGATTTGGGTGCTGCGCGCACTGATTATTGTTTCTGTCGTGGTTGGCGCCACCACCACTCCGGGTGCGGCGTGGGCGCTGGGCGATATCGGCGTCGGCACGACCGCATGGCTCAATATCATCGCCATCCTCTTCCTGCAGGTCCCTGCCCTCAAGGCACTCAAGGACTACGAAAAGCAAAAGAAGGCCGGCAAGGATCCGCAGTTCGACCCAGAAGCTTTGGGCATTAAGAATGCGGACTTCTGGGTGGAGCGCAAACGAGCACGCGGCGAGGGCAGCGTGCTCAAAAACAAAGACAAGGACTTAGAAGGCGCCGGGGCCTAGCCCATCTTGGCGTAGAAGCTGCCTACCAGCGGTGCAATCACCGGGGTGGGCAGCACCTGGCTGAGGGTATTCATCGCCTTAGATAGCGGGCCGGGCACCACGCGGCGCTGATTGCGGCGCATGGCCTCGATGGTTTCTTGGGAGCACGACTCGTAGGTGGTCCACAAAAAGTCCGGTACCACCTTGTCCACGATCGACTGGTCTTCCTCTGCGATGGTGGCCTCGCGCACGGGGCCGGGGGCGAGCAGGGTGCACGAGACGCCGGAGCCCTTCAGCTCGTAGTGTAGGGCCTCCGTAAACGCATTGACGCCCGCCTTGGTGAAAACGTAGGTGGCGTTATTAGGGATGGGGATATTGCCCGCGGCAGAGCCGACATTACAGATAGCGCCGCTGCGGCGAGGCAGCATTTGCTCCAAGGCGGCTCGCGTGAGGTGGTGGACGGCAGTTCCGTTGAGCTCGAACTGCGTCGTCTCGTACGACCAGTCTTGGTCCATGAAGGGGCCGAAGCTGGCGATGCCGGCGGAATTGACCAGGATCGACACCTCGCGGGTGGCGATGGTCTCGGCCACGCGGGCGACGTCGTCAGCTACCGCTAGGTCCGCCGGTAGAGCAATGGCCTCGATATTATGGCGCTGCTCGAGCTCGGCGGCGATGGACTCCAGGACCTCGCGGCGGCGGGCCACAAGGATGACGTTATATCCCAGTGCGGCGAAATCCTGCGCCATGGCCTTGCCAATGCCTTGGCTGGCGCCCGTAACGAGGGCGTAGGACGTTCGGGAAGGGGCGGGAAGTGACATGGTTAAGCCTTTCCGGAGTGGGGGCATGGTGAGTCCTAGCGTAAACAAAAAGCCTTGAAGCGGCGAGAAACTCGGCGCCTCAAGGCTTTCGCGCGGTGCCCCCAGCAGGATTCGAACCCGCGACACATGGGGTAGAAACCCACTGCTCTAATCCACTGAGCTATGGGGGCTTACAACGCACTCATAGTAGCCCACTAGGGCGAGGAAACCTAAGCCAGGGTGTGCTGCGGCGAGCGCAGGATGTCTACCAAGTCTTGGGCAGCTGCGGTCAGCTCGCGATCCGTGCGGTAGGCCACGATGGCGTAGTAGCGCGGCAGGTCATCAGCAATGGGGCGAGTGATAATGCCGTGCGGCTGCACAGCAGGTGCGCAATTGGGCACGATGCTGACGCCGAGGCCACTGGAGACCATAGGAATCGCGCTATTGAGGCTGGCGACCTCCTGGGTCTTTTCCGGCTTGAGGCCCGGGCGGCTATTCCAGAGGTCGTGATAGAACTCGGCCAGTTCGGGAAGTTCGCGGCTGCGCGGTGGGACAAGCCAAGTTTCCTTCTTTAGCTCGGCGAGGGAGACGGGGGATTCCAACTCGGCGAGGCGCTGGGGAAGGGCGACGGAATAATCGAACGTGGCCACCTGGTGGACGGTGAGCTCGGGGGAGTAGCGGCGAATGAAGGCCTTCGGATCGGACGTCGGCAAGAGCGCTAGGTCCACCTGGCCATCCAGCAGGTGCTTGATAGCGGTGGCCGGTTCGGCGTCGTCCAGCGAGATATTGGCGGTGGGGTAAATCCGCTTGAGCTCGGCCAGGGCGGAAGGGGTAAATTCCCAGTTCAAGATGGCGCCGGAGGCTAGCGACACGGTGCTTGCCTTGTCGCCGGTGATTTCGCTGATATGGCGCTGGGTTTCGCTCAGCAGCGCATCAACCTTGACGGCCGTTTCGTAGACATAATCGCCAGCCTCAGTGGTGGAGACACCGGAGCGACCGCGCGAGAGCAGCTGGGCGTTGAGCTCCTTTTCTAGCTTCCGGATGGAAAGGCTCAGAGACGGCTGGGTCATATCGAGGGATTCGGCAGCGTGCGTGAAGGAGCCATTGTCTACAACGGCGCGAAAATAAAGAAGTTGACGGGTGTCCATAAGCTCCATAATGACACATGTAAAGACAAAATGTGTGTTAGGTGAGAAACTAGGTCGCGCTATACAATGCGCACTATGGCAAATGAGAAGGTTAACAGTGTGAACGCGGCGGGTAAGAAGCCCCGCTCTTCCTGGGGGATTTATATCGCAGCGATGCTTATTGCCGGCCTGATCGCCGGTTTTATTTCCCTGTTCCTCCTGGCTGATTCCCTGGCGGCGCTAGGCATTCCGGACCCCGGCCGCATAACCACCTTTGGCTTGCCGCTCTTTCGAGGCGTGGCGTGGATTCTCATGGCTTTGTCCGTGGGCTCATTCTTGGCCTCGTCGTTCCTCATCGCTCCGCGCGGGGACAATGCCGCGCTTATCGATGCCCCCTTGTCCGTCGATGGCCACATCGCCGCCCGCACCGGCACCTGGGCCTCTTTTGGCATGGCGGCCGTGGGGCTCGTGGAAATCCCGCTCATTATGTCCGACCTCACCGGCGCGCCCTTTTCTCAGGTATTCGAGCCTTCCATCATGAAAATGGCTCTGACGGAAATTTCCACCACCATTGTGTGGGCAATCTCCGTGGTCATTGCCCTGGTAGTGGGCATTCTCGGGCTGGTGGGCCGTGGCTGGTCCATGCAGCCGGTCCTGCTTTTCTTGTCCATAATGCAGGTCGTACCCATTGGCATGGAAGGCCATTCCGCGGCGGGCGGCGACCATGATTACGGCACCAATTCGCTCCTGTGGCACTTGGTCTTCGTCATGCTTTGGGTAGGCGGGCTTATGGCGCTAATCGCCCATGGTCGGCGCCTTGGCCCCAATCTCGCCTTTGCGGTGAAGCGCTACTCCGGCATCGCCTTTATGGCCATTGTGGTGCTCGCTGTTTCGGGCTTGATTAACACCCTCATCCGCATGAATATCTCCGATCTGGTGGATTCCGCGTACGGAATCATTCTGATTACCAAATTCGTGCTGACGATTTTGCTGGGCATCTTCGGCCTCGCTCACCGCGAGCTCACCATCCCGCAGCTGGGCAAGAACCCGCGCCTTTTCATTCGCATCGCCATCGTGGAAGTAGCGGTCATGGCCGGCACGATTGGCGTAGCCATCACGCTGGGCCGCACTGTGCCCCCGGCGCCGCGCGATCCCAACCTCAACTCGATGCAGATTCTGATGGGCTATGAGCTGTTTGAAAAGCCCACGGTGCTCAACGTGTGGACCATGTTCCGCTTCGACATCATGTTTGGCACCATTGGCCTGCTGTTGGCTGCGGCCTATGGCTACTGCGTCTACCGCGTACACAAGCGCGGCCTAACCTGGAGTAAGGGGCGTACCGCATGGTTTATGTGCGGTGCGCTGGGCCTGACCCTTGTGATGTCTACCGGCCTAGGCCTGTACATGCCGGCGATGTACTCCATGCACATGTTGGTGCACATGATTTTGTCGATGGCGGTCCCGCTCCTGCTCGTCTTGGGAGCGCCACTGACCCTGCTCATGGAGGCCTTTGAGGCAGGACCGAAGGGGAAGCCCAGCCTGCACGACTATGCTCTGGCGGCCACTCAGTCCAAGATCGTCGCGTTTATTACCAATCCGTTTGTCAACCTCGTGCAGTACCTATTTTTCCTCTATGTGCTGTACTTGTTCCCGAGTCTGTATCAATTCGCTATCTCGGAACATGCAGGTCACCTCATTATGAACTTCACGTTCATCATCTCCGGCTGCTTCTATTTCTGGGAAATCATCGGGCCGGATCCGCTGCCCAAGCGGCACTCCACCCCGTTCCGGTTGGCCGTGCTGTTCCTTTCCATGCCTTTCCACCTCTTTGCCGGTGTGTACCTGATGCAGCTGCAAAGCGTGTTGGGGGCAGACTTCTACCAGTATTTGGAGCTGCCCTGGGATCAGGATCTGCTCCAAGACCAACGTGTGGGCGGCGGCATCGCGTGGGGCTTTGGTCAGTTCCCACTGGTTATCGTCTTTGGCAAGCTCTTCCTGGATTGGCTCAGCGATGATCGCGCTACGGCTCGCCGCCACGATATGCAGGCGGATGCGGACGATGATGCCGAATTGGAACGCTATAACGCGATGCTCCAGGATATGGGCCACGGCGATGAATCGAGCTTCCGCGGGCGCTAGCCTGTGGATAACCGGCCCGAAATCGCCCCCAAACCCGAGTTTTGTTGACGGGTACAACAAGTTATTCACAGGGTAGGGGCTGCCGGCATGGTGCGGCTTGCGCGCCGGCATCAGGATGTGGAAGCGAGCGAGGAAAACCGAACTCGCCTATCCAACTATCCAGCAAAGGATTTTCTAGCACCATGTCCCAATACCCAATTACTTTGACCGGTCGCCTTACTCGCGATCCCATCCTGACCAAGACCTCAACTGGGGCCTATAAGGCTAAGCTGCGCGTCGCTTCTTCCCGCCGAATTCCGGACCGTCAGGTCGATGCCGGCGCCAATGATCCGGAAGGCAACAACCCCAAGGCCCCGCAGTGGCGCGACGTGGACCACCTCTACATCGACGTCGAAATGTGGAATCAATTCGCCATCAATGTGCGCAAATCCCTGGCTAAAGGCATGCCGCTGGTCATCGTGGGCTCCTTAGTTACAGAACAATGGCGCGATGACCAGGGCACCGATCACTTCCGCACGTTCATTAAGGCGCAGTACGTGGGCCTGGATCTGAACCGCCACGTTATCGGTACCAAGCGGCTCGCTCCGCAGTACAACCAGGAAAATATTGCGGTCCCAGAACTGGGGGACAACGCCATCGAACCGGACGTGGACCACAGCCTGCCGCCGCAGCAGGCAGGGCAGGGAGATACCGCTGTCGATACCGCGGCCGACCGCTATCTAGCCGAGCGCGCCGTAGCCGCACGCGGTGGGGAAGAAGATTCCTTCGACGACGCCGAGGTGGAAGAGGAAGCTGCCGAGGCAGAATCCGCCCCAGTAAACGCATAAGCGTTTCCCCACCGGCTTGATCGCCTCGGGTGTACCTGACCCGAGGCACTTGGGCGGTGGTTCTGATGTAGTGTTTGTGTAGATAAATACGTCTCCCAAATTTTTGCAAAGGGGTAAAAGTGGGCGAATTCATCTACACGATGAAAAACGTGCGCAAGGCAATTGGCGATAAAGTCATCCTTGACGATGTAACAATGGCGTTCTACCCAGGTGCCAAGATTGGTGTGGTCGGCCCTAACGGTGCCGGTAAGTCCTCCATTCTGAAGATTATGGCCGGCCTGGATCAGCCTTCCAACGGCGAGGCCTTCTTGGATCCGGGTGCCACCGTGGGCATCCTGCAGCAGGAGCCGCCGCTCAATGACGAGAAGACCGTACGCGGCAACGTCGAAGAGGGCTTGGGCGATATCTTTGAAAAGAAGCAGCGCTTCGAGCAGATCGCCGAGGAAATGGCCACCAACTACAGCGACGAGCTCATGGAAGAAATGGGCAAGCTGCAAGAAGAGCTGGACGCCGCCGATGCTTGGGAGGTTGATTCCAAGATCGAGCAGGCCATGGAAGCTTTGCGCTGCCCGCCTTCCGACGCCCCAGTGACCAACCTTTCTGGTGGCGAGCGCCGTCGTGTAGCGCTGGCTAAACTCCTGCTCACCGAGCCGGACCTGCTGCTGCTCGACGAGCCTACGAACCACCTGGACGCCGAGTCCGTGCAGTGGCTGGAGAAGCACCTGGCCGATTACCCGGGTGCTGTCTTGGCCGTGACCCACGACCGCTACTTCCTTGACCACGTCGCGGGCTGGATCTGTGAGGTTGACCGCGGCAAGCTCTACCCGTACGAGGGCAACTACTCCACCTACCTGGATAAGAAGCAGGAGCGCTTGGAGGTTGCTGGCAAGAAGGATGCGAAGCTGCGCAAGCGCCTGAAGGACGAGCTGGAGTGGGTACGCTCCGGCTCGAAGGCCCGCCAGGCCAAGAACAAGGCTCGTCTGGAGCGCTACGAGGAGATGGCTGCCGAGGCCGAGAAGTACAAGAAGCTCGACTTCGAAGAGATCCAGATTCCTACCCCGCCGCGCTTGGGCAATAAGGTTGTGGAAGTCAAGGACCTGCAGAAGGGCTTCGATGACCGCGTCCTGATTAAGGACCTCTCCTTCACCCTGCCGCGCAACGGCATCGTGGGCGTTATCGGCCCGAACGGTGTGGGTAAGACCACCCTGTTTAAGACCATCGTTGGCCTGGAGCAGCCGGATGCCGGTTCCGTCGAGGTGGGCGATACCGTCAAGCTGTCCTACGTGGACCAGAACCGTGAGAACATCGACCCCGAGGCAACCGTCTGGGAGGTTGTCTCCGGCGGCCTAGATTACATTCACGTTGGTCAAAACGAGATGCCGTCGCGTGCTTACCTGTCCGCGTTCGGCTTCAAGGGCCCGGATCAGCAGAAGCCATCCAAGGTGCTTTCCGGTGGTGAGCGCAACCGCCTGAACTTGGCGCTGACCCTGAAGGAGGGCGGCAACCTGATCCTCCTTGACGAGCCGACCAACGACTTGGACGTGGAAACCCTCGGCTCACTGGAAAACGCGCTGGAGAAGTTCCCGGGCTGCGCCGTGGTCATTTCCCACGACCGCTGGTTCCTGGACCGCACCTGTACCCACATCTTGGCCTGGGAAGGCAATGTGGAAGAAGGCCAGTGGTTCTGGTTCGAGGGTAACTTCGGCGATTACGAGAAGAACAAGGTCGACCGCCTCGGTGAAGAGGCAGCCCGTCCTTCCCGCGTGACCCACCGCAAGCTGACCCGCTAAGTAGCTAACGCCTTAACTGAGGAGAATGATGGCAACCCCAAGCGTGCACACGTACCGTATTCAAACCCGCTGGTCGGATTTTGATATGTACGGCCACATGATGAACGCAAACTACATCGAGCTCGCCCAGGAAGCGCGCCTGGCCTTTGCGAAGGAACATATCTATTCCAAAGGCCTCGACTTCGTGGCGTTCGTGCGCCACCTCGATGTGGACTTCCAGCGCCCGATGGAGTTTAAGGACACCACTACGGTGGAGGTGGAAACTACCATTTCCCAGATTGGTACCACCTCGTTTACCACCACTCAGCAAGTGAAGAACGCCCAGGGCGAGGTCGCGGCAACCGTGGATTGCGTGCAGGTAGTCATTGACCGTCAGCAGCAGACCCCGCGTCCATTGACGGACCAGGAAAAGGATATTCTGCACAATACCGCTGCCAACTAGCAGCGGGGCAGAGCACAGATGAGAAAGGCAGGGCCCGAAGGCATGGTCACCGAGACTCTAGAAATTGGAAGCGGTGGACCTGGCCTTCGGGCCCTTGTCACGCGCGCGGTTGGCTTGGACGCGGGCGCGTCGGTGCGGCTGCGCCAGCTGACTGACGACGTCGTCGATGTCTTTGTCACCACCCCCTTCGAGGTGGTTGCCTCTCGCCGCGTCCAAGGCGTCGCGTCTCGCGATGGAGCTGTGGTTTCTGCTGCCACGCTCGCCGAGCAACTCAAAGAGCATGAATCTAGCGGCACCTTAGATTTGGGTCCTGCCCGCGATCCATCCTGGCCGGGAGCCTTGCCGCCGGCCACGGGTTACAGCGTGGTCGATACCTTGCCGGTTACCGTGGTGCGCGATCTATCCGATAAAGGCCAACAGCTAACCCGGCAATTTTCTGGCCCGATGGGCCCGCCGTCCAGCTTGTTGAATCAAACCGTTGTCACGGTGGAAGGCGATGGCGCCACGGTCGAAATCCCCATGCGCATGATCTTTGCCTGCACCAACCTGGGGCTTATTCCTGGATTTTCCGCCCCGATGGACGTGCCGCGGCACCTGCGGGTGGCTCAGCTGGGTCGGTGGGTGCGACTCGACGCCCCCTTTGGCAGCATTTACCGTTCCACCCGCTTGTCCTTGTTCTAGCTTTCGCCGCCAGGGCGCACACCCTGGTGTTCAACAATCTCGGCGTACCACCGCCCCATAATGGGCGACATTGCCCGAAAAGTAGTCTGCCTTAGGGGTAGGGGGACCCTGGCGTGGTAGCCTCCCAACCCCTGTGAACAGCATGTTTAACGGGGGTGTTGGAGTAATGCTACCCCCGCAGTGTGAATTAGCCAGCAGAGCGCCGCGCGCAAACGTGTCCTGCGTTACTCTTACATGGTCGATGTAATTTCCTGCACCCACAAGGAGACTATGTAATGCGTATTGCTGTGCCAAAAGAAATCATGAATAACGAGAATCGCGTGGCTCTTACCCCGAGCGGCGCGCAGACCCTCGTTCAGGATGGTCATGAGGTCCTCATTGAGACTGGTGCCGGTGAAGGCGCTTCTTTCCCGGACTCCGAGTACGAGGCCGCGGGTGCCAGCATCGTTGGCACTGCGGAAGATACCTGGGCACAGGCAGAGCTGCTGCTGAAGGTGAAGGAGCCGCTCGAGGCTGAGTACCAGTACCTGCGCCCAGACCTCACCGTCTTCACGTACCTGCACCTTGCGGCGGATCGTCCGCTGACTGAGGCACTTGTCGACGCCAATACCACCGCCATCGCCTATGAGACGGTCACCGACCGCCACGGCACCCTGCCGCTTCTCACCCCGATGTCTCAGGTAGCTGGCCGCCTTGCCGCCATCGAAGGCACCCACCACCTGTTGTCCACCCAGGGTGGCCGCGGCCTGCTGGTCTCCGGTGTTCCGGGCACTCAGCCAGCACGCGTCGTAGTTATCGGCGGCGGCCAGGTCGGCGCGTCCGCTGTAGCTATGGCCCACGGCCTTCGCGCCGAGGTGACGGTGCTGGACCTCGATCCGCACGTTCTCCAGCGCTTCGATGACCAGTACGCCGGAGGCGTCCGCACCCTGATCTCCGATCCAGCCACCATCGATAAGGAACTGCAGGAAGCCGACCTCGTCATCGGTGCCGTACTTATTCCGGGAGCCGCCGCGCCGAAGCTGGTGCGTGAAGAGACTGTAAAGAAGATGAAGAAGGGCGCGGTGCTCGTCGACGTAGCGATCGACCAGGGCGGTTGCTTCGAGAACTCCAAGAAGACCTCCCACGATGACCCCACCTTCAAGGTGCATGACACCCTGTTCTACTGCGTGGCGAATATGCCGGGTGCGGTGGCTAATACCTCCACCCGCGCGTTGTCTTCTGCGACCCTGCCGTACATCCGCGCGGTGGCCAACGACAGCCTGGATGCCGCGATCAAGCGCTTCCCAGGTCTGGAAGGCGGCGTCATGACTCGCGGTGGCCGTCTGGTTTCCGAGCCTGTGCGCAAGGCCTTTGATTGGGAAGACTAGTCATCACCCGGCGTAGTCAGCGCTAGATACACCACAAGCCCGGCGCCCCCGCTAGAAACGGGGCCCGGGCTTGAGTTATCTGCGCCGAAGGGGCTGGCGTGGTTATGGTGCTTTGTTGATCATCATGGCGGCCACGCGCTGCATGTGATCCCAAATCATCTCGCGGTAGGCGGGTGGGATGGTTTCCTCGTCGATGTCCGCGAGGGAGTTGCCCATGAGTTCTAGCCACCGGTCGTGCGCGGTGATATCGATGGGGTAGGGGGCGTGGCGCATGCGCAGGCGCGGGTGCCCACGGTTTTCAGAAAATAGCTGCGGGCCGCCCCAGTATTGTGCCAAGAACCAGGTAAGGCGCTGTTCGGCGCCTTCCCAGTCGTTATCGGGGTACATCGGGCCAATGACATCGTCCTCTTTGACCTGGGAATAAAAGCCGTGGACGAGGCGCTCAAAGGTCTCCATGCCGCCGATGGCCTCATAGACAGAATCCATTTACTCTTCTTCTTCCTTGCGGGGATCGGCAATGCCGATGCCGTGCGGGTAGGGGGTGGTAATACCTTTAGTGTGCATGACATTGAGCACGCGGGACTGTAGGAAACGCTGAACGTCCCACTGCTTGCCCGGCAAGGTCTTGGTCGAGACACGGAAGGATACATAATCCGGCTCAAAGCCAGACATGCCGTCCACACGGGGTGTGCTGAGGATGAGCTTGCGCACCTTTTCGTCCTGTGCGGCTTCTTTCACTGCGTCCTCAATGATTTCGCCGGCCACCTCTGGGTCATTAGAAAGGCCCACCGGAATTTGGATGCGGGCAACGGAGTACTCATCGGAGTGGTTGGCTACCTGGAGAATTTCACCGTTGCGCACGTACCAGAGGGCGCCATCGATATCGCGGACCGTGGTGATGCGCAGGGAAATGGACTCGACATCGCCAAAGACGCCATTGCCCAAATCAACCACGTCACCAATGCCGTACTGGTCCTCAATGAGCATGAAGATGCCAGAAAGGAAGTCCTTCACCAGCGCCTGTGCACCAAAGCCGAGGGCAACGCCGATGACACCGGCGGAAGCGATAAGCGGTGCTACGTTAACTTCTAACTCATCCAGGATGGCGATGACGGCCCACACCCAGACGAAGATGGCGGCGGCGGAACGGGCTACGCCGGCAAGTGTCTTGATGCGGGAGGCGCGCCGGGTCTCGCGGGTTTGGCGCATGGCTTCTTCTTGTTGGCTGAGCTCGGGGCGATTGGCGCGGCCCTTGAATTTCCCGCGCAGGCGCTGCTTATCTAGCCCGGAGGACTTGATGCTATTTTCGGCCACTTTGTTGATAACTCGGTGGAGGAGCCAGTGGGCGATAATGGCCAGGATAAGGATGATAGCGATGCGAATCGGGCGCTCGATAAGCCAGCTTTGTACCTTCTCGTCATTCCAAAAACTGGACACGGACTCGATGGCCGAGTCCGTGGTGGAAGCGGCGGATGCTAAGAATTGCGTATTCATCATTCTTTCTTAGTCGAGGACAAAATGAACTGCGCCCATTGTAAGGGCAGAGGCTGAAAGTGCGATGAGTCGTGGGTGTCTGAGAGTGTGAAAATAAATACCCATCTCTCGGTTGGAAATGAACAGCTTGGTCTAGACTGTGGTGCTATGACTGAACGCAGCACGCAGAACCTCGCTCAAGGCTTTACGTCCCGTTCCATCCATGGCGGCTATCACCCGGATCCGCACATGGGCTCTATCAACGTGCCCATTTATGCCTCAACCACGTTTGCACAAGACGGCTTGGCGCAGCTGCGCGGCGGATTCGAATACGGCCGCGTGGCCAATCCGACCGTGCGCTCGCTCGAGCGCACCCTAGCGGCATTGGAGGGCGCGGAGTATGCGCGCGTGTTTTCTTCCGGCATGGCCGCCGCCGATACGCTGATCCGCATCTTGGTGCGCCCAGGAGATCACGTCATTTTGGGCAATGACGCCTACGGTGGTTCCTACCGCCTGCTCAATGATTTCACCGAGTGGGGCGTGGAGATGTCCATCGTGAACACCAGCGATACCGCAGCGGTTGCCGCCGCGGTCCAAGAGAATACCAAGCTCATCTGGCTGGAAACGCCCACTAATCCGGCGCTAAATATCACCGATATTGCCGCGGTGGCCAAGATTAAGGGGAATGCGCAGGTACTGGTGGACAATACTTTTGCCACGCCCTACCTGCAGAACCCCCTGGAACTCGGCGCCGACCACGTGCTGCACTCGACCACCAAGTACTTAGGCGGCCATTCAGATGTACTGGGTGGCGCGGTAGTTACTAATGACGCCCACGTGGACGAGCGCTTGCTCTACTTCCAGGGCAATGTGGGTGCGGTGAGCTCGCCTTTCGACGCCTACTTAACCGCCCGCGGCATCAAGACGCTGTCGGTGCGTATGGACCGCCATTGCGCGAATGCGCAGCGAGTAGCGGAATTCTTGCAGGCGCGACCCGAGGTCAAGCAGGTGCTCTACCCAGGGCTCAAGGAGCACCCGGGGCATGAGCTGGCAGCACAGCAGATGCGTGGCTTCGGCGGCATGATGTCCGTGCGCTTCCACAGTGCGGAGCATGCCAAGCAGATCTGCCTCAATACGCGGCTTATCTGCCTGGCAGAATCGCTGGGCGGAGTGGAATCGCTTATCGAGCATCCGAAGAATATGACGCACGTATCCGCGGAAGGATCCGAGCTGGTGCCGCCGGAGGATCTGGTGCGCATCTCCATCGGTATCGAGGACATCGATGACCTGCTCGCGGACTTGGAGCAGGCCCTCGACGCGCTATAGGCCGCGACACTGGGCCCATAGCGCAAGTGCGGTGGCTAGGAGCGCACCACGGCAAGAAGGGAACCGGCGGCCTTGTCGGTTTCCTGCAGCATGAGCGGGTCCGTGCCCGGCATGGGGGAAATGGTGGTGTCCGGCCACTGGGAATAGGTAGGGATGCCCACGATATGCAGGCGTGCATCCAACTCGCCATCCGGGTGAACGGTGCGGCGGGTGGCCCCATCCGTTTCCGGCGAACCGGTGGGTTGGCCGTGATCGGGGAAGGGGCGCACGCGGGCGGAATCCACCAAGCAGCGCGTCATGGCATCGCCGGCGGTGCGGATATCGGGGCGGTGCATAAAGGCGTCGACAAGCGTGGGCGCCGAAGCCGAGCGCGGGCCGGAGGTCAAGGTGAAGTGATCGGCCTCGATGGACACGGTGGGGTGATCGCCTAGGAAGTGGGCCAGGCCGGCGTCGACAAGCGCGAGCAACTGGCGCACGCGGAAGAGCGGCGGGCCGGAGCCGATCATCTGGCCAAGGGACATGACCTGGCCGTAGCGGCCGGTGCGGGACTCGCGGGTGTAGCGGCCCTCTGCGCCGAGGATGGAGGCCGGCTTGCGCGATTGCGAAAGCGACCACAGTGCGGCCTTGATGGGGGAGTCGTGGCCGGCGGCGGCCTCCCGGATATCGCCTTCCATGGACTGGGCAATGTGCTCGGTGAGCTCAGCGATGTCCCCGGTAAACCCGGCAATCTGGTATATGAGATCGTTCATGTCCCATGGCTCGGTGACCATGGGCGCAATGGCCGCGCCCAGCTCATCGGGGGCGGTGGCATCGATGGCCTCGAGAATCTCTGCGCGCGGGCGCAGGAGGGAATCCGGGCGCACGCGCTCCAAGGTGGTGATATAGGCCTCGTAGCTATCGCGCGCGATGGCAGGCCAGACCTGGGCGTCAAAGTCGATGTCCTGGGTGCCACTGAGCTCCGCAATGACATTTTTCAGGCGGCGGCGCGGCATGGTAGGCGGCAGCTCGCCGTACTCGGACTTGGGGTGGTAGGGGTAGCCGCGGCCAGAGGAAATGATGAAGTTGGGCTCCTGGCCGCAAGGTTCATAGCGCAGGCCGGAGCGCGCGGAAGGATCCTCCACGAATGTGCCGCCGCGCTCGATGGTGGTCAGCGCCATGATGTCATAAAAGCCCATGCCCAGACCGCGCACCAGCACGTCCTCGCCGCCCGGAATGGCGGCATAGTCCTGCTCTACCGGGTTATTAGGGGCGATCCAGTTCAAACCGGAAGCGGCCAACTGCTTTTCTTGTTCGTTATATTCCGGAATCATCCAACCATAGGCCAGTACCGTGGCATCGGCGCGCACCTCGGAGCCATCGGCTAGGTGGAGGACGTCTTGGTGACCATCCTCATTGATGGTCTCCAACCGGCTGAAGTGATTCACGGTGGAAATGCTCTTGGGTAGTCGCGCAATGACCACGTCATAGACCCAGCGCAGGTACTCGCCATACAGTGCGCGCGAAGGATTCGATTCGGGGCGGGTAGCCGCGAGCTCCTCGCGGTAGTCCTGGGCAATATGAGCGGCCGGAGGGTGTTGCTCAAAAAGCTCGCGCTTGGCGGCGGAGATATTCTCGCCATCGCCGCGCAGCAGCTGAATCCACTCGTACTGGATGGGGCCCTCGAGCACCGGGGCATCAACGGTGGAGCCGGGCTCGGTAAAGAGGGTGACCGCGCCGGCGCGAGTATTCATGCACAGCGTCTTGGTTTGATCCGTTTCCCAGATGCGGCCGGCGCCATGTTGGGCGTCATCGATGAGGTGGACAGTAATAGGGTCGCTGGAATCGTCCATGCGGGCGGAGAGGCGTTCCAAGATGGAAATGCCGCGCGGGCCCATGCCGACGATCGCGATTGCTGGAGTAGACATACCTCCTATCGTGCCACATTCAGGCCCTTTCAGGATCATCGGACCTGGCAGTTAGAATAAAATAGACCAGTCAGTCTGCCTGGTTCCTGTTATGTCGATGTTTTGGCAGGTAATACGGTAGACCGTCCAGTCTTGTAATTAGGGGTATGAGTGTGGTCTAATGGGCGAGTACTACTTAAGACTTAAAGGAACTCGAGCTTTTATGAAGCAACTTTCTCGGCTCCTGCGGCCCGTAGCCGCGGTCCTGGCCAGCGGCGCGCTAGCTCTCTCGCTTACCTCGTGCGCCTCTACTTCCCACGCCGCGGAAGATGGCATGGTCACCTATGTCGAGCCCAATATGTTCAACAACCTCTATCCGCCCTCCGGTGGCTATTACCCCAACGGTGGTGTGCTCAATAACATCACGGACCGCCTGCTCTGGCAGGACCCGGATACCCTCGAGCTGCACCCGTGGATTGCGGAGGAGATGCCCAAGGCAAACAAGGACAACACCGAATTCACCTTCAAGATTCGCAAGGGCGTGACCTACTCTGATGGCTCCCGCCTGGATGCTGCGAACGTGAAGAAGAACTATGACCTTTATGCCTTGGGTGACGAGGACCGCATGCTCACTCCATCGGAGCAGCTGCCCAACTATGAAAAGTCCGAGGTCATCGACGACTACACGGTGAAGTTCTACTTCAGCGAGCCTTCCCCAGGTTTCCCGCAGTCCACCTCCGTGATGAACCAGGGCCTGCTTTCTAATGCCACCCTGGATTTGGATGACACCGGCTTCGCGCCGGGAAATGCCACCGCGATTTCCGGTTCTGGCCCCTTCGTCATTGAGGAAGAAGAGCTGGGCACCAAGCTGGTGCTCAAGAAGCGCGAGGATTATGACTGGGCGCCTCCGGCCCGCAAGGACCACCAGGGCCCGGCCGATATTGAGGGCATCAATATCGTGCTCGCGGCCGAAGACTCCGTGCGCGTGGGCTCGCTTGTAGCCGGCCAGTCCGATGTCGCGCGTCAGATCGAAGCTCCCGATGAGAAGCACCTGAAGGATCAAAACCTGCAGATTTTCGCCGCGCCCACCCGTGGCGTGAATAATAGCTTCCACTTCCACTTCCGCCATCCACTCTTGGAAGATAAGCGCGTGCGCCAGGCCATCATCCACGCTATTGACCGCGATAACATCCTGGACACCCTCTTTTCTGATTCCTACCCCAAGGGCACGTCGATCCTGGCCAAGACGGCTATTGGCTATAAGGATCAGTCCGCGAACTATGCCTTCGATCCAGAAGAATCCAAGCGCCTGCTCGATGAGGCCGGCTGGCGCCCAGGAGAAGATGGCATTCGCGAAAAGGACGGCAAGCGCCTGTCCGTGACCTTCAACGAGGCCGTCCCACAGCCGCGCTCTAAAGAGATGTTCACCAAGGCTCAAGAGATGCTCAAGAACGTCGGCATTGAGGCCAACCTCAACCCGGGTGACCGCTCTGCGCAGCAAAAGGCCATGAAGGACCAAGACACCGTGCAGGTACGCCACACCATGACCGGCCGTGCCAATGTGGACACCTTAGCCACGTGGCTGGATGGCACCGGGCGCAATTCTTTCCTCAACTATGACGAGAAGACCGATAGCTTTGGCGATGAGAAACTGCAGAAACTGGTGGAGGATTACTTCGACCTCAGCAGTGAAAAGGATCGCCTAGCCATGACCGGCCGCATGCAGGACTACCTGTCCGAACAGGCCTATATCCTGCCCATGTTTGAAGAGCCGCAGGTCTATGGTTTCCAGCCCTATATCGAGGGCTTTAGCACCGAGGCCATCGGACGCCCATCGTTCTATGCGGTAGACATCAACCCCGCAGAAGGGGAGGACTAAACCATGAGCCTGAAAACTATTGCCCTGCGCATCGGCCAAGCCGTGCTCGTTATCTGGGCAACCTTCACCCTTTCTTTCATCCTCTTGGCGGCACTGCCTGGTGACGCCGTCGCGACCCGCTATGACAACCCCAACTTGGGGCTCAACGCCGAGCAGCTGGCCGCCATCCGCGAGGTTTATGGTGCCGATGAGCCGATCTTAAGCCGCTACTTCAGCGCGCTCGGCGGATTCCTCACCGGTGATTTTGGCTTTTCCGTCGCCACCGGTACCGCCGTATCGGAGATGCTGGCAGATGCCCTTCCCTCCACGCTGGCACTGGCTGTCTTTGCCTTCCTCGTAGGCGTGGTCCTGGCCTTCGTGGTGGCTATTGTCTCCACCTTTGGCCCCTTTTCTTGGCTGCGCAGTTTCTTCCGTAGCCTGCCTTCCGTGATGGTTTCCCTGCCCACCTTCTGGATTGGCATCATTTTGATCCAGATATTCTCCTTTGGTTTGGGCTGGGTGCCGGTCATTGGCGCAAGCGACGCCCAAAGCCTCATCCTGCCGGTAATCACCCTGGCTATCTTCGTGGCCGCACCGCTGGCGCAGGTGCTGCTGCGCTCCATCGATGAGGTCATGGATATGTCCTTCGTGCAGGTTGTGCGCGCCAAGGGTGCTAGCGGCGCCTGGTTGTTGTGGCGCAACGTCCTGCGCAACGCGCTGCTGCCGGCGCTGACCATGGCCGGCCTTACCTTTGGTGAGCTCGTCGGCGGCTCCGTGGTGACGGAAGCAGTCTTCGCCCGCCACGGCATTGGCGCGCTCACCGTGGATGCGGTGGCTAACCGCGATACCTCGGTGCTGCTGGCCATTGTGGTGCTTGCCGCCGCCGTCTTTGTCCTTATCAATCTGATTGTGGACCTGCTCTACCCAGTGCTTGACGTGCGCCTGCGCGAGCGCGAGCACGCGACTTCATCTAGCTCCGCCACCGCTGCCACCACCACCGCCGATACCACCGCAACGAACGAGAAGAAGGTCCAAGCATGAAGCTTAAATCCACACAGCTGAAGCTCACCCCGGGCACCATCCTCTCTCTGATTGTGCTGGGCCTGGCGGTGCTCTGCGCGCTGTTCCCCCAACTATTTACTTCCCAGGACCCTAACCAGGGCGGGGACACCACGGCGCTATTGCAACCCAGTTTCCAGCACTGGTTCGGCACCGATGCCGTCGGCCGTGATCTTTATACCCGCGTGGTCTATGGCGCGCGCCAATCCCTACTAGGCGCGCTCCTGGCCGTACTTTTCGGCCTCATCGTCGGCACCATCTTGGGCATTATCGCCGGCGTGCGCCGCGGCTGGGTCGATGCCGTCATCATGCGCATCGTGGACGTGCTGCTGTCCATCCCCGGACTCTTGCTCTCCCTGTCCGTCATCATCGTGCTGGGCCACGGCATCTTCAATGCCGCCATCGCCGTAGGTATTACCTCGGTGGCCACCTTTGCGCGCCTTGCACGCTCCCAGGTGCTTAGCGTTGCCGGCTCCGATTTCGTCGAGGCCGCCTATGGCTCCGGCGGTTCTTCCTTCCAGGTGCTCGTGCGCCATATTCTTCCCAATTCACTCACCGCGGTCTTCGCTGTAGCAGCCCTGCAATTTGGCCTGGCCATTCTGCAGCTAGCTACCCTTGGCTTCCTGGGCTATGGCGCACCGCCCCCAACCCCGGAATGGGGTCTTCTCATCTCTGAATCGCGCGATTACATCGCCACGGCCGGCTGGTTGACCATCGCCCCGGGCATTGTGATCGTCGCCGTGGTCCTCGCGGCCAACCACCTCAGCCAGAAACTGCGAAAGGCGGCCTAATGTCCCTGCTTAGCATTAGTGATCTATCCATTACCTACCGCACCGCGCACGGTGAGGTAGAAGCGGTAAGCGGCATTGAGCTCGAGGTAAACCCTGGCGAGATGACCGCCATCGTTGGCGAGTCCGGTTCCGGCAAGTCCACCTCCGCCATGGCCGCTATTGGCCTGCTGCCAGACAATGCGTCGATCGTTTCTGGCACCATTACTTTCGACGGCCGCGACGTGACCCAGTATTCCCAGAAGCAGTGGCGTGAACTGCGCGGCCGCCGCATTGGTTTGATTCCGCAGGATCCCAATAACTCGCTTAACCCGCTCAAGACCATCGGTGCCTCGGTGGAGGAGGGCATGGCCATCCACGGGCAGGGCGATAAGGCCTCCCGGAAGAAGCGTGCACTGGAGCTTTTGGAGCGTGTGGGCATTGATGATCCGCAGCGCCGCTATCACCAGTACCCGCATGAGCTATCCGGCGGCATGAAGCAGCGCGTGCTCATTGCCGCGGCCGTGGCATTGGAGCCGGAGCTCATCATCGCCGATGAGCCTACCTCCGCGCTCGATGTCACCGTGCAGAAGATCATCCTGGACCTCCTGGATGAGATGCGCGAAGAGCTCACCATGGGAATCCTTTTCATTACCCATGATCTGGCCGTGGCGGGCGACCGTGCCAATAACATCGTGGTGATGGAAAAGGGCACCGTCCGCGAGTCGGGCGTTGCTGCCCGCGTCCTCACCGACCCCCAGCACGCCTACTCCAAGCGCCTGCTTGCCGACGCCCCCTCGCTCACCGCCCCCACTTCCTCCCAGGCCGCATCTCCCGTGCGGGCCGCCGTGCCCGCGCAACACGAAACCTTGCTCGAGGTGGAAGGGCTGAGCCAACGCTTCGGGGATTTCACCGCGGTGGAAGACATCAACTTTTCCGTGGCCCGCGGCACCACCCATGCATTGGTGGGGGAGTCTGGCTCCGGTAAGACCACCACCGGCCGAGCCATTTCCTTGTTGAGCACGCCCACCTCCGGCAGCATTCGCTTGGGCGGGGAAGACATTAGCTCCGTCCGTGGCAAGCGCCGTCGCGAGCTGCGCCGTTCGATCCAGATGGTCTACCAAAATCCCTTTGGCTCGCTGGATCCGCGCTTGAGCATTGGCGATACCATCGCCGAACCGGTGCGCAATTTCACCGGCGCTTCCAAGCGGGATGCGCGTGCCAAAGCACGCGAATTTCTTGACTTGGTGGCCTTGGATTCTTCCATGGCTTCCCGCCGTCCCCGCGAGCTCTCCGGTGGCCAGCGCCAGCGCGTGGCCATCGCCCGCGCCATGATCATTGAGCCCGATCTCGTGGTGCTCGATGAGGCCGTGTCCGCGCTCGACGTCACCGTGCAGGCGCAGATCCTGCGCTTGCTCGATGAGCTGCAGCGCGAGCTGGAGCTTACCTATATCTTCATCTCCCACGATCTGGCGGTAGTCAACCAAATCTCCGATACCGTTTCCGTGCTCTCCCACGGCACGCAAGTGGAATCTGGACCTACCGCGCAGGTCTTTGCGCATCCGGAAACCGAGTACACGCGACAGCTAATTGACGCTATCCCAGGCTCCCGCTATCGTGCCGGAGACCTAAACTTGGGGCTATAACCGCGCCCCAGAAAGGTTGGACTGAAAATATGACCGACATTATTAATGAGCTCTCCCACGCCAGCGCCGAGGTGCAACAGCTGCGCCGTGCGCGCCATGATGCGCAGGACAATGCGCAGCTGAGCTTTAGCGCTTTGCTCGAGCCAGCAGAGCCAGGCGAGTTCTCCTATACGGAGCGCTATGCCGTAGCGGCTTTTACCGCTGCAATCTACCAGGCGAGCGAGGCTGCGGATTTCTACTTCGACTTGCTGGAAGATGAGGCCGACGAGGACCTTGTTGCCGCCGTGCGCGCCGCGAGCCAGCGCGGTGTGTCCACCGGCCCGTATCACCAGGGTGATTTCCTTATCTTCGGCGATACCTCCGCGGAAGCCGCGCTGGGCACACGCCTAGCTGCGGCCTTTGATTGGGCGCACCTTCTGGCTTTCCACCCTAAAGACGCCTCCCCGCAGGCCATCGGGCACCTCGATGCCGCAGGATGGTCCGCTACGGATATCGTCAGCCTGTCCCAGCTGGTGGCATTTTTGGCCTTCCAGCTGCGCGTGGTCCACGGCCTGCGCGTACTTTCTGGCGAGGAGCCCGCATCCCACCCCGCAGCCGAGCGCGCCGCCGGCGTGGCCGATCCGGGTTGGGAGGTTACTGCGAATACGCTGCAGCCCAATACTGTGCTGCCGGACCACTTTGTCAACCACTCCCTGGGCTGGAAGCCTTGGGTAGAGGCGCTGGCGAAGGAGGATTTCACCGCGGTGCATACCGATGCCCTCATCAAGCCTGAGCGCATCGATTCCGAGTACTTCCGCTTGCTCGCCCGCGACCCTGCGGCCTTGAAGGCGCGCACGCTGACTGACCTGGACATTTTCTATAACACCGAAGGCGGCCTCTCCCGTGCGGACCGCGAGCTCGCCGCTACTGTGGCCTCGCGCTACAACGGCTGCGAGTACTGTGCCTCCGTGCACCAGGCGCGGTGCGTCCAGGAGGGCGGCGACCGTGAAATCGTAGACCGCCTCTTGGACGAGGGTATCGACGCCGACCTTGGCTCAAAGGAATGGGATCTTATCCGTCGTGCCGCCGTGGCGCTGACGGAATCCCCGTTCGCCTTCGATGCGGCACTATGCGCAGACCTGCGTGCGGCCGGATTCGATGATCAATCCATTCTGGACCTCATCTACGCTTCCTCCTTCTTCAACTGGGCTAATCGTTTGATGCTCACCCTGGGCCAGCCGGACGTGCCTAAGCGCTTCCGTTAATCGGCTACCGCCGGTGACTGGTTCGGAGCGGCGCTGAAGGCGAAGGATCCCTAAGATGGGGCGGCATGACTGATACTAAGAACGTCACCGCATCAGCACACTCGGAGAGCGAAGCCCCGCAGAAAGTCGCCGTCGTCACCGGCGCTACCGGCGGCATGGGTCGCGAAATCATCGCTGACCTGGCCGGTGATTACCATGTGTATGCACTGGGGCGTAGCGCAGCGGATCTGCCCGAATCGGACTCCATTACGCCGGTAGCCATCGACCTCGTCGCCGGCCTCGATGAAGGCATGAAGCTGCCGGAGCTAGACCGCGTGGACGTGCTCGTCCACGCGGCTGCACGAGCTACCAAGTACTCCGTGGAGGAAGCCACGCCCGAAAATTGGCGCGCGCACATGGACCTCAACGTGCATGCCCCTGCTGAGCTGACCCGCGCCTTGCTGCCGCAGTTGCGCAAGGCGGAGGGCACCGTGGTCTTTATTAACTCTGGCGCAGGACGCCACAGCTACGGCGATAACGTCATCTACGCGGCGACCAAGCACGCGTTGTATGCACTCGCCGATGGACTGCGCATCTCCGAGCCGGGAATCCGCGTATCCACCGTGGCTCCGGGGCCTACCGATACCCCGATGCTTAAGGGGTTGCAGGATTATGATCCCTCCCAGGTTATTGCCCCGGCTGAGGTGGCTCGTGCCATTCGTACCGTGGTAGAGGCAGGCCCTACCACCCAGCTGACGGAAATCCAGGTCAGGCCGCGAATCGAGTTACATCTGCGCAAGTAGGAACGCAAGTAGTGGTAATGGACATCACACATTAATGGGGTTGGTTTCCAGGGGTGTCCATTACACTCGGGGGCTGTGACTTCCCAAAGCCGAAAACGGCCCGCCTATCTCCGTATCTCGGATGCCCTACGCGACAAGATCGAACGCAATGAATTAGAACCCGGTCAGAAATTTCCTACCGAACGCGAATTGGTCCGGGAATTTCATGTTGCGCGCATGACCGTGCGCCATGCCTTAGACATTTTGGAAGTCGAAGGCCTCATCGACCGACGCCGCGGGCGCAGTGGTGGCACCTATGTGCGCACGGTTCCCCCTACACTGAGCCTGACCAACAAGGACAATATCGTCACCCAGCTGCGCGAGCGCGGGCACGACACTGCCGTACGCGTGGTCTCGGTTAACAAGGCCCACGTGCCCAAGCATGTGGCAGCGGTCCTGGATGTTAGCGATTCCACCTTTGCGTGGGATATCAAGCGCGTCTATACCGTCGATGGCAAGCCCGTCATCCTTTCGCGCTACACCATCCCGGTAGAAATGGCTCCCGATCTCAATCAGCACGATCTGCGTGAGCCCATTATGGAAATCCTGGCTGGCTACAACCTCAAGCCCGTCTTTAAGCGCGAGAGCATGCGTGCCGCTACCGCCCGCACCGAAGAGCAGAAACTTTTGCACGTGAGCCGATCGCACCCGCTGCTTCGGTTCGTGCGGCTGCTAAAGACTAAATCGGGCGCGGTCTTTGCCTATATTGAAGAGTCGCTGCGCTCTGATATCGCCAACGTCGAGGTGGTCCTGGGTGAGGATCCCTCACCGCAACCCCTACCGGGCCAGGGCAACGGCGCGGGAAAGCCGGCTTAGCTAGCGTCGACCTGGCGGTTGCGCAGCGCGCGGGCCACGCGGTCACGCTGCTCGGTGACCGTACGGCGCAGACCACCCGGCAGATCCTTCTTCAAAAAGGCATCGGCGCGCTCCAAGCCCTTGTGCGTGATATCCCAGGAAGGGAAGAGACCCGTCACGGTGGTCAGTGCCACCTCGGAGGACTGGGAAGACCACACCTTTTCCGCGATGTCGAAGAATTCCGCGGTGGGTAGGAACTCATCGCTATGCGGGTAGAGCAGGCCTTCCAGCTTGGAGGTGAGCTCGCGGTTGGTGAGATTTCCCGCCACGATTTCTTTCCATACCGCGCGCTTGTTCTCGGCGGTTGCCACGGCTGCGCGGGCACGCAGGGAAGAGTAGTAGCCGGTGGCGGAGTTATCGCGCTCGAGTTGCGCGTCCGCGGCAGCGGGGACGTCTTCTACCGCGCCATCGGCGGCAAGTGCCGCCAGTGCGGACCAGCGCAGTCCCGCATCCGCGGAGGACTCGAGCACGCCGCGCAGATAGTCGCGCGCGCTATCGTGCAGGCGAATCTTCGCCAGTGCCTGGGTGCAGATGATGGAGCGCTGGGCATCGGGGCTGTGGGCGCCGTCGAGGAGGGCGTCGGCAAGCAGGGTGCTCTGGGCGGCCCACTGTGGATCGGCATAGTTCTTCAGCGCGCTAGACGCCTGCAAGACAATGCGCTCGAGGACGGCGAGCTCCGTCTCCGCCTGCATGCCGCGGGCAACCAGCTGGATAAAATCGCGGGCGCGCATAGTACCGGCGCGGGTCATCTCCCAAGCGGTAGACCAGCACAGGGTGCGGGCCATAGGATCGACGAACTTATCAATATTGTCCAGCAGGAATTGCAGGGAACCCGCGTCCAGCTCGATGAGGCAATAGGTCAGGTCATCGTCGTTGGGCAGCAGGAAATCAATGTCTGCCAACTGGCGGCCGATGAGCTCTGGAATCTCGGTGGAAGCGCCATCGATATCCATCTCGATGCGATCGGTGCGCACCACCTTGCCGTCCTGCAGGTTATACAGGCCTACCGCCACGCGGTGGGTGCGCAGGGTATCGCCGGCCTGGGTGAGGTAAGCATGGGTAATCGTGCCAGACTCATCCGCATTGAGCGCCACGCTGAGCGTATTGATGCCGGAGGTCTTGAGCCACTGTTGCGCCCAGAAGGAAAGGTCGCGGCCGGAGGCCTCTTCCAGGTGGCGCAACAGATCATCAAAGGTGGCATTGCCCCATGCATGGGCGGCGAAGTGGCGGCGCACACCAGCCAGGAAGTTCTCGCGGCCGACATAAGCCTGCAGCTGCTTGAGCACTGAAGCGCCCTTGGCGTAAGTGATGCCATCGAAGTTTTGCTCCACCGTTTCGATATCGCTGGCATCGGTGGAAATCGGGTGGGTGGTCGGCAGCTGATCCTGCTGATAGGCCCAGGACTTTTCCACATTGGCAAAGGTTACCCACGCGGTATCGTATTCGGTTTCCTCCGCCTGGGAGATGGCAGCGGACCAGGTGGCAAAGGACTCATTGAGCCACAAATCGTCCCACCACTGCATCGTGACCAAGTCACCGAACCACATATGCGCCAATTCGTGCAGGACGGTATCGGCGCGGCGCTCATATTTATAGTGCGTGGCTTGGGAAGTAAAGACGTACTCATCGCGGATGGTGACGCAGCCGGCATTTTCCATCGCGCCGGCGTTGAACTCCGGTACGAAAATTTGGTCATACTTGCCAAAGGGGTAGGGGAAACCGAAGTTGCGGTGGTAGAAATCAAAGCCCTGCTTGGTCTCAGTAAATAGGCGCTCGGCATCCAGTGCGTGGGCGAGCGAAGCGCGGCAGTAGATGCCGAGTGGCACCTCGAGCTTTTGGGCCGGCTTGCCCTCTGGGTGTGCGGTCAGCTCGCCGCGCCAGGTATCGGTGACCTCGTGGTACGGTCCGGCGCAGAGGGCCACCAGGTAGGTGGACAACGGGTAGTCAATAGCCGTGCTGGCTACATCGCCTTCCCAGCTGACCGGGCCATTGCTAATGATGGTCCACTCTTCGGGCGCCTTGAAATGCAGCGCGTAGGTGGCCTTCATATCCGGCTGGTCAAAGCAGGCGAAGACGCGCTTGGCATCGGCAGTTTCAAACTGGGTATAAAGGTAGACCTTGTCATCGGCGGGGTCTACAAAGCGGTGCAGGCCCTCACCGGTGCGGGAATACGGGATCGTGGCGGTGACTTCTAGCGTGTAATCGGCTACCTGGAGGCCAGACAATGGAATGCCATAGGCGGGGTTATAGGAAGCAGTGGGCAGGGGATTGCCGTTGAGGCGTACCTCCTGGATTTCTTCGGCGCGCAGATCGATAAAAGTCGAGCCGATCTCCTGCGAGGTAAAGCTCACCTTCGTGGTGGACAGGAAGTGGGTGTCTGAATACTTGAGGTCTAAAGTGACGTCGTAGTGGTTCACCTCGATCATTCGGGAGCGTTGAACCGCTTCCTCGCGAGTCAGGTTTATAGAGGTCATGGCCTATATTCTCCTTCTAAGCCGAAAATAGTTCTGCATCCACAGTAGTCGTGCACCTAGGCTGGTGGGGCAAACTTTTTCAATCAAAGGAGTATTCATGGCTGACGCAGTAAAGTTCTGGTTCGACGTATCCTGCCCCTTCGCGTGGGCCACCTCGCGCTGGATTAAGGAAGTAGAAAAGGTGCGCGACATCGAGGTCGAGTTCGAGCCGATGTCCCTGTCCGTGCTCAATGACGGCCGCGATCTGGACTCCAACTACATGGACATGATGAAGGCTAACTGGGGCCCAGCCCGCGTTTTTGCCAAGGTCAAGGCCGAGCGCCCTGAGAAGGTAGACGAGCTCTACACCGCAATGGGCACCCTGATTCACGCCAAGGGCAACGGTATGCGCACCGGCTTTGGCGCCTATGATGACATCATCGCCCAAGCCCTAGCGGAGGTGGACCTCCCAGCAGAGTTCGCCGAGGTAGCCAATACCGAGGACTATGACGAGAAGCTGCGCGAGTACCACCACAACGGCATTTCCGCTGTGGGCGATGAGGTAGGCACCCCGGTTATCAAGCTGGGCGAGACCGCCTTCTTTGGCCCAGTTATTACCCGCATCCCTACCGGGGAAGAAGCAGGCGAGCTTTTCGACGCCTCCCTGCGCCTTGCCCAGTACCCCTACTTCTTCGAGCTCAAGCGCTCCCGCACCGAGATGCCGCAGGTGGAGGAAAACTAAGCGTTTTTCTCACGTCGGCGCAGCTGAATCGCGGCGCCGACGCACAGTGCGATGGTCAGTGGGGTCAAAATAAGTGCCGGCAGACCCGCGATATTGATAACGGGAAGCTCCATGCCGGCCTGAAACTCCTCCCACGCGACAAGTACCCAGGAAGCCCACGAGGCCCCAGCGAGAAGCGCGATAATGCCGGCCGCAACTGCGCCCCCATTGGCCCGCGGATTCCCTCGCACCTTCTGCGCAATCCACCAGATGCCCAAACCTACGTGGGCCAATGTCGCAAGGATGCTGGCGATAAGCGGGAGGAGGAAGCCGCCGCCGCCAGCTACCATAATGCCTAGCATGATGAGGTAGACGAGAAGGGTCCCGCCGTATAGCGCGAGGATCCGTGTGTTGATAGGCATTGCTTTCCTTTCTTATCGCGATAGTGCTTGTCCGCGAGCCTATCAGGAATATGTAATGCGAAATAGGGTGAGCGCTAAGCCTCCTCAAGGCGCGCCGGGCCGGTAGGATGTGGGCCATGCGCGTTTATCTAGGAGCAGACCACGCAGGTTTCGAAACCAAGAACCTGATTGCTGAACACCTCACCAAGCAGGGCCACGAAGTCATTGACTGCGGCGCCCATACCTACGATGCCGAGGATGACTACCCGGCCTTTTGCATCGAAGCGGCACAACGCACCGTCAATGACCCAGGTTCCCTGGGCATCGTGCTTGGCGGCTCCGGCAACGGCGAGCAGATTGCCGCCAATAAGGTCAAGGGTGCTCGCTGCGCACTGGCGTGGTCCGCAGAGACCGCCCGCCTTGCCCGCGAGCACAACAATGCCCAGCTCATCGGCATCGGTGGCCGCATGCACACCGAGGAGCAAGCACTGGAAATCGTCGACGCCTTCCTGGACCAAGAATGGTCCCGCGCGGAGCGCCACCAGCGCCGCATCGACATCTTGGCGGAATACGAGCGCACCGGCATTGCCCCGGAGCTGCCGGAGGCCTAAGCCACGCAGAATAAACGCCGCGGACCAAAGCTGGTTCCGCGGCGTTTCTTCGTGTGGTTCGGCCGGTTCGGCCGAGGCGCTAAGGTTTAGGCGTCATTCATGTCATTCGGGTGCGGACCGCCTCGTCCCTCTTCGCCCTCATCCAGGGCGGTGATGGCAGCCATTTCGTCCTCGGTGAGCTCAAAGCCAAAGACGTCGAAATTCTCCGCGATGCGCGATGGCGTGGCGGACTTAGGGAAGAGGATGACGCCATTTTGCAGGTGCCAACGGATGACGACCTGCGCTGGGCTGACATCGTGCGCCGCAGCGGCGTCGGTGACCTCGGGAGCATCCAAAATATCGCTCTTACCCTGCCCCAAAGGCCCCCATGCCTCAATAGCTACGGTGTGGGCGCGGAAGGCATCCAGCTCGCGCCAGCGCTGCAGGTAAGGGTGAAGCTCGACCTGATTGACCGCCGGCTTGACGTCGGTCTTGAGCTCCAGCTGGTCTAGGTGCTCGAGTTCGAAGTTGGAGACGCCGATGGACTTGGCCTTGCCCTGCTTCTGCAGCTCGATGAGCTGCTGCCAGGCTACGACGTAGGTCCCCTTCGCCGGGGTCGGCCAATGGATGAGGTAGAGATCCACATACTCTAGGCCGAGCTTGTCCAAAGATTCATCAAGTGCTGCGGCGGCATCGGTCTGGCGGTCATTCCACAGCTTGGTGGTGACAAAAAGTTCCTCGCGCGGGATGCCGGACTTGGCAATTGCCCGGCCCACGCCTTCCTCGTTGCCATAGATAGCGGCGGTATCGATATGGCGATAGCCCACGCGCAGGGCCTCGGCTACCAGCTCTTCGGTCTTATCCGGATCCATCTGGAATACGCCAAAGCCCAGCTGCGGGATGGTATTGCCATCGTTAAGGGTGATGTTAGGTACGCTCATGCGCCCCAGACTACCTATCTACTGCAGCGGGCCGAGCGTGATGAATTTATTCCACGTCTCCCACTCATCTTGCAGGCGGGCGCGCTCGTGGGGTGGGGTAGCGGTGCCGTCGATAAGCGCGGCGTCAATCATGCGCACGCCATTGTCAAAGAACAACGCGGCGTGCCCCGAGGCACCATGGCGCAGTACCGGAACCAAGTTCAACCCATCGAAGGACAGGCGCGCATTGGGCCGCACATCCAGCCCGGCAATGGCGGCGAGGGTGGGAGCCAAGTCAATAGGGGAGACTAGCTCGTTATTCTCCCCGTTTTCTGCCACACCCGGCCATAGCACCGACATGGGGGCATTTCCACCCAGCAGGGAGCAGACGGCAATGACGCCTTCAACCTGGTCGAGTTCCTCCAGCCTGGGCTGTTCTAGCAGGCGAAAGACGTCTTCACCGGCAGGGTGCGTGTCTTCGCGGACCTCATAGCCCACCCCAGCAAAAACCTCGTTGATGCGCGTGGTGGCCTGTCGCTGCGGGTACTGCCCGGTCAGGGTACCGCGGCGGGAGTCCGCATAGGTTTCCGAAGGCACCCACGTGTTTTTAAAACGAACGCCGCGCAGTGCGGTCTCCGGCGCATGGTCAAAGGTCGCAAGAGTGATATCCATGGGCTCAATTCTAGGCTTGCCGACGCCCCCTTCGGCCAACTTTGCCTAGTGATATTGGTGAGCGGACGCTCACCGCGGCGATTCAACGATTTTGTCCCTATAAAACGCCTTTTTCGTCGACGGTCGCGGTGGTTTAGATGGACGAAATCGTTGAAAGTAGCTTGCTGATGGGGAGCTGGCTCTAATCGAGCTCCAGGTCCTCAATGCCGTGCACGGTCACGGTCTCTGACAGTGGTGCGCGACCCGGAGCCGTATTAAAGACTGGGCTAGATTCATCGGCCGTACCAAAGGTGATGGCGGTGACCAGCTTGTACTCCTCGTCCACGCCTAGGAACTCGCGTGCGGTTGGCGCAATCAAGGAAATCATGCCCTGTGGGATGCCGTGATAGCCGTGTGCTTCCAAGGAAAGCAGGAAGTTTTCGGCGTAGGTTCCCTGGTCAAAGGCGGCACGGATGCGGTCGCCCATCGGCGGGATAAAGAGAAGGACTGCATGAGGCGCGCCGAAGAACCGCAGGTTTTCGCGGACGAATTCCACGCGGCCTGCCTTGTCCTCGCGCTCAATGCCCAGTAGACCGTACATCTTGGCGGCCAGCTCTTGGGAACGCTTGGGATGGATCCCCTCACCATAATCGGTGGTGAAGTCTGGGCTGAGCCCATTGGTGTCGAATTCCTTAATAAGCGCGGCGCTGAGCTCCTTGAGCTTTTCTCCGCCCACTACGTGCACGTTCCACGGCTGGGTATTGGAATTGGAGGGTGCGGATTGAGCGTCCTCCAAAACCTGCTTGATGTCTTCTACCGGCATGGGCTCCGGCAGGAATGCGCGGGGAGAGTGGCGATTGCGGATAAATTCGGAATACTTATTGGTTGAAGTCATGCGCGCCACCCTACACTTCGTTGCACGCGTACGCCGTTTACCATGAGTAGCCAGCGATGATGGATGGAAAACAGAAAATCGCCCACCTAAAAGATGGGCGAAACGTGGAGGGAATGACGGGAATCGAACCCGCGTCTTCAGCTTGGAAGGCTGAGGTATTAGCCACTATACGACATTCCCACAGCGCGCTATTGAAACGCTGCGCCATACTTTAGCGCACGTGGGGGCAAAAATGAAAATAGGGAACTAGGCTGGCGCCTGAGTCGTTGTTATAAGCGGAACGGCCCTATCTATAGAAAGCGATGATCATAGTGGGAATTTTGCTCCTTGTGCTGGCAGTGGGCGGAGGCGCGTGGTTGATGTCCTCGCGCAACTCTCAAAAACGCCGCGAGGAACGAGAAGCACAGCAATTGGCCGATGCACAAGCCGATGCTCGCCGGTGGATTGAACGCCTGGGGGGCCAAGTAATGCAGATTTCAGGCACAGACTCTGCCTCCCAGCAGGCAATGGCCGATGCGTCCGAGCGTTTCACAGCAGCTAACTCGGCAATTTCGCGCGCCACTACCGCAAAGCAGGCGAACCTAGCGCGTGAGTCCGCCTTGGAAGGCATGCACTATGTGAATGCCGCGCGCGAGATTATGGGCATGAACCCGGGCCCAGAGCTGCCGCCGCTCGAGGGGCAGCGCGCCGCCGGCAAGGTGACGGAAAAGCGCACCGTGGAAGCGAATGGCCAGCAGATCACTGCTTCGCCGTATGCCTCCGCGGATACCCCGAACTACTACCCAGGCGGAACCGTTGCAGGGCGCCCAGTTCCGGCGGGTTGGTATTCCCGTCCGTGGTGGGCTGATGCATTGCAGACCGGCGTGTGGATGGTTGGCTACTCCATGATGTTCAATGCCCTGTTCTCCGGCATGTCTGGCATTGGTTATTCCGCGGCCGCTGCTGAAAGCGGCGACTGGGGTGGCGGTGATGGCATGGGCGATGCCGGCGAAATGGGCGGTGACGCTGGCGATGCTGGTGACGCCGGAGACATGGGCGGCGGCGATGACGGCGGCGGCCTATTTGATGGCCTTGGCGATGGCGACGGCGGCGGATTCTTTGACGGAATGTTTGATTTCGATTTCTAGCCGCTAGGCTGTCAAAAGTGGCCTCTGTGCTGCGTTGATTCCATTAAGTGGGGGTCCGTTTAGGAGATTTAAAACGGACACGGTACACTGTCTCAGGTATGCAACGCAGCCAAGGCAACTTGGTGGCCTACATACGGGGCGTGGCGCAGTTTGGTAGCGCACCTGCTTTGGGAGCAGGGGGTCGCAGGTTCAAATCCTGTCGCCCCGACGTATGGGGGTCTGGAAATGCCCTAATAAGGATTTCCGGACCCCCTTTAAGTTTATGTACGTAAAACAATGAAGCCAGGGAGATTCACTCGTGAAGACCACCGTAGACAAGCTGAGCGATACCCGCGTTAAGCTCACCGTCAACGTTCCGTTTGCGGAGCTGGACCAGGAAATCGATCAAGCTTACGCGGCAATCGCGCAGCAGGTTTCTATTCCAGGTTTCCGTAAGGGCAAGGCACCGCGCCAGCTTATTGACGCTCGCTTCGGCCGCGGCCCCATCCTGGAGCAGGTTGTCAACGACATGCTGCCTTCCCGCTACGAGCAGGCAGTCAAGGAAAACGATCTGAAGGTCATCGGCCAGCCGGACGTTGACATTTCCAAGATCGAGGACAAGGACTTCGTGGAGTTCACCGCCGAGGTTGATATCCGCCCTGAGTTCGAGATTCCGGACTTCTCCAAGATCTCCGTTACCGTCCCGGCCCTGAAGGCTGACGAAGAGGACGTCGACAAGGCTCTGGAGGAGCTGGCAGAGCGCTTCGGTGAGCTCAAGGACACCAAGCGCAAGATGAAGACCGGCGACTACGCCATCATCGACATCACCGCTGAGATCGACGGCGAGAAGATTGAAGACGCTTCCACCGAGGGCCTTTCTTACCGCATCGGTGACGATGACCTCATCAAGGGTCTGGACACCGCCCTGCGCGGCATGAAGACCGGTGAGGATAACGAGTTCACCTCCACCATCCAGTCCGGCGAGCACAAGGACGAAGAGGCCACCATCAAGGTCCACGTCCAGCAGTCCAAGGAGCGCAAGCTTCCGGCTATGGACGATGAGTTCGCTCAGATGGCTTCTGAGTTCGACACCATGGACGAGCTGCGTGAGTCCACCAAGACCCAGGTGGAGGAGACCAAGAAGGCTGAGCAGGCTGCACAGATCCGCGATGAGGTTCTGAAGTCCGCACTGTCCGAGGTTGAATTCGAGCTGCCGCAGTCCGTAGTGGACGAGCAGGCACACTCCCAGCTGCACCAGATCTTGGGCCAGCTGGCTCACGATGAGAAGGCACTGGCTCAGCTGCTTGAGGCACAGGGCACCTCCCGCGAAGAGTTTGATAAGCAGACTCGCGAGCAGGCAGAAGAGTCCGTGCGCACCCAGCTGTTCCTTGACGCTGTAGCAGAGAAGGAAGAGCCGGAAGTTTCCCAGCAGGAGCTGACCGACCACATCCTGTTCACCGCTCAGTCCTACGGCATGGACCCGAACCAGTTCATCCAGCAGCTGCAGTCCAACGGCCAGATCGCAAACCTCTTCTCTGACGTGCGCCGTGGCAAGGCACTGGCTGCCGCTATCTGCCGCACCACCGTCAAGGATGAAGAGGGCAACGACGTAGACGTTGACCAGTACTTCGGTGAAATCGAAGAAGAGGACGCTGCAGAAGCTTCCGAGGAGAAGTAATCTCCCGCTTGTAACGCGCTGCTGCCACATGTGTGGTGGCGAGCGCGCATGAAACCCCGGATTCAGGTAACTCAAGGATGAGCCTGAATCCGGGGTTTGTGTCATTGTGAACGCCCTCTAGGAGTCTTTGAGTACTTCGAAGAGGGCGTGATGTGTGTTGGCTGGGGATACCGCTAGCCGTTCTTGGCTCTAAAGGCCTCGTCGGTCAACTGCAGGAAGCGCATAACGTAATCCTTGACAAAGTCTGCGGTACGTTGATTGAGATGTCCGGACTCTTCGAAAAGGGTGGGGGATTGGCCCAGAAATACTTCGGGCTGACCAGGGAGCGGCATGTCGAAGTAGGACAGAGCGAGGCGAAGGTTCTTCTGTGAACTGTAGCCGCCCATGCGGCCTACAGAGTGGCTAATGATACCTGCGGGAAGGTTCTTCCACGCCACATCTGAGTTGGGTTTAGAGCCGATGTCCACTGCGTTTTTGAGGCAGGCAGGGATAGTGCGGTTGTTCTCTGGCGTAATGAAGAGGATCCCGCTCGAGTTCTTGATGGTCTCGCGAAAGGTGGTGTACTCAGCCGGAGTGGGCTTGTCCGTGACGGCGGGGTCATCGTAGTCGAAGTCATAGAGCGGCAAGTCACGGATTTCCACGATGTTTGCCTCGTAGCCTTCAGGGATCATCGTGAGCACCTCGTGTGCAATCTTGCGTGCAAATGACTCTCGGCGCAGGCTGCCGACGATAACGCTGATACGTGGGGTGGTCATGGTAAACCTTCTTTCTTAGTTGGGTGTAGGGAGACGTGGTCAAGGGAGAAAAGGCTTGCAGCCAAAGGCCGGTGGTGGGCCGGCAGCGTGGGCGGCGGTGAGGAAGCCATCTACTTTGTCTCCTTCTTCATGGCGGAAGTACAGATCGATGAGTCCTAGAAGCCCCCCGAGGACGGCCTCTCGTGCGGCGGATGTATTCAACAGCCGCATGGCTGCGGGTTGGTTTCCTTCGCGGATGGCTTCAAACAGCGCGATGGTCTCAAGCCAGCTTCCTTGGTCCGGTCGCGGAAAAGGTCTAGAAATCCCAGTCATCATCACTCGTTTCTTCAGCAGTACCAATGACATAGGAGGAACCAGATCCGGAGAAGAAGTCATGGTTCTCATCTGCTCCGGGGGCTAGGGCCGCGAGGATTTCTGGGTTCACTTCCGTTTCTTCGGGCGGGAAATAATCCGGGTAGCCCAAATTCATGAGTGCCTTATTGGCGTTATAGCGAACGAACACGGCTACATCATCCATGAGTCCCAAAGGCTCATATAGCTCGCCGGAATAGTCCAGCTCTAGTGCATAAAGCTCTTCGAGCAAAGAAATGGTGAAATCATGCATCTCCTTCTGCCGTAGCGGGGTCGTGGATTCCAGACCGCGCTGATATTTGTAACCCGAGTAGTAGCCGTGCACTGCCTTGTCACGCAGAATGAGGCGGATCATGTCTGCCGTATTTGTCAGGGTGGCGTGGACAGAAAAGTGCAAGGGAAGATAGAAACCCGCGTAGAGAAGCAGCGAGGAAAGCAACGTCGATGACACCTTGCGTTTGAGTGGATCCGGCCCAAAATAGTGCGCGAGAACTTTCTTGGCGCGTGCCTGGAGAAGGTCGTTATTCACCGCCCAGCGGTATGCTTCATCAATTTCCTTTGTACTGCTCAGGGTAGAAAACACTGAAGAGTATGAACGGGCATGGACTGACTGCATGAACGCGATGTTGGTATACACGGCCTCCTCGTGTTCGGTGCGGGCATCTTGAATCTGACAGATTTCACCCACGGTGGCCTGGACAGTATCCAGGGTGGTGAGTCCCGTGAACACCCGCATGGTGAGGTTGCGTTCCTCGGGTGTCATCTTCTGCCACGCCGGGAGATCATTAGAAAGCGGGACCTTCTCTGGCAACCAAAAGTTGGTGGTTAGACGGTTCCACACTTCAAGATCCTTGTCATCGCTCACCCGGTTCCAATTGATGGCGCGGATGCGGGCTGAAGGATCATGCCGGTAGCTCGGCGGAGTAACTGAAATGCTGGTTAGTTCAGCACTATTCGATGTTGACGACATAGCTTCTTTCTTTCTGAGTGAATGGTTGTGGACAAGGGGGAGGACCGTGCTCCTACAAAGCACAGGAGACGCAGCCTTCGACCTCGGTTCCTTGGAGCGCGGATTGGCGTAAACGGATGTAGTAGAGGGTCTTGATTCCGGCTTTCCAGGCATAGATTTGTGCCTTGTTGATGTCCCGCGTGGTGGTATCAGCGGTAAAGAACAAGGTCAGGGAAAGCCCTTGGTCCACGTGTTGGGTGGCCATGGCGTAGGTGTCGATGATTTTTTCGTATCCCACGGCGTAGGAGTCATCGAAATACTCCAGGTTGTCGTTGGTCATTTCCGGCGCGGGGTAGTACACGCGCCCCAAGCGGCCTTCCTTGCGTATTTCAATTTTGGAGGCAATTGGGTGGATGGACGCGGTGGAGTCATTGATGTAGGAAATTGATCCAGTGGGTGGAACTGCCTGCAAGTAGGCGTTGTAGATGCCGTCTTGCATCACTTGATTCTTGAGCCGTAGCCAATCCTCGCGTTGAGGGATCTGCACGCCTGCTTCGTGGAAGAGCTGTTTTACGTGTTCAGTGGCTGGCGCCCAGTCTTGGTCGATGTATTTGTCAAAGTAGGCGCCAGTGGCATAGGTGGATTCTTCGAAACCTGTGAATCGTTGACCTTTTTCAACCGCGAGTGCATGGGATGCGCGGAGCGCATGGTAGGTCACCGTGAGGAAATAGATATTTGTAAAGTCCAGTGCCTCGGCGCAGCCATAAGGAATACGCTGTGAAGCAAGGAAGCCGTGGAGATTCATTTGGCCCAGACCAATGGCATGCATGGAAGCATTTCCGTGAGCGATGGAGGGAACAGCTTCGATATTCGTCAGGTCTGAAACCTTCGTGAGGGCACGCACTGCGGTTTCGACGGTCTCCCCGAAGTCCGGCGATTCAAAAGCCTTCGCAATGTTGAGCGAACCTAGATTGCAGGAAATATCCTGGCCAACAGTGGTGTAGTCACCCGAAGCTCCGTAGGTCGATGGCGTGTTGACCTGGAGGATTTCGCTACACAGGTTGGACATATTGATATGTCCTTTGAGGGGATTAGCGCGGTTGACCGTATCCTCAAAGAGGATGTAGGGGTATCCGGATTCAAACTGAAGCTCAGCCAGCGTGGTGAAAAACTCGCGGGCCTTAATGGTCGTGTGAGAGATTCGCGGATTGGCAACCAGCTCGTCGTAGTACTCGGTGATGGACATGTCAGACATGGCTACGCCGTACTCGCGAGCGATGTCATACGGGCTAAAAAGATGCATATCCTTGTTCTCTTTGGCCAGACGGAAGGTTATATCTGGAATAACAACCCCCAGCGAAAGAGTCTTGATGCGGACTTTCTCATCGGCATTTTCCCGCTTGGTATCCAGGAAGCGAAGAATATCTGGATGGTGCGCATGCAGGTAGACGGCTCCAGCGCCCTGCCGGGAGCCCAATTGGTTGGCATAGCTGAAGCTATCTTCGAGAATCTTCATGACTGGGACTACGCCGGAAGCCTGGTTCTCAATCTTTTTGATCGGGGCTCCGGATTCGCGCAGATTGCTCAGCAACAGGGCCACTCCACCACCGCGCTTTGATAGTTGCAGTGCAGAGTTCACGCAGCGGCCAATGCTCTCCAAATTGTCTTCGATTCGCAGGAGGAAGCAGGAGACCATTTCGCCGCGCTGGGCTTTGCCTGCGTTGAGAAAAGTAGGGGTGGCGGGCTGGAAGCGTCCGGTCATGATGTCATCCACCAGCTTTTCTGCGAGCTCTTCGTCGCCCTGTGCAAGGTATAAAGCTGTGGTGGCGACGCGTTCTTCGTAGCCTTCTAGGAATCGGGAGCCATCAAAGGTTTTCAGTGCATATGAAGTGAAGAACTTAAATGCGCCGAGGAAAGTGCGGAACTGATGCTTAACTCGATGTGCTCTGTCGTACATGGCGCACAGAAAGGCGTCATCATAAAGCTCAAGGAAATCCCGCTCGTAGTACTCGTTATCAACCAACCATTCCAAGCGTTGCTTGGTGGAATCGAACTGATGCATGCGGGGAGCGACATGGTGTGTGACATAGTCTTGTGCTGCCTGAATGTCCTTGTCAAACTGGATTTTTCCAGAAGCGTCGAACAAGTTCAGCTGCGCGTTGAGTGCGTGGTAGCTCTTGCGCTTGCCGACACCGCCGGCATTGTCTGCTGAAGCGGTGCGGGGCGTAGCGCCAATAGTCTGTGTGGGGGTGGCATCAAGAGGCCACATTGTGTTTTCCAATCTGTGTGATGCGGATGTGTTCTTCATCTTGTGGGGGATTAATGGGGTGTCATCGTTAGCTGCTTTTGCTGCTTCCAAAACTTCTGAAGGCCCTGCTTTACGGCGGCGATGTCCTTCTGGGTGCCGAGAAGCTCGAAGTGATACAGCTCCGGTACGTGGCACTTGGCGGAAATGATGCGTCCGGCGACGCAGTAAGCACTTCCGAAGTTGGTATTCCCTGAGGTAATAACGCCCCGGATAAAGGAGCGGTTGATTGGGTCATTGAGGAAGTCGATGACCTGTTTGGGGACTGCGCGTTTGAGCGAGCCGCCGCCGTAGGTGGGAACGATGAGTACGTACGGGTGTGAAACCTGGATCATCCCGGTTTTCTTGGGGCGCAGTGGAATGCGCACCGCGGGTCTATCTAAGCGTTCGACGAATCTTTTCGTGTTCTCTGAAACGCTGGAAAAGTACACCAAATCTGGTGAGTCTGACATGGCAATCCTGCTCATCCTGGCCTTAGCCATAAGTGGGGTAGGTGATATTCGAAAAGACTAACTACGTAATCACGTAGTTGCAACTACGGTCTAACGTAGTTTTGAAAAGGGCAGGTGAGAGCAGGATTAATGCAAAGGGGAATGTCTAAAGGTTGTGGTGTGCTACAAACACTGCGTCGGTAGCTGGGCGTCCAAGTACTACCCACTGAGTGCCGCCGGCCACCTGTATTTCGAGAGAATCTGAAAAGGGCGCTCCCTCGCGCGTGCTAAGAACAGCCCCAGTGACAATGCCGCGCTCTTCAAGGAACTTCAGCAGTTGTGGGTCGGAATCAGAAATGCGTTCCACGGTCACCTGCGATTGTGCACCGCTGTCGGTGAGGCGATGCGCACTGGGGATGGTGATCTGTCCATCAACCGTAGGGATAGGATCGCCGTGCGGATCCCTAGTGGGGTAATCAAGGAACTTATCCACACGTTCTATGAGCATGTCAGACACCGCGTGTTCGAGATTTTCGGCTTCATTATGGACTTCGTCCCAGGTGTAGCCCAATGCTTGAACCAAAAAAGACTCAAGCAATCGGTGACGGCGCACCATGACCAATGCGTACTGCCTGCCAAGTTCGGTTAACTCCACAGAGCCATAGGGCGTGTGTGACACGAGCCCTTGCTTCGCCATTTTGCGCACTGCATCGGAAACCGAGGAGAGCTTGAGTCCCAGCTGTTTCGCTATAAGCGTGGCGGTAACGGGCTCGGATGACCATTCCTTTAGCCCCCAGATAGCTTTCAAATAGTTCTGGGTACTGGTGGACAGCTCGGAAACAGACATGAGTAAATGTTAACCCAGCTTCCGTGTGCGCCTTTGGCGCTGTGGCCCAACGCTCATAGCGAACAGAGGCCAAGTTTGAGAGGAATGCCGGTAAGGTGGGGCCAGTTAAAGCATTCTTCACTTGAAGGAGAACCACTAATGTCTGAGAAGATTTCAATGAACTCGTCGTCTACGGGTATGAATCTGAGCGATAGCGTGTACGAGCGCCTGTTGCGCGAGCGCATTATCTTCCTGGGAACCCAGGTCGATGATGAGATTGCGAACAAGCTGTGCGCCCAGATCCTCCTGCTGTCCGCCGAGGACCCCACTCGCGACATTTCGCTCTACATCAACTCCCCGGGTGGCTCTGTCATTGCGGGCATGGCTATTTATGACACCATGAAGTACTCGCCGTGCGATATTGCCACGTACGGCATGGGCCTGGCTGCCTCCATGGGTCAGTTCCTGCTTTCCGGCGGCACCAAGGGCAAGCGCTACGCTCTGCCGCACGCGCGCATTATGATGCACCAGCCTTCCGCTGGTGTCGGTGGTACCGCTGCGGACATCGCCATCCAGGCTGAGCAATTTGCTCAGACCAAGCGGGAGATGGCGGAGCTCATTGCCGAGCACACCGGCCAGACCTTTGAGCAGATCACCAAGGACTCCGACCGTGACCGTTGGATGACCGCCCAACAGGCCAAGGACTACGGCATTGTTGACCACGTCATTGAGTCCGTTAACGGCCCGCTGAGCAACTAGGGAATAAGGAGAAAATCACTATGAATCAGTCCCAGATGCCAAGTTCCCGCTACGTTCTGCCGTCCTTCATTGAGCAGTCCGCACAGGGCACTAAGGAAACCAACCCGTACTCCAAGCTGTTTGAGGAGCGCATCATCTTCCTGGGCACCCAGGTCGATGACACCTCCGCTAACGACATCATGGCGCAGCTGCTGGTCCTGGAGTCCCAGGACCCGGATCGCGATATCACGATGTACATCAACTCCCCGGGCGGCTCCTTTACCGCGCTGATGGCCATCTATGACACCATGCGCTACGTCCGCCCGGACGTGCAGACCGTGTGCTTGGGCCAGGCCGCTTCGGCGGCAGCTGTGCTGCTTGCCGCCGGTGCGCCGGGCAAGCGTGCAGCTTTGCCGAACTCCCGCGTGCTCATTCACCAGCCGGCAACTCAGGGTACTCAGGGTCAGGTTTCTGATCTAGAGATCCAGGCCGCCGAGATTGAGCGCATGCGCAAGCTGATGGAAACCACCCTGTCTGAGCACACCGGTCGTACCGCTGAGCAGATCCGCATTGATACGGATCGCGATAAGATTCTGACCGCTCAGGAAGCCGTTGAATACGGCATCATCGATGCGGTCTTTGATTACCGCAAGCTCAACGCTTAATTTGGAATAACTCATTCTAGGTAGCCCCTGCCGCTCAACCGAGTTCCGGTTGTGAGGCAGGGGCTTTCAGCATTGTGGGGCAGGGAAGGGGCAATGCCCGGTAATTCTTGCTGCACCCGAATGGGGTAAGTCTCTCTGCGCAATATCTGCAGGTCGTTAGGTTTATTTCTATCGTGCGACACTAAACTTATAATGGCCAATTTGTGATTTAGGCCTCTAAGTGGTCAGATATCTTCATGGAGAAACACACATCTGACGCGGCGGCCCAAGCTGCTGCGCCCACGCCGCAGAGCGGCGAACGTACATTCTTTGGCCACCCTTGGGGCTTGGCCAACCTCTTTGGCGTGGAAATGTGGGAGCGATTTAGCTTCTACGGCATGCAGGCACTTGTCTTGCTGTACATGTATTACGCCACTACCGATGGCGGTCTTGGTCTAGACCGCGCGGACGCGACATCCATCGTGGGTGCGTATGGCGGCTTGGTGTACATGGCTTGCTTGTTGGCTTCCCTAGTTGCCGACCGAGTCTTGGGTGCAGAGCGCACTCTGTTCTATTCGGCCGTTCTGGTTATGGCCGGCCACCTCGCGTTGGCGTTTATCCCCGCGGTAACTGGTTTGGCCATTGGTCTTGTCCTCATTGCGATTGGTTCCGGTGGCGTTAAGACCACCGCGCAGGTTGTGCTTGGCTCCATGTACTCCCGCGATGACCCGCGCCGTGATGGTGGCTTCTCCATTTTCTATATGGGCGTCAATATCGGTGGCCTCTTCGGACCGCTGATTACTACTGCGTTGTGGGGCTGGAAGGGCTTCCACTGGGGCTTCGGCATCGCGGCAATTGGTATGGCGCTCGGCCTGATTCAGTATTCCCTGATGCGCAAGACCACCATCAAGGATGCAGGGCATGAGGTTCCAAACCCGGCTAGCTCGAAGCAACTGCTCATGGGCGGGGTTGTAGTAGCCGCCATCATTGTGATTATGGTGGTGGCATTGGCTACCGGCGCTATTCAGGTTGATTGGCTGTCCAATATTGTTACCGCGGTTGCTCTGGTTGCAGCAATCTATCTATGGGCGCAGATGTATACCTCGAAGTTGGTGACCCGCGAGGAAAAGAACCGCCTGTTGGGCTTTATTCCGATGTTTATTTCCGGTGTTTTGTTCTTCGGAATCTTCCAGCAGCAGTTCACCGTAATGACGATTTATGCGGATGTGCGCTTGGATCGCCACATGTTTGGTTGGGAAATCCCGCCATCACTGGTGCAGTCCATTAACCCAATCTTTATTGTTATTTTCTCCGCTATCTTCGCAACGATGTGGACGAAGCTAGGGAATAGGCAGTGGTCCACCCCAGTAAAGTTCGGCGTAGCCAATATCGTCATTGGCATCTCCTTGTTCTTCTTCCTGCCGTACTCGGGTGCAGCGGCGAACTCCACGCCGATGTATGTCATCATCCTCATCCTGTTCCTGTTCACTATGGCGGAGCTTCTCCTCTCGCCAGTAGGAAATGCGCTTGCTACCAAGGTGGCGCCGGTGGCATTCCCGTCCCGAATGATGGCGGTATGGATGATGGCGGTGGCTATGGGTACCTCGCTGGCCGGCTCCTTGGCTAGCTTCTATAACCCGGATGATGCAGGAGCGGAGAATACCTTCTTTATCTCTCTCGGCGTTGTATCCATCGTGTTGGGCGCCATCCTGCTTGTTCTAAGCCGCTGGGTGGTAAAGAAGTTCTCTACCTTCCGCTAGGTGCTGTAAAACACCCTTAAATGGGAGGTATGTCGGCGTGATGTTGGCATACCTCCCTAAGTGGTTTTTATCACTCGGGTTAAGCGGGGAAGGTGGGGGGAACATAAACGGTATGAGCTGGGGAAGTTGTGTCCCGCTGGGCTTCTTTTGGGCTCGATTCTAAGCCCCAGCAGGTTAACAAAAGGTTAACCAAAGGGAATATTAAAGAAAATCAATTGTCTGTGGATAGGCGCAGGGGTAATCTGCATTTCGTCCGCGACGCGTGAAAGCGTCGTAGGTGCGTACCGTGTTCATCTGTTTTCTTTCCAAGGGGCCAACGCTGTGACAGCGACTCTGATTATCCTCGGCATTGTGGTGGTAACCGCCCTTGCCTTTGACTTTACGAACGGATTTCATGACACTGCCAACGCGATGGCTACGTCCATTGCCACCGGTGCTTTGAAGCCTTTTACTGCGGTGGCAATCTCCGCAGTCCTCAACCTTGTCGGTGCTTTCCTTTCGGTCAACGTTGCTGCGACCGTGGCAAAGGGCATTGTTAACCTCGATTCCTACGATCTAACTGGAGCCGCCGCCGATACCGACGGCCAGGCGCTTTTGATGGTGGTCTTTACCGGCCTCATCGGTGGCATCATCTGGAACCTGTTCACCTGGTTGCTGGGCATGCCGTCCAGTTCCTCTCACGCACTCTTTGGCGGCCTCATTGGTGCCGCCTTCGCTGCGATGGGCTCTACCGGTGTGGAGTGGTCCTCCATTGCCGGCAAGATCATTATCCCAGCCGTTGCCTCGCCTATTATCGCGGCGCTGGTATCCGCATGTGCGACCTTCCTTATCTACTGGGTTACCAACACCATTCCCAACAAGGCGAAGAACGAGCACTTCCGCCACGGTCAGATTGTTACCGCTTGCTTGGTGTCCCTGGCACACGGCGCTGGCGATGCGCAGAAGACCATGGGTGTTATCTTCCTGGCATTGGTTGCTTCCGGGCATGCGGTTGCTGACGCCCGCATTCCTACCTGGGTTATCGTTTCCTGTGCTGTGGCTATCGCGGCCGGCACCATGTCCGGCGGCTGGCGCGTTATCCGCACCCTGGGCAAGGGTCTGGTGGAGATTGAGTCCCCGCAGGGTATGGCTGCTGAAGCTACCTCTGCAGCGATCATCTTGACTTCTGCTACCGGTGGTATGGCGCTGTCCACTACCCACGTGTCCACCGGTTCCATTTTGGGTACCGGCCTGGGCCGTCGCGGTGCTGAGGTTCGCTGGGGTGTGGCCATGCGCATGGTGTCCGCATGGCTCATTACCTTGCCGTGCGCTGCGTTCGTGGGCTTTGCTACCTGGTGGTTGGCACATGGCGTCTCTTCCTTTACTAACGTAGCAACCGGCGCCATCGTGGACTTCGTCTTGCTGCTGGCAATGGCCGCACTTATCGTTATCCGCTCCCGCATGAACCCGGTGGATGCTTCCAACGTCAACAACGACTGGGATCCAAACTCCGAGTCCGTGGATTCCTCCATGGGTGCGGGCTCTGACCGCAAGGAGCCAGTTGCTGCCGGTGCCGCACCAGTATCCGCAACCAAGGCGGAGGATGCCTCCGCGCCGTCTACTGCTCAAGAGGAGCGCTAAACCATGACTGCTGCAGAAATCTTCCAGTCCCTCATTCACGTTGCAGGCTTGGCGCTGGTCTTCGGTGCTGGCATTCCGCTCCTGTTCTCTCTGGGCATGCGGTGCATGACCGGTGATCCAATTCGTGACGACAACGGCGTTGTCGTGGGCGATACTCCGGCAAGTACGCAGATGAAGGTACTGGGCTGGACCGTCTATGCGGTGTTGGCCGTAGTCATTCTCGTGGCCATCATGTGGATTGCTCGCGATACGCTGGACCACTACTTCGGCTTTACGCCGTTCGGTGACCTATAAAGAATCCTCTTGCCTGAGGGTAAACCTTCCGTGTGATGCGCGGCACACTTTCTTAAAGTTAACAAAAGGTTAACTTTAAGCGACCTAGGGGTTGCTTAGTGGAAGTGTGCCGCGTATATTCTTCTCTATCAAACAGAGAGAAAGCCACATGGAGGTGTGAGAAATGAACAAGATGCGTACATTGATGGACGGCATCGCTGATGCGTTCAAGGGCTCCACCACTGGAACCGGCCTGGACACCGTTTCAGAAGCTCCGGTTCGCGCTTTGGTGGCAGAAACCCTGCTTGACGCTGATAAGACCCCTGCTACTACTAAGGACGTAGCAGAGGCGCTAGAAACCGTCACCGGTCATGCTCCGGATGAACACGAGATGCTCGATGCGGAACTTTTCCTGCTCGACTTCGATTGGCTGCAGTAAGCAGCTACTGAATGAAATCCCCACGAGGCCCCTTGCCGCACAGTGTGTAGCAGGGGGCTTTGTGCTGCGTGGGGTACACGGGGGCGTCGGCAAGCGCGGCTAATCGCGCGGCGGCAGTATGGCCTCAGGGGTCTCGGGCAGAAGCTGGCCGCCATCGATAATTAGTGTTTGGCCGGTGATGTAGCCTGCCTCTTCCGAAGCTAGGAAGGCTGCTGCAGTGCCAATATCGCGTGGGGTGCCCAGGCGGTGCAGCGGTACCGAGCGCGTCATTTGATCGAGGTACTCCTGGCCTTGGGCCTCGAGGCCCTCGGTGAGGATATTGCCTGGGAGGACCCCGTTGATGGTGATGCCATCGCGGGCCACCTCGAGCGCGGCCGAACGCATAAAGCCTTGTTGCGCGGCCTTGGAGGCGCCGTAGTGGGCCCAACCGGGAAAGCCCGTGTGCGAGCCGGTGATAGACGTTGTAATAACGATGCGTCCATAGCGGCGTTGCTTGAGATAGGGGAGCGCCTCCTGGACCACCTTGAAGGTGCCGTGGGTATTGATGGCAAACATCGCCTCCCACTTATCATCGGTCATCTCTGCCAGCGGGCAGTTGGGAAAGACACCGGCATTGGAGCACACAATGTCGAAGCCGCCGTGCTCGGCAGTGACCTGGCGGTACATGTCCTTAACCGAAGCGCGTTCGGTGACGTCCACGCGAATGGCGCTGGCACCCAACTCCTTGGCAGTAGCGGTGGCGTGGTCTAGGTCGATATCGGCGATGATGACGGTGGCGCCGGCCTCCCGCAGCGAGGCGACGATGCCGCGGCCAATGCCGGAGGCGCCGCCGGTGACAATGGCTACCCGGCCTGTGAGATCGAACATGATGCTCCTGTTCCTAAAAAAGGGGTGGAATGAGGGTGATTTCACCTTCTAGTTTATGCCGCAAGAGCAGGAAGGGCCTGGGAAATTCGCCACGCGGGAGGGAATGAATGAAGGGCCTGTCGGGTTGATTTACTAAGGTAGAAACAGATGAAGATTAAGCCGCTCGGAAGGGTAGAATCGTCCTTCCAACTGTGGATAGCGGTACGAAAAGCGAGTGTGAAAGAACTTAATGGCACGTATGCAAGAAAGCGCTGACCTGCTCAAGTGTTCCTTTTGTGGCAAGAGTCAGAAGCAGGTGAAAAAGCTCATCGCCGGCGGCGGTGTCTACATCTGTGATGAGTGCATCGAGCTATGCAATGAGATCATCGAAGAGGAACTGGGCCAAGAGCAGGCGCAAGAATCCTCTGATGCAGAGGTGCGCCTGCCCCGACCCTCGCAGATTTCCGCCTTCCTAGACAAATATGTCATTGGCCAAGACAAGGCCAAGCGCGTGTTGTCTGTGGCGGTGTATAACCACTACAAGCGCATCAAGGCCGAAGAGTCGGCCGCGTTGGAGGCCCGCCGCAAGAAGGCCGAGGGCGATGAGGTGGAGATCTCTAAGTCCAATATCTTGATGCTGGGCCCCACCGGTTCCGGTAAGACCTACCTGGCGCAGACCTTGGCCCGGCTTCTCGATGTCCCCTTTGCCATTGCCGATGCCACCAGCCTCACCGAGGCCGGCTACGTAGGCGAAGACGTGGAAAATATCCTGTTGAAGCTGCTGCAGGCCGCGGACTTTGACGTGGAGCGCGCACAGCGCGGCATCATCTACGTCGACGAGGTGGACAAGATTTCCCGCAAGTCCGAGAACCCATCCATTACCCGCGACGTGTCCGGCGAGGGCGTGCAGCAGGCCCTGCTGAAAATCCTGGAAGGCACCGTGGCGGCCATCCCGCCGCAAGGCGGGCGCAAGCACCCGAACCAGGAGTTTATCCAGCTGGATACCTCCAATATTTTGTTCATCGTCGCCGGCGCTTTCGCTGGGTTGGACCAAGTCATTGCGGATCGCGTGGGCAAGAAGGGCGTGGGCTTTGGCGCCAACCTGGATACCAAGGACGAGCGCGAAAAGGTTGACCTCTTCTCCCAGGTGCGCCCCGAGGACCTAGTGAAGTTCGGTCTTATTCCAGAGTTCATCGGCCGCCTGCCTGTCGTGGCCACGGTGGATAACCTGGACCGTGAATCTTTGGTCAAGGTGCTCACCGAGCCCAAGAACTCCCTGGTTAAGCAGTACAGCCGCCTCTTTGAGATGGATGACTGCGAATTGGACATCGAGCCAGCGGCATTGGATGCCATCGCGGAGCTCGCCTTGGAGCGCAAGACGGGTGCGCGTGGCCTGCGCGCCATCATGGAAGAGCTTTTGGTCCCAGTCATGTACGACCTGCCAGACCGCGAGGATATTGCCACGGTACACATCACGCGGGAGTGCGTGACCGAGGGCGCGGAGCCGCAGTTTAGCTACAAGGACGAGGCCAAGGAATCTGCCTAGGCCTTAGCTGCCACAGCGCCTACTGGCGGGCTGTGGCAGGGTGGGGCGTGGGCCGGAAGGCCCGCGCTAGTACTCCTCGCTGTAGATATCCTGCGGGGAGGCCTCGTCGCCTTCTTCGGTATCGAACGAGGACGAGGTGAGGTAGGACTCGTGGCCCGAGTCCGGAATATTGGCGGTCAAAAACGCCAGCACAGCATCGACGGTGAGCCTATGCATGCCGTCGATATTTTCTTGGGTATTGAAGTTTACGCCCAGCATGTTTTCCACCATCACCTGGTTGGTCACGCGGTAGACCGTCAACGAGGAAATCAGGGTGAAGATGTCATTGGCGGAAATGCCGGGGCGGAAGGCGCCGGCGTCTTGGCCCAAAAGCAGCAAGCGGTCAAGGTGGAGGGCCACCCCGGCGACGTCGGCAATAGCCTGCTGTGCCGGGTCCACAATCTGCTGATTACTTTCCCATACCAGCATGCGGATGGCCTCCGGGTTGGCTACTCGCTCGCGGAAGAGCCAATCCACCAACTTGCGCACGCCTTCGACCGGAACTGCGGTATCGATTTCCAGGGCATCCTCAGGCGGATTGAGGCGCTGCGCGGCGGTGCTCAGCGCACGCAGGTACAAGCCTTTCTTATCGCCAAAGTGGTAATGAATCATGCGCTTGGACATGCCGGATTCTTGGGCGATGGTCTCTAGCTTGGTTTCTGTAAAGCCAAAACGGGAGAACTGCTTGATCGCAACGTCCACCACGGAGTCAATGCTGACGGATTCCGCGTGGGCAGCGTGAGGAGAATCCGCCTGGTCTGCAGCCTGCAGTGGGTCAGTATTCTCTGTGCTCATTGCATAAGTCCTTAATCCTTGCGGCGCGGCGGTGGCGCGGTGAACTGATGTCTAATAGTGCGGGAGTTGGCAATCCCTATGCATTCTGGGTGTGCAGCGTGGGGGAGTGTCCCGCATTTCCTTTTCCTATCATGCCCGATTAATCACCCCGTGCGGGAGTATCTGGCCCATTGGGGGCGCTAATTTTGAGGTAAATGGGGGTATTTTATCGCAAGGGCCCTAGATTTTCCCTCCAAAAGAGGGGGCCAGATTCACAGCGCGAATGCTGGCGGTGGGGCTAAGCTCGGTGATGGATTACATTCCCTGGCGGTGCGAGCAATCTGGCTCGCGTGTGCCGCCCATGTCACAGCCATTATTGAGGAGGCTTTACACCATGACCCAGCCCGTCAAGATCACTGTCACCGGCGCCGCCGGCAACATCGCCTATTCGCTGCTGTGGCGCATCGCTGCTGGAGATGTGTACGGCAAGGACACCCCGGTGGACCTAGCATTGCTGGAAATTCCCGCTGCGGTGGAAAAGGCCCAAGGTGTTGCCATGGAGCTCAATGACTCCGCCCTGCCGTTGGTTAACTCCATCACGGTTACTGATGATCTCAAGGAAGCCTTTGAAAACACCTCGGCTGCCTTCCTCGTCGGCGCTCGCCCCCGCAGCAAGGGCATGGAGCGCGCCGACCTGCTGGAGGCCAATGGCGCCATTTTCACCAAGCAGGGCAAGGCTATCAATGACTACGCCGCGCGCGATGTCCGCGTGCTCGTGGTGGGTAACCCGGCTAATACCAATGCCCTCATCGCTGCGAATAATGCCCCGGATTTGGATGATTCCCAGTTCAACGCTTTGATGCGCTTGGACCACAACCGCACCCTGAGCCAGCTTGCGCTAAAGACCGGCAAGTCCACCACCGATTTCACCAAGGTGGCGGTTTGGGGCAACCACTCCGCTAGCCAGTTCCCGGATATTACCTACTCCAACGCCGAGGTGGACCAGGACTGGTACCGCGAGGAGATGATCCCCAAGGTGGCCAAGCGCGGTGCGGAAATTATTGAGGTTCGCGGTAGCTCCTCGGCTGCTTCGGCGGCGTCGGCAGCCGTGGACCACATGCATGACTGGATTCATGGCACTGAGGACTGGCGCACCGCGGCGGTGCCATCGGACGGATCCTACGGCGTCGACAAGGGCCTTATCTGCGGATTCCCCACTGTCAGCCGCAACGGCCAGTGGGAGATTGTGCAGGGACTGGAGCTCACTGAATTCCAAAAGGAGCGCATCGAGGCCTCTGTGGCCGAGCTGCGCGAGGAGCGCAAGGCCGTGGCGGACCTGCTCTAAAACACGGTCGGTGCGCACCTCATACTCGGTGCGCACCCTGCCTGGCTGAGCCGGTTGACGTGCAAGGTAGAATCGGCCAGGTGACTGAGCAAAATAATGAGCAATTAGTTGGTACCAACCGCGCCGATGCGCTGCCTAAGTCGTGGGAGCCGCAGGCCGTAGAGAAGGACCTCTATGAGGGCTGGGTAGAAAAGGGTTACTTCACGCCGGATGCGAATTCGGAGGCTGAGCCTTATTCCATCGTGCTGCCGCCGCCGAATGTGACCGGCCAGCTGCACATGGGCCACGCCCTAGACCACACGCTGATTGATTCCATTATCCGCCGCAAGCGCATGCAGGGCTACGCCACCCTGTGGCTGCCCGGTGCCGATCACGCCGGCATTGCCACCCAGACCAAGGTCGAGGCCAAGCTCAAGGAGACCGAGGGCAAAAAGCGCTGGGACTATGAGCGCGAAGAATTCATTGACAAGGTCTGGGAATGGAAGGAGCAGTACGGCGGCACCATCCAGAACCAGATGCGGGCCATCGGTGACTCCGTGGACTGGTCCCGCGAGCGCTTCACCTTGGATGATGGCCTCTCCCGCGCCGTCCAGACCATCTTTAAGAACCTCTACGATGAGGGCATGATCTACCAGGCCAACCGCCTGGTGAACTGGTCGCCGGTGCTAGAGACCGCCGTCTCCGATATTGAGGTCGTGTACAAGGACGTCGAGGGCGAGCTGGTCTCCATCCGCTATGGCTCGCTCAATGACGATGAACCGCACCTCATCGTGGCCACCACCCGTGTGGAAACCATGCTGGGTGACGTTGCCATTGCCGTCCACCCAGACGACGAGCGCTACGCCGATTTGGTGGGCAAGGAGCTACCGCACCCGTTCCGCGATGACCTGAAGCTCAAGATCATCGCCGATGATTACGTGGACATGGAATTCGGTACCGGCGCGGTGAAGATCACCCCGGCCCACGATCCGAATGACTACGCGATGGGCACCCGCCACAACCTGGAGATGCCCACCGTTATCGATACCACCGGCCACATTGCCAATACCGGTACCCGCTTCGACGGCCTGACCCGCGAGGAAGCCCGCGTGGAGATCCGCGAGGCACTGCGCGAGCAGGGCCGCATTGTCAAGGAAATCCGCCCGTACGTCCACTCCGTGGGCCACTCGGAGCGCTCCGGCGAGCCCATCGAGCCGCGCCTGTCCCTGCAGTGGTTCGTGGACGTGGCCAAGATGGCCAAGGCCTCTGGCGACGCCGTGCGCGAGGGCGATACCACCCTGCACCCGCAGTCGCTCGAGCCGCGCTACTTCGAGTGGGTCGATGACATGCACGATTGGTGCATCTCCCGCCAGCTGTGGTGGGGCCACCGCATTCCTATCTGGTACGGGCCAGAAGGCGAGGACGGCCAGCGAGACATCGTCTGTGTTGGCCCTGATGAGGAGCCACCGGCAGGATACGAGCAGGATCCGGACGTGCTGGATACCTGGTTCTCCTCCGCGCTGTGGCCATTTTCCACCCTGGGCTGGCCAGAAAAGACCCCGGATCTGGAGAAGTTCTATCCCACCAACGTGCTGGTCACCGCCTACGACATCTTGTTCTTCTGGGTGGCCCGCATGATGATGTTCGGTACCTTTGCCGGCACCCACACCCCGGAGCTTTTGGGCGAGGGCACCGATGGCCGCCCGCAGGTTCCGTTCAAGGATCTGTACCTGCACGGCCTGGTCCGCGATGAGCAGGGCCGCAAGATGTCCAAGTCCTTGGGCAACGGCATTGACCCGATGGATTGGGTGCGCGATTACGGTGCGGATGCCCTGCGCTTTACCCTTGCCCGCGGCGCTAACCCCGGCGTGGACCTGCCGCTTGGCTCCGACGCCGCCGCGGCCGCCCGCAACTTTGCCACCAAACTCTTTAATGCCACCAAGTTCGCGCTCATGAACGGCGCTGGAGTGGCCACGCTGCCGAACCGCGTGGAGCTTAGCGACGCCGACCGGTGGATCCTTGACCGCGCCGAAGAAGTCCGCGCCAAGGTGGATGCCTACCTGGATGACTACCAGTTTGCTAAGGCCAACGAGCTGCTCTACCACTTCACCTGGGACGAGCTGTGTGACTGGTACTTGGAGATTGCCAAGACCCAGATCCCGCGCGATGGTGTAAGCGAACAGGGCCGCAATACCCAGATTGTCTTGGGCCGCGTGCTCGACGTCGTCCTGCGCCTACTGCATCCGACCATGCCATTCGTCACCGAGGTGCTGTGGAAGGCGCTGACCGGCGGCGAGTCCATCGTCGTGGCACCATGGCCAACCGTTGCCGATACCAATGGTGGCGCTACCAAGGATGAGGTGGCCGCCCGCCGCATCGAGGACGCCGATAAGCTCATCACCGAGCTGCGCCGCTTCCGCTCCGACCAGGGCGTAAAGCCTTCTCAGAAGGTGCCGGGCCGCCTCGATTTCGCCGCAGCGGATCTCGCCGGCCAAGAGGAACTGGTGCGCAATCTGGCCAATACCACCGCCCCGGGCGAGGATTTCGATCCTTCCGCCTCCATCGAGGTGCGCCTTTCCCAGGCCACCGTGGAGGTCACCCTGGATACCCACGGCGCGGTGGATGTAGAAGCCGAGCGCAAGCGCCTGGAGAAGGATCTGGCCAAGGCGAATAAGGAACTGGAGCAGACCGGCAAGAAGCTGGGCAACGAGAACTTCTTGTCCAAGGCGCCGGAAGAAGTGGTCAATAAGATCAAGGAGCGCCAGCAGGTTGCCCGCGAAGAGGTCGAGCGCATCACCAGCCGTTTGGAGGGCCTGAAGTAGTGGCGGACAAGGACAAGGAGACTGAGGACTTCGAAATCGTCGATGCCCTCAAAGAAGGCACCGACGGTGGACCGGTGGAAATCACCGAGTCCGGCCTGACGCTCAACTTGGGCATGGGTAGCGAGGATGAGTACAACGAGGCCGCACCGCAAGAGGTGTCGGCCGAAGAGCTGCGCGCCCTCGCGGAGGTAGAAGAAGAGCTCGATGAGCGCTGGCCGGAAACCAAGATTGAGCCTTCCCTCGATCGCATCGAGATGCTCATGGATCTGCTTGGCCACCCCGAGCGTTCCTTCGATGTCATCCACATTGCCGGCACGAACGGCAAGTCCTCCACCGCGCGCATGGTGGATTCGCTCCTGCGTGCCTTCCACCGCCGCGTCGGCCTTGTCACCAGCCCGCACCTGCAGCGCGTCACGGAGCGCATCGGCATCGATGGCCAGCCCATCCACCCGCGCGATTATGTGCGCATCTGGCACGAGATCAAGCCCTTTGTGGAGATGGTCGATGCCCAGTCGGACGTCCCCATGTCCAAGTTCGAGGTCCTCGTCGGCTTGTCCTATGCCGCGTTTGCCGACGCCCCCGTGGACGTCGCCGTCGTCGAAGTCGGCCTCGGCGGCCGGTGGGATGCCACCAACGTGGTCAATGCGGACGTCTCCGTCATTACCCCGGTGGGCTGGGACCACACGGATTACTTGGGCGATACCCTCGCAGAGATTGCTGGTGAAAAGGCCGGCATCATCAAGCCGCGCGAGGATGCCGATGATCCGCTGACTCCCAATGAAAACATTGTGGTTGTCGCGGAACAGGACCCTGAGGCAATGCGGGTTATCCTGCAGCAGGCCGTGGACGTGGAGGCGGGCGTCGCCCGCTCCGGTTCTGAGTTTGCCGCCCTCGAGTCTCGCATCGCCGTCGGTGGCCAGCAGATTACTATCCAGGGCCTTGGCGGCATGTACGAGGATATTTTCTTGCCCCTGCACGGCGAGCACCAAGCCAAGAATGCGGCCGTCGCCCTTGCTGCGGTGGAGGCGTTCTTCGGCGCCTCGGCCGGCCACCCGCTGGACGTCGCGACCGTGCGCAATGGTTTTGCCCAAGCGATTTCGCCCGGCCGCCTGGAGCGCGTGCGCACGTCGCCCACGACGTTTATTGACGCCGCCCATAATCCACATGGCGCCAAGGCGCTAGGCGCGGCGCTGGACCGCGATTTCGACTTCGCCCGCCTCATCGGTGTGCTCTCCATTTTCGCGGATAAGGACGCCACCGGCATCCTCACCGCACTAGAGCCTTACCTCACCGAGGTCGTCATCACCCAAAACTCCTCGCCGCGCGCCCTCGATGCCTACGACTTGGCAGAGACCGCCCGCGATATCTTTGGCGAGGAGCGAGTGTACGTAGCCGATAACTTGCCGGGCGCCTATGCCCAGGCCGTGGAGCTTGCCGAGGACGCCGAGGTCCAGTCCGGCTCCGGCATCATCATCACCGGCTCGGTCGTCACCGCTGGTGATGCCCGCGCGATGTTTGGAAAGGAACCTGCATGAGCCGCGACAATCACCACCCGCGCGGCGAGCACCAGCCTCGCCCGCCCCGCCGCACCCGCGGCCGTGGCCGCGAAGAACAGATCCCGGAAAGCGAGATCGGCCCGCTTGGCATGGGCCAAGCCCCAGTCAAGGACCCACTCAAAAGCTTCAACGGGATGGTCATTGCCAGCTCCCTGACTATGGAGGCGCTCGCCCTATCCTTCGCACTGCCGATGCTCTACAAGCTCTATGACGGTACCTTGTGGACCCCCTTTAACTACGGCTTTGTCATCGCCGCAGTGGTATTCCACCTCGTGATGATCGCGTTCATGAATAAGAAGTGGGCGCTGTCTGTCATCGTATGGGCGCAGCTGTTGTGCGTCATTGTGGGCTTTATGGTCCACTGGGCCGTGGCCGCCATCTTCATAATCTTTGGCTTGGAGTGGCTGCTGGCCGTCTACCTGCGCAGCAACCTCATCGCCCGCATGAAGCGCGGTTACCTCACCACGCAGCACCTCAACGAGAAATAAGGCTCGATACCTCCGGCGGGTGGGGCAGACGCGATAGACTAGCGCCCATGCGCACTCTCTATCTCGTCCTTGCCGCACTCGCCTGCGTCGCTGCGGTGGCAGCCCGCGCCGCTACGGGAACGCCATGGCTACCGCTAGTCGCCCTCATCATTGGTGGCGTTTTTCTGGTTTTGGCCCTGCGGAGCAACTTTGAGCCGGCCAAAGAAGCCACCTTCGAGGATTTGGACAAGGAACAGCGCGCGGAGCTGCAACGCCTGCTGGCCAATGGCCAGTTTGGCGCCGCAGTAGGCCAGGTACGCCTGTGGTTTCGGGGCACCTCCCAAGAACGCGCCGAAGAGATAGTTAAACAACTCGCATAGCCCTAGACCCCCACACTTTTACCCCAACGGGATACCCCAGCGCGCGACGCATGCGTGCGGTTTCGGTACAGTGTGGGGCATGACTGAACGTACACTGATTCTCATCAAGCCGGACGGCGTAAAGAACGGCCACGTAGGCGAAATCATCTCCCGCATCGAGCGCAAGGGCCTGAAGCTGGCCGAGCTCGACCTGCGCGTTGCTGACCGCGAGACCGCGGAGAAGCACTACGAGGAGCACAAGGACAAGCCATTCTTCGGCGACCTCGTCGAGTTCATCACCTCCGCACCGCTTATCGCTGGTGTTGTTGAGGGCGAGCGCGCCATCGAGGCATGGCGTCAGCTGGCTGGCGGCACCGACCCAGTCTCCAAGGCCACCCCGGGCACCATCCGCGGCGACTTCGCTCTGACCGTTGGCGAGAACATCGTCCACGGCTCTGACTCCCCAGAGTCCGCTGAGCGCGAGATCGCTATCTGGTTCCCGAACCTCTAAACTTTTGCGCACTTAGCGCATCATTCAGCCCGAGCCTGTAGGCTCGGGCTTTATTTATTGCTTGATCCATAAGCCCAGGCGGAGAGCCGCATACCGAGTATCCGGCCCTACCCTGAATAAGTATTGAAACGGCAAAGCCGCAAATACGTAGAGAAGCAGAACTGGAGCAGGGGTTTTGTTTCGGGGCTGAAGGTGCTTAACGCGGCAGATAATTGCTGAGGATAATGCACGCGAGGTCATTCACCTCTCAGACTAGGACTGGAGTTCTCCTAATCGAAGGAGAGTAACTGGCGCAGTGTGCGGAAGGCTTCCTTTTGCACTCGATGGGTAACGGTACGGCCCGATTGTTGCTTGATTAAGAGACCGGATTCCCTCAACTTGCCGAGGTGATGAGATACCGTCGGTTGGCTCAGGCCGGAAAGCGCGGTCAGCTCCGTAACGCTCATCGGGCCGCAGCCCTCGTCGCACAATATGGATAGCAGGCGCAGGCGGGCTGGGTCAGCAAGTACTTTAAATTGCTGGGAAAAGCGGAGGGAATCGCCTTGGCTGAGTGGGCCACTGCTCAGGGAACAGCACTGTGCATCCGGGGTGCTATCGGCATTGCTAGGGGAGGAGTCCATGCCCACAGTATAAGGAGTCTGCCTCCCATTCCGTTATATTGACGAGTATCAATATGGGCGATTAAAGTACTGTTCGAAAGTTGAATTCCTCGGTGCACAAGGAGAGCCATGGCCGTTACGCAACGCCCAAAGTTGTCATTTCTCGATAGATTCCTTCCTGTGTGGATCATCATGGCCATGGCTGTGGGGCTATTGATAGGCCACTTCCTGCCAGGCATTGGAGAAGCACTGTCTGCTCTAGAGGTTGGCGGTATTTCTCTTCCAATCGCGCTGGGCCTGCTAGTTATGATGTATCCGCCCTTGGCTAAAGTTCGCTACGAAAAGACTCGAGACATTGCTGCCGATGGCCGCCTGATGGTGATATCTATCGTGCTGAACTGGCTGGTGGGCCCTGCATTGATGTTCACCCTGGCGTGGATATTTCTGGCCGACCAGCCCGAGCTGCGAACCGGCTTGATTATCGTTGGGCTAGCCCGTTGTATCGCAATGGTCCTAGTGTGGTCCGATCTCTCCTGCGCCGATCGGGAGGCCACCGCCGTTCTTGTGGCCATTAACTCTATATTCCAGGTAGCCATGTTCGGTGTGCTGGGATGGTTCTATTTGCAGATTTTGCCAGGGTGGTTAGGGCTAGATACCACCTCTGCTGATTTCTCTTTCTGGTCTATCGTCACCGCGGTTCTCGTATTTTTGGGAGTCCCCCTACTGCTTGGTGTGCTCTCACGGGTCTGGGGTGAGAAAGTCAAAGGCCGCGAATGGTTTGAAAACCGCTTCCTTCCGGCAGTTTCTCCCTTGGCGATGATCGGCTTGCTCTATACCATTGTGTTGCTATTCTCCCTGCAGGGAGAACAGTTGGTAGCGCAGCCCACGGCGGTGATCAAGGTAGCGATTCCGTTGGTCATCTACTTTGTTGGAATGTTTTTCCTAGCTTTGGGCGTGGCAAAGGTCGTGGGAATGAACTACGCGCAATCCGCTTCCGTTGCGTTTACCGCAGCTGGTAACAACTTCGAACTAGCCATCGCGGTTTCCATCGGTACATTTGGCGCCGCGTCAGCACAGGCCCTCGCCGGCACCATCGGGCCACTGATTGAAATCCCAGTGCTCGTGGGCCTCGTTTATATAATGCTCTGGATAGGCCCGAAGCTCTTCCCAGGAGACAAAAGCTTGCCAAGTTAGCGCCGGCCCACTTGATACAGACAGCGAACCCCAGTCGGCGTGATGGTGATGGTCCACTTTGCGGGCGCGGTGCGCAGTCCCATGCGGCTCAGCTTCACCAGGTCCGCCTTTGCTAAAGCATCGAGCTGTTCGGATAGAGGGTCGAGGTCTACCTTCATGAACTTCGAGAGGGCAGTGGAATTAATCGTGTTTCCCTGCACCGCGCCGGCGGCGACGAGGGCGGTGAGGATGTCCGAGTGGGCGTCGGCAAGCTCCAAGCGAGCCTCCGTAACCCCGTCGAGCGGGTCTTTTTCCAGGATCTTGTTAATGCGGCGCCGGCCGATCCGGAAGGACTGGGAAAACATGCTCCAGATGCCCAACGGCAAGCCAAAGGCCCACCACGCGCCGGACAGCATCCCGGCAACGGGCGGGGCCAGCTCTACCTCTGGGAGCAGGCCGGCTGCGCTCAGTGGCGCCATGACCAATGGCGCAGCGATCGGGATAAACGGTGCGATATAGGCAATCGTGGGATAGTCACCATCACGGAATTCCTCTTGCGCAGCGTTGATGCCGCGCGGGTAATTGCGGATGAGGTGCACCAACCCCAGCACCGCAAAGACGGCAAAAACACCGGCTCCCATCAACATATAGTCCACGCCTGTGTTGGCGAAGCCAATGGCAAAGCCGGCCGGTACGCCAAAGTAAAGTGCGGAGCGCACCGGGACTTCATTGCGCTGTCGGTACTGCGCGAGTTCGCGCGCGGGGATTCGTGCTAGTTCTGCCACCCCGCCAACATAACACCGCCTGCCAGCTTGCCCGCGGTTCTGTGACACAATGGGGGATAGCGCGTACGAGACGCGGCATAACTTCATATCCCACAAACTTTTATAGCGCGCACTATGCCTCGTGCGGCGGCGGTACGGTCTTCGTCCGTGCCTGCGCCCGAGGCGGCGCCAAATACAGACGATGTACAGGAGTAAGCCCGAACATGGTGGCACAGAACTCTCAAGAAACAACTGAAAGCCTCAAGGCGGCGGCGTCTTTGGCCCAGAACCTGGACCGCAGCCAGCTCAAGGACAAGACCCGCGTGTATTCCCTAGCCAAGCAGCTGGGGCTTTCCTCGCGCGAGCTGGTGGCACAGCTCAAAGACATGGGCCTGAAAAAGAGCGCGCAGAGCTCCCTTTCCCGCGAGGAAGCAGGCCAGGTGCTGGACGCTGTGGCGAACGCCGCCGCGGTTGCCGACGCCCCCGAAACTTCCACCCAAGCACCGGCTGAAGAGGCCAAGGGTGAGGCCGCTGCGCAACCGGAAGAACACTCGGACGAGGAACGGGAAAAGAAGCCGCCGAAAAAGCGCGCCAAGCGCGCCCGCAAGGCCACCCGTAAGTCCGCCGCCGTGGCACCCGAAGAGCCGGCAGATGCCGTCGAGTCAGGGGAAGGCGAGCAGTCCGCGGAAGACGAAGAGCACCTGCGCCACCGCGTGCGCAAGAACGTGGACAATGAGATCTCCCAGATCGAAGACAAGGTAGAGGCATCGCTGGCCCAGGCCGCAGCCGAAACTGGCGCAGCCGCCGAGGAGCCAGAGGACGCTGAAGCGGAAGTATCCGAAGCGGCAGAACCCACGGATGAGGCGGGCGAAGCACCGGCTAGCGCGCTCGATACCGGAACGGTTGATGCGGCGAAGTTGCACGAGGCGCTGGCCGAGGCCGGCGAGGACTTCGAGGATGACTACTACGCCCCGCACATCGTCCCGCGCGCGGAATCCGAGGAAGACTCTGGACACTATGACTTTGCGCCTATCTTCATGGCCCCGCAACAGGACGAGGCAGGGGCATTCGCACCGGCTGTAAATGCAGCGGAGGAGGACTTCTCTGCAGACGACTCCGCACGCGACGACGATGAGGGCGCTGCCGATTCCGCCGAAGATAGCCGCGAGCACTCCGGCTCCGGCTCCGACCGCGGTTCCGGAAAGTCTGAAAGCCGCCGCCGTGGGCGCCGCGGCGCATCCCGCGGACGCGGCGCGGGTTCGAAGCGTGAAGAGCAGGCAGACGAGCCCGAGCACATTGAAGAGCCGAAGGCCATCCGTGGCTCCACGCGCATCGAGGCTCAAAAGCGCCGTCGTGCTGAGCTGCGCGAAAAGGGCCGCACCCGCCAGCACATCGTCTCCCAAGCGGAGTTCCTTGCCCGCCGCGAAGCCGTGGAGCGCACCATGGTGGTGCGCGATAAGGAGCGCGAGGACGGCGCCGGCATCATCACCCAGGTGGGCGTGTTAGAAGATGACTTGTTGGTCGAGCACTTCGTGACCACCGAGTCCCAGGCCTCGCTCATTGGCAATATCTACTTGGGCCGCGTCCAAAACGTGCTGCCGTCCATGGAGGCGGCCTTCGTGGACATCGGACAGGGCCGAAACGGTGTGCTCTACGCCGGTGAAATCGACTGGCGCAAGACCAAGCTGCACGGGCGCGCCCGCAAGGTAGAAAACGCCCTGAAGTCTGGTGACCAGGTGCTGGTGCAGGTGGCTAAGGATCCCATCGGTCACAAGGGCGCGCGACTTACCACCCAGATTTCCCTCGCTGGCCGCTACCTGGTCTACGTACCAGGCGGGCGCAGCGCCGGCATTTCCCGCAAGCTGCCCGCCCCGGAGCGCAAGCGCTTAAAGGATATCCTCGGCCGCGTGGTTCCAGGCGATGGTGGTGCGATTATCCGTACCGCCGCCGAAAACGTCCCAGAAGAGGCAATTGCTACCGACGTCAACCGCCTGCACAGCCGGTGGGAGGACATCGTGGCACACGCCAAGAAGGAAAAGTCCTCCAAGGGTGCCAAGCCGGTGACCATGTATGAAGAGCCAAATATGCTCATCAAGGTGGTGCGCGATCTCTTCAACGAGGACTTCACCGAGCTCATCGTCGATGGCAAGCGTTCCTTCAATACCGTCCGCGCCTATGTGGATTCCATGGCGCCCGACCTTGCGGACCGTGTAGTGCGCTACCGCGCCAAGGACCACGGCGGGCAGGATGCCTTCGAGGCATACCGCATTGATGAGCAGCTGCATAAGGCGCTCTCGCGCAAGGTATGGCTGCCCTCGGGCGGCACGCTGGTTATTGACCGCACCGAGGCCATGACCGTCATTGATGTTAATACCGGCAAGTTCACCGGTTCCGGCGGCAATCTGGAAGAAACCGTTACCCGCAATAACCTCGAGGCGGCCGAAGAAATCGTGCGCCAGATGCGCCTGCGCGATCTTGGCGGCATGATCGTCGTGGACTTTATCGACATGGTCCTGCCAGAAAACCAGGATCTGGTGCTGCGCCGCCTGAAGGAAGCCTTGGGCCGCGATCGCACCCGCCACCAGGTCTCCGAGGTCACCTCGCTGGGCTTGGTGCAGATGACCCGCAAGCGCTTGGGCACCGGCCTGGTGGAGACCTTCTCCACCGAGTGCGAGTGCTGCAACGGCCGTGGCATCATCATTCACCAGTATCCGGTGGACGAGGCCGAGGACGATCAGCGCTCCAAGCATTCTGGCCGCAAGTCCAAGGCACACAAGAAGCAGCACCACGATCCGCAGCAGCACCCGACTGCGGTGGCGATGCATAAGCACGAGCTTGACGACGCCCCCGAAAACTCCTCCAAGCCCAAGCGCTTCAAAAAGACCCAGGCGCCGGTTTACGGTACCGAGAGCGAGGACGCCGCACGGGAATCTGCCAAGACGTCGTTGGAAGACCTCGTAGCAAACGTCGTTGTAGACGAGCGCGGTCCGGCTGAGTCGCAGGCCGAATCGGAAGAGCACAGCGGAGACCACGACCGCAGCAAGGAGCGCGGACGTGGACGCGGTCGCCGCCGCGCGCGCAAGCGCACTCAGACTGAGGTTTCCGATATCGAGGCCATCGCGTATGCCGCGGCGGATAATGCGGCCGAGAGCGACGAGGTGCAGGAATTTAATTCCTATGTCCCCGATGCGGATACGGACGCGGACTCGGGTGCCGTTGCTCAGGCACACCCTGGTGCAGCGGCCCGCTCCAAGCGTGGCAAGAAGCCGCGCCGGGCGACGCGCCGGTCTAAGGCCACGCACACGGCTGCAGGCGGCGAGCAGAAGGCACTGGAAAAGGAAGCCGCTCCGGAGAAAATAGCTCCGGAGAAAGCAACTGGAAAGACCTATGACGAGGCAGTAGCCGAGTTTGAGGCTTCCCCGCGCCGCAAGCGCCGCACCCGCGGCAATTCGCGCTCCGATAGGCGCCCGCAGCCGCAGGATTTCGCGGTCGCCGGTGAGCAGGACTCTGCCGACGCCGACGGTAACGCTAGCGGGACTGAAGCCCAGCACGGAGAGAAGACCTCGCGCGAAGAGCGCAAGGCTCGCGGGCGTGGCCGCCGTCGCTCAGTGCGCACCCAGCCGGCCAAGCGCCGGAGCACCTCGCGCGTGCCGCACGAGGTCAAGGAAAAGGCACAGGAGCACGGACACAAGCAGGCGGGCGGATCCGCCGAGCAGCGCCATGAAAAGGCCGCTGGCGCCGCACGCGCGGGTCGCGCCGGTGGTAAGGGCCGTGGGCGTCGCCGTGCCGTGCGCCAGGCCGCTCCTAAAAAGGCGGTAGCAGAGAATCCGAAGGTAGCGAAGACCGCCCCGGGCCGTTCGACGCAGCAGGATGGCTCGTCGGATCGTTCCGGTGCTGGCCAGCGGGCGGCCACGGGCGATACCAAGGTGCTGCGCCGCGGAAAGAAGAGGGCGGTGCGCAAGAAGGGGACGTCGGCAAGCGCCAAGGCCCCAAAGGTGCAGGATAACGCCGCTCAGAACCGGGCTGCAGGAAGCGGTGCACCCCAGGAAAATGCGCGCGCTAAGTCTGGGCGTGGCCGACGCCGCGTAGCACGGCGAAGCAAGTCTTAGGGCTACGCCACGCGGGCACAAAAAGCGTGGTTTGTATTTTGTGCCCGCTACGGGGTAGTCTTTGACAGTCGCTGTTTAGTACTCACGGCGCTGGATCAGTCCGACACTCACTTTGTGAGCTGTGCGGGCATGTTCGCGCGGGAACTAAACGCAATGTGTAAGTGTCCATTCGGAACGCGGCCTCCCCGGTTGCTTCCGAGCGAGTTTAGATAAGGGGTAACCCTCTATGTACGCGATCGTCAAGACCGGCGGCAAGCAGTACAAGGTTGCTGAAGGTGACCTCGTCAAGGTCGAGAAGATCGAGGGTGAGCCAGGCTCTGCCGTAGCTCTCACCCCGGTTCTGCTCGTCGATGGCGCCGATGTTAAGTCCAAGGCTTCCGACTTGGAGAAGGTTTCTGTCTCCGCAGAAATCGTTGAGCAGGGTAAGGGCCCGAAGGTCGATATCCTGAAGTACAAGAACAAGACTGGTTACAAGAAGCGTCAGGGCCACCGTCAGCCTGTGACCACCTTGAAGATCACCGGTATCAAGTAAGCCTTAACCGGCTGTAATTATCCCTAAAGGAGGGAAAACCACATGGCACACAAGAAGGGTGCTTCCAGCTCCAGCAACGGTCGCGATTCCGAGTCCAAGCGTCTCGGTGTCAAGCGCTTCGGTGGTCAGCAGGTTAATGCCGGCGAGATCATCGTGCGTCAGCGCGGTACCAAGTTCCACCCAGGTGAGAACGTAGGTCGCGGCGGCGACGATACCCTGTTCGCGCTTGCAGCTGGCTCCGTTGAGTTCGGTATCAAGCGTGGCCGCCGTATGGTCAACATCGTTCCGGCTGAAGAGGTTGCTGCAGAGGCAACTGCCTAACTAAGGCCGCTGAGGTTAATCCTCGAGTCTGCCCCAGTGAGGGTGGCTCGAGGATTTTCTGGTTTTGTGGATACCGAAACGAGGCTCCACTCGGGTAATAGATACACCACGCTGGCGGACACAACCGATGGGATGGCCCACGAGGTAGGCCGTCTCTGTCAGCTGCGGTTGGAGTCCAGCCCAAGACACGCATTACACTGGCGGGGACAAAGATTTAACTAACGGAGGGTTTGACCATGGCACGTTTTATTGACCGCGTTGTCCTGCACCTGCAAGCAGGCGACGGTGGACACGGCTGTGTGTCTGTCCACCGCGAGAAGTTTAAGCCTTTGGGCGGCCCAGATGGCGGCAATGGTGGCCACGGTGGCGACATCATCCTCGAGGTTTCTGAACAAATCCATACGCTTATGGATTTCCACTACCGCCCGCATATTAAGGCGCAACGCGGCGGCAATGGCGCCGGCGATATGCGCAATGGTGGTCGCGGTGAAGACCTGATTTTGGAGGTCCCGGCTGGAACGGTGGTTCGCACCGAAAAGGGCGAAACCTTGGCGGACCTTACTGTTCCGGGAACGCGGTTTGTGGCTGCAGAAGGCGGGTTTGGCGGTCTGGGCAATGCCGCCTTGGCCTCAAAGAACCGCAAGGCACCGGGTTTCGCTCTACAGGGTGAGCCGGGTCAAGCACATGATCTGATCCTTGAGCTGAAATCTATGGCGGATGTAGGGCTGGTGGGCTTTCCATCGGCAGGTAAGTCATCCTTGATTTCGGTGCTGTCGGCCGCGAAACCCAAGATCGGTGATTATCCCTTTACTACGCTGCAGCCGAACCTTGGCGTGGTGGATATGGGAGATAGCTCCTTTACTATCGCAGACGTGCCGGGGCTTATCCCAGGCGCGGCCGATGGCAAGGGGCTCGGTCTAGACTTTTTGCGCCATATTGAACGCACAGCGGTGCTTGCCCATGTGGTGGATACCGCCACCATTGAGCCCGGCCGTGATCCGGTCTCTGATATTGAGGCGATGGAAAATGAGTTGGCAAAGTACCAGGAGGCTTTGCAGGAAGATACTGGTTTGGGGGATCTGCGTGAGCGCCCCCGCGTCATCATTTTGAATAAGGCAGATGTGCCTGAGGCCGAAGAGCTGGCGGAATTTGTCAAGGATGATCTGGAAGAGAAGTTTGGCTGGCCTGTCTTTATTATTTCGGCAGTCGCTCGCAAGGGTCTGGACCCGCTGAAGTTCCGGCTCATGGATATGGTGACCGAGCACCGCAAGGCCCAGCCGTTGCCAAAGAAGGATAAGAACCACACCGTTATCCATCCCAAGGCGCAGGGCCATAAGAAACATACCGGCGCGTTTGCTGATTTCACCGTGAAGCCTGATCCTGAGGTCGAGGGTGGCTTCATTGTTGAGGGCAAGAAGATTGATCGCTGGATTACCCAGACTGACTTTGAAAATGATGAGGCAGTGGGCTTCTTGGCGGACCGCCTGGCCAAGGCCGGCGTGGAGGATGAGCTGCGCGAGCAGGGTGCTGTGGAAGGCTGCCCGGTGACTATCGGCGGCATTACCTTCGAGTGGGAGCCGATGACTGGCGGTGATCCGACGATGGCAAGCCGTGGCGAGGATGCCCGCCTGAAGGGCACGGGCCGTGTCTCCGCCGCGGAGCGCAAGCGCGCCTCCCAGGCGCGCCGTGGCCTTATTGATGAGTACGATTATGGCAATGATGAAGAGGTCACCCGCGAGGGCGCAAACCGAGATAGGTGGCAGGGCTAGTTTCCAGATCCCCTATTCTTGGGGTGTGCTGGAGGGTGGGCTTTGTAAACTCGGTTGGCATGTCTTCTGATGAACAGAAAGAACCCATCCTTCCGCTTCCGGTAGAGCCTTTTGACGGACCTACCGCTGATACCCCTTTCCCGGAGCCGCTCGATGAAAATCCGGTGGCGTCCGGTTTTGAATCGGATCTCCGCCACGACATCGCGCAGGCAAAGCGCGTGGTGGTCAAGATTGGTTCCTCTTCCCTCACGGATGAAAATTTCCGCGTTTCCCAGGAAAAGATCGATCACATCGTTGATGCCGTCCATGCGCGCATGGGCCGCTCCGATGTCATCATTGTCTCTTCCGGTGCGGTTGCCGCAGGTATGGGCCCGCTCGGCCTGCACCAGCGGCCCACCGATTTGGCTACCAAGCAGGCCTCCGCGTCCGTCGGCCAGGTGCACTTGGCCTCTGTGTGGGGCCAGTCCTTTGCGCGCTATAAGCGCACCATCGGCCAGGTCCTCCTCACCGCGTCCGATACCGGCCACCGCGACCGTGCCCGCAATGCGCAGCGCACCATCGACCGCCTGCGCCAGTTGCGCACCATCCCTATCGTGAACGAGAACGATGCGGTGGCAACGTCCGAGATGCACTTTGGCGATAACGATCGCCTTTCCGCGCTGGTAGCCAACCTGGTGGGTGCGGACGCGCTCTTCCTCTTTTCTGACGTGGATGGCCTCTACGATAAGAACCCGGCCGAGCCGGATGCCAAGTTCATCGATGAGGTGCGCACCGGCAAGGACCTGAAGGGCGTTGTGGCTGGTGATGTCGGAAAGGTCGGCACCGGCGGCATGGCTACTAAGGTCTCCGCGGCCCGCCTGGCTACCCGCGGTGGCATTCCAGTGCTGCTGACCTCTACGGATAATATTGGCCCCGCGCTTGCCGACGCCTCCGTGGGCACCGTCTTCCACACCCGCGAGGAACGCCAGCTATCCGCCTGGAAGTTCTGGGCGCTCTACTGCGCCGATACCGGCGGAGCCGTCCGTCTCGACGAGGGCGCCAAGGAGGCCGTCACCAAAGGCGGCACCTCGCTGCTCGCCGTCGGCATTACTGACGTGCAGGGCGAGTTCAATAAGGGAGAAATCATCGACATCCTGGGCCCGAATGGTGAGGTCATCGGCCGCGGCGAAGTCCGCTTTGACTCCGAGGAGCTCCACGCCATCAAGGGCAAGAAGATGGAAGACCTGCCCGAGGATCAGCGCCGTTCCGTCGTCCACGCGGACTACCTCTCCAACTTCGCCTCCCGCATCTAAACCCGGAGCCGAGATTCCCCGTATGGTTGGGGCATGAAGTATTTCATGGGACCGGAAACCTGGCAGCCGATGGTAGAAGACATCGAGGCTGCCGGGCACCAACGCGTAAGCAGCATTGAAGACGCCGAGGTCTATATCAATAATGCGCCCAATCCGCGCCGCATCCCGGAGATGCCGGCGAATATCGGCTGGGTGCAGCATTGTTATACCGGCGTCAATCAGCTCATCGATGCAGGCGTCATTACCCCAGACGGCGTGCCATGGTGCAACTCCGCCGGCGCCTTTGCCCAGCCAGTGGCCGAGTCCGCACTCGGTTTGGCCCTTTCCCAGGCGCACCACCACAAGGCCTTCGCCCAAGCCGCGTCGTGGTCGGTGGCCAAGGAGCTGGACGAGTCCCAGGCCTGGCTCTATGACCAGCAAGGGCCGAAGAGGGTAGCGATCTTTGGCGCTGGGGGCATCGGCAAGCAGCTCATTAAGCTCCTGCAGCCCTTTGGCGTGCACATTACTGCGGTCAATCGCTCCGGCCGCGCGGTGGAAGGCGCCGATGAGGTCGTGCCCATGGACCAGGCCGAAAGCGTGTGGGGCGAGGCGGATTTCATTTTCTGCATCCTGCCGGCCACCAAGGACACCGAGGGGCTTATCAATGCCGCCACCTTCCGCGCCATGAAACCCTCCGCCATCTTTATCAACGTCGGCCGCGGCAGCACTGTCGTCACCGAGGATCTCGTAGCGGCCCTGCGCGATGGCGACATCGCCGGCGCCGGCTTGGAGGTTATGGATCCCGAGCCGCTGCCTGATGGCCATCCGCTGTATGACCTTCCCAATTGCACTATGACGCCGCACATGGCCGCCTCCGCGCACGTGGCGCAGTACCACCTGGGCACTATCTTCAACGCCAATGCCGCAGCGTGGGAGAGGGGAGAGGCCATGCCCACCCGCGTCGATGCGGAGGCTGGCTACTAATGAAGTACGCGATGCTGCCCACCCCGTGGGAGGAAACCCTGCAGGCCCTCGATGCTGCCGGCCACGAGCGTGTCTCGCTGGAGGAAGCCGAGGTGCTCGTCTTCAACGGCGGTCCCGATGATTTCCCGCAGCCCCTCCCGCCAAGCGTCGGCTTGGTGCAGGTTCCCTTTGCCGGGGTGGACCACCTGCTCGACGTCATGCGAAATACCTCCGCCCGCTGGTCCAACGCGGCAGGACTGTATGATGCCACCGTGGCCGAGTCCACCATTGCGCTCCTGCTCGCCCAATTGCATGCGCATAAGCGCGTGGGGACGAGCTGGGATAACCGCGATGAGGTGGAGGCGCACACCAGCTTCCTCTTTGAGGATAAGACGGTGGCGGTGGTGGGTGCCGGGGGCATCGGCAAGCGGCTCATTCGCATGCTAGAAGGCTTTGGTCCGCGCATCATAGCGGTCAATCGTTCCGGTAACCCGGTTGAAGGCGCCGATGAAACCTATGCCACCTCCGATATCGAGCGCGTGTGGCCGACCGCCGATTATTTCGTGGCGCTGGCACCGCTCACGGACCAGACCCACCAGCTTTTCGACGCCGCCGCTTTCCGCGCCATGCCCAATCACGCCGTGGTCATTAACGTTGGGCGCGGCCCGCTAGTGGATACCGATGCGCTGGTCGAGGCCCTGCGCGCCGGCCAGATCGCCGGCGCTGGCCTGGATGTCACCGACCCCGAGCCGCTGCCCGACGGGCACCCGCTGTGGGAGATGCCCAACGTAGTCATCACCCCGCATCTGGCCAATCCGCCGTATTCGGTGCAGCGCCGCATCGGTGCGCATGCAGCAAAGGTCATGGAGCGGTTTGCCGCGGGTGAAGCAATCCCCACGGAAGTAGATATCGAGGCCGGCTACTGATGGATAGCCCCGGTAGCCGCGCTGACGATGGCCAGCTCAACCCCACCGCGGCTGAGGTCGCTGAAATGCGCGTGGCCTTTCGTTAGGCTGGTATGGCATGAGCAACACTGAACGCGAAGAAGTTCTGTCCAAAGCCCGTGCTGCCAAGGAAGTCGCGCCCGTCGTGGCGCAGCTGTCCACGCCGCGCAAGAATGAGATCTTGCAGCGCGCAGCCGAAAACCTTATCGCCCACACCGAAGATATTCTCGCCGCCAATAAGCAGGATATCGACGCCGGCCGCGAGCGCGGCATGTCCGAGTCCCTCATTGACCGCCTCTCCCTCGACGCCGAGCGCGTCGAAGGCATTGCCGGGGGCCTGCGCCAGGTAGCCGGCCTCCAGGACCCGGTAGGAGAGATCCTGCAGGGCCGCACCATGGACAACGGCATCCAGATGAAGCAGGTGCGCGTCCCGCTCGGTGTGATGGGCATGGTCTATGAAGCACGCCCGAACGTCACCGTGGACGCCTTCGGCCTGGCCATCAAGTCCGGCAACGTGCCGCTGCTGCGCGGTTCCAAGTCTGCCCGCAACTCCAATGCTAAGCTGGTAGAAATCCTGCAGGATACCCTCGCCGAGTTCGATCTACCGCGCGAGGCCGTGCAGCTCCTGCCGTGCGAGACCCACGATTCCGTCCAAGACCTCATCACCGCTCGTGGCCTGGTGGACCTGGTCATTCCGCGTGGTGGCGCCAAGCTTATTGAAGCCGTGGTCACCGGCGCCACCGTCCCGGCCATCGAGACCGGCACCGGCAACTGCCACTTCTACGTGGACGCCTCTGCGGACCTGGACAAGGCTATCGACATGGTCATCAACGGCAAGACCCGCCGCACCTCCGTATGCAACTCCACGGAGTGCGTGCTTATCGACGCCGCCTTGGACGACTCCGCCAAGCTCCGCATCATCACCGCGCTGCAGGAGGCGGGCGTGACCATCCACGGCGACGTCGCTGGGCTCGAGGCCTTCGGCGTCAAGGATGCCGTGCAGGCCACCGAAGAGGACTGGCGCGAGGAGTCGCTGTCCATGGATATCTGCGCCAAGGTGGTCGACGGTGTCGACGGTGCCATTGCCCACATCGCCGAATTCACCACTGGCCACACCGAGGCCATCGCCGCGCAGGACGCCGATGTCCTAGTGAAGTTCGGCAACGAGGTGGATGCCGCCGCAGTCATGCTCAACGCCTCTACCGCCTTTACCGATGGCGAGGTCTACGGCATGGGTGCGGAAATCGGCATTTCCACCCAGAAGCTGCATGCCCGCGGCCCGATGGCACTTCCGGAGCTGACCTCTACCAAGTGGATCCTGCAGGGTACCGGTCAGACCCGCCCCTAGTAGTGCGACTATAATCACCACCCATGACTAGCCCACAGCGCATCGGCATCATGGGTGGCACTTTTGATCCCATCCACAATGGCCACTTGGTAGCGGCCAGCGAGGCTGCACACCGGTTTGCCCTCGATACCGTCGTCTTTGTTCCCACCGGCCAGCCGTGGCAAAAGTCCCACCGCGACGTCACCGCGGCCGAGCACCGCTACTTGATGACGATGGTGGCCACCGCATCCAACCCGCGCTTTACCGTCTCGCGCGTAGACATTGACCGCGAGGGGCCTACCTATACCATCGATACGCTGCGCGACCTACGCGAACTCTTCCCGGAGGCGGAGTTTTATTTCATTACCGGTGCCGATTCGCTGGCATCCATCATGAGCTGGCATAACTGGGAAGAGATGCTGGAGATGGCGCACTTTGTGGGCGTTACCCGCCCCGGCTATGAGCTAAGCGCCGATATGCTGCCCTCCGATGCGCAGGAGGATATCGATCTTATTGACATTCCCGCGATGGCTATCTCTTCTACCGCTTGCCGCGAACGCGCCGCTCAAGGCCAGCCCGTGTGGTACCTCGTTCCGGATGGGGTGGTGCAGTACATCACCAAGAATAATCTCTACGGGCCCAACCCAGATAAGCCTTTGTAGAAACTTCCGCGGCCTTCCCAAGATTTTGGGCACGGGCCTGCTAAACGTGCAAGAATAGACTCTCAATAGAGATAGTTCATACCGAATATACTCAGACGCGAAAAGGGAATTTTTACACATTGTCTACTTCTGATCTCGCCCGCCGCATGGCAGAAACCGCGGCCCACGCCGCGCAAGAAAAGCTGGCCACCAATATCGCGGCCATTGATGTCTCCGATGTCCTCGCTATTACCGAGGTCTTCGTGCTCGCTTCTGCAGACAACGAGCGCCAGGTGGGCTCCATCGTGGATGAAGTCGAAGACGAAATGACCAAGCAAGGCTTCGAGCCGCAGCGCCGCGAAGGCAACCGCGAGAACCGTTGGGTGCTGCTGGATTATGGCAATATCGTCGTCCACGTTCAGCGCAATGACCAGCGCGAGTTCTACGGCCTAGACCGCCTGTACCACGATTGCCCGGCACTGGAGATCGAGGGCATCGAGGCCCCAGAGCGCCCGGGCGAATGGACCAATGGCGTTAACCCGCGCGAAGTCGATTCCATCGATGAGCTCCCACTGGCCGATAAGGTCCCTGGTGAGGACGAGGAGCTTTAAGCCCGCATGAGCCGCCGCCTGATCCTGATCCGCCACGGACAAACTACCTATAACGCCACCGGCCGCATGCAGGGCCACTTGGACACCGAGCTGTCCGAGCTAGGCTATGAGCAGGCCCGCGCCGCCGCGCGCCTGCTGCAGGATCAGGGCGTGTCTAAAATCGTCGCCTCCGATCTCCTCCGCGCGCGCGAAACCGCCCGCGTCGTCGCCGAGGCCCTCGGCGTGGAATTCACCACGGATGCCCGCCTGCGCGAGACGCACCTAGGACAGTGGCAGGGCAGAACCTCCGCCGAGGTAGATACCGAGTTCCCTGGCGCGCGCGCCATCTGGCGCCACGATCCCACTTGGGCCCCGCCGCAGGGCGAATCCCGCGTGGATGTGGCCGAGCGTGCCCGGCCCGTCGTCGATGAGCTCATGGCAGACTTCGCCGGCTGGGACCAGGGCCCCGTCCTCATCGTGGCCCATGGCGGCGCTATCTCGGCGCTGACTTGTCACCTGCTGGGCCTTGACCACGCGCAGTACGGAATCCTTTCCGGCCTGAAGAATACGCACTGGTCACAGCTGACGGCCCGCCCTGATTTCAACCCGGAAACCCCGCTGTCCTCCCTGGAGTTCACCCCAGACAATGTGGGCAGCGCCCAGTGGTATTTCGACGGCTGGAATATGGGCGGCGAGGTCACCGGGGACGGCGGGGCGGATATCTAGTGACGGTCCGCGTCATTACGGATTCCTCCGCGGGCCTGCCGCCGGAGCTGGCGGAGCAGCTATCCATCACCGTCATTGACCTGCACCTTATGGAAAGCCACGGCAAGGATGGCCTGGAGCGCTCCACCTCGGGGCTGAGCGCGCTGGAGCTGGCCGCCGCCTACGGCCGCGAAATGGAGCGCGCCCAGGATGATGGCGTGGTGGCCATTCATCTGTCCAAAGAGCTATCTTCCACCTATTCCGCGGCGGTATCCGCCTCCGGCGTTTTTCCGCACACGGTGCGGGTGATTGACTCCGGTTCGGCCGGTATGGCCATGGGCGCGGCCGCCATGTCCGCCGCCAAGCTCGCCTCCCGCGGCGCCAGCTTGGACGAGTGCTACGCCGCGGCCGTCGATACCCTCAAGCGTGCGTCTACCTGGGTCTACCTGCACTCCACGGAGGACCTGCGCCGCTCTGGCCGCCTTTCCCCTGCCACGGCCGTGCTTTCTACGGCCCTTTTGGCCACCAAGCCGATTATGTCGATTACCCGCGGCAAGCTGGAGCTGGTGGGCAAGACCCGCACCCAGACCAAGGCCTTTACCAAGCTGGTGGACCTCATCGCCTCCCGCGCGGACGGCGAGCCGGCCTTCGTCGCCATCCAGCACAATCAGGCCGAAGACGCGGCTGCCAAGCTGGAGGCGCTCCTTAAAGCCGCGCTGCCGCAAGGGTCGTCCTTCATCTGCACTCCGCTTAACGACGTCCTCTCTGTCCACACCGGCCCCTCCGCCATCGGCGTCTCCGCCGTGTTTAGTTCCGAACCACCCGCCGAACCGGTGCATTCTCACACACGTGGTCGACCCCGCGCCTTCCCACCGCGCCGATCTGTGGATAACTAGGCCCAGCGCGCCGGGTTTGTTGACGTCCACAACAAGTTATCCACAGCCCGCCTTCGCCCGACCTTTCACTGGTGTGCGCCCGCGCTTAGCCTCAGCGCCATGGCGGCACCCAAGATCAGCGAACGACTCCGCGAATTTACCCAACCCACCGGCGAGGAAGAACTCCTCGCCGTCGATTACCCGCGCCCGCGACTGCGCATCAGCCCCTGGCAGGCCTGCGCCGTGGCGGTCATTCTCGTTATCGGCGTGGTGGTCTGGCTCGGCATTAATGCGCGCTCCGATGACGCCTCCGGCATGCCCGAGCCTGCAGCAATGAGCCCAGGCGCGGCCCCCAGCGAAGAGCCTAGCGAGATCATCGTCTCGGTCATCGGCGAAGTTGCAGAGCCCGGCCTGAAAACACTCGAGCCCGGCGCGCGTGTGGCCGATGCCCTCGATGCCGCCCAGCCGCTACCAGGCGCCGAGACCATGGCCCTCAACCATGCCCAGCGGCTTTCCGACGGCCAACAACTCCACATTCTGCCCTCCGGCGCCGCCCCAGCTCCCGCACCCGGCGAACCCGCCCCCGCCGGCGAAAACTCCAGCAGCCCTGGCGGCAGCGCTAGCAGCAGCGGCGTGAGCCTCAATAGCGCCACCGCCGAGGAGCTCACCGAACTCAAGGGCGTCGGCGAGGTGACCGCGCAGGCCATCGTGGCCTACCGCGAGGAGCACGGCGGTTTCAAGGATGTAGAAGAGCTCCTCGAGGTCTCCGGCATCGGGCCGGCGAAGCTGGCGCAGCTTAAAGACCAGGTCCAGCTCTAACCCGAGCTCGAGCGTGCGATGCGAGAACTGCGGCTCGTCCCCGGCGCGGCCACCGCTTGGCTGGCCGTCATCGCCGTGCTGCTCGCCGGCCGCGGCTGGGCCATCGCACTCATCGCGGTCGTCGTCGCGCTGTGCCTCATTGCCCGTCAATGGGGCCAAGCGCTCTTTTGCGGGGCGGTCGCTGGGGGTGCGGCGCTCGTCGCCGCGGTGCGCCAGGCTCGCGCCGCCGCCTTCGACCTCGGCAGCGAAGTCACCGGGCGCCTTGTCACTGCACCAACGCAGACCAGTACGGGCGGCTGGCTGCTCAAGCTCAAGGTTCCGGGATACCCGACCCAGCTGCCGGTCTTTAGCCCAGAACCAGTCCCAGCGGCCGCTGGCGCCGAGGTTACGGCCAGGGTAAGGGTAGGGGAGTCGGATAGGGCGGGCGTCGGAAAGCTCAGCGCCAATGCCACCGACGTACAGGTAACCGCCGAACCCGAAGGCTTGGCCGGCTGGGCGGCCGAGGTGGCCGAGAATTTCCGCGCGCTGGTCCTCGATACCGTCGGTCCTTCCAGCCAGGGCCTTATCCCCGGCATGGTGCTCGGCGATACCGCGCTGCAAGATACCGCCGAGCGCGACCTGTATATCGCCACCGGGCTCTCCCACTTGAGTGCTGTATCCGGCGCCAATGTGGCCATCGTCTGCTCCGCCGCTGCCGTGGTGTGCGCCGCCTTCGCGCTCGGGCCCCGCGCCCGCGTGGCCGCCTCCCTGTGCGCGCTGGCCACCTATGTTCTGCTTGTGGGCTTCGAACCCTCCGTCCAGCGCGCGGCCGTCGCTGGTGTAGTGGGGCTGCTCGCGGTGCTCAATTCCACGCGCATGGAGCCCATCCATGCCTTAAGCCTCGGCATCATCGCGCTGCTCTTTGTGGATTCCGACCTCGCCGTGCACTTCGGCTTCGCCCTATCCTGTGCGGCGACGCTCGGCATCGTGGCGCTGAGCCCGCTCATCTATAAGCACTTGGCCGTGACCGGCTGGCCCGCCATCTTCCTGCGCGCGGTTGCCGTGGCTATCGCCGCCGATATCGTCACCCTGCCGCTGGTGGCGCTCATGTCCGGTGAGGTCTCCGTGGTCTCCGTGCTGGCCAATATCCTGGTCGAGCCCGCCACCGTGCCGATTACCATCGTGGGGCTCATCGCCGCCATCTTTGCCCAGCTCGGCCCGCTCGATGTGCTGGGCGCCGGCCTGCTGCGCCTTATCGAGCCCTTCTCGTGGTGGATTAATACCGTCGCCCACGGCGTGGCCCACCTGCCCGTGGTCACCATCCCCGCCAACCCGCTTTTTACGCTGCTTGCCTACGCATGGATTATCGCCGGCCTCCTCTATCACCGCCCGTGGCTCACCTTGGCGCTGACGCTGGCGGGCATCGCCTGGCTCGGCCTGGCCGCAGGCTAGAATGGCGGGCATGCCTCCAGTACACCTCATCCTCGGCGACGATGAATTCCTCACCGAACGCGCCCGCCTGCAGATTCAGCGCGCCGCGGCCGAGGAGAGCGGCCCCACCGGTGCTCGGCCCGAGCTGACGAAGCTCAAGGCCTCCGAGGTCTCTGAAGGCGAAATCCTCGAGGCCACCAGCCCGTCGCTCTTTGGCGATAACCGCGTAATCGTCATCAGCGACTGCGAGCGCGCCGGCAAGGAAGTAGTCGATATCCTCCTGCGCGCCTGCGCCAACCCCGCGCCGGGCATGACCATGGTCATCATCTACTCCGTGACGGCCAAGACGCTGAAGAAAAAGAAGAAGCAGCCCGAGCTCGTGGCCAAGCTGCGCAAGATTGCTGAGGTCCACGAGGTCTTCTCGCTTTACCCCAATGAGCTGGGACAGTGGGCCACCCGCGAATTTTCCAGTCACGGCGTGCGCCCCACCCCGGACGTTATCCATGCCGTGCTCGAGGGCGTGGGCTCTGACCTGCGCGAGCTGGCTTCGGCCATCTCTCAGTTGGTCTCCGACACCGGCGGCAACGTTACCCGCGAAGCGGTGCAAAACTACTACGTCGGCGTGGCCGAGGTGGCCAATTGGGACATTGCCGACGCCGCCGTCGCCGGCCGCGTCGAAGCCGCCGTATCCACCTGCCGCCGCGCCCTCCAGCTGGGCGCGAGCCCCGTGGCGATTGCCGCCGCGCTGGCCAATAAGGTCGGCGCCGTCGCCCGCCTCTACTCCGCGCGCGGGGACCAATACTCGCTGGCGAGCCAAACCGGCCTGGCGCCCTACGTGGTCAAAATGACCCAGCCCGTGGCTCGCCGCTGGTCCGCCGATAATGTCACCAAGGCCGTCATCCTCGTCTCCGAGCTTGATGCCGCCGTTAAAGGCCAAGGCGGTGAGCCCGAATTCGCCATAGAGGCGGCCGTCAAACGCGTCGCGGAACTGGCGCGATAAGCTAGAAACCATGTCTGAGACGCAAGTGCAAGAATTCGCCGGTCGGCTCTTTGACATGGCGCGCGAGGGCAACCTGGACCTCCTCGCCTATATTGACCACGGCGTGAATATCGACCTCGTTAACCACGAAGGCCAGTCCTTTATCATGCTCGCCGCCTATCACGGCCACGCCGAGCTGGTTACCGCACTTGCCCGCGCCGGCGCGGACGTCAACTTGCTCAATGATCGCGGCCAGTCCCCGCTGGCCGGTGCCATCTTCAAGAAGGAAGACGCGGTTATCGACGCCCTCCTTGCCGCCCACGCCGACCCCACCGCCGGCCAGCCCTCCGCGCTGGATTCGGCCCGCCTGTTCGGCCGCGAGGACCTTATCTCGCGCCTGGAAAGCGAGGCGGGGGAGTGACCTGGACATCCTTTTTCACCCTCTTGTTGATGAACCTGGTGGGCGTCGCCTCGCCGGGGCCGGACATCATTTTGGTGACTCGCTACGCTACCCGCTCGCGCCGCCACGCCATTGCCGCGGCCGCTGGCATCCAGATCGGCGTGCTTTTCTGGTGCGCCGCCACCGTCTTTGGTGCCGCCGCGCTGCTGACGGCCTTCCCGGAAATCCTCGGCGCGGTCCAAGCCGTCGGCGGCTGCTTCCTAGTGTTTATGGGAACGCGCGCGCTGCGCAGCGGCATCGCCCAGCGCGCCAACCCGCCCGTGGACTTAGAAGACGCCGCTGCCCAGCTCGGCCGCCTGCGCACCGCCTTCAAGGTCGGCCTGGCCACGAATATGTCCAACCCGAAAATCGTGCTCTTCCTCGCCGCGATGATCGCCCCGCTGCTCCCGGCTAGCCCACCCGTCTGGCTGGCGATTGCGCTGACACTCTCGCTCTCGCTGTCGGCCTTCCTCTTCTTCCTCGTCGTCGCCACGGTAATTTCCACCAACGCGGTGCGCCGCAAACTCATCGCCGCCGGCCCGTGGATCGACATCGGCTCTGGCCTCTTCTTCATCATCGCCGGCATCGTCCTCATCATCTCCGGCGGGCAGAACCTGCTGGCTTAAAACAGGCGCGGCGTGCCCTCGGCCACCGTGTCCAGCACCCACTGGGTCCAACGGGCGACGGTGGAGGCGCGCCGCCGGGACGTCGCCAAGCTCAGCCCCAGCCCCTCCATGGCTGCACAAATCTCCGCGGTGCTAGCCACCGCGCCGCGGGCCAGGCTGAGCTCAAGCACCTCGCGGAAAACCCGCCGCGCCGCCAGCGCCCGTATGAGTGCCGCATTCCGGGCGTCGCGCTGCGGCTGCTCGGTAACCCGGCGCCCGTGCTCCGTCGGCTCCCACGTGTCCTCCACCGGCTCCGCCAGGCCCAGGTAGCGCGCGGCGTTGGCATAATAATCCGCCTGCCGCGGGTCAAAGTCATAGCGCTGGGTAATCTCCGCCTTGCTTAGCGGCTGCAGGGCGATGAGCTCCAGCAGGTTGACCACCCGCTCAAAGCTATTGGCCTGTGGGAAGGGCACGGCCGGCTCGGGTTCGGGCTCTACCGCCCGCACAATATCGAGCGCCGCCTGCGCGTCCAGGGTCGAGGCCGACAGCGCGTAGCGGGCGCTATCAACCAGCGCAATGCTGCGAAAATCCGCCGGGTCCCGAAATTCATAGCGGTACAGGTGGAAAATACCATTGGAATACACCAGGTAAACCGGCACGACATCCTTGGCCAGGCGCTGCTGGAACCGGCGATACGGAAAATATAGCTGCCGGATATTGAAATCGTCCGAAAGGTGGTTCTTCGCCTCCACCAGCACCAGGTGCTCGAGCGATTCGAAGCCGCCGTCGATCTCCATCTGCGCGCGGTCCACCGCCACATCCACGCCCAAGTCCGGCAGCCGCACCTTAAGCCCGCGCGTGGACATGCGCCCGGCCACCGTCGCCTGCAATGGCCCGCAGCCCAGGAAGTCCTCTAGCATCCCGCTTGCCGACGCCCCATTTAACGCCACCGCCTCCGAGCTCACCCCCTCCAACGAGAGGGTGTCCAGCCCCGCGGGCAACTCCAGCGTGCGTACCTCGCCGCGCTGCGTTTCTGGAAACCGTTCGTAGAGGTTGAACCGGCCCACCAGGTATTCGCTGCGGCTGACCGGTACGATTCCCAGCTGGAGGCGCTGAAAGATCCACGGCCGCGACGTAGAAAAATCATGCTTGGCCATCAGCCGCGGCTGCCGGCCCGAAAGCCGTTCTAGCTCCCGCGCGCCGATATAGAAATACCCGCGCCGCTCCAGCTCCGCGTCGTATCCCGCCGCCAGGATGCGCAGCCACCCCCAGTCATTGACGCCGAGCTTCACCGTTTCTGGCACACCAAAGCGCGCCCGCAGCTCCTGCGCTTCCGGCCCGCTAGTCACCGCGGACCTCGTAGTTGCGCACCAGGACCTCGTCGACCTTGCCCCGCTTCGAACCAACGGAGTTAATCGCCCGCGTCGCCCCCACGATGCCTACTTCATAGTCCGCATAGAGCTCGCGGATGAACTCGGTGGCCGAATTAGACAACAGGAACTTCACCCCGCGCCTATCCAAGTCATCGCAGACCTCTTTGAGGCGCTCTTGCTCCGCACGGTCAAAGCCGCCCTTTTGGTAGCCGGTAAACGAGCTCGTCACGTTCACCGGGTCATAAGGCGGGTCGAAGTATACAAAGTCGCCCTCGCGCGCCTCTGCTACCGCCGCGGCGAAATCACCCTGCGAGAAGGCCACATCATTGTCCGCAAAATAGCGGTGCACCGCGAGTAGCGTGTCCTCATCGCAGATGGTGGGATTCTTATAGCGCCCAAACGGGGCATTAAACTGACCGGCCGCGTTCACGCGGTACAGGCCGTTATAGCAGGTGCGGTTGAGATACAACGTTCGTGCCGCGCGCTCGACGGGGGAGAGGGCGGCAAACTTGTGGGCATCCCGGTCCACTGCGCGCAGCGCATAGAAAAACTCTGCCTCATTGGGGTAGCCCGCGAGTTCCTCAATGAGCTCATCGACGCCGCCGCGCACCACCTCATAGAGGTTGATGAGCTCACCATTGAGATCGTTGACCCGTGCGCTGGCCGGTTCGAGAGAGAAAAGCACCGCACCGCCACCAATGAAGGGTTCATAAAATCGCCGCGGGGCCTCCGCCGGCAGGGCGGCGTGGATATGCGGCAAGAGCTGGCGCTTCCCGCCCGCCCATTTCACCAGTGGCTTAACGTCTTTCATCGTTGACTCATCTTAGCCGTCCCACCGGACACAAGCACCATCGGTCTTTCGAACGCGCGATCGGATAAAATGTGGGGCCGGCCGCTCGGGCTTGGCGCCCTGGTTGTCTAACGTCACAGTTTTCTCAAATAGTGTCATGACGGGCGCAAACTCGCCGCCGCGCAGGCGGGGAATTCCCGCGAAGCGCATGGTGGTTTCCCTGACCGATTATAAGGTAATAAAATCGCCCCAAAATCCCTTAGTTTGTAGGCAAAATAGAATTTCCTCACAATTCCTTAGGGAGAAAGAAAAGATACTGAAGCTTAAAGGGCGTCGGGACAGAAAGGGGCATTTATGCCGCGTATATCAAAAATCCGAGTCGCTGCGCTCAACCTCGTCATCGAGAGAGGTTATGACGGGTTCACCATGGAGGAACTCGCACGCGAGGTAGGCGTTTCCCGCCGTACCCTCTTTAATCACATAAAAGACAAAGAATCGGCAGTTTTAGGCCCCGAAATGTCAGAGGAAGTGGAGAACCAGTTCCAGAATTTCGCTGCCGGCCTGCCCACCGGAAGCCTGCGCGAAGATTCCGAAATCATGGCCATGGCCGAATTCAACCGTGCCGTAGGCAATGAGTTCTTCCCCGAAATTTCCCAGCTCACGGCCCAGGCACTGGCAAAGGACACGAAGCTGCGCGCCCTGTACTGCCAGCGCAATAGCCGCATCATTCAGCGCGTCCGCCAGGCGGTACAGGCCCGTGAGGGTTGGAAGTCCTCCGATCCGCGCCTCACGCCGACCGTCAACATTATCTACACCCAGTTGCTGACCGCCTATGAGACCTTTGTGGAAACCCGTGGCGGCACTTCGCTTGCCGACGCCTTCCACAACGCCGGCGCCATCTTCGAAGACTACTTCAACGACGAACTGGCCTAAGCGCCCCGCCTAAGTCTCACCGGCCCTGCCTGCCGGTTCCGCCGCCCAAAATAAGCTAAGAAAATCCCCCGGGCGCGCTCCGTAGAGCGCGACCGGGGGATAATCTGTGCAATGGCTCTTAGTCCATCTTGTTGAACGCGGAAGCCATGCCGGACTTCTTGTTGGCTGCGGTGTTGCGGTGGAAGACACCCTTGGACACGGACTTGTCCAGGGCGCGGGATGCCACGCGCAGCTGCTTCTCAGCAGCAGCCTTGTCGCCAGCGGCAACGGTCTCGCGGAACTTGCGGATCTCGGTACGGACGGCGGAGCGAACGGACTTGTTACGCTGACGTGCCTTCTCGTTGGTGATAACGCGCTTCTGCTTGGACTTGATATTTGCCATGAAAAATACCTCTTAGTAATCGAAAGTGATTGACGTAGAAACCGACCTACTCGGACTACTCCCGCGGCCAGCAATTACTGGCGCGCTCGGCGCTGGTATTCGAAGAGCGAACCCAAGGTCCTGCCCGCCCTGACCAACGCGCCCGGCAAGTAAGTAACCAACACACAATAGCAGTACCGAACCCGACCTGCCAAAACTCTCCCCGTGGCCGCCGGCCGCGCGGCGGCTAGGCCCAGTGGTAGCGCGCCCGCAACCTATTCGCGATTCGTTCGAATCTGCGTTCCGGAAAAAGCGTGCCTTGCCGGCGCACCTGCTCCTCGGATACCTCGAGCAGGCGGTCGAGGCGCACCCAGCAATCGCACCCGGACTCGTCCCACTCGCCGGAACCGATTTCCAGCCAGGCGTCGTCAAGCGCATGCTTTGGATTGGGGGAGATAAGCAGCCCCATCACCGTGGTGCGGGTGCGGCCCACGACCAAAATGGCCCGCTCGCGCGGTGGCGCTTGCTTTCCCTCGGCCGGCACCCACACCCAGACCACCTCGCCGGAATCGGCCTGGCCGTCCATATCGGGGGAGAAAAATATGGAGCGGGGGTGGGAGGCGGTGGCCTCTACCCGGATATCGGCGGCCTTGCGTGGCTCGTGGAACTCATCCGACCTATCCAGCCCCAACCGGGAATTAATGCGGCTCAGGCCGGTGTCTATGGGCTCGCGCTCGCTGATTCCCAGCGCTTGGCGCAGACGGGTGAGCATGGCGCTTTTCATGTCGACTATTGTAGACGTATGTCTGAAAACTTTGCGGCCACGACGTTTACGGATCCCGCCCGAATCCGAAACTTCTGCATTATTGCTCACATCGACCACGGCAAGTCGACGCTGGCGGACCGCATCCTGCAGCTATCCAAGGTGGTTGCGGAGCGCGATATGCGTGACCAGTTCCTCGATAATATGGACATCGAGCGCGAGCGCGGCATCACCATTAAGGCGCAGAACGTGCGCCTGCCGTGGGTGCCCCAGTCCGGCACCGCGCAGGGGGAGCAGATTGTCATGCAGATGATCGATACCCCCGGCCACGTGGACTTTACCTACGAGGTCTCCCGCGCGCTCGAGGCGTGTGAGGGCGCTATCCTGCTTGTCGACGCCGCCCAGGGCATCGAAGCCCAAACCCTCGCCAACCTCTACCTGGCGATGGAAAACGACCTGGAAATCATCCCGGTCCTCAATAAGATCGACCTGCCGGCCGCCGACCCGGAAAAATACGCGCTGGAAATCGCTAATATCATCGGCTGCGAGCCGGAAGAGGTGCTGCGCGTGTCGGGCAAGACCGGCGAGGGCGTCGTCGAGCTGCTGGACAAGGTCTGCGAGCTAGTCCCGCCTCCGTCTTCTGAATTCGACGCCGATGCGCCGGCCCGCGCGATGATTTTTGACTCCGTCTATGACACCTACCGCGGCGTGGTGACCTATATCCGCATGGTGGACGGCAAGCTCACCCCGCGCCAGAAGGTCACCATGATGTCGACCAACGCTAATCACGAGCTGCTGGAAATCGGCATCGTCTCGCCCACGATGCAAAAGTGTGATGGCTTGGGCCCAGGCGAGGTGGGCTACCTCATTACCGGCGTAAAGGACGTCCGCGAGACCAAGGTGGGCGATACCGTCACCTGGTCCAACGGCGGCGCCGAAACCCCGCTCAAGGGCTACAAGGACCCAGACCCGATGGTCTACTCCGGCCTTTTCCCCATTTCCCAGGCCGACTTTCCGGACCTGCGCGATGCTTTGGAAAAGCTGCAGCTTAACGACGCCTCCTTAACCTTCGACCCCGAAACCTCCGTCGCCCTCGGCTTTGGTTTCCGCTGCGGCTTCTTGGGTTTGTTGCACATGGAAATCACCCGCGACCGCTTGGAGCGCGAGTTCGGCCTCGACCTGATTTCCACCGCGCCTTCGGTGACCTACCGCGTGGTGGCCGAAGACGGCGAGGAAAAGTGGGTCCACAACCCGTCTGACTGGCCGGAAGGAAAGCTCAACGAGGTCTACGAGCCCGTGGTGAAGATGACCGTCATCGTGCCCGAGCAGTTCGTCGGCCCCACCATGGAGCTATGCCAGTCCAAGCGCGGCCAGATGGGCGGCATGGACTACCTTTCCGAGGATCGCGTGGAGCTGCGCTACACCATGCCGCTCGGCGAAATCATCTTCGACTTTTTCGATATGCTCAAGTCCCGCACCAAGGGCTACGCTTCACTGAACTATGAAGAGGCCGGTGAGCAGCTCGCGGACTTGGTAAAGGTCGACATTTTGCTCAACGGCGACCCGGTCGACGCCTTTTCTGCCATCGTCCACCGCGATTCCGCCCAGTGGTACGGCAATAAGATGACCAAGAAGCTCAAGGAGCTCATCCCGCGCCAGCAGTTCGAGGTGCCCGTCCAGGCGGCCATCGGCTCGAAGATCATCGCCCGCGAAAACATCCGCGCCATGCGCAAGGACGTGCTGGCTAAGTGCTACGGCGGCGATATCTCCCGTAAGCGCAAGCTCCTGGAGAAGCAGAAGGCCGGTAAGAAGCGCATGAAGACGCTGGGCTCCGTCTCGGTGCCACAGGAAGCCTTCGTGGCCGCGCTGTCTACCGACGCCGACGATTAATCCACCCCACGCATGCCGAACCCACCTCGCAGCCACGCCGTGGTTGCGAGGTCTTTAGCTGCCGGCTTCCGCGCCCGGCCCGCGCGCCCGGCCCGTGCGGTTGATATTTCGCGGTCGGTTTTCTGCGGCCGGGATAGGCGGTACGGCCGGGGCTTTAGGTGAGTAGTTAGGTCGAATAGGCCCAGGGCGGGACCCAGACTATTCGGCCCTGCCGCCGTTCAAGGCGGCCGCGCACCGGCGGAGCGTGCGGATCGTCGTCGTTGACGCCGTTGTGATACGGGCACGCCACGCTGAGGTTCGCCATATTGGTCTCCCCGCCGTGCTTCCACGCCTGCAGGTGGTGGATCTGGCACTTATCCGCCGGATAATTGCACTCGGCCCACGGGCAGGTGGGATTTTCCGCGCCCGCCATGAGCCGCTGCTTTTCCGAGGCATGCCGCGAGGTGCGATACAGGTTCACCGCTCCCTCATAAGGATGGACGAGGGTGACGAGCCCGCATTCGGCCAAGCGCTTTTCTACCAGCTTCGCGCCGCTGATTTCGGCACCATTGGTCAGCCGCAGCGTGATTTCCTCGCCTCCGCCGCTTAAGATTTCATCTAATTCATCGAGCTGGATGATGATATTCGTCGTCGCGGCAGGCCGCGCCGTAGCCCCGCCACGGAAGAAGATATTCTCCACGGAATCAAGCGGCTTCTCCTCATTGATGCTGGCGTGCAGGTCAGCAATGAAATCGGAATCGCCGGTAATCGAGAGCGTCGACGGGCCGCCCTTGCGCCGCGTCATTCGCACGCCTTTCTCCGGCTGCCGCGGCGGATACATCTCCTTCAATCGCGTGCGCGCGAGCCGCTCCACGTCTTGGTCGTTCGCGCATAATTCAGCGCGCAGCGCCCACGCATCCCGCTTGGATTTCGTGCGCGAGACGTACTTTTCGATGATCTTCAACGTCGCCAAGCAATGCTTGGTTGCCCGGCACGAGCGCTGCCGGCGGGTGAAGGGAGTGGGGCCAAAGTAGACGTCGGCAAGCGCAAGCAGGCTCCGGACCTCCTGCCGGGGAAGCCCCAGCCGCCGCAGGTCGGCCTCGCGCGCGCCAGAGACCTCGCCGAGAAGCTCCATCGGCGAGGCAAGTTGGCGGGCGTAGTCCTGCAAGCGGGTCATGCCGGTGAGCCTAAGACACCCCGCAAGCCCGCGGTAGCCCACCCGCGCCCGCCTGTGGATAACTCGCCCCACCCGTCACACCAACCCCGAACCCGCCCGGCGCCCTGTGGATAACCTGCGGTACCCTCGAATAGGAAAGCGAGAAAAGGAGCTCCCCATGACTGACCCGACCAAGCGAATTCGCCCCACCAACCCCGGCCGCCTGGCCGCCCCGCGCCAGGCCCAGCAGCTGCCGCCCCTGCCGGTGACGCGGGCGCGCATTGGTGAGCGGGTAGCCACCGAGGTATTCCAGGAAATGGGCGAGGGCATGCTCGAGGAGCTGCAGAATTTCCGCCGCGACCTGCACCGCAACCCGGAAATCGGCCTGGACCTACCGCGCACGCAGAAGAAGGTCCTAGAAGCGCTGGAGGGCCTGCCGCTGGAGATACACGTGGGCCAGGATTTGAGCTCGGTGGTGGCTGTGCTGCGCGGCGGCCAGCGCGGCGAGCGGCCGGTGTCGGTGCTTTTGCGCGCGGACATGGACGCCTTGGAGGTGCGCGAGCAGACCGGCAGCCCGTTCGCGTCGACGAATGGGTACATGCACGCCTGCGGCCACGACTTGCACACCGCCGGCCTGGTGGGCGCGGCGCGGATTCTGTGCGAGCACCGCGAGGAGTTGCACGGCGATGTCACCTTCATGTTCCAGCCCGGCGAGGAAGGCCCGGGCGGCGCGCTGCCGATGATTGAGGAGGGCGTGCTCGACGCCGCTGGCCGACGCCCCATTGCCGCCTACGGCCTGCACGTCGGCCCGCAGGATCGCGGCACCTTCCACTATGTGCCAGGCCCGATGATGGCCAGCTCCTCCAACCTGACCATCACGGTGTTGGGCAAGGGCGGGCACGGTTCCCGCCCGCACGATGCCATCGACCCGGTGGCGGCGCTGGCGGAGATTCAGATGTCGCTGCAGACCGCGCTGACCCGCCGTTTTGATGCGCTGGAGCCCATCGTGATTACCGTGACCAACCTGTGGGCGGGCGACGGCGCGTATAACGCCATCCCGGAGCGCGCGGCTTTGGGCGCGACGGTGCGCGTGCTGCGCGATGAAAAGATCGACGCCGTGCGGCAGATGATTACGGAGGTCTCCAGCTCCGTCGCTGCCTCGCACCGCTGCACCGCGCAGGTGGATTTCGAGATTTTGTACCCGACCACCAAGACCAATGCGCGCGAGAACCAATTCGCCGCCACCTTGTGGGGCCAGATGTTTGGCGCCGAGAACGTCCAGCCTTTCGACGCCCCGATGATGGCCTCCGAGGACTTCGGCTACGTCCTCTCCCAGGTGCCGGGCACGTTTATGTGGATGGGCACGGCCAATCCGGAAAAGCCCGAAAATCAGCGCGAGTGGAATCACTCGCCGATGATGCGCTTTGATGATTCCGTACTCGGCATGCAGGCCGCCGCGCTGGCGGCCGTGGCGTTTGAGCGCCTCGCTACCGAGAACGAGCATCCGTCCGCGCAGACGAAGGCCATGCGCGATGCGGCCGGGGTGCAGAAATAAATCATCCCTAGGGACTATGGCCGCGGGCTTAAGCTTGGGGCCATGGTCAGAACGAAGTGGAGTACGGCGGGCATTGTTGCCGCCTGCGCGGTGGCGAATTGGCTCGTCGGCATGGTGCTGATGAACCTCGATATTGAGGAGTACTCGCCGACATTTGAGGAGTACGGGCCCTATATCTGCACCGGGTTTGCGGTGGGCGTGCTGGGTATTATCGCCCTGCCCTTTGCCCTGGAGCACCAGCCGCGCGAGCTTTCCGACGTCGACTATGCCGGCTCCACCCGCAGCTTCATCGCCGGTTGCATCGTACTGCTGGGGTCTAGTTCCTATTTCGGCGCGGTCAGCGGAGTTGTGGCTTTTATTTCCATGGTCTCGCGGCGCTCGACCACGCGCTCGGTGGTCGCGGTGGCATGCTTTGTACTGGCGTTTGCGATAGATACTAGCTTTAACCCGTACCTAAGTTGGGACGAGATCGGATGGGTTGGGGCCATCTTCGTCGTGGTCGTGATGGTCGCGGGCTTGCTTGCAGGCCAAAAGCGCGGCAACCAGCGCGAAAAGCGGTGGCGGGTGGAACAGCAAGCCCGGATGAACCGCGAAGAGATGCGCGCCAAGGTGGAGCATGCGCGGCGAGAGGAGCGCGAAAGCATCGCGCGGGATATGCACGATTCGCTTTCGCATCGGTTGAGCCTTGTGGCTATTCATGCGGGAGCGCTGAGCTATCCGCGCGAGGGTGTGCCGGAGGAGTTTACGGAGGCTGCGCGCACCATCCGCGCTGAAGCCCAAAACGCGGTGGAAGATTTGCGCACCGTCTTAAGCGCCTTGCGCGAAGACCTTTCCCAGGACCCGCGCACCGGTGTCGAGGAGCTGGTCGCGAGCGCACGGGAGGCCGGCGCAGAGGTAACGGTGGCCTACGCGGACGGTACCGACCCGGACGTTTTCGCCGGACTATCCACGATGGCGCAGCACGCCGTGCACCGCGCAGTACAAGAGGGCCTGACGAACGCACGCAAGCACGCGCCCGGTCAGCCGGTAAGTATCACGGTGCGCGAGGCGGCCGGCGCGGTAGACATCGAGATGCGAAACCCAGTCCCGCGCGAGAAGGCAGGAACCGAAACGGGCAATGGCGCGGACACCACAGGTGGCTACGGTCTAGTGGGACTGCGCGAGCGTGTGGAGCTTTCCGGCGGGCGCATGAGCATCGCGGCTGACCAGGGAAGTCCGGAAGGAAACGAAGGCGAGGAATTCAGATGGAGGATCCAGCTACCGCTAGCGCACAAGGAGGCCACACGATGAGCGAGATGAGCTGGCAACTGCGCCATCCCGAATACGGGCTCATGCGCATCGACCTAGAAGAAACCACGGCCCGCGAGGGGTGGACGGGAAAATACTTAGACTTTAAGCGCAGTCTTTTTACCTCGACCGTCAACGGAACCTCGCGCAAGCTCAGCTATACCGATACCGATGACTCGGCCTATAGCCTGGAATTCCTGCGCGGGCACAGCGACGATAACGCGCCCAAAGACGCAGACCGCATCGAGCTGGTGGAGCGCCGCGGTTATGTCGTGCCGGAGTTTCGCGGGCAAGGCGCGAGGGTGCTGTTTGCGGCGGTGGGGAAGCCGGACGTCGATAAGCGGCTGCATCGGGTAAGCCTATGGACGTTGCTCCTGCAGGCTGCGCTGACATTCATCGCGGCCACACTAGTCATCGAATTTTTCCCCAGAATCTTCGAAAAGCTAAACGATATTCTCGTGCCCTCGTTCCTCAATGGCGTAGTGGCAGGCCACGTGGGAATCGTGCCGATAGCGCTCGCGGCAGTGGTAGCGGTTACTGTGGCGTATACGCCCATCGCATCGCAGTTGTGGCGCGCGCGGTGGAATCAACCAGTAGGAAAGGGAGCATGATGGCCGATGCCCTGCGAGTAGTGCTCGTTGATGACGAGGACCTGGTCCGCAGCGGCCTGCGCCTGCTGTTGTCTAATGCGCCCGATATTGAGGTCGTGGCCGAGGCGAGCAATGGCCGGGACGCGGTGGCTACCGTCCTCGATGCGCAGCCCGATGTGGTGTTAATGGATATTCGCATGCCGGTCATGAATGGCATCGCGGCCGTGGAGAAGATTCTGTCCGTTCACGCAGTGCCGATCATCATGCTCACGGCCTTCGATACCGATTCTTTCATCCTGCGGGCTCTGCGTGCCGGGGCGGCTGGGTTCCTGTTGAAGTCGACGCCGCCGGAATCGCTCATGGCGGCCGTGCGTGCGGCCGCGGCGGGGCAGCCGCTGTTGAGCCCGCAGGTCGTCGACAAGCTGGTAGGCATGCAAGGCCCCGCGCTTTCCGACGCCCATTCGCACCACACCCGTACCGCCCGCAACCACTTAGGTAGGCTTAGCTCTCGCGAGAGAGAAATCGCCGAGCTGGTGGCGCAAGGCTTGAATAACCAGGAGATTGCCGACCGGCTCGTGGTGTCCATGGCCACGGTAAAGTCCCATATGCAGCACATTTTGAAAAAGATCGGCGGCACGAGCCGCGTGCACATCGCCATTATGGTCTTAGAGGCGCGTGGCTAAGCTCGGAGAATCCTCCCTGCGGGGGATACCGCGCTGGCGGCGGGTCGGCTTAGACTGGTGCGCGTTATGAAGTTGTTCCGAAAATCCGACGAGATGCTTAAGCGCCCGCTGTGGCAGAAAATTCTCATCGCAGTAATTGTTGTCGTCGGCGACGTGCTGGTCTCGTTGATGCGACTAGCGGATACTGATGCCTCAGTAAATCGCATGCTTGTTACGGCCGCGGTGATGGTCGGCACCTGGATGCTTCTGCCTTTCGCCTTGCGCCATGCCGCCCGAGAGCGTGACCCGCGCAGCACGCAGCCCGGCCCGCGCAGTGCGTTGGTAGCCGCAACCATTATTTCGGCGACGGTGACGATTGCTGAGTACCGTCCTTCGGTAATGATAGCGGCGTTTTCTGCGGCCTCGCGCCGCAGCCGGTTGTGGATCGCGCTGGTATGCACGGCCATGGTGGCCTCGAAACTAGTCGACACTGATTTTTCCGGTGCTAAAGGTGCAAATATTCCGTTTCAGATGGGTTATTACGGCAGCCCGCTTATCCCGGCGCTGGTCGTACTGGTTGTTGGGCTGGTTCGCTCGAACCAAAAAGAGCGCACGATTGCGCTGCAGGCGCAGGCGGAGCTCACGCATGAGGAAATGGCCACGCGGGAAAACTTTGCGCGGCAGGAGGAGCGCGACCGGATTGCGCGGGATATGCACGATACGCTCTCGCATCGGCTGAGCATGATTGCGGTCTATGCCGGCGGGCTGGCCTACCGCAAGGACTTGGATCCGGAAGAGACGCGGAAATCTGCGCGCACGATTCGCGATGAAGCCGAGGCCGCCGTGGGGGACCTGCGCGAGGCTTTGCACTCGCTGCGCAGTGAGGGGCGCATTGACCCACGCGAGGGCGTGGAATCGCTGGTGGAGCGCTCCCGCCGGGCAGGCATGTACGTGGAGGTGCGCTACCAGCAGGGCACGGGGCCGCAGTCGCTGGCGGAGCTTAGCACCATGGGTGGCCACGCGCTCAACCGCGCGGTGCAGGAGGGCCTGACCAACGCCCGCAAGCACGCGCCGGGCGAGCCGGTGACCATCACTATCGCCGCGCTTGCCGACGCCCTGTCTATCACCATGTCCAACCCCGTCACCCGGGCCGAGAAGAAGGGGAGTGGAAACAGTGGCGGGTACGGGATCGTCGGCATGCGCGAGCGCGCTAGTGTGGTGGGCGGATCGCTGCGGGTAAAGGACGAGGAAGGACGTTTCTCGTGGACGCTGCGCCTGCCCAGGAAGGAAGTACAGTGAGTGAGATTCGTGTAGTTCTCGTCGATGATGAGCCGCTGCTGCGCCACGGCCTGCGCATGATCTTGGAAGGCGCGCCGGGCATCAGCGTCATCGGCGAGGCCGGAAACGGCAAGGAGGGAGTGGAGCTCATCCTGGCCGAGGAGCCGGACGTGGTGCTGATGGATATTCGCATGCCGGTCATGGACGGCATCGAGGCGACAGCGCAGCTGCACTCGCTCGCCGGCGCGCGCGAAATCCCGGTGGTGATGCTCACCGCCTTTGATACCGACGAATTCATCCTGCACGCCCTGCGCGCTGGGGCGGTGGGCTTTTTGTTGAAGACAACGGCGCCGGAGGCGCTGGTGGCGTCGGTAAGAGCGGCGGCCCAAGGCCAGCAACAGCTCAGCCCGAAGGTGCTAGAAAACCTGGTGGGGCTGGCGGCCACGCCGCCGCAGCCGGAACAAGAGATGATTCAGCCCAGCGGGCTGGCCGAGCTGAGCGAGCGCGAAAATGAAATCGCCCAGCTGGTGGCCCAAGGACTGAGCAACGCCGAGATTGCCGAGCAGCTATTCATCTCCCTGACCACGGTCAAGACGCACATGAAGCACATCCTGGCCAAGATCGATGGCACCAACCGGGTACACATCGCAATTGCGGTGCTCGGCGGCTAGTCGCGGCTGGGCTGGCCTGGGCAACTAAGGCCGGCGGAAAATGGCGGAGGCTAGGCCCACCAGCGCGATGACGCCGACGATAAGGGACGCCACCGGCCAGTACTGCGGGAAGTACTTGAGCGTGTAGCCGAATACTTGGCCGTCATCGAACTGCTGCCATAGCGCGAAGGGCATCCACCACAGCTTGGTTAGCGCCAGGATGGCGCCCACCAAGCCGGCGGCGACGCGGCTGCCTCCGCGGAGGAAGAAGCTCGCCGCAACCAGCAGTACGCCCGCAATGGTCAGGGCGAATAGGAGGGGAGTTTCGGTGCCCAGCGGAGAGCCGCGCAGCAGGAACTCGTGGTCGATTGCGTGTTGCTCAATGAGGGTATAACCATCGAGGACAACGTCGTCTGGGATTCCCATAGGTTAATTCTCCTTAATTGTGCCCGGAGCGGCTGGGGCGCCTGAGGTGGCATAGGGAAGGCCGACGGAAACGCGGAAATCTGCCACCTTAAAACCGGGTTGTACGTCAATTATAGACAATTCTGTCTTAGAGGGCGTAGTCTGAAACCCTTGACTCGATGCAAGGAGACAGTGTGAGTATTACCGGACTTCTCACAGGCATCGCCTTCGGTGCTGTGTTGCAGCGCGGGCGCTTCTGCGTAACCGGTATGCTGCGCGATATTTTCCTCAACAAGACCTGGCGCGGCTTTACCGCCCTGCTCATTTTGATTTCGGTGCATGCCTTTGGCCTGACTCTGTTGACAGGCACGGGCGTGCTTTCGCCGGAGATTAGTGATTTTAAGCCGGTAGCCGTCATCGTGGGCGGCTTCATCTTTGGCCTCGGCATTATCTTGTCCGGCGGTTGCGCCTCCGGCACGTGGTACCGCTCGGCCGAGGGCTTGGTCGGCTCGTGGATTGCGCTGCTGTTTTATGGGCTTTCGGCCGCGGCCATGAAGTCCGGCCCGCTGTCTGGCGCCAATGATTGGTTCAAGCAGTGGAGCCTCCCGGTCACCACCATCCATGGCGCGCTGCACATTTCACCGTGGATCCTGGTGGCGGTCTTGTGGGTCGTGACCTTCCTGCTGTGGCGCCACTACCGCGCCAAGGACGCCGGCCGCCCGAAGGTGGACCTGGGCCAGCCGTGGTACGCCAAGCCGCTGAACATGAATATCGCGGCGGTTGCTGTGGGCATCATCGGCACGGTGGGCTTTGTGCTTTCGGCCAACGCTGGCCGCAACGGCGGCCTCGGTATCACAACGCCGACCGCGGACATCGTCCGCTGGACCGCCACCGGCGATTCCGCGCGCATGAACTGGGGCACCCTGTTGGGTATCGGCCTGCTGGTGGGCGCTTTTATCGCCGCCAAGTCCGCTGGTGAGTTCCGTGTGCGCGTGCCAGATGCACAGACCGCGACCCGCGCTATTTGGGGCGGCATCATGATGGGCGTAGGCGCGTCGCTGGCCGGCGGCTGCACCGTGGGCAATGGCATGGTGGAGACCTCCCTGTTTAGCTTCCAGGGCTGGGTATCGCTATTCTTTATGGCGCTAGGCGTGGGTGCGGGCGCGCGTCTGTGGCTGAAACCCAAGAGTGAGCCGCAGCAGCCGCAGACCTACTCCACCGAGGAATCCGTGGATAACTCGGTGGTCTCCGCCGAGGATAAGGTGCTGCCGAGCTTTGCCACTGCCACCGGGGCGGTAGCGCTCAAGACTAAGCCGCAGGCGAAGGACAAGGCCCGCGCGCTGGGCGGCGGGCGCTATGCGCTCGATACCCTCGGCGCGGTGTGCCCGTTCCCGTTGATCGAGGCCAAGCAGGTCATGGCGGAGCTGGAGACTGGCGAGGCACTGGTTATTGACTTCGACTGCACCCAGGCCACCGAATCCATTCCGCAGTGGGCGGCTGATGAGGGCCATGAGATTCGTGATTTCCATCGCTCGGGGGATGCTGGCTGGCAGGTCACGGTGGTCAAGGGCGGCTAATTACATCATTGTCAGCTACTATGTGGAGGCAGAAGAATCGAGCGTGATTCTTGTGCCTCCTTTGTGGTTTGAAAGAAGTTATCGCATGCCCGAGTTTGATGATAATTCCACCGCTGTTGCGGATATTTTGCATGCCTTCGCCGTCTTTGAGCGCGAGGAAGAACACCTGCTGGACGCGGAACTGCGCCTCAACGTCTATGCCAGCTAGGCCATGATCCGCGTCTTTGCTGCACTATTGCCCTCGGCCGCCGCGCGCGAGCATTTGGTGCATACGCTGCGGCCCATCCACGCGGCAACCACCAACGAGCTGCGCTGGACGGATCCGGATAATTGGCATATGACCATGGCCTTTTATGGCGATCAGCCCAATGATGCCGCGGCGGTGCGCGAGCACCTAGCCCACGCGGTGGCTGGGCGCGCGGCGTTGGATGTGCACCTGAGCGGGGCGGGGAGCTTTGAGCAGCGCACGCTATGGGTGGGCGTCGGCGGGCAGGCGCGCGGTGTGCGGGAGTTGATGGCGCAGTGCCAGCTTGCCGACGTCCCCTTTAACCACCACCGCCCCCACCTCACCGTTGCGCGTGCCGGCCGGCGCACCCGCGAGCCGTGGGCGCTAGCGGATTATGTGCGTGCTTTATCGGTGTATCGGGGGCCGGAATTTCGCGCGGACCGAGTGTGCCTGATGCAATCGCACCTCGGCGAGGGCCGCGGCGGTGGCCCACGCTACGAAGTTATAGAGGAGTACTCGCTGTTTTAAGCGGCGCGTGCGGTGCGGATTTCGCGGACGAGGGAATCAAGCTCCGCGCGGGTGGCGGTGCGGTCCGGGTGGGTGGTGCAGAAATCTAGCAGGAAGTAGCCGGCATGCTGAACGGCAATGTGGCGGGCCCAGAATCGGCGCACGGCATCGGGGTTATCCACGGCGAGGGACTGGATGGCGCGGCGCTCTGAAAGCAGCTCGTATTGCAGGTCGCGGCGGGCGGACAGTACGGCATCTGGGGTATTGACAAAGAGCAGGCCGAGCAGGGTAGCCATGGACTCCATCGCGCGGACCTGCAGGCGAGCCTGATTGCGCACGGGGGCGCTGCGCTGCCACAGCCATAGCACCGCGGTGGCGATGAGGATGGACAAGATGATTTCGCCGCAGCGGGCCTGGATGGTCGGCCACAGGGGACGGGTGGCGGAATTGCCCATGAGGAGGGCGAGCGGGGTGGAGAAGATAACGCAGATGGCGTAGTTCTTGGCCACGAAGATTTCGGCGCAGAATTGGCACGCGGCCAGCGCGAGCAGGAGCGTCCACCCTTGAATGCCAAAGTAATGGAGGATAGAAAACAGCAGTACGCCGACGACGGAGCCGAGCATGCGGTGGATGCCGCGGACGGTGCCTGGCACGTGATCCGGTCCCCATTGCAGCATGAGGAAGGCAGAGACCACGCCCCAGTCCGGGCGGTCGAAGCCGAGGGTAAGGCCCACCAGCACGGTAATGGCCGCGGAAAGGACAATCTTTTGGGTGGTGACCATGGCGTGCGAATCCCGGACCGCGGCGCGATACAGGCGGTAGCGGCCGGTGGGGCGGGTGTGCGGGATGGCGGTGCGATCCGGATCGACGTCGGTGACATTATCGGTGAGCTGATCCGAATCGGCGCCCAAATCCAAGGCGCGATTATGCGCCACGATGGTGTGCTGCGCCGCGAGGGTGCGCTCTACTAGGTGGGCGCCCTGGGAGTCGATGATGCGGCCGCCGCGGATGATGTGGGCGTCGGAAAGCGCCTGCCAGGCAGCAAAGAGCGCGGTCTGCGCCTGGTGGTGGCGGGCCAAGGAATCGTCGCGGTCATCTTTGAATGCGGCCGCGGCCTTTTCCAGTGCGGTGACCGCGCGGCGCTCGGGGCCGTGGGAGTCAATAAGCGCCGGCGCCATGCCGAGCACGAGGCTGGCTATCATGCCGGTCAGCGCCCAAAAGAGCAGCTGGCCCACGGTGACATCGGTGCGCGCAAGCATCACCGAACCGCCGCCAACCATGACCAAGAAGAAGGTGCCCGGCGGCGGCAAGCGCAGGGCATTTTGGGCAAAGCCGCACACGGCGGCCAATGCCGTGGTGTATAAGCCTGCCAGCAGCAGCCACCAATGGCCGTGGCCAGGCGCAAAGATGAGGTGGCCTACTAGCACGCCCACGGCCGCGACGGTAATGAGTGCGGTGCCGGCGGTGAGCATGACGCGGGGGCGGGTGCGATAAGGGTGGCCCTCGCCAAAGATGACGGTGAACGCGCCGGTGGAAATGAGCAGGATGGCGTAGTCGTGGCCGGTCAGCAGCGCGATGGCGCCGGGAATGAGAATCGCCAAGCCCGCGCGCAGGGCACTGGGCCAGCGCACCGAGGCGCTATTAAACGCGGTGAGTAACTGGGTGGTGCTGGGGCGCTGCGGGATGGGATAGTCAAGCTGGGTGGCCACGGAGCAGCAGGATCCTTTCTCGGCGGAGTTATCTGACCCGACTACCTTACGCCCGAAGCCACCCGCTTTACATGTCGGCGGCCGCGATGAGCCGGCGCGTGTAGTCCGTGCTGGGCGAGGACCATACGGAGTCGGTCGCTCCGTGCTCGATGAGCCGGCCGCGGTCCAGGACCGCGACGCTATCGCATAGGTGGCGCACCACCGCGAGATCGTGGGTGACAAAGAGCAGGGTCAGCTTGCGCTTGGCGATGACCCCCGCCAAAAGCTCCAGCACCTGGGCGCGCACCGACATATCGAGGGCAGAGACGGCTTCATCGGCCAGCAAGATATCCGGCTCGCCGCACAGTGCGCGGGCGATGGAAATGCGTTGGCGCTGGCCACCGGAGAACTCGTGCGGGAAGCGATCGAGGCTCTCGGCCGGCAGGCCGACCTCCTCAAGCGCGGCCGCGGCGCGAGCGCGCTTGTCGGCCTTGCTGGGACTGCCGGGGATGGCCTCTGCGATGGATTTCCAGACTTTCAGCCGCGGGTTAAGCGAGCCCTGCGGGTCTTGGAAGGCCATCTGCACGCGGCCGCGGACGTCGATGTCACCGCTCGTGGGCTGGTCGAGCCCGGCGATGAGCTTGAGCAGGCTGGTCTTGCCCGAGCCGGAGCCGCCCACGATGCCGAGGCGCTCGCCGTGGTGCACGCGCAGGTCGATGCCATCCAGTGCGGTATGTGCGGCGTGGACCTTGCTGACCCCGCGTAGCGTCACCAGCGCATCCTCCTCCGCCGTGGCAGGAGAAAGGCTCAGCTCCGGCGGCCGCGAGGAGGCGATGAGCGTGCGGGTATAGGGATGCTCGGGGTGGACAAGCACGCGCTCGGTGGGACCGGATTCCACCACCGCGCCCTGGTGCATGACTAGGACGTTGGGGCACATGCGGCGAATAACGCCCAGGTCATGGGTGATAAAGATCAGAGCGGTGCCGTGGGCCTTGGTCACCCGCTCGATAACGCGCAGCACGCCATCTTGGGTGGTGGCATCCAGCGCGGTGGTTGGTTCATCGCAGATGAGGAGGTCGGGGCGCCCGGCCATGGCCATGGCGATGAGCACGCGCTGGCGCTGCCCGCCGGAGAGCTGATGCGGAAACCGGGAGGCAACATCGGCGGCTAGGTCCACCTCGTCGAGCGCGGCCGCGCAATCGCGCACCCCGGCCTGGGAGAGCTGCGTGCCTATGCGCATGAGCGGATCCAGCGCGCTCATCGGCTCTTGGAAGACCATCGCCATGGTGGACCCGCGCAGGGGGCGGATGCGGGCATCGCGCGCGCCGATCACCTCGGTCCCGTCCACGGTCACGGAGCCGCTCGTTCGCACCCCACCGGGCAGAAGGCCCATGATGGATAGCGCCGTGAGGGACTTGCCGGAGCCGGATTCACCAATGATGCCGAGCTTCTCGCCGGCCGCGAGCTCGATGTTAATGGGGCCTAGCAGGGCAGTGGTGGACCCGGTGGCGGTAACCGTCAGGTCATCTACGTGGAGCAGGCTCATCGCGCGGATCCTTTCAGGCGGGGATCGAGGAGGTCACGGAGGGCGTCGCCAAGCAGGTTAAAGCCCAGCACCGTTGCAGCAATGGCCAGCCCCGGCCAGAAGGCCTGCAGGGGAGCGGTGCCCAGCAGCGACTGGGAATCTTGCAGCATGCGGCCCCAAGAGGCTGCCGGCGGGGCAGTGCCCAGGCCGAGGTAAGAAAGGCCGGCCTCGGCCAGGATGGCGAGCGCGAAGTAGACGGAGGCCTGCACGATGAGCAGCCCGGTGAGGTTGGGAAGGATATGGCGCAGCGCCACCTTCCAGCCCGGCACCGCGGAAATGCGCGCGGAGGAAATAAAGTCCTGCGTGATAACCTGCAGCGTGCCCGAACGCGCCACGCGGGCGAAGGAGGGAATGCCGGCGATGCCGATGGCAACCATGGCCGTCAGCGTCGAAGGGCCCCACACCGCGCCGGCAATAATCGCCAGCAGCAGCGCGGGGAAGGCAAGCAACAGATCCGCGCCGCGCATTACCAGGGCATCTACCCATGTGCCGCGGCGCATGCCGGCGAGGATGCCCAAGGGCACTCCCACGAGGGCGGCGATGCCCACCGCAATGAGCCCGACGAAGACCGTAATCTGGGCGCCCGCCATGATGCGGGAGGCGGTATCGCGCCCAAAGCGGTCCGTGCCCAGGAGGTGCTCGGCGCTGGGACCGGCAAGGCGCACATCCGGGTGCGCCAGCGTCGGGTCATAGGGGGTCCACACCAGCGAAAGTAGCGCCACCAGCACCGTGGCGGCAACGAGGAAGGCGCCCAGCCAGCCAGAAAAACGCAGCTTCATTACTTCTCACCTGCCGTGATGCGCGGATCGATGAATCGGTAGGCCACATCCGTTAAGGCATTAACCACCAAGGCGAAGGCGACGAGCAGCATGACCAGGGTTTGCACCGTGGTCAGATCGCGCACCGATACCGCGTCCAAGAGCATGGAACCAATACCGGGGATGACAAAGACGGATTCGATCACCACGGCACCCACGACCATCGTGGTCAGCTGCACGCCGGCCACGGTGAGCACCGGTAGCGCCGCATTGCGCAGGCCATGGCGCTTTAGTGCCTCCCACGGGGACTGGCCGAGCGCACGGGCGGTGCGGATATAGTCTTGATTCAGTACATCAAGCACCGCCGAGCGCACGTAGCGCGTCAGCATTGCGCCTTGCACCAGGGCCAGTGCAATGACCGGCAAGATGAGGTGGCGAATAAACTCGCCCGCGCCCTGGTTGGGCGGCACCCAACCATTGGCGGGCAGCCAGCCCAGATGGACGGCAAAGATAGCCACCAGAATGATGCCGAGGAGGAAGCTTGGCACCGCAATGCCCAGCTGCGTGCCGGCCGAAACCACATCCGCGCCGCGGGTACGGTTGCGCAGTGCCAGCCACATGCCCACCGGGATAGCCCCGGCCAGCGCAAGCAGCATCGCCAGGCCAATGAGGATGAGCGAGACCTGGGCGCGGTCCAATACCAGCGGCGTAATATCCTGCTGCGAGGACAAAGACTGCCCAAAATTGCCGGTAAATAGGCCTTTTACCCACTCCCAATACTGCGTCAGCAGCGGGCGGTCCAGCCCCAACTCGGAGCTCAGCTTGCCGACGGCCTCTTCGGTCGCATTCACCCCCAGCGCCACCCGCGCCGGGTTGCCCGGCACCGCGCGCATGAGCGCAAAAATGATGATGGAGGCTATAAAGAGCGTCAACGCGAAGCGCAGCAACGGGCGCACGATGGCGCGCCCCGTGGTGCGAAGGGAACTCATCGGGCCTCCTTTCCGGTGTTTTCTGCGGCGGTGGTTTTGGCGCCCGCGTCCGCGTCGGCAGAGGTCAGGTCGCGCAGGATGAGCGCGTTAGTGACCTGATCCGGATGCAATCCGCTCACGCCGGCGCGGGTGAGCACGATATTGGGCATATTCATGAGCGTCAGCGCGCCCGCATCCGCCATGATCTGGTCCACGGCCTGTGCCATGAGTTTGGGGTAGTCCTTCTCGGGTGCGGAATCGGCCTGGTCCAAAAGCTCACGGGTGCGTGGGGAATCGTAGTTGAGGTAATAATCCGGATCGCCGAACAAGGTAGGCACATCGCGCGGCTCCACGTGGGAAATGAGCGACATCTGATAGTCCTTAGCCCCCATCACCTGGCCTAGCCACACGGCCGGGAATTCGGCGGATTCCAGCGTCACCTTAAAACCAACCTCAGTAAGCTGCGAGTACAGCAGCTCGGCGACGGTCTGGGCGTAGGGCAGCGTCGGCGTGGTCAGTGTAATTTCGGCGCCTTCCGCGCCGGCCTCCGTGAGCAGTTGGCGGGCCTTGTCTGGGTCGTAGTCGTAGTAGTGCTTGTCCTCGAACCACGGATCCGTAGGCGGGATCGGCGCGCCGCCGGTGTCTTTAGCCATCCCATTCCACAAAATGTCATTGGCCGCCGAGCGGTCCACGGCATAGGCCACGGCCTGGCGCACCCGTGGATCGTTAAAAGGCGCGCGGGCATTATTCATAGACAACAGCACCTCACCATTGGTGGTGCCGACCTCGGTAGCGATGCCCTCTTTGACGTCATCAAGAAGCTCCGGGTTCTGCACGCCCCAGACCACGTCCACGCCGCCGGCCTGCAGCGCATTGACCGAGGAGATGGTATCCGGGAAATAGCGCACCGTGACATCCTGTGCGGCGGGCTTTCCCCAATAACCGTCGCGAACGTGCAGCTCTACGAATTCCGAGGGGGCAAAGCGGGAAACCTCATAGGGGCCGGTTCCCACCGGCTGGGCGGCGAGGTTATCCATGCCGTGTGGCGTCATCATCGCGCCGGTGGCCGTACCCATGGACCACAGCCAGCCATTGGACGGCTGATTGAGGCGCACCTTGAGCGTGTGATCGTCTACTGCCGTGGCCGTGTCTACCGGATCCATGGCGGCGGCGATGCCGTTAGTCCACTTCTCGCGCACGTAGTTAATGGAAAAGGCGGCGGTCTCAGCGTTAAAGGCATCGCCATTGGAAAAGGTGACGCCCTTGCGCAGGTGGAAAGTATAGGTGCGGGCATCATCGCTGATATCCCACGAAGTGGCAAGCCCTGGGGTAATGGAGCCGTCCTCATCGATGCGCACGAGGGTCTCGTACACGTTGTCCATAAGCACGGCGGGGATGGCGGCGCCACCGGTGGTGGTGAAATCCAGCGAGGTGGCGGCAGAGGTGGAAGCCACGGTGAGGGCAGAAGGTGCGGTGTCGCTGCCTGCCTGGGTGGTATCGACCACCGCGGTATGGCCCGCGGAACACGCCGAGAGGGTTCCTACAGCGGCCGCCATGGCGAGGCTGCCCAGCGCCCTACTGGCGCGAAATCTTCTCATAGAAAGCAGGGTAGCAGGTGGGAATAGCTGCCGTGAAAATTATGCAAAATTTCCCGGAGTGGGGATAACTTCTAGGGGTGATACACCCCCGCGCACGCTATTCATCGCCAGCTTCATGCGGTCCGCGCGGTAAAGGTAGACTGCCAATTCCACGGGTTCGCCGGAGTGGTTGGAAATCTCCATCTGCAGCCGCCACAGCGGGGTACCCGTAGCCACGCCAAGCGCTTCAGCGTCCTCCGCATTGGCTTCTTCCAACGTGAGTTCGCGGCGCACATTATCAAAGTCCACGCCGCAATCGCGCAGGTGCGCATGAATGGATCCGGCATCTGCATCGAAGTCCAGGATGTGCTTTCCCACCACCATGGGGAAATACATGCGCTCGATGGCAATGGGGTGGTCTTCGGTATAGCGTACGCGGTGGACAAAGACGACATTTTGTTCTGGGTCTACGCGCAGAAAGCGGGTGATGTCTCGCGGCGCGCGGCGGCGAGCCAGCCACAGGGTGTGCTGCTGCGGATCCACGTCATATTCGCTCAGCCAGCTGGAAATGGAGTAAATCGATTCAAAAAGCTCTGCCTGGGTCGAGGCCAAAACGGTGGAGCGGCGCCCGCGGCCTGAGGACACTAGCCCTTCGGCCCGCAAAGCCGCAACGGCTTGGCGCACGGGTCCGCGGGAGGAAGAAAACTTCTCGCACAAATCTGCTTCACTAGGCAGGAAATCGCCTGGTTGCAGCACGCCGGAGCTGATCTGTTCTCGCAGGTAATAAGCGATCTTCTGATGCTGCTGTTTATCGCGTGGGCTCATTCAACCTTTGTCCTTAGTTTCTCCGGGGCCTTTCCCAGCGGAGCGAAACACAGTAATGCTATTCCATTTTGCAAAGGCGCGCTAATGCAACAGCGTCACGGAGAAACAACGCGTTGCCCGGGTAAAGGCGTTCAAATAATAAGTCACGCGCCGTCCGACCAGCACCGAGATGCTAGGCGAGCACGCTAGGCTATGTGACCGTGGACGAGAGCACCGAAACGATTGAAGTACGCGCGGCTAGCGGCAGCGCGCGCCTGGGCAAGGCGATAGCGGTGGCGGTCATCATCGCCGTCGCGCTGCTGGTTATCGGTGGGGTGCTTATTTACTCGGCGTTGCAGGAACCGGCCGATTCGCGCCTGCATTCCGTTTATCTCATTGCCGCGCTCATGCCCCTAGGCGGGGCGCTGTGCGCCATGCTGGCGGTGGTGGCCTCCGGGCGGCGCCGGGCACGTCCGGTGCTGCGGATCGGCGAGGAGATTTCCTTGCCCCACCAGCGGACCAGTTTCGCCGCCTCTGAGCTAGAGCGCGTGCAGTTCTATTCGCTCGGGCCGGATCAGAATTTCCTTGCCCTGATTCCAGGCGGGGTGCGCGTTTCTACCTTGGACGAGGCCCAACGGTATTCGGCCCGCCTGCCGGAGCAGGCGAACCTGGGCCCGCGGGAACTCGAGGGAAAGCTCCGGGAGCGGTTCCCCGGCGTTCCCATTGACCACTTGGGCCAGGTGCGGGCCGAAGACTAGCTCGGGGTGCCGGCTACGCGTGCCGGATCGAGCTGCCAGCCCTGCGCGAGCAGCTGCATATTCTTGATTACTTCTTCGTGCGAGCTGGACTGCAGAGAGACCATGAGCTCATCGGCCTTGGCGTGCTCTTGGAAGGTATCGAGGTAGGCGGCCACCTCATCGGCGGTGCCGACGGCGGAGTACTTCAACATGTCGAGGATCTGCTGGCCCTGGTACGAGCCGATGATCTGCTCTACCTGCTCGTCGGTGAGGTGCTTGCCGCGGCCGGCGAAGGCCTTGACGCGATTGAAGCACACGCGCTCGTATTCTTCCTGTGCCTCTTGGGTGGTATCGGCGGCAGTGACGTTGACGCCGGCAATGACATAGGGCTTGCTAAAGCGCTCGGAAGGCTGGAAGTGCTCGCAGTAGTAGGTGGTGGCCTGCTCGAGGTGCTGCGGGGCGAAGTGGGAGGCAAAGGCATAAGGCAGACCGAGCTTGGCGGCCAGCGAGGCGCCGAACATGGACGAGCCCAAAATATAGATAGGCACGTTGGTATTCGCGCCTGGAATGGCGCTGACTCCAGGGATATAGGACTTGCCCTCGAGGTAGGAGTTGAGCTCCTTGACGTCCTCGGGGAAGCGCTCGGCAGAGTGGGCGTCGCGGCGCAGCGCGCGGCCCAGGGTATTCATGTCCGTGCCGGGGGCGCGGCCCACGCCCAAGTCAATGCGCTCGGGGTACATTTCCTCCAAGGTGCCGAATTGCTCGGCGATGACATAAGGGGAGTGGTTGGGCAGCATCACGCCGCCGGAGCCCAAGCGGATGCGCTCGGTCTTCGCACCGATGTGGGCGATGAGCACGGCCGGGGAAGAGGACATGATGGACTTCATATTGTGGTGCTCGGTGTACCACATGCGGGAGTAGCCCAGTTTCTCTGCTTCCTGTGCCAATTGCACGGAGCGGGCGATGGACTGTGCTGGAGTTTCGCCCTCATAGATGGTGCAGAAGTCCAAGACGGAAAGATGCGCGCGTTCGGTCACGGTGGAGGGCCTTCCTTTGCTTCGGTAGGTGCTCTATAAGTTCTCTCCTTCCAACGGTACGCGCCGCTCGACTATTCCGGTCGGGGGCGATACGGCAGTGTGGAGTGGAGAACGGTAGGCACACAGAAAACTCCCCTCCGCCTCGGCGCTGCGATGCAGTGCGGAGAGGGAGGGGAGTGAAGCAGGAGAAGGGTACTAAGCCCCGGCGAGGGCCTCAGCCTCGGCCGGTTCTTCCGCTTGTCGGTTGGCGGCGGCGTGCTTCTCGCCGGCCTTGGTGGCGATATCGACAACGAGGCCGATAACTGCCGCGATAGCGGTAGGAACAATCCAGCCCAAGTCCACGGACTGGCCGGGCGCCAGGCTCAAGAGGGGATCGAGTGTGTCGGCGCCCCAGCCCTGGGCGGCGATGACGGACAGAGCCGACCACAGCACCGATACCCACAGCGCCAGGCGGTAGGTCCAGTAAAAGACGACGGACTTCTTTACCACCGGCTGGATCAGGGTGAGGGCGATCAGGGAGATAGCGGGTGGGTACAAGAAGGTGATGAACGGAACCGCGATAGACAGAACCGTATCCAGGCCCTGGAAGGCAAAGAGGATGGACAGCGCGGTAAACAGGCACGCCCATACGTGGTACTTGACCTTGGGCATGAGCATCTCAAAGAAGGCCGACGTGGAGGTGATAAGGCCCACCGCGGTGGTCATGCAGGCCAGGATGACGATGGCAGAGAAGACGGCCTGGCCGATGGTGCCCATGGTGAGATTGGCGGCGTCGGCAAGCAGGGGCGCTCCCGACTCATAGGACTGGCCATTAGGGATAGTTTGGCCCACCCAGGCCAAGCCCAGGTAGATTGCGGCCAGCAAAAAGCCCGCAATGAGCGCGGCGGTGATGGTGCCGTTAACCAAGGACTTCTTGGTCTTAAAGCCCTTGGAGCGCAAAGAGCCGACAATCACGATGGAAAAGGCCAAGCCGGCAATCGCGTCCATGGTGTTATAGCCCTCGAACAGGCCGGTGACCATGGGGGAAGAAGAATAATCCTCAGTAGGGGTCTGGGGATCGCGGCCGTTGCTAAAAGCGGCCAAAGTGATAAGGACAATCAGCAGCGCTACCAGGGCTGGGGTAAGGAACTTGCCCAAGGTATCGATGATGGTATTTGGGCTCCAGGCCAGCACTAAAGCGATAAGGAAGAAGACGATATTGAAGATGCCATTGGCCATCGTTCCTTCCCAGCCCAGAAGCGGGGTGATGGCGGTTTCCATGGACACGGCGCCGGTACGCGGCAGGGCGTAGAAAGCACCGATGGCCAGGTAGGCCATCACGGAAAAGACCAGGCCGAAGAGGGCGCCGCCGTTGGAGCTCAAATCGCGCACGGAGCGGCCAGAAATGGCAACGGCAACAATAGCTAGGACCGGAAGGAGCACGCCGGCGGCCAGGAAGCCGAGGACGGCGGGCCAAAAGTTGGTGCCGGCCGAAACGCCCACCATGGGCGGGAAGATGAGGTTGCCGGCGCCGAAGAACATCGAAAACAGCATCAGCGACGCGATTACGATGGTGGCGCCGGGCTTAGAGGTGCTTGACGCAACTGGGGTAGCCATTGTGGCTCCTTAATTTTCCATGTACAGCTAGAATGCGAGGAAGCTTCCCCATTCCGCCGAGGGTGGTGGCGGAGGTGGGGTACCTCTTCGTGGTCCGAGGTGGCGGGTCACGCCTGTTCGTGTAATGGGACATTACCGCCCACATGGTGAGAAATCAAAGCGTGGGGGTGACGCAGAATACATGGTGGTCCCAGCTGGGCCGGCCTAATCGAGGTCCGCGAAGGCGCGCTCCATGCGGTCGAGCGCTTCTTCCAAGATTTCGCGCGAGGTAGAAAAGTTCAACCGTGCATGGCCCGGGCCGCCAGTGCCGAAGGTATCGCCCTCATTGAGTGCCACCTTGGCATTCTCGCGCAGCCACTTGGCCGGCTGCGGATTGCCACCGATGGCGGTATCGGCAAAGTCCAACCACAGCAGGTATGTGGCATCCGGTTTGCTGGTCTTTAGCCCGGGGATGCGCTTGGGCAGCTCCTCCACCAACCAATCGCGAGTCTCGCGCAGGTAGGCCACCTCCTCATCGAGGAAGTCGCCGCACTCGCGGTAGGCGGTCTCCGCGGCCAACACGCCCAAGGTGCCCGTGCCATCCTTGGCCACGCCAGAAAGGCAGTTCCAGGTCTGAACATCGGCCGCGTTGGAGAAAATCATCTGCGCGCACTTGAGCCCGGCGGTATTAAAGGCCTTGGACGTCGCGGTGACCGTGATGGTGCGCTCCGCGGCCGCCGCGCCGAGCGAGGCTACCGGGATATGCCGGCCCTCATAGACCAGCGGGGCGTGGATTTCATCGGCCAAGATGCGCGCGTCATACTTCTCCGCCAGTTCGACTAGCTCGGTGAGGAACTCCTCATCCAAGGCGCGGCCGAGTGGATTATAGGGATTGGCCAGCAAAATAGAGCCCGCGCCCGCCTGGAAGGCGCGCTCAATATCGTCGAGCTCCAAGCTGGTCTCGATTTTCTCGCGGCCCGCGGTGCGTGGCAGCTCCAAAAGCGGTGGGTAGGAAGGAACTGGCACGATCACGGGGGAGTCCTCGCGAGTGAAGTACTGCACGCCGAGCAAGAGGCCGCGCACTACATCGCCGATCCAGAAAATATGGTCGGAGTTGGGGCGCCAGCCGTAGCGGTCGTTGTAGAAATCGGCCACAGCTTCGCGCAGCCCCGAGGCCTTGGGCGCTGGGGTATAGCCAAAGGTTTCCTTATCCACCATCTCTTCCAGTGCCTTCTTTACGGCGGGTGCGGTGGGGAAATCGGACTCCGCGATCCACAGCGGCAAAACGTCTTCCTCGAAGACGGTCCACTTGCGGGTTCCGCGGGCTTGCAACTCTTCTAGGCTAGGAAACTCCATGGCCATAACCATAACGCGAAGCCCGCGGCCACCCCAGCGCTTTTATGCGCTTTTATTCATCTGCCTTGTCGGCCCACCGGGAGTCCTCCTCCTCGTCTTCGGATTCGGAGGCAGGGCCGGAGACAAAGCCATACTTCTTCAACCGGCGGCGGTCCGCGGCCGAGGTGGATTGGGTGAGCTTGAGTAGCTCGGCATAAATGCCACCGGATTGTGCCAGCTCGGCCGGCGAGCCCATCTCATCAATGCGACCGCGATCTAGGGTGATGATGGTATCGACATCCGCAATGGTGGATAGGCGGTGGGCAATAATCAGCGTGGTGCGGTCCTTCATCAGCTCATCTAGGCCGGCCTGCACGGCGCGCTCGGACTTGGTATCCAGCGCCGAGGTGGCCTCATCCAGGACCAGGATGGGCGCGTCCTTGAGCATGGCGCGCGCCACAGAGACGCGCTGCTTCTGCCCGCCGGAAAGCTTCAGACCGCGCTCGCCAATGACCGTGTCATAGCCGTCCGGGAAGGCTTGGATGAACTCATGGGCATTGGCCCGCTTGGCGACGTCCACGATTTCCTCTTCCGTGGCACCCGGCTTGCCATAAGCGATGTTCTCGCGAATGGTGCCGGAAAAGAGGTAGGACTCCTGGAAGACCACGCCCACTGAGGCGCGCAGGCGTGAGGCGGTGAGATCGTCTACTCGGTGCCCCAGTACATCCAGGTGTCCGGCCGAGGGATGGTAAAGGCCTAGCAAGAGGTTGACCAACGTGGACTTGCCGCCGCCGGACTCGCCCACGAGCGCCACCTTGTGGCCCTCAGAGGCGGCGAAGGAAATATCCTCCACCACGGGCTTGCCCTCCTCGTAGGCGAAGGAGACGTGGTCAAAGGAGAAGACCGGCGCGCCGGGTGTGGGCTCCAGCGGGCGTACCGGGGTGAGGTCGAGCTGCGGGGTATGCGAACCGGTGGTGGCAGCAACCAGCTCGCGCGGCGCGGTGGGCTCGAGCTCTTCTTCCATGACCTTGAAGTAGTCCTTGGAGCCGGCGATGGCGCGCTGGGCGGTATCGACAATCCAGCTCATCATAAAGACCGGCTGCTTCGCACTGGAGACCATCTGCAGCAACATGACCATATCGCCCAAGGAGAAATGCCCCTCGAGCGTGCGCCAGAAAATTACGCCGTAAATGCCGAGGAAGATAACCGCCATGGCCAGGCCGCGGAAGGTATCCATCATGTGCCACCAGTGGGACTGCGGCTTGGTGGTATCGACCACGGTGCGGTAACGCTTAGCAAAGTGGGAGAGCTCGCGGGTTTCGCTCACGAAGGACTTAGCCACCTTGACCTGGCCTATGACCTCTGCGAAGCGACCGTTGGCGAGGTCGATATTTTCGTTTTTGACCGCCTCAAACTTTTGCCAGCGCTTCGAGGTCAGCGCGGTAAGCCACATATAGACCGGGAAGAGCAGCGCGAGCAGGACGGCCAGCGGCCAGTAATACCACGCGGTAATGGCCAGCACCGCGAGGGTCTGGATGATCATCGTGAAGAAGTTATTGGCAAAGGACTGCACGAACTGCGTGATATTGGCAATCGATCGATCCAGCCGGGCGATGATCGTGCCGGTGACCTGGTTATCGTAGTAGCCCTGCGGGAGGGCCAGCAGCTTGGCAAAGTAGCGCGTGGACAAAATCTCGCGCAGGCGCGAGACCATGACATCGCCGATGTAGCCGCCGATATTGCGGAAGAGGGCATTGGCGGCGTCGGCAAGAAAAAGCGCCACTGCCAGCAACAGCACCGTGCGCAGCGCATCGCCCAGTGGGGCGTCGTTCTGCAGGGCGCCCACGATGGTATCGGTAGCTTCGCGCGTCAAAAACGGCGAGATCAGTGCAACGACCGCAGTGATCGTGGCGGTCAGCAGCACGCCTAAATAAAAGGGCCACAGGGCAGAGGCACTGCGGGTAATGCGCAAAATGGAATTCATAAGTCGACCACACTCACTTCGAAACGGCGGTTAGTGCGCTGAATTAGGGAAAGGGGGGCGAGATTTAAGCGACTGCCCAGTATGCCACATGCGGCGTTAACGAGCGTAAATACTTAAGTTCAGGGAGGTTTAGGCTAAGGTACTTGTGCAGAAATACAACAATCTTCGCGTGCAAAGGATCCATCCACGGTGAAAATTTCCCACACACTCGGCGCGGGCGTAGTCAGCGTACTCGCCGTGACCCTGACCGGATGTAGCGTTCTCCAGCCGGAAGAAACCGGGCTGGGGGACCATATCACCGTATCCAGCTCCGAAGAGGCCCCGTACGAGGCCAAGGACACCGACGATAAGGAAGTCACCTCTAACCTGGCCGAGCCGGTAGAGGATAAGGGCCTGGGTGTGAGCTGGGAGTTGCAGGGTGTGTATACCGATAGCAACACCGGTGGCACCGTAGTGACCATTCTGCTCAAGAATAAAAATGATGTGCCCCTGCCTGTCGACGCCTTTGAAGACCCCACCCTGGAGCGTGCCGACGGCAACGGCGGCTGGGCCAAGATCAACTCCTTGCCCTATGACAAGGAATCTGCCCCAGACGTGGAGCCCCCGGGACTCGATCTCCCGCTGGGTGCAGGCGCTTCGGTCAACCTGCAGTACCGCTTTGACGTGACGCCTGGCAACCTGTGGAATGCGCGCTTGCACATTGGCAACGTGACCTGGGTAGGAGACCTTAATCTATGACGGAACTTGTAGTCTTGGCCTCTGCCGAGGGCGAACCCATCGGCACCGCTCCCAAGGCCGAAGTTCATACCACTGATACCCCGCTGCACTTCGCCTTTTCTGCCTGGCTGACCTGCGGTGGCAAGGTGCTGGTCACCCGCCGCGCCCTGAGCAAGCGCACCTGGCCCGGCGTGTGGACCAATGCCTTTTGCGGCCACCCCGCACCCGGCGAGGAGACCGCGGATGCGGTGCTGCGCCGCGCTTCCTTTGAGCTGGGCATTGCGCCGGCGGATCTGTCCGCCCCGCGGCTTATTCTGCCGGACTTTTCCTATCGCGCGGTGGATTCCTCCGGCACGGTAGAAAATGAAATCTGCCCGGTATATACCGTTGAGCTTGCTGCCGACGCCACCTGGGAGCCTAACCCCGACGAGGTAGATTCCTACCAATGGGTCGAGCCAGCAAACCTCTTCGCCGCCGCCGATGCCATGCCTGGTGTTTTTAGCCCGTGGATGATTGACGAGCTCGCGGATAGCGCGCTGCGCGCCGCGTTGTAATTTTCGGCGCCCGCTACACCCCAAGCTCGTCGTCGTTATAGAAGGCCGCGGCCACATAGTCCAAGGTGGCATAGGCTAGCCGACGCTCTCCCGTATCCAGGTTGAATTCCAACACCTGGTGGTCATCGCCGTAGCCGGGGAAACCGGGCTCGCCCGTGGTGGCATAGTGGCGCAGCCACTCGTTGAGCTCACCGGCCGGGGAAGCGTCGGCCTCCTCGCCTCCGCTGCCGCCAAAGAGCGGGTCTAACTCGGCGCAGTGCACCGCGGGGGCTTCGGTCCGGGTAAATTCCATCATCCAGGTCGGGCCTGGAGCCTCCTCGGCTACCTGCGCGGTCCAGCGGCGCACGGCGGCATCACCAATGAGCCGGCCCATTGGCCGATGCGGATCGACGTAGTGCGCTAGCTGCCGCCACTGTTTGAAACGATCGTGTGACATCCCGAACTTGGGCGAGAGGTAGCTGGTAATAAAGCCGGCAAACGCCATCTTGTCTATGCGCTCGGCCGCGGGCATGGTGTAGAACTCATCGCGGGTGGAGGTCACCACGATAGGGATATCCGCTAGTTCTTCGGCGCGCAGTGGTGCGGGGCCCAAGGCAACGTCGAAGCGGTACTTCTTGCGGAATTTGGCATAGCCCTTGGCCAGTGATTCAGGATCCATCTTTTCCAGCGCCTGGCGCGTGACCGGCACGCCTAGGGCCCGGCGCAGGTCGGTGATGCGATGCTCAAAACGGTCGCGCGGGAATGCCGGCGAGAGCGCCAGCACGCGGCGGAACCCGCCCCGGAAATGATCGCGACGCGTCAGCCACAGGCTAATCGCCGCCCCGGCGGATTGGCCCACCAGGGTGATATTGGTCTTATCGCCGCCAAAGGCTTCGATATTGTCCTGCAGCCACTCCAAGGCCAAGAGGCAATCATCAATGCCGCGGTAGCGGTCCGCCTCGTCGCCGTCGAAGCGCGCGAAGCCAGCCAAGCCCACCCGGTAACCCACGTTGACCTGGATTACCCCGTGGCGGGCATTCTTTTCCCCCGACAGGCGTGGATCCTCGTGCGAGCCGTGCTCAAAGCGGCCGCCGTGAATAAAGACCACGACGGGGCACTCGGCGGCGTCGGCAGGCGCGGTAATGCTCAGCGCAATATCTGCTGGGTGCGGCTCGCGGGCATCCTGGTCGCGAGTGCCTTGGAGCGGCTCGGCAGGCGAGTAGGGGCTGGGGATGGTGCTATAGCGCACCGAATGGAAATAATGCAGGCCATCGCGGCGCACGCCGGTGATTCGGCCGGAGGCGGTGGCGACGGTAACGGGAATCTGGGCGCTCGACATGTCAGCCAGATTACCGCGAGCAAGTAGAATAAGTAGCCATGGAGTGGTTGACGAGCTTGGGCAGCACGCTATCGCAATTGTTGGTGCAGGCGCCCGTGTGGATTCAAATGGTCATCGTGGTGGCCATCGCCGTGCCACTCATGGTGGTTATAGCCTGGTGCCTGATGTGGGCGGTTGACAGCGTGGCCAATCGGGCCGCCGGAGTGATTTCCCAGCAACGCAGCCGCAGCACTAAAGTAGACCACCATGGCTGAGGAAAATAACGAGCGCGCACGGCAAGAGCGCGCTGAGCTGCGCGCCAACCCCCGCGAGGGTCTGTGGGACCCCGAAGCCAAGCGCACCAGCCAGCCTTCCGCCCCGGCAACCACGCCCGGTGCCCAGCCGGCAAAGCGCAAGCGCGCCCTACCCAAGTCCCGCGTCTCTCTCACACTGTGGACGATGATCGCGTTGGTCATCGTCGTTGCCCTCATCGGCCTGTGGACCTAGGCGCGTCCACCGGCCGGCGAGGCCCAGGCCCAACGCTAGTCCTTACGGCTGGTTGCTGCTAAGCGCTGGAAGAATTCCAACCCAGCAAGATCCTCGATGAGCAGGGCGGTGCCGTTGGTATCGCATAGCGGCACGCACCAATTGGGATAAAGCTCGTGCGTGGTGCCCGGCTGATTTTGTGCGCGCACATCGCCCACCATGTCCACCAAGCTGGTGCACGCGAGAGCCGAAGGTGTACCTGCGATATAGCGATGCAGCGCTACGCTTATATCCTCCTCCGCGCCGCGGGAAGCACGCTCGTCCGGATCTACCAGGTAATCGCGCTGCGGCAAGAGGCCACGATCCGCCACGGTGCCGAGTACACGGGCCTGCCACTCGATGTCATCGCGCTGCTCGTCCTCCACCGATCGGGTCAGCACGCCTAAGCGCGCGCGGAGCGAAATATGATCGCCGCGCAGGTACGCCAAGGTTGGCGGCAGATCGTGCGTATTGACCGAGGACAGCGCCAGCTGGCGGTACTTGTCCTGCGGCAGCGGGGAGTAGTCATCATCGTCGCGCTCAAACCACACGATGGAGGTACCCAGCACCGCCTTCTGCGCGAGCACGTCTTGTACCCACGGCTCGACGGTGCCGAGGTCCTCACCGATGACCACCGCACCGGCGCGCTGCGCCTCTAGTGCCAAGATGCCCACCATGGCTTCAAAGTCATAGGAGACATAGGTGCCCGTCAGCGGGCTGGCCATGCGCGGGATCCAGTACAGGCGGAAAAGGCCCAAGATATGGTCCACGCGCACGCCGCCAGCATGGCGCAGCACGGTGGAGAGCATCTCGCGCCACGGGGCATAGCCCGCGGCGGCCAGGCGCTGCGGGTGCCACGGCGGCTGCGACCAATCCTGGCCCTGTTGGTTATAGTCATCCGGCGGCGCCCCCACCGAGCACTGCGGCGCCAAATACTCAGTGAGGTTCACGGCATCGGCGCCGCCCGGGTGCACACCCACGGCAAGATCAGTAACCAAACCTAGGCGCATGCCGGCATCGAGCGCGCGCTGCTGCGCGGCGGCCAGCTGCTCATCGCACAGGAACTGCAGCCAGGAATAAAAGCGCGTGAGCGTGTCCATGTCCAGGCCTTCGGCATGGCGCTGGCCCGACTGTGCGGCGGCGTCTTGTTGCGCGCACCAATAGGCAAAATCGCGCAGGCCGCGGCCTTCCTCGCGGGCGTAGCGCACGAAGGCCTCTTCGCGTTCCGGGGAGGGCTGGTAGTTAAAGAGTTCGCGCAGCACCTGCAGCTTGGCCTCAAAAATGGTGTCGCGGTCAATCTCCTCGGCGCTGCGATTGCGCTGGCGAAACTCCTCGGCTAGCTCGCGCACATCATCCTGCAGGTCCTCCGGCAGGAGCTTGAGCTCCGGGATGGATTCGATGTGCAGGTACAGCGGATTGATAAAGCGCCGCGTGGTGGGCAGGTACGGCGAGTCCTCCACCGGTGGAAGCGGCTCGGCCGCATGCAGCGGGTTGACCAGCAAGAAATCCGCGTGCGGGGCCAACGTTTCTGCCAACTGCCCCAAATCCTGGAAATCGCCGATGCCCCAGGAGGATTCCGAGCGCACCGAATACAGCTGCGCCATCACGCCGCTAATGGGGCGCTCTACAAACTCATCGGCCGTGGAAAGGCGCGCCGGGGTGATAATCAGCGGGCAGGCATGCTTGCCGATGCCCCCGGACTCCAACACCAACTCGTGGTACCCCATGGGCAGATCCCCGGGGATGTGGAAGCTCGCCTCGCCCCACAACGTGCCATCAACGTCAGCATCTGGGGCGTCATTGGGGTCTTGGTAGACCTCGCGGGTGCCTCCTTCCTCCAGCTCAATGTGTACGTTGGCGGCATCGCCCGCGTGCACGTGGACCACGAACCCGCGCTCTTGGCCCTGGGGTGCGACAACGCAGTGGGGTAGGGGCTGGGAGGAGCGGTCCAGGTAGTCGTCGTAAAGCAGCTGCGTTAGCGCCGCATCGTCCGGGTTGTCATCGATGGCCACGCCCAAGGCGCGCAGGGTATAGGTAATAGTGTCTTCAGCGACGTGGACGGGGAAACCAGACTGGGAGGTATAGCTGGTGGCCACGCCGTGGCGCTGAGCGAGTTCTTCAAGCAAGTCGCGGGTAGTCACAGGCCACATTGTGCCACGGGGACAACGCACCTGCTGGGAAACAGATTGGTACAGTAGGCGAAGATTAATAATTAGCTGTTCGAAAGGACACCGCGTGACCCTGCAAGAAGTGCATACCCCGGCGCAATTTACTATCGAGCCGGGCGAAACCTGCCTGACCGCCCTCATGGACACCGCGAAGAAGCGCCCTCACGGCGTCATGTTCACCCGCCCGGCAAACTACGAGTGGGTCAATGTAACGGGCAAAGAATTCATCGATGAGGTCTTTGAAGTAGCCCAAGGGCTTATCGCCCTAGGCGTGCAGCAGGGGGACCGCGTCGCTCTCATCTCTGCTACCCGCTATGAGTGGTCCCTGCTGGACTTTGCCATTTGGGCCGCCGGTGCCGCCTCCGTACCGGTCTACCCGTCCTCGTCCGCCTCCCAGGTGCGTTGGATCATTGAGGACTCCGGTGCCGTGCTCGCCATTACCGAAACCCGCGAGCACTCCGAATTGGTAGAAAACCTGGTCTTGCAAGAAGACGGCGAGCCCAACCTCAAGGGCTCTCCCTCCCAGTTGCGCCGCGTCCTAGAAATCAACTCCTCCGCCATTGACACCCTCAAGTTCGAGGGCCGCGGCGTGGCCGCCGACGAGGTATACGCCCGCATCAAGGCCACCTCCACCGATGATCTGGCTTCCTTGGTCTATACCTCGGGTACCACCGGACGCCCCAAGGGCTGCATCCTCACCCACCGCAACTGGCTAGCCCAGACCCGCGGCCTGTGCACCAACCCGATTGGTATCTTCGCCGTCCCGGGCAGCCATACCTTGACCTTCCTGCCGTTGGCACACGTCTTTGCCCGCGCGGTATCCATTGCGGTGGCCCTGCGCGGCGCCTCCCAGAATCACTGGTCGGATTTTTCCACCATCAACATCGAATTCGCCCGCTCCCGCCCGAATGTCATCTTGGGCGTGCCGCGCGTCTTTGAAAAGGTGCGCAACTCTGCCGCCGCTAAGGCGGCCGATTCCGGTATCAAGACCCTGCTCTTTGAGCAGTCCGAGAAGGTAGCCATCGAGTACTCCAAGGCTTTGGATAAGCCGGAGGGCCCGGACCGCCTCCTGAAGGCCAAGCACAAGGTCTTTGACAAGCTGGTGTACTCCACCATCCGCAATGGCGTGGGTGGCAACGTGAACTACTGCATTACCGGTGGCTCGGCCATGGGCCATGACCTGCTGCACTGGTACCGCGGTATCGGCATCCCGGTCTATGAGGGCTACGGCCTGACCGAGGTCGCCGCCGCGGCCGCAGTGGACTTTGTGGATCAGTCCATCGGCACCGTTGGCCCGCCGATGGGTGGCGTGACCTTCCGCATCAACGAGGAAGGTGAAATCTGCATCAAGGGCGATATCGTCTTCCACGGTTACTGGAATAATCCGGAGGCCACGGCCGAGGCCCTCGAGGATGGTTGGTACAACACCGGCGACCTGGGTGAGATTGATGAGGACGGCAAGCTCGTTATCACCGGCCGCAAGAAGGACCTCATTGTCACGGCCGGCGGCAAGAATGTCTCGCCTGGCCCGATGGAGGATATCCTGCGCGGGCACCCGCTTATCTCCCAGGCCATGGTGGTAGGCGATGGCAAGCCCTTCGTCGGCGTGCTGCTGACCCTGGATCCGGATATTTTGAAGCGCTGGAAGCTAGACCACAACATTCCGGAGAATCGCTCCATGCGCGAGCTGGCCACCGATCCGACCCTGCGCGCGGAGCTGCAGGATGCCATCAACCAGGTTAACGCCACCGTCTCCCACGCGGAGGGGATTAAGAAGTTCTACATCCTCGAATCTGACCTTACCGAGGAAGAAAACGAGCTGACCCCCACCATGAAGGTCAAGCGTAACGTGGTTTCGCAGCGCTATGCCGCGGCCATCGAGCACCTGTACAAGCGCTAGTCCGCGCGACGGGTACACCCGAGGGAATTCCCTCGGGTGTTTCTTTTTGCCCTGCTTGCCGACGCCCCCTTCTGCAGCTCACCCCACCATCCTCACCCCAGTGCGGGCGAACCTGCCATAAACCTGTGAATGGCTTCGGAGTGTCGCGCGCTCGCGGCGGCGGATCTCGCATAAAGTCGTGAGGCGTTACAGCAAACCTCAACCTCTACTAGAGGTTAGAAATGGGATCGTGGAAGGGAGTGGCTCGAAGCCAATGCACAAAATCGCCGCCGAGCTGCGCCACCGCGAGCTTACGCAAGAGATTTACAATATCGGCGACGAAGTCGCAGAGTACCTTGAGCACCTCATTGAAGCCATCGAGGATTGGGACGAAGAGCTGTGCATGGATTGCCTAGCTGAGCTGGGCGATATCGTCGAAGATGCCCGCGTTGACTCCGGCCGTTGCGTAGGCGAGCTGATGGGCCTGCGCCAAGCCTTGGTCTCCGGCGTGCGCTCCGGCACCATTTCCGCTGCTTCTTCCGGCGTGAACGACGTGGAAGAGCCGGAACAACTGACCCCGCGCCTATTGGATGAGCGATTCCCCATCTCCAAGCCCATCGTGGTACACGAGCTGGCCGAGTCCCTACGCTCTCGCACCCAGGCCGTGGCAGATTACCTGCGCGAGGTAGTTGAGTACGTGCTTGCGCAAACCGACGCCGTAGCCCGCAACCTCGACATGGTCTCGCTGCCGCACTTGTACAAGCGCACCGGCGAGTCCGCCCTCATTGCGGTCCAAGCGTGGAAGCACACGGTGCTTGATACCCACCCGGCCTATGTCCGCACGATGCGCGGGCATAACCCACCGCAGTTCCTAGAAGAGCGCGCCCGGGTTGCCGCGGTGGTGGAAAAGGTCCGGGCTAAGCGCGAGGCGGCCCGCCGGGCTACAACTGCATAAACCACATAGACTTCCTTGTTTCACGCAAGGGGATGTTCACGGCCACCGAGATTCCCTCTCTCGGTGGCCGTTGAAGTTTTCTGCGCTAGGGCGCCCCGATTCGGGGAAGCAGTTAGGGAAATTTTAGGTTAACAGCCGTTCCATATGATTTCTGTTATGCCTGTTCAGTGGGTTGGGTTGTGTATCCAGCGGTATTGTTGCTGGATCAACCTTAAAATCTAAGTAGAAAATACTCTCAACGCGCTGTAGGGTAATTCCCGTCCAAGCGAACGCCGTGACCTAGCAGCATCCACACGCGGCGCGCGCAATCACATTCTTTAACCACATCTACAGGGAGTTAAACCATGGGCGCACGCCGAACTTCTCGCCTCATTGCCAGCGCAGTGGCCGTAGCCACCTTCTCTTCCATCACTGTTGTGCCTAACGCCGTCGCCGCCGACGACACCACCTTTGTCGAGGAAAAGACCACCGACGATACCGTTAGCCTCAACGGGATCGAATTCGATGAGAACGGCAAGCTGCTCGAGGAAAACAACGCCGGCGATAAGGCGATGGAAGAACTCGACGCAGAAGAAGACGCCGCCGAGTCCATCACCCCGTACGCAGTAGACGGCGCGGAGGAGACCGCCGAGGCTCCGGCTTCTGAGGAGTCTGCAAAGCCAACCAGCCTCGAGGAACTCGCACAGACTGAGGCCTCCAACGGCGACGTCAACGTCAAGGTGGTCAAGGATGAGCAGAAGGACAAGCTCGTCTGCGAGGTCACTGATGCCCCTGACAAGGAAGGCAACATGCTCGACCTCAAGCTTGCGCTGGCTAAGGCCTTCTACGATGGCGGCGAAAAGATCCTCAAGACCGTCTGGGAGATCATCCCGGTTGTCGGCGACCTCGTTCCGGCTGATTTCATCGATAAGATTTCCGGTAAGACCTGGGACGGCATTGCCAAGCTGGTCAAGGAAGGCGAGAAGGACAAGACCGTTACCTGGGATCTCTCCCGCGCCCAGGGCATGGCCATCGGCCGTATCGATAACGCCGATGCCGACGTTGATATGAATAACCCGGATGGCGCTAAGAAGACCGTCTCCGGCCTGCTTAAGTTCGCCGACGGCGCCTTTGGCAAGGGCACCAAGGTTATCTTGAAGCTCTTTAATGCAGCCGTTACCATCGCCGGCCTGGTTCCAGGTGCGAGCGTCGCCGGCGACCTGAAGCTGAGCAAGGACCAGCAGAAGAGCATCGAAGACTCCCTGAATAACATCTCCACCGCAGCCTCCGATCTTGCAGCCGTGAACGCCCCCGCTGGCCAGCTGTGCTCCGATATGCTCAACGGCAAGAAGACCAAGGACCAGCCTTCCGAGGAGAACCCTTCCGAGGAGCCTTCCTCCGAGGAGACCACTTCCGAGGAGCCTTCTTCTGAGGAGACCACTTCCGAGGCTCCGGCTTCTGAGGATGCTACCTCTGAGGAGACCACTCCATCCGAGTCCGCTGAAGAGACCTCCACCGAGGAGACCTCCGCTGAAGAGACCTCCACCGAGGAGACCTCCGCAGAAGAAACTTCCGCTGAAGAGCCGACCTCTGAGGAATCCACCGAACCTTCCACTACCGAGGCTGCGGTTGTTCCGGGCAAAGACGGCCAGGACGGTAAGGACGGCCAGGACGGCGAAGATGGCCAGGATGGCCAGGATGGCCGCGACGGTCGCGATGGCCGTGACGGCCGTGACGGTAAGGATGGCGAGAACGGCCGCGATGGCCGCGATGGTCGTGACGGCCGCGATGGCGAGGATGGCCAGGACGGTAAGGACGGCCGCGACGGCGAAGATGGCCAAGACGGTAAGGACGGCCGCGACGGCGAAGATGGCCAGGATGGTCGCGATGGCCGAGACGGACGTGATGGCCGAGACGGTCGCGACGGGCGTGACGGCCGCGATGGCATCAACGGTAAGGACGGCAAGGACGCAGACATGTCTTCCGTCGCAGGGTTCTCCTTCCTGGCTGCGCTCGTAGGCGGCGGCACGGTGCTGGGCATCCTGTCCACCATTGACTACCTCTACACCCACGGTATGCTGCCGAAGAACAGCGTCCCATGGCGCATCAACCAGTAAGACCTTCCTGTTGAGGCAGTAGCTGGAGTCATTGGAACCTCCGCGAGCATGCGCTCGCGGAGGCTTTTTCTTATTGCGGGCGAAGTCTCGGTGGGTTCTCTTGCGAGGTGTTCGCCTTCGCCCTCCCTTCGCGCTCACCGGCGCAGCGGATTCTGCGTCGAAATCGTCGCCGGTGAGCGCGAAGGGCGGCGGGGTAGAGGATGGCGGGAGGCAGGAAGCGGGGACTTAGGCAGAACGGGCGGCCTCTTGTCTGGCGGAGATGGTGGAAATGAGGTCGGTCAGGAAGCGAGTGGGGTGGTCGATGAGCTGTCGCGGGGTATAGCAGAGGACGGTGAAGCCGGCCTCGCGCAGACGTCGGTGGCGCTCACGCTGATGGGGAAGTGCCTTCGCGGGGATGATGTCGATGAGGTAGGCGCTGCTGATGCATAGGGCGGTCGTGATGCCAGGCAGCGCGTTAAACGGCGCCTCGAAGAACATGGGCCAGGGGAAATCGGCCTCAATGAGGAGGGCGCGGGCGAAAGACTCGTAAGGAGAGCGGGAAAGGGAAGAGGCGTGGTGGATTACGGAGCGGACGATGCGGCTATTGCGCACTCGGCCCATGCGGGCGAACTCTTCCTTGAGGTCTTCCCGGCTGAGGCCAGAACGCAAAGCCGAGTCGGCGGCGATGAGGCCGTCGGTGAAGCCGTGGTAGCGGGCGACGTCGATAACCGCGCGGGCCTTGGAAACGCAGCGGGTGCCGTCCACAAGGACGGGCTCAGGGAGTAAAGCTTTGCGGTAGATGCGCTCGGGATGGCGGCGGTCCTTGTGGGGAAGCGTATTGGTGGGAAGGGCCATTTCGATCTTTTCCTCGGCCGTGGCGATGACCCACAGTCCGTGCACTCGGGCGGCGGACTTGGAGATGAGCACCGCGGTATAGGCGCTGCGGGCGGCGGCGATGGCGCGCAGGCGCAGCTGGGAGGGGCAGTCGAGGCAGTGGTAGTGATCGCGCCGGACTGCGATGCGCGGTGCGAGTTTGAGGTAGGTGCCGTTTTTCAGGTCGGTCCAAAAGGTGGGGTGGTTGGTGCGGATGGAGTCGATATTGGTCAGTGGTGGTGTCATGCCTCCTAGAAAAGGGCACGCCGTCGGCCGGCGCGAGGAGGTGGCGGCCGGGCCTGTGGATAACAAGGCCGCGGGAAAGGCGAGTGAGCGAAGTGGCGGTTGGGAAAGTCGCAGCCGCAGTTATCCACAGTCGGGAGCAACGTCCCTTGCGCGCGGGTGCGAAAACGGCAACGCCCGCGCCGGCCGCAATGAAGCGGGCGCGGGCGCGGGCGAGGACGCGGCGAGAACTAGACGGCCGGGGGAGGGGTGACCTTGTCTAGCTGCTCGGTAATCTGCGGCCACAGCTGGCCCATGATGTCGTCCCAGGTGAGGATCCACACGGCGTTGTCCTTATCGGCCTTGCCCACCATGACGAGCTGCTCATTGCGAGCGCGCATGTGGTCCAAGGTCTTTTGCACGGTGGTGGAAGAAGACACGGACAGGGCAGGGCGGGAGAACTCGAGAACCGGGGTTTCTGGTTCTGCCAGCAAGGTATCGCGCACGTGGACCACGCGGGGGACGCGGGAGTCCTTAGGGAAGACCAGCACGCGCATGATGTTCTTGCGTACGACGAGGTCTTGGAGGTCCTCCACGGTGGCGTCGGAAGGCAGGGGCACTACCTCAGAGCCGTGCTCGCGGGCCATGGAGCCCACAGTGGAGTTTTCCAACTCGATGACATCAGAAATCTGGTTGGCAGACTCATCATCCAGAGCACCGGTCTCGCGGGAGTGCTCGACCAAGGTGCGCAGGGTTTCGGCGTCGTATCCGGCCGCACCGGCGCGGTCGACGGGCTCTTCGCCGGCCAGGGACACCATTTTGTTGGCCATGACGTTGATCCACTTCAGCAGCGGGCGGAAGATCCACACGAAGCCACGTGCGGGGACCGCGATGAACTGCAGGGCGGTCTCCGGGTGGGTAATGGCCCAAGACTTCGGCGCCATCTCACCGAGTACGAGGTGGAGGAAGGTGACGATGAAGAGGGCGAGGAGGAAACTGACGACGTCGGCAATGCCCAGCGGCAGGCCCGCGGCCTCCAGCGGCGCCATGAGCAGGTGGTGCACCCAGGGCTTGGTTACAGCACCGAGCACAAAGGTGGCGGCGGTAATGCCCAGCTGCGCGCCGGCGAGCATGATGGTCAGCTCATTGAGCGAGCGCAGGCCGGCGCGGGCGGTGCGGGAGTTTTCCGCATCCTCTTCCAAACGGTTGCGGCGAGCGCCCATCAAGGAGAACTCGATAATCACAAAGAATCCGGAAGCGGCGATGATGAGCAGGGTAACGAGGAGGTTAAACCACCAAGACTCGGTCATTATGCATCCTCCTTCTCATCGTCATCATCGGAGTGGTCGGAGTAATCCTCCACCAGCTCGATGGCAAGGACGGACGGCACGTGGCGGTCCACCTCTTGCACCCGCAGGCGAATGGAGCGAACGGGCGCCTCATCGTGGTCCACCCAGTCATCGGGCTCGGCTTCGAGCTGGATGGTGTGTTCCTCGCCTACCTCAGGCAGCGCACCGGAGTGGGCAATGACGAGGCCGGCGACAGTCTCAAAGTCGCCCTCAGGCAGGTCGTGGCCGATGGCGCGCTCGATCTCATCAATCGGTGTATCGCCGTCGACCAACCAGTGGGATTCGTCCTGCTCGGTGATTTCCTCGGTTTCTTCGATATCGTGCTCGTCGGTGACATCGCCCAAGATTTCCTCGGCCAAGTCCTCCATGGTCACGATGCCCACGAAGCCGCCGTACTCATCGATCACGCACGCCATCTTCTGGTCGCTATCGCGCAGCTCTTCCACCACATCCGGCAGCGGCATCAGCTCAGGGACCACGACGGCCTCCTGCATGATGCTGGTGGCCTTGGTGGCGGCGGGCAGGTCGCTTCCCAGGACGTCGATAAGATGCACCACACCCACCGGGTTGTGGTCGTCATCAATGACGGGGTAGCGCGTGTGGTCGGTAGACATCATCTCGCGGACTTCACCGAGGGTGGTGTCCGGGTCAATGACGTCCACGCGGGAGCGCGGAATCATGGCGTGCTCAACATCGTGTTCGGGGAAGTCCAGCAGGCGGTCGAGCACCATGTAGGTATTTTCATCCAGATCGCCAGCCTCGTGGGAGGAATCCACGATGGATTCCAGGTCATCGGCGGTGGCGGAGGAGTCCACGTCTTCTACCGGTTCGATGCCAAAGACCTTGAGGATGGCATTGGAAGAGTACTCGAAGAAGTGGATGAGCCAGCCGAAAATCCGCAGGTAAAGCTGCGTGGAGGCGGCCAGCCAGCGCGCCGTCTTCATCGGTGCGGCGATGGTGTAGTTCTTGGGGAAGAGCTCCGCAAAAAGCATCGTCGCAATCGTGGAGATGAAAAGTGCCGCGATGGTACCAACGGTGACTGACACCGCGGAGGGAACGCCGACGCCGCCAAGCAACGTACCCAGTCCTTGGCCCACGAGCGGCTCGGCCACATAGCCGATGAGCAGGCCGGTAATCGTAATACCGAGCTGCGCGCCGGAGAGCATGAAGGAGGTCTGCTGGGTAATAGCCAGCGCGCGTTGGGCTGTCTTATCCCCCTCAGCAGCCTGGGTCCGCAGTTGCGTGCGGTCCACGGACATAAAGGAAAATTCTTGGGCCACGAAGTATGCGTTCGCGACGATGATGAGGCCAATGACTACAAAGCCGGCCAGGATCATCAAAATAGCCGATAACATGATTTACTCCCCACCGCCTAGAAGGAGGTAGGGACATCGACTCGGAGGTTCCACTGAGGGTGCCTTTCTACTTGGGAAGATGGAAACATACTACATGCTCAACCCCGCTTTCGGCCATTTTGTTCCCGGCCTATTAGGGTTTTATCCATGACTGAACCCTTCGGGCTGTATATCCACGTTCCTTTCTGTGCCACTCGTTGCGGGTATTGCGATTTCAATACCTATACCCCGGGCGAGCTTGGCAGCCCGCGCGATCTCACTGGGCCCTACCTGGATGCCTTGGACCGCGAGCTGGAATTGGCGGCCGCGCGCGTGGGCCGCCCGGCCGAGACCGTCTTCATTGGCGGAGGCACGCCCTCGCTGCTGGGCGGGCAGGGCCTGAGCCGCATCCTGAACACCGTCCGTTCCACCTTTGGCCTGAAACCTGGGGCGGAGGTCACCACCGAATCCAATCCGGAGTCCACCTCACCGGAGTATTTTGCCCAGCTTGCCGACGCCGGCTATACCCGCATCAGCCTTGGCATGCAGTCCGCATCCCCGGGCGTTCTCCAGGTCCTCGAGCGCGCCCACACACCCGGCCGCGCCTTTGCCGCCGCCCGCGAGGCCCGCGCTGCCGGCTTCGAGCACGTCAACCTGGACATGATCTACGGCACTCCCACCGAAACCGATGACAACGTGCGCGAGACGCTCGACCGAGTGCTAGAGACGGGCGTGGACCACGTCAGTGCTTATTCGCTCATCGTGGAAGACGGCACCCGCATGGCGCGCAAGGTCAATAAAGGTATCCTGCCCGCCCCCGATGAGGACGTGCTGGCACGGCGCTATGAGATGATTTCCTCCACCCTCGAGTCAGAAGGCTTCGAGTGGTACGAGGTCTCCAACTGGTCCAAGCCAGGCGGCGAGTGCGAGCACAACCGCATCTACTGGGTAGACGGCAATTGGTGGGGTGCAGGCCCAGGCGCCCACTCGCACTTGGGTAACGAGCGCTTCTTTAACGTCAAGCACCCCTCGCGCTACATCGACGCCCTCGGCCGCGACGAGCTGCCCATCAAAGAAACCGAAACGCTTACCGACGCCGACCGCCACATGGAGAAAATCATGCTCGGCCTGCGCCTGAGCGAGGGCATCCCGGAGGCCTGGCTCGATGCCCATGCCGCCCCCGCCCTCGAGCGCTTCATCGGCCGCGGCCTGCTCGAGCGTGCCGGCGATCGCGTACGCATCACCAAGCCCGGCCGCCTGCTAGCCGATGGCATCATCACCGATCTCCTCGTCGCCGAAGAAACCTAATCCTCGTTCCCAGACCTTTAGACTTAATTCAGTAGAAACCAAACCAGTTAGTTTTGACTCAGTCGATGGGAAACCTGTTATTCCGCTATTTTCTTGTTAGTCTTTTGATATGGACGATGCACTAAATCCGTATACGCCCGGTTCGGGACTTGCCCCTACAGTCCTCACCGGGCGTGACAGGGATCTACAAGCTTTTGACAACTTGATTAAGCGTGCAGAAAACAATTTGCTTGGCCGCCCGATGTTGCTCATTGGCCTTCGTGGAGTCGGCAAGACGGTCCTTTTGAACCAATTGAAATCACGGGCCGATAAGTGTGACTGGCTCACGGTAAAAGTTGAAGCTTCGCAAGGAGTGCGCGGGGCAGAGAGCGTACGGCGGGCAATTGCCAACGGGCTAGGAAAAGCTTCGCTGCGCTACCGTGCGAAGGCGTTGGTGAAAGAGAGTGCTTTGGCACTGTCGCGGGCGGTTGCATCATTTCACCTTTCCTTGGGGGACGGAGCAATGAACCTAGGAGTGGAGACTAAGGATTTAGCTCCTGTTACCGGAAACTTAGAGCTCGACCTTCAGGATGTCACCTCTGCTGTAGCGGAAACCCTAAAAAGGGATCGAAAGGCCCTTGCTTTCTTTATCGATGAAATGCAAGACCTAGATGAGGAAATGATGGAGGCGTTAATTTCAGCCCAGCATGAAGCAGGCCAAAACCGTCTACCCTTTTATATAATCGGCGCTGGCCTACCGAGCTTGCCCGGAAAAGTTGCTAGGTCGCGCTCCTATGCGGAGCGCATGTTTGAGGTACACACCATTGACCGCCTTGGCCTGCATTCGGCGCGCAAAGCTCTATCTGCACCCGCTGAGCGCCAAGACGTGGAATTCGAAGATGACGCTCTGGATTTTCTTGCGGAGGCAAGTGGACAGTATCCGTACTTTTTACAGGAGTTTGGATCCCAAATTTGGAAGGTAGGCGAAATCTCACCGTTTACCATTGCGGATGCAAGGCAGGCCGCTCGCTTGGGAACAAAGCAACTAGACGCAGGCTTCTTCCAAGCTCGCTGGGATCGAGCTACGCCAGCTGAAAGAGACTATCTCAGTGCCATGGCTGCCTTAGGCGATGGTTCAGCGGAAACAAAAGAAATCGGTGAACGCCTGGGGAAGGATAATAAGGCTCTTGGTCCGGTTCGGGCTAAGCTCATAAACAAAGGTCTCATTTATTCCCCTGAGCACGGTAAAGTCAGGTACACCGTCCCGAATTTCAAAGAATTTATCATTCGCCGAAGCGAATAGGAGCGCCATAGTGTCTACCTCAACCGATGCCCGCCGCAAGGAAGTCCTGCGCGCCATCGTGGCGGACTATATTGCCTCCCAGGAGCCCGTTGGCTCTAAGTCGCTCTTGGAGCGCTACCAATTGGGCGTCTCCTCGGCCACCATCCGCAATGACATGGCCGTGCTCGAATCCCAGGGCCTTATCTCCCAGCAGCACGCCAGCTCCGGCCGCGTGCCCACTCAACAGGGCTACCGCCACTTTGTGGATTCCCTCCACGAGGTCAAGCCGCTGTCGGCCCCGGAGCGCCGCGCGATGCTCAACTTCTTGGAAGATGGCGTCGACTTGGAGGATGTGCTGCGCCGCTCGGTGCAGTTATTGGCGCAGGTGACGAAGCAGGCGGCCGTCGTCCAGCTGCCCAATCTCAAGGTCTCGCGCGTCAAACACTGCGAGGTCGTGGCGCTCTCCCCAGTGCGCCTGCTGCTGGTGCTCATCACCGATAACGGCCGCGTGGACCAGCGCAATGTGGAGCTCGATGAAATCATCGACCAGGACCAGACCTTCCGCCTGCGCGACATCGTCAACAGCGCGCTAGTGGGCAAGACGCTTACCGACGCCTCCGTGGAGCTCGCCCACCTTGTCGACGACGCCCCCTTGGATATCCGACACCACGTACTAAAGGTGGCCACCACGCTCATCGAGACCCTAGTGGAACAGCCCTCCGACCGGCTGATTATGGCCGGCGCCTCCAACCTCACGCGCGTGGCGCGCGAGTTTCCAGAAGGTTTACCCAAGATTATTGAGGCGCTAGAGGAACAGGTCGTCGTCCTCAAGCTGCTCGCCCGCGTGCCGGATCTCGGCAACGTCTCCGTGGTCATCGGCGAGGAAAACGAGGAAGACCAGCTGCGCCAAGCCTCCGTGGTAGCCACGGGCTACGGACTGGGCACCGGCGATGAGGTGGCCACGCTGGGCGGCCTTGGCGTGGTGGGGCCTACCTTTATGGATTACTCGGGAACAATTTCTAAGGTCTCTGCCGTTGCACGGTATGTGAGCGAAATTTTGGCCGGCGAGCAGTGCGAGTAAACTGGCTGGCCGCGCATTATTTTTTCAAGTTAACCCCAACAAGACGAATTAGAAGGAATATCTCTTACAGTGGCTCGTGACTATTACGGCATCCTCGGTGTTGATAAAAACGCAACTGACCAGGAGATTAAAAAGGCCTACCGCAAAATGGCCCGCAAGTATCACCCGGATCTGAACCCGGATGATGACGCTGCCGCGGAAAAGTTCCGCGATGCCGCGCTGGCCCAGGAGGTCCTGCTGGATCCGCAAAAGCGCCAGATCGTGGACATGGGCGGCGACCCCATGGAGCAGGGTGGCGGCGGTGCCGGCGCCGGTGGCTTTGGCGGCTTCGGTGGCGGCGGCCTCGGCGATATCTTCGCCGAGTTCTTCGGCGGCGGTGCCGGCGGTTCCCGCGGCCCGAAGTCCCGCGTCCAGCCGGGCAACGATGCCCTGCTGCGCACCCGCATCACCCTTGAGGAGGCCTACACCGGCCTGAAGAAGAAGGTCACCGTGGATACCGCCGTGCTGTGCGATAGCTGTGGCGGTACCGGCTCCGAGTCCAAGGCCAAGCCGGTTACCTGTGATAACTGCAATGGCATGGGTGAAATCCAGGAGATGCAGCGCAGCTTCTTGGGCAACGTCATGACCACCCGTCCGTGCCCGAAGTGCCAGGGCTTTGGCGAGGTCATTACCGATCCGTGCAACCACTGCGCCGGCGATGGCCGCGTGAAGAAGCGCCGCGATCTCACCGTGAATATCCCGGCCGGCATCAATGATGGCATGCGCATCCGCATGGCCTCCCAGGGCGAGGTCGGCCACGGCGGTGGCCCGGCCGGCGACCTGTACGTTGAGGTCCACACGGAGGAGCACCCCGTCTTCCAGCGCAACGCCGATGACCTGAACCTCACCGTGCGCGTGCCGATGATTGACGCCGCCTTGGGCACCAACTTCACCATCGACCAGCTCAATGGCGAAGAGCTCACCATCGACATCGAGCCGGGCACCCAGCCGGGCGAGTCTATCAAGGTCGATGGCGCCGGCATGCCGCGCCTGCGCACCGATGGCTACGGCAATCTTTTTGCTCACGTGGACGTCGTCGTGCCGAAGGACTTGGACCGCAAGACCCGCGAGTCCCTGGAGAGGATCCGCAACTCCCGCGACGAGGGCGCGCGCGTGCGCACCACCGGCGACGGCCAAGAGGAATCCTTCTTTAGCCGTATCCGCGATAAGTTCCGCCGCTAATGTCGCTGCCCGTCTTCATCCACCCGGACCTTTCCGCCGCGCGCACCGGCGAGGCCTTCAGCTTTTCCGGCCCGGAGGCCCGCCATGCCGTCACGGTCAAGCGCATGGGGGAGGGCGAGCGCCTCGAGCTTATCGACGGCACCGGTACCCGCCTCACCCTCACCATCACCGCTACCTCGGGCAAGGACTCCTTGGAGGGCATGGTCGAATCCATCGACACCGCGCCCGATCCCACCCCCCGGGTGAGCGTGGTACAGGCCATCCCGAAGTCCGAGCGTGCCGAGCTCGCCGTGGATCTTGCCACCCAGGCCGGCGCGGATGAGATTATCGCCTGGCAGGCGGATCGCTGCGTGGCTAAATGGGACGGAAAGAAGGCACCGAAGGCGGTGGCCAAGTGGCAGGCGGCCGCCGATTCCGCGGCCAAGCAATCCCGCCGCGCCCGCATCCCGCAGGTGCGCGGCCCGCTGACCACCCCGCAGCTCGTTCAAGAGCTCACCGGCGACCGCGACGGCGCTTCCTCCAACGCACCCACCGTGCTCGTCCTGCACGAAGAGGCTACCGCCTCCATCAAAGACGTGCCGCTCACAGAGGACGTCGTCCTGCTCGTCGGCCCTGAGGGCGGCATCGGCGACGCCGAGCTCGATCGCCTCAAAGAAGCCGGCGCCACGCCCATCAAGCTCGGCCCAGAAGTGCTGCGTACAGCTAGTGCGGCAATGGTGGCGCTGGCGGCAATCGGCATGCGCACCGAGCGTTGGTAGCAGGCGCTGGTAGCCTAAAGCACGTGCCTATCATCACGAAGAAATGTGAGCTAGATTCCGCCTACGTCAGCAGTGTGCTGGGTAGTGCGGACGATAACCTGCGCGTGCTCAATAACCGCCTGGATGCGGACCTTTTTGCCCGCGGTAATGTCGTCACCGTCACCGGTCCTGATTATGAGGTGGCCCGCGCCGCCAAGATCCTCGATGAGCTCGAGGCCATCGCCCGCCGCGGCCACGCCGTGTCCACCGATACGGTCAAGCACACCATGGACATGGTGGCCGTGGAGGCGCCGCAGTCGGTATCGGCGGCGCTGGCGGCGGACATCGTTAAGCGTCGCGGCAAGGCCGTCCGCCCGAAGACGGTGGGGCAGTCTGAATACGTGCAGGCCATCGACGATAATACGGTGGTCTTTGGTATCGGCCCGGCCGGTTCCGGCAAGACCTACCTGGCGGTGGCCAAGGCCGTGCAGGCCCTGCAGACCAAGCAGGTCTCGCGCATTATCCTTACCCGCCCGGCCGTGGAAGCAGGGGAGAAGCTCGGCTTTTTGCCGGGCACGCTCAATGACAAGATTGACCCGTACCTGCGCCCGCTGTACGACGCCCTGCGGGACATGCTCGACCCGGAGATGATTCCTAAGCTCATGGAAGCCGGCATCATCGAGGTCGCCCCGCTGGCCTATATGCGCGGCCGCACGTTGAACGATGCTTTTGTCATCCTTGATGAGGCCCAAAACACCACGCCTGCGCAGATGAAGATGTTTTTGACCCGCCTAGGCTTTGGGTCCAAGATTGTGGTCACCGGCGATATCTCGCAGGTAGACCTCCCACACGGCCAGGTCTCGGGCCTGCGCATCGTGCGCCGCATCCTGCGAAACGTGGATGATATCCACTTCGCGGACCTGGGTTCCAAGGACGTGGTGCGCCACCAGCTGGTCGGGCGCATCGTCAATGCCTATGAGACCTTTGATAATAAGAAAGCCGCAGAATACGAGGAAATGGAATGAGTATCGAGTTTCTCAATGAATCCGGCTTCGAAGGCGTCAACGAGGAGATGCTGATTGACGTCGCCTCTTATGCCTTCGGCGCGATGGACATCAACCCCGATGCCGAGTGCACCGTCACCTGTGTGGATTTGAAGACCATTGAGGATCTCCACGTGCGCTGGATGGATCTGGAAGGCCCCACCGATGTCATGAGCTTTCCCATGGATGAGCTCACCCCTGGCGCCATCGCCGGTGGCGGCCGCCCCGATGCCGCCGACCCGGGCCCGGCCATGCTGGGCGATATCGTCCTGTGCCCCGAGTTTGCCCTGCGCCAGGCGGAGGCCGCCGGCCACTCCCTAGGCCACGAGCTGGCCCTGCTTACCGTCCATGGTTGCCTGCACCTGCTGGGCTATGACCACTCCACCCCGGCCGAGGAGAAGGAAATGTTTGGCCGCCAAAACGAGCTGCTCGCGGATTGGTACGACGACGCAGCCGAGCGCGGCGTTTCCTATCAGCCCAAGCCTTCTGGCCCGAAGGCTTTTCCTGACGCTGCCGAGCGCGCCAACCTAGACAAGCAGGTTCCCGGCGGCGGAATCCCTGCGGTGGGCGAGCCACAAGATCGCCCCGAGGAATAATTTTTGTCTTTTCCTTGGTGAGCGCGCGGGCAGCGTAGCACAATGGGTAGCTATGACTATCCTTTCCATCCAGTCCCACGTCACCTACGGCCACGTTGGCAACTCCGCGGCCGTCTTTCCCCTGCAGCGCGCCGGCCATGAGGTATGGCCGGTCCACACGGTGAATTTCTCTAACCACACCGGCTACGGCGACTGGGGCGGACCGATGATTCCAGCCAGCGACGTTACCTCCATCATCGATGGCATTGAAAAGCGCGGCGCCTTCCCGCAGATCGACGCCATCCTTTCGGGCTACCAGGGCGGCGCCGACATTGCCGACGCCATCGTGGAAACCGTCCGCCGCATCAAGGCTGCCAACCCCAAGGCCCTCTACGCCTGCGACCCTGTAATGGGCAATGCCAAGTCCGGCTGCTTCGTCTCCGATGAGATCCCGCCGCTTTTGCGCGACCGCGTCGTGCCCGTCGCCGATATCATCACCCCCAACCAGTTTGAGCTGGGCTACCTCACCGATTCCGAGGTCGGCACACTTGATCAGACCCTCGCCGCAGTAAAGAAGGCGCAGGAAATCGGCCCAAAGACCGTGCTGGTGACCTCCGTTAAGCGCCCCGAGACTGCCGACGACCAGATTGAGATGCTTGCCGTCGACGGCGACCGCGCCTTCCTCGTATCCACGCCGCTGCTGCCGTTCAAGCGCAACGGCTCCGGCGACGTAACCGCCGCCCTGTTTACCGGCCACTACACCGAGACCAGCGACGTCAAGGAGTCCCTGCGCCGCACCGCCTCTTCCGTGTATGACCTGCTAGAAAACACCTACGAGGCTGAGACCTCCGAGCTCCAGCTCATCCAGTCCCAGGACGTCTTTGCGCACCCGCGCATGCAATTCAGCGCCGAGGAGCTCTAAACCCTGCGCGGCCCCCGTTCTCGCGCGTGGGATCCCGTTAAATTGGGCCTCCTAAAGTTAGGTCCATTCTGATCGGGCCGATCTGAGGAAAATTACCCCTCAGATCGGCCTTTTCGCCCTCAATTCAGCCTGATCTCTTTCGACTTTTCTTTTCCGCCCCCTTAAGAACCCGTACCTACGCCCACCCAAGGTCTATCGAGTGTCGGCCGAGCTGAGTAGCCTTCCCCTCAGCTCGGCTCTCTTATTTCATCAAAGGCGGCTTACGATGAGTCTCTTATACGAGACTACTTCTCCGGGCTAATAGTGTGACGTACCACTAGTGCGTCGGTAATATGGCTCCCGTCACATCATCTACTTTGCGATAGGAGTCCACTATGTCCAGCACCGGCAGCATTAGCGCATCCCCCGACGGCCTGTTGATGGCCCTCATTCAGTATCCCGTTCCGGTGGTCAATACCCCGGAAGACGTCCAGGCTAGTGTGGACGAAATCTGCCGCATGGTGGGTTCCACCAAGGCCGGCTACCCAGACCTCGACCTTATTGTTTTCCCGGAATATTCTTCCTCCGGTCTCAACACCAAGATTTGGTCCTATGATGAATTCCTCATTGGACTCGATGATCCCAAGGTAGATCAGTTCAAGCAGGCTTGTAAGGAAAATGACGTGTGGGGCGTCTTCTCCATCATGGAACCAAACCATGAGGAAGGAAAGCCGCCATTTAATACCGCCATCATCATCAACTCCGATGGTGAAATTGCGCTGCACTACCGCAAGCTCCAGCCGTGGACTCCTATCGAACCGTGGTACCCGGGCGATCTGGGCATGCCGGTTTGCGACGGCCCGAAGGGCTCCAAGCTTGCCGTGAACATTTGCCACGATGGCATGTTCCCTGAGCTTGCTCGCGAGGCTGCATACAAGGGCGCCAACGTTTATATCCGCATCTCTGGCTACTCCACACAGACCCAGGATCAGTGGATCATGACCAATAAGACGAATGCCTTCCAGAACCTGATGTACACCGCATCCGTAAACTTGGCTGGCTACGACAACACCTTCTACTACTTCGGTGAAGGTAACGTCTGCAATTACGACGGCCACATGATTTCTGAGGGCCACCGCAATCCCGGCGAGATCGTCACCGCCGAAATCTTCCCAGAGTTGGCTGACAAGGCCCGTATCAATTGGGGCCTAGAAAACAACATCTTCAACCTGGGCAACCGCGGATACGTGGGCTACCCCGGCGGCAAGACCGACAACTATCTCACCTGGGTCGAGGACTTGGCTAAGGGCAAGTATAAGCTGCCGTGGGCTGACGACGTCCGCATCAAGGATGGCTGGAAGTACTACCCGGACGGCCCGCAGCTTGGACCGCTGCCGGATGAGTTTAAGTAAGCTTCACTAATTTAGCGGCAAGCCCTGCACCCGTTTCGACGGGCGCAGGGCTTTGGCGTTGTCCAGCGTGCGGTCTTTCCCGCTAATACTCGTAGCCTTCTACCGCACCAGTATCGGCATCGGCTGGCGTATCTAACACTGCGTCGGACTCTGGCGTGTATCCAGCATCTACGTCGCCATAGTCATTCAACGAATCTGAATCTGAAGGCGGAAGGCCTCCATTGCACAGCTCGGCCCATTCTTCGGGGTACTTATATCGTCCGTCTAGACTGCCGCACACTCCTTCTGCGCGTGCAGATCGGCGATGAGCGGGAGTATCGCATAGCTCTGTGGGCCTTTGCGTGCCGTCGGAAAATGTACCGATGATGGTCAAATTTCCCGGATCGCAATACAGCAGCTCCGGCTCGGCAGCCGCGGTTTGAGGCTGGGTCTCCGGCTCAGGAGCGGCGCTTTTTGCAGGTTCTTCCGCCATGCTCTCTTCGCTGCTGATGGTAGCGGCAGAAGAGGCCGTACTTGAAGAACTGGTGGCGGATGAAGAAGAGGTAGCCGAAGAACTAGTACTCGTCTCGGCGGGTGACTCGGAATTAGGCGAGGAGCATGCGGAAAGGATGAGAGTAAGGGCAGCGCCCAAAAGTAGGGCAGGGGATTTGCGGGGCATGAGGAGCCTTTCGGAGAGTGAGCGCGGTATGCGCTGGAGAGAAGAGGTTTCTCCATAGATTAGTCCTATGCCGCTTCACCGGTGCGAATTGGCCGCGAACTAATCGGAGATCTTGACTCTGTGGGCTATTATTGCGGGTAATGAGTTCTGATTTTGATGCACAGTTTGATGCGGCATTCGAGGGTCTTCCGGAAGACCCCGATGATGCCGTGCCGGAAGGCGCCGAGAATGCGGCAGCCCCGCTTGATTATTCGCAGTACACCGATACCCCGGAGGGTTTCCGCTCGGGCTTCGTGTCCTTCGTTGGCCGCCCGAATACCGGCAAGTCCACACTGACCAATGCCCTAGTAGGCCAGAAGATTGCGATTACGGCCGACCAGCCGGAGACCACCCGCCACACTATCCGTGGTTTGGTACACCGCGAAGACGCTCAAGTTATCGTCGTGGATACGCCGGGCCTGCACCGCCCGCGCACCCTGTTGGGCGAGCGCCTCAACGAGGTAGTCAAGGATACCTACGCTGATGTGGACGTTATTGGCCTGACCATCCCGGCCGATGAAAAAATTGGCCCTGGTGACCGCTGGATCCTGGAAAACGTGCGCAGCATCGCCCCAAAGACCCCGATCATCGGCATCGTCACCAAGCTGGATAAGGCCAGCAAAGACCAGGTTGGCGCCCAGCTTCTGGCCCTGCACGAACTGCTTACCCAGGAAGATCCTAATGCGGTAGTCATCCCGGTCTCCTCCAAGGAGGGCGTGCAGCTTGATGAGCTGGTGCAGGTCATCGTGGACCACCTGCCAGAAGGCCCGAAGTTCTACCCGGATGATCACATCACCGATGAGGGCCAGGAAAAGCGCATCGAGGAACTCATTCGTGAAGCCGCCTTGTCCGGCTTGAAGGCGGAGCTGCCGCACTCGGTGGCGGTGCAGGTCGATGAGATGCTTCCGTCGCGCACCCGCGAGGGCGTGTTGGATATCCACGCCATTTTGTACCTGGAGCGCCCCGGCCAAAAGCGCATTATCGAGGGTAAGGATGGCCTGCGCTTCCGCCGCATTGTGGGCAATGCCCGCAAGGAGATCATCGAGCTGCTCGGCCACAATGTGTACCTGGATCTGCGAATCAAGGTGCTGAAGAATTGGCAGTCTGACCCGAAGTCGCTGGGTAGGCTCGGGTTCTAAACCGCTATGCGCGAGAACTATCGTGACCGCGCAGTGGTCATCCGCACCTACGACTTTGGTGAGGCCGATCGCGTCATAGTCCTGCTTACCCGCGATCATGGCCTCGTGCGCGCGGTGGCCAAGGGCGTGCGCCGTGCCAAGTCGCGCTTTGGGTCGCGCCTGCAGCTCTTCGTCAACCTTGATGTGCAGCTGTATGTGGGCAAGAACCTGGCCACCATCTCCCAGGCGGATACGGTCGACTATTTTGGCGCGCGCCTCATTGAGGACTATGAGCGCTACACGGCCGCGTGCGCGGTGCTGGAATCGGCCGAGCGCCTTGCGTTTGCCGACGCCGCCCATGACCCCTACCTCTACGAATCCGTCACCGCGACCTTGGAGCAGCTCCAGACCGCAGACCCCACCATGACGTTGGATGCGTTCTTGCTGCAAGCGATGGCGCATGCCGGTTGGGCGCCGAGCCTTTTCAACTGCGCCCAGTGCAACCGGCCGGGCCCGCACCATGCCTTCCACCCAGCGGTAGGCGGCGCGGCGTGTCACGAATGCCGTCCGCCAGGTGCTGCGGAGGTAGACCCGGAAACCCTGCACCACCTGTGGCTTTTGGCGCATAATCACCCGACGAATCCGACGAATGCGCAAAAGCAGGAGGGGCATCGCCTAGCGCGGGCGCACCTGCAGTGGCACATGGAGCGCAATGTTTCCGCATTGCAGGTTATGGAGCAGTAGAATATAGCCCGTGATTACGCCAGACCCGAACCGCACTTTGACCCCGCCGAATATCCCGGATGAGTTCATGCCGCGCCATATTGCGCTGGTCATGGACGGCAACGGCCGCTGGGCCCAGGAGAAAGGCATGAAGCGCACCGAGGGGCATAGGCGCGGAGAAGCCGTGCTTCTTGACGTCGTCGATGCCTGCCTTGCCGCCGGCGTTCCCTACCTTTCGGCCTATGCCTTCTCCACGGAGAATTGGCGCCGCAGCCCGGAGGAGGTCCGCTTCCTTATGGGCTTTAACCGCGACGTGCTGCGCCGCCAGCGCGAATGGCTCAACGAGCGCGGCGTGCGGGTGGTGTGGGCCGGCCGCCGCCCGCGCCTGTGGCGCTCGGTTATTAAGGAGCTCGAGGCCGCCCAGGAGCTGACCAAGGACAATACCAAGATGACTTTGGCCATGTGCGTTAATTACGGCGGTAGGGCAGAACTGGTGGATGGCTTTAGGGACATCGCCAAGCAGGTTGCCGCCGGCGAGCTCAATCCGCGCGATATTAAGGAAGAAACCATCGCGCAGCATCTTTATGACCCGAGCATGCCGGACGTGGATCTCTTCCTGCGCCCGTCTGGTGAGAAGCGCACCTCTAACTTCCTGCTCTGGCAGTCCGCCTACGCGGAGATGATTTACCAGGACAAGCTCTTCCCGGACTTCACTCCGGAGGATCTCTTCGCTGCCATCGAGGAGTACGCGCGGCGCGACCGCCGCTTCGGTGGCGTGAAGAAGTAGCGCAAAAAGAAAAACCTCAGCCGCCGGAAACTGGAGGCTGAGGTGAGGGGGAGTGGCTGCGCGCGAGGGCGTGCGGCCGTTTAGGCGGAGGCGGCGCAGTCGCTGCAGATGCCAAAGACCTCGGCATCGTGGCCGGTGAGCTCGAAGCCATAGTCCTTCGCTACGGAGGTGGCCCACTTTTCAATCGGGCCGCCGTCGATCTCCTCGGTGCGGCCACACTTGGTGCATACCAAGTGGTGGTGATGGGCGTCGGTCTCGCAGTGGCGGTAGAGGGTTTCGCCATTGGGCATGTGGAGCGCGTCCACTGCATCGATATCGGTCAGGGACTGCAGGGTGCGGTACACGGTGGTCAGGCCCACCTTCTCCTCGCGCTCTTGAAGCTCGTGGTAGATCTCCTTAGCGGAGGAGAATTTCTCCATTTCCCGGAGCACCTCGACGACTGCGGTGCGCTGTTTGGTATTGCGCGCGCCTAGTTTGGGAATACTGTCGTGTAAAGCCATGACCGCAATATTATCAGTGCTTTTTCAATAACTGCACAGTCAGGCGGCTTTTTATGCAGGAGGGGAGGGGCTAGGAGGCGATCTTGGCGGCGTCGGCAAGCAGGTCCAAAACCCGCGGCGCAATGAGCGAGTAGGTTACCTCGCGGCCGCTGCGCTCGGAGTCCACGATGCCTGCCTGCTTGAGCACGCGCAGGTGCTGGCTGATAAGGGGCTGGGACTTGCCGGTGGCCTTGACCAGCTCATGGACAAAGTGATCGCGCTCGGCCAAGCGGGAGATGATTGCGATGCGTAGGGGCGAATCAAGGGCAGCGATAACGCCGGCAGCCGCAGAAGTATTTGGGGCCTTGTAAGTGGTCGTCATAGGGAATGTCACCTTCAATTAAATACCTATTACCTGTCGGTTACCCTTATATTACCCGATACTTGCAATACGTTGTATTTATTTCAGATTAAATTCATGCCCCAATCCCACCGCCGGGAAGCGCTTCGGGTTAGACTGAACGAGATTGTCAAGACTGTCCCCTACCAGAGGAGTCCGAAAACTAATGGCATCCGTCATCGATACCGTTGTAAACCTGTGTAAGCGCCGCGGCTTGGTCTACCAGGCAGGTGAAATTTACGGCGGTTCCCGCTCCGCGTGGGACTACGGCCCTCTTGGTGTAGAGCTCAAGGAAAACATCAAGCGCCAGTGGTGGCGCCACATGGTGCAGTCCCGCGCAGACGTCGTGGGCGTAGATACCTCCGTCATCCAGCCGCGTCAGGTCTGGGTATCCTCCGGTCACGTCGAGGTCTTTTCTGACCCGCTGGTGGAATCCCGCCACACCGGCAAGCGCTACCGCGCCGACCACCTGATTGAGGCCTACGAGGAAAAGCACGGCCACGAGCCGGAAAACGGCCTGGCAGACATCAATGACCCAGAAACCGGCCAGCCGGGCGACTGGACCGAACCGAAGGCCTTCTCCGGCCTGCTCAAGACCTTCCTCGGACCGGTGGACGATGAGCAGGGCCTGCACTACCTGCGCCCGGAGACCGCACAGGGCATCTTCGTCAACTTCAAGAACGTGATGACCTCCTCGCGCATGAAGCCGCCGTTTGGCATCGCGAACATCGGCAAGTCCTTCCGTAACGAGATCACCCCGGGCAACTTCATCTTCCGCACCCGCGAGTTTGAGCAGATGGAAATGGAGTTCTTCGTCAAGCCGGGCGAGGACGAAGAGTGGCACCAGTACTGGATTGATGACCGCTATAACTGGTACGTGGACCTAGGCATCAAGGAAGAAAACCTGCGCCTGTACGAGCACCCGAAGGAAAAGCTCTCCCACTACTCCAAGCGCACCGTGGACGTGGAGTACGCCTTTGGTTTCAAGGGCTCCAAGTGGGGCGAGCTGGAAGGCGTGGCCAACCGCACGGACTATGACCTGTCCGTTCACGCCAAGGGCTCGGGCGAGGATCTGTCCTACTATGACCAGGCCAACGAGGAGCGCTGGATCCCGTACGTTATCGAGCCGGCCGCCGGCCTGGGCCGTTCCATGATGGCCTTCCTGGTGGATGCCTACGACGAGGAAGAGGCTCCCAACGCCAAGGGCGGCACCGATAAGCGCGTGGTCCTGCGCCTGGACCGCCGCCTGGCACCGATCAAGGTGGCCGTCCTGCCGCTGTCCAAGAAGGAAGAGCTTTCCGAGCCGGCCCGCAAGCTGGCCGATAAGCTGCGCGCACACTGGAACGTGGACTTTGACGTCTCCGGTGCCATCGGCCGCCGCTACCGCCGCCAGGATGAGATCGGCACCCCGTTCTGCGTCACCTTCGACTTCGACACCCTCGAGGACGATGCCGTGACCGTGCGCGAGCGCGACACCATGGAGCAGGAGCGCGTGAAGCTCGATGACCTCGAGGCTTACCTCGCCGCCCGCCTGATTGGGTGCTAGTAATGCATTACACCAGCTGGGATCGCTCCGACCGCGCAAAGCCCGTGCTCTTGGCCGAGGAAGGCCCGGAGCAGCTGGGCGTATTCTCGGAGCATTCCGCGGAGGTGGACGGCCACTTCTGGCGTACCGAGGTCAGTGACCTTGGCGCCTCTGCCACACTTGCCGACGGCTCCATTTACCGCCTCGCCGGCCGCCCCGGCCGCGACAAGCGCCTAGAGGCATCGCTCAACGGCCGTACCTTCACCTTCATCAACGAAAACAGCGGCGACTGGATCATCGATGACGTCGATGACGAAAAGGTAGGGCAGTTTACCGCCCGCAATTCCGGCGTGCGCAAGGCCATCCTTGAATTCGAGCACGATGCCGAGGGCCTGACCAGCGCGGAAATCGCCGGCCTGAGCTGGTTTACCCGCGTCATCCTGGATGCCAATACCCAGGGCAAAGCCTGGGCGTGGATCATCGCCTTGGTCCTGGCATCCATCGTCGCCCTCGTCGCACTATTCGTCCTCTAATGCCTATCCAGTGGACCTGGCGCGCGGGCGCTCTCACCAACGCCGAGGGGCACGAGCTTGCCTCCGTGCGCGACGGTGTGCTTGCCACCACGGCCGGCGAGCGCCTCACCTTAGAATCCTCGCTGGATTCTTCCTCCCCGCGGTTCTTCCTGCGCGCGCAGACCGCCGCGGGCGAGGACTTCTCGGTCACCCAGGCCGGGATTACCGTCACCCGCCTGCGCGCGACCTGCGCCGACCGCGAGTACCTTCTCGAGCGCCGCAACCCCTTCCGCCGCGAGCGCCGCATCGTGGCCCGCGGCACAGGCGCCGAGGTTGCCAGCACCGCGCCGGCCGGCGATGGCCTCCGCGTGAGCGTGGGCGAGCTGCCGGAGCTCGACGCCATATTCTTGAGCTACGCCTGCGCGCTTCTCGACGCCACCCCGCGCACCCTGCGCACCTAGCCCGTCACCTGCGGAGTAGGGGAGCCGGGCCGGTGGTGCGCCGATTCGGCGGGTGCTAGAAGGAACCGCCGCGGAAGCCGCCTCCACCGCCACCGCCGAAGCCGCCGCCGCCAAAGCTTCCTCCGCCGAAGCCGCCGCCCCCGAATCCACCGCCGAACCCGCGGCCGCCGCTGAGCATTTGGCCAAGAACCATACCGGTCACGACATTGCCGGCGGCATTGCCCATCTGTTGGCGCTGCTGGCGGCGACGGTGCTCGTCCATGTCATCCTTGGCGCGCTGTAGCGCCGCCTGGGCGGCGGCCACCGCCTCGCGGGAGGACTGCAGCGCGGCGCGGATATCGCTGCGCTCGGTGTGGAGGGCTTGGGCGTGGAGGCGTTTGGCGTCGGCAAACGCGGTGCGCGCACCCGAGCCGATGATGCGACCGCGGGAGGAAATGAGGTCTTCTGCGGCCTGGATATTGGATTCCGCTACGGAAATCTGCTGGCGGAAGAGGTCTAGCTGGCGCGCGTGCGTGGAGGTCTTCTCGCGCACGCGGTCGAGCGCCTCATCCAGCTCGGTATCGATGGAGGTCAGCGCGGTGTGCTGGCCCAGCGGGTCCTGCTGGCCGTGGGCCTTGGCGTCGTTCACCGCGGTGCCGGCGCGGCCGAGCAGATCCTCGAGCTTGTCCCAATCCGCGGTGGTTCCCTGGGCCTTTCCTTGGCGCTCGAGCTCGCGGGCCTCGTTGATCTCGCCCTCGACCTCGGCGATAAGCGCCTCGAGGTTGCCACGGGCGGTGGCGATATTTTCCTCGGCGTTCTCCACGCCGGAAATGAGGCGATCCGTCATCTCGCAGGCGTGCTCGATATCGCGAATCAGACCGACCAGCGGACCCTGCTGGCCGGCCGGCTGGGCCTGGACCCCGCGGGCCTTGTCGAGCAGTTTTTCGGCCTCATCGAGGGAAGCGGCGGCAAGCTCGGGGTTATCGGCAATGGAGGAGAGCACGTGCTCGTCATAGTTGGACTTCAAGCCGGCCAGCGTGGACTCGGCCTCCGGCAGGCGGGCGCGCAGGCCCACGGTGCGCTGGGTGAGCTCGTCCAGCTTTTCATCGGAGTGGATGAGCAAGTCGCGCATCTTGGCAAACTCCTCGGCCTGCGCGTCGAGGGCGTCATCGGCCTGGCCGCAGGAGGAGACGATTTCTACCAGCATTTGGCGGCGCTCGGCCGGGGACTCCGGCACGGCATCATCCAGGCGCTGGCGCAGGTGGAAGGCCTTTTGCAGGGTAGAAGTGGAGTGGTTCATGGCCTTGGTAAACGGGCGTACGCGCTCTGGGCCGAACTCGGAGAGCGCGATATTGAGCTCCTCCTTGCCGCGGCGGATGGACTCATCGGTAGAGACCAGCTCCTCCTGCGCCAGCTGGTCCAAGGTCTCCAGTGGCAGGCGGCCCAGCTGATCGGTATCGCCCGGGCCAATTTCGCGGGCCGACTCCAGCGTCTGCGCATTATTCTTCTTGGTAGTGCGGCGGGAGTAGTACATGATTCCGCCACCGGCGGCGACGATGGCGGCCGCGCCACCGCCCAGCCACGCTAGGCCAGAGGAATCGGAGGCGGAGTTGCTGGAGGAGTTGCCTAGGGCGGCGTCGGCAAGCGCGAGGGCCGAAGCACCGTATTCATCGCTGGCGAGCTTGTCATAGGCGGCGTCATACATCTGGTCGAGTCGGCCCTTGGGCCAATCCTTGCCGGTCTGCACGCCCATCTTGCGGTCATTGATGGATAGCGCATAGACCGCGGAATTAGGCCCCTTGTCCTTGACCGTCGCTGCGGCAAAGGTTTCTGGATCCGTACCCAACTCATCAGTGATGTAGACAAATAGCGTTAAGTGCTCCTCTTTTTGCAGCTGGCCGATCTTCTCCCTGAGCTCGGCCTTTTCTTGCGTGCTTAATACGCCGGCTTCATCGGTGACCTTCTCCGTGAGGGTCGCCGTACCGGCGCCCTGCGCCACCGTGGTGGTCTCGGCGGCAAAGGCAGACCCCGCACCGATAGAGGTGCAGCCCAAAATGAAAGCGGCAATGGCCGCGCGGCCCAAACGTGCACTCAAATTCATGCCCACCACTTTACCGGCTCCCCCTAGCTTTCCGGCAGGTAGTGTAGTGGGGCAGTGAAGTACGCAATTGTTTTAGGAACCGCCCAATACGATGGCCGCCCCTCCCGGATCTTGGCCGGCCGCCTGCGCCACGCTGGTGAGCTCGCCACCGCCGAAGGACTGGAGGTCATTACCGTGGGCGGCAAGCTGCCCGGGGATAGGTTTACTGAGGCCGGTGTTGGCCGCAGCTACCTGCGCGAGCACTTCCCGCACCTGACCGTGCACGCGGTGGAAGAGGGGATGGATACCCGCAGCTCCCTGTGCGCGGTCAAGGAAGCCTTCGCGCTTTCCGACGCCACCATCATCACCGATCCCCTCCACCGCCTGCGCACCGCACTCATCGCCCGCCAAGAGGGCATCACGGCCACCGTCTCCGGCACGCCGTACTACCCGGCCGCGCGCTTTTCCGCCCCTTGGTGGCGCTACCTCGCCCACGAAACCGGTGGCGTGGCCTACGCGCTGGTGGCCGGCCTGTTACCGCCGCGCGGCGCCGCGGCGCTGCGCAATGGTTTCTACCGCGTGGAACAAGTGCTGCGGCCCAATCAAAAGCTGCGGCATCAGACGATTCAGCAGGAAGACGACCGCGCTTAAGCCACGTTGCTCACCCACAAGGCCTGTTGGCGGAATAAGCTTGAGGCCGTGTCCTATTCTTATTCCGCCGCCGACTTCGCCCGCCTGGCCGATGAAAAGCCGAAGGGCTCAGCCTTCCACCCCGTGGAAGAGCACCGCGGGCTCTTCGCCCGCGATCGCGCCCGCGTGCTGCACTCGGCCGCGCTGCGCCGGCTAGCGGATAAAACGCAGGTCGTCGGCCCGCGCGACGGCGATACCCCGCGCACCCGGCTGACCCACTCCCTGGAGGTCGGCCAAATCGCGCGCAGCATCGGCTCCGGGCTGGGCCTCGATCCCGATCTCTGCGATATGGCCGGCCTGACCCATGACATCGGCCACCCGCCCTATGGCCACAACGGCGAGAATGCGCTCAATGAGGTTGCCCTCAACGGCTTCGAGGGCAACGCCCAAACCTTGCGTATCCTCACCCGCCTGGAGCCGAAGGTCATCGTGGACGATGCCCGCGGTGAGCCACAGAGCTTTGGACTCAATCTCACCCGCGCGGCCCTCGACGGCGCCTGCAAATACCCGTGGACCAAGACCAACCCGGATGGCACCACCAACCGCAAGTACGGCGCCTATGACGAGGATGCGCACCTTTTGGACTGGCTGCGCGAGGGTCATACCGATAACCGCAAGTGCATCGAGGCCCAGGTCATGGACTGGTCCGATGACATCGCCTACTCCGTGCACGACGTGGAAGATGGCATCATCTCCCGGCGCATCTCTTTGAACGTGCTTTGGGACTTGGTGGAACTGGCCCAACTAGCAGAAAAGGGCGCCAAGGCCTTCGGCGGCACCGCCGACGAGCTTCTAGAAGCAGCCGATAGCCTGCGCAACTTAAGCGTCATCAACGCCATCGGCGACTTTGACTATTCCTTACGCGACTACGCCAACCTGAAGAAGATGACCTCCGAGCTCGTCGGCCGCTATGTGGGCGCGACGGTTGGCGCCACCAGCGAGGCCAATGCCGAACTCATCGCCTCCAATAGCCTTGGCCGCATGCACGGCGACCTCATCGTGCCCAAGCAAGCCGAAGCAGAGGTCAAGCTGCTGAAAACCATCGCCGTCCTCTACGTCATGGACGAGCCCGCCCACCTCGCACGCCAAGACCGCCAGCGCGAGCGCATCTACCGCGTCTACGACTACCTGGTAGCCGGCGCCCCCGGCTCCCTCGATGCCACCTTCCGCCTGTGGTGGGAGCAGGCCGATACCGACGCAGCCCGCGACCGCGCCATCATCGACCAGATTGCCTCCATGACAGAGTCCCGCCTGGAGCGCTTGGCCCGCAGGAGTGCGGAGCTTTCGGGGTTCCTCAGCTAAACCTGGCTCACCCACCCAGCACCGCGCTAGAGTTAGGTCGATACTCATCAGGCCGATCTGAGCGCGAAAAGGCCGAATTGAGAGCTCACAACCCTCAATTCGGCCTCAAATCTATGGACCTAACTCCTCAGCTCCCGCTCCAGCCCCAGGGCCTGAGTCGCTAGCGCACCAACGCGGCACCTTGGTCCTCGAGCACGCTAGCTACCGCCGCTAGGTCCTCGCCTTCGATATCCATATTGGAGGCAATGATGACGCTGGTGCGCTGCTCGCGTAGGAAGTCCGCGAGGCCATCGAGGTTGCGTGGCCCACAATCTTCGCAGCCGCGAGTGCGGCCTAGCGCGTTGAAGAAGTCCGCGCGGGTGCGGATGTGCTCAGTAATGAGGATGCGTTGCATGATTACTCCTCCGCGTCTGGGATAGAACAGAAGCTTTCATAGTGGTCATCGGTGTAGTACCACACGTCCGGGTCGGTCTCGCTGCCGCCGCCGGTGATGATGCGGCGGGCGCCGCGGTTCTTGCTGCCCGGGGTTTCTACCGTGTATTCGCGGTAGTAATTCTTGTCCTGCTGCGGCAGGCGTCCCTCGTAGTTGCCAAAGCGGGCGTTGTCATTATCCGGGTAGTCATAGGGTCCACCGGCCAAGATATCGCCCGCGGTGTCCTTCGCCTCGGCGGGGAGGGAGGACATCTCGCAGGTATCGGCGTCGCCAGCCTTAGCGCCACCTGCGGACTCAGACGGCGAAGAAGCAGAGGAATCATCATTGCCGCCGAGGTCGAAGCCGAAGTAGCCAGCAACGACGGCAAGCGCAAGGCCGCCGAGGGCTACCGGGAGCGATTTCTTGGACGCTTGGGACTTGGACATACCTTTATTCTTGCAGGTGCAGCGGTGAATACCGAAATCGGCCGGCGCTCCCAACAAGGCCAAAAATTCCCCCGTCACGGGGGTAGGTAAAGGCATGCGGAATACACCCCATCAGAGGGTAATTTCCGCCCAAACCGTGAACCCACAGGCACCACACCATCCTGGCCAAGCCATTTGAACATTCCCGCCGCGCGCGGGGTAGTCTGTACGCATGGCAAAAGGCAGAATTCCGGACAGCGACATCCAAGCTATCCGTGAACGCGCGCCTTTAGAAGAAATCGTGGGCGAGTACGTTCAGCTCAAGCCCGCCGGACATGATTCGCTGAAGGGCCTGAGCCCCTTCAAAGATGAAAAGACCCCGTCCTTCCACGTACGCCCGCAGCGCGGCTACTATCACTGCTTTTCCACCGGCAAGGGCGGCGATGTCTTTAGCTTCCTGATGGAAATGGAGCAGGTTTCCTTCCCAGAAGCGGTGGAAGCGGTAGCGCAGAAGATTGGCTACCACATTAACTACCAGGGCGGTTCCACAGGCGCGCGCAATGAGAAGCCCGGCACGCGTCAGCGCCTCATCGCTGCGAATAAGGCCGCGCACGAGTTCTACCGTCAGCAATTGGAGACGCCGCAGGCGGCTACCGCGCGCGATTTTCTGCTGGATCGCGGCTTTTCCCGCGAGGTCATCTATGACTTTGAGTGCGGCTATGCGCCGGAGGGGTGGGATACCGCCACTAAGCACCTGTTGCGCTTGGGCTTTTCCTTCGAGGAACTGGAGGCGGCCGGCATTTCCAAGATGGGCAAGCGCGGCCCCATTGACCGCTTCCACCGCCGCCTGCTGTGGCCCATCAAGGACCTTTCCGGCAACGTCATTGGCTTTGGCGCCCGCAAGCTTTTCGACGACGACAAGCTCGGCAAGTACATGAACACCCCCGAGACCATGCTCTATCACAAGTCCAAGGTGCTCTTCGGTCTCGATCTGGCCAAGCGCAATATTGCCGATAACCACCAGGCAGTGGTGGTCGAGGGCTATACGGACGTCATGGCCATGTACGCCGCCGGTGTGAAGACCGCAGTGGCATCGTGCGGCACCGCCTTTGGCGGGGAGCACCTCCAGGTGCTGCGCCGACTGATGCTGGATGATTCCTACTTCAACGGCGAGCTCATCTATACCTTCGACGGCGATGAGGCAGGGCAGAAGGCCGCCATGCGCGCTTTTGACGGTGAGCAGAAATTCACCGGCCAGTCCTTCGTCTCCGTGGCGCCAGACGGCATGGACCCGTGCGATCTGCGCCTGCAGAAGGGCGACGCCGCCGTGCGCGAGCTCATCGCGGACCGCATCCCCATGTTCGAGTTCGTCATTCAATCCGTCATCGCGGAGTACCGCATCGATACCGCGGAGGGGCGCCTGCAGGCCCTGCGCCGCGCAGTCCCCGTGGTCGCGCAGATCCGCGATCAGCCCTTGCAGCGCGAGTACGCCCGCCGCCTTGCCGGTTGGGTGGGTTGGGCCAATCCGGAGGAGGTTCTCCAGCAGGTCCGCGCGGAGGCGCGCAAGCCCAAAAAGGCCGAAAAACCCACCATCCGCCGCTTCGATAACGCGAAGCAGCAGCCGGCGCAACAGGACGTGCCGATGATCCATCCGCCGAGCCCCAAGGAAACCCACCTGTGGCCACAGCGCGAGGCCCTCAAGCTAGCCTTGCAGATGCCGCAGGTGGCAGGCTCGTACTTCGATGGCATTACTGCCGACGCCTATACTAACGACGCCTACCGCCTCGTCCGCCAGGCTATTTCCACCGCCGGCGGCGCCGCCCAGGGTGCGTCCATGCCCGCCGTGGAATGGATTGCCGCGGTAGCCGGCGAGATGCAGGATCTCACCGGCCGCAATTTCGTCTCCGAGCTCGCCGTAGAAGCAATCCTGCCTACCGACGTCGGCCCCGAAAAATACGCCGACTCCGTCCTTTCCCGCCTGCAAGAAACCGTGGTGGGCGATCAGATCGCCCAGCTCAAAGCTCGCCTCGGCCGCATGCGCCCCTCTGATGATGAGGCCAGCTATAACTCGCTCTTCGCCGACCTCGTTGCCCTCGAGCAGGCCCGCCGCGAGCTCAATGACCGCGCCTTCCGCGGCACGCCTCCCCAGGCATAAAAATCTCCCCTCGGCACGAACCCAAATAAGGTGCGCGCTGAGGGGGAGGAGGCCGAAAGGCTAGATTGCTACCGCCCTAGTCCTCATCAGGTTCATAAATGCGGTCCGCATTATCCACCTGCGATCCGCGCAGCCGGCCCTTGCCCTTGCGCTTGGAGGACAAATCGCGAACCTCACGCATGCGCGGTTCCGGGTCCAGGCGATTAGCCACCGCCTTGCGTGCCGAGGTGACGGCGGACTTAGTCACGGGGGAGTTGACGGCCTTTTCGTAGGCGCCCTTGATCTGGTGGTAGCGCTTGCGGCCAGCCTTAGTGCCAAAAACGTATCCTGCTGCGGCGCCGAAGACGAATTGGATCATTATCTAGCGTGTCCCCTTATTTCTGTGCGAGTAAAAGTTCCCCACCAGCCTACCGCGAAGCCTTGCCGCGCGCCGCCAGCCACGAGTGAGGGGTAGCGCTAGCCCCGCATTGGACTAGCGCTTTTCATGGCGCGGAATACGCGCTAGCTTAAGTGTGTGGAAAATAACAAGCGCAGGGATTCGGCGGCGGCCTCAGCAGTAGCGCTGGCCGCGCTTTTTACCGCGAGCATTTCTGCGGAATCTTCCGGCCACCAACCGGATGCCGCCGCGGCGCACCAAGGCCCCAATTGGCCTGAAGAGTGCTGAGCGGTGACCGCAAAGGTCTACCCGCCAATCCACGATTGTGCATGCGAGTTTAGCGTAGCGTTCACTTCCCCTTAACTTTAGCTAGATATTATTCGTGGGAATTTGATGCTAGTTAAAGGTTTCTACGTTGAACTATCGGAATAATCTTCGCCCCGCAGTCCGTGGGCTCGCCCTGTGTGCGGCTACTGGGCTGACTATAGCCCTCGCACCGTCGGCCACAGCCCTTCCCGTAGCCGTGCCCCAGCTGCGTGAGCCTGTCACCCAGCAGACCACCGGTCCGGCCCCAGTCCAGCACCCCGGCGCCCCGGTTCCAGAGCCGTTTAGCACGGATTATATCGCGGGCTTTGAATCCGATGTTTCCTCTTATCAGTTTGGCAACTACTGGCAGGTAGTCCAGCTTTTTGATCACATCAAGGCCCAACCAGAAATCCGCCAAGAAAATATGGACAAGGCCGTGGCTATCAATAACGCCGCAGCCGGTGACTCCGCTTTGATCCGCCGCGCGCAGTCCGATGCCAAGGCCAGCTCCACCAGCGTGCTCAACGCGGTTTCTGACTCGATGGGCAAGAACCTAGGCGATGCCTTCCGCGCCGCCTTGGCCGAGCACCGCCTGCCCAAGACCGAATACCTCCTAGGAAATGGCTATGCGGCCCGCGCAGGTGGACTGGCCAATTCCACGATGTCTGAGAAGTACTACTTCAACTATCAACGCCCGTACCAGCGCGCGCCGCAGGCGATTAAGCGCTTTGACGATGGCTCCAAGGATCTTTACCCCACCTCGCCAGCCTTCCCTTCGGGCCATACCAATCAGGCAACGTGGATTACCACGCTGATGTCCTTCATGCTGCCTGAGGTAGGTCCACAGCTCATGCTGCGGGGCGCGGAGGCCGGCAACCACCGCGTGGTCCTAGGAGTGCATTACCCGCTGGATGTCATCGGCGGCCGCATGACTGGCCAAGCCGCCGCGGCTGACCGCTTGAATGACAAGCGCATGCGCCATGCTCTCTGGCAAGCCTCGATGGAAGTGCGCAAGGAAATTAAGTGGCGCACCGGCAAAACGGTAGAAGAATTGGTGGCCCAGGATAGGGCAGAGGGTACCGACTATCGGTCCACAGAGGATGCGGTGGAGCAGTATTCCAAGCTCATGGACTATGACTTCGCCCCACGTTACCGCACCGACGCTGCGATGGTCGTCCCGCAGGCCGCCCCAGTGCTGCTAGCAGCGTCCCACCCAGAACTGACCTGGGATCAGCGTGCCGAGGTCCTCCGCCAGACCGCGCGCCCAGCCGGCAATCCATTGGATTGGCAGTCAGAGGGAGGCTCGTGGCAACGCCTCGACCTAGCCCGCGCCATGGCGGCCACGGTGACCATCACCCCAGACGGCGGCGTGAGTGTCAGCGGCTAACGATTCCAACAAGCCGCGTGGGGGTACAACGCTCCCGCACATGGTTCAATAAAGAAGTATCCCCATCAACCAAAAGGAAATGAGTAATGACTAAGCCCAAGGTAATGACCATCTATGGCACCCGCCCGGAGGCTATCAAGGTTGCCCCTGTGATCAAGGCGCTGGATAAAGATGAGCGCTTTGAATCCATTCCGGTTTCTACCGGACAGCACAAAGAGATGCTGGAGCAGGTCAACACCATGTTTGGTATTTCCCCGAAGCATGACCTCGGCCTTATGAAGCCGGGTCAAGGCCTCAATGAGATCGTCTCCCGTGCGATTGCCGGACTGGACTCCATCATTGAAGAGGAACAACCAGACGTCATCATCTCCCAGGGCGATACCTCTACCGCCATGGCCGCAGCGCTCGCGGGATTCCACCGCGGCGTAAAGATTGTGCACCTGGAGGCGGGCCTGCGCACCGGCGATATCCACTCGCCGTTCCCAGAAGAGGCTAACCGTAAGCTCATCGGCCAGGTAGCCGAGCTCCACCTGGCCCCTACCGAAGGGTCTATGGAGAACCTGCGCCGCGAGAACGTTCGTTCCAAGGACATCGTGGTCACTGGTAATACTGTCATTGACGCGCTTTTGGAAGCAGCCTCGTGGGACACGAAGTTCGCGGACCCTGCCCTGCAGGAAGCCGCAGATTCCGATAAGCGGCTTGTCGTAGTTACCACCCATCGCCGCGAGAACCTTGAGGCTATGAAGGAAATCGGTGGCGCGGTCAAGGATCTGGCAGAAGCCTATCCAGAGATCAACTTTGCCTTGCCGCTGCACCTGAATCCCAAGGTGCGCGAGGCCGTCCTGCCGGAGGTCGAGCACCTGCCGAATATCATCATCACGGATCCGCTGCCTTATGACCAGTTCACGCAGCTGCAAAACCGCGCGACCATCATCTTGACTGACTCCGGCGGAGTCCAGGAAGAGGCTCCTGCGCTAGGCAAGCCAGTCCTGGTTATGCGCCAAAATACCGAGCGCCCCGAGGCCGTCGTTGCCGGCACCGTAAAGCTGGTGGGCACCAACCGTGAGCTCATCGTGGCTGAGGCTAAGCTTTTGCTTTCCGACGCCGCCGCATTCGACGCCATGGCCAACGCAGTCAACCCCTATGGCGATGGCAAGGGTGCGCAGCGCGCTGTAGCGGCTATTGCCGAGCTAACCGGAGTTGGCGAGCGGGAAGCTGACTTCCGTCCGGAGATCGATACCTCCAAGTCCCCTCAAAGTGAGGAATAAGCCGCGCGAATGGTGGCTATAGCGGATATTATAAAAGTATGAAACCGCTGGAGATCCGTTGTAACCACCAAGAGCGTATGAAGGCCGCAGACATCCTCGGGGATGCGCTGTCGGCAGGTCAGATTGACCTCACTGAATTTGAAAAGCGTTCGGCCGATTGTGAGAGCGCCACAACGCGTGGCGAGCTGATCAAGCCCCTCGCTGACCTTGCGGAAAGCCCGGAAAAAGTCCTCTTTGGTGCCCATAGCCAGGTCACCAAAGCTTACTCCGGCCACCAAGAATCCAACGCCATAGCCAAAGTTGAGCAGGCGATGAAGCAGATTCAGCCTTCGGTAGGACAGCCGCAATCCCTGGCTCTGGGCATCTTCGGTGGCTCCACGGTCAATGGCGGGGCAGTAGCCCGTACCCTGACAGCTATTGGAGCCTTCGGCGGTGTTGACATTGACCTGACCGGCGTGGCTCTTCGTAACCGCACGACCACCATCAATGCGGTAGGAGTTTTCGGTGGTGCCGATGTCTACATCCCAGAGGGCTTCCGCGTCCGCGTGGGTGGCTTTGGCCTTTTTGGTGGGCATGACCTGAAGGTCGAGCACGGCGCCATACATCCGAATGACCTTCCAGTGGACGCACCCGAAATCATCGTCAACTGCTACAGCCTCTTTGGTGGCGTAGACGTTCACGTGGGGCGCCGCTACGGAGAATAGCTATTACTATTTGTCGACCCCGCCAGCATATCGCCGGCTGACCTGGGTCACATCTGAAGCGTGGTGGTATTTCTTTCGGACGTGCTCTCAATGCCTTTGCCTGATCTGCCTAGTACAGGGAGCGCTTTCCTTGCGGAGAGAAAACTCGAACAACAAATCAGCTGCTGCGCAGCTTTAGATAACGGCGAAAGCATCTGCAACAGTAGTCGGCCGTGTGAGTTAGCAACCTGTTGCAAACCTAACGGCCTTTTTCTCGTTCCTGTGAGCCCCACTCCTACTCCGAAGATGTATCTGGCGCCGTAGCCAGGATTTACAGAAAATCGGTGGAGATAGCTCGTGTCCCCCGTGCAGACAAGGCGTTGCCGACTTTATTTCTGATATCGGAAACGCTAACAGAAATGTCTGCTCGATTTATGCAGATTTGGTTCAGTTCAATTTAGGTTAGTACCTCTTCGGTGCAAAATCTTTCGGCCGGCGCAAAACCCTGGTCACCAGTTGCAGTTTCGTCGTCGCCCCTGACGGGTTTGGAAATCAGCAGCATCCTTAATGGAACGCTCGAGACTAGAGGAAACACCGCCGAGCGGCTTCTTTAACTGCTTTAATGATCCGGCTCCCAGCCAGCCGTTTTATGGCGAGGGATGCCACTGTGTAAGATTTCAGACCTGTTTATATCATTAGTGAGTATGTGATATTTACCCAGTCGAATCAGTATAGGAACGAGGTTCCCAGAATCGGGAATTAGAGTGCTGGATCGCCGGATTTAGGAAAGCAGCCAAGTTGGCACTTGACGATTCTATTTCTCAGGAAACGGAGCCTTAGACCGGCTATGAGGTCGAGCCGTTTTGTTTCAGAGCTTTGTGCCAAGTTTTAGGCCTATTTCTGGGCGGAGCCTGTTCGAACCCCAGCGTCTCCAACGGAGACGTGGACGGCGAGACAGAAGCTTCTAAGACCTGCTTCAGAAGAGCGGATTCAGGAGGGGTGTGACCGCGCCCCCAGCGGCCCATTAATAGCCACATATTTTTGTCGGGTGCGGGGGTCGCCCGTAACCACGGTGCTAGGTGCCTGTCTCTGTGCAGTCCGTCGAAGGTATTTTGGAGGAAGATAACGCGGTTGGGAAAGCCATGAGAGTATAAAGACCGCAAATCAAAAGTAATTGGTGAAGATTCAATGTCGGGAACATCCCAGGCAATATTGGCGTATGTTTCGACCGGATCAGAGGTGTATTCGGCGATATTTGTCTGTGGGTTTACGGCAATGGCTGTAGAACCAGGGAAATGCCAAGAATAATAGAGGGACGCGAAACCTCCTCCTGAAGCACCAAAAAATATCATTTTCTGGTCCCATCCAAATGCATATGAGACATGCCGCAATATCCCCGGGAGATCAGCTTGTAACCACTGAGTTCGGCTACCAGCAAACCAGCCGAGATCTAATCCGAGGGCCAGAGAAGGATCGGAGACAAATATGAGATTAGCATTCAGATCGCGGGTGATCCGTTGTCCCGAAAAAAGTGGGTAGTGTTTGACTTTTCGCCGGTAGATAGCTGCGTGGAATAAGACGAGAGTAGTATCCGAACCGCGGTTAACGACTTTGATATCGAGCTCTCCTTGGCCGTATCCAATCGTGGAAACCCCGTCAAGGGGGGGGAAGGATGAGTAAAAGTCCAGCAATGAATCGAACTTATGATGAGGAGAGAAATTATCGCGGCGGGTGAGCATGAGAAGTGAGAGGATTCCTAGAGAGAAGCAAGCTAAAAGTAAAAGCCTGATGGATAACTCCACCAGGCTATTTGCTCCTCCAACTGGGCTCGAACCAGTGACCCTTCGATTAACAGTCGAATGCTCTGCCAACTGAGCTATGGAGGAATATTCGTTGTACGGCGAACTTTGTGTTCTCTGTGCAACGAGAAATAACTATATAGGGTTCCTGCCGTTTCAACAAATTAGCAGTACACAGCGGCAAAATGGCTGAATTTGTTGTTCGTATGTGGCGGGAACGCGGCAGGAAAGGGCCAGGACTCCACACACTGGGGCCCCTGTGTAAAAATGGTAGGTAAGAAGACTAGTTCTATGGGAACCAGTAATCTAGGAATAGCGGCTCAGTATGCTGTTGGCGCTAGAGAGCGACGGATTTGGTACTAACGAAAGAGAGAAAATTGCGGATCCTCATCATTTCGCAGTATTGGTCGCCAGAGAGTAACGTGCCGCAGCGTCGCTGGGAATGGATCGCTAGTATTCTAAAATCTCAAGACCACGAGGTCAGGGTTGTTGCTCCTCCGCCGGCATCTGTTCGACGAACCTCTATGAGTCATTGGTGGAGCGCGTCTCTCTTCCATCCTCGAACGGAGGTAGCAAAGAGTAACGCTGTAGATTTAGTCATCCGGAGTGGGTTTATCCCGTGTGGTGGCTCATTGATCCAGCGTGCGATCGGTCAAGCGGGCATCGCTCTGGGGTCTCTCTACGCAGTAATAGTTGAGTTCGGAATTCGGAAATCTTGGAAGCCTGACTTGGTTATAGGTACAGTGCCGGCTTTGCCAACCGCCGTGGTCGCCTTTGCAGCAGCTAAAATCTCAGGGGCGAAATTGGCTATCGACTTAAGGGACGCCTGGCCTGACCTCTTAGCCTATTCAAGTGAGTGGAATAAGGGGGTCAAGAGTGCCTCGCTAAAGCAAAAAATCTTGAGTAGAGGGCCGATTCAGTTCGTTAGTTTTGTGGTTGCTAGGACACTTTATTATGTCTTGGGGAAAGCCCATGGTGTCATTTTCACAGCAGATGATTTGAAGTTAGATTTTCAGAGTCGACCTCAGTTGCGGAAGAACTCAACACTTTTGAGCAATATGGTCACCATCCGGAATGTTTTTCCCCGAGGGGGATTGGGGCAGAAGAAGGCTCCAGACTCAGGGGAAGGACCTCTAAAGGTGCTATATGCCGGCACTATAGGTCGCGCTCAACGACTTCAAAACGTGATTGATGCAGCGGTGATCGCGGCGGATCGCGGAGTGCCGATTGAGCTAAAGTTCGTGGGCGCAGGAGATGCTCGCATGTCAGTGAAAGACTACGCAAAGCAAAGAAAAGTTCCCGCAGCTTTCATTAAGCGGAAGTCAGCTGACTCCATCTCAGACTATTACGACTGGGCAGATACCGCGCTTGTCCATTTAACTGATTGGAAGCCATTAGAAAGAACTGTTCCCTCTAAACTGTTCGAGCTCATGGAGTATGGGGTGCCAATTACAGGTGTTGTAGCCGGGGAATCAGTCAGGTTGATCGAGTCGTTGGAAGCCGGTTATGCGGTTCCTCCCGAGTCGCCGGAAGCTCTAGCGAACCTATGGTGTGCCTTAGCTCAGGGCGAATTATCTCTCAAGGCGAGCGAAAGAGCTCGACATTGGGTTGAGAACGAACGGAACAACGTTGTGCCCGGCTTGATTGCTAAGTTCTTGAAGCAGATGGAGCCATAAGCATGCCTGCTGGAATTGGTCGCTCGGTCATCAAATTTTGGTCCATCAATGTTGTGGGACTTGTACAGGATCCTGTGCGATTTTCGAATCAAATGGTTGAATTCGTGCGCCTAAACTCAGAGTCCAAGGTAGCCCGAGCATGTGTGAAGGGGGCGCACTTTGTACTTTCGGCAATGAGGAGCCCTGGGTACGAGACCGCCGAGGCCGGGGAATTGAGTAGGGCGATAAAACAGCTGAAAAAGTCGCGATTCCTTAGGCCATTGACGTTTTCGTTTGAGAGATATCTCCGCGGGAAACTTCTGCAACTCCAGTCAGTTGAATGCTTTGAGGGAGCAGTTGAACGCAGCGGTAGCGCAGCCGCCCCGCGGGTACTGTTTCATTTCACGAATGCATTGCCCTATACCCAATCTGGATACACGCTTCGGTCTAAAGCACTATTCAAGAGTTTAAGGGCAAGGGGAGTAGAAGCGTTTGCTTGTACGCGCTACGGATATCCAGAGAATATCGGTAGATTCCATCATGGTCCATATTTTGTCAACGATGGTCTCGAATATTTCGTGTTGGGCTCCGTATTTGCTCCGTTTTCTATTACTCGCCAGGAGGATCTGGCCGTACGCCAACTGGTAAGACTCGCGAGGGAAAAGCAAGTAAACATACTTCACACCACCACCCCGTACACAAACGCACGCGTGGTGGCTCGCGCAGCCGCTCTACTTGACGTCCCATGGATCTATGAGGTCCGAGGCGAGCCCGAGAGCACGTGGGCTTCGCAGTCACCAGACCCAGAAAAACGCCGCAGCTCGGAGTTTTTTGAATTAGCGCGCCAGGCCGAAACAGCGGCGATGATGGCTGCAAATCAAGTAATAGCGTTAAGTGAGGTGTCGAAAGGGGACCTAACGCGTCGAGGCGTTCCAGAATCGAAAATCAAGGTCGTTCCGAACGCTTTGGAAGCCAATCAGCTTAAAACTCATATTGACAAAGCACACGCCCGAAAACGATTGGGCCTAGGCGACGAGTTCTTAATCGGTGCAATTACCTCAGTCGTGGATTACGAAGGGCTGGACATTGCTATAACTGCGATGGAGGAGATTTCAGACGCAACTCTCATTATCGTCGGAGATGGAGTGGCTCGACCAGGGCTTGAAGACTTGGTCGATGAGCTTGAATTGAACGATCGGGTTGTCTTCGCTGGTAAGCAGCCGGCCTCTGATATTCACCTTTGGTACGCTGCTTTGGATGTGTTCGTGGTACCGCGGCGAGACGTTGAAGTTTGTAGGAAGGTCACTCCGCTTAAGCCGCTACAGGCTATGGCCTGCGGGGTACCGGTAATCGGAACTGACCTACCAGCGTTAAAGGAAATCACCGGTGGATTAATGGTTGAAGTTGAACCGGATAACCCCTCCGCGCTTGCCAAATCAGTTGATTTAGTCCGGCAGGGGGAACTCAGCGTGAATCCTCGGGAGCTTGAAGAATGGGCCAAGAAGCGATCATGGGAGCGGAATGCGCACATCTTGGAGGGGCTGTACTTAGAGCTACTGAGGGGAAGATGAATGAGTCAAAAACTTTGCGGCCTCAGAATCCAGTAGGATTTTGTGCGGTTTAAACGCCTTCCGCTGCCGCTTGATGATGCGGTCAGCTTCTTCAAGTTTTCCCGTACTAACTCTATTTCCCCAGACACGGTAAGTTGTAGTTACAGTTTCCGCATCTCCGTCAGCAATCATGTCGCCTTCGTGCAGCCATATGGCACGAGTGCAGTGCGTTTGAATTGTCGCGGCACCATGAGATACGAGAAAGACTGTTCCGGATCCAGCGAGAAACTCGTCCATACGATCCTTAGCCTTAGCTTTGAACGTGGAATCTCCGGTGGAAAGGGCTTCGTCAATTAGTAGTAGCTCGCGCCGAACTGCTGTAGAGATCGCAAAAGTCAGGCGAGATTTCATGCCCGACGAATAAGTCTTTAAGGGACGATCGATTGCGGATCGGAGATCCGCCCAATCGATGATCGGATCCACGAGCTTCGAAGATTCCGCTGGGGTTAGCCCCATTGCCAAGAGTCCTAAATTGATATTTTGGCGACCGCTTAAATTTGATTGGAGAGCCGCCCCGACGCCGAGCAAGGTGGGCTGGGAGGAAACAAACACGTCGCCGGAATCGGGCTTTGATGACCCAGCAATCATTCGTAGAAGGGTTGACTTCCCGGAGCCGTTTTTACCCAGGATGCCGATCGATTCTCCAGAATAAGCTACAAAGCTAACGTCTTTTACTGCTTCCACAGTATGCTTCGAAAGTTTTTTGGATAAAACATGCTCAGAACCGGAGCGATTAAGGTAGTAAGACTTCTTGAGATTACGAGCGACAACCGTTGGGTTATTTGACAACTGCGTACCTTTCCTCGGCTTGCCAAAAGTAGAAGTATCCAATAATCAATAGCCCGAATGACCAAGCTGCAATATACAGCCAAGTGCCTAAGGGCGGTACCTCACCGTCCAAAACCAGCTGCCGCACTGCGGTAAGAAACTGGTAAATGGGATTAGCTTGCATGATTGCTTGAATATGGGGATTTTTATCAAATTTGCTCAGATCGAAGAATACACCCGAGATGAAAAAGAGACCTCGATTGATGATTCCCACTACTGACTTTAGATCGGGAATAAATGCTGTAGCTCGTCCCACAATGAACATGCAACCGAGCGAGAAGCAATGGATTAAGAAATACAAGGGAACCACTAGAATGATGGTCCAAGAAACTCCTTTATCGAGCTGAAAAAGAAGTGCGCCTATTATCGCAACCATGGCGGGGATTGCATGGTCGATCATTTGCTTAATGGTCGTCGAAATGGGGATGGCTGCTGTGGGGAAGTTAAAACTGCTAATCAACCCCTTTGAGCCACGGATGATGGAAGTGCCAGCTGATAAGCCGCCGGTTGCGAACTTGAGGTAAATTACACCGATTGTTAGGAATCCAATGAAATTGTCCATTCCCCTGGAAACGTGAAGAACGTAGCCGAAAATGAAAGCATAAACTGCCACGTCTAGGATCGGTTGAAGGATAAGCCAAGCGCGTCCGAGGAACATATTTCTACCTCGGCTAAGCGATTTACTGCGTGCATAAGCCAAGATGAAATGTCGGCGGTCAAGAAGACGACGAGTATAAGACGCTAGGTTATCTCGGCTCTGTAGGTTAAATAACTGGGAATCGTCAACGAGCTCCAAGTTGCGGAAACTAGCGTTTTTAACGCGCTTGGGCTTTTCTTGTTTTGCGTTGGTCCCCTCGGGAGCACTGTCGCTGTCGTTGTTCAATTGTGATTCCACAATTTCTCCACTGTGATGATTGCTCTGTAGTTACGGTCTAAACTGTCACTGAGGATAGTCTAGAATCATCGTATGCAGTTAGGAAACTTTGAGCCGGCATCTTCCAAAGGAGAAGCCACGCCTGTCCGTACCTTTATTTTTGGTGGGTGTGTGAGTCGGGACACTGTTGAGTTCGCTAAGCACACCGACTTCAAAGTGCTCCGCTATGTGGCACGTCAGTCTCTACTTTCCGTGGGCTCAGACGCGAAATCCAATATTCCTGATTTCAAACTGAAAAGCTCTTTCCAGCAGCGCATGTTAGAGAGTGATTTGTCGGGAAACCTCATGCGCGAAATATCGAAGAAAAACGGTATTGATGTTTTTGTCTGGGACTTGGTCGTTGAACGGACCGGGGTTTGGGAGTTTCCAGATGGGAGCATTGCTACCAATAGCGCGGAACTTAGGCGGCTGGAGGGCGTGCCCCAAATCCTGAAAACGGCCAGAAAGATTCCTTTCGGGTCCGCCGAGCACTTCCAGCGTTGGCAGGGGGCTGCAGCTTTATTTACTGAGTTTTTGGATTTTCTTGGTTTGAAGCAAAAATGCCTAGTCTTGGCACCGGAATGGGCCGAGTATCGCTCAGACAATAAGAAGACTGGCCGGATACGTGGTTTATCTGCCTCGCAGTACAATGAGATGTTCCGTAAATATTACGTGGTTCTAGAAAGACTGGGGATTACTGTGTCAAGGATCGACGGCACAGTAGCTGACGAGAACCATAAGTGGGGAAATGCACCATTCCACTTCACTCGTTCGGCGTATGCTTCGATGGAGTACGAGATTAAGAAATCAGTACACCAGACTAGGAATTAGCGGCATAGATATGAAACTAGAAGGTTTGCTGGCTTCCTTGCTGAAGGGAGCTCGTCAAATCCCGCACGGTATTAGAGCGCGAGTATATCGGGGGCGTTCCAGAGTCGAGGCGACTGTGGGTACTCGCTTTCTCGGACCGGATTTGGACGAAAACGCGAAATCCACCCTGCAAAGAGCTTGGCGCGGGTTGTCAGACGCTGCGGTGGGAGAGAATCGGCGAAGGTCTGGCAATAGCGGGGAAGTGCGGGCTTTTTCGCGTGGATACGAGTTCAGCAACCAAGGGTTTCTTCAACCACCGCCTTCACCGCGTTGGAAAGAGCTGGCTCTAGGTGAGGGGCGCCTTCGGGTTGAAGAAAACCTTCCTGTTGCATTGGCCCAGAAACGTGGAGTCTCAGTTGCCGTGCTGGGGGTTGCTATCGACTCGGAAGAAGGAATATCTGATAGTGACCTCATCGCTGACCGTATTGCTGATCTAATATTGTCTGGAAATAGCCTCGATGCGATTGATGAGTACGTCCTGTGGCTAGGGGGCCGGTTCGTCCTTATCGCCGGGCGTGATGACCAGTGGCGTATTCACGTAGATGCAATGGCAAGCAGAAGTTGTTACTGGACCGTCAGAAATAAACAACTTTTCGCTGCATCGCATTCTGCGTTGGTCGCTAGAGAGATAGAAGAATTCTCGAGGAAGCGAGCATATTGGGTTCTTTCAAATCCTGACTATGTGAGTGCTGCGGGAAAATGGTTGCCAGGCCGCATTACGCCGCATGATTGCACCGACCTAGTAAGTGCTAATTGTGTGCTGTCTTTTGACGGAGAAAGGGCCCTGCACTCCCGCATTTTCCCATTGGAAAAGCACCGAGTATCAGCAGAATATTCGCCAAAAGAGGTCGCTCGCATTCTGATTGGTGAGCTTAGGGTGCAGACTTCGGCGTGGCTCAATTCCTCTGATAAAACCTATCTCGCTTTGACCTCAGGCCAAGATTCTTTGGTAGTTCTGTTGTCATGCATTGATCTTTTCCAAAAACACTTCACGAAAGCTATGACCTACATTTTCGCGGAGAGAAAGGATCCTTTAGGGATCAATGATCTCCAAGGAGCCAATTTCCTAGCTTTGCTGTCTGGTCTGCAACACAAGGTAGTGAAAGTGGAACCGTTCATTTTTGAGGGAAAGGGACCTGACCCCTGTTTGGTGGACACCTGATATCCAGCCCAGTCGGGCTGGAAGAAAGGTAATCTACCACCATGTCCAGGTACTCCGAACAGTTCAAACGCGATGCCGTGGCCCTCTACGAAAACAATGAGGACCTCTCACTGAACTCAGCATCAGCAGAGCTCGGTATCAACCGTGCCTCGCTGCATTCTTGGATCAAGAAGTACGGCACCGGCAAACGTGCCCGCACAAAAAGCATGCGCGACAAGGTCCAAGCAGCGAATGATTCCGAACGGATCCGCCAGTTAGAAAAAGAGAACGCAAAGCTGCGCGAAGAACGTGACATCCTGCGCAAGGCCGCGAAATATTTTGCCGAAGAGACTCACTGGTGATCCGCTTCCAGTTTGTCTATGACCACCGAACCGAATTCTCGGTTAAGCGGATGTGCCAGGTGTTAAAGCTCAATCGCTCCTCGTTCTACAAATGGGTGCAAACCCGCGAAGAACGCAGGTTAAAGACGTGTTCGGATGCTCTTATTGGTGCAAGAATCAAGACCATCTTCGATGATGAATACGGGCTTTATGGTGCTAAACGCATCGCTGCAAGCCTTAAAGCCGATACGAGCTTTGGCCCGATAAATCACAAGAAAGTCGCACGAATCATGAAATCCATGGGACTTAAAGGCTTTACCAAACGCCGCCGATGCGTCACTACCAGGCGTAAGCCTGGTCACCGCGTCATGCCAGATCTAGTAGGCCGCAGATTCACAGCTGACAGGCCAAACCACGTCTATGTAGGCGACATTACGTACCTGCCGTGTAAGGGCGGCAAGAACATGTACCTGGCCACGGTCATCGACGTCTACTCGCGCAAACTTGTCGGACATGCACTCGCCGATCACATGCGGGTATCACTGGTTATCGAAGCTTTGTCCCATGCCAGGAAAGTCCGCGGAAGCCTTAAAGGGGCAATTTTCCATTCTGATCACGGCAGCGTGTACACCTCACAAGCCTTTAGGAACTATTGCTCGTCGTTGGGTGTGCGCCAGTCTATGGGAGCGGTAGGAACGAGTGCTGATAACGCCCTAGCAGAATCGTTTAACGCCACGCTCAAGCGGGAAATCTTGCGTGACAGGAAAGTCTTTGACAATCCGATCTCCTGCCGCCAAGAAGTCTTCCGGTGGTGCATGCGCTACAACACACGCCGACGGCACTCCTGGTGCAATCTTTCAGCTCCTGACGTCTTTGAAGCCGAGAATTCAGCTACACTGACTAGAGCAGCATAGCTAACCCCCGACGTGTCCACTTTCCGGGGGTCAGGCCCAAGTTTGCTTCCGCGTACAAACGATCGTTTCCTACTTGGGCTCGTTTTCCGGCTTTAGCCAAAACTATGTGGCAGAACTTCCCCAAAGAATCCGTAGTCCTTTTTGGGATCGGTGGTGAAATCGGCACAGTCTTTTATAGAGATAGGACTGAAAGTCCAGTAAACGGCGAAATTCTAGCCGAAAAGTTTACGACGAGTAAATTTTCCTCCAATTCTCGCCTTGTCGCAGAGATGGAGGAGTACATAGCTTATACGCAGCTAGATTCAGTCTCCCCGTCGCTAGCAAGCTTCTATGACCTCTATTATTGGGAAAATCGAATGACCAGTTGGGCTGCTGCGGGATACTCCGAATATGAGTTAGGGCCCTCAATAGGTCTTCCGTTCAATACTAGGAGAATAATCTGGCCAATGCTCAATTTGTCGTACGAGAATCGGTTAAACAAAGCAGTGTACAAAACAATAATTCGTTGGAGTGGGTGGCCTCTGTGACTCAAAATGGAAGAATAAACAAGATGGTGAATAAAACTGAATACTATTTTAAACGGGCGCGTCAGGTGGCCCGAGATGAAGGCCCTTCTGAATTAATACGCCAGACTAAAAGGCGATTTAACGTAGGAACGGTAAGCAAAAGGACCGCTACGTTTGACCCACTGGCAGTAACCGCCCAAGGGAAAACTAACAGGACAAGCCCATTCAAGGACCTACGCGTTGGCGTAATCATGGATGAATTTTCTCTCCTGGCATGGGGAGAGGAATTTACAATCGTGCCAATCTTGCCTGGGGAAGAATCGAAACTTCAATCCCTTGAGCTTGATTTATTCTTGGTCGAGAGTGCTTGGGACGGAAATGGAGGAGCCTGGAAATACCAATTGACTGGCGGTGCCGCTCCCAGCACCGCGCTTTCCGTGATCGTCGAGCAATGTAAGCAACTTGGGATTCCTACGGCCTTCTGGAATAAAGAGGATCCTCCCCATTTTGAGGACTTCTTGGATACTGCACGATTGTTCGATTTCGTGTTTACGAGTGATGTCAATTTGGTAGGTGCCTATAAGCAGGCTTTGGGGCATGACCGAGTGTGGCCTTTGAGCTTTGCTGCTCAGCCTGCGATTCATAACCCTATCCGGACTGATATGCCTAACTATCAGAAAGGAGACGTGGCTTTTGCAGGCATGTATTTTGCTCACAAATATCCAGAACGCCGTGAGCAAATGGAGATGCTGCTGGGCGGAGCTATGGACGCATCAGGGCATCTTGAAGACGGTCTCCGTATCTTCTCTAGATTCGAGGGAAAAGACGAGCGTTATCTTTTCCCGCAGCCGTTTTCCCAAAGAGTTGTGGGGTCTCTGCCGTACGAAAAAATGATTGCGGCTTACAAGAATTTCAAAGTCTTCCTAAATGTAAACTCTGTAGTCGACAGTCCCAGTATGTGCTCCCGTAGAGTGTTTGAACTTCTTGCTTCTGGCACGCCTGTAGTCTCTACATGGAGCAAGGCACTTGAGGAGACTTTTCCTTCTACTGAATTAGTGCTTGTAGATAGTAGGGAAGAAGCCACGTTGTCTATTCGTGCCTTGGTTAATTCTCCTGAGTTGAGAGACAGGCTGGTACATCGGGCGCAAAGAAGGATCTGGGAGAGCCATACCTATACAACTCGGGCAATGGAGATTTTGGAACGAGTTAGTCCCTCTGAATTTGAAGGTCTGAAGACTAAACCAAAAGTTAGTGTTATTTGCTCTACGGTGCGGGAAGGGCAATTGAAGCATGTATTTGAGCAGGTAGGTCGGCAATCCGGAGTGGATGTCGAGCTGATTTTGGTTCTGCACGGGATTCAAGTTGGTGACAAGGAGATTGCAAACTTCGCTGAGGAGGCGAAAGTTCATCAATACCGTGTACTTAGGGAGGAGCGAAGTTCCTCGCTAGGAGAGTGCTTAAATGCAGGTATCGCTGCTTCGTCAGGCGATTTCATCGCCAAGTTTGATGATGATGATTTTTACTTTGCTTCATATCTTTTGGATATGTATAACTCGTGGTCCTTTTCTGGTGCTGACCTGGTAGGCAAACAGGCAAACTATGCGTTTTTGGGCAATGAAGAATTGCTGATAGTTAGGCGGCCGGAGAGGGAACATCGCTGGACGAACTTCGTAGCTGGCCCTACTTTCTTCGGCCCCCGCAATACGTTTGCGGAAAATAAATTTGAGGCGCGTTCCCGAGGGGAAGACACTGCGTTTATTCGTTCTCTTTTGAGGAAAGGGGGGAAAATATATTCCACAGACCGCTTCAACTTTGTTCAGATGAGAAATGCTGGACAACATACTTGGGAAGTCTCAAATGCATCGTTTCTGGCTAACGGGCAGGTCGTGGGGATTGGTCGGAATTTCGAGGCTGTTGAATGCTAGATGGACCGCGTGCTCCCCAAGGGTTTTCGATGTAGGAGCGTCCCCTTTGTGGAATAATATACTGCGGTTCTAGAACGTCGAATTAAAATTTGAAAATACTTTTTCTCCCGAGGAGGGGTTTTAGTGAGCATCGAAGAGAAACAATTGGGACCCATAAACAAGGTTTGTGTTGTTGGGCTGGGATACATTGGTCTCCCGACTGCAGCTTTTATCGCTGATTCTGGTATCTCCGTAGTGGGGGTGGACATCAATGAGCGCCATGTGGAGAAGATCAACAATGGTGAAATGCCCTTTTTTGAACCTGGCTTCGAAGCTTTATTAAAAAGCGTAGTCGCCGATGGACATCTCAAGGCTGATACAGAAGTAGCGGAAGCAGACGCGTTCATTGTGGCTGTCCCGACGCCGTTCAATGATGACTATTCAGTCAATATGTCCTACATCGAAGCGGCAGCGAAGAATATTGCTCCTGTGCTTCGACCGGGGGCGCTCGTGGTCCTAGAATCAACCTCCCCTCCAGGGACCACTGAAAAGATGGCTGAAATTCTTTTAGCCGAAAGGCCGGACCTATCGACGGATCCTGAAAGTGCTAACCGTCTCTTAGTCGCACACTGTCCTGAGCGGGTATTACCGGGCAAGATTATGGAGGAGATGGCCGCTAATGACCGAGTTATCGGAGGCCTAAATCCCCTGTCGACGGATAGGGCGAAACAGCTATACTCCTCTTTCTGCAATGGCGAGATGCTATTGACGAATGCAACAACCGCTGAGATGGCAAAGCTGACCGAGAACTCGTTCAGGGACGTGAATATTGCCTTTGCAAACGAGCTGTCAATCATCTCAGACAAGCTTGGAATTGATGTTTGGGAATTGATTGAACTCGCCAACCATCACCCACGAGTCAATATTCTGAATCCGGGCCCTGGTGTGGGTGGCCACTGCATTGCAGTTGATCCTTGGTTCATTGTTTCTTCGGCTCAGGAGGAAGCCAAGCTGATCCGTACGGCGAGGGAGGTTAATGACGGCAAGCCTGCCTACGTTATTGCCAAAATTACTGAAGCAGTCGAGGCCGAAGGCGCAGATTCAATCGCCGCACTGGGAATAGCATTTAAGCCGGATATCGATGATTTGAGAGAATCCCCTGCTCTGTCTATCGTGCAACAAATGGCCGAGAAGTGGCCAGAGAAAAACATCCTAGTAGCTGAGCCTAATGTGAATGAGCTGCCCGAGAGTCTAACCGCATATCAAAACGTGCAGCTAGTTGACGCTTCTCACGCGATATCTTCAAGCCCCGTGGTTGCTGTCTTAGTGGACCATACACCTTTCAAGAGCCTCGAAAAGAGCGTCTTGGAAGGAAAGAATGTCGTTGACACACGTGGCATGTGGAGCTGATCCTAGGGATGAAGAGGTTGGAATCCGGCAAGTCGCTTGCAAGTCTTGCCGTGTTAGCCGCTGTGTTGTTAATAGCCGCGGTGCTGTCGAGCAATATGGTTCGCGCGGGGCTGCTGATCTTGGCGGTGTTAATAGCAGCTCTGATTTTGGTCTTGAGCGTTTCTTGGGCACGACGAGTGGAGGCACAACGCCGTCAGGATTACCGCAATGTAATGTCCGTTGCAAAGGAGTTGTCGCTGCTCCGAAACATGTCGGGGAGTATAGCTAAATCGAGAGAAAGTCAACGCTTTCAAGAAGAGCAACTCACTCAAATCAATTCCGCGGTCGAGGAATGGCGGGACGGGGAGACAGGCTCAGGGGGCAGAAGCTCAGAACCTCTATCCTATTTTTCGCCTAGGCGTATCTCTGCATCGAAGCCTGTCGAAAAGCCCAACTCCCATGTGGCTGGGCGACAGGCGGCGCTGCAAGACACTGGGGAGGGTTCCAAGGAAAAACTACGGGAACTGCTCTATCCTGCCAGCGAAGTGAGTCGAGTAGTGGCCGTTTTAGGCTCTTCCGAACTACGTGAAATTCTTTCAGACTTTTGCTCCGTCCGGAAAATAGATTCTGCCGTTGACCTGGCGAAGGCAGGGAACGACATTTCCTACCTCGTTATCGAAGAAGCATCTTTAACCTCTGGTCGCTGGTTCGGGAGTCTTTCAGCTCAGGGAACGCATCTTTTCCAGGAGCTCCATAGCCAGATTATGAAAGCGCAACGAAACGGTAATGTCGTTACGGCGGTAGTGGCTAATGCACCAGCTTCACACATGACGAGCGTTTTGCGTGACGCCGCTGATGTTGTGCTTTCTAAGAAGTCAAGGAAAGATTCTCGGAGCGCCGAAATGGCGAACCCAGTGATAAAGGCCATCGACGCATACGCGTGTAAGTGAGGTTAAGAAGTGAGCATAGCTGTAGTTTATGGGGACATCAGCCCGAATGTTGTCGATGGTTCGTCCATTTGGCTCATGTCAATAACCGAAACGCTTTCAAAGACATGCGATGAGGTCCATCTCCAGCTCAAAATGAAGCCGGATAACTATCGTCTCTTACAGTCCGTAGACAAGATTGAAAACGTCGTTCTACATCTTCCTCCGGACACCAGTTCTCCACTCAACGAGGAAGCCGCGGTTCCTGTCCTTGAATCGTTGACGAATAAGGTCGGTGCTGACATCCTCGTTTCTCGAGGACTGAATTTGGCACACACATTAAGTCGCTCTTCGACCTTGGCGCCGATACTTTGGGCTTATATAACGGATCTTCCTTTCCCAATCACCAAGCTTTCTAAAACCAATGTAGGCCGTTTGCAAAGAATCTCGGCGAACTCTCGGAGAGTATTTGTACAAACTGAAGCGGCCCGAAGCTATCTAGAATCGATCGCTCCATTCGCGGCAGGGAAGACCTGCTTGATGCTTCCGATGGTACCGAGTGAGGCGTTTTCCAAGGAGAAACGCGGGGAGAACTACGAACAGTCGGACAAGCTCCGCATTGTCTATGCGGGAAAGATGGCTAAGGACTGGAAGACACTCGAAATGCTGGAGATTCCCAAGCATCTGAGAAAGTTGGGAATCGACTCAGAGCTATTAGTTGTCGGAGACAAGATAAATAGGGATAAGAGAGAACCTTCTTGGCACATTCAGATGAAAGATGCGCTAGAGAAGGCAGCGGCAGATGCTGATAGCGGAGTTGAATGGTTAGGTGGTGTATCTCGGGATGAATCCATGGCAGCCATTTCGTCCGCCCATATTGGATTAGGTTGGCGGACAGCGGTACTAGATTCAAGCCTTGAGGTTTCCACAAAGGCGTTAGAATATTCTGCCCTTGGAACTCCTGCCTTAGTTAACTTTAACGAAGACTCCCGTGCTCTCTTCGGTAGCGATTATCCATTCTTTATCGATGCGCAAGCTACCGCAGTGGATGCCGCAAAGGTCATTGCGAAAACCGCAAACTCTATTGACCTAATGAGCCCAAAGGTTCGGGGCAAGGTAGCAAACTTTTCAATGGATTCAGCGGTAGATCGTCTAACTGGCTACTTCGAAGCGGCCGGCATAGTCCGTTCTAGTAAGCGTGCAGTGCCTATGGATGCGATTAAGGTCGTAATCGCATCCCACGATTTCAAGTTCATGGGCGAATTAGTGGATGCGCTTGAGAAGGATCCACGGTTCATACTCGAGAAGGACGTGTGGTCGTCTCTGCATCAGCATGACGAAGAACGCAGCCGAAAACTAGTCGATTGGGCGGACGTTGTATTTTGCGAATGGTGTGGGGCCTGACCCCCGGAAAGTGGACACGTCGGGGGTTAGCTATGCTGCTCTAGTCAGTGTAGCTGAATTCTCGGCTTCAAAGACGTCAGGAGCTGAAAGATTGCACCAGGAGTGCCGTCGGCGTGTGTTGTAGCGCATGCACCACCGGAAGACTTCTTGGCGGCAGGAGATCGGATTGTCAAAGACTTTCCTGTCACGCAAGATTTCCCGCTTGAGCGTGGCGTTAAACGATTCTGCTAGGGCGTTATCAGCACTCGTTCCTACCGCTCCCATAGACTGGCGCACACCCAACGACGAGCAATAGTTCCTAAAGGCTTGTGAGGTGTACACGCTGCCGTGATCAGAATGGAAAATTGCCCCTTTAAGGCTTCCGCGGACTTTCCTGGCATGGGACAAAGCTTCGATAACCAGTGATACCCGCATGTGATCGGCGAGTGCATGTCCGACAAGTTTGCGCGAGTAGACGTCGATGACCGTGGCCAGGTACATGTTCTTGCCGCCCTTACACGGCAGGTACGTAATGTCGCCTACATAGACGTGGTTTGGCCTGTCAGCTGTGAATCTGCGGCCTACTAGATCTGGCATGACGCGGTGACCAGGCTTACGCCTGGTAGTGACGCATCGGCGGCGTTTGGTAAAGCCTTTAAGTCCCATGGATTTCATGATTCGTGCGACTTTCTTGTGATTTATCGGGCCAAAGCTCGTATCGGCTTTAAGGCTTGCAGCGATGCGTTTAGCACCATAAAGCCCGTATTCATCATCGAAGATGGTCTTGATTCTTGCACCAATAAGAGCATCCGAACACGTCTTTAACCTGCGTTCTTCGCGGGTTTGCACCCATTTGTAGAACGAGGAGCGATTGAGCTTTAACACCTGGCACATCCGCTTAACCGAGAATTCGGTTCGGTGGTCATAGACAAACTGGAAGCGGATCACCAGTGAGTCTCTTCGGCAAAATATTTCGCGGCCTTGCGCAGGATGTCACGTTCTTCGCGCAGCTTTGCGTTCTCTTTTTCTAACTGGCGGATCCGTTCGGAATCATTCGCTGCTTGGACCTTGTCGCGCATGCTTTTTGTGCGGGCACGTTTGCCGGTGCCGTACTTCTTGATCCAAGAATGCAGCGAGGCACGGTTGATACCGAGCTCTGCTGATGCTGAGTTCAGTGAGAGGTCCTCATTGTTTTCGTAGAGGGCCACGGCATCGCGTTTGAACTGTTCGGAGTACCTGGACATGGTGGTAGATTACCTTTCTTCCAGCCCGACTGGGCTGGATATCAGGTGTCCACCAAACAGGGGTCAGGTCCGTGGTCCGTCAGTTCGCTGGTATGCAGAGCATAAGCGAGCAGGGCAGAGGCTAATTAGTCGTCTACATGGATTCGAACTTCGTGGTCCCGGTCCATGGATGAAGGAAATCGACTGGCAGGCCGTGGACGAATTGATTTTCGTTTCGCAGCATTACGAGGAATTGGCGCTGGAACGACTTCCGCTCCAATCCACGGCTACTCGGGTAATTCCAAATGCAATTGATTTAGTGGACTTTGACCGGGAAAAGCTTTTTGGAGCTCAGTTCCATATTGGTCTGGTCGGCTACGTTCCCTTCTTGAAGCGACCAGATAGAGCTGTTTCATTTTTTGAAGAGCTATTGGAACAAGACGACCGGTACATCCTTCACATAAGAGGCAGGGCCCCATGGGAATACCCTCACGAATGGAGTAAGCCGCTGCAGAAGCAGTTGTATCTAGATTTTTTCTCATCTATTGCCTCGAACGAGCGACTACGGGATCACGTAGTGTTTGAAGATTTTGGGCCAGATATGGCGTCTTGGTTTAGGAAGATCGGCATCGTGTTGTCGCCAAGTGATGAGGAAAGTTTCCATCTTGCGCCTGCAGAAGGAATGGCCTCGCGTGCAGTCCCCATCGTGTGGGAGAGAGAAGGGGCGAAGAACATTTTTGGTCCGTATGTAGATGGAGGTAGTGACCTCGCAATCGATCGCGTACTCGCCCTACGTGAACCGGAGACATTTGCAGAAGAGGGCCAAAAGGCACGTGAATACGCCTCCCGTTGGGGGGTTAAGAAAATTATTTCCGAATGGATCGAAGCCTTGACCGGGCAAAATATTGCCGTCAAGGAGTCTGAGCCTACGGAAACTATCTAGGAGCTAGGATGTCCATTTACCTTTTGGCGGTGCCTAAGAAGAAGCTTCGCTCTACCGTTTCTGACGACCTTGCAGAGCATAATTCCGAACTGCTACGGCGGTGCTTCCAGAAATACCGCAGTTTGGTCAGTGATCACTATCGCAGTGAAATAAAAGTTTCCACACCGGGACAGCATGGGACTGCCTCTATAGGCGTGTGGAAAAGGAAGAATGAGTCGAACCGCGTCGTCGCAAAGAAAGACTGGTGGGCGCATTCGAGCGGCCAGGATGTTTCCGAGCTCCTGTTAGAGAAGGTGTCCAGGCGTGGCGGCGAGGTTGTTTACACCGATCCTGTTTGGGGCAGCTATACGGCGATCTGGGGTGAGCGCTATCGCGATCGCGTCATACTATGGAACACAATTCCGGCTCTAGAAGCGGTACATTATGCGGAGACGGAAGATTATGTTTTCGCTAGCAACAGACCACTTCTTGCTGCAGTAGCAAGAGCAGAGGGAGAAGCTTCTCCAGTGGCATTGGAAACTGACTTTTTAGATCAGTATTTGATGTTTGGGTTTAACCTCGATGCCGTATCTCCGTTTGAAGGCGTATCTACGATTGCAGTGGACGAGGCACTCGAGGTTAATGGCGGAGAAGTAAAGATTATTCCTCGTCCAGCAGGTCTAACCGCGAACCTCCCTAACCTTCACTCTGAAGAGGAAGCAGCTGAAGCACTCGCCGACGCGCTAAAGGCCTCTACGCACAGAGCTTTAGCGAATTTTTCGGGCAAAAACGTCCAAGTACGAATGAGTGGCGGTAAAGACAGCCGGTTATTGCTCGGACTAGTTAGGGACTCGGAGCAATCTGTCTATGGGGTAACCTTTGGCAAGCCGAATGATGAAGAAGTCCGAGTGGCGCATAATTTGTGCCGAGCAGCTAAAAAGAACTTGGAAGTAACTGCACCAGCCCCAGTTGATCGGTCAAGCTTGGCGGAAAAGGTTGATCGAACAATTCTCATGTCTGATGGCATCCCGGCATCTGAACCACATACTTCTATTTATTATGGATCCTCGCCGCGTGTTGCCGGTGACGCAATCATGCTGGGGCAGTGGCCACTAATGAAGGGCGGTCAGGCAAAGAAGCTGCACTATTCTGGGTCGGGCTTGCAAAACGCTTTGCGACGACAAGCCGGGTGGTTCGTAAACGAGGGAATCCGAGCGCAGTACGCTTATTTCCTTGAACAATGGCAGCGTGAAGTAGAGACGTCTATCGACCTCGAGTACTTGTATCTCTTTGCCCGAAACTTTAGGTCGGGACGTTGGCTGCATGCACATATAAACCTTTACGAGCGTGATGCAGTCATTGCTTATCCAATCGCTGATGAAGAGGTAGCTGCGATTTCTGACGCTATGACGATGTCAGAGAAGGTTTCACAGCGTGTTCTCTTTAGGGCCTTAGAAATGATTTGGCCCGAAGCGAACCGCATTCCTTTGTCCAACGGCAATAAATGGCGGTTTGAGAGTGCTGGTCCGGCGGAGAATCTTGGAGAAGACTCCTTTGCCGAGCGATATGCCGAAGTTCCTGCTCATGAGAGCGATGAATTCCTACAGGTGGATCCTCGGCTTAAAGATTCAAAAGCGATAGAGTACACCAAAGCTGTGGCCGTTCAGATGGCCAGTGAGTTGGTGGAATCTGCTAACTGGGATCTGCTCATTTCAAAGGTCACTCCCGAATTTGGGAAGATCTTGGAAGCGGCCGCAAACGGAGAACTTATCGTTCCCGAAAAGTCGTCTCAAAGAGAGATCGTGAAATTCATTTGGCGTTTGTACGTGGCTGACCGTTGGCTGCGGAAGGAATGGCTAGCGGCGAAAGATGACTAGCCCAAGGCTGTAGGTCGGTGAACATGATGTGCTCATGCTCACCGACCTCACTTTTAGTCTTGGGTGGGAAATAGCTGCAGCTTTAGTTTGCAGAAGTCATGGCGAGAAGAAAGCATCTGCTTTTCTTTCAATGAGAAGGTCTCTTCTGTGCCTTTTGCAAACTTGTGCTGGGCGTAGTACGAGTCCAGATAGTGCGCGATGGGGTTTATAGATTCCCCGTAAGTGGGATAGATAAAGGATGTCGCGTGAGGGAAAGAGTTGACTTCCAAAACTCGTGGCATGTCGTCTTTCAAACTACGCACCATGATATCGACGCCGCCAGTGTATAGACCCGGAATCGCGGCAACTGCTCGAACAGCGGTGTCCCTTATTTCCTCCGAAATGATATCGGTGATATTTGCAGTTTCAGCACCGAAAGAAATATTAGAGATTGCGCTGAGGAGAACGCGTTCTCCTGCTTCGGGAATATCGGAGAAAGACAATGAATTGGAGCGCATGAACGCTTCCATGTTCGCGTTTCGGCGAAGAAGCCGCTTGCTTCGTGCGCGGTCCTTCTGACGCTCTTCATTCTTAAGCGCCATCAGTTCTTCGATATTGTGGGTTCCGTCGCCGGTAACGTAGGCAGGGATTCGGATGATTGAACCGAAAAACTCTCCCTCCACAACGGTGACGCGCAATTCAAAGCCGTCAACCATTTCTTGGACAATTACCGAGGGCTCTCGCTTTCGTTCCTTTTGCATCTCAACGCATTCTTGAAAGCGATCTTTAAAGTCCTGTTCAGTAACGTTGAGAAAAACTCCGAGACCTTGGGAGAAGCTTGGTGCTTTGACCACAACTTCCCTCCGGCCTTGAGCAAAAGCGGTGTCGAAGGCTTTGTCAGCCTCGTCCGGTCCAAAAACCTGGTACCAGGGAACATTAATGCCAGCAGTGTGCAGGATTTTTTGGGTTTTTACTTTGTTCTGGCAGATTCGCCCAGCTGTCTTAGTGCAGGTAGGTACGTTCCAAGGAGTAACTACTCCGATGGGTTCATCTGCAGAATCCTTTAGAGTGATATACGGACGGTTCTTTTTCGAGCGGTCAATATGGAAGTTGCGCCCCGAGCGGCGGACAGTCCGAATCCACGCGTTGTGAATGCCTGTGGTGTAGCCATCTTGCCAATAATTTTGTTCAAGGCTGGGCAGAGAGTCCAGAATATGGTTTAGGTGCTCGGTACGCATGTAGTTCCAATCATCTGAGCTAGGAGTGGGTTGCTTATCGCACAGATTCTAGCAACGAGGGCAGGCTGACAAGTTAGTTCGCCTTGGTTCTCACTATTAAGCCCGAGGCAGTGCAGAGGTTCAGCGGTGTTACGCCGACCCAGCAAAGCCTAGAGTCTTAACTAGTGCCTAAGAGTAGAGCAGCTGTGTTCGCTCGATCTGGTCGACAATATAGCTAGCCGCATTAACAGGCTCTCCGTAACTTACATAGTGGTGCATGTCGAAGAAGGGCTGCGTATTGATTTCTAGGACGGTGATGTCGGCATCAGGCTTCAGGGAAGAGGTGAAGATGTCTACACCCACTGTTCCAGTTCCTGGGAAGGCGCGAGCAGCGCGCTCCGCAACCGCGATGTGTTGACGAGAAATCTTATCGATGACATTAAGCGTAAAGCCGCCTCCACCTAAGGAGGATATTGGATTTAGGACGACTACTTCGCCGTGCTGGGGCACTTGATCGAGTGCCCAAGGGCTTTCGGCCAGCCAATCGTCATCTATGTTGATCTCCGTAGATTTTAGGTAAGCATCGGCCTGTCGGCGTTGGATCTCGAGATCCACCAGTTTTTGAACCGTATGCTTCCCGTCACCTACTACAAATGCGTTTAGCCTAGAGCAAGCAACGCGTACACGGCCACCGATGACTAAGACGCGAATGTCGAAACCAGCGAAGTATTCTTCGATTACAATTTCATCGCCGTAGCCGCTGTCAGCTGCTTTAGTCCAAGCTTTTTCAAACGACTCGGTATCTTTGATATTGAGAGACACGCCTCGCCCTCGGGTACCGCCATTCGGTTTAACCACGACAGGGCGATCTTGCGCCTTAAAATATTCGAGGGCCTCAGCCTTAGTGGCTGAATTGAACTTCTGGCCGTTAGGCGTCGGCACGTTATTGGCTTGAAGGGTCAATTTTGTGGCTTGTTTGTCGTTGGAAACCCTTCTAGCGAACATGCTCTGGGTAGAAGGGCCGTGGTAAACGGTTCCTCCCACCGTTTTACCGTTATTCAAAAATATCCATGTGCCGTCTTTGACTTTTTGGGTCTCCCAGCCGCGGGACCTCGCTTCGCCCAGCATAAGTTTTGTGCGGGACTTAATCCGGTCATAAGTATTGATTGGCAGCTTTGGTTTCAAAATTTCGTCATTTACCAAAGCAATTAGGTTTCTAGGATCATAGCTCACGTAGTCATAGTACATTTAAGGTTCTCGCTTTTGCACCGACTAACTCACTAAGGCCTACTCACTAATTCGCCCCATCGATGAGCCTGCAAAATCTCCGCAACACGTGCGGCGTGAGTGGAGGCAGTTCCTTGAGCTTTCATAAGATGCTGTCTCTGATGTGGCGGGGCTTCTATGCTTGGTCGGTAGAGTCCTGAGAGCATTTGGCTTATAGCATGTGGTCCTTCACGCTTATGGCAGACGAGGATGGGTGAAGGAAAAGGGGGAGTAATCCCTGGTCCTCTTTGTGGTCACAGTTAATTGGCAGGGAATTTTGAAGCGGTGCTATTGTTAAGGACATGCGCGCTCTAGTTACCGGAGGAGCCGGGTTTATCGGTTCTCACTTGGTGGATTTACTTGTTTCTGAGGGACACTCTGTGTCTGTGTTGGACAATTTTTCATCGGGTCGGAAAGCCAATCTAGAATCCGCCATGAAATCCGGAACAGTTGAAATCATTGAAGGCGATATAAAGAATTTTGATTTCGGTGCCTTCTTCCAAGAGCATCCCACTGATGTTGTGTTCCACCTTGCGGCCCAGATTGATGTGCGGCATTCGGTGGCAGACCCAGTTGAAGACGCTGAGTCGAACATTATTGCAACGATCAAACTGGCAGATGCAGCCCGCCGCAGTGGTGTACAGAAAATCGTTCACACTAGCTCCGGAGGATCGATTTATGGCAGGCCCGAAAGTTTTCCTGTAAGCGAGGATAATCCGCTCGCTCCCGAGTCCCCCTACGCTGCCAGCAAAGCTGCCGGCGAACTATATCTGGAGATGTTCCACCGGTTGTATGGCATCAGCGTAAGTTTCGTAGCGCCGGCTAACGTTTATGGTCCACGCCAGAACCCCCATGGTGAAGCCGGGGTCGTTGCGATTTTCAGCCAGCGGCTTCTGAGCGGTAAACCCACCAAGGTATTTGGTTCGGGCTCCAATACTCGTGACTACGTGTACGTCAAAGATGTTGCTCGAGCTTTCTATTTGGCGGCTACCACACCCGGTGACTTCGGGCGTTTCAATATCGGTACGGGAGTGGAGACTAGCGATAGGGAACTACACACAGCAGTAGCGAAGGCGGCGGGTGTGGCCGATGACCCGGAGTTTGCCCCGGCTCGATTGGGCGATGTTCCTCGTTCTTCGCTAGATTCTTCAAAAGCAAAAAGGTATTTGGGCTGGCAGCCGGAGTATGACCTTGGGCGGGGAATTGAGGAAACCCTTGATTATTTCCGTGGCCTCGGCGCTGAATAGAGTTAAGGGCTCTCGCTAGAACTTGCGAGAGCCCTTATTTCTGTGCGGTTAGCCCTGTGTAGCCTTAAAACCCAAGCGGACGCTTGAAAGAAGCTCGGCTATTCGGTTCTCTTCACTTTCGGCAAGATTAGCTCGGACACAAACAGAATCGGCGTTCAGATCCTCAGCGAAAAGAACGGCGATTCCTACTAGCGGGGCTACGTCTTCGGGGGTTTCCTGAAACGCAAAGGCGTTAGAAGAAACCATGAGCGAATCGAAACCTCTCACTGCGCCGGACCAAGAGTGAGCGGGAAGGACTGAAACCGTACTTTGCTCGTTGCCAACCTCGACGGAGTCGGTGCATAAGAGGTCTCGGTTGCCTATAGGAAGGCCCTTTGGGTAGTACTCAAAAGGCGTTGGGTGAACAGTGATAGGTGATGCTGCCCGCGCAATGGTTTCACCGGTATGAGGGGACATCCACTGGGGGACTGCGAAATCAGAACCTACCCACTTTCCAAAGATGAGATATAGCGCAATGGCCTCGCGGTTCGGGTCAATCTTTTCCGGCAGTTCATCAATGATGACCTTGTTGCTCGGGGGAATAGAGTCGTATTCCGAGAGAACGGCTTCGTAGCCAGTTCGGTTTCCTGGTTCCTGAATTCGTTTAAACTTCATTATCTGCCTCGAAGTGCTTCGGTCCTACTACAAACGCGTTGGCTTTGTTCTCTAGAGTGTTGAACTTGTCGGCGATCAAGCCATGGTTGCCTACGAACACGTCAAACTTGCCTTCCGGTGCGAGCCGGACGAAAAGTGCAAATACTGCATCGGGCTCGCTGGCATTCAGGGAAGGAATGATGCCGTTTGCTAGTACGTTTAACGGATCACTAGGTGCATCTCCGTCCGCCAGGGCAACACGGAATTCGGCCCCATTTTGGCGCAGTGTGACCATATCTTCGTAGCTAGCGGTGAGAATGATTGAAACGTCGGTGATGACTTCCTCGGCTTCGTCTTCCCCGTGTTTTAGTAGATGGACCTTCGTGGCAGTAACTTGGCCGGTCCATTCCGCTTGGGGTAGGGGCGAGGTGACGATTAAATTCTTGGTGCTGAGGTGATCGGGGAGGTAGCGGCGTGCTTCCTCCATCATCTCCTTTTTGTCACCAATCTTTGGCCACTGTGGTGTGGCATTGGCCCGTTCTTCAGCGATTTTGCGCTGTGCTCCGTCATATCGCCAGCGCAAGAAGCTGAGGGTTTCTGCGGCCGCACGCGTTTGATTGCCTACGTCGGTATTAGTTACCTGGCTTGAATGCATACGGCGAAGCGTGAGGGGCTTGCCTGTGTGGGTTACTTTGTAGCCAGAGCGGAGCAGGCGAAGGAAGAAATTGTTGTCTACGCCGCTGGAAAGAGAAGTGTCATATTTTAGCTTTCGAATGACATCTGTTTGCAGCATCCAAGTACCATGCCCCGGTGCGGAACCAGTAGGAATGGAACGCTCCGCGGTAGGATTCTTACCCACGAAGAGTTGCATGGTTCCGTCGTCGTGCTCAAAGTTGATGAAGCAACCAACGTTACCAACGGCGCCGGCCTCGATTCCTTCTAGCTGCCATTGGAGCCGGTTAGGGTGCATGAGGTCGTCGTCATCGATGACAGCAGTATAGAAGCCGGTGCTTTTCTCGGCTGCAAGGTTTCGAGCGGCGGAGATGCCTTGATTCTCCTGCCAAAAATATTTAATTCGAGAGTCGTTAAAATCGTCGACAACTTGTTTCGTGTGGTCAGTACCACCGTCGTCGACGATGACGATTTCGAAATCCTGCATGGTTTGGTTGAGAACAGAGAGGATTGTCTCTCTAAGGAAATCCGCGCGGTTATATGTGGAAATTGCCACTGACACAACCGGGTTTTCGCCTCCGCGGCGATGCTTCCACTCACTGGTATTCCGTACGAACGACTTGTCGTGGTGGACGACAGACCTGTTGAAGCGAACAGCTTCTCTGCCTTCGTCGGTCTGATTAACGGTGTTAATCGTCTTTGGGTGCCACATGTGGTACATGCGTACCTCAGGGTCATCAATCCACACCGTTCGGTATCCAGCGCGACGGGCGCGCTGCGCGAAATCGAGATCCTCGCCGCCGTAGGTATGGAGACGCTCATCGAACCCGCGAATGAGATCGAAGCCCTCTCGAGGAATAGCCATCATTCCGCCCATTCCCCAGCGAGGGCGTAGCCGAGAAGCTCGTTCCATCTCCTTCCAGCTATTGGGGTGCTCAGCTACCCAAGAATCGTCCATTCCCTCGGGAAGGTCCCGGCACTGCAAGAAGTAAGCAGATTGCCCATCCTGTTTGGCTACGGCGGCAATGCGCTCAAACGCCTTAGGCGTGAAAACCATGTCTGCATCGGTAGATACCAGGATTTCGCCGTCCGCGTGTACGAATCCTGCATTAAGAGCTTCAGAACGAGACCAGTAACCTTGGTCCGGTGTAAATACGTATTTCACGCCCAGTCTCTGTGCGAGCCTGCGGTTTGCTTCATGGTCAGTAGAGCCAAAGTCAGAAAGAATTACCTCACCATCGAACTGGCCAAAAGATTGACGGATAGACTCCAGTGCTAGCTCAAGCCGGAGTGCGCCCCAATCGCGGAATCCAATTACTACAGAAATGTCAGTCATTAAGCGGCTCTCCAAAAATAGTAACTACATTTGCCCCAGGCCAATTGGCCGTGACAACTAGCTCGAAAGGTGGGATGGGAATTGGGTTAGCCCGATCCTTCCATTGGACGGGCTCGATGATTACTTCGTCACAGCCTTGGGGCAGTTTGAAGGGGGAGTTGTACGTGGTTTCGCCTCCCTGAGAGCTACTGGAATATCGGTAGAGGGAGTTGAGGCCGGGGCTCCATTTGAGTCCAGTCGATTCTGCCAAAGATTCAGGGTTTTCAATCTTTGGGAAATCGATTTTGAAGGCATAAAAAGCCCAGCGTAAGTCCTTTTCGGGCCGAAGAGCTATGGAACAACTAGTGGCGTCGAAAGGAATGGAAAATCTTTTCTTCATAGAGAGAGTCCTTTACTGGTCTAGACCAAGATCTTTAATGATACTGGGCATAGGTGCGACAGGCGAGACAAGGTCGGGACCTGAGATAGGCTTTAATAAGAGCTTGGTCCATCATCGTCCCATTATTTGAGACTCAATCAAATGTGTACTGCCGATGAATTCGAAGCTCTAGTGTTCATCGTTCTAACTAATGCGTGGTCACAGCGCGTCTAGCATACAGAGGCAAAGAACCGTTTGGAGTCTCATTAAGCGTGGGCGAAGCCAGCCCTATTGTCGGCGCGAGTCAGAAATTTGCTTGCCGGAAATCTGGAGGGTGTAACCATGGTCAGAGTGCACAATATAATACGATTGCTTCATGGCTAACTCCACTTCTGTCCGCACCGTCGTTGTCCCAGCTGCTGGCATGGGAACTCGTTTCTTGCCCGCGACCAAGACTGTTCCCAAGGAATTGCTTCCGGTTGTGGACACCCCTGGCATTGAGATGATTGCGGAAGAAGCTGCGGCCGCGGGGGCATCGAGGTTGGCCATTGTGACGTCGCCAAGCAAAGACGAAGTCATGCGCCACTTTGATGAGTTCCCAGATCTCGTGGAGCTTCTCCGTGCCCGTGGCAAAGACGAGCAGGCAGCGAAGGTTGAGCGTGCCGCGGAGATTATTCATCCAGTTGCCGTAACCCAAGACAAGCCTTTGGGATTGGGGCACGCAGTGGGTCTGGCCGAGTCTGTTTTGGATGACGACGAAAACTACTTTGCTGTCATGCTTCCCGATGACGTCATTGAGCCGACCGCAGCCATGAGTGAGATGATTCGGGTGCGCCAGGAGCAAGGCGGTTCCGTGTTGCTGGCGGTGGAAGTCGATCCCGCACACGTCTCAAGCTATGGCGTATTCGATATTGAGGCTACTGGCGACGCCCGCGTGAAGAAGGTCGTAGGCATGGTGGAAAAGCCCGCCGTTGAGGATGCGCCGTCGAACTTAGTGGCCACGGGCCGTTACCTATTGGACCGCGCGATTTTCGACGCCCTCCGCCGCATCAAACCCGGCAAGGGCGGGGAGCTGCAGCTTACCGACGCCATCGATCTGCTCATCTCCGAAGGCCACCCCGTCCACGTGGTAGTCCACGATGGTATCCGCCACGATCTTGGCAACCCGGCTGGCTTCATTCCCGCCAGCGTTGAGTTCGGACTGCGTCATCCAAAGTACGGTCCGGCGCTGTTCCGTGATTTGGAGGAGATTATGGACAAGTACCGGCGTGAACTGGGATAGGGAGACCCGAACTCGTTAACCCGGTATATGCCCCATGCCTCGACCGACTATGTTTCGAGCTTGTATAAAACTGGAAATATTCGTTTAGATGATCGTAGTTCTGAGGCCAGGCTATCTAGTCAATAGGGAACCCCGTCCGAGGCTATTTTCGGGTTTCGGGAGCAATCGTGGAATCAAGTACGGAATATTCCAGACCTAAGGATTGGTTTGGGTGCTTGTAATGGTGAAGTCTTGCAGTTTCTTCTGGGAGCCTCTCAAAAGAGCCGCGAGAAATTGAGTGTACAGAACTCATTGGGAGGGCTTCCGAAATCTTTACTATTGATTTGACTCTTTTGTCCCAGCCCTTTCCGTATTCAACGATGTCTTCGCGAGCCCAGCGATGAACTTGATTTCGTACAAGCTGATCGGGTGTCCAATTCGACATATCAAAATTGAAATTTAATAGCCGAAGTCTGGGGCTTTTTGCGTTTTTAATAATCGACTTCAGGGTCGATGCGCTAGGCAATGCGATGTACTCATCGACGTCAATAACGGCAACCCAATCTTCTGGGAATGACTCCTTTAACTCAGCTAACTTTTCCGGCAAGTACTTGTACTGACGGTCAGAAAGCGGATCTACAATTGGCAAGCCGCTGTTTTCTATATACTCGGCGTTTTCGGATCGCCACTTCTTAACTTCAGTCCATTTCTCCTCAGGGGATAAATTGTCGAAGTAAGAGCCGTTCGCCTCCTTGACGGTAATGTCAAGGTTCAACGGAACTACTGCCGAGATTTCTTTAAGAACGTTTTCGCTTTCGTCATTCGGGGCGTCGAGAATGATATGAAAGTAATTGAAGCCGATTTCGTGGTGGTACAAAATCCAGTCCCTGAGGCGAGGCGCATCACCACGAGACATGGTTAAAATGTGCAGTTCCATATTGCTTCCCTAATTCATGCGTCGCAGATTCTTTCTGGACTAGTTTAGCTAACCCGCGACCGAATTCGGTTTGTGATTGCTGAATTTTAATTCTTCTTTTGGAAGATTTGACCAGAAGGCAGTTAAGGAGCGCCCAAGGAGGATGCTTTCCGGCCACTGGTTTCCTTTGTATTCCGATAAACATGGAGGAATCTGCGGCGGCATTTAGGGTTGGTGATGGTGACGTCTTTAGTAAGTACGAGGTGTTTTGAGGTTACCCTCGTTTAGTGGACACCCTATTTGTGCGGATCTTGTGTCCGTAGGAGAGGATGTTCATTGTGAGTCAACAGCGCAAGAAGTACACGCCGGAGTACCGGCGTGAAGCCGCGAACCTTGTAATCGAGTCAGAGCGCCCGATCGCTCATGTGGCTAAGGAGATTGGCGTCTCCGCCGGGCTTTTAGGCCGGTGGGTCAAACTCGAGCGTGAACGCCGAGGGGCCTCGGATGGGATGAGTGAGGCTGATCTTCGTGCTGAGAATGCTCGTCTGCGCCGTGAGTTGGCGGAAGCCAAGATGGATAATGAGTTCTTGTCAAAAGCGACAGCCTTCTTCGCCGCGAAGCAACGCGAGCAGAAAAGTTCGAATTGATGCAGCAGGAGAAGGCAAACTACAGCATCAAACGCATGGCACGGCTATTAAAAGTGTCTCGGTCTGGATACTACAAATGGGCTGATACGCAGCAGAAGCGACTATCTGGCGAAAATGATCGTGCTGCATTTTACGATGGCGTTGACCGAAAGATTCATCAGATTTGGAAAGACTCCGATGAGGTTTATGGTGCTCCGCGGATCACCGCAGAACTTACCGAGCGCTACCAGATCACCCTGAATCGCAAGACTGTGGCTAAGCGGATGCGCATGATGGGCATTGAAGGGATTTCACCGCGTGCCTTTGTCCCGGTGACAACGATTCAATCCAAGCGTAAGTCAGCTCTTCCTGACCTGGTCAAGCGCATGTTTGATACTGGTGAGCTCAACCGAGTGTGGATGTCGGATATTACCTACCTACGCACCAGCGAGGGATGGTTGTACTTGTGTGCGGTCCGCGACGGCCATTCCCGCAGGGTGCTGGGATGGGCAATGGATAGCGTTCAAGATACATGCCTGGTCGAACGGGCCCTGCGGATGGCACATACACTGCGCGGTGACGTTCCTAATGGGCTGGTGTTCCACGCTGACCGCGGAACGCAATTTACCAGCGAGAAGCTCTGGGAAGTCTGCCATAACCTGGGCATTGCTCAGTCTGTGGGGCGTACTGGTGTGTGCTTTGATAACGCGATGGCTGAGTCGTTCTGGTCGACGCTTAAAACCGAGTTCTACGACCGTAAGCGTTGGCCTACCCGCGATGCTGCGCGCAAGGCCGTTGCCTACTGGATGGAAGTCGTTTACAACCGTCGGCGCCGGCACTCTGCACTAGGGATGGTCAGCCCCGTCGACTTCGAAAACCACATTGGTCTAACCACCAGTAGAAAAGAAATAGCTGCCTAAGCACTAGGTAGCCCCACTACGTGTCCACGATTTGCGGGCAACCCCAGTTTTGCCATGTTGATAAGTGCGCAGCTCTAGTTGAGAATCTTCGTGCTCGAGGAATAGTCGAGCAGGCAGCGAAGGTGCAGTTGCGGCGGAAAGTATTCATGCGGATTCAATGATTCAAGACAAGTCTTTAGGCTGGGGAGCTGAAGCTTACTGACGCCATCGATTTGCTCATCTCCGTAGGCCACCCTGTCCACGTCGTGGTGCATGATGGCATCCGGCACGACTTCGGCAATCCCGCTGGCTTCATTCCAGCTAGCGTCGAGTTTGGCCTTCGCCACCCGAAGTACGGACCGGCATTGTTCTATGACTTGGAAGCGATTATGGAAAAATTCCGACTGGAGCGAAACTAGACGTCGGAGAAGACTGCGTCGGCCGCGGTCTCAACCTTGCCCATGAAGTAGCGCGAATGGGGTTTCTTTAGGGGCTTCAGTGAAGGGGCGGAAATGTGGGCAATCTTGGTTTAAGGATTGGGATAGGGGGTTGGGGGAGGCGTCGCCAAGCGCCCGCTCCTTTTGCCCGAGCCCGAACGAGCTCCCGCAGCGCGGCCAATGCTCCACGGAGGTTATTGAGTTCCGATTCACCGGCGTTGGTCTTCTCCACGAACCAGAAACTCTCCGGGCGCAGGTCAGCAGCCTCATGGAGGTGCAGCGTGCCGGTCCGGATGAGGGTGGTGATGCGGAAGGCCTTCGCAACGGGGCCCCGCTTAGCGACGCCCCCTTATCCATCAAACAGCACACACCCTCAAGCGCCAACTCCAGCCCAAAAGTACTGGGTAGGCGCTGTGTGCGGGGGTTGAGGTGGTAAGGGGGCGTCGGCAAGCAAAGGCGGTGGCAAAGGGCTCGCTGGTGAGCATCGTGAAGGCGGGGTCGTCTGCGTGGCGCGGTTGTTGTCGAAGCCGGTCAGGTTAAAGAGAAGGAGCCTCCTGGTCGCAAAGCTCCAAGCATCACACGTGGTCGGTCTTATACATTGTCCTTGGTTGCGGTGCTTATGCGCGTCCGTACGTCGTTTCGTGCCTTAGCCCAGCAAACGCTGGTAGCGTTTAATTAGATACCGTAACCAGTATCCACGGGAGGCTATATCCATGGACACGGATATTCCCTATCTGCTCTTTTGTGCCGGGTCAGTGCTTGTCATGGTGCTCTACTGGACCTACTACATCAAGTGTGAGCGGAAGGAACCCAGATCGGAAGAGTGGTACGACTCAGGCGGTGTAGACGGCGGAGCAAAGGACGGCCCCCTTTTCCTTTATCCTTACGGCTCGTTATTTTTCGGCGTTAGCGGTATCGGAGGGTTGGTCGATAGTTTAAACCCTCCCGAGTTTGTCTACACGGTGCTGACGTTTCTGCTCATGGCAGCTCTCATCCTCTGCTTCATTGCAGTTACGGGTGTGTTCGGGGTTCCGCTTCCGTGGCCGTTTGTTCCGCGTTGGGTTGTCGACATCCGCAAAGCAAAACGTGCTCGAAGGCGTGCGCGCAGGCAAGCCAGAAAAAGGGAAAGGCAGGAATAGACCTGACCCTGTTTGGTAGACACTTCTGCTTCCTGCCGTGTTGGGTCGGGGAGAGGTAGTTTACCTCCACGCCTAGGAAGGCTTATTCGGATCAGGTCAAGCGCGACGCGGTCGCGATGTACGAGGACTAATCACATGTTTCGCTCAAGGCCGCAGTCAAGGAGTTTGGGACTGACCTCGGTAGCCGAGGGGTTGGTTGGGAGGGCGTCGGCAAGCAAGGCGGGGCAGAGGACTCGCTGGTAAGCAGGGTGAAGGCGGGTGCGTCCGCGTGGCGCGAACGCTGTGGAAGTTAGACACGCTAAAGGGAAGGAGCCTCCTGGTCGCAGGGCTACAAGCATCGTAAAAGCCAAGTCTTTTATAATTTTCCTTGGCTGGGGTGCTTGTGTGTATCCATATTTCGCTTTCGTCTCAGTACTCTCCCCAGTGAACGCTGGTAGCGTTTAAATTACATACCGCAGCCGGCAGCTATAGGGGGCCATGTTCTATGGACTTGGATACTGGTGAACTGCTCTTTTATGCTGGGTCAGTGCTCGTTATGGTGCTCTTCTGGACCTACTACATTTTGGATGTGCGCAGGGATCCCAGATCGGAAGAGTGGTATGACGAACCCGCCTGGGAAGGCATGGAGAGGGATGGCGTCCTCTTCTTCTATCCTTACGGCTCGCTATTTTTCGGCGTTGGCGGTATCGCAGGGTTGGTCGAAAGTGTAAACCCTCCTGAGTTTGTAACAGCGGTGCTGAAGTTTTCGGTCATGGCAGCTCTTGTCATTGGAGGCATTGGATTTACTGGTGCGTTCGGGATCCCGCTTCCGTGGCCTTTTGTTCCGCGTTGGGTCGTCGACATTCGCAAGGCAAAGCGTGCTCGAAGGCGTGAGCGCAGGCAAGCTAGGAAAAGGGAAAGGGAAGAATAGGGCTGGCGACTTTTCTGGGCTGAGTTCCGTTAGAAAAGCTTCGCTATCACGCTGGAGTTCCTTTAGCCCAGTAGCAATTCAAACGAAGATAGTTTTAGATGTCGTGGAACCCAGCGATGACAAAGCATGAGGCGAGGACTAATTAAAGCGGTGATAGTGAGTGCGATCGTTGAGCACAGTTTCTTCGAAGGGGAGGAGATTGTCGAACTTCGAGAGTTTCTCCCACACCCGTCGTGACTCACCGCGATTCGTGAGGGCGTGAAGGTGCACGCAGCGGAGGAGCACTGCTTCGGTGGTGAAGACTGTTGCCGCCTGTCGCTTCCGTACGAGCTGTTTCGCTTCTTCGTCATCGATTATGATTGCCGTCTTTACGCTGGGATCGTCCTCAAGGAGTGCAAGACAATGGGCGATAGCAGTGTACTCGCCAAGGTTCTTGGCCATTCCGTTTTGGATTGTGTAACCAGGGCCAGAGAACAGATGGATGTGCTTCCATAGGCGGTCATAATCGTCTTCAAGGACTTTTACGTGACCATGGGTAACCAGGGAATTCCAGGTTTTAAAGCCGCTTTGGAACCTCGGAATTTCTAGCTTTCTTTCTACTTCGTCTTTTACAGCTTTCGGTACGTGAAGCTGTTCATCGCCCACGAACTTGAGGAGGAGATCTTGTTCGCCGGCGCAGATGAAGTTGAGGAGCACGCTGGTATCGGCGAAAATGATTTTTCTAGTCATGCCGCACCTATTCGTCAGCGAAGAAGTCTGCTAGGTCAGCTTCGATATCATTGCGATCTGTGTGTTCGTTGTTGGATGGGCGCGGCTCATTACCCGTTGAATCGAGAACTTCCTCGATGTTGACTTGTTCAGCGAAGGCAACCGAAGGAAGAGCAACGAGTCCCTGGTCGTAGGCCTTGTAAGCATCAGCAACGAGCCTTTCAGAGGCACGAGGCAACTTTGAAATCCTGGCAGCGTGGTCGTAGTTGGCTTTCCAACCAAATTGAGAGGCAAGCCGCTTAGTGGAGTAGCTTTTGAGTTCTTCTTTAGCCTCCTCCGAAATGACTCCGGCAGCGCAGAGTTGGATTGCTGCCACAGTGGGGGAGACCTGGAAGCGCTGAACGACGTCCGATAAGAGCTCCTCCTGGGACGAAGTCTGGGACAGAGTACGGAGTGCCTCCACAGGGCAGAGCACGCACCGTGCGAAAGTGTTCGCGCGGGTTTCGGAAGGATGCGTTGAATCGCAGAGCAGGGAAGCCCCGTCTTCTGTGATGTCGCCGGCCATGATGTGGCCAATCTCGTGCGCCACGGTGAACCTTTGTCGGTACGGATTACTGCTCGTTCCAATCCCCACTGTCAAAGCACCTGAGGTGGGATCGCGAAGAGTCAAGGCATCCAAGCCGCTTGGCAATTCGAGGACAATGAAGTCTGCGTCGACCAGCCTGATTAGACCATTGATGTCATCGATCGGCTCGGTACCTAGCAGGTGTTCGTCTCGAAAGCGGGTAGCTAGGTCAATGCCTTGCTGTGATGCGCTTTTCGATTTAGGCATTGAGGCCGTCCAAGTTCACACGCAGTTGAAGGAAAGGCAACAGCTGCTGTGCCGCAGTATCCACGCCAACGCCGTCCCCGCGGGCGGCAACGCGTACACGTTGAGAGAGCGGCGTGGCGTCCATAAGCTCAGCCGCATCGATACCCAAAGCCCACGCGAGAGCCATGATGTGGTGAAGAGTTGGCGTGGCTGGGCCCGTCTCCAGGCGGGCAAGAGTCGGCTGGGACAGAATGCCACCGGTCATGGCAGCAAGTTCTCGCTGGTTCAGATCGCGCAGTTGGCGCTGCGTACGGACGCGATCGCCAAAGTCAGTAGGTATGTTCATGGTTGCACTCCTTGTCAGCTTCGATTAAACGCGTGAATCAAGATTTAGTCAATGTGATTCAAGAGTTCGTGGCTCCTGGGGGAGGAACCTGTAAAGTGGGATCGACTAAAGCTGAATCCGTCCGTAAATCTTCCCAAACGCCGCACTCACATGAGTTTACGGAATCCGTTCCTGCTCAATGCGAAGCTGGCCTGCGGTGAAGAGTTGGCGGTAAGGTCTGCTCTTCGAGGGTGAGGTAGCTAAGTGTGCCGGAGCCGGCACCGAGGCCAGGTCCTAAAGGCGTATTTAATGTTGTGGTTACCGAGGCTGATCGGGTGAAGAAGGTTGTGGACATGGTGGAAAAGACTTCGGTTGAGGATGTGCAGTCGGACTTGGTGGCCACGGGGCGTTACTCTGTGGATCCTGCGATTTTTGATGTTCTTCGCCGCATTGAGTTAGGCGCGCGTGGGGAGCTGCAGTTTGCTGGCGCCATCAATCTTCTCTTCTACGAGGGGTACTCTGTCCACGTCGCGGTCCATGATGGCATCCGCCCTGAACTAGGCAATCCCGCCGGCTTCATTCCCGTCAGGGAAATTCGACCTCCGATACCCAGGCGTAGGGACCTGCTCTTATTACGGATTAGAGGTTCTCCTAGAGAGGTGTCGGGGTAGGCAAGGGTAAGGAACGTGAGGCGAAGAGGTTTAAATTATATTTCGCCTATCGGATTGCTTGTTCTCCGCCTACTAAACGGTTTAGTTTTCCTGTACGGAAATGACTAAAAGTGATGTGGGGCTGCTAAATAGTATTTAGACGACGGATTCCTTAATCCTGGGTAAAGAGAGCGGTCCTCTGAATTCATACTGCAGTTTTACCTCAGAGGCGAGCATTGCCTCTACTTATTGGTGGAGACTACTTTTCAGGTGGAGCGAAAATGGTCTTATGGCGCTGTCCGAGCATCGCAGGGGTTGTCGAGGCAGTAGGAAAGCGTAAAGGCGTGCCCGCTCGATAGGTGGGGTCTAATCTTGCTGTTTCTGAGCTAAACATTTGGAGGAAATCCCCTCTAATCCCTCTATTTGGGTGGCTTCCATCTCACTGATTTCTTGTTCACGAAACACATTACAAAAAGACGGAATTTTTAGGAACCCAACAAACTTGTAGTGGTGGGCCAGCCTTTAACCATCGCTCTAGGTATCAGCGCATCTTTCTAAGATTAGGCTAACCAGCAAAATTCCAAAATATAAGAGGAAGAGGTGGAACCCCGAGACTGGTGTCCACCTGGCCTGTGTGTATTACATGCTCCCAGTGTTTTGGCAAAAGTGACCTAGCGTACGCACGACCACTTTTCCCACTGGATAGCACTTATGTCTCGGAGCCATTCCCTAGTATACAGTTTGGGACGACTTGTTTATCAATCGCTCGATGTAGAATTTGTCAACAGGACCTGACCCCTGTTTGGTGGACACCTGATATCCAGCCCAGTCGGGCTGGAAGAAAGGTAATCTACCACCATGTCCAGGTACTCCGAACAGTTCAAACGCGATGCCGTGGCCCTCTACGAAAACAATGAGGACCTCTCACTGAACTCAGCATCAGCAGAGCTCGGTATCAACCGTGCCTCGCTGCATTCTTGGATCAAGAAGTACGGCACCGGCAAACGTGCCCGCACAAAAAGCATGCGCGACAAGGTCCAAGCAGCGAATGATTCCGAACGGATCCGCCAGTTAGAAAAAGAGAACGCAAAGCTGCGCGAAGAACGTGACATCCTGCGCAAGGCCGCGAAATATTTTGCCGAAGAGACTCACTGGTGATCCGCTTCCAGTTTGTCTATGACCACCGAACCGAATTCTCGGTTAAGCGGATGTGCCAGGTGTTAAAGCTCAATCGCTCCTCGTTCTACAAATGGGTGCAAACCCGCGAAGAACGCAGGTTAAAGACGTGTTCGGATGCTCTTATTGGTGCAAGAATCAAGACCATCTTCGATGATGAATACGGGCTTTATGGTGCTAAACGCATCGCTGCAAGCCTTAAAGCCGATACGAGCTTTGGCCCGATAAATCACAAGAAAGTCGCACGAATCATGAAATCCATGGGACTTAAAGGCTTTACCAAACGCCGCCGATGCGTCACTACCAGGCGTAAGCCTGGTCACCGCGTCATGCCAGATCTAGTAGGCCGCAGATTCACAGCTGACAGGCCAAACCACGTCTATGTAGGCGACATTACGTACCTGCCGTGTAAGGGCGGCAAGAACATGTACCTGGCCACGGTCATCGACGTCTACTCGCGCAAACTTGTCGGACATGCACTCGCCGATCACATGCGGGTATCACTGGTTATCGAAGCTTTGTCCCATGCCAGGAAAGTCCGCGGAAGCCTTAAAGGGGCAATTTTCCATTCTGATCACGGCAGCGTGTACACCTCACAAGCCTTTAGGAACTATTGCTCGTCGTTGGGTGTGCGCCAGTCTATGGGAGCGGTAGGAACGAGTGCTGATAACGCCCTAGCAGAATCGTTTAACGCCACGCTCAAGCGGGAAATCTTGCGTGACAGGAAAGTCTTTGACAATCCGATCTCCTGCCGCCAAGAAGTCTTCCGGTGGTGCATGCGCTACAACACACGCCGACGGCACTCCTGGTGCAATCTTTCAGCTCCTGACGTCTTTGAAGCCGAGAATTCAGCTACACTGACTAGAGCAGCATAGCTAACCCCCGACGTGTCCACTTTCCGGGGGTCAGGCCCACATCCCACAAAAATGGGGATATCTGATCATTAACTGAGTTCTTCTCGTTTCCACTAATAGACCGTACAGCTTGGATTTTTTCGGTCTTTAAGCCTGTAATGCTACTGATAGTAGCTGCACTCATTCCAGGGTGAAAGATGAGGCTGAGCTGCAGGAAAGTTGCTTGAGAATCGTTAACGGTGCGGATTTTAGCGGAATCGATTATCTGCTTAGCTCGCTGACAGAGACTTTCATAATGGCTGTCTTGACCTTGATTTTCAGTCTCTCTTCTGTATATCGCGCGGAGCAGAACGAGTACGCCGAACGCATCTAGTTGGTCAATACCGGTCTGTCGAGAGTCTAAGATTGCTGATAGCTCGTCGTCGCTAGGGCCTTCTTTCATATGACTTAAACAATCAATCAAATTAAGTGAACTTACACTGAGGGTATTCTCTGCTTTGGGGAGCATCAAGATCTGAATGATTTCATTTCGCAACAGGTGTTTGCTCTCACGCCGCTGCAAGTAATCTACTCGCTCGTCATTGAGCAACTGCTGAAAACTGACGGTTAGCTCGGCTATCTTTAGACTTCCAGGAACACTGGGGCTACCTGAATAAAAATGAAGGCTCAATTGAACCAGCTTCGTTATCATTTGGCAAAGCGATGCTAGGAGGGATTGTTGTTGGCTGTCTGAACCGTCGCTTTTAAAATCATTTAAACGATCTAAAACATAATCGATAGACTGCAACGATACTCGCAGTAGCGCGGATAGAACGTAATTGGTAAGTTGACCTCTCGTAATTCCCTCTTGTCCAAGGATTCCCTGGAGTTCTAAAAGTAATGCTTTATCTTGGAGGTACAAATGTGCCCCTTCAAGGTCCTCGTTTGGAAAAACTATTTTAGTCCGTCGGGAGATGGCCACACTTACTTCAAGCTTCGCTTTTGATATTGCGGAAATCCAAGGTAAAGGGAAAACCTCCGTCTTCGCAGAATTCAGATCCAAGTTGAACTCGTGAATTGTTTCCTGAAGGTGGTCCAATATCGTCTGCGCAACGGACTCAGTGCGGGCGAAGATGAAATAGTCATCAACATACCGTCTAATCTCAAAGTCCTTTTCATATTCTGGTGCATTCTCCCGTTCCCTCAGCGTGCTTAGCAAACGGGAATCTGCACATTGCAATATCACTTCTGCAAAAATTCTTGAAACTTCGGGCCCGACCACGATGCCGTTAGTTTCTCTATCATTTACGGACTGCATAATTTGATCGAATTCATCACCGAAGTTATGCATATTTCGGAGTTTAGAAGTTGGACCTGACCCCTGTTTGGTGGACACCTGATATCCAGCCCAGTCGGGCTGGAAGAAAGGTAATCTACCACCATGTCCAGGTACTCCGAACAGTTCAAACGCGATGCCGTGGCCCTCTACGAAAACAATGAGGACCTCTCACTGAACTCAGCATCAGCAGAGCTCGGTATCAACCGTGCCTCGCTGCATTCTTGGATCAAGAAGTACGGCACCGGCAAACGTGCCCGCACAAAAAGCATGCGCGACAAGGTCCAAGCAGCGAATGATTCCGAACGGATCCGCCAGTTAGAAAAAGAGAACGCAAAGCTGCGCGAAGAACGTGACATCCTGCGCAAGGCCGCGAAATATTTTGCCGAAGAGACTCACTGGTGATCCGCTTCCAGTTTGTCTATGACCACCGAACCGAATTCTCGGTTAAGCGGATGTGCCAGGTGTTAAAGCTCAATCGCTCCTCGTTCTACAAATGGGTGCAAACCCGCGAAGAACGCAGGTTAAAGACGTGTTCGGATGCTCTTATTGGTGCAAGAATCAAGACCATCTTCGATGATGAATACGGGCTTTATGGTGCTAAACGCATCGCTGCAAGCCTTAAAGCCGATACGAGCTTTGGCCCGATAAATCACAAGAAAGTCGCACGAATCATGAAATCCATGGGACTTAAAGGCTTTACCAAACGCCGCCGATGCGTCACTACCAGGCGTAAGCCTGGTCACCGCGTCATGCCAGATCTAGTAGGCCGCAGATTCACAGCTGACAGGCCAAACCACGTCTATGTAGGCGACATTACGTACCTGCCGTGTAAGGGCGGCAAGAACATGTACCTGGCCACGGTCATCGACGTCTACTCGCGCAAACTTGTCGGACATGCACTCGCCGATCACATGCGGGTATCACTGGTTATCGAAGCTTTGTCCCATGCCAGGAAAGTCCGCGGAAGCCTTAAAGGGGCAATTTTCCATTCTGATCACGGCAGCGTGTACACCTCACAAGCCTTTAGGAACTATTGCTCGTCGTTGGGTGTGCGCCAGTCTATGGGAGCGGTAGGAACGAGTGCTGATAACGCCCTAGCAGAATCGTTTAACGCCACGCTCAAGCGGGAAATCTTGCGTGACAGGAAAGTCTTTGACAATCCGATCTCCTGCCGCCAAGAAGTCTTCCGGTGGTGCATGCGCTACAACACACGCCGACGGCACTCCTGGTGCAATCTTTCAGCTCCTGACGTCTTTGAAGCCGAGAATTCAGCTACACTGACTAGAGCAGCATAGCTAACCCCCGACGTGTCCACTTTCCGGGGGTCAGGCCCGTTTGCTCTTTACTCTTTGCTCGCCCATTTACAACCCAGGACATGGAATGGGTATAGATGCTGTCGAAACACCTAGTAATGTCGGTTCGGGCTAGAACGTTGTAACGCTTACTTAGGCTTAAATACTCTTCGGACCCTATAAATCTACTTATATTATTAAATTGTTTATAAGTAAAATATGAAGGAAAGTGGCTGGATTCTAGGTTGAATTGCTCGACGGACCATTTGTCTTTTTCTTCCCTGCTTTTGAATACGGAGTCCTTTATAACCACTGATTGGGTTCTCTGGCTTGGAGAGCGCAAGGAAAATCTACTGTGTAGGCAGTAGTAAAGGATTGAATCTGCGTAATCGTCAATGAACATAGCCATCTTGATCATGGACGCCGGATGAATTACCGAGAGCATTCTTTGCTTGCCAGTTTCAGTTTCGATCCGGAAATTGAATGGTTTAGAATTTATTTTTTCTCTTTTTTTAGAAAAGTAGTCTTTGCCTTCTAGCTTCTCCCTACCTGTCACCCGCTTGACTGCTTCACTACCGGCTTCGTTTAAGCTTCCTGAGCCTTCGAGAAGCTGTTCAAGCAGGACCTTTTCCCCTTCATTTAGCGCCTTCACGACAATAATATTTTCGATCCACTCGAACTCTATCTGTTTAAGAAAACGGAAAAGTCCGGCCGTGGAAAAGGCGAGTGGAACTTCATAAGGTAAAACATCGCTAATGATTGCGCGGAGAGGGCTGTTCTTGATTCTTGATTTCCGCTTCCTGCCATTGCGTTTTTTGCTAGTCATTTAACTTTTTCCTTCCAGCATTTAGAAATCTCCTTTACTTCCCCCGGCTTAAGGATTTGAAATTTTTTTGACTCGAAGCCCTCAATAAAGGAGATATTGTCTAACCTTTGTCGTTGTTTTGTGCTTGTAAAGAAGCTTTGGACAAGTTCGCTATTTTCGGACAGGAGATATTCGAGATAGCTATCGAGTGTTTGAATCTGATCTGTTGAAGTAATCGCTGAATTGGAGAAGTAGATTCCTACGGACACTGTCCCCTGTGAGCTGGGGATTTTTGTATTTCCAGCCAAAAACCTTAATCGTTTGAGGAGGAGAGCATTGCTAGACTTGATAGCATCTAGCGATTTTTGGCGGTCATTATTTTTTTGCGCTTTGCGAGTGCTCCGTCTCCAAGACTTGAAGCTTAGCCGAATGCGTTCTTTAATTCGTGTCAATCGCTCAGGGGTAAGTTTTACGACTATGGGCGGGGTTTCTGAGTTCCGGATTAGGTATGAATAGCCAAGATAATTGAATTGCCAGTTTTGTTCGTCTGAATTGTTGGTGCAGACGTCGATCCTGTCAGTCTTTTTCTTGTTAATAGTAAGGCCTAATCGGCCGAGATCTCGAATAATTTGTTTTTCCATTTGTACGGCGAGCTTTAATGCATCTTTCCCGTCGGGGTCGACGATAATGATGATGTCATCTACGTAGCGGCAATAGAACGCCACTCCTGGGTGCTCTGACCACCGCGTATCGAAATCATGCATGTATTGGGGTTGCCCGCAAATCGTGGACACGTAGTGGGGCTACCTAGTGCTTAGGCAGCTATTTCTTTTCTACTGGTGGTTAGACCAATGTGGTTTTCGAAGTCGACGGGGCTGACCATCCCTAGTGCAGAGTGCCGGCGCCGACGGTTGTAAACGACTTCCATCCAGTAGGCAACGGCCTTGCGCGCAGCATCGCGGGTAGGCCAACGCTTACGGTCGTAGAACTCGGTTTTAAGCGTCGACCAGAACGACTCAGCCATCGCGTTATCAAAGCACACACCAGTACGCCCCACAGACTGAGCAATGCCCAGGTTATGGCAGACTTCCCAGAGCTTCTCGCTGGTAAATTGCGTTCCGCGGTCAGCGTGGAACACCAGCCCATTAGGAACGTCACCGCGCAGTGTATGTGCCATCCGCAGGGCCCGTTCGACCAGGCATGTATCTTGAACGCTATCCATTGCCCATCCCAGCACCCTGCGGGAATGGCCGTCGCGGACCGCACACAAGTACAACCATCCCTCGCTGGTGCGTAGGTAGGTAATATCCGACATCCACACTCGGTTGAGCTCACCAGTATCAAACATGCGCTTGACCAGGTCAGGAAGAGCTGACTTACGCTTGGATTGAATCGTTGTCACCGGGACAAAGGCACGCGGTGAAATCCCTTCAATGCCCATCATGCGCATCCGCTTAGCCACAGTCTTGCGATTCAGGGTGATCTGGTAGCGCTCGGTAAGTTCTGCGGTGATCCGCGGAGCACCATAAACCTCATCGGAGTCTTTCCAAATCTGATGAATCTTTCGGTCAACGCCATCGTAAAATGCAGCACGATCATTTTCGCCAGATAGTCGCTTCTGCTGCGTATCAGCCCATTTGTAGTATCCAGACCGAGACACTTTTAATAGCCGTGCCATGCGTTTGATGCTGTAGTTTGCCTTCTCCTGCTGCATCAATTCGAACTTTTCTGCTCGCGTTGCTTCGCGGCGAAGAAGGCTGTCGCTTTTGACAAGAACTCATTATCCATCTTGGCTTCCGCCAACTCACGGCGCAGACGAGCATTCTCAGCACGAAGATCAGCCTCACTCATCCCATCCGAGGCCCCTCGGCGTTCACGCTCGAGTTTGACCCACCGGCCTAAAAGCCCGGCGGAGACGCCAATCTCCTTAGCCACATGAGCGATCGGGCGCTCTGACTCGATTACAAGGTTCGCGGCTTCACGCCGGTACTCCGGCGTGTACTTCTTGCGCTGTTGACTCACAATGAACATCCTCTCCTACGGACACAAGATCCGCACAAATAGGGTGTCCACTAAACGAGGGTAACCTCAGTATGCTTCGGCCAAGGCTGAACTGAAGTTTACTCCTTGAGGGACACCGACTTTCTTGGTGCCGTGGGTATTTACTTTTCTGTACTCCTTAAGTAGGAGCGCGACCAGATCTTGGGTGGTTGCAGAAAGACTTGACTCGCGCGATATTTTTTCCTCTAGCTTCATATGTGGGATTGATTCAAAAAATTTAGTGATGTCCAAGCGAAGAACAGAGTAGTTTGGGACCCGTTCTAGAGCCGTTTTAAGCGCGCGAACCGTCGACATTCTGTCGAGTTGCTTCCCTCCTTTAAGTCGCCTCAGATCCGCAATTACCTCTTGGGCCAACAAGCGGGTATAAAAGTCGTTAGGAATTTGATATGTCTGTCGTCGCCCCACTGTTGGGCCGAGTGAAAGGTTCCAAGAAAAACAGCCATTTCCAAGCTCATGATTTAATCGGGACCGGACTTCGTCGGACAAGCGGATTGTGTTGTTTTGAATGTCTCTATGCGTGCCAAGTCTTTGGTTCTTAATGGCTTCGATCTGCTTTTTTGTCGCAGATTCATTAGAGCGCGGATCATTTTGATGCTTTTCTAATTGGGATCGGTAATTGGATTCCCGTCGTTGCAGTGTTGCGGCTTGTTCAAGGAGCTTTGCCAGCTGCCGGTCAAGCTTTCTCAAATCATTCTTGCCTCGTGCTGCCAGGATGCACCGCGTTCTAAGGGAGCTTTTGGAAAAGGGAGTCAAGTTGGATTGCAAAGGTGTTTCCTTCGGGGCTATTTCGAGTAAGGGGCTTTCTTATAATGGCTAGGTGCTCGCTACTTTTCTGGCGTGTCTTAGAATCCTTCTAGGGGTAATTTTTGAAGGTCTTCCGCGTTCCAATTTGATCGAGAAACGGTTTTGGGGATATGCGGAAGATCCCTGCAAAGTAATTCTATAAGTTACTAGTGGTTGAGGACGGCCACCCGACGCGCTAGTTAGAGAATTTAAATGTTGCATTTGATGGGGTCCCGCGTCAATGAGGTTAATGGATATTATAATCGCGGGGTTGTGCGGACCATACACCGGAATTCGTTAAAGAGGTCAAGGCTTCTTGAAACGATAGGCTAATTTGCAAGCTTACTCGGGGATTGTACAAACGTTGGTTTAAAGTTTATATACGTCCTATTCCTTTACTGAAAGGTTGAACGCCATGGCCAAGAAGAACTCGATTGAGTCTGCCGCAATTTCGTTTAACCCTGAGGATGATGGCTCTTTTTCTTGCGAGCTGCGTTCCAATCTTGGCCGGTTTGTACGTGTTGCGCGGCGTGGTGATGTGCAGGCGCCTGAGGTAGAGGGTGATGCCGAGCTGACTGGCTCGCCGGCAATTGTTGATGCGCTGTGGCTTGCAGCGGTGGGGCAGAAAGAGTCGGATGACTTGGAGGCCCAACTTCCTGCAGCCGTGGCTGCGGTCCAGGAAGACTTCAATTTCACCAACGAGTTTATTAGCCCGGCTGATCAAAGGGATTTTGCGGCAAAAGCGGTAAAGCGTGCGGTCAAGCGCCACGAAGGAGAGGTCCAAGAGCTTAGGGAGCAAGCCATTGCTTCGGCAAAGTTGGCTACCACTTTGGCTGAGCTTATGGACACGCTTAGTGACGCCACCGAGGAAGGCTGGTGCTCCCGCTGCCTGACCAAGTCCACTCACAGGAAATCCAAGACTAAATCCCTGTACGTGTGCGAGAACTGCGGCTCGGCGACGTCCCATTGCACCGTCCCTCAGTGCGATAACTTCGCCGCCGCCGGCCTTGGTCTGGTGGCTTTGCCGACCGTGTGTGCAGAACACCTTCACCAGGTTCCAGACTTTGAGCGCCTCGACCATCGCATTGCTGACCTCACCCAGTGGCGCGAGCTCCGTGAATTCAAGGCAGCCAATGTTGGTCGTGCCGCCAAGCTGGCGGCCGCCGGCGTCGCAACTCTAGCCCTGGGCGCTACCGGTGGATTGCTGGCAGCTCCCATGGTCGGTGGTGCGGTAGGTACTACGTTCCTAGGCTTTTCTGGCGCAGTAGCACAAAACGCGGGCCTGGCAGCGCTCGGCTTCGGCTCCCTGGCTTCAGGTGGTTTAGGTATGGCCGGTGGCAGCATGGTTGTTGCTGCTGCCGGTGGACTGCTTGGCTCTGCCTACGGAGTAAAGGCGCTTAATTCCTATATTGGCGAGGATGACTCCTTTGATATTCAGTGCGTCCGCAAGGGGAGCGGTACGCCCGTTCTCATCGCACGTGGTTTTACCACTGAGAAGAAGCTCGATTGGCGTACCGAAGTTAAGGCGGTCGAAGCTGCCTACCCTGATTCTCCGATTTACCTGGTGACATGGGGAAGCAAGGAAATGCTGGAGCTTGCCGGTTTCCTAGCTCCGGGAGCTGGTTTCGCCGGCGGAGCCGTGCTGAAGGGAATGGTCAAACATGCCGGAAAGAAGTTGGCCAAGAAGGCAACGCCTGCAGGCTTTGCTCTAGGCGCCCTGGACTTGGTCAAGAACCCGTGGACAGTTGCGGTTAACCGTGCAAATAAGACAGCCATGACGCTCGCGGCAATTATTCAGCGCTCCAACCTAGAATCCGTGGTGCTCGTAGGCCATAGTTTGGGTGGCCGTGTCATGCTCAACCTTGCTACTGCGCTAGCAGGCGCTGCCGGAACTGAGAATGAGGTCCGCGTTGAGGCCGTGCATCTTCTAGGTGCGGCCATTGGTCAAGATAAGACGTGGGATTCTGTTGGGGAAGCCCTTTCTGGGGTTGTTCACAACTACCACTCCCAGAATGACAGGGTTCTCGGGTATCTATATCCTGCAGCGATGGGCGGCAGAAAGCCGATTGGTTTCGAGGGCCTGGACGCCTCGTTCGCGGTCAATCATGACGTGAGCGATGCGGTTAAATCGCATTCTGCTTACTACGAGAACGTACAGCTAGCTCGCGCCGTTCAAGACTAGGCGGCGGGCCGCTGCCTAATCTGCTACCGGCAAGAAAGGTGCCATTCCGATGCTCCACTCTAGGTGCAGTGTAGTGGCGGAGATGAGGCTGTCGGCACGGCGGGCTTCTAGTGCGTCGTTGCCTCCGATAAGGACGGAGGCAACGAGCAGGAAGGGAATACCCATTGCGGCGGTGACGGCGATGTAGAGCGTTAGTTGGGTGAGGATGGCGGGGCGGGGGAGAGGACGTCGGCAAGTTGGCGGCGGGCAACGTCGCGGAAGAATAGCTCTTCGCCTACGCCGTTGATCACCAGCGTGGTTAGGGTAATGGGCGCGCTGCCGTGGCGCATACTATCTAGGAGGTTGCTAACCAGTCCGGCTAGGAGTGGTATGTGGCGTACGTCGATCCCGCCGAAGGTAAGCAGAACTATGAGAACGACCTCCGATGCGATGCTGTAGGCCAGCTCATGTGGCCAAGCACCAGTCCGTCGGTCGCGTTGTTTTCCATTTGGTCGGCATTACCACTCTTCTCGGGAGGGAGATTGCTTCTGCGGGTTGGTGCAGTTAAGTCGTGAACGGAGAAACCCTAATTGTTAAAAGCGCCGATTATATAAATTGGGCGTTCTGGCCCGCGCCCCTATTGATAAATATCCGCGTTTTTATCAATAGGGGTGCATTAGTGGAGTTTTCTCGGGCTACGGATTGGCCTGTAGGTGGGCTAAGTCCTTGACTATTTCTCTTTCGCCAGTGTGCTCCACCAATTGCTAAAACAGATACATGAGAAGAGTGTTCGAGCACGTATCTAGGCGAGGTAAGCCAAGGAAGAATTCATTCGCCGAGTACGAGCAATATTTTCCATTGAAAGGCCTTGGAGCCCATTGTGAGGCCGTCGCCCATACCGTTAACGAGATTGCTTGCTCTCCTAGGCTCCTTACAACAGAAGAGGCAGATTCTCTTGATATTGAATTTGAGCCGAAGATTCGTGGCGCCCAGAAATGGAAAATAGCCCGTCTAGCTGATGATCTGTCTGCGGCTTCGCTGCAAACCGCAGGTGGAATCTTGCATTCTCTTGGTCTGCTCCTGAAATCTGATATTCGCTACCCGCTTACGCCATCAATTCTTGCAAGGTCGGCTTTGGAGAACTCAGCATTGGTGATGTATTTGAATGAGGACGCAGATCCATGGATCAGGACTGTACGTGCAATTAATGTTGTTGTTAACGGCTACGAAAACTCGGGTGGGAGGAATAATGCGTCACCCTACAGTGAAGCGACAGCAGATCACATAAAGATGAAGCAGGCATTCGCTTCTCAGGGGTATGGGAAATCGCAGAAACTCTTGAACTACACAGATTTGGTAGCGGAATATTTCGACGGCTTCCAGGGCGGAGAAATGTACAGCCGGTTCAATCGGTCCGTGCATCATAATGTGGTGAGACAAATTGAGCTCGCATTAGCTCAAGACAGAGATGAGCGTCAGAATGCAGTTGAAACCTTTGAAATTGCTATTCGGGCTGCAATTGCGGTCGGTGCAGCGGCATTTAGCCTTCAAGAGTTTAGACACTGCAGCGGTATCGATGTCGACCCGATCCATGCCTTAAGAGATGTCTTTGAGGACTGGAATTCTTATCTCGATCGCCTGGGTAAACAGGGATTTGTTGACTAGCTCCGTCAGCTCGCATGTAACTCGTCATGATGCTCCTATAGAGCTGCTATTGACTCTAAAGAGGTTGGTAGGGCATAATCTTTAGCAGGAGCAGCCCTACATCATGTACAGCTGCTCGACCCTCACCGAGGCTACCGGCAGGTGAGGGTCATTTTATTGTGAATTCCGGTTCGGCTTCGGGAATCATTGCTTCGGAGTTACCTTTAGAATTTCACAATGCTCTTCCAAGTATTTTTGGTAAAGAGATGTGCTTTGCCCTCCGTGGGTAAAAGTGCGCCTGTATGTAAAAGCGACGAGGTCCGGTATCCAAAGGCAAGTTTCATCGGCAGGGCTAACCCATGCCAAACTGATCCCAGAGTGCAGTAACTTTTTCTTGCGCATGCGCTTGAGGGTATTTCTGTCTTTATCGTTATCTGACTGAGCGTGGCGTGCTTCGAAAATTATGCCTTTCAGAGAAGGCTCATTCTTGGTGAGTGCAGTAATGAGCAGTTCAAGGCAATCTTGACGAGCATGCTCAATATCCTGATTTCGTTGCAGTGGTCGAAGGCAGGCTATATATTGCAAATCCTCAAAGTCATCGCATAACTTGAGCATTTCTTCGACTTTCTTCCGGCCATCACAACTGCGCATCGATTCGGTCGTATGCCAATAGTTCGACTGCGCAGTCTCCCTGAGGAGGATCCGGGTGTTACTAAGGTGTTCGAATTTGATGGCCGTGCCGACCAAGATATAGAAAGATTCTGAAAAGTCTTCCTCCGGTGCAACGTAGCTTTCGTCGATGAAGGCAATGATGTCATCAGGTTTCGAGCGTTGGAAAATACGTAATAGGGAAGGGTGAATCCGGTCTGGCAAAGGCCTCTCCAAATGAAAGATTGAATTATATGTTCGAATACTACCTAAGCATATGTATCAGGGCCAGACAATGTTGAGAGCTAATTTGTGTAACGGTTCCGAGCTCAATTATGCGACAGCCGCGCCATTCGGTTTCCGAGCGCGATTTTAAACGTTAGATCAATCTAATTTGTGGTGGATAGCGTCGCTCGCGTGTGTGAAAGGGATTCGCTCTTGCTCAATTCGCAGCCTGCCCTCGGTGAAGAGTAGACGGTAGGCTTCCTGTTCTTCGGTGGTGAGGTGAGTGAGCGTGGCTGAACCGTCGCCTGGATCAGGGACAGCGAGGTGCTTAAACGCAGTTACGGTAGCAGTATCCATGAGCAGAGATTCGGTGTGGGGGAAGCAGGCGCGCACGGCGTTGAGGATGCTGAAGCCCGCAGCGTCGAGATCACCCCAGTAGGTAATTTCGGATTGGTGGAGCCAGTTGAGGGCGTGGAGCTGATGTGCTGCGGTGCCGGAACCTAAGACAGCAATGGTGGGCGGAGCGGCGTCCGAAAGCACAGGTAAAGCCAGAAAAGTTTGTTTATTTTCCACGATGAGCACTCGCGGTGGCCTGGTGGAGAAAAGGGATGCGGCGTGGGAGAGTGGAATCTCGAGGTCGGACACTGCCGGGACGTGGTTGAGATAGCGAAAGCGAATACGGGCGTCGCTGCGGCGCAGTCCTAGATCCGCGATGCCGAAAGGAGAAAGCAGGGTTAGCAGCAGGCGCCGGTGGGACCCGATCCACTTGCCATCAACGCCCTCTACGGGGACGGCGCGTTCCCACTCACCCGAATCGGGATGGGTGAGCAACCAGTTCAAACACGGTCTCAAGCAATGCAGGTCGTAGGCGCTTAAGTCTTTCCACTGCTTGTAAGCACGGTGAACGGTGTGAGCGAAGTCAGGGTGCTCGGGGAAAATCGAGGCGATCTTTTGAGCTCTTTGAACCGCATGCGAGTATGTTGTGGCCATGCCTGCTGCGGAAGCGATGCGTTCAGGTCCATCAATTACCACGCGTACAGGCACGGAATTGGTGCCCAGCCCAGTACGCGACCAATTGCGGGACTCGTAGATAACCTCTTCCTGGTGCGGCCAGCGCTGCCAGGCGCGGATGAATTCTTGGGTCATTGGTAAATCGCGTTTGGCGGTGGCTGCCGTCGGTGGATGTAGCGGCCAGTCCAAACGGAGGGAATCCGGCGAAGATAGCGCCTCCGCAAAGTGGTTGCGCAAGAGCTTTGCCGCATGTGCTTGTAGGTCTTTAGGAATCCGCATTGGGGTCCTCCTGGGGATACGAGGCGGCGTCGATAAGTGAATAGCCTGTGCGTGCCTGTGGACGGCCATGAATGATGGGCTCGTCGTAGTTGACCACGATGGTGCCGTCGACGTAGGGCGATAATGTTTGAATCAGCTTGAATGGCGTTGCCAAAATCATGTGGAAACCAAACGATTCAAACACAGACATTGCCGTGCGGGTAAAGGCTGGATCTGCGCGGTCAAAAGCTTCGTCCAAAATGATGGAACCATAGGTGGGAACATCCTGATCCGGCTCCGCTAGCCGGAAACGCAGGGCCGCAGCCAGGCAGAAGAAAACTAACTTTTGTGCCTGGCCACCAGAGAGGGAAGCAGAATCCTGATACGTATTGGCGGTTGTTCCATCGGGGTAGCATTCGCGGCCGATGAAGCTTACGTGTTTTCGGGTATCAAGAACCAGGTTGCGCCAACGAATATCTTCCGGTTGGGTTGAACCCAAGCGGCTGAGAATTTTATCCAAAGCATGGTAGCGCCGCAACGCCGCTTCCGGCTCATCTGCGCTGATCTCGGCCAGGCTATGCGAAGTCGCGGAATCTAGATCTCGCTGGAAATCCTGTACTACCTGGCCGCGAGCGTCTTTCACATCAATTCGCAAGATACGGTCGCCATTAAAGGGCGAGCGCTCCAGCGACTTATTGATAAATTCCATACGCAGCTCGATATCGCTGCGAGCGTGGCGCAACGAAGAAGCAAGGTGAGACAGATTTTGCACCGTTGTTCCGTTGAGTAGTTCCAAGAACTGAGCACGGAAATCGGCAAGGCGATCGGCCCGAAGGAACTTCAACTTTTCAATGCCCTCACCGGCAAAGTTTGCCTGTGGCTGTAAATCCGCAGATTCCGCTGGCCACTGAGACAAGTATTTGTGGAGAACGGAGACAATCTTGGCATTTATCTCCTCGATGTTTCGTGCAGCCGCGCGGGATGTATCGTGCAGGCTGTTTTGTACTGCATCGCGCCGGGAATCGATGTCATCGATGGAAAGCTTGCGCCTTCCGTTGTGGAGGGCCTCTTTGACCTCCTTGGCAATAGCTTCGTCAGCGATGGTCGGTACGGTGCCAATGTTCTGGCGACGCTGTGTGGAGCGCTGGAGATCGCCCTCAATGCTTCCAAGGTGCTTTTGAGATTGCTTAAGGCGGGCACGGGCTGCAGCTAGCCTATCCTTTGCTCGATTATGCGCGGCATGTAGGGCTTTCGCCTCGGGTGACGAGGCAAGAGAATCATATTGCCGTTGCAGATCTCGTTTGCGAGTTTCTGCAGATGCGGTATCAATATCCTGAAACTTAGTCTCTAACACCAGTTTCGCTTTATCACGTTGAGTGCGCAGGATATCCATTTTTCGGTTTAAGTCTTGAACTAGCTTGGCGGTGGCACTGGCATGGGCTTTTGCTTTATCGAGTTGCGTGCGCAGCAGCTCAATCTTGGCGTCATTGGTAGAGCCCACCCGGTACCAGCTGGTGCCGGAAAAACGCCTGCGGTCGTCTTTAATAAAGCGGGTAGACCCATCTTTATCCTTAGGGCGGCTTTCTAAGCCATCGCGAGTAACCGCTGGGGTCTTAGTTACCTGTTCGAGCGCCGCGACTGAACTGACACATTCATAGTTAAATCGGCGTGAAATATGATGGCGGACCCACGGTGCCATAGGGTGGTCTTGGAAATCCAGCTTGTGAATGAGTTGTTGTGGGCTACGCGCAGTTGCTGGTGCGGGTGCAAACTCAGGGATGGTGCGGTATTCGAGCCGGGTCCCCACGTTCCGAGAATTGACCCACTGATTAATCGCTTTCCGTGCGCTTTCCGGAACCAGCAGGGTAGCAGCAAACCCGTGAAGAAGCTTTTGGAGGACCGGCTCCCATTCCGTCTGTTGTGGACTAATATCCATGAGCTCACCAGCAAAGGGAAGTTCTGACTCGGCGTACCCCGTATCGTGAGCGAGCTGGGACCGTAGCTCTACCAATGCTTTATCTATGTTGGTGTTTCGCGAACCGAAAGAAGCGAGTTCGCTTTTCAGAGTGGCAAACGTTGTCGCGGCGTCGCGAGCAGCTACTCCAGCCTCTTGCTGCTGATTGATGAGCTTGGCAGAGTCAGATTCGAAGTCCGCGATGCGCAGCTTCGCATTAGCCTGAAGTTCCGCAAAGCCATGCGGATTGAACTCATAATTGTCGGTCCACCGGCCGGCGGCAGTGGCCAAGCGCCGGAATTCTTTGGAGCGGTGCTCGATTTCTTTTTCAGCAGTCTCCATTTTTGCGCTTAGGGCATCGAGCTCGCCGGCACTAAGTTGAGACACAGCCACTGCTGCTAACCGCTCCGTCTCGTCGAGGTGTTTGACCTCGTCCTCGAGAGACTCGGCATCTGATTGAGCCTCAGCCAATTGTGCGTTTAGCGCTCTGATTTGATAGTCCAATTCCTCTGCCACCATGCGAGCTCGGACCGCTGGTAGCGCTTCACTCATGGCCTCGGCCTTGTGCTTGGCAGATTCTGCAACATCTCGCTGCGCATGCAGACGGGGAAGGGGAGCGAGTGTGTCAATCTGTGCTTTGACATCCTCCACCCGCAGGTAAGCTTGGCGGAGATCCTCGAATTGCTCCACAGCTTCATCGGCTCGCTCGAAAGTAGAGGGCTTGTCCAGCATGTAGCCTCGGAAGAGCTGATCCAGGCTGGATAGGGACTTAGCGGATTGAGTGCGGTGCAGGAGCACCTGGCCTAGTTCGCTTTTGATCCCAAGGCGCTTACGAAAGCGATCTGCGAACGTACTATACGTCTGTGTGAAAGATGCCCCTGGTCCCTTATATAAAGCTTTAATCTTGCGGGTATCTAGGCTCCGCGTGAGCAGGGAACTCAGCTTATCGATGTCCTCATCTCCTTGCACCACTCCGTAGAGTTTCTTAACCTGGCTCACGGAATTTTCACCGCCATTGAGGCGGAAAATAGCAATGAGGGTATGCTGCTTTCCAGCTCCGTTATCGTAGGTCAGCGCCACAATTGAATTCGTTGCGCCCGTTCTCAGGTACTCGGGAGCAATCTCACCCGTCTGTGTATTTTCCTGTTGCCGCCATGCACCACGCACATAGGATACGAGATTGCGACCATCATGCCGCCCAAGGTCCTGTTGCGATGCCGCGTTAAATTTCAGATCTTTCTGCGGTACTAACACCGCCGACATTGCATCCAATAAGGTAGATTTGCCGGAACCGGATCCGCCGGTGATTAGGAAACCCTTTCTAGCTACGGGGATGGAAAAGTATCCGTGAAATGTGCCCCAGTTAATTAATTGGATGCGGCTTATCCGGTATTGGCCTGGGTAAATATTAGTCATTGGAATCATCCTCTTGGCCATTCCCTGTCTCCGCTAGGCGGGCGTACTCGTCCCGGATGGCGGTAACTGTGGCGGAATCGAAAAGCTGGCGCAATACGGGTGAAACCTCAAACCGGCCTTCAGTCTCAGTAGCGCTTAACAGTGAATATTCATTGCGGATGCGTTTGATTGCTGCATTGAAGCGATTATTGAATCCGGCCTCGTCTCGGTTATCAACCGCGCGGACGTACCCGATTCCCTCTCGCAGGTCTTCCACGTCCACGATTACACGTTCGCCAGGTAGCGCCAGCCCCAGTTCTTGGCGCAGGTTTAACAAGATGGCTGTGTCGATGTGCTTGAGCTTATCCGTGCGCAGCACCTGCGGAATAGCTAACGTTTCTTCTTCCACCATTCGGGTGAAGGCGAATCCTTCTGCTTCATCGATAACGAGCTCGAGAAATAACTCGTGCAGTCTAGCCCGCAGGTTTTCTTCGTCTGAAATAATCGCAGCCCACAAGACAGGTTCCTTCTGTGCTCGAATAAGTGGTCCTTTTAGCAGCTGTACCAACGCGCGGCGTGAGTTATACGTCAGCGTCCCTTTATCGCAATTCCAAAGCGGCGGTTCATGCTCGGAATCGACGCGGTGATTAAGTGCAGCGGTCACGATAGCTCCTCAATGGTGGTGCGGTCGAAATACATAGTGGGAATCAAGGCGGCGCGTGTTGTGCCGTTTTCTTCGGTCCAAAAGACCTTCTCCGTGGAATTTCTCAAGTCAGGCAGGGGGTGCTGATCCGCAATGTGCACCAAGCCCACTACACTAGCTAAGCCTTGCGTGGCAGGGTAGGCCTGCAATACTTGGCCAATGGTGCACGGGCCCGCCTTATCGACGGCCTTTCGAATCATCTCGTGCAACTCTTCAAAGTCAATCTCTGATTCGCGCACTAGCTCGAGTAATGCTTCTGCGTTTTCCTCGCCTGGCTGGAACGCCTCAGGTGATTCCTCTACTACCTCTCGACCTGGGTTGGCTAAGCGAATGCGTGAAACGGAGTGGATGGACATACCGATGCGCTGCAGCGGCGTCTCCATTCGGTGAAAGGCCTTGAGCTCAGAGTTCTGCGCAGCATCAATGGCCATACCGCGCGCCTCTCTTAGGAGCTCAATCATGCGCCTGTCTTCTGCGAACTGCTCTGAGGAAACGTAGTTGCGCAAGCTACGCGCCAAGCCAGTCATCGTCTGGTTGACATCGAAACTCGTGTCTTCCATATCGCGGAAAAGATTTCGCAGGTGCTGCCGCATTTCTGGCGCCAGCTCCTGGCCGGTATCGCTTTCTAAAACTTCTTTTATCCACTGGTCCAACCATGCACTGCGTTCCCTATCCATAAGAAGGGAATAGAATCCGCGGAAACTGCGTCCAGCCTCAGATTCAGCAATATGGTCCACGCCGGTGAAGATCTCTTCGAGCACATCGCCGCGGTATCCCTCTGGGTCTAATAACTGCCGGCGTAGTTGATGATTGAGGGCCTCAAGTTCGTGGCGCACTCGGGCGAAATCACTCGGTACCGCCGTTGCCATATTCAGCACGTCTTGTACACGTTCTTCTGTCTCTGCTGAGGTTAAGGATTCGAACTGTCCTAAACGTGCCTTTTCAATCTCCTGGTCAATGCGGTTCCGTTCTGCCTCGAGACTGGCAACGCGACTGGCGATATCCTTATTCGTGTCCCTTGCTAACCGTTGCAGGGCCGAGCTAATGGATTCCACCCGTGATGCTGTGACGGCAGATACCGGTGACTCCCACCGCTTGATGGCCTCTAGAGCAGAAAGCGCGTCTTCGCTTGGTTCCAACGTTTCGCCGTGTGAACTTTTACCTGATTTTCTCACCAACCATCCTGCTTTTACCCAGTCAGTGCAATAACTCTGGGGCGTACGGGGCATGGCAAAATCGTTGGCAATAACCTCAAAATCAGTGACCATCAACTCGTATACCTCCGCCGCTGGCCGTGCTCGGGTACCGCGGGGGAAGTACTCTGCGATCAGCGCCAAAATTACCGGCGCGTTATCAGCCGCAAGCAGTCGTACCGCCGCAGAATTGTGCATTAACCGTCGCAGTGAGAGGGCCCTAGCTTCAACAGACATGACTCGATTTTGACAGCTGTGGCGGACATGTGCAGTGGTGTCTGGTTCATTTATTCGATTTTTGGGTTTTCGAGTAGGGGTGTAAAGAGGATCCGTGCACGACATGTGGCAGTATTCGCCGTGCCGGTGACAGGTCATTTAGCCCGTCCGAACCGTCGACGATGTGGACAACTCCAATGAAGTACCGGGAATTGGTTTTCACCGACGCCAAAGACGGAGCAGAGTCAGGGTATTGCGTGATATAGGATTCGCCTGATTTTCGTTTGTAAAAGATGATGAAACCAGTCATACTTCCGCTTTCTCAAAGTGCGGATTAATTTATCTAAGCAAGCCCAATGATTTTGAATTTCCCGCAGATAGTGTCGGCTGTATTCAAGACTCCGTTATTTCAAGGTTGGCAGTAAATTGTGAAAAGAAACCCCTCACCACAGCAATGCTGTAGCGAGGGGCTAGAGGCTAGACGCCAGGATTAGTCCTGTGCAACACCAACGTTGACCTCGATGTTGCCGCGGGTGGCTTTGGAGTAAGGGCACATCTGGTGGGCGGCGTCGGCAAGCTCTTGTGCCTTGTCGTCCCCAATGCTTGGATTGGTGACCTCGAGATTGACGCAGAGGTAGAAGCCCTCACTGCAGCTGCTTACGTCCTTTGGTTGGTCATAGTGAAATCTGGATCGGAATTCTTGACTATTACGCGCTCGCCTCGGTCTGCTCCGATGGAGAGTGTTTTGGCGGGAGCACTGCGGGTTCGTTGCCTAAGAGGGGCGAAGGCCGCGCTTGGCGATGTCCCCGCCTCAATCGTCTCCTGTGCCGGAGCCACCGTTATGGCTGCCCTCGATACGGCCTGTCCCTCCATGGACTCGTTGAAGGAAAAGCGGGTCCTAGTCGTGGGCTTAGGCATGCTCGGTCTCCTTGCAGTGGAGGCCGCTTTGCGCGCGGGCGCTGCCGTCACCGCGACGGATCCCAACTCTCATCGGCGCAGGTACGCTGCTCAGCTGGGTGCCTGCATCTCCGGTTTTAGTGACTTCGATCCCGCTTTAGATATTGTTGAGAACTTCGACGTCGCGCTGGAATTCTCCGGCTCGCCCCAAGGTGTTATCACCTGTTTGAAGCCTCTCGACATTAATGGCGTGGCCGTACTCGCCGGTTCCGTTGCGGACAGCCCTGCTATCGACTTGGACCCCGAATGGATTGTCCGCGGCTGGCGCACTGTTACCGGCGTGCATAACTACGAGCCGCATCACCTTGAGCAGGCCGTCGACTTACTTGCCGGCTCCCGCATTGACTGGCAATCTGTCACCGATGGCCCTATCACCCTCTCCCAAGTTCCCGAGGCATTTCACCGTTCGGCAGGGGAGGGGATGCGGAGGGTGGTTGACCTTAGCGAGTCATAAATCGCAGGAGAGCAGCGCCTTAGCTTTGTAGGCAACGTATTTCTTCCGCGACGCTAGCTCCGCCGATTTCGTCCACTGTGCTTGGGAATCCGCCGCGAAGCGCGGCGTGGCACTCGCCCTCTATGCCACCTGAACCTGAATAGCCACGTTTCTCGCTGGGGAGAGTACTAGGAAGAATTAGCGGGGCTAAGATATGGACAGAGAAACCCTATTTATTAAAAATCGACGATTTTATAAAATAGCCATCCACTCTGGGGATCTTATTGCTAAAAACCCGCGTTTTTATCAATAAGGATCCGCAGCGGTGACTACAGGAGTGGAATGCACAGCAGCGCGAAGGGGCACGGCGTGTTGGGCACCAGGTGTTAAGGATTAGATGTACTACGACTGCTAGGTTGGCCCCTTTCTCATTATCAGCATTGAGAACTCGACAAGAAGGGCAGTATCTCTCACTACGAGTGTTGCTATTCAATGTCTAGAAACTCACGGGCTTCTTCCGTGAGTGCAAAAGAGAGCGGCTTGTGTGACCGCTCTTCCAAGAGCCCTTCCTTAACTAGACGTTTCGTATCGGCACGGACGGTTTGCTTACTTTTATCCAAGTAGGTCGCTAGAGTGTCGAGATCGAGTCCTAAGAGAGGGCCAAAAAGCGCGGCTTGTCCCATTATGAAGAGGATATTAAGTCGGCGATCCTCTTTGGAAGTTCCAGGCCCATTTCGCAGTTCTTGAATTCGGCCTTCGAGTTTCTCGAGGGCGAACTTTTTTCGCTCAAGCGAGTTTAATAGAGATTCTTGCGCCGAGCTCAACATCTCTAGGAGCGCAATGACAAAAAACGTTGCCTCGCCACGATTGAGAGGCTCTTCGGTGACCGTGAAGGACTTGTAGTATTTTTGCCGGTCTTTCGAGAGCTCTCGAGAAAGAGACATCGCGGTGGGTACAGAAAGTATTTCTCGCAGCTTCAAGCCCATGAGAAACCGGCCGAGACGGCCATTGCCATCATAAAATGGATGCGTGTGCTCGAACATAAAATGCCCTGCTAGGGCATTAATGAGGCCGTTTGAAGTAGACGCTTGACACGCCAGGAACTGTTGGAGTCTGGTTCGAATATCTTGCTCGTTGTGAGCCTCGGACGTGAATTGGGTGCTGCCGCCAAAGATGTGGACAACGCCATTTCGAAACAGCTCACCGTCGATACCATTCTCAGCATCGATTTCTCCTTTGAGGAGAGAATCGTAGAGCGCGCGAATATCTTCAAGCTGAGTGGGAAAGCTGACCTCACTTCCATCGAGTCCGGTAAGCGAAGAATATAGCGCTGACATTTCCTCGAAGCGCTTGGTGGAAGTAGAATCCGCCTTGGATAAAGCTTCCGCGATTTCTTTCTTTGTGGAATGAACGCCTTCAATCTCGTTCGAAGATTGAATTTCTTCAATCAAGAGTTGAAAAATGTAGTGGCGCGTCGCAGCTTTAGGTAACAGGGACCATAACCGGGAAATAATAACTTCTCGGCGCCAGACCTGTTCACACAAGGAGTGGAGCCGAGTGGTAACAACAACAAAGAGGTCTTTTCCGCGCACCTGATAGTCCCAACGGATTGTACTCGGACTCTGCAGCCTAAGAGCGTGAGCCTCGTCGACGGAGGATTGTCCGTGTGAAGACTGATGGAAAATAGACTTTAAAGAGTGATAAGAGTGTGCCATCGAGGTTCTTTCTATTTGTTAAAAACGCGCCTTTTTATAATTTAGCTCCACCCTACGGCGGGCTTATTGATGAAACGGCACGTTTTTATCAATAAAGTTCTGGACTGGCCGCCGCGCCGAGCCATCTTCCAGAGCAGAATACCAATCTGAGAGGTCGCGTAAGGCATAAAAAGACCCACGCGGCGCTGAAAGTAGCGCGGCGTGGGCTGGGGGAGAGGACTAGGGATTAGTCCTGTGCAACACCAACGTTGACTTCGATGTTGCCGCGGGTGGCCTTGGAGTAAGGGCACATCTGGTGGGCGGCGTCGGCAAGCTCTTGTGCCTTGTCGTCCTCAACGCCTGGGATGGTGACCTCGAGGTCCACGCCGAGGTAGAAGCCCTCGTCGTTCTTGCCCAGGGAAACGCGGGCACCGACGGTGGAGTTCTCCACGTCTACGCCCTTGTCCTTGGCCACTGCCTTCAAGGCGGAGTGGTAGCAAGCGGCGTAACCGGCAGCGAAGAGCTGCTCCGGGTTAGCGCCCTCACCGCTGCCGCCCATCTCCTTCGGGGCGGTCATGGTGAAATCCAGATCGGAATCCTTGACTACAGAGCGGCCGTCGCGGCCCGCGCCGGTGGAGAGTGCTTCGGTGGTGTAAACGGCGTCCATGATGACTCCTTTTCTATTGGGTCTTTGTACGTCCGCCGATTGTACGCAAGAACGCTAGTCTTCGACGACGCTGACGGTGACCTCGATATTGCCGCGGGTGGCGTTGGAGTAGGGGCAGACCTCGTGGGCGGCGTCGGCAAGCTTTTGGGCGGTGTCCTTGTCCTGGGCGGGGATGGATACTTCCAGCTCTACTGCGAGCTGGAAGCCCTCGCCCTGCTTTCCGATGCCCACTCGCGCCCCCACCGCAGAGTCTCCCAGCTCGACCTTCTGGTTGCGAGCCACGGCCTGCAGCGCGGAGTGGAAGCAGGCGGCATAGCCGGCGGCAAAGAGCTGCTCCGGGTTGGCACCCTCGCCGCTGCCGCCCATTTCCTTGGGGATGGCCAGGGCAAAGTCCAGGTCCGAGCCCTTGACTGCGGCGTGGCCGTTGCGGCCTGCTCCGGTGGCGAGGGCCTCGGCGGTGTACATGGCGTCCATGATTGCTCCTTTCAGTGGGTGCTCGAAACGGTTTTGATTGTACACAATTAAATCGGATGCAATGTTTTGCTGACGTCTATACTTTTTGCCATGAATGACGCGCCCACTGATCGCCTCGTCCTGGATAGTCAGCTGTGCTTTGCGCTCTACCGCGCCAATAGGGCAGTGGTGCGCTCCTACCGCCCGCTGTTGGCGGAGCTCGGCCTGACCTATCCGCAGTACCTGGTCATGCTGGTGCTGTGGGAGGCGGATGAGCCGGTGCCGCTGAAATTCATCGACTCCCGCCTGGGCCTAGATAGCGGCACGCTCACTCCGCTGCTGAAACGCCTGGAAAAGCAGGGCTATGTGCAGCGCTGGCGCGACCCGGACGATGAACGGCGCACCCTCGCTGCCCTGACTGCCGACGGCGCCTCCCTCCGCACCCGTGCCGAATGCATCCCCGAAGCCATGGCGGGGGCCTATAAGGAGGTAGGCCTCGACCTCGCCGAGTTCAAGGAATCGCTGGACATCCTCGCCGGAGTGCCTGTGGACGTAGAGCTGCCGTGGCCTTCTGAGGATGACTTTGTGGGTTAAAGTGTGGCCTTCATATAGCAGATGAGGACGGCTATACTGGCTTAAGAATTTTGGCTCTTTACACGTAAAAATTGTTTCGCACTATGAGAGGAGGGGTCATGGCTACAGCAATAGACGTCGCGCAGGTTATCTACAACAAACTGGGGTGGGTCGATGCGTGGAAGCTGGAGAAGCTTGCGTATTACTGCCAAGCATGGAGCTTGGGCTGGTACGGGCGACCTCTTGTCTCGAATGAATTTCAGGCGTGGAAAGACGGTCCGGTTGAACCCGACCTCTATCGCGAGAATAAATATCAACGCTCCGAGAAAACCTCCACGGTGTTACCGGGAGCTGATGTAGAGGCAATAGGGGACGAAGCCGAAAAGATCATCGATGCTGTGATTGCCTTTTATGGTGATAAGACATCCAACGAGCTGATTGAACTTACGCACTCGGAACGTCCATGGATTGTCGCTCGTGGTCAGATGGGCCCCGAGGCGAATGCTAACGAGCCGATTTCACAGCTGGAAATGAAAAAATACTATGCCTTGCAGGAAGCACGTGGAGCTCAGGGTCCGACGCGGCCTATGCTTTCGGTGCAGCATCTTTCCGGCAGTGACCTGCAGCAGCGCTTGCAAGCTTCAGTAGAACGCTGGAAGGGCGCTCTTGAGATTCTTGCAACCCGATGAATGAGTACTGCCTTCCGGTGGAAGACGTGATTCGACTGAACCGTCAACTCTTCTTTAGTTGGTGGTGGCTACGCGCTTGGTCCACACGCTTTTGTCCGCGGTTTGGAATGAGGCGCGCACCGTTCTATCGCCGGGCTTTTCGCAGGTGAGCATTCGCTGGTCGCTGCCCATGCGGCAGTCCAGGTTATAGGACTGCTTGGTCACTGGGCTGCTGGCGGTGATATTTGCGTGGTATACCGCCGTCACCGTGGGATCTTTCGAACGCATGGTGTAGCTAGCCTGCATCGCGGCGTCGAAGACCGCGGCGGCGAATTCGCAGGAGGTCAGGTCGCCGGCGTCGATGGAATCGCCAGACGAGGACGTTCCGCAGTAGCCGCCAATCTGGCCCGCGTTGATGTTGTGGTTGCCGCCGGCCGGCGGTGCGGGCTGCTCCGGTTCGGCCTGTTTGGTGACCGTTTCGGTGCGGCGTTGCTTCGTGTCCTTCTCTGGGCCGGATTCTTCTTCGGCTTCGTCCGCGGCGGAGCTATTGTCCTGTGCGGTGGAAAAGGCCGGCTCATTTGCCGGCGCGGAGTTGTTATCGGAATCGGAGCCGGAGCCGCAGGCGCTCACGGTGAGGCCAGTGACGAGAAGGATGGACGCTACGGGAAATAAGGAAGGGCGCTGCATAGGGGATACTGTAGCGCCCTTTGGGGTGTGGTGCGGGGTGAACGGTTGGCGAGGTATCCCGTTTAACGAGTCGCTAAACCGAATGCGTGGAGTCCTTTTCTTTCTGAGACGGACGAGGTGGTAAGTCATCCTTCTCGGGAGACTTTTCCATCGGTGTGGATTCCTCCAGCTTGTAGGTCTGTGAGCCCACTTCTTCTTCGCCGTATTTTTCCCTGGCTACGAGTTCTACTGGGGTGGTGAGGTCATCGAGCTCGAAGGCAGCGGAACTCTTGACGGTGCCGCCCTTTTTGATCTTGTCCATCAAGTTGTCAGTGTCGATGTTTTCGCTGAAGCCGGTCTTGAGCTCGTTGACGGAGTTCTCGTCGTTGTCCTGGATTGCGGTGAACATGGAAGTGAAATCCGCGGTGCGCAGCTCTTTGTCAGTCTTATTGGTCATCTCGTAGTCGAAGACAACGATGGGTTTATCGCCAAGCCTATTGCCGGGCGAGCCCGGGTCGATGACGTGGTGTCCGGTGATCTTGACCGTGGCGGTTGGGATTTCCAGAACGTTGTCTTTGAAGGATCGGGTGGAATCGGTGTTTTGGAGCTCACTTGTGGTCTTGGGCTCGTCGTCAATCCTCTTCAGCGCGACGTCCAGTGGGACACTTTCCGTACTGAACTTGAATTTGAGCTGATCGTCTTCGAGCTTGAAGTCCAGGGTGTCCGGCATCATGCCATCGGATACGGGATCCACGCCGCCGGCGTCTTTCTTGGAGGCTACCGTTTCGCCCTTGGCTGCCTTGGCGGCGTCAAAGGTTCCAATCCATAGTGGCTCATTATTGCCGGAGCCGTAATCCCACTCTACGGTAATGACATCTTCGGTCACGCTAGCGGTGAAGGTAGATGTGTGCTCACCTTCGCCAATTTTTTGTTCCCACGTGCCAATGACGGCTTTCGCGTCTTTGGCAGAACCTTGGCTGTTAGAGGAGTTTTCGTCGGAGTTAGTGGAGGAGGCCTGGTCCGAGTCGGCGGAGCAGGCGGAGAGGGTCAGGGCAGCTGCGATAAGGAAAGAGGCTGTGATGTGGCGCATAATTTACTTATACCGGATGGGGCTGCACTGCGCTGGGCAAATTGGTCTTTAGCCCCGCATTGGCTACTCTTTTGGGAGCGGATCTTCGCCCTAGTGGTGTGTGATCCGCGTGGGGCTATAGCTCAGTCGGTTAGAGCTACGGACTCATAATCCGTTGGTCGCGGGTTCGAGCCCCGCTGGCCCCACGGTGAGGAGGAGGCGTCGGCAAGCAAGGCCGGCGCCTTTTCTCGTGCCTGGCTGCGCATATGGGTGTGTTAATTGCGCGGTGGCGGGCGGTGAAGTCTAATAACCATATGGTTGAAGTGGATCCGCTCATTGAATCTCTCTACCGCTGGTCCGATATCAGCGGCGTGCTGCTGATGGGAATCATCGGCGGCACTATGGCGCGCAAACGCGGCTATGACATCATCGGCTTTTTCTTCATCGCGATGTTTTCTTCCCTGGGCGGCGGTATGGTGCGCGACGTCCTTATTAACCGCGGCACCGTGGCGGCCATGAGCCAGCCGGAATACCTTTACCTGGCCTTTGCCGGCGCGCTCATTGCCCGCTTTGTCTACTTCAAGGGCAAGACCTGGGACTATCTGCAAGCGCATGGCGACGCCGTCGTATCCGGCCTCTGGGCTGCCACCGGCGCCGTGAAGGCCATTACCTATGGGCTGCCGCTTATTCCGTGCATCATGATGGGTGTGTTTACCGCCACCGGCGGATCCATGATTCGTGACATCGTCATGGGGCGCGAGCCTAGCGTCTTTGGCGATAACCAGCCAACGGTCATCCCGGCCGTGGCCTGCGCAATCATCGTCTTAGTGGGCCACCACTATGACATGATGGCCGTGGGCATGATTATCGGGCCGCTGGTTTCCATCTTCTTGGCTCTGCTGGGCATTTGGGCCGGCTGGCGCGTGCCGGCGTATCAGGAATGGGCGCCGATTAATCACACCGCGGCGCAGGTGAAGGTGCTGGCGAAGAAGGCCGAGAATAAGAGCCGCGCGGTGGGCCGCCGCTTGGAGCCGCACCGCGTGCGCTCGTGGCGCCACCGTCAGATGGAGGCTGCACTGCAGCGCCGCATTGAAAAGGAAGTGCGCTCCGGCAAGCGTCGCAAGGAGGCCGCGGCGGAGGCCAGCGAGTTTATGCAGTCGTTTGAATCGGACGTCGATCAGCTCAGTGCCCAGACCGCGGAGTCCGAGAACACCGACTTTGGTATGGACCTTAGCGGTGACTCCTACGAGGCAGAAGAGCAGGCCTCCCATGAGGAATCGCAGCGCCTGCTGGATTCCATCTTGGAAGATGACAAGCTTACCGATGAGCTCATTGACCGCCTCATGAAGCGTTATAACTCTCGCGACTAGGTCTGTGGGTTCGGGCGCGGCGGCCTAGTTCGCGGAGGCCTCGCGGGAAACGGCTTAGCGCCCCACCGCACCGCAGACCTGCGGATCCGTGATGTAGCCCTGCTCGCAGCCCCACTGTGCCTGGGTCTCGCCCGAGGTCTTATTCCGGTTGCCATTGGCATCGTTGCCATAGCCGCACAGGTAGGCCGGGCAATCCGCGCTCGGGCCGCCGTTATTGGCCTGGCCCTGCTGCGGTGCCTGTTGCTGTGGTGCGGGCTGGACCGGTGGCTGGTTATTGGATTCCTTGCACAGTCCGGCAAACTCCACCCAGGTGCCGTCCGCGCACTGATACCCCGCGGTATTGGCCGGCTGCTGATTATTCGTCGCCGGCTCCGGGGTCTGCGTGCGCGGCTCGCGCTCCTGCGGAGTTTCGGTCGTGGTTTCTTCCGTGGTCGATTCCTCCGTGCTTGTTTCGGTGGTGCTGGTCTCGGAGGCGGTCTCCGTTACGGTTTCCTTCACCGTGGAGATGGTGGTGGCGGTGTCATCGCTGCCGCCGCAGCCGGTGGTAAAGAGGGCAAGGGAAAAGAAAGGGATAAGGAATGATTTCTTCATGCCCCACAGAGTAGCCAAGCCCGGCCGAGCCCGCAGGAGTTTGCGCAGGGCATAGAGGGTGCGCGCCAGCAGGGGAGGGCTTTGCACGGTTGCTGGCAGTCAACTGGCATCTAGTTTTCAGGCACGCGGCTTAATCTAGAGGCATGAATCTGAAGTATTACTTCTACGAGCTGTGGAGCCTTTTTGTTGACCATGGCTTGCCGCTTATCGCGCTATTGCTGATAGGCATTTTGATCCCGCGCATCGGCAGGCTGGCCATCCGCATTATGGAGCGCCGCCTCGATGAAGACGAAGAAGCCACCAAGGCGCGCCTGGCACTGACCGGTGCGCTGGTCTACATCGTGCAGGCAGCAGCGTACTTCCTCATCATCTGGGCTGCGCTGACCAATCTCGGCGTGCCTGCGGTAGGTGCGGCGGTGCCGGCGACGATAGTCTCGGCCGCCGTGGGCTTTGGCGCCCAGTCCATCATTGCGGATTTCCTCTCTGGCTTCTTCATCCTTTCGGAAAAGCAATTTGGCGTGGGCGACTATGTCAGCTTCGATGGCGTGACTGACGTGGAAGGCACCGTGGTGATGCTGACCCTGCGCACTACCAAGGTGCGCACACCCACCGGCGAGCTGGTCACCGTGCCCAATAGCTCGGCCGGCGCGGTCACCAACTACTCCCAGGAGTGGTCGCGCGCCGTGGTCAACTTTGATGTGCCGGTGCAAGAAGGCGAGACCCTGCCAGAAATCACGCGCCGGGTGCGCACGATTTCCGAGCAGGCCATCCAGGAACCGTCCATCGCCGTAGACGTCAATGGCGGGCTCGAGGTGCTGCCGGCCACCCAGCTGGTTGCCCCGCAGGCGGCCGGACAGTCGTGGCACGTGACCTACCGCGTGTTGGTTACCGTAACCCCCGCCCGCCAGTGGGCGGTGGAGCGCGCCATTCGCTCCGCGCTGCTTTCCGAGTTCTGGGATCACTACAACGTGACCGACTTGGACGAAATCCAGCGCCCGATTCTTCCGGTGGGCGACAATGCCGCGGCCCAAGAATCCGTCAAGGATGCCTCCGCGGCAGGGGAGGGCTCGCGCCCCGATTCCCGGCCAGAACACCAGTCACCCGAGGCGGATGGCCCGAAAAGCGATGGCCCCGGAAAGCCCGCGCTGCCGGATGAGGAGGACCAGGAGCCCGAGCCCACCCAGGGCATCTGGCGCGCGCTGGAGACCAATACCAAGTTCCAGAAGATCGCCACCATTGGCGGCCGGGTCCGCGCCTCTACCACGGGCCTCATACTGGCTCTGCTTGTCGTCGGTGCCTTGGCCCTGGCCTCAAGCAACCCCGAAAATGCGGATGCGGGCTGGCTTTCGCCCGAGCATTGGCGCGATAGCGGCGCGGAGGCCTCTTCCTCGCAGCTTTCCGACGCCCCCTCTACCAACCCCACCCCCGAAACCACCGAGACCGGCACGAAGTACGAGCCGACGGAAGACAGCGCTACTCCCACGGAGACCGCCAACCCGCAAGGTTCTAATGGCACTGGCGCTACCGATTCACCTGCCGGCGGCGGTGGCGGCGGTGGCCAGGGAACTGACGCTACCGGCAATGCCTCACCCGCCCCGAGCGCCGCCAACGGCGGAACCGATTCCGGCAACGGGGCCGGCACTGCGCCCACTGCCGGAAGTGATGCCGGCGACGGCACCCAAGCTTCCGGAACTGCCGGCAGCACCGGCCAAGAAATCCCGGCAGAGCCGCGCTAGTAGGGCTGGCCTTCTACAGTGAGTCGGTCCGTCCAGCGCTCATTATTGGGCGAGGTAAAGCTGGCATACACGCTGGTGTCATTATCCTTTTGGCAATGGAATGTGCGCACGTCTGAGCTTTTGAAGTGCATAAAGGATTGTGTTTGGCAGAGGTGAAATAGACCGGACCGGCTGCGCGTTGCACTGGGCATGACTTCACTTTTCGAACCACTGGAACTTGGCCGATTCAAGCTAGAGAACCGCGTCACCATGGCGGCACTGACCCGCCAGCGTGCAGGCGAAAGCGGTGTACCTACCGAGCTGCACCAGAAGTACTACTCGCAGCGTGCCACGGCCGGTCTGGTGGTTACGGAGGGAACCTTCCCGGCGTGGACCAACCGCGCGTTCCCGGGCCAGGCAGGCATTGCGACCGACGAGCAGACAGAAGGCTGGCGCGCCGTCGCAGACCGCGTGCACGAGGAAGGCGGCACCCTGTTCATGCAGATCATGCACGGCGGCCGCACCAGCCACCCGGACCTGATCGACGGTGCGAACCCGGAGGCGCCGAGCGCCTTCGATTGGGGCGGAACCGTGCGTGGCTTCGCCGGCAAGATGGATGCGCCGGTCCCGCGCGAGCTGAAGACGGAAGAGCTGCCGCGCATCGTGGACGAATTCCGCCAGGGCGCGCGCCGGGCTATTGATGCTGGTGTCGACGGCGTGGAGATCCACGGCGCCAATGGCTACCTGCTGCACGAGTTTATGGCGCCGTCTGCCAATAAGCGCGAAGATGAATTTGGCGGCAGCCCGGAAAATCGCTGGCGCCTGCCAGAGATGGTCATTCGCGCCGTGGTAGAAGAAATCGGTGCCGACCGCGTGGGCGTGCGTTTCTCCCCGGCACACAACGTGCAGGGCGTTATCGAAGACGACCAGGAAGACATGCTGGCCACCTACGGCGGGCTTCTCGACGCCCTGGCACCGCTGAACCTGGCCTACGTATCCCTGCTGCATGGCGAGCCGGACAGCGAGCTCATCGCCACGCTGGCACAGAAGGCACGCGCAAACGGCGTGACCAAGGTGCTCATGAATGATGGCTTCCCCACGATGACCTCCAAGGAGGATGCCCAGCGCGAAATCGAGCTGGATTACGTGGATGCCGCAGTAGTAGGCCGCCAGCTCATCGCCAACCCGGATCTGGTGCGCCGCTGGCGCGAAGGCCTCGAGCTTAACGAGCCGGACCAGGATACGTTCTACCTGGGCGGCGAGCGCGGCTACATCGACTATGAGTATGCCGCGGACTAGGGAAGAATCCGCGGCACCAAAGGGGGCCCGAAAGGCGGGCGAGTGATAGGTAGTGAAATTCCCCAGAGAGGGTCTTTCACTATCTCTATCGAAGGTGTACTACCCGTTCGTTAACACCGAGTACCTGTCATGTGACAGAACTTACAACTATTTGCTGTAGCCCTCACCCGGGCGCCAGGTCATGGTCACGGCCTCGCGCACCGGGGACTTGGCAGTGAGCAGGTTATCCACGCGCAACCAGTGCATTTCCGCCGAATCCGGGCGCACGGTGACAAAGCTGTAGCCGTGGTGGTCCAGATCCACGTGGCGGGTGTGCGGGTTGGCGCCCATCAAGTAACGCTCGGCCAGCTTGGACAGCTCATTGCCCTCCGGCAGCTTCAGCTGCTCGTTCACGTTAGGCGCTGATACGGAGGCGCAGACCATCTCGGCGCCGAAAATGCGGCCATCCTTGCTGATATTGTGCGCCCACTCGGAGTGGATATCGCCGGTGACAAAGAGGGTGTGGGAGTCGTGCTTAGAGAGGGCGTCGATAAGCAAGCGGCGCTCCGCCGAGTAACCATCCCACTGGTCGCCGTTGACCGGAATGCCGGTGATATTGGAAGACAGCGAGGAAGAGACCGGCTTGGTCTTGTCATCTTGTTGCAGGGTAGCCAGGTTCATAGGGGAGAACATGACGGAATTGCCCAGCATATTCCACTTGGCAGAAGAGGTCTCGATCTTATTGAGCAGCCAGTTGTACTGCTCAGAGCCGAGCATCGTGCGGCCTTCAGCGGCCATCTTGCGCGGGCCAAAGCGCACCTGCTCATCGCGGTAGGTGCGCAGGTCCATCATGGTCAGCTCCACCAGATCGCCGAAGGTCAGGCTGCGGTAGAGGTGGCCCTGCTCGGATGGGTTGGTCGCGCGCACCGGCATCCATTCGAAGTAGGCCTGCATCGCGGCCTTGCGGCGGTCCAGGAAGGCTCCTTCCTCGCCTTCGGTGTGGTTCTCGGCGCCCTCGCGCCAGTTATCGTTGGCCACCTCGTGGTCATCCCACACCACAACCCACGGCAGTGCACCATGTGCGGCCTGCAGGTTCTCATCGGTGCGGTAGCGGCCGAAGCGGATGCGGTAGTCCTCCAGCGAGATAATCTCGTGCGCCGGGTGGTGCAGGCGCACCGGGCCATAGCCGGCGTATTCGCGCTGCGGATACTCGTAGATATAGTCGCCCAAGAAAATCATGTAATCCAGCTGGTCCGCGCGGCCGCGCTGGGCAATATCGCCATAGGCATTGAAGAAGCCGGACTCCCAATTGGCGCAGCTAGCCACGCCAAAGGTCAGCTCCTCCGGGGAGGCGCTCAGCGCCGGGGCGGTCTTGGTGCGACCAATGGGCGAGTACTTATCCTGCGCCTTAAAGCGGAAGAAGTACACGGTCTCCGGCTCCAAGCCGTGTGGGTCCACGTGCACGGTGTGGTCCTGGTTGGCGTCGGTGTTCACCTCGCCCCGCTTGACGACGTCCCCAAAGCCCTCATCCTTGGCAATTTCCCACTCCACCCGGGTGGCCTCGCCCAGCTCGGAGCCCGGCATCGCATCGGCCTCCGGGGTCACGCGGGTCCACAAGATGACCGAATCCGGGATCGGGTCACCCGAGGCAACTCCGTGGAGGAAGGGCCGCTCGCCCAGCTTGGGCTCCACCATGTGCTGCTCCACGCGCGGCGAGAGGCTGCTTTGTGCGTTGGCGGCTGCACCGGACAGAGCGATGGCGGCACCGGCGGTACCGGTGGATTGCAGGAAGCGGCGGCGGTTAACTGCGTTGCCCGTGTTCTTAGAATTATTAGACATGGTTGAAAGTTTTCTCATGTCTATTGGGTGTGCAACCGTTTCCTGCCCGATTCCATAAAATGTTCTTGTTGTTTTAACCGGTGGTTTACTTGGGTGGCCTCCTGTGGGCCTGACGCGTCTGGCGGTTGGGCGGTTTCGAGGGGCTTTCGCCGGCTTCTGTGGCTTAGGTCCATTCTGATCGGGCTGATTTGAGGACTTTAGGGCTGAATTGAGGGGGCCATTCGCTCAGATCGGCCCGATCACCTTGGACCTAAGGTGTGCGGAACCCAGTAGACCTAAGGAGTGACCGGCTCGAAAAGGCGCGCCCAAAGCGGTCCATTCCTTCCGAATGCGGCTCAGTAGGCTAGAGAGTATGAGTGAATTTAGCCAAATTAGCCAGTGGCCCGCGGATACGGTGGCCGGAGCCTTGCTGCACCGCGGCGAAGTGCAAGAAACGGTGGGGGATACCGCCCGCGAGTTCCCGGTGGCATCGGTGACCAAGCTGGTCGCAGCCTACGGCGTGATGCTGGCCGTGGAAGAAGGAGCCGTGGAGCTTGAGCAGCCAGCCGGCCCGGAAGGCTCCACGCTCGAGCACCTGCTTGCGCATGCCTCTGGGATTTCCTTTGATTCCCGGGAGTCGCAAAAGCCGGTGGGCGAGCGCCGCATCTACTCCTCGGCCGGTTATGAGTGGGCCGCGGATACCGTGGCCGAAGCCACGGGCATGGACTTTGCCGAGTACCTGCGTGAAGGCATATTGGCCCCGCTGGGCATGGAGTCCACCCGGCTCGAAGGCTCGGCCGGCCACGGTTTGGTCTCCACAGTGGAGGACCTCGCGGCCTTTGCTACGGAAGTCCAGGACCCACAGCTTTTGCACCCATCCACCGTGGCCGACATGCGCCGCGTGCATTTCGACGGGTTGCGCGGCATTGTTCCGGGCTACGGCAGCTTCAAAGACTGCACCTGGGGCCTAGGCTTTGAAATCCACGGCGACAAAGATCACTGGATGGGCGCCCTGCCTGCCGACGCCGTCGGTCACTTCGGCATGTCCGGCACCTACCTCTGGGTCGCCGGCGACTATGCCATGGTCGCGCTCACAAACCGCGACTTTGGCGAATGGTGCAAGCCGCTCTGGCACGATACGAATACCGCCATCTGGAACTCTTTGTAATCTGCCCGCTTTGGTGGAGCGAGCGCCTTCCACTGGGGGAAGTGGTGCGGTGGAAGGCTCCCCCGCGGGGCGGGGAGAAGTCGGGGAATTTCGTGCGAGAAGGGGCCATCCGGCGCAGGAGACCGGCGCGAGCGCACGGGCGGCGGTTGCGTGAGATTCTAGTTGCGCGTTCTCGTGCGTGAGCAGGGCTTCTGTTTCCTTCCGTCAAGAAGGGGCAGAATTTTCTCAGCAAACTCCAAATTTCACATTTGTAACATTGGTTTCACCTGCAACTTTGGCCCCAGTCTGTACCTAGGGTTGAGGTTTAGCGAATGGGGGTTGAAGTGAAAGTTGAGGGTTGTAGGGAGGGGTGTGACGCAGGAAAATTGTGAGCAGACGCATCAGACAGTTCGTTGGGGAAGACGAAGCTCGTCTTGCATCGCGCCGGGCCGGCAGGCCTCGTGCGGTGGTGATCTATGTCGAGGGAGAATCGGCTATGAATACGTGCGTTAACCCTGCGCCGGTTGAACAGCCGGCCTCCACCTCCACGTGGCCCTCCGTCAACGGCGGCGCCACCGTGGTCACCGGTATGCTCAAGATTTCCGGGATGCCGCGCACGCTGCGCTCGGAGATTGAACACGCCATGGATCGGTGCATCCGTACCGAGTCGGAATTTATCATTCCGGGCGATGACCCACTGACCGCTCAGTGGTGCACTCGTTGGTTCCGGGATGGGCTTTCCGTAGCGGCGCTTGCCCAAGGCGGCAACGCCTGCGCCAACGCAGGCAGCGGTATCGGCTGTCACCAGGTGCTTACCGGCACCCGCGAGGAGCTGGACGCGCTTGATTGCGTCGTGCGCTACCTCGCGCAGCGCCACGGCTTTAGTGCTGCCGTGCGCCTGCCGTAGAAGGCACGAAAGGGGTTGGACCAGCTGCTGCTGGCCAACCCCTTTGCTTCTGCCGCCGGGTGGTGCGCTCGGCTATGGACTATTCCGCCTCTGCGAAAGGATCCAGGATCCTGTCTGGCAGCTCTGCCACGGATTTCAGCACGGCCGACGGGCGGTACGGGTAGCGGGAAATCTCGTGGTCATCGGAAATGCCGGAACGTACCAGTACCGTGCGCATACCGGCCTCAAGGCCCGCCTTCACATCGGTATCCATGCGGTCACCAATCATGATCGTCTCCTCCGAGTGGGCGCCGATATTATTCAGCGCCGAACGCATCATGACCGGATTTGGCTTGCCCACGTAATAAGGCTCGCGGTTGGTGGCGGCGGTAATGAGCGCAGCTACGGCGCCGGTAGCTGGAAGTACGCCCGTGGGGGCGGGGCCGGTGACATCCGGGTTGGTGGCAATAAAACGCGCACCATCGCGGATGAGGTTAATGGCGGTGGTAATCGCCTCAAAGGAGTAAGTGCGGGTCTCGCCAAGTACAACGAAGTCCGGGTCATCGTTGGTGAGGATCCAGCCCGCCTCGTGCATGGCGGTGGTCAGGCCGGATTCGCCCACTACGTAGGCCTTGCTGGAGCTTACCTGGCTGGAAAGAAAGTTCGCGGTAGCGGTAGCGGAGGTCCAGATGCGCTCTGCAGGGATATCCAGGCCGGTATTACGCAGGCGTGCAGATAGGTCCCGCGGGGTAGACATGGAGTTATTGGTGAGCACCATGTACTCGATGTCATTGTCTTTGAGTGCCTGGATAAATTTATCGGCACCAGGGATCATCTCACCTTCTTTGATGAGTACGCCGTCCATGTCTGATAGGTAAGAAATCATTGGTGATCCTCCACATACTCGGCGATATCGCCGATGGTTTCGCTGTTGAGCATCGTCTCCTCAGAAAAACGCACCTGGAAAGCCTCTTCCGCGCGAACGGTAAGCTCCACCAGATCGAGCGACTCCACGCCGATATCCTTCAGGCGGGTCTCGCGGCCCAAGTCTTCCTCGATCCCGGTGACCTTGTGGATGAGTGCGATGAGCTGGCCGAGAGTATCGCGCTCCGGCTCCTTGTCCGGCGCACTCGCATTAAACTTTGCCTGCAATTGGGCACTGAGGTCGTTTGCCATGCCCACCAGTCTAGTATTGATCCCGTTATGGCATTGAGAAAACGTTCTTCCGTTGTGGCGCGTAGTTGGCTCAAGCGCCTGCGCCCCTCACACCGCGCCGAGCTGGAAAAGCTCTATGGCGGATTGCATGATCCCTCTACCGAGCCGGGGCTTACCCACATCAGCGCGTCCGGCACCGTGGACCACGATGGCTTAGACATCGCCTGGTACGAAGTTGGCCAAGAGGACGCCCCAGTGACGGTGGTCTTCATTCACGGCTATTGCCTGTCTTCAGAGGCCTATTATGACCAGGCCAATTACCTGCGCGGCCGCAACGCGCGCGCACTGTTGGTGGACCTGCGTGGGCATGGGCAATCCTCCACGGTCGCCCCAGAAGAGTGCACCATTGACGCGGCTGCCGACGACGTCCTAGCCGTCATCCGCGAGCGTGCTCCCCACGGCAATCTGGTCATCGTGGGCCATTCCCTGGGCGGCATGGTTGCCTTGAACCTCATCCGTCGTGCGCCGGCCGAGGTTTATGAGCGCATCAAGGGCGCTCTGCTGATTTCTACCTCTATGCGCCGCTTTGCGGCCAAGGGCGTGGCCCAGATCTTGCAGTCCAAGTCCCTGCACGCGCTCTACCGCCTGTGCCTGCGCCTACCTGGCCGCGTCGATAGTGCCCGCTTCGAAGCTGCCCGCTTTATTGCCCCGCTTTTTGCCGTGACCCTAGCCGGCTTTCCCCAGATGGAGAAGCTGCAGTTCCACGTTGCCATGCTTCTCGATACCCCCTTGGCCTCCTATTCCGGCTTCTTCGATGACCTTTTGGATCACGCCGAGTATGGTGCCGCAGAACGGCTGGCAAAACTCCATGGTGAGGTAGTGGTGGGCACCGCCGATATCGTCACCCCGCGTTCGCAATCCGAAGTGCTCTGTGAGAATTGGCCCGCCGCGAGCTTGCAGACAGTGGAAGGCTCCGGACACATGGTGATCCTCGAAGACCCTGAGGCCATCTCCGCGGCCCTCGGCCGCGTCCTCGACGCGATATAGGCAGGCTGCTCGATAGAGCCACTCTGGAGGCATGCAAAAGGCGCCGCGGCGGGAAGCCGGCGGCGCCTTACTTGTAACGCATTGGTGCGGTTCTAGCTCGCACCAATGCGGGGATTAGTCCTCGATGTGGGTGGTAGCGGTCGGATCATCCAGCTTGAGATCCTTGGCTGCCTTCTCCACAACGGAACGCTCAATCTTGCCCTCGCGAGCCAGGCCATCGAGCACTGCGACGACGATGGACTCGGCGTCGATGTTGAAGTAGCGGCGTGCGCCCTCGCGAGTATCGGAGAAGCCGAAGCCATCCGCGCCCAAGGTGATGTAGGTACCTGGGACGTACGGGCGGATCTGCTCCTGCAGCTCGGTGGTGAAGTCAGAGACGCCAACGAACGGACCCTCGTAGCCCTTGAGCTGGGAGGTAGCAAATGCCTCGGTCGGCTCCTCGCCCTTGCGCAGGGCCTCCTTGTTGCGGCGGGCACCGTCGCGGGCCAGTTCGTTCCAGGAGGTGACGGAGAAGATGGAGGCCTTGACATCGAAGTCGTCGGCAAGCAGCTGCTGCGCGCGCAGCGCCTCGTGCACGCCCACGCCGGAAGCCAAGATATTGGCGGCAATGGAGCCGCCCTCAGCGGTGTTGTAGTGGTAGATGCCCTTGTGCAGGCCCTCCACGTCCAAGTCCTCCGGCTCGGCAGGCTGGTGCACCGGCTCGTTGTAGACGGTGAGGTAGTACATGATGGCCTCGTTGTCCTTGCCGTACATGCGCTCAATGCCGCGGGTGACCAGGTGCGCAACCTCGTAGCCGAAGGCCGGGTCATAAGAAACCACGGCCGGGTTGGTAGCGGCCAAGACCGGGGAGTGGCCGTCCATGTGCTGCAGGCCCTCACCGGTCAGGGTGGTGCGGCCGGCGGTAGCGCCGATAATGAAGCCGCGGCCCATCTGGTCACCGGCCGCCCAGAAGGCATCGCCGGTGCGCTGGAAGCCGAACATCGAGTAGAAGATGTACAGCGGAATCATGGCCTCGCCCTGGGTGGCGTAGGACGTAGCTGCCGCGGTGAAGGAGGCAGCGGCGCCGGCCTCAGAAATGCCCTCGTGCATGATCTGGCCGTCGGTGGCCTCGCGGTAGGAGAGCATCAGGTCATGGTCAACCGGGACGTAGTTCTGGCCGCGCGGGTTCCAAATCTTCATGGTGGGGAACCAGGAGTCCATACCAAAGGTGCGGGCCTCGTCCGGAATGATCGGCACAACGCGCTTGCCCAGCTCCTTGTTGCGCATGATCTCCTTAAAGGTGCGCACCAGGGCCATGGTGGTAGCTACTTCCTGCTTGCCGGAACCCTTACGCACGGAGCGCAGCTTATCCAGCGCCGGCGCCTCGAGCGGGGTGAAGTCCTCACGGCGCTCCGGCAGGAAGCCGCCGAGCTCTTTACGACGCTCCAGCATGTACTTGATCTCCGGGGAATCCTTGCCCGGGTGGTAGTACGGCGGCAGGTATGGATCCTTTTCCAGCTCCGCATCGGAGAACGGAATCTCCTGCTTATCGCGGAAGCGCTTCAGGTCATCCAGGGTCAGCTTCTTCATCTGGTGGGTAGCGTTGCGGCCCTCGAAGTTGTGGCCCAAGCCGTAGCCCTTAATGGTGTGCGCCAGGATGACGGTTGGCTTGCCGGTGCCCTTGTTCTCCAGCGCGCGAGCGTAGGCGGCGTAGACCTTGCGGTAATCGTGGCCGCCGCGGCGCAGTGCCCAAATCTCATCATCGGACATGTCCTCTACCAGCTTGGCCGTGCGCTCATCGCGGCCGAAGAAGTGCTCACGTACATAGGCGCCATCGTTGGCCTTGAAGGTCTGGTAGTCACCATCGGAGGTGGTGTTCATGACGTTGACCAGGGCACCCTCGGTGTCCTTTTCCAGCAGCTTATCCCAGCCGCGGCCCCAAATGACCTTGATGACCTCCCAGCCGGCGCCGCGGAAGAAGGACTCCAGCTCCTGGATGATCTGGGTATTGCCGCGAACCGGGCCGTCGAGGCGCTGCAGGTTGCAGTTGACCACGAAGGTGAGGTTATCCAGCTCGTAGAGGGATGCGATCTGCAGAAGGCCGCGGGATTCTGGCTCGTCCATCTCGCCATCGCCCAAGAATGCCCAGACGTGCTGGTTGGAGGTGTCCTTGATGCCGCGGGTCTCCAGGTACTTATTAAAGCGTGCCTGGTAGATAGCGTTAATCGGGCCCAAGCCCATGGACACGGTGGGGAATTCCCAGAACCATGGCATCAGGCGCGGGTGCGGGTAGGACGGCAGGCCCTCGCCCTCACCGCGGGAGACCTCTTGGCGGAAGCTATCCAGATCCTTTTCGGTCAGGCGGCCTTCCATGTATGCGCGCGCGTACATGCCTGGGGAAGCGTGGCCCTGGAAAAAGACCTGGTCGCCGCCCGAAGGATCGCCCTTGCCCTTGAAGAAGTGGTTCAGGCCGACCTCATACAGCGGGGCAGCGCCTGCGTAGGTGGAGATGTGGCCGCCCACGCCAATGCCCGGGCGCTGTGCGCGGTGCACCATGATGGCTGCGTTCCAGCGGATCCAGCGGCGGTAGCGCTTTTCCAGCTCCTCGTCACCTGGGAACTCCGGCTCCATGGTGGTGGGGATGGTGTTGACGAAGTCCGTAGACGTCAGCGATGGCATCTCAACGCGCTTCGCAGTGGCGCGCTCGAGCAGGCGCAGCATCAGGTAGCGTGCGCGCTCCGGATCGGAGTGGTCCAGCAGACCATCGAGGGAGTCCATCCACTCGCGGGTCTCTTCTGGATCATTATCGTGAAGATACGATGCAACGCCGTCGCGGATGAGGGGGAAGTTGGAGTCGCCCTGGTGGGCGTCCTTCTCGGCCATTTAAACCTCCTATTTAAGGGTCTGCACAGTTTGCTTACTAGGATACGCGCTCACAGATCCACAGTCGTTGTGAAGTCCGACTTAAGGGGACGTGCGGTACGTTACATCGCCATAACCAGTATCTTTGTAAATTTCGGTGGGGTAAAAGAGGGTAGTTTGCTAACCCTGTGGAGCCAGCTGCGCTGGCGGCAGGGCCTGCAAAATGGGGGAATTGCGGCCCTTAGGCGGGTAAAAGGGGCCGGTGGGCGTTAAAATACTTCTATTAAGCCGCGATTTACCCGCAGGATGCGGGCGATACGCGGACCAGACATTCACTTAATTAGGAAGGAAATGCATAGTGGCTGACGCTGCAGTCAAGCTCGGAATCAAGGAAGGGCAGATCGCCCTGGAGCTTGGTTGGGACGAGGATTGCGATACCGCAATCTCTGAATCGATCGAGGCCGTGCTCGGCGATGACTTCTTGGAAGAAGAAAATGACGAGCTGTGCGATGTAGTTCTTCTTTGGTGGCGCGAAGAAGATGGCGACCTTGTGGATGGACTGGTGGACGCGAGCCGCCCGCTGGCCGATAACGGTGCAGTCTGGCTGCTTACCCCGGGTGCCGGCAAGCCGGGAACCGTTGAGCCTGGGCTCATCTCTGAGTCCGCTCAGCTGGCCGGCTTGGTGCAGACCAAGGCGGAGCGCCTAGGGGAGTGGCAAGGCTCGTGCTTGGTGCAGCGCGGCTACACCAAGAAGTAGGGCTTCACCTGCCGATTTGTGTTGCTTTAGCAACCTGCGCTACTGTTTCTAACAGCGCAAGAGCGCATGCGGCTTTAGCTCAGCTGGAAGAGCAATTGGTTTACACCCAATAGGTCGGGGGTTCGATCCCCTCAGGCCGCACAAGGTCAGAGCCCCTTTTCGAGAAATCGGAAAGGGGCTCTTTCACGTTTCCACGACAACGGCACGACATCCGAAAAACTTGCGCCGCTCCCCACGACATTCCACGAAGCCCCTCATCCATACGGCCAGCAACCTCATAAAGGTCACCATCAAACAAATCCGCATAAGTGTCCAGAGTAAGCATCGCAGACTTATGGCCCAACTGCTTTTGCACCGCCTTCACCGACGCCCCGGACGCCACCATTAGCCCCGCAGCAACATGCCTAAGCCCATGCGGCGTAAGACTGTCCGGAATCACCCCATCCCGTACACACCGCTTCACAGCATGAGCGAAAAACGACGTATGCCCCAATGGCCGCAAACGCCCACCCGTAGGGCGCTCCCACACAAACTCATCCGGCCCCTTACTCTCAATCGCTTTCACAATAAGCGGCATAATCGACGCCGGCACTGCCACCGTCCGCTGTTCCCACGATTTAGGCTCCATCGGCACCCACTCGCCCGCATCATCGCGAGCAATAGCCTGAGCCACCGTCAAACGACGACGTAGCACGTTCACATCCCGCACCCGCAAGCCGGCCAGCTCGCCCCACCTAAGCCCACAGGTGCCAAGCACGGCAATAATGTCACCACGTGGGCCGCATTCACGCACTAGGGCGTTAATCTGCTCCTGTGTTAGGTACACCTTCACCGGCCCTGGCTTCTTTGGAAGTTTGACGCCTTTGGCGGGGTTCTTCCGTATCAGTCCGTCGTTGAGGGCTACGTCGAGAATCTGCATGAGTACCGCGTGGCAGTTCAGGACGAGGGTTGCTGATGGGGTGGTGTTGTCGCCGCGTCCGAGGCGTTGTTTCTCTATCGTTCCGACCCATGCTTGCACTTCGGAGGGTTTGATGCTGTTTGCTTTCCTGTGGCCCCAGTGGGGTTGTACGTGGTGTTCCCATGCGGAGTTGAGTTGGCGGCGGTAGTTGGGTTTGAGATTCCTGCCCGCCTTTGGTGCTGTCTACTTCCACATGTCGAGCGCCAGGGGCGGGTTTTCTTATACTGCTGGTGGCCCACATCCCCCCGTGAGCCCAGGGGGGCCTCACGTTTCGAGCACAGCTCCGTGGGGCCACCCCCAGTTTTATTGCGCGAGGCATTCCTTAGCGGCGTCGGTGCCGTCGAACGGACCGCCAGGCGTTTCCGGCCAGTTGAACAACTCCGCGGTGCCAGGGCTGGCGGAAGTAATCGGGCCGCTACCGTCCACTGGTGCGGTGAAGTCCGCGGCAAACGGATCGTCCTCACCTTCCCAGGTGATATTCGCTGCGATGAAGTTGTTGTCCGCGCCCTGGACCATGACGGCCTTATCCACAGTGGCGTGGGCGCCATCGTCCCACTTATCGCCGCCCATGATTCGCTGCATCGTCTCATCCGGCACTGGCTGGCATTCCCAGTCTTGGCCGGCCACACTCACCGTGTTCTTCTTTTCTTCCTTCGGCTGCGCTTCTTCCTGCTGTGGGGTTTCCTCGTTCGCAGGGTCTTCTTCCTGCCTGGATTCCTCCTCTTGCTTGTCCTCGGCCGGGGCCTGCTCTGCAGTAGGTTGTCCACTATCGCTGTCGGCGCCATTGTTTTCGCCGTCGGTGACGGCATTTCCGATACCGGCGAGGATGAGGACTGCGATGAGGATTACCCACCAGCGCTTCCACCACGGCTTCTTCTTTTTCGGTTCTTCCTGCTGCTGGGAATAGGGGTTCTGGTCAGTCATAGTGCTTTTTCTTTCGAGATAGGAGGGGATTCGGGAATGGTTAGCGTGGTGACTTATCTACGTCGACAGTGGAATCTTCAATATCCCCCGTGCTAACCACAATGGTGCAGGCGTAATACTGACGTACAGGAGTACCGAAGCCATTGGGAAAATCAACTTTTCCGTATGCGCGGTAAGTGCGAGAGGGGAGGATAATGGAGTCAGTTGACCAGATATCGATTTCCTCAGGGAAGCTCACCCCTCCTGGATATTTAGCATGGTCAATCACTTTCTCACGGCATTCTTCAAGCGAAGCCCTATAGTCCTTCTTCTCGCTATCCTTTAAGATTCCCCAGATAGCTGCGGCAAAGAACACCAGGATGGCGAGGAATATCGCTACCCACACCCACCAACGCTTGTAGGCCGGCTTCTTCGCCTTTCCTGGTGTAGGCGCTGCTGGATGTATCGGCTGTTGGGAATAGGGGGATTGGTTGGTCATTGTGCTTGTCCTTTTTGTAGAGAGATTTCGACTTTTAGACTCACCTGCATGGGGCTGGCAGAGCTAAAGGCCGAGAGCCTTAGCCTTTGCGGATGCAAACTCCTCATCTGTGAGAACGCCAGCGGCGTGCAGGTCTGCCAACTTCTGCAACTTGTCCAAACCATCATCCGCAGCAGGCGCGGGTGACTGCGCAGAATTCTGTTCGAGTGTACGACGCGCTGCGGACACAAGTGTCTTCGCTTCAGCAGTCGCCACTTTCTCCACCTCAATCTCATCATTCGAGGTAGAGATACGGACAGACCCCAATGTGACCCCAGTTTCCTCTGAAATCGAGGAAACTTTATCCAGCGCAATAGTCTTCGATGCTCCTTGGGGCCCAATCACGTCGCGAGACACGACCAAAATACGCTTTTCAGTAACAGTAAGGACTGCGAGCTTGCCATCGTAGGACCCTGAGGCAGCAACCACGATTCGTTCAGCGGGTTCTAACGCATCCAGCACCTGGTTCTTTAGTGGGTGGTCTTTTGCTACTGACTTTATGCCGTGGGTACGAGCTGACTCTGCCAATCCGTGGTCATCAATCATTTCGTCTATAGCCTTCAAGGTCTTATAGACAATCGTGCCGGTTTCCATACAATTTCCAGTTACGGTTAATTGTCCACCAGTTGCCTGAAATGTGGTTTCCTGCTTTTGCCATAAAACTTTCCGGCGGGCAGAGACGCGATCTGCGTGTGTATCAAGTTCGTGCTTCGGGAACTTGGTTTGCACGAATTGTGCGATTGCTGAAAGTACATCGTGGTCTGGCGCGATGAGGTGACGGGATATCTGAATCATGCTGCTTGCCTTTCGTGTAGAGATTGCCAAGTTTTGAGGACTTTGACCGTTACGCCTAGTTCGTGGGCTAGGACGTTGGGGTGTGGTCCCTTGATTCCTTCTGTGGCAGCGTAGTCCTGTGGGTCAATGAGGAGGGTACGTCGAGCTTCGAAGTGTGGCATGATTCTGTATCTTTCGTCGAAATGCTGAAGGGGTAGAGGCTGGCTTAACCCGGGTAGGATTCACAGCCCACGCCGTCGCCGTCCCTGTCATGCTTGGGTAGGTAGATACCGTCTCCGCGGTATACCTTGTGTCCGATGTCGGCGCATGTCCCGGAATTGCCGCCTTCGGAGTAGGCCGGGGCTGGCTGTGGAGGGACAGGTGCTGGCGCTTCTTCCTGAACCTCAGGGGCCGGAGCGAATTGCTGAACTTGAGTATTTTGTTCTGGTTCCGGTTGCTCTTGTGGGGCAGGGGCAGGTGCGGGTTGTTCGGTCGTTGGGTCCTGTGTCATGGAAGTTGAAGGTGCAGATGATGACGGTTCAGTCGTTCTAGTCGTCGACGTGGTTGCGGGAGCCGAGCTTGTGGGCGGCATTGAAGATGTGGTGGGCTCCGGGGTGGTTGAAGGCTCGCTTGTTGTGGAGTCCTTTGGCTTAGGGGCCTGACCCCCGGAAAGTGGACACGTCGGGGGTTAGCTATGCTGCTCTAGTCAGTGTAGCTGAATTCTCGGCTTCAAAGACGTCAGGAGCTGAAAGATTGCACCAGGAGTGCCGTCGGCGTGTGTTGTAGCGCATGCACCACCGGAAGACTTCTTGGCGGCAGGAGATCGGATTGTCAAAGACTTTCCTGTCACGCAAGATTTCCCGCTTGAGCGTGGCGTTAAACGATTCTGCTAGGGCGTTATCAGCACTCGTTCCTACCGCTCCCATAGACTGGCGCACACCCAACGACGAGCAATAGTTCCTAAAGGCTTGTGAGGTGTACACGCTGCCGTGATCAGAATGGAAAATTGCCCCTTTAAGGCTTCCGCGGACTTTCCTGGCATGGGACAAAGCTTCGATAACCAGTGATACCCGCATGTGATCGGCGAGTGCATGTCCGACAAGTTTGCGCGAGTAGACGTCGATGACCGTGGCCAGGTACATGTTCTTGCCGCCCTTACACGGCAGGTACGTAATGTCGCCTACATAGACGTGGTTTGGCCTGTCAGCTGTGAATCTGCGGCCTACTAGATCTGGCATGACGCGGTGACCAGGCTTACGCCTGGTAGTGACGCATCGGCGGCGTTTGGTAAAGCCTTTAAGTCCCATGGATTTCATGATTCGTGCGACTTTCTTGTGATTTATCGGGCCAAAGCTCGTATCGGCTTTAAGGCTTGCAGCGATGCGTTTAGCACCATAAAGCCCGTATTCATCATCGAAGATGGTCTTGATTCTTGCACCAATAAGAGCATCCGAACACGTCTTTAACCTGCGTTCTTCGCGGGTTTGCACCCATTTGTAGAACGAGGAGCGATTGAGCTTTAACACCTGGCACATCCGCTTAACCGAGAATTCGGTTCGGTGGTCATAGACAAACTGGAAGCGGATCACCAGTGAGTCTCTTCGGCAAAATATTTCGCGGCCTTGCGCAGGATGTCACGTTCTTCGCGCAGCTTTGCGTTCTCTTTTTCTAACTGGCGGATCCGTTCGGAATCATTCGCTGCTTGGACCTTGTCGCGCATGCTTTTTGTGCGGGCACGTTTGCCGGTGCCGTACTTCTTGATCCAAGAATGCAGCGAGGCACGGTTGATACCGAGCTCTGCTGATGCTGAGTTCAGTGAGAGGTCCTCATTGTTTTCGTAGAGGGCCACGGCATCGCGTTTGAACTGTTCGGAGTACCTGGACATGGTGGTAGATTACCTTTCTTCCAGCCCGACTGGGCTGGATATCAGGTGTCCACCAAACAGGGGTCAGGTCCTAGTTGCTGTCTCGGGTTCGATGGCGGCTCCTAGAAAAAGGAGTCCGACGCAGGAAGCGACTATCCACCACCAGTGGCGATTTAGTGGAGTCGCGCCGTTGGCTTCACGCCGTTCGTGTAAGAGGTACCACGCCCCAGGCAGGAGGAAGATTAGCCCGGCGCATAGCCCCGCGAGGAACCCTCGGAAACCGCCTGAAGACAAGTTTCCGAAGACGACAATCACGCCGAGGATCACTGCGCTCCAGGCGAGCACTTTCTTCCACGTGGGTGGTTTACGGGGTTGAGGGGTGGGCTGGGCGCCGTACTCGGAATAAGGGGTAGGGACCATGGTGGAATTGTCCTTCCGTGATTAGGCTACTTCTGTCTGGTAGTTGGTTTTCCAGACGTCTAGAAGGTGTTGTGTAGCTTCGAGTTGATCTGCGATGGGGAGGTGGCCGTGGTGCCATACGGCGGCGGCTTTAAAGTCGTGAGGTTGATGAGTAGTCGGGCGGGGTATTGGTCGGCGCGTCGTTCGTAGCGCTGGTCGCAGGGGCCGCTGCCGGTTGGGGCACGGTGGGTAGCGTGGCCCAGATTGTGTGCCAACACGATTTTGTATCGGCTGATGGATTGGCCGCGCAGAGTGCTGATTATGCGTCAGTGGTGGCCGTACCAGCCGGGGCACCCGCCGGTGTGGCGCTTTAGCCGCAGCCCATGCTTTCCGCTAGGAGGTGCAGCTCTACCGTGCTAATCGTCATCGGTATCATTCCTTTCTGCATCTTCGTCCGGGCCGCTGTAGGCATCCGCACTCAACGGCATTGAATCAAACGGGCTGGACACAGGGGCACCTGCTCGACGAGCAGCCAACTCGTCTATCTCATTAGCGTGGGGAGCGGGGTTAATTTCTCGCTCCGCTTGACTTATTAAGTCGACGAGTGACATGTCTAGGGCAGTAGCGATGGCACCAAGTTCGTCGATATTTATGTCTCGTGTACTGCGTAGCTGTTTGGAAATCTGACTTTGTGATATTCCAGTTGCTTCGGCTAGCTCGGCTTGGGTGACGCTTTTTTGTAGACGCTTTTCGTTCAGTAGTCGGGCGATGACACTGCCGAGCTTGTCTATTGTGCCATTGGAACGGGGGCTCACACCTACAATTATTCCTCAAAAATAAAAAAGTTCAAATGAACTTAACGTGATATTTCAAACGGCATACTTCCATAAACATGCCAAACGAACTGAAAGCCCGCTCGGAGCGGGTGACAGAAGAGGATAGGGCAGAAATGACACGGCAAAGATCACAGTAAATGCACTGTCGGAAAATCTTGAGGCCGCATTTCCTCCTTCCGCCGAAGCGTGAATGGGCAGTGCCCTTTCGCCAGCAATGAATTGTTTGTAATTACAAGCCTGTTAGAAACCACCGTCGTTGACATCGTTCAAGGCGTCGAAGAGAAAACCGAAGCTTGGGAGCAAAGATGTCAGCCCACGTGCGGCCAAGCTATGCGTCGAAGGGGGACACGGCGCGCTGATGTGGTTGCCGTAGGCCTAGGACCAGGCAGGGGGGTGGAGAGAATCAGGCAGGGGGTGTAGAGAATCTAGTAGCGCTCGCGGCGGCGCTTGTTCAACTTGGCATAGTGATCCGGCTTAGAGTCGCCGTAGCGCGAGCGATTGCGGCGGCTGGCGGCGTGCGAGGAGGACGCGGCGGGAACGGCCGTGGCGGTATCGGTGGCGTCGTCAGTGGCCGCGTGGGCGTCGCGCTGGGGGGTCGCAGGGGACGGGGTTTCTACGGGCGCGGAGCCTGCAGCGGAGGCGTCCTCGGGCTCGGATGGGGGTGAGGCATCGGCATCGAGGGCGGCGAGGGCTTCTTCCTCCTCGCGCAGGCGGCGGCGCTCACGGATTTCGGACCATACGAAATAGCCCAAGCCCAGCGGGGCCATGATGCCGAAGGCGATCCACTGGTAGCCGTAGGAGAGGTGGTTGCCGCGGTCGAGCTGCGGGATAGGCATGGGGTTGAGCACGCCGGGCTGGTCGGCGGAGAGTTGGATGTAGTCGTGGGCCAAGGGGGCGTCGATAAGCGAGGCAATCTGCTCCGTATGGATGGAGTAGACCTGCTGGTAGCCCTCCTGCTTAATGGGGGCGGACTGGTGCTCGGCCTCATCGGCGCGAATCATGCCGGTAAGCGTGGTCTCGCCCGAGGGAGCATCAGGGATATCTGGCACGGCGTTGGCCTCGCCGGCCTTGACCCAGCCGCGGTTGACCAAGATGGTCAGGCCAGAATCGGTGCGGAAGGGAACCAGGGATTGGTAGGACGGGCCGGAATCGACCGGGCGCAGGCGCAGCAGCACCTCATCCTGCGGCAGGTAATGGCCGTGCAGGGTGGCGCGGGACCACTCATCGTCCTTGATGGCGCCGTTGTCATCCACGAGGTCCTCCACCGGTTGGGGATCGGCCTCATAGGCGTGGGTGATGAGCTCGTTGCGTTCCACAATGTCATCGTCCTTGCCCAGCTGCCACGGGGCGAGGACGGTAAAAGCAAGGTAGGAAAAGGCCACGACGAACAGCAGCAGTAGAACCCAACCCGGCTTAAGGAACGTCTTTAGCATGGGGCCTAGTTTAGTCGTGGTTAGCGCGAATCCAATCCAGCAGGCCAGGCACGGCGGCCTCGATATTCTTGCGCGTGGTTTCAAAATCCGCTGTGGAACCGTAATAGGGGTCTGCCACGTCCGCGTCCTCCGGGGAGTTGGGATCGAAGCTGCGCATCAAGCGAATCTTGGCTGGGTCGATGCCGTGCTCAATGAGAGCCTCGCGGTGGCCCTTGTCCATGGCAATGAAGAGATCAGCGTCCATGTGCTCGGCGCCCAGCTTGGCCGCGCGGTGGGAACCGCCATCGTGGCCGCCGCGGCGCAGCTCGGCAATCGCGCGCTCGTCCGCGCCCTGGCCCACATGCCAGCCGCCCAGACCGCAGGAATCTACGGTGGCGACGAGGTCTAGCATGTCCTTTTCCATTTCATCGCGCACGATGATTTCTGCCATGGGGGAGCGGCAGATATTTCCGGTGCAGACAAAGACGAGGTAAAGGCCGGAGCGGGTATCGGATTCGGTCATGCGGAAAACCCCTTCGCGCGAATAGTACTGTGGTGCGGAAGATAGGATATAGCAGTAGTAACTATTCCATGAAACGAGCATAAAGGAGCACCTCTATGTCCGCTGTGAGCGTGGGCGATGTCCGCCGCGTACTCGATGAGGCCTACCCGCCGCACTTGGCGGAAAAGTGGGATGCCGTGGGGCTTATCTGCGGCGATCCGGCCGCGGAGGTAAAGCGGGTGGCCTTTGCTTTGGACTGCACCCAGGCGGTGGCCGAGCGCGCGGTGGAGCTTGGCGCGGACATGCTCGTGGTCCACCACCCGCTGCTTTTGCGCGGGGTGGAGTCCGTGGCGGCCGATACGCCCAAGGGCAAGGTAGTGCACACGCTGGTCAGCAATGGCGTCGCACTCTTTGCGGCCCATACCAACGCGGATAAGGCTCGGCCGGGCGTCAACGACAAGCTCGCGGAGCTGGTAGGCATCAACCCCGGCCGGCCCATCGTGCCGGAGCCGCAGGGCGTGGATAAGTGGGGCGTGCACGTGCCGGTCGCCACGGTTGAGGAGGTAAAGCAGGCGCTTTTCGACGCCGGCGCGGGCCACATCGGTGCCTACTCCCACTGCTCCTTCGATATCGCCGGCACGGGCCAATTCCGGCCGGAGGAGGGCGCTGACCCCACCGAGGGCGAGATCGGCGCGCTGCACCGCGGCGAGGAAATCCGCGTCGAGTTCGTCGCCCCGGCCGCACTTCGCTCCTCCTTGTTGAAGGCCCTGCACGCCGCCCACCCGTATGAGGTGCCGGCCTATGACATCACGGAAACCGCCGGCCACCAGGATCTGGACAAGGCGCTCGGCCTGGGGCGTGTGGGAGAGCTGCCGCAGGAGATGACCCTGCGTGAGTTCACCCAGCAGGTGGCCAACGCCCTGCCGGAGACCGCCTGGGGTATCCGCGCCGCCGGCGATCCGGACCAGAAGGTGCGCACGGTGGCCGTGTCTTCCGGTTCGGGAGATTCCTTCCTCTCCGCGGCCGCGAAGCTAGGCGTGGACGTGTACGTTACCTCGGATCTGCGCCACCACCCGGTGGATGAGCACCTGCGCGCCGGCGGCCCGGCCGTCATCGATACCGCCCACTGGGCCAGCGAATTTCCGTGGACGGCCCAGGCGCGCGATATCGTAGAGGATGCTTTAGAACTGGATACGGAAATTATTAGCCTGCGCACCGACCCGTGGACTATCTCTGCGCACCCAAAGGAGTCATAAGTGAAACTATCGCAAGAACTACAGCCGGTACTGCTGGAGCTGGCCAACCTGGAACGCTCGCAGGGCCATGGCGCTGAGAAGGAAATCCCGGAACAAGCCGAATATGACAAGGCCAAGGAGGAGCACAAGCGCCTGCTCGATGCCTCCGGTTCTGCGCAGATGGCCGTCGATGACATGGAGACCGAAATCCTGCGTATCCAGGCCGATGAGCGCAAGCTGCGCCAGCGCGAGCGCGATGATAAGCGCCAGCTCGGCGCCGCAGTAGACCCAGAAACCCGCAAGGATCTGGAGCACGATCTTTACGCCGCCAAGTCCCGCATCGCAGACCTCATGAGCGAGCTGCAGGAGGCGCATAATGAGGTGCACGCGCTGCGTTCCAATCTGGACGTCCACGGTGCGCGCGTTTCTGATTCCGAACGCAAACTGGAAAAGCTGCGCCGTGCGGCCGAGGCGGCTAAGGAAGCGGCCGCCAATCAAGAGGATCCGGCCGTGCGCATCGGCGAGCTGCGCGATCAGCTGCCCGCTGGAGTGCTCAGCGAGTACGATACCCAGCGCGAGGAAAATGGCGTAGGTGCCGCCCAGTTCAAGGCCAATCGCGCCTGCGGCGGCTGCTTCATTGTCTTGCCGCCGGCCGAGCAAAACGCCGTGCGCAATGCCCCGGCCGATGAGCTGCCGCAGTGCGGCGATTGCGGCTCCTACCTGGTGCGCCTGGTCTAATGAAGGTCATCATCTACGCCGATGGCGGCTCCCGCGGCAACCCCGGAGTAGCCGGTTCCGGCACCGTTATCTATGACGGCAGCGGGCAGCGCATCCTGCGCGAAATTGTCTACGTGGTAGGTACCAAGTCCACTAATAACGTCGCTGAGTACAACGGCCTGCTGCGCGGCCTTGAAGCCGCCACCGAGATGGGCGCTACCGAGGTGGAATTCCACATGGATTCCAAGCTGGTGGTGGAACAAATCAACGGCCGCTGGAAGATTAAGCACCCCGATATGCAAAAGCTGGCCCTGCGCGCCCGCGAATACATCAACGGCTTTTCCTCTTTCAGCCTGGACTGGGTGCCGCGCGCCAAAAACAAGGTGGCGGACGCCCTGTCCAATGACGCCATGGATGCCGCGGCCGCCGGGCACCCGGAAGGCATCGTGGCCGGCGAAGAAGACGCCGAGTCAGCCCCAGCCGCGGAGCAGGACACCACCGCGCCGCACCCCACCGATTGGCTGGGGGACCGCGGACCTACCACCCGCTTTATCTTGCTGCGCCACGGGCAGACGGAGATGTCGGCCGCCAAGCAGTACTCCGGCCGCGCCAATCCGGGGCTTACGGAGCTTGGCCAAAAGCAGGCGCTCGCCGCTGCGCAGGCGCTTGCCGACGCCGACTTTGACGCCATCGTCTGCTCGCCCCTGCGCCGCTGCCAAGAGACCGCGGCGGCCGTGGCCAATGGCCGCGATATCGAGGTAGAGACCGTCGACGGCCTCATCGAGGTGGACTTCGGTGCGTGGGAAGGCAAGACCGCGGCCGAGGCCCACCAGCGCGATCCGGAACTCCACGAGGAATGGCTGCACGATGCGAGCGTCGCCTGTCCGGGCGGCGAATCGCTGCAGGCGGTCAACCGCCGCGTGCGCACCACCCGCAAGGAGCTCCAAGAGCGCTTTGCGGGCAAGACCGTGCTGGTGGTCAGCCACGTCAACCCGATTAAGTCCTTCATCCGCCAAGCACTCGATGCCGGCCCTGCCACCTTTGGGCATCTCTTCCTCGACCTGGCTGCCATTTCGCGGGTGGAATTCTGGGAAGGCGGCTCTATGGTGCACGGATTTAACGATGTGGGCCACCTGGCAGGCCTGCGCTAGAATAAGGAACGCGAATGAGCCGGCCGGGTGATCGCGTCGCTTCAAACGGGCAGCCACGTGCTGCCGCGTGGGCGCCGAGGAAAGTCCGGACTCCACAGAGCACGGTGGTTGCTAACGGCAACCCGGGGAAACCCGCGGGCAAGTGCAACAGAAAGTAGACCGCCTCGTGCCTCCACTTGGTTTTGGCCACGTTGGAGCCACAAGGTAAGGGTGAAACGGTGCGTTAAGAGCGCACCAGCACCGTCAGCGATGGCGGTGGCTGGGTAAACCCCACCGGGAGCAAGGCATCACGGCCCCGCCACGTTGCGGGGCCCGATCAGGCGTTTTAAGGCTGCTCGCTCGAGCCTGAAGGTAGCTGCTGGAACCAACTGGCAACGGTTGGTCTAGATGGATGTTCACCGCGCGGTACTTCTCAGGGAGTGCCGCGGTTAGACAGAATCCGGCTTATAGGCCGACTCATTCGCCCTACTACGTTTATGGTGGTGGGCATGAAGCTCTATGCCGCCCCGCTCGATTTCCGCGCCATTGCCACAGAATTTTCGGTGGACACCGATTTTCCGGCCGAGGCCACTGCTCAGGCCGCCCGCGCGCAGGACCGATACGCCGACTGGCGCCGCGACGCCCGCGAAATTCCCTTCGTGACCCTGGATCCCGCCGGCTCCATGGACTTGGATCAGGCGGTCTACATCGAAGAACGCGAGGGCGGCTACCGCGTCTTTTATGCCATCGCGGACGTTGCTGCTTTCATTGAGCCCGGCAGCGAGCTGGAGCGCGAATCCTTCCGCCGCGGCCAGACCATCTATCTTCCCGATGAACCCGCGCGCCTGCACCCGCCAGAGCTTTCCGAGGACCGAGCCTCGCTGCTGCCTGGCACCGATAAACCGGCCGTGCTGTGGACCTTTGACTTGGATGGCAACGGCGAGGTGGAGTCCTTCCACGTCGAGCGCGCGCTGATTTACTCCCAGGCCCGCCTGGATTATGAAGGCGCGCATGCGGACCTCGCGGCCGACACGCTCCACCCATCCATCGCGCTGCTGCCGGTGGTCGGCCGGCTGCGCCAGGAATCTTCCCTGCGCCGAGAGGCCATTTCCTTGCGCCTGCCCTCCCAGCGCGTGGTGGAAAATGAGGACGGTACCTTTGAGCTCATCATCGAGCCGCGCTATGAGGTGATGGACTTTAACTCGGAGATGTCTCTGCTTGCCGGCATGTGCGCTGGACGCCTCATGCAGGAAGCCGGCGTGGGCTTCTTGCGCACCCTGCCCGCGGCCGAACCGGAGCACGAGCGCCAATTTCGCGCCGAGGCGCAGGCCCTAGGCTTTGCGCTTGGCGACGCCCCCATTCCCCAATTCCTCCTCACCGTCGATGCTGATTCCCCGCGCGGCATGGCCGTCATGCGCGAGGCCCAAAGCCTTTTGCGCGGAGCCGACTATGCCTGGCTAGGCGAGCAAGAGGCGCAGGTACATGCCGGTATTGGTGGCTACTATGCCCACGTCACCGCGCCGCTGCGGCGCCTTTCCGATAGGTTCGCCACGGAGGTATGCCTAGCGCTGTGCGGCGGTTACGAGGTTCCCGAGTGGGTAACAGGCAGCGCTACGGAGGTCATCGGGGCGATGCGTTCGACCTCGCAGCTCGCCTCCCAAGTAGATAAGGCCTGCCTGAACCTGACTGAGGCGACCGTGCTGCGACCTTGGCTTGGCACCAATTTCTCAGCCACTGTGGTCCGCGGCGATCCGAAGCGGGACAAGGCGCGGATTTTCGTACCGGAGCCACCCGTCTTCGCCCAATGCGTGGGCGCACCGGAAACCGGCAGTGAGACCACCGTTTCGCTGGTGACGGCGGATACTGATTCGCGCGAGGTTCTTTTTGCCTGGCCGGCCGACTAGCCGGCAAGGCTCCTAACCTTCGCCGCGGGCGGCCTCGCCTGGCTGCAGCTCAACTACAAGAAGGCCGTCTTCCGCCAAGTCGGCTGCGAAATTGTGCGCGCTTTTCGCCGGAACATAAGCGATGACCGCGTTGGAGGTACCGGCATGCGCCGAGCGACCCGCTACGGCACCGCGAACCGTGACCAATTCGGCGAGTTTTTCTGCCGAATCCAAGCCGTAGATATTGGCCAAGGAAGACTGCGACTGCAACAGGATAGGGAAGAGCTCCGCGCCGCGGTGCGAGCGCAGGCAGCGCGCAAACTTTTCTACGCGCTCAGTTTCTTCCTCATAAAAGGCCATCCACTCCGTGGCGGCGCTGATGCTCGGGCGGCCTTCCTCGCCGTAGACCTTGTGCACGGCCTTGAGCCAGTCGAGGACGCGCTGTTGGGCGTCGGGAAGCAGGCGCAGCGAATCGGTGCCAAAGGAGTGGCACGCATCATCGATAAAGCGCTGGCGCTGGCGGATATCGGCGATGGCCTTTTCCTCTTGCGCGGAAAAATCTTCGGGCACCGCTACCGCAAAGGCGGACATCTCGCGGCCCACCACGTGCGGGGCGTGGGTGACAGAACCATCGGCGTAGTCCATGATGCACACGCCCTCACCCGTGCTGCGCAGCGCAGCGCTGTGCCGTGCGCGCAGTGGCGGCCGCGTTGCGAAGGTCGAAACGGCCTGGGTGCAGACATCCGCCACCCGGGCCCTCAACGGCGCATCGAGGTCCGCATCCGCGCCCATGAGCGCGAGCGCCACCGCGACGTCCGCAGCGGCATCCGCGCCCACACCCGCGCCCTCCGGAATATCCGTGGCAATGGTGATATCCGCACCCGCCGTCTCTCGGGAGAGCAACTGACGATTAATCATCGTGTGGACAATGCCACCCGCGCGGGCCGCCAACCCACCTTGTGGTGCCGGCGGAATAACAGGCTGGCCTTCCGCATCCGTGGTGGGCTGTTGCGCCGTTGCCAGCTCTGCAAGCGCCTGCAAGCTAATCGAGTCATGAGCAGTCTCGCCCTGAGCTGGGTGGAAATGGACGGCCACCACGCCGTCGGTGCGCGGGCCTACCGCCGCTGCAGCGCGCAACTTTCCCACACACATGGCGACAATGCCGCCGAAGTGGTCAATATGTTCACCAATAAGGGACCACGTTGCCGGCGCGCTGGCGGTATGCGTTGGAGCGCTGCCTGTCAGTTCGGTATGTGCTCGGGCGGCGCGCTCGGCTACGGGCTCTGCAGGCGTTGACCACAGTGGCATGGGTGCTAAAGCTCCTTTTCCAGGTTCTGGGACCAGTAGTCTTCGTTGCCCTGCGCACGCGGTGGCGCGTTTAAAGCAACGAACGCCCGCCACCTATTCGCGCGGTGGCGGGGAATACGACATGGAATCGTATAAAAGAATTGTGCTGCCCCACATTCTAGCGGGCATCGATGAGACAGCGTGGGTAGTGTGGGCACAAACCATATCAGCGGCGGCACTTAGCCGGTGCCGCTGGTGCTACGACTGAGAGGATAGTTTCATGAGCGATGCAGACCAGAAGTGGTTCTTTGATCCCACCACTAAGGAAGTTAGCCAAGGCAAGACCTCTGGCTGGGAAAATCGGATGGGCCCGTATGACACCCGCGAAGAGGCAGAAAACGCCATCGAAATCGCCCAAGCCCGCAATGAAGCGGCAGATGCCGCAGACGAAGAAGATGACTGGAAGTAAATAACTCCCAGCCAACTCTTTCTAAGCCGTGTTTCCCAGCACCTGCCCGGGAAGCGCGGCTACTTTAGTTTCTTGCGCAGCGGCTTAAACGCGGCCTTGATGTCTTTGAAAGACTCGGCGTAATCATCGAGAGCCTTTAGGCCAATGGTTCGCTCGCGCTGGTAGAGCAGGCCATAGCCAAAGGTATTCTCCCCACGACGGCGAGCGGACTCTGCCAACTCGAGCAGCTTATCGCGCGAGGTCACGGAATCCTGGAAGTCACCGAGCACCGACTGCATCTGCTTGCAGGCCTTGTAGAGGCGCTTGGTCTTGAGGCTGGTGGCAGAACCAGCTGCTTCAGCCGCATAGCGCAGCTTCTTTGCTGCCTTGCGCATATCGTGGAAATAATCCTCGCGCTCGTGCAGGGACAGTTCCTGGTTATCCCAGTTCTCCACGGCCTTTTTATGGCGCTTGACCAGCTTGTTATAGGCCTTTTCAAGGTGCTGCGCCATCACGGTGTCCATGTCGGCGGACTTGTCCTTGGACTTCTTTTTCTCTGGCTTCTTTTCGGCCTTGTCTGCAGCAGGTGCGCTGTCCTCGCTGGATTCGGTAGGAGCAGCGGCGTCCTCTTCCGCAGGGGACTGCTCCTCCGGCTGCTCCGCCTCGCTTGCTGCTGGGGCGGAATCCTGTTGCTTATCGGCCGTTGGCGGGTCTGCGAGCAGGCGATCAAGAGACTCCAGCAGCTCAAGGTAGCGCTCGGAATCAAGAGCTGCGATAACGCGGCGGTGCGCGCGGCGGTAGGCGTTGCCCATATCCTGCGCAATGTGCTCGCGGGTGGAGTCATCCAAGGTGTCAGAATCTTCGGACTCCAGCAGCTTCTGCCAGCGCTCTTCCACAACTTCCGCATCGCGAGCAACGCCCAAGATGCCGGCAAGTTCCTTGAGATCGGCTTCAATCTTGTCGATTTCTGGGCCGACAACGATGCCATGGAAGGTCTGCAGGTGGCTGCGCAGTTCGCGGGTGGCAACACGCATCTGGTGAACCGAGTCCCACTCATCGCGGCGCACGCGAGGATCATAATCAACTAGCTTGTCGCGGTTGGCTTGCAGCGCGGTGATGACGGCCGCGGCAGGGGAGTCTGGGTCCACATCCGGCGATACCAGGGCTGGAGGCAGCGGGGCATTGGTGTAGGAATCGCCCAAAGCAGACTTCAGCTTGGATGGGGAGGAAGAAACGCGCGCACCGGCACCGATAAGCAGGGAAGTGGCACGGCGAATGAATTGCGTACCTTCCTCAGTGCCAGGAAGCTCACCAGCGAGCTCTACTTCCCACTCGCGCCACGACTGTTGCTGGCCACCTGGAAGGAAGGAAAAGGCGGTGACGTGGTCATCGCAGAATTCTGCTACCGGCTTATTGTCGGCATCCGCTAGGACCATCTCGGTGCGCTTGTTGTCTACCTGCGCAATCGGGGTGAGTTCGTTGTGGCGGATAATGGAGCGAACCTGGTGGAGAAGCTCCTCCGGTACTTCGTAGCGGCCATCGACAGGTTCACCCAGCTCGGCATGGATTTCGGTGCGGCCAGCCTCGCTAGGAATCTTGATATGCCAGCCATCATCATTGCCACCGGTACGGCGGCGGAGGGTGACCTTTGCGTGGGTGAGGCGGAGGTCTTCGGTGTCGTAGTAGATGGCAGAAAGCGCGTGGTGGCGCGTGTCTGCAACGTGGTCAACTCCCTCGAGGCGGGTCAGTTCAGGGAGCTGAGTGGACTCGGCTACGGAGAATTTCGCTTCAACTTCGAGAAAAGACTGTGTAGACATTCACGTACCTTTTACTTTCTAGACCAAATAAATCTCACCGGTGATCTTACCCGTTAAGCATTCGCTGCGGTGCCACTCCTCGCCCCCGTTCGCTAGCAGGGAACGGGAAGGAAGAATGGCCTTGAGCAGGGCAGAATTACTGCGTGATTTCGGGGACCGGACCGATTCCGGAAGAATCGCCGCCTAAGTGAGATCTATCGGCAGCGGCAATGCCATCGTTGATGCCGTGCATGCTGTTCATGGAAAGCGACATTTCCGTCAGGTTGGGGAAGAGACGATTGCGGGTATCGATGGCATGATCGGTGCGCGCCTGCAGTGCCGGAAGGGTTTGGGTGGCTACAGTCTCTGCATGGTGTGAGCAGTACTGCGACTCCCGCAGGTTATCTGCGATGCCATCCTCATTTGCTTGAGTGAGCAATTCACCAATGCGGGCGGCATAAGAGAGCCGGAAACTACGGCGATAGGCGGCGGTAGAGCCCGTAGCGCGGGCAATTTCTGCGCCGTCACCATTGCGCATGAACCAATCGCATTGACGGTTAAGAGAGGCGAAGAGGTCGGCGCAATGGGCGGCGTCGGCAGGAGCGCCAATCACGCAGGCCAAGCCCTTGTCATGAATAAGGAGAGTAGTGCATCCATTGGCGTCAGAGATAGTGCTTAACAGGGAAGCCTGGTGCTTGATATACGGCGGGTGGATGTGCACGCGGTGGGAAATAAGATCAGGTAGCTCGGAGGTAAGGAGATCCTCGATGCGATACTTCTGCTGCAGGGACTGTGCCTTAGAGATGAGGACCTCGGCCTCATCCTCAAAGCTGGTAGATTCCGCTTTTCGCAAAAGGCCTAGCACCTTTTCGCGGATTTTGCGTTGCTTATCGCTAAGCCCATCCTCCCGCAAGGATTCGCCGGAGGCTAGAAGCTCCGTATCGCGCAGCCTTGGCAAGTGGATGAGCTCTTTAATAATGGCGCGCAGCTTATCGCGCGGAATGAAATTCTCCTGCGGAGGGGCCATCTGGAGCCATGCTTTGCGCAGCGCAGGGGAGGTAATTCGTGCCGGTACATGGGGGCTCGCACGGTAAATAATGGGGTAGGCGTGCGGACCTAAGACGTGTTCTAGGTCCGCCGGCGCCCAACCTTGTTGTGCGGCGGTGATGAGGCGTTCGATTACGTGAGCAGAAAGGTCATCGCAGTGGGTGGTCATAAAGTTTCGTCCTTTAAGAGGTGTACGTGTGTTCGCTTGCCCACTTAGCAAAGCATGCGCTGACGCTGGATCCTGCCGGAAAAGCCCCCGCTAGCCACCCCCTGGATACTCTTGCGACCTGCACATTTCGCCCTGGAAAAACTGTCGCATGAACTGCACATCCCTCGGGGGAGAGCCGGTAAGGTCTAAAGCATGAATAGCCAACACGAATTTGTCTTGCGCACCGTTGAGGAACGCGATATCCGCTTTATCCGCCTGTGGTTTACGGATATTCTGGGCGCCCTCAAATCCGTGGTCATGAGCCCGTCCGAGTTGGAATCGGCCTTTGAAGAAGGTGTTGGCTTTGATGGTTCTTCCGTAGAGGGCTTTTCTCGCATCTCTGAGTCTGACACCATCGCGCTGCCAGATCCCTCTACCTTCCAGATTCTGCCCTTTGATATGGACGAGCCGGACCTGCAATCGGCCCGCATGTTTTGCGATATCGCGCAGCCAGACGGCCAGCCCTCCATGGTGGACCCGCGCCATATCCTGCGCCGCCAGGTAACCGAGGCCGCCAACGATGGATTTACCTGCATGGCCTCACCAGAAATCGAGTTCTATCTTTTCGAGCGCGGCCGCGAACTCACCGACTTGGTGCCCACGGACAACGGCGGTTACTTCGACCAAGCAACACACGATACCGCCCCGCTGTTCCGCAGGAAGGCAATGCTAGCACTGGAATCGCTGGGAATCGCCACGGAGTTTAGCCACCACGAAACCGCGCCGGGCCAGCAAGAAATTGATCTGCGCCATGCGGACGTGCTCACCATGGCCGATAACATCATGACCTTCCGGCATGTGATCAAGCAGGTGGCCACCAATTCCAACGTGCGCGCCACCTTCATGCCTAAGCCCTTCGAGCACCTGCCGGGTTCAGGCATGCACACCCACTTGAGCCTTTTTGAAGGCCAATCCAATGCCTTCCACGATCCGGACGATGAATTCTCTTTGTCCCAGACCGGCCGGCAGTTCATCGCCGGCATCCTGGAGCACTCCACGGAGATGTCCGCGATTGTGAATCAGTGGACCAATTCTTATAAGCGCCTGATGTTCGGCAACGAGGCGCCGGGCGCAGCCACCTGGGGAGTATCGAATCGCTCCGCGCTGGTCCGCGTTCCCACCTACCGGCTGACCAAGGAAGAATCGCGCCGGGTAGAAATCCGTTCCATTGATGCCTCGATGAACCCCTACCTGGGTTATGCGGTGCTATTGGCGGCTGGCCTGCGAGGCATCCGCGAGGGCTACGAGCTCGATGATCCGGCCGAGGACGATGTCCACCAGCTCACTCGTCGCGAGCGCCGCGCGATGGGCTATAAGGATCTACCCACCAGCTTGGATCAGGCCTTGCGAGAATTTGAAAAATCAGAGTTCATGGCAGAAGTCCTGGGCGAGCACGTCTTTGAGTTCTTCCTGCGCTCCAAGTGGGATGAGTGGCATCACTATCAGAGCCAAATCACCACCTTTGAGCTGCGCAATAACCTGAACTTCTAGGAGAAAAATGCGTCCTGCTGCTGTGCCTTCACCGGCCACACTAGGCCTTACTCGCCCGCATGCTGCCCAGGATATTGAGCAGCTGGGGTGGAAGAATCCGGAATCGGTGGATCTGTTGTGGACCCTCGCTGCCGTGGGCGACCCTGACCTGGCTCTCAATAACCTGATCCGCATCTATGAACAAGCCCCTGAGCTCGATGATGCCGTGCGTTCCAATGAAACTCTGCGCGTGCGCCTCTTCGCACTACTGGGTGCGTCGACTGCCTTTGGCGATCACCTCGCGGCGCACCCTGAGCTGTGGCGAGAACTAGAAAAACCTCTTCCACAGTCTGAAGAGATGCTGCAAAGCCTGCTCGGTGCCGTCGATGCCGAGCCCGCGGACTTTGCGGAGGACATTGACCGTCCCGATCCGGCGCGCAAAGACTTGAGCGCGCCGGGCACCTACCGCGCCGGCGAGGGGGAGCATAAGCAGGCGCTGCGCACGACGTACCGCACTTTGATGATGCGCATTGCCGCCTGCGATGTGGCGGGTACCTTCCATTCACGCAAGGGCCAGACCAAGCTGCAGCCGGAGGTAGGATTTCGCCAGATTACGGCGCTGACCACCGCGCTTGCCGACGCCGCCTTGACCGCCTCCCTTGCCTGTGCCGTGCGCACCATTTACGGCGATGCCCCCTTGGATGCACAGCTGGCTGTCATGGCGATGGGCAAGTGCGGCGCAGGCGAGCTGAACTATATTTCCGATGTGGACGTCATCTTCGTCGGCAGCGAGGCAACCCCTCGAGCCACGCGGCTGGCGGCGGAGTTTAATCGCATTGGATCCACCACCTTCTTCGAGGTGGATGCGAACCTGCGCCCCGAGGGAAAGTCAGGCGCATTGGTGCGCACCTTGGAATCTCACGTGGCCTACTACAAGCGGTGGGCGGAGACGTGGGAATTCCAGGCGCTCCTTAAAGCGCGCGCTATGACCGGCTACCTCCCGCTAGGCCAGGACTATTTGGACCAGATCCGACCGATGGTGTGGACGGCGTCGCAGCGCGAGTCCTTTGTTGAGGACGTACAGGCCATGCGCCGCCGCGTGCTGGCCAATGTTCCCGAGGAGCTCAAGCACCGCGAGCTCAAGTTGGGCGTGGGCGGCCTGCGCGATATCGAATTTGCTGTCCAGCTCCTGCAGTTGGTCCATGGTCGCTCCGATGAGACGCTGCGCGCGCTTTCCACGGTGGAGGCGCTGGAGGCGCTGATTTCAGCGGGGTACGTCGGCCGCGAGGACGGCACCCAGCTCATTGAAGCCTATGAGTTTCTGCGCCTGCTCGAGCACCGCCTGCAATTAGAGCGCTTCCGCCGCACGCACACGCTGCCGGAAAAGGACGATGAAGAGGGAATGAAATGGCTGGCGCGCATCGCCGGCTTTTATCCACAGGGCACCAAGTCGGCGGCCGAGCGCATGCTGTCGCACCTGCGCCGTATCCGCCTGCGGATCTCCGAGCTGCACTCGCGCCTGTTCTACCGGCCGCTGCTTAATTCCGTGGTCACCATGTCCGCCGATGAGCTCAAGCTTTCGCCGGAGGCCGCCAAGCTGCAGCTGGCCGCGTTGGGCTATAACCACCCCGAGCGCGCATTCGAGCACCTGACCTCCTTGGCGGCGGGAACCTCGCGCAAGGCACGCATCCAAGCGATTTTGCTGCCAACCTTGATGGAATGGCTGGCTGATACCGCAGACCCCGATATGGGCCTGTTGAATTATCGCAAGCTCTCGGAGGCCGCGAACGATAGGTCGTGGTTCTTGCGCATGCTGCGCGATGAAGGAATTGTGGGCCAGCGGCTCATGCATATCCTGGGTACCTCGCCGTTTACCTCTGATCTGATTATTAGCGCACCGGATTCGGTCAAGCAGCTTTCCGACGGCGCCACTGGCCCCAAATTGCTAGAAACCAAGCCCGAACAGGTTTCCAAGGCGCTAGTTAATTCCAGCAAGCGCCACGCCGACCCGGATAAAGCGGTGGCGGTGGCGCGCTCGTTGCGCCGAGTGGAGCTGGCCCGCATCGCCAGTGCGGATTTGCTGGGCTTCATGCCGGTCAAGCAGGTATGTCATGAGCTATCCACAATTTGGGATGCCGTCCTTGAGGCTGCACTTCGCGCCGAGGTGCGCGCGTGGCGCCTTGCCAACGAAGATGCAGAGCCGCCAGCGCGCATCGCCGTCATTGGCATGGGCCGCTTGGGAGGCATGGAGCTGGGATTTGGCTCAGATGCGGATGTGCTTGTGGTGGCAGAACCCAGCGAACCGGCCGATGACTCTGGTGCGGAAGGGGAGGCCGTGAAGTGGGCCATCGGGATCGTCGATAAGCTTCGGCGCCGCCTGTCTAAGCCTTCAGGCGACCCACCACTGGACGTCGATTTGGGCCTGCGCCCGGAGGGCCGTTCTGGTGCGGTGGCACGCACCATCTCCTCCTATGAGCGCTACTACCGCGAGTGGGGCGAGTCGTGGGAGCTGCAGGCTTTGTTGCGCGCGGCCTTCGTGGCTGGCGATAGGGAAGTAGGCGAGCGATTTATATCCATGGTCGATAGCTTCCGCTACCCAGAAGGCGGCGCGAGCGCCTCGACCATTCGCGATATCCGGCGCATGAAGGCGCGCGTGGACAATGAGCGTCTGCCGCGCGGTGCGGACCGTAATACTCATACCAAGTTGGGGCGCGGTGCGCTCTCAGATATTGAATGGACTGTGCAGCTCCTGACCATGATGCATGCCCACGAGTATGCCCAACTGCACGATCCGTCCACACTGCGCGTGCTCGATGCCTTAGAGGAGAACGCAATCTTGTCTGCCGAGCAAGTCTCGGATCTGCGCGAGGCCTGGCTTATGGCTACCGACGCCCGCAATGCATTGGTGCTCGTGCGCGGCAAGCGCGTCGACCAGTTGCCCGGGCCCGGCCCGCAGCTGGCCCAGGTAGCCGGTGCCGCCGGCTGGCCGCCGGAGGAGAACCAAGAGTTTTTAGAAAACTATCTGAAACTTACCCGCCATGCCCGGAAGGTTGTAGATGAGGTCTTCTGGGGCGAGGAGGAATCCTTCGAGCATTCTTAGAGTTAGCCTTGAAAGTCCCCGATGTGCGCATTGTGGCCTTACTTTTTGCACTTTCGGACTCTAAAGTGGGATGGGAATAGGAAAGGACTGGCTAGTTATGTCTTTTAAGCTGCAACTCGATGTGGACAACGCCACGGTGGGCGAACTATCCGCGCTGCTTTCCGCGGCGCGTGCCGCGGGCGTGCGCGACGGTGACGCTCTCCACCTTGATGGCACCACCTTGACCATCGAGGTCTCCACGCCGCGGGAGGAAAAGCCAGTGCCGCCGCGGCCAGAATCAGCACCGCACAATTCCCGCCAGGCCCCTCGCTCGTGGGGGCGCGCCGACCGCATAGGAGAGGCCACCATCCGCTCCATCATCGACGCCCTCAATGATCGCGGCGAGAACCCCCGCGGCAATGACTACGGTTCCTTTGGCGATGGCGCTGGTTACCATGGCTAAAATCAGCGGAGTGTATCGACATAAGCTCATCTACCTGTGGGCCTTTGTAGCCGTGGCCGTCATCGTGGCTATCGCTGTCGGGGTGTGGGCTACCAATCGCGATAATCCCCCCAAGGGGACGAAGACGGTGGGCGAGGCCGTGGCTGGTGGCGTGGTTCAGGAAGACATGCCCGCACAGGTCAATGGTGACATCAAGGCCGATGATTCCACCGACGCCAACCGCGTGACCTCCCTGGCGAAGGCGCTGGGCATCCCGCTCAATTCCGTCCCGCGGGATATTACCCAGACGGAAAACGGCAAATCCGATGTGCGCGTCTACCTCGAGCGCGAGCTCAACAGTGCGGTGGAGTCTGGTGACATCAGCGAATCAGATGAAAAGGCAGTCCTCGTAGCATTTGAGCGAGGCCTTGTGATGCCGGCCAGCGATGGCATCGTGGCCGAGAGCTATCCAGCAAACTAGCCCTTTATTTCCTCGCGAACTGGGCGCGAAAATTCAGGCAACCCGCAGCTAGGCGGCATGGCCTTGGCAGTAACTCTTCCTAAGGTAAAACATCACAAATTGGTAACGGGCAGGGTGCTCGGTGCCGAAGCCTCTGGAGGAGACTATGACTTTCAAGACCACGCTGTCGACCGCGGCGGGAGTACTCGCCGCCATTGCCATCCCCATCACCGGCGGGGTAGGGGTGGCTTATGCCGTCAATACCGTGCCGGCCGATACCATCGCCCAGTCAGTTCCGGCCGGCGACTTGGGTGGCCACCTGAAAAACTTTGGCGCGGCGGCAGCGCAGGAAGATGCGCTGCGCGTACTCGATGAACTGAATTAACCTAGGGCCCATGCTGGTTGATGCCCTAAGCCTGAAGTTTAAGCCTGATGACTACCGCGCCGAGCTGCCCGTCTTCGACTATTTAGCTGATTTGGGCAGCTTCAAGCTGCGAAGCCCCGTCACCGTCTTTGTAGGAGAAAACGGCATTGGTAAATCGAGCTTGCTCGCTGGCGTGGCTAGCGATTTGGGCTGTTCACCTGCGGGCGGCCGGATGGACGACCCAGATGAAATCGTTCCTCGTAGCCCCATTCGCTGCGATACAGAGGAAGTTATCCAGCGCGCCTACTTCTTGCGCGCCGAAAAGCACGAGTACTTGATTGGACGTGGGGATTCAGCGGCCGAACGTGGCGGCCGTTCGACTCTTTCTCAGAATGTGGATTTGTCCCGCCGCTCGCACGGACAATCCGTCTTCGACCTGCTTTACGAGCACATCAATGGCCAAGGCGTGTACATCCTTGATGAGCCAGAATCAGGGCTGTCCGTTATCCGGCAACTAGCCCTCGTAGGGGAAATTGCCCTAGCGGTTGACCGCGGCGCGCAAGTCATCATCGCCACGCACTCGCCGATTCTTCTTGCCTGCCCTGGTGCGGACATTGTGGAGCTCAACGATACTGGCTTTGAACGCATCGCCTTCGATGAAGCGGAAGCCGTGGCGGCTACTCGGGAGCTTTTGGCAGACCCTGAGGGGACCATTCGCTTTATCCTCAACCCGGAGTAAACATCCGAGGGCTTTTAGGAAACCTCCACGATGGTGACAGAAGGCCCGTCTTCGCCGGCGCGGCGGCGAAGGAAGTGGGTGATGACCACGCCAATCATGCCTACTACCCAAACGGCTAGCACCGCAGCCGCGGCGGCAGTGAAATCCGGCATGGAGTAATCAGGGGCGTCGGAGGAGTGGTCCAAGACCATGCCGAAGAGCTGCGCACCCAACATGCCGGAGGTAAACCCGCCCATATTGCCTAGGCCCGTAGCGGTGGCCACCACGGAGCGGTCCATGCGCTCACGCACGATATCGAAGCCATAGTTGGCCGTTGGCGTGCAGAGCGCAGTAATGAAGGACACCACCAAAATTGCGGCCAAACCGCTGTCGGTGCCAAAGGCAAAGAAAAGCAACCACGCAAGTACGTGAACCGCGACAAACCCGAGGCTAAGCCATGGGCGGACATGCTGCGCGCGGGAGGAAATCTTGCCGTGCAAGGGGCCAACGAAGACCAAGAACACCGCCAGCAAGGTGAGCACCAGGCTGGACTTGGCCTTGGACATCTCCATGCCCTGCGTCATCATGGGCATGCCCCACAGCATGACAAAGACGATGAGCGGGAGCATGCCGATGTAGTGGATGAAGTAAGCCTGCCAGGCCACCGGGGAGCGGAATACCACTTTCAGGCGGGCCGGGATGCTGGTGGCCTGCGAGTTGGGTGGTTCCTTCTCCGTGGGGATAATGCCCAACTTCTCTGGTGAGTCTGCTACCGCCACGATGGCGGCGATGGCTACCAGGATGCCTACCGCGCCAAGGGTGACGAAGGCGGCGGTCCAGCCGGCCGCACCCAGCAACCACAGGAAGGGAACCGCGGAAATGAACTGGCCCATCTGCCCCAGCGACGACGTCACCTGGGTAAACATAGGCGTACGGTGCAGCGGGAACCAATAGGGCAGGATGCGCATCACGGAGAGAAATGCCGTGGCATCGCCCGCGCCGATGAGCACGCGCGCGGCAATGGCAACGCCATAGCTGGTGGTAAAGCCCAGCACCACTTGGCCCACACCCATAATAACGGCGCCGACCACGAGGAGTAGGCGGGGGCCAAATTTATCAATCAAGATGCCGGTGGGGATTTGGGCTAGGGCGTACACGCCCAACTGCACAGAGGTAAAGACTGCGATACGACCGGCGTCGACATCGAAGCGCTCAATGGCATCCAAACCAGCCACACCGAAAGAGGTACGGCCGGTAATCGCTACGAGGTAGACCGCCATGGCGGCTACCCAAATGCTTAAAGCCTGAGTGGTAATGACTTCTCTGGGATTCGGCTGCGACATGGCTGATACCTTACGCCTTAACTACTAAGATTCTTTTGTGTGAAGTACATTTCGACCCGCGATACCGCCCGTCAGCCCGCATCTTTTACAGATATTCTCCTCGGCGGGCTTGCCCCCGATGGCGGTTTATACCTGCCGGAGAGCTACCCACAGCTAGATTCCGCCACTTTAAATTCATGGCGCAGGCTCCTAGCGGACAAAGGCTACGCGGCGCTTGCGGCCGAGGTACTTAAGCTTTTCATTGACGATATTCCAGCGCAAGACATCGAGGCCATCGCCGCCCGCGCCTATACCAGCCCTAAGTTCGCGGACCCGGAAATCGTTCCCGTCACCGAACTAGGCGAGGGCCTTTTCATCGGCCATCTATCCGAAGGGCCAACTGCAGCATTTAAGGACATGGCCATGCAGCTTTTGGGTGAGCTCTTTGAATATGAGCTCGCCCGCCGCGGCGAGACCCTCAATATTCTGGGCGCTACTTCCGGCGATACGGGGTCCTCTGCAGAGTATGCGATGCGCGGGCGCCATGGCATTCGCGTCTTTATGCTCACCCCAGCCGGCCGGATGACGGCCTTCCAACAGGCGCAGATGTTTGGGCTGGATGACCCGAATATCTTCAACATCGCTCTCGATGGCGTCTTCGATGATTGCCAGGATGTGGTCAAGGCGGTATCGGGAGATGCTGATTTTAAGGCCGCCTACCGCATCGGCGCGGTCAATTCCATTAACTGGGCACGGCTGATGGCCCAGGTGGTCTACTACATCTCCTGCTGGCTCAAGGTCACCGAAACCGCCGATCAGAAGGTTTCCTTTAGTGTTCCCACCGGTAACTTTGGCGATATCTGCGCCGGCCACATCGCTCGCCAGATGGGCCTTCCCATTGATCGCCTCATCGTGGCCACCAATGAGAACGACGTACTGGATGAGTTCTTCCGCACCGGCAACTATCGGCCGCGCCCAGCCGCAGAGACCATGGCAACCTCTTCGCCGTCGATGGATATTTCGCGCGCCTCGAACTTTGAGCGCTTTGCGTTTGACTTGCTCGGCCGCGATGCAGCCGAAACCGCGGAGCTTTTCGGCACTAAGGTGAAAGAGGGCGGCTTTAGCATCGACCAGGAGAAGATTGCCACTGCCCGCGAAGACTATGGTTTCCTGTCTGGTTCTTCCAGCCATGCCGATCGCCTAGCCACCATCAAGGACGTGCACGAGCGCTTTGATTACCTGGCGGATCCGCACACGGCCGACGGCATCAAGGTGGCCCGCGGCGCACAGCGCGAGGGCGTAGAAACGCCAATCGTGTGTCTAGAGACTGCGCTGCCGGTGAAGTTTGCTGAGACCATCACGGAAGCCATCGGCTCCGCCCCCGAGCCGCCCGAACGCTTTGCCGGCATCCTCGATACTGAGCGGCACGTCAAGGACTTGCCTAATGATGCCGCGGCGGTCAAGGATTACATCACCACGTCGATTCAGAAAACGGAGGTTTAGACCATGGCCCTAGAAAATTTTGCCGGCCCGGAACACTACACCGAGTTTGATCCGGAAAAGTTCATCCGCGATCTCAAAGCCCAGGCGGAGATGGATGCGGAAGAAGAGAACAAGGACAACGTCGGGGATGCGGACGCGGAGAGCAACTAGCGTCTTTGTAGCGTGCACGGCCGCGTTCCTTGCGGCCTGCAGCCCGGTGCGGGGTGGGGAAGAGCCAAGTTTCTCCGCCCTGTCTTCTAAAAACCTCATTCCCAATGAGTCCTATTCCCCGGCCACGGCGCCGCTCGCTCCGGGCACCGCCTTGGATCTCTCCGGCGATGAACCGCAGCCGGGTGCCTACTTCAACTACCAGTCTTGCACCGCGGCGTGGTCATTTACGCTTGCCGACGCCCGCACGATCGCCGTCACCGCTTCCCATTGCGGCAAACCCGGCGATAAGGTCTGGGCCGGCACTGCCGACGGCGACTTTAGCTACCCCGCCGAGCCTATCGGCGAGGTCATCTACTCTGATTTTTATGCCGAAGACAGCCACGACCTCGATGTGGCCTTTATCGAGATCACCGGCAGCGCTGACTACTACGTCCCCGGTGCGGTAGAAAATAGCGTCGCCACGTCCTTGGCTCACCTGCCGCTTCATATGTGCAAGCTTGGCCGCGTGACTGATGAGACCTGTGGCACGCTTATCCATGGTGCGGCGATGGCGCAGCTGAACTCGGGGGAACTCCAGCGGGATTCGATCGCCGCTAGGGCGCGCGTATGCAGTACCAATGGCGACTCCGGTGGTCCGGTGTATGGCGAAGTAGAAGGAGAACAAACCATCGTGGGAGTGGTCTCCGGAACGACGCAACGCCTCGAAGAAGGCCACACCTGCGAGACCACGCAGACGGACATGGAGCTGTCTTTCACGTTGGCCACCGATATTCAGGTTCTAGCCAAAGAGGTCTTGGGACCCATGGCCTAAGTGCGCCGCACTGGTCTACGCTAGGTGGCATGCCGACTCCAGATTTTATTGTTCAGCTGCGCGAAAAGATTGGCCACGATCAGATCTTTGTGCCAGCCTGCAGCGCCATCATCATCCGCGATGTTCCGGCAGACGCCGCGCTGTGGGAAGTCCCCTCCGTACTGCTAGTAAAGCGCTCCGATAACGGTACGTGGACCCCGGTGGAAGGAATCTGCGAGCCAGGCGAGGAAATTACTACCACCGCGCTGCGAGAAATCAAAGAGGAAGTCGGTCTCGACGCTAAGGTGGAAGCGCTATTGGGCGTGGGACAGTCCGGCCCCGTGACCTACCCCAACGGGGATGAGTGCACCTTTATGGGAACCGCACTGCGCGTATCAGTAGCGGAAGGCGCAGAGCCGGTCATTAGCGACGAAGAAAATACCGAGGCTGGGTGGTTCTCCGTGGCGAAGCTTCCCGATAGCGTGTCGCGCCGCCACCGCCTCATGATTGCCGACGCCGTAGCCCAAATGAAGCATCCCCGCGGCTTTGCCCCGCGCATGGGCTGGATGAAGCGCAGCGAACGACCGGGGCTCTAGGGCTAGTCTTCTGCGGCGTCGGCAAGCAGCCCGCACAACTGCTGCGGATTCTGGGCGGCGATGAGTTCTTGTGCAATGCCAGCGCGCGCATCGGCCATGTCGTCCTTGCTGCCGCAGGAAATCACGGTATCGCTGATAGTAAGCAAGAGCTTCCCGCGCCGGGCTAGGTCATAAAGGAGCGGGCAGTCCTGTGCGCCCCAGCGCCATGCAGTGGCGTAGAAGTCCCGCGCGCCTGAGCCAAGCCAGGACGTCTCCAAGAGCAGGCGGCCGCGGCGCAGGTAGATGCCGTCTCGCTGCAGGCTGGCGAGTACGTCTCTCACCGCAGCCAGGTTGGCGCGATCCCAAGCGATGAAGGTGATGGGGGAGCAGCTAAGCATCAGCGGCGCCGGCGACAGTTACCATCTGCGCGGCCGCCGGAATAGGCGCGCACGGAATTCTCGCCGCCCTCGGGCCCCAAGTCATCTATGCCCCAGGAATCTTCCGCATAGATTGCGTATTCCCTGCTCCAGTGCTCGCGTCGCGGTCGCGCCTCACGCGTGCGGCGGCCTTTGCGGCGCTTTCCTCGTTTGAAGCTGGCGTCTCGCATAGTGGCTGCGCCTCCTTGCTACCTGTTGGGCCCAGACTTAATAAGTGGCTCTTCAGGGCCGGTTTCCTTCTTTCCTTCCCACACCCAGCTGAGGAAGCGGGTGGAGCACAGCATCCAGTGTGCGGTGAGGAGGACGGGGATGGTGAGCGCAATGGCGTCGATAAGCTCGGAGCCATTGACTAATGCCAGCTGGTGGCCGCCCATGCTCACGGTTCCCGGCGGGAACGTGCAAGACCACCACGCCGGGGAGTACGGAACCCACCGAGCCACATTGGGATAGAAGGTAAACATCGCGTAGATGGACAGTGGAATGGCGATGATAAGGGCCGTAACGCCGTAATAGATGGACACCGTGCCGGGGAAGAGAATCTGCATTGCCGTGGTGGACTGGCCCACCACGCCTAGCGGGACCCATGCGGTGGCTGATTTGGCGCCGGTGAAATCCACCTTGCCGTGCCATGCCGCCCAGTACACGCGGGCGAAGGTGGGCACCGCCGTCACCAGGGACATGAAGAAAAATACCGTACCCATCACGTGGTAGAGCGGGCCGTAATCATTAGCCAGCCAACCGGAAACGGAAGCCGAAATCATAGGGCCGACCAGCGGCAGGCCCCAGGTGAACTTCGGCTCGCCATGAAAGCGCGTGAGCTGGATAGCCCACGTAATAACCGTAACCGGGCCACCGATCCAAAAGCCCACGAGACGGAAGGTAGGGATATCCGTCAGACCGGAAAGCGCGGCACCGAGCGCCAAGATTCCGATGAAAAACATCGACCACTCCGCCATAGTGGTGCGCTCAAAGCTGGGGTGGCGGTAGCGCAAGAAGCCCGCGGTGAGAACGACAAAGATGACGCACGCGATGGCGGCAAAAATGCCGGCCAGGATCATCATGCCTTCTTCCACGAGCAGGCGCGAGACGATGGAGGTGCCCATGAGGCTGCCTCCCCACGCGGGGCCAGGGGCTGGGAGTTGGCGGAATCTATTAGTCACACCCACATGTTAATTTCTTTCGGTCGGGTTATCAGAATTTTGCTGTCGTTTTTGCTGGTGAGAACTCTCGCTAAGCGTGCATTTAGGGGCGGGGGTCAAACCCACGTGAATGTGTGTCTGGGGTCGCAAGAAAAGGGCTGGAATACCATTGCGTGTTCATACAGCAAGGAGGCTATGAATGATGAGGATTCGCTATACCTTGGTGGAAATCCGGATTTCGTTCGACCAGCTTCATATACTCATCCAAAAATCCAACCCACGAATTTGTAAGGAAGAGAAAGTTATCAAGGGCTACAATTACTGCTAGTAGCGAGTTCTCGCCGTAATTTTGACCTAAAACTTTCTCAGCACGCCGCTTCGTAGCATTGGATACTGCAGGTTGGTCCAAGACGAAACTGTTCCATAACCGAGCTGAGTGAGCGCACTTATTTCTCACGAATGTAAAAGAGCGCAATTGGCGCGCCAAATATTGTTTCTTTACGCCAAGAATGGAACAAGTCTTTGCGTAAACCTGGTTGTGGTCGTTTCGGAAGCTTATCGCTTTCGACAACGTACCAAAGGACAATGCCTCGACGGCCACCCAAATTGGAACATCGTAAACCCACCTTTCAGTGTCGGACCCTGAGTCCTTTTGGTATTTATGGAGGTATGGTTCCTTAGACCGCTTGAGCTCACTGATAATTAGATCGTGTGTGGGCCGCATGGCCGGACTTGGTGGGCGCCGGTAAGCAGTGGGCTGAAGATACTTCTCATAAGGAGAATGGATTTCACCTTCGCTGAGCGCAAAGGCCGTCCTGGCAGCAAGCTCTGCTTCTTGGAGCCCGCGGAGAAGAAGAGAACGAAGTTCGATGTCCAACCGGTAGATATTAACTATTTCATCCCACTGGGTGCCAGGAAAGAATCTGGCTTCGTCACCGGCTATGTCTTCTTGGAAGTACCGCATGTAGCCCGAAAAGCGGTAGTAATTTTGACGCTCAAGGAAATCTTTAGCAGATTTTTCGGAAGGAAGGGTTAACCCACGGCGTTGAATTAAACTAACTTGTTCTTCAATGCTAAGGAACTTCTTCCTGCGGTTCATTGCTTCAGAATAGCAAAGCCCCCCTCTCATATTGAGCTGTTCCTATGGGAAGCTTGGAGGGGGTATCGATTGACTAAAGTATAGCGCAAAATGCGCAATCTTAGTAATCATTTGCGCAAGGTTTTGCTCAAGTGCCATGCATCTGAAAACGCTGCGATAGTCAAACAACAAGGAGTGGGGCACCGCCAAGAACCGAGGGCGCTTGTCAATGTTGGGTGCAAAACTTCTGAAGCCAAAGTGCACATAGATCTGCAAGGCCCCCAATCGGCACTCAGCAATTAGGGAGCCTAGGAAGGCGGAAAGCCGGTGGCGAGAGGGGGCGTCGGCAAGCGTAGCTCTAGCAGTCGTAGTACATTTCAAATTCCTGCGGGGTAGGACGCAGGCGAACCGGGTTGATCTCGTTCTCGTACTTGTAGTTGATGTAGGTCTCGATGAGATCCTCGGTGAAGACATCGCCTTCGGTGAGGAAGTCCATATCCTCCTGCAGGGCCTTCAAGGAAGCCTCGAGGGAGGTCGGTGCCTGCGGGATGGACTCAGCCTCTGCCGGCGGCAGCTCGTAGAGGTCCTTATCAACTGGAGCGTGCGGCTCAATGCGGTTCTTTACGCCGTCGATGCCGGCCATCATCATGGCGGCAAAGCCCAAGTACGGGTTGCCGGATGGGTCCGGTGCGCGGAACTCGATGCGCTTGGCCTTCGGGTTGGAACCGGTAATCGGGATACGGATAGCGGCCGAGCGGTTGCGCTGGGAGTACACCAGGTTGATCGGAGCCTCGAAGCCTGGCACCAGGCGGTGGTAGGAGTTCAGCGTCGGGTTGGTGAACGCAAGAACTGCACCGGCGTGGTGGAGGATACCGCCGATGTAGTAGCGGGCGATATCGGAAAGGCCTGCGTAGCCAGCCTCATCGTGGAAGAGAGGCTTGCCGTCCTTCCACAGGGACATGTGGGCGTGCATGCCGGAACCATTATCGCCAGCCAGCGGCTTAGGCATGAAGGTTGCGGTCTTGCCCCACTGTGCCGCGGTCTGCTTGACCACGTACTTGAAGGTCTGGATGTCATCGCCCGCGTGCAACATGGAGTTGAAGCGGTAGTTGATCTCATTCTGGCCGGCACCGACCTCGTGGTGGAAGCGCTCGACATCGAAGCCAACCTTCTGCAGGTTCTCTACCATGGCGTCGCGCACCTCACCGTGCTTGTCATACGGCGCGGTGGGGAAGTAGCCGCCCTTCATACGGGTCTTGTAGCCGGTGTTCGGGGTGCCGTCGAAGTTGGTTTCGCTATCGCGGTTCCACCAACCCTCATCGGAATCCACCTCGTAGAAGCCGTGCTGTACGTCGGTGCCAAAGCGCACGGAGTCAAAGAGGTAGAACTCGGCCTCAGCGCCAAAGTTGCAGGTATCGGCAATGCCGGTGGACTGCAGGTACTCTTCTGCCTTGCGCGCGATGTTGCGTGGGTCGCGGGAGAAAGGCTCAAAGGTAAATGGGTCGTGGACGAAGAACTTGATGTTCAGGGTCTTGGCCGTGCGGAACGGATCGATATGCGCGGTGGCTGGATCCGGCAGCAGGGTCATATCGGACTCATCGATGGTGGTGAATCCGCGGATAGAGGAGCCGTCGAAAGCGAGGCCGCTTTCGGCATCTTCTACGGTGAACTCATCTGCTGGGATGGAAAAGTGGTGCTCGGTGCCTGGGACGTCCGTAAAGCGGATATCGACGAACTTTACGTCCTCGTCCTTAATAAATTGGACGATGTCCTGCACTGTCTCGAAAGACACGTTTGTCTCCTCGTTGTTGACCGGTGAATTGTCTCTCTATAGCCTACTAGGTTCGCACCCGAGGCATCGCGATTCCCCTCGTTTCACATCTCACTTTGTGCCCGCTAGATTGGTGAGCATGGCAGATAAGCGTACGTGGCTCGACGGGCCGAATATTCCGGGCGAATACGATGACATGGAAGGCCCCGGCCGCTGGCCGGGCGAAAAGCTCGGCCTTCCGGAGTCCGGGCCGGGGTCACTGGCCCCCGTTGGCCGCCGCGCCGGCGCCGTGGCCATTGACTGGATCGTGTGCATGCTCATTGCCAACCTGATCCACATGTTCACCACGGAACTTGGTGGCGTGGCCTTCTTGGGCTACGCCCTGTGGGTCATCATGGGAATCGTGTGTGGTTGGCTCTTTGCCCGCACCCCCGGCATGCTGCTGCTGGGGATGGGCGTGGCGCGACTCGATGTCCCCGGTGCCCACGTGGGCCTATGGCGCGCGGCGTTGCGCACAGTGCTTACCGGTGTGCTGTTCCCAGCGGCCATGGTTGATGCGGATGGACGCGGCATGCACGACCGCGCCACCGGCACCATCGTCATTCGCTCCTAAGGTGCCCGACTTTTCTGGGTATAAGAAAATCCCTGCTACGCCGTAGACGGTGTAGCAGGGATTCGCTTTAGGCGCCCTACTTATTCTTTTTGCGCTGCTGGGCGCGGCGCATGCGGCGATTCATGCCGGCCATGTTCTGCGCCTGGTGGGGCGTTGGACCCTTGGGCATACCTGGGGTGGTACCCGGCATGGAATCCATGGCCTCGATGCGACGGATGTTTTCGTAGGTTTCGTTCTTATTGAAGTTGCGTGGCAGCTTCATGACCTTATTGCGCAGCTTGGATACGGGAACCTCGTCCTCGCCGTTGCCCACGAAGATTTCGTAGATGGGAACGCCGCCGGCGATCTTGTCTACACGCTTCTTCAGCTGGTTCAAGGTGGGGCGTACGCGGTTCTTATTGCCCTCGCACACGAAGATGACGCCGGCGTTGCCGATGACGCGGTGGATAAGATCCTGCTGGCGGGTGGCGGCCACACCGGTCTTGACGGACCATACGATGCCCACGGTATTGCGCAGCTGCTGCTCCAGCGCCCAGCCGGCAGCGCCCGGTTGGTCCTCCACGCGCTTGTACATATCGCGTTCAAGGCGGCGGGTAAAGAGGAACATGGCGAGCAGCGCGCCGATGCCCAAGCCGAGGATGAGCATGAACCACTGGCCGCTAAAAAGCAGGCCAATGAGGAAGAAGAGCAAGCCCATGCCCAGGAAGGCACCCAGCATGATGGGGATAAGCGCCTTATCCTGCTTGCGCTGCATATTGAATGCTTGCCACATTTGGGACCAGGTTTGCTTACGCTGCTGGCGCTTGGCCGCGCGTTCTTGCTTCTTTGCAGCCTTTAGTGCTGCCTTGTCATCTTTCGCCATGGCTCCTACTTTAAAGGTCAACGGGCATAAATGTTAAAACGGCCCACGCGAAAAGCGCAGGCCGTTATGAAAACGTTCGGTTTAGCGGATGGTGGCCGCCGCCGAATTCGCATTAGCCGGGGTCTTGGCCATGCGGGTGGTCACGGGAGTCTCTTCCGAGGGGCCGTACTTCTCCAGCAGGGTGGAGGCCTCTTGGGCGGTGGCACCCTGGGAGGTCTCAGCCAGGTGCTTGAGGTTTTCTGGCAGCTCGAAGCCGCGCTTTTCCATGGCCTGCACGTAGAGGCGGCCGGCGCGGTAGGACGAGCGCACCAGCGGGCCGGACATGACGCCGCCGAAGCCGAGCTCCTTGGCCAGCTTGGAATGGGCGACGAATTCCTCTGGGCGCACCCAGCGCTCAATCGGGTGGAAGCGCGGGCCGGGGCGCAGGTACTGGGTGATGGTGATGATATCGCAGCCAGCAGAGCGCAGGTCACGCAATGCTTCCTCGACCTCATCCTCGGTCTCGCCCATGCCCAAAATCAGGTTGGACTTGGTAATCAGGCCATAGTCGTGGGCCTGGCGGATAACGTCCAGGGAACGCTCGTAGCGGAAGGCCGGGCGGATGCGCTTAAAGATGCGCGGCACGGTTTCCAGGTTGTGGGCGAAGACCTCTGGCTTGGCCTCAAAGACCTCTTCCAGAAGGTCCGGCTTGCCAGAGAAGTCCGGGGTGAGGTTTTCCACGCCGGTATGCGGGTTGAGCTCGTGAATCTTGCGCACGACCTCGGCGTAGAGCCAAGCGCCCTCATCAGGAAGATCGTCGCGGGTAACGCCGGTAATGGTGGTGTAGTTAAGGTCCATTTCCCGGATGTTTTCGGCCACGCGGCGCGGCTCGTCGCGGTCTAGTTCTTCCGGCTTGCCGGTGGCAATATCGCAGAAGTCGCAGCGGCGGGTGCACTTATCGCCACCGATAAGGAACGTAGCCTCGCGGGATTCCCAGCACTCGTGGATATTCGGGCAGCCTGCCTCCTGGCACACGGTGTGCAGGGAGGCGCCGGCCACGCGGGACTTCATGTCCTCGTAGCCCGGGCCGGTGCGGACCTGGTTGCGAATCCAGCGTGGCTTTTGTTCGATGGGTGACTCCGCATTCTTCTTTTCAATGCGGAGCATCTTGCGTCCTTCAGGCTTTACAGTCACAAAAACTCACTTTATCGGTTGACGGTGGTGATGGCTAATAGCTCTTCTAGGTATATGTCGCCGCGGTCACATCCTATTCCGCGCCAGCCCCGAACGAGGGCTACTGCTGCGCTTGCCGACGCCTCTCCCGTGCCCTTTCATTAGCCAGCTTCGTGGGATCCGGGGCTGAGCCGAAGGTGTGGTCGGCAACGATGAGGCGGCCCGAGAGGGCGTCGTCCAGCGCTTGCAACAGCGGCTGGGTGGCGTCCTCGAGGCTGACCTGGTGGCCCAGTTCTAGAGACAGGGTGGTCACGTCGGCGTCATCGATGCCACAGGCCACAATGTGGTCGTAATAGTCCAGCGTATTGCAGCAATTGAGCGCCAAGCCGTGCATGGTCACCCCGCGGGTAATGCGGATGCCGAGCGCGGCAATCTTGCGGTCGCGTTTCGGCGCGGATGGATCCTTGGCCTGCGTGGTGGAGGGAACCCAAACGCCCGAGCGGCCGTCGATGCGTCCAGCGGTGGTCACGCCCATCTGGCGGACCGTCTGGATGGTGGCTTCCTCCAAGCGGCGTACATAGTCGACGACGTCGACAGGCTCAGCCAGCTTGATAATGGGGTAGATGACCAACTGGCCCTCGCCATGCCAGGTGATGCGCCCGCCGCGGTCCACGGTGATGACGGGCAGGTCGTTATCGGGCATATCCTCTGGCTGGGTGCGTTTGCCGGCGGTATAGATATTGGGATGCTCAACCACGAGCACCACATCGCCCTGCTCGCCCTTGGCGCGGGCGGCCGCTACCTCGGCCTGGTAGTCCCACGCCTCTTGGTAGTCCATCCGGCCCAAGAACCGGACCTCTAGTGGCTTATCGGAGGCGCGGATAGAGCGCTCGGCGGGGAAGAAAGGATCGCGTGGTGCAGTCATAGCCTCAAAGTTTCCTCTGGTGCGGTAGGCAAAGCAAAGCGGGAGGATGCGCGTGGCACACCCTCCCGCGTGGGGCCGAATTAGTCTAGGCCGTTGGCGGATGCGTAGGCGGCGGCATCCATGAGCTCGCCGGCCTCATCTACCTCGACCTCGAAGAGCCAGCCCTCACCAAACGGGTCGTTGTTGATGACCGCGTAGTCATCGTACACGGCCTCGTTAACGGCCTTGACGGTGCCGGTGACAGGGGAGTAGAGGTCAGAGACGGACTTGGTGGACTCGACCTCACCGCAGGACTCGCCGGCGGTGACGGTGTCGCCCACCTCCGGAAGCTCGGCAAAGACAACCTCGCCCAGGCGATCGGCAGCGACGGAGGTAATGCCGATGCGCACGGTAGCGCCTGCGACGGCGTCAGCGGTGGCGTTGACCCACTCGTGGTCTTCGGAGTAGGAGAAATCTTGTGGAAGGGTAGCCATGGTGGTGTAGTCCTTTCGGGCCGGTGGAAAAGATGTTTACTTGTCGCGCTTGTAGAACGGCAACGCGGTTACTTCAAAAGGATAGCGCTTGCCGCGAATCTCTACTTCGACTTCGGCGCCGGGCTCGAGTTCGGCGCTGGTTTCCAGCAGAGCGATAGCCACTGGGTGCCCCAGGGTGGGGGAAGGCTGGCCGGAGGTGACGGTTCCGACCTTCTTGTCTCCCATGAATACTTCGGCTCCGGCGCGCGCGGCGCGGCGCTGCGTGGAGGTAAGACCCGTGATAGCTACCTGCGGGCCTTCGGCGGCGCGCTGGCGGATGACCTCGGCGCCGACGAAATCGGCCTCCTTCTTGGCAAAAGCACGCGCCATGCCCGCCTCTACCGGGGTGATATCGCGAGAGAGCTCGTTGCCGTAGAGCGGCATGCCGGCCTCGAGGCGCAGGGAATCGCGGGCGGCAAGGCCACACGGCTTAAGGTCGTATTCCGCGCCGGCCTTGAGCAGTTCTTCCCACAGCTGTGGGGCATCGGAGTTATACACGATGAGCTCGAAGCCATCCTCACCGGTGTAGCCGGTGCGCGCGATAATGGCAAAGGTGCGCGCTACCTTGCCCATGGTGGCAGCGTAGTAGCCGAGGTTATACACCTCGTCCTGCTTATTGTCTTCTACCAGCGGGACGAGGATTTCTGCGGCCTTAGGGCCCTGGACGGCGATCATGGCGACGTCACGGGACTCGTTCTTCAGGGAAACATCGAAGCCCTCGGCGCGCTTGTTGAGCTCGTCCCATACGGTATCGGCGTTGCCGGCATTCGGGACGACGAGGAATTTGTCCTCTTCAAAGCGGTAGGTAATCAGGTCATCGATGATGCCGCCGTCTTCAGCGGTAATCATGGAGTACTTGGCCTTGCCCACCTTGAGGGGTTCGAAGTTGGAGATGAAGGCATAGGACAAGAACTTGCCGGCGTCGGCGCCGTTGACCCAAATTTCGCCCATGTGGGATAGGTCAAAGAGGCCAGCGGTGCTGCGCACCGCGCGGTGCTCATCCAGCTCGTTTTGGTACTTCAAGGGCATGTTCCACGGGCCGAAGGCCGTGAAAGTGGCGCCGAGCTTGTCGTGCTCAGCATGGAGCGGGGAGGTGAGTAGTTCGGTCATGGTTACTCCTCAGAATCGTCGATGTCGAAAGCTTCTGGTGGTGGGCAGCTGCAGACCAGGTTTCGGTCGCCGTAGGCCTCGTCGATGCGGCGCACCGGCGGGAAGTACTTGTAGCTGTGGCGCAGGGACTTCACGGGCCACGCGGCCTTTTCGCGACTGAAGGCGTACTCCCACGTATCGGAGCCGATGGACTCTGCGGTAAATGGTGCGTGGTGGATAACGGAGCCTTCGTAGGAAACCTCGCCGTCGATGATCTCTTGGATCTCGGCGCGAATGGTGCGCATGGCCTCAATGAAGCGATCCAGCTCGCCCAAGTCTTCGGACTCGGTGGGCTCGACCATGAGGGTGCCGGCCACCGGGAAGGCGAGGGTGGGGGCATGGAAACCAAAGTCCACGAGGCGCTTGGCTACGTCGGCGGCGGTGACCCCGGAGGCGTCGGTAAGCGCGCGCAGATCCAGGATGCATTCGTGCGCAACCAAGCCAGCGTTGCCGGTGTAGAGCACAGGGAAGGAATCTTCCAAGGACTTGGCCAGGTAGTTCGCGCCCAAAATCGCGTGGGCGGAGGCCTGGGCCAGTCCCTGTGCACCGGTCATAGCAAGGTACGCCCAGGAAATCGGCAGCACACCCGCCGAGCCATACTTGGTATTGGTAATCGGCACGCCCTGACCAACCGGGGTAGCGGTGGTGGCATCCAGCTGCGGATCCGCGGCGTTGGTGGGCAAGAAGGGGATAAGGTGCTCGGCCACTGCAACCGGACCCACGCCCGGGCCGCCACCGCCATGCGGAATGGTAAAGGTCTTGTGCAGGTTGAGGTGGGAAACATCGCCGCCGAACTGGCCTGGGCGGGCCCAGCCGGTCAGCGCGTTCATATTCGCGCCGTCGATGTAGACCTGGCCGCCCACCGCGTGGACCTTATCGCATACGTCGCGGACTTCTGGGTCAAAGACGCCGTGGGTGGAGGGGTAGGTCACCATGATGCCGGCGATGTGGTTGCCGTGCTTGGCAATCTTCTCATCCAAATCTGCCAGGTCAATAGAGCCGTCCTCGGCGGTCTTGACCACAACAACGCGCAGGTTAGCCAGCGTTGCCGAAGCCGCATTGGTACCGTGCGCGGAAGCTGGGATGAGCACTACATCGCGCTCGTTATCGCCATTGGCTACGTGGTAGCGGCGGATGGCCAAGAGGCCGGCCAGCTCGCCCTGGGAGCCGGCATTGGGCTGGATGGAGACCTTGGCGTAGCCGGTGACCTCGGCCAGCCAGCCCTCAATCTCTTCTACCAATGCGCGCCAACCGGCGGTCGTTTCTTCTGGTGCGTAGGGGTGGATGCCTGCAAACTCCGGCCAGGAGATGGGTTCCATGGCGGCGGTGGGGTTGAGCTTCATCGTGCAGGAGCCCAGCGGAATCATGGTGCGGTCGAGCGCCAAGTCCTTATCGGCCAGCTTGCGCAGGTAGCGCAGCATCTGGGTCTCGGAGTGAATGCGATTGAAGATCTCGTGCTGGAGCGGCTCCTCGCCGCGCTGCAGGTTCTCCGGCAGGGCAAAGTCGGCCTCAGCAGTTTCGGCGCCGAAGGCCTGGGCGAGCTTAGCGACGTCCTCCTTGGTTGCCGACTCACCAAAGGACACCGATACCTTGTCCTCGCCAATGACGCGCACGAGGTAGCCCTCCTTCTGGAGGTCAACCTTGATGGTGGCGGCGTCTACGCCGGCGACGGTAACGGTATCGAAGAAGTCCTCGGACACGAGTTGCTTTCCAGCATCCTTAACGGACTGTGCAAAGGAGGAAGCGAGCGCGTGGACGCGCTGGGCAATGGCCTTGAGGCCTTGCGGGCCGTGGTAGACGGCGTACATGGAGGCGACATTAGCCAGTAGTGCCTGCGCAGTACAGATATTGGAGGTAGCGCGTTCACGGCGAATGTGCTGCTCGCGGGTCTGCAGCGCTAGGCGGTAAGCGGGGCGACCATCCGCGTCCTTGGACACGCCTACGATGCGGCCAGGCATCTGGCGCTTGAGCTTTTCCGTGACCGCCATGTACGCAGCGTGCGGGCCGCCGAAGAAGAGCGGAACGCCAAAGCGCTGGGAAGAACCGAGCACAATATCGGCGCCCAGCGAGCCAGGTGCCTCCAGCAGGAGCAGCGAAAGCGGGTCGGTGGCCACGGTAGCCAGAGCGCCGCGGGTGTGCAGCTCCTCGATGATGGTGGAGGGGTCAAAGATATCGCCCTCGGTACCGGTGTAGGCGATTACTGCGCCGATGAGATCCTCGCCCACGAGGCCTTCGCGCAGGTCCACGATTTCTACCTCAAGGTCAATTGCGCGGGCGCGCTCCGCGGCGACGGTAAGCACCTGCGGGTGCAGGCGAGAATCCAACACCACGCGGCGACCCTTCTTGACCGCGCGGGACATAAGCCCCACGGCTTCCGCGGTGGCGGAGGCCTCGTCCAGCAAAGAAGCATTCGCGATGGGCAGTCCGGACAGGGACTCAATCATGGTCTGGAAGTTCAATAGCGCTTCAAGACGACCCTGGGAGATCTCTGGCTGATACGGGGTATAGGCGGTGTACCATCCCGCATCTTCCAATAAACCGCGACGGATGACCGCGGGGGTGAGGGTGTCAGAAAAGCCTTGTCCGTAGAAGGACTTCAGCACGGTGTTCTGGTTGGCGTACTCCCGCAATGTAGCCTGCGCTTCATCTTCCGAGAGTGCCTCAGGAAGCTGAGGCAGTTCTGCGGCGCGGATCTTTGAGGGAATGGCGGCATCGACCAGCGCGTCCACGCTGTCGTAGCCTACCTTCGCAAGCATGGTGGCCTGCTCCGCAGAATCCGGCCCTAGGTGGCGGGAGATGAATTCCATGTCAGTGAGACTCCTTAATAGGGGGACAGTGGCTGTAACCGCCCCAATTATATGTTTAACAATCGGTGAACCGATCCCCCTTTGGAAACTTTTATGCAGCGCGTCACTGTATAGAACTGCGCCCAGTGCGCTCACCATGGGCTTAGGGGCGAGGCTCCCTCAACACCTCGAATAAAAAGGGATGGATTAGTCCGGCGTTTTCGGATCCGTCACCCCCACTTGGCACCCCAGATATAGCTAAAGCCTCTTAGCCCCGCAGTGGGGCTAAGAGGCTTTAAGCGGCGATAGAACCTTTAGACTTCGAGGTCTGCCTGGAAGTCTGCGGTCTGCAGGCGGTCCTTGATGGTGGTGATGAAGCGGCCTGCGTCCGCACCGTCCACTACCTGGTGATCGTAGGTGAATGGCAGGTAGCACATCTGGCGGATGGCGATGGCGTCCTGGCCATTCTCGTTGACAACGACCGGGCGCTTTTCAATAGCCGCGGTGCCCAGGATGCCGGCCTGTGGCGGAACCAAGATCGGGGTATCGAGCATGGCGCCCTCGGAGCCGATGTTGGTCACGGTGAAGGTAGCACCGGTGAGATCGTTCGGCTTCAGCTTGTTATTGCGGGCCTTATCGGCCAGCTCTGCAATCTGCTGAGCGATCTGCGGCAGGGTCATGTCCTGTGCCTTGTGGATGACCGGGGTGAGCAGGCCCTTCGGGGTGTCAACGGCGATAGCGATGTTGACGTCCGAGTGGTAGGTCATCTCCTTGGTCTCTGGGTTGTAGGACGCATTGACGTTCGGGTGGGAGACCAGAGCCTCGGCGGTAGCCTTCACGATGAATGGCAGGAAGGACAGGTTGGCACCGTGCTTGTCGATGAACGCCTGCTTGTTCTTCTTGCGCATATCCCAGATGGCAGTCATGTCGACTTCCTGGACGTGGGTCAGCTGCGCGGAAATCTGCAGCGCCTCGACCATCTTGGCGGCGGTGATTTCGCGGATGCGGTTGACCTTCTGGGTGGTGCCGATGAGCTCCTGCTTGGCCGGATCCACGGACTTGGTGGACCAACGAGCGCGTGGGGAGTTATCGGACTGTGCGCCAGACTTGGCAGGTGCATCGCCCTCGCCAGCAGCGGCGAGCACGTCCTGCTTGCGGATGCGGCCGCCTACGCCGGTGCCCTCAACGGTGTTGAGGTCTACGCCGTGCTTTTCAGCCAGCTTGCGTACCAGCGGGGTGACATAAGGAACGTTGTCGCCGTTATTGACCTTGGCAGAGGTGTTCAGGGAGGAATCCTGCTTGGACTCCTTCTTCTCCTCAGCCTTCGGTTCTGGCTTCTTCTCTTCCTTTTCTTCGGCCTTTGGCTCTTCCTTCTTTTCTTCCTGTGGCTTTGGCTTGGCCTCGGAGGAGGATGCGGTGGCGTTTTCGTCGCCGATGCGGGCGATGACTTCGCCGACCTCGATGGTGTCGTCCTCGTCGGCGAGGATTTCTACCAGGGTGCCTGCTACTGGGGAAGGAATTTCGGTGTCGACCTTGTCGGTGGAGACCTCGAGCAGTGGTTCGTCTACCTCGACGGTGTCGCCGACGGACTTGAGCCACTGGGTGATGGTGCCCTCGGTGACGGACTCGCCGAGTTCTGGCATTTCCACGTCGGCTGCGTCGCCGGAGCCGCCGTTGGAGGAGTCAGCCTTCGGCTCTTCCTTTTCTTCGGCCTTTGGCTCTTCCTTCTTTTCTTCCTGTGGCTCTGGCTTGGCCTCGGAGGAGGATGCGGTGGCGTTTTCGTCGCCGATGCGGGCGATGACTTCGCCGACCTCGATGGTGTCGTCCTCGTCGGCGAGGATTTCTACCAGGGTGCCTGCTACTGGGGAAGGAATTTCGGTGTCGACCTTGTCGGTGGAGACCTCGAGCAGTGGTTCGTCTACCTCGACGGTGTCGCCAACGGACTTCAGCCACTGGGTGATGGTGCCTTCGGTGACGGATTCGCCGAGTTCTGGCATTTCCACGTCGGCTGCGTCGCCGGAGCCGCCGTTGGAGGAGTCAGCCTTCGGCTCTTCCTTCTTTTCTTCTGCTTTTTCCTCGCCCTTATCAGCGGAGGAGTCGTTGGATGCGGAGCCTGCCTCATCCTCGTCACCGATGATGGCGATGACCTCGCCAACCTCGATGGTGTCATCCTCGTCAGCCTTAATTTCAATAATGGTGCCGGCTACGGGGGAGGGGATTTCGGTATCGACCTTATCTGTGGAGACCTCGAGCAGTGGTTCGTCTACCTCGACGGTATCGCCGACGGACTTGAGCCACTGCGTGATGGTGCCTTCGGTTACGGATTCGCCCAGCTCGGGCATCTCAACGGAGTTCGCCATGAGTTATAAGACTCCTCGAAAGTTGGAAGTGTTCTATCGCTACCCGACAATCTTACAGCGTGATGCTCACCCTCGTGCAGATGTGGGGTTAGTAACTACCCTCCTTCCGGGTAAGCTAGGCAATTATGTTCAACCCTTTCCGCCGCAATAAGTCCAGATCGTCGCTGCGACCACCCCGCGGACCGGGGGAGACCGTCCGCCCGGAAGACGCGCAGGATCTGCAACAATGGGCCGCCGGAAAGGCTTTTATAGAAGCCTTTGTGGAGCCGGAAACGGTAGTCAATGAGATGTCCGTTGTCGTTGTGGATGAAAACGGCGATTTTATCCGGCGCCGTATTGGCGGGCCGAAAGGCATAGATGCGGTGGCCAAACTATTGAGCTGCGATATTTATGATGTAGAAGAAACCGGCTATCCGCAGCGCATGCGCGATCGCATGGAAAGGCAGCGCATCTTGCGCAAAAGGGAAGAGCAAAGGCAACGCCGCGCCCGATTTGAGCGCGGCGAAAATCCCGATACAGGGCGAGAGCTAAGCTAGGTCAGCATCCTCGCGTAAATAAATTTGAGACCCGTTGCGGCGGAATTCGGCGGATTTTTCCTGCATACCTTCCTCTGGTGCTGAGCCGTGGGCTGCCGCGCGGACCTGGTCGCCCAGCGTCGGCATGCCCAGCTCGGCCATTTGCCCGCCGAACATCTCGCGGATGTCTTGGCTAATGCGCATGGAGCAGAACTTCGGCCCACACATGGAACAAAAGTGTGCGGTCTTTGCTGGCTCAGCAGGCAACGTTTCATCGTGATAGGCCTGCGCGGTCTCTGGGTCGAGGGAGAGCGCAAATTGGTCATTCCAGCGAAATTCAAAGCGGGCCTTGCTCATGGCATCGTCCCAAGCGCGGGCGCCTGGATGTCCCTTGGCAACGTCCGCTGAATGCGCCGCAATCTTATAAGTAATGACGCCAGTTTTTACATCATCGCGGTTGGGCAGTCCCAAGTGCTCCTTCGGCGTGACATAGCACAACATGGCTGTACCACCCATTGCGATATGGGCGGCACCGATGGCAGAAGTGATGTGATCATAGCCAGGGGCGATATCGGTAACTAGAGGGCCGAGGGTATAGAAGGGGGCATCTGAAGCCCAGTCCTGTTCGAGTTCGTTGTTTTCTTGAATCATGTTGAGCGGCACGTGTCCGGGGCCTTCCACCATGACTTGGACGTCATACTCCCAGGCGCGGCGGGTAAGCTCGCCGATAGTCTTTAGCTCTGCAAATTGGGCGGCGTCGTTGGCATCGGCAAGGCTGCCGGGGCGCAGGCCGTCGCCAAGCGAAAATGCAACATCGTATTGAGCGAAAATCTCGCACAGCTCATCGAAGTGCTCGTACAGAAATGACTCTTTGTGGTGAGCAAGGCACCATCCCGCCATGATGGAGCCACCGCGGCTGACAATGCCGGTCACGCGATTGCTTGCTAGCGGTACATACGCCAAGAGCACACCGGCGTGAATGGTCATATAGTCCACACCCTGTTCGCATTGCTCGATGACGGTATCGCGGAATATTTCCCAGGTCAGATCCTCTGCCACGCCATTGACTTTTTCCAATGCTTGGTAAATAGGCACGGTGCCAATGGGAACTGGGGAATTGCGCAGAATCCACTCGCGGGTGGTGTGGATATCGTCACCAGTGGAAAGATCCATTACGGTGTCCGCGCCCCACTGGGTAGCCCAGCGCAGTTTGGACACTTCTTCCTCGATGGAGGAGGTAACCGCGGAGTTTCCAATATTGGCGTTGATTTTGGTGAGAAATTTTCGCCCAATGATCATGGGCTCAGACTCGGGGTGGTTGACATTATTAGGGATAATGGCGCGGCCGCGAGCTACCTCAGCGCGAACGAATTCCGGATCGCAGTGCTCACGCAGTGCTACGAATTCCATTTCGCGGGTGATGATTCCTTGGCGAGCGTAGTGCATTTGAGTTACGCGGCGCCCAGGCTGAGCCTTAAGCGGCGGGCGCTTAGAGCCTTTCCACTCTTGGGAAGACGCCCCGCGGCGCTGTGCGGCACGTCCATCGTCAGCCAGCTCGCGGCCGCGACCGGCGTACTCTTTGGTATCTCCGCGCTCGCTAATCCACTCGCTGCGCAGGGTCGGTAGCCCCACTTCAGGTGCGCATTCTGGCCCACGCGTGCGGTAGACGCGGAAGGGCTCATTGGGGCCTTGTGGGGAATCATCCAGTTGGATTTCGGTCTCTGGAACTTCTAGACCGTCGTGGTGAATGGGGGAATAGGAATGCTTAGGGTGGTTTTCTGGGGCAGCCGTCATGGCAAGCGCTCCTCTCTTCCTTCGTAGGTATTAACCAAACAGGTTCGAACGGTCTATGCGCAGCTTTAGCGCACTCTCAGCCCGTGCTCGGGCACCCGTGGGGACGCAGATCACCCTATAACAATCGTCTCGCGTAGCGCAGAGCTTTCGCCAATTTGGTGGAGACGCATTTGCCGAGGTGAGGTAGTAGGAGCCTTGGTGGCACAATTCAACAGGAAACTTTCAGGTACTTGACACCCGGATCCAATATCGGCATTCCATACTTAATTCATGCGTTTGAGAGAGCGCATGCGAGAGAGATAGAGAGAACCCCTCCCGTTTCCAGAGGGCGGCTACTTTAGCCGATACATGGAAACACCTTGTAGAGAGACGCCAGCGGCCCTCGGACCAGATTCGGTTCGAGGGCCGTAGGCGTTTTCCTGTGTTTAGCAGATGGTGGCGCCGGCAGCGGCCAACTCTTGCAACGCGGCTTCGCCGCGGGCTTCGTCCACTGGGGAGCAATATTCACGCAGTACGCGGACGGTAAAGCCTTCTTTAAGGGCGTCGGCAGCCGTGGCACGCACGCAGTGATCGGTGGCAATGCCCACGATGTCCACGGCGTCTATCTGATGCTCGCGCAACCAGTCGGCGAGCAAGGTGCCGTTCGCAGCGCCTTCGAATCCGGAATAGGCGGCGGTGTATTCTCCCTTGCGGAAGTAGGCTTGCGCCGGCCCGATGGCCTCATGCATGGCCGCCCCGTGGGACTCGGCTACGCAGTGCACCGGCCAAGAATCGACAAAATCCGGGTCCTTTGAAAAGTGAGAACCCGGATCGATATGCCAATCCTGCGTGGCTACGACGGTTTCGTAGTCCTGTTGCAGGGAGGCGATTTTTGCAGCAACCTCATTGCCCCGCTCAGTGCCTAAGGCGCCGCCGGGGCAGAAGTCATGTTGTACGTCAACGATGATTAAAGCAGGCTTCATGCCTCTAGGATTCTAAACGCACTAAGCCTGTTGTGGTGCTACTTTGATTCAGCAATCTCGCGCAGGGCGGCAATTACCGTGCGGGTGGGTACGCCGGTGCCCATCTTCGGGGTGTATCCATAAGCGCCCGTGGTGTTGAAGGAAGGGCCTGCCACGTCGATATGAGCCCATTCGATTCCCTCGCCCACGAAGTGCTGGAGGTAGGTGCCGGCGTATTCCATGCCGCCCTCACGCTTGGCGTTGATATTTCGGATATCGGCGCTGGCGGACTTCACGGATTCCTCGTGTTCCTCTAGCAAAGGCATGGCCCATGCCTTTTCGCCCACCTCGCGGCCAATCTCGGCCATGCGATCGCGGAATTCTTCCGAGCCCATCACGCCGGCGGTGCGCTCACCCAGGGCGACCATCTGGGCACCGGTCAAGGTCGCGGTTTCGATGAGGTAATCGGGCTTGTCCTCGCTGGCGCGCGCAATGGCGTCGGCAAGCACGAGGCGGCCCTCCGCATCAGTGTTGAGAACCTCGGAGGTAATGCCGCCGTAGTGGGTGATGACGTCACCCGGGCGGGTGGCATCGCTGCCCGGCATGTTTTCTGCCAGCGGCAGGGTAGCGGTGATGCCCACCTTCAGATTCAGCTTTGCCGCAGCGATGATGGCCGCGGCCATTGCAGCGGAACCGCCCATGTCAGAAATCATGTCCCACATCTTGGCGCCCGGCTTGAGGGAAATACCGCCGGTATCGAAAGTGATTCCCTTGCCTACTAGGGCGACGTGGCGCTTGGCCTTCTTCGGCTTCCAGCTCAAGCGGACCAAGCGCGGCGGACGTGCGGACCCACGGCCGACGGCCATGATGCCGCCAAAGCCCTGCTTTTCCAGTGCCTTTTCATCCAACACCTCCACCTCAAGGCCGGCTTCTGCCGCTTGGGCAGACAGGAACGCGGCGTAGGTTTCTGGGTAGAGCAGGTTGGAAGGGGTATTGACGAGGTCGCGGGCGATGAGGACGGACTCGGCGGTAATCTTGGCGCCGTCGAATTCCTCTTGTGCGGACTTCTCCGCCACCACGGTGTAGGTGGTGGTTTCCGCGGCCGATTCAGAGCGCAGGCCAGAGTACTTATAGCCGCCGAGGATGAGGCCTTCTACCACTGGGGTGATACCAAAATCGCCTAGCGAGGTGGCTACGGCCCCCACCTTGGTGATGGAACGCGCGGCCTGCCCGGCAGCGCGGCGCAGCGTCTCATCGTCTACCTCTTCCGCATCGCCCAAGCCAACGGCGATAATGGAGGCCACGCCGGTCTTAGCCGGAGCCGGCACGCGCGTGACCTCACCGGCCTTGCCAGAGGCCCCTACGGCCACTAGTGCTTCATAAGTGGAGCGCAGCGCTGCGCCCCCAAGTAGATCGGTGCCTGGCAGTTCGAGGCCGCCTTCGCCCTCGAATGCAGCGATCAGCAGTGCTTCTGCTTTCTTAGGAACCTTCTTTCCCAGCTTTACCTGGGGAAAGTGGCCGCGTGCGGGTAGATCGGTCTGTGCCATTGTGTCCTCCTTTATGGAAAGGCTTATCAATCTTCCCTCCACTGTACCGCGCGGCGATGAACTTATTCCTGCCTCGCTATAGATAAAGGGGTAGATTGTGGGCATGCTTGATTACACGATTACTCGTACCGATAACCCCACGTCCGCGGAAGAATTGAGAGAGATCCTCGCCAACCCCGGCTTTGGCAAGCACTTTACGGACCACATGGTCACCATTGACTGGACCGAAGAAAAGGGCTGGCACGATGCTCAGGTGCGCCCGTACGGACCGATGACCATGGAACCTGCCAGCAACGTTTTCCATTATGGGCAGGCAATCTTTGAGGGCATCAAGGCCTACCGTCAGCCGGATGGTTCTATCGCTACCTTCCGGCCGGACCACAATGCGCAGCGCTTTATCAATTCTGCTGAGCGCCTGGCTATGCCCGAGCTTCCGCAGGAAGATTTCATTGAGTCCCTGCGCCAATTGGTGGAGGTGGATCAGGACTGGGTACCAGAAGCCGGCGGGGAAGCAGCGCTGTACCTGCGCCCGTTTATGATTTCCACCGAGGTCTCCTTGGGTGTTCACCCCGCCAATTCCTACCGCTATGTGCTCATTGCCTCCCCAGCGGGCTCCTATTTCAGCGGCGGGATTAAACCAGTTTCGGTGTGGCTGTCCACTGACTACGTGCGCGCAGCACCCGGTGGCACCGGCGCGGCCAAGTTTGCGGGCAACTACGCAGGCTCGCTCTTGGCGCAGGCCCAGGCGGATGAAAAGGGCTGTGACCAAGTGGTCTGGTTGGACGCCATTGAGCGCCGTTACATCGAGGAGATGGGCGGAATGAACCTGATGTTTGTGTATGGCTCTGGTGATAGCGCGGAGATTGTTACACCAGAACTATCGGGTTCCTTGCTGCCCGGCATTACCCGCGAATCCCTATTGCAGGTAGCGCAGGATTTGGGCTACACGGTTACCGAGCGCCGCATCACTACCGAAGAGTGGCAGCGCGATGCCGAATCCGGCGCTATGTCAGAGGCCTTTGCCTGTGGCACTGCCGCAGTTATCACTCCGGTGGGCCACGTGATGGGAGACTCTGCCGACTTCCAGGTCAATGGCAACGAAGCGGGTGAGATCACCATGGCCCTGCGCGAGCGCCTCACCGGAATCCAGCGCGGCGCAGTGGAGGATACCCACGGTTGGCTCCATACCCTAGTGAAGTAGTCCCCTGCTTAGGCCTCCGCGGCGATCTCCACTCCGGTGAGCAGCATCGGCAGCGCCGCGAGCGCGCCGAGCGCAGGTTGTGGCTCCATTCCCAGTTCCATCAGGGGGTGGAGCCCTAGCTTTTCCAGCGCCAACTTATGCGCAGGGGCAGTGGACAGCGTGGTGGCGAAGAGCCAGTCTTTCACGCCAGGGTTATCGCGCTCAGCAAGGAGCGCGGCGGTGGCGGTCAAGGGGGCGTCGACAAGCAGGGGCGTACGGCGTTCCGCGGCTCGGGCAATGAACCCCACCGTGGCTGCTAGAACCGCAGACTGGCACGATTCAACCAGCTCCATGCCTTCGAGGTTGCGGGCGCGGAACATAGCGTCCCGGATAGCGCAAACCTCGCGCTTCCAGTCTTCCACGCTGCGCTGCTTGCCGACGACCACTACCGGCTCCGTCTGCGTCATAGTTGCCATTACTACGGCCGGTACTCGGGCGAGCTCTTCGCCGCCGGGGATGAGGAGGTCAGCCCCGGCATCAATTTCCGCATCTGCCGTAGCGGCTCCAAGGCTGTAGGCCTGGGAATAATCCGTCACGGTGACTACATTCAGCCCGGCCTCGGCGCGACGCGCAGCGGTCTCAGCGGCCGGAAGGGGAGTCTCCTGTTCCGCGAAAATTACGGCCCGCACGCGCCGCGGCTCATGGGCAGGCGCCGCGCCTTGGCAAGCAGCCAGCCATTGAGCGGCGTCGGTCAGGCGCCCCCAAGGGGCGAGCCGTGCGTCCTGTGCGGTATGTGCCTGCTTATCGGGCTGCGCAATGGCCATGAGTAGCCCTCCCTAAACGTCAGCGCCGAGCTCCACGCGAGGGCGCGGGATGCGCCACTTGCGCGGCTGGCTGGCGCGAGAATACGCATAAAAACCAAGGCTAAAGCCGGCTTCGGTGGTGCCAGGGAACTTGGCGCGCACGGCATTATTGCAGCGGCGGGCCAAAATGACGCCCTCGATGGCGAAGATAACGAGGATAACCATCGCTACCGCATTGATGATCGTCGCAATGCTGGGTACCGCGTAGGTCAAGAACATGACCACGATGAGCACCAGGGCCATCGGCATGACCCAGTTGCTCAGGCTGCGGCGGGCATCCACCCAATCGCGTACATAGGCGCGCACTTCACCCTGGTCGCGCGCGGGCAGGAAGCGCGGATCGCCTTCTGCCATGCGGGCCTGCTGCTCGCGGTTGGCCTGCTGGCGCTCTTGGCGCTCCTTCTTCTTATATTCCTTCCACTCGTCCTTGCTCATGGACTTCTTCATGTCCTTGCGATGCTGGTAACGCTGTGCATCGGACATGCCATGGGGATCGCGCTTTACGCCGCGCGCAATCTCTTGCTCTGAGCGCTTTGGCGTAGGACGACCCTTCGGTGGGGTATAGCCCTTGCGCTGGGGCACTTCCTGAACTTCTGCCTGAGCTTTGTCCTGTACAGGAGCAGGCTCAGTGGAGGTCTTGTCATCTTTTTGCCACGGGAGTTTCACGCTCCTCACACTACAAGGTTTAGGTGTGAATAGGGGAATAGGCCCGGCGCAGATGGTGTTGAAGGTATGGGCTACCTTTTCCCACCTGAACTAACCGGGTAGGGTAGTGGCAACGAATCCAATACTTATTGAGGAGAAGTGATGACCGCTCCAGCTTCCGCAACCGGCGTCATTCTGACCGAAGCAGCAGCCGCAAAGGCAAAGGCGCTGCTTGATCAGGAGGGCCGCGACGATCTCTCCCTGCGCATTGCCGTACAGCCTGGTGGCTGCGCTGGCCTGCGCTACCAGCTCTACTTTGATGACCGCACCTTGGATGGTGACAAGGTTGACCAGGTAGGCGGCGTAAACCTCGTTGTGGACAAGATGTCCGTTCCCTACCTGACCGGTGCCAAGATTGACTTCGCTGACACCATTGAGTCCCAGGGTTTCACCATTGATAACCCGAATGCCACCGGCTCTTGCGCTTGTGGCGATTCCTTCAACTAAAGAGAAGGAAATACAAAGAGGGTGGGTGCCACTGGCACCCACCCTCTTTGTATGTGTGGAAGGCTCTTAGAGCTTGACCGGGTAGTCGCGCTGCTCGATCTGTGGATCGATGCGCTTTTCCACAAAGATGCCGTGCCAGATCATAAAGGACAGGACGGTCCACAAGCGGCGGGAGTGATCGGAAACGCCATCTCGGTGCTCCTTGAGCATCTCGAGAACTTCCTTCTTATTAAAGATGTCCTCGGTCTGGGACTCATTGATGGTGTCCTGGGCCCAGCCGTATAGCTCATCGCCGGCCAGCCAGTGGCGCATCGGCACTGGGAAGCCCAGCTTCTTGCGATGCAGAACATGCGCCGGGACGATTTGCTCCATGGCCTTGCGCAGGGCGTACTTGGTGGTGCCGTGCGAAATCTTCAGGTCATAAGGGATGGACTCTGCAACCTTGAAGACTTCCTTGTCCAAGAATGGCACGCGCAGCTCCAGCGAGTTGGCCATATTGATCTTATCGGCCTTGACCAGGATGTCACCGCGCATCCAAGTGAATAGGTCCAAATGCTGCATGCGTGCGACCGGATCAAAGTCTTCGGACTGGGCGTAGATGGGGGCGGTAACCTCGCGGTGGTCCCATTCGCGCTTTGCCCACGGGATAACGCGCTGCATCTGCTCAAAGTTGAAGGAACGAGCATTGCCGTAGTAACGCTCTTCCATCGTCATCGAACCACGGTTGAGCAGGGACTTGCCCTTCATGCCCTCGGGTAGAACCTGCGAGAGCTTGCCCAGTCCGCGACGCAGTGGGGAAGGGATCTTCTCAAACGGGGCGAGGGACAGTGGTTCCTTGTAGATGGTGTAGCCGCCAAAAAGCTCGTCCGCGCCCTCGCCGGAAAGAACTACCTTGACGTGTTTGCGGGCCTCCTGCGCCACAAAGTACAGCGGCACCAGCGAGGGGTCAGCCACCGGATTGTCCAGGTACCACATGATCTTCGGGATGGACTCGGCATATTCCTCGGGGGAGACAATCTTGACGATGTGCTCCACACCAATAGCTTCCGCGGACTCCGCTGCGACATCGACCTCAGAATAGCCCTCGCGCTCGAAGCCGGTGGTAAAGGTCAGTAGATCCGGGTTGTGGCGCTTGGCCAGGGTGGCAATAGCGGTGGAGTCAATACCGCCAGATAGGAAGGAACCCACGGTGACGTCGGCGCGCATGTGCTTAGCGACGGAATCTTCCAGCGCCTCCGCAATGCGGTTAAATAGCTGCTGCTCTTCGCCTTGCTTTACCTGCTGTACAGGGAAGCGAGGCTTGAAGTAGCGCTCGGCGACAACATCTTCGCCCGGGCGAAGAGTGACAGTGCAGCCGGATTCAACGCGGCGAATATTCGCGTGGAGGGATTCTGGCTCCGGGACGTATTGCAGGTCCACGTAGTGCTCAATGGCGCGACGGTCAAGGTTGAGCTCTAGACCAATCTCGTCCGCCATTTCAAGGATGCACTTCATCTCCGAAGCGAAAACGGTGCCCGCCTCGGTAGTGGCGTAATACAGCGGCTTAATGCCAAATTGGTCACGAGCAGCAAACATCGTCTTGGTGTGGGTATCCCAGATGACGATGCCAAACATGCCGCGCAGGTGGTTGACTACGTCCTTGCCCCAGTGGTGGTAGCCCACCACGATGGGCTCGCCATCGCCCTCGGTGTGGAAGGTGTAGCCGAGACCCTTGAGCTCCTCGCGCAGCTCCACGTAGTTGTAGATTTCACCATTAAAGGTCATGGCGTAGCGGTCGGGCTGGTCCTCTGGGCCCCAGCGGAGGGGCTGATGGGAATGCTCCAGGTCAATAATGGACAGGCGGTTGAAGCCGAAAGCGGCATCGCCGTCATGCCACGTGCCGGCCGCATCTGGGCCGCGGTGGCGCATGCAGGGCAGGGAACGTTCCAGCGCGTCAACGTACTTATCTACGTTGCCTGTGGCGGCGAGCATGCCAAGAAGTCCGCACATGAAAAGATTGCTCCTTATAAATAAGCGTCTATTGCTAGTCACCCACTTTACGGCCAGAGAGCGTGAAACCAGAACACGCCACGGCTTAAGGAAACCTGCCGACTGCCTTGGAATTAGCTTCCCCGATAGGGGTGCGAACTTTCGGATGATGGTTCCGTCCGATTCCTGTGAATTGGCGCACATGGATTCTGTGGCTGCTGGGGGTGCGGTTGGAACATTGTGCAGGTGGGGCGGTAACCTACCAGAAAGAGAATATGAAATGAGTGCACTAGGTGCCCTTTTACGCCTTTAAACAGGCTGGGAATCTGGCAATTATCCTCTATTCTGATTGGGTAAGAGTGCTCTGTGAGTATTCGAGAAGTTTTGTGTGGACAGAAAGGCAGAACACACGTGGGACAGCGTAATAAGCGCACCTTTGCCCGCAAGGCGGGCGTAGCTGGCGCACTTGCCCTGGGTGGACTCGCTCTGGCAGGTTGTGACGTTCAGGCGCCAACTGCTGTAGAGAACCTCCTGGGATTCGGTTGGCCGAAGGGTATTACCCCTGAGGCAGAGGCCATGTACAACTTCTGGATTTGGGTCTGGGTTGCGGCATGGATCGTTGGTTTTATTATGTGGGGCCTGTTCCTCACCGCAATCTTCCGCTGGAGCGCGAAGAAGGCAAAGAAGGATGGCAAGGGCGAGTTCCCGCGCCAGATCCAGTACAACGTTCCGCTGGAGATGGTCCTGACCATCGTCCCGATCCTCATCATCATGGGCCTGTTCTTCTTTACCGTTCAGACTCAGCAGAAGGTCACCGCCTTGGATAAGGATCCGAAGGTTGTCGTTGACGTTACTGCGTTCCAGTGGAACTGGAAGTTCGGTTACGCCGAGAATCACGTCAATGGTGAGAACTACGACGGCGCCGACAAGGAGCGTCAGGCTGAGGCAGAGAAGACCGCTCACGACCCTGAGGGCGTGGACAACCCGAACCCAATCCACGGTAAGTCCATGGGCGACCTTTCCTACCTGAACTACAACAAGATTGAGACCGTCGGTACCACCGAAGAGGTTCCGGTTCTGGTTCTTCCTTCCGATACTGCGATTGAGTTCCGCCTCGCTTCCGGCGACGTGTCCCACGCATTCTGGGTACCGGAGTTCTTGTTCAAGCGCGACGTCTACGCACACCCAGAGGCAAACGCTCAGGAGCGTAGCTTCCAGGTGGAAAAGATTGAGAAGCAGGGCGCATTCGTTGGCCGTTGTGCCGAGATGTGCGGTACCTACCACTCGATGATGAACTTTGAAATCCGCGTTGTCTCTCCGGAGGACTTCAATACCTACCTGAAGTTCCGTGAGGACAACCCAGAGGCCACCAACGCGGAAGCCCTGGAAGAAATCGGCCAGGACCCATATGCGGTAACCACCCACCCGTTCTCCGGCGAGCGTGACACCGCTAAGGGCGACAACTACGTAAACACCGCGGCATAAGAGATAAGGACACAACACAATGCGTGCAACATCGAAAGTCTTTTACTCAATCGCGACGTACCTTCTTGTCTCGCTGATTGTCTACATCTTCGGCGTCACCTTCGTTAAGGACGATGGCTACCTCTACGGTGCCGAGTGGGTTGGCATCGTGGGCATGTTCCTTGCCTTCCTGCTGTGCATGATGCTGGGTGCTTACCTTCACTTCACCGATGACCGCAGTGACGTCCTGCCAGAGGATTGGGAAGAGGCAGAAACTGAAGATGCCGCTGGCATCCTTGGTTTCTTCTCCCCAGGCTCCATCTGGCCGCTGGCTATGACTGGCGCCATTGGCCTTCTTGGCTTGGGAATCATCTTCCTCTACTTCTGGCTGATTGCCCTCGGCGCTGTCTGCCTCATCGCGGCCTGCACCGGCCTGTCCCTCCAGTACGGCCTGCCGAAGGAAAAGCACTAATTCCTCGATGTAAAGGAATCCCTGCCTAAAACTTCTCCGCCCTCCTAGTCACTATGGCTAGGAGGGCTTTGGCGATCCAGCGTCGTTCGCGACGCAAGAAAGTTCCCGAGAATTTCAAAAGTTTTACCGGTGGGGGAGGAGTGGCTGATCTTGCTGCATGTTCGCGATGGCACTTCTTCTGCATTCTGGCACGTAGGAGCCGATTTTTGCGGGGGTCGTTCGAAAGTTGTAAAGCGGGGCGTTTAGGGAGCTCGTGGAGTGTGATTTATCTCTCCAGGCAACGGGGGCGGGTACACGGACTGGTGCATCGATAAGTGGAGGCGTCGGGTGGCCGGGGTGCTTCGGAATTTCAGGGTAGGGCCCGACGTGTGGTGTCACCTGCATCAATGGGACGTCGGAAAGCGGGGTGAAAAGTTCCCGTTTGGAAAAATAAAGTTTTTGACTCTGACTTGCTGGCCTTTTGCTGGACGAAGCATCAAAAAAGAATGGAGAAAGCGGGGGGAATCGAGGTGACTTCAGCGCCCGGAACGGCCATAATAGCCACTGTGACGAGCGTAGTTTCTAACCAAGGTATGACAGCACCACGTGCTGCCTCACTGAACCGACCCAATATGGTCAGTGTCGGCACTATCGTGTTCCTGTCTCAGGAATTGATGTTCTTTGCCGGACTGTTCGCGATGTGGTTTACCTCGCGAGCAAACGGTCAGGAAGGCGATTGGGCGGAGCACACCGCCCATATCAACCTGCCCATGGGTTTCCTCATTACGGCAGTGCTGATTTCTTCTTCTGTGACCTCGCAGTTCGGCGTGTTTGCCGCAGAAAGGGGTGACGTTTACAAGCTTCGACTCTGGTACACCGTGACGCTGGTACTGGGCGTTGTGTTCCTAGGCATCATGGCGTTTGAGTGGACCGAGTTGATTCACGCAGGTGTGACTGTGCAGTCCAGCGTCTTCGGTTCGGTGTTCTACATCATCACCGGCTTCCACGCTGCGCACGTGACCGCGGGTCTGATTTCTTTTGCAATCATTCTCGCGCGCGTTGCTAAGTCCAAGTTCACGCCGGCACAGGCGACCGCAGCAATGGCAGTGTCCTACTACTGGCACTTCGTTGACGTTGTGTGGATCGGCGTCTTCACCGTTATTTACTTGGTCCAGTAGCACTGGCCAAGATCCCCAAACAGTCCTCCCGTGTTCGAGTTATCTAAAGGAAAATGATGGATAACAATTCGCAGTCCGTGGCAGTGGAGCAGACCACTGCGGCGGCTAAGAAGACCCGCCGTCGCCGCAAGGCGAAGCGTACCCTTGCCGGTGGCTTCGCTTTGGCGATTGGCCTGTCCGGTGCGGGCGTCTTGGCTTCTGCCTTGACCCCGGACGCACAGGTCGCCACGGCGGAAAAAGATGACCAAGCCCTCGTCCAAGAGGGTAAGGACATCTATGACACCGCTTGTATCACCTGCCACGGTGCCAATCTGCAGGGCATCGAAGGTCGCGGTCCGTCCCTCGTTGGTATCGGTGCTGGCTCCGTGTACTTCCAGGTGCACTCCGGCCGTATGCCGATGATGTCTAACGACGCCCAGGCAGAGCGTAAGGCTCCTCGCTACACCGAGCAGCAGACTCTGGCCTTGGCTGCATATGTTGCAGCCAACGGCGGCGGCGCAGACATTGTCTACAACGACGACGGAAGCGTTGCTCAGGAATCGCTGCGTGGTGCTAACTACAATGGCGAAATCCAGGCAGAAGACGTAGCGAAGGGCTCCGAGCTCTTCCGCATGAACTGCGCTTCCTGCCACAACTTCACCGGCCAGGGCGGCGCCCTGTCCTCCGGTAAGTTCGCTCCGGAGCTGGCTCCGGCAAGCGAGCAGGAAATCTACCAGGCAATGCTGACTGGTCCGCAGAACATGCCTAAGTTCTCCGACCGCCAGCTCACCGCAGATGAGAAGAAGGACATCATTGCCTACCTCAAGTCTGCAAAGGAAACTCCTTCCCCAGCAGGTTGGGACCTCGGCGGTCTTGGCCCAGTAGCGGAAGGCCTGGCAATGTGGATTATCGGCATTAGCGCCCTGTGCGCTGCCGCTATGTGGATTGGATCGCGCTCATGAGCAATGTGAAGAAGAATTACACTAACGCTGAGCTCGACAAGATGAGCAACGATGAACTCGCTGCTCTTGGTACCGAGCTCGACGACGTCACCGTTGCGTTCCGCAAGGAGCGCTTCCCAGTCGAAGGTGACCCGGCTGAAAAGCGCGCTGGACGTAACGTTGCTATCTGGTTGTTCCTGTCCGTCATCGGAGGCCTCGGATTCCTCGGCGTTTACCTGTTCTGGCCGTGGCAGTACAAGCAGCTAGGGGAGGAGGGCCACATTTGGCACACCCTCTACACCCCTCTGCTGGGTATTACTGCAGCCCTCGCAATTTGCGGCTTGGGCATCGCCATCGTTCAGTACGTTAAGAAGATTCTCCCTGAGGAGATTTCCGTTCAGCGTCGTCACGACGGTCCTTCCGAAGAAGTTGACCGCCGTACCCTGACCGCTCTTCTGAACGATTCTTGGAAGACCTCCACTCTGGGTCGCCGCAAGACCGTTCAGGGTCTGTTGGGCGGCGCCGGCGTTCTGTTCGGTCTTACCGTGATTGCTCCGCTGGGCGGCGCAATTAAGAACCCTTGGAAGGTTCGCCACAATATGAACTATGCCGGTGACGGCACTCTGTGGACTTCCGGTTGGACCATGCACAATGAAGGCGTCAAGCTCTACCTGGCGCGCGACACCGGTACTATCGCCGAGAAGCACTCTGGCGAAACCGGTGAGCACTACAGCACCAAGGGTGTTACCCGCTTGGTTCGTGTGCGCCCGGAGGATCTGGCGGCAGGCGGCATGGAGACCGTCTTCCCGCTGGCAGAAGAAGACGTTAACGATGGCGACAAGTACGATGCCGAGCGCGATGTCTACGAGCACCACATGCACTCGATTCACGGCAACCGCAATGCGGTCATGCTGATTCGCCTGCGTCATAATGACGCTCAGAAGGCAATCGAGCGCGAAGGTCAGGAAGACTTCCACCACGGCGATTACTACGCCTACTCCAAGATCTGTACCCACATCGGTTGCCCGACCTCTCTGTATGAGGCGCAGACCAACCGAATCCTGTGCCCGTGCCACCAGTCGCAGTTCGACGCTTTGCACTACGGCAAGCCGGTCTTCGGCCCGGCTGCCCGTGCACTGCCACAGCTGCCTATCACGGTGGATGACGAGGGCTACCTCGTTGCACAGGGCAACTTCATTGAGCCTGTCGGCCCGGCATTCTGGGAGCGTAAGTCATAATGAGCAATAAACTCGCCCAAATGGGCAACAACATGGATGAGCGCTATAGCGCCGCCGGCGTGCTGAGGACTCAGCTGAACAAGGTCTTTCCGACCCACTGGTCCTTCATGCTCGGTGAGATGGCGCTATACAGCTTCATCATTCTTGTACTGACCGGTATCTACCTGGCGCTGTTCTTCGACCCTTCCATCACCAAGGTCATTTACGACGGCACCTATGCACCGCTTAACGGTGTAGAAATGTCCCGCGCATATGCCACCGCGCTGGATATTTCCTTCGAAGTTCGTGGTGGCCTGTTCGTGCGCCAGATGCACCACTGGGCAGCTTTGCTGTTCATGATGTCCATGGTTGCGCACATGCTGCGCATCTTCTTCACCGGCGCATTCCGTCGTCCGCGTGAGGCAAACTGGATCATCGGTTGCGCACTTATTCTGCTGGGCATGATCGAGGGCTTCCTTGGTTACTCCCTGCCGGACGACCTGCTTTCCGGTGTTGGTCTGCGAATCATGTCGGCCATCATCCTGGGCCTGCCGATTATCGGCACCTGGCTGCACTGGGCAATCTTCAGCGGTGACTTCCCGTCTGACCTGATGCTGGATCGTTTCTACATCCTGCACGTTCTGGTTATTCCGGGCATCATCCTTGGCCTGATTGCAGCCCACCTGATTATGGTTTGGTTCCAGAAGCACACCCAGTTCCCTGGACCGGGTCGTGCAGAGAACAACGTGGTTGGCGTCCGCATTATGCCGGTCTTCGCCACCAAGGCTATTGGTATGGGCATGATGGTTGCTGGCGTACTGGCGCTGATGTCTGGTCTGCTGACCATCAACGCCATCTGGACGCTTGGACCTTATAACCCATCCCAGGTTTCCGCTGGTTCTCAGCCGGATATTTACATGCTGTGGACTGACGGTGTTGCCCGTGTCATGCCGGCATGGGAGCTCTACCTCGGTAACTACACCATTCCTTCCGCGTTCTGGGTAGCTCTGCTGTGTGGCCTCATGGTCGTCCTGCTTATGTCTTACCCGTTCTTGGAGAAGAAGTTCACCGGTGACGATGCACACCACAACCTACTGCAGCGTCCGCGCGATGTTCCTACCCGCTCCGCTATTGGTGCGGCTGCCATCGTGTTCTTCCTGCTGGTTACCCTGTCCGGTGGTAACGACCACGTGGCACACTTCTTCCAGATTTCGCTGAACGCAATGACCTGGGTTGGTCGTATCGGCCTCATCGTGCTGCCACCGATTGCGTACTTCATGACCTACCGCATTTGCGTTGGTCTGCAGCGCTCTGACCGTGAGGTGCTGGAGCACGGTATTGAAACCGGCGTTATCAAGCAGATGCCGAATGGTGCCTTCATTGAGGTTCACCAGCCACTCGGCCCGGTTGACGCCGATGGTCACCCGGTTCCGCTCGAGTACGCAGGCGCTCAGGTGCCGAAGCAGCTCAACCAGCTTGGCTTTGCGGACTCCGAGACTCAGGGCACCTTCAGCCCTGATGATCCGGCCCTCATGCACCGAGTGCACGAAATCCACTCGGATAACCACGACGAGGAAGCGGAGATGTTCCGCCGCCTCAACGAGGCTAACCGCCGTGAGGACGAGGAAAACGGCCGCATCTAACCGCTTTTCCTGAGGACTTCTCGAAACACGCTCACAGACCCGCCCTTGCTCCTATTAAAGGAGCAAGGGCGGGTCTTGCGTATGTAAAGATCAATTCCGAACCCAGTCCTTATTCTTCTAGCTGCAACAAGAGATTTTGAAGGGGGAGCTGTTGCGCTTCTGTGAGTCTTTATGAATCTTGAAGCATTTGAAGGGCTGCTGCTGAAGCTTGTTGTGTAGTCGGTTTAGTACGTGTTCTGGTGCGCGAATTGTCGGTGGTTAGTGGTTCTCTCATGCTTTGTAGCTTTAGGAGCCTAGTGCGTGGGCTCAGATGGGTGTGGATGCCGGAAGTCTTTGTTTGCTGGAAGCACGTTTCGCTCGTCGATTGAGCGCGTTAGGGGGCGTCGGAAAGCGGTTTAGCTAGAACCACCGCAAGGAAAGGCGGCAAAGCGGGGCGCAGTTGCGATGAAAACTAGGCTCTAGGCGTGCGGTAGAGGAGTCAATTGGTGGGGAAGAAGGGGCTGCCAAAATGTCTTAGTGCTGAAAGTCACAATTTAGAATTCTCTTAATTGTTAAGCGTTTTCTTAGTAAGGGTAATTCTTGGTCGGGTGTCTGTCATCCTCTGTCGTTTGTGCAGCTTGTGACCTTAAAGCCTCTAATTCTGGTGGGAACTAGCGTCCGTGTGGAGGTTAAATCTCGACAAGGTCAACGGAAGGTAACGAAGCGATAACAAACGTTATTTTGGTGTCGCGAATGGACATTGCTTGTGATGATTTCGTAACCTATTCGAGACATTGAGTTACCGCCCGAAAAGGTGCTCAATCTAAACAGAAGAATTACAGCGCCGCATCTGGCCCCTCCTACTGAGGGGCCGAGCGGAGGAAATCCTAAAGGAACGGATTCCCAACGAACGCTAGTCCCCCAGGGTCAGAGCTTCCTTTACAAGGGGAGTAGGCGCGCAGGAAGATTTGGAGTTTTACTCATGGCACAGCACCGTCGTCAGGGCATGAAGAACACCCGTCGCATCGCATCTACTGCAGCACTGGCTGCAACCGCCGCCGTCGTCGCACCGGGCGTCGCACAGGCAGCAGAGGTCGTCGTACCTAATACTGACTACCGCTTTGAGGTAGCAGGTCTGGAAAACGTCCCGAACATTGACCAGGTTCCGAACATCGACCGCTACGTTCCGTCCCTGGGTAAGGTTTCTAACCAGCAGAACACCAACTACGCAGCAGCTGGCCACAAGCAGGCCGCTCCGGCACAGCAGACCGTTGGCCAGAAGGCACTGGCTGCAGCACGCTCCGTCATCGGCTCCCCGTACGTATACGGCGCCGCTGGCCCGAACGCCTTTGACTGCTCCGGTCTGACCAGCTGGGCATACGCTCAGGCTGGCAAGCAGATTCCGCGTACCTCTCAGGCACAGGCTGCCGCCGGTACCCCGGTACCGCTGGATCAGCTGCAGCCGGGTGACATCATTGCTTACTACGGTGGCGCTTCCCACGTTGGTATCTACACCGGCCACGGCACCATCATCGACGCCCTCAACTCCGGCGTCCCAGTTCAGGAGCGCGACCTGAACTACATGCCGATTCACTCCGCAGTTCGCTTCTAAGAAGCAGCGGATCTAGCCCTCCCCTTCGCGGGGAGGGCTTTGTCGTGCATTAGGGGGTAAAACCCGCTATAGTTAATACGATTTCTAAAATTTTCTTAGTCTAAGGGTCCTTACGTGTCTAAACGAGTACTTCCTGCAGCTGCACTTGTGGCGGCTCTTGCTGTTTCGTCGGTTTCTGGGATTTCGCAGGTTGTTGCGCAGGAGGCGGCTCCACAACAGGAGAGCGCCACCGAAGATGTGGACGCCTTGGTAAAGCGCGTTGGCGAAGTTGCGCGCAAGGTTTCTGCCAAGAATGAAGAAGTAAAAGAGCTCGAGGTCAAGCTCGAGGAAAAGCATGCTGAGGTTGCTGAATCTGAGCAGGCCGCCGCTGAGGCACAAACGCGTGCGGACGAGGCGAAAGGCGATGTTTCCACCCAGCAGGACCGTGTCAATGGCATCGCACAGTCGCGCTACCGTGGTGATTCCCGTTCGGCAGTGTCTGGGGCCTTGGCAGCAGAAGATCCCTCCGATGCCGTAGAGCGCATGGGCTACCTCGGCGCGCTTTCCCGCAAGGCCCAGCGCACTCTTGATGCAAAGGCTAATGCCGCTTCCATGGCGGAAGAGGAAAAGCATAAGGCTGCCGACGCCGCTGCCAAGGTGCGCGAGGAAAAGAAGGCGCTGGAAGAGCAACGCGAGGAGCTCCTCAAGGAGAAAGAGGAGCTGGAAAAGCAGCAAAAGGACATCGAGAAGCAGGTCGACGCCCTCGATGAACAGCAACGCGAGGCTTGGGAAGGCCAGTTCGGCGGATCTGATAAGCCGGATATGGATCTGGGCGAGGTCGCAGACGGCGCTGCTTCCGCAGCGTTGTCGAAGCTGGGCGCCCCATATGGCTGGGGTGCGGCTGGCCCCGATCAGTTTGACTGCTCCGGCCTGATGTTCTGGGCGTATCAGCAGATTGGCAAGTCCATTCCGCGTACGTCGCAGGCTCAGATTGCAGGTGGCACATCGGTACCGTTGGAAGACCTACAGCCGGGCGATATCGTGGGCTATTATCCTGGGGTAACGCACGTGGGCATGTACATCGGTAATGGTCAGGTGGTCCATGCCTCTACCTATGGCGTGCCTGTTCAGGTAGTACCGCTGAAGTCCATGCCGATTACCGGAACGGCTCGGTACTAAGTGGCCCGCGTTCTGCTGGTAACCAATGACTTCCCGCCAAAGATTGGCGGGATTCAGTCTTACCTGCGAGATTTCGTAGCGACCTTAGATCCGCGCGATGTCGTGGTCTTCGCCTCAACTCAGGAATCGCCGGCAGAATTCGATGCCGGGGTGAACTACAAGGTCATCCGCTGGCCTCGCCGCGTGATGTTGCCGACGCCCGCCACGGTGCGTCGGATGCAGGAGATCATCCGCGCAGAAAATATTGACATCGTCTGGTTTGGTGCAGCCGCGCCCCTTGCTTTGATGGGCAAGGCCGCAAAAGAGGCGGGCGCCACCCGTGTGGTAGCTACGACGCACGGACACGAAGTGGGGTGGTCGATGGTGCCCGTGGCTCGGCAGTGCCTGCGCCGCATTGGTGACCATGCTGACGTGATTACCTATATCTCCGACTACACCCTGCGTCGGTTGCGTCGACCATTTGGACCGAATCCGCGCTGGGAGCACCTGCCCTCCGGAGTGAGCGTGGAAGGCCTTTCTCCAGCCACGCCGGAGCAACGCGCAGCGGCAAAAGCTGAGTTTGGAGTCGACGGCCCGACCATCGTCTGCATTTCGCGGTTCGTTCCACGCAAGGGGCAGGATCAGCTGCTACGTGCTATGCCTCTAGTGCGTGAAGAATTTCCGGATGCGCAGCTCTTGCTCATCGGGCGCGGACGCTACCGCGCGGCTTTAGAACAGTTGGCGGAAATTTACTGTCCAGACGCAGTGATTCAGGAAGCGGAAAGCATTGAGACTGCATTGCATGCAGCAGACGTATTTGCCATGCCGGCCCGCACCCGTGGCGGTGGGCTAGACGTCGAGGGCTTGGGAATCGTGTATTTGGAGGCCCAAGCGTGCGGCCTGCCGGTTGTCGCTGGAGACTCCGGTGGTGCACCGGAGACGGTAACGGGGGAGACGGGGGTCGTCGTCAAGGGCGGAGCTGTGCCGGAACTAGCTGGAGCGTTGAAAGCTCTCTTGGCCGACCCGCAACGTAGGCTTCGCATGGGGCAGGCGGGGCGTCGCCATGTGGAAGAGAATTGGACGTGGCGGATAATGGGGCAGCGTTTGCGGCAGCTGATGTCTTGATGTGACCCTAACCCGGTTGTCGGTATATTCTGTTATGCATGCTTAAGAACAACTCCGCCGATCTGACTATCGGCTTCGACGTCGGTGGCACCAACGTGCGCGGTGGAGTGATCACTCGGGAGGGTGAGATTCTCGCGAGCCGCACGGTTCCTACTTCTATGGACGCCGAGCAGCTGGAAGCGGACATTGTGGGCATCGTTAATGAGCTGCGCGCTGACTATGAGGTGGACGCCGTTGGCCTCGCCTTGGCGGGATTTTTGGATCCTACATGTGAGGTAGTGCGCTTCGCCCCGCACCTTCCCTGGCGGCACGCTAATGTCCGGGAATCGCTCTCGCAGAAGCTCGGGATGCACGTGCGTTTGGAGCATGATGCTAATTCCGCCGCGTGGGGTGAGTGGTGCTTTGGTGCTGGCCGGGGGGCGGAGGATTGGGTTTTCTTTGCGGTAGGAACTGGTATCGGCGCCACACTGATGACGCATGACACCATCTACCGCGGTGCGTTTGGTACCGCTCCAGAATTTGGGCATATCGTGGTAGTCCCTAATGGCCGGCAGTGCTCCTGCGGCAAGCGCGGCTGCTTGGAACGCTATGCCTCCGGCACCGCGTTGCCGGATACCTGCGCTGATCTGCGAGGAAGCTATGAGACTTCGCTGCCGGCTGATCCCACCGGTAAGGAAATTACCCAGGCGGCGCGCCGTGGAGATCCGCTTGCCGTAGCGGTAATGGAAGACTTCAGCCGGTGGCTGGGCCAGGGCCTATCCATTGTTGCTGACGTGTTGGATCCGGAGCTCATCGTGCTCGGAGGCGGCGTATCCCAAGATGCGGACCTCTATCTCGAGGGCGCTGCCCAAGCCATGGGGCAGGATATTGTCGGGGCAGGGCATCGCCCCCTCGCACGTGTTGCCACCGCAGAATTAGGGTCGGCAGCGGGTATGATTGGCGTAGCCGATTTGGCCCGCAGCGGCCGTTAAAACTAACAAAGGACGACCTGGCGATGAAAAACAAGTGGTACTGGGCTTTTAAGCACATCTTCTTCGGACCCGCCCTGCGAGTATGGAATCGCCCGTGGACCGAGGGCATCGAGAAAATCCCCGCTGAAGGCCCTGCGATTTTGGTGTCGAATCACCAGGCGGTCATGGATTCCTTCTTCTTTCCTTTGGTGTGCCCGCGCCAGATCACCTTTCCAGCTAAGTCGGAATACTTCACCACTCCTGGTCTTGTTGGCAGCCTGCAAAAGTGGTTCTTTACCTCGGTAGGCCAGGTCCCCATTGAGCGCGATAGCGAGGACGCAGGCGACGCCATCGTGGAAACCGCAGAGGGCATTTTGTCCCGCGGCGATCTCTTCGGTATCTATCCGGAAGGAACTCGTTCCCCAGATGGCCGTGTGTACAAGGGCCGTACCGGCATGGGGCGCATCGCCATGGAGACTAATCAGCCAGTATTTCCCATTGCGATGATCAATTCGCGCAAGGCCAATCCCATTGGCTCGTGGATTCCCCGTCCTTTCAAGGTTGGCGTGCGGGTAGGAGACCCCATCTGGCCACATGAGTGGGCCAAGGAGCGCGGGATGAATCCGGCCGAGCATGAGACTATCCGCGCCTTTACGGATTTTGTGATGCGCAATTTGGCCGAGCTGAGCGATAAGCCTTATGTTGATGTGTACGCCTCCGATGTGAAGGCTTCGCTCAAAGCCGGCCATGGTTACCCCGCCGGCGCCGAATACAAGGGGAGGTAATCACTATTCCCAAGGCCCGCTTAGCTTGGCCAGATACCGCTAAAGGCGTATCCATTATCGGCGTCGTGCTCTTGCACGTCACGCTGGTGGTTCCGGAAGGTGAGCTAACGTGGTTGGCTGACCTAAATGTGTGGCTGGACCCGCTCCGCCTACCCCTGTTTTTCCTCGTATCCGGCTATTTCTCTACCAAGATCTTTCGCTATTCTTTCAGCGAGCTTTTTACCCGCCGCCTATGGTTTTTCCTCGTGCCCTATACGGTGTGGATGACCGTTGAGCTGTGGACTAAGCGCATCGAGTACCACTGGGTATTTGGTGATCCCTATCTGCAGCTTACTGATCTGCTCTATAACCTGCTGCTGGGCCATACCATGGCGTGGTTCATTCACGCGCTTATCTTTTTCAATATATTTTTGTGGGCCGTACGCAAGTTGCCCGCGTGGGCAGGCATTGGCCTGAGCTTTGCACCGCTGCTGTTTATAGCGTGGCAGGATCATTATTACTTTATTGGCAAGGCAATCATGTTCTTGCCCATCTTCGTCGGTGCGGCCTATTTGCGTGGGCCTATTACGCGGTTTGCCGACGCCGCCGAAGCACCCTTCAAAGGCACCTTCCGCAAGGCCTCTATGTGGGCATATGGCGCGGCAATCATCAGCTACATCGCGGGACTTACCATTCGGCACACCTGGAATGCCGTCGAAGGCGAGGTAGCGGTGCAGTGGCCACTGCCAGGTGGGGACATTCTTGGCCGAGGCGATCTAGACCTGTTGATCCGCTTTGCGGAGCAGACGCTTGAAACCCCAGCGGGCATCGTCGGTGCTGTCCTTATTAGCCATGTTCCGGCTCTGTCCACTTTTGTAAAGTTCGTGGGCCGGCATACCCTGCCCATTTACTTGGCCCACCCAATCGGCATGACGCTGGGGTACGGCTTCTTCATGGCCCACCGCGATTATGTGGTGAGCCTTTCTGGCCAGTGGCCGATGGAAAACACCTGGTTCTGGATCGGGATGTGCTTCTTCTATTCCGCTGCGGCATCGGTAGCGCTCTGGGCCCTAGGGAAGGTCCCTATCCTTGGCTGGACGCTGGTTCCGCCGCGGATTGATAAGCGCCGGCCCGTCGTAGAGCCAATGGTAGCGAGCAAAGAACCAGCAGAGCGGTAACGATGGCGTAGTCGTTGCCCACAATGTGCTGCCACCATGCCCAGTTCAGCTCTTGGTCATTGGCATGGGGGACAAGCCAATGTCCGCGGGCCAAAAGCGCGAGCCACGTCAGCGCACCGAGCGCCCAGTGGCGCCGCGCCACTAGCAGTACGCCCGCCAATACCAGCCAGATGAAGTGATGCGACCATGACACCGGCGAGCACAGGAGCGATACTGATGCGGCCAGCAGCATGAGTACCGCCTGGTTTTCGTGGGAGAGGCGCTCCATGGCAAACCACACGATGGCGACGACGAGGACTACGGCTACAAGCCACAGCTTTTCAGCGTGTTCGGGGATTAGGCGGCTAAAGAAGCCGCGGAGCGATTGGTTGGAGCTATAGGCAAGTCCACCGATGCGGTTGGAATCGCGTAGCGTTTCGCTCCAGTACTGGATGGAGCTATGTGGATTGCAGGCGAAGGCGATGAGCCCTGCTGCCAGAAAGGAACCGAGGGCGCTGAAAAATGCGCGCCATTCGCGGCGGACGAAAAATACGGCAAGGAATACCGCAGGTGTGAGCTTGATCGCCATAGCGATACCGGTAAGCACGCCCCTGCCGCGTCCAGGGCGCAGCCAGAGAATATCGACCACTACGAGTGCGGTGAGCAGGATGTTGACCTGCCCGAAGCTGAAGGTCTCCGTAATCGGTTCAGTAAGCATTGCCGCTAGAAGCGCCCAGCCTGCCCATCCCGGGCAGCCAAGAGAGCGCAGGACCAGGGCAACGCAGACCCACAGGGCAAGAAAGGAGGCGATAGAAACCAGGATGCTTGCAGCAGTGAGGGGAATCCAGCTCAGTGGGGCAAAAAGCAGCGCCGCAAAGGGCGGATAGGTGAAGGGAAGAGAGACATCCCGATTGCTGCCAACGAAGTAGTCCTTGGAATAGAGGTTGCCGCCAAAGCCGGCCCCGCCTTCGCGGTAAACGTCCAGGTCAATGTGGTAATACGTGGAAAAATGGCCGGAGAAAAGCTCCGGAATATCAATGAGCCACCAAAGAGCCACGAGGGCAGAGAGGCACAAGGGCAAAGCAGTAAACCACAAAGATTTCTTCACGCCAGAAGTCTACAACCGTCTCTTTAAGGGGCCAATTTATCGCCGCAGACTAGGCGGCACTAGGCTTGGGAGACGTGCGCTACTTCTATGACACCGAATTTATCGAAGATGGACAAACCATTGAATTGGTCTCCATCGGCATCGTCGGTGAGAATGGCAGCGAGTACTACGCCGTGTCTACGGATTTCGATCCGTCCAAGGCCAATTCTTGGGTCAAAGACAATGTACTGGCCAAGCTGCCCAGCCCGCGGGACCCAGTATGGAAGCCTCTGGAGACCATTCGCACGGAGGTCTTCGAGTTCCTGACCCAGAGCTCAACTCCGGTAGAGCTGTGGGCTTGGGTGGGCGCTTATGATCATGTGGTTTTGGCGCAGCTGTGGGGCGATATGGCCGGACTGCCAAAGCGCATGCCACGCTATACCCGCGAGCTGAAGCAGTATTGGGAATTTGCAGGGCGTCCCAGCCTGCCGGCCGTTCCTAAGGGCAATCACGATGCGCTTGTCGACGCCCGCCATAACCTCGCCAAGTTCCGTGCCTGCGCCCAGGTACTTCCGCTGTCTAAGGGCAATAGAATTAATATCTAGAATTTAACTAACGCGCGATAGGCGCTTGATGGTTAAATAGCAGTGTGAGTTGGACAGTAGATATTCCGCAAGGCGTTCTGCCAGACCTTCCGCCATTGCCCGCCGGCATCGACGAGGTTTTCCAGGACGTCATCAAGCGTGACGCAAAGCAGCAGCCCAGCTGGGATCCTTCCCAGGCAGATAATGTGCGCAAGATTCTCGAGTCCGTGCCGCCCATCGTGGTTGCGCCCGAGATCGAGGCGCTCAAGAAGAAGCTGGCAGACGTTGCCTTGGGTAACGCCTTTTTGCTGCAGGGTGGCGATTGCGCGGAGACCTTTGAGTCCAATACTGAGCCGCATATCCGTGGCAATGTGAAAACGCTGCTGCAGATGGCCGTGGTGTTGACCTATGGCGCATCCGTTCCCGTGGTTAAGCTCGGCCGCATCGCTGGCCAGTACGCCAAGCCACGTTCTTCCGATACGGACTCCAATGGTTTGCTGAACTACCGCGGTGACATTGTCAACGCCGTGGAGCCGACCGATGAGGCTCGTCGCCACGACCCAGCCCGAATGATCCGCGCTTACGCGAACTCTTCGGCGGCAATGAACCTCGTGCGTTCTTTGACCTCTTCCGGCACTGCGGATCTCTACCGCCTGCATGAGTGGAACCGCGAGTTCGTGCGCAATTCCCGCGCTGGTGCCCGCTACCAGGACTTGGCCCGGGAGATTGAAAACGGACTGAACTTCATGAATGCCTGTGGCGTGCACGATGACACCCTGCGCTCGGCCGATATCTACTGCTCGCACGAGGCTTTGCTGAAAGATTACGAGCGCTCCATGCTGCGCTTGGGGCAGGACAATAACGGCGATACCAAGCTTTACGATCTCTCTGCGCACCAGGTATGGATTGGCGAGCGTACTCGTGGCATCGAAGATTTCCACGTGAACTTCGCGGCGATGATTGGTAACCCAGTGGGCATCAAGCTGGGGCCGGGCGTCACCCCGGAGCAGGCCGTGGAGTACGCGGAAAGGCTGGACCCGAATCGCGAGCCAGGCCGCCTGACCATGATTTCGCGCATGGGACACGATAAGGTGCGCACGGTTCTGCCTGCCATTGTCAAGGCGGTGGAAGACTCCGGCCACAAGGTGGTATGGCAGTCCGATCCGATGCACGGCAATACCTTCACCGCTTCTAATGGCTATAAGACTCGCCACTTTGACAAGATCGTGGATGAGGTCCAAGGCTTCTTCGAGGTTCACCGCGAACTGGGTACCCACCCGGGTGGCGTACACCTTGAGTTCACCGGTGAAGACGTCACCGAGTGCTTGGGCGGCGCCGAGGACATTACCGACGTGGATCTGCCGGGCCGCTACGAGTCGGCCGTGGATCCGCGCCTTAATACTCAGCAGTCGCTCGAGCTGTCCTTCCTCATCGCGGAGATGCTACGTAACTAAATCCACAGGTTCGGCGTCATGCCGTAGAGCGAGGAGCCGAACCACCACCCGCCGATAGCCACCGCGCCCACCGCAATCGCGACCACTACTAAGTACAGCACTAGTGACAGCGGATTGCGGTTGGTCAGCGGACGCTCGGCGGGTTCTTCATGTGCGCTTTGGACCGGTTGCTCGGGGACAGGAGCAGGTACCGGCGCAGGCGCAGAGGCAGCTGCCGGCGCAAATGGTTCGAGTGGGGGCTCGGACGCGGAATACGGCTGTGCCTGGGGTTGTGACAATGGTTGCGGCTCCGGTTCAGGAGCGGCCCCGGCCTGTGGCAAATCCAGTTTCGTCTCAAAGCTAAGGCGCTGCGGCGGGATGACTTCAGTCGGGCCGCCGTCGAGATGCTCCGTTTCGCCCTGAGGAATGCTGCGGGTGGGTTCGAAAATTTCCGTGGCCCCAGTGCCAGAAAAATCCGTGGGTGCTTGTGCCGTGCGCGCCGCGGCAGCGTTCCTTGGCACGGGGATGGTCACGTCCGGAAGATCGAGCTCCCGGCAGACATCATCGAGCGCCTCGAGGAATTCTCCGGCGTCGGCGAAGCGCTCGCGGGGATCGCGGGCGGTGGCGGTGGCCACGAGGGCGTCGACAAGCTTGGGCACCCCAGAAATCCGCGAGGACGGCGCGGGGACGTCAGAATCCAAGCGGGCCGTGGCATGCGCTAGGGGAGTATCCCCCGAGAATGGAACGGTGCCGGTAAGCAGCTCGAAGAGGACGATGCCGGCTGAATAGACATCCGAGGCCGGCGTAATTTCTTCGCCCGTGACCTGCTCCGGCGCGAGATAGGACACGGTGCCCACGATCATGTCCGAGGTAGCCTCGGCATTGGTGGCACGCACCAGCCCAAAATCGCCCACCTTTACCCGGTGGTGCGAGGTAATAAGCACATTATCGGGCTTAATATCGCGGTGGATAAGGCCAGTGGAGTGCACTTCCTCCAAGCCGCGCAAAACATTGCGAAGGGTAGAGGTGGCCGCCTGCACCGGAAAGGGGCCGCCCTCGGCCAGTAGCTCGCGTAGCGTACCGCCGTCGATGAGCTCCATGATGAGATAAATGGGCTCGCCTTCGGCGGAAAAATCGTGAATAGCCACGAGATTGGGATGCTGCAAGCGGGCCATGGCGCGAGCCTCGCGAGAAAAACGCTTGATAAAGACCGGGTCATCGGAATAGCGCTCGTCCATGACCTTGGCCGCGACCGCTCGCCCCAGCCGCATGTCCACGCAGCGATAGACGGTAGACATGCCACCGCGGGCAATGGGGCGATCGATCCGGTAACGATTCTCCAGAACGTCACCAATTTCCAACCTAGTCATGCTTCCCAGTATGGCCGATCATCTAGCCCGCGTTAAAGTAGAAAACGTGACTAACCAAGAAAAATCCCTCGATTCCTTGCTCGCTAACGAAGAACTACTCAGCATGCAGCAGGTGGCAGAAAAGCTAGACCTACCCATCACGCGCGCTTATGACCTGCTCCAGGACCGAAAGTTCATTGCCTGGGATTCCCCAGAAGGAAAGCGCGTACCTCTGGCCTTCTTCAACGACAAGGGTGTGATTGCCAAGCATGTAACTGCCGCAATTACCGTGTTGACAGACGGCGGCTATAAGGACGACGAAATCTTCAAGCATCTCTTTACCGAGGATGACTCGCTGCCGGGCCGCCCGATCGATGCCCTGCACGGTCACCTTGCCCGCGAGGTTATTCGCCGCGCGCAGGCTGCCGCTTTTTAGGCACGCCTTCAAAGATCCACTGGGTGGCAAACCACGCCACCACAATCATGCCGATCACCCAGAACCAGTTGTAGAGCTGGTGATTGCCATCGCCGGAGAAAGAGACGCCAATAAACAGGGCCACGCCGGTGGTGAATTTGATGAGCCAGAGCGGCGGCCGGAAGGTGCCCATCAGGGTAAAGATAGAGGCGTAGTACCACGGTAGGGTCACGGCGTTGAAAACAAAGGCAACTTGGTACGCGGCCGCGGTGCCCATAATGGCGTCACGGTTGTCCTTGCGGCAAAGCCACCACACCGCCACCAGCCCAATGAGCATGCAGGCCATGGCGATGCTGCGCAGGACGGCCAGGATGGCGTTATAGGACGCATCCGGCATAAATATTTGTACCGCTGGGAAGATAATATCGGTGGCCAAGGTGGGGCCGGCTAGCGGGTTAATCACCTTGGAATTGCCGCTTACCTGCGATAGCCAGCCCCATGACGTGCCGGAAACCCACGTGATGAGGGCTACTGCGGCGATGATTTCTGCCACTGCGGCGATGCCAGATAGCACAAAGACAGCAAGTTGTCGCCACTTACTGGAGCCCTTGGGAGCGTAGTGGTGGAGCATCATCCATACGATAAACGGTGCCGCAATAACCGCAGTTGCCTTCATAGCCACGGCCGTGCCCACGAGGATGAGGGCGGCGTGGAAGCGCTTATGCAATGCCGCTAGCAGGCCGATAGACACGAGCCCCACCATGAGTGACTCATTATGCATGCCGCCGATAAGGTGCACGATAATAACTGGATTAGCTACACCAAGCCACAGTGCTACCGCAGGATCCGCGCCGAGTTTGCGGGCGATGCGGGGGATTGACCAGGCGATGGCAATAAACCCGAGCAGAGAAAGAACCTTATAGATCACCACGCCTGCAGTGACGTTATCTCCTACCAGGCTGGTGACCAGTTCTCCTATCCACAGGTGAAGGGGACCATAAGGTGTGGTGGTATTGCGCCAATCTTGTGATACCTCAAGGAGGAAGGGTCCGGGGTTAACGGCGGCACCTTCGGTATACGGGTCGAAGCCATCGCGAACCATAGCACCTTGCATGAGGTAGGAATACACATCGCGTGAGGCCAATGGCCCGGCTAATAAAAGGGGAGCTACCCAGGCGATGAGGATGCGCTGGATGTCGCGCAAGCCGCCCTCGGGGAGAGGATTTTTGAGCTGTGGGCGAATGATGGTGCGCCCAGCAAGCACCCACGCTGCGGCTAAGAGGAAAATACCCACCCAGTACAGCGCGAGGCCGAGATTGCGCCCATGCCCATAGGACAAGAAGCCGATATTTAAGGCTTCGAGGAGTCCTCCACGGTTGCGGGTGGCGCCGCCAGAGAAGGACGCGAGCAGCAAAATGCAGGAGGCAGATAGCCCTAGCGGCAGCGCACGCGGAATAGGAAAAGAGTACGTCTTTGCCACGGCACAACCTACTTGCGGCGAGCAGTAGCCTTGATGGCCAACTGCTCTAGGGTTTCGGTGACTGTGGGCTCCACCTTCGCGGCGTGCAGGTGCTGCAGGCCTGATTGCGTTAGGGAATCGATGCGGCGCTCAATCTCTTCTGGTGCGCCCGAATCAGCGATGATCTGGGCCAGGCGCGATAGCTCCTGGGGATCTGAGGTGTGGCCAATGAGCTTGCGCAGGGTAGCAGCAGCTTGTGGATCGGACTCATCCGCGCGCTGGAGCGCTAGCGCTAAAAGTTCGGTTCGCTTTCCTTCGCGCAGATCATCACCGGCAGGTTTGCCGGTCACCGCGGGATCGCCAAAAACACCCAGCTGATCGTCGCGCAACTGGTAGGCAATGCCTATATCGTGCCCATAGCCGCGGAAGGCTGCGATAAGTTCCTCGCTCGCACCGGCGATGGCGGCGCCCAAGTGCAGCGGGCGTTCAATGGTATAAGCGGCCGTCTTATAGCGGTTGACGGAATTGGCAAGCTCTACTGATTCGGACCCTGCCGCCTCCAAAGAGATGTCCAAGAGCTGTCCACCGATAACCTCAGTGCGCATGCCGCGCCACGGGCTGCGGGCACGGTGCAAAGCGGCCGCACTCAGGCCGGAATCTTGGAACATGTCTTCTGCATACACAAGCGCTAAATCACCCACCAAGATTGCCACGGAGGTGCCGAAGAACTCTGGATCCCCCAAGTATTCCGATTCGCGGTGCAGCTTTTCGACGCCCCGGTGCACCGTAGGATTGCCGCGACGGGTATTTGAAGCATCGATAATGTCATCGTGGATAAGAGCGCAGGCTTGGATAAATTCCAAAGAGGCGGCCGCGCGGAGCATAGCCGCGGGTTCTTCTTCTCCTCGACCTGCAGCAAGGTAGCCCGCCCAAGCATAGGTAGGGCGCACTCGCTTGCCGCCGTCAAGTACGAAGGATTCCAAAAAGCTCACGGCCTTGGTTACCGGGGCACCAATTTCCGCCACCTGCCCTCGGCGTTGATCAAGGAATGTGGCGAGTTCCTCGCGCACCGCACCGGGGATTTCCGCAAGCTCAGGAATATTCTGCATAGTCACACCCCACACGATACCGGCTAGGCTGCGCAAGAAATAACAGAGGTTTACAGCGGCAGGCTCGCGCCCAATATGGCAAAGGGGCGGGCATCGGCGGGGTAGAGATGATCACGGAGGACATCGAAGAAGCCGGCGGCTCTATAGAGGCGGAAGGCACCGTTATCCTCGTTCGGCACCTCGGGTGTGGACAACAGTGCGTAGCGCGCCGGAGCATTCCATAGCAATCCCTCTAAAAGTTTTCTGCCTAGGCCGTGCCCCTGGTACTGCGGCAAGACGTGGATCTCTGCCAACTCAAAGTAGTTGCGCACAATGTCCCACTGTTCTTCGGTGGGCCCGCCTTGTAGTAGGAGCCCCCGGCGAAGCTCAGCGTCCCACCAGCTATCTGGGGAACCTAAGAACCCATAGGCCACGCCGACGATGCCATTGTCATGGGTGGCAATCTGCGCGCTGAATCCGGGGCGGGTCACGTCATTTCGCCAGCTTGAAATGCGACTATGCAAGATCGCGGGGTTGTAGTGCATTGCCTCGATGTAGATTTCCACCAGTTGCGGGGCTAGCAGGGAGAATTCCGGCGGGGTTAGGCGGCGAATTTCAAAGCTCACACTTCCTATGACACCAGAAGTCTGTGGCGGAGGGGAAAGCAGGGCTCGCTATATTCTTCGAAATTCATAAAAGTGAATCGAACAAGAAGACTGAGGAAAGCGTGTGTCCAGCTATTAACATTGCTCGAATCGAACAGGTGAACTATACTCGGGGTTGAAATGTCTAGCGGCTTACTTAGGGTCAGGGGCAGTTCAACGACGTTATTTATTTAGTTAAGGGCAAAGACAATGGCACAGATTATTTCGGCAACGCGTACCCGTTCTCTTGGGCGAGAAGGTGGCAAGCGGGCACGGTTCCTCTTTCAGGCACGAGAATTATTAGACGCCGCGCGAGGTTATGCGGCTGAGGGGCGATTCGATCAAGCTTTAGAGGTGGCGTACCAATCGGCTCTACGTACTGCTGGCGCACGAGTCGCTGTATCTGTAGTGGCTCGGCGCCGCCGCCTTCCCTCCAGTGCATGGGATCGGTTAGCGCTCGTCGGTGTGGAAGACAAGCGGTGGGCTGAATCCTTTAAGGGGTATTCGCGGACTCGTGCGCGCGTGTCTTCGGGGCTGGATGAAGCGCCGAGCGAGGAATATGTTTATGGCCTCATGCAGCATGCCGCACAATTTTTGGATGAAAGTGAGGCAGGGACTACTTTCGGCTCTTTTGCTGCGTAGTCACTCCGTGGGGGCGCTCACTACCTTTTGGGGAACATACTGATTATTCTGGGCGTTAGTATAGATAGAACTATCACCGCCCGAAGCTCAATCCCTAGTTGGAGGAACAGTGTCTCTTTCCGAGCAGGAGCAGCGCACGCTCCGTGAAATTGAGGAATCGTTACTTGCTGACGATCCTAAGTTTGGCGCTTCCGTTTCTGAGCCTACGTCGTTCGGCGGATCTGGCGGTGCGGTAACCCTCCGAGGCGTAGCGCTCGTCGTCGTTGGCCTTTGCATGCTTATCGGCGGTGTTGCTCTCGCCCAGCAAAGCCTGTGGTTTATCGTGCTTTCTATCGCGGGCTTTTTGGTGATGTTTGCCGCCGGTGTGTGGATGCTGCGCGGAGATGGATCTGGGCATTCTGCCCAGGGCCATTATTCGAGCGCTCGTGCAAAGAAGTCCGCGTCCCGCAGTGGTGGAGTCAGCGGCAAGTTGGAGGAAAACTTCCGTCGCCGCTTTGAGGAGCGTTAGCGCTTTTTCATTTAGTTCGCCCCGGTTGGCCCAGTGAGGGTCAACCGGGGCATTTTTGTATCTCGCCAAAATTCCCCACTTTGCCCCACGGGTGAGGCGCTGGGTGGGCAATGGTGGGGTGGTTGCCCCATGGACTTAGCTAAAAGTCCTCGATAACACAGCATATGGGGTCGGTGGGTGGAGTGGGGCGCATTATATTGGTGTTACGGGTGGGGTGAGTGGGGCGGTTGTAGTGAGCTGTCAAGGCCTTTCGCGGGATTTCTTCCCACCGGAAAAACCATTATCTAGCTGCACGTAATTGAAAGTAATCCGAGGGACACGCCGCTTTAAGTGGGTTAGGTGGGGGAAAGTGGGGTAGAGTGGGGCGCAGCGGAGGAAAGAGGGGCTCAAGGGTCTCGATTCTGAAGTAAGAGAATCCGGAGTTTTTGAGTAAGGAAGGTGGACGCCGGGATGTTTCTCGGAACCTACACTCCGAAGCTCGATGACAAGGGACGTCTTACGCTTCCGGCAAAGTTTCGCGATGAACTCGCGGGTGGCCTCATGGTCACCAAGGGGCAGGACCACTCGCTGGCCGTGTACCCGCGGGAGGAATTTGCGGCACGTGCGCGGAAGGCTGCGGCGGTTTCTCGAACCAACCCAGAAGCACGAGCTTTCATTCGTAACTTGGCAGCAAGTGCGGACGAACAGCGGCCGGATGGGCATGGGCGCATTACGTTGTCCGCGGGGCATCGGGAATATGCCAACTTGTCCAAGGAGTGCGTTGTGGTTGGCTCTGTGGACTTTCTCGAAATTTGGGACGCAGCCGCGTGGGCTGAGTACCAGTCGCAAACTGAAGATGCTTATTCGGCAGCAGATGCCGATGACGTGCTGGCGGGCTTGCTCTAAGCCTGCACAAGAGTGCGTGTAAGGACTCTGTCCGAGGCGGATGATTCTGGTGTACTTCCCCGATATCAGAAACCTGCCTCGGACAGGGCCCTATACGCACTCGCATGCTTTCCACCACTGGAAGTCAGGGAATTTGAGAAAGGGGGTTGCGGGGAGACATGGCTACCAAAGACCTAAATTATGATGTGGCCGAAAACCACGGCCACGTGCCGGTCATGCGCGAGCGCATGGCCGATCTCCTGCGCCCCCAGGTAGAAGCGGCGGGGGATAAGGCAGTGCTTGTCGACGCCACCCTGGGCGCCGGTGGCCACACTCGCTACTTCCTGGAATCTTTCCCCGAGGCTCGAGTCATAGGCGTTGACCGCGATAAGCAGGCGCTACGCAATGCATCCGAACGTCTTGCGCCCTATGGCGATCGCTTTGTCGGCGTTAATGCACGATTCGATGAGCTGGGCAGCGCCATCGCGGAAGGCGACGGCGACATCTTTGATTCGGCCCGCACCGTAGGCATTGCCGGCGCCCTTTTTGACCTTGGTGTTTCCTCCATGCAGCTAGACCAGGCTGACCGCGGATTCGCTTATAAGGCGGATGCACCGCTGGATATGCGCATGGACCCTTCGCAGGGGATTACTGCGGCGGATGTGCTTAATACCTATTCGCACGGTGACTTGGCTCGCGTCCTCAAAACCTATGGTGATGAGCGTTTCGCGGGAAAAATTGCCTCTGCCGTGTTGAAAGAGCGCGACAAGGAGCCTTTCGAGAACTCCGCGCGGCTCGTTGAGCTGCTTTATGATGTCATTCCCGCTGCGACCCGCCGTACCGGAGGGCACCCCGCCAAGCGCACCTTCCAAGCGCTGCGGGTTGAGGTCAATCGCGAGTTGGAAGCTATCGAAAATGTCCTGCCGGTCATAACCCAGGCGCTTTCAGAAGGCGGCCGTGCCGTATTCATGAGCTACCAATCTTTGGAAGACCGCATCGTTAAAGCAGCCTTCAAAGAACTGACCACTTCCAAGACGCCGGCTGGGCTGCCGATGGATCTGCCAGGCACCGCGCCGAAGTTCAAGATCGTTACGCGCGGGGCGGAAAAGGCCTCTGAAGAGGAGGTCGCGGAAAATTCGCGAGCCGCGTCGGTGCGTGTTCGTGCCATCGAAAGACTCGAGGGAATGCCAGAATTTCTACCGCCGGGAGGCAGGCAATGAGCACCATCCCACGCCGCAACCACCTAAAGACTGACAGCCGCGACAGAGAGGCCACTCGCACCATGGGCGCCAGCCGAGACTTCACCACCGGAATCGATACCGGAGCCCCGACGGCGCTGCGCGAGCGTCCTAGCACCAAGCGTGCTCCGAGCCGCACTCGCGTGCCGCACCGCAGCACGAAGCGCCTGGGTTCGAAGCAGGTAGTGAGCTTCCGTGGCCGTCAGCTGCAGCCCCAGACGAAGAAGAACGGGCTCCTTACCCGGTTGGGCGTCATTTCCCTCACGCTGCTTATCGTCGGCGTGGCTTTGGCCATGTGGCTGTCGGGTCTGTCTACCAAGCAAACCTTTGCCATCCAGCAGCTGACCGTGCAGGATTCCCAACTGGATAACCAGATTGAGACCCTCAACCGCGATGCGGAGAATCTCAGCTCTTCTGCTGATATTGCGCGCCGCGCGGATGAAATGGGAATGGCTATTCCCAAGCAGCCGGGTATTGCGGAAGTTGGCGGCGATGGAAAGATCGTCGACAAGCGCGAAGGCACCCCGGATACCGAAAAGCTCATTGATGTCAACGGTGAACCAATCCGCCCGGGCCAGGCTTCTAGCGACCCAAAGGACACTGAGGGGATGTCGGATTCCCTCAATGCCGTGCCACAGGGACAGCAGCGCACCAGCAATGGTGGCGATGCCGGCGACCGCAACTCGGACCGCGAGACCGGCGATGCCGGTGCCTCCCAAGACAATGCGCGACCTAACCTTCCTGCCCGTGCGCCGTATGCCAGCCGCGCCGAGTAGCTAGAGAAGAATAATCGGTGAAAAAGATGATGCTCGCGCGTGGTGGCGCGGGCATTCTCACTTTTGTAGGGCACAATCAATACACGCAAGAAATTGTGGCGGAAATAGGGAAGGTGACACTGGACTGTGACTACGCCAAGTAAGGCTAGGCGCCGCCCGCGCCGCTCTGCCAGCTCCGCGGTGCCGCAAAAGAAAATGATGCGCAAACGCCTGCGCATCATCGTATCCGTGGTGCTCGTGGCGATGGTCGTCCTCGCTGGGCGCTTGGCGTGGGTGCAGCTTGTGTGGGGCCCAGACCTTTCCGCCAAGGCCGTAACGCAGCGCGAGCGCGTCTATATTGAGCCGGCCCGTAGGGGAGAGATCTTAGACCGTGATGGCCAGCGCCTCGCCTACACGATGAAGTCTCGTTCCTTGACTGTCTCGCCGACCCGACTTCGCGATGAGCTAAAGGACAAGGCCGAGATCGAGGCCCAAAACGATGGCTCGACCGAGGGCATGGATGATAAGAAGCTGGATAGCTTCCTCACCAAGAAGATGGAGGAGACCCTCAAGGACATGTCTGAGGGAATCCCGAAGTTGATTGAGGATTCCGGCGCTTCGACCTCCAAGGTGGATAAGGACGATATCTTCAATAAGCTCAAAGCCGATACCCAGTATGAGGTACTGGTGCGCAACGTCGACCCGGACGTTGCCGTAGAGATCGCCAATAAGTACCACGGAGTGGCAGCGGACCGCCAAGACATTCGCCAGTACCCCAACGGCGCCATTGGTGAAAACGTTGTGGGCAAGGTGTCGATGGACGGCCATGGCCAGTTCGGTTTCGAGGCCGCGCGCGATACGGAGCTTACTGGCATTGACGGCCAGTCCACCGAGGACGTCTCCGCAGATGGCCAGGTGATTCCAGGCACTCTGCGTGACGTCGTGGATACCGTTGATGGTCGCGACGTCACCCTCACTTTGGATCTGGACCTGCAGACCTACGTTCAGCAGAAGCTGGAAAAGGCCAAGGCCAACTCCAAGGCTTCTGGTGCGGAAGCAGTAGTTCTCGATGCTGCCACCGGCCAGGTGCTTGCCATGGCCAATACCGATACCGTGGATCCCAATAAGAATGTTGAGGATCAGCTTGATGAGGGTAAGGACTTTGAAAACCGCAGCGTTTCCCATCCTTATGAGCCGGGTTCTGTAGCCAAGGTGGTTACCGCGGCTGCTGCACTGCAGGAGGGCGTGACCACCCCGGATGAGGTGCACCAGGTCCCCGGTTCCATCGATATGGCGGGCGTGACGGTCAATGATGCCTGGGAACACGGCACCGAGCCGTATACCACCACCGGCATCTTTGGTAAGTCCTCCAACGTCGGTACCTTGATGATCGCCGATAAGTTGGGCCAAGAAAAGTACGCCGAGTACCTCAAGAAGTTTGGGTTGGGCAATACCACCGGTATTGAGCTGCCGAACGAATCGGCCGGCAGCGTCCCAGACTTGGAGCAATGGTCCGGCGGCACCTTCGCTAACCTGCCTATTGGCCAGGGCCAGTCGTGGACCACCTTGCAGATGGCCAGCGTGTACCAAGCGTTGGCCAATGGTGGCGAGCGTATCGAGCCGCGCATCATTGACTCGGTCAAGGGCCCAGACGGCAAGGACGAAAAGCTAGAGGAACCGGAAAAGAACCAGGTGGTTAGCCCGGAGACTGCCAAGACTACGGTGGACATGTTCCGTGCCGTCTTCCAAGACGATGATGCCGGCCTGCAAAACGGTACGGCCGGCAATGCGCAGCTTAAGGGCTATCAGCTTTCCGGCAAGACCGGTACGGCCCAGAAGGTGGACCCAAATACCGGGGCGTATTCGAATTCCGCCTATTGGATCACCTTTGCCGGCGTCGCACCCGCCGATGATCCGCGCTTCGTTGTTGCGGTCATGGTGGATGAGCCTAAGTCCGGCGTGGAGGGCAATGGAGGCGGCGGCCAGTCGGCGGCACCTATCTTCCGCGATATCGCCTCGTGGCTACTTAATCGTGACAATATTCCGACTTCGAAACCAGCACCGCGGCTGACCCTGCGGGCACAATAGGAGCTTAGTATGACCGTTTCTTTGGATACTCTCGCCCAGCTTTCTGGCGGGCGCGTCATTGGTGATGCCTCCGTGGAGGTCTCCGCGTGCGGGCTGGATTCTTCCCGTTTGCCGGAAGGCGCGCTCTTTGCCGCCCTGCCGGGCACGCGCGTACACGGCGCGCAGTTCGCTCGCGATACCAAGGCTGCAGCTGTGCTTACCGACGCCGCCGGACTCGACCTGCTTACCGAGGCCCAAGAGACCCGCCCCATCTTGGTGGTAGAGGATATTCGTGCCGTGCTCGGTCCAATCTCCGCCGAGATTTATGGCCACCCCACCCGAGACTTGACGGTTATCGGCGTTACCGGCACCTCCGGCAAAACCACCACCAGCTACCTGCTGGAGGCCGGCCTGCTCCACGCCGGGCATTCCGTGGGCCTTATCGGAACCACCGGTACCCGTATCAACCGCACGCCGGTTCCCACCTCACTCACTACGCCTGAGGCGCCGACCCTGCAAGAGCTTTTCGCGCGCATGAAGAACGAGGGCGTTACCCACGTGGTGATGGAAGTGTCCTCGCATGCGCTGGAGCTGGGACGCGTGCGCGGAACTCGGTTTGCGGTAGGCGGGTTTACGAACCTGAGCCAGGACCACCTCGATTTTCACCCCACAATGGAGGACTACTTCCAGGCCAAGGCGAAGCTTTTTGCTGGGGAACAGGCGGCCGAGCGAGCCGTCCTCTGCATCGATGATGAGTGGGGCGAGCGCATGCGCGGCGTCGCCAAGAGCGCGGGCCACGAAGTGACTACGGTGGACACCCAGGGCGCTGCGGCCACGATCAGCGCGCGCCAAACCGCCACCGAGGCCACCGGTGCCCAAGAGGTAGCCCTGGACTATGACGGCGCCAATTTCACCTTCCGGCTGCCGCTACCTGGCGAGTTCAATATCGCCAATGCGTGCTTGGCACTCGGCATGGCCACCGCGGTAGGAGAGGACCCAGCGGAGTTCCTATCGGGAGTGGAGAAGGTCGCAGTCCCTGGCCGCATGGAGCGCATCGACCGCGGCCAAGACTTTGTGGCCGTAGTGGACTACGCGCATAAGCCCGCGGCCATCGCCGCGGTGCTCGACACCCTGCGTGGTCAGCTGGAGGGAACCACAGGTCGCGTCGGCATTGTCGTCGGCGCCGGCGGAGACCGCGATAGCTCTAAGCGGCCCATCATGGGCGCAGCCGCAGCCAGCCGCGCAGACCTTACCGTGGTGACCGATGACAACCCGCGCTCCGAGGACCCTGCCACCATTCGCGCGGCGGTGATGGCGGGTGCACGTGACGCCGCCCCAGAAGGCGATATCCGCGAGGTAGGCTCCCGTGCCCGTGCCATTGATGAGGTCGTCGATTGGGCCGAGCCGGGCGATGCCGTCATCGTCGTGGGCAAGGGCCACGAGGTGGGACAGCTCGTGAACGGAAAGACCTTGCATTTTGATGACCGCGAGGAAATGGCCCGCGCCATCGAGGAAAAGCTGGCCGGAACCCCGCACCGCGATACCCTTGGGGATGCGAAGGAGTAGACATGATTCCACTTTCTATTGCCGATATTGCCGAAATCACCGGGGGCAGCCTCGACTGCGTGTCTGACCCAGACCAGCGCGTTACCGGGTTCATCGAATTCGATTCCCGCAAGGTGACAAAGGGCGGGCTCTTCCTTGCCTTGCCCGGCGCCCGTGTGGATGGCCATGACTATGCAGAAAAGGCCATCGAGCAGGGCGCAGTGGCGGTGTTGGCTGCGCGGCCGGTGGGGGTTCCGGCGGTCGTCGTCAAGCCCCAAGGCCGCGTAACCGGTGATGCCGCCAACGCCGATATCTATGCCCACGACGAGGACGGCTCGGCCGCCGCGGTGGTGCAGGCGCTATCCGATATTGCGCGGGAGGTCACGCGCCGCCTGACCGCCGAGCAGGGCCTAGACATCGTGGGCGTAACCGGCTCGGCCGGAAAGACCTCCACCAAGGACCTACTGGCTACCATTTTCCGCGCTGAGGGCGACACCGTCGCTCCTCCCGGCTCCTTTAATAACGAGGTCGGCCTGCCGTATACCGCTTTGCGCTGCGATGAGCATACCCGCTTCCTGGTTGCCGAAATGTCTGCCCGCGGCATCGGTCATATCCGTCACCTGACCACCATTACCGCGCCCACCGTCGGCGTGGTACTCAACGTTGGTACCGCGCACTTGGGTGAGTTTGGCTCACGGGAAAATATTGCCCAGGCCAAAGGCGAGCTCGTGGAAGCCTTGCCCTCGGCCGCTGAGGGCGGCGTCGCTGTGCTCAATGCCGATGATCCCTTCGTCGCCGGCATGGCGCCGCGCACCTCAGCCAAGGTCGTCTACTACTCGGCCAATAAGCCGCCGGCTTCCGACGCCCAGTACTACGCCAGCGATATCCAGCTCGATGACGTCGCCCGCCCCTCGTTTGTGCTGCATGCGCCGGGAACGGACCCACTTCCGGTGAAGCTGCAGGTCTTTGGCAAGCACCAGGTCTCTAACGCGTTGGCAGCGGCCGCGGCTGCCATCGAATCGGGCATGGACCCGCAGGTAGTAGCCAACGCGCTATCCGGGCACCAGAATGCCTCGGAACACCGCATGGACGTGCGTACCCGCCGCGATGGAGTAACCACCATCGATGATTCCTATAACGCCAACCCCGATTCCATGCACGCGGCCATTGCCGCGCTGGCCTATACTTCTGCCGCCCGACCGGATGCCCGCGCCATCGCCGTGCTCGGTGAGATGGGCGAGCTCGGTGGAGAAGCGGTGGCCGCCCACCGCGCATTGGGAGAGGTGCTTTCCAAGTACCACGTTGACCACCTCGTGGCCGTGGGAGACAACGATAATATGAGGGCCATGGTCGAGGCCGCACAGGCGCGGGGTATAAATACTACTATCAGCCCGGATGTTGACGCCGCTGCGGCGGCGGTCGAAGACATCATCAGGGTAGCGCCTGCCGGCATCGAAGATTGGACGGGGCGCGAGGCCAAAGATGTAGTCCTCATCAAGTCATCGAATGCCCAGCGCCTGTGGCGCGTGGCAGAACAGCTCAATCGCCGTTAGTCCTCAGTACAAGGAGAAAGACCTCTAGCAATGACTCAGATCATTATCGCGGGCATCCTCAGCTTCCTCGTCGCGATCTTTACCACTCCCATGTTGGTCCGCTACTTTTCCGGGGTAGGCAAGGGGCAAGAAATTCGCGAGGACGGGCCGCAACTGCACTTGCGCAAGCGCGGCACGCCCACCATGGGCGGTCTCGCGATTTTGCTGGCTATCACCGTGGCCTACCTCGTGGTGGGAACTTATGCCCGCGTGACCGGTAACGGTGGTTTTAGCCCCTCTGGTCTCTTGGTTTATTTCCTCACGATGGGCCTTGGCGGCTTGGGTTTTGCCGATGACTTCATCAAGCTATTCAAAAAGCGCAACCTCGGCCTGAACAAGACCGCCAAGCTGGTAGGTCAGCTGGCCGTGGCGCTCATCTTCGGCATCCTGGCGCTGCAGTTCCCAGACGAGCACGGATTGACCCCAGCGTCTACCAACCTTTCTTTCGTTCGCGATTTTGAAACCTTCGACATCGCCGTGGGCGGTGCCGTCATTGGCACCATCGTTTTCCTAGTCTTTCTTTACCTACTCATTGCTGCGTGGTCGAACGCCGTGAACCTCACCGACGGACTCGACGGCTTGGCCGCAGGCACCACCGCGATGGTGATGGGTGCCTATGCACTGATTTCCTTCTGGCAGTTCCGCAACTCTTGCGCCGTGTCGCCAGCGGCGGGGTGCTATGAAGTTCGCGATCCGCTCGACTTGGCCGTGCTGGCTGCAGCTGGCCTGGGTGGTTGCTTGGGCTTTTTGTGGTGGAATGCCGCACCGGCAAAGATCTTCATGGGCGATACCGGTTCGCTTGCGCTCGGCGGCCTCGTCGCCGGCCTATCGGTGACCACTCGCACCGAGCTGCTCATGATCATCATCGGCGCCATCTTCGTGATTGAGACGGTCTCCGTAGTTATCCAGATCATCGTCTTCCGCAGCACCGGAAAGCGCTTCTTCCGCATGGCGCCTATCCACCACCACTTTGAAAATGGTGGCTGGGCTGAGACCGCCGTCGTCACCCGCTTCTGGCTGCTGAGCGCCATGGCTGCTATTGCCGGCGTATGCATCTTCTACGGCGACTGGCTGTCTGCCGTCGGCTTTGCTTCCTAAACTCATGCCTTTTTAGCTTTATCGAGGAAAGAGGAATAGAGATGACCGAGTTGCCATCCTCGTTGCGCGGGCGAGTGCTCGTGGCCGGGGCGGGAGTATCGGGACGCGGTTGCGTCGCTATGCTGGCGAGCCTCGGGGTGGATACCACCGTGGCAGATTCCAACCAGACCGCGCTGGCGGAATTGGCGGAGGAATACGGGGTAGCAACCGTCTCCGTCGATTCTGCCGCCCAAGGCGATTTTGATCTCGTGGTTACTTCGCCGGGCTGGCGTCCCGATTCGCCCTTGTTGGTCGCCCTCCAGGACGCTGGGGTAGAGGTCATCGGCGACGTGGAGCTCGCGTATCGCCTGGATCGCGCGGGCGTCTTCGGCGCGCCGCGCACCTGGCTGGTAGTTACCGGAACCAACGGCAAAACCACCACTACCGGTATGTTGGCCCAGATCATGCAGGCAGATGCCCAGCGCACCGGCAAGCGCGCACTGGCGGTGGGCAATATCGGCGTTTCGCTTTTCGACGCCCTCACGGCCACCCCTCGCGTCGACGTTCTCTGCGCCGAGCTCTCTTCTTTCCAGTTGCATTGGTCCAGCCACTTGCGCCCGGATGTGGGCGTGCTACTGAATTTGGCTGATGACCACCTGGATTGGCATGGATCATTCGATGCCTATGCCCGCGCAAAGGCCAAGGTGCTCTCCGGTGACGTCGCTGTGGTAGGCAAGGATGACGCCGAGGCGGTGCGCTACGCCGCAGATACCACAGACCGCTACGGCTTTACCGCCGCTGAACCCACACAGGGAGAGGTGGGCGTAAGCGCCGGCCGCCTTGTTTCGCGGCTTAACGAGCAGCGCGAGGATCTCGCGTCCGCAGAGGGCATTGAGCCCGCCGGCCTGGCAGGAGTCCTAGACGCTGCGGCCGCAGCCAGCGTCGCGCGTCTGGCAGGCGCCACCCCGGAGTCCATTGCACAGGGGCTGTCCGCATACACCGTCGCCGGGCACCGCGGCGCTGTGGTCCATGAGCATTCCGGCATCACCTTCATCGATAATTCCAAGGCCACCAACCCGCATGCGGCGGATGCGGCGCTCAAGGGGCTCAATTCCGTGGTCTGGATTGCCGGCGGGCAGTTGAAAGGCGCGGAGGTGGACGGGCTCGTCGCCAAGCACGCCGCCCACATCAAAGCCGCGGTAGTCCTGGGCGTGGATAGGGAAGCGGTTGCCCGGGCCCTCGCCGCCCACGCGCCGCATGCCCCAGTGGACGTCATCGAAACGCAGGAGCCTTTCGCAGCCATGAATGCTGCGGTGGAGGCTGCACTGCAACACGCCGACGCCGGGGATACCGTTCTTTTGGCGCCGGCTGCGGCATCGTTAGACATGTATACCGGCATGGCTCAACGCGGTGATGTATTCGCCGCGGCCGCGCGGGAGCTTACCCGCAACTAGAGCTATAGATTTAAGGATCAGGAGAACACATGACGGCCACCTCCCAGCAGCGCCCGCGCTCCAAGAGTTTTGGCGACCGCGTTCGCGAGCTGCGCGAGCGAGCCCGCCAGGAAGCAGGCCTTGATTACCAGCTGCTGCGCTTTATCATTTTCTTCCTCGTGGGCATTGGCGTGCTCATGGTCTTTTCTTCTTCCATGGCTACTTCCCTCACCGAGGACGGCGGCGTATGGAACCAAGCATTGCGCCAGTGCGTGATGGTGTTCTTGGGCCTCGTTGCCTTTTGGTTTGGCCTCAAGGTGTCGCCGCATACCCTGCGCAAGTGCGTGCCGTGGATTGTGGGATTGTCCATCATTTTGCTCATCGCGGTGCTGATCCCTGGCGTGGGTACCGGCCGTGAAGAGGTAGGTTCCCAGTCCTGGATTTACTTGGGGCCGTTCTCCCTGCAGCCCTCGGAGCTTGCCCGCGTCGCCGTAGGCATGTTTGGTGCGACCGTATTGGCGGATAAGGAGCACAAATCCATGAAGGTGACGGATCCCTTCATGATGTACTCCCTCATTGCCGGCGTTATGTTCTTGCTCATCGTCTTTCAGGGCGACTTCGGTATGGCTTTGTCCTTGGCCCTCGTGGTTGTCTTCACCCTGATTTTCGCGGGTGTCGACTGGCGCGTGCCGGCGACCATCGGCGTCGCAGCCGTGTGTGGCTTGCTGTTTATCTTCCTTTCTGGCGGCTTCCGGTCCAACCGCTTCCACACTTATTTCGACGCCCTCGTCGGCAATATCTCCGATACTCAAGGTACGGGTTTCCAGTCCTATCAGGGCTTTCTCTCGCTTGCCGACGGCGGCTTCTGGGGCGTAGGCATCGGCCAATCTCGTGCCAAGTGGTTCTACCTGCCCGAGGCGAAGAATGACTTTATTTTCGCCATCGTGGGCGAGGAGCTCGGTTGGTGGGGCGGTGCGCTCGTCATCGTGCTTTTCGCCGCCTTGGGTTATGTGGGCCTGCGCACCGCGATGCGCGCGCAGAACCAGTTCCAGTCCCTGCTGGCCGCAACGCTGACCATCGGTGTGGTCACGCAGGCCTTCGTGAATATCGGTTACGTCATTGGCCTGCTGCCGGTGACCGGTATTCAGCTGCCCATGATTTCCGCCGGCGGTACCGCGGCGATCATCACGATCGGTTCGATGGGCATCTTGTGCAACGTGGCGCGTCATGAGCCGATGCAGATTTCCGCCATGCAGAATTTCGGCCGCCCACTGTTCGACCGCCTCTTTTTCATCGGCGAGCCGCAGCCGGTGCCGAAGCCGAAGAAGAAGCAGCAGGGTCGTCACGCTCGTCCGCAGGAACCGCGATCCCGCGTGCGTGAGGAGCGCTTTGGTCGCCCCGTGACCGGAAGCGGCCACCGCTATCCGCGCGCCGAGCGCCGCTATCGATAGGTGGCGCTGGTAGCCTTTAGGCTATGAATTCCACGCCTATTTCCGTCGTCATCGCAGGTGGCGGCACCGCCGGACACATTGAACCCGCCCTCGCCGTAGGCGAAGCTTTGCGCGAGCGCCACGGCGCACGCATCACCGCTCTCGGTACCGAAAAGGGCCTCGAGCGCGATATCATTCCCGCCCGCGGCGTGGACCTTAGCCTGATTACCCCCGTGCCAATCCCGCGCAAGGTCAACGCGCAGCTCTTCAAGCTACCGTTTAACCTCTCTCGCGCGGTGGGGGAGGCCAAGCAGGTACTCAAGGATGTCGAGGCGGATGTCGTCTTTGGCACCGGCGGCTACGTGGCCGGGCCGGCTTATATCGCTGCGCGATCTCTCGGCATCCCCTTTTATGTTCTAGAGACCAATGCTTTGGCTGGAATGGCCAATAAGCTCGGCGTGAAGATGGGCGGCATTGGACTCAACGCCCACTCGGATTCTGGCATGCCGGGCGAGGTCGTTGGCATTCCCGTTCGGCCGAGCCTGGCAGACGACCCGAATGGCAACCTGGCCGCAGACGCGCGCACCAAGTGGAACTTGGCCGAGCTTCCCACCATTCTCATCACCGGCGGTTCCCAAGGCGCGGCCAGCATCAACCGCGCTGTTGCCGGAGCGGTAGAGGACCTGGCACAGGACTTCCAGCTCCTGCACGCCTATGGCAAGAAGAATGACCCGCCCGCGGAACACCCGAACTACGCCGCACTGCCGTATATCGAGGACATGGGCTCCGCCCTTGCGGTGGCCGACCTCGTCGTATGCCGGTCCGGCGCGATGACCGTTGCCGAAGTATCCGCCGCAGGCCTGCCGGCCATCTACGTTCCGCTGCCGCACGGCAATGGCGAACAGGCGCTCAATTCCCGCGACGTGGTCGAGGCAGGCGCCGCCATCCAGATCCCGGACGCGGAGCTGACCGCAGAGCGACTCATCTCCGAGGTGCGCGGCATTCTCGATGACCCGCAACGCCTCGAGTCGATGACGCACGCCGCCGCCCATGCCAGCGCTGGGGACGTGGCCAATACCATCGCAGACCGCATCGCCGCCCGCGTATCCGAGGCCGAAGACGCCGCTGGAAGGAAGGACAAGTAAATGACCGATCCCGCACACTACGATCTGCGCCGCGTCCACCTCATCGGCATTGGTGGTTCCGGCATGTCGGGGCTCGCGCGAATCCTCGCCGCTCGCGGCGGAGTGGTAACAGGTTCCGATGTCAAAGACTCCACCCCGGTTGAGGTGCTGCGCACCATGGGCGCCAAGGTCGCCATCGGCCACGCCGCGGAAAACCTGCGACTGTCTGGCGAACTGCCCACCGTCGTGGTTACTTCTTTTGCCGCCATTCCCCAAGACAACCCGGAGCTAGTGGCCGCAAAGGATAACGATATCCCGGTGATTCGCCGCTCCGATCTGCTCGCCGCGTTGATGGAAGGCCACAAGCAGGTGCTGTTGGCTGGCACCCACGGCAAAACCTCCACCACGTCGATGACCGTGAGCGCGATGCAACACGCGGGTCTCGATCCCTCCTTTGCCATCGGCGGCCAGCTCAATCGCGCGGGAACCAATGCCCACGGTGGCACCGGGGAAGCTTTTGTCGCCGAGGCCGATGAATCCGATGCCTCGCTGCTGCGCTATAGCCCGGACGTCGCGGTGCTCACGACTATCGAGCCTGATCACCTCGACTTCTTCCACAGCGAGGAAGCCTACTTCCAAGTCTTCGATGACTTTGCTGACTTGGTCACCCCGGAGACCGGCTACCTCGTTGTCTGCGCCGAAGACGAGCACGCTGCCCGCGCTGGCGAGCGGGCGCTGGAGCGCGGCATCAACGTCGTGGCCTACGGCTCGGCGGAGAAGTCTTTTACCTCTACTGTGCCACTGGCCGCCGAGCTGGTCCGCGAAGAGACCACCGCGGAAGGCATGGACACCACCGTCAAGCTCGACCTTCCTGGCGTTTCTGAAACCGTGCGCTACGAGCTGCAGATCCCAGGCCACCACATGGTGCTCAATTCCATGGGTGCCTTGATCGCCGGTGTGCTCTCCGGTGGCACCCCGGCCGCCATCGCCGAGGGTTTGGCTGACTTTAGCGGTGTGCGCCGGCGCTTTGAGTACCGGGGGAGCGTCGACAAGCAGGGCAAACCCGTGCGCGTCTTCGATGACTATGCGCACCATCCCACCGAGGTTGCGGCGGTGCTCCGGGCCGCGCGCGCCAAGGTTGAGGCGGAAGGCCACGGCGGGCGCGTCATTGCCTGCTTCCAGCCGCACCTGTACTCACGCACCATGGAATTCGACGCCGAGTTTGCCCAGGCACTCTCGCTTGCCGACGCCGCCGTGGTACTCGATATCTACGGCGCCCGCGAACAGCCCGTGGAGGGAATTACCTCTCGCATCATTACCGATAAGATGCCCGCTGACATGCAGGTCATCTTCGAGCCGGATTTTTCCGCCGCCGCCCGCGACGTCGTGTCGGTGGTGGAGCCAGGCGATGTGGTGCTGACCATTGGTGCTGGCTCGGTAACCATGGTGGCAGCGGAAATCCTCGATGAATTGCGGGCAAGCTAGTGCGCGTATCCGCAAAGCTCATCGCTGGGGTCATCGCCGCAATTGTCGCCGTGGCCCTTATAGCGGCCGCCGTGATGTGGACCGTTCCCGTCCTGAAGGTGCGCAATTTTCAGGTGGAAGGCGTCCACCAACTCGATCCCGCACAGGTGGAGGAAGCCTCCGGGGTTCCGGAGGGCGAGAATTTGCTGCGCGTGAACGCGCGCGAGGCAGCTTCCGGCGTTGCTGGATTGGACTGGGTCGATTCGGTGACCGTCTCTCGTGATTTCCCTTCGACCTTGACCATCAACGTGGCCGAGCACAAGGCCGTGGCGTTTGTAAAGCGCGATAATAAGCCCTTCCTGATCGATGATAAAGGCGAGGAGTTTACCTCCGCTGAGCCTCCCGCGGGCGCGGTTGAGGTGACGGGCTCCGTCGATAGCGGCTCCCCGCAAACCCAGGATGCGGTGCGTGCGATTGCAGCGCTTTCCGACGACGTCCGCAACCAGGTAGCAAAACTCGAAGTTGCTGGCGAATACTCGCTGACTTTCACCACTAAAGACGACCGGCGCGTCTTCTGGGGTGCCAGCGATTCTAACGATGAGGACAAGGCGCATGCCTTTGCCACAGTGTTGAAGATGGAAGGCCGCGAGTGGAATATTTCCAACCCTGAGTTGGTCACCACCCGCGGATAGGGCGCGACGGGTGCCCCCGTAGGTGCCTTTATCGCTCTTGTGGGCCCGTGCAGCACCGCTTAGGCGTGTGCGCTGCACGGGCCCATTTCAGTGCCTGAACCATGGGGCGGATGATACGGATGTGACTTATAAAACCGCAGGTGAGAAACCCTAAAGTGGAACTTGAGGGTCTCGACACGCGGAAAATGTGCGTGAAAATTACACCGCTGTCGTTAAAGATGGAAAGGAACGCGATTCGCCCTCGGCGGACCGCATTACATTCCTCGTTTAATGCACGTGCAGACTTAAAGTAGCGAAAGGTGAGACCAACTCACATGATCTCTTCCAATAACAATCTCGCGGATATCAAGGTCGTTGGCGTCGGCGGTGGCGGCGTCAACGCCGTGAACCGCATGATCGAAGAAGGCCTCAAGGGCGTTCAGTTCGTCGCCATCAACACTGACTCCCAGGCCCTCATCTTCTCTGACGCAGATACCAAGCTCGACATTGGCCGTGAGGCCACCCGCGGCCTCGGTGCCGGCGCTAACCCTGAGGTAGGCAAGACCTCCGCAGAAGACCACAAGTCCGAAATTGAAGACGCCCTCGAGGGCTCCGATATGGTCTTCGTGACTGCCGGCGAGGGTGGCGGCACCGGCACCGGTGCTGCTCCAGTCGTGGCGTCTATCGCGAAGAAAATGGGTGCGCTGACCGTCGGTGTTGTCACCCGTCCGTTCAAGTTCGAAGGCGCTCGCCGTACCCGCCAGGCCATGGCCGGTATTGAGGAGCTGCGCGAGGTCTGCGATACCCTCATCGTCATCCCGAACGATCGCCTGATGCAGCTCGGTGGGGAAGAGCTTTCCATCGTTGAGGCTTTCCGCGCTGCCGATGAGGTGCTGCACAATGGTGTGCAGGGTATTACCAACCTGATCACCATCCCGGGCATGATCAACGTCGACTTTGCGGACGTTCGCTCCGTCATGTCTGACGCTGGCTCCGCGCTCATGGGTATCGGTTCCGCCCGCGGTGATAACCGCGCCATGACCGCTGCTGAGCAAGCCATTAACTCCCCGCTGTTGGAATCCACGATGGAAGGCGCCAAGGGCGTGCTGCTGTCCATCGCCGGCGGCTCCGATCTCGGCCTGCACGAAGTAAACGCCGCTGCCTCCATGGTGGAAGAGCGCGCTGACGAAGACGTCAACCTCATCTTCGGTACCATCATCGATGACACCCTGGGCGATGAAATCCGCATCACCATCATCGCCACCGGCTTCGATGCCGAGGCCAATATGACCCAGGTCGCCGCGCAGCAGCAGCCGCAGCAGGAACAGCGCAAGCCCGGCTCCCTTTTTGACAATCGCCAGCGCGAGACCGCAGAGCCCGTCACCCCGGCACCGGCGCAGCCTGCTGCCGCTCAGCCGGCACAGGATGACTACTCCCCGCGCCACTCCTACGAGCCGCGCGCCGGCCAGGAGCGAGAGCGCTACACCCCGCAGCGTCCTGCCGAGGAGCGTCGCCCAGAATCTAGCGGTCTGTTCACCAACTCTGACCGTTTCTCCCGCGAGGAGCGCCGCGATGACTACCGTTTGTCCCGCCCATCCCAGCGTCGTGACGATGACGGCGACGACGATCTGGACGTGCCTTCCTTCATGCGCTAAGCGCAAAGCGCTACGCTGGTGTGCATGCCAGTAAACGAGGAACATCGCACCACACGCCCCGTCCGCATGGTTTTTACTAGCCGTGCTGGCGGGGCGTCTGCTATTCCATACCACTCCTTTAACTTGGGGCACCATGTCGGCGATGACCCCGACGCGGTTGCTGCTAACCGCGAGCGCCTGAAGCGCGTGACCGGTCTGGACGACATCGTGTGGATGGAACAGCTGCACACCAATACCGTCACCGTCGTCGATGGTCCACAGGACGAGCCCGTGCCAGCCACAGACGCAATTGTCACCACCCAGCGACGCCTCGGGCTAGGCGTTCTCGTTGCGGATTGCACGCCGGTGCTGCTTGTCGACGTCGCCGCTGGCGTCATCGCCGCTGCCCACGCCGGCCGCTTGGGTGCCCGCAACGGCATTGTGGTCAATACCGTGCGCGAAATGCAGAAGCTTGGCGCACAGCCCGAGCGTATTCAGGTAGTTATGGGGCCGGCTGCTTCCGGAAAGAACTACGAAGTGCCCGAGGAAATGGCCACTGACGTCGAGCGCCGCTTGCCCGGCTCCAAGACTCGGACGTCGAAGGGCACGTGGGGCATCGATGTGCGAGCAGGGCTGATTCGGCAGCTCATGGGGCTAGGCATCACCGCGATTGAATCCGACCCGCGCTGCACCATTGAAGACGAAGACTTCTTTTCCTATCGGCGCGAAGGAACCACCGGCCGCCAGGCTGGACTAATTTGGTTGGAGGCTAAGTAATGTCAGACCGAAAGGCACAGCTACAAGAAAATTTAGCGGCCACCCGCGCCGAGATTGAACGGCTAGCAGCGCAGTCAGGGCGAAAACCACCCCAGCTGTTGCCCGTAACGAAATTTCACCCAGCTGCGGATATTTCTCTGCTGGCAGATCTAGGAGTTACCGACGTCGCCGAAAACCGGGAACAAGAGGCCCGTGCCAAGGCCGCTGAGCTGCCGCAGCTGCGTTTCCACATGATTGGCCAAATCCAAACCAAGAAGGCCAACCATGTAGCCCGATGGGCAGCCAGCGTGCATTCGCTTGATTCCCTCAAACTCGCCCACGCACTGGAGCGAGGCGTTTCCTTAGCCAAGGAACGAGGCGAACGCGAAAGCAATCTGCCGGTCTTCATCCAAGTCTCCGCCGACGGCGATGGCGCTCGAGGCGGGGTAACACCGGACGCCCTCGATGAGGTTGTGCGTGCCGTAGAAGAAGCGCAGCACTTGGAACTTGCCGGACTCATGGTAGTTCCGCCACTTGATGCCGATGCTGGTGAGGTATTCCGAAACGTCCGCGGAGAGGTAGATCGCTTGTCATCTGAGCTCGATCGACCGCTGAAAATGTCTGCTGGCATGAGTGCGGACATGGCCGAGGCAATTGCTGCGGGCAGTGATATCGTGCGTGTCGGAACCAGTATCATGGGGCCGCGGCCAGTAGGTTAAAAACATCGCAAAAGCGCATTTCACGGCGTAAATCACATGAGTCACACCAGACACATTTTACGCGTTTAGACTTGTACAAATTTAGGTCAGAGGGAGACCCAAAAATGTCATTCATTGATAAGACGAAGGATTTCTTCGGGCTGGGCCCGGTGGACATCGAAGAAGACGATGCCTACTACAACGAGGAGCCGCGTTACTCCGAAAATAGCTCCTCGGCCTACGCACCTCGCCGCGCCCCGCAGTCCTACGAGCCGGCCCCGGTACAGGAGGAATTCGTCCCGACCATCGTGGCTATTTCCCTGACGTCTTTCAATGACGCCGCCAAGGTAGGCGAGCCCTTCCGCGACGGCGATGCCGTGGTCTTCGAGCTTACCGACGCCGAAAAAGCCACCGCCAAGCGCTTCATCGACTTCGCTGCCGGCCTCTGCTTCGGCCTGGAGGGCCGTATGCTCAACCTCACCAAGGGTATGGACACTGAGCGCAAGGTCTTTTCCATCGTGCCGAAGTCTGCGGACATTGCAAAGCACGAACTCGAGCGCGCCGCAGGCCTGCGCTAAAGCAGCACGTTTCATTTAGCCCCCGTGGAGTGCCGATTGGGCACCCGCGGGGGTTTATTCGATAGGCTCGGTCATTGTGACACAACTCGGAATTATTCTTATCCTGCTCGTGCGGATCTATACGTGGGTGCTCATCGCCCGCATCATTATTGAGATGATCCAGTCCTTCTCGCGGCAGTTCAACCCTCCACGCTGGTTCATGGTTGTAGCGGAGCCTCTGTTTGTGATTACGGACCCGCCGGTCAAGGCGTTGCGCCGCCTGATCCCGCCCCTGCAAATGGGTGGCGTAGCGCTTGATGTATCGGTGCTTGTACTGTTCGTCTTGCTCTCGATACTCACAATGATCTTGCGGATAATTTTCCTGACGTAGCACCCCCGTCGCCTCGAAACCTGTGGTAAACGTTGAGACTCGGCGGGGCGTCGATTATTGTGGGCGTTTGGTTACGATAAATCGCGATAACCCGTATTATGAACCACATGTACCTTTGTGGGGAAGGTTTAGTTAGACCTGAACCGCACTCCTAAGGCCCTGGAAGCTCCGGGGTTGTACCAACCTGAAGGGGAAGAGAAGACATGCCACTGTCACCAGCTGATGTTCACAACGTCGCGTTCAGCAAGCCGCCGATTGGCAAGCGTGGCTACAACGAAGACGAGGTGGATCAGTTCCTCGACCTCGTAGAGGACGCCCTTGCCCAGTTGCAGGATGAGAACGAAGACCTGCAGGCGCAGGTTAGCGATTTGAACTCCCAGGCCAAGGCGGGTGCTGGCGCCGGTGCTGCTGGTACCGCAACTGCGGCTTCCACCCGCACCGATGAGGCTGCGCTGCGCAAGGAGATTGAGGCTAAGCTGCGCGCCGAGTACGAAACCAAGCTGGCGGACTCCAAGTCCGAGGTTTCCCGTGCCAAGGAAGAGACCAAGAAGGCACAGGAGCAGGTTAAGGCTGCCCAGGCTGAGGCTTCCAAGGCGCAGGCATCTGGCTCCGCTGCTGCTTCCTCTTCCGCAGACCTGAAGGCAGCCCGCGATGAAGCGGCTCAGGCCAAGAAGGACGCCGAGGCAGCTCGCGCCGAGGCAGCCCAGGCAAAGAAGGACCTCGAGGCTTCCAAGAAGGAAAACGATGAGCTGAAGAAGTCGGCTTCCGCAGCTGGTTCCTCCAAGGCTGGTGCAGCGGCAGCGGGTATCGCAGGCGCTGGTGTTGCACAGACCGCCGATGGCCTGGCTACCCCGGAAACCCACATGCAGGCTGCCCGCGTTCTGGGTCTGGCACAGGAGATGGCAGACCGCCTGACCTCCGAGGCTCGTGCGGAGTCCGAGTCCATGCTGTCCGAGGCGCGCACCGCCGCCGAGAAGCAGCTGACCGATGCAGATTCCCGCTCCAAGGCACAGCTTGCCGACGCCCAGAAGAAGTACGACGCCCAGCTGCAGGACGCAGATTCCCGCTCCAAGAAGCTGGTATCTGACGCTGAGGCTAAGGCAAAGCAGACCGAGTCTGATGCCTCCTCCCGCGCAGAGGCGCAAATCCGCCAGGCTGAGGAGAAGGCTGCTTCGCTGCAGGCCGATGCCGAGCGCAAGCACACCGAGGTTATGAACACCGTCAAGCAGCAGCAGACCGCGCTGGAGGCTCGCATCTCCGAGCTGCGCACCTTCGAGCGCGAGTACCGCACCCGCCTGAAGACCCTGCTGGAGTCTCAGCTGGAAGAGCTGGCTACCCGCGGCACCGCAGCACCGAACGGCGAGGCTGGCAACAACTAAACCGCGCCCCGTTCTTTCTAGCGCCCCCGCCACCGCGGCGGGGGCGCTATTGTTGTTTTAGACCGTCGTGCTTTAGCCCGCTCCTAACGAAAGGAACCACTGTGCTCGTTGCCGCTTTAGTTCTCGCCCTCGTGGCATTCGTGGCCTTGGTCAACTTCGTTATCTCGGGAGCCGACTGGTCGTTGTATATCGTTTTTGCCGCCGCCGGCATCGGACTCGTGTGCTTTATCCTGGACTGGGCGCATAAACATCGCGCCGACAAAGCCAAGTCAACTGAATCCCCCGAGGGGGAGGCTGTGCGCGCAGCCTTTCGCGAGGACTAACGCCGCGAGACCCCAAGCTTTCGGTTGCAGGCATGCCAATAAGGCGCACGAGGCGCCTTATTCTGCAGTCGGGCTCTAGCAATCGGGCGGTTGCCACCGAATCCGTCCGTTGGTTCGGGCAAGTTGCCCGCGCAGCGGCGGGGCATTGGGATCGTCATCGTTCGCGCCATTGTGGTACGCGCAGGCTGTGGATAAGTTCGCGATATTGGTCAATCCACCGTGCAACCACGGCTCCAAATGGTGAATTTGGCATTCGTCAGCAGGCTTAGCGCAGCGCGGCCATGGGCATACCGGATTTTCCGCGCCCGCCATCAACCGCTGCTTGGCATTGGCGAAGCGCTCCGTGCGGTACAGGTTCACCGCGCCTTCATAGGGGCTCACCAGGGTAATGAGCCCATGCTCCTTTAACGTGCGGCGCACATACTGCGCTCCCGTAAGCGTTGCTCCGTTGGTCATCTGCAAGGTGATTTCCTCGCCATCACCGTTGACGATGCGCACGTAGTCTTCCAAGCGCACGATGACATTGGTTACCACCGTGCTTCGTTGCCCCGTATCGCTGCCGAAGAAGGTATCTTCCACCACATCCAGCGGCTTTTTATCCTGGTTCTCCACCGCCGCGTGGAGGTCTGCAATGAACGAGGACGAGCCGTCGATAGCTAACGTCCACGGCGCATCCTTGCGGCGGATGATGCGTACACCAGGCTTTACCTTGCGCTTTTTCTTCGGAACCTTGGATTGCGCCAGCTTTTCTAGTGCCGCTGCTGTGGCCTTGGTGGTGCATAGCTGTTCGCGGAGGACCCATGCGTCGAAAAGCGTGGGCATCTTGCGTGCATACTTTTCAATGATGGATAACGCAACGATGGAATGCCCATTGTGCTGAGCTCCTTCGATAGCACGACGACGCTTCCTTGTGAACTTGGTCGTGCCGCAGTACGCCTCTTTGAGCAATGCCAACTCGCGGGCCGTCTTTTCAGCGGCGCCACGCGCGCAGAGGTCGTCCTCGGACATGCCTGCGCACCCGAGGACGATGTCCATCCCGGGTGCCATGGCTGCGAGGTAAGTATCTAGCGCGTTCACGACTCACAATTTATTTCCCCGCGCAAGCCCCCACAAGGGAAAGTTTTTAGCCTGTGGATAACTTCTTGTGCACGAAGATTCTGGGGCGCTATACTGTGGCCTACACGCAGTGATCCGGCCATCACCGGGGAGTAATTCAGAAGAACAGCCAGTGTGGCCCAGTAGAACTGAACGGGTGGGACCGTCAACTCCTTCACCGAAACGAAGCGGAGCCTTCGGGCTCAAGCAGGGTGGTACCGCGAGCCTTTAAGGCGCGTCCCTGCACCGTGTTAAGAGTGAAGGATAATTATGGCGAAGAAGATTTACCCCAAGGTCGATATGACCGGCGGCTCCAGCCGCTTCCCAGATATGGAAGAGGAAGTCCAGAAGTACTGGAAGCAGGATGATACCTTCCAGGCTTCGCTAGAAAAGACAAAGGACTGCCCCGAGTACATCTTTTATGATGGCCCTCCATTCGCAAACGGCTTGCCGCACTATGGCCACCTGCTGACGGGTTATGTGAAGGATATCGTCCCGCGCTACCGCACGATGGCTGGCAATTACGTACCTCGCGTATTCGGCTGGGATACCCACGGTCTGCCCGCTGAGCTGGAGGCGGAAAAGCAGCTGGGTATCACTGAAAAGGCGCAGATCGAGGACATGGGCTTGGAAAAGTTCAATGAATACTGCGCTAAGTCCGTGCTGGAGTACACCGACGAGTGGGAAGAGTACGTCAACCGCCAGGCCCGCTGGGTGGACTTTGACAACGGCTACAAGACCATGGATATCAACTACATGGAATCGGTCATGTGGGCGTTCAAGGAGCTTTATGACAAGGGCCTTATCTACAAGGGCTTCCGAGTTCTTCCGTACTCTTGGGCGGAGCACACTTCTTTGTCCAATCAGGAGACCCGCCTGGACGATTCCTATAAGATGCGCCAGGATCCGACCCTAACCGTTACCTTCCCAGTAGAGGGCGCGCGCGAGGGAAGCGCGGCAGAAAAGACGTTGGCGGAGCACCCTGCGCTTGCCGACGCCTCTTTCCTCGCCTGGACCACCACCCCCTGGACCTTGCCTTCGAACGAGGCCTTGGCGGTTCATCCAGAGGTTACTTACGTGCTCTTTAAGGCTACGGAGGGTGATTTCGCCGGCCGTACCTTCATCATGGCGGAAAACCTGCTGGCCACCTTGGAGAAGGAACTAGGGGAGGCCGAGGTACTGGAGACGTTTACCGGCGCGCAACTCGAGGGCTTTACCTATGAGCCTATCTTCGGCTTCTTCCCGGATCTGCGCAATGCCTACCAGGTTTTGATCGCTGATTACGTCACCACTGAGGACGGCACCGGTGTGGTACACCAGGCTCCTGCGTTTGGTGAAGACGACATGAATACCACCAACCAGTACGACATCGAGCTGGTTATCCCAGTGGACGAGGACGGCAAGTTCACCTCGCAGGTTCCGCCTTATGAGGGCCAGCTGGTCTTTGATGCGAATAAGGACATCATCAAGGACTTGAAGGCTGCTGGGCGAGTGGTGCGCCACGTAACCATCGAGCACTCCTATCCGCACTCGTGGCGCTCGGGCGAGCCGCTTATCTACATGGCGCTGCCGGCCTGGTTCGTGAAGGTGACCGAGTTCCGCGATCGCATGGTGGAGCTCAACCACAAGGAGATTGAGTGGCTGCCGGAGCACATCCGAGATGGCCAGTTTGGCAAGTGGCTCGAGGGTGCGCGCGACTGGAATATCTCCCGTACCCGCTACTGGGGTGCGCCTATCCCGGTGTGGATGTCCGATGACGACAACTATCCGCGTATGGATGTCTACGGCTCCTTGGATGAGCTGGAGCGCGATTTCGGTGTCCGCCCGGAGTCGCTGCACCGTCCGCATATCGACGAGTTGGTGCGCCCGAACCCGGATGATCCGACCGGTAAGTCGATGATGCGCCGCGTGCCAGACGTGCTGGATTGCTGGTTCGAGTCCGGCTCGATGCCGTTTGCGCAGAAGCACTACCCATTCGAGAATAAGGAATGGTTTGAAACCCACTCGCCGTCCGACTTCATTGTGGAGTACTCCGGTCAGACGCGTGGTTGGTTCTATGTGATGCACGCGCTGTCCACCGCGCTTTTTGATCGCCCGGCGTATAAGAAGGTCGTGGCCCATGGCATCGTGCTGGGCAACGATGGCCTTAAGATGTCTAAGTCCAAGGGCAACTATCCGAACGTCAACGAGGTCTTTGATCGCGATGGCTCGGATGCCATGCGCTGGTTCCTGATGTCTTCGCCTATCCTGCGCGGAGGCAACCTCATCGTGACCGAGCAGGGCATTCGCGAGGGCGTGCGCCAGGCAATCTTGCCTATCTGGAATGCCTATACCTTCCTGCAGCTCTACGCAGAGAAGGAAGCAAAGTTCGACACCAGCTCCACGCATGTTTTGGACCGCTATATCTTGGCCAAGACCCACGACGTCGTGGCCAATGTCAACGCGGCGCTTGCCGATACCGATATCGCCACGGCAACCGAAGAAGTACGCCTGTTTGCCGACGTCCTGACCAACTGGTACGTCCGTCGCTCGCGTGATCGTTTCTGGGAGGGCGAGGACGCCCATCCTGAGGCGTTTAATACCTTGTACACCGTGCTGGAGACCGTGACTCGCGTGGTGGCGCCGCTGCTGCCGCACGTGGCGGAGGTTATCTACCGTGGACTGACCGGTGAGCGTTCGGTGCACCTGGCGGATTACCCGCAGGCTGCGGACTACCCGTCCGATGCAGATCTGGTGTCTGCAATGGATGCGACCCGCGCGGTCGCTTCGGCTGCATCCTCGGTGCGCAAGTCCAATAAGCTGCGCAACCGTTTGCCACTGCCGAAGCTGACGGTGGCTCTCAATGGGGCGCAGCGCCTGGCGGACTTCGCCGATATCATCCGCGACGAGGTCAATGTCAAGGAAGTTGAGCTTACTGACGACGTCGATTCGGTAGGCACCTTCCAGGTTGTCTGCAACGCGAAGGTCGCCGGCCCGCGCTTGGGCAAGGATGTGCAGCGCGCCATCAAGAACCTCAAGGCGGGCAACTACGAACGCCGCGGCGAAGAGGTTGTAGTGGACGGCGATATCGTGCTTGGCCCGGATGAGTACACCGAGCGCCTGCAGGCAGCGAATCCGAAGTCCACCGCGCGTATCGAGGGCCTCGACGGCCTGGTAGTACTCGATACCGAGGTGACCGAAGAGCTCGAGGCCGAAGGCTGGGCGGCGGACGTTATCCGCGGCCTCCAGGATGCCCGCAAGGCTTCTGGGTTCGAGGTCTCGGACCGCATCGCGGCCGTGCTCTCTGTCCCAGAGGAGAAGAAGGCTTGGGCGGAGCGTCACGCCGACCACATCGCCGGTGAAGTGCTCGCCACCGATTTCCAGGTAACCACCGAGGCGCTCGATGGTGCGGACGTGCACGAGGTGGTGAAGGGGGTTAAGGCTACCGTCGTCAAGCAGTAGCGCGTACGTTGCCACCGAAAAAATGATTGCCCAGCCAGTGCGGCTGGGCAATTTTTTATGAGTGATAGGACTTAACGGACCGGGCCGGGCAGGTGAGCACGCCAGCCGAGGACGACGTTAACGAGGCAGCACAGTGCGAGCACGGCGCCAATGAGGAATAGGGTGGTAAAGCCGAGCAGCGGCGCGAGTGCGCTGAAGGCCATGGGGATGAAGAAGCCGGTATAGGAGACCGAGTAGTACACGGCGGTGAGTCCGGCGAGTTCTTCGGCACGGGCGATGCGCTGGACCTCGGAGAGACCGGCGACAAGGGCGAGGCCGTAGCCTGCACCCATGACCGCTGCGCCGGCGATGCCGAGCGGCAGGGAGCGAGTATGGGAGGCAACCGCGCCGAGGATGGTGCCCACGGTGATAACGCCCATGGCGACTGCGGATGCGCGGGCCGAGCGGCTGGTATCGATAACCTTGCCGAGCATCTGGATGCCAACGCCGCAGCCCAAGGTGATAACGGTCATCAGGCCGGAAAAAGCGATGGGGGCATCGCCAGCGGACTCGGACAGAAGCTGGGGCAGGAGGGCATAGGCGGCGCCAGCGCAGCCGAAGACCCACGGGGCGACCGGCAGAACAATGCGCACGAAGCGGTGGTGCGCTGCGGAGGGAATGTGCAGCATGCGCAGCATGTCGCGGATGCTTAAGTCAAGGAAGGTGTCTTTTACCGTAGCGCCACGCGGCGGGCGGGTTTCCGGGGTCTTCATCAGCCAGATAGCGGTGGCAACGGTGAGGAGGATGTGCAGGATATACGCCAAGTGGGTCGGCCACGGACCCCACTGGGCCAGCACCGATGCGAGGCCGGCGCCGATGAGGAAGCCTAATGTCAGGCACATGGAGGCGTGGCGCGGGCCGGCGGCAGGATCGCCGCCGGCGCGGGTGATGAGCTCTGCCACCCACGTGGAGCCGACCGCCATGACGATGCCCAAAGCCAAGCCGCACATGATGCGGCCCACGGCGATGACGAGTGGCTCGTTCGGTGCGATGGACAAAAGGAAGGAACCGAGCAGCGATAGTGGTGCGGCAGGCAGCATCGTGGGGCGGCGGCCAATGTAGTCCGAAAGTGGGCCAGAAATCAGCAGCGCAGGCACGATGCCGAGCACGTAGGCGGCCAAGAGGCCATTGACGGTGACCTGCGAGAAGTGTGACTCCTCGCGGTACATGACTAGGAGAGGGGTGAACTCATTGCCGCCCCACGCGACAGCGACCATGCTGCCAGCGACGGGAAACCATGAGTGTTTGGCAAACTTTTCGGTCATAGTTGATTCCTCGAGTTGGTTAGGTGGGTGTCCAATGCGGAAAGGTAGGCGTCGAGGTCGCCGGTGCGGAGGGCATCGGCAAGCGTGCGGTGCTGATCCACGAAGGTGCGGGCGCGAGCCACGTTGCGGCCAATGGCCGTGGCGGTAAAACGCTGCTGGCGTTCGCGCAGCTGGTGTCCCAGCCCGGCCAGCAGGCTATTGGCACCGCCATCCATGATGATCTGGTGGAAACGCGCATCAAGATGCGTATAGGCATGCAGGTCTGCGCCATCCAACGCAGTGTCCTGCTCCGCGATGGTCGCATCTAGCTGATCAGCGATGTCCGCGCGCTCGGCATCAGACATTGCGCAGATCTTTTCAGCACAGTGCCTATCCACGAGCAAGCGTGCCTCATAGACCTCGCGGATTTCTTGCGGGCTGATCGGCACGATGAGCGCACCCCGCCTGGGGTAGAGCTGCAGAAAGCCTTCGACCTCTAGGCGCAGGAAAGCCTCGTGCATCGGGGTGCGGCTAATTCCCATTTCGGTAGCCAGGGAGGCCTCGGAAAGCATCTGCGAGGGCTCGAAGGAGCCGTCAATGATCTTCTCTTTGACGAAGTCATAGGCGCGCTCCGCGGCGGGCTGCATTCGTTCATTGGACATGCATCCATCTTGCATGCAAGCTTGCATGCAAGCAAGCGTGCAGTGGCACTTTGTGGGGAACGGATCTAGCTAGGCAAACGTGTGACGTGGCACGTATCGGGGTCGAAGAGTAAGCCGTGGCCCATGCCGACCCAGCCGATGAAGGGGGCGTCGGCAAGCGTGTGCGGGGTGTGGACGTGCCCAAGGATCCAGGCATCGGCCTCGCTGGCCTGTAGCTCAGCCACGGAAAGCGGCAGGCAGGTGCCTTTAGAAAACTCACCGGTGACGGAAGAATGTAGGAGGCCGAGGACGGGGCCGTCGCTCGGGCGCGGCGGAAGCTGGAGTCGGCGCGGGTCCGGATCGGTGGCCACCGCTGCGGTTAGAACCGTGGTGTTTCCTATGCGAAAGGAGTGCACCTGCGTGCCGTGGACCGTGACCTCGGGCGGGAAGTCCAGATTGTGGTGGGTATCGTGGTTGCCGGAAATGAAGTGGACCTCGCCGAACAGTGTGGCAGCGTGGGCCATTACGGCGCGGGCCTGGGGCACGAATTCGGACGCCTCAGCGTTGCGGTCAATGATATCGCCCAAGCATACGCACGCCGTGGCTCCACTATTGGCGGCAACTTCGAGTTCTTGCAGGGCCCAGTCCAGCCCAGGGGCGCCCGGGCGGCCTAGGTGCAGATCGGCAAAGACAAAAATGCTAGCGGGCATGTGCGGCCTTTCGGTTTTGCCACCAGGTGATAGCTACCAAGACAACGGTGGAGGTTCCGACGCCGATGAGCGTCATGGCCATGGCCTCGGCACGGTGGCCTTGATCGAATTGGTTCATGATCCACGGAGCCAAGAGGTTGACTTGGCTCGGGCGAATGAGTGAGGACATGACCAGCTCGCGGATGCCTACGAAGAAGGCGAGGAGCCAGCCAGCGAAGATGCCAGGGGCAAGCAGTGGCAGGGTGATGCGCCCAAAGGTATGCAGAGTGGAGGAGCCGGAAATAGCAGCGGCCTCGTAGACGGTAGGGGAGACGGAGTCTGCTGAAGCCTTGATGTTTTGGATGGCCATGGGCAAAAAGAGCACGGTGAAGGCCATAACTAGCATGCCCATAGTGCCGTAGGGCGACCATGGCAGCCAGGGAGAGTTCCACAGCAAAATAAATCCAATGGCCAGGACAATGCCGGGAACGGTGTCGGGGGCGATAGCCAAGAAATCGCTGAATTTTGCGGTAATGGTGCTTTGGCGGCGGGTGAGTACCGTGACGAGGACGCCGAGAGCAACGGCGGTGGTCGCGCCAAGGGCGCCTAGTCCGATGGAGCGAACAAGTGCCTCTTGAGCGGTGGGCATCTGCACAACGATGGAAAAGTAATCGAAGGTCAGGTTATTAGGCGTAGGCGGGGCCGAGCGCAGAATGGTCATCGCGGCCAAAGTGATGGAAAGGTAGGGGATGACCACCGCGGCCATGAAGATTATTGCGGTCACCACAGCGCCGAAGACGGTGCCGACCGAGCCGAGGCGGATATGTACGGGGCGGCTTACTCGGCCACCGCCGGAGAGGTCGCGGCGTGAAATCCACTGTTGGAAAGCCCAGGCGGCCACGCCGATGGCAAAGAGCACCGACGAGGAGGCAGCGGCGCTGGAAAAATCGAGGGGGTCGATGGTGACGTCTTCATAGATGGAGGAGACGAGCACCTTGTAGCCAATGGCGTTGCCAAGCGTGACTGGGGTGCCAAACTCGCCGGCGGCCTTAATGAAGATAATCAGCGCGCCGAGGGAAAAGGGGCCGATTATGTTCGGAGCGATGATGCGCACGGCTTGTTGCCAGCGGCTCGCGCCGGCTATCTGTGCCATCTCCAGCGTGGACGCCGGAATGGAATTCAGGCAGGTGCGCAGGATGAGGTACAAGAATGGAAAGAGCTCCGCGGCCATGATGAAGGCCATTCCCCACACCGAGTAGATGGCATCGTGGGCGAGCTTGCCGGCGCCGTGGCCGAGCAGCATCTCGGCCACACCACCGCGGCGGGTGAAATCCATCCACGCCATCGCTGCCGCAAAGGGTGGGGTCATAAACGGGATCATGATGACGATCTCGATCCAATTGGCCCTGCTAAACCGCGTCCACGAACGGAGGAAGGCGAGCGGCGCGGCCATGAGCGTGGCAAAAGCCACGACCAGCACGGAGAGCAGGACGGTATTGCCAAGGATGTGCAGCATGCCCGGTTGGACAATGCTGCCTAGGGCTGAGGGCTCATCGTGGTAGCCCACGGCCGCGTTGACCAGCACGGAGGCTAGCGGCGCGGCGACGAGGACAAGCAAGATGAGAAGGACCCCGTAGATCCCAAGGCGACGTTGGGGAGTGGTGGTGGAGCTCATCGGTTACTTCAGGTAGCGCTTAGCAAAGGTTTCCTTGATGTCCTTGGACTGAGAAACCAGGCCATCGAGGTCATCGTTGAGGGTCTTAATCTCATCCAGCTTCGGGCCATTCTTTGGAGCGATGTCCTTATTAGCCGGGATCATGTTCTTGGAGGCCGAGATCTCCTGCGCCTCATCGGAGAACATGAAGTCCACGAATGCCTCTGCGGCTTCCTTGTTATCGGAGGACTTGAGGATCATGACTGGGCGCGGGGTAACCGTGGTGCCGGAGGTTGGGATAGCAACCTCGAGCGGCTCGCCCTTCTTCTGCGCGGAGTATGCGGAGTAGTCCACGCCGCCGAGGACGATGCCGCGGGAGCCGGAGGTGACCTGGTCCAGCGCTGGGCCATTGGCGCCTTGGACGATCATGCCGTTGTCAAAGAGCTTGTCAAAGAGATCCCAGGTCTTCTCCTCGCCCCACTGATCTACCATGGCCGCGATGAGGTCGGCTGCGGTACCGGATTCGCGCGGGTCCGGCATGATGATTTGGTCCTTGTACTTTTCATCGGTGAGGTCCTCCCAGTCCTTCGGGGCCTCGTCCACGACGTTGGTGTTGGTTACCAGCGCTAGGGCCGAACCATCGCGGCCGGTAAACGCCCCGCTTTCCGACGCCCACTTGGACTCAATCTTGTCCGCTCCCTCCGGCGTGTACTTTTCAAGAGCGCCGGACTTTTCCTGCTTGCTAGCTGCCGCCCAGGAGGCGAGGTAGACCACGTCAGCCTGCGGGTTGGCTTCCTCGGCCTTGAGCTTGGCGGTGATCTTGCCGGTGGTATCGGCAAAGACGTTGACGTGGACGTCGGTCTTTTCTTCGAAGGCCTCCACGAGGGCGTCGGTAAGCCCCTGCGGGTTAGCCGAGTAGTAATCCACCTCGCCGGACAGGCCTTCAGGTGCCTGCCACTTTTCGGCAGAAGAGGTGGACTGGTCGGTGGCGGTATCGGCGCTGTCCTCGACGGATCCGCAACCGGTCAAGGCGAGCGCACCAGCAGCGGTGGTGGCGATGGTGGCGGTGAACTTCTTGGTAAACATTTGTGGCTCCTATGCAGAAAGAGAAGATGGATAGTTGAGGTAGACGGTCTCGCCGCGAGTGAAGCGATGCGGTGAATACGCCACCCACGGCTCCTCGGACCCGGGAACATCGCAGCGCAACTCGTAGCGCCCACCGATGTAGTGAGCGCCAAGAACCTGCGCCTCGACCCGGCGCGGGGAGGCGCCGGTGTCCTCCTCCGCAGTGGTGACGGTGAGATTTTCTGGACGCACATTGGGCAGCTGTGGGTGGCGATTCATGGTGCCTACAAAGCCAGCGATGAAATCGGTGGCCGGCTTTTCATAAATGGTGACCGGATCCGCGAATTGTTCGATGTGGCCCTGGTTCATGACAACGACGCGATCCGACATGGCAAGTGCCTCGGCTTGGTCGTGCGTGACGTAGATGACCGTGAGCCCCAGCTCCTGTGCCAGCTGGGTGAGCTCTGCGCGGATTTGCACGCGCAGCGCGGCGTCGAGGGCGGAGAGCGGCTCATCCATAAGCAGGACATCTGGATTAGAAACCAACGCGCGGGCGATGGCAACGCGCTGCTGTTGGCCACCGGAAAGTTGGTTCGGCCGCGCCTTCGCCTTGGAAGCGATGCCCACCATGTCCATGCAGGCGCGGACTTTCTCGGCCCGCTGGCCTGCCGCCACCTTATTGCCTGGGGTGGTCAGCGGAAACTCGATATTCTTTTCCACCGTCATGTGCGGCCACAGTGCGAGGTCTTGGAAGACCATAGACAGCCGGCGCTTATTGACGGCCACGTTGGTTCGTGGACCAAATACCTCCATCTCTCCGAAGGAGATGGTTCCCGCGTCAGGCGTTTCTAATCCGGCTATGCAGCGCAACAGGGTGGACTTACCGCAGCCGGAGGGACCCAGAATAGAGATGAATTCACCGCGGTTGATACTTAGATCGGTCTCGTGGAGGCCCGTATTATCGGCGAATTCGCGCTTAACGCCGCGCAAGATGACGTGGGGTGAGTTCATAATCAGCGAAATACTTTCTTCAAGAAATAACCTCGAAAAAGATAAGGCCGCAATATTGCATGTGGGTGACGTGAAGATGGAAAGAAATAAAAGCTTTAATTAACGGCACGCAAACACCCAGGAGTGCATGTGGAGGTGCGCCTATTAGACTGGGCCGCATGCAACGCTGGGTTCTACACATCGACATGGACGCGTTTTTCGCCTCCGTCGAGCAGCTGACCCGGCCTACCCTGCAGGGGCGTCCCGTCCTGGTGGGAGGTACCAGCGGGCGCGGCGTGGTGGCCGGCGCCTCCTATGAGGCGCGCGTGTACGGTGCGCATTCGGCCATGCCGATGTACCGCGCGCAGCAGCTTGTTGGACTTCGCGCGGTGGTGGTGCAGCCGCGCCGGGCAGTCTATTCAGCAGCCTCGCGGCGCGTATTTGGCATCATCGCGCAACACGTGGAGGTTATCGAGCAGCTTTCTATCGATGAAGCCTTTATGGAACCCGCCGCCTTGGAAGGAGCGAGCGCGGAGGAGGTCAAGCGCTGGGCGGATGAGCTGCGCGCGCTCATTCGGGAGGAGACGGGTCTGCCGTGCTCCATTGGGGCGGGCTCGGGCAAACAATTTGCCAAGATTGGCTCCGGCGAAGCGAAGCCCGACGGCACCTTTGTTATTCCGGCGGAGCGCCAGCTAGATATGCTGCACCCCCTTGCGGTGAACAAGCTGTGGGGAGTCGGCCCGGTGACTGGGGCGAAGCTCAAGTCCATCGGCGTAGAAACCATTGGGCAGCTAGCGGCGATGACGCGCAAGGAAGTAGAGATTTCCATCGGCAGTGTGGTGGGGCTGCAGCTGTGGCAGCTGGCCCGCGGCATTGATGACCGTGAGGTGGCGCCGCGCGCTATTTCTAAACAGATTTCTACCGAGCACACCTACCCGAAAGACCTGCAGACCGCCCCTGAGGTCGATGCAGCCATCACTCGCGCGGCGGAGGGTGCGCACCGCCGGTTGCTTAAGGATGGGCGCGGCGCGCGCACCGTAACGGTAAAGCTGCGCATGGCGGATTTTCATATCGAATCGCGCTCGACCACCTTGCCCTACGCGACTGACGACGCCGCCGTGCTCACCGCCGCCGCCTTCAAGCTTGCCCGCTACCCCGATGAGCTGGGGCCCATCCGCCTGGTAGGGGTGAGCTATTCCGGGCTAGAGACCGCTCGCCAAGACGTGCTTTTTCCGGAGCTCGACCGCGAAATAGTGCGCCCTGCACCGGCGGATACGGACTATGAAACTGGGGTGAGCGACGACGCAACACCGGCCATTCCAGCGCCTACGGTGACGGTGGAGGAAGAAACCGATAACCAGTGGCACGCCACGCAGGATGTTTTCCACCCTGATTACGGCCACGGTTGGATTCAAGGCGCCGGCCACGGGGTAGTCAGCGTGCGCTTTGAAACCCGCGCCACGGGTCCTGGCCGCACCAAATCCTTCGCGGCTAATGATCCCGCGCTCGTGCCAGCAGACCCGCTCGACTCGCTGGATTGGCAAGACTGGCTGACCAGCGAGGACTAGCCCTCCTGAGCAAAAAGCTCTGCCGGATCGGTGCCGGTGGCCAGCGCCGCCGCGAGCAGGATTCGCGCTTGGCTCGGGCGGAACCATCCGGCGTTGATGGCGCCGCGTTTCCCTAGGCTCGCGCCACCGCCGTCGCCACCGTAAGCCAGCGCCGTCGGGCCATAGGGGGTGCGGGTAGAAATGATGACGGGGAGGCCGGCGTGGAGGGCGTCGGCAAGCGCGCGGCCCATGTCCTCGCCCATATTTCCCGAGCCCATGGCCTCCACAATGAGACCGGTGGTGGGGGAGTTTACGACGGCGTCGACCAGCAGGCGCCCCGCTCCCGGATAGGCGGGGATGATCTCGATACGCTGCGACGCCAGCGGGGCAGGATGCAACCGAGGGGTAGTGCCAGGAACGGGCAGCGACTCAAACCCGCGCAGGTCACTGGTGTGACGCTTGCGCGCACCGCGCGCCGGGATGGTCTCACCGCCAAAGCAGAGGAAAACCCCAGGGTGCCCGCTGGCCGCAAGCTCGCGGGCAGCCCGCAGATTGGTGGGGCCGTCCGCCGCGGGGTGATCGTAGGCGCGCTGCGCGCCCGTAAGCACGATGGGCTTTTCCCCTCCACAGAAAATCTCCAACGCCAGCGCGGTTTCCTCCATGGAGTCGGTGCCATGGGTGATGATCACGCCACCGATGTCCTCGCGCGCGGTGTGCTCGTTGACCACCGCAATGAGCTCATCGAGGTCCGCCAGGGTAATAGAGGACGAGTCGAGCTGGCGAAACTCCACTACCTCGGCGTCGATTTCAGCGGCAAGGTCCGCGCCGGAGATTGTGGGAACCAGGGAACCATCGGCCACGGTGGTGCACGCGATCGTGCCGCCGGTGGCGATCAAAGCAAGTCGGGTCATGCACTCAAGGTTAAAGAAATCTCCGCCCACGCGGCGGGCGCAGCCCGGAAAAGGCTGGTGCAGCTGTAAACTGATGGGAGTTTAGAACCCAGACGTGAGGAGTTAGAAGTGAAATTCCGCAAGTTTAGCGCCGCGTGCCTCGCACTGACCGCGGCCACCGCCCTGGCCGCCTGCTCTTCCGACGACGAGCAGGACGATACCGCCGCCACCAACACCGAGGCGCAGGAATCCGCCTCTTCCGACGGCGATTCCGCCGCCCCAGCGCTGCCATCCCCGGCGGATCTCAACGCCATCCTGGCCAAGGCCACGGATCCGAACGCCTCTGAGCAGGAAAAGACCGCCACCGTGCAGGGCGGCGAGACCGCACCGGAAATCTTTGACACCATGGCACAGTCCAAGGCGGAATCCGGCGCCGAGTTCGAGGTCGTCGATCCTGTGCTTCCGGGCTATGACCCGCAGTCCGTGCTGACCACCGTGAACTTCACCACCGCTGACGGCCAGCAGCAGACCGCTGAACAGGTGGAATTCGTGTACGAAGACGGCACCTGGAAGCTCTCCAAGGCGTGGGCTTGCACGCTCATCCAAAACACCGTGCCGCCGGAGCAGGTTCCGGAAATGTGCGCGGATACCGGCGCCGGTGCCTCTGCACCCGCCCCGGCACCGGCCGAGGGCGATGCTGCCCCGGCTGAAGGCGACGCCCCGGCTGCCGGCGCCGAGCAAGCTCCAGCCGAGGCCCCTGTAGAAGCCCCGGCCGAGTAACTAGGTGAAGTTCAGCTCCGTCAGGCTCGACTGCACCACGCGCAGCTCCGAGCCGGCGGCGCCATAAATGACCTTCGTGTCGAAAGACACGTCACCGCCCACGGGCAGCGGCTTGCTCAGGTCCACCGTGATGTTGCCCTTGGACTGGGTGCGGGAGTCCACAACCTTGAGCTCCTTGTCCTCCAACTCCGTGCCCTGGGCCTGGCCCTCAAAGGACAGCGCGCCTAGCGACGGCCGCTGTTCTACCTCTACGTTGAGCTTGACCTGGTCGCCCTCGATGGAAGCGACCGTATAGCGCGTGGTCTGCAGCAGGGTGGACTCGCCGGTAACGCGCGAATCCACCGTCCAGCTCGCGCCCTTACCCACCTCCTCGGAGGGGAAAACCACGGGCAGGGCCGTCAGCTTCATGATCGCCTGTTCGACAGAGCCACGGGCTTCATCCGTGGCCTCTTGGGGTGCGGCAAGGCGCAAGGAATTCATCTGGCCGGTATTTTGGCCGCGCCAGCCAAATTGAAATCCCTCGGCTGAGGAGACGTCGGTGTCGCCAGAAGTTTCCGGCGCACCAGCCGTGACGAAGGCATTGCGGGTGGCCGGCAGCTGATCTTCGACGTCCTCGCTGGCCTTATCTACCTTGGCCGATAGCGGCAGGGTAGTGGTGGTGGATTTGACGTCGGAGGCCTGAAACTTCTCGGCCGCGGACTTTTTGAGCAAGTCCTGCGAAAAACCCTCGGTAACGCGGTAGTTCACGTCCTGCGTGGAGTCGATATCGCGGTATTCTAGGAGCTTTTTCTCCCCGGTGCCGGGATTGTCCACGGTGACGCGTGGGGCGTCGATAGTCAGGCCCACGGGCTGTTCTACCGCGGGTCCCGGCTTTTCATAGGAACACGCCGTAAGCGCTACGGCGGCTGTGGTCAGGGCTGCAAAAACTTTGACTCGAAACACGCTTACCAAAATACCGGACGCTCCCGTTTAGAATAGAGCGGGTGAGTCAAAAACGAAGGAGCAAGACAGGACTTATCGCCGCGGTAGTCATTGCCGTGGCGCTGGTGGACCAAGCCGTAAAACAAATAATGCTCTCCACCCTTACGGAGGGCGAGCCCCTGCCAGTTATTGGGGATTGGTTCCGGTTTACCCTGCTTTTTAACCCTGGCGCCGCCTTTTCCATGGGCGGGGAGGGATCGACGTGGCTTTTTACCACCATCCAGCTGGTCTTTGTGCTCGGCGTGGCCATTGCCGCCCCGCGCATTACCCACTCCGGCCAGGCGGTAGGCCTAGCGCTCATTGCCGGTGGCGCGCTGGGTAATTTCGCCGACCGCATCTTCCGCGCCCCTGGCTTCTGGTTCGGGCACGTGGTGGACTATATTTCGGTCGGCTCTTTCGCCGTGTTTAATATCGCGGACGCGGCCATTACCTGCGGCGTGGTGGTCTTCATCATCGCCATGGTGCTGGAGGAAAGGAAGGCCGAGCATGAATAGGCAGATGCGCAGCTTCCCCATTCCTGAAGGCCTAGAAGGCATGCGTGCCGACGCCGCCCTGGCCAAGCTCCTTGGCCTTTCCCGCAGCGCCACCGCGCAGTTGTGCGCCGAGGGCAGCGTGACCATCGATTCCCAGGAGCTGGGCAAGTCCGAGCGTTTGATTTCCGGCAACGTGGTCTCCGTGCTTTTGCCGGAGCCAGAAAAGCCGCTGCTGCCGCGCGAAGAGCTGGTCGAGGGCATGGACGTGCTTTACAACGATGCCGATATCATCTGCGTGCATAAGCCGGTGGGCGTGGCCGCGCACCCCAGCGTGGGGTGGGACGGGCCGACGGTGATTGGTGGGCTGCGCGCGGCCGGTTATACCGTGGCTTCGTCCGGGCCGACCGAGCGCCAGGGCATCGTGCACCGCCTCGATGTGGGCACGTCAGGCGTGATGGTCGTGGCTTCCTCGGAGCGCGCCTATTCCGCGCTCAAGCACGCCTTTAAGTACCGCAGCGTGAAAAAGACCTACCACGCCGTGGTGCAGGGGCTGCCGGATCCCATCGAGGGCACCGTTGATGCGCCCATCGGCCGCCACCCCAAGTCGGGCTGGAAATTCGCCGTGCTTGACGACGGCAAAGCGGCCATCACCCATTACAGCCTCATCGAGGCCTTCCGCGAGGCCAGCCTCATCGAGGTGCACCTAGAGACCGGCCGCACCCACCAGATTCGCGTGCACATGTCCGCCACCGGCCACCCGTGCGTGGGCGACCCAATGTACGGCTCGGATCCCAACTTGGCTAAGCGCCTTGGGCTTCAGCGTCAATGGCTGCACGCGGTAAAGCTCGGCTTTACCCACCCCGGCACCGGCAAGTGGTTCGAGATTGAAGCGCCGTACCCGGCCGATCTCGAGCACGCTTTGGAGGTTCTGCGGGGATGAGGAAGGTCTACCGGCGGCGTCGGCTAGCGGCCCTGGCGGTGCTTGCGGTGCTTTTCTTGGCCGCGCTCGCGCTTTTTGGCGCCCTAGGGACCCAGGCTTCTTCGCAAGTACAAGGCGATCAGCTCGGACCGGATGGCGAGACGCGCGCGGAGTATATTGCGCGCGTATCCGGTAGCGACATTCCGGACGCGCCTGCCTACGCCCTTGTTACCTTCGACGAGGATTTGCCACCCGTAGCCGCCGCGGCCGCCGTCGCCGCCGCCCCGCGCATGGATGCCATCCTTATCGGCTCCACCGCCCCCATTGACGTCCCCGAACCCACCGCCGGCGAGGACCGCGCCGCTGTCATCCAACGCGCCTTCGACCGCATCGATGCCTCCTATGGCCAGCGCCCCTCCGCGGTGAGCGCCGCCGTGGTGTGGGGGTCGGGCGCGCAGCTTGCCGACGTCGCCTCCACCCCCTCCGTCGCCGCCGTCGAACCCGCACCCGCGGACGCCGCCTGGGGCAGCTTCGCCATCCGCCCTCCCAGCTAATATCGCCCTCCTGGGACCTGTGGCGCGCGGTGGCCGCCCAGCGCTTTTAGCATAGAGGGCATGGAACACATTCGGGCTTATATCGCGGCGCTCAACTCGGCGATGGACATCCTCGCCGAGGCCGCCGATGCCTCCGCCGCGGACCTTACCGCCGCTGGCATGCCCGATGCCACGGCTGACACTATTGCGCAGCTCGCGCAGGTCTACTTCGGGACCACCAGCTTTCGCCGCCGCCAACGCCGCGCGGTGGACGGGGCCCGCCGCAACCGGCATTCGCTGCCGACGCTGGCGGTCATCGAAAAGCATGCCCGGCGCGCGCCCACGCAAGCCCGCGCCTGGGCCCTGCGCGCCGAGCTCACCCATATCGCGTGCGATACGCGGGAGATGGACAGGCATGCCCGCAAGAAGCTGCGCGAGATGCGCGCGCCGCGCGAACCCAAGCCGGGGGTGCGGTTGCGGCGCCGCGCCGCCGGCAAACCCTGGACGCTGTCCATCACTGGGCCGTCCGCACTCATCGCCGAGTTACACCAGCATGCCGGTTCGCTTGCCGACGTCGCCTCCCTCTTCCGCACCGGTACCGGCGCCGCAGCCGTGCGCACCAATGTTGTAGTGCCACTGGATAAGTTGGTCGGCGTGGCCCATGGCAGCGACGATGTGGTGTTGACCATGACCAATGGCGCGCAGATTACGGGTGCTGAATTGGCCCAGCGTGCGCTTGCCGAGGAGGGATTTGTCACCCTGCTCCACCCCGTAGAGGGCCCAGTGAACCTGTACCGCATGCGCCGTGGGGCCACCTGGAAGCAGTTCATGATGGCCGCGGCGGAAAATCCCACCTGCCCGGTCAAGGGATGCAATAAGCCCGCCGATGAGTGCCAGGTTCACCACATCTTCAGTTGGGCCGGCGGCGGGTGGACCAATGCGAAGAACCTCACCACCGCTTGTGCCTATCACAATGGTCGCAATGACGACCACCGCACCGGCCCGCCGCGCAATGGCCGCTTCGAGCGCACCGCCCGCGGCGTTCGCTGGGTTAACCCCTGGGATCCGCCCCCACCGGACCTCGTCGATACCGGGCCCACGAATACGACCACCGCGTAGACTAGACCTATGTCCTCACGCCAGCCCTTTTCGCAGTGGATGCCCAACTACAAATTTGGCTATATCGCCGCGTGGGTCGCGGTGGTGGTTTCCGGCATCGCGCTTTTCATCGGCCTTGTCACCGGCGGCACCCCGATGACGCTGGTGTTTTCCGGGATCGTATGTGCCTATGGCATTTTTCTCGTCGTGGTGATGCCGCGCTGGGCGCTGCGCGCAGAAGAGGAACAGGCGGCGCGTCGCCGCGCCCGCGCCGCCCGCGAGGAACTTAAGCGCTCCTAGCCATGCGCACCAAGTCGGCGACGTAAATCGCCACCGCCACGCCGATGATGCCGAAGCCGATCCAGCGGTGCGTCGAAAAGTGCTCGTGGGTGACAAAAAGCGCCCACAGCATCTGCATGATGGGGGTGAGGTATTGGAGCATGCCGATCGTCGATAAGCGCAGCGTCCGTGCGCCCTCCGCAAAGCAGAGGAGCGGCAGCGCGGTAATCAAGCCGGCGCTAACTAAAAGCAGCGCGTGGCCGACTCCCTCGCTGGCGAACGTGCCCTGGCCGCTTGTTTCTAGCCACAGGATGTAGCCCACCGCCAGCGGTGACATCACGAGCGCCTCCGCTGCGACCGAGACGGCCGAGGATACCCGGACCTGCTTTTTGAGCAGCCCATAAAAGCCGAAGCTGAAGGCCAGCAGCAGCGAAATGTATGGCGCCTGGCCGGTAAAGAACGTCAAATACAGCACCGCGATGGCCGCAACCCCTACAGCGCCGGCCTGCCATGGCCGCAGTCGTTCCTTCAAAAACACCATGCCGAGGGCGACCGAAACCAGGGGATTGATGAAATACCCAAGCGCCGCATCGGCCACGTGGTTGCTATTAATCGCCACCACGTAGGTGCCCCAATTGACCGTGATGAATACACCCGCGGCCGCAAGCCAACCCCACGTGCGCTTGTCCATGCGCGCCATTTCGCGCCACCGGCCGCCGAGGAGCAAAAATCCGGTGACTAACACCGCGGTCCACAGCACGCGGTGAGCCAAGATTTCTAGCGGCGATGCCGGCAGCAACAGAGGGAAGAACGCGGGGAAAATCCCCACATGATGTAGGCGGCGAGCGTGTAGAGCATCACAAAAAAATAGCCCATTTTGACCGCCCCGCTATGATGAGCCGCATGGCCAAAAACTCCTCCTTCGTCCACCTGCACAACCACACCGAGTTTTCCATGCTGGACGGCATGGCCAAGGTCGATATGCTGGCCGACGAGGTGGTTCGCCAAGAAATGCCGGCCGTCGGTATGACCGACCACGGCAATATGTATGGCTCTGATGCTTTCTACCGCCGCATGACCGGTGCCGGCGTCAAGCCGATCATCGGCATCGAGGCCTATATGGCGCCTGAATCCCGCTTCAATAAGAAGCGCGTGCTGTGGGGCACGCCGGATCAAAAGCGCGACGACGTCTCCGCGTCCGGTGCCTACCTCCACCAAACGATGATCGCGGAGAATGCCACCGGCCTGCGCAACCTCTTTACCTTGTCCTCGCTGGCTTCCTACGAAGGCCAGTTGGGCAAGTGGCCGCGCATGGACGCCGAGCTCATCGCCGAGCACGCAGACGGCATCATCGCCACCACCGGTTGCCCCTCCGGCGACGTCCAGACCCGCCTGCGCCTCGGCCAGTTCAACGAGGCGCTGGAGGCCGCGGCCATGTGGCAGGACATCTACGGCAAGGACAACTTCTTTTTGGAGTTGATGGACCATGGGCTGGACATCGAAAAGCGCACACGCGATGGCCTGCTAGAAATCGGCCGCAAGCTGGACTTGCCGCCGCTGGTGACCAATGACTGCCACTACGTGTTGGAGTCCCAGGCGCCGGCGCACGAGGCGATGCTGTGCGTGCAGACCGGCAAGACGTTCATGGATCCGGACCGCTTCAAGTTCGGCGGCACCGGCTACTACATTAAGTCGGCCGCGCAGATGCGCGAGACCTGGGACGATATGATTCCAGATGGCTGCGATAACACCCTGTGGATTGCCGAGCGCGTGCAGGACTACGGCGAGATCTGGGAAGAACACACCCACGATCGCATGCCTATTGCCGACGTCCCCGAGGGCCACACCCCAACCTCCTGGCTCACCCATGAGGTGATGGAGGGCCTGCAAAAGCGCTTCCCCGGCCAGGATGTACCGGAGGAATATATCGAGCGCGCCAAGTATGAGATCTCCGTTATCGAGATGAAGGGCTACCCGTCCTACTTCCTCATCGTGGCCGAGCTCATTAAGCACGCGCGCTCCGTGGGCATTCGTGTGGGGCCGGGCCGTGGCTCGGCGGCCGGTGCGCTCGTCGCCTACGCGCTGACCATTACCAATATCGACCCGCTGGAGCACGATCTCCTCTTCGAGCGATTCTTGAACCCAGAACGCCCGTCCGCACCCGATATCGATATCGACTTCGACGACCGCCGTCGCGGTGAAATGATCACCTATGCGGCCGAGCGCTGGGGCGAGGACAAGGTGGCGCAGGTGATTACCTTCGGCACGGTGAAAACCAAGCAGGCCATTAAGGACTCGGCCAAGGTGCACTTTGGCCAGCCCGGCTTCCAGATGGCCGACCGCATCAACGGCGCGCTGCCGCCGGCCATCATGGCCAAGGACATTCCGCTTAAGGGCATCACGGACCCGGACCACGAGCGCTACTCCGAGGCCGCCGAGGTCCGCCAGATGGTGGAATCCGACCCGGACGTGAAAAAGATTTATGACACGGCGCGGGGCTTGGAGGGCGTCGTCAGGCAGGCGGGCGTGCACGCCTGTGCGGTGATTATGGCTTCGGTCCGGCTCATGGACCACATTCCTATGTGGAAGCGCCCGGCCGACGGCGCTTATATCACCGGCTGGGATTACCCGGCCTGCGAGGCCATCGGCCTGCTGAAGATGGACTTTTTGGGCCTGCGCAACCTCACCGTTATCGGCGATGCGATTGAAAACATCAAGCGCAACCGCGGCGAAGAAATCCACTTGGAGCAGCTGCATGCCGACGACCCCAAGGTCTCCAAGGTCTATGACCTCCTCTCGCGCGGCGATACGCTGGGCGTCTTCCAGCTCGACTCCGGCGGCATGCAGGAGCTGCTCAAGCGCATGAAGCCGACCGGCTTTAAGGATATTGTGGCCTCCCTTGCGCTCTACCGCCCAGGCCCGATGGGTGTGAACGCCCACTGGGACTACGCGGACCGTAAGAACGGCCGCAAGGAAATCACCCCAATTCACCCGGAGTTGGAAGAGCCGCTCAAGGAAATCCTGGATGAGACCTACGGCCTTATCGTCTACCAGGAGCAGATCATGCGTATCTCGCAGAAGGTCGCCAACTACACGGCCGGCGAGGCAGATGGTTTCCGTAAGGCAATGGGTAAGAAGAAGCCCGAAGTGCTGGCCCAGCAGTACGACAAGTTCTGGGGCGGCATGCAAGAAAACGGCTACTCCAAGTCCGCCATGGACGCGCTGTGGGGCACCATCGAGCCCTTCGCGTCCTACGCGTTTAACAAGTCCCACGCCGCGGGCTACGGCTTGGTGTCCTTCTGGACGGCCTACCTCAAGGCTTACTACGCGCCGGAATACATGGCCGCGCTGCTGACCTCGGTGGGCGATAAGAAAGATAAGTCCGCCATCTACCTATCGGACTGCCGCCACCTGGGCATCAAGGTGCTGCCGCCGTCCGTCAATGAGTCCGAGGAGGACTTCCAGGCGGTGGGAGAGGATATCCGCTTCGGCATGGGCGCTATCCGCAATGTGGGCTCGGAAGTGGTGGAATCCATCATCAAATCCCGCCACGACAAGGGCGCGTTTACCTCCTTTAGCGATTACCTGGACAAGATCGAGCTCGCTGCCTGCACCAAGCGCGTGACAGAAGCGCTGATTAAGGCCGGCGCCTTCGATGACTTGAACCACCCGCGCAAGGGCCTCATGCTCATCCACGAGGACGCGGTGGATGCGGTGCAAACCACCAAGAAGGCCGCGGATAAGGGACAGTTCGATCTCTTCGCTGGAATTGGCGGGGGAGAGGACGACGCGGCTTCCAACGCTTTTGCCTTGGACATTCCAGAAGACAACTGGGATCGCAAACACGAGCTCGCCCTCGAGCGCGAAATGCTGGGCCTGTACGTTTCCGGCCACCCTCTCGATGGCTTCGAGGAGGCGCTAGCCGCGCAGACGGATACCCCGCTGACCAAGATCCTCAACGACGAGGTGCATAACGGCCAAGAGCTCATCATCGGCGGCATCATTTCGGGCGTGGACCGTCGCTTTTCCAAGCGCGATGGCTCGCCGTGGGCCATTGTCACGGTGGAAGACCATAACGGCGCGCAGGTGGAAATTCTGGTATTCAACAAGGTGTACTCTCTCGTCGCCCCGCAGATTGTCGAGGACAATATCATCCTCGCGCGAGTGAACGTTAAGGTGCGCGATGAGCGCCGCTCGCTGTTCTGCTCCGATATCCGCGTGCCGGAGCTGGGCCCGGGCGGCGGCGCCGGCCTGCCGCTGCGCCTGACCATGCGCACGGATCAGTGCACCATGGAAAACATTGCCCGCCTCAAGCAGGTCCTGCTCAAGAACCAGGGCGAGTCGGATGTGTACCTCGAGCTTGTCGACGGCTCCGAGTCCACCACCATGATCCTCGGCGACCACCTGCGTGTGGAGCGATCCGGCAACCTCATGGGTGACCTTAAGGCCACCATGGGCGCGGGCATATTAGGCTGAATTTAAACTCGGCGGCGGCAGGCACCCTCCACTAATCTAGACAGCACAGTCTATATCGATGGAGGAAACCTAATGATGAACAAGATTCGCACCACCCACGTCGGCTCACTGCCGCGCACCCCGGAACTGCTGGAAGCCAACCTGCAGCGCGGGGAGCTGCCGGCCGCGGAGTTTCAGGGGATTTTGGAGGCTGCGGTGGCAGACGTCGTCAAGCGGCAGCTCGATCTCGGCCTCGATATCATTAACGAGGGCGAGTACGGCCATATCACCTCTGGCGCGGTGGATTATGGCGCGTGGTGGAATTATTCGTTTAGCCGCCTAGGCGGGCTGACGATGACGGATACCGACCGCTGGGAATCGGCCGAGGTGGTGCGCTCCAAGCCGGGTGAGCCGCGGCTGACGTCGTTTATTGATCGCCGCGACCGCGCGTTGTTCTCGGAGGCCTATAATGACCCGGATTCCGGCATCTTCACCGGCCGCGCCAAGGTGGCGAACCCAGAGTTCACCGGCCCTGTGACCTACATCGGCCAGGACGAGGTTGCCGCCGATGTGCGCCTGCTTGCCGACGCCCTCCCGGCTGGCACCCCCGGCTTCGTCGCCGCCCTTTCGCCCGGCTCGGCCGCGCGCCTGACCAACCGCTACTACGACGATGAGCATGAGCTGCTTGCCGACGTCGGCCGCGCCATGCGCACCGAATACCAGGCCATCACCGATGCCGGGCTCACCGTACAATTCGACGCGCCCGACCTGGCCGAGGCCTGGGACCAAATCAACCCGGAGCCGTCCGTGGAAGACTTCCGCGGTTTCATTCGCGAGCGCATCGACGTCCTCAATGATTCCATCGCCGGCCTGCCCAAGGAGCAAACGCGCCTGCATATCTGCTGGGGCTCCTGGCACGGCCCGCACGTTACCGACGTGCCCTTTGCGGATATCGTCGAGGAAATCCTGCGCGCCGAGGTCGGCGGTTTCTCCTTCGAGGCCGCTTCGCCGCGCCACGCGCATGAGTGGCGCGTGTGGCAGGACCACGCGCTGCCAGAGGGCACCGTGATTTACCCGGGCGTGGTCTCTCACTCCACCAACGCGGTAGAGCATCCGCGCCTCGTGGCCGATCGCATCATCCAATTCGCTGAGGTAGTCGGCCCCGAAAACGTCATCGCGTCGACCGATTGCGGCTTGGGCGGCCGCCTGCACCCCCAGATTGCCTGGGCGAAGTTGCAGTCCTTGGTCGAGGGCGCGGAGATTGCTACCCGCGAACTCTTCTAAAACACACAAAGCCGCTCCGGAGCTCCGGAGCGGCTAAATTATTCAGTGCTTAGAAGCGCACGCCCAGCTGCTTGAGGGCATTCTTCATCGGCTCCAGCACGGCCGGGTTCACCTTGGCAACCATGGTGAAGGCCTGCAGCAGCGCGGCAACGAGGCTGGCAGCCACGGTAACCCAGCTCATGACCTCGAGGAACTTCTCTGGGGAAGAGGAACCCCAGATAGGCAGGCGCTTGAGTGCCTCGATCTGTTGCGCCTCTGCTTCCTCGGCTACGCAGTCCGGCTCCTTTGGCATTCCGGAAGAGCCGTAGCCGTTGGCCAGGCCCTGCATGAGCTCCTGCGGGGTGCGGGCGGAAGATCCGAGCTCGCCGCTCTCAATCTTCTTGAGGTGCTCTTCCTTGGCGTTGTCGACCTCGGCCTGGCATTCGGCCGAAATCTCCTTCGGCTTATCTTCTGCGGCAGAAGCGGTTGCTGGTGCAACGAGGCCCGCTGCCACGGCGGTGGCGGCGACGAGCGAAGTGCTGAGACGGTTGCGCATGGTTCTCCTTTAGAGTGAGAGGTATTAGCCTCAAACAATTTAGCAGGTAAATCCCGGAAGGTCTATGGCAATAGCTTGCGCACCTGCGCCGGCAACAGCGCATAGAACTCGTCGACGGTCTTCGGCAGGAAGCCCAGCGCCCCGCCAATCAGGGCGCCAAGACCTACCAAACCAGCCACGATGCCCACGCCGGCAGCGACGCTGCTGCCGCTGCTGCTGTTGCTGGAACCGTCGGAGCTGCCGGATGCGGTAGGGGAGTCGGGGTTGTCGGAGGCGTCGGCAAGCAGGTCCTTGACGGAGAACACGGTGGTGGTGCCGGATACCTCGTTGCCGGCGATGAGAAGGGCGTCCTCGGCAGGGGAGTCAGCGGCGGGAACGAAGGCTAGACCCTCTGGTCCGAGGTCGCCGGCCTTGGTGGTTGCAGCAACATCGTCCTCGTCGTAGCCGACGGAGAAATCGCGATTGTTGACGTAGGTGACAAACTTTGCCTCGGCGGGGGTGGTTACGTCGTAGACAAAGATGCCGCCCACGCGCTCTGCGCCGATGAAGGCGTAGGTGCGCTCGCCAACCTTGCCGATGGTCAAGGCTTCCGGCTCTGGTCCCTTGTTATCGGAGCGGTCATCGAAATCCGGATCCTCGTTATCGGCGTTGAAGTTCAGGCCGGGCATATCCTTGGTGATGTTCTCGAAGTCCGCGCCGGAGTCGAAGACGACGTTGCCCTCGGCGTCGTAGATGCTAAAGGAGCGCGAGCCATAGGAATACAGGCCGTCGAAGCATTCCTTTTCTTCGTTCCAACCAGAAGCGTTGGTGAGCTTGAGGTTGCCGGCGAACTTCTTATCCTCAATGCCCTCGGGAAGCTCGAGATCGTCGCAGACCTTGCCGTCCTTTACTAGGTCCTTGAGCTCTACTTCGTCGGTATAGCCTCCCCACTCGCGAGCATCGCCCTCGTTGGCGGTGGCGAAATAAGTCTGGCCCTCCGACTCGAAGGCGCCGATGGAGTCCGGCATGGACAGGCCCTTGACCGGAATGGTGCGCAGCTCCGCGGCGTCATCCTTATTGGACGGATCCAGCGGCACCTGGGAGTGGTCCGCGATATGGGCGGGGATTACCTTTTCCACGGTGGCGGACTCGATATCGATGATCGCGATGGCGTTGTTTTCCTGCAGCGTGGCATAGGCCTTGCCGCCCGCGGAGGAGATGTATTCCGGTTCGAAGTCCCGGGAGGGCAGGTTGTGGTGCGCGGAGGGGCCGAAGACGCGGATCGAGGGGTCGAGGTCGGCGGTGTCAAAGGCGGCGAAGTCGGCCGTGTGGACGTCGCCAAGCGCGGGCGCTGCGACGTCCACGGGCAGGCTGATGACGGAAATGGAGCCCTCCGGGTCCTTGAGATAGGCGGTGCCCTCGGCGTTGAGGGCGTCGGAAGGCTCGCCCTCGTTGGCTACCAGCGCGTGGCGGCCGTCGGCGGTGAGGTGCACGTTATCGGGCAGGGCGCCTACGCCTACGCGCCCAAGCTCCTCGCCGGTTTCGGCATTGAAGAACAGCGCCTCGCCGTTGTCGGTTTTGTCCGCCTGCTGTACCGCGGCGACGGCCAGGCCATCGGGGCGCACGGCCACGGAGTTGATTTCCTTGTCCCCGCCGGCGGAGAGGGCGCCGATCTTGCGCGGCTGGGTGGGGTCGGAGGCGTCCAGGATATCGACCTCGCCGGAGCGCGCATTGACGGTGAGGATGCGCTGGGACGCAGCGTGGTAGGCGACGATTTCGGCGGCGGATTTGCCCAGCACGCCGGATTCATGGGAACCGATGGGGGTCAGCTGCAGTGCCGCGTTGGGGGCGGAGTGTTCCAGCACGTTATCCACGATGTGGGCGTGGGCGGCCGGGGCACAGGCGAGGACGAGCGAGGAGGTAACGCAGAGAGAGATGCGCTTGAGCATAAGTATTCCTTTCTTGTGGTTATGTCCACTATTGCTGACCGAGGTAACGGTGCAACTAAAGGACAGTGAATTTCCAGTGAATGGGTAGACTGTCAAGACATGACTGATTCGACCATCCATGCATCCGATATCCAGCAGGCGCAGGCGCGGATTAGCTCGGAAATCGCCCCGACTCCGCTGCAATACTGTGCCCGGCTGTCGGCCGAGACGGGCTGCGAGGTCTATCTCAAGCGCGAGGATCTGCAGGACGTGCGCTCCTATAAGATTCGCGGCGCGTTAAACGGTATGTCGAATGTTCCCCAGGAAGAGCGCGGCCGGGGAATCGTTACGGCCTCGGCCGGCAATCATGCGCAGGGCGTGGCCTATGCCTGCCGCACGATGGGCATTGCCGGCAAGATTTTCGTGCCGGAGCCCACGCCGATGCAAAAGCGCGACCGCATCCTGGTCCATGGCGGCGACCAGGTGGAATTGGTAGTGGTAGGCGCCAATTTCGACGAGGCAGCCGCGGCCGCGCATGCCGACGCCGCCGAGCGCGACGCCACCTTCATCGAGCCCTTCGACGCCCGCGATACAATCACCGGGCAAGGCACGGTCGCGGCGGAGGTTCTGGCGCAGCTTTCGGCCAAGGGCAAGTCGCTCGACACCATCGTCGTTCCGGTGGGAGGTGGCGGCCTGATTTCTGGCATCACCTCCTACGTGGCGGATATGGCGCCGCAGACTCGGGTGGTGGGTATGGAGCCGGAGGGGGCGGCGTCGCTAAGAGCGGCGTTTGATCACGGCGGCCCGGTCACGCTGGAAGAGGTAGACCCCTTCGTGGATGGCGCGGCCGTCAAGCGCCTAGGCGTGCTGCCCTATGAGATTTTGGCAGCCAATCGCGAGCGCCTGAGCTTCGACACCGTGTCCGAGGGCGCGGTGTGCACGGACCTGCTCAACCTGTATCAAAATGAGGGCATCATTGCGGAGCCGGCCGGTGCGCTGTCGGTGGCGGGCCTGCACCAATTGGACCTGGAGCCAGGCTCGACGGTGGTGTGCGTAATTTCCGGCGGCAATAACGATGTACTGCGCTACGCCGAAATCATGGAACGCTCCCTGGTCCACCGCGGCCTGAAGCATTATTTCTTGGTGAATTTCCCGCAGGAGCCGGGCCAGTTGCGCCACTTCTTGCACGAGATTCTGGGCCCGACCGATGACATCACGCTCTTTGAATATCTCAAGCGCAATAACCGAGAGACGGGCGCTGCGCTGGTGGGCCTGCAGCTTAGCCGTGCCGAGGATCTCGAGGGCCTGCTAGAGCGCATGGGAGAATCCAAGATTTCGGTGCAGTACCTCAAGCCCGGCACCCCCGAGTACGAATTCCTCGTGGCCTAATGAAGGATTCTTATCGTCGCCCAGTGGGCCAGGTTGAACACGAAATTGAGATTAAGCGTTCTCGGTTCATTACCTTGATCGGTCGCGTTACCAATGAGGAAGAGGCCCGCGCGTTTATCGACGCCGCCCGCAGCCGCTTTCCCGACGCCCGCCACCATTGCTCCGCCTACGTCTATCACGTTGATGGTGCGAACCCGGTGGAGCGCTCTTCCGATGACGGCGAGCCCTCCGGTACGGCCGGAAAGCCGATGTTGGACGTGGTGAAGGGCTCCGGCATGCTCGATGTGTGCGCGGTGGTCGTGCGCTACTTCGGCGGCATCAAGTTGGGCGCTGGCGGGTTAGTGCACGCCTATGGCGGCGCGGTGAGCGAGGCCATGGAGAAGGTGAGCGCAGTAACTAGGGCGCGCCGGGAGCTTTATGCGGTGGAGTGCCCGCATGCGACGGCCGGGCGGGTAGAGGCGGACCTGCGCGGGCGCGGCTATGAGATAACCGATACCGCCTATGCGGCCGCGGTAACCTTTACGCTGGCCGTGCGCCCAGGCGGGCTGGACGAGCTGGAAGCTACGCTCGCAGCGATCTCGCAGGGCCAGCTCGAAGCGGCAGAGGCCGGCAGCGCCTGGGTTGAGGTAGGATCCTGACCATGACTATGCAGCAACGACCGAATAACCCCATTGCGCAGCGCAAGCAGCAGGTGCGCAAGCACTCCCGCAACGCCGTCGTATGCGTGGCCGGCGGCCTCGGTGTGGGCGTAGTGCTCGGCGTGCTTTCGGCTAACTTCTGGGCCTGGATGCTACTGGGGGCCATCGTCGCCGTCGCAGGTGGCGGCTATAACTGGCTGAAGATCCAGAAAATCGTCAACGAGAACCACAACCAGTACTAGATGCCGGCACCGCAACCTAGCGGCCGCCCCGTCAGGATCGATGCCTGGGTGTGGGCCGTTCGCATGTTTAAAACCCGGTCCGCGGCCGCGACGGCCGTGCGCGCCGGGCACGTGAAGATAAACGGCGAGGCCGTCAAGCCTTCCCAACAGGTGGTGCCGGGCGACCGCGTGCGCGTGTGGCGCAACCACCATGAGCATGACCTCGAGGTTTTAGCGACCGTCGCTAAGCGCGTCGGCGCGCCCGTCGCGCGTACCTGCTATACGGACCACGCGCCACCGCCGCCGCCCAAGGAGTTTCTGCCGTCGGTTCCCGTGCGCCCGCGCGGTGCCGGTCGGCCGACGAAGAAGGAGCGCCGCGATATGGAGAAATTCCGCGGCGGTTTCCGGTAAGTCGCCGAAATTACCGCGCGGCTAGTGGGCGGCGCGCAGGGCTTTCAGGCGCGCAGTAAGCCGCCGCTTGCGGCCTGGGCGGTCGCCGGATTCGGCGGTGGCCTCGATGTGTTGCTTGCCAAACTTGTTGAGCAGCAGGTCGTCGATAAGCCGCACCTGGCCGGGGCGGAAACGGTAGCGCATGGCGTCGTGGACGTGGGCAATGGCGGTGTCATCCAGCAACTGCTCAAGCTGGCCTAGGTGGCGCACGCCGTTCTGTTCCAGGAGCTCCGCCAAGAAGCGGTAGTGCTCCGAGCGCGAGAGCGGGAAGCGGTTACCCAAAATGATGGCGAGCACGCCCGGCAGGGTCTCGGCGGTAAGCTCGACGTCCTTGTCGGTTTCTGTATCGGGGGCCTTGAGGGCGGCGATCTCATCGAATTGCTGGTCGGCGAGCTCGATAAGCCCCGCGGCCAAGGTAAAGAGGCGATCTACCTCCGGCGAGGGCGGGTTCGGTCCCTGCTTATAGCGGATATCGTGCTCAAATTCCGCCCATGCGTGCTGCAGGACGGTGCGTATCTGTACCTCGAAGGTCCAGCCCACGTAGCTTGCGAGTTCTTCCATCGCGGCGGCGCTATCCTCGGTCACGGTGAGCACCAAGTGGTGGGAGCCATAGCCGAATCCGCCAGAGATGCGAGTTTCGGCCGCCTTGTCTACGGAACGCTCCACGTGGAAAGACTCCCCAAAGACGTTGAGCGCTTGCGGGATGGCGGTGGAGTGATACAACGTCACGCGCACGCCCATCACATCGTGGATCTCCTGCCAGGGCTGGGGATAGACAAAATCGCCGTTCTCGCGGCGCTTCTTGGCCTTCGCCTTCAGCGAGGGCCAGGTCTTTACGCGGGTAGAGACGCGGTCAAAGATGATGCCGGCGTCATTGAGGAGGTCCTCGATGGCGGTGCGGAAGTCCACCGCGGCGGTGGGGTGGCTGCGCGCCCAGTCGTGGTACTGGTTGCTCAGCCGCGACATCCTACTTTCCGGCATAGTGCTCCTTTCATAACTCCCGCGGGAATCCGTTAGACCATACTAGCGGGCGTGGGTGGAGCACGGTGCGATGGCGGGGCACGCGCGCGACGGCATCGGCGGCCAGCTGGCGGGCATAGGTGTCCGGCAGGTGGGCAAAGGCAAAGAGCGTGGCGGAGTCCGGAACTAGGTAGGTCAGGGAGTGCGATCGCAGGAGCCGGCGCATGTGCTTGTCCAACACGGTAAAGGTCTCTGGGTGGGCAATCCAGGAGGAAATCGGTGCGCCGTGGGAGCGCACCTGCAAGCCACCGAAACGAGCGGCGGAAGGCAGCTCGCAGGCGGCAGGCCGGGTCCAAAAACGCAACCCTTGCGAATCGAGGGCGGCGCGCTGCAGATTATGCGAGGCGTGGTTCCATGCGCGGCGCGTGGAGATGTCCATGTCTGCGAGGCCGCGGTGACTCAGCCGGCGAAAGGTCTGCTTGCCGGGAAAGACCAGCGCCATGGACAGGCTGGGGGAGAGCTGGATGGTGGCGAGGGAGTCGCAAAAGCCGTCGTCGGAAAGCCGCTGTTCTTTCAGCCAGGAACGAGCAAAGAGAGCAGGCAGCAGGTTTGCGGTGGTGGGGCGAGGCGGGCGCAGGGCGACGGTCACGGCGGGTTCTCCAGTGTGGCGGTAGGGGTGGTCGCCTTAATTGGACTGGAGAAACCGCCGTTTGGTTCCCCGGGCGGACCTAGAAGGGTGGCTCGGCGTCGAGCTGCAGCTCAGCAAAGAGCTTATCGGCCGGCCAGATGTCGATTTCTTGGCCCTTGGCCTGCAGCTCCTCCGCGCGCTTTTCCTTGGAGGTCTTCTTGGCCCATTCGCCCACGATGAGCAGGGTGGACTTTTTGGTGACGTTCTTTGCCACTTGGCCACCGCGCTCGGCGATGCCCTGCCACAGCACGCCCTTGTCATAGGGCTCGAAATCACCGGTGAGGGTGACATGCTGGCCGTAGAGTGCGCCCTCCGGGTCGGCGTCGGGGTTGGGCTCCGGGATTGTGTCCGGGGTGGCGACGGACTGCCACGGGGCGGGCCCGCTGGACTTTTTCTTGGCACCGGCTGCGCGGGTTTGGTCGCGGAAGTCGGTCCCAGCGCCGAGGTCCGCGCCGGAGGTGGGGGCCGTGTGGGCACGCAGGACGGGCAGGATGGCCTCGGAATCAAGGCGGCCCAAGGTGAATTCGCGGGCGGTGAATAGATCGCGGATGCTGCCGGTGTGCCCGAAGCGCTCGGCCAAACGGGCGATGATTTCGCCGGCCGCACGAGCATCCTCGGTGGCGTCGTGGTGGCTGAAGTCCGGCGCAGACAGGTGGGCGGCGACGGTGGGCAGCTTGTGGTTGCGCACCGAAATAACCTTGGCCTTGGAGGCATCGCGGGACAGCGCGAGGGAGCAGGCCAGCGGCACGGTGGGCACCTCGGCACCGGCAGTAAGCAGGCCGGAGCGCAGTGCGGTGGAATCGAACTGGGCGTTGTGGGCGACAAGCACGTCGCCGCCGAGGAAATCGAAGAGCTCCTTGGCGACGTCGGCAAAAGCCGGCGCTCCTTTCACATCGTCCGCGGTAATGCCGTGGATGGAGACGTTGATATCGGCAAAGTGCTCTAGGCCTGGTGGAGGGGTGCACAGCCAGGACCGGGAGTCGGTCTCCTGGCCGTCGCGGAAGCGTACCGCACCGATTTGGCAGATCGAGCCCCAGTTGTCATTGGCCGTTTCCACGTCCACGGCGGTGAAATCGAGGCCGGGGATGGTGGCGGCGGAGGAGGGGGCCTCGCCGCGCTGTGCGGCGGAAATGGCGCGGGCGACTGCCTGCGGGTCTTGGTGCGGGGCGAAGGCGATAGTGCCGGCGGCGCCCAACTCGAGGGCGCCGAAGCCGGTGGCGGTCGGTTCACTCACGCGCACGGTGTCGATGGACTCAAGCGGGATATCCTGCGTGGCGGGGGCGCCGAGGCTGGTAGCCAGCAGGGTGCGGTGGAGCACGAGTTTATCCGCTGTGACATCGATGAGTACGCCGTGCGCGGGAAATGACACGAGGGGCCTTTCTCTAGGAATCGAAGATGGGCGGTTCAATCTGACGCAGAATCAGCGTTGAACGCGGCTGCACCGTGATCGTACCCTCTGCCTCAATGAGGGTTTCCTCCGCGGGGTAGCCGCCGGAATCGGCGGTATCGACCATCAGCCGCCACGTAGCGCCGAGATCCTTGGTGGGCAGGGTGAACTCGATTTCGCCGTCGTGGGAGTTGAAAATCATGATGAAGGAATCATCGGTGATGCGCTCGCCGCGGGCGGTGGTTTCCGTAATCGCATTGCCATTGAGGTAGACCATGAGGGCGCGGCCGAAGTCGTGGTCCCAGTCGTCTTGGGTCATCAGGCGGCCCGAAGGAACCAGCCAGGCGATATCGCGTTCCTTGACGTCCGCGCCGAGTGGGCCGCCGGCGAGGAAACGCTTGCGGCGGAAGACGGGGTGGTGGTTGCGGATGGCCAGGACGCGCTTGGTAAAGCCCAGCATCGCGGCGGATTTTTCTTCCTTCAGCATGGACCAGTCCATCCATGACAGCTCGTTGTCCTGGCAGTAGACGTTATTATTTCCATCCTGCGTGCGGCCGAATTCATCGCCATGCGAGAGCATAGGAGTGCCCTGGGAAAGCAGGAGAGTGGTCAGGAAGTTGCGGGCCTGACGGCGGCGCAGCTTGCGGATATCGTCGTTATCGGTGGGGCCTTCCTCGCCACAGTTCCAGGAGCGGTTGAAAGATTCGCCGTCGCGGTTGTCCTCGCCATTGGCCTCGTTGTGCTTGTCGTTATAGGACACAAGATCGCGCAAGGTAAACCCATCGTGAGCGGTGATGAAGTTGATGGAGGCGGTGGGGCGGCGGTCATTATCGGCATAGAGGTCCGAAGAGCCGGTCAGGCGGGAGGCGAATTCACCTAGGGTAGCGGGCTCGCCGCGCCAGAAATCGCGCACGGTATCGCGGTACTTGCCGTTCCATTCGCTCCAAATCGGCGGGAAGTTGCCCACCTGGTAGCCATCGTGGCCAATGTCCCACGGCTCGGCGATGAGCTTAACCTGGCTGACAATGGGGTCTTGCTGGACTAGGTCGAAGAAGGTAGCGAGCTTATCGACGTCGTCAAGCTCCCGCGCCAAGGTCGCAGCCAAGTCGAAGCGGAAGCCATCGACGCGCATCTCCGTAACCCAGTAGCGCAGCGAATCCATAATCAGCTGCAGCGAGTGCGGGTGGCGGACATTGAGGGAATTGCCGGTGCCGGTGTAATCCATGTAATGGGCCTCATCGCCCTCGACGAGGCGATAGTAGGCGCCATTGTCGATGCCGCGGAAAGCAATGGTCGGGCCCATGTGATTGCCCTCGGCGGTGTGGTTATAAACCACGTCGAGGATGACCTCGATGCCGGCCTCGTGGAAGGCGCGAACCATGGACTTGAACTCGGAGACCACCTCGCCCGGCTTCTTGGCAAAGGCATAGTCATGGTGTGGGGCGAAAAAACCGAAGGTGTTATAGCCCCAGTAGTTGCGCAGCCCCAGGTTGCGCAGGCGATCGTCCTGCAGGAATTGGTGGACGGGCATGAGTTCAACGGTGGTAACGCCAAGCTCTTTGAAGTAGTCAATGACGGCAGGGTGGGCCATGCCGGCATACGTGCCGCGGAGCTCTTCCGGCACGTCCGGGTGGGTCATGGTCATACCCTTGACATGGGTTTCGTAGATGACCTTTTCGTTATCGGGAATATGGGGGCGGTGGTCGCTGCGCCAATCAAAGAAGGGGTTAATGACCACCGACAGCATGGTGTGGCCCAGCGAGTCTTCTTCGTTGCGGCCGGTGCCGGGTTCCTCGGCATGGATGTCATAGGAGTAAAGGGAGGCATCGCCGTCGAATTCGCCGTCGAACGCCCTGGCATAGGGGTCTACAAGGAGCTTGGAAGGGTCGCAGCGCAGGCCGTTTTCTGGTTCATAGGGGCCATAGACGCGGTAGCCATAGCGCTGGCCAGGGGTGACATTGGGGAGGTAAATATGCCACACATGGGCGGTGACCTCCGACATTTCGATGCGTTCCTCGTTGCCTTCTTTGTCGATGAGGCAGAGCTCGATTTTGTCTGCTACCTCGGAAAACAGGGCAAAGTTGGTGCCGGATCCATCAAAGGTGGATCCCAGTGGGGTGGGTTTGCCGGGCCAGATTTGGCGACCGTAGCTCTCGGTGGGCGTGGGGACTGCGTCCATGGCGGGAGTGTTCATGCCCACGAGCATAACCACATTTTAGTCCCCAGCGCCGTGCGCAAGTCCGGCGTTAATAATGCGTACGCCGCGTATGAGGTCTGCGCGATAATCTGCGGCCGGCGACTCACCGGTGGTTTCTGCAAGCTGGCGTTGGGACTGTTCCATCAAGGTGGCGCCGAGCACGAGGTGAATAGCAGACAGTGCGGCGGCGCGGTGGGCGCTGTCGGCGGCGGGCGTGCTGTGAGCGGCTGCAGCGGTGAAGGCCGCCAAGAGGTGATCCCAGGCAGGGGCCTGTGGGAGGGAGAGGCCGGCAATGACTACCTCGGCGCCGTCACGGCGGGCGAGCAGTAAATCACGAAGATTGAGGCTGATAGCCTCGAGCGACTCCCCAGAAACGGGGGAGATAATCTCCTCCGCTAGGGCTGCAATGAGCGCCTGTTTATTGGCAATATGCCAGTAGAGCGCGCCGGGGGCGACGCCGAGGGAGGAAGCAACGCGACGCATGGTGACGTCGCCAAGCCCGTAGGCATCAAGCAGGGAAAGAGCGGCGTCGATAATACTCTCGCGGTTTATGTGCACCTTGGCAATTGTACGGACTTGGCCGGGCGGGACGGTAGTTCACAGGTTCTTTTAACGGAGTCTCAATGTCATTTCCATCGTCGGGTTGTTAGTATTGCGAAGACAAATAAGAGGCCGCCCTTGGGGCGGCTTCACACTCGCAAGATTGATTCAGGAGCTTTCCCTTGTCCTTTTTGACCCCTGCAAAGAAGTCCCTCATCGCGGTTGCGCTGGTCACCCCGCTGGCGCTGGCTGCGTGTGGTTCGGATGACAATGACGACTCCAAGAAGGCTGCCGCCACCACGGCGTCCAAGTCTTCTGAGGATAAGTCTGCAGATAAGTCCGAGGGCAAAGATGCCGATAAGTCCAAGGATAAGGATAAGGACAAGGACAAAGACAAAGAAAAGGATCAGAATAAGGACGGCGAAAAGAAGGACGCCGCTGCGGGTGCAGAAGGCCAAGAAGGCGAGGACGGCGCTGGCGAGGGGCCCGATCAGCTGGCTAACCCGCTGAACAATGGTGAGGATCCTTTCGCTGGAGCGAAGGATATCAAGCCGATCGAAGGCGGCCAGGCCGCTAATGATGGCGATAAGCAGGCCATCGAGCAGCTGGTTCGCGGCCAGCACGAGATCGATAACGTGAAGGAATACTTCAACTACATGCCGCAGCACGCCTGCCAGGCAGTCCGCGATGAGCAGTCCCAGGAGTTCGGCCAGTACCAGCAGTACGTCGATAGCCTGCCGAACCAGTCCTTTGCTGAGTACGCCAACACCATGCGCCAGCAGGGCGGTGGCAACCCCGAGGTAGAGAAGTTCGCTGGCCAGCTGGAGTCCATCCCGCAGTCGACCAAGCTGCAGTCCGTCAACGACGTTGTGGTCAATGGCGACGATGCTTCTGCAACCGTGAGCGTATCCAACTCTGAGGGCACCGAGACCTCTACGGTTCGTTTCCGCCGCGAGAACGGCAACTGGACCTTCTGTAACTAAGTTGTCATTGTTAAAACTCCGGTTACCCCGCACCCTAGGTTTTGGTGCGGGGTTACTCGCGTGTGCGCTCCTGGTGTATGGCGTGGCCGGTGCGCTGTGGGGGCTTTTCCGGCCGACACTTACCGGCCATGAGGTGGATGACGGCGGCTATGCCATCGATGCGATGGGAAACGCCCAGTTCATCGCCTTTATCACCTTTGCCCTCATTACCGGCCTGCTTGGTTTGTTCTTGGGGTTGGGCGCGTATCTGCGCCGGCAGGGGCGGGGCTTGTCGATGCTCCTGTGGGTCGGCGTATGTGCCCTGGCCGGGGCGGCGTCGTTTTATGTCTTTGGCGGGGTCACTGCCACGCATCCGCCAGAAAACCCAGGGGAAGTCGTTGAGTTCGCGCCAAATTTCTCCCCGGCCATCTCGTGGGCGGTCGCGCCCTTTATGGCGATGTTTGCCTATTGGTCCACGGCCTTTGTGAGTGCCGATGAAGATTGGTAATCCGCGCGTCTAGGGCCATTCGACGGGGGAGGCGCCGGTTACTTCGTGCGCAATGTCATCGATGCCGTGCAGAATGTGCTTGAGCCCGCGGCCGATGGCGCTAAATAGTTGCGGCCGGGTAAGTCCCGCGGCGGTAATGGTGGCGGCATCCATCCGCACCTGCAGGCCCTCGGAGGTGTGGTGGCAAAATGCCACGGCGCCGTGGTGGGCGCGATTCCAGTCATTGCAAATGAGGAATAGCCGGGTAAATTCCGCCTCGTCCAGGCTGGGGTCCCAATGCCCTTTGAGAATGAGGCTGGGCCCGTTGTCCAGTGCGAAGGCGAAAAGGACGTCATTGACCCAGGCGTAGATGGCGGTGGCGCCGTCGCTTTGGAAGCGTTGGATGCCGATAAGCGGCAGGATCTCGGCCACGCTATCGAGGGTGAAGGGTTCTAAGGGGGCGTCGGCAAGCGGGGCAAGCTCCGGTGAGGCTTCGCGCACGAGGCCGGGGTGCGACTGAGCGAGCAGATCCATGAGGACCTCCGCGTTGCGCAGCGCCGGTAGGAGGAATGCCGCGAGCTGTTCGCGGCTGGGGGAGGTGTCGGCCGGCAGATAACTATGGCCAGACACGCTCACGCAGTCGGGCTGGTCATAATCAACCACGACGGCCGGGGAGAGGCAATCGTGATTCCACTCGTTGGCCAAGTGCGCGAGCTCAGAGATCTCGCTGAGATCGACGCCGCCGCGGGGGCTGGTGTGCAGGTGGAGCACCGGTTCTTCCAGCTGGTCTACAAAAATGAAAGTGGAGCCACCGGCCGCATGCGGCACGAGTAGCTCGCCAGTGGGCAGGGTCCAGCAGGAAACATCATTATCGCGGGCGATGGTGCAGGCATGCGCGAGCAGAAGAGAGGGTTCAATCTCGCTCATCGCTGCCACCACCTTAAAGCTGTGTTGACATCGAGTCTATAGCCCAAACCGGCCCCCTCGCTGGCGTTTGGCCATTAGGATATTGGTTTAATAACAGAAATCCGATTGGCAAAAAGGGGATCCGGGAATGCTCCGCACCATCGATTTGCGTGGCCACGAGCTGCGCCCCGCCCAGCTGCGGCGAGTTTTGCCGCGCGGTGGCACCGACGTCGCCGCCGTGGTGGACAAGGTGGCGCCGCTGGTTCATCGAGTACGTCACGAAGGCGCGGCGGCGGCCTTGGACTATGGCGAGCAATTCGATGGCGTGCGTCCAGCCCATCTGCGGGTGCCCCAAGCGGAGTTGGAGAAGGCCGCTTCCGGTCTAGACCCGCAGGTGCGCCAAGCGATTGAGGCCTCCATCGAGAGGGTTCGCAAGGTTCACGCCGAGCAAAAGCCGGCCGCGCACACCACCGAGCTGGCACCAGGTGCCACGGTGACCGAGGTCTTTCGCCCCATCGAGCGCGTTGGGCTATATGTGCCGGGAGGCAAGGCGGTCTATCCGTCCTCGGTGATTATGAACGCCGTGCCAGCACAGGCGGCCGGCTCGGAAAGCTTAGTGGTAGCCTCGCCGCCACAAAAGGAATTCGGCGGTCTGCCGCACCCCACGGTGCTGGCCGTGTGCCAGATGCTGGGCGTGGACGAGGTCTGGGCGGTAGGAGGCGGCCAAGCCATCGCGCTGATGGCCTACGGCGATGATGACGCCGAACTAGCCCCGGTGGACATGATTACCGGTCCTGGAAATATCTTCGTCACCGCAGCCAAGAGGTTGGTGCGCGGCGTGGTGGGCACTGATGCCGAGGCCGGGCCGACCGAAATCGCCATTATCGCTGATGACACCGCGAATCCGGTGTATGTGGCCTATGACCTCATCTCCCAGGCCGAGCATGATCCGATGGCCGCGAGTGTGCTCATTACGGCATCGCCAAGCCTGGCTCAGCGTGTGAAAACAGAGGTAGAGGCGCGCTACGGCGCCACCGCTCATGCGCAGCGGGCGGCCGAAGCTCTAGGCGGTGAGCAATCCGGAATTGTGTTGATCGATTCCCTGGACGCAGCGGTGGCGGTGGCCAATGCCTATGCCGCTGAGCACCTGGAAATCCACACCGCAGAGCCCGGCGCGGTGGCCGAGCGGATTAAGCACGCCGGTGCCATCTTTGTAGGGGACTTTGCTCCAGTGCCGCTCGGAGATTACGCGGCCGGCTCCAATCACGTATTGCCCACCTCCGGTACGGCGCGCTTTTCTGCCGGCCTCTCTACCCATACCTTTCTGCGGCCGGTCAACCTTATTGAGTATGACCGAGCTGCGTTGGAAGAGATTGCCCCGCACGTCATCGCCTTTGCGGAGGCCGAAGGGCTGCCCGCCCACAGCGAGGCTATCCGCGCCCGATTCGAGGAGAAGTAAATGACGCACCTTAATGATCTTCCCCTGCGCGAGGAGCTGCGCGGCAAGTCTGCCTATGGGGCGCCGCAACTCCACGTGGCCTACCAGCTCAATACCAACGAAAATCCCTATCCTCCCTCGCAGGCACTAGTGGATGACCTGGTGGCGGAGACCCGGCGCCTTGCCACCACACTCAATCGCTATCCGGAGCGCGATGCGGTGGAGCTGCGCCAGGCCCTGGCGGACTACGTTTCTGGACAAACCGGGGTGCGCGTGGGCTCTGAACAGGTATGGGCGGCCAATGGCTCGAATGAGATTCTGCAGCAGCTGTTGCAGGCATTCGGCGGTCCAGGCCGCAGCGTGCTCGGTTTCACCCCGTCTTATTCCATGCACCCTATCCTCGCGGACGGCACCCATACGCAGTTTGTGGAATGCCCGCGCGATGAGAATTTCCGCATTGATATGGACCGGGCGCTCGCAGCCGTGGCGCAGCACCAGCCGGATATCATCTTTGTGACTACGCCAAATAACCCCACCGGCGGGGTGACCAGCGTGGACGATATTGCCGCGCTTGCCGACGCCGCCCCGGGCATCCTCATCGTCGATGAAGCTTATGGCGAATTTTCTTCCTCGCCTTCTGCGGTGACGCTGCTGGATAAATACCCCACGAAGCTGGTGGTCTCGCGCACCATGTCTAAGGCCTTCGATTTTGCCGGCGGCCGCCTCGGGTATTTCGTGGCGGACCCGGCCTTTGTGGAGGCCGTAATGCTGGTGCGCTTGCCGTATCACCTGTCCGTGCTTTCCCAAGCTGCGGCGACGGTGGCGCTGCGCCATAGCGCGGATACGCTCGCCACCGTGGAAAAGATCGCCGTCGAACGCGAGCGGGTGGCCGCTCGCTTGCGCGAACTGGGCTATACCGTCCTGCCGAGCGAATCCAACTTCCTCTTCTTCGGGTGCTTTGCTGACCAACACCGCGTGTGGCAGCAGTTCTTGGATAAGGAAGTGCTCATCCGCGATGTTGGCATCGCAGGCTACCTGCGCATGACGGTGGGGCTGCCAGAAGAAAATTCGGCCTTTTTGGCTGTGGCAGAGGACCTTGCGGATACAGTAGTGGCTGATTCCCCGGCCGCAGGTAAAAGGAGCGAAGCATGAGCAACCGCGTAGGGCGCGCCCAGCGGGCGACGTCGGAATCGCAGATTTCTGTGGTCATCGACCTCGATGGCACGGGGCGTAGCGATATTGCTACTGGCCTGCCTTTCTTTGACCACATGCTCACGGCCTTTGCTACTCATGGCAGCTTTGATCTCACCGTGCAGGCTGAGGGCGATGTGGAGGTAGATGCCCACCACACTGTGGAAGATACCGCCATCGTGCTCGGCACCGCGCTGCGTGAGGCGGTGGGGGATAAGGCCGGCATTCGCCGCTTTGGCTCCCAGCTTTTGCCCATGGATGAGGCCTTGGTGGAAGCGGTTGCAGATTTTTCTGGTCGCGCCTATTTCGTCATGAACGGCGAACCAGAGCACCTGCAGTGGCAGACCATCGGTGGGCATTACGCCACCGTGATCAACCGCCACTTCTTTGAAACGCTCGCCACCCACGCTGCGGTAACGCTCCACCTCAACGTGCGCTATGGGCGCGATCCGCACCACATTACGGAAGCGGAGTTTAAGGCCGTCGCGCGTGCGCTGCGCGGTGCGGTGGAATTCGACCCCCGCCAGACTGGAATTCCATCGACGAAGGGAGCACTCTAGAACGCATGCACTTTATGATCTTGGTCCTCTTCCTCGTAGCTGGCATGCTGGTGGGAGGCGCATGGTCTGCCTACCAACAGGGGTCGAAGGCAATGACAGTAGTAGCCTCTCTTTTGGCCGCAATCACCGTGGTAGCAGCAATCTCGTGGATGGTAGGAGCGTTTGGTAAATGAGCAATACCCAAGAAACTAATATCTGGAAGGTTCCGGGCTATACCGCGACCATGTTGGCCATCGCCGCGGCCTTCGGTGCGTGGTCCATCCTCCTTCCAGTGGTGCCGCTAGCGGTCATTGACTCCGGCGGCTCAGCTACCTTGGCGGGCTCATCCACGGGCATCTTCATGGCCTTTACCGTGCTGACCCAGATCATCTCTCCGTGGCTCCTGCGCCGGTGGGGCTACCGCCGCGTGATGGCGCTGTCCGCTTTTACCCTGGGTGTACCTGCCTTTGGCCACCTCTTGGGTACTGATGCTTGGGTTGTCCTGCTCTTTTCCGCTCTGCGCGGCGTGGGCTTTGGCGCGCTGACCGTTTCTGAGTCCGCGCTTATTGCGGAACTGGCGCCCGTACGCTTGCTGGGCAAGGCTACCGGCATGATTGGTGTCTTTACCGGCCTGGGCCAAATGGTCTTTTTGCCCCTGGGATTGATCATGGCGGAAAAGCTGGGTTATGCCTCGACGTATATCACCGCCGGCATCATTGGCTTTGTGGGCTTTGGCCTGTGCCTGCGCATTCCCAAGATTAAGGTCACGCTCGCCTCCGATACTGAAGAGGAGCCGAACCTTATCCGCGTTCCTACGTGGAAGCTAGTGCTCGTTCCTGCGCTGGCGCTAACGACATTTTCAATGAGCTATGGCGCCGTGTCATCCTTCCTGCCGCCCGCGGTACAAGAACTTGATGCCGAGCGCGGCGCCAGCTTGGCCGGTATCATGCTGTCCATCGTGGGCGGCGCCGCCATGATTTTCCGCTACTTTGCCGGCATGGTGGCAGACCGCGTAGGCACCCCAGGCCGTCTGTATATCCCCAGTCAGATCATGGCCATCGTGGGCGTGCTCGCCATCGCCGTCCCGCTGTACCTCGACGGTTCCGTGTGGTGGCTCGTGCTGGGTGCCTTCCTCTTCGGTGGTGCCTTCGGTATTGCGCAAAATGAGGCCCTGCTGTCGATGTTTGACCGCCTGCCGCGCGAGCGCGTCTCGGAGGCTTCGGCCATCTGGAATATTTTCTATGATGGCGGCACTGGCTTGGGCTCGACCCTCTTGGGCGCCTTGGTCGCCGGCTACGGCTATGCAGGGGCTTTTGGCGCCGGCGTGGTCATCCTCGTCGCCGGCGTTGTGATGACGCTGGCAGATTTTATCCTTGGGCGCACCCGCGTGAGCGAAACCAACGATATCCGGACGCGACTGCGTCGCATGCGTAAGGTATAGCCCATGGCAAAGACGGTCGCATTATTGGATTATGGCGCGGGCAATGTGCGCTCAGCCCAGCGCGCGCTGGAGCGGGTAGGCGCGGACGTTACCGTCACCGCAGACCCCAAGGAAGCGGTGGAAGCGGACGGCCTGCTTGTTCCCGGCGTGGGTGCCTTTGCTGCCTGCATGCGCGGGCTGCGCGCGGTCCAGGGGCCTCGGGTCATCGGCCAGCGCTTGGCAGGAGAGCGGCCGGTGTTGGGCATTTGCGTAGGCATGCAGGTGCTTTTCGACGCCGGAGTGGAACACAACATCAACTCCACCGGTTGCGGCGAGTGGCCCGGCACCGTGGAAAAGTTGCAGTCTGCGGTGCTGCCGCACATGGGGTGGAATACCGTAGAGGTACCCGTCGGCAGCGATATGTTTGCCGGGGTGGCCGAAGACGAGCGGTTTTATTTCGTGCATTCCTACGGTGTTCGCCGGTGGGAATTGGAAACGGAAATTACCCGTCCGCCGCAGGTGAGCTGGGCCGAGCACGCGGGCGATAGGTTCGTCGCGGCCGTAGAAAACGGCGCCCTGTGGGCGACCCAATTCCACCCTGAAAAATCCGGGGACGCCGGTGCACAGCTTTTGGAAAACTGGATGCGCACGCTCTAGGTAGGATGAAGAATATGACTTTTACGCTCTTGCCAGCAGTCGATGTATCTCAAGGCCAAGCCGTGCGCCTAGATAAAGGCGAAGCAGGCACCGAAACCTCGTACGGCTCCCCGCGCGATGCCGCGCAAAAGTGGCAGTCCCAAGGCGCGCACTGGCTGCACTTTGTGGATTTGGATGCGGCCTTTGGTCGAGGCTCCAACCACGAAGAAATGGCGACGATTACTCGTGAGCTGGGCGTAAATGTGGAGCTTAGTGGCGGCATAGGGGATGATGCCGCGGTGGAGCGCGCGCTGGCTACCGGCGCGCAGCGCATTAGTATCGGCACGGCTGCTCTAGAGCAGCCGGAATGGATCGAGGACATCCTCGCGCGCTTTGGCGATAAGGTCGCCGTGGATCTCGCCGTGCGCGAGGAAGGCGGCGAATGGCGTACTGCCGGCAATGGCTGGGTCTCTGATGGCGGCGACCTGTGGGAAGTACTCGAGCGCTTGGACGCTGCCGGATGCCAGCGCTTTGTGGTGACCGACGTGTCTAAAGACGGCACGCTCACCGGACCCAATACTGAGCTCCTGCGCGAGGTAGCGATGGCGACGGAGGCAAAGATCACCGCCTCCGGTGGCATTTCTAGCGTGGAAGACCTGCGAGAGCTCGCGCTTTATGTAAATGAGGGCATCGATTCCGCCATTATTGGCAAGGCCCTGTACGAAGGGAATTTCACCCTCGACGAAGCACTCGCTGCGGTGGCCGAGGTAGAGCCGCTGCCGGCGGAAGAAACCATTGACCCTTTCGATCCTGAGGACAACTAAGCCATGATGGAACCCCGCGAGTTGGTGGCCTTCGCGGAGGCGGCCGTAGACCAAGTAGAACCCATTTTTCGCTCCGGCCTCGGAGCTGCGCCCGCCCGTTTTAAGGGGCAAGGAGATTTTGCCACCGAGGTAGATCTCGTCATCGAGCAACAGCTGCGCGATATCTTGACCCAGATGACCGGCATCCCGGTCTATGGAGAAGAATCGGGCGGCAGCGTGCTCGATACCGTGTGGGTGGTAGATCCGATCGATGGCACCGCAAACTACTCCGCCGGAAACCCTATGGCCGGCATTCTAGTGGCGCTCATTCATGAGGGCGCCCCTGTTGCTGCGGTATCTGACTTCCCGCTCCTGGGGCGCCGTCTGGTCACCTGCGATGGCTCCCCACTGCGCTCAGTAGGTGGGCCTGCCACTGGCTTCGGAGGAGGGGACGAAGCAATGGGATTTGATGAAGCACGCGGCCACGTGGGCTGCTCTTCCCACCTGCCTACCGAAATCTTCCATGAGCTGCGCGAGACCGGACTGCGACCGCGAATGACCGGTTCTGTGGGGCTTGATAATGCCTTCGTCGCGCAGGGTGTGTTCGATGGTGCGATTAACTTCTCTCCGCACCCCTGGGATAACGCCGCGGGTGCACTGCAGATCCAGGCAGCCGGTGGAGTTGTTACCGATCCGGACGGAAACCCGTGGACTGCGCAGTCACGCGGCATGGTGGCAGGTACCCCGCAGGTCCATGCCACCATCGTGGATATCCTGTCTCGTCATACCGGTACTTTTCACCGCTAAAATTTAAACCTTCAAAGGAGGCGGCCGCCATGGCTGTAGCCGTACGCGTGATCCCCTGCCTAGACGTGGACCAAGGTCGCGTGGTCAAGGGCATCAACTTTGGCAACCTGCGCGATGCCGGCGACCCAGTGGAGTTGGCCGCGCGTTATGACGCCCTAGGAGCCGATGAACTTACCTTCTTGGATGTCTCTGCTTCTAAACAAGGCCGCTCCACCATGCTCGAGGTAGTGCGCCGCACCGCAGACCAGGTATTCATCCCCTTGACGGTGGGTGGCGGAGTTCGCAGCGTTGATGACGTCAGGGAATTATTGCGCGCTGGGGCAGATAAGGTTTCTGTAAACACCGCGGCCATTAAGAATCCGGAACTGCTGCGTGAAATGGCTGAGATTTTCGGGACCCAATGCATCGTGCTGTCTGTTGATGCTCGCCGGCGCCGCGAAGAGTATGCGCCATCCGGCTTTGAGGTGACCACGCACGGCGGTACGGAATCGGCCGGGATCGACGCCATCGAATGGGCACGCCGCGGCGAAGAACTCGGCGTAGGGGAGATCCTCCTCAACTCAATGGATGGCGATGGCACAAAGGAAGGATTTGACCTTGAATTGCTGCGCGCCGTGCGCGCAGCGGTGATCATTCCCGTTATCGCCTCTGGCGGCGCGGGAAAAGCCGCGGATTTCCCACCAGCCGTTGCAGCCGGCGCCGATGCCGTCTTGGCAGCAAGTATTTTTCACTTCGGTGAGGTAGAAATCAGCGACGTGAAAGACGCCTTGGACGCTGCGGGCTACGAGGTGCGCCGATGAGTACCCCGGGCAACTATGAACTTAACGGGGGCATCGCCAAGCAGCTCAAGCGCAATGAGCAAGGCTTAGTGCCGGCCATAGCCCAGGCTGAATCTGGTGAGGTGCTGATGATGGCCTGGATGGATGACCACGCTTTGGCCCATACCCTCGCCACCCGCAAGGCAACGTATTTTTCGCGCTCGCGCAATGAGTATTGGGTCAAGGGAGAGACTTCTGGAAATACCCAAGAGGTGCTGGGCGTTCGCCTTGACTGCGATGGAGATACTATTCTGCTGACCGTGCGGCAGCGCGGCGGCGCCTGCCATACCGGCGACCGCACGTGCTTTGACGCCACCGATCTCCTAGGAGGGCAACCGTGAAGGCTAGACGCCTTGGACCACTACTTATCGCTGTAGGAGCCATCGTATTGTGGCTGTCCTCCCGTGCCACGTGGGTGGTAGCCGCCAGCGAGGACGATAAGGCCGGCTCCGCGGCCAATGACATCATCGGCTCGGCTTGGTCGCTGGAGATCATGGCCTTGACCCTCGTTCTGGTAGCCGGTGCCGTCGCGGGGATGGCGCTGCGGCGCGTTGGTAGGCGAGTGGTGGGTGTTGTGTGCGCCCTCGCGGCCGCGGCCAGCGCATGGACCCCGGTGAGCCTGCTGACTGCGGGCGCGGACACCGAGCGCGCGCAGAAGATCCTGCAGGGGGCCTCGGCCAATGAAAACGCCGTTGATTCTGCCCAGATCTCTGACTGGGCCACCGTCGTTTCCACCGAGGTGCATTCCCTGGGACCTATTCTGGCTCTCATAGGTGCGGCAGCAGCCCTCTTCGGTGCAGTGATGCTTGCACGCAATCCAGGCGAGGATAAGGCGAAGGTGTCGAGCAAATACGAAACCCCAGCGGCACGGCAGGAAAAGTTGGAGGAGGATTTGGAAACCTCCTCCGACTCTGGCCGTGTGATGTGGGACGCGCTTGATAGTGATATCGATCCCACTGATATGGACAAAAATTAGCCCCGTTTCCTGTGCAATTTCCGGAACGGCAGGTGAGCAGGTTAACCTAAGTGTGATCTTAATCGCCCGTGGAGGGAGGTGCTGATGCCTACGCCCATTGCCGTTGACCACCTTGTTGCAGGAGTCTTGGAGGACGTCGCTGCACGGGAAGCCCGCGTGTCCTTTAAAGAGGTGAAGGCGCGCTCGCGTGACATGGAACCTCCCCGAGATGCACGCGCGGCTTTGCTACGCACAGGCTGCTCGGTCATCACGGAGCTCAAGCGCGCCGTACCCTACGGCGGCGAAATCGCTCATGTTGGCTCTGCGGAACAGATGGCGGAATGGGCCCGCACCTTTGAACACTGCGGCGTACATCTCATGGCATGCCAGACTGATTTCCGCCGTTTCCACGGTTCTTTAGAAGACATGGCAGCTGCCCGTGCTGCGATTGATATTCCCATGATGTCGCGCGATCTCATCGTGGACCCCTACCAAATTCATGAAGCCCGGTGCTTTGGGGCCGATGCCATTCCGCTGCAGGTAGAGCTCTTAGAGCAAGCTCGCCTGGAGGCGCTTTTAGACCGCGTGGAATCGCTCGGTATGACCGCCATCGTAGAGGTACGCAACTGCGCAGAGGTCGACCGCGCAATCAAGGCAGGAAGTAGCGTCATCGCCATCAATGCGTGGTCGTTGGCTTCGGATGCCATTAACCGCGAGGCGTTTAACGATATCGCCCCAGGCCTGCCAGAATCCATCCTGCGCATCGCAGTAGGCGGGGTAAACAACGCGCGCAACCTGTTTCACTATGCTTCACGCGGCGCCGATGCAGTTTTGGTGGGCGAATCCGTCATGGCTGCCCAAGATCCTACGGCGCTGGCGCGCTCCTTGGTGGCTGCCGGGCAGCATCCAGCGTGCCCCGCGCGCAAGATAGATTAAGGCCCCAACTAGCTGGTGGGGTGGGGGATAAGGCACACTAGCTACGTGCACACAGAAATTCTTGCAAATATTCCGTCTCCGCCGCAGGGCGTGTGGCAGTTGGGGCCCATTCCCATTCGTGCCTATGCGCTGTGCATCATCGTAGGAATTATCGTCGCCCTGCGAATGACCTTACGCCGCTATACCGCACGCGGCGGTAACCCAGACACAGTATGGGATGCCGCCATCGTGGTCATCCCAGCCGGCATCATTGGCGGGCGGCTCTACCACGTCATTACCGATAACCAGAAGTACTTCTGCGATAGCTGCAATCCCGCGGACGCGCTGAAGATTACCAACGGCGGCCTGGGCATTTGGGGCGCCGTAGCCTTGGGCGCACTAGCTTTATGGGTGCTTTTTAAAGTGAAGAAGGTGCCGCTCGGCCCCTTTGCTGACGCGGTGGCGCCAGGCCTCGTCCTCGCGCAAGCGATTGGACGCCTAGGTAACTGGTTTAACCAGGAGCTCTACGGACGCCCGACCGACGTTCCGTGGGCTTTAGACATCTATTACCGCGTCAATGAAAATGGTGGCTATGCTCCCGTTTCCGGACACTCCACGGGTGAGGTCATGACCTCGGTGCACCCGACCTTCCTGTACGAGCTCGTGTGGAATGTCTTGGTCTGCCTTTTCCTCTTGTGGGCTCACAAGGCCTGGAAGTTGGGGCACGGCCGCGTCTTTGCTCTCTATGTCATGGGCTATACATTGGGCCGCTTCTTTATTGAAGGGATGCGTTCCGATGAAGCGACCCATATCTTTGGGGTCCGCGTGAATATCATCGTCTCCCTAGCGATTTTTCTCATCGCCGCGATTGTCTTCTTCGTGCTCGATAGGCACCGCCAGGGGCCAGAGTCCCCCGAAGAGGTAGATCCTAAGTATTGGGCGGAGCGCCGGGATGCTGATGAGCACAGCCCAGAGCACGCGGTATCTGATGGGCAGCAACCGGGCTCTTTATCGACGTAAATACTGCCCAAGTGTGCCCGGTTGGATTTGTTTTTGTGGGAAATGGGGCATTTTGTGGTGTCCGTTCAGAAAATGGAACCACAAAATTGTGGCCCCAATCCTTTCGAAGGAGTAGGTTGGGGAGTGTTCAATTTCCCCCGACGGAATAGGCCAATAATGCTGGATAGAAGAACGAAGATTGTTTGTACTCTCGGCCCTGCCGTTGCTAGCGAGGACGGCATCTTGCGCCTCGTACAGGACGGCATGGACGTTGCCCGCCTGAATATGTCTCACGGCGAGCATGCAGACCACGAGGCGAATTACAACTGGGTGCGCCAAGCCACCGATAAGACCGGCCGCGCCGTAGGTATCTTGGCGGACCTCCAAGGCCCCAAGATTCGCCTTGGCCGCTTTATCAACGGCGAGGAGCAGTGGGATAACGGCCAGATCGTCCGCATTACCGTGGACGATATCGAAGGCACCCATGACCGCGTCTCCACCACCTACAAGGGCCTGGCCAAAGATGCTAAGCCAGGTGACCGCCTGCTGATTGACGACGGCAAGGTTGCCGTTGTTTGTAAGGAAGTCGACGGCAACGACGTCGTCTGTGAGGTCACCGAAGGTGGCCCGGTTTCCAATAACAAGGGCGTTTCCCTCCCTGGTATGGATATCTCCGTGCCGGCTTTGTCGGAAAAGGATATCGCTGACCTGCGCTTCGCTTTGAATCTCGGCGTTGACCTCGTGGCACTGTCCTTCGTCCGCTCCCCAGCAGATGTGGATAAGGTCCATGAGATTATGGACGAAGAGGGTCGCCGCGTTCCAGTCATTGCCAAGCTGGAAAAGCCTGAGGCAGTAGACGCGCTCGAGTCTATCGTGCTGGCATTCGATGCCATCATGATTGCCCGTGGCGACCTCGGTGTTGAGGTGCCGCTGGAGCGCGTGCCGCTGTTCCAGAAGCGCGCTATCCAGATTGCTCGCGAGAACGCTAAGCCGGTCATCGTGGCTACCCAGATGCTGGATTCCATGATTTCTAACCTGCGCCCGACCCGTGCAGAGGCTTCCGACGTGGCTAACGCCGTTCTCGATGGCGCTGACGCCGTTATGCTCTCTGGTGAGACTTCCGTGGGTATTGACCCGCAGAACGTCGTGCGCACCATGTCCAAGATCGTGGCTAATGCTGAAGATGGCGGCAAGGTTCCACCGCTGTCCCACGTTCCGCGCACCAAGCGTGGTGTGGTGTCCTATTCCGCCCGCGATATTGCCGAGCGCCTCAATGCAAAGGCCATCGTAGCCTTTACTACCTCCGGCGATACCGCTAAGCGCGTGGCTCGCCTGCACTCCCAGCTTCCGCTGTTGGCGTTTACGCCGGACCCAGCGGTTCGCTCCCAGCTAGCTTTGACGTGGGGTGCTGAGACCTTCTTGAGCCCGCACGTTAAGTCCACCGATGACATGATGGAAGCTATCGATGATGCATTGCTGGAGATGGACAGGTACGAGGAAGGCGACATGATTGTCGTCATTGCTGGTACTCCTCCAGGAATTGCTGGCAACACCAACATGATTCAGTGTCACTTGTTGGGTGAAACCAAGAAGTAGATTTTTGGCACGAGCGCCGCGACCCACCCTTTAACACGTTCCACGGCTCGCGGCGCTTTTCTATATACATTTATACAAATGTAGATTTATATTTACCTCGAGTACACTCAGCGGTTGCTTTCCTGACATGCGGCTGCAGTACTTTTTGGTTGTTCATGTTTCAGCTTCTCTACACATTCAAAGGACAACTGCACAATGACCTAAATCAGGCCGACTTGGCCTCAGTGGCTGCGCTTACCGCCATCCATTTTCAATTAATTGTCAATAAGCGTCGACGGGGATAGGCTGAGTGCATGGCACACGAGCACCACGACCACGATCACTCCGGCACGCCGCTGCGCGCACTCTTGATTGCGCTAGGCATTACCGGCACCGTCTTCTTCGCGGAGCTGATCGGCGGCTGGTTGGCGGGTTCGATGGCGCTGATGGCGGATGCGATGCACATGCTTTCCGACGCTGCGGGGTTGATCATCGCGGTGTTAGCGGTGTTGGTTGGGCGCCGACAAGCATCGGCTCAGGCCACGTACGGCTACCGACGAGTGGAGGTGCTTGCTGCACTGGCGAACGCAGTGATGGTGCTGGCGATCTCGGTGTGGATTGTCGTCGAGGCGGTGCGCCGCCTGCAGAGCCCGGCCGAAGTGCAGGGAAAAACGATGCTGATCATCGCGGTGATCGGCCTGGTGGCGAATGCGCTATCGGCGTGGGTTCTGCACCGGCACCGCAAATCCTCGATCAACGTGGAGGGCGCGTTCTTGCACGTGTTAGTGGATATGCTCGGCTCGATCGCAGTAATCGTGGCCGGCATCGTGGTACTGACCACGGGGTTTGTGGCGGCGGACGTGATCGCCTCCCTAGCGATCGCGGCGATGGTGCTGCCGCGCGCTTGGCAGCTCATGCGGCTTTCGGCGAGCGTGCTGCTCGAGCAAGTCCCGGCGGACTTCGACGCCAGTGCGATCGAGCCCGCGCTGCGGCAGGTCGAGGGCGTTGCTGACATCCACGACCTGCACCTGTGGAGCCTGGACGGCGTGAACGTGCTCACGACCGTGCATATCGTGCGCGACGGCACCGTCGGCACCGGCCCGCTGTTGGATGCCGCCCAGCAGGCCCTGCGCGAACACGGTATCGAGCACTCCACCATCCAGATTGAGCACCCAGAGCACGAATCCCACGAGACGGTGTGCTGATTCCCTTCTAACCTGACTTAGGCCAATTTTGTGCGGAAGTTCGCGGCCGGTGATTACTTGGATGGTGGCAGTGAGGTCGGGCGGGAATGGTACGGCGGCGTGAATGGTTTCGCCGCCAACGACGAGTTGAAAGCTGCGGTATTTCTTGAGTGTTCTCACGAGGCGTTTGATGAAGTGACCACTGCGGGGCTCCATCAGGTGGGTCACGGCTAGTGCTGCCATCACAATATTGAGATGTGCTGTGATCGAGTTTTGTTTCCTCGCATAGATTGGGCGTGCTTTCAGGTCTGATTTCGACATCCGATACGACATTTTCAATGTGGAATAGCCTGCGGTAATGCCCGATAACCTCCTGGGCGGGAAGAGCGGTCAGGTCGGTTTCATAGCCTTTAATTCCGGCTAGGGCTCGGTGTTTGGCAGCAAGAGCGTAGTTGACCTTCTTGTTCGGGGTGGAAAGATCGAAATAGCGGTTGCGCTTAATGGCGATTTCGCCGTCAACAGCGCGTTTGGCTTTTGCGACTTGCTCTTTGATTCCGCGCAGGCCGCGTCTGGCCCGATCATAGGAGTACTGGAAGTGGGTCACCGTATTCGGGGTTGTGTGTTTGCGCGCATCGCTTGCCGAGGCTTGTGTCCAGATCTGGCCGTGGGCGTAGGCTTCACCAGGGATTTCCCGCCGCCAGGTTTCAATCACCTCAGGCACGGTGGGGTTTCACCGACAAAATGTAGTGCAGACCTGCATCTATCAATGCTTGCTTGTTCGGAGGGTGATGCTCCTATGTTGTGTCAAGCTGATTTGAGAAGTTCTTCATAAGCCAACCTCAACTCCGGCAAAGGGCGCTTGCCGGTTTCGATATCACTGATTCTCGCCGGGGCACACCCGAGTTTTTCAGCAACCTGGGCTTGCGATAACTGCCTCTCGATCCGTCGAGCTTTGAGTTCATCAACCTCTACCTGGCCCGTTGGAAGAACGGCCTGACCCAAGCACAACACCCGGTAGACCTCCCTGACAATGGCGCGTTTCAGACACCGTAAGATCTCCTTTTTCGACAATCCTTCCTTGGTGCGTTTGGCTACGTAGTCCCTGGTGCGTTGGTCATGATGCATCCGCACCAACGCGATCCGATGCAACGCAGAATTCGCCCGACGATCACCACCCCGGTTGAGACGGTGCCGATGAGTCCGTCCAGAACTAGCCGGAATCGGTGCGGCCCCGCACAGATGAGCTAATGCTGCCTCGGAGTGAATCCGGCCTGGATTATCCCCCACACTGACAATCAGATCAGCAGCCACCACGGAACCACACCCAAATATCGAGGTCACATGCGGATTGATCATCTCAACCAGGATACTGATGTGTTTTTCCAGCTGCGTACCCTGTTTCTGTAAATCACGATAGGTGGTGGCTAATGTCTTCAACGCGAGGAGCACCCCATTTCTGGGGTCGGCCAGGTCAGCTGATGGTCGGCACCGGGACAAGGCCTCCACCATGACCAATGTGGACATCGCACTATAGCGGCGTCGAATCTCATCGGGTGCTGTGACCAGCAACGATTTGATCGTTGTCATCAGTTTCGCTGCTGTCATCACGAGCTGACGGCGGGTGATCTGCAACCCACGGAGGGATTCCACTGGCCCGGAAGTGTCTTTCGGGATGCTTAAGGCTTCCCCGGTGAGCACCTGGCGGGCGGCAGCGACAGCATCAACGGGGTCTGATTTGCCGTCCCGGCGTCGAACGGCCCGGGTAGGGCGTAAGACTTCTACGACTGAGTATTTCTGGGTGCGAAGGTGGCGTGTCAGGCCTGCTCCATAGGAGCTGGTTCCTTCCACACCGACGGTGGTGACACCGTAGGTTGCCATGAACTCTGAAATCGCCACGTAGCCAGGGTTGGTGGCGGGGAAGGTGTCGGTGGCGATGTGCCGGCCGGTGTCCGAAATAACGGCAACAGTGTGGGTATCGGTGTGGGTGTCGATTCCGGCAACGGGGCCGGTGGGGCAGTCGAAAGTGGTAGACATTGGGGATCAGGTCCTGTCTGTGAGCAAACGTGCGGGTGACCCGCGATCCGGGGTTTCCGGGCAGACAAGACGCTGATGGGACGACTACACTAGACACCTGCCGGGGTGGTCACGGTGGAGACGTCACGCTCCTATAAGGTCATGGGCGGATTCACCAGATTGCGGTACAGGGTCGGAACTAACATGGAAGACAGATCACGCTGAAGGCACATGAGGAGATCATGGCCAGTCAAGAAGTGGGTCATTCCACGTGGTTCCGATCCTGTATTCCCATTATCAGCGTCAAGTTGTTTGTGTGTGGGGCTAGGTTTATAGGTATTTGTCGAAGCTGTCGGGGTAGGCCACGGCCATTTGGTTAATGGCTTGTTTCCAGCCGGAAACTCGGGCTCCTTCCATGAGTCTGCCGGCTGTCGCTGAGACTCGTTTGCCCTGCTTCGCTCTCTTTGCAGCTCGTTTGTCTTCGATATTGCAGATCATCAGCCACAGCGTCTTGAGCGCTGATTCATCGTTGGTGAACTGTACCCTGTTGCGGGTAGCTTTACGCAGTTCATTGTTGAATGATTCAATCGAGTTCGTCGTATAGATTACTTTTCTGGCCGCTGGTGGGAACTGCAGAAACGGTACGAAACGCGCCCAAGCATCTCGCCAGACCTTGACTGAGCGTGGATACTTTTCTCCCAATTCAGAGGCTTCAAATTCGTCTAAGGCAGCCTTAGCTGTGGACTCGTCCGTGGCGGTGTAAATCTTTTTCAACGCGGCCGATACGCCCCGGCGATCTCCGTAGGCTACCCACCGGTTAGCGGCACGAATCAGGTGCACGATACAGGTTTGCACCATAGAGTTCGGCCACGTTGCCTCAACTGCTTCAGGCAGACCTTTAAGCCCGTCACAGCAGACGATAAAGACGTCCTTGACCCCACGATTGGAAAGATTGGCACATACCTGCGCCCAAAATGAAGCGCCTTCTTCTTTGGCAATCCACAATCCCAAAATGTGCTTGATACCGTCGAGATCCACGCCGATAGCCATGTACGCGGACTTATTGACCACTCGGCCGCCATCGCGGACTTTAATGCGCAGCGCATCCAGGAAAATGACCGGGTAGAACTCGTCTAGCTGGCGGTTTTGCCAGACCATGACCTCATCGAGGACGGCGTCAGTAACCGCTGAAATCGTCTCATGGGAAATATCAACACGCATCGCCGTTGCCATATGATGCTGGATATCCCTAATTGTCATCCCACCGGCGTACAAGCTAACGATCATGTCATCGACATCAGTCAATCTCCTCGAGCCTTTAGGGACCATAGTTGGCAAGAATGTTCCAGCCCGATCTCTTGGCACATCAACGGTGACTGGCCCGTAGTTAGAATCCACGGTCTTTGGATACGACCCGTTGCGGTGATTGTCTGTTCCAGCAGCAGCTTTAGCGCTCCTGTCGCCAGACTCGTAGCCCAGGTGGGCATCCATTTCAGCGTTGAGTCCCCTGGTAATCGAGGCTTGCAACATGCCGCGAACCAGGTCATTGGCATCCGTTGTGGATGTGCCTAGGTCATCAATCAGCTTCGCGATTTCAGGGTTAGCAAGCAGCTTCTTTTCAATCGCATCAATCTTGGCCTTATCAGCCGGATCTCGTCTCGCCACAGTAGTCATTCTGGTCCATCTCCTTATGCGGGTTAGGTACCCACACACAAACCATCAGACACTCTCTATTCCGAAGCCACTCCGGCGGCGTGGGCCGCGCACAACATGGACCGCAATAAGTTGCCGGACATCAGCCGCGAGATGCTTGGCAGCGACCTTGACGTTGTCATGGCAGCTGGTCACCCGTTCTACGACAATGACCACCAAAAGGTCGATACTCCGGACTACAGCTTTATGTACGAGGAGGACTACGCCAAGCTTTCCGCCGGCGAGACCGACTGGAACTACTTTGAGTCCAACGATGACTTCAAGAAACTGGCGGAAGGCGACGTCAAGCCGGGCCAGAAGTACTGGGGTATCGCACAGGTAGGATCCACCTTGCAGAACTCCCGCTCTGGCGAGACGAAGGAGCCGTACTCTGACCCGCTTAACGACGTCGTGGATCTCCCCACCATGACCACCGGCGCACTCAACGCACTGGGGCAGGATGAGGATGGATTCTCCGTCATGATCGAGGGCGGTGCCATCGACTGGGCTGGACACGGCAATAACCCGGTGCGCGACATCGAAGAGACCCAGGACTTCAACAAATCGGTCGATGCCGCCATCAAGTGGGTAGAGGAGAACTCTTCGTGGGAGGAGACCCTGCTGGTTGTTACCGCAGACCACGAAACCGGCTATCTCTCCGGTGCGAACGAGGCTCCGACTGAGGATAACCCTGAGGCGGATAACCGCTTCAACGCTATGGAAGGTGAGAAGGGCAAGGTTGCTCGCCACGGTTGGTACTCCGGTCAGCACACCAACCAGTTGGTGCCGTTCTTCTTCAAGGGCGCCGGCTCCGAGGACATCATGGCCCGTACCTCTGGAACCGATTCGGTCCGCGGTGACTACATCGATAACACCCTGGTAGCCAACTTGACCTTTGATGAGTGGTGGAACGATGGCACCGGCCAAGCAGGCGACCCAGAGCAGCCAGAAGACGCTGCCAACCCGTCCGATGACGCTGATGCCGGCAAGGAAGGCAGCAGCAAGGGCTTTGCTGCTGGTCTAGCTACGGGTCTGGGGATTCTGGGCGCAGTTGTCGGCGGCCTCGGCTTCCTAGCTACGCAGATGGGCGTGCTTAACATTGACTTGAAGCCCATCTATGAGCAGCTCAAGCGCGTGGGCCTGCGCTAAACAGCATCAGGCACACCGCCTACATAAAGGTCCTGTCCTCCGCCGTGGAAGCGAAGGGTAGGACCTTTTCTTAGCGCTGGGAAATCGGGGTCGGCTGGATCTTCCACACCTCGTTCGCGTAGTCCGCGATGGTTCGGTCCGAGGAGAAACGACCGGAATAACAGATATTTAGCCACGCCTTCTTTGCCCACGCAAGCTCGTCCTCCTTATACTCCGCGGCCATGCGGTCGCGGGTCTCGCGGTAGTCGGCGAAGTCACCTAGGACGTAGTACTGGTCTTGGGCGTGCTCCCCGAAGCCGTCGAGAAGCGAGGCGCGCAGATCGCCGAAGATACCGGCATTGTCTGCGCCCAGGGTGCCGTCGACAAGCGCATCCAGTACGCGGGCCAAGCCTGGCACGCTCTGGTAAAGCTCGCCTGGGTTGTACTCGGCGCGCAGCTGCGGCAACTCTTCATTGCGGGCGCCGAAGATATAAGCGTTGTCCTCGCCAACCGCCTCGACGATTTCTACGTTTGCTCCATCCATGGTGCCCAAGGTCAGTGCACCATTCATCATGAACTTCATATTGGACGTGCCGGAGGCTTCCTTGCCAGCCACAGAAATCTGCTCGGAGATATCAGCGGCTGGGATGATGTGCTCTGCGGGGGAGACGTTGTAATTCTCCACGAAGACGACGCGGATGATGTCCTTGGTGGCCGGGTCGTTATTGACCAGGTCTGCGATGGTGTTGATGAGCTTAATAATCGCCTTAGCGCGGTCGTAGCCCGGTGCGGCCTTGGCACCAAAGATGAAAGTACGCTTCGGCACAGTTTCGCCCTCGTCCTTGATGCGGAAGTAGAGGTCAAGGACGTAGAGGGCGTTCATCAGCTGGCGCTTGTACTCGTGCAGGCGCTTAATCTGCACGTCAAAGATAGAATCAGGGTCGATTTCAGCGCCTTGGTGGACGTTTACCCACTGCGCAAAGTCGCGCTTATTGGCCTGCTTGATGGCGATCAGTTCTCGTAGTAGGTCAGCATCGTCGGCCTTATCGGCAAGTCTGGCCAGCTGGGTGAGGTCAGTAACCCACGCATCGGAACCAGCCTGCTGGGTGAGCAGTTCTGCCAGGCGGGGGTTGCACATCTTCAGCCAGCGGCGCGGGGTGACGCCATTGGTCTTATTGTTGAATTTTTCTGGCCAGAGCTCATGCCATTCGGACAGCGTATCGGCCTTGATGATTTCGGTATGCAGGGCGGCGACACCGTTAATGGAGTAAGCGGCGTAGCAGGCGATCCAGGCCATGTGAACCTGCCCGTTGGACACCGGCGCCATGTAGTCAATGCGACCCTGATCCAGGCCGCGATGGGCCATGTCTTCGCGGAAGCGGCGATCGATTTCTTCCACCAACTGCCAGATGCGCCAGAATAGCTTTTGGAAGATGGACACTTCCCAGCTCTCCAGTGCCTCCGCGAGCACGGTGTGGTTGGTGTAGGCGAAGGTCTCGGTGACGATCTTCCACGCCGCATCCCAGCTCAGACCGTGGTCATCGAGCAGAATGCGCAGGAGCTCGGGGATGGCGAGCACTGGGTGGGTGTCATTGAGCTGGATGGAGTTGTACTGCGCAAAACCGGTGAGGTCCTCGCCGTGCTGGGCAATGTAGTTATCCACCATGGTCTGCAGGGATGCGGAGACAAAGAAGTACTGTTGGCGAACGCGCAGTACCTTGCCCTCGTAGGTGGTGTCGTTGGGGTAGAGCACGCGGCAGATATCCATGACGCGCTCGCGATCGACAATGGCCTCCGTAAAGCGCTGGGAGTTGAAGGCATCATAATCGAATTCATCGATGGGCTCGGACTTCCACAGGCGTAGCGTGCCTACGTTATCGGTTCCGTAGCCAGTAATAGGCATGTCATAAGGAATGGCGCGCACGTCCATGTCATCAAAGTGGACGCGGCGCTGCTCGGAGGCGCGGCGGATGATGAAGTCATAGCCGTTTTCCATCCACGCATCAGGCTGTTCCTTCTGGAAGCCATTTTCAAAGGACTGGCGGAAAAGGCCGTAACGGTAAAGCAGGCCATAACCAGTGACGGGGTAGTCCTGGGTGACAGCGGAATCGAGGAAGCAAGCGGCAAGGCGGCCGAGGCCACCGTTGCCGAGCGCGGCATCGTGCTCGGCTTCGAGGACATCGCTCAGCTCGTGGTCGGCAGCGGAGGCCGCTGCCTTGGCATCGTCGACCAAGCCTAGGTTGGTGAGGTTATTGAGCAGTGCGCGGCCCTGCAGGAACTCCGCAGAGAAGTAGTGCTGTTGGCGGGTCGCAGCGTAGGCGGAACGGGTGCGCTCCCAATTATCGGCAATCTGCTCCATGACGGCACCAGATAGGCCCGACCAGAACTTGCGGTAGGAAGCGCTGTGCGGGCTTACACCGGAGGCCGCACGAACATGGGAGGGAACGGTGGATTCGAAAACAGAGTGCCGTGGCTGGCTCATGTGAAACCTTAAGGTAGTGGGAAGTCACGAAACGCCTGCCAGCTTAATAGGATTGGCGCCGCCTTGCAGGGAGGAAATAGGTAAAGGCGCACCGGGTACTTAGGGCTTTGCCAAGTAGGTCAATGCCGCACCATACGCTGCCCGGGTGGAGGCATAGACGGTCGGGGCATAGTCCGGCAGGAAGGTTGCTTGGTGGTTGACCGGTGGGTCTTGCAACTCGTCTTCCGGGGTGCAGCCGATATGCCAGAAGACATAAGGCACGCCCCATGCCTGGGGTAGGTAGCAAAAGTCCTCAGAGGCGGTAGAAGGGGCGGCGATGACCGAATCGGAGCCGAAAGCGGCATCGAAAACCTCGGCCACTGGTGCGTGGGCCGTGGCGTCGTTATCGGTGACCTCGCCGTGGGCATAGTACTCAAAGGTCGGGTCTTGCTCGCTTCCGGACGCCACACACTCGGCCTTGACCATGCGCTCGAGGGAGGCATAGACCTTTTCCGCGAGTGCGGGATCGTAGTAGCGCGTATTGAGCACGAGCTCGGCGGATTCGGGAATGATGTTGTTTTTATCGCCGGAGTGTAGCTCGCCTACGGAAATGACAAAGAACTCGTGCGGGGCAACTTCGCGGCCCACAATAGCTTGGAGGCGGGTGACGATCATGGCCGCGATATAGGTGGGGTCGATGGAGTTATGGGGCATGGAAGCGTGGGCCGATTTTCCAAAGACGCGAATGCGCAGGGAATCGCAGCCGGCCATGATGGGACCGGCGGTGTGGCGCACCGTGCCGGCGCGGCCGGGCATGATGTGTTGGCCTAGGCAAATATCGGGACGAGGCACGCGCTCGATGAGGTTATCGGCCAACATGTCCTTAGCTCCCACGGAGGATTCTTCGGCAGGTTGGAAAAGGGCGAGGAAGGTGCCGGACCAGGAGCTGCGGGAGGCGTCGAGAAGCGCGCAGGCACCCAGTAGCGCCGTGGTGTGCATATCGTGCCCGCAGGCGTGCATCTTTCCATTCGTGGCGGAATAGGACACGCCGGTGGCCTCTTCCACTGGTAGGCCGTCAAAGTCCGCACGCAGCAAAGCAGTAGGGCCATCGCCGTTGCGGAAGATGGCGACCATGCCAAAGCCGCCGATATTTTCTACTACCTCGCAGTCAAAATCGGCGAGCTTGGCGCGGATGCGACCGGCGGTGCGCTCCTCTTCATGCGAAAGCTCGGGGTGGCGGTGCAGGTCCTCATAAAAGTCCTGCTGCCACCCCAGATCGGCTTCCTGGGAAGTGGTGAGCTGGGCGATGCGGGCAGAATCAGACATGGTTTCACACCTTAGGGATTGGGTAGGGTTGGCGCTATGCCGGTTATTCAATTTGATGTTTTGGTTCCCAACGCGCAAGCAGAGCGCGTTGCGGAAATCTTTACCACCGCCACCGACAAGCTGGTGGAGGGCGGTTCGCTTTCCTCAGCTGACGTTACTCGCCCGGAGGCGCCGCAGTTTCCAGAGGGGTTGGAGGAGCAGCTGCGGCAAAATTATCGCGACGAGCATGAAGACCGCGACCTTGCGGATGCGAGCGTGCACCGCTATGACATTGCGGTGGTGGGCGTAAGTGGCTCCGTCAACCAGCTGGGCATGGTGCTCTCGCGCCTTCTCACCCCGCATGCAGTGCTGCCCAAGGACCACGTATTGCTTGAAGACGAGCTGGCGCATGAGCGGCCCGCTATCTTCCCGTGGTCGCTGTCCATTCGGCCTTAGAGCTGCTTGACGATGTGCCCGGCGGCCGCCGCTAGCTGCTGGGCCAACGAGCCTTCTTGGCTAAGGGGAGCGCAGTAGGCGTCGGTGTCATGCTCGAAGGAGCCGGCGATAATGCCCACCGGCGTTCCGGCTTGCCGGGCGAGATCCGTGATGGTTCCGACTGCCTTGCCGGTCAGAGACTGTTCATCAAAGCGGCCCTCGCCGGTAATGACGAGATCGGCCGAAGCGATCTTTTCCGGAAGGCCCAGTGCAGCGGCCACGTGCGTGCCGCCGGACAGGACGCGCACGTGTTCGTCTGAACCCCAGAGGGTGCGCGAGAGCCAGGACAGGCCAATGGGAAGGCCACCCGCGGCGCCATAATATGCAGAATCTGCATCGGTGCCGGTAACCTCGCATGCTTGGAGCATGGCGCCGGCCAGCAGCGCTACTTGTTCGCCTTGAGCTCCCTTTTGCGGGCCGTACATGGTTGCTGCCTGCACTGGGGTAGCGCGGGTATCTGCCAGCAGTGTGAAGTCAAGCATGCCCGCCTTGATATTGAGCTGCGCGGTATCGATGTGGTCTAGCTGAACGAGGGGAGCGCCGCCCTTGGGCAGGGCATAGCCGCGGGAGTCGTGCGCGGCGGCGCCGAGTGCGGTGAGGATGCCCATCCCGGCGTCAATGCTGGCGGTGCCGCCTAATCCCAGCACGATCGAGGTAGCGCCACGTGTTTCTGCGTCCGCGATCAAGACGCCGGTGCCATAGGAATCGGCGTGGAGCGGATCAAGGCTGTCCTGCACGGCTGGCAGCCCAGTGGCAGAGGCGACGTCAATGAACGCAGTGGCTCCGGCGAGAACATAGCTTGCCTGAGTCAAGCGGCCAATGGCGTCGGTAGTGGGCAGGGTAATGGTCTCGGCGGATTGTCCGCCGGCCGCTGCTGCCTGCGCGAGGACGGCAGCGGTGCCCTCGCCGCCATCGGCCATGGGCAGGGTGGTCACCGTGGCGTCGGGAAGCGCTTGGCGCACCCCCATAGCAATGCTGGCTGCGGCCTCGGGCGCGGAGGCGGTGCCTTTAAATGAGTCTGGGGCGACAACAATATGCATGCCCGTGATTATAAAGCCCGCCCGCGCTGGGGCACGGTGCGACTTAAGATTCGAACGGTCTACAGAAAATATTTAACTTTATTGTCGCTGGTAAAAGGCGTTGTATGTCTCCCTAAAGCCTCGAACATGCTTGCATTATCGGTAGTTTGATAGGAAACTGGTATCTGTTCTTACAAGCCCACAGAATGGAATGCACACCATGTCAGTAGATAGCCAAATCTCTGAGTACTACGACAAATTGCTCAAGCGCAATGCGGGAGAACCGGAATTCCACCAAGCGGTTTCTGAGGTCCTGGATTCGCTGAAAATTGTCCTAGAAAAAGACCCGCAGTACGCGGACTACGGCCTGGTGGAGCGCCTGTGCGAGCCTGAACGCCAGCTCATCTTCCGCGTGCCATGGATCGACGATAGTGGCGACATCCAGGTCAACCGCGGCTTCCGCGTTCAGTTCAACTCCGCGCTCGGCCCCTACAAGGGTGGCCTGCGATTCCACCCCTCGGTCAACCTGGGCATCATCAAGTTCCTTGGCTTTGAGCAGATTTTCAAAAACTCCCTGACCGGCCTGCCCATTGGCGGCGGCAAGGGCGGTTCTGACTTTGATCCCAAGGGCAAGTCCGAGGTAGAGGTCATGCGCTTTTGCCAGTCCTTCATGACGGAGCTGCACCGCCATATTGGCGAATACCGCGACGTGCCGGCCGGTGACATCGGCGTCGGCGGCCGCGAGATCGGCTTCCTCTTTGGCCAGTACCGCCGACTGACCACGCAGCACGAATCCGGCGTCCTCACCGGCAAGGGATTGACCTGGGGTGGCTCCCTGGTTCGTACTGAGGCCACGGGCTTTGGCACGGTCTACCTCACCAATGAGATGATGAAGACGCACGGCGAGTCTTTCGACGGCGCCAAGGTTATCGTCTCCGGTTCTGGCAACGTGGCCATCTACGCCGCAGCCAAGGCCCAAGAGCTTGGCGCTACTGTAGTGGCCATGTCCGATTCCTCCGGCTACATCACCACCCCTAACGGCGTGGACATTGAGCTGCTCAAGGACGTCAAGGAAACCCGCCGTGAACGTATTTCCACCTACGCCGAAGAAGCTGGAAACGGCGTGGAATTCCACAAGGGGGGAAATATCTGGGAAGTGCAGGCAGACGTAGCTCTGCCGTGTGCCACCCAAAATGAGCTCGATGGCGATTCTGCCAAGAAGCTCGTTGACGGCGGCGTGCGTTACGTAGCCGAAGGTGCCAATATGCCGTCTACCCCAGAGGCGGTCCACGTCTTCCAAGAATCCAAGATCAACTTCGCGCCGGGCAAGGCAGCCAACGCTGGTGGCGTTGCTACCTCCGCGCTGGAAATGCAGCAAAACGCATCCCGCGACTCCTGGTCCTTTGATTACACCGATGATCGCCTCCACGCGATCATGTCCAATATCTTTAAAAACATCGATAGTACGGCCAAGGAATATGACCGTGAAGGCGATTACGTTGCCGGTGCAAATATTGCTGGCTTCAAGAAGGTAGCGGACGCCATGTTGGCACAGGGCGTTATCTAGCTGCTCACTTCTTCTTTCAAGCTCCCTTTCTGTGCTGCCTTTGTGTAGTGGAGAAGGGGAGTTTGTGCTGTAAATACGCGCCATAGATTGTGTGAGTGGGTGGGTGGAAGGCGATTGTTTGCACTGGAGGGTAAATCCTCAGTACACACTCGGTGCGTGGCCTCCACGTCTGGCACGTGAGGGCATGTAAAATTCGCAGCATGTACCGTGTCTTTGAGTCCCTAGATGAACTAGTCCAGCACTTGGAAGAGGCCCACAGCCTCCCCATGACCTCTAATTGCATGGTTCCGCGCCATGAAATGCTCGCGCTTCTCGACGACCTCCGAAACGCCCTGCCCGTTGAGATTGATGACGCGCAGGATGTCTTGGATAAGCAGGATGAAATCCTGCACGGCGCCGAAGAGCGCGCGGATCAGACGATCAACGACGCTAATGCGCAGGCCGATGACATCGTGGGCCATGCTCGCGAAGAGGCGGATGCCACGGTCTCCCACGCAGAACAGCATGCCGCCAAGCTAGTGGCTGATGCTGAAGCTCGCGCTCAGTCCATGGTGGAACAGGCCCGCGCGGAAGCAGACCGCACCATCGCTCAGGCCAATGATGAATATGAACGTTCCGTTGCAGAAGGCCGCGCCGAGCAAGAGCGCATGGTTTCGGAATCGGAAGTTGTGCGCCGCGCTGATGAGGAAGCACACCGCATCGTGGAGTCCGCCCACACTGAGTCCAACCGTCTGCGCAGTGAATGCGATGAGTTTGTAGACGGCAAGCTAAGCGAATTTGAAACCACCCTCAATGGGCTGCTGCGCACCGTAAGCTCCGACCGCTCTGCACTGCGCGGCGGTGCCGGGGTCCGTTCCCGCGGCGGCGACTACCAGCCCTCGAGTCGTGCCGGCGGTGTTGCGGGCGGCTCCCGCTACGCAGAAAGTGAGAACTACGAGCGTCGCTATAACGAGCGCTAAACTTTTAAATTCTTCCTGCCCTTAAGCTTCATTTCCCGGATGGAACTGGGCTCTGGGGCTTGAGGGGTGAGGGGTGGTTTAGTCCCTTATACCAGGCACGGCTAAAGGCTCTGGTGGGTGGGCAGACGGTTTGTCGTACGCCGTCTTCCCACCCACCAGGGCCTTTATGTTTCCCTACCAGCATGAGCAGTTCAGGAGGTTGCGCGGGAGCGAGGCTGTGTGGTGGACACTGCCGGATTCGGTGCATGGGGAGCAGCTGTTAACGGCGTGTGTGCGGACGTGGCGCTTCCTTCCTTCCTCGAGGTGAGATGCGCAGGCGCGGCGGATTGGACGGCCATACATGCTGCAATGATTGTGGTTACTAATCCAGGGAAAAGGAATGCAACGAGTGCGGTAAAGAAATAGGAAGACAGTGACGTCAAAGAACTATCACTAAAGTTCTGCGGAAAGCACGCGGCGCACATACTCACTAGCGCACCTGTGGCAACCAGCATGGTGCCTACAGAAATAAGCGCCGTGGGAATGGTCTCCCGAGAAAACCAGGTAATGGCGCCTGCGCTTAGGGAAAAGATGAGTGCGCCGGTAAGCACCGAAAGGTCCATGCCAGTGGGCAATACCAGGATGGTGCCAGCTATCAAACCAGCAATGATGCTGCAGATGAGTGCAGTAAAGAGGCGAATCCCACTAGCACCATAGATACCTGAACGGTCCGGCCGTGGAGTCGCGTGCACGAGCGTGCCGGCAATGGTTAATACCGCGGCAGGAAGGCAGCTAAACACGGCGAATCCGAGTGCGATGCTGCGTGGATCCGTGGAGGCTAGCGCCAAGTGGTAAGTCATGCCTCCACACTAAAGATGGCTTTGGCTTGGGAAAAGGCTAAGCCGGAAAGGCATAGGCCCTTTTACTTTAAACGACAGACTCTTGACAGAAAGTTTGCCTGTGCGGGCCGCTAGGCGGAGTTTGCGGGGCAAGGTAGACTACCTAGTGTTATGACATCACCATTGAAGTTCGATGTGGGCGAATTGTTGAACGCCCAAGGCGCTGACGCACCGCCGGAGCAACGCACCCAGACCGGCCCCGCACCTGAGAGGATCGGCGTCGAGATGATCGCTATTCCGAAGGGTGAGGAGCTCACCGTAGACGCCACCTTGACCCCTCTAGGTGCAGGTGTCTTGGTGGATGCCAACGTATCTGGACGGCTGACAGGGGAATGCTCCCGGTGCTTGAAGGAACTGCACCCAGAGCTGGACTTGCATGTCACGCAGGTCTTTGCTGCCGATGAATCCTTCGTCTCCGGCGATGATCCTGCAGCCGATGATGAAGGCTCCGGAGATGAGATTCCGGAGATCGAAGACGATGAGCTGGATCTATTGCAGGCCGTGATCGATGAGGCAGGCCTCAACCTTCCCTTCGCGCCGGTGTGTGAGGACCGCTGTGAGATTGACACGCCTGAAGGGGTGACCACCGGTATCTCTGGCGAAGAAGAGGAAGACAAGGTCGATCCCCGCTGGGCTGGTTTGGAGAAGTTCCTATGAGCCGCAAAAAGAAGCTAACCGGGGAAGAGGCACTGGCAGCCGAATTTGCTGCAGTAGACCACAGCCCACTGTTGGAATCGCTCGGCGTGGACTTGCAGCCAGAACACCTGCGCCTAGCGCTTACTCACCGCTCTTTTGCCAATGAGAATGGGCATTTGCCTAATAACGAGCGCTTGGAGTTTCTGGGCGATGCGGTGCTGGGCCTGTCGGTGGCCTCCCAGCTCTACATCACTTATCCCTCTCGTCCGGAATCGGATATTTCCAAGATGCGTGCCTCGATCGTCTCGCGCTACGGACTATCGGATATCGCTCGTGAGATAAACCTCGGCCCACACATTTTGCTGGGCAAGGGAGAGCAGTCCACTGGTGGCCGCGATAAGGATTCCATCCTTGCCGATACCACCGAGGCGATCTTTGGCGCCATCTACCGCGAGCATGGATTCGAAACTGCGCGAGATGTCATCCTGCGCCTATTTGCAGAAAAGATCGACAATGCGACCGTGAGTGGCCGCCATCTGGATTGGAAGACCACTTTGCAGGAGCTGTGTGCCGAGCTTAAGGCACCGATGCCGGTCTACTCGGCTACCTCCACCGGCCCAGAACATGACCAGACCTTTAACGCGGTAGCTACCGTCGCTGGTCTGACCGTGGGCAATGGAGTGGGACACAATAAGAAGCTGGCCGAGCAGCAAGCAGCTCAAGAGGCGTGCCAGACTTTGCGTGAGACTCCTCTCTTGGTGCAGGGCACTGCGCATAAAGAAGGCTAAGCATGCCGGAACTGCCGGAAGTCGAGTCCGTCCGCCGGGGTCTTGAGCCCCACGTGGTGGGGCGGACTTTTGAGTCTGTGCAAGTCCTGCACCCGCGTGCCAACCGTGGCCAAGATGAGCCACTCTCCGGTCTTCTTATCGGTAAAGAGGTCGCCGCTGTGGCTCGGCGGGGAAAGTTCATGTGGCTGGAATTTGTGGGCGAAGATTCCATGGATCCCCACCGCGACGTCCTCTTCATCCACTTGGGCATGTCGGGCCAAGTTCGAATCGGCACGACCGATTCGCCGCATCTGCGCATTAGCGCTCAGCTAAGCGGTGGGGTAGAGCTTAGCTTTGTAGACCAGCGCACCTTTGGCTATTGGCTCTATGCACCGTGGGCGAAGATCTCGCACATTGGCATTGACCCGTTGGAACCAGACTTCGACATTGTGGCAACCGCACGGCGCTTGCGGGCCAAGAAGACTGCAGTAAAGACTGCACTATTGGATCAAACCTTGGCTTCTGGAATCGGCAATATCTATGCCGATGAATCCCTGTGGGCGGCACAGATTCCGCCCCGCAAAAGGGCATCGACGTTGCGGCAAAAGGATGCCGTAGCTCTGCTTGAAGCGGCCCAAGAGGTCATGGCCGCCGCCCTAAAAGTGGGTGGCACGAGCTTCGATTCCTTGTACGTCAACGTGAATGGTGAATCGGGATACTTCTCGCGGTCCCTGGCCGCGTATGGGCGGGCTGGCCAGCCCTGTCAGCGCTGCGGAACGCCCTTGGAGCGCTGCGTAATTTCAGGACGTTCCACCCATTTCTGCCCCCATTGTCAATAAGTTATGGCGCATGGGGTTCACGTTGTGAACCTCAAGGCAGTAAATTATTCTGCATGGATTTTCTTGAAAATGTCGTAACGACATTTAATGACGGCGTCTGGTCGTGGATTCTGCCCTGGCTGCTCATCGCTGCGGGCCTATTCTTCGGCATCCGTACCGCTTTGGTGCAGGTGCGCATGGTGCCGGACATGTTCCGGGCCGTCGTCGAGCGACCCAAGGGGGAAGGTCGCGATGAGGACGAGGACTATGGGGGTATCTCTGCTTTTAAGGCCTTCACTATTTCGGCCGCTTCCCGCGTCGGCACCGGTAACGTGGCCGGAGTGGCCGTGGCCATTTCCGTGGGCGGCCCAGGTGCTGTCTTTTGGATGTGGCTCATCGCCATCCTTGGTGGTGCAACTGCATTCATCGAATCCACCCTGGCGCAGCTGTGGAAGGTACGCGATGGTGATGGTTACCGTGGTGGCCCTGCGTACTACATGAAGCGCGGTTTGGGCTGGGGCCCGCTTGGCGTTCTTTTCTCCATCGCTATCGCTTTTACCTTTGGTTTGGTCTACAACGCCTTCCAGACCAACGCCATCGCGGATGCGGTGTCCTTCTCTTTTGACCGCGATGACACCATGTTCCGTGCCATCATCGGTGTTGTTATCGCCGTGGTTGCAGGCCTCATCATCTTTGGCGGTGTTAACCGCATTGCCAATATCACCCAGATCATCGTGCCTTTTATGGCGGTGGCCTACCTGCTTGTCGGCGGTTTTGTAGTCATCACGAACTTTGACAAGGTGCCGGGAATGGTTGGCGATATTGTCGGCCACGCTCTGGGTATTAAGGAAATCGCTGGCGCCGGTCTCGGTGCGGCCATGATGAAGGGTATTCAGCGTGGACTGTTTTCCAACGAAGCTGGTGAGGGCTCTGCTCCGAATGCAGCGGCTACCGCGGCAGTCTCGCACCCGGTCAAGCAGGGCCTGGTGCAAACCCTTGGCGTGTACTTCGACACCTTGGTGGTGTGTACCATCACCGCCTTCATCATCTTGCTGGGGCCGGAGATTGCCTACGGCGCCGAAGCAGAAGGCGTCTCCTTGACCCAGGCGGCTTTGTCTTCTGAGGTGGGCGAGTGGGGCATCCACTTCGTCAGCTTCATTCTTTTCTTCCTGGCTTTCTCCTCCATCCTGGGCAATTATTACTTGGCGGAATCTAACCTGGAGTACCTCACCCAGAGCAAGCCTGCGCTGGTAATTTTCCGCCTCGTTGTGCTTTTCTTTGTCTGGTTCGGCGCAGTGGGCTCTCTGCCGCTGGTCTTTGCCTTGGCCGATACCGGTGCGGCAACCATGGTGATTCTCAATATTATCGTCATCGTGCCACTCTCCGGTGTGGCGATTAAGTTGCTCAAGAATTACAACAAGCAGCGCAGCCACGGCATTGACCCGGTATTCCACCGCGATATGATGCCGGAGCTGAAGGGCGTAGAGTGCTGGGACGGATCGGATCCTGTCACTCGCCGCAGCGAGGAGGATCGCCGCGTGTTGCGCGATAAGGGACACCACGACCGCTATTAGAAGTTTGGGAGGCCGCATGGCACTGGAGAGAATGACCGCTTTTGTCCATGGGCACGTCCAAGGAGTGGGCTTTCGTTGGTGGACGCGCTCCCGGGCCTTGGAGCTCGGTTTGAGCGGGCATGCCACCAATCTGAGAGATGGCCGGGTGCAGGTGGTAGCGGAAGGCCCGCGGGAGAAATGCGAGGACTTGCTGGGCCTCCTCAATGAGCAGCCGAGTACGACCCGCCGCCCGGGAACGGTGGATCTGGTTGTCGAACAATGGGCTTCCCCTAAGGGCGAATCTGGCTTCATCGAACGTTAACTCGCAGCACAAGCCCGCCGAAGCGAGCCTCTAGGCTCGGCTGGGCAGCTGCGTTCAAGGCTTGCTAAACTTACCCAAATGCACCTGAAATCGCTGACGCTGAAAGGCTTCAAATCATTCGCGTCGGCGACGTCTCTGAAATTCGAGCCAGGAATTTGCGCCGTCGTCGGACCGAATGGCTCCGGCAAGTCCAATGTGGTGGACGCCCTGGCCTGGGTAATGGGTGAGGGAAGCGCCAAGACGCTGCGCGGCGGAAAGATGCAGGACGTCATCTTCGCCGGCGCCGGCGACCGCAAGGCTTTGGGGCGCGCCGAGGTCACCCTCACTATCGATAATGCGGACGGTGCGCTGCCAATCGAATACTCGGAAGTGTCGGTCACCCGCCGCATGTTCCGCGATGGCGCCAGCGAATACGAAATCAATGGCTCCAAAGCGCGCCTGATGGATATTCAGGAGCTGCTATCTGATTCCGGTATTGGCCGCGAGATGCACATCATCGTTGGCCAAGGCAAGCTTTCTGAGATCCTAGAATCGCGGCCTGAGGATCGGCGCTCGTATATCGAAGAAGCCGCGGGTGTACTCAAGCACCGCCGCCGCAAGGAAAAAGCGCAGCGCAAGCTCACCGGCATGCAGGCCAATTTGGATCGCTTGCAGGACCTTACTGATGAGTTGGGAAAGCAGCTCAAGCCTTTGGCCCGCCAGGCTGAGGCCGCGCAGCGCGCCGCCACTGTGCAGGCTGATCTGCGCGACGCCCGCCTGCGGCTGGCAGGAGATAGGGTGGTGCGCCTGCGCAGCAAGTTTCAGGAGGCCGAGCGCGCGGCAGAGGTCTTAGCCGAGCAGGTAGAAGAAGTTACCGCGCAGCTGGAAGAAGCAACAGGTTCGCAGCTAGAAGTGGAAGCCCAGCTAGAGGAGGTAAACCCCCAGGCGGAGGCGGCTCAAAAACTGTGGTTCGACCTGTCCACGCTATCCGAGCGCATTTCCGCGACCCAGCGCATCGCGGAGGAACGAGCGGCCAATGCCGGCGCACAGGTGGCCTATTCTGGCCAGGATCCGGATGACCTAGAGGCACGGGCTGCCCGCGCGGACGAAGAACATGCAGAGCTTCTCGCCGCAGCGGAGGAGGCTGCGGAACGCCTGGAGGCTATCCGCGAAGAGGTAGCAGAGCGCCGTGAGGCATTCGAGGCCGCGGAGCGCGAACACATGGCGCAGCTGCGTGCCATTGCGGATAGGCGCGAGGGCGTCGTCCGCCTCATTGCCGCAGAGGAAAAGGCGGCAGGCCAGGTTACTTCGGCCGAAGAGGAGCTGGCGCGCCAAGAGGAGACCCTGACTTCTACCAAGCAGCGCACCCAAGCCGCCCAGGCGGAAGCCGATGAGGTGGCGGATAAGCTGCAGTCTTTGGCCGGCGAGCGTGAGCCGCTTGAGGAAGCCCATGTGCGGGCGGCCAGTGAATCGGGTGCGGCCGATAAGCGTTTGGAGCAGCTTCGCGACGAGCAGCGCGAGCGTGAGCGCGCTGTCTATACCCTGCGTTCCCGCATCGATACCTTGGCTCAGACTGCGCCGGAAAAGATTGAGGTAGGCGAGCATTTCCAACCGTTGGCGGAGTTCATTACCACCAAGTACGAGACCGCGGTAGCTGCCGCGTTGGGTGCTTTTGCAGAGGCCCAGGCCGGCGAGATTTCTGCCCAGCTGATTGCAGACTTGGAAAAGGGCACGCGCTCCGCGCTTATCGACGTCTCCGTGGCCGCCCCCTCCTCTTCCTGGCGCGTGGATGCGACTTTGCCCGCAGGCACCTCGTGGTTGCTCGACCATATTGCGGTGGTCCCCGAGGTATCCGCTGCGCTGCACCGCCTCCTTGCGGATGTCGTGCTCGTCTCCGATGTCGCGGAGGCGAAAAAGCTGGTGGCAGAGGATCCGCGCCTGCGTGCCGTCACCGAATCCGGCGTGGTGCTGGGTGAAGGTTGGGTAGAAGTGGGCACTGGTGCCTCATCCACGGTCGAGGTTTCCGCCCGCATCGCGGAGGCAGAGGAGCAGCTGGAATCCGCCACGCAGGAGCTGGAAGAACTATCCGGCACGCTCGAGGGCGCGAAGATCGCGGCGGAGGATGCCCGCGTGACTGCAGCCTCGGCGAAGGCTGCCTTGCGCGAGCACGATACCGAAGTTGATGCGTGGAAGCGCGATCACCAGCGTCTGCTCAAGCAGTACGAGGCCAATAAGAACGAGCACGAGAAGGCCGCGGCGCGCGCGACCGAGATCGAGGTCAAGCTGACCGAGGCCCGCACGCAGCTTGCCGACGCCCGCGATAGGCTCGCCCGCGTCGATGCGGACGAGCAACCCGACGAGCCTTCTTCGGCAGAGCGCGACGAGGCCTCTGCAGCACTAGAGCAGGTCAAGTCCATGGAAATGGAGGCGCAGGTGGCAGCCCGCTCGGCCCAAGACCACGTGGGTCAGGTAGCGGGGAAGGGGGAGGCATTGCGTCGCCAAGCGCAGCATGAACGCCAAGCCAAGGCCCGCCATGAGCAAGCCATGGCGCGGCGCAAAGCCCAGGGAGAATTGGCCGGTGCGGTAGCCAAGCATTCCCGCGATCTGGCCGCCCGCGCCGCGCAGCTGCTTGAGCGCGCGACCTCTGAGCGCGATGACTACTTTGCGCAGCGCACCTCCCTAAACTCACAGCTGCAGCAGGTCAAGCAACACGTATCGGCCGCGCGGCAGCAGCTGGACCGGCTGAGCAACCGCGCCCATGACTCCGAAATTGCTCGCTCCCAGGCGCAGGTGCGTGTAGACGAAGCAGAGGCCAAGATTGTGGAACAGCTGGGCATTGCGATTTCGGATCTCTTGCAGGACTACACTCCAGGCGAAGATTTCGACCGCGGGGCGGAAAATGCGCGCTTGAAGCAAGCAGAAAAGGACCTCAATTCACTAGGCAAGGTCAATCCGCTCGCGCTGGAAGAATACAAGGCTTTGGAAGAGCGCTATTCCTTCCTTTCTACTCAGTTGGAGGATGTCATCCAGGCCCGCAAGGATCTGGCGGGCGTTATCGAGGATGTAGACGCGCAGATTTTGCAGCTTTTTACCGATGCGTGGCACGACGTCGAAGCGGAGTTTCCAAAGGTTTTCCAGACCCTTTTCCCCGGTGGAGAGGGGCGCCTTATCCTCACCGAGCCGGAGGACATGCTCACCACCGGCATCGAGGTGGAAGCGCGCCCACCGGGCAAGAAAGTCAAGCGCCTGTCCTTGCTATCTGGTGGCGAGAAGTCACTTACTGCGCTTGCGATGCTGGTAGCCATCTTCCGCGCCCGCCCCAGCCCGTTCTATGTCATGGACGAGGTTGAGGCAGCGCTTGATGACGTCAACCTGCGCCGCCTCATTGCCCTCTTTGAGGAGCTGCGTAAAGACTCGCAGCTAATCGTGATTACGCACCAAAAGCCGACGATGGATGTCGCCAACGTCCTCTATGGCGTAACCATGCGCGGCGATGGTGTTACTCGCGTGATTTCGCAGCGCATGAATCCCGCAGGCAGCGCCCCTGGAACGGAGCAAGCCAGCGAGGATGCCACTCGCTTGGGTGTAGATGCTCCCCGGGGTGACGAGGCGGGGAAGTAACCTGGGGCTCGTCCACTTCCCGCAGGACCCCTTCCCGCTATAGGAGGGGGTTTGACGTGCCGCGAGCTGAGAAGACTGGCACTATAGAGGCATGAATTCTTTATGGTTATGGATCGGCATTGCGATCGTCGTCATCGTGCTGATTATTCTTTTCGTAGTAATCGGCAAAAAGCGCGGCGACGCCAAGAAGGTGTCCTTTGATAAGCCTGCTGAGGAAGAACCGAAGCAGCTGACCCAGGAGCAAAAGTCCGGCAACTATCAAGCCAAGTCCGGCTTTAAATTCGCTCCTGCTGGCGGCGCTAAGGAAGCGCAGAAAGCCCCGGTTCAGGCGGACAAACCCGGCGCGAACAAGCCTGCCCCAGAAAAACACGCTCAGTCGCAGCAGGCCGCTAAGGCAGAGCCGAATGCTACCGCCATCGCCAACGAGCAGCTCAGCGGCAAGACCTCACAGTCTAAGGAAAAGTCGCAGGCACAGGCTAAGCCGCAGGCTGATAAGCCACAGTCTGCTCAGCCCACGACTGATGCCGCGGCAAACAAGCCCGTGGCCGACAAGCCTATGGCAGACAAGTCGGTGGCAGAGGAACCAGAAACCAAGCCGGCACCTCAACAGGGGAAGCCGGCGAAGACCGACAAGCCGGCAGAGCCTACTAAGCAGGCCCAGGCCCAAGCGCCAGCGGAGGAGAAGAAGCAAGCGGCAGAATCTTCCGCTGATAAGACAGACAAACCACAGTCTAAGGGAACTGGCGCTGCGGCCGCGGCGACGACTGCTGGCGCGGCAGGCGTAGCGGGTGCGGCAGCTGGGGCGTCGGAAAGCGAAGAATCGCACGCGGACCGTGCCCCGGAAGCAGCTGGACAGCCAGAAGCTGCACCCAAGCCGGAAGAGCCGGCAGCTGCCGAAAAGGCAAAGGAGCCGGAAGACGTTGTCCCCGTGGAAAATGCCGAGGTAGAAGAGGAGTCCCCAGTCTTCGACGAGGTTGTTGAAGACAATGATGCGGAAGACATCGAGGAGCGGGTGGACGACCGCGAGGAAGCCGAAGAAGCCGCAGCTGCTGCCGAGGCACAAACCGGTGCAGCCGAAGCCGCCAAGGAACAGACCGAAGTTCCAACAGGCGAACCTGCCCCAGCACCAGCTCCGCAGGATGATATCGCCCCCGCCGGTGGGCGTCTTGGCCGTTTGCGCGGGCGCCTTTCGCGCTCGCAAAATGCCATCGGCCAAGGGCTCATGGGAATTTTGTCCGCAGGCGATTTGGATGAAGAAGCTTGGGAAGAAGTCGAAGACACGCTCATCATGGCGGATTTGGGCACCAAGTCCACGATGAAGGTGACTGACTCCCTGCGCGAGAAGATTGCAGAGCGCGGAGTTTCCAGCGAGGATGAAGCCCGTGCCATGCTGCGCGAATGCCTGATTGAAGCAGGCCACCCAGAGATGGATCGCTCCATTAAGGCCATGCCGAATGAGGGCAAGCCAGCAATCGTAATGGTCGTCGGTGTCAATGGCACCGGCAAGACCACAACCACCGGCAAGCTTGCTCGCGTGCTAGTAGCCATGGGCCATAAGGTCCTTTTGGGCGCGGCCGATACTTTCCGAGCTGCGGCCGCTGATCAGCTTGAGACGTGGGGCCGTCGAGTTGGCGCCGATACCGTGCGCGGCAAGGAAGGCGCTGACCCAGCATCGGTAGCCTTCGATGCGGTAGCAACCGGCGTGGAACAGCAAGTAGATGTGGTTTTGGTCGACACCGCAGGCCGCCTCCATACCTCCACGGACTTGATGGACCAGCTAGGCAAGGTCAAGCGCGTGGTAGAAAAGAAGACCGATGTGGACGAGGTCCTGCTGGTATTGGATGCCACGGTGGGGCAGAATGGCCTTACGCAGGCACGAATCTTCCGCGAGGTAGTAGATATCACCGGTGTGGTTCTCACCAAGCTGGACGGCACCGCTAAGGGCGGAATCGTCTTCCAGGTACAAGAAGAATTGGGTGTTCCAGTCAAGCTTGTGGGCTTGGGCGAAGGTGCCGATGATCTCGCGCCATTCGAAGTCGAAGGCTTCGTCGACGCTTTGTTGGGTGAGAAGTAGCAGCCAACCTTGCAACTCCCCCTGCATATCAGGTGTCACGTACGTGCGCCACGGTGTGCTGGGGGAGTCCTTTGTTTTCATGGGCGAGTGATAGCGTGCAACAATCTCGCGAATTCTTTTCGCTCTCATCTCGCTGTCGGTTCGCAGACTATGCAAAAAGTCCTATGCAATTGGCGCGGGAATAAGTCCTGCTGAGCGCCTGTGAATTCTCTGCCTGCGAGCGTAATTGTGACGGTTGTGCTTGCCTTTTACGTAGCGTAGGGGAATGCTGCAATGTGGTTTGACCTTGGCGGGAATGGTAGCCTGAAAGGGCTGTATTTAATGCGAAATTCGCATTAAACCTAGACCAAGGTTCGTGAGGCAAGTATTTCGTGACGCTACTTTATGCAGTCCTCCTCGCGGCGCTGGCAGTGATCTTGGCACCGGTAACCGTAAAGGTTATTGACCGAAAGGCAGGCTATCCACTAGCTGGCCTTTTTCTTATTGCAGCGGTCCTCATCGCCAAGGAATTTCCTGCCATTGCAGCCGGGGAGGAATTAAGTTTCCACGCCACTTGGGTGCGTGATTTCATCGCACCAGGCGTCGACGTAAGTTTTGCTCTCCGCGGGGACGCGTTGAGCATCTTCTTCGCTATGTTGGCGCTGGTCATTGGCGCCGTCGTTTTCACGTATTCGGCGGCCTATTTGCCCAAGAATGAGGGCAACACCAGCTTTTATACCTTGATGACAGCGTTCACGCTGTCCATCTTGTTGCTGGTTCTGGCCAACGACGTGGTGGTTTTGTTCCTTGCCTGGGAGCTAGTCTCCTTGGCTTCGTTTATGTTGATTGCTCGCTCCGGTTCAGGCGGCGAGGCTGGTTCGCAGCGCACACTGATCCTGACTTTTATTGGTGGATTGACCCTGCTGACCGGCTTGGGTATCGCCGCGACGGTGACCGGATCGACTACCATTTCTGATATCTTGGCGTCCCCTGTATGGACGGAACGCCCAGGGATAACGGCAGCCGTAGCCGTGTTGATTGCGGCGTCCGCCTTTACTAAGGCGGCACAGTTCCCATTCCATTTCTGGTTGCCAGAGGCTATGGCCGCCGCCACCCCGGTATCGGCCTTCCTTCACGCAGCAGCGGTGGTCAAGGCCGGTGTGTACCTGCTTATTCGTTTTTCCACCATCTTCCACGATGTGGCGGTGTGGAATTGGTTGCTCATCGTCGTAGGCATGGGCACCGCGGTGATGTCCGCGGTATTTGCAGTGCAGAAGACGGATCTGAAAAAGCTTACGGCCTATTCCACCGTCTCCCATCTGGGCTGGATTGTTGCCACCATTGGCGTGGGTACCCCGTTCGCTATCGCTGCAGCGTTGGTCCACACTCTGGCGCACGCGCTGTTTAAGTCCTCGTTGTTTATGCTCATTGGCGTCATCGACCACGAGGCTGGGTCGCGCGATATTCGCCGCCTAGGACCACTGTGGAATAAGATGCCGTGGACATTTGGCTCCGTAGTAATTGGTGCGGCCTCGATGGCTGCGGTGCCACCGCTTCTGGGCTTTGTGTCCAAAGAGGGAATGCTCACGGCGTTTGAGGACGCCCCGATTGGCGGCGCGGGCCAGGTAATCCTGCTCATCGTTGCTGGTATCGGTGCCTTTTTCACCTTTACTTACTCCGCAAAGATTGTCTTCGGCGCCTTCTTTGACGGTCCTCGCGATATGGGACATGTCCATGAAGCCCCCGTGTCGCTCTGGCTGCCCGCCGCTTTGCCGGGCTTTATGTCCCTGCCGCTGGTATTTGTGCTTGGGCTCTTTAATGCCCCGATTGATGATGCAGTGGCTGCCGTGGGATTGGAGCATCATTCGCACCTTGCCCTCTGGCACGGGCTCAACGTTCCTTTCCTTATCTCGCTAGTGGTCCTCATCGTCGGTATTGCCGGTATCTTTGCCCGCAAGAAGATGTGGGCAAGCTTTGAAGCTCACGAGTTCATGCCGCGCAGCGGCAATGATTTGCTGTATTCACTGATGAAGGGTTGCTCCCAGTTGGGGCGCGTCCTGGGCAAGATGTCCGATTCGCATAATCCATCCCGCCATATGGTGCCGATTGTCATTTTGATTATCGTGCTGGCAGCTACCACCCTCATTCGCGATGGCGTCGACGGGGTAGCACTGCAGCCACGGGTGGCTGGCCTGGATAACCCATGGGACCTGCTGCCACTGGGCATCATCGCCCTAGCGATGTTTGGGCTGGTGCGCACCCAGAACCGCTTGACCGGTGCCATCATGATTGGCATTGCCGGCACGGGCGTGACCCTGCAGATGTTCCTGCTTGGCGCACCTGACGTGGCGCTGACGCAGTTTATGGTGGAGGCCCTGTCCGTCATCGTCATGATGATGGTGCTGCGCTACCTGCCAGAAACTTTCCAGCCGGTGAAGAACAAATCCCGCAAGACCGGCTCCATCGTCATTGCGGTCTTGGCCGGTGTGGCTGCGTTCCTAGGCGTGTGGGGACTCATGGGCCGACACGAGCGCTCCGATTTGGCCATGTGGTACCTGGACAATGCTCCGGACATCACCGGCGGCGACAACGTTGTCGCTACTATCATCGTGGAGTTCCGTGCACTCGATACCTTGGGCGAGCTTTCCGTACTGGGCATGGCTGCGGTGGTTATTGCAGCAATCACTACGACGTTGCCGCGGTTCCCATTCAAGTCGGGTACACGCCCAGCGCCGTTTGGCCAGTCCCAGCTGAACTCCGTGCCATTGCGCAAGGGCGTGCACGTTGTTATCCCGCTGTTGGTCATTATGTCCGTCATCGTTTTCTTCCGCGGGCACAATGCCTCCGGCGGCGGCTTCCCCGCGGCGCTGATCATGGGTGCAGCAATCGGGCTTATCTATCTGTCCCGTGGCTCCGATGAAATTGTTTTCGGCCGCATGACTCCGATTCACCTGACCGGTATCGGCATCATCACCGCCTTGATCGCCGGCTTTGTAGGCTACTTGCACCACGGCATTGGCAATGGTGGCTTCTTGGCTGCAATCCATGCCGAAGCCTTTGGCCAACACTGGACCACCTCGCTCATCTTCGACTTGGGCATCTACCTAGCGGTGCTGGGTATGTTGACCATGGCGATTAACGCGTTGGGCGGCTACCTGCGCCCAGGCACGGAGCGTGACTTCTTGCCATGGGTTCATGATGATGGTTCCGCGCTGCCGACGACTCCACGCATTTCGCTTGAAGACGTCGACGATCCGTACCCAGACCCGATCAACCCTTCGACCGATCCGTTGGCCTTGCTGACGCCTTCGGAAGCAAAGACGAAGAGGAAGAATAAGCGCTCCGCGGCTAACCGGGGAGGGGAGAAGTAATGATCCTTGCATTGACTATTGCTTTGCTCATCGGCAGTGCTGTCTATCTCATTCAGCAGCGCGGCTTGGTACGCATCGTGCTGGGCATGATGGCCTTTGGTCACGGTGCCAACCTGATGCTGCTGGCTACGGGCGTGTATTCCTACCGCGGAGAGTCCTTCCCATCCCAGGTTCCGCACGATCAGATGGCCGACCCGCTGCCGCAGGCCTTCGTGCTGACCGCCGTTGTTATTTCCATGGCAACCTCGACCATCTTGTTGACGATGGCGGCCATGGGCAAGAACGACGACACCGATGTGGTGGAACCAGTTGATGACAACACCATCGACCATGCCTTTTCGACCTTGGGACGCGACGCCCAAAATCGCCAAATTTTGGAGGAATCCACCAATCAGCTTGACCGAATTGGTCAGGTTGACCACAACACTCCCGTTGCAGAACGCGGGGCAATTGAACAGAAGGAGGATGACAAATAATGGCTGATGCTGTAGCTCAACTCCTTCCGCTATTTCCAGCGGTCCCGCTGATTGCAGCGGCCTTCGCACTGCTGGCACCGTGGCGTGCGGTACGCGATTCCATCATGCTTATCATCCCGGGCGTTGGAATTTTCGCCGGCTTGGGTCTGCTCATCTACACCATGAACAATGGGGTAGTAGCCCATACCGTTGGCCTCTACCAAGGCAATGTGGGTATTCCGTTTGCGGCGGATGCCTTCTCCGCGTTGATGATCATTACTACGATGATCGTCGCGTTTGGTGCCAACTGGTTTGCCATTGTGGGCGGAGAGACTAAGTCTCGCTACTATCCTTCGCTCACCCTGATCTTGATCACTGGTGTGTGCGGTGCATTGCTCACCGCCGACCTCTTTAACTTCTTCGTCTTTATTGAGGTCATGCTTCTGCCGTCCTATGGCCTTATCACCATGTCTGGTACGTGGTCGCGCTTGGCAGCCGGCCGTGCCTTCGTCTTGGTTAACCTTTTCGCCTCCACCTTGTTGGTTGTTGGCGTGGGTTATATGTATTCGGTTACCGGTGCGGTCAACCTGGGCGCGCTGAAGGGCGCAGCGGCAGGCAATGGGCCGGTGACCGTGGCAGCAGGCTTGATCCTCATTGCGATTACTGCCAAGGCCGGCGTGTTCCCCGTGCAGTCGTGGCTGCCACGCACCTACCCAGGGACCTCGGCCGCGGTGATGGGCCTGTTTTCCGGCTTGCACACCAAAGTGGCCGTCTACATGCTCTACCGGCTCTACGTGCAGCTATTCGATCTGGAACAGCGCTGGAATGTGTTGATCATCGTCATCATGATTATCTCCATGATGATCGGCGCCTTCGGCGGCCTAGCGGAAAATTCCATCCGCCGCGTCCTCGGCTACCAGATGCTCAACGGCATGCCCTTCATTTTGGTCATGCTTGCGTTTACCTCTGATGACCCACGTCGCGCACTGGCAGCCGGCATCATGTACACGATTCACCACATGCTGACCGTTGGTTCGCTGATTTTGGCCTCTGGTGCCATTGAGGAGACCTACGGCACTGGCTTGCTCAGCAAGCTTTCCGGCCTTGCTCGCCGCGACCCCATCATCGCGTGGATTTTCGCTGCCGGTGCATTCTCCGTCGTGGGCTTCCCACCGTTCTCGGGAATGTGGGGCAAGCTGATGATCGTCTTCGAGGTTGCCCGCGTGGGCGGTGCTTGGGCCTGGATTGCTATCGCGGCCATCATCATCGCTTCCTTCGCTGCCTTCTTGGCTATGCTGCGCGTGTGGCGCAAGGTCTTTTGGGGCAAGGGACTGCCGGAAGACAAGGTTCCGGATGAACTGGTCATCCGCAAAAAGCTCATGGCCCCATCCGCCGCTCTCATCCTTGGTTCGCTGTGCATGTTCATCTTCTCCGGCATCGTCCTCGATGTCGTGGATGCTGCAGCGGAGCAGCTTTTGGACACTAACGCATATACTGAAACCGTCTTGGGCGACGAGCCGATTGCCGTTCCCACTATCGATGAAATCCAGGAGGGCCGTTAAATGAACGCAATTGTGTATGCATTGTGGCTCATCAAGGAGATTTTCGTCGCCGGCATTAGCTTGGCACTGGCGGCCTTCAAACCGGATAACGAATATAACCCAGTTATCATTCGTTACCCACTGCGCGTGACTAGCGCCTGGGAGATCTTCTGGTTTACGTCTTCCATTACCGCAACCCCGGGCACGCTCTCACTCGGTTTGCGCGAACCGCCCCGCAAGGGGCTGCCCCGCATCGTGCTAGTACAGGCAGTCCAAGGATCTGACCCGGCGGGAATCGTCGCTGATCTTGCTGATATGGAACAGCGCCTCGCCCCGCGGGTTAAGGACATCGATTACGGCGTCCCGGGTCAAGGGGAGACTACAGAATTGGATGAGGCTTTCTACGAGTATCCGCTCGAGTCCGTCGGTCGTTATATGCGCTCGCCTGACTTGGCACGGGCGGAGGACACTCCGCTTTCAGAAAGCGAAGCGGACGTCGAAAAGCCAAAGCGCCGCGCCCGCAACGTACAACGCAGAAAGGAGACCGAGCGATGATTGACTTTGCCACATTGTCCCCGTTCGGCTGGGTCGTATTTGTATGCGTATTCATCATGGGCGTCGCCACGTGGTGCGGCGTGCTGCTGGCGCTTCGCACGCGCGATGAGCTCACCCGCGCCATTACCTCGGATATCGTTTTCTACGGCATGATCTGCATGTATTTGGCGTGGTCGATGACCAATAACGCCCCGATGGCGTATTACATTGCACTCCTTGGAGCCATTGCCGCCGGTGTGCTACCGACGCTATCGATGGCCCGCATCATTTCGAAGGGCAGGCGATAAACCATGGCCATTTCTGAAATTATCGCCTCGGTTCTGCTTATCATCGCTACGCTCTTGGTGGTCGCTACGGTGGTGTCTCTGTGGCGAGCGCCCGATGCCTTGACCCGGGCCAACCTGCTGGGCCCCACTGTGGGACTTGCGGTACCGCTGATTATCGTGGCCAAGCTGGTCGTAGATTTTGGCCGCGATGGCTTTTCGCTGTGGCTGCTCATCCAGGCACTGATCGCCTGCTTCGGTGTATGGATCATCGGCTCGGTAGGTTCCTTTTATCTGGGCCGTTCCATCTATGGCGTAACTGTCACCGATGTCAAACACGCCAAGCACAACAATAAGGAAATTCAGACCGTGCAAGCAGAGGAAGACGATATCTAGTCAGCTCCAGCGCCTTCTGGCGGCGAGCTTGTTCTGCTCCTGCGCGTGGCTGCGGGGAAGACAGAACAGCTCGCCGCTTTTCTGGTTGCACAGGGGGTCTTCTGAACCCACCAACGCTCTGAATACGCAATGTGGAAAAAGTTGCACAGCAGTTGCCGTGCTCGGGCTAGAATGGGTGCACATTATTCGGTGCCTCTAGACCCGCCCCGAAGAGTTAGCAAGGAGTAACAATGAAACTCATCACGGCCATCGTTAAGCCCTTCACCCTGCCGGAAATCCGTCAGGCTCTGGAGCAGCAGGAAGTACGCGGCCTCACTGTTACTGAAAGCCAGGGCTTTGGGCAGCAGCGTGGACACAGCGAGGTATACCGCGGAGCAGAGTACGCCACCGACTTTGTGCCCAAGGTGAAGCTGGAGATTGTTGTGGCCGATGACCACGTCGAAGACATCATTGATGCCATTGTGGATGCTGCCTACACGGGCAAGATCGGCGATGGCAAGCTGTGGGTAACCCCGGTTGAAGATGCCATTCGTGTGCGCACCGGTGAGCGCGGCGAGGCGGCGCTCTAAGCCCGCATGCATACCGCCGCACAGATTCGCGCCGAGGCCCATGCCTCGGCGCTTCGTGTATTGCGCAGTCTTGAGCTTCCACCGGGAACAGCGCTCGCTGCCACCGGATCCTTTGCGCGCAATGAGATGACTCCGCACTCGGATATTGATGTCATCCTCATCTATCCGGAAGGTCACGGGCCAGACCCGGCTTTGGTGGAGCAGCTGTGGTACCCCGTGTGGGATGCCAAGTACCGCCTGGATTATGCCCTGCGCACCCCACAAGAGTGCGGGGCGATTGCCGCAGAAGATGCCTCTGCCGGCTTTGCCCAATTGGATCTGGCCTTTGTAGCAGGGCGCAAGGTTCTGGTGGATGAGGCGCGGGCGCAATTGCTCGCGGCGTGGCGGCGCCAGCTGCAGCGCGGCTTTGATGATTTCTTGGATACCGCGATTACCCGGTGGAAGCGTTCGGGCGCTGTGGCAGCGATGACGAACCCGGACTTGAAAAATGGGCGCGGGGGATTGCGCGATATTCAGCTCTTGCGCGCGATGGCTTTAGGCAACTTGTGCGACTTTCCAGATTTGGACGTTGAGCAGCGGCTGCTTCTCGACGCCCGCACGCTCCTGCACGTCACAGCCCGGCGCCACCGGGATATCTTGGATCCCGAGTTCGCCGCGGATGTAGCTGCGGACCTGGGGTTTGAAAGCCGTTATGCCTTGACAGCGGCTTTGGTCAGCGCTGCGGCCACGATTAATAAGGCGGTGGAGCGCGGCCTTGCTACCGCCCGTGGGGTGCTAGGTCGCAATGCTTCAGTGGCCGGCCGGGGTCGGCGCCGCCCGCTCGATGTGGACGTGGTGTCCGAGGGCGGCAACATTTTCCTTTCCCGCAATCCAAATGTAGAGGACCCGTGGCTGCTCACCCGCGTGGCGGCTGCCGCGGCACGCACGGGATATATCATCGCCGAGACCACGTGGCACCAGCTCCAAGAACTGCCCGAGCTGCCGCCACGCTGGCCGCGGGCAGCGGTGGATGATTTCTTCGCTATTTTGTCCTCCCCGCGATGCACGCCGCGCGTCATACAGGATTTGGACCGCTATGGCCTGTGGGAGCGCTTAGTCCCAGAATGGGGGCATGTGCGCGGCTTGTTGCCGCGCGAGCGCAGCCACGTCCATGCAGTGGACCATCATCTCATCGCAACGGTAACGCGGTGCGCGCAGGTGCGTACGTCGGTGGCTCGTCCGGATTTATTGCTGCTGGCCGCGCTTTACCATGACATAGGCAAGGGCTACGGGCGACCTCATGCCCAAGTGGGTGCGGAGATGATTACCCGCCAGGCAGCCCGTATGCGGTTGAGTGTTGCCGATAGGTCGCGCGCCCAAACCCTGGTGGCAGAACATACCACCTTGGCGCGGTTAGCGGCGACGATGGACCCGGCTTCCGATGACGCTCGCGACGCCCTCTTGGCTGCCGCACATTATGACCAGCTGACTATATCCCTGTTAGCGGTTTTGGCTGAGGCTGATGCCCAATCGACCGGGCCGGGCGTGTGGACACTGCGAGTGGAACAAGCACAGAAGCTGATCGTTGCGCGGGCACTAGAGGCGCTCAAACCACGTGTTCTCAGCCGCCCTGCTATGCATGTACCGCTATCTAGCGAAGGCGTTGCGCTCAAAGTGGATTGGGAAGACCAAGAAGTCAGCGTGTCGTGGTGCGGTACCTCTCAAGGGGAGCTAAAGCGCATCTTCGCTTTGCTATCGGCGCTGGGGTGGACCATCGTGCGGGCGAATATCGTTCGCGAGGAGGACGGTGCCTATAAGGCGGAGTTCTTTATCCGCACGGTGCAACAGACCCTAAAGGAGGCAGCGCAGGAGATAAGGTTTATTCAGTCCTATAACTCACGAACTTATACGGAGCTGCCGGCCATAGCAGGGGAGGTGACCACCGCGGCATTCGATGTAGGCGGCATTTTGGTCATCCGGACGGTCGAGCGCATCGGCGCTTTAGGGCACTTGGTAGAGGCATTGCCGGACTTTGTATGGCTGCGCCATGAGATTATGGGCGCGACGATGATCGTCAATGTGTACCTTGCCGGGCAGGTTTCTCGCGCTACCGTGGTGGGGAATGTGACCAGGGCCCTGGCTAGGGACTAAGATTGAATAGTTGAACTTTAGATCGATCTAAATTAAGGGAGCGCATCCGTAGTGTTTGACTCACTATCAGACCGCCTACAGTCAGCCCTGGCGGGCCTGCGCGGTAAGGGCAAACTGACCGAGGCTGATATCAATGCCACCGCTCGCGAGATCCGCCTCGCGCTGCTGGAAGCCGACGTGTCTTTGACCGTCGTCCGTGGCTTTATCAAGCGCATCAAGGAACGCGCCCGTGGCGCGGAAGTCTCTGAGGCGCTCAACCCGGCGCAGCAGGTAGTCAAGATCGTCAATGAGGAGCTCATTGAGATCCTGGGTGGCGAAACTCGCCGCCTGAACCTGGCTAAGAACCCGCCGACGGTGATCATGCTTGCCGGCCTGCAGGGTGCTGGTAAAACCACCCTGGCCGGTAAGTTGGCCAAGCACCTGGCTAAGCAGGGCCATACCCCGATGCTGGTGGCCTGTGACTTGCAGCGTCCAGGCGCGGTGCAGCAGCTGCAAATCGTCGGCGAGCGCGCTGAGGTGCCGACCTTCGCACCGGATCCGGGAACCTCCCTGGACTCCAACGAGCATGAAATGGGTACCTCGCACGGGGACCCGGTGGACGTCGCCAAGCAGGGCATTGCTGAGGCCAAGCAGAAGCAGCACGATGTGGTCATCATCGATACCGCAGGCCGCTTGGGCATAGATGAGACTCTGATGACCCAGGCGCGCAATATCCGCGATGCCGTCAACCCGGACGAAGTCCTCTTTGTCATCGACTCCATGATCGGCCAGGATGCCGTGCAGACGGCCGAGGCCTTCCGCGATGGCGTGGACTTTACCGGCGTTGTTCTCACCAAGCTGGACGGTGACGCCCGCGGTGGTGCGGCCCTGTCCATCCGTGAGGTCACCGGCAAGCCCATCATGTACGCCTCTACCGGTGAGAAGCTCGATGATTTCGATGTCTTCCACCCGGAGCGCATGTCCAGCCGCATTCTGGGCATGGGTGATTTGCTCTCCCTTATCGAGCAGGCTGAAGCAACCCTGGACCACCAGAAAGCTGAGGAGGCAGCCTCTAAGCTGGGCTCTGGCGAGCTGACGCTCAATGACTTCCTTGAGCAGATGCTGATGATCCGCAAGATGGGCCCCATCGGCAACCTGCTGAAGATGATGCCCGGCGGCAAGCAGATGAATGAAATGGCCGCCATGGTGGATGAAAAGCAGCTGGACCGCATCCAGGCGATCATTCGCGGTATGACGCCGCAGGAGCGCGAGGATCCGAAGATTCTCAATGCTTCGCGCCGCAAGCGCATTGCAAATGGTTCTGGTGTCAGCGTTTCCGAGGTCAACCAGCTTATTGAGCGCTTCAACCAGGCTAAGAAAATGATGTCCAAGATGGCCGGCCAATTCGGCATGGGCGGCATGGGTGGTCGCTCCGCTACCAAGAAGAAGCCCAAGGGTCGCAAAGGCAAGAATGGCAAGCGAAAGAAGGGCAAAGGCGGCGGTGGCAACCGTGGCCCGAAGATGCCGGGCGGTATGCCGGGCATGGGCGGAATGCCAGGAATGCCCGGTGGCGGCGGCATGCCGTCCATGGAGGAGCTGCAAAAGCTCCAGCAGCAAATGGGCGGCGGCGGTGGCATGCCGGGCGGTATGCCTGGCATGCCGAAGATGCCAAAGGGAATGGAAAATATCGACCTCAATAACCTGGACTTTGGCAAGGGCAAAAAGTAGTGTTCCCCAGCCTTAAGGCATAAAGAAGGAGGCTTCCGCGTTGCTGCGGGAGCCTCCTTCTTATACGCTTGCCGACGCCGCCCTAAGCCCCAGCGCGCCTTCGCATGAGGCGCCTTCGCCCTCGGGGCTTGTGCACGACCGAGCTATGGCCTAGACGGCATCGTCTTGTGCAGCGTTGGGGTAGGGGACGGGGTTGGCATGCTGCTTGCCGGCGTTGGTAGGTGCTGCGGGTGCTTGCTCTACGGCTCCTGCAGCCTGCTCCGGTGGAATATCCGGGGCTTCCTGCTGGACTTTTTCCCCGTTGAGGAAGGGCTTTAGGGCCTCGCGAATCATCGGCATTGCTGATTCCGCAAAAGCGTTGGTGATGTGGTGCATGTCGCGGTAGACCATCGTATTGCCGATGATGACCGGGCAGTCACCATTGGCATCGCAGAACCACGGAGCGGTATCGATCGAGAGCATATTCTGGTACTTCGACAGCACGACTGCACCGGGGTCATAAGGCTGGTAGACCTGCTCAAAGCGCATGCCGCAGCCGTAGGCATCTTCAGTAGCGACGTAGCACTCATCAAACTCGCGTGGACGGCCTTCTTCGTCGAATCCCCACGGGTTATCGCGGAAGCCCAAGAAGGGAATATCGCGTTCGGCCAATTCCTCCCAGAATGCCTGGTAGCCGGCGGGCACGGCATCGGGGCCGGTGCCAAATTCATTTTGCGGGCGAGTGGTATTTGAGATAACCAAGGCCGGGTTCGCCTCTTCGATGCGATCCATGACCAGCTTGCCCCACTCGGCACACTCTGGGGTCACGGTGACATCGTCACCCAATTCAATCGGGCAGCCCTGGCGCAGCAGTGGTACCAGCTTAAAGCCCATTTCCTTGCCTAAGCGGTCCAGCGGGGCAGAATACTGCTCCGCGTGGGAACCGCCGACCAAATAGACTTCCTTCTCTGCGTTGGGGTCACCGAAAATGCAGGGGGTCTTGCCGTCCTTGCGGGTTTCGAAGAAGAAGTCAGCGGGCTGGCTATCTGGCACGAAGCACCAATTTGTCGCTACTGGTGGCTGGATTCCGCCGGCCAGAATCGGATCAGGCTTGACCTCCACGTTATCCGGCGGGGTGATGTCGTTGATGAACGTCGTTGCGCCGGGGTAGAGGGCAGGATCCAAAAGCTCCGCATCAGCATCATCAAGGGTGCGCATCCACAGTGGCTGGATAGCCAAGAGGCCGACAACAGCCGCAGCGACTACGACGCCGCCCACACCGCGGGCGGCACCGGCGGGTTTCTGCAAGGTCGAAAGGCCCTTACGTACCGGCAGATCCTCGGCCGTGGGGCGCTTGCGATGCTGGCGCAGGGGCTTTTCCAAAAAGCGGTGCGTGAGGTCCGCCAACACTAGCGAAATGACGATAATGATGACGCCCAACCACCACGACGGGGTTTCTTGACCCAGGTAGGAGGTGGACAAAATGAGCAATGGCCAGTGCCACAGGTAGAGCGGGTAGGCTACATCGCCCAGCCAGCGCGCTTGCTTGGAGGCCATGGCCTTGGAAATCTTGCCACCGCCGCCCAAGATAATGAGCACGGCGCCGCCTAGTGGCAAGAGGGAAAGCGGGCCAGGATACGCAGTGGTATCCGCGATGATGGCACCAGTAAAGATGAGCATCAGAAGGCCCAGGCCGGTAAAGAGGTCATAGAGGCGGGCTGGAATCTTCCAGGAGGAACCGTAGATGGCCAAGACCGCGCCCAAGGTCAACTCCCAAGCGCGCGACCAAGTGGAATAGTAGTTCTCCGGAGTTCCGTAGAGGCCGTGGCGCGAAGCATAGGCGAAGGAGGCGATGGTGACCACGATGAGGATCGGGCCAGCAATCTGGTTGACCGTGGGGAAGCTGCGCTTGCCCAAAGGCTGCTGCTTCGGCCGGAACTTCATGATGGCAGCCAAGATGAGCGCGAAGGCAATGCCCATGATGTAGAACTGACCCTGCACGGCCATGGACCACATGTGCTGCAGCGGCGAGGTATCGGCCGCGGCCGCCGTGTAGTCGGCGTTTTGTTCCGCTAGCTCCCAGTTCTGGTAATACAGCATGGTGGCTGTAATCTGCTGGGTGAGCTCGGTGCGCATGAGCTGCGGGGTGAAAATTCGCACTAGAATGTAGGTCACACCGATGACCAGAACCAAGCTCGGCACTAGGCGTCGCAAGGTGCGCCAGATGGGCCACCATGGGTTCAGCGAGGCGTTGGGCTTGCTTGCGTAGCGCAGCTGGGAGCCCAAGAAGAAGTAGCCGGATAGCAGCAGGAATACGTCGACGCCGCCGGATACCCGTCCGACGAATACGTGGTAGATAACTACTAGGCCGATGGCAATACCGCGCAGGCCATCAAGGTCATAGCGGTACCGGAAATTTCGCGGTGATTCTTTAGTCATAAACTGTCTTTTCGTGCGCCTATGCCTGAATGGTGGGGCGGAAGGCGCGCCATACATATGAAACGAAATGTCTATATTCGGCCCTTAAGGGTACTCTGCTTCAGTATCGCAGGCATAACGAACCTGCGTGCGTGGCGTAGTAATTTTTGAAAATGCAGCTACTCGCGCTAAAATATTTCAGGTTGTCTGCTCGGATTTCTGAGCTAGATAAACTGAAGAACGTAATATTCTGCGTAGCACCGTTTCCGTCCACGGTCGGCCGGTATGTCACGCGCAGATAAAATCCAAGGGTTGAACCGGCGCACAATCTAGTGCGCGTCTGTACTGCCCAGTGACTAGTAAAGGAGCCAACATGGCTGTCAAGATCAAGCTGCAGCGCCTGGGCAAGGTCCGCGCTGCTGAGTACCGCGTTGTTATTGCTGATGCCCGCACCCGTCGTAACGGCAAGGTCATCGAGAACATCGGTATCTACCACCCGAAGGAAGAGCCTTCCCTCATCCAGATCGATTCCGAGCGTGCACAGCACTGGCTGTCCGTTGGCGCACAGCCAACCGAGCCGGTTCTCGCTCTGCTGAAGGTCACCGGTGACTGGCAGAAGCACAAGGGCCTGCCGGGCGCAGAGGGCACCCTGAAGGTTGCTGAGGAGAAGAAGTCCAAGCTGGAGATCTTCAACGAGGCACTGGCTGAGGCTAACAATGGCCCGACCATCGAGGCCATCACTGAAAAGAAGAAGAAGGCCAAGGAAGAGGCTGAGAAGAAGGCTGCTGAGGAAGCTGCTGCTGCAGAGGCTGCCGCTGCTGCCGCCGGCGAAGCTGACGCTGAGGCCGAGGAGAAGGCTGAGGAAGCCTCTGAGGAGTCCGCAGAGTAATCTGCCTCCCTCGTTAAGCGCATAGCGCTTTAGCTTCGGGCCCCGCCGCTACGATCACTGGTCGTAGTAGCGGGGCCTTTATTTTTCGCGGAAGAACGCCGGCACACTATAGCGACCGCGCACGCTAGTCCTTGCCGGGGCTGCGTACGCGGTCGCTACTGGCGGTGACGCGCTAGGAAACTTGCGGCATCCATGTCGGGATATGCCAGTTCGCCTTTAGTTCTGTGGCTTGTAGTTGGAGTAGCGGCTGTAGACGTTAGAGGGTTGCTTAAAGTCCATGCCGCGCAGGGCGCCTGCAACAACCGGTGTGAAAAGCTCGAGGATCTGCTCGCGTGGAAGCTGCGACATAGGGCCGTTGATGGCAAGCACGGTAAATCCATGAATAGCCGACCAGGCCAGCAGAGCATTTTGCAGGAAATACGTAGGCTCAGTGGTATTGTCCAGTGCTTCGGCGTGGCGGGACAACAGGGCAAAGAAATCGCGAATCTGCTGTAGGTGATCCATCTTCGGATCATCTTCCGTATTGGGATCTACGCCGAGCATGAAACGCAGCGCCTTCCACTCCAGCATGCAGCGGAAGAAATTGGTCTCATCCAAGGCAAACTCGAGGTAAGCGTAACCAATCTGCATCAGGTGCTCTGGAAAATCTAGGCCTTCTGCAGTCTCGGTTGTTTCGTGCAAACGCCGAACCAACTCATCGGTGGCAAGCTCGGCTACCTTATCGTGCAGTTCTTCTTGGTCCTTGAAGTGGCGGTAGGCGGAGGTAGGGGACACTCCTGCTTCGCGGGTTACCGCACGGACGGTAATAGCGTCGGGGCCGCTTCTTTTACCTAGTTGGACAGCGATACGGAGCAGCTCATCGTGGAGATTTCCATGATGGTAGGGCTTATTGTGCGTTTCCATAAAACTCATTTTATCACCAAAACTTATGCGTGTATAAATTATTTGGTGAGCATGGTGAGCAGCAAAATTGCGGGGGTAGAAGGGTCGCCGCTCTCCGGCGTGGCCTCGACTTTATGCACCTCATATGCAGGAAGGTGCACGATAGAGCCGGGGGTGAGCGGGATGGTTTCACTGCCGTAGCTGAAGTTAAGCTCACCGCGCAGCGCCTGCACGGTGATGGGATGTGCGGCCTTATGGTTGGGCAGGGACTGTCCAGGCGCAAAGCTAAAGAGAATGAGGTTGGCACCATCGGCGCTCAAGACGCGCTGTACGCCCGGGCGCGGGCGGTGCGGATCGGTATCAGGCGCGATGTCCAGCAGGTTTAGCGCGGACATTACGGAATCCTCGCCTGAATGAGAAGCCGCGCCAAACGTGTCCGGGGAGTTGGTCGGTAGATCGCTCATAAGCCCACTTTAACGGCAACAATACTCAAAATCTGGGTTTACTTTCCAAAGCGCCAAAATTCATGACTGACAAGGGCAAAGAGGTCTGTGTTGTAGACTTTCCGCTATGGAATTGATGATTGGTCGCGTGATTAAATCGCACGGCGTGAAAGGTGAAGTCGTAGTCGAGGCCACTACGGATGAACCGGAGGTGCGCTTTGCGGTAGGGGAAGTTCTTCATGGCACGCAGGGCAAGAAGGAGCACACACTAACTATCAAGGCGGTCCGGAGCCATAAGGGAAGGCTGCTCGTTACCTTCGAAGAGATCAAAGACCGTACCGTGGCGGATAGCCTCCGCGGTACCAAGTTCTTTGCCGCTCCGCTTGACAGTGATGATGATGGTTTTTATGACCACGAGCTGGAAGGGCTTCGCGTACTTCTGGAAGGCGAGGAGATCGGTGAGGTCACATCGGTCATCCACGGCGGAAGCCAAGATTTGTTGGAGATAAAACTCGACAACAACAAGGAGGCGCTCATTCCCTTCGTGCATGCCATTGTTCCTGAGGTGAACCTAGAGGCTGGAACGTGCACCATCGATCCGCCGGAAGGATTGCTTGACCTATGAGGCTCGACGTCATCACCATTTTTCCGGAGTACCTGGACCCGTTGCGGCATGCGCTTTTGGGGAAGGCCATTGAACAAGGTCGCCTTGAAGTAGGTGTGCACGATCTGCGGCAGTGGGCTACGGATGCGCATAAGTCTGTCGATGACTCGCCGTTCGGTGGTGGCCCCGGCATGGTTATGAAGCCAGAAGTTTGGGGGCCGGCGCTCGATAGCGTCGCCACGCGGGAAAGTGCGCCCAATCTAGAGTCTGCGTTGCCACACCTAAACCGTCCGCGCCACGATGAATTAGAAGGGGTTGAGGCGCAAGCCTATGCGGTTGATGCCACGGCCGATGAGGATAGCGACCTTCCACTGCTTATCGTGCCGACGCCGACGGGAAAACCGTTTAGCCAAGCAGATGCGCGGGCGTGGTCCAATGAGGAGCACATTGTTTTTGCCTGCGGGCGTTATGAGGGCATCGATCAGCGCGTGGTGGATGACGCCGCTCGGCGCTACCGTGTGCGCGAGGTTTCCATCGGCGATTATGTGTTGATCGGTGGGGAAGTGGCAACGTTGGTGATTGCAGAGGCAGTAGTGCGACTCATCCCTGGTGTGCTGGGAAATAAGCGCTCTCATGAGGAAGATTCCTTTTCTGATGGTCTATTGGAAGGCCCGAGCTATACCAAGCCGCGAGAGTGGCGTGGTCTAGCCGTGCCGGACGTACTCACCTCGGGAAACCACGGTTTGGTAGACAAATGGCGGAGGGAACAGGCATTGCTGCGCACGTGGCAGCGTCGCCCCGAACTCTTGGAGACGGCTGAGCTCGATAAGAAGGACAGGGCCTTTATCGCGGAGTTGAAACAAGAAGCTCACGCAGAGGGCGAAGGCTAATGGAGGTAAGCGCCGATCTTTCCGTGCTCATAGAGCCCAAGAAGTGGGAGAAAAGCCTCGAAGCATTGCCAGAGGTGCTGCGGGCACGGGGCTTTGAGCCGCTAAGCATTTTCGCTCTCCAGGTAGCGGAGGAGTGCACTGAAAGCAGCCCGCTAGCGCAGGAATATCGCTTCAGTTTCGGCCAGTGGCCACAAGGAATTCCGGTGTGGCGGCTCATCGTTAACGGAGAGACCACACAGTCCCTGGCTGCAGTAGCCTCCTTGGTGGCAGACTGCTTGCCGCCGCAAGCCCCCTGGGTGGGCAGTGCGGAAATCGGTTTTACGGAGATGGGGCTTGGTGCCCCGGCGGTGTGGCGGGCGGATTCTGGGTTATAAGCGGAATTTGGAAATCATTTAGCGCTTTTTCTGCCTAAACTGCAGCGCATATGCCTTCTAGGGTTATAGTAAAGGGGACATTCCCTCAGTTTCCTATTCCCAAGGTGGTCCCTGAACTATGACGGCTCCCAATGGCAATAACTACGGTGGATATAACCAGCAGCCGCCCCAGTACAATCAGCAGTATTATTCCCAGCCGCAGCAAAGCGGTGGCGTAGGCGGCGCCACCATCGCGGCAATTATCGCAGCCATTGTGGCGGTCATTGCGGTGGCCGCCATGGTCATCATGTTCGTGACCAATAACAAGGATGATGCATCGACCAGCGCTGCTGCCGATAGCCAATTCCAGCAGGCGGATGCGAATAGCGGATCCGGAACTGGGTCGGGGTCCGGCAAGAAGTCCGGTTCCTCCAAGGATTCTGCAGAGGATGAGGACTCCAGCCCGGTCACGGTGACCGAGACCAAGGAAGCCCCGGCACCAGCACCGGCACAGGCTGGTTCCGCTGGCTCCAGCAATGGACATTCCTGGGGTGATTACCCTAACTATTATGCGACGGGCCCGACTTCCAGTCCTTTTGCTCGCAACGTCTACACCGCTTTTATGAATAACTGGGTTGCGGGTGGCGGCACCAACGTCACCTTGAGCGTCCATTCGCCGACCACCGGTGGTACCTACACCATGTACTGCTCCGGTAGCTCCGCCCGGGTTACTTGCACCGGCGGCGATAACGCCCGCGTGGTTATCCACTAAGCACGCGCCGCACCTTCCTCCTTTCCCTGCTGGAAAGGAGGATTTGCGTTGAGAGGGGCGTCGGCAAGCGAAGGCGGTGTAAGAGTCGTGCGGTAAATTGGGTGGGTCTAATCCCAAACCTCGAGAAAGAGTGAGGAGACCACGTGAATATTGCGGCCACTATCGCCGCCGAGCTCAACGTCAAGGAATCACAGGTTTCTACCGCGTTGCAGCTGCTTGCGGAGGGCAATACAGTGCCCTTTATCGCCCGCTACCGCAAGGAGGCCACCGGCGGGCTGGATGATTCCCAGCTGCGCACCATTGAAGAGCGCGCGAACTACTTGAAGGAACTGCAGGAGCGCAAGGAGACCATCCTTGCGGCGATTGAAGAGCAGGGCAAGCTTAGCGACGCCCTCAAGGAGCAAATCCTTGCCTGCGAGACCAAGGCGCGCCTGGAGGACCTGTACCTGCCGTATAAGAAACGCCGCAAAACCAAGGCCGATATTGCCCGCGAAGCCGGCCTAGAGGAGCTGACCGATAAGCTCATTGCGGATCCCAACGCCGCTCCAGAAGAGCTGGCACAGGGGTTTGTTACCGAGGGCTTTGAGGACACCAAGAAGGCCCTCGACGGCGCCCGCGCCATCTTGGTGGACCGTTTCGCGCTCGACGCGGATCTGGTGGGTGAAGTACGCGAGCGTATGTTCACTGAAGGCTCCATGGGCGCGCACGTAGTTGAGGGAAAGGAAGCCGAAGGCGCGAAGTTTAAGGATTACTTCGATTTCAACGAGCCCTTCCACAAGCTGCCTTCGCACCGCATTTTGGCGCTGCTGCGTGGCGAGAATGAGGGAGTGCTGCAGTTGCAACTAGATGCCGGCGATGACGCCGATTACGAGGATGTAATCGCCTCCCGCTTCGAGCTAGATCGCTCCTCCAAGTGGCTTGCCGACGCCGTCCATTGGGGCTGGCGCACCAAGCTCTATATTTCCTCCAGCCTGGACGTTCGCATGCGGCTGAAAGAGATTGCGGAGGAAGGCGCGCTAAAGATCTTTGCTACTAATCTGCGCGACGTGCTGCTCGCCGCCCCTGCCGGCCAGCGTGCCACCATCGGCTTGGATCCGGGCTACCGCAATGGCGTGAAGTGCGCGGTAGTGGACAAAACCGGCAAGGTGCTCGACACCGCCATTGTCTACCCGCATCAGCCGCAAAATCAGTGGAGTCAAGCAGTTCAGACGCTGTCGACCCTGTGCGCCAAGCATTCTGTAGACCTTATGGCCATCGGCAACGGCACCGCCTCCCGCGAGACCGAGAAGCTTGCTCAGGAAATTGCGGACCTAATTAAACAGGCCGGCGGCCAGCGACCCACGCCCGTCGTGGTTTCCGAGTCCGGCGCCTCGGTCTACTCCGCCTCGCCGCTTGCGGCGGAGGAATTTCCTGACATGGATGTCTCACTGCGCGGCGCGGTTTCCATCGCTCGCCGCTTGCAGGATCCTTTGGCTGAATTGGTCAAGATCGATCCGAAGGCTATTGGTGTGGGGCAGTACCAGCACGACGTTAACCAGACGGCGCTCGCCCGCACCCTCGATGGCGTGGTGGAAAGTGCGGTAAACGGCGTGGGCGTGGATCTCAATACCGCTTCCGTCCCGCTGCTCGAGCGCGTAGCTGGTGTCAATTCCACCATCGCCTCCAATATTGTGGCCTACCGCAATGAACACGGTTCTTTTGCTTCCCGCAAGGAACTGAAGAAGGTACCGCGTCTTGGGCCTAAGGCCTTTGAGCAGTCTGCGGGCTTCCTCCGCATCAACGGCGGTACCGATCCACTGGATTCCTCTGCCGTACACCCAGAGGCCTATCCTGTCGTCTCCCGCATCGCGGAGAAGACGGGCCTGGGTATTTCTGAACTTATTGGCAATACCCGCGTACTCAGCACGCTGGCGCCAGCAGACTTTGCAGACGAGATTTTCGGCATTCCTACGGTGACCGATATCATCGCCGAGCTAGATAAGCCCGGACGCGATCCGCGCCCTGAGTTTAAGACCGCCACCTTTAAAGAAGGCGTACATAAGGTCTCCGATCTCACCCCGGGCATGATTCTTGAGGGCACGGTGACCAACGTGGCGGCATTTGGCGCCTTCGTGGATGTCGGAGTCCATCAGGATGGCCTCGTCCACGTTTCTGCCATGAGCCACAAGTTTGTCTCCGATCCGCACGAGGTCGTGCGCTCTGGCCAGGTGGTCAAGGTGAAGGTCATGGAGGTTGATGTGGAGCGCCAGCGCATCGGCCTCTCCCTGCGTTTGGATGATGAACCGGGGCAGCCGGCTCCCAAACGCCGCGGTGATTCCCCACGCGGTTCCGCCAAGTCCGGCGGCAGGGGAGAAGGAAAGCGCTCCGGCCACAAGTCCGGCCGCGGATCCCGGGGCGGTTCGCGCGGCCGCACGGGTGGTGCGGGCAGCGCCGGCGGTGGTGGAGCCATGGCCGATGCTCTGAAGAAGGCAGGTTTCTAGGTTCCTTGCACTGCGGTGAGGAACCTTGGGCAGAGCAAGCAAGCTTGCGATATGAGAATTTGGTTCCGGCTGGCGTATGTGGAAAAATAGTGCACCGTTCTATGTAACGGGCACGAACCGGTTAGGCAGTACGCCGCTAGGGTCCTCTGTCCCAAACTGAAAAGGAATATTGGCATGTCCAACATTATTGACAAGGTCGATGCAGCACAGCTGCGCGACGATATCCCGTCCTTCCGCCCAGGCGATACCCTCGACGTTAACGTAAAGGTTATCGAGGGCAACAACGAGCGTGCACAGCTCTTCAAGGGCATCTGCATCCGTCGTCAGGGCTCCGGCATCCGTGAGACCTTCACCGTCCGTAAGGTTTCCTTCGGCATCGGCGTTGAGCGTACCTTCCCGGTTCACTCCCCGAACCTGGAGTCCATCAAGGTCTCCCGCCGTGGCCGCGTCCGCCGTGCGAAGCTCTACTACCTGCGTGATCTGCGCGGCAAGAAGGCTCGCATCAAGGAGCGTCGCTAGTACTAGCGCGCTGCGCGCCAGCTTCCCCTTGCGCCCCACTGTGGGTGCAAGGGGATTTTTAATACCCAATTGCGCTTATTCCAAAGTTAGAAGCATGATCTAAACGGAAAGTTCACTGTGAATCCCCCTGCAGCGAGGGGGATAAGAGCGGAAGTCGGGCGTGGGGTTGCTAGGATCTAGCGCGTGAATAAAGACAGCATCTCGCAGGAACAGCCGCCAGAAGGCGAGGGGGCCCACCCAGTACAGGGCGAGGCCACCCAGCAAGGCAAAGAGGCGACTAAGAAGAAAGAAATGCCGTGGCTGCTAGAAACCCTTCTGGTAGTGGCGACGGTTCTCGTGATCGTCGGACTATTCCAGAATTTTATCGGCCGGCAGTATGTGATCCCGTCGGGTTCAATGGAGCCGACCCTCCACGGCTGCGAGGGCTGCACAAATGACCGTATCTTTACGGAGAAGATCTCTTATTACGGTGACGGCGAGCCAGAGCCGGGCGATGTCGTTGTATTCAAGGGCACCGAGGACTGGAATTCCAGCTACGTCTCACCACGCTCGTCCAATCCGATCATTCATGGCGTGCAGGATGCGTTGAGCTTCGTATCTTTGGCACCACCAGATGAAAACACCTTGGTCAAGCGTGTGGTCGCTACCGGCGGACAGACGGTGTCCTGCCAGGAGGGCGATCCTGCAGTCATGGTGGATGGCAAACCCATCGAGCAAGACTATGTGCAAGACCCGCCAACGTACCCGGTAGATGAGTCGACCGGCTCGGAGGCCTGCGGTGGTCCGTACTTTGGTCCCGTCGAGGTACCGGAGGACAATATCTGGGTGATGGGCGATAACCGTACTGCTTCGGCCGATTCTCGTTACCACATGACCGATAAGTTCCATGGCACGGTTCCAGTAGAAAACGTCCGCGGCAAGGTGAAATTCGTATTCTGGCCGTTTACCCGCATTGGTGGGGTCGATGACCCGGACATTCAGGAATAAGCCTTCCTCCCAACGCCTGCGCACCCGGGATTTTCTCATCCCCGTGGTGGCAGGCTTTGTCCTGCTGGTGCTCCTGCAGGCGCTGGTGGGGCGGATGTATGTCATTCCTTCTGCGTCGATGGAACCGACCCTGCACGGGTGTCCTGGCTGCAAGAACGATCGTATCGCCGTGCAAAAGGTCAGCTATTACTTCACGGACCCAAAGCCCGGGGAAGTGGTGGTTTTTGAAGGGCCCGAGTCGTGGAATAACGAGTTTGAGGTCAATCGTTCGCACAATATCTTCGTGCGCGGGGCCCAAAATGCTCTGGCGGCCGTAGGGCTGCTTCCCAATGGGGAAAATATCCTGGTCAAGCGCGTCATAGCTACCGGCGGGCAGACGGTGAGCTGTCAGGCCGGCGATCCTGCGGTCATGGTGAACGGAAAACCCATTGACCAATCCTTCGTCCTCGATCCGCCGGAGATTCCCGTAGACTCCAGCGTGGGTTCGCGAGAGTGTGGCGGAGAGTATTTTGGCCCGGTCACCGTCCCCGAAGGAAACCTTTGGGTGATGGGCGATAATCGCACCAACTCCCTCGATTCCCGTGCGCACTTGGGTGACCACCTGCAGGGCACCGTGCCGGTGGACAATGTCCGCGGGCGCGTCGAGGCCATCATTTTGCCGCTTTCGCGTTGGGGCGGGGTGGAACACCCGGAAATTTCGCATGCGGCGGCTTAAACAGCGACGCACCTACGAGGTCGCATTGAACAAGGCCGGTTTAGGCCCGGTAGCCGGTGTGGATGAAGCGGGTCGCGGTGCCTGCTGTGGACCAATCACCATCGCGGCCTGTGTGATGCCCGATCGGCCGATCAAGGAGTTGTCGGAACTTACTGACTCCAAGAAGCTCACCCCCAAACAACGCGAGAAGCTTTTTCCACTCATTAAAGACAAGGCTGTGGACTGGTCTGTACTGCATATTGGTGCGGGGGACATCGATAAGCGTGGCATCCAGCACGCCAATATCTCCGGCATGCGCAGGGCAGTTGTGCGCCTGGAGACACGTCCGGGCTATGTGCTTACCGACGCCCTCTTTATCCCCGGCCTCACCCAACCCCACCTGCCCATTATCGGCGGCGATGCGGCCGCGCGGTGTATCGCCGCGGCGAGTGTGTTGGCCAAGGTCAGCCGCGACCACCTGATGTACGAGCTGGATGCGCGGTACCCCGGCTACGGGTTAGCCAGCCATAAGGGGTACGGAACCAAGGCGCATGAGGCCGCAATTGCGGCGCTTGGAGCGTGCCCGGAGCACCGGATGAGCTACGAAAACGTCCGCCGTGCTCATGCGGAGTTTGCCGCGCGTGCCTAGCTAGAAACTAGCACTTCTCGCGCTAAGCTAAAGCGAGCTAACCCACAATCTGGAGGTCCACCGTGAGTGCAGAGGAACTCGATAACTACGAGGCTGAGGTAGAGCTGTCTCTCTACCGCGAGTACCGGGACGTTGTCAGCCAGTTTTCCTATGTCGTTGAAACTGAGCGGCGCTTTTATCTGGCTAATGCGGTCGAGCTTATTCCGCATACCTCTGGGCCTGATGTCTACTACGAGGTGCGCATGTCTGATGCTTGGGTATGGGATATGTACCGCTCCGCGCGCTTTGTGCGCTACGTCCGCGTTATTACATACAAGGATGTCAATATCGAGGAGCTGGATAAGCCGGAATTCATGATGCCGGAATAACTTTGTCAAGACGGCGCACACAGCGCCGCGCCCTAGCTGTGGATAACAGTGCTGCAGAGCCAAGTTATCCACAGCTAGGGTCTTTTTGCTTTTGTGCCCCTTGTGTAGGCCCTGCCAGCTGCGGTGTTCTGTGCAGGCCAATAAATTTTTCGATGCACAAGGATAAATCGCAATGCACTTTAGTTCAGAACACCGCTTGGCCACGAAGAAGCCTCGTCATAAACAAGTCTTAGGCAAAAGGGGAGAGGCCTTCGCAGCGCGCTATTTGCGCGAGCGCGGAGCAGACATCATCGCCGCCAACGTCTCTTATCGGGTGGGAGAAATCGACCTCATCGCCCGGGAAGCAGACGGAACCATCGTCTTTGTTGAGGTTAAGACCCGCGCTAATTCCAGCTACGGGGTAGCTGAGGCCGTAACTCCACAGAAGCTCGCGCGCCTGCGGAAAGCAGCGGCGCAGTGGCTCGACGGAAGACCACTATCTGAGGTGCGATTCGACGTCATTGCCCTGGTCGCGCGCGGGCAAGGGTTTGTGCTGGAACACTTCAAGGGGGTTGAAGATGGCTCTAGGTAATTGTTTGACCATGTCCCTCAACGGAGTCCTAGCGCAGTTGGTTGATGTGGAAGCGAACGTCGGTCACGGTCTGCCAGGGATTCACGTTGTAGGCCAGACGGATACCGCAATCTCCGAATCCCGGGACCGGATCAGAACCGCAGCCTTCAATTCCCATCTGCCCTGGCCCAAGACCAAAGTGGTGGTCTCCATGTCCCCGGCTTCGCTTCCCAAATCCGGGTCCCACTTTGACCTACCCATAGCGCTTGCGATCCTCGCGGCACAGGCGGAGGCCGACTTCCCGTCTTATGGCAGTACTCCCTCGCCCGCCCAACGCCTGCAGCGCACCTTGGTCCTAGGCGAGCTCGGTCTCGACGGCTCCGTTCGGCCTGTAGCAGGTATTATCCCCGCTCTTCTGGCCGCACGGGAACAAGGAATTACAACTCTCGTTGTTCCGCCCGGCAATGCCGCTGAGGCCACATTGGTGCCGGACATGGACGTACTGGTTGCTTCGTCTTTGAAGGAGGCTTTCGGATGGGCCTGCGGTAATCGTGGGCTGCCGCAGGCGGCGAGCTTTTCGGGGTCGCTCAGCCCCGCGCCTGCGGCGGCGTCGCGACTCGACTTTAGCGATATCGCTGGCCAAGCTAACGCCAAATGGGCTGCCGAGGTTGCTGCAGCCGGCGGCCATCACTTGATGATGATTGGGCCGCCTGGGTCAGGAAAGTCCATGATCGCCTCGCGCCTGCCCACCATCCTGCCTACCCTTACCCCAGACCAGCAGGTTGAAACCACCGCAATTCATTCGCTTACCGGAACCCCAGGTGAGGTCGTCGAGCGCGCCCCGTTCATCGCCCCACATGCCTCGGTTACTCGGGCGGCTTTACTTGGCGGCGGTTCCGGACATCCGCGGCCTGGTGCGGTGAGTTTGGCTCACAATGGTGTGCTCTTTCTCGACGAGGCCAGTGAGGTAGCCGCGCCAGTACTCGATGGTCTGCGTGCACCGCTGGAGGAAGGACACGTGCGGTTGGCGCGCTCGCGCCGCGAGGTCACCTATCCTGCCCGCTTCCAATTGGTCATGGCGGCAAATCCGTGCAGGTGTGCGGCCGAAGATCCGTCCAAGTGCAGGTGCAACCCCCATGAACGAATGAACTACCTCTCCAACCTCTCCGGACCGTTGCGAGACCGTTTGGATATGGTGGTCACCTTAAGCGGGCAGGCGGCAACAATTAACGCGGACGGTGAAGAGGAATCCGCAGTCATCGCCGAGCGCGTCGCCGCTGCCCGTGAACGTTCCGCCGCGCGCTGGTGGGCGGATGGTATCACCGCGCGCACCAATGGGGAAGTTCCCTCGTCCTATTTGCGCCGAAAGAGGCCCGCTGCGGAGGCTGCAATGGTCATGTTGTCTGCCTACTTGGCTGAAGGTGAAATATCCCAGCGCGGAGTGGATCGCGTATTGAAGCTCTCCTGGACTCTGGCCGATCTAGCAGGAAAGGCGCAGCCGGACCTGGACGAAGTGGGGCGCGCGCTCGATCTGCGCGGCTCAATTAACGTAGGGAGGCTCGCAGCATGAGCGAACTTGACCTCTCTACTCCGTATGCGACCTGGGTATACCTCAACCGCGTAGTCGAGGGCCCCTCTGCTGCATTGCAGGCCCTGCTCACGCAGTACCCAGCAGAGGAAATCGCCCACGGAATCTACAATCGTGCCGACTGGATAGGCCCGCTTTTGGCGCGCACGGCCTCCCGCTATGACTGGTTGCGGCAAGCCGAAGACATGGCGGCAGCCGAAAAAGTCGGGGCCCGGCTCATTACGGCAGAAAGCCCAGAGTGGCCCACAGAGGAGTTCGACTCTGCATTCGGCTTTTATCAGCACAGCGGGGAGGCCCCAGCTACTTTTGATGACCAAGCGTTGCCACCGCATAGCCTGTGGGTGCGCGGTGCGCCATTGCAGGCAGAGGTTGCTCAAGCTGTGGCCATCGTCGGTACTCGTGCCATCTCCCGCTATGGCTGGCAGGCCACCCAAAACGTCGTGTCCGGATTGGTTCAGCATGAATGGACTCCAATATCAGGCGGCGCGTTGGGAGTGGATACCGTCGCGCACGAAACAGCGTTGCACAACAACGGACGCACGGTAGCCATAGCAGCGTGTGGCATCGATAGGGATTACCCAGCCCGCAATGCCAACTTATTCGCCAAGATTGCGGACAATGGTTGTATCGTCTCTGAATTTGCGCCGGAAACCGCGCCGAAGCGCCACCGGTTCTTAACGCGCAATCGCTTAGTGGCAGCATTGAGCCACGGCACCGTCGTTATGGAGGCCGCATTTCGATCTGGCGCATTGAATACCCTCAACTGGGCAGAAGCGCTTGGGCGAGTTGCGATGGCGGTGCCGGGGCCGATAACTACTAGCGGCTCGTTGGGCTGCCACCAGCGCATTCAAGAAGGCCGCGCACAGCTGGTTACCAGTGCTGATGAAATTCGCGCTCTAGTAAGTCGCGCCGGGGAAGTGGACCCAGGCGCACAGTACGAAATCAATTTTGCGGCAACCATAACCCAACGCCTCTCCCGCAATGAGTTGCGCGTCTTTGACGCGACGCCACCGCTAGGACAGGAAAAAGCAACGGCAGAAGACATTGCCCGTGAAGCGGGATTCCGTTTACCGCTGACAGTTCACTTACTTCTGGCGCTGGAAAAGATGTGCGTTGTCGTCCGGCATGGCAATACCTGGGCACGCCGGGAAACGGAATAAATGGCACCTGCGTTTGGCGAGTACACTGCTGTGGCATGAGTGAAGATGGAAAATCCGCGAAGGCTCCGAAAGTTGAGGGGCAGATGGCTGAGGCCATTGAGGACTTCGCGGATTTCCAACTACATGTCAGGGGCCGTGCAGAAGCGACGGTGCGCGGGTATCGCGCCGACTTGCGCGACCTTGCACGCAGCGTGCCTACCTTCGCGGAGTTTGACCTCAACAGCCTGCGCCAATGGTTGGCAGAGGCTGTTGCGGAAGGAAAATCGCGTTCCACCCTGGCGCGGCGCACCGCGGCAGCGAAGGGTTTTTCTACTTGGGCGGTGCGCGAAGGTCACCTTAAGCGAGACGTTGCTGCCCGCTTAGTTACGCCCAAAGTGGGGCGTCATCTTCCCACGGTTCTTGCTCCGGAGCAGGCCGGCGAGCTTATGGGCAATGCGGTCTCTGCAGATGAAGTCCACTTCCTTCGCGATAGCGCCATCCTGGAGCTGCTCTATGCCTCCGGTATGCGCGTGGCGGAGTTGGTCCGGCTGGACCTGGGCGATATTGATTTTCAGCGCGGTACCCTGCACGTCACCGGTAAAGGCAATAAGCAGCGCGTAGTACCTTTCGGGCACGCAGCGGAAGACGCCTTAAAGCAGTGGATTGACAAAGGCCGTGGAGAAATCGCCTCGGCTGAAACTGAAGCGGTCTTTGTTGGCAGCAGGGGAGGGCGCATCGATCAACGCCAGGTGCGCCGCATTGTGGAAAAGGCCGCCAAAGTCACTGGTGCACAGGGGCTTACCCCGCACGGGGTGCGCCACTCTGCCGCAACCCACCTTTTGGAAGGCGGGGCAGATTTGCGCGTAGTGCAAGAACTGCTGGGGCACTCCTCGCTTAATACCACGCAGATTTATACCCACGTGTCCGCGCAGCGCTTGCAGCGCGTTTACGACCAAGCCCATCCCCGAGCTTAAAGCGGTTTGAGGCGAATTACCGGCATATCCAGCAGGGTTAAAGGGTCGATGTAGGTATCTTTTGCGATGAGTGCACCCCAGTGCAGTCCGGGATAGCCATCGACGGGATTGCCTAAACGGCCTATCACTTGGCCCTCGCGGACTTTTTGGCCCTGCTTTACGGAGCCGTGCACGGGCTGATACGTCGTTCTCACTCCATCCGCGTGGGCAATGGAGACAACTGGTTTGCCGGCCACCGTACCCACAAAGGCGACTTCGCCGTCTTCGGCGGCGACCACCGGCGAGCCTACTGATAGGGCCATGTCGACGCCGCGGTGGCCAGGGCTCCACTTGTGTTCTGGGGCGTCGAATCCACGCAGCACCCGCGCCGGGCTAGGTTTGCCCGAGGCAGGGTCGACGTAGGCCGTGGCCGGTGGGCAACACAGAATAAAAAGCGAAAGAAGGGTGAGGAAAGCAGTGGGGAGGAAGCTGGGGCGTCGGCAAGCGGGAAATGCGGAGCAGGAAAGCACATAATTCATGGGCACAGTGTCAGCCGGAAAGAAGCGTTTCGGTAGTCCGTTCTTCTTTAGCTGTGGACAACTTGGGTTGCATGATGTGATTGAGTCGGTTGTGACGATTGATGCAAAGTGGCTGCGGCGAAGTTGTGGATAAGCTGTCTTCGGTTTGGAAAAACCAGCGTATAGGGATTATTCTTTGGGGCAGCAGTGTGTCCACCTCGTGGAGGCATTGACTACGCGCGGCGAAGTTGTCGCTTCCTGCTGGAAGGAAGAGACAGCCTGACGGTTGACGTGGTCCTTGGAAACAAGGTGTCAGCGGGGCCTTCGTTGCTAGGGTGCGGAATAAAACACCGCACAATTGGAAAACCGAAAGACAAGATAAAAGAAAGCGAGCGAATCATGGCAGTTGTAACCATGCGCGAGCTCCTCGACGCTGGTGTGCACTTTGGCCACCAGACCCGTCGCTGGAATCCGAAGATGCGTCGTTTCATCTTCACTGACCGTAACGGCATCTACATCATCGACCTGCAGCAGACGCTGACCTACATTGACGAGGCTTACGAGTTCGTCAAGGAAACCGTTGCACACGGCGGCACCATCCTGTTCGTTGGTACCAAGAAGCAGGCTCAGGAAGCAGTTGCTGAGGAAGCAACCCGCGTCGGTATGCCTTACGTCAACCACCGCTGGTTGGGCGGCATGCTCACCAACTTCCAGACCGTTTCCAAGCGTCTGAAGCGCATGAAGGAGCTTCAGGCAATGGACGAGCGTGAGGACGGCTACAAGGGCCGCACCAAGAAGGAAGTTCTCATGCTCAACCGTGAGCGCGCCAAGCTCGAGCGCGTTCTGGGTGGCATCTCCGATATGGCCAAGACCCCATCCGCACTGTGGATTGTTGATACCAACAAGGAGCACATCGCGGTAAAGGAAGCTCACAAGCTGAACATCCCGGTTGTTGCCATCCTGGACACCAACTGCGACCCGGACGACGTTGACTTCCCGATCCCGGGCAACGACGACGCCATCCGCTCCACCAAGCTGCTCTCCGGCATCGTTGCCTCCGCTGTTGAGGAAGGCAAGAAGGCTCGTGAGGAGCGTCAGCTGGCTGCAGCTAAGGAAGCTGCCGGCGACTCCGCTGAGAAGGAAAAGCGTGACGCTGAGGCAGCTGCCGCAGCTTCCGACCCGGCCTCCGCGGAAAAGTCTGAGGAAGCATCCGCAGACAAGGCCGAGAAGTAGTCTTAACTTCTCGCTAGGAATCTTCCTTACCTGCGTTTAACTGAATACCCCACGCACTTTTGGTGTGGGGCAGCAAGGGAGTAATTCCTGCCCAAGGCTGTTTACCAACCCCCGCCACCGTGCTTTAACGGCGGCGGGGGTTGGTTTTATCTATGCTGGGTTCTGCTGAAGCCAGCTCCACCTTTACGCAGAGGTGGGAAAGGGGTGGTTTCTGCCACCCTAAAGCGGCGCGATTTCACCGCGTCGACTACGCTGTTTGAACGAACACTGTTTGATTTTCAAGGAGGATCGCCCCAACTATGGCGAACTACACTGCTGCAGACGTCAAGGCACTGCGCGAAGCTACCGGCTCCGGCATGCTCGATTGCAAGAAGGCTCTGGAAGAGTCCAACGGCGACTACGACAAGGCCGTTGAGTACCTGCGCATTAAGGGCGCTAAGAACGTCTCCAAGCGCGCTGACCGTGAGGCTACCGAGGGCCTCATCGCAGTTTCCGGCAACACCATGGTCGAGATCAACTGTGAGACCGACTTCGTTGCTAAGAACGAGGCTTTCAAGACCTTCGCAGCCAAGATTGCTGACGCTGCTGCTGAGGCCAAGGCAAACTCCGCTGACGAGCTCAACAACATTGAAATCGACGGCAAGAAGGTCTCCGAGGTCGTGGACGAGGAGTCCGCAAAGACCGGTGAGAAGCTGCAGGCACGCCGTGCAGTTACCGTAGAGGGCGACAACGTTGCCGTTTACCTGCACCAGCGTTCCGCTGACCTGCCGCCGGCAGTGGGCGTTCTGGTTTCCTACGAGGGTAGCGAGGAAGGCGCTCACGCCGCAGCACTGCAGATTGCTGCAATGAACGCTGAGTACCTCACCCGCGAGGACGTTCCTGCAGAGATCGTTGAGAAGGAGCGCGAGATCGCTGAGGCCACCACTCGTGAGGAGGGCAAGCCAGAGGCAGCCCTGCCGAAGATCGTGGAAGGCCGCCTGAACGGCTTCTTCAAGTCCATCGTTCTGCTGGAGCAGGCTTCCCTGTCTGATAACAAGAAGACCGTAAAGCAGGTTGCTGAAGAAGCTGGCACCACCATCACCGGCTTCGTTCGCTACGAGGTTGGCGCTTAAGCCCATCCCGCTGTAACGACTAGCCCACGAAGGATTATCCTTCGTGGGCTTTGTTGTGCGCTCACCGTGCCGACTTGTGCGGATTGTCTATTCGCAGGAGCGGGACTGGCACCTCGCAATTGCCTACTGGCCTGCACCGGCGGGCGGTGTGAGGAAGCGAAAGATATATGGGTAAGATAGGGCGGAGATTGAAACTGTCCCGCGTTAAGGAGACGAAGTAGGCGTGACTGCTGCAGATATTAAGCGAACTGGATACAAGCGAGTAATGCTGAAGCTGGGCGGTGAGATGTTCGGCGGCGGCAAGGTCGGTATCGACCCAGACGTGGTTGAAAACGTAGCCCGCCAAATCGCCGAGGTCTCCCGCCAGGGAATCGAAATTGCAGTGGTTATCGGCGGCGGAAACTTCTTCCGCGGCGCGGAGCTTTCCCAGCGCGGCATGGATCGTGCTCGTTCGGACTACATGGGCATGCTGGGCACGGTAATGAATTCTCTCGCATTGCAGGACTTCCTCAAGCAGCAGGGCGTGGACTGCCGCGTGCAGACCTCCATCAACATGGCGCAGATTGCCGAGCCGTATCTGCCGCTGCGCGCTGACCGCCACCTGGAAAAGGGTCGTGTGGTTATCTTTGGCGCCGGCATGGGCATGCCGTACTTCTCCACGGATACCACTGCCGCGCAGCGTGCCCTGGAAATTGGTGCCGAGGTTCTTTTCTTGGCCAAGGCAGTCGATGGCGTCTACTCCGATGACCCACGCACCAACCCGGATGCGGAACTGTACTCCGAAATCACTCCGCGTGAGGTCATTGAAAAGGGCCTCAAGGTTGCAGATGCCACGGCCTTTAGCCTGTGCATGGACAATGATATGCCGATTTTGGTCTTTAACCTGCTGGAGGAGGGCAATATCGCCCGTGCCGCAGGCGGCGAAGTTATCGGCACGCTGGTGCAGTCCTAATACTGTAAGGGCCGCGAACCTGCTACCTTTTTATACAGCCACCCCTATTCGTTTAAGGATGATTTAACCTCATGATCGATGAGATTCAGCTCGAAGCAGAAGAGCACATGACCGCTTCCGTCGAGCACACCCGCGAGCAGCTGGTGACCATTCGTACCGGCCGCGCGAACCCCACCATGTTCAACGGCTTGGTAGCCGAATACTACGGTGTACCTACCCCGATTACCCAGATGGCTACCATTTCCGTACCGGAGCCGCGCATGCTGCTCATCAAGCCTTATGAGCAGTCCATGATTCATGAGATTGAAAACTCCATCCGCAACTCGGATTTGGGTGTGAATCCTACCAACGATGGCCAAGTTCTGCGCGTGACCGTTCCGCAGCTGACGGAGGAGCGTCGTAAGGAAATGGTGAAGCTGGCCAAGAGCAAGGGCGAGGACGGCAAGATTGCTATCCGTAATATTCGCCGCAAGGCCATGGAGCAGTTGAAGAAGCTGCAGAAGGACGGCGACGCCGGCGAGGACGAGGTCATCGCAGCGGAAAAGGAAATGGAAAAGATTACTTCCGGCTACATCGAGCAGGTGGACAAGCTGGTAGAAAACAAGGAAAACGAGCTGATGGAGGTCTAGCACCTCCCGTCATTGCCGCCGTGCCTGTCCCCGGCCGGCGGCGCTTTTTCTGTTCCGCGGCCTACAGCTCCGAAGTCTGGAGTAGGGGAGGGCGAGCAGTGAACGTTAGCGAGGGGGCGCGAAAGAAGCAGCGAAAGGAGCCGGTCACGGTGAGTGACGCCATAAACCGCCGATTGCCTCAGCCGAAGAATGGCGCAGGCCGCGATTTGCCGGCCGCTATCGGCGTTGGCGTAGGCCTCGGCGCACTTGTCGTGCTCGCCGTATGGGCCGGCCCGCTCGCGTGGTACGCGGTCGTCGCCCTTGCAGTTGGCGTTGCTATGTGGGAGGTGCTCAGCCGCCTGCGGGAGCATTCCTACTATATTCCGCGCACCTTGCTCATTATTCTGGGCCAAGCCATGGTGTGGGTCTCGTGGCCACTGGGCGCGCCCGGCCTTGTGGCGGTCTATGTTACCGCTGTGCTGGCGCTTATGTTTGGTCGCCTCTTCCATAATGGTCGCCATCGCCCACCAATTAACTACCTGCGCGATATGTCCGTCGGCATTTTTGTGCTGACGTGGATTCCGCTATTTGCTACCTTCGCAGCAATGCTATCGCTGGTGTCGACCCCGTTTGCCAGTGGTGCCGCTTCCATCGTCGTTTTCATGTTGTGCGTGGTGGCATCCGATACTGGTGGCTATATCGCTGGCGTGATGTTTGGCTCGCATCCCATGGCCCCCGCAGTAAGCCCCAAGAAATCGTGGGAGGGCTTTGCCGGGTCCATCGTCTTCGGCGTGGTCACCGGCGCGCTTACCGTGAAGTTCCTGCTCCATCACGATGCCTGGGTGGGCGGCCTGATGGGCCTTGGCCTCGTCATTTGCGCCACCTTGGGCGACTTGGTGGAATCACAGTTTAAGCGTGAGCTGGGAATCAAGGATATGTCGGACCTGCTGCCAGGCCATGGTGGACTGATGGACCGCCTGGATGGCATGCTGCCTTCCGCCATGGTTACCTGGGTGGCCATTAGCTTCCTGGCAACGTTTACGCCATAGAAGCAGCGGGTACGCAAAAGCCGCCTCTCCCCAATAGTCCTTCCTAAGAAGGCGGGAAAAGGGGAGCGGCGGCTTTTTGAGATTTATACCTGCTGAGCTTGCTTGCGCAGCTGGCGGCGCAACTCGAACATGCGCCAGCCACCCACCAGCGCCATGATGAGTGCTCCGCCAATGGCGAAGATGAGGAAAGCAATTCCGGCAGGGAACTCACCGGACCAGCCCAGGAAGTTCATGGGAACCTCGTGCTGGTTTTGCATGATGAAAACAATGAGAACAATCAGCAGCAGGAAACCTACGATGAGCGCGATCCACGTGCTGGCTGCGAAAGATCCCTTGGCCTTGCCAGAAGGCTGGGTGGAGTGAGAAGTAGAGTCAGAGACCGTCGGCTCTAGGTCAGAACCGGTCTCCGGTGCAGAAGTGTTCATCTCCGTCGAGGAGAGGTCTGCGTCGGAAGAAGAAAAGTCATCTGCGGGGTAATTCGGATTTGTCATGCATCCATTATTTCTTTAAACCTGTCGATTATGCCACTTGGCATGGCTTTCAATTGGAAAAACCCACGCAGACCGTGGAAAGATGGGCAACACTATGGCTCAACCAGTGAAACTTAACTTCTCCGCCCCGCGCCGCGGACTTCCCCCTAAGCACTTCGCGGACCTGACCGAAACCGAGCGTATTGACAAGCTCGCAGAAATTGGCCTGCCTAAATTCCGCGCAAAGCAGCTGGCTAAGCACTATTACGAGCACTATACCGACAATGTAGAGGATATGACCGATATCCCCGCCGGCAAGCGTGAAGCAGTTAAGGAAGCCTTCTTCCCTGAGCTCATGCAGCCTATCCGGACTACTTCCACGGATGACGGCGAGACCACTAAGTCCCTGTGGCGTTTGCATGATGGCACGCTGCTGGAGTCGGTTCTGATGCGCTACCCAGGACGCGCCACGTTGTGTATTTCTTCCCAAGCCGGCTGCGGTATGGCCTGCCCGTTCTGCGCTACCGGCCAGGGCGGTCTAGACCGCAACTTGTCCACGGGCGAGATCGTTGAGCAGTTCCGCCATGCTGCAGCCGCGATGGCAGCAGAAGGTGGCCGCCTGTCCAACGTGGTCTTCATGGGCATGGGTGAGCCACTGGCCAACTACAAGCGCGTGGTGCAGGCCGTGCGACAGATTACCGGCCAGGATGGTGCCGGCTTTGGTCTTTCCCAGCGCAACGTGACCGTGTCTACCGTGGGCTTGGCACCGGCAATCCGTAAGCTGGCGGACGAAGATTTGGCCTGCACGCTCGCCGTTTCCTTGCACACTCCGGATGATGAGCTGCGCGATGGTCTCGTGCCAGTCAATAACCGTTGGTCCGTCGATGAGGTGCTCGATGCTGCGCGCTATTACGCGGATAAGTCTGCTCGCCGCGTGTCCATCGAGTATGCCCTGATTCGCGATAAGAATGACCAGGATTTCCGCGCGGATATGCTGGGCCGCAAGCTGCATCAGAAGCTGGGCTCCAAGGTTCACGTCAATGTCATTCCGCTGAACCCCACGCCGGGCTCGGAGTGGGATGCGGCCCCGCAGGACCGCCAGGACGAGTTCGTGCGCCGCGTACAGGCCCAAGGCGTTCCTTGCACGGTGCGCGATACCAAGGGCGATGAGATTGCGGCAGCGTGTGGTCAGCTCGCAGCGGATGAACGGGAAGATAAGTCCGCCTAACTGATAACATTGGCGGATATGATTATTCCGAATTATCCACCGCTTGCAGATGACCCCACCGCGCAGGCCTTTGCCGTGCGCGGTCTGAATAAATCTTTCGCTGGACGCCCCGCGGTGTCGAATTTGAGCCTTGACATTCCGCGGGGCTCTATTTATGGCATCGTCGGCCCTAATGGCGCTGGCAAGACCACCATGCTGACCATGGCGTGTGGTCTGATGCGCCCCGATAGCGGTGAGGCGTTCATCGCTGGGCACAATACGTGGCAGGAACCGATTGCGGCTAAGGCGGCGATGGGCCTGCTCATTGATGGCGCTCCCGTCTTTGACCGCTTGTCTGGCCCGGAGTACCTGTTTTATCTCGGCGCTTTGCGCAGCATGAACCAAGCCGAGGTGGAGCGCCGCAGCGCACAGCTGCTGGATGCCCTGCAGCTTGCCGACGCCGCCGATAAACCCATCGCGGACTATTCCGCCGGCATGACTAAGAAGATCCTTTTGGCAGGTGCGCTCCTGCATAACCCAGAGGTAGTGATCCTCGACGAGCCTTTGGAAGCGGTGGACCCAGTCTCCGGCCAGCTCATTCAGGAGCTCTTGCGCGCCTATGCCGCCCGCGGTGGCACCGTAATCCTGTCTTCACACGTTATGCAACTGGTGGAGGGCTTGTGTGATCATGTAGCCATTATCGCGGGAGGACAGGTGCTATCTGCTGGCCACGTCGAAGAGGTGCGCCAAGGCGGTAGCCTGACGGATGCCTTCATCCACTTTGCCGGTGGGAGTGATTTTGATGCGGGCTCTTTCGACTGGCTGCGTCGTGAAGGCGGCGAGCCGCAGCGCGGGGAAGGGGAGGCGTAGGCGCAATGACTTCGACGCTCCTCAAGCTGCACCGCACACTGTGGGCGCGCAATCTCAAGGCGAATGCCGCGGCGGTCATGATCCCTATCTGCCTCTTGCTCTATGGTCTCATCGGCCTTGCGTCGCTAGGAGCTCTTGCCGCGGCAGATATCTCCATCGGAACTGGAAAAATGCAAGCGCTGGCCGTGGCACCTGCTGTAGGCACGCTGGCCTTTATCGTTATTACCCTCATCATGCCCAGCGGGGAGAATCAGCTTTCTGCCCGTGAGCTTTCCGCGTTGCCGGTGCGGTTAAAAGACATCACACCGGCGCTTGCTATTGCCTCAGTGCTCAATCTGCGCGCTCCAGTATCAGTCTTGCTCTCCATCGCTTATGCGGTGGCGGGAAGTGTGATCTTGGCGGCCAATGGCAAGGCATTGTTCATCGTGCCCTTCTGCCTGGGCATGCTCTTTGCCCTAGTACTGACGCTGGTTTTAGTGGACCTCGCGGTCTATGTCGGGGTTACTGTCGCGGAGCTAAGCTCGACCACCCTCAAAGTTTTGGGTGCGCTGGCGGTGTTCTTGCTCATCTTTGGTTCGAATCGGCTTGCGTCCCTCGCGGGCTCGGACTTCCCATTGGGAACTGTGGGCGAGGGTCTGGCTTGGACGCCTGTAGGTGCACCTGTGGGCTGGGCGCTCGCGCTCGCCCAAGGCGAACCAGTAGTAGCCTTCTTGCAGTTTCTCATCGCCGCGGCGTCGCTGGGCGCAGCCATCTGGGCGTGGCACCGGTTGCTGCGCCTGCAATTCGAGCGCCGCGCACTCTTGTCTCCGAAGCACCAACGCCGCGAAAAGGCGAAAGGGATTAACCGCTTTTCCTTGGGCTCCTTTTCCTATCGCGGACCAGCTGCGATGGAATTTACGCGCTCGTTGCGCTACATCTTCCGTGACTCCCGCCTTATCGGAACCATCATCATGCAGCCGATTCTGGCAATCGTCTTTATCATTCAAGGCTTTACTACTGATTCCGTCATGCCGTCTATAGGAGTGCTATTTCTGGGACTCTTCGGCGGAATTGTAGCCACAAATGATTTTGGCTATGACGGTCCAAGCCTGTGGGTAAAGATGGCCGCACCAGTTCGTCCGCGCACGTTTCTCTACGCGCGGCACTGGGCGCACTTGGCGCCCACAGCCATAACTTTCGTCCTCTCGGCGGCGGTGCTTTTCGCGGTGAGCGCCGACAAAGCGCTCACCGGGTGCTTGATGGTGGTCGCACTGGGAATTTTCATTTCTTCTGCAGGATTGTCATTGCTGCTATCCACCTTTAATCCCTTTGCCACCGCGCGGCCCGGTGGCAGTATGTGGGCAGATAAATCCGGCTACTCGGCCGGTGCCTTCTTAAGCGCCATTTTGAATTTGTTTATTGGCTGGACGCCGATTATCCCTGGCGTCATTCCAATGGCCATCGGCTACGGCTCGAATATGGTACTGGTTGCGCTGGGGTTTATCCTCGTCATCGCGGTTCCAGTTGCGTGTTATATCGTTGCCCTCCGGGTAAGCGGAAAACGCGTGGACAACTCCCTGCCTGAGATTTACGCCAAGGTGGGGCACTGGGTGTCTTAATCCTCCGGCCCCCGCGACAGTGGCCGCATTGCGGCCCTCTCGGGGTCGCGGTTGAGGCCGTGGGGGCTGGGAGTGGGGCCTAAACGACAGGATGTGTTGGTGAGGAGGAGGGGCGTCGCCAAGCGGAGGCATAAAGAAACCGCCGACCTTCGCGGGGAAGGGCGGCGGTAGCTAAAGCGTACTAAAAGCTTAGAGCGTGTACTTGCCGGAGGAAACCGGGGTGGCGTTGTTGGTGCCTGGCTCAACGCGCAGGTGAGAAACGCGGGAAGGCTCAATGTTGAGCGCGCGCAGCTGGGAATCGGTCAGCTCGGCGTATACGCCGGTGTTGGTCTTCTGGTCGTAGACCCAGTCCGGCTCCTGGTGGCCCACCGGCTGGTTGCGGGCGGTCACGGTGCGGACCTGGTGCAACTTAGGCTGGAAAGCGTGGATGAGCAGGCCAACGGCGATCAAGATAGCCAAGGCAATGAGCCAGATGGTCTCAACGTGGCCCTTGTGGTTACCAAAGTTGTAGGCAAGCAGGAACAGGACAGAGATCCAACCGGCGATCTGTACGCCAGAGCGGCTGATGCGGGACCAACCGAATCCTGCGGATGGGACGTCCTCAGTAGAAACACCGTCAAATACCTGCGGTACCGGCTTGTGGGAAGACACTTGCTCTCCTTCGCTTCTGCGTGTGTCCGTCTGTGCGATGGGCATGCGGGCACACCAATGCCATTTGTCTGCTACACATTCTAAAACATCGCACCTGAGATGGCGATTAAACACCCCCGTCGCAGTGCGGCGTACCTGGCGCGCACGCCCAATGGTGGTGGGCGCTAGGGTGGAGGCGTGACTACTCAGCGAATACTCATTCTTGGTTCCACCGGTTCAATCGGCACGCAGGCTCTGGAAGTCATTGCGGATAATCCCGATAAATTCGACGTCGTGGGAATCGCTGCGGGTGGCTCCAACCCGCAGCTCATCATCGAACAAGCCCGTAGCCTCAACCTTTCGTTTGACCACGTTGCCGTGGCCAACGAGGCCGCCGCCGCCGAGGTGTCGGCCGCTTTAGGCGGTTCGGTCTTGAGTGGCGCCGACGCTGCAGAGCACCTAGTGCGCTCGGCCCCGGCCGATACGGTACTCAATGCCTTGGTGGGGTCTTTGGGGCTCAAGGCCACCTTGGCCACTCTGGAGATGGGCGAGTATTTAGCCTTGGCCAATAAGGAATCCCTCGTGGCGGGTGGCACGCTGGTTACGCAGAAGGCGCGCCCTGGCCAGATTATCCCTGTTGACTCGGAGCATTCCGCCATGGCGCAGTGTCTGCGTGCCGGCGAGGAGGGGGAGCTGGATAAGCTTGTCCTTACCGCCTCTGGTGGCCCCTTCCGCGGTTGGTCGCGCGAAGAGATGTGGGACGTGACCCCTGAGCAGGCAGCGCAGCACCCTACCTGGTCCATGGGGCAGATGAATACCCTCAACTCTGCCACCCTCATTAATAAGGGCCTGGAGCTGATTGAAGCCACCCTGCTCTTTGACATCGCCCCGGAGCGCATCGACGTCACCGTGCACCCGCAGTCCATCATTCACTCCATGGCCACCTTCAAAGACGGCTGCACTATCGCTCAGGTCTCGCCGCCGTCAATGAAGCTGCCCATTTCGCTGGCGATGAATTGGCCGCACCGCGTACCAGGCGCCCAGCCGGCCTTGGACTTTGCGCAGGCGCATGACTGGCGTTTTGAGCCGCTTGACGATGCCGCCTTTCCCGCTGTCAACCTCGCCCGCCGGGCCGCGGCCGAGGGAACAGGGGTCATCTACAACGCCGCCAATGAGGAAGCAGCTGCCGCGTTCTTGTCTGGGCGCATCCATTTCCCGGAGATCGTGGACGTCGTGGGCACGATCCTTGATTCCGCATCCGAGTTTGCTGGTGTAGTCTCTAGCCTCGATGAAATCCTCGCGGTAGAAGGCGAGGCGCGCAGGCGCGCGAATGCGCTGATTGATTCGCTGGCTGACTAGAAAGCTTTCACACCATGGCAAACTTGCTGGGCATTGTGTTTTTCGCCCTCGGCATCGGGCTTACCGTAGCGCTGCACGAAGCAGGCCATATGCTCACCGCGCGCGCCTTTGGCATGCGCGTGCGGCGTTATTTTATTGGCTTTGGGCCGCGCCTATTTTCCTTCCGGAAGGGCCATACCGAATATGGGCTTGCGGCCTTCCCTGTGGGCGGGTTTTGCGATATCGCTGGCATGACGGCTCAGGATGAATTCCTCACCGAGGAAGAAGAACCCCATGCGATGTATAAAAAACCGTGGTGGCAGCGCATTATCGTGATGGCCGGCGGCATCGGTGTCAACCTGATTTTGGGCTTTGTCATCCTCTACTTTGTGGCGATGACGGCCGGCCTGCCCAATCCGGATGCTGATGTTCGCCCGCGCGTGGGCGAGGTGACTTGCTCGGCCAATCAGAAGCCGAACCAAGAGCTAGAGACGTGCACGGGTAAAGGCCCCGCTGGAAAGGCCGGCGTGCAGGAGGGCGATATTATTGTGGCCCTCGATGGCCAGAAGCTGGATTCTTTTACCCAGCTGCGCGATGAGGTAATGCAGCGCCCCGGCGAGACCATCACGCTGACGGTTGAGCGCGGTGGGGAAGAAAGGGACTTCACAGTCCACCTCGATACGGTCAAGCGATTGAACCACGACGGCGAGCTAGTGGATGCTGGCTCAATTGGGCTGAGCAATCAGCTTATCGATGTCGTCGAAAAGCACGGCGCCGTCGACGCCCTGCCAGCAACCTGGCGCTTCAGCACCTACTCGCTGGAAGCCACGGTTGACGGTCTCAAGCAATTCCCCGGCAAAATTCCGGGTGTGGTGGCCTCCATCTTCGGCCACGAACGCGAGGCCGATGGCCCGATGTCCGTCGTCGGCGCTTCCCGCGTGGGCGGCGAATTGGCGGAGCGCTCCCTGTGGTCGATGTTCTTTATGATGCTGGCCACCCTGAACTTCTTCCTCGCGCTTTTTAACCTGATTCCGCTGCCGCCTTTTGACGGCGGACATATCGCCGTCATCATCTATGAAAAGCTGCGCGATGGCATCCGCAAAATGGCGGGCAAGCCAGCTCTGGGCCCGGCCGATTACACCAAGCTGATGCCGGTGACCTATGTGATGGCCGCGCTGCTGATGGGTGTTGGGGCCATCGTGATCGTCGCCGATGTGGTCAACCCCATTCGGCTATTTGGCTAGCCGCCGCAGCCCCCGCTGCGCGCACTTCAGGCATAAAGCAAGCAGTGCTAGAGTGGGGGCGTTAATCACCCACCGTATGTAATTACTGTGCTTCAACAAGGAGAATTCATGTCGACCCCCATCGGTCTAGGAATCCCAGACGGCCCACCACCAGTCCTGCACCCGCGCCGCAAGACTCGTCAGCTGCAGGTGGGCCCGGTCGGCGTCGGCTCTGACTCGCCCATCTCGGTGCAGTCAATGACCAATACCAAGACGCACGACATTAACGGCACGCTGCAGCAGATCGCGCAGCTGACCGCTTCCGGCTGCGATATCGTGCGCGTGGCTTGCCCTAAGCCCATCGACGCGGAGGCACTTCCGGCCATTGCCAAGAAGTCTCCGATCCCGGTGATTGCGGATATCCACTTCCAGCCGAAGTACATCTTCCAGGCCATCGACGCTGGTTGCGCCGCCATCCGCGTAAACCCAGGTAATATCCGCGAGTTTGACGGCCGCGTGAAGGAAGTTGCTAAGGCCGCAGGCGATGCCGGCATTCCCATCCGCATCGGCGTGAATGGTGGCTCCTTGGACAAGCGCCTACTGGAAAAGTACGGCAAGGCCACCCCGGAGGCACTCGTCGAGTCCGCTATTTGGGAGGCTGGCCTCTTTGAGGAGCACGGTTATGGCGATATCGCTATTTCCGTTAAGCACTCCGATCCGGTTCTGATGGTGGAGGCCTACCGCCAGCTGGCGGAAAAGACTGATTACCCGCTGCACCTTGGCGTGACCGAGGCCGGTCCGAAGTTCATGGGCACCATCAAGTCTTCCGTGGCCTTCGGTGCACTGCTGGCAGAGGGCATTGGCGATACCATTCGCGTGTCCCTGTCCGCCCCGCCGGTAGAGGAAATCAAGGTGGGCGACCAGATTCTGCAGTCGCTCAACCTGCGCCCGCGCAAGTTGGAAATCGTCTCCTGCCCGTCCTGCGGCCGCGCCCAGGTGGACGTTTACAAGCTGGCAGAAGAAGTTACCGCCGGCTTGGACGGCATGGAGTTCCCGCTGCGCGTTGCCGTGATGGGCTGTGTTGTCAACGGCCCAGGCGAGGCCCGCGATGCCGATCTCGGTGTTGCTTCTGGCAATGGCAAGGGTCAGATCTTTGTTAAGGGCGAGGTTGTTCGCACCGTGCCGGAAGACAAGATCGTGGAGACCCTCATTGAAGAGGCCATGCGCATTGCCGATGAGCAGGGTATGGAAGCCGTGGAAGGCGCCAAGGCTGAGGTTCGCGTAACCCAGTAATTCACCCACTTTGAGCAGACTGCCCCGCACTTCGGTGTGGGGCAGTCTTTTTTGGCGCTTGCGCTGCTAGAGTGCCAAGACATGAAGAAGTTGGTCGCGCTGGTTGCAACTATCACGCTCGCCTCCACCAGCGTGGTTGCCTGTACGCCGAAGCCGGTTTCCGCGGAACCGGTGGCGGAGGAATTCCTCCAGGGGATGGAGTCCCGGAATAATGACGGTTTAGCCGCGCTTACCGACGCCCCCTCGGACGCCACCTCCGCTCTCGATGCCACCTACTCCGGCCTGCAAGCCGAGGGGCTCGACATGGAGCTTGAAGGCGTGGACCAGGATGAGAACCTCGCCACGGCGAACTACAAGGTCACCTGGGACCTGCCCAAGGACCGCACCTTGAGCTATGACACGCAGATGACGCTGACCAAGACCGAGGATGAATGGACGGTGCGGTGGAAGCCGAGCCTTATCCACCCCGACCTGGGAGCAAATCAGCACCTGGAACTGCGCGCGCTGGAGGCAGAGCGCGCCAGCGTGGTTTCTTCCAACGGGGTGGAATTGATGAGCCCGGGCCTGAATTACCGGCTGGTGGTAGATACCAGCTCGCTGGATGATGTGCGGCCCACCGCTTCCAAGATCAGCGGCGCACTTGCTGCCGCCCATCGCCAGGATGACTCCATTGCGGAGATGGATGCCAAGGATCTGGCCAAAAAATTGGAGGATGCAGACGGCTCCTTTTCCGTGACCATGTTTACGGAGGACCAAGCCAAGGCCGTGCGCCCCAAGGTGGAAGGCATAGACGGCGTGCGCCTCAATGAAGAACCGGCTCTGGTCACCCGCGACCGTGGGCTGGCACCCGATCTGATGTCGCGCGTGCGCTCCGCGGTCCAAGATGAGGTCGATGGCCAAACGGGCTGGTCTATTTCTGTGGTCAATGAAAATGGTGCGGCGCTCTCTGATGTGGAAAAGCACGACCCTGATGCGGCGCCATCGATCAAGGTAGGTCTGGACTACGACGTGCAGCGTGCCGCGCAGGAGGCGGTCAATGAGCGTGCCGATTCCCAGGCCATGCTCGTAGCCATTCGGCCCTCCAATGGCGATATCTTGGCCGTCGCCCAAACCGAGAAAGCCGATGAAGACGGTGATGTAGCCTTACAAGGTCAGTACCCGCCCGGCTCGGTGTTCAAGATTCTCACCGCTGCGGCCGGCGTAGAAAAGCAGGGGCTTAATACCGATACCATCGTTCCGTGCCCTGGCACCATGGATATCTTTGGCCGCGTGGTGACCAACTACAACGCCTTCGCCCTAGGTAGCGTTCCGCTCAGCCAAGCCTTTGCACAATCGTGCAACACTACCTTCGCGGATATCTCCACCAAGCTTAAGCCTGGTGAGTTGAAGGATATGGGCAAAAAGTTTGGCTTCGGCGTGGAATACGAAATCCCGGGCCTTACTACCATTACCGGTTCCATTCCGGAGGGCAAAGAACCACTCGAGCGCACCGAATCCGGTTATGGCCAGGGCTACGACTTGGCTAGCCCTTTCGGCATGGCGCTTGTCTCTGCCACGGTAGCTAATGGCAAGACGCCAACACCTACGCTGATTGAAGGCCATGAGACCAAAGCCTCCGATAAGCCGCAGCAGATTTCGAAGCCTGTGCTAGATAACGTCCGCGGCATGATGCGCCAAGTGGTTACTAGCGGTACCGCACGCAGCATGGCAGCGGGCGGCACGATTTACGGCAAGACCGGTGAGGCCGAGATTAACGAGGGCTCGCACGCCTGGTTTACCGGTTACCGGGAAGAAGACGATATCGCCTTTGCCACCCTCGTGGTTTTGGGCGGCGGCTCCGATGTCTCGGTCAATATCACTAGCAACTTCTTGCAGAAGGTCGATGACTACCGGTCCGGACCGCACGAGGGTGCGGCTCCGCCGGCCGAAGGGTAGACGTAGACTCAGAGCTGGAGCTATGGCCCTGTCTTTTGACCCCGGCCGCTGCATTATGGGCGCAGAGGACTACCATGGGAAACCATGAGTAATCGAGGAAAGCTAAAGCCAGGCAAGCCCACTCCGATCCTCACCGTGCCGGAGAGCATCGAGCGCCCAGAGTACGCGTGGAAGGACGAGGTGCAGGAGGGCATTGGCGAGCCCTACGTCCAGTCCCCAGAGGTTATTGAGAAGATGCGTGAGGCCTGCAAGATTGCGGCCAACGCCCTCAAGGAGGCTGGCAAGGCCGTACAGCCGGGCGTGACCACTGATTATGTAGACCGCGTTGCGCACGAGTACATGTGCGACCATGGCGCTTACCCGTCTACGCTAGGCTACCGCGGCTTCCCCAAGTCCAGCTGTGTATCCCTCAATGAGATTGTTTGCCACGGCATCCCGGATACCACGGTGATTGAGGATGGCGACATCGTCAATATCGATATCACCGCTTATAAGAATGGCGTCCACGGGGATAATAACGCCACCTTCCTCGCCGGTAATGTCTCCGAGGAACACCGCCTGCTGGTAGAGCGCACCAAGGAGGCCACGATGCGCGGCATCAAGGCCGCAAAGCCCGGCCGTGAGATTAACGTCATTGGCCGCGTTATTGAGTCTTATGCCAAGCGCTTTGGCTACAACGTCGTGCGCGATTTCACCGGACACGGTGTTGGCCCAACCTTCCACAACGGTCTTGTTGTCCTACACCATGACTCGACTGTGTACCGCGACATCCTTGAGCCTGGTATGACCCTGACTGTTGAGCCGATGATTAACCTTGGCTCCTTGGACTACGAAATTTGGGATGACGACTGGACCGTCCAAAACACCGACGGCAAGTTCACCGCCCAGTTTGAGCACACCCTTGTTATCACCGAGGATGGCAACGAAATCCTCACCATGCCGGACGAGGACTAAAACTAGTTAACAAAGGCCGCCTCCACACGACCCTCGGCAGGGAAGTGGAGGCGGCCTTGTGCATGCTTGCCGATGCCCCGCGTGTGGCAATCCTTCTGCCTCAGGAGTGAACCGGCGTATAGCAAAAGGGCCTCGTGCTAAGAACGAGGCCCCGTGTAAGCCCTAGCTATCTAGAGCCAATCTTTAGCTAGCAATTAGCGGAAGATTGGGTCCAGAACGTGAGGGATGAAGCCGTTGTATACGGCGTAGTTGTAAGCACCGATCAGGGCGCCGATAGCGGAGGTGATACCCAGAGCAACGGTGCCGTCGCGCCAGATCTCGCCCCAGCGAGGGTTGTTCTCGCCCTTCTTCTCGCCCAGAAGGTCGTGGCCGGTTACCTGCTGATCCTTGTCAGCGTTAGCACCGATCTTGGAGGACAGGGTCGGGTACTCGCCCTTGTCAGCCTTGGTGTCCTTGATGACGGAGGAGAGGTTCTCGCCCAGGGAAGCACGCTCGTTGGTGGTGTCCTCAGCGGAAGCGACAGCTACGCCGCCGAAAGCGACGGTAGCAGCGGTAGCAGCAGCAACGGCTGCAGTGCGGAAGTTACGCATTGTGAAAATTACCTTTCGGAAGTTTTGATGAAGCCGTATGGCTGTTGCTTAGAAGGAAGGGCCGTGGTTGATGAAGTTGACGACCGGGCCGATGACGCCGCCCAGAACAGCACCGATGCCGCCCAGGATGGTCAGGGAGTACAGGACCTTAGCCCAAACCGGCTGCTCGGAGAAGTCCTTGGAGGAACCGAAAATCTTGGTGCCGTCAGCTGCCTTCTCACCCTCGAGCTTCAGGTCCTGGTCAACCTTGTTAGGGAAGCTCTGGCCCTCGGAGGAGGAGCCCTGCTGGGAGGAGCCCTCGTTGGTTGCAGGAGCGGTCTGAGCGGCGTCGGAAGAGCCCTCAGCTGCTACGGCAACGGTGGTGCCGCCGAAGGCAACTGCGAGAGCGGTTGCGCCAGCGATTGCTGCATTGCGGATACGCATATCAAAATTCCTTAAAAGTCGTACTTGCAAGGCTTCCGCACTGGGAAACCAAAGTGTTATTGAATACACAGGCGGTATTCATAAACACGCGGTAGCCGTGTTCGTATCGGCTCGAGCCGGTGTCCCAAGTGAATTTAGTAAAACTCCCGTCCTTTTGCACGTCAAAGACTGGAATTTCAGCGATTTAATTAATTTGGGCCCCTTTATGGTGGTGAATTGCCTGAAATTGTGAATGGGGCTTCCTTGGTGTGAAGTGGGAAAACGTCCTAAACCCTGGGAAGAAACTGGAGGAGTGTGAGAAGGATCACGTAACAGTTCACTTATTCCACTCCAGTCCCAAAAGGGCATTTTCCACTACTTCCGGCAGCGCAGGGTGGATCCAATATTGGTTGCGAGTGAACTCCCGCATGTCCAACTTGTAGGCCATCGCGGTAATCAATTGCTGGATCAAGGTTGAGGCCTGCGGGCCCATCAGGTGCGCGCCGAGAAGCTGCCCAGTCGCGCGGTCTGCTACTAGCTTGCAGATGCCGGTGTGATCTTCCATGGCCCAGCCGTAGGCAACATCGCCAAAATTCTGTACCTTGACGGTGACGTCGAATCCTTGCTCCCGTGCTTGCTTTTCTGTCAGGCCGACGGTGGCGATTTGTGGATGGGTAAAGATGGCGGCGGGGACATTGTCGTGGGGCAGTGGGCGGAGATCTTCTGGGTGGAGCAGGTTATGCTGCACTGCGCGTGTCTCCGCATTGGCTACGTGCTTGAGCATATATGGAGAAGAGACATCGCCAAGCGCCCAAACACCCTCGGCGGTGGTGCGGCCGAACTCGTCGGTGCTCACGCGGGCGTCGGCAAGCAGTTCAATGCCCGCCTTGTCCAGATCCATCTGATCGCCGTTTGGGGTGCGCCCAGTAGCAACCAGAATCGCTTCTGCTTCCACGGACTCACCATTGTCGAGCTCCAACCGCACGCCCGTGTCAGTCTCCTCGAGCTTGGTGCCATTGGCTATGCGCACGTCGAAGCGATCGCGAGCAATCTGGTTGAAGCGGCTAGATAGGTCATCATCCAGGTGGCGTAGCAAGGTCTCGGAGCGATTGACCACGGTGACCTTGGTGCCGAGGCCGTCAAAGACATGGGCAAACTCCATGGCGATATAGCCACCGCCTACCACGATGAGGCTTTCTGGCTGGTGGTCCATGCGCATGATGTCTTCATTGGTGTAGTACTTCACGCCCGAGTTGGCATAGACCTCCGGAATGACCGGACGGGAGCCGGCGGCAATGACGATCTGGTCGCCGCTGATGACATGCTCGCCGGTCTGAATGGTCTTCGGGCCGACGAAACGGGCGTGCTCATCAAACACGGTAATGTTCGGGGTTTCTTCGCCGCGACGGTACTGTTCGCCGCCCTGGGCAATCTGGTCGATGCGGTTGGTAAAGACCCGGTCCACGATGGAATCCCAATCCACGCTAGTGACCTGAGCATCAAGGCCGAGCCGGCCGGCCTCGCGCGCCGCTAGGGCAATATCGGCGGCGTAGACATACATCTTGGTGGGAATGCAGCCTACGTTGAGGCAGGTCCCGCCAAAGGTGCCCTTTTCAATGATGGCGATTTTCCGGTCATCAAAATCCGGGCTAGGGATGGAGTTTCCGGAGCCAGTGCCGATGATGATGAGGTCGAAATGTTCCTCGGCAGCGGGCGTGTGGGACTGGTGTGAAGTAGTCACGTTTATTCCTTATATATAGGGGCTTAATTACTGAGTAGATTGTGGGGTTTCTAGGACGGTGGGCAGCCACTTGTCACAGGCGTCAAAAGCTTCTTGGAGCGGGTCCGGAAGCGATAGGAACACATCGTGCCTAGCCCCCTTGATGGGATGCAAGGTGTAGTGGGCACTAAGTTCCTTTGCCCAGCGCCGCGTTTGCGCAACGTCGATGATGACATCTGCGTGGTTCACGCTGTCGGAGTAAGGCTGACCCAATTGGGTGCGAGTGGACTGCAGCGTCAAGATGGGGACACCGGCATCAACGCGGCCGCTGTGAATAGCATCAAAGCCGTGGAATACCGCGGCTATCCAACCGACATATTTCTTATGGCCCGCCAGTGGCTTAAAGCGGAGGTCAAAATTCCATTCGCCGTAGAAATCCTTATGCACGGACTCGCCGTAAGCAGTGAGGTTGCCACCAGGCAGGGGAGTCATGGGGGCGATGCGGCCCAATGTGTAGAGCAGCGGCTTGAGGGGAGTGAGGACCTGGCCGGGCACGCCCATCATGTCCAGCCATGGACTATTAAGGATGAGGCCCGCCAAGCGTTGGTGGCGTTCTTGGTCGGTTCGGCGCAGATGATCCATCCACAGCGGGGCGATCAAGCCACCGGTGGAGTGGGCGATGAAGATGACTTCATCATTGGGGATCGCATCAAGAGCGGCGGTGAGGTCTGTAAAGTACAGCGCCAGGTCCGAAGCATAGTGCCACGACTGGCCCGAGCGGCGCGAGCGGCCGCACTTGCGCAGATCGATGGCATAAAAGTCATAACCCTCGGCGGCAAAGTGCTCGGCTACGTGGGTGTGGAAGAAATAATCGGTCATGCCGTGTAGCCACACCAGTGCCGGGCGAGACGGGGCGGCTGACTCACGTGCAGTATCGCCCGCATGCTCCGGCGCGTAGTGCACCAGGGTGGTGACCACGTCGCCCTCGCCATCGGGGTCTGTACCCAAGTCAATGGTGGCAGCTTCATAGTCAGGGCCAAGCTTGTCTGGGCCCCATACCGGGGAGTGTGTAACCATGCCTCGATTCTAGGTGCAACGAAGAATTTATGGTGCTGCCGGTGGGGTGTAAATAGTGGGGGCGGAAATTCCCACATTTTCGCCACTGGTCTGGGGGAGAAATCCCAAATTGGATGAGAAAAGCGTAGAGTAAGGCCTTAATGCGTGACGCACTGCCAGGTTGTCATAGTGCAGCGATGGTGGCGCGGGGCGCTAAGCGCTAAAAATCAAGGCGTAGACCGCGCCGATGGATATCTATTTTCAATTCGAAGAGGTAATAACACAGTGTCCTCCGCTAAGAAGACAGCACAGGTTGTAGACGAGGTCGATGTAGCACTAATCGGTGCTGGCATCATGAGCGCCACCCTGGGTGCTATGCTCCGCGAGTTGGAGCCCAGCTGGACCCAAATGGTCTTTGAGCGCCTCGATGGCCCCGCATTGGAGTCCTCCTCCCCGTGGAATAACGCCGGTACCGGCCACTCCGCACTGTGCGAGCTGAACTACACCCCGGAGAAGAACGGCCGCATTGATATCTCCAAGGCTCTGGGCATCAACGAGAAGTTCCAGAAGTCTCGCCAGTTCTGGTCCCACCAGCTCAACAACGGTATTCTCACCGACCCGAGCGAATTCATTAATCCGGTTCCGCACGTGTCCTTCGCACAGGGCGAAATCCAGGTGGATTACCTCAAGCGCCGTTATGATGTGCTGAGCGAGAAGCACATGTTCCCGGGCATGCAGTTCTCCGCGGACGATTCCGATTTTGCTGAGAAGCTGCCGCTGATGGCGAAGGGCCGTGACTTCTCCAATAAGGTGGCCATTTCTTGGACCGACGCTGGTACCGACGTCAACTTTGGCGCGCTGACCAAGCAGTTCCTGACCGCAGCTAAGGCTTCCGGCACCGAGATCCGCTACGGACACGAGGTCATCGACATCAAGCGCGATGGCTCCGCGTGGAAGGTGTACTCCAAGAACAAGCACACCGGTGACATCACCGTAGTTAAGGCAAAGTTCGTCTTCGTTGGTGCTGGCGGTTACGCCCTGGACCTGCTGCGCAAGGCAAAGGTGAAGGAAGTTGCCGGTTACGCAGGCTTCCCAGTATCCGGTCTGTGGCTGCGCTCAAAGAACCCAGAGCTTATCGAGCAGCACCAGGCTAAGGTCTACGGCAAGGCTGCCGTGGGCGCCCCACCAATGTCGGTGCCGCACCTGGATACCCGCGTGATCGACGGTGAGAAGGGCCTGCTCTTCGGTCCTTACGGTGGTTGGAGCCCGAAGTTCCTGAAGAAGGGCACCTACCTGGACCTGTTCAAGTCCATCCGCCCAGACAACATCACCTCTTACCTCGGCGTTGCCGTGCAGGAGTTCGGCCTGACCAAGTACCTGGTCGATGAGGTGCGCAAGAGCTTCTCGGACCGCGTGGAAGCCCTGCGCGAGTACGTACCGGAAGCAAAGGAAAGCGACTGGGAAACCGTTATCGCTGGCCAGCGCGTCCAGGTGATTAAGCCTGCTGGTGCCCCGCAGTTCGGTTCCCTCGAGTTCGGCACCACCCTGGTGAATAACCAGGAGGGCAATATCGCCGGCCTGCTCGGCGCTTCCCCGGGTGCATCCATTGCCCCGGCCGTCATGCTGGAGCTGCTGGAGCGTTGCTTCGGCGAGCACATGATTGATTGGGCAGACAAGATTCGCGAGATGGTTCCGTCTTATGGCATCAAGCTGCGCAACGATGAGAAGCTGTACGACGAGATGTGGGAGTACACCCAGAAGACCCTGAAGCTGGACCGCTAAGAGCTAGCTTTCGGCCTCACAAACCCTCGCACCCCCTTCGTGCCGGTGCGAGGGTTTCGTGCGTCCTAGGCAGGTAATGGCAGCCCTAGGTGCCGCAGTAGGTGAGGTAGCCCTCGAGACCATTAGGATCCGGCGATTCGAACGTGGAGTTGGGCTCCCACGGGTGGGTGACCGCGTGGAGGAGCTCCTGATACGGGCCCATCTCCCCGCGTTCGGCAGCATCCAGCGCGGATTCTACAGCGAGGTTGCGCGGGATGACCCGCGGCATGGCGCTATCGACGCGGGAAGGATCGGGCGAGGAGGCAAGGTAGTCATCCAAGAAGTCTCCCTCGGCAAAGAGCTCGCGGGCGAGGGTGGGGTGGCCCGCGGCGGCGTCGGCAAGAGCGCGGTGAGCCAGCGTGATATCTGGGCCGTTGAGCTGCATGGCAGCTGCATAGGAAGAAGCGACTTCTAGAGAGGTATCCAGAGCCTGTGCTAAATCTGCTCTGCGCTGGTCCTCAAAGCGGTCGCTAAAGCCGGTGATGGATTCCTGAGCAAAGCTCATGGCCTTATTCATGTCCAAATCAAAAAGCGGCAGGAGGGATTCTGCCAAGCGGGCCAGGTTCCATCGCAGAATGGAGGGCTGATTGCCAAAGGCATAACGGCCCTGCCTATCGATGCTGGAAAAGACCGTGGCGGTCGAATAGGCCTCCATAAAGGCACAGGGGCCATAGTCAATGGTTTCGCCAGAGATGGTGGTGTTATCCGTATTCATCACGCCATGAATAAAGCCCAAGCGCATCCAGTGGGACACGGTGCGGATCTGCGCATCCATCACCTGGGTGAAAAATTCCTGGTAGTCCGCGCCAGGGTAGTGGCGCGCAATGGCATAGTCGGCCAACTGGCGGGTGTAATCCGTCTGCGCGGCTAGGTGAAAGGTGCCGACGCGGATATGGCTGGCTGCCACGCGTACCACAATGCCGGCCGGTTGCACGTGCCCGCGCTGAATGGGCCGGCCGGTGGAGATAACCGCCAGCGCCCGGGTGGTGGGAACACCCAAGGCATGCATAGCCTCAGAGATTAGGTACTCGCGCAGCATGGAAGATAGCGTTCCGCGGCCATCGGACCCGAGGCGGGAAAAGGGAGTAAGCCCAGTCCCTTTGGCATGGAGATCCCACAAACGGCCGTCCTTTTCTACCTCGCCTAAGAGCATGGCCCGGCCGTCTCCCATCTGCGGGTTAAACGCACCGAATTGGAAGCCGGAATAGGCCATAGCGTGGCCGCCTGCTCGGCCGGTAAGGAAATCTATGCCCTCGGAGGAGCGCAGCCAGTCCGGGTCAAAGCCCAACTGACTAGCCAGTTCCTCGTTCAAAATGACCATCTCTGGGTTCGGCTGCTCCTCACCCTCGGTGGGGCGAACCAAGTGGGGGAGCTTCTGAGCAAAATCGTGGTGTAGCTGCATCTAAACCTCCAGTGTTCCGCGCACGCGAATCTGGGCGCGACCGCCTACCCAAATATCCGTGCCGTCATCGTTGATAAATACTTCGCCCGCTCGGCCTATCTGGCTGCCTTGTGTTGCGGTATAACGCGCCGGCACCAAGTTACGCGAGCGCATAAACTGCGCGGCGCCGCCATTGAAAGAACCGGTGACTGGGTCTTCGAATTGCGTGGTAAAGGCCCGAACCTCATAGGCCGACTCACCCTCTGCGGCGTTGGGATTAAGGCCCACTACGCCGACCTTGGGGCGCTCGGATCGAGGCTCAACCGCGCGCACCGCCGCGGCATCGCGTAATTGCAGCAGGCGCCAGCCCGGGCCATTGTCCACCCAGCCATGGTCAACAATATCCGCGCTATCTAGCCCCAGCCCACCGCAGGCCTCCTTCAGATCCGCCGGGCTTAGCGGTTCATCGCGGCGCAGCGGCGGGGTAGCAAAGGACAAGACTTCGCCCTCTTCGCGGACGGTTACCAAGCCCACGCCGCATTCTTGGACGATAGTTCCCTCTGTCTGCGGGTTATTGCCTAGCGCCCGCCACGCGGCAGCGCTGCCCAAGGTGGGGTGGCCGGCAAAATCAAACTCCTCGTACGGGGTGAAAATGCGCACGCGGTAGTCCGCGCGGGCGTCGTGAGGCTCGAGCAAGAAGGTGGTCTCAGAAAAGTTGGTCCAGTTCGCGATTGCCTGCATTTGCTCGGTACTTAGGCCGTCGGCGCCCGCGATCACCGCCAAGGCATTGCCGTTAAAGGCACCCGTGGCAAAAACATCAACCTCAAAGAACTCGTGGTGCATGCCCGCCAGTCTAGTCAGCCCCAGGGATGAGGACTAAAGCTTAGCGCCTGCGCTAGCCTAGAAAGCCATGAAGAAGCTATGGCCCGATGCACTTCGCGCGTGGGTAGGCCCACCGTGGAGAATTATCATTCCGCTGTTTTTCTGGGGGGCTTCGGTGCCGGCGGCAGAAGGTGTTATTGATAGAACTTCGCTTTTCCAGGAGCTGGTTCTCGTACTTTATACAGTCGTTATTCCACTAGCACTCTGGCTACACCCCAAGCTCAGGGAATATGCCATCGGGGTCACTGCTATCACGCTAACGGTGTGCATCTTTACCCCGCTTGCTGCAATGGGCAACGCTCACTTTTTCCCTTTGGCTTACTGCGTGTTTCTGATAGGAGCACATTCACCCAAACGACTACAGCGAATCTGGATAGGGTGGATTGCCTTTGGCTCCTTGGCGGCCACCGCAGCGGACCTATACGGGCGGAGGATTATCAGCGGCATCGATTTTGGCCTCGAAGACACCACTGTTGGCCCGCTTCCTGCCTTCGCCTCCGTCGTCATCATCGCGTGGCCGGTCATGGGCTTTTTCTTCCTGCTTGGCACCAATGACCGCAAAAAGCGCGAGGACCAGCAGCTTCTGATTGAACGTGCGGAGATGGCCGGCGCGGTAGAGCGCAACCGCATCGCCCGCGAAATGCATGACATTGTGGCGCATAACTTAGCGGGCGTTATCGCTCTTGCCGACGGCGCCCGGTTCGCCGCCGCCAAAAATCCCGCAGCGGCCACAGAAGCCTTAGAAACCATCGCCTCTACCTCCCGCGATTCCCTCAAACAGATGCGCGGATTGCTCTCCGTGCTGCGAGATGGAGATTCCCGCGCCGATACCAAGGCGCCCGGCGCGAGTGATATCGCAGGACTCATCTCGGAAGCCCGCCGCAGCGGTTTCGATATCACCGTGCACGGGCTGGAGGACCTGCCGACCGAAAGCGACGAGCTCTATCAGTTCACCGTCTACCGCGTGGTGCAAGAAATTTTGACCAATATGCTCAAGCATTCCCGCGATAAAAGGGGAGTGCTGCGCTTTCGCTCTACTGGAAGCGGCCTAGTATTGAGCGCCGATAACCCGGCCGCACGCACGCCGGACAATCACGAGCCCGGTTACGGGCTCATCGGGATGAGCGAGCGCGTTAGGGCCTATGGCGGCAGCGTTGCTACCCGCACAGAGGACGGACACTTCTTTATCACCGTGGAGGTACCCAATGACTAACTCTGAGCAGCCAGCAAGATCGCATGCCGCTCCCATCCGCATTGGCCTAGTAGATGACCAGCCCCTCGTGCGCGCCGGGTTCGCCATGCTCCTTGGCTCCCAAGAGGATTTAGACGTTGCCTGGCAGGCATCCGATGGCGATGAAGTCCTCGACCTCGCCCGCGCGCAGCCTGCCGATATTGTGCTCATGGATGTCCAGATGGCCCGCGTCAATGGCATCGCCGCCACCGAAAGGCTGCTGCCGGAATTCCCGGATACCCAAGTCATTATGCTTACCACCTTCGATGACCAGAACTTTGTCCACGGCGCCATTTCCGCCGGGGCTTCTGGATTCCTGCTCAAAGACGTCGAACCGGAGGAACTCCTCGCCGCCATTCGCACCGTACATTCTGGCGAGGCCGTCCTTTCACCGCGCATTACCGCACAGGTGCTGCAGCAATTGCGCAGCGGGCAGTCCGCGTCACAGCCCGATTCACATGCCACCCCCGTTGCGGCAGCAGCTACCGCCCCTCCGGCAGAAGATCTCACGCCACGCGAGCTAGACGTCCTCAAGCTAATGGCACTGGGGTATTCGAATACCGAAATCTCCGAGTGCGAGTTCGTCTCCATGGCCACGGTCAAGACCCACGTACGCCATATCTTGACGAAAACCGGCTCGCGCGACCGCGTGCATGCTGTGCTCTACGCCCTTACCCATGGCGTGGTCTCGGTGGAGGAACTGCTGTCTCATCCCTAGGTATGACCTGCTAAATCACTCCCAAGGATGGTTACTTTGTGCCGGTCAGGCGGCACGATGGGAACCATGCTCAAAGTTTCACACCTTTCCAAGAATTTCCGTTCCTTTAAAGCAGTAGATGACCTCTCCTTCGAGGTTCCTGACGGTCAAGTCACCGGCTTCCTCGGACCGAATGGTTCCGGCAAATCCACCACCATGCGCATGTGCGTGGGGCTGGAGAATCCGACTTCCGGCACCGCGACTTTTGATGGCACGCCTTTCCGTGAACTGTCCAATCCCGCCACCATGGTGGGCACCTTGCTGGATGCGAACTGGTTCCACCCGGGCCGCAGCGCCCGTGCCCACCTGGGCTACATGGCCGCGCTGCAGGGCGTGTCTATGAACCACGTGGATGACACCTTGGACCGCGTCGGCCTAACTCAGGTAGCCACTAAGCGCGTGGGCGGCTATTCGCTAGGCATGAAGCAGCGCCTGGGCCTTGCTTGTGCGCTTATCGGCGAGCCGAAGCACTTGCTTCTCGACGAACCCGTCAACGGCCTCGACCCCGAAGGCGTGCACTGGATGCGTGCCCGCATCCGCGAATTCGCTGAGGCCGGTTGCTCCGTGCTGGTTTCCTCCCACCTGCTTTCGGAAATGCAGCTCACCGCAGACCGCCTCGTGGTCATCGGCAAGGGCAAGCTGCTGGGCGAGGGCACCGTGGAGGAGTTTGTCAATGGCACGGGAGGCGCAAGCCTCGAGGTAATTGTGGACCAGCCCGATGAACTCCTGCGCCTATTGCACGGCACCGATGCGGAAACCTCCTTTGACGGTGAAGTCCTGCGCGTGCGCGGCCTCGAAGGCTCCGACATCGGCCGCATCTGCCTGGATAACCGCATTCTTATCTCCAGCTTGGAACGCAAACAGCCCTCCCTAGAAGAGGCCTACCTCGGCGCGACCGCCGACCACGTGGCCTACCGCTCCGCCTAAACGCACAACCCAACCTTTAAGGACAGATTTCTATGAATACTGTGGTTTCAGAATCCCGCAAGCTCTTTTCTCTTCGCTCTACCTGGGTCTACCTCGCCATCGTGGCACTCGGCATGACCGCCGGCGGCGTGCTTACGGCTTGGGGCTATGACTTCAACGGCACCGCGGACGGCAAGTTTCAATCCAGTGATGTCTTGGCAGCTAGTGACCTCGCCATGGTGGTGATGATCTTTGCATCTGCGATGATGGTCGGAGGTGACCTAGGAAAGGGAACCGTTGCATGGTCTTATCTTTCCTCCAACCGCCGCGTTGGCATAGTGCTCAGCCAATTCTTAGTCATCCTGGTATCACTCTTGCTCGCTGCCACGCTGGGTATAGCTGTGGGAACCTTGCTGATTGCGGCACTCGGCGGCGATATTGACTTCACAAGCTTTCACCAGTGGCCGGATTGCAACCGAGTGGTGTTTGCTTACCTGGAATGGGCCGGCTTTAGCCTGCTGGCTATGGGGTTGGCTTATCTCTTGCGTAGCGGCACATTTGCGGCGATGATCCTCGTGGTGGAGTTCTTTGTTCTTGAAACTGCGCTTATGGCATTTGACGCTTCGTGGGCAGAAGCGTTGTTGAGCTGCCTGCCCTTCGCCAATATGCAGACCTTGGTCCTGGGTAGCGATTTGGGCCCCTTGGACCATTCCCGCGGTGTGTCTGCTTTGATTCTGGGCGTCACGCTGGCAGTCTGCGTCGGCGGTGCGTGCGCAGTGTCCCGCCGTCGGTCCGTCGCCAAATAACTCCCAGAACTAACTACGCTGGTGGGCATGAGTGATGCACTTTTTGCCCGCATAGAACCTATCCAGACCATGCGGGATGGCACGGTCAAGCAGGTCAACCCGTTCTCCGGGACCGAAGTGTGGACCGTGCCGGGCCGCGGCAACCGCCCGCTGTCCACGCCAGTGGCTAACCCGCAGCCACTGCAGGAAGAAGACTTCACCCACCGCTGCGCCTTTTGTTCAGGGCGCATGACTGATACCCCGCCGGAAAAGGCCCGCATCCTGCCGTCCGGCGGGATTGTGCGTGGATTGCCCTTGAGCGAATACGGCCACACCGTCCCGGCCTTTCGCCGCATTCCAAATCTGTTTGAAATCGTCTCCTTTGACTATTGGCACGCCAACTACGGCTTCGACATGGATGCTGAGACCCGCCAACGCATGGACAACTACCTTGCAGATCCTGCCGGCCGTGAACATGTGCTCAATATCGTGCGCACGAAGCGAAAGGCAGCGCACCTGCCCGAGGCAAGCGACGAGGAACTTATAGAACAGGCGGCGGGCTTTTTCGCAGGTGGCCACGACGTCATCGTGGCGGGCCGCCATTTTGAGCGCGGTGCACAGGATGATTCCCAAGTGGTATCTTCCGGCACCCTCAGCGCCGAAGAGCACCTGCTCTTTATGCAGCTGACTATTGACGCCATGCGCGACCTCTACGAACGCAACCGCTACGCACCCTATGTGGTGGCCTTCCAAAATTGGCTGCAGCCAGCCGGCGCCTCCTTTGAGCACCTGCACAAGCAACTCGTTGCCATCGATGACCGCGGCATGGCCTCCCACCGGGAGGTACAGATGCTGCGCAGCAATATGAATATGTACAACGAGTGGGCGGTGGACTATGCCGCTAGCCGCAACCTCATCATTGCGGAAAACGACCATGCCGTCCTCTTCGCCGGCTTTGGGCACCGCTATCCCACCTTGGAGGTCTACTCCAAGTCCGCGACCTGCGAGCCGTGGCGGCAGTCGGAAGAAGAAATCCGCGCCATGAGCGACCTCGTCCATGCTGCCCACGCTGCTGTCGGCCGCGAGGTTCCCTGCAATGAGGAGTGGCACCACAAGCCTGCCGATGTCGACGTCGCTCAGCCATGGCGCATTCTCATCAAGCTCCGCATTTCTACCCTTGCCGGATTCGAAGGCGGCACCAAGATTTATCTCAACACCATCTCGCCCTGGGATCTGCGTGATAGGGTAGTTAGCCAGCTTTATTCCTTGCGCGAGTCCGGACATGTTGCCCGCTCGGTCCGCGTGGCTACCGAATGTTCGGTACAGCGCAATAGCCTGCTGTATAACCCGCAGCTGCGCTAAGCGGGCAGCGTTGGGCTCAGCGCTTGACGACGAGCGTAAGCTCACTCGACCCAGGCCCCGGCTCCTCAACGGTCATACCCGCGGCGCGCGCGATGGCGGCAACGTCGGCGGCGCTATAGGCGTCGGCAGGCGAGAGCGCTAACTCGCGGGCTAACAGGCCCTTGAAGTGCTTATTGAAGTGGCTGACCACCTTGCGCGAACCATCGTCCTGCAGGCTTTCCACCCGTACCGTTACCGCATCCTTTACCCGGCCGAGCTGCTGGTAAGTGCCCGAGCGCAGATCGACAATAAGCTCGTCCACTCCCTCGAGCGCCTGCGTAATCTGCTTGCCCCAGCGCGACTTCATGGTGCGGCCGCCAAGCTTCGAGCCACCCGAAAGCCGGTAATGCGGAATGGGGTCGCTGGCGCGGAGGACGCCAAAGAGGGCATCGCCAATAGCAAGGCGATCCCACGTGGGCAGGGAAGGGGCATCCAAGGCATCAAAAAGCACGCCGGTATAGCGCAACACGGCTGGCATGGTGGGGGTGGTGAAAAGCCCCTGGTTGGATTCGGCCTCACCGCGCAGCTTTTCCGAAAGCTTCAATACTTCCATGGCCTCGTCTACCGGAAGAGACTGCAGCTCAGCGGCAATTTCGCGCCGGGTATCGTGCAGTTCTGGGAAGGATAGCCGCTCAAAGTCAAGGGGCTGTCCCGTACCGCCATGAGCCTTAGTTTCTGAAGGAGGGAGGATAATGAGCATATATACAGGGTAGCGGGGTATATTTTTGTGCATGATTACCCGCCTTTCTGAACTATTTCTCCGTACCCTTCGTGAGGACCCCGCCGATGCCGAGGTCCCTAGCCATAAGCTGCTCGTACGCGCCGGTTATGTACGCCGCGTCGCGCCGGGCGTGTATACCTGGCTGCCGTTGGGTCTGCGCACCCTGCGCAAGATTGAAGATGTAGTCCGTCAGGAAATGGACGCCATTGGCGGCCAGGAAATGCTATTTCCTGCCCTGCTGCCGCGCGAGCCTTATGAAAAGACCAACCGCTGGGTGGAATATGGCGATAACCTCTTCCGCCTCAAGGACCGCAAGAACGCAGATATGCTGCTTGGCCCTACCCACGAGGAAATGTTTGCCAGCGCGGTCAAGGATATGTACTCCTCCTATAAGGATTTCCCGGTCACGCTGTATCAGATTCAGACCAAGTACCGCGATGAGGAGCGCCCCCGCGCTGGTGTGCTGCGTGGCCGCGAATTCACGATGAAGGATTCTTACTCCTTCGACATGACCGATGAGGGCTTGGACGAGTCCTACGGCCGCCACCGCAAGGCGTATCAGAATATCTTCAACCGCCTAGAGATCGATTACGCCATCTGTAAGGCCACCTCTGGTGCCATGGGCGGCTCCGCCTCCGAGGAATTCCTCGCCGTATCTGAGGTAGGCGAGGATACCTTTGTGCGCTCCACCGAGGGCGACTACGCAGCCAACGTCGAGGCCGTGGTGACCCCAGCACCGGCGGAGAAGGATATTGAGGGCCAGCCAGAGGCACAGGAGCATGACACCCCGGGAGCAGAGACCATTGAGAAGCTGGTCGAATGGGCCCAGGGCGCAGGCATTACTGTCGACGGCCGCGAGGCCACCGCGGCAGACACCCTCAAGTGCATGATGGTCAAGCTCTTCCACCCGGCCGTTGAGAGCGAAGAGCGCGAGTCCGAGTTGGCGGCCGTTCTCATCCCTGGCGACCGCGAGCTGGATGAAAAGCGCCTTGAGGCCGCACTCGAGCCGGTGGAGTTTGAGCTGGCCGGGGACAAGGACTTCGCAGACAATGACTTCTTGGTCAAGGGCTATGTGGGCCCGCGCGCTTTAAACGCCAATGGCATCAAGGTCCTGGCCGATCCGCGCGTGGTCAAGGGCACGGCGTGGATTACCGGTGCCGATGCGAGCGAGCGCCACGTGGTTGGCTGCGTGGCCGGCCGCGATTTCACCGTGGATGAGTTCATTGAGGCCGCAGAGGTTAAAGAAGGCGACCTGGCTCCTGAAAACCACGGCACCTTGACCTTGGAGCGCGGCATTGAGCTCGGTCATATCTTCCAGCTGGGCCGCAAGTACACCGAGGCCTTCGATGTCCAGATTTTGGACGAAAACGGCAAGCGCGCCGTTCCTACCATGGGGTCCTATGGCATTGGCATTACCCGCATGCTGGCCGTCCTGGCTGAGCAGCGCCACGATGACAAGGGCCTCAACTGGCCGGTTGCCGTCGCTCCTTACCAGGTACACGTAGCCGTTGCCAACAAGGATGCAGCAGCCATGGAGGCCGGCGACAAGCTGGTAGAAGAGCTATCTGCCAAGGGGCTCGAGGTGCTCTTCGATGACCGCCCAAAGGTCTCCCCAGGCGTGAAGTTCAAGGATGCAGAGCTCCTTGGCATGCCCTTCGTGGCAATTCTGGGCCGTGCCTTCAAGGAAGGCAAGATTGAGCTGCGCATCCGCGGGGGAGAGACCCTCGAGGTTCCAGCCGAGGACATCGTGGACAAGATCCTCGAGCTCGTGCATGGCTAAATAAGACCCAACTCTGCGCGGCGGGGTACCGTGGAAGGCATGAACTTTCAAAAGAATGGGCTTTCCACGGTGCTTTCAGCAATGGGCGTATTGCATTTTGTGAAGCCGAAGACTTTCGAATCCATTGTCCCGCCGCAACTGCCAGGTCCTGCGCGGTTCTATAACTTTGCTTCGGGCCTGTGGGAGATTGCCACCGGTGCCTTGCTTCGCCGCCGCGCCACCCGCGGCTTCGGCGGTGCCTCCGCACTCGCGCTCTTTGCAGCGGTGTGGCCGGCCAATATGTACCACGCCTGGATCGAGCGCAAGGCAGGGTGGCCAAAGAAGCTCTACCACATCATCCGCCAGCCGCTGCAGGTGTTGTTGATGATGTATGCCTGGAATATCGCCAAGCATGAGGCCTAAAGCCGCCTTGGCTGCATGCTAGCCAGCTAGGTCAAGCACAAAACCGGCCTCCTCCCTTACTCCGCGGGGTTTAGCGGGAAGGGGAGGAGGCCGGTTTCGTGTTAAATGCCGAAGCTAAAACTAGCCGGCGACGGGGCCGCCGCAGTTAGGCCAAGCGCCAGCACCCTGGGTGGCCAGGACGTTTTCGGCCACGGCAATCTGCTGCTCGCGGGTTGCCTGGTCAGCGGTCGGGGCGTACTGAGTGCCGCCATTGGCAGCCCAGGTCTGCGGGTTGAACTGCAGGCCGCCCTGGTAGCCGTTTCCGGTATTGATGTGCCAGTCACCGCCGGACTCGCAAGCAGCTACCTGATCCCAAGCGCTAGCCGGTGCGGCGGTAGCAGCAGGCGCGGCCAAGCCAGCAAGGCCGAGTGCCGCGGCGGATACGGTCAACATGGTCTTCTTAGAACGCATTGAGAGGAAACTCCTTCTCTTTGTGTCTGTTTAGCTTGCGGAATCTCCTGCAAGCTCATGGTGAACCAACCTACGCACGCTAGAGGAGCCGAAGCAATGCATAGGGCCGTAGAGGTTGCTGCCATTTCGCTGGCCCGTTGTCAGGGGATAGACAGGTGGGGGCTGGCCGGGGCGGCAGTGGCCTAGTGCATGCCGTGGGACTCCGCCGCGATGCCAATGAGCCACGTAACCCATTCCTGATCCGGGGATTCTTCTTGCGCTGCACCTGTGGCGGCGGCGGACCACTTGCGGCCGTCGTGTTCGGCAAGGCCATCGATAAAGGCCAGCGCGGAAGCAGAATCGTGGGGCAGTTCTTGCTCTCCGGAAGTATAGGCCGACTCTGGCTGCGGAATGTTGCCGTAGCGGGCTAGTGCATCCTGGAGGGCGTCGATGCGGCGATGATGAACAGCTAGGCGATGATCCACCTTGTCCTCGTGCTCGGGGCCAACGTAGGCGCGGGCGAAATCTAGACCGAATACCTGCTCATACTCCCAGCTCAGGAGATCAGCAGCGCTTTTTTGCTCTGGTTGGGAAAGCTCGGGGATATCCGGGGCATCGCCAGGCAGCCAGGCATTGAGCGCGATGGCCTGCTCGGTAACTAGGACGCGCGATTCAACGGTGACTTCATCGGCCGCCTCTGTCGTCGCAGAAGCGGCATTTTCCATAATTTCGCCAGAGTCTGCGGCGTGATTGGCTTCGGTAGGGCGCTCCACCTCACAGGAGCGTGGGGGATTGCCGGCATCATCCGTGCCGCATAGCCGTGTAATTTCGGCATACAGGGCGTCCGCCTGGGAGCTGCGCAGCCCTGCGGCATGGTCATCGACGCCGCTAAGGGACAAGGCATCGGTGGCGGCGGCGTCGGCAAGCGCCAGCAGCCTGCTTTCTGGCCGCGGGCCAAAATAGTCGACGACGGAATCAACCGCTTGGCACCCAGCCAAGGCGGGCAGGGTGGCGGTTGTGGCTACGAGGGTTAAAGCTATACGTCGGCGGTTCACGCAAAAGACTGTACCCCGTAGCACGTAGGCTAGTGGGCATGGCTTTCCCAGATGCACAACAATTGACCGATCTCCTACAACCCAAACTGGCTGAGCGGGGATTGGACGTAGAAGATATTAAAACCACCAAGGCGGGAAAGAAATCCCAGGTCATTATCCGTATTGACGGCGATAAGCGCCCTAGCTCCGATGTGTTGGAGGAAGTATCCAACGAGATTTCAGCCTTCTTTGACGACAAGGAAGCGCAAGGAGAGCTGAACTTCGGCGCCGGCTATACCCTGGAGGTCTCCACCCCCGGCGTGGACTTGCCGCTTACCGCCCCGCGCCACTGGCGCCGCAACCGGGGGCGCAAGGTCTCCTTTGACCTTGGCGATGGCAAGACTCAATCGGCGCGCATTGGCGCGCTTAACGACGCCGCCGATGCCGTAATCCTCATCACGGCAAGCAAAAAGGACGTGCAGGCGCGCGCCGAACGATTGGAAAACATTGCCCGGGCAGTGGTAGAAATTGAGTTTGCACAGCCGTCCGAACAGGAGCTAGAGGCAGTGCGAAAGACGTTTGAAGAAGCCGAGAACTAACCGGCAACCGAGAGGAATGACAAGTGAATATTGATCTACAGGCACTTCGTACCATCGAGTCCGAGCGCAACGTCCCCGTGAAGGACTTGCTGGAAGCGATTGCGGGTGCCTTGTTGTATTCCTACCTGGATTACCGCGAGTCTAATGCTGGCGGCAAGGTAGAAGGCGCCAAGTCCCGCGTCGATATCGACGCCACCACCGGCGCGGTCAGCGTCATTGTCTCGGAGCGGGACCCAGAAACTGGGGAAGTAACCACCGAATATGATGACACCCCGGAGAACTTTGGACGTGTGGGCGCGCAGGCCGTGCGTGAGGCCATCCTGCGCAAGCTGCGCGAGGCCGAGGCAGAGCGCACCTACGATTCCTACTCGGAGCTTACCGGCCGCGTTGTCAGCGGCATCGTCCAGCGCGATGCGCGCGCTAACGCCCGCGGAATCGTTGTGGTCCAGCTGGGCTCTGAGCTGGAGTCCCAAGACGGCATCTTGCTGCCGGCCGAGCAGATTCCGGGTGAAAAGCTCGAGCACGGTGACCGCATCAAGGCCTATGTCGTAGGCGTTAATCGCAATGGCGCCCAGGTACAGATCAATCTCTCTCGCACTCACCCGGAGCTGGTGCGTGGCCTTTTTGAGCTTGAAGTTCCAGAAGTTGCCGATGGCAGCGTAGAAATGATTGCCATTGCCCGCGAGGCAGGCCACCGTTCCAAGGTGGCCGTTGTGGGCCATGCCAAGGGTCTGAACGCAAAGGGAGCCTGCATTGGCCCGCGCGGTCAGCGCGTCAACAACATCATGCGCCAGCTCGGCGGTGAAAAGATTGACATCATCGACTTCAGCGAGGATCCCACGGTCTACGTAGGCAATGCCTTGGCCCCCTCGAAGGTGGTTAAGGTCACCGTTGTGGACAACGAGGCGCAGATCGCGCGCGTGGTGGTGCCGGATTACCAGCTGTCCCTGGCTATTGGTAAAGAGGGCCAGAATGCCCGTCTTGCTGCCCGTTTGACCGGTTGGAAGATCGATATTCACTCGGACGCTGACGCTAATTAAGGATCTGCGCTTTTGTAGCGTAGGCTAGTAAACGGCCCAGTTGCAGATTGGGGCATATTAGCGACGCGAAAAGTAAGGAGATGAATGTCTGAGAGGCAACGACTCCGGACCTGCATCGCTACTCGCCGCCGCCTGCCAGATACGGACTTGCTACGGGTGGTCATCGACCACGATGATCCGCACGGCCGCCGTCTGGTAGCAGATCCACACCGCCGGCTTCCCGGCCGCGGGGCGTGGATTAGCCCCACACTTTCTGCACTCGAGCTAGCGGAGCGCAAACGCGCCTTCAAGCGCGCGCTTCGCACGTCCGCACCCGTGGACACAGGTCAGGTACGGCAGTACTTGGAAGCGCATAGCGGACAGGTACCTAGCGCGGGAAATGCCGCGTTAGATTCGTACGAACCAGAGTTACAAAGGAAGACCGAACACTGATGAGCGCACAACGATGAAGCATCAGCGATGAAAGTCCTACACACCTAACTAGGGGTCAGGCCAGTTTCCGCGGCCTTGACTCCTAGCCGATACCAAGAGGAGACAAGTGCCCGGAAAGCTACGTGTTCACGAGCTCGCAAAGCAGCTCGGAGTAACCAGCAAGGAACTGCTCGCCACCCTGAAGGAACAGGGTGAGTTTGTAAAGACTGCTTCTTCCACCATCGAACCGCCGGTGGTTAAGAAGATGCGAGCACATTATGAAGCACAGTCCGGCGGCGATGACGCCGCCGAGAAAAAGCAAGACAATAAGCCTGCCAAGGGTGCCGCTAAGAGCACCGCAAAGGCGAGCGCCCCTAAGCCGGGCGCGAAGTCTGCTGCCCCGAAGCCGGGCGCAGAGGCGCCAAAGCCAGGCGCGAAGGCCGCCGCCCCGAAGCCAGGCCAGGGCGCACCGAAGCCAGGTCAGGGTGCTGCTAAGCCCGGCGCAAAGCCAGCTGCCCCGAAGCCGGGCGCACAGGCCCCGAAGCCTGGTGCTAAGGCTGCCGCACCGAAGCCCGGCCAGGGCGCACCGAAGCCAGGTCAGGCTGGCGGCAAGAAGTCGGGCGAGCGTCCGACCCCAGGCAATTCCATGCCTCGTCCTATGCCGAAGCCAGGCGGCTCCCGTCGTGTAGCTAATAACCCGTTCTCCACGGGTGGCGGCGACAACCGTCCGGGCCCTCGCCCAGGCGGCTCCAAGGGCCAGCGTGGCGGCAATAAGCCCGGCGATAACCGCGGCAAGCGCGGTGGCCAGAACGAGGGCGGAAATAACCGTCAGGGCGGCAATAACCAGGGTGGCGGCGGTCGCCGTCCATCCCCGGCCATGATGCCGTCCCACCCGAACCCTGCGTCGATGCCGTCTAAGGCACCGAGCGGCGGTGGACGCGGCGGCCGCGGTCGCGGCGGTCACGGCGGACCGGGTCACGGTGGCCCAGGTGGCGGTCGTCCAGGCGGTTTCCGCGGAGGCGGACGCGGCGGACGTCGCGGTGGCACCGCAGGTGCATTCGGCCGCCCAGGTGGCGCTCCACGCAAGGGCAAGAAGTCCAAGCGTCAGAAGCGCCATGAGTACGAGGAGCAGCAGAAGCACGTCGTAGGCGGCGTGCGCTTGCCAGACGGCAAGGGCCAGACCGTCCGCCTGCGTCGCGGTGCATCCCTGTCTGACTTCGCCGAGAAGATCGGCGCGGATCCAGCAGCACTGGTACAGGCACTGTTCAACCTCGGTGAAATGGTGACGGCAACCGCTTCCGTATCGGAAGATACGCTGCAGCTGCTCGGCTCCGAGATCAATTACAACGTCGAGGTCGTCTCCCCTGAGGACGAGGACCGCGAGCTGCTCGAGTCCTTCGACCTGCAGTTCGGTGAGGACGAAGGCGGCGAGGAAGCGCTGGAGAATCGTCCTCCAGTCGTCTCCGTCATGGGTCACGTTGACCACGGTAAGACCCGCCTGCTGGACGCCATCCGCAAGACCAACGAGGGCGCCCGCGAGGAAGGCGGCATCACCCAGGGCATTGGTGCATACCAGACCACGGTAGACGTGGACGGCGAACGCACCATTACCTTCCTGGATACCCCGGGTCACGAGGCCTTTACCGCCATGCGTGCCCGTGGTGCTAAGTCCACCGACTTGGCTATCCTCGTGGTTGCTGCCGATGACGGCGTCATGCCACAGACCGTGGAGGCCATCAACCACGCCAAGGCTGCCGATATTCCGGTCGTCGTGGCCGTGAACAAGGTGGATAAGCCGGAAGCTCAGCCGGATAAGATCCGTGGCCAGCTCACCGAATACGGCTTGGTTCCGGAGGAATACGGTGGCGACACCATGTTCGTGGATATCTCCGCGAAGCAAGGCAAGAACATTGACCAGCTGCTTGAGTCGGTCATCCTGACCGCGGATGCCGCCTTGGAGCTGACCGCTAACCCAGACATGGACGCACAGGGCGTGGCCATCGAGGCTCACTTGGACCGCGGCCGTGGTCCGGTTGCTACCGTCATTGTCCAGCGCGGTACCTTGCACGTGGGCGATTCCATCGTCGTGGGCGATGCACACGGCCGTGTGCGCCGCATGCTCGATGAATTCGGCGGCGACGTCGAAGAGGCCGGTCCATCCCGCCCGGTTCAGGTCCAAGGCCTGTCCGGTGTGCCTGGCGCTGGCGATAACCTGCTCGTGGTGGAAGACGACCGCGTTGCCCGCCAGATTGCCAACCAGCGTGACGCCCGCAAGCGCTCTGCCCTGCAGGCCAAGCAGCGCAAGCGCGTCTCCCTGGAGGATCTGGACAAGGTATTGCAGGAGACTTCGACCCTCAACCTCATCCTCAAGGGCGACAACGCCGGTTCCGTCGAGGCACTGGAAGATGCCCTGCTGGATATCAAGACCGAGGACGAAGTCGAGCTCAACATCATCGACCGTGGTGTCGGTGCCGTGACCGAGACCAACGTTTCTCTTGCAGCGGCTTCCGACGCCGTCATCATTGCCTTCAACACCCGTGCGGAAGGCAAGGCGACGGAGATGGCCACCCAAGAGGGCGTGGATATTCGCTACTACACGATCATCTACAAGGCCATCGAAGAGGTCGAGGCTGCGCTCAAGGGCATGCTCAAGCCGATTTACGAGGAACGCGACACCGGTGCGGCCGAAATTCGCGCCCTGTTCAAGTCCTCCGCGGTGGGTACCATCGCCGGCTGCATGGTTACCGAGGGCAAGGTTGTCCGCAACGGCAAGGTTCGCCTGCTGCGCGATAACAACGTCATCACTGCCGATGCCAAGATTGAGTCTCTGCGTCACGAAAAGGACGATGCAACCGAGATCAAGGCCGGCTACGAGTGCGGTATGGTGCTCTCTTACCCGGATATCCAGGTAGGCGACATCATCCAGGCCTACGAAGAGGTCGAGGTTCCGCGTACCTAGTCCGCAAGCGGCGTAAATAAAATCGCCAGGTGTTTCCCCGATTGGGGAAGCCCTGGCGATTTTATTTGCAGCTTCTGCTGAACTTTAGTATTTAAACTATCTAGACAGGTTTACGACAAGTTGGGTTTGCTAATGCGTGCCTTGTTTAGCAGAGAAGTTGAGGAATGCAAGAAATTTTTCGGCCTTGATTTGGGGCTCACCAAGCAGGTCGAATACCCAGTCCTCAAGTGGGAGCATTTCCTTGTTGCCATCGTTGAACCGAAGGCCGATACTATTTTCCGTAGCCTCGCCGTGGGCCAAGTCCGACCACGTTCCAGTGCGTTTCGAAAGTAGCCATTGGCCCAAAACGTAGGTGATTCCTATTCTTCCTTCTTCGGCTTTTGTGCTGGAAGTGAGCAACCTGTGCAGTACCACTTCACTAATCTGTTCTTGATCGTTTAGCCACTCTTGCGTGAGTTTAGCCCTTTCGAGGCAGCTTGCTGCTTTGTTCGGAGCATCGGCGTGAAACTCATTTAAAGGCTGGGGCGTGACGCTCGCTGTTTCTGGCTTAGATTGGTTTTGGTCTTGCAAATCCTAGGTCCTTAGATGCCATACTCCGTTTCCCCAGTTGCTTTCGTAATTGCAACTTGCTCTTCTCGCCCAATTAGCTGTCGCTGGGTCTTTACGTAACTCCTTCAGCGATCTTTCACACTGATCTTTTGTGTCATAAAGGAAGTTTCCGATGTCGGCGGTGGCAATATTTGAGGAAAGAAGGAGGGAAAATGCTGATACAATCGCGATGATTAGGGTCCTCATTCTGCTGCGTGTATCTAGCATTCTTGAATACCGTCCATTCGCTTTGTCGGAGACCATTCAAAGTTCCTCCGCGAATGTGCTTTTACCAACAGGCATTGTGTGTCGAAATCAAATGCAACGATTACTTTGACGTTCATATCAAAATCGCAATCGTTATAGACTTGAATTGCGCCCTTTTTCCTTCTCAGAATGAATGCAAGCAGGAACAGGATCTCCCGGGCTTCTTTCCCCTGTGGAATATGGTTGCAGGCTTGGGGCGCCGTCAGAATCTACATTGAGAATGACGAATTGAGGGGATCGTTAAGCGTTTCATTTGTGGCAGAGGCTGGAGGGACTGCAAAGCCGCCGAGGATACAAGCGGCGGTAGTGATCGATGCGGCTATTTTATAAGGTTTCACGTTTCTCCATTCAGGCTCGTGGTGGGGTGAAACACTTTAGACCATAGTTTCGGAAACGTTTTAATTCAAGGGGTCCATAAGATATATATATGGTTTTATTGCATGTTCGAGATCCTCAGAATTGCCTTCATGTGCAGTTAATTTTCTGCCACAGGACATGCATGCGGAGTAATGTAAGATGGACACAATTTTATAGATCTTGGTAGAGATCGATAGTTCGACGGAGAGGGAGTTGCACCATGGTTGACCACGCGCGTGCTGCACGAATGGCCAAGCGTATTAAGGAAATCGTGGCGAGTGCCATAGAACGCGAGATCAAGGATCGCCGCCTCGAGTTGGTGACCATCACAGATACTCGAGTGACGGGCGACCTGCACGATGCCACCGTTTTTTATACCGTGCGCGGAAAAGACATTGACTCCGAGCCAGACTTCGCACAAGCAGAAGAAGCCCTCAAGCGCGCTAAAGGTCAGCTGCGCAAGATTGTGGGCGATCAACTCTCGGTGCGGTTTACCCCGACGCTAACCTTCGAGGTCGATACTGTTCCCGAGGCTTCTGCTCATATGGAAGAGCTTTTGGCCCGTGCTCGCGCCCGCGATGAAGAACTAGCAAAGCTGAAGGAAATCGCCCAGCCGGCAGGGGATGCGAACCCGTATAAGACCTCCGATGAAGACGAGGCTTAAGTGACTAAGAAGCAATACCAGCCGGCAGTTGCCGCCTTGCATGATGCTCATAGCATCTGCATTGTGACGCACCTGCGGCCGGATGCCGATGCCATCGGCTCTGCTGCGGCGTTGCTGCTCGCGCTGCGCCAACGGGGCAAAGATGTGTGTGCCGTTGTGGGCCAGGAGCGGGAAATTTCCCGTAACCTTTACACCATTCCTGCCGCCGACGACGTCACCACTAGTCGTGAGCTGCCGGAAGGCTATGACCTCTACGTCACCGTTGATTGTGGTTCTTTAGACCGGACGGGCTTTTTTGCAGATCGGATTGAGCAGCTAGCCCAGCAGGGCCGGGTTCTGTGCATTGACCATCATTCTTCTAATCCAGGGTTTGGTGCCATCAATGTGGTAGACACTGAATGTGAATCCACCACCGTGGTGTTGCTGAGCATCTTGGATTCATTGGAGATTCAAATTGACTGTCATATTGCACACTGCTTATATGCCGGTTTGATGACCGATACTGGCAGCTTCCGCTGGGGTAGGCCGGCTATGCACGATATTGCCACCCGCCTCATGCACTACGATCTCGATACCAAGCAGATCGCAGCTGACCTTTTAGATTCCACCACACCGGACGATCTTCAGATGATCGGTAGGGTACTGGCCGGTTTGCGCCTCGAAGAGGCAGGGGAGCACACCCTAGGCATTCTCGTCGCGCGTCTGGAAGATATCCAGGGACACTCCGATTCGGCTGTCGAATCACTAGTGGAGTTCGTTCGCGCGCTAGAAGGAACCACCGTCGGCGTGGTGTTTAAGGAACAAGCTCCGGAGGTGTGGGCAGTTTCCTTGCGTTCTTCTCGCATCGATTGTTCTTCGGTGGCGCTAACCTTCGGCGGTGGCGGACATGTACCGGCCGCGGGCTATACCGCTCACGGGGCTCCGGAAAAAATTATTAAGGAATTGGTGGCCGCTATCCAATGAGAAATAGGCAGACGGATGGAATGAACGCTCAGGATCGCTCCACCGCTGGCACGGTAACCGCACGCGAGGTCTTTGGCCTCGCGTTTCCCGCGCTTGGCGTACTTGCGGCCATGCCGCTCTACCTTTTGCTAGATACCGCGGTTGTTGGTCGTCTAGGTGCCCAAGAGCTCGCCTCACTTGCTGCAGCCACCACAATTCACTCCGTGGTGACGACGCAGTTGACTTTCTTGTCCTACGGCACGACCGCTCGTTCTGCTCGGCTCTTTGGCTCCGGCAAACGCGAAGCTGCGGTTGCTGAAGGCGTGCAAGCTACCTATGTGGCTCTAGGAGTAGGCGGGTTGCTCGCGGTAATCATGTGGATTTTCGGCGGAGTATTTGCACGCGCCTTAATCGGTGATCCCACCACGGCCGCCGGGACGGCCTTGTGGCTGCGCATCGCAGCTCTGGCTATTCCCGTTACTTTGGTGGAAATGGCCGGAAACGGCTGGATGCGCGGTGTCCAAGATACGAAGAAGCCACTGTACTTTACTTTGTCTGGCATGATTCCCGGCGCTATTGCGGTGCCCATTTTCGTCCATTTCTGGGGGCTGGCAGGCTCGGCCATTGCCACGGTATTAGGCATGAGCATTATTGCTGCGCTATTCGTCCGCGAATTGCATAAGGAACATACCGGCTCCTGGCAATTTCAGTGGCATGTGGTACGCGAACAGCTCATCTTAGGCCGCGATCTTATTTTGCGTTCAGCCAGCTTCCAGGTGGCCTTTCTTACCGCCACGGCTGTGGTTTCCCGCGTTGGTACCGCTTCTTTGGCCGGTCACCAGATCATGATGCAGCTGTGGAACTTCATGTCCCTCATCTTGGATTCGTTGGCCATTGCCGCGCAATCATTGACTGGTGCTGCACTAGGTGCTGGCTCTGCGCGGCACGCACGCAGTGTGGGCAGCAAGGTGGCGTTGTACTCTACGATTTTCTCTGGCCTCTTGGCTGTCGTATTTGCTGCTGGTGCAGGGATTATTCCGCGTATCTTCACCTCCTCTCCGGAAGTGCTCGATGCCATCTCCCAGCCGTGGTGGATCCTGGTAGCCATGGTTATCGGCGGTGGCGTGGTCTTCGCCTTCGATGGTGTCTTGCTCGGCGCCGGCGATGCTGCGTTCCTGCGCACGCTGACCATTTCTTCGGTCCTGGTGGGATTTTTGCCGGGCGTTATCTTGGCCCACTTTATGGGCACAGGCTTAACCGGCGTGTGGTGTGGACTTGCCGCCTTCATTGCTTTCCGCATGGTGGGTGTGGTCTACCGGTTCCGTTCGATGAAATGGGCCGTAGTACAGGAGCGCTAGCTGCGCTAAAGTGGGCGTGTTCATACTCTCGCGCGGTGCTCGGCTCCGTGCAGCGCGCAGATCCTAGGAAGGCGGGTGAGAAACCTATGCCAACAGTGTGGGCGGTTTCTGACCTGCATGGAGCGGTCAAAACCAATAGCGAGCGCATTGATCAGCTCACCCCGCCCGATCCCGCAGATTGGCTCATCGTGGCCGGGGACGTTGCAGAACGCACCGATCTCATTATTCGTATTTTGCGCCAGCTCAATGATCGCTATGCCAGGGTCATCTGGGTGCCGGGTAACCATGAGCTATTCTCCCGCTCCCTGGACCGGTATCAAGGCCGAGAAAAGTATGCGCACCTGGTGGAAAGGTGCAGGGAAATTGGAGTTATTACTCCTGAAGACCGTATCCGGTATTCCACGGGACCACCATCGTTCCGTTATTTACTTTGTATGATTACAGTTTCCGTCCGCATGGCCTTACCGTGGATGAAGCTATTGACGCGGCGCGCGCAAAACAACTGATGATGACCGATGAGTTCGCCATCGCCCCCTTCGTAGACGTGCGGGCGTGGTGTTGGGACAGGTTGGCCTATTCCATCAAGCGCCTTTCCCGAGTACATGGTCCTACCGTGTTGGTTAACCATTGGCCGTTGGTCCAAGAGCCGACAATGTTATTGCGCTTTCCTGAAATCGCCTTGTGGTGCGGAACCAGGCATACGCGGTCGTGGCCGCGGCGCTATAACGCGCAGTCCGTCATCTATGGGCACCTGCATATGCCGTCCCGCATGAATGTGGACGGCGTTGACCACATCGAAACGTCATTGGGGTATCCGCGTGAATGGCAGGGGCGTGAAAGCGCCCAGGCGTGGCCCTATCCGGTACTGCGTTCCTTTATAGAGGAGGGGACACGATGATGTATCCAGAGCTATTTCCAGAAAGTGCGCGCTATTGCTACGTGCGCACGGACTCGAGCTATACGGATTTGGCCAATTTTGATGAACTCGCGGCCGAAGAAAAGTCTCTGGTTTCCCAGGCAGTTGATGTACGCAAGGCCGAGTTCGGAGATGCTCGGTGGTGCGCGCACCGAGCCTTGCAGGAATTGGGGGCCAGCCCGGCGACGCCGATTCTGCGCGGCGAGCGCGGTATGCCGCTGTGGCCCGAGGGTTTTGTAGGCTCGATGACGCATACCGAGGGCATGCGGGCTGCGGTGGTTGCCCCTACCTCAGCCTTAAAATCCGTAGGCCTGGATGCAGAACCCGCCGAACCGCTGCCGGATCATGTGCTCACCATGATCGCCCGAGCGGGGGAGATGCCGCAGCTTTTGCGGCTTCGTGAGGCGGGGATTACCTGCCCGGACCGATTGCTTTTTTGTGCCAAGGAGGCCACATATAAGTCGTGGTTTCCCATGACCTTTCGCTGGCTGGACTTTGACCAAGCAGAAATTGACCTGCGCGAGGATGGCACGCTTATCTCCTATATTTTAGCTAGGCCCACACCGGTGCCTTTTATCACTGGGCGCTGGGTAATTCGAGACGGCTACGTTATCGTCTCCACCTCGGTTCCGGCTTTAGACTTTAGCCACTAAAGGGTAGAGGGCCGTGCCACAAATACGGTGGCCAGGCGCTTGCCTTTTTCTTTAATGAGCGCCACCGCTTGGCCATTAGGGGCCACAGCAGCGTGGACGCCCTTGAGCCCGCGAGGCTCTAGCCATTTGCCCATGGCGAGGGCGGCTGCCTCCTCCTCCGAAACGGAAAGGACGGGGAAGCAGCGAGCCAAGGCCTCATCCAAGCTGAGGGAAAGGCGAGGGGATTCGGCAAGGGCGTCGAGCGAGAGGGCGTCGGCAAGCGCAAAAGGGCCCACCTTAGTGCGGCGCAAGGCGGTTAGGTGCCCGCCCACCTGCAGCGCCTCGCCCAAATCGCGGGCCAGGGAGCGAATATAGGTGCCGGAAGAGCAATCCACCGTGACGTCTAGATCGATGTAGTCGCCCTCGCGGCGCTCTGCCAGAACGACAAACTTATCTACCGTTACTGGGCGGGCGGGAATGTCTACCTCCTGGCCCTCCCGCACCAGCTCATGGGCGCGCCGGCCGTTAATCTTGATAGCGGAAACGGCCGCGGGCTTTTGCATAATATCGCCGGTGAGCTTGGCAATCTCTGCATCGATTGCGGCGCGGTCAATGGCCGTAGCGCTATCGCCCCAAGAGTATTCTCCCTCGGCGTCATCGGTTGTGGTGGCGGCGCCGAGGCGAATGGTGGCGTCATAGGACTTAGTGGAGGAAACCATGTGTGCCAAGAACTTGGTGCCACGCTCCACGCCAAGGACCAGCACGCCGGTGGCCATGGGGTCGAGGGTGCCGGCGTGGCCTACCTTTTTGGTGTGAAAGTACCTGCGTAGGCGGCCGACAACATCGTGGGAGGTCATGCCGGCGGGTTTGTCTACGATGACGAGTCCGGAGTTTGCGAGCGCATCAGTCATAGCCTCTAAGTCTATGCTCTACGATGGTCTGCGTGGATATTTGGTACGGAATCGATGACATCCCCGCGGAAATGGGCCCAACGTCAGTAACCATCGGCGTCTTTGACGGTCTGCACCGCGGCCATCAGCAGCTCATCTCCGCCTGCGTGGAGCATGCACGCGCTCATGGTGAGCGCCCTGTCATGGTGACCTTTGACCCGCACCCGGTATCGGTATTCCTCCCGGAGCGTGCGCCCCTGGCGGTGCTGAGTTTTGAACGCCGACTGGAATTGGCCGAAGAGATGGGCATTGCAGCCGTGCTCGTTATTGACTTCACCCGCGACCTTGCTGGGGTGGAGCCACGGCCCTACGTAGAAGATTTATTGGTAGGAAAGCTCGCCGCACAGCACATCGTGGTAGGCGAGAACTTCACCTTTGGTGCCGGCGCGACCGGAACCGCCCAGGCTATGCAGGACTTTGGTGCCGAGTTCGGCTTTAGCGTGGACATCGTCCCACTGCTGGATGATGAAGGCGTGCGCATTTGCTCCACCTACATTCGTGAGTGCCTTGCGCAGGGGGACATCGAATCCGCAAACTGGGCTCTCGGTCGCCATTTCACCGTGACCGGGCCCGTAGTGCGCGGCGCAGGACGTGGTGGCAAGGAGCTCGGATTCCCCACAGCCAATCAGTATTTCCCGGATACAGTGGCCATCCCGGCCGATGGTGTGTACGCGGGCTGGTTCATCGTCCACTCTGACTCCTCTATCGAGGGGGATATGCGCCCTGGCGTGGCCTATGCGGCCGCAATTTCCGTGGGCACTAACCCCACCTTCGGCGACGAGGAGCGCTCTATCGAGTCCTTCGTGCTCGACCGCGACGCTGACCTGTACGGCTACGAGGCTACGGTGCACTTTGTGGGCCACCTCCGCGATATGGTGAAGTTTAATTCCGTAGACGAGCTGCTAGAAGCGATGGCCAATGACGTAGCCAAGGCCCGCCAGGTGCTAGCCGCCGATGCTAAGGCGCAGGGCTGGACCGCGAAAGACTACTTCCTGCGGGAGAAATAAATGAAGGCGATTCTCGATCTTGATACCGGCATTGATGATGCCCTAGCGCTGGCGTATGCCATCGCCCATCCGGACCTGGACTTAATCGGCGTGACCTGCACGTACGGCAACGTGACCGTGCCCTTGGCCGTGCGCAACACCCTGGCCCTTCTAGAGCTGCTGGGCCACGACGATATTCCAGTCTTTGCCGGGCCTAGCCCGGATGGGTTTCGGCCAAGCGAGATTTCTTCTTTCATCCACGGCCACAACGGTGTGGGGGAGGTCCTGCTTCCGCCGGCAACCACCCAGGCGCAGTCCCAACCAGCGGCCGATTTCCTCATCGAGGCTGTGCACGAGCACGGCGATGATGTAGTAATCATTCCGACCGGCCCGTCCACCACGATTGCTGCCGCCATGCAGCAGGACCCCTCCTTTACCACAGCCGCACACCTAGTGATGATGGGTGGGGCTCTTACCGTTCCTGGCAACGTCACGCCGTGGTCTGAGGCCAATATCTCCCAGGATCCGGAAGCTACCGATTACCTGTTCCGCCACACGAGCGATACCACCATGGTCGGTTTGGATGTCACCTTGCGCACCCTTTTGACCACGGCGGAGTCCGCTCGTTGGCGCGCTACCGGCACCCACGCCGGCCGCATCTTTGCGGACATGGTGGACTATTATATCCGCGCTTACGCCACTACATCGCCGCACTTGGGCGGGTGCGGCCTGCACGATCCATTGGCCGTTGCGGTGGCAGCAGATGCCTCGCTTGTCGACGTCCTTTTGCTAAACCTCAAGACTGACACCACCGGCCCTACCCGTGGACGGACAATCGCGGATGAAAAGCGATTGGATGCGCCACCCACCGCCCGGGTGGCTGTGGGTGTGGATAGTGAGCGCTTTGTGCGTGAGTTTGTCGAACGCCTTTCGACGCTCTTCAGCGAGCTCTAAAAGCACAGCCTAGAAGCCGTGTGGTTTTGATTTTCTCTGCCTGAGCGCTGTAAGGTATTTCTTTGGCTTAGCGACTGCGGTTCACAGCAGTTGCGGCACGCACAAGCAATGCGCATCGCGCTGGCTTATGCGTCACGATAATGTGGACTGAAATAAAGGAGAAATACTCATGGCATTGACCACTGAGAAGAAGGCCGAAATCCTCAAGGAGTACGGCCTGCACGAAACCGATACCGGTTCCCCTGAGGCACAGGTTGCCCTGCTGACCTCCCGCATCAATACTTTGACCGAGCACCTGAAGTTCCACAAGCACGATCACCACTCCCGTCGTGGTCTGCTGTTGATGGTTGGTCGCCGTCGTGGCCTGCTGAAGTACCTGGCTGAGAACAACGTTGATCGCTACCGTGATCTGATCTCTCGCCTGGGTCTGCGCCGTTAATTTCGGCCCAGCCTCGGCCACCTCGCCCCGCCCTTTGGCGGGGCTTTTGTGGTTTTTCTGTTAGAATTTGACACCGTTGTCATAGACAAAATTCGACCAGGCGGCATCGACGATCGCCTAAACCACTCAAGGAGACATTTTTTAATGAGCGTTCAGAACTCCGTCGAGTTCAATATTGACGAGGACTTTGGCATTACCGAGGCCATTGCCACGCTAGACAATGGTGACTTTGGCACCCGTACCCTGCGCTTTGAAACCGGCCAGTTGGCTCGCCAGGCAGACGGCTCCGTGACCACCTACTTGGACGATGACACCATGTTGCTGGCCACGACTACTGCGTCCAACCAGCCGCGCGAGGGATTCGACTTCTTCCCGCTGACCGTGGACGTAGAAGAGCGTATGTACGCCGCCGGCAAGATTCCGGGCTCTTTCTTCCGCCGTGAGGGCCGTCCTTCTTCTGAGGCCATCCTGGCATGCCGCCTTATTGACCGCCCGCTGCGCCCAACCTTTGTCAAGGGCCTGCGCAATGAGGTCCAGGTCGTTGTCACCGTGATGTCACAGGATCCGGAGGAGTACTACGACGTCGTTGCTATCAACGGCGCTTCCGCCGCCACCCAGCTGTCCGGCTTGCCCGTTTCCGGTGCAGTCGGTGGTGTCCGCATGGCACTGATTGCTGACGATAAGCACCCAGAAGGCCAGTGGGTAGCGTTCCCGAACCACGAGCAGCACGAGCGCGCACTCTTTGAGATGGTCGTTGCCGGACGCATTGTTAAAAAGGGCCGCAAGGACGACGTAGCCATCATGATGGTTGAGGCCGGTGCTGGCACCAACGTTGCTGAGCGCATTGCCGACGGCGCTCCTGCACCGCAGGAAGCAGCCGTCGCTGAAGGCTTGGAGGCAGCAAAGCCTTTCATTAAGACCCTGTGTGAGGCCCAGAACGGTCTGGCGGAGCGTGCCGCCAAGGAAACCCAGGAGTTCCCGCTCTTCCCGGCATACGGCGATGATGTCTTCGCGGCAGTTGAAAAGGCCGCTGCAAAGAAGCTAGAGAAGCTGCTGACCATTCCGGGCAAGCAGGAACGCGACGACGCCACCAATGAATACATGGAGCAGGTCGAAGAAAAGCTCTTGGACCAGTTCGAGGACTTGGAAGAGGCCGATGCGTCTAAGCAGATCCGCGGCGCTTATAACGCTTTGATGAAGCAGATCGTGCGCCAGAAGATCCTCTCCGAGGGCTTCCGTATCGATGGCCGCGGCGTTACCGATATCCGTGACCTCTCCGTTGAGGTGGACTTGGTTCCGCGTGCTCACGGTTCCTCCCTGTTCGAGCGCGGTGAGACCCAGATTCTGGGTGTTACCACTCTGGACATGCTCAAGATGGAGCAGCAGATTGATTCCCTGACCCCGGTGGAATCCAAGCGCTACATGCACCACTACAACTTCCCGCCATTCTCCACTGGCGAGACCGGCCGCGTGGGCTCTCCGAAGCGCCGCGAGATCGGCCACGGTGCTTTGGCCGAGCGCGCTCTGCTTCCGGTCATCCCATCCCGTGAGGACTTCCCATATGCCATCCGCCAGGTCTCTGAAGCCTTGGGCTCCAATGGCTCTACCTCCATGGGCTCTGTATGTGCCTCCACCTTGTCCCTCTACAATGCCGGTGTTCCGCTGAAGGCTCCGGTAGCTGGCATCGCTATGGGCTTGGTCTCTGGCGAGGTAAATGGCAAGGAAAAGTTCGTCGCCCTGACGGATATCCTCGGCGCCGAGGATGCCTTCGGCGATATGGACTTCAAGGTCGCCGGTACTTCCGAGTACATCACTGCTCTGCAGTTGGACACCAAGTTGGATGGCATCCCGTCTAAGGTCCTGGCCCAGGCCCTGGAGCAGGCTCGCGATGCCCGTTCCACCATCCTGGAAACCATGGCTGAGGTCATCGATACCCCAGATGAGATGTCCGGCCTTGCTCCGAAGATCACCTCCGTCAAGATCCCGGTCAATAAGATCGGCGAGCTTATCGGACCAAAGGGCAAGACCATCAACCAGATCACCGAGGAAACTGGCGCCGATGTCTCCATCGAGGATGACGGAACCGTCTACGTTTCCGCTGCCACCGGTGAGGCTGCGGATGCTGCCATCGATAAGGTCAACTCCATTGCCAACCCACAGCTGCCGAAGGTAGGAGAGCGCTTCCTGGGCACCGTGGTAAAGACCGTGCCGTTCGGCGCATTCGTTTCCTTGACGCCGGGTCGCGATGGCTTGATCCACATTTCCAACCTGGGTGGCGACGAGCGCATCGAGAAGGTAGAAGACGTCATCAACGTTGGCGATAAGGTTCAGGTAGAAATCGCGGATATCGATAACCGCGGCAAGATTTCCCTGGTTCCGGTTGAGGACTAATCCCTAAACCCAAAGAAGGCTCTGCCTTCCAGTTTATTCGCTGGAAGACAGAGCCTTTCTTCGTAGGTGTGCACCGTTTAGAGGCGCCGCTAAACCTTAGTTCTGGAAGTCAATGACCACGCGCGACGGGTCCTTCAGATACGTCACGGAGTATGCAGTTTTCTTCTCTAGACCGATAATGAGCTGGGTTTGCGCCTCAAAGGTGGTGGTGTAGTTGACTGCGCTAACCACCCCGGCGCCAGGGGTAGTGCCTGGCTGCATGTACTTTGCTTTCAGCTCTGGGGTAGCAGGCCACGGCGTTCCCTCAATGCCGAGGTTAAGGAAAGTATTTCCTTGGACCTCGACTGGCTTTCCGGATGCCTGCTGGGCCGGGCTATCGGTATAGGAAGTAAACCACCCCGGTTCACCTTCGCCCTCCAGGTCGATGACGACGCGGGTGAAGCCATCGTGTGCTCCCACTCGCACACCCGTGGGAATGAGGTTTCCGAGTCCCTCCGGCATGTGCTGTTGGTCCTCGAGCGAGGCCGTGCCCATACCGGCGAACGCCATTGGGGCTGAGTTTTGGGGGAGCTTCTGCTTTTCTGCATCCGCTGCCGAGGTACTGCGCGGGGCAGAAGAAGTAGCAGGGGTAGCGGAGGAGGTCTGAACTTCAGCGGTGTCGGTAGCTGACTGAACCTCACTGAAAGTCAGCGCGCCTGCCTTCGTAGTGTCTTTATCGGAACAAGCGGCAAGTGCTAATGCGCATCCTGCGCTGATGGCCACGGCGATAGTGCGAGAGAAAAATGAGGGAGACATATTCATCACTTCCTTGGTGCTTACCGTGTTATTACGCCCATTCTACTGGGGCAGATGGGACAAACATTAGGAAGTGATGCAATTGTTAATCCGTGTGATGAGGGGAGGGGGCGACTACTTCTTTAGTTCCACCAGCTGAATAAGGTTGCCCACGGTGTCATCAAAAACAGCGATGATAGACGGTCCAACATCGGTCGGCTCCATGGTGAACTTCACGCCCTTGTCACTGAGCTCTTTGTATTCGTTCTCCACATCGGCGGACAGGAACTGCGTGACCGGAATACCGTCAGCCTTGAGTGCTGCGGCATAGTCTTTGGCGGCGGGATGGCCCTTCGGCTCCAAAAGTAGCTCGGTATCTCCCTCACCTTCAGCATTGGTGACGGTGAGCCAGCGGAAATCGCCGTTGGTTACGTCATCCTTAACTCGGAAGCCAAGGGTATTGACGTAAAAATCGTGAGCGCGGGCAACGTCGTCTACAGGAACGGAGCGATATAGATCTGCATGCCCGCCATCCTAGTGAGAGTGAGGGGCATCGTCGGAGAGCGCAAGTCCGTTCCAAGGAAGGCGAGGAATTGCGCAACCCCCATGCGCGTTAGGATGGGGAGAAAAGTACTACCGATGTGGCTGAAGAAGGAGAACACACCATGGCTATCAAGGTTGGCGTACTAGGCGCGCACGGACGCGTAGGCCAGGCAATCGTTGCAGGTGTCAACGCGGAAGACGACCTCGAACTGGTAGCGGAAATTGACCGCGGTGATGATCTGCAGCAGCTTATCGACGCCCACGCAGAGGTCATCGTGGACTTTACCCAGCCAGATTCGGTAATGGGCAACCTGGAGTTCTGCATTGCCCACGGAATCCACTGCGTGGTGGGAACCACCGGCTTTGATAAGGAGCGCTTGGCTCAGGTGGAGGAATGGACCAAGCAGGACGGTGCCGGCAATGTCCTCATTGCGCCGAACTTTGCCATTTCTGCAGTTCTCACCATGGTGCTAGCTAAGCAGGCTGCCAAGTTCTTTGAGACTGCAGAGGTTATCGAATTCCACCACCCAACCAAGTTGGATGCGCCGTCCGGTACTGCGATCCATACCGCTGAGGGAATTGCCGCCGCCCGCAAGGAGGCTGGTCTGGGCGACATGCCGGATGCTACGGAAAAGCAACTCGATGGTGCCCGCGGTGCCACCGTCGACGGTATTCCGGTTCACGCAGTACGCACCCGTGGCATGGTGGCACACGAGGAGGTCATCTTTGGTGCTCAAGGTCAGTCGCTGACCATCCGCCAGGATTCCTATGACCGCGCGTCGTTTACTCCGGGCGTGCTGGTGGGCGTGCGCCAGATTGCAGATCACCCGGGCCTAGTCGTAGGCCTCGATAAGTACCTGGGGCTTTAAGCCATGGCTAAAGCAAGTGAGCTAGACATTCAGCTCATTGCCGCAACACAGTTCCACGCCCCGCGGGGCGTGGAGTGGCACGCGGATGACTCGGCCTCTGATGGGGAAGCACTTGTCGAGTTCGCTGGACGGGCCTGCTACGAGTCTTTTGATAAGCCAAACCCCCGGACAGCAACCAATGAAGCCTACCTGCACCACATCATGGAGGTAGGCCATACTGCGTTGCTCGAGCATGCCACGGCCACCATGTACATCACAGGGCTGTCGCGTTCGGCAAGCCATGAGCTCGTCCGCCATCGGCACTTTTCCTTCTCGCAGCTCTCCCAGCGCTTTGTCCACCCAGAAGAGACCGAAGTAGTTCTACCAAAACTGGTGGCCGAAGACGAGCAACTAAGCCGATTGGTAATGCAAGCGGTAGATGAGACTCGCTTTGTCTACGATGAACTGCTTAGCGCACTGGAAGAGAAGCTGGATGAGCCCAACGCTCTCCTGCGCAAGAAGCAGGCCCGTCAGGCGGCGCGTGCCGTGCTACCAAACGCCACAGAAACTCGCATTGTAGTCACTGGCAACTATCGTGCGTGGCGGCATTTTATTGGTGCACGGGCCGCCGAGCAGGCCGACGAGGAGCTTCGCCACGTTGCGGTGGAGTGCCTGAAACTGCTGCAAAGCAAGGCGCCAGTGCTCTTTGATGATTTCAATATCACCACTCTGGCTGATGGGACCCAGATGGCGGCGAGCCCCTACGCCTAACACGCGCATGACCCCGATGCGGCTAATTGCAAGCCAAAAGGGTAATCTTGACGGCTATGAGCACAGGTATGACAGCAAAGACTGGCGTCGACATCTTTGGACGCATCGGCATCGCCATGGTCACCCCGTTTGACCGTGACGGTGCGCTGGACGTTGCAGCAGGTCGTCGCCTAGCAGCTCATCTCGTTGACAATGGCGTTGATTCGCTCATCCTAGGTGGAACCACCGGCGAATCACCGACCACTTCGGTTGAAGAGAAGCTGGAGCTGCTCAAAGCCGTAAAGCAAGAAGTAGGAGACCGCGCAAAGCTTTGCGCCGGTGCCGGAACGAATGACACCGCAACCTCCATCAAGTTGGCGCAGGCCACCGCAGATGCGGGGGCCGATAGCCTGCTAGTGGTAACTCCGTACTACTCCAAGCCTTCTCAAAAGGGCGTTTACGAGCACTTTGCCGCAGTCGCGCAAGCCACGGATCTACCGATCTGTGTCTATGACATCCCTGGCCGCTCGGGCATCCCAGTGGCGCCGGATACCCTCCGCCGCCTTGCGGATTTGCCGACCATCCAAGCCGTAAAGGACGCCAAGGGCGACCTTCCTGCGGCCGCAGAACTCATCCAGGAAACCGGTTTGGCTTGGTATTCCGGTGATGATCCGATTAACCTGCCGTGGCTTTCCCTCGGCGCATCTGGTTTCATCTCCGTTATCGGCCATGTTGCACCGCGTGCCTTGGTAGAACTTTATGAAGCTTTCGACGCGGGCGATATGGCCCGCGCCCGAGAAATTAATGTCACTACGCTCCTTCCGCTAACCCATGCACAAGCTCGGTTGGGTGGAGCGACGTTTGCAAAGGAAGCCCTGCGCCTGCAGGGCATCGAAGTTGGCGATACCCGTCTTCCTATCACCGCTGCGAGCGGGGAGGAACGCGAGGAACTTCGCCGTGATCTGGAACAATCTGGAGTCCTCTAAGAATGAATGAACCCCGTAACCGTTCCCGCAAGGTGACCCGCAAGGCGGGCCCACCGGCGGAAAACGAAACCGCCTCCAACGAGGCGGCTTCGCCAGTTTTCCAAGCCCCAGCAACTGACGCGGGCAATTCCGCGCAGGATAATTCCGCTAAGGGCGACAAGGATAATTCTGGCAAGAAGAATTCTTCCGACAACCACAACGAAGGTGGCGGCAACAACCGTCGCTCCCGTTCCCGTGGCAGCCGCGGACGTGGCCGTGGTGGAAACGGCAACGGCAATGGCAATAACCACGGTGGAAACAATAACCACGGCGGCAAGAACGGCAATGGCAACGGAAAGAACGGCAATGGTAAAGGCCGCGGCCGCAATAACCGTGGCCGCCGCAACGTGCCCAAGTCTATGCAGGGCGCGGATCTGACCAAGCGCCTGCCGGAGCCGCCGAAGCAGCCGAAGGATGCTCTGCGCATCTACGCTCTGGGTGGTATCTCGGAGATCGGCCGCAACATGACCGTCTTCGAGTACGGTGATGACCTCATCATCATCGACTGTGGTGTGCTCTTCCCATCCTCTGGTGAGCCAGGCGTGGACCTCATCCTGCCTGACTTCGGCCCGATTGAGAAGAAGATCCACAAGGTCAAGGCCCTCGTCGTTACCCACGCGCACGAGGACCACATCGGTGCTATCCCGTGGCTGCTTAAGCTCCGTCCGGATATCCCCATCGTTGCTTCCCGCTTCACCATCGCGCTTATTGCTGCAAAGTGTAAGGAGCACCGCCAGAAGCCGAAGTTCGTCGAGGTTAATGAAAAGTCCGACGTAACCTACGGTCCGTTCCGCGTACGCTTCTGGGCAGTCAACCACTCCGTACCGGATGCCTTGGGCATCATGCTGGGAACCCCAGCCGGCAATATCATCCACACCGGTGACATCAAGCTGGACCAAACCCCGCTGGATAACCGTCCAACGGACCTCCCAGCCCTGTCCCGCTATGGCGATGAGGGCGTTGACCTCATGCTGTGTGATTCCACCAATGCCACCGTCCCCGGTGTTTCGGCATCTGAGGGTGATATTCCTGCCAACTTCAAGCGCCTCGTTGCTGGCGCTAAGCAGCGCGTTATCTTGGCTTCCTTCGCCTCCAACGTTTACCGCGTCCAGGCCGCTATCGACGCTGCCGTGGCAAACGGCCGCAAGGTGGCCTTCAACGGCCGTTCGATGATGCGCAACATGGAAATCGCGGAGAAGATGGGCTTCTTGAAGGTTCCACGCGGCACCATCATCCCCATCGATGAGGCTGCCAAGATGGCTCCGCATAAGACCATGCTGATTACCACCGGTACGCAGGGTGAGCCAATGGCTGCTTTGTCGCGTATGGCCCGCCGTGAGCACCGCCAGATTACCGTCCGCGATGGCGATACCATCATCTTCTCCTCCTCGCTCATCCCAGGCAATGAAGAGGCCGTGTACGGCGTCATCAACATGCTGTCCCAGATCGGTGCCAACGTCATTACCAACCAGGACGTAAAGGTGCACGCTTCCGGTCACGGTTACGCTGGCGAGCTGCTTTTCCTGTACAACGCAGCGCGCCCGCGCAACGCGATGCCGGTGCACGGCGAGTGGCGCCACTTGCGCGCCAATAAGGAACTGGCTATCTCCACCGGTGTGGACCGCGACCGTACGGTGCTGGCACAAAACGGCGTCGTCGTGGATCTGCGTAAGGGCCGCGCCGAGGTCGTAGGCCAGATGCAGGTGGGTAACCTGTACGTCGACGGCGTATCCATGGGCGATGTGGATGCCGATACCTTGGCTGATCGCACCAACCTGGGTACCGGCGGCGTGGTTTCTATCACCTGTGTGATTGATAACCGCACCTCGCGTCTGCTGGAGCACCCAACGGTATCTACCACAGGTTTCTCCGATGACGACCGCGGCATCGTGCCGGAGGTTGCGGAGATGGTGGAAAACACCATGAACGATCTTGCCGCAGAGGGCGAGAACGATACCTACCGCATGGTGCAGAAGCTGCGCCGTAAGGTATCCAAGCTCATGGATTCCAAGTACAAGCGCGAGCCGGTTATCCTTCCGACCATCGTGCCGACCAACTCCGGCCCTTTGGTTACCGATGAAGAAGACGTCGACGCTTCACGTGAGTCCCTGTAAGTAATACGGGTTCCTCGCGCTAAGTGAGACAAAGCCCCAGCATGCCAGTTAGCTCGGTATGCTGGGGCTTATGTCGTTTTCTTCTGCTGAGCGCGCCAAAATGGTAGCGCTATTTCATAAGCTTGGTCCCGATGCCCCTACCTTGTGCGAGGGCTGGACAACCCGCGACCTAGCCGTGCATTTGTGGGTGCGGGAAAACCGCCCCGATGCAGCCGCCGGCATCTTCGTCAACGCACTTTCCGGCCGTCTGGAAAAGGAATCACGCAAGGTGGCCGAACGCGACTTTGATGAGTTAGTTGATGACTGGGGGAGGGGACCTGCTGCCTATAACCCCGTCCGGTTCGTGGATGCACAGCAAAACTTTGTGGAGCACTTTGTCCACCACGAGGATATTCGCCGGGCTAATGGCATGGGCCCACGCGACTTTTCGGCACGCATCAAACAACAGATGCATAGCTACCTAAAGCCCTTGGCAAAGGTGGCCCTGCGCAAATCTGAACGTCCGGTCATTCTGCAGCCGGAAGGATTGCCGCGAATCGTTGCCGCAGATACGCATGGCGTGGTGGAGAAGGGCGATGCCGTGGTTCGCGTTTCAGGCGAGGTAGGCGAGCTCATCCTCTGGTCCTTCGGGCGTGATGCTGCTGAAGTCAAGATTGAAGGTGACTCCGAAGCCATCGTAAAGTCAATTCTCTAATCTTGATTTAATCGCGGTTTCTTAGCTGTGGGGTGCGTGGGAAGCGTTCGCCGTGAGATTGTGGGTCCAGGAGTTAGGGAAACGCGTGTGGCTAATGTGATTTATGGGGTGGCGCGGTTAAGGTAGAGGCATGTCTGTCAAAAATGCCTCTTCGCGCGGAACGCGCCGAAAGTCGAATCGTTCACGGCCGTCGGGCCGCAGCCGGTCCGGTGCTGGCATGCCGGAAAACCTGGCTATGACGTCTTCGCATCGGCGCGCGGCGGCGACCTCGCAGGAGCGTACGGGCAGTGCGTTCCGGGCCGTCGGCAAGGGCTTGGGCGTTGCCTTTGGTGCCACGGCCCGCGGCATGGGAAATATGGCGCGGGGTGTAAGCCATGGCGTCGCCGGGCTCAAGCCCAGCGAAGACGTATATGAGACCGAGGAGTACGAGACGACGAGGGAGCCGGAAGAAATTTCTGCACGCGGGGAGAAAAAGAAGAAGAGCAAGGTTACGCGGGCGCGCGATGTAGCTGCGGAAGAAGAGTTTTCTACCATGGAAGTAAGCGAGGAAGAATCACGCGGTATTCAGGTGAAAAATCCTGATGCGGTGGCGCTCGTTCTTATTGGTATTGCCATCGTGCTTGCGGCTACCGTCTGGTTTGGCGTTGCCGGCCAGGTAGGCGCCTGGGTGGGCAATATCGTCCGCTACGTCATTGGTGCAGGCGCCTGGGTGCTGCCGGTGGCACTGGTGGCCTTGGCCATTGCCTTGATGATGGATATCTCCGGCCCAGCGGGGCACTTTAAGCCGCGCATTGTGGGCGGTATCAGCATCATCGTCCTCGCCATGCTCAGCTTGATCCACATCTTTGCTGGCACCCCTGAGCTTGGCTTTACCCCGGACAGCGCCGGTGGTGCCGGTGGTGTAATCGGCTACGCCATCGGCGGCCTTCTGGAGACGGCCTTCACCTCCTTCGTCGCCGTGCCGTTGCTGTTCCTCGTCATTATTTACGGAGCCTTGTTGGTCACCGGCATTACTATCCGCGAGGCCTATGAGTTGGTGGCTGATGCCATTGCTGCGGCGTTCTCCCGCTTTGGCGGCGCGGACGAAGACTTTTACGACGAAGAGGGCGATGACCTCTACGGCCACGTGACTGGCGATATTGATGACATCGCGGAAGGACGCGAGCGCAGCGAGCGCCCGGCACGACCTGCAGCTAAGCGCCGTTCCTCTGAGCGTGGTGGAAGCCTGCGCGCTTTCCGACGCCCCACTGAAGACCCCGCACCGCGTGGTTCTTCTTATCCGGTAGATTCGCCTGCTACAGCAGAGGAAGAGCATGCCACCCGCGCCTTTAGCGCACCGACGCGTGGCGGCTTCCAGTCGGTGTCTAACGCGGCTGAGAAGCCGGTCTCTCGTGACATTGGCGATACCGATGAGATTCCGGTGGTAGACGACGCCGCTGCGTCGTCGCCAGCACAACCGGACTCAGCGGAACCAGAACCAACCCGCGTTCTAGGCTCCGCCCGCCAGCGCCCTGCTTCGCGTTCTTCTCGCTCGGCCACGGCGGGCTCTGATGCTGGCACCGCCGCCGGTAACGCAATTGGCTCGGCCGCTGGTGCGACCGCGGGCGCCGCGGGTGCTGCGGGAGCAGCAAGTGGCGCGGCAAAGACTGCTGCTGCGGGTGCTGCCGGTGCCGCTGGCGCTGCAGCAGCCGGTGCAGCTGCAGGCGCTGCTGGATCTGCGGTGGAAGGAGGCGCTGATGCGGTCTCGTCCGCGCATGAGAAGGCCCGCCAACTCTTCCGCGAGCGCTCCGGACGCGACGCTACGACCGGCGCACAGGTGGACGCCACCGAGCCTGCGGCCGAGGCCGCAGGGGAAACGGGTACCTCTGCTGCTCCTACACCGGCCGCACAGTTTGGCAACGAGAATTACGCGGTTCCCACCACGGACCTGCTGACCCCGGGCACTCCAGCCAAGGAGCGCACTGAGATTAATGACCGCATCATTGAGGCCATCACCGATGTCTTCGAAGAGTTCAAGGTCGATGCCCAGGTAACCGGCTTTAGCCGTGGCCCGACAGTGACCCGTTATGAAATCGAGCTGGGACCAGGCGTCAAGGTATCGAAGATTACGAACCTGCAGTCCAATCTGGCCTACGCCGTGGCCACGGATAATCTACGTTTGCTCACGCCCATCCCCGGCAAGTCGGCCGTCGGCATTGAGGTTCCAAACCCAGACCGCGAAATGGTGCACCTGCGCGAGGTGCTTGATGCGCCAAGCATGACCAGCTCACCGGATCCCATGCTCATCGGTTTGGGCAAGGACATCGAAGGCGAATACACCTCGTTCTCGGTGCAAAAGATGCCGCATTTGCTGGTCGCCGGTGCTACCGGTTCCGGTAAGTCCGCTTTCGTCAACTCCATGTTGGTCTCGCTGCTCACCCGAGCCACCCCTGAGCAGGTTCGCCTCATCTTGGTGGACCCGAAGATGGTGGAACTTACCCCGTACGAGGGCATTCCGCACTTGATCACGCCCATCATTACCCAGCCGAAGAAGGCCGCAGCAGCTTTGCAGTGGCTAGTGGAGGAGATGGAGCAGCGCTACATGGATATGAAGGCCGCTCGTGTGCGCAAGATTGAGGACTATAACCGCAAGGTGGTCTCCGGCGAATACCAGGCACCGGCAGGATCCGAGCGCGAGGTACGCCCGTACCCGTACATCGTCTGTGTTGTTGACGAGTTGGCCGACCTGATGATGACCGCGCCAAAGGAGATTGAGGACTCCATCGTCCGCATCACCCAGAAGGCGCGTGCCGCCGGTATTCACCTGGTGTTGGCAACCCAGCGCCCGTCCGTGGACGTGGTGACCGGCCTGATTAAGACCAACGTGCCATCGCGTCTGGCGTTCGCGACGTCCTCGTTGACCGACTCTCGCGTTATCTTGGACCAGGGTGGCGCGGAAAAGCTCATTGGTATGGGCGATGGCCTCTTCATTCCGCAGGGCAAGCGTCCTGTGCGTATGCAGGGCGCATTCGTCTCGGATGATGAAGTCATGGCGGTTGTCGATGCCGCCAAGTCGCAGGCTGCGCCGAACTACACCGAGGGCGTGACTGAAGAGAAGCAATCCGAGGCCAAGCAGGAAATCGATGAGGAAATTGGCAAGGACATGGACGACCTCCTCGAGGCCGTCGAGCTGGTGGTCACCGCCCAGTTGGGCTCGACTTCTATGTTGCAGCGTAAGCTGCGCATCGGTTTTGCCAAGGCCGGTCGTCTCATGGACCTGATGGAATCTCGTGGCGTCGTCGGACCGTCCGAGGGCTCCAAGGCCCGCGAGGTCCTAGTGAAGCCGGAAGAGCTCGATACCATCATCTGGATGATTAAGGGCGCCGATCCTGCCGAAGCCCCGAAGGAGATTCAGGAGGAGATGCAGCAGCAAGAGCAGGAGGAAGCTGCCGCTACTTCCGACGCCGATTCTTCCGCAGGCGCCGATTCCTCCCCGCAGGGCGATGCCGGCGACACCCGTACCGTTCAGGCGACGTATAACCCTTCGGCAGGCGCCTTCTAAGATCGTGTAAGGTTGGACGGGTCTTGGAGGGGAGTACCCCATCCTTCGGCATCGATCGTCAGCACGGTAGCATTACGCTCCCGGTCGTGCCGGCCCAGCGGAATTTAGTTCGCCGGGCGGGGGAGACCTCCGGTCAATTTGTTGTATCTTCGACCGGAGGGATGTACCAATGCATGTGCCATTGTGGATCTGGGCGATTTCCATCGTCGTCATTCTTGGATTCTTTGTTTTTGATTTCTACTCCCACGTGCGCACCCCGCACGAGCCGACGCTGAAGGAATCCGGGTTCTGGACCCTATTCTATGTCGGTATCGCTTTACTTTTTGGTGCCGGTGTGTGGGCCATTTGGGATCACGAGCACGGCATCCAATTCCTCACGGGTTACGTGACAGAGAAGGCGCTATCCGTAGATAACCTCTTTGTTTTCGCGCTTATCATGGGCGCCTTCAAGATCCCGCGGAAGTACCAACAAAAGGTATTGCTCATCGGTATCGTCATTGCCTTGGCATGCCGCCTGGTGTTTATCCTTTTGGGTGCTGCGGTCATCGCGGCATGGTCCGATATCTTCTACCTGTTCGCGATATTCCTCATCTACACAGCTATCAAGCTCATCGTCGATGAGATCCGCGACGCCCCCGAAACCGATCCCAATGACATGGGCATCATCAAGCTGATCCGCAAGGTAGTCCACGTCACCCCGCGCTACCACGGCGATAAGCTCACGCACCGCCTGGAAGATTCCTCGGGCAAGCGGAAATTCGCGTTCACCCCGCTATTTATTGCGTTGGTGTCCATTGGCCTTATCGACGTGATGTTTGCCTTCGACTCCATTCCGGCCATTTACGGCATTACCTCGGAAGCGTTCTTGGTCTTTACCACGAATGCCTTCTCCCTCATGGGCTTGCGCCAGATGTACTTCCTGCTGGATGGTCTGCTGGATCGCCTGGTGTACCTGCCCTATGGTTTGGGCATCATCTTGGGCTTCATCGGTGTGAAGCTCATGTTCCATGCGCTGCATGAGAATAACTTGCCGTTTGTAAACGGCGGCGAGAACGTGGAGTCTATCCCAGAATTTTCCACTATTACCTCACTTATCGTGATTGTGGGCGTACTGGTTATTACGGTTATCGCCTCGATTATTAAAAACAAGCGCGATGAGAACCAAGGCGGAGTGCCGGTATCGCACAATCACTTCGACTGGGACGAGGAAGGCAATAAGATCGTCCGCAACAAGAAGGGCGAATTCTTGGGCAAGGCCGAAGACCTGCCCAAGGAAGAGCTACCGCACTAGAAGCAGGCGTTAACGGGATTCCATTCGCGGAAGCTGCGGCCGGTAATGCAGCCGGCCTGGTAGAAGGGGTCTTGGTCCATGAGGGCGATGGCGTCGGCGACCACGGCGTCGTCGGCAAGCCCCACGATGATGAGCGCGCCGCCCTTGGAATCCGTCAACGGGCCAGTGGCAATGATGGTGCCCTCCTCAAAAAGCTGCGCGGTAAACTCGCGGTGCGCGGGGCGGGCCTTAGCAATCTCAGGATTCTTGGGGTTGTAGTCGTAGCTAACAGCAAAATACTTCATGCTTCGCATTTTAAAATGCAGGGGCATCCAAGCGCAGGCCCTTGGTGCTAACAGGTAGTATGTATAACGTGAATCAACCCGGAACACAGTCAGCGCAATCCTCGGATGTGAATCCACAGGTATCCAATTGGAACCTGCCAAATGTTCTCACCAGCCTGCGCATTCTTTTCATTCCGGTTTTCGCATGGCTGGTCATTGCCGGCCATGAATGGTGGGCTTTTGGCCTATTCACGGCCTTAATGCTCACAGATAAGCTCGACGGGGACATCGCACGTGCCCGTGGCCTTATCACCAATTTTGGCAAGATCGCTGATCCCATCGCGGATAAAGCGCTTATGACTACCGCACTGGTATGCCTCAACATCATTGGGGTGCTGCCAGTGTGGATTACCGTGGTCATTCTCATCCGAGAGTTTGGTATCACCATCTGGCGTATGGTGTTGTTGCGCCGCGGCAAGGTGGTACCTGCTTCGAAGGGCGGCAAACTAAAGACTGTATTGCAATCCTTGGCAGTCGGGCTGTATCTGTGGCCGTTGCCGGAGTGGATGAACGTTCCTACCTTCCTAGTGATGCTCTTGGCTGCAGTGGTGACCGTAGTTACCGGCGTCCAGTACCTCATCGATGGCAAGAAGCAGAATAGCTAGGTAGTTCATGAGCACCATGGCGGCCCGCCTCGTATCCGAGCTCACCGAGCGCGGCGAGACCTTGTCCTTTTGTGAGTCACTTACTGCTGGGTTGGCCAGCGCCACGGTGGCTTCTGTCCCTGGAGCTTCGGCTGTATTGCGCGGAGGGCTTATAACGTATGCCACCGAGGTGAAATCCCATTTTTTGCACCAACCGGTAGCCGATATCGAAGCAGCCGGAGTGGTTTCTGGGGAGACCGCCCTTGCAATGGCCCGCGCGGCAGTGGCAGAAACCGCTGCGGACTGGGGGATAGGCCTTACCGGAGTGGCAGGACCAGACCTACAAGAAGGCAAGCCGGCGGGCACCGTATATCTCGGCATCTATTCTCCTGGTAGAGTCGCTTTCTCCCAGCTGCTATCCGGATTGGGCAAGGAGCGCAACGAAATTAGAGAGGCCACGGTCGCAGCCGCCTTGCGTCTACTGTGCGCAACTGTGGAAGAAAATCCGGCACTGCGGGAACAATAGCGAGACAAGGAGCGTTGACCATAGTGATGAACACTTCTACTGCAGTCCTCGAACACTCGGTAAACGGCGCTACTGCACCAGCGGCGCCCGCCACTGCTCGTACCCCTGAGCCGCTTTTGCGGGAGGCTCTTGGGTTGACGCTGCGCGCCTTCCGCGCGGACAAGGGAGTGACCCTGCGCGAATTAGCCGGGGTGGCCCGCGTGTCGCCGGGTTACCTTTCAGAGCTCGAACGCGGTCGCAAGGAGGTCTCCTCTGAGCTCCTTGCGTCTGTGTGCCACGCGCTAGATTGCTCGGTCTCTGACGTATTGATTGAAGCAGCCGGTTACATGGCCCTGCCCTCCATGGATGAGGAGCTAGCCCATACGGCACCTGCCGCATCAGAGCTTTAGCACACAGCGGTCTATGTCAACAGCCGGCCTATTCCCTCGCGAGGAGGGTCGGCTGTGGTGGTTAAGGGGGCGTCGGCAAGCGCCTGCGACCGCGGGGAATGCAAGCGGTAGAAACAGCGCTTCGCTAGTATAAACAGCAGAACATTACGCACATCTTTTAACCTAGAAAGGTTGAAGCACACCATGGCGAACCCATTTGTTAAGGGCTGGAAGTACCTGATGGCACTCTTCGATAATAAGATCGAGGAAAATGCCGATCCGAAGGTGCAGATCGAGCAGGCTATTGAGGATGCTCAGCGCCAGCACCAGGAGCTGTCTCAGCAGGCGGCCGCCGTGATTGGTAACCAGCGTCAGCTGGAAATGCAGCTTAACCGCCGTTTGGCAGAGGTAGAAAAGCTACAGGGCAATGCTCGCCAGGCTCTGGAATTGGCTGATCAGGCCCGTACTAAGGGCGATGAAAATAAGGCCGTGGAGTACGAGAACGCGGCAGAGGCCTTCGCCGCCCAGCTGGTTACGGCTGAGGAGTCCGTGGAGGATACCAAGAAGCTGCACGACCAGGCACTACAGCAGGCAGAAAAGGCCAAGAATGCGGTTCAGCGTAATAACGCCGCGCTGCGCGAAAAGGTCAATGAGCGCTCCAAGCTGCTTTCCCAGCTGGAGCAGGCAAAGATGCAGGAAAAGGTCTCTGAGTCTTTGAACTCCATGAACGAGCTGACTGCCAATGGCAATACGCCGTCTCTGGATGCTGTGCGCGATAAGATTGAGCGCCGTTACTCCAAGGCGCTAGGCCAGGCCGAGCTTGCTGAGAACTCCGTGGAGAACCGCATGGCCGAGGTTCAGCAGGCGGGCATACAGATGGCCGGTCATTCCCGCTTGGAGCAGATTCGCAGTGAAATGAACTCTTCTAAGTCCGTGGAAGGCAATAAGGCTCAGGCCATTGAGGGCAATAAAGCTTCTGGCTCTGCTGCCGACAGCGCTGCCCAGCCAGGCAGTGCCAACAACGATGCTGTACAGGCCCGTCTGCGTGAGTTGCGTGGGGAGTAAAACCCTCGACTGTCTTTTAAAAAGTTATCGCCTCTCTTGGCCATCATTTGGTGGTGCAAGGGAGGCGATAACTTATGCCGCTAGTCGCCGACGCCGCGGGCCTGCAACGCTTCCCCCATCGCGCGCGCTCGCCGGATGGAGCGAATAATAACGGGGGTGCCAAACGCCAGCGGGGACATCCCGGCACCGCGCGCTTTGCGGGCATCGAGGACTTCATAGACGGTTTCAAACATCAGCGGGATGAGCCGAATAGTCAGTGACATAGCCAAACTGATGTTTTCTACCGGTATTCCTAGTCGCTTTAGGGGCTGGAGCGATTCTTCCAGCGACTCCATGATTTCATCTACCGTGGAGGTCAGCGTGAGCAAGAAGGCAGCCATCATAGCGGCGAAGACATTGAGGAACATCACCGCCGCATAGTCGAAGTCCTTTGCCCACCATTGAAAGCCTGCCAAGGGGACTAGGAAAAAGAGAGGCGGCCAGATTTGACTCCACGCAATGCCCAGTGGGATCCGTGCACAAGCATAGAGGATGACAACGAAGATGACCCCGCCTGCTGCCCACGGAATGGACTCGAAAAAGATGCTGGTGACCAGGATAAAGACTAAGAGGAATGCGATCTTCCAACTAGGTTTGATGCGATGAACAAAACTGGTGCCATCAACATAAACGGAAAGTGGGAGATTCGTGCGTCGTTGCATGACAATTCTCCCTACAGCGGCCGCTGGGCCATGAGGTCTTGGTAAAAAGCTATGACCTCCGCAGGCCGGCCATCCGCGGCGATGCGATGGTCATCGATGCAAATGACCCGATCAAAATCACGCAGAAAGTCCAGATCGTGCGTCACCACAATTAGTTGCTGTTCCAATCGCGCGAATTCTCTTTTGATTCGATCGCGGTTGCGCAGATCCAGCAGGGTAGTGGGCTCATCAGCGATGATGAGAATCGGGTCGATGACCATGACCGCTGCCAGCGCGAGTAGTTGCTTTTGTCCGCCAGACAGCGTGTGCGGCGAGCGCTCCGCAAATTCGGCGAGACCGAAGCGCTCGAGGGTAGCATCCACGCGGGCGAGGCGCTCGTGTTTGGGCAGCTTAAAGCGGCGGAGCGAAAAGGCGACGTCATCGCGCACATTGGGCATGACAATCTGGTTTTCGGCATCCGAAAAGACAAACCCCACCTTTTCGCGCACCTTTTTGCCCTGCTTGGCGACGTCCATCTGGTCCACCGTCACCGTACCTTCACTAGGCTCGCCCAACCCATTAATGAGCCTGGTCAAGGTGGATTTCCCGCCACCATTCTGGCCGATGATGCCAATGCGTTGTTCGGTGAGGGTGAGGTTGATGTCCTCGAGCACCACGGTGTCATCAAAGGCCACCGAGACTGAGGAAAATTCGATCGTGGGCACTAGGCGGCCTTTCGTCCCATCAGATCGGGGAAGGCCGCGTGAACACCCAGAGCGATGATGACGGCAACGACAAGCTTTCCGGCATCGACAGGAATGAAGGGCAATTGGGCGGCGAAGGCTGGACCAATGTCCAATCCAGAGCGGATCATGAGACCAAAGGCGCCGCAGATGTATTGGACGGCAAGGCCGGCAACGGCAGCGATGGCAAGCATGACCGCCATGCCGCCCTTGCTCTTAGGGGAGCGGTAGGCAATTGCGCCTGCGACTGCTGGCGAGAGAACATAGCCGATGATGTAGCCCGCGGTTGGGCCTGCCAGCGCGCGCAGCGTGGTACCGCCACCTGCCAGAACTGGGAGGGCAAGGCCCAGGAACAAAAAGAGGAGTCCCACGTAACCGCCGCGCTTGCTACCCAAAATAAGGCCGGCGAGGATCAGCGCTGCGTTTTGCAGCACGATGGGCACGCCGGCCGAACCGATAGGGATGGACACGAAGGCAAGGACGATGACGAGAGCGGTAAACACGGCAACATAGGCAATGGTGGTTGCCAGAGAGTTCTTTTTCATGTTCAAGAGGTTAGCACTGCATGAAAACTGCAGACAATTGAGGGTTTTGAACGGTGTTCACCCGCGGCTGATAATTGTGAGGCAGGGCCATTGCGGCGGGCTCCCAATCGACGCTTTCTGGACCGCTGGCGCCCGTGCTTAAGTGCTGAGTAGGATAGCGCGCATGCGATTGACCGAGTATCACCAGCTCATTGTGGACGAATTTGGCGAGTCTAAGGGAAAGTGGATTAGCCACTCCCATGTCTTGCCTGACCTCGGGGCAACGCCCGATGAGCTTATCGAACGCGGCGTCGATCCGCGTCGCGTCTGGCTGAGCCTGTGCGATGACTTTGATGTACCGAAGGAGCGCAGGTTGGGAGTCGATTACCCAACTTTATAGAGCGGTCGGATTTGACGGACTGGCGTGTTCACTTTCAAAATTCGAACAGATGTATGTAAGATGGCGGAAGTGTCGATGCAGTCGTCTACAGTGGGATGGCGTTGACGGAGGGAACCGTTTGAGTTCCACGGCAGTCTAATAATGCGTTAGTACATCGTCGTTAAAGATAAGGATGAAAGTTAATGGCAACCAAAAAGAAGTCTTCTTCTGCTGCCTCTAAGGGAGATGACCGCCAAAAGGCCCTCGATGCCGCAATGGCCATGATTGAGAAGGATTACGGCAAAGGCGCTGTGATGCGCCTGGGCGATGACAACCGCCCACCGATTAAGGCCATTTCTTCCGGTAATACCGCAATCGATGTCGCTCTTGGTATTGGCGGTTTCCCGCGCGGGCGCATCGTAGAGATTTATGGCCCGGAGTCTTCTGGTAAGACCACTGTTGCGCTGCACGCTATTGCATCCGCGCAAAAGGACGGCGGCATTGCCGCGTTTATTGACGCCGAGCACGCGCTCGACCCACAGTATGCACGCCTGCTTGGCGTGGATACCGATAACCTCTTGGTTTCCCAGCCAGATACCGGTGAGCAGGCCTTGGAGATTGCCGATATGCTGGTGCGCTCCGGCGCAATTGACATCATCGTCGTTGACTCCGTAGCTGCCCTTACCCCGAAGGCGGAAATTGAAGGTGAGATGGGCGATAGTCACGTCGGCCTCCAGGCTCGCCTGATGTCCCAGGCGCTGCGCAAGATGACCGGTGCCCTGTACAACTCCGGTACCACCGCTATCTTCATTAACCAGCTGCGCGAAAAGATTGGCGTGATGTTCGGCTCGCCAGAGACCACCACCGGTGGTAAGGCGCTCAAGTTCTACTCTTCCGTGCGCTGCGATATCCGCCGCATCCAGACCTTAAAAGATGGTCAAGATGCCATCGGTAACCGCACCAAGCTCAAGGTAGTAAAGAACAAGGTCTCGCCACCATTTAAGATTGCCGAGTTCGACATCATGTATGGCGAAGGCATCTCTCGCGAGTCCTCCATCATTGACCTTGGCGTCGAAAACGGCTTCATCCGCAAGTCCGGCTCTTGGTTTACCTACGAAGGCGACCAGTTGGGCCAGGGCAAGGAGAAGGCGCGTAATTTCCTGAAGGATAACCCGGATCTGGCCAATGAAATCGAGCAGAAGATTTTCCAGAAGCTCGGTATCGGCGAGGCCGCGGCCGAAGGCGAGGAAGGTGCTGCGATGGACGTTCCTGGCGCCGATGACCCATTGACCGATGAGTCCGTGGATCTCGTTCCAAACGTCGATTTTGACGACGACTAGAAACGTCTAACCCGTCCCCACACAGTCCGCGTACTATTTGAATCTGCATCATGAATCAGCCCGCCCCCGAAAAGCTCGCCCAACTCCGTCAGGCCCTCGAGGCCTATGAGAATGGAGCAGCTGGGGGTGGGCTTTTTGATCGAGAGGCAGAAGAAGCCAAGGCCAAGGTCCGCTCTCGGGCGCTGGGTCTTTTGGATCAGCGTTCTAGGTCCCGGAAAGAGCTTTATGATCGTCTAGTAAACGCCGAGTTCGAGCCAGATGTCGTGGAGGACGTGCTGGATGATTTGGCCCACGCGGGGCTGGTGAACGACGCTGCTTTTGCACACGAGTGGGTGCGCCAACGACATAAGCGGCGCGGCAAGTCCAGCTCGGTTCTCAACAGGGAATTGCGGGAAAAGGGCGTGAGCGAGGCCGATCGTGCTGAGGCGCTCGAGCAGATTGACCCTGCCGATGAAGAAGCCATGGCACAGGCCCTTGCGGAAAAGAAGGCTCGCTCCATTAAATCCGTACCGGAGGATCGCAAGGAGCGCGACAAGGCCCTACGTCGCATTGTGGGGGTGTTGGCACGCCGCGGCTTCAATGAAGGAATGTCGCTGCAGATCGCAATCGCAGCCCTTGACGCGCGGTGCGTGGAGCTGCGCGCAGAGGACTGATACGGCCAAGGCAGGGTAGCGCCGGAATGGCTAAGTCCGGCAGTTATGAGATGCCTAGCTTCATGGCTAAACTATGCCGACGTGGAGCAGACAATCGCAGATAACCGTACTTATGAAGTCCGAACTTTCGGCTGCCAGATGAATGTGCACGATTCAGAGCGCATCTCTGGCCTTCTGGAGGAGGCCGGCTACGCGGCCGCCGGCGAAGGCGTGGAGCCAGATCTCATCGTCTTCAATACCTGCGCCGTGCGCGAAAATGCCGATAAACGGCTCTACGGCACCTTGGGTGCCTTGAAGAAGACAAAGGAAAATCATCCCGGCATGCAAATTGCCGTGGGCGGTTGCTTGGCGCAGAAAGACAAGGACACCGTCCTAGATAATGCCCCGTGGGTTGATGCTGTCTTCGGCACTCACAATATGGCGGCCCTGCCGACGCTGCTGGAGCGCGCCCGACACAACGATGAAGCCCAGGTAGAAATCGTTGATTCCCTCGAGGCTTTTCCGTCTGTCTTGCCAGCCAAGCGTGAGTCTGCCTATGCCGGCTGGGTTTCTGTTTCTGTAGGCTGCAATAACACCTGCACCTTCTGCATTGTTCCTTCCTTGCGCGGCAAGGAAGAGGATCGCCGGCCCGGCGATATCTTGGCCGAGGTTAAAGCCTTGGTGGACCAGGGCGTATCCGAGGTGACTTTGTTGGGGCAAAACGTCAATGCCTATGGCGTCAATTTCGCCGATCCCAACATGCCACGCGACCGTTTCGCCTTTTCTAAGCTGCTGCGCGAGGTGGGCAAGATCGAAGGCCTCGAGCGCCTGCGCTTTACCTCCCCGCACCCGGCGGAGTTTACTTCCGACGTCATCGACGCCATGGCCGAGACCCCGGCCGTGTGCCCGCAGTTGCATATGCCGTTGCAGTCTGGCTCCGACAAGGTCCTCAAGGACATGCGCCGTTCCTACCGCACCAAGAAGTTCCTGCGGATTTTGGACGAGGTACGGGACAAGATTCCGCACGCCGCAATCACGACCGATATCATCGTGGGCTTCCCAGGCGAGACCGAGGAAGACTTCCAAGACACCATGGAGCTAGTGCGCCGCGCTCGTTTCGCCTCGGCCTTTACCTTCCAGTATTCGCCGCGTCCGGGAACCCCGGCTGCGGAAATGGAGGACCAGATTCCCAAGGAGGTCGTCCAGGATCGTTTCGAGCGTCTCGTTGCCCTGCAAGATAGCATCCAGGCCGAGGCAAACAAGATGCTCATCGGCACGGATGTAGAGCTTTTGGTGCAGGCCGAAGGCGGCCGCAAAAACGATGAAACCCACCGCATGACCGGCCGTGCACGCGATGGCCGCCTAGTGCATTTCACCCCGGTTGACTCTGACGGCACGGATATTTCGGCGGAGATTCGCCCGGGCGATGTGGTGCATACCCAGGTAACCGGTGCGGGCTCCTTCTTCTTGCTTGCCGACGCCGCCGTTACCTCCCACACCCGCACCAAGGCCGGCGATATGTCCGCTGCCGGCGAAACGCCTACCACCGCACCCATCGGCGTCGGTCTGGGATTGCCGTCGATTGGCAAGCCCGCGGCCGCCGATTCCGGCGATTCCTGCGGTTGCTAGCAGGGGAGTAGGCTAGGGAGCCATGACTGAGGAACGTTCGACCACCGCAGCCCACAATGCAGCTAACGCTGAGCGTAGAGCAGCACAAACAATGGACCTCGGCGGTCACAAGGTCACGCTGTGCATTGCAGTGGTGGTCTATATCCTCTACCTGATTTTGCCCTACGCCGGTCCGGCTCATGGTTGGGAGGCATTGACGTTCGGCACCACATCTAGTGGCGTGAGGATTTCCATCATGGAAACCGTCTCTGCGTGGCTCGCGCTCATTGGTTTGGGCATTCTTACTCCGGTGACGCTGTTCACCCGTCGCGCCACGCCTGGGCTGATTGCATGGATGTTGGTGACGGTGTCCTTCTTTGCCAACCTATGGGGCTTTTGGTTCCGTGGTTCTACCGCCGACGGGGCGTCGCTGGGAATGTGGGTAGGAATGATAGCTACCTTCCTAGCATTTCTGGCCTATAGCACGGTGGCGCTGCGCCGCAGCCCAGAACAGAAGGCCGCCGAAGCCCGCGTGCGCGCCACCGCCGGACAGCTCGATGAGGTAGGCGAATTCCAATCCAGGATTGACGCGGCACCGCAGCGGGAGCCACTGGTGGACAATCGCCGCAAGCAAGCCGCCGAACGCCACCGCGCCCAGCGCGGCGAGCAGTAGGCCTGCCGCCACTAGTCCTGCAGCCGCAACTCCCACGCGGAAGATCGGGAAAGTTCCCGGGCACCCAGGCTGCGGTAAATGGCATTCATGGCCGCGTCCTTGGCGGCAACGGAACAATAGCAGCGCCGCACTCGCGGCCAATAGCCTGCCACCTCATGCAGCGCTGTGAGCTTGGCTAGCTGCGCAAGTCCGCGGCGGCGGTGCGGGCGATCGGTCACAGTCAGAGTCCACTCACATACCTCAAGATTCGCGTCCTCGTGCCGCGCCATCTCGGTCAGCGCGAGTATGCTCCCGTCCTCGGCGGTGAGTGCGATAAGAAGCGTGTGCCCGCGACGAGAGCGCAGGCGGCTGTGCGCTTCGCGCAATCGAGCACGCGTCCACACGATGGGCTCCACCGTCAGATCACCAGTTTCCGCATCTGTAGACGCTAGGCTAAGCAGCCGCATGACCTCGTTGAGGTAGCCTTCAGGGATGTCGTAATCTGGCCAGACTCGGGCGGTGATCCCTGCGGGGAGCAGTGCTGCGACAGGGCTTTCGGGGATGTCCATTACCAGCTGGTGCTCCGCGTGCCTTTGCGTAAATCCCAGCTGGCGGTAAATGCTGCCCATAGCGTCGTAGTCTGGGTCCGCGCCCGGCGGGTGCAATAGTCCCACGTGCGCTACGGTGCGGCCGAGTTCCTGGGCCAGCTCCAGCGCCTTTGTCCCCATCCACTCGGCTACTTTTCGCTCCTCCTCATCGAGCTGTTCGCCAGGGAGGGGCAAATCGCACAGCACGCACTCAATCTCTGCTGCCTCGCGCTCTTCTAAAAGCGGCAGGCTAATGTGGATGAACCCGAGGTAATCCAGTTCCGGGCTGGGTTCTATTGCGGGAATCTGTGGCAGTCCCAGCTCAGAAACCTCACCAAGGGTGGAGTCGCCGTCCACTACGGCAAAAAGATGGGTCTGTGATTCGCTAGAACCTTGCAGACGTTGAACCACGCGGCCCGGCGACGTCGATGCCGCGGCATCGCCGCTTGCTTCTTGGGCCGCCAAGTTGGCCCAAAAGACGAAGCTGCGAATGCAGTCCGCAGGTTCGCTGGGCCGAACGTGAGCGGTAGGCGAGTGCGGCCGCGGTGGCCGCGCAATGTGGACGAGGTGCACTACTTATCGTTGACGGCGTTAGCGGCGGCGTCGGCAAAAGCCTGCCACTGCTCGGCCTGTGCGCGCAGATCAGCGGCCTTTTTCGCATTGCCCTTGGCCTCAGCTGCCTCGGCCTGAGAGTTAAACTCATCGACCTTAGCTTGGAACTGCGCCACGCGTGCTTGCGCTTCTGGGTCGGTGCGGCGCCACTCAGACTTTTCTGCCTCGGTGACGCGCTGCTCCAGCGCCTCAATCTTGGACTCGTACTCGCGCACCTGCTTGCGGGGAACGAAGCCTACCTCTTCCCACTTTTCCTGCAGCTCGCGCAGCTTGGCCTTTGCACCCTCGATGCTCTTGGACGGGTCGATCTGGTCGTCGTACTCCGCAATCAAGGCGTCCTTGGCCTTGGCATTTTCTGCAAACTCGCGGTCGCGCTCGTCGTTGACGGCATTGCGGGCATTGAAGAACTTGTCCTGGGCGGCGCGGAAGCGGGCCCACAGCTTATCGTCTACGTCGCGCGGGGCGCGGCCGGCGGCCTTCCACTCGGTCATCAAATCTCGGTAGGCGCGGGCGGTGGGTCCCCACTCGGTGGAATCCTGGATGGCCTCGGCACGCTCGACGAGTTCTTCCTTCTTCTTGCGGGCAACCGCACGGGCGCGGTCCAGCTCGGCAAAGTGGGAGCCCCGACGGCGGTTGAAGGAGTCGCGGGCGCGGGAGTAGCGCTTCCACAGGGCATCGTCGGTCTTGCGATCAATGCCCTTAATCTGCTTCCACTCTTCTAAGATGGCGCGGATGCGGTCACCGGCGGCCTTCCATTCGGTGGAGTTTTCGGCAATCTCTTCTGCTTCCGCCGCCAGCTTCTCCTTGGCAGCAATAGCTTCCTCGCGGCGACGCTCCTTATCGGCCTGCGCCTGCTCGCCGGCTTCTACCGAGTGCTCAATGACGGCAACAAGGCGGCGGTCAAGTGCTGCGATATCACCGATAACCGCAGCGGTAGGCAGGGTTTCGCGTAATTGCGCTGCGGTCTTCTTGATGCCAGCGGCCTCACTGGGGTTGGCGCGCAGGCGAGCCTCGAGCAGTTCAATTTCGGTGGAGAGATCGTCGTAGCGCGCGCCGTAGTGCTGTAGACCCTCCTCGGGGGTGCCGGCCTGCCATTCGCCAATCTTGCGTTCGCCCTCCGGAGCGGAAACGAAGACGGAACCATCCGCGTCGACGCGGCCCCATTTGGCCGGGTCATTCTTGCTTGGTGCCTGCACGGGAACAGGTTTTGCGGTGGGACGAGGGCCCTTCTTGGGCATGGAACCTGGGGTAGGGATGGGAGACATGACAAGCCCTCCTATGCATATATCGCCGCGCGTCACGGCTGCCGAATAAAATCACTGGATACATTACCGCGAATATCCCGCGCGTGCCCAGATTCTATTTAATTACCTCCACTTGGGTAGATAGTATGGAGGAATAATGTTCAATCTCATGGTAATGCCAGCCTCACCGGCGCTGGCCGTGGAGCTTTCCTCCAATGACGCCGCCTCCCGCGCACTGCTTGCCGCTGCCCGCACCCTTGCGGTGGAAGCTGCGGCCGCCGGCATAACGCAGGTAGATATCGTCGGCAGCCAGGACAAGCGCTGGTACACCGCCCACACCGGCAGCTTAAAGGCGTGGGGTGCGGCCACGAACCTAGGCGGCGGCAATTATCTGCCCGAGATTATGGCCCGGTACGTGCTGCACAGCGTGCCGCAGCTTAACGCCCGCGCTAGCCGGGAGCGCATCGGCAAACCTGACCCAGGAGCGCTCACCATCGTCGTGGCAGATGGCAGCGCGGGCCTGACCGAGCGAGCCCCCTTGGCGCTCGTTCCCGGTGCCCAGGAAGCGCACGAGTGGTGCGAGGAGGTGCTGATGGGGGCGTCGGCAAGCAAGGCAGGCGAGTGGCTCTCCCAGCGCGGTGTGGTAGAGCCTGCACTATGGGAGGAGCTAGCAGGACTACAACCAAAGAAGGCGCAGTTGCTGGCTACCGACGCCACCCTGGGCGTCGGCCGCTACGTTGCAGGATGGGAGGTCTAATGCGCCCGATTGCAGTGTTTGGACCCACCGCTTCCGGCAAATCTGCGCTGGGGTTGGCGCTGGCGCAGGAGCTGGACGGCGAGGTGGTCAACGTCGATTCCATGCAGCTCTACCGCGGTATGGACATTGGCACCGCCAAGCTCACCCCGGCCGAGCGCGAAGGAATCCCGCACCACCAGCTTGACGTGTGGGATGTTACCAAAACCGCTTCTGTGGCGCGCTACCAGCGCGATGCCATCGCGGACGTGGAAGGCATCATGGCCCGCGGCAAGACACCAATCTTGGTCGGCGGCTCCATGCTTTATGCCCAAGCGCTTGTCGACGACTGGCAGTTCCCACCCACCGACCCCGCTGTCCGCGCCAAGTATGAAGCCCGGCGCGTAGAAATCGGTACCGATGCCCTGCACGAGGAGCTGGCGCAGGTGGATCCGGCCGCGGCCAAAATCATTGAAGATAAGGACCCGCGGCGCACCGTGCGCGCCCTGGAAGTCATCGAGTTAACCGGCAAGCCCTATAAAGCCAGCCAACCGCCGAAGGACGCCCCGCCGCGGTGGGGTACCCGTCTGCTCGGCCTGCGCACCACCGCAGACTGGCTCAATCCGCGCATCGAGCTGCGCACGCGCCAGATGTTTGAGCGCGGGCTCATCGAGGAAGTCGAGCGCCTCCAAGCTCAGGGCTTGGTGGCCGATTCCACGGCCGGGCGTGCCATAGGCTATGCGCAGGTATTCCAAGCCCAGCGCGGCGAACTTACGTGGGATGAGGCCGTCGAGCGCACAATTACCGGGACACGGCGCTACGTGCGCCGCCAACGTTCCTGGTTCAACCGGGACAAGCGCATCACGTGGTTGGATGCCGCGGGCGATACGACCGCCCAGGCGCTGCGCGCGCTAGGGTAGGGAGCATGAAATTTGCCAAGGGTCATGGAACTGAGAACGACTTTGTCATCGTCGAAGACCACGCGGCCGCCACGCCGCTTGCCCCCGAGCGCGTAGCGGCGCTGTGCGGTCGCCGCGCCGGTATTGGCGGCGACGGATTGCTGCGCGTCGTGCGCGCTGAGGCGTTGCTCGCGGCCGGGGAAGTCGAGGCGCTGGCCGAGGGCATCGCGCCCACTGACTGGTTCATGGACTATCGCAACGCCGACGGCTCCGTGGCCGAAATGTGCGGCAACGGCACCCGCGTTTTCGCCCACTGGCTGCGCTCGCGCGGCCTCGTGGAAGAAGACGAGTTCACCATCGGTACCCGCGCCGGCGCCAAGCGCGTGACGGTGCACTCGTGCGATGAGCACGCGGCCGAGGTCACCGTGGAGATGGGACCGGCCGAAGTAACGGGTGTATCCACTGCGTCCATGGCCGGGGAGAGCTACGCCGGTCTAGGCGTTGACATGGGCAACCCCCACCTCGCGGCCGTGGTGCCGGGGCTGGACGCCGAGGGCCTTGCGGCCAAGACTTTCGAGCAGCCAGTCATCGATGAAGCCTTCTTCCCAGCCGGCGTGAATGTTGAGGTCGTGACCCCTCTGCGCGATGGCCACGTGCACATGCGCGTCTTTGAGCGCGGGGTAGGAGAGACCCGCTCTTGCGGCACCGGCACCGTGGCGGCCGCGACCGCCGCGCTTGCCGACGCCGCCGTTGACCACACCACCACCCCTCACGGCACCGTGCACGTACACGTTCCCGGCGGGGAAGTGACGGTGGACATCTACGAGGGTGGCTCGCGCCTGACCGGCCCGTCGGCGATCGTCGCCACCGGCGAGACCTCCCTTTAGACCGCGTCGGGCCCGGCGCGCGCGGTGAGTGCTTAGGCGCTGCGCCCTTCGTTTTCCTCTTCCTCGAACGCTTGCTCTTCTAGGGCTTGGCGGCGCAGGGCGCGATTTTTTACTTCGTTCTTTTCATACTTCGGCCCGAGCGCAAAGGCGGCGCGGCGGGCCGATAGCCAGGTTTCCTTGAGCTCGCGGGCTCGTTCATCTGTCACCTTGAGCAAGGATTCCAGCTCGTTGGTGCTGACCTCTTCTGCGTTGACGCGCAGGTTCAATCGGCGCAGGAACCGTCGCGCGCCCGAAATCTCATAGTGGAAGGCTTCGATGGTGGGGTCGGAGCAATCCAGATCTAAAAGCGCCGGCCGGTAGAGCGTGCGGTCCGCGATCTTCTCGGCCGCCTCGGAGGACCGGAAGTCTTCGTACTCCGCCAAGACGTCCTCAATATCTTCGGCCGAGAGCCGAATAGAGCTGCGCAGCGCCGCCTGCTCCGAGGCGTCCGGCCGGGTGTGGAGCATAAGCAGCGCCGCCGCGATAAGTAGTGCCGCGATGAAAACCCCGGGAAGTTTTAGGGTTGCCACAACCGCCACTGATCCCACCAGGATCAGCGCGAGAACCAGCACCCGCCGGTTTCTCGCATTTTCCGGGAAAGGCATCCACACAGCTATTCCACCAGACCTTTGCGTCAGTTCTTAATGGCCGCCGCAGCCGCAGCCACCAGAGCCACAACCGCAGCCAGCGCCGTCGCCGCAGCCACCGCTGGGCATTTCAATAGAAGCCGTCAGCAGGGCGGTGCCGGCCACGATAGAGTCCTTGGCCGGTAGCTCGTCGCCCCCTGCAGGCAGGCAGAGATCGAAGGGGAAGAGGCCATCCATGACGAGGTGGGCGAATTTCTCGCCGGTTAGCTCATTGGTACGCCACTCGGATTCCATGACGCGGGCCGCAAAAGTAGCGGCTGGGGTAGGAACCTCCGCGCCAGAGCCGGAGGAAATAACCTTTGCTCCTGCGGACTCGAAGAGCGCCGGGAATTCGCCCTCGGCCGCCTCGTAGGCATCTGCCGACTCGTAGGTGCGGACATCAAGGCCCATGGCGGTGAGGGAGATTTGCTGCCATTGCTGCAAGGGTTCGTCGGCAAGCAAAGGCCCCTGCGCCAGGTTCGCGGTGGCCTGGGCGATGGTGGTGCCGAAAGGATCGATGATTTCCAGCAGGGCGAGAACATCGTTGACCATCTCTACGTGGGCGAACCCTTGCGTAACCGCATTGAAGCCAATGTAGGTAGCAAAAGGTTCCACCGCGAGAATATTGAGCTGCGCGCCCGATGGATCGGTGAACTGAATCAGCTGACCACCGCGTACCTCACCGGTAACGGCCAAGCGATCGCTAGCGATGGCGGCCTCGACGGCGTCCTGCCAGCGTTCGAAATTGAGGCCAATGGCCTGCATCTCGGTATTCTGCTTCACCCCAGTGTCCTTAACGTTCATGCCCGCCATTGTATCGCCTTGTGCAGCCAGCTAAGAATCCGCAATTCCCGCTTTCGGCCGCAACGTGCCAAAATGAGAGGTAGTATGACCGAATTTTCCCAGCACAATAACGACGATCTCCTCGCCCGCGCGTTCCGCGATAACGACGCCCCGGCCGCACCAGAGGCGACGCCCACCACCGGTGACCTTGACCTGGCAGAGCGTAACGCCTTCCGTCGCGTTACCCGTGAGACCACCATCCGCGCTGAGGACACCACCGATGGCTACGAGGTGGAGTACCGAAAGCTGCGCCTCGAGCGCGTCATTCTGGTTGGCGTGTGGACCGAAGGGACCGTGGCCGAAGTCGAAGCCACCATGGACGAGCTTGCAGCGCTGACCGAGACCGCCGGCGCCGAAGTAGTAGAGATGATCTACCAAAAGCGCGATAAGCCGGATTCCGGCACCTTCATTGGCTCCGGCAAGGTCAAGGAATTGCGCGATATCGTCGAGGCCACCGGCGCCGATACCGTGGTGTGCGATGGCGAGCTCAACCCCGGCCAGCTCACCGCACTCGAGCGTGCGCTCAACACCAAGGTCATTGACCGCACCATGCTCATCCTTGACATCTTTGCCCAGCATGCGAAATCAAAAGAGGGTAAGGCCCAAGTCTCCTTGGCGCAGTTGGAATACCTGTATACGCATACCCGTGGTTGGGGCGGCAACCTTTCGCGCCAGGCGGGCGGCCGCGCCGGCTCCAACGGCGGCGTGGGCCTGCGTGGTCCCGGTGAGACCAAGATCGAGACGGATCGTCGCCGCATCCGCACGGAGATGGCCCGGTTGCGCAAGGAGCTGCGCGCTATGAAGACCGCCCGTGAGGTCAAGCGTTCCAAGCGCCAGCGCTCAACCATCGCGCAGATAGCTATTGCCGGCTACACCAATGCTGGAAAATCCTCGCTCATCAACGCCATGACCGGCGCCGGCGTGCTGGTGGAAGACGCACTTTTTGCCACGTTGGACCCCACCACTCGCCGTGCCACGCTTGCCGACGGCCGCCAGGTCGTCTTCACCGACACCGTCGGCTTTGTCCGCCACCTGCCCACGCAGCTGGTCGAGGCGTTCAAATCCACCCTGGAAGAGGTGCTGGCCGCCGATATTATGTTGCACGTGGTCGATGGCTCTGACCCCTTCCCGCTCAAGCAGATTGAGGCCGTCAACCAGGTCATTTATGACATTGTGTCCGAAACCGGCGAGCAGGCCCCGCCCGAGATCATCGTGATCAATAAGATCGACCAGGCCGACCCGCTGGTGCTCGCCGAGCTGCGTCACGTACTCGACCACGAGGACGTAGTCTACGTATCCGCGCGCACGGGCGAGGGAATCGACGAACTTACCGCGCGCGTGGAGCTTTTCCTCAACTCCCGCGACAGCCACGTCAAGCTGCAGGTTCCCTTCACCCGCGGCGATGTGGTGGCCCGCGTACATGCCGAGGGCACGGTGCGCCACGAGGAGTACACGGCTGATGGCACGCTTGTCGACGTCCGCCTTCCCGCACCCACCGCCCGCGAACTCGCCGAATTCATCGTGGAGGAAGTTTCCTAAAACCACCCCGGGTGATCCATAATTAAGGCTCGTGAGCTTAAAAGGTTGGACCGTCCACGGAGACGGTAAAAGGATTGCACCGGGCGCGGTCGTGGCGCCGGAAGAACGACTCAGCTGGGGCCGAACCATCGGCATCGGAATGCAGCACGTGGTGGCCATGTTCGGCGCTACGCTTTTGGTTCCCACCTTGACCGGATTCCCCGTCAATACGACGCTGCTCTTTTCCGGCCTTGGCACAATTTTGTTCCTGCTTATTACGCGCAACCGGCTGCCGTCCTACCTCGGCTCCTCGTTCGCGTTCATTGCACCTCTTTCGGCGTCGCAGCAGTATGGCATCGCCGCGCAAGCGGGCTCCATTTTGGTCACCGGCCTCGTCTTGGCCGCGGTGGGTGTGGCAGTCAAAATCGCCGGCCGCCGCGTCCTGGACGCCGTCATGCCGCCGGCCGTGACCGGTGCGATCGTGGCCCTCATCGGGCTCAACCTGGCGCCGAATGCGGCCGAGAACTTCGCCTCCCAGCCGCTCGTGGCCGCCGTGACGCTACTCGTCATCCTGCTGGCCACCGTCGCCGGCCGCGGCATGGTCTCGCGCCTGTCCATCTTGCTCGGCGTGGTCGTCGGCTGGGTCTTCGCTGCGCTGACCGGCAACCTCGGCGATGACGCCGTGGCGGCGATCGATGCCGCCCCGTGGGTGGGCCTGCCGGAATTCCACGCGCCTTCCTTCAACGTCTCCGCCATTGCCGTGGCACTTCCTGTACTGGTAGTTCTCATCGCGGAAAACGTCGGCCACGTCAAGGCCGTCTCCGAGATGACAAAGCGCGATCTCGATGACCTGGCCGGTGACGCTCTGATCGCCGATGGCCTCGCGTCTACCCTTGCCGGCGGCTTTGGCGGCTCCGGTACCACGACCTACGCCGAAAATATCGGCGTGATGGCCGCAACGCGCGTGTATTCCACCGCCGCCTACTGGGTAGCAGCCTTTACCGCCATCCTTTTGGCCTTCGTGCCGAAGTTTGGTGCGCTGATTTTCACCATCCCGACCGGCGTCCTGGGCGGTGCCTGCATCGTGCTGTATGGACTCATCGGCATGCTAGGTGTGCGCATCTGGATGGATAATAAGGTTAATTTCAATAACCCGGTCAACCTGACTGCGGCCGCGGTGGCGCTTATCGCGGGCATCGGCAACCTGACCCTCACCGTGGGCGGGGTCTCCCTCGAGGGCATTGCGTGGGGCTCGGTAGGCATCATCGTGGCCTATCCGATTATGAAGAAGCTCTACGATTCCGTCGGCGAGGGTCACGGCGCCAAGTACTAAATTTCCACCTGTGGATAACTGCCCGTCGCGCGCCCGCGGCGGGCAGTGTTGTTGACGGGCCAACGCGGGTTATCCACAGCGGGCCGATATGCGGCTCGCGAAGGCGTGCGGGGGCTATTTTACTTAGCGGCATGACCGCATTGGACGCATACTTAAACGCAGTGAACGCCGGCATGGACATTGTCGCCGCCGTTCAGGGGCTCAGCGATCGTGAGCTGATCGCGCGGGGCGCCTCCGACATCGCCGCGCGCGACCTGCTGCGTCTATGCGATACCTATTTCGGCCGGTGCGGCTTTGCTGCCAAACAGCGAGCGGCGCGGCAGACTAGGCATTCCCTCGACGTGCTACTGCTGATTGAAAAATACGCCTTGCGCTTGCCGACGCAGCGCGATGCCTGGACACTACGCACCGAACTGTGTGCCTTTCGCGGCAGCGCCACCGCCCTAGAAAAGCGCGCCCGCGCCTTGGTACGCGAACTGCGACCGCGCCGTACGCCCGAAAAGGGAGTGCGCATCACCCGCCGCTCCGGCGGCCCTTGGTCACTGACCATTACCGGGGATTCGGCCGATGTGGCGGATATGCACGCTGCATTGGATGCCAATAAGCCCCTGGAATCTGCCAAAGAACTCTTCTTTGGCAAGGCGGATGCGACGCGAGCGACGGTGACGACGCAGGTGGTTCTCACCCTTGATGAACTCGACCGAATAGTCGACGGCGGCGGGGAGGAAATCACCCTCCAACTCACCAATGGCGCTCGAATCACCGGAGCGGAGCTTGTCGCGCGGACACTGAGCGATCACGGCTATGTCACGCTCGTCCATCCCCACGAGGGGCCGGTCAACCTCTACCGGACCTCGCGCGTGGCCAACGACAAGCAGCGGCTCATGGCGGCTGCGGTCAACCCGGTATGCCCGTGGGAGAGCTGTAACTACCCCGCCGACAAGTGCCAGATTCACCACCTCAAAGCCTGGAAGCATGGCGGCGAGACCAACGCTGCGAACCTTGCGACCTGCTGTCCGTATCACAATGGCGTCAATGACGATGACCCCAACGCCCCGCCGCGCCGTGGCCGGCTAGCCCGGGTGCGCGGGCAGGTGAGGTGGGTGCCACCGTGGGGATAGGTGGCGTCGGCAAGCGAAAAGCTCCCTACCGCAAGGGTGGGGAGCCTAAAGTGGAACCGTTTTAGGACTTAGGAAGCGTCCAGGTCCTTCTCGATAAGAGCAGCAATCTTTTCCACTGCTTCTTCGTTTTCGGAGGTGACGGTAACCTCATCGCCCTGTTCTGCGCCAAGAGCCATGATCATCAGGGAAGAGGCCGCATCGGTCTCATCCTCATCATCGTCGCCGACCAGGTTGAGGAAGATATCCTCATCGAACTCGCCGGCAGCGTCCGCGATAATAGATGCAGGACGTGCGTGCAGGCCTACAGAGGAGCCAACCTTTACAGTCTTGGAAGCCATGGAAAATATCCTTTCTTACGGGGATTTTTACAATCTAGTGTACGAGTGTTTGGTTTATGCTGCCACGTTCTGGGCGGCTTCTTCGGCGGCCTTGTTAGGCCAGAACTGCTTCATCGCCAGTACTGCCGCAGTCGAGACAACCACGCCGGCCGCAATGGCCACGAGGTAGCCCCAGAACGGGTCGATGGCGAAGAAGACGAACACGCCGCCGTGTGGGGCGCGGGAACCGACCGAAAGGGCCATCGAAATCGCGCCCGTCACCGCGCCGCCGGCCATCATCGAAGGGATGACGCGGAACGGATCGGCCGCCGCAAACGGGATGGCGCCCTCCGAGACGAAGGACAGACCCAGCAGCCAGGCAGACTTGCCGTTCTCCTGCTCGGCCGGGGTAAACAGCGACTTGCGGATAAACGTAGCCAGCGACAGCGCAATTGGTGCGACCATGCCGGACGCCATGACGGCGGCCATGATCTGCATGGAGGATTCGTCACCGGTAGACAGTCCGGCCGTGGCGAAGAGGTAGGCCGCCTTATTGACTGGGCCGCCCAGGTCGAAGCACATCATCAGGCCGAGAATGATGCCCAGCAATACAGCCGAAGAACCGGACATGGACGATAGCCAATTTTGCAGGCCCTCCATGATGGCTGCCAACGGTGCACCCAGCAGCAGGTACATTGCGAGGCCGACGATTAGAGAGGTCAGCAGCGGGATAATAACAACCGGCATGAGCGAGCCTAGCCAACGCGGTACCTTCCAGTTGCCAATCCACATCGCGATGAAGCCTGCCAGCAGGCCAGTAACCAGGCCGCCGATGAATCCAGCGCCCAAGATAACGGCGATGGCGCCGCCAGCGAAGCCCGGAGCAATGCCCGGACGACCGGCCAGCGCAAAGGCGATGTAGCCCGACAGCGCGGCGACGATGAAGCCCATTGCTGCTTGGCCTATAGCGAAGAGAACTGCGCCAAGGTAGAGCAGCAGGCCGGAGCGCTCGAAGTGCATGAGTTCGCCGTCAATGGTCACGTCGTGGCCGGGGAGGTTGCCGAGCGAAAAGTCCGTCGATAGTGCCTGCCAGCCGTTGGCCATATCGGCGCCGCCGAAAAGGAAGCCCAGGGCGAGCAGCAGGCCGCCGGCCGCGACGAACGGGACCATATAGGACACGCCGGTCATAATTGCCTGTTGGATGCGCTTGCCCCAACCGAGAGACTGACCTTCTTCTTCCGCGTCGGCGCGGGTAGCGGTGCCAGAGACCTTGTGGGTGTGCGGGTTGTGAGCGGCAGCGACGGCCTCGTCGAGCATGGTGCCGGGCTCATTGATGGCGCGTTTGACGCCGGATTCGATTACCGGCTTGCCGGCGAAGCGTTCGCGGTCGCGCACGCCGACGTCCGTGGCGAAGATGACCGCATCGGCCGCGTCGATCGTGGATTGGGAGACAGACTCATTATTAGACGAGCCCTGCGTCTCAACGGTCAGAGATACGTCATCGCGCTCGGCCGCGGTTTGGGTGAGGGCGTCGGCCGCCATGTAGGTGTGGGCGATGCCGGTGGGGCAGGCGGTGATGGCCACGATGCGGGTGACATCGGCCAAAGGCTCTGCGCTGGCAGGGGTTGCGGCCGAGGGCGCGGCGGCGGAGGAGCCGGCGGCACCGGCACCGGTTGCGGCAGTGCCGGCAGCAGCGCCCTGGGCGGCTGGGTCTTCGACTGGCTTCTTCTTCGGCTTTTCGGCATTGACAACGTCCAGCACAAGCCGAACGATTTCCTCCTTGGTGGGGGCGTTGCGCAGGGACTCGAGGAAGTCCTTGCGCACTAGAGCGCGGGCCAACTTGGACAAAATCTTCAAGTGGGCTTTGCCGCCGCCGGCCGGGGCCGCGATGAGGAAGACGAGCTGAGCGTCGCCGTCGGGGCCGGAGAAATCCACGCCGCGGCTCAGGCGGGCGAATGCGAGGGTAGGTTCGGTCACGGCCTCGGAGCGGCAGTGCGGAATGGCGACTCCGCCAGGGACGCCGGTACCGGCCTTGGCCTCGCGGTCGATGGTGGGCTGTGCCAAACCGGCGATGTCGGTGGCTCGGCCGGTGTCATGGACTAGCGTGGCCAGGTTAGTGATGACGGAGTCAACGCTGTCGCCGAAGTCAGCGTCGAGCGCGACTAGGTCGGTAGTGATGAGGTCGGAAGCCATGATTAGGCACTCCTTAGGCTAGCGAGTTTACGAGGGTATGTGCGATATCGAGTTCTTCTGGGCGAGGGAATTGGGTGCCTTGTTTGGATGCAGCCGCAGTTCCGTAGGCCACCGACTGCGCGAGGCTATCGGCCGGCGACTTACCGGTGGTGCGGCCGAGGAGGTATCCGGCGAGCGCGGCGTCACCGGCGCCTACGGTGGATTTCACCGTTGCTGGCGGTGGAGTTGCAGCCCAAGCGCCATCCGCGGTAACCAGCACCGCGCCGGCACCGCCAAGGGTGACGAGTACTTCTGCGATGCCCTGCTTGACGACGTCCCGGGCCGCCCGAACAACCCCCGAGTACTCGCCGCGTGCGGCCTGGTTTTCTAGTTCGCGGCCGTCGGTTCCGGTGAGCTGGCCGAGCTCTAGGCCGTTCGGCTTAATGAGATCCGGCGCAGCAGAATTGAGGCTTTCGCCAATGGCCTGCATTGGGGCATCTGACGTATCGACGGCAATGCGAGCCTGTGGTGCGGCCGCGCGGACCGCGGAGATGAGGTCGCAATACCAATCGGTGTTAACGCCACGCGGCAGGGAGCCGGCTAGGACCACCCAGTCGGAGGCAAGGGCGCGGGCGGTGAGCTCGGAGGTAATGGCGCGGGAGTCGGCGTCGGAAAGCGCAGGGCCTGGGCCGTTGACCTTGGTGGTAGTGCCATCAGGCTCTGTGATGGTGGTATTGACGCGAACTGCGCCGTCCATGGGGATTGCAGAGGAAGGCAGCCCGGCCGAGTGGATGAGATTTAGGAATGAATCGGAGTCGTGGGCCGGGAAAAGAGCCAAGGATTGCTCGCCGGCCAAGTGCACGGCATGGGTGACGTTTACACCCTTGCCGCCAGCAACCTGGGTGACCTCGCTGGCCCGGTGGACATCACCGGAGGTCAATGGCTCGCTGAGCACAAGGGTGGCGTCGATACTGGGATTGGGGGTCAGCGTGAGAATCAAGTTGTCCCTTTCGCAGGTTGTATATTGGGGCCGAACGCCGTTGGGGAGAACCTCGCGGGCATGGCCCGCCCTTAATGTTGATTCTTGTCCGATTGTGTCCGAAAGTCAACAGAATTTCTGTGGTATACATTGCTTTTCTATCCGATTTGTGGTGTTCTGGAAGTTAATAAACCGCTATCTTCGAAGGAAGTACGCTCATGGAAAACGCGTCTGAGTCCACAATCAAAGGAACCGGTGTCGTTGCCGGAGTCGCCTACGCCGAAGCCGTGTGGGTCCGCCCTCGCCCGGCCCTGCCTACCGAGGGAAGCATTGACCCAGAGCAAGTGAGCGATTCTGAGTATGACCGCTTCCTTGCGGCCGTGGATACTGTCGCTGGCCGCTTGGAGCAGCGGGCTGCTGCCGCGGAAGGCCAGGCAGCTGAAGTTCTGACGGCAACGGCCGGCATGGTTAAGGACCGTGGTTGGCATAAGGCGGTGCGCAAGAATATCCGCACTGGCCGGGACGCGGAATTCGCTACTGTCGGTGCCACCGATAAGTTTGTCACCATGTTCGAGGCCGCCGGCGGCGTGATGGCCGAGCGCACCACTGACTTGAAGGACGTGCGCGACCGCGTAATCGCAGAGCTGCGCGGCGAGGACGAGCCGGGCCTGCCGCTCGTAGACGGCGAGGCCGTGCTGTTCGCGGACGATTTGGCCCCGGCCGATACCGCGACGCTGGATACCAAGCACATCAAGGCCCTTGTTACCGAACTTGGTGGACCTACCAGCCATACGGCCATCATCGCCCGTCAGTTGGATATTCCGTGCATCGTTGCTGTAGGTGCCGCGCTGAGCGATATTGAAAGCGGCACGCTGGTATTTGTCGATGGCGCAGTGGGCGCCGTCACCCTTGGGGCCGACGAAGAGGCTTCCAGAAAGGCTGTGGCCGAGTATCGCGAGCGGGCGGCACGCGTTGCTCAGTGGCGCGGCCCGGCGGAAACCAAAGATGGCCACCGCGTGCAGCTGCTTGCCAACGTCGCTGATGGCAACGCCGCCCGCATTGCTTCGGATTCTCAGGCAGAGGGCATTGGTCTGTACCGCACGGAGCTGTCGTTCCTCTCGGCCAGTGAAGAGCCCAGCGTTGACGAGCAGGCAAAGATTTACGGCAAGGTCTTTAATGCCTTCCCTGAATCCAAGGTTGTCGTGCATACGTTGGATGCTGGCTCCGATAAGCCCATTTCCTATGCCACGCTGAGCTCCGAAGAAAACCCGGCATTGGGCGTTCGTGGTCTGCGTATTGCACGCGATAATGAGGCTTTGCTGACCCGCCAGCTGGATGCGATTGCCCAGGCGGCTGCGGCTCGCGATGACAAAGCCTCTACCTGGGTGATGGCTCCTATGGTTGCCACCTCTACCGAGGCCCAGTGGTTTGCTAGCCTGTGCCGCGAGCGCGGCCTGACTGCCGGCGCCATGATTGAGGTTCCGGCCGCAGCGCTCATGGCGGATAAAATCATGCCGCACCTTGATTTCGTGTCCATCGGCACTAATGACCTGACTCAGTACACTATGGCCGCGGACCGCCTGTCGCCTCAGCTGGCCTACCTGACCGACCCGTGGCAGCCGGCTGTGCTGCGGCTCATTCAGCACACCTGCATCGTGGGCCAGGCCAATAACGTTGCGGTAGGCGTGTGCGGTGAGGCGGCAGCCGACCCGATGCTGGCCTGCGTACTTACCGGCTTGGGTGTGAATTCGCTATCCGCAGCGTCGACCGCAGTTGCGGGCGTCGGTGCGCAGCTGGCAGAGGTTACCCTGGAACAGTGCCAGCAGCTTTCCGAGGTGGCACTGGATGCGGAAAGCCCTGACGCTGCCCGTACCGCAGTGGTCGAGCGCATGGAGTCCTTCGCCTAAATTTGGCGAAGGATCGGGGGGACTATTCGCTGGCGAGCACGACCTCAATCTCGCGCTCGCGCAGCGCCTCCACGAAGGAATCGGGGGCAGCGGCGTCAGTGATGACGACGTCGATATCGGCGGCAGAGGCGAAACTTACCAAGTAATCATTGCCCAGCTTGCTGGAGTCACACATGACCACTACTTTGTGGGCATTGGTGACGAAGGCGGATTTGATGGCTGCCTCTTGGGAGTCGGCCGTCGACAAGCCATGGTCCAGGGTAAGGGCATTGGTACCGATAAAGGCGACGTCGGCACGCATCATAGCCAGGGTGCGCAGTGCGGTATCGCCAACGACGGCTTGGGTAATCGCGCGGACCGTACCGCCAAGTAGCTGGACGTCGGGCACGCCATTGCCTGCAAGAGACAGCGCAATAGGCAGGCTATTGGAGACAATATTAAACTGCGCCTGCGGGTATTGCTGTCCAATGAGCTCCGCGAACGCGTTAATGGTGGTGCCTGCGTCCAAGAAAATGCTGCCGCCGCCCTGGGGAAGAAAATCTAGGGCCGCGCGGGCGATAGCCGCTTTTGCGCCGGAGGCGGACCGCTGGCGGGTATCCAGGGTAAGCTCCGCGGTCTGGAAAGATTGGGAGGCTACTGCGCCGCCATGCACGCGATGGACGACGCCCTCACGGTCGAGCACCGCAAGGTCGCGGCGGATGGTCTCGGCCGTAACTTCGAAGCGTTCCGAGAGCTCAGTGACGTTGACGCGGCCTTCAACGGCGGTGAGGGAAGCAATTTGGCGACGCCGCTCTTCTGCGTACATGATTCCTCCTTGAATCTAGAGACATCGCGTCATGTAGTGGGGGTAAAAGTTGCCACTTTATGCGGAAGTGAAAATCCGGCGATGTTGTTTTGCTTAGTCCATTGTCTCAAAAATCGGGAATAAACGGACTAAAGCAAAAATTTGCACGGCTGCATTCTATATCCGGTGCGCTGAAGTACCTGGTCAGAGGGAAAAGTGGGAAAGTGGGATTTTCGTCTCTTTTGGTGTCCGGGTCCGAAATGGAGCCAAATGGGGGTGGCAGGAAACGGGCCGCTTCAACGAAGGGTGTACATAGATAGACCCCGCAAGGGCCAATCGAGGACCTCGCGGGGCTATAGAATCTGTGTCAGGCTGGTGACTAAAGCTTACGGAATACGGATACAACCTTGCCCATGATCTCCGCATCATCGCCGTTGATGGGAGCGTAGGCATCGTTGTGGGGGAGCAACCACACGCCAGAGGAATCGCGGTGGAATTCCTTAACGGTAGCTTCAGCACCATCGAGCAGCGCTGCAACGAACTCGCCCTCTTCTGCAACTGACTGGGAGCGAATGATTACCCAGTCGCCGTCAAGAATGCCGGCATCCTGCATCGAGTCGCCGACCACTTGCAGCATATAAAGGTCGCCGCCACCGACTACCTCATCGGGCATCGGAAAGTAAGTGTCTACGTTTTCTTCCGCGGTAATGGGCGCACCCGCTGCGATTCGGCCAACCACAGGAATGTAGGAAACCGCACCTGCCTCTGCGGGAACCTGCTGTTCGGGCTTAGCCGGTTTGCGGCCCGGCTTCTTGGCGCCATCGTCGGTATTTAGGTGTCGAACATCTACGGCTCGCGGCTTATTTGGGTCACGGCGCAAGAAGCCCTTTTCTTCCAATTGCTTTAGCTGGTAGGCAACAGAGGAGGTGGACTGCAAGCCTGCTGCGTCACCAATTTCGCGGATGCTTGGTGGGTAACCACGCAGCATGACGGCGTCACTAATGACGTTAAGAATTCGTCGCTGGCGGTCAGACAGGGAAGCGTAGTCGGTCTTCTCGGTGGTCTTCTTTGGCTTGCGGCCCATTGCTGGCTCCTCGGAGGGGATCGGCTGGATTTATCGGTGGTCTGTTAGCTGGCGGCGCTGAAAAGTTGCCACACGTCATTTGTAGCACGAAAAGTACAGATGTTCGAGATTTGCGTGTTGGGGTGGACACGTATTCGAAGCGATGCTATAAATCGAACGTACCAACTAAATCGAACAATATGGCGACTGGGTGTCATGACGTGTCGCATGAGGCGCCTACGGTGGGTTCAGTCGTCGAAAGGAAAGTTATGTCTCTGCTGATCAATTCTCGCAATAACCTGGTAACTCGCAAAGCTTCCGAACCTGTAGTGGTGCCTTCTGCGTCCGTGTGGGATGTGGAGCGCGGCTACGGTTCTGCGGCCCGCGGCACCGAAAGCTCTCGGTATGTTCGAACCCTACGTGTGGAAGATCGCACGACCTATCGTTCGAACCGTACGTCGGCCGGAGGCTCTGGGAACAGATCGAATAGGGGACGAAACAGTGTGGGTGAGTCGAACACAGGTAACTACGCATTGGGTGCAGTGTTTGGTGTCGCGGTCTTTGTGGGCACATTGCTAGGGGGACTTGCGGGCGCTGAAGGAAATAGTGCTCCTCAACCCCCGGCTTCTGGTGTGCAGCAAGTTGAAGCTGCAGTAGCGCACTAGGGGCTACAGCGGGGTGAAGCCCAGTGGCCGCACGGAATTGGAGATGAGTAAACTACTGGCGTATCAACGTCAGTGAAAGGACCACTGTGTATTGCCCCTTTTGTCACAATGAGCAATCCCGCGTCATTGACTCGCGTGTGGTCGATGCTGGAGCGTCGATTCGTCGCCGGCGCGAGTGCGCTTCGTGCAAGGGTCGCTTTACCACGGTTGAAAAGGCCGTGCTGCTTGTCGTGAAGAGAAACGGTCTGGCCGAGCCCTTCAGTAGAGATAAATTGATCCGCGGTGTCCGTCGTGCCTGCCAGGGACGAGACGTAAGCGACGATGCCCTGAAGAAGCTTGCGCAAGAAGTTGAGGAGACGGTGCGTAGTCATGGCTCCTCGCAGGTCAACGCGAACGAGATTGGTTTGGCCATCCTAGAGCCACTGCGTGACCTTGATGAAGTGGCTTATCTGCGCTTCGCCTCCGTGTATAAATCCTTTGAAAGCGCAGATGACTTTGAATCCGAGATTCGGCTGATGCGAAGGCGCGATCGCGAGGACTTTTAGCGCAGTTTGTCCACCGCCTTTTGGATACGGCGGAGTGAAACGGCGTGGGCTGTGCCAAGGCGCTGGGCGAAAAGAGATACTCGAAGTTCTTCAATCATCCAGCGTACGTCCTTGACCTCGCGGGTCTTTTCGCGGCCGGCCGGGAGGTTGCGAAGGCGGTTGGATAGGTAGGCCTTGGCGTTATCTACCTCGGCTTGGCGGTCTGCATCGCGGTCCGGGTCAAGGTTCATGTCCTCTAGACGAATGCGCATGGCTTGGATATATCGCGGGAGATGACGCAGATGGGACATTCCATGGACAGTGATGGCATTTCGGGGGAGGAGGAAATCCAATTGTGCGCGCATGTCATCGATTGCTGGACCGTCCCAATGCGCGAGTTCGGCTCGCAGATTGGAGTATTCGGCAAGTCCGGGGGCAATAGCTACCACTGCCTGGCGTACGCGTCCTGGGACCTGGGGTTTGACGGTGTCCTTGAGCTGCTGGAACGCCGAGGGGGTGCGGACCGGGCCGCCGGCTTCGAGCATCAAGTCGCGGATGGCGGCTACGCGGGCGTCGTTAACCAAGCCGTCGGCGCCGCCGTGCGGATAGGAATCGACAGCGACGCGCTGTTGCAACGGCAAGCCCTTGACCATTTGTGGAGCATTAACGGATATCTCACGCATGAGGAGGGTGAGTGTGGTCGTGACCATGGCGGCATCTGCGGCGGCCTTGGTGGGATGGACCTTGAGCTCGACGCCGTCCTTTGTGGCGACTAGGGCGGGGTAGGCGGTGACTTCGTGGCCGTCGACGGTGGTCGTTACCGTGTCATCAATCGTGCCAAGGGTATCGTCGGTCCATTCGCTGACGGCGGTGGACTCGGAGGTGCGCGAGACGCGGGATACGGAGGACTTGATGTGGCCAGCCTGCCTCCGGACGAGCGCCGCGAGGTCGCGGTCGGAGTCGACGATTTTGCCGCGCTTATCGATGGCGCCGTAGTTCATCCGCAGGTGGGCGGGTAGCTTGTTGGGCTGGAAATCGGTGGCGTTGATTCCTTGGCCGCCGAGTTCGCGGAGGATGTCGGCAAGCTGCTGGGTGATGGGGCCTTCATAAGGGATGAGGCGGTCGATGGCGCGCTCGGCAAATTCGGGCGCGGGTACGACAGTGCGGCGCAGGGCCTTGGGCAGGCTGCGGATGAGCTCGGTGACGAGCTCGAGGCGCAGACCCGGAACGAGCCAATCGAAGCCTTCGGAATCCAAGCCGGCGAGCATAGGAATGGGAACCATTACGGTGACGCCGTCGAGAGGCTCGCCGGGCTCGAACTTATAGGTCAGTTCGTAATCGATAGAGCCCTTGCGCCAGTGGTCGGGGAAGGATTCCTCGGTGACATCATGGGAGTCATCGATGAGCTTAGCGGGATCGAAATCCAGCAGATCCGGGGTGCGGCGGCGCTCCTTTTTCCACCACGAGTCAAAGTGGCGGCCGGTGGTTACCTTTGCCGGAATGCGCTGGTCATAGAAATCGAAGAGCGTGTCTTCGTCCACAATGAGGCCGCGGCGGCGGGCCTTTTCTTCGTATGCGGCGGCGTCGTCAAGCGCTTGGGCGTTGGCCTTGAAAAAGGCGTGGTGGGTGTTCCAGTCGCCGGCGATAAGGGCGTTGCGGATGAACATATCGCGGGCAGCGGCGGGATCGACGCGGTGGTAGGGAACGGTGCGGTCGGCCACGATGGGCACGCCGTAGAGCGTGGATTTTTGGTGCGCGATGGCGGCGGCGCGCTTGCGAGACCAGGTGGGCTCGGAGTAGTTGTGCTTGAGCAGGTCCCCACCGAGGTTTTCCACCCAGGCGGGATCGATGGCGGCGACATCGCGCGCCCAGAGGCGGGAAGTTTCCACTAGCTCGGCAGCCATGAGGAATTCCGGCGGCTTTTTAGCCAGGGCAGAGCCGGGGAATACCAGGAAGCGGGTGTTGCGCGCGCCCTGGAACTCCTTGGAATTGCCGTCGCGGGCGCCGATATTGGATAGCAGGCCCGAAAGGAGTGACATGTGGATGTCATCGGAGCGGCGCTCGGTGCCTTCCTGGTAGGTCCAGCCCAGCTGCTTGGCGACGTCCTTGAGCTGGCGCACCAAGTCAAACCACTCGCGGATGCGCATGTAGTGGAGGAATTCCTGCTTCATGCGCTTGCGGAACTTATTGCCGGATTGCTCGTTGCGGGTTTGCTTGATGTAATCCCATAGCTTGAGCATGGACAAGAAATCTGAGGTCTTGTCCTTGAAGCGAGCGTGGGCTTGGTCGGCCTGGGCCTGGAAGTCGAGGGGACGCTCGCGCACATCTTGGATGGTCATGGCGGCAACGATGACCATGACATCATCGAGGCATCCGTTGGTATTGGCTTCAATGAGCATGCGCGCCATGCGCGGATCCAGTGGGATGCGGGAAAGATCGCGGCCGATGGTGGTAAGCGAGGGCTTGTCTTGCTTGTCGTGGAGGGCGCCAAGCTCGTGGAGGAGGGTGAGGCCATCGCGGATGGCCTTGTGCTCGGGCGGTTGGATGAAGGGGAACTGTTCGATATCACCGAGCTTGAGCGAAACCATTTGCAGGATGACACTCGCGAGGTTGGTGCGCAGGATTTCCGGGTCGGTGAACTCGGGACGGCTTTCAAAATCCTGTTCGCTGTAGAGGCGGATGGCGATGCCGTCGGCAACGCGGCCGCAGCGGCCGGAGCGCTGGTTGGCTGAAGCCTGCGAGATGGGCTCGATGGGCAGCCGCTGGACCTTGGTGCGTGTGGAGTACCGCGAGATGCGGGCGGTGCCGGTATCGACGACATAGCGGATGCCGGGCACGGTGAGCGAGGTTTCGGCGATATTGGTGGCCAAGACGATGCGGCGGCCGCGGTGCTCGCTAAACACGCGGTGCTGCTCTTGGTTAGATAGGCGGCCAAAGAGAGGAGTGACCTCGACGTTTTTCCATTTCTTGCCTTCGATGGCTTCCATGGCATCGCGGATATCGCGCTCGCCAGGGAAGAAGCAGAGAATATCGCCGTCGCCTTCGCGCATGAGCTCTTCGATGGCCTCGGTCAAGCCGTCGAGCGGGTCTTGGTCCACGACTTTTCCGCCGGCCTCGAATTCGAGTGGCCGGTAGCGGATTTCTACGGGGTAGGTGCGCCCGGAGACCTCGATAATGGGGGCGGGGTTGCCGTCGGCGTTGGCAAAGTGGGCCGCAAAGCTTTCTGGTTCGATGGTTGCGGAGGTGATGATCACCTTGAGGTCTGGGCGCTTGGGCAATAGGCGCTTCAAGTAGCCCAAGAGGAAGTCGATATTGAGCGAGCGTTCGTGGGCCTCATCGATGATGATGGTGTCGTACTTATTGAGGAAGCGGTCGCGCTGCATCTCGGCGAGCAGGATGCCGTCGGTCATGAGCTTGACGGCGGTGGTCTCAGAGACGCGGTCATCAAAGCGGATGGCGTAGCCGACGGACTCGCCGATTTTCTGGTCCAGCTCCGAGGCGATGCGTTCGGCCACGGTGCGCGCTGCAATACGGCGCGGTTGGGTATGGCCGATGAATCCGCGCCGGCCGCGGCCGAGCTCGAGACAGATTTTCGGGATCTGGGTGGTCTTACCAGAACCGGTCTCACCAGCGATGATGACGACCTGGTTGTCCCGAATTGCCTCGGCGATATCGTCCTTGCGGGTAGTGACGGGGAGGGCGTCGGGGTAGGTGATGGTGGGAACGGCGGCGTCGGTAAGCGCGACGCGCTCAGCCGCGGCATGGATTTCAGCGCCGATTTCTTGCAGCGCTTTAGGGGCGCGGGCCTTCTTGAGGCGGCGGCGGAAGGAGCGGGCCTCGGCCAAAGTGACATTTTCGAGTGCGGCGAAGAGCTCGTCGCGAGAAAGGGATTCGTTCTTAGTCATGACTAGGCAACGAGTTTACCCGTCCACCTGAAATGAGGAAAAAGTTGTTAAAGTGAAAATACTTATCCATTTTTCTATGTGCATTCCTGAAGGAGGAGCACCGCCTATGACGAACCCGTATTCGGGTGGAAATGACGATTTTCCTCGCTATGAGCCGACCAACCATCCTGAGGATCGGCCGGACTACGGCCAGCTTCCATCGTATGGTGGGAGCCACGAGGACAATGCCCAAGGCTACGCCGGCTACCACGCGGGTCAGCCACAGCACACCGGAAAGGTTTCGGCCATAGATGCCGTTTCTTGGGCTTTTCGGACTGTCTTTGGCAACTGGAAGCTGTGGATTTTGGGAACGTTGCTTGCAGGCTTCCTCGGCGTAGTCTTTTTCGCCATTTCTGGCGGAGTGGGTGCTGCAACGGCGAGTGCCGAGGGTGATCTCTCTGCTAGTTCCACGATCATGCAAATCATTTCCTGGGTGATTGGCATCGTGCTCACTCTAATGCTTATGCGCCTGGCGCTTTTTCAGATTGATGATTCTCGCACCGGGTGGGGCTACCTGTTTAAGAATGTGCGCTGGTGGCAGCCACTAGTCATTATGGTCGTAATCGGCATTGTGGGGGGACTGATTTCCTTCGTCGCTGTGCGCGGTTCTGCGGCTGGGCTAGCTGACAATGCCGAGCAGCTTTCCGATGAAGAAGCGTTTGCCGCCGTCATGGGCATGCTCGGTGTCTTGGCCGTGATTTCGCTGATTAGCTTCTTTGTGCAGCCGCTGTTCTCCCTGATGCAGTGGTTCGCGGCCGACGGCGATAGCGTTGGTGATGCCGTGAAGAAGGGCTTCCAGGCAGGTAAGAACAACTACGGTCAAATGTTGCTATTGGCAATTTTGAACTTTTTCATCATTGTGGCCGGCTTCTTGCTTTTGGGCATCGGCCTTATCGTGGCGTATCCGGTGACGCTCTTGGCACAGGCGCATATGTTCCGCCAGTGCGCGGGCCGCAACATCTTTCCACAGGCGTAGCGCACCATAGTTGAAGGCCACCGTTCCAGTTAGGGGCGGTGGCCTTTGGTGTGCTTGGCGACGCCCCCGTGTGGGGCCGCCGGGTGAGACTACTGCCGGGAGCGCTCAATCGCCTTGTTACAGGCGGCGGTGATGAGCGTGCCGAATTCGCGGAATTCCTCGGCGCGGGCGGCGGAGGAACGGAACACGAGGCCCACCTCGCGTTCGGCGGTGACATCGGAGGCAAAGTGGGCGATGGCGACGTCCTTGCCGTGGCATTCGGTGGCTAGGGCGGACTCGGGGACGAGGGTGCAGCCCAGTCCGCCCATGACCAGCTGCATGATGGTGGTCAGGGAGGAGGCGCGGGTGACGGAATTGGTGGCCTCGGCCGGGTTGATATTGGCATGGCGGCAGAGGTCGACTACTTGGTCGCGCAAGCAGTGGCCGTCGTCAAGCAGCAGCAAATCCAAGTCCTTGAGCTCCGCAAGCTTCACATCCTCGCGGCCGGCGATGGGGTGATCGGGCGGGCAGACAATGGAGAATTTCTCCGTGTACAGCGGGCTATCGACCATGCCGGTGGCCTCGGACGGAAGGGCCATGATGGCAAGATCCAAGTTGCCGTTGCGAAGGCGGGTAATGAGGTGCTGGGTTTGCTCTTCGACGAAGCGCGGCTCGAGGTCCGGGTAGGCCTCAGCCAGCATGGAGAGCAGATCGGGAAGGATGTAGGGGGCGATGGTGGGGATAACGCCGATGGTCAGCGGGCCGGCAAGGGTGCCATTGGCGCCGCGAGCGTGGGCCAGGAAGGTATCGGCGGCTTCAAGAGTGGCCTTGGCGTAGGGGAGGAGGGTCTCACCGGCCGAGGTGACGATGACCTTGCGGGTGGAGCGCTCGATGAGCTGCAGGCCCAAGCCCTGCTCGAGGGCAACGAGGCCCTGAGAGAGGGAGGGCTGGGAAATTTCGAGTTTGGCGGCTGCGGTACCAAAGTGCTTGTTTTCCGCAACGGTGACGAAGGTACGCAGCTGAGCAAGTGTAGGGCGATACTCTTTATTATGCATGCCTATCACTCTAACACTTACCTATAGGATTTGCTATTGACGCGAGCGGAAAAGATGGTATAACTGATCGTGTTGGGCCGGACACGGTCCGGCCCCGCTGCTTGTACGCCAAGCGGCAGGAAACTTAGAGGAAAAGCCTTTGCTAAAGGAGTTGAAGACTATGCCTATTTTGACCGTCGGCGAGAAGTTCCCAGAGTTCAACCTCACCGCCCTGACCGGTGGCGACCTGCACGACGTTAACGCTAATCAGCCGGAGGACTACTTCGAGCAGGTATCCCTGGACAAGTACGAGGGCAAGTGGAAGGTCGTCTTCTTCTACCCGAAGGACTTCACCTTCGTCTGCCCGACCGAGATTGCTGCCTTTGGCAAGCTGGACGAGGAATTCCAGGACCGCGATACCCAGGTGCTGGGCGGCTCCACCGATAATGAGTTTGCTCACTTCAACTGGCGCGCAACCCACCCGGATCTGAAGGAAGTTCCTTTCCCGATGTTCTCTGACGTGCGCCACGACCTTATCCGTGCACTGGGTGTAGAAAACGCTGATGGTGTTGCTGACCGCGCTACCTTCATCATCGACCCGGATGGTGTTATCCAGTTCGTTTCCGTTACCCCGGATGCTGTCGGCCGTAACGTAGACGAGGTTCTGCGCGTGCTCGACGCCCTGCAGTCCGAAGAGGTCTGCGCTTGCAACTGGGAGAAGAACGACCCAACCAAGAACGGGCCTGACCCCCGGAAAGTGGACACGTCGGGGGTTAGCTATGCTGCTCTAGTCAGTGTAGCTGAATTCTCGGCTTCAAAGACGTCAGGAGCTGAAAGATTGCACCAGGAGTGCCGTCGGCGTGTGTTGTAGCGCATGCACCACCGGAAGACTTCTTGGCGGCAGGAGATCGGATTGTCAAAGACTTTCCTGTCACGCAAGATTTCCCGCTTGAGCGTGGCGTTAAACGATTCTGCTAGGGCGTTATCAGCACTCGTTCCTACCGCTCCCATAGACTGGCGCACACCCAACGACGAGCAATAGTTCCTAAAGGCTTGTGAGGTGTACACGCTGCCGTGATCAGAATGGAAAATTGCCCCTTTAAGGCTTCCGCGGACTTTCCTGGCATGGGACAAAGCTTCGATAACCAGTGATACCCGCATGTGATCGGCGAGTGCATGTCCGACAAGTTTGCGCGAGTAGACGTCGATGACCGTGGCCAGGTACATGTTCTTGCCGCCCTTACACGGCAGGTACGTAATGTCGCCTACATAGACGTGGTTTGGCCTGTCAGCTGTGAATCTGCGGCCTACTAGATCTGGCATGACGCGGTGACCAGGCTTACGCCTGGTAGTGACGCATCGGCGGCGTTTGGTAAAGCCTTTAAGTCCCATGGATTTCATGATTCGTGCGACTTTCTTGTGATTTATCGGGCCAAAGCTCGTATCGGCTTTAAGGCTTGCAGCGATGCGTTTAGCACCATAAAGCCCGTATTCATCATCGAAGATGGTCTTGATTCTTGCACCAATAAGAGCATCCGAACACGTCTTTAACCTGCGTTCTTCGCGGGTTTGCACCCATTTGTAGAACGAGGAGCGATTGAGCTTTAACACCTGGCACATCCGCTTAACCGAGAATTCGGTTCGGTGGTCATAGACAAACTGGAAGCGGATCACCAGTGAGTCTCTTCGGCAAAATATTTCGCGGCCTTGCGCAGGATGTCACGTTCTTCGCGCAGCTTTGCGTTCTCTTTTTCTAACTGGCGGATCCGTTCGGAATCATTCGCTGCTTGGACCTTGTCGCGCATGCTTTTTGTGCGGGCACGTTTGCCGGTGCCGTACTTCTTGATCCAAGAATGCAGCGAGGCACGGTTGATACCGAGCTCTGCTGATGCTGAGTTCAGTGAGAGGTCCTCATTGTTTTCGTAGAGGGCCACGGCATCGCGTTTGAACTGTTCGGAGTACCTGGACATGGTGGTAGATTACCTTTCTTCCAGCCCGACTGGGCTGGATATCAGGTGTCCACCAAACAGGGGTCAGGTCCAACATCAACAAGATGGACGTCGTTCAGTCCGCACTCTAAATCTCACTGAGATGCAGGTTTACCCCGCTTTCGTGGCGGGGTTTCCTTTTGAATCCAGCGCAGCAAATTCCTATCAAAATATCAAAGGAGAAAAGTTATGTCTATTGATAATCTGAAGTCTTCCCTGCCGGAGTACGCCAAGGACCAGAAGCTCAACTTGGGCACCCTGACCCGTTCCAAGGACCTGGACGAGGAGCAGCTCTGGGGCTGCCTGCTGGCATCGGCCGCCGCAACCCGCAATGACACCGTGCTGTCTGAGATTGCGGAGGAAGCAAAGGAGCACCTCTCCGAGGAAGCCATCGAGGCAGCCTACGGCGCAGCCACCGTTATGGCTATGAACAATGTTGCCTACCGCGCCAAGGGTTGGTTGGGCGATGACTATGCACAGGTTAAGTTCGGCCTGCGCATGAACATCATCTCCAAGCCGGGCGTGGACAAGGCCAACTTCGAGCTGTGGAATACCGCAGTCTCCGCTATCAATGGCTGCGAGCACTGCCTGGGTGCCCACGCGCACGAGCTCAATGAGGCCGGCCTGAGCAAGGATCAGGTCTGGGAGGCCGTCAAGGTAGCGGCCGTTGTCCAGGCTGTGGCACAGGCTGTCCAGATCGAGGCCGCACGCTAAAGTAGCCGGCCTAAAGCCGCCCTCGCGCTTGCCGACGCCCCCCTTACCCCGGGCGCGGCTGCCAGGGCGGCTTTGTCGTTTTCGCTGGCTAGTACTCCACGCGCAGGTCTGATAGGCGAACTTCGCCGGCCTCATCGGAAGCGTCTAGATCTACTGTAGCGACGAACTGGTAGGCGTGGTCGCCGTCTGGATCCTTGATGATCTGGCGCACCGACCAGGCTCGCGAGTCAGTATTTTCGAGGCGGAAGTACTCTGGGCCGCGGGCCTCGGGGCCGGAATCGATGTCATCATACTCATCGAAGTAATCATCCAGGATAGCCCCGAAGTCCGGCACCTCGTCCAAGTAATCGAGCAGCTCCGCCAAGCGGTCTTCCTTTTCCAAAGCAAAGAGTTGCACCAAGCGGAACATGTAATTGCGCACCATGATGGTAAAGGCGCGGCGATTGGCCGTGAGCGCGGTGGGGTCCTCCACGCCAAAGGCCAGCTCACGGTCCACCGTGTCTTGGTCGATGGGGGAGTCTTCGCCGGCCATTTGCGCCCATTCGTCGACAAGCGAGGAATCCACCTGGCGGATAAGCTCACCTAGCCAGACAACGATGTCTTCGAGTTCTGGCGTGTTGTATTCGTCCGGAATGGATTGCTTAAGGGTGCGCCAGGCGTCGGTCAGGTAGCGCAAAATCACCCCCTCGGAGCGGGCCAAGCCGTAGGTGGCGACCAGATCCGAGAAGGTCATGGCGTTCTCGAGCATGTCGCGCACCACGGACTTAGGCCGCAGCTCAAACTCCTTAACCCACGCATTGGTCTCAGCGAAAGTATCGTAGGCCTGCTCCAATAGCTCCTCGAGCGGCTTCGGCCAAGTGATATCCTCCACGATATTCATGCGGTCGGTGTAGTCCACCCCGTCCGCCTTCAGCGCGGCGATCTCTTCGCCGCGGCGCTGCTTCTGCTGGGCAATGAGCACCTGGCGCGGGTCATCCAGGATGGCCTCGAACACGGAAATGACGTCCAGGTTATAGGTTTCTGCCTCCGGATCCAGCAGCGAGAGCGCCGCCAGCGCGAATGGGCCCAGCGGCTGATTGAGCGCAAAGTCTCGCGGCAGCTCTCGCACCAAATGGTAGGGGCGACCGTAGATATCTAATCCCTTGGTCGATTTTTGCACCACGCCGGAATCTACTAGCCCGCGGAAGAGATCGAGTGCGGTGAGGATGTCTTTATTCTGCTTGCTGCGGTTATCGTGATTGTCCCGCAGCAGGTGGCGCATGTGGTCATAGCCATTGCCATGGCGTGCCAAGACGTTGAGCAGCATGGAATTAGATACGCGGAACTGAGAGGTCAGTTGCTCCGGTTCAGCCTCAGTAAGGCGCGCGAAGGTCTTCTCGGACCAGGACACCTCGCCTTCTCGGGCGGACTTTTTCTTGAGCTTCTTCAAGCGCTTGGGGTCATCGCCGATGCGGCGGCGTTCCTTGGCATTTTCGATCTCGTGCTCGGGGGCCTCGACCACCACAGTGCCCTCGGTGTCATAGCCGGCGCGGCCGGCGCGGCCGGCAATTTGGTGGAATTCGCGCGACTTGAGGATGCGTTGGCGCTGGCCGTCGAATTTGGCAAGCCCAGTCATCAGCACGGTGCGGATGGGCACGTTAATGCCCACCCCCAGGGTATCGGTGCCGCAAATGACCTTAAGCAGGCCTTTTTGTGCCAGGCGCTCTACCAATCGGCGGTATTTGGGGAGCATGCCCGCGTGGTGGATGCCGATGCCCTTGCGCAGGAGCTTGGATAGATCCTTGCCAAAGGCAGTGGTGAAGCGGAAACCACCGATTTCCTGGGCAATTGCTTCCTTTTCGTCCTTAGTGATGATCCCCGAAAGCGAGGTGAGCGCCTGGGCGCGCTCGGCCGCTTCACGCTGCGAGAAGTGCACCACGTAGATAGGCGCCTTCTTATCGGCCAAGAGCTCCTCGATGGTCTCGTGTACCGCGCTAAAGACATAGGAGAAATCCAGCGGGACGGGACGCGTGGTGCCGGCGACGAGGTTGGTGGCGCGGCCGGTGCGGCGGGTGAGATCCTCTTCTAGCCAGTGAGTATCGCCCAAAGTGGCGGACATGAGGAGGAACTGCGCCTTGGACAACTCCAGCAGCGGCACCTGCCAGGCCCAACCGCGATCCGGCTCGGAGTAGTAGTGGAACTCGTCCATTACTACCTGGTCGATATTGGCCTCGGCGCCATCGCGCAGCGCAATATTGGCTACAATCTCGGCGGTGGCGGCGATGATGGGGGCATTGCCATTAACGGTGGCGTCGCCAGTCATCATGCCCACATTCTCGGCGCCGAAGATATCGCAGAGGGCAAAGAACTTCTCGCTCACAAGGGCCTTAATCGGCGCGGTATAGAAACTGCGCTGGCCACGAGCTAGGGCGATGAAGTGTGCAGCATTAGCCACCATGGACTTACCCGAGCCCGTAGGGGTAGCGAGGATGACATTATCACCGGCCAGAATACCGAGCGAGGCTTCTTCCTGCGCCGGGTACAAATTGATACCCCGGCCGGTAGTCCACGAGGTAAAGGTATCCCAAATTGCCTCGTCTACGAGGGACTCGGGTACTTCCGTTAAATCTGGCAGCAGCTGAGATAAGTTCACCCCCACCACCTTAGCGGCGATGGGGGCGGGTTAGTTAGATATCGTCGCCTAAGTCGCCCTCGCCCGAAGCAGAATCAGGGCCGTCCTTCCCATCATCGGACAGAGGGTCTTCCTCTTCGGCGGAATCTTCGCGGTCATCGATCTCGGTATTGATGATCTGCTGGCTTTCTTCTTCATCCAAGGAAGCCAAGAATGCCTGGAACTCCTCGCTGATTTCCTCACCGGTAGGCATGGGCTCCTCGCCAGGCATGATCGCCTGCGGATGCTCCTTGCGGTAGCGCTCCATATAAGCGTCATACTGCTGCTCGAGTTGTTGGACTACGCCTTCAATCTCATCCGAGCCACCAACTTGCTCCTCCAGTTGGTTTTCCACGCGGGATATATCGGCCTCGATGCTGCCCAAAGGAATGTTGAGGCGCGCCGCCCGCGCCACCGAATCCAGCAGCTGGAACGTGGCCTGTGGATAGGGCGAAGCTGCCAAATAGTGCGGCACGTGGACGGTATATCCAGCCACCGTGCGGTGCTTATCCGCCAGAGCCTTTTCCAAGTACAGCGCGGCAGAGCCTGGCACCATCATGGTGGAATCCATCGAGAGCATGTGCTCAGTCAAGCGGGAGGAGGTGCCATGGGCCGTAACCACCGTGGGGCGGGTATGCGGCACCGGCATCGGCGCGGCATAGAGCATGATGGTGTCTTCAATATTGAATTTTTCCACCAGCTTCACTACGGCCGTGGTGAACGCCTCCCAGCGCATGTCTGGTTCAGGGCCAGACAGCAGAAGGAAAGTCTTGCCGGAATTATCGCGCAGGACCTTAATACCAAGATCCATGGACTCGATTTCCAGCGCCCGATCCTTATCAATCGTGACAGCCGGGCGGCGGGAGCGGTAATCAATCAGCTCATCAGAGTTAAACGAGGCCAACTGGCGGCCTTCCAAGGCGGCCTTCAGGTGGTCAGCACTTGCCTCGATGGCTTGGCCAGCGTCAGCATATCCGTGCATGGCAACAATCATGGTGGGGCCTTGTCCGTCACCGGAATCATCCCTAATCACCGGAGCCGGATATTCCAGCTCATACATGCGGCGATCTTCTTCGTGCATGTTGTGTTACCTCCTTGCATTCTTACCTACCCCAACGCCGCGCGCGTGCCTACTATTCCCGCGCGCACTGCGAGGCTAAATAAACAATTGTGCCCCAAACCGCTGCGCATTGCCAGCGCAATCCCGGGCGGGGTGTGGAAAGCCGCTTGCCGACGCCCCTTTCACCCCACCTATCCACAGATCCCCACTACCTAGCTCTTTTGGGCCTATGCACAGTTGCGCGCGTGGTTGAAGCTAGGGCCATGGACATCACAACACCAACTCAGCCCATCCGTACACCCGGCGATATCCTCGCCAATATCCCAGGAATCCTCGGATTCTTTCCCACTGAATCAGTCATCCTCATCTCCATCCAACCCAGCCAACGCGGACACAGCATCGGACCAGTAGCCCGCCTCGATCTGCACGATGTGCCTGGTGCCCTGCACGAAGTGATGGAAGCGTTTCACTGCGGAAATCCCGAAATCAACTTCTGCTTCGTGCTCTCCCAACGCGAGGAGGGAGAGCTCTGGGACATTCTGCAGTCTCTTTACCATTTCCAAGACCGGACAGGTATGGGCATCGATGCCTGCTGGCTGGCCGAAGAACTATCCACCGATACCGCTTACGACCTCATCTTTGGCCACGCCACAGAAAGCGGCGAGGGCCCGCTGCAGAATTGGATGGAAGGAACCATACCCGCCATCTCAACGAGCCACACGATGCGCGCTTGCGTGAATAACGGCATGCTTCCGGAACTTAGCCGCCATGACATGGTGCAGCGCTTCAAGGACCCGAACCCATACTTTGGGGATGAAGAGATTAGGGCCATGGAGCGATGCGCCGAAGAGATTGCCCGCCAATTGCGCGCCGGGCACGGATACGGCACTTCAGATCCAGTGCAGGTGGTCAAACACCTCATCGCCGATGTGCGCCATGTGCTCAGCGAGGTCGAATCGCTGGAGGAGACCCTAGAAAATGAAGAACTATTGTGTGTGGCAGCCATGTGGATGTCTACCACCTGGACCCGCGACCTGGTCATTGCGGAGCTCGTCTCCACACCGCAGGAAGCAGGAGACCTGTTATTGGCGGTAGCGCGTACATTCCAGGGGCCGATTCGCTATAACGCCCTAGCGTTGTACGCTGCTAGCCAGGTATCCCACGAATTCGGAATTTATGCCGGTCCGGCGCTTTCCGTAGTGGTAGAAGAGGCGCCCCATCACAATTTGGGGCGCCTCATAGCGCAGGGATATCGCAGTGGTATGGGAAAGCGGTTGGTCTCCAGCCTATGCCATGGCTGCGAGCTAGCCCGCGAAGCGGCGGGGCTCCACGTCGACAGCCCCGCCTAACACGCGCGGCGTCTAGGACCGCTTTGCGGAATGTGCCTTATCGCCAAGCTGTCGGGTGAAGTTCCACGCGTCGGTGACGATGGTTTCTAGGTCCGTACGGGTGGGATTCCACCCGAGTTCCCGCTGAATCTTCTCAGAGGAAGCGATGAGCGTAGCTGGGTCGCCCGCGCGGCGCGGGGCCACCTCAGCCGGAATGTCGTGGCCGGTGACCTTGCGGCACATCTCGATGACCTGCTTGACGGAGTACCCATCGCCAGAACCCAGGTTGTAAATGCGGTGCTTGCCAGATTCATTGGACTCAAGGGCAAGCACGTGGGCGTCGGCTAGATCGCGGATATGGATGTAGTCACGCACTGGGGTGCCGTCTGCGGTCTCCCAGTCATCACCGAACATGAAGATCTTATCCCGGTGGCCCAAAGCAACCTGCAACACGATGGGGATGAGGTGGGTTTCTACCTCGCGGTTTTCGCCGATATTTCCGTAGGCGCCAGCCACATTGAAATAGCGCAGCGAGGTAGCGCCAAGGCCGTAGGCGTGGGCAAAGGACGTGATCATGTAGTCGATGGCCAGCTTGGTCGCACCATACGGATTGGTGGGCTGGGTCGGCATGTCTTCCGTAATCGGGACCTGGTCGGGCTCACCGTAGGTTGCAGCGGTGGAGGAAAAGACGAGGTTTTTGACGTCGTTATCCCGCATGGCATTAAGCAGCGTCAGGGTAGTAACGACGTTGTGCTGCCAGTACTCATCAGGCTTTTCCACGGATTCGCCCACCAAGGAGCGCGCAGCGAAGTGAATGACGCCTTCGAAGCCACCTTCGCCCAAGACCTCGGCAGCCTTGTCCGCGACATCGCCCTCGATGACGCGGGCGGCTTCCGGAACGGCCTCATGGTTGCCAGTGGAGAAATTATCGATGATGGTTACGTCATGGCCTTGTTCGACCAATACTGCGGCGCAGACACTGCCCACATAGCCGGCGCCACCGGTGACAAGAAGCTTCATGGTTGTACCTCCACGCGCACTGCGTGCGCCAAATCGTCGGAAAGCACGACGCTGCCACCTTCCGGTGTCGACAGCGTAATCGTGCCGCTGTTATTGACCACAGATACCTTGGCACCCACACGAATGCCGGCATCGGTGAGCTCCTGGAAGGTTCCATCATCAACCTGCAGGATTTCATTGACCTGGATGACGGTCGCGGAGACCTGCTCGCCATTGGGGAGGTCGACCGCGCGCGTGCCCTGATCCGGCTGCGGAACATCGAAGCCAAGTGCAGACAGCGCCGGAATAGGATTGCCAAAGGGGGACCGCGTCGGGTCATCGAGAACGGCGACCATGCGCTTTTCCACCTCTTCACTCATGACGTGCTCCCACCGGCAGGCCTCGTCGTGGACCTTGGCAATGTCGAGCCCCAGGACGTCGGTAAGCAAACGCTCTGCCAACCGGTGCTTGCGCATGACTGCGGTAGCTAGGTCGCGGCCCTTGTCCGTGAGGTCCAAACTGCGGTCGGTGCGCACGTGCAAAAGGCCATCGCGCTCCATGCGAGCTACAGTCTGAGAAACCGTAGGCCCGGACTGCTCCAAACGCTCCGCAATGCGGGCGCGCAGGGGAGTAATGCCTTCTTCTTCTAGCTCGTAGATGGTCCGCAGATACATCTCCGTTGTATCAACTAGGTCCCTCACGTGGGCATACCTTTCTGTGTGAATACAGTTACGCGGCTGTAGTCCCGCCCAAGAACGGGAAAGCGCTTTCTAGACTCTGCAGTCCAGATTAGCCTACCCAAGGCTTGGCTCGCCGCTAGGAACCAAGCCGATGCCATATCAACGCCAAACCCCGAGCCCATGGCGGTACGTTGCCAAAATGGGCCCGGGGAGAGGATGTGCTGCCGAATGCAGTAGGTGTGGATTACAAAGCGTACTCGCGCAGGCGATCGGCGCGGTTGCCATCGCGCAGCTTTGCCATGACTTCGCGCTCAATCTGGCGCACACGCTCGCGCGAAAGGCCGAAGCGGCGACCAATCTGATCCAAGGTGCGCGGAACACCATCATCGAGGCCGTAGCGCAGGCGGATGACATCCTGCTCGCGCTTTTCCAAGGTGTCAATCACGCCGCGGATATCGGAGTGGCGCATTGAAGCGACCACCGCAGTTTCAGCATCGGTAGCTTCCGCGTCTTCGATGAAGTCACCCAAAGGAGCTTCTTCATCGGTACCTACCGGCATATCGAGAGAGACCGGATCGCGCGACTGGCGCAGCAGCATCTCGATCTTGTTCTCGTCAATACCGGATTCTTCCGAAAGCTCCTCGTTGGTAGCTTCGCGACCCAAGGATTGATACATCTCGCGTTTAATGCGGGAAAGCTTGTTAACCTGCTCAACCAAGTGGACTGGGAGGCGAATGGTGCGGGACTGGTCAGCCATGCCGCGGGTAATTGCCTGACGGATCCACCACGTGGCATAAGTGGAGAACTTGAAGCCCTTGGCGTAATCAAACTTCTCCATGGCGCGGATTAGGCCTAGGTTGCCCTCTTGGATGAGATCCAGCAGCGGCATGCCGCGACCGGTGTAGCGCTTTGCCAGCGAAACAACGAGGCGCAGGTTAGCTTCGAGCAGGTGGGAGCGTGCCTTCTTGCCTTCGCGGGCGAGGATCTTAAGGTCGCGCTTTTCTGCACGGGTGAGCTTTTCTGCGTTATTGAGCTTGTATTCCGCGTACAGTCCAACCTCGATGGCCTGAGCGAGTTCTACCTCATCTTCCGCGCTGAGCAGTGCGGTCTTGCCGATGCCGTTGAGATAAACGCGGACGAGGTCGGCAGAAGGATTATCGTTGGTTTGGTTGCGGCGAGATCCGCGGTCTACTTCCTGTTCTTCATCAGTAGTGGCACTTGAAGTGCCCTTGGCGGTGGTGGCAGATGTCTTCGTCATAGTGAAGCCTCCTGAATTTGTCGCCGGTTTCACAAAGTACAACGGAGTCTTGAGAGTTTTAGTTCCCGGTGCGGAGAGAATTTTTAAAAACAGTTGTTCCCCGTGGTGCAAATCCACCTTTTCGGGGGAGAGGAACCACGGGGAACGGTTACGAGCTGCGAGTAGCTAGAAATGTGGGACTACTATCCGCGCACCTGTACGAGGTAGCGGTAGATGGTGGGCTCAGATACGCCGAGACGCTCTGCAGCTGCGGCAATTCCGCCTTTAAGAAGGAAGAATCCTGCATCCTCAAGGTCAGAAACCACCTCGAGACGCTCTTCGCGCTGCATGCGAGGAACTGGCGTGCTCTGGTTGGAAATCGCAGAGTTCAGCATGGAATCGAGAAGGTGCTCCACGTTAGAACGCAGAGACTCGCTTACCGCTTCGCTTTCAGGCTCTTCTGCAGTCTCTTCAGCTACTTCTTCTGGAACCGGGTCAGGTACCGCTACGGGGCGCTGGGGTTGCTCCTCTGCGCCGGGGTAGCCGCCGAAAGCCTTGGACTTGTCAAACGCGGGATCGTCTGCGTTGCCGATAAGCGCGGCGGCAGCATCGCGAATGTGTACCAACTCGGAGACATCGACATTGATGCACAGCATGCCGCGCATATGGCCGGAGTCATCTCGGATGAAGTAGCTTGAAGAGCGGCAAATTTTGCCTTCCGCATTGACGGCGCGGTAGCCGGTCATCATGGGGATTGCTGCCGCATCGCCTTGTTTCATAAACCACAAAGCGAAGTCGGTCACCGGGCCGCCTAGCTGCCGGCCGGAGATGTGGCCGTTGGCGATGGCCATGATGGATTTATCGGGGACGTCGAGATCGTGAAGTACGATTTCGGTGTTGGGGCCCATTGCCTTACCGAGGAATTCGACGAGGGGAATGTACTGCTCGAGGAAGTTTTCTTCGGAGGCATTGCCGCTAGGGAAGTTCATTAGCTGAAGCATGTCCTTTAATTCCTGTCAGGTTATAGAGAAGATATCACACGGAAGCGAATAGGCGAAAGGGGGAGTAGCGCCAAGAAAGCCGGATGAACACAAGCGGCTTAGCGCTGTGCTCACCCGGCTCATCGCTTCTTTACTGGGTGGTCTCTATCCGCACACCGGAACTGGTGGGTGAACTGCTAGGGCCAGGCCACCTTGTGAGGTTTCCCTGTACTTGGCGTTCATATCCTTACCAGTCTTATACATGGTCCAGATAACTTCGTCCAAAGAAACGCATGGCTTGCTTTCGCGCTCCAGCGCCATACGTGCGCTGGTGATGGAATCAACGGCAGCGACAGCGTTGCGCTCAATGCAGGGTACCTGAACCTGTCCGAGGACCGGGTCACAGGTCAGGCCAAGCTTGTGCTCCATGCCAATCTCGGCTGCGATGCATACCTGCTCTGGGGTAGCGCCCATGAGCTGGGCGAGACCGCCAGCAGCCATGGAGCACGCTACACCAACCTCACCCTGGCAGCCGACCTCAGCGCCAGAGATGGAAGCGTTCATCTTGTACAGGGAAGCAATCTGGTTGCAGGCGAAGATGTAATCAGCAAACATCTCGGTGGTAACGGGCTCAACGAACTTGTCGTAGTAGGCCAGTACTGCCGGGACAACGCCGCATGCGCCGTTCGTAGGAGCGGTAACAACGCGGCCGCAGGATGCATTCTCCTCGGAGATGGCCAGTGCGAACATGTTGACCCAGCTGAGGATGTTCAGACCATCGTGCGGTTCGGACTGCTCGAGGCGGCGCTTGAGGGCAGCGGCGCGGCGAGGAACTAGCAGGGAACCTGGGAGCGGGCCGTCGGTAGCGGAGCCGCGCTCGATGCCGGTGAACATGACATCGCGAACCTTGCGCAGGTGCTCGTTGACCTCATCTTCGGAACGCAGTGCCAACTCGTTGGCAAGTCCAAGCTCCGGGAGGGTCATGTTGTTCTTCTCGCACAGCTCGAGCATCTCTGCGGCGCTGGCGTATGGGAAGGGGATATCAACCTTGGCGTCGGTGCGCTTGGCAAAGTCTTCCTGCTTGACGATGAAACCGCCGCCGACTGAGTAGTAGGTCTTGTGCAGGATGTCTTCCTCGCCAGCGAAGGCGATAAGACACATGCCATTTTCGTGCATCGGGAGGTACTCGTCATGGAAGAAGAAGCCGCCGTCCTTGGGGAATTCTACCTCGTGGGAGCCGCCCAGCATGAGCTTCTCGCTGCTGCGGACGTTCTTCATGAATTCGGAGATGCCGTCGATATCAACCGTCTCTGGCTCTTCACCGGCGAGACCGAGGAGGATGGCCTTGTCGGTGGAGTGGCCGATTCCCGTGAGGGAGAGGGAGCCGTAGACATTTGCCTGAACTCGAGTGACCTTGTCAAAGAGGTCCTTTTCCTTGAGCTCGTCCACGAAAGCCTTGCCGGCTTTCATTGGCCCAAGAGTGTGTGAGCTTGAGGGGCCGATGCCAATCTTGAACATATCGAAGATGCTGATGAACATTGTTCTTTCCTTGAATCCTCTGCGATTTTCTCGTCTGCGGCGGTGCTTAGAAAGCCTGGACGATGGAGTAGATGATGGTTGCGAGGGCGACGAGGCCCATGAAGAAGACGAAGTAGTTGGAAGCCTTGCCCTTGTAGCGCTTCAGCGCAGGAACCTTGTGGATGGCGACCATTGGGATGATGAAGAGCATGATGGCAATCGTCGGGCCACACAGGGTTTCAATCATGCCCAGGATGGATGGGTCAGCCCAAGCGACGAGCCAAGCGGTGACCAGCATGAAGATGAGGGTGATGGTATCGAGCTTGTGGGCGGACTCTGCGTCGTCCTTGCTTGCGTTCTTGCTGCCCTTGATGACGAGGCCTTCGAAGCCTTCGGCTGCGCCGAGGTAGTGGCCGAGGAAGGACTTAGCAACTGCAATCATGGCGATGACTGGTGCAATCCACTGGATAAGTGGGTTATCGAAGTGGTTTGCCAGGTAAGACAGGATGGTGATGTTTTGTGCCTTAGCTTCTGCCATGTCAGCCGGGGAGAGGCTCAGGGCGCAAGAGAAGACGAAGAACATAACCACGACGACCATGAGGATTTCTGCGCGGAGCAGGGTCTTGCGGGACTTGGCCTCAGCGAACTTGCCGTAGGTCTGGCGGCGGTCAACGGCGAAGGAGGAAATCATCGGCGAGTGGTTGAAGGAGAAGACCATAACTGGGACCAGAAGCATCAGGGTAACGCCCATGCTGTGGCCAGAAGCCTCGCGAGCAACGTTGAGGTCGAAGGAATCAAAGAGCGCGGTATTCCACTTCGGGATGAGGTAGAGGGAAAGCAGAACCAGGATGCCGATGAATGGGTAGACCAGGTAGGACATGACGTGAACTACAACGTCCTTGCCCATGCGGACGACTAGGATGAGGCCGCCTACCAGCAGGAGGGAGGTAAGCCAGCGGTCTGGCGGGGTGATTCCGAGCTGGTGCTCCAGGAAGGAGTTGACCGTGTTGGTGATGGTGACCGAGTAAACCAGCAGGATGGGGTAGACCGACAGGAAGTACAGGATGTTCATCAGAACACCGGCCTTCTTGCCAAAGTGTTCCTCGACGACGTCCGTGAGGTCACCGTCTGGCTTGGAGCTGGAAAGCACCAAGCGGGTCATTCCGCGGTGGGCCCAGAAGGTCATTGGCAGTGCTACCACCGTCATGATGATTAGTGGGATGATGCCGCCGATACCGGCGTTGATGGGGAGGAAGAGGACGCCGGCGCCGATTGCGGTGCCGAACAGGGAGAGCATCCATACGGTGTCTTCCTTATTCCACTTCGGTGCACCCTTCTGGCCATCGAACGGGGTGTCAATGCCAGGAGCTGGTGCGGATTCTTTGGAGGAGGGAGCTGCCTTGGCGGTCTTGAGATCCTGGGGCATCTCAGCCTGGTTCTCTGGGTGCTGGGCTTTGTTGCGCCGCGTGATTGAGTGGGACATTTTCTTTCCTACATCTAGTTGGTCGGCCGAAGCGTTTGGGCTTCTGCAACCATGATTGAGAAAATTTCTTCTCACTCAATTTTGCGTTTGTAGGATTTTGAGAAATTATCTCGCATCCTGCATATCCAGCCCTTTTGCTTCGCTGTGCCTTCAGTATAGAACAAAATCTTGCAGGGTGATAATAAATTATTGCACTGCGAGTAGGGCATTTATCACTCTCTGAGAATTTGCATTCCCCGGTGCTTTATGGCTTGCTCTACACAAAATCCGGGAAAGTGGTTTGGGTCACGGAATCGTTTGTAAAAGGGCCTGCTTAACACGATTTTCAGATCTCGTGAGCCGGAAATAGAGGGTGCGAGCTAGGTCTCTACCAAGACGGTGAAAGGTCCTTCGTTCACAGAAGAAACGCGCATTTTAGCCCCGAATTGGCCTGTTTCAACTGACACGCCGCGTTCCCTGAGGTTCGCAATAATCGCCGCGATGACCGGTTCGGCCTCGGGTCCTGGGGCGGCATCCGCCCACGAAGGGCGCCGTCCTTTGGCGGTGCGGCCGTACAAAGTAAATTGGCTCACCACAAGTACGGGCGCTCCGGCGTCAATGACTGAGACTTCGCCATCAAGAATGCGCAGTTCTGCAATCTTGCGTGCCATTTTCTCAGCGCGGGGCTGCCAATCATCCATATCCTCGCGCGAGACCCCAACTAGAGCGAGAAGACCACCGGTTTCGGGGCAATCGATGGCTCCTACGGTTTCTCCATCGACGGTCACTGTGGCCTCTGATACCCGAGTCAAAACTGCGCGCATGGTTTACTTCTCCTTATATAACGAGTGGGGGACAGTGTGGATCTAGCTGAGGTCCAGCGAATCGGTCTCCAAGAGGAGATCAGCGGGGATAAGCAGGCCATGTCGGACCATATCGATCACGGCGGGTAGGGCGGCAGCAGTAAGTTCTGCTTCGTCGAATCCATGTGCCGCCGCATACAAGCCGATGGTTTCTTCAAGGTTCAAGCCCTGTGGGCTGAGACCGGCGACAATGGCAGCGATGTGTTCATCTACTTCGTGGCTCCAGCGCGGACCGTCGGTGCGAGTAAGACGTAGAGCGGCCCGAGTAAAGCCCTGGCCCAATTCCGCATCTGGGGTGCTGATATCTTCGCGTGCCAGCCCCGGGCGCACGCGGAAGTGCTTTCCCTGTAGCTCGCCGGGTACTAGGTCGCGCAGCCACGCCACGCGGGCAAAGTATTCCTCTATTTCAGGGCCAAGTGGGTCGCTAAAGGCCTGCGGCATTTCTTCGGCCAAGATATCGGCAGGTTCATCGTCGCCGATGCGTTGGATAGCGACAAAGCCAAAGCCAATGCCATTGACCTCATGCTGCTGGAAATGCTCCAGCCAGGCGCGAGAGCGCTCTTGGCCTTCAGGGGAGCGTACATCCAGGGATTCGTCCTCGAGCCAGGTGGACACATAGAGTGCGGGATCGGCTACGTCGCGCTGGATGATCCAGGCAGCAATTCCTTTGTCCGGCAGCCAGGAAGCAACGCGTTGCTGCCAGGTCTCGCCGCTGGTGTGTACCCAAGCGGCCAGAAGGTGAGCCGTTCCGCCGGGGGTTAGGTGATCGGCAGCCCGAGAGACAACCAGTTCGCTGGCACCGTCCAGATTTAACCCGGAATCGCGGTAGACGTGGCCAACTTCGGGAAGGCCAACGACAAAAGGTGGGTTAGCTACGAGGCGGTCAAAGCGGCGGCCGGCTACGGGGTCGAACCACGAACCTTGCAGCAATTCCACTTTCTCGCTATCGCCAGTAGCGGCAATGGTAGCCTCGGCCAATTCCAACGCACGCTCATGCACGTCGGTGGCGGTAATCTTTTCAGCGCAATCGAGCTGCCCCAGCAATTGGACGCCCGAGCCAGTGCCTAGATCTAAAACGCTGCCCACTGGGCTTACTGGCGTGGATTGCAGCAGGGAGAGGCTTGCCGCGCCAACGCCAAGCACGTGGTCTGGGCCGGGTACGTGGTCGACCAAGGAGGCGTCGACGTCGGAGAAGATGAGACGGTTGGCGCCAACGATGGTGTGCGGGCGGATATCGAGGGCGATGTAGGCCTTGCCATGGGCGTCAGCAAGCGCAACATTGGCATCGAGCAACTGGGTAGCCAGGCGCGCGCCTACCGCCTCGCCCAAAAGCGTGGCCGGCAGGTGCTCATGAAGGAGGAAGAAGCGGATCAAAAGATCCAATTGAGATTCGCTGTGCGCGGCGAGCGCAACTGGTGCGGGTTCGCCGCGGAAGAGGGCCTCGGTAACTTCCGGACCTAGGTGCCCGGCTACGCCATCGGTAGTAAAACCGGCGGCGGTAAAGACGTCGGAAAGCTCTGCGGCCAGCGTGGCTAGCGCGGAGGCATCAAAGTCGGGGCCAAAAGCGGTCGTCATATAAGCAGGAATCCTTTACTCTTCTTCGTGATCAATGATGTCGTGGTGTGCCTCAATAGGCCGGGCGGTGCCGCCGGATACCTGTGGGGCGTGGGTCTGGCTATAAAGCTGCCGGTTCATGGCTGGCTTGTACACGTTTTTCTCGCGCTTATCCTTCTTTTCTCCCCGGCCGTTGCCAATCACCACGGCTATCCAGGGGAGGGGAAATGTCACGCCGACAATGATGGCGGCTAAAAGCCACCAATGCATATAAAGGAAGAAGCCGGCGATGAGCAGGGAAGGAACGCGCAAAAACTGAAAGATTCCGTACCGAATTTCGCGGCGCTTGCGGTCCTGGCCAGGCGAGAGCTTGGCATCTGTGATGAGGTAGCGCTCTTTTTTGCCAAACAACCTAGACTCGGCTCCCCTCGTGCGCGTCGGCGTTCCCTCGATAAGGGGAGAGGGGCGCAGTGGCTGGCGTGCATGACGTGTACATGTTCTCCAAGGGTAGCCGCCTGACTCGCAAAGTTCGATGCCGATGCGGCAAAATGGAGTGCGTGACTACGACTACGAAGACAATTGAACGGCCAGATATTCGTGAAGACACTTCGACGACGGATAATGACACGCCGAAGTTCTTCCACTACGTCAAAAAGGATCACATCCTCGATTCCGCAGTGAACGGCAAGTACGTCGTTGCGCTGTGCGGCGAAACTTTCCCGGTGACCAAGCAGGCAAAGCCGGGTTCTCCGGTGTGCCCCGATTGTGAGCGTGTGTATAAGGGTCTGCGCCGCAAGTGAGGACTTTTAAAAAGACTAACCTTCGCGCCTGGCAGCAATCCGCCCTCGATAAATTCCTCGCCACTAAGCCGCAGGACTTCATGGCGGTGGCGACCCCGGGCGCCGGAAAGACTACCTTCGCGCTGCGCATTGCCACCGAGCTCATGGAAGACCGTACGGTCGAGCGCGTAATCGTGGTGGTGCCTACCGAACACCTCAAGACCCAGTGGTCTAGCGCTGCCGCGCGCGTAGGTCTGGCTCTAGATCCCGCGTTTAGCAATTCCTCCGCCGTTAATCCTTCGATGGACGGCATCGTGGTGACTTATGCGCAGGTGGGTATGCACCCCTTTAAGCACCGCGCGGTGGCTTCTGCCCGGCGCACTTTGGTGATCCTGGATGAGATTCACCATGCAGGCGACGCCAAGAGCTGGGGCGATGGCGTCAAGGAAGCCTATGACGATGTGAACCACCGCCTGGCTTTGACCGGTACGCCTTTCCGCTCCGATGACTCGCCCATTCCATTCGTCCAATACGTGGACGATGGGGAGGGGCACAAGGTATCCCGCTCGGACCATACCTATGGCTATGGCGATGCGCTTGCCGACGGCGTCGTGCGCCCCGTTGTCTTTCTTTCTTACTCTGGCGAAGCCCGCTGGCGCGACTCGGCCGGCGAGGAACATGCAGCCCGTTTGGGCGACATTATGAATGCGGAGCAAACCGCCCGAGCGTGGCGCACCGCCTTGGACCCCAAGGGTGAGTGGATCCCTGCTGTGCTGCAGGCGGCGCATACCCGCCTGATGCAAATGCGGCGCAATATGCCGGATGCCGGCGGCCTGGTGCTGGCTTCGGATACGACGACCGCACGCGCGTATGCCAAGATCCTCAAACAGCTTTCTAATACGCCAGTGTCGGTGATTTTGTCTGATGATCCCGGCTCCTCGGACCGCATTCAGGAGTTTTCTGAGTCCACCGATGAGTGGATGGTGGCAGTCCGCATGGTGTCCGAGGGCGTCGACGTCCCGCGCCTAGCGGTGGGCGTTTATGCTACCTCGGCATCGACCCCGCTCTTTTTCGCCCAGGCCATCGGCCGCTTTGTGCGCTCGCGCATGCCGGGTGAGACGGCGTCCGTTTTCCTTCCTTCGGTTCCTGTCCTGCTGGGCTTGGCCGAAAATATGGAAAAGTCCCGCGATCACGTCTTGGGTGAAGAAAAGCCCGACAAGGAAGGCTGGGACGACGATCTGCTAGAGCAGGCGAATCAGAAAAAGACCGAACCAGACATGCTGGAGAAGTCTTATGAGTCGCTTGGTGCCGAGGCAGAGTTTTCGGGACTGCTCTACAACGGTTCCCAGTTCAATACCGGGGATATGACCACCGATGAGGAAGCGGACTTCCTTGGCATTCCCGGGCTACTTGATGCAGACCAAGTCAAAGATTTGCTGCGCAAGAAGCAATCCGAGGAAATGGACCGCCGCGAAGCGGAGGAAAAGGCGCGGCGCGCCGCCGAGGCGGAGGAAGCTCACCGCCGCAAGCTCTACGGCATGGATTATGCACCGGCCTCACGGAAGAAGTCTATGGAATCTGAGTCCAGCGACACCGCCGGAGTCGTCGATGAGCTAGGCCAGCTGCGCAAGGAGCTCAATACGGTCGTGTCCATCGCTGCCCAGCGCTCAGGCCGCCCGCACGGTGCTATCCATACTGAGGTGCGCAAGGCCTGTGGCGGCCCGCCCACCGCGCTGTGCAATGCCGAGCAGCTGCGCGAGCGCATCGAATACCTGCGCAAGTGGTAGAACGGCCCACGGTGGCTAGAGAGTAGTTACGCAGAAAGCCCGCACCGAAATTGGTGCGGGCTTTCTGCGCTCCTGCAGCTGCAGCGATTAGTCGAGGTAGTCGCGCAGAACCTGCGAGCGAGAGGGGTGGCGCAGCTTCGACATCGTCTTGGACTCGATCTGGCGAATGCGCTCGCGGGTAACTCCGTAGACTTGGCCAATCTCGTCTAAAGTGCGCGGCATGCCGTCGGTCAAGCCAAAGCGGAGGCGAACCACGCCGGCTTCGCGCTCGGACAGGGTAGTCAGCACGTCTTGTAGCTGATCCTGCAGCAAGGTGAAGGAAACTGCGTCGACCGCAATGACGGCCTCGGAGTCCTCGATGAAGTCACCCAACTGGGAATCGCCTTCGTCACCGATGGTCTGGTCCAAGGAAATGGGCTCGCGGGCATACTGCTGGATTTCGAGCACCTTTTCCTCGGTGATGTCCATCTCCTTCGCCAGCTCCTGCGGGGTAGGCTCGCGGCCCAAGTCCTGCAGCAGCTCGCGCTGGATGCGGCCCAGCTTGTTGATGACTTCCACCATGTGCACTGGGATGCGGATGGTGCGAGCCTGGTCAGCCATGGCGCGGGTAATGGCCTGGCGGATCCACCAAGTGGCGTAAGTGGAGAACTTATAGCCCTTGGTGTAATCGAACTTCTCTACCGCACGGATAAGGCCCAAGTTGCCTTCCTGAATGAGATCCAAGAAAGCCATGCCACGGCCGGTGTAGCGCTTGGCCAAGGAAACCACCAGGCGCAGGTTTGCCTCCAGCAGGTGGTTCTTGGCCTTGCGGCCATCGCGGGCGATACTGCGCAGGTCGCGCTTTTCCATGGGAGAGAGCTTGGCGGCCTTATCGCCTTCGGCGCGGGCCTTTTCCATCTCGTCCATGCGGTGCTGTGCGTACAGGCCGGCCTCGATGCGCTTGGCCAAGGAAACCTCTTGCTCGGCGTTGAGCAGGGCGACCTTACCAATCTGCTTGAGGTAGGCGCGGACGGAGTCAGCAGAGGCGGTCAGCTGCGCATCCTTGCGTGCCTGACGCAGCGCAGCGGACTCTTCCTCGTCCCAGACGGAAGAGGAGTCTTCCTCTTCTTCCTCATCGTCGTCGTCCAAATCCTCTTCGAGGTCATCGTCCTCGAGGTCTTCGCCAGCGTCGAAGTCATCATCGTCTTCGATGTCCGCATTGGTGGGATCGAAGTCGACGTCTTCGTCGTGCTCGTCCTCCTCGAGCTCCTCTTCTGCTTCCGGCTGTGCCTGCTTTTCGGACTCGGCTGGGGATTCCTGCTTCTTTGCCGCGGATTTGGGGACCGTCTTCTTAGTGGCCTTTTTGGCAGACTTCTTAGTGGTCTTCTTGGCCGACTTTTTGGCGGTCTTCTTCGCAGTCTTCTTGGCTGTTTTCTTAGCGGTCTTTTTGGCCGTCTTCTTAGCCGTCTTTTTCGCGGTTTTCTTTGCCGTCTTCTTGGCGGTCTTCTTTGCAGGAGTAGATGCCTCAGCGGCGTTTTCGCCCTCGCCGAGTGCCTGGTCTGAAGATTCAGTGGCTGCCACGTACGCCCTTTCGACTAACTTCTTGATTGAAACAGCTCAGTGCGCCCTAGTGGGGCGCTCGTGCATCAGTGTGATGTTAACGCGTTGTGGCCTTAAGCAGGCCAGACACGCCCTAGAGCTATTTAACTTAGGATCGACCGCCCAGTATAGAGGATCTTTCCAATCTGCCGGTGGATAGGGTCACCTGCAGTGCGTAAATACTACGGTTTCAAACCGTCTACCGCCGCCATCGCAGCTCCGACAATTCCCGCGCGATTGCGCAGTTGTGCAGGCATGACGGGGGTTTCAATATCAAGGTGTGGGCCCCACTTTTCAAACTTGCGGGAAATCCCACCCCCAATGAGGAAGGCCTGCGGGTTAAAGAGCTTTTCATATTCCGCGAGGACCTTGTTGAGTCGTTTAGTCCACTGCTTGTACTTGAGTCCCTCGCGGTCCTTTACGGCCGAGGACGCAATTTTCTCAGCCTCGTCATCGCCCACCGTGAGGTGTCCCAGTTCGGTATTAGGGAATAGCTGGCCGTCTAGGAAGAAGGCCGAACCGATACCGGTGCCCAAGGTTAGGAAGATTACGGAGCCCTGCTTGGCGATGTCCTCTCCGTAGGCAACCTCGGCTAGTCCCGCCGCGTCGGCGTCGTTAAGCACGGCAAAATCCGCATCCAGGTAGTCCGCGAAGAGCTCTGTGGCGTTGACCCCAATCCAATCCTTGGAAATATTTGCCGCAGTCTCGACTTCCTGGTTGCGAACCACGGAAGGCAGGGTGATGCCAACGGGGCCGTCCCACTGCTTTTCCTGCACGATTTGGGCTACTACCTTGGCAACTTCATGCGGCGTAGATGGCTGTGGGGTGGCGATCTTCAAACGCTCGCCCACGAATTCGCCGGTGGCAAGGTCCACCTCAGCGCCTTTAATGCCGGAGCCTCCGATATCGATGCCAAAGGAATGGCCAGAAAGAGTAGTCATGCCCGACAGTCTAGAAGAAGGCACAATAGTTGGCATGACTGAGCAGATCGATTTTCTCCAATTGCGGGATTTTGCCGTTTCTACCGCCACGCGCGCTGCGGAATTAATTACTGCGCGCCGCGCAGAACTAGTCGCAGGTGACGGCATCGCGGCGCATACCCACACCAAGTCCAGCGACGTAGATCCCGTAACGGAGGTCGATACCGCGACAGAGGAGTTCATTGCCACCACCATCCGCACCCAACGCCCCGGGGATGGAATTTTTGGCGAAGAAGGCGCCAATGTGGAATCGACCAGTGGCGTTACCTGGATTGTCGATCCGATTGACGGCACCGTGAATTTCCTCTACGGGGTGCCGGACTACGCCGTATCCATTGGTGCAGAGTACCAAGGGCACCTCGTAGCTGGCGCGGTGGTCAACGTGGCGCGTGGGCGTACCTATGCTGCCGCTGCCGGCCAGGGCGCCACGGTCACCGGCCCAGACGGAATTGAGCACGCACTGCGGTGTGGACAGACGCAAGACCCTGCGTTGGCCTTGGTGGCCACCGGCTTTGGTTACGGAGCTGACCGTCGTGCAGCCCAAGCCGAGCTTCTTACCAAGCTTCTGCCTAATGTGCGTGATATTCGCCGCATCGGCGCTGCTGCGCTCGACCTATGCAGGGTGGCAGAGGGAACCGTTGATGCCTACTTTGAGCACGGCATCAATGCGTGGGACTTCGCTGCCGGGGCAATCATTGCTCGCGAGGCAGGTGCGGTGGTGCGCCATCCAGGCTTTGATAAAGGCTCCGCTGACGGTGAACTTACCTGGGCCGCGGGGGCAGATTTGGCCCCCGCATTCGAAAAGCTTTTAGCAGCGCACAGGGCCACGGAATCGCTGCGGGGGTAATAGTTTCCCACGCCGGCGAGCGGTGAGATGACATCGAGCCATTTGTGCTTTACTATGCGCGATCGATAAATACCCATTCCTTAAAGCAACTTGACCATTAGGGGCGTGCATTATGGCCACCGATTATGACGCACCGCGCCGGCGCGCGGAAGATGAACTCGAAACTGACTCCCTAGAAGGACTCAAAGCCGCTGAGAGCGATAACAACGGCATGGACGATGACGGAGAAATCGTCGAAGCCTTCCAGCCGCCATCAGTAGACCTCACGGGCGAGGAGCTTAATGTTGAGGTAGTTCCACGTCAGGAAAATGAGTTTACCTGCGGTTCGTGTTTCCTAGTGCAGTCAAATAAGCGTTACTCCCACGAAGAGGACGGCCAGCCAATCTGCAAGGATTGCGCCTAAAGGAATACGCAGCAGAAACGAAACCCCGCACTCGGCAACTTTTACCTGCCGAGTGCGGGGTTTGTTGTAGCAGCCACCACATTTTCTGTGGTGTGCGAAGTCAATAAGGACTAGTGCTGTTCCGGAACAAAAGCGTGGAGCAAAGCCTCCGGATCCTTCGAGGCGATGAGCCAATAAGGAGTATCATCTTCTGGATCATCGAGCACCATCATGGCGTGCTCATCCACCCAAGCGTGGGAAACCAAAAACGCTGCGGGATCGAACTGCGGACCCAGCGCATTGCGCCGCGCAGATTTAGGAACGGTGATAGACCGCGACACGACGTCGTTAGGCAATTGGGCATCTTTGACCGTGAGCCAACGCGTTCCATCCGGGTCACGCTCAACCTTGATGACTGTATTGGACCAAGTAATAAGTACCCACACGGCGATAGCGCCAAGGAGGATCGCGGGAATAATGGTCCACCACATGGAGCGGTTAAGGCCAGCGGTAGCGGAAGTAAGCCCCACGATGGCGGCTGCAAAAAGCCAAAAGTACCAAGGGACCCATTGGCGTTCGCGGTAGAGCACCTGAGGGGCCACCGTGCCCTGTGCCGAAGCGGCGCTTGACGGTGCCGGAGTTGCGGAAGTAGCAGATGTATCAGACACGTCTAGTCAGTCTAGACCACACGCGCCGCAGAATGAACCTCCCAAGGCAGGTAGGATTGGCCAAGTGACTGACTCGATTCCGCATTCTCAACCAGAAAGCCCCTTTGGGGACGTTAAGGTCAAGCGCCTGGATAAGGAGCTTCCGCTGCCGCACCGCGCACACCGTGGTGACGCCGGTGCGGACCTCTATGCAGCTGAATCTCTTACCCTGCAACCCGGCGAGCGCGCCCTCGTCGGCACCGGGATTGCCATTGCGCTGCCACTAGGAACGGTCGGTTTAATTCACCCGCGCTCCGGACTAGCCGCCAAGCAAGGGCTTTCCATTGTCAATACCCCGGGCACGGTGGATGCCGATTACCGCGGGGAGATCAAGGTCTGCCTCATCAACCACGACCGGCACACTCCTATTGAGATCGAACGCGGCATGCGCATCGCTCAGCTCGTGGTCCAGCGCGTAGAGCTGGTGGGGTTTGCTGAGGTTGAAGAATTGGATGACACCGTCCGCGGAGCCGGCGGCTATGGCTCTACCGGTGTGTAGTTAAAGCAGTAGAGAATCAACGAAACTTTTAGAAAGGACATAGCACCCATGGGAATCTGGCCCTTTGGCAAGAAGAACGACGAAGAAAAGAAGGCTCAGGAAAAGCCTGCAGCCCAAAGCGAAAAGCCGGCGGACCCCAAGTCCGCGGATACAGAAGCGCAGGAAACTTATGCTCCAGTAGGCGACACCGCAGCAGATGCCGCGGCGGCTTCTGGCAATGAACCCCGCGAATTCGCCCATGATGCCATCAATGGCCAGACCGGCCCCTTTGACGGCGACTCCGTCGATATCGAGACCTTCGATTTCAGTGACTTTTCCATCGGCGTATTAGATCTGGGGTCCCTGCGCATTCCACTGCCAAAGGAATCCCAGGTACAGGTGGAAATGGGCGAACAGGGCCCACGAATGCTGCACATCGTGACCAAGGTAGGCCGAATTACTCCCGTAGCCTTTGCCGCCCCACGTAAGCCAGGCCAGTGGGCAGAATCCGTGGAGGAAATCAAGGAGGGCATGAGCCGCGACGGACTTACCGTTACTACCGAGCCAGGCCCTTGGGGTGCTGAGGTCGTGGGCAAGAACGACAACGGTCAGGTCCGCGTCATCGGTGCAGACGGTCCGCGCTGGATGCTGCGCATGACCCTGGCCGCGCCGGCCGGCATGGAAGCAGACCTCGCAGACATGGCTCGCGAGGTGGCCGCCCGTACCTTCGTCTACCGCGGGGAAGACCCCATCTTGGCAGGAAATGCTTTGCCGGTCATCATGCCCGAGCAGCTCGTAGAGCAGGTCAAGCAGGCCATGGACCAGCGCCAGCAAGAACAGCAGGCAGCCGCTAATGCTCAACACCACCCTGAAAACGGCGTGGGCGGCCCTGACCCTGCGGCAGAAACAGAGGCGGAGCAACACCTGCGCGATTTGGGCGGTACCCCACACCAGGGTGAGAATGGATCGTCCCCGCAGAATCCCGATGAGGGCTCTGCACCTAATTCCAAGAACTAGGCAAAGCAGTAAACCACGTGACACATTCTTCCTCGCCGCAACCTTCCCCGGACGCTAAGAACCTGGACTCTGAGGAGTCTGCTGCCGAACCCACCCTGCTGGAGCAGATGGGTGGCTTATCAGGGCTCGTGTCGGCCACCTTGCCAGTCATTGTGCTGATTCCCATCAATAACTTCTTTGGGCTGGGGCCCGCCTTGGCTGCGGCGCTCGGCGTGGCCGTTGTTATCGCACTCTGGAGGGTAATCCGGAAAGAGACCCTGCAGCCAGCCATATCGGGTCTGCTGGGAGTGGCTCTTTGCGCAGCCATCGCCTGGTTTACCGGTGATGCCAAAGGGTATTTCTTGTACGGCATCTGGATGTCGTTGGCGCTGTGCATTGCCGCGGTTCTATCAATCCTTTTCCGGTGGCCCGCTGTGGGTGTCATCTGGAAGGGGATTAATGGCGAGGAAATGCAGTGGCAAAAGATTGCTCAGGCGCGCCGGGCTTATGCCATCGCTACCGGTGGGTGGGCGGTCATCTTCCTGGCCCGCTTTGTTGTTCAGCGCGCCATTTATGATGCGGATGCAACCACTGCCTTAGGGGTGACCCGAATCCTGATGGGATGGCCATTGACGCTTCTAGTTACGGCGCTGACCGTGTGGATGGTGCGCCGCGCGGATGCAGCCGTTGACGCAGCGGCGGGCACAGGTGAGCACACTAACGCAGAACGAGAACAAAAGTCTGAGGCAGAAAATGACTGAATCAACGATGAGCCGTGGCGATAGTCTTGAGGTCACCATTGACCGCATGGCGCACGGCGGGGAAGGAATTGGCCAGGCGTCGGATGGGCGAGTGGTATTCGTTCCTCGCGCTTTTCCCGGCGACGTTGTAAAAGCTACGGCCGGCCGTGTAAAGAAGTCGTTCATTAAGGCAGAGCTGGAAAGCGTACTAAGCCCTGGGGCGTTGCGCGTTCCCTCGTCTTGTCCTGCGGCCGCGCAAGGAGCTGGCTGCTGTGATTTCGCCGAGCTGGATCCCGCGGCCGAAACCGGAATCAAGGCAGAGAGCTTGTCGGAGCAGCTGCGCCGCACCGGCGTTGTCACTGGCGAGGAACTGAACATTGAGCAGCACACCCTAGAGCCGGTTCGGGGATGGCGCACGCGGGTGAGGTGGGGCGTCGACAAGCAAGGGCGCGCCGGAACCCGTCAGCGTCGGTCCAATGAGCTTGTTACGGGCGCTGCTTGTACGCAGCTCGCTCCGGGATTGGCAGAGGGGCTCGTTGGAGAGGGCGCGCGCCGGTTTACCCCAGGCGCCGAGGTCATTGCCGTTCTCGATGGCGATGGCAACCGCCACGTGGTAGAAACCCGCAAGGCCCCGCGCGGGCGCCGCGTGGAGACCATCCGTGAGGTGGTAGAAGGCAGCGGCAAGGTGCACGAGCATGTCGACGGGCGGACGTTTAGCTTTCCTGCTACGGCCTTTTGGCAGGCCCACAGTCACGCACCGGCCGCGTATACCGATCTGATAGCGGAGTGGCTCGGGGGCCGCGAGTACCAAGAGCACACCGCCTGGGATCTCTACGGTGGCGTTGGCCTCTTCGTTCCAGTATTGGCCCACGCCGTGCAGGGCAAGGTTATCTCCGTGGATTACTCACCAGCGGCTACGGCCGGGGAACAGGCCGGCCTGGCGGACTGCGATGTGGAAGTAAAGTCCGCGAAGGTCGAGCAAGTCGCCGCACAGCTTCCCAAGCCTGGCGCTGTAGTCCTTGATCCGCCGCGCACCGGAGCAGGGGAGGATGTGATTCGTTCCGTGGCGGCCGCTGCACCCCAGACGGTCGTTCACGTGGGATGTGACCCCGCCACCTTCGCGCGCGACTTGGGATACTGGAACCAGCACGGATACGGAATAGAAAAGATGGCGCTGATTAACGCGTTCCCCGGAACACACCACTTTGAAACGATTGCGCTTATCACCCCTGCCTAATGAGCTAAAAGGGCTCCGGGGCGGGGTGCGGCACGTTGCCGCGCTGTTCTCGGAACATTGACCGATATAATATTCACCGCCCGCCGCGGGTACGGTAGAAAAGAAGAACTAAGCACAGAAGGAGTTGAAGGCCGCTCCATGACTATCTTGGATACCATTAACTCGCCGCAGGACCTCAAGGCGCTGTCTGCAGACAAGCTTGAGGAGCTGGCGGCAGAGATTAGGCAGCGCCTCATTGACAAGGTCTCCGTCACGGGCGGACATCTGGGGCCTAACTTGGGCGTGGTGGAATTGACCATTGCGTTGCACCGTGTATTTGACTCTCCGCGTGAGCCCATTATTTTTGACACTTCGCACCAGTCCTATGTGCATAAGATGCTGACTGGGCGCACGGATCAATTCGATACCTTGCGGCAAAAGGACGGCCTTTCGGGGTATACGGACCGCGGCGAGTCCGAGCATGACTGGACCGAGTCCTCCCACGCTTCGGCGTCGCTGTCTACGGTTGATGGCTTGTCTAAGGCCTTCAAGATTCGCGGCGACGGTCACCGCAATGTCATCGGTGTTGTCGGCGATGGCGCCCTGACCGGCGGCATGTGCTGGGAGGCGTTAAATAATATCTCGGAGGACAAGGGCCGCAATGCGGTCATCGTGGTCAATGACAACGGCCGTAGCTATTCGCCCACCATCGGTGGCATTTCCGAAAACCTTGGCCGCATCCGCTCCCAGCATGGGTATGACGAGCTCATGGAACAGGGCAAGCGCCGCTTGAAGCAAATGGGATGGGTAGGCGAGCGTGCCTTTGATGCCTTGCACGCCATGAAGGAAGGCGTCAAGTCCACCGTCTTGCCTACCGAGATGTTCCCGGAACTGGGCATGAAGTACATCGGCCCCATCAATGGCCACGATATCGATAGCTTGGTACATGCCCTGACTTATGCCCGCGATTATGACGGGCCCATCATCGTGCACGTGGTAACAGAAAAGGGCCACGGTTTTGCCCCGGCTGTCAATGAGCCGAAGGACCAGATGCACTCCACCGGTGCTATCGATCCGGTCACCGGCGTGGCTAAGGGCACCAAGCAACCTGGTTGGACGGCTGCCTTTTCCGAAGAGCTAGTGGCCGCTGCCGAAAAGCGCGATGACATCGTGGCCATTACCGCTGCCATGGCCGGTCCTACTGGGCTCGCTCCCTTCCAAGAGCGCTTCCCAGAGCGATTCTTTGATGTGGGAATTGCCGAGCAGCACGCAATGACCTCTGCCTCTGGTTTGGCGCTTGGCGGGATGCACCCCGTCGTGGCGGTATATTCCACCTTCTTAAACCGCGCCGTAGATCAGGTCATTATGGATATTGCGCTGCTAAAGCTGCCGGTAACCATCGTGCTTGACCGTTCCGGAGTTACCGGTTCCGATGGCGCTTCGCACAATGGCGTGTGGGATATGGCGCTCATGAGCATCGTGCCAGGAATGCACATTGCCGCCCCGCGCGATGGCGCGCGCCTGCGGGAGCTCTTCCGTGAGTCGCTAGAGATTGAATCTGGCCCGTCCGTGGTCCGCTTCCCTAAGGGCAACCTGCTGCCGGATATGGAAGCGGTGGATACGTTGGGCGATGGCGTAGACATCCTGCACTATGGCGAAGCCGATGCCGGCGAGGACACCCCCGAGGTGCTCATCGTTTCCATCGGTGCCATGTCCGCCCGCAGCATCGAGGCTGCGAAGCAGCTGGGCGAACAGGGCGTGAACGTTACCGTTGTTGACCCGCGTTGGGTAGCGCCGGTGGCAAGCTCTGTGGTGGCTCTCGCCGCTGACCACGACTTGGTGGTAACGGCAGAAGACGGCCTTGTACGCGGCGGTATTGGCTCCATGATTTCGGAGGCCCTCAGCGCAGCCGAGGTCGATACTCCTGTGCGCCGACTCGGCGTTCCGGGGTATTTCCCTAAGCACGGCTCCCGCGGCGAGGTTTTGGAAGAGTTCGGGTTGACGCCTGAGCTTATGGCGGCGTCGATACGCGAGTGGCTAGCAAACCTCACCGCTGATGCCAACGCGCGAGGAGAAGAGAACTAAATCTAGCCTGCTAAATATTCCTAGAAAAGACCGTCCACGATAATCGGGGCGGTCATTTCTATTTGCCATTCGCGCGCGCCCTCCGCGCGGAGGAAGGCAGCGACGTCGCCTGGCTGGCGAATGGCGCCGGCGACAGAATCAGATCCGCGGTGGCGCTTATTGGCGCGCACACCTACCTTCGCCCATACCGCTGCACGCACAGCGGCAGGGCGGATAAGAAGTTCGGATGGCATCCCGAGTTCGGTCGCGAGATCGGCGATGTCCGCGCGGATAGTTTGGTATATCTCCCATAGGTCCGGGTAGTCCTTGGTCCAGACGGTCTTGGAAGGAACCGGTTGTGGGGCGCGATGGACGCGAGGCCGTTGCTGCGGGGGAACGGTGCGCGCTTGATTAAGTACAGCCATCCACCGGGCAGTCGCGCCCTTGCGCCGACGAGGAAATCCCTTGACGCGGGTAAGTTCGCCGGCGGTGGTGGGAAGGGTGCGCGCAATTTCTACCAGCGTCTTATTCGCTAATACCCGGCCGGGCGCAGTATCTGTGCGCCGAGCGATAGCGTCACGCTTGAGCCACAGCGCCCGAGCAGCGGCGAGCTGACGGCTGCTGCGCAAACTGGAGATGCCCTTCAGATCGCGCCACGTGTGCGGCTGGGGAGCGAAGTCTCCGGAATGTTCTTGGACTATGGTGGAAAATTCCTCTAAAGCCCAGTCCATCTTGTCTTGTTCGGCCAAGATATCGCGCAGAGATTCGGCCAGCTCGAGGAGCAGTTCCACATCGAGCGCGGCGTATGCCTTGAGTTCCTCGCTGAGCTGCGGGGTGGACCAGTCGGCGTCGCCGTAGCCCTTTTCCAATTCGACGTCAAAAAGCTTTGCGACCATAGTGCCCAGATTGGGCCGTTCAAATCCCGCGAGCCGCGCCGCTAGTTCCGTGTCAAAGATAGAGCCAGGAAATAGACCGAGCCACCCGAGGCAAGGCAAATCCGAATGGGCGGCGTGAATAATCCACTCCGTGCCGTTGAGCACTGGGGCAAGGGCGGTCGTGAGCTCCTCGCGGTGGCCCTCAGGGGCAAAAAGCATCGTGCCCGCGCCGCGGCGGCGAATTTGCACTACGAAGGCGCGATCATCGTAGCGATAGCCGGAGGCGCGCTCGGTATCGATGGCAAAGGGGCCCGTACCCGCGGCGAGGCGGGCTGCGGCAGCGGTGAATTCCTCCGGGGTGGCAAGAACCGGCGGGATGCCCTCGAGCGGCCGGCTGCGCAATTCTGGCATATTAGCGGCCGAGCTCGGTGACGCCCTCAGGGGGTAGTCCGGCAACGTTGGCCAATACCTGGGCAAAGGCCTGCACGTGGGGTGCGAGATCGAGGCCTTCGGCAGTCCACGAAGCGCGCATTTCGATCTGGTAGGCGCGCGGTGGCCCGCCAATCTCGCCAAAACGCACGGACGCGGTGGAAGTGACGGTGCCGCCCAAATTCGTGTGGCCGGCCCCTTCCTTTTCTAAGCCCTCGTTGAGCCACTGCCACGCCACATCGGGCAAGAGTGGATCGCCGGCTACGGCATCATCCATATCCGCCTGGATATAGGCCACAAGGCGCATGGCGCCCTCCCAAGCTTCCTCGGCGCCTGGATCGTGGAGCAGGATGAGGCGACCAAAGGCGTCACCCTCTGCATCGGTGGGCACGATATCTGGGTTATCTTCGTTTCCCACCTCGAGGCCGATTGCGTGGCTAAACGGCGCAAGGCGTTGCGGTGGGCGAATGGAGCCTAGGGTTATCTCAGGGCGCAGGTCGGCCGCGTGCATGGACTCCACTGCTTGGGTGAAAGCGGCGGGGGTAGCTGGCTCGTGGCTTTCCGCCTGCCCGTGCAAAGGGGTGGGGGCGGAGGCCTCGGCGCTGCGTGGGGTGGTCGATTCGGAATTGCTCACGACGTTCAAGCTATAGTTTCGCGTCCTCTAGCTGGGGGAGGCGCGCCGATGCGGAGGCGTGTCGTCCTCCTTATGGTCGAGAAGTGACAAGGTTTCATATCCAACTTATGATGGATATGTTCGTTAACCCAAAGGCTTCTGCAAAGGAGAACGCAATGGCGAAGCTTGATTACAAGGAACTCAACGCGGTTCAGCAATATTCCCAGCACGCAGTTTTTAAGGTGATTCTGGGCGCGCTCGGCACCGAGCGAGCGGAGATCATCGCCCAAGCGCAGGAGTTCTTTGCCGGCGTGGAAAAAGCCGCAAAGGTAACCGTGCGCGGCATTTACGACCTCACGGCTATGCGCGATTCCGCCGACTTCATGATCTGGTGGCACGCCGAGGAATTCTCTGACCTACAAAAGGTCTTCGGGGACTTCCGCCGCGAGACCACCCTGGGCCAGGTAAGCGAAGTGACCTGGGTGGGCAATGCCTTGCACCGTCCAGCAGAGTTCAATAAGTCCCACCTGCCCTCCTTCATCATGGGTGAGGAGCCCAAGGAGTGGATCTCGGTGTACCCCTTCGTGCGCTCTTATGACTGGTACACCATGGATGATGAAAAGCGCCGCCGCATCCTCATGGAGCACGGTATGCAGGCGCGCGACTACCCCGATGTGCGTGCAAATACCGTCCCAGCCTTTGCCCTGGGTGACTATGAGTGGATTTTGGCCTTCGAGGCGGATGAGCTCCACCGCATCGTCGACCTGATGTACCTGATGCGCTACACCGAGGCCCGCCACCACGTGCGCGAGGAGATTCCCTTCCACACCGGCCGCCGCGTCAAGGACGTAGCAGAGCTCATCGCAGTTCTGCCCTAAAAGTAACGCCGCCCAGCAGTAGCCCTGCTTGGCGACGTCCCCACTTAGCCGCGCCCCGTCACTAGCCTGCACGTTAGGCTGCTGACGGGGCGCGCTTTCTTGTGCATGCCTCCTTAGGCGGTGCCATCTTCTACCGGCTTTTCCTCCAAGTCCAGGCAGATGGAGTTGATGCAATAGCGCAAGTCGGTGGGGGTATCGTAGCCCTCACCCTCAAAGACGTGCCCCAGGTGAGATTCGCAGTTGGCACACAGAACCTCTACGCGGCGCATGCCGAGCGAATTGTCTTCGCGCTCAATGATTTTGTCCCCTGCGAGTGGGGAGAAAAAGGAAGGCCAGCCGCAGTGGGACTCAAACTTCTCTGTAGAGCGGAAAAGCTCCGTTCCACACGCGCGGCAAGAATAGACCCCCTCGGTGGTGGTATTGGTGTACTCGCCTACGTGGGGCGGCTCGGTGCCGGCTTCGCGCAGGACGTAGTATTCCTCGGGGCTTAAGCGCTGGCGCCATTCGGTATCGGCAATGAGCTTGAAATCGGTCATGGGCCGAGTCTAAACCGTGCTGCGCGCGGCACGCCACCAGCCGGCGACCGTAGCGAAAATTGCGACGATAAGCAGCGCCCATCCCGCTGTGGCCGTGAAAAAATTCATCCACCGACCAGCATCCGGGTGCGCTGTAGACGCCCAGGAAACGGGAGCCAAATAGAGGAAGGCCGCAAACCACGCGCCCGCGGAATGGAAAACCGAACGCTTGAGCACCACAGTAAACATCAATGGGAATAGCCACATGGAGTAATACTGCTGGCCAAGGGAAGACAGGAAGAAGATACCCACCATGATTGCCCCGCTGGTCGTCAGTGCCCACAAGGTCGTGTCGGAGTTGCGCCAGCGCAAAAGCCCGAGAATCGCTGCAGCCGAAAGCGCGGCAAATATCAACCACACGGTCCAATACAGTCCCGCACCAAAGTCAACGTAGGCGTGGAAGCCTGCCCAGGAGGAATTGGCATAGTCACGGGTTTCTGAGAGGTAGGGCAGGAGCTTATCCACAAAGCCGCTAGCGCCCGGCACGAGCGGCCACGCTAGGAGGTTGAGAACTACCGGTACGCCAATGCCGGTAGCAAGACTGCGCCATTGCAGCTTGACCAAGGGCAGGAAGAGCAATGGCGCAAATTGCGGCTTAATGACGATGGCCAAGCCAATGACCACGCCTGCCACCCAGCCCAGCCATGGGGTGCGCTCGGCGCGCACGAAAGCCCACAAGAACACGGCCATGCATAGCAAGAGAATGCCGTTGATATTGGTAAATGCGAGTGTATTGGTCACCGATTCGGTGACAAAGGCCAAAGCGATGGATACTGGCCACACTGCCGAAGTAAGTGTGCGGCCCACCGTAAGGGTGAGCACCGCTAGCGCTGCCACGATTGCAGCCGCGTTGGCGACGATGAATAGTCCCCGTGCCAACGAAAAATCAATATGAGCTAGCGGTGCGAGCAGCAGCGTGGCCCCCGGGGTATACAGGTACAGTGGGTCCACGTGGTTATAAGCCTGCTCATAGACCGGCTGGCCAGTGGACATGCGTGCCACAGCGTTATACACGGTGGTGAAATCATCCGTCGGCGTGCCATTGCGCGCGATGATGAACACGCGATGCACAACAAGCAGGATGGCCACGGGCCAGGCAGCGGCATTGATTCGGGAATTCACGGCCCCTTAGTCTACGGCCTAGCGGGCGCGGGAATACCGCAGAAACACCGTGCCATCGTGATCGGCCGCGACATTTTCTAACTGCATGCGGCGATGGGAATGCTCGCCCTTAAACGTCGCCATGGGAGTTTCCACACCGGTGGATAGATGTGGGTCCAGGGTCAGATACATCTGGTCGATGGCATCGACATCTACCAACTGCCCAATCATTCCTGGCCCGCCCTCGCAGAGCACGCGCTTAAACCCGCGGTCCTTTAAGACGGAAATGTAGTCCTGCACGGTTCCTTCGCCAGCATCGCAGACTTCCGCGCCTGTGGATTCGATGGTCGCGATGCGCTTTGCGAGCTCTTGATTGTCCCGGCTGCTATGGGGGATCAGGATGATGGGCGGTGTAGTAAAATCCGTGAAGAAGTCCGAGGTGATATCGAAATCAAGGCTGCGGGAAGGCACGGCAATAGGAGCCGGCCGCGAACCATCCCCGTTAGGTTTTACTCCGGAGTAGTCCTCCGCGCGCACCGTTTGCGCGCCCACCAGCACGACGTCTGCCCAATTACGTAGCGCAGCAAAAAGCTGCCCATCAGTGTCATTTCCCATGTCTTCGGATACATGGTTCATGGTTGCCGATCCTGTTAGCGTGCTGACCATATTCGTGCGGACGGTGAATACATCACCGGAATCGGGGCCCAATAGCGAAGAGATATCCATGCCTTCCCAGCCTAGTCAAGGCACCAGATACCCAGCACGGCAAAGTACCGGGCATAGCTACAGGAGAGGGGCTTACACCAGGCGGATGAGTATTACGCCAACCAAGATCACTGCAATGCCGGCTACCTGGCGCATGGCGACGCGGGCACCCCGCATCCGATCAATGAGCACGGAGCCCAACATGGAACCAAGAAGGGTTGCCACCACAGTAAGCCCAGTGCCAATCTGCGGTACTAAGGCCGCGTTGCCAAAGACAAACAAGGCTCCCAAGGCGCCGCCTGCCCACATCCACCACGGGTTAGCCTTTCCCTCGGGACGCTCAATGCGAGGGCGCCAGCGCAAAACAATATTGAGCATTACGAGCGCGGAAACGCCAATGCTAAAAGACACCAAAGCCGCACTAACGGGCGACCCGGTAATCTGGCCCAGGTGGCCGTTAATGGCGGATTGGCTTGCGGTAAAGCAACCAAAGACAAAGCCTGCGAGGCGCCACAGCCACAACGCCATAGCGCTGTCTTCTTGCTTCGTTGGCGCGCCGGGGCTGGCGACAATAGAAATCACTCCACCGAGAACAACTAGTGCCCCTAGAGTGCGAATCAGGGACAGTGGGGAAGTGGGGGAGTCAAACAGCCCAAAGTGATCGATGACAAGGCCCATCATGATTTGGCCCGCGATGGGAAGGACTACGGTCTGGACCGCGCCCAGATGAGGAAACAACAGGATATTTCCAGTAAGCGCAACCACGCCGAGCAGGCCACCGAACCAAACCCACAGCGGTTCCCCAAAGGCACGGGAAATGCCAAACTCGCCGCCGGTGACGGCTGTTGCAATGACAAGCAACGTCAACGTGCCCACGGCAAACGAGATGAGCGACGAGGAAAACGGCGTGCCAGTAGATGCGCGAAGGCGCGTATTAACCAGGGTCTGAACGGGTAGAACGAGTCCGGCGAAAATGCCTAAGAGAATCCACAACACGTCGGGACACTTTACAGGCATATAAAGAAACCCGCCCAAGCCCCTTTGGAGTGGAGCGGTGGGCGGGAAATTGTGGTCCTAACTGGGATTGAACCAGTGACCTTTCCGGTGTGAACGGAACGCTCTCCCACTGAGCTATAGGACCTTGCGGTGGCTAAATCTACACCGCACCAAATTCAAACACCTAATTGGCTGGGCAGGAGTGCGCATCAAGGGGAGGCGGCCTGCGGTCCAGTGTCTTGGGAGAATCACACCAGTGTGTTTTGGGATGGCCCAAATGTGAAAAATCGGTGCCGGAAAGAATGCCGCTGGGCTGGGGATTTGGAAACTGGCGCGGAGCACGATAATGTTTCTTCTCGCACCGCAACGGTACAAAGTTCGCGGGGCAATGCGGATGTAGCGCAGTTGGTAGCGCATCACCTTGCCAAGGTGAGGGTCGCGAGTTCGAGTCTCGTCATCCGCTCCACGCTTTTCTAAGGGTTCGCCTGTGAAGAGTGATTCTAAATGAATAGCGCGCGATTAGCTCAGTGGGAGAGCGCTTCCCTGACACGGAAGAGGTCACTGGTTCAATCCCAGTATCGCGCACAAGGACTTTGTCCTAGAAACCGGGCCTGGTTTCGCATGCGGATGTAGCGCAGTTGGTAGCGCATCACCTTGCCAAGGTGAGGGTCGCGAGTTCGAGTCTCGTCATCCGCTCCAGCACTGTATTGTGTGAGGCGGTATCGCCACGGTGGAATGGCCGAGTGGTGAGGCAACGGTCTGCAAAACCGTGCACACGGGTTCGATTCCCGTTTCCACCTCAACTTCTTAATGCCTTCGGGCATTAAGCGCGATTAGCTCAGTGGGAGAGCGCTTCCCTGACACGGAAGAGGTCACTGGTTCAATCCCAGTATCGCGCACGAGAGTCCTCTTTGGGACTCTGCAACAAACTCCGGTTTGTTATGCGGATGTAGCGCAGTTGGTAGCGCATCACCTTGCCAAGGTGAGGGTCGCGAGTTCGAGTCTCGTCATCCGCTCAGGTGAGCCGCCCTAGAAATAGGGTGGCTTTTCGCATGTCTAGCTAGGATCGCAGGGTGACCAGCTGTTAGTTGCAGTAGCCACAGTGGAAGGGGTAGCGATGTCACGCAATGTTTTAGTTCCGCTACTGGTGGGTGCCTCAGGCTGCCTGTCACTCTTGGTAGGAAGCGCACTATTTGCTGTGGGGCTATCGGAGGCGGATATCGGTGGCAATTCCGGTAACGCGATTTGGCCCTGCGCTCTCATCGTTGCAGGTACGGTTTCGATAGTCACTGCCTTGATGCTGACTGGTCCTGCATTTGAAAGCAGGCGGCTGGGGAATGCTGAGGGAGCCAGCTCCAATCATTGAGTTGACATTCCTTAAATAGTGATAAATGCCTCTTTTTATTCAAGGCAGGGAACTTGTGCGCACTACAGCCCGACATATGACTCGACGCGCTGCTTATCGCGATTGCCGCTCCGGCAAACCGCGCGGCTAGTATGTCTGACAATTCAACTTGTGCATTTTCAACACAAAAGGAGCTATCTATGGGCTACCGCGTACCTTGGCTGCGCCGCACGGCGGCAGCAGTCGGCACTGCATCACTGGTTTTGGGCGGGTCGATGCCGGCCGCCTTCGCGCACGATTCCGTTATTGGCGGTTCGGTCAAAGACGGCGACCAACTCGACGAGTTTCCGAAGGAAATCACCCTCGAGTTTTCTGGTATCCCCAAAGAAGACTTCAATACCTTTGCCGTGACCAACGCGGATACTGGTGAGAAACTCTTTAGCCAGGAACCAAAGCTCCATGAGCGGGATCTCACCATTGAAACCCCAGCGGATATCCATCCTGGGCCGGGTAATTACCAGGTGGGTTTCCAGATCACGTCTTCGGATGGACACGCTACCCGCGGGGGAGTGGAATTCTCCGTCAAGGGTGACGCGACCGAGGGAACCGAGGCGGCTGAAGCTGATTCTGCGTCCGAGGATGGGGATGAGGGCCTACCGACCGCGCTGAAAATCATCCTGGGTGTGGGCGGCGTCTTGGCAATTGCCGCAGTAGTTGCCCTATTTATTGCCAAGTATCGTCGCATTGATTCGAAAGGTGACAAATAATGTCCAAGATTTCTAGCATCGCCCTTGTGGGCTTGACTGCGGCCGGCCTCGCCCTGGCGGGTTGCTCACCGCAAAACCAAAATGATTCCACCGAGTCGAAGACGGATGCTGCCACTAGCACAGGGGAAACAACCTCCGCTGCGGAATCTAAGGAACTGACCTTTGAGGATGCTGTCGTGCGCGCCAATGAGGACAAGGACATGACCGCCATCTTTGGCACCCTGGTCAACCATTCCGATAAGGACATCACCATCACTGGATTTTCCACCAGCCTCAATGCCAAGGTGAACCAGATGCATGAGACTGTCGATGGCAAGATGCAGGAAATGTCGAGCCCATTGGTAGTCAAGGCCGGCGAGTCCCACGAGCTGGCACCTGGTGGTGACCACTTCATGCTCATGGAGATGGAAAACGACATCGCTCCCGGCGAATCCCTTGACCTCAAAGTGGAACTAGAGGGCGGCGAAGAGCTCGATCTGGGCGAGATCCAAACGCGTAGCATGCCTGCTGGGGATGAGGACTACGGCGATATGGAAGGCCACGATATGTCCCACATGGAGCACGGAGATATGTCCCACAATAAGGAAGGCCACGACCACTAGTTATGTCTGGATTCAGCAGAAGGGGATTTCTCACCGGCGCTGCGGCATCGACCAGCGCCTTCGCGTTGGCTGGCTGCGCTGATCAGGGCTCTTCCCCGGATGCTCAGGCGCAGGATAGGCCCGCGCTTGCCGACGCCCTCGTGGCCTTCGATGGCGACCATCAAGCGGGTATCGCTACCGCAGCGCAGGCCCACCTGAATTTGGTGGGGTTTGACCTTAAAAGGGGCGTCGACAAGCGGGGGTTCGCCAGCCTTATGAAGCTGTGGACCGAGGACGCCCGCGCGCTGTGTACGGGGGAGGCGCCGCTGGGCACGCTAGAGCCGGAAATGGTGCAACAGCCTGCCAACCTGACTATCACCTGCGGCCTAGGCGAGAAGGTTTTTAACCTGCTCGGAGTGGACAAGCCCCAGTGGCTGGGAGACGTACGACCCTTTGAGCGCGATGAGCTGGAGGATAAGTGGGGCCAAAGCGATCTCGTCCTGCAGATCTGCTGCGATGACCCACTGATGAATACCTACGCCCTGCGGCACATGGTGCGCGCAGGCGAGCACTATGCCAGCGTGAAGTGGTTGCAGCAGGGCTTTATTAACGCCTACGGCAGCCAGGAAAAGGGCGCCACCGCGCGCAATATGTTCGGACAAAAGGACGGCACTGTTAACCCACGCAGCGAGGAGGACTTCGCGGCCCAGGTGTGGATTGATAAGGGCCCGCAGTGGGCCAATGGGGGAACGGCGATGGTGGTACGCCGCATCCGCATGAACGTTGATACATGGGAAAAGCTGGATCGCTCTTCCCGCGAGAACGCTATCGGCCGCAAGCTCGATACCGGCGCCCCACTTACCGGCAAGGACGAATTCAACGCTGCGGATTTCGATGCGGTAGATGACTATGGACTGCCGGTTATCGATAAAAACTCGCACATGGCCGTTGCCGCCCCGCCCGCTGACCACCCGGAGCAGCGCATCCTACGCCGCCCGTATAACTATGAGTTAGCTCCCGATGGCAAGGACAGGCAGCTATCCAATATTGGGCAGGTTTTTATCTGCTACCAGCAGGATCCCACCCAGCAATTTGAGCCTATCCAGGCCCGATTGGATGAATCCGACCTAATGAATGAATGGCTAACCCATATCGGCTCCGCTATGTATTTCTGTCCGCCGGGCACCCTTGCTGCCGATGGGCGTGAATCATGGTGGGCAAAATCGCTCTGCGAGCATGCGGGGTTGTAGAATAGCTATCCGTAAATTTAAATAGCGGACGCGGCCAGGTATGCCGCCGACGCACGAGCGCATAAAGGAGCGCGATTATGGCGGAACTCATCCCCGCAGTACCGGTCAATTACGATTCCTTCACCGTGCCCGCCGGCCAGGCCGTGGGTGCAGCAATGCGAGAGCTCAACCTTCCCAATAAGGGCCCTGAGGCTGTCGTAGTCGTTCGCGGTGAGGACGGCACTCTCTTTGATTTGTCGCACACCCCAGACACGGAGTCCACCTTCACCCCGGTTGCCGCCAGCGAGGAAGACGGCCGCGCCGTCATCCGCCACTCCTGCGGTCACGTTATGGCCCAGGCCGTGCAGGCCGAATTCCCCGGCACCAAGCTGGGCATCGGCCCGGCCATTGAGAATGGCTTCTACTTCGATTTCCAGACCGCCGAGCCTTTCACGCCGGAAGATCTCAAGGCGATTGAAAAGCGCATGAAGAAGATCATTAAGGGCGGCCAGCGCTTTGAGCGCCACGTCTACGAATCTGCTGAGGAAGCGGAAAAGGCCCTCGCCGAGGAGCCTTTCAAGCTCGAGCTGGTCCAGGACAAGGGCAATGTTGACCCTGACTCCGACGAGGCCGCAGAGGTCGGGTCCGGCGATCTCACCCACTATGACAACATCAACCCGCGCACCGGGGAGGTAGAGTGGTTCGACCTCTGCCGCGGCCCGCACGTGCCAACCACCAAGTACATCCCGGCCTTCACGCTGACCCGTTCTTCTGCCGCCTATTGGCGCGGCGACCAGTCCAAGGCTGGCCTGCAGCGCATTTACGGCACCGCTTTTGAGTCCAAGGAGGCGTTGGAGGCCTACCAGACCATGGTGGAAGAGGCTGAAAAGCGCGACCACCGCCGCCTGGGTCAGGAACTAGATCTCTTCTCCTTCCCGGATGAGATTGGCTCCGGCTTCCCGGTATTCCACCCGAATGGCGCGACCGTGCGCATGGAGATGGAAAACCACTCTCGCAACCGCCACGTACAGGCTGGGTACTCCTTTGTTAATACCCCGCATATCACCAAGGGCGACCTATTCAAGAAGTCTGGCCACCTGGACTTCTACGCCGACGGCATGTTCCCGCCGATGCAGCTCGATGGCGAGTATGACGAAGAGGGCAATACCGTCAAGGAGCCGCAGGACTACTACGCCAAGCCCATGAACTGCCCGATGCACAACCTAATTTTTGCATCCCGTGGCCGTTCCTACCGCGAGCTCCCGCTGCGTCTATTTGAGTTCGGTACCGTCTACCGCTACGAAAAGTCTGGCGTGGTCCACGGCCTGACCCGTGCCCGCGGCTTTACCCAGGACGATGCCCACATCTACTGCACCGAAGAGCAGCTGGAAGAAGAGCTGACCAAGGTCCTCGACTTCATCATTTCCTTGCTGAAGGATTACGGACTGTCTGACTTCTACCTGGAACTTTCTACCAAGGACCCGAATAAGTTCGTCGGTTCCGATGAGATCTGGGAGCGCTCTACGTCTATCCTGCAGTCGGTCGCAGAAAAGTCCGGCTTGGAGCTGGTTCCGGATCCCGCAGGTGCAGCCTTCTACGGCCCAAAGATTTCTGTGCAGGCTCGCGACGCCATCGGCCGTACCTGGCAGATGTCTACCGTGCAGTTGGACTTCAACCTGCCGGAGCGCTTCGAGCTGGAATACACCGCGTCGGACGGCACCAAGAAGCGCCCAATCATGATTCACCGTGCGCTCTTCGGCTCCATCGAGCGATTCTTTGGCGTCCTGCTGGAGCACTACGCCGGTGCCTTCCCAGCATGGCTGGCACCGCACCAAGTGGTGGGCATTCCGGTGGCCGATGAATTCTCCCCGCACCTCGAAGAGGTTGCCGCCCAGCTGCGCCAGAAGGGTATCCGCGCCGATGTGGATACCTCTGATGACCGCATGCAGAAGAAGATTCGCAACCACACCACCGGTAAGGTTCCGTTCATGCTGGTGGCTGGCGCGCGCGACGTAGAAGCAGATGCCGTGTCCTTCCGCTTCCTCGACGGCACCCAGGTCAATGGTGTGCCGGTAAAGGAAGCTGTGGAGCTCATCGCCGCATGGGTAGCAGAGCGCAACAACGAGCAGCCGACCGAAGAGCTCATCAGTGCCCGACGCTAAAGAGACACACGAAACCGACAGCTCCGCCGTCGCTGAAAACCAAGCTGCGGAGGAGACCTTCGTTGACTCAGGCGCTGGCGAGCCGGACCGCCTAGAGCGGTTATGGGCTCCTTATCGCATGGCCTATATTGCCAAGCGTTCTAAAGACCCCTTCGTAGAAGCCCCACAGGGGAGCGACGAAGACGGGCTCATCATTGCTCGAGGCAAGTCCGTCTATGCATTGCTAAACCTGTTTCCGTACAACGCCGGGCACCTCATGGTTGTGCCGTATCGCAAGGAATCGCAGCTGGAGAACCTCACGCAAGAGGAATCTCAGGAGTTGATGGCCTTCGCGCAAAAGGCCGTCCGGGTGCTCAAACGGGTTTCGCACCCAGAAGCCATCAATGTGGGCCTGAACCTGGGTCGCGCTTCGGGCGGCTCGGTAGGAGACCACCTGCACCTGCATGTGGTGCCAAGGTGGCCCGGGGATAGTAACTTTATGACTGTCCTCGATGGGACTAAGGTATTACCGCAGCTTCTGCAGGATACGCGCCGCGTGCTGGCAGAAGGATGGCGCGAGATGGAAGAGGAGGATTCGCGTGCTTAGCGTGCATGGGCGAAAGCCCGCCGCCGTGGTGGTGGAACCTATAGCGAAGGCCTTTTTGAAGCTGGGCCTGACCCCGAATGTGGTCACGGTTGTGGGCACCATCGTCACCATTGCGATTTCGGTGATCCTTATTCCTACCGGCCACCTCTTTTTCGCTGCGGTCCTGTCCGGTCTCTTCGCCGCTTTCGACATGCTCGACGGCACCATGGCGCGCCTGAGCGGCAAGGCTACTGCCTTTGGTGCGACCTTGGATGCGTCCTGTGATCGCATCACCGATGGCGCATTGTTCAGTGCTATTGCATGGTGGCTGATTTATTCTGCGGATTCTTCCCGCATCACGGTCATTGCCTGCTTTGTCACCTTGGTATGTTCCCAGGTCATTTCCTATATCAAGGCTAGGGGAGAAGCGTCCGGATTCAAGATGGTCGGCGGCCTTATCGAGCGTCCCGAGCGGCTTATTTTGGCCCTGGGCGGCATCGGCCTCGAAGGCCTAGGAGTACCGCATGCCATTGAGGTTGCGCTGTGGATCTTGGCCGTGGGCTCCGTCTTTACCGTGTGCCAACGTATGGTTATCGCCGCCCGCCAGGAGCAGCAGTAGCTCATACTGCACCACCTAAAACCAGGAGGTTGTAACACCATGTGGGACAAAGAAGACCTCTCCGCGGCGGGTTACCTCGCGGGGTGGAAGGTGGTGCGCCGTCTGCCCGAGCCCATCGCGCGCACGCTTTTTCGCTGGGGTGCGGACTACGCAAGCGGCAACGGTCGCGGAATGGAGGGCTTGCGCCGCAACCTGGCGCGCGTGGTAGGCCCAGAAAACGTTACCCGCGCGTTGGTGCGCGATTCCGTGCGCTCCTATATGCGCTATTGGATGGAGGCCTTCCGCCTGCCAGCCATCCACGGTGATGCCGGGCTGCATGAGCGCTTGCTCAGTGGCTTGGAAGGCCTCGAGCATTTTGATGCTTCGGCTCAATCCGGGCGCGGCACCATTTTGGCGTTGCCGCATTCCGGGAATTGGGATATGGCGGGCGTCTTCCTCGTTGGCCATTATGGGCAGTTCACCACCGTTGCGGAGCGCCTTAAGCCCGCAGTGCTTTTCGACGCCTTTGTGGATTACCGCGAAACCCTTGGTTTTGAGGTTCTTCCCCTCACCGGCGGCGAAGCCTCGCCTTTTGCCCGCCTCAAAGAGGTGCTGGAAGCCGGTGGCGTGGTCTGCCTGCTGGCTGAGCGCGACCTGACCCGAAGCGGCGTTACCGTGGATTTCATGGGGGAAAAGGCCAATATGGCCGCCGGTCCCGCACAGCTTGCTATAGAGACCGGCGCCGCCCTGCACGTGGTGCACTCGTGGTTTGAGGGCGAGGGCTGGGGGCTCTCTGTGTCTCCTGAGCTCGAGGTAACGGACCTGCAGGAGACAACTCAGCGCATGGCCGATGGCTTCGCCGCCAATATCCGCCGCCACCCGGAGGATTGGCATATGCTGCAGCCGCAGTGGAATGTGGACATAGAGAGGCGTCGGCAAGCGCGGGCGGCCAAAAATGCCCGCAATGCCCGCCACACTGGGCCATCGCAGGAAGGGGGGAGCTAGTGCGCATAGGAATCGTATGCCCCTACTCCTTCGATGAACCAGGCGGAGTTCAAGTCCATATTCTTGACCTAGCAACTGTCTTCATTGAACAAGGGCACGATGTACAGGTCATTGGCCCCGCTGCGGAATCCACCCAGCTGCCGGATTTCGTAGTCAAGGGAGGGCCGGCTTTCCCCATCGCGTATAACGGTTCGGTGGCGCGCCTGTCCGTGGGACCCCACGTAACACGCAAGGTAAAGCAATTCATCAAGGAGGGCGACTTCGATGTCTTGCACATCCATGAGCCTAACTCCCCGAGCTTTTCCATGACCGCGCTGGCCGTGGCCCAAGGCCCACTGGTGGCGACCTATCACGCCTCTGCATCGAGCTCCCTGGTGCTGACTCTGGCCAAACCATTCCTCGTTCCCTTCTTGGAAAAGATCCGCGGCGGCATCGCGGTATCCGATATGGCGCGGCGGTGGCAGGTGGAGCAATTGGGCGGCGACCCGGTGCTCATTCCCAACGGCGTGGATACATCGGTCTACGCGCAGGCTCGGCGCCGCAGCCCGGCCAAAGCCCCCGGCGATCCCTTGGAAGTTGTCTTCTTGGGACGGTTGGATGAACCGCGCAAGGGCCTCGATATCCTGCTGAGCGCGCTGCGCCAAGTACACCACGATATCCGCGTGACCATCATGGGCGGCGGCCGCGCCCGCGAGGTTGAGGGCGTGGATTTTGTCGGCCGGGTCAGTGACGCCGAAAAGGCAGAAATCCTGGGCCGTGCCGATGTCTACGTGGCCCCAAATACTGGTGGCGAAAGCTTCGGAATCGTGCTCGTAGAGGCTATGGCGGCCGGCGCGGCTGTTGTTGCTTCTGACCTCGAGGCTTTCCGTGCGGTGTGCAATGCCGATTCCGACGAGGTTGCCGGCGCACTCTTTCGCAATAAAGACAGCGAGGATCTGGCACGCGTCCTCAACGAGGTGCTTGATGACGCCGAGTATCGGGCCCAGTTGGTGCGCAATGGCGTCCAACGCGCCAGCACCTATGACTGGGACCATGTGGCGGCGGCCGTGATGCAGGTCTACGAGACTGTCCAAGACGGCACCAAGGTGAGGGTAAAGCGTTGATGACCATTGAAATCGCCCTAGTCCTCTTCCTACTTATCATCGTAGGTTTGTGGGCACTTTTTACCGCCCAGCGGCTTAACTCGCTGCACATCCGCACTGATGCCTCGCTGGCCCAGCTACAGGCGGCACTAGACCGCAGGGCAGCGGTAACAGCGGCGGTCGCACCATCGCTTGCGGCGCTAGCTCAGCGGGCGGAATCTACCGAGCTCTATCAAGGCCACTTTGAACCGCGCACGATGGCCGAGCGGGAACTATCTGCCGCCATCGTGCGGGAGTTTCCCGCGGACCGTCGCCCTGCCGCGCTTGCCGACGCCGAGGGCCGCATCCAACTTGCCCACCGCTTCTACAACGAGGCGGTCAGTGACACTCGCGCGCTGCGCCTGCGCCCTGCGGTACGGCTCTTTCATCTGGGCGGCACCGCAAAATTACCGGAATATTTTGACTATATGTTGGCCGAGTAGCCAGCAGATCTACCTCAAGATTTAGGACGCAAGTGCGTGCCGGCCGCGTCGGCGGCGGAATACCGGCTTCGCCTCGGTGCTAGCGGCCGGGTCTTCCTCCGGGGCGTTAGGCGCTTGCTGCTGCATCTGCGCCTGCTCGATCTTCGAAGCCAGAGCCACCTCGACTGCAAACCAGACAAGTCCGATGATGGCCATGACAACGATGAGGATATTGCGGGCTACCAATAGGTAGACGGCGAACATGTTCTCGCCCACGTGGTTCCAGATGTAGTCATAGTTGAACGGGTAGACCAAGGTGCCCAGCACAGCGGCGATGATGGTACACCCTGCTAACAACGCTTGGCATACCCGCAAGGAGGCGAATCCTTGCGGCAGGCGCTGGCGGATCACCACGGCAAGCAAGGGGCCCAGCCAGACGATGTATTGCGGGGAGAAAACCTTATTCGTCGCGATAAGAAGCAGGACCATAACGGTAAAAAACGCCATGGTCGTGCGGGTGGTCCATCCGCCGGCGCACAGCCGGTACAGCGCCCAGCCCACTGCGAAGACGAGCATGGCAATGGTGGCAATCGTGCTCCAGGTCATTGCGGTATCTACGCCAGGCCCGGAAATCTCAAAGCTCTTGGACGGGGCGTAGCCCAGGTGCCAGCGCCCTGGAGTGCGATGTGCCTGCAGCAGCAGGAACGTCGCCGGGATGGACTCCAACTGGAGACCGCGCACGCCCTGATAGTTCAGCGGTGAAAGCAGGCGCTCGGTACCAGAGGCAGCAATCGTGACGGTGCAGACCGCTACGATGGTGCAGAAAAACGCGAGTAGGCGCTGCCAGGTTGCGGATCTGTTGAAGCGGCCCACCAGGCCGGCAGCGAGGACTCCTGGCCATAGCTTCATCGTGGTGGCAAAACCCAGTACCGCCGAGGCGATGAGCGGGCGGGTAGCTAAAAGGGCAGCTGCCCCGGCCACGGCTAGGGCGGGAAATATATCGAGACGCCACACAAAGGTGTGGCCAGCTGCGGTGCCGAAAAGAACCCAGAACCAGGCGGCCTGGAAACTGCGCGGTTGAGTCGGGTGGTGGCGCAGGAGGAGGGCTAAAAAGGCGGCGTCAACAAGCAGGGTCATGATGGTGAAGCCGATATAGAATGCGTTGATATTCTCGCCGGTGAGCCACCCCAAAAGCACCGTGGGCCACGTGCCCGCGTGAGGGTATTCGGTCATCTTTGTCGGGTCATCGCCAAAGCGTCCAGCAAAATAATATGCGACATCGCCCCTGGGATTGTGGTTAATCTTGAGTAGGTAAATAAGGACAAGGCGGGCGATGACCCACCCAATCCATACTGCTGGAACAGAAGCGATGCGTTTCACTCGAAAGACTTTATTCAATGCGCGCTTACTTCGGTAGCGGACATAGTTTCTTCTAGAAAATTCCTCTACTTTTGCGCCCAGAAGTGGGGGACGAATTGGAAAAACAAACTGTCGGCTCGTCCAGTGAGTAGTGTGGACAGCAAACGCTGGGAGAAGTGACGTAGAGCATAGGGAGCGTGCAGATGGCATCCATTCGCGAGATTCTGGCCGTCGAGGAAACGAATTTGGCCGATGTGTTTAGAGGCCCTGCTGTGGAGTCGCGGATTGAGCGTACCTTCGGCGGACAGATTGCTGCTCAAGCAGTGGCCGCAGCCCAGTGCACTGTGTCCGGCAAAGACATCCACTCCCTGCATGGCTACTTTGTAGGCCCTGGCGATGCGAGCCAACCAATTGAGATCCGGGTCGAACGCATTCGGGAGGGGAAATCATTCGCCAACCGGCAGGTGCGTGTCTACCAGGGTGACGTGCTCCTTTTTACTCTCATGGCTAGTTTTCACCGCGACGGCGACTATGGTCCGCAGCATCAGGACGCCGCGCCGAAGGTGCCAGGGCCGGAGGAAGTAGCTCGGATTGGCGGCGGGGCCCCGTACTCCACCAGGATTATCCTCAAGGAGTGGGAGGAATGGGATATTCGCCTCGTGCCAGAAGAAGGACGCGATCCGGTGGCTGCAGAGCGCACCGGTGCAGGCTATCGGCATATCTGGTTCCGCAACACAGGTCATCTCCCAGCGGATTCAGCCTTTCACCGTGCCGCGCTGACCTATATGTCTGATATGACGCTGATTCGCTCCGCGCTTATTCCGCATCAGGGAGAAAAGGTGCAATTGGCCAGCCTTGACCATGCGATATGGTTCCTGCGCCCCTTCCGCGTGGATGAGTGGTTGCTGTACGAGCAGGTATCACCCTCGGCGTCGAATGCTACGGCGGTTGCGCGTGGCAAGATTTTTACCGAGCAGGGTGAATTGGTGGCGTTGGTGAACCAAGAGGGGCTTACGCGTTACTTAGATGAAATTTTGGGCAGCGGCTCTGCCCATGGCAATTGGCACAACGTATAAGAATGTCCCGCTTATAAGGGGGTGGCTTTCACGCATTCGTGCAGCACACGTATAATTGCCACCAGTTTCAGCACCCGATTAGAAAGGGACTACATGTCAGGCCACTCGAAATGGGCAACTACCAAGCATAAGAAGGCTGCCAACGATGCCAAGCGTGGCAAGGAATTTGCCAAGCTGATCAAGAACATCGAAGTGGCGGCTCGTACCGGCGGTGGTGACCCAGCGGCTAACCCAACCCTTGATGACATGATCAAGAAGGCCAAGAAGGCCTCCGTCCCCAATGACAATATTGAGCGTGCTCGCAAGCGCGGTTCCGGTGAAGAGGCCGGCGGCGCCGATTGGGAAACCATCATGTACGAGGGCTACGGCCCGAACGGTGTAGCCATGCTCATTGAGTGCCTAACGGATAACCGCAACCGTGCGGCGACCGACGTGCGTACCGCGATGTCCAAGAACGGCGGCAACCTGGGTGAGTCCGGCTCTGTGGCCTACATGTTCACCCGTACCGGCTACGTCTTGGTAGAAAAGGGCGAGCTAACGGAGGATGACGTCTTGATGGCCGTGCTGGAAGCAGGCGCGGAAGAGGTCAAGGACCAGGGCGAGAAGTTTGAGATTGTTTGCGCGCCGACGGACGTGCAGGCAGTCAAGGACGCGCTCAAGGACGCCGACATTCAGGTCGATGACTCCGACAATGACTTCCGTGCGTCTGTCGAGGTGCCGCTGGAGGCCAATGACGCCAAGAAGATTTTCCGCCTCATCGACGCCTTGGAAGACTCCGACGATGTGCAAAACGTCTACACCAATATGGATCTCTCCGATGAGGTTCTAGCCGAGCTGAACGAGGACTAACCACCTCGCCGCAAGGACGGCTCTTAGCGCCGGTAGCGCTCCGTGGGTATAGCCCAGGAGACGTTGCCGGCGCTTCGTTATGTGACAGCTGGATGCTACGCTTGTAGAACACCTGTGTGTAGTCCATAATGGGGCAGTAGGCGGTGCACAGTGGTGCCAACATGACAATGGGGGAGAGATGAACCTAGAAGGAATGCGCGTGATGGGAATTGACCCAGGCTTGACGCGCTGCGGACTTTCCGTGGTTCAGGCTGGTCGTGGCCGAGCAATCCTTCCTGTTTCTGTCGGTGTGGTGCGCACCCCTAGCGATAAGGACTTGACGGAGCGCCTCCTGCGCCTTTCGGTGGCGGCGAAAGAGTGGATGGATGACTATTCGCCAGATGTGGTTGCGATCGAGCGCGTCTTCGAACGCGGCCAGGTGTCCACAGTCATGCAAACGGCCCATGTAGTTGGTGTGCTGGTGCTAGCTGCCGCCGAACGCGATATTCCGGTCTACATGTACACCCCGTCCGAGGTGAAAAAGGCCATCTCTGGAAACGGGCGCGCGGATAAGAAGCAGATGACCACCATGATTACCCGTATTCTGGGGTTGACTGAACCGCCCAAGCCTGCCGACGCCGCCGACGCTCTTGCGTTGGCAGTCTGCCACTGCTGGCGTGCCCCGGCCATTGTGCGGATGGACCATACCGGTCTCGGGCTTGGTGCTAAGACCAGCGGCGTGCGCGGCCAGGGCAAGAAGCGCTAGGGAATTTTACTGAGAGTGGAAGGATAGGAAGCCAATGATTGCTGCACTGCGTGGAGAGGTAATCCATATTGGACTCGACCATGGGGTTATCGACTGTGCAGGTGTGGGGTACAAATTTTTAGCTACCCCAAAAACTCTGGGCACCTTGCGTCGCGGGGAACAGGCTACGGTTCTGACTAACTTGGTGGTCAAAGAAGATTCTCTGACTCTCTATGGCTTTAGCGCTGATGAAGACCGCGAGATGTTCCACGTGCTGCAATCCGTGTCCGGCCTAGGGCCTAAACTTGCCTTGGCGGCGCTGTCGGTAATGGGGGCAGGGGAGCTTGCTGCGGCAATTGGCGCGGAAGATGTGAAGGCGCTGCAGTCTATCCCGGGCGTCGGCAAGCGTATGGCCCAACGCTTGGCGCTGGAGCTGAAAGATAAGGTAGCGGCCTTTGCGCCAAGCGAGCCCGCCGCCGCAGGTTCCGTTGATACTGCCGTCGCGCCGGCCGGTGGTGCCGTGGTAGAAAGCGTGACTGAGGCACTCATTGGCCTTGGGTTTACCGATAAGGGAGCGCGTCCCGTAGTGGAATCCGCTTACGCGGACAACCCCGATGCCGATACGTCCTCTCTCTTGCGCGCGGCGCTGGCGCAGCTGGGCAAGAAGAAATAACCGGCAGGAAGGCTGAAAAATCATGTCCGATATTGAGCGCACCGAGTTCAATCTCCCTGAGGGCGTCGACGCGGCGCACGCCACCCAACGCAATAGCGATGTGGATGCCACCGCGCACTCCGAGGAGCATGATATTGAACGCTCCTTGCGTCCAAAGTCGCTCGAGGAATTTATCGGCCAACCCAAGGTGCGCGAGCAGCTCTCCCTTGTGCTTAAGGGGGCAAAGAACCGTGGGGTGACGCCCGACCACGTTTTGCTTTCAGGTCCGCCGGGCCTGGGCAAGACCACTATGGCGATGATTATTTCCCAGGAGCTGGGCACCTCGCTGCGTATGACTTCTGGGCCTGCTTTGGAGCGCGCCGGTGATTTGGCCGCAATGCTTTCCAACCTGATGGAAGGCGATGTCTTGTTCATCGATGAGATCCACCGTATTGCCCGGCCAGCAGAAGAAATGCTGTACATGGCAATGGAGGACTTCCGCATTGACGTCATTGTGGGCAAGGGGCCTGGCGCTACTTCCATTCCGCTAGAGATCCCGCCTTTTACCTTGGTCGGCGCGACTACGCGTGCCGGCATGCTCACGGGCCCATTGCGCGACCGCTTCGGTTTCACCGCGCAGATGGAGTACTACGACACGGCCGATCTCACCCAGGTGATCAAGCGCGCCGCCCACATCTTGGACGTGGAAATTGACCACGATGCGGCGGTAGAAATTGGCTCTCGGTCGCGCGGAACCCCGCGTATTGCTAACCGTTTGCTGCGCCGCGTGCGTGACTATGCCGAGGTCAATGGCACCGGCCTGATTGATCTCAGCGCGGCCCAGGGAGCGCTCGAAGTCTTTGACGTAGATGACATGGGACTTGACCGCCTCGACCGGGCGGTGCTCAATGCCTTGATTAAGGGGCACGGCGGTGGACCGGTTGGCGTGAGCACGCTGGCCATCGCAGTGGGCGAGGAGCCCTCGACGGTCGAGGAGGTGTGTGAGCCTTACCTGGTGCGTGCCGGGATGGTTGCGCGCACTGGACGCGGCCGTGTAGCTACCGCTGCAGCATGGCGACACCTGGGGCTTACCCCGCCGGAGGGCGCGGCCGGGCTGTTTTAATTCAAGGGCTAGCCTGCTTGGCGATGTCCCCTTGGGGTTTCTGTGTGCATCGCCGTCTGGCACACTAGGGTGCTATGGAAATCATCATTCTCATCATTATTGGCATCCTCTTCGTCGTTCCCTCGTTTATGGCCATGCGAAAGCAGCGCCAGCGCCAAAATGAGATGCAGGCCCTCCAGAATTCCCTGCAGCCGGGCGACGCCATCGTTACGGCGGGCGGTGTGCACGGCGTGGTGCGCAGCGCTGGCGACAAGGATGTGGATCTAGAAATCGCCCCTGGCGTGGTGGTTACTTTTGACAAGATGGCCGTCATTCGCACCGAACAAGAGGCCAATGACCTGGCCCGTCCTGCTGCTGGGGAAGAGAAGAATGATGCGGCAGATGACCTGCCAGATGAGAAATACCCTCCGTTTGACGGCGAGGAGAAGAAATAGCCCGCCATTTCCTAAGAGTTACCTTAATGTTTGCTAGGTAGGTGGGGCCTTCGCGGAGCGTAGACCCCGTCACACTTTGGGCCTTTTCCGGCCCTCGTTAAGGAAAACTCCGCCTGATGACGTACGATTGTGCGTTGTTGACGTGCCTGCGCCGTATGGCGGGGCCGTATTTAATGTTTAAACACCCTGTTATAAGCAGCACAGGAGATTATCGTTGTCCGCAAAATCCCGTGGCGCTATGAAAAATAGCAAACGCCAATGGCCGAAGCGTGCGATCGCGCTCTTCGGTCTCATTGTGGTTGTTATCTATGCGCTTATCTTTTTAACTGGTAGCCGTCAAAGCACTCCAAAGCTTGGCATTGACTTGCAGGGCGGTACCCGCGTAACGCTGGCGCCGCAAGGCGAGGAACCCACCCAAGACCAGCTCAAGCAAGCACGCAACATTTTGGAACAGCGTGTTAACGGCATGGGTGTTTCTGGTTCTGAGGTTGTCATCAACGGCAATACCCTGGTCATTACCGTGCCAGGTGAAGACGCCTCCCAGGCACAGGCCGTGGGCCAGACCTCGCAGCTGTTCTTCCGTCCGGTGGCTAAGCCCTCCATGCCGGACATGGAAAAGCTCAATAAGGAGCTGGAAGATATGGCCAATCGCTGGGTGAAGTACGACGTACTGAGCGCAGAGGAGGCCAATAAGCAGATGGAGCAGATGACCAAGGCCGTCGCTCAGCAAGAAGCCCAGATGACTGGCAAGGAGCCAAAGAAACAGAAGGCTCCTAAGGTCAGCGCCAAGCCGCTTGAGGAGCCAAGCAACTCCATCGAGCAGACTAAGCGCCGTGATGAAGTCACGGAGATGCTGCTGAAGGATCGTCAGTCCGAGGACCCGACCACCCAGGCTGCAGCCTCCGCGCTGATGACTTGCCAGGGCAGCACCGATCCACTGGCCGGCGCCGATGATCCTGCCAAGCCATTTGTTACTTGTGACTACTCCAAGGGCAACCCGTACGTTCTGGAGCCAGCACCGCTTCTCAATGGCATCAAGGACGAAAACGGCACCCGCCTCACCGGTAACGAGATCGATACCAATTCTCCGATCGAAGGCGGCCTGAACGGTCAGTCCGGCCAGATGGAGATCAACTTCTCCTTCAAGACCGGTGATGGCCCGAACGGTTCTCAGACCTGGGCAGACCTGACGCAGGAACACTTGAAGGACCAGGTAGCCATCACCCTTGACTCTGGGGTTATTTCCGCACCGGTCATTCAGGGAGCAACCCCAGTCGGTTCTGCTACCTCCATTACTGGTGACTTTAGCCAGGAAGAGGCACAAAACCTGGCTAATAACCTGAAGTACGGCGCACTGCCGTTGTCCTTCGCAGGTGAAAATGGCGAGCCGGGTGGCACCGTAGAGTCCATCCCGCCAACACTGGGTAAGGCCGCTCTGCAGGCCGGCCTCATTGCAGGCCTTGTTGGCCTGGTACTCGTGATGGCCTACTCGCTGTACTACTTCCGCGCGCTGGCCGGCGTATCCCTCATCTTCCTCATTGCCTCTGGCGTACTGACCTATGGCTCCCTGGTTCTGCTGGGCCGCTGGATCGGTTACTCGCTGGACCTTTCCGGCATCGCCGGTCTGGTCATCGGTGTGGGCGCAACCGCTGACTCCTTCGTGGTCTACTACGAGCGCATCAAGGACGAGCTCCTCGAGGGACGCACCTTCCGCTCCGCTACACAAAAGGCGTGGGAGCGCGCGCGTGCCACCATTGTGACCGGTAACGCGGTGACCCTGATTGGCTCTGTTGTGGTCTACTTCCTCGCCATCGGTGAGGTGAAGGGCTTCGCCTTTACCATGGGCCTGACCACGGTCTTCGACCTAGTCGTATCCTTCCTGGTCATGGCACCACTGATGCAGATGGTCGGCCGCCGTCCGGCTGCCGCTAAACCTTCGATGAATGGCCTCGGCGGTATCTACGCACTGGTGGAAGAGCGCCGTGAGCGCGGCTACTTCGGATCGGGACGTCGTCAAGCGAACGCTGCTGAATCCGCGAGTGCAAAGGAGCCAGCCACCAAGGAAACGGCAGGAGATTCTGCCGCAGGAACCGCACGTCCCGTAGATGCTGCGGAAGATGAGGAGAAATAAGCATGGCTGTTTCGACTAAGCACAAAATTTCCCGGATGGACCGCCTCTATGAGGACGAGCGCGGTTATGACTTCATCGGTCGCACCAAGCTGTGGTACGGCATCACCGCCGCGTTGATCGTGGCCGCAGTGGCCGCAATCCTTATTCGTGGATTCTCGCTCTCGATTGACTTCGAAGGCGGCACCACGTTGTCGATGCCGGCAGGCGACCTCAAGGAAGACGAGGTAAGCCAGGTCTTCGAAGACTCCACCGGTGTAGAACCCGAGCAGGTTCACATCGTGGGCGCTGGCGATTCCGAGACCTTGGAAATCGTTTCTGAGCGCCTGAGCCAAGAGGACGTGAATGCGGCCCGCGCGGCTATCTATGACAACTTCCAGCCGAAGGATGAAAACGGCAAGGCCACCCCGGATGCCATTGGCTCGTCCACGGTATCCGAATCCTGGGGTTCTTCTATTACCCAGCGCATGCTCATTGCCATGCTGGTCTTCCTGGTAGCCGCGACCGTCTACGTGGCCATTCGCTTGCAGAAGAACATGGCTTTTGCCGCGATTATCGCGCTGATTGCAGACGGCGTTATCATCGCCGGTATTTACGCCCTCTTTGGCTTCGAAGTTTCCCCGGCCGTCATTATTGGTCTGCTTACCGTCCTGACCTTCTCCATGTATGACTCGGTCATCGTCTTTGACAAGATCAACGAAAATACGGAAGGCCTCGAGGGCCAGCGCAAGAAGACCTTTGCTGAGCTGACAAACTTGGCTATTAACCAGACCGTCATGCGCTCGATTTCTACCTCGGTAATTTCTGCGCTGCCTATCATCGCGCTCTTCGTGGTCGCCGTGTGGCTCATGGGTATCGGTACCCTCCGCGATTTGGCACTCATCCAGCTCATCGGCGTGGTCGAGGGCATTTTCTCCTCCATCTTCTTTGCTACGCCGCTGGTCGTGACCTTCGCCAACATGTCCAAGAAGATCAAGCGCCACAACAAGCGGGTCGCGGACTACCGTGCCGGCAAGGACCAGGATGCAGCGGTAGAATCCGGCGCAGCATCCTCCGGTCGCACCGTGGTCTCACCAGTGAGCGCAAAGTCCACCCCGGCTGAGATCGAAGACGATCCGTCCGAGTCCACTGGGCAACCTGGCGCAACCTGGCGCCCGGGCCGGTAGCTTGCGGTAGTAAAATTTTGGCGAAGCGGTAGCTGAAGTGAGGGCAAATTACGGTGCTTAAATCAAAGAGCAGTTCTAGAAATCGTCACTGGGGAAGGAAGGCCATTGCCTCGTGCGTTTCAGCTCTAGCTCTAGCTGCTTCTGCCTGTAGCGGGCAGGGCGGCGAGGAGGACACCTCTAGTGCTCCCCAGGAGCCAGAATCCTATGGATACTTTGGCTACCAGGTTAATTCCCGCTTGGCCACCACTAATGCTGGCACGTCTTTTGGTGATGCTACCTCCGCCGGACTGCTGTCTACGCGGCTTTATCCGGGGCTTTTTGTGCCCGGTCCCTCTGGCGAATTAATTCCCAATGCGGATCTGGTTGAAACTGAAGAGCTTCCGCCCGTTGCCGGCAGCGACCAGCGCAGCGTTCAGCTCACTTTGGAGGAGGACGCCGTATTCTCCGATGGCACTCCTGTTACCTGCGATGATTACTTGTTGACGTATGTGGCCGGTACTCATCCAGCTGAATTTGCCTCCCATATGCCGTTGATGAATGACATCTCGGAATTTAGCTGTGAGCCCCAAAGCAAAACCTTCACCCTGACCTTTAACAAGGATCAGGGGCAGCGCTGGCGCCACATGTTTGGCGCCGGCACGGTCATGCCGGCCCATGCGCTGGCTAAGAAATCCGGGTTGAGCATTGAGGAACTCAACGCCGCCCTGGCAGTAGAAGACATGCAGGCGCTTGCGCCGGTAGCTAAGGAATGGCGCTATGGCTTTTCCGTGGCCAAGGATCAACTAGATCCCGAGCTGCAGGTCTCCTTCGGACCCTATGTCATTGACAAGGTAGGCGACGAAGGGGAGGTTATTCTCAAGGCAAACGAAAAGTACTTCGGAGACGCCCCAGCGGAAGATCATGTTGTGGTCTGGCCTTCGGAGGCTGATGCACAGAAGCTCGCAGATAAAGGCGCGTTGCGCGTAGTCGATGCCGCAAGCGAAAATCCTGACTGGCTGGACAGCACGAAGGATGAGGCAGGGGAGTCCCCCTATGAGGTCACTCCAATGGTCGGCGAGCTAACGGATACGCTCACGCTATCTGAAGCTGGAGTATTCGCGGAGCCGTGGGCGCGCGAGAGCTTCGCGGCCTGCGTCGATCAGCAGGCGGTTGCGCAAGCAAGCTCAGCGGCCTCCGGTGTGGAGGTGCCACCGGCTTACTTGCGTACCGTCTCCGCGACCAACCCAGTCGCCGGCGGTCTAGACAAGGTGGGCAAGGAACACCAAGGCACGGATTTGGCTAAGGCCGGTGACCTCAACGGTACGACCATCAAGGTCGGCTATTTGGGGCCAGACAAACGCTACGCCGCCATGGTGGAACAACTCCGTGCATCCTGTGAGCCGGCTGGTATCACCATCGAGGACGCGTCTGGGGAGTTCATGTCCCAGCACTACTTGGAAATGGATCCGGAAACCTGGGCGCCTACCGTCGATGCCTTCCTCGGCCCGGTCGATCCCCAGACGGAGTATTCCACTGTGGAGTCAAGCATGAAGAACTCTGCGGAGCTGAAGAAGACAGAAGAGGCTCTGTGGAAGGATGTACCATCCATTCCTCTCTCCGCGCAGCCGCGCGTCTTCCTCGTCCGCCGCGACGTGGAAGGCGTCCTGCCGTACACTGGCGTCTCGGGCATCGGTTGGAATATGGATCGCTGGCACAGCACCGCCCCAACGGACACGGAATAGGCCCCGAATATCGGGCGTTCAAAACCTCTCGCAATTATTTCTCAAGGAAGACTATGAGTTCGCACTACGAATCAGCAGCACAGGCACTCAAGGATAAGGTTCGCCTCGTTCAAGACTTCCCGGAGGAGGGCATCCTCTTTGAGGACCTCACCCCAGTCTTGGCGGATCCAGAGGCATTTCGCACCGTAGTGGACGGCTTGGCGGCCGCCTGCGAGGAATTGGGCGCGGATATGATCGGCGGCCTGGATGCTCGCGGATTCCTCCTCGGTTCGGCCGTTGCCTACAAGATGGGCCTAGGCATCTTGGCCATCCGCAAGAAGGGCAAGCTTCCCCCACCGGTATATACCGAGGAATACGAGCTGGAGTACGGTTCTGCGGCGCTGGAGATTCCAGCCAGCGGCGTTGACATCAAGGGCAAGCGCGTAGTGCTTGTCGACGACGTCCTGGCCACCGGTGGCACCCTCCACGGTGCCAAGCTTTTGCTTGAGTCAGCAGGTGCCGAAGTCGCTGGCAATGTGGTGGTGCTGGAAGTCAAGGGGCTCAACGGTCGTGAGCGTTTATCCGGCCCACCGCTCATTGTGTTGAATGCCACAGACTAAGATGGGATGCCTAAGCTAGATCGAACGATCTAGTTGGACATGAGGCCACAAGGCCCGTGGCACTGTGAAGGGCGGTAGATTTGGCCATGGACAAACCCGTAAAGCGCCAGTCCGGCGGCGGAATGCGCAGCATGTCGGCTCGCCTTGCTCGTTCGCTTACCGGCGGTCGAGTGAAGGTAAATCCGGTGCTGGACCCGTTGATGTCCATCCACCGCAAGTTTCACCCCAAGGCCGATGTTGATCTACTCAATCGCGCCTATGACACCGCGGAGAGGCTCCATGAGGGTGTCTTTCGCAAATCCGGAGAACCGTATATCACCCACCCGCTCGCCGTGGCGACGATCGCGGCGGAGATCGGTATGGACACCACCACTATCGTCGCAGCACTGTTGCACGACACCGTGGAGGATACTGAGTACTCCCTAGAGGACCTCACCCGAGACTTCGGTCCGGAGGTGGCTCGCTTGGTCGATGGCGTGACCAAGCTGGACAAGGTGGCACTGGGCTCGGCCGCAGAGGCCGAGACCATTCGTAAGATGATTGTCGCCATGGCCACCGACCCCCGAGTCCTGGTCATCAAGGTCAGCGACCGTCTGCACAATATGCGTACCATGCGGTTCCTCCCGCCCGAAAAGCAGGCTAAGAAGGCGCGGCAGACCCTCGAGGTTATCGCGCCGCTAGCTCACCGCCTCGGCATGGCCAGCGTGAAGTGGGAGTTGGAAGACCTGTCCTTTGCCATCTTGTATCCGAAGAAGTACGACGAGATCGTACGGATGGTGGCAGATCGTGCCCCCTCGCGCGATCGCGCGCTGAAAGAGATCATTAGCCAGGTCAGCGGGGCGCTGAAGGAAAACGGCATTGAAGCCGAGGTTATGGGCCGACCAAAGCATTACTGGTCCATTTACCAAAAGATGATTGTGCGCGGCCGCGACTTCGCGGAGATCTTCGACCTCGTAGGAATCCGCATCTTGGTCGAGGACGTCAATAACTGTTATGCCGCGATCGGCGTGGTCCACTCGATCTACCAGGCATTGCCGGGGCGCTTTAAGGACTATATTTCCTCGCCGCGATTCGGCGTGTATCAGTCGCTGCACACCACGGTGCTGGCAGATGGTGGCGCTACCTTGGAGGTCCAGGTACGTACCCACGAGATGCACTATAACGCTGAGTTCGGTGTGGCTGCTCACTGGCGCTACAAAGAAACCAAGGGCAAGAACTCGGGCCACCAGGAAGAAGTGGACCAGATGGCGTGGATGCGGCAACTTCTGGACTGGCAGAAGGAGGCCGCCGATCCCAACGAGTTCCTCGACTCCCTGCGCTACGACCTGACCGCCAAGCAGATCTTCGCCTTTACCCCCAAGGGCGATGTGGTGAACCTGCCTGCCGGTTCTACACCAGTGGACTTTGCCTACGCAGTACATACTGAGGTGGGGCACAGGTGTATCGGTGCCAAGGTCAATGGCAAGCTCGTCGCGCTCGAATCGAAGCTAAAGTCCGGCGACAAGGTGGAGATCTTTACCTCCAAGGATCCCAATGCTGGTCCGTCCCGCGATTGGCAAGACTTCCTCGTGTCTGCTCGAGCCAAGACCAAGGTGCGGCAGTGGTTTGCCAAGGAACGCCGCGAAGAACACTTGGAAGCCGGTCGCGATGCCCTAGCGACCGAAGTTCAGCGCGGCGGCCTGCCTATGCACCGCCTGTTTACTGCCAGCTCCATGAAGCAGGTAGCGGAACAGCTGCACTACACCGACGTCGATTCGCTGTATACCGCCATCGGGGCCGGCCACGTATCTGCTCAACACGTTGCCAACCAATTGGTTGCCATGTTTGGCGACCAAGATGATGCCATCGACACCCTGGCCTCGCGCACGCCGCTTTCTGAGATTGAGCACTCCCGTGCCCAGCACACCGAAGATTCGGCATCGGGCACCGGCATCTTGGTGGAAGGCAGCCCAGATGTGATGGCAAAGCTCGCCAAATGCTGCCAGCCTGTACCAGGTGATACCATTTTTGGTTTCGTCACTCGAGGCGGCGGGGTATCCGTGCACCGTGCCGACTGTACCAATGCGGAAAAGCTCAAGGCAGAACCAGAGCGCATGTTGGAGGTGGCCTGGTCTTCTGGTACCTCCGCAACGGGCGCTTTCTCGGCGACGCTGCAATTGGAAGCCCTCGACCGTCAGGGCCTCCTTTCAGAGCTCACTCGGGTAATGAGCGATCAGAACATCAACGTTTTGACCATGAACTCGAATCGGGGCGATGACCATATCGCGACGGTAAGGTTCACATTCTCCGTTTCGGATACCAAGCAATTGGGAACCTTGATGACCACACTGCGCAATACCGAAGGCGTCTTTGACGTTTACCGCGTAACCGCCTAAGGCGCTGTGCCCCACCCTCAAGGAGGGGCGGGGCAAGCAATGCAAAGGCATCGGGGAGGTTACTTGTATGTGAATTCTTGACTGCTGCAAGGTAAAACTCCAGCAAGCAAGCTTGATTTCTCCTGCCAAGTAGTTAGCGAAGCGATATAAATTATGAAGCGATATAAATTATCCTGTCGCTTTCTACTATCTAGGAGTACTTCAATGCAGTTCCGTCGCATCGGCCAGCTTGTGGCCGCCACTACCGTTTCCGCTGTTGCTCTCTCCGGCGCGCAGGCGGTGGCACAGGAAAACAAGACCACCATCTCCGTCACCAATATCACCGATATTCACGGTCACTTGGAAGACAAGATTGGTGACCCAGCCAAGGCCGGTGATGAGATCGGCGTAGCTCGTCTGCAGACCCTCATTAAACAGGTAAATGAGGGTCAGGAATTCAACCTGACCTCCTCGGGCGATAACGTGGGTGGCTCCGCCTTCGTATCTGCAATTTCTGATGACAAGTACACCCTTGAGGCTCTCAATCAGATGGGCATGAAGGTGTCAGCGGTGGGCAACCACGAGTTCGATAAGGGCACCGAGGATCTCACCGAGCGCATTCAGCCGAACTCTACGTACCCCATCCTGGGCGCAAACGTGCTTAAGGATGGTCAACCCTTGCTCGAGCCTTCTCACGTTGAAGACGTGGACGGCGTCAAAGTGGGTTATGTCGGAACCGTGACGGAAAATACCAAGTACAAGGTATCCGCGGCGAAGATCCCGGGCGTTACCTTCACGGACCCAGTAAAGGCAACGAATGAAGAGGCCACCCGCCTGAAGGAATCTGGCGAGGCGGACGTCGTCGTCGCGCTCTTCCACGAGGATGCCCAAGACTATGCCGAGGGCTTCAATAAAGACGTAGACGTGCTCTTCGGCGGCGATACCCACCAGCGCACCAAGGGCGAAATCCCCCGCGAAGGTGCCCTTCCATTGCAGTGGGCAGAGGGTCATGAGTATGGCAAGCTGCTTAACGACGTCGACATCACCTTTGACAAGTCCGCCAAGAAGGTAACCGACATCAAACTCAGCCAGTACGATGCTACGGATGCTGCCGATGTTGAGCCGGACGCCGAGATTGCGGACCTCGTTGAGAAGGCACAGAAGGAAGCCGAGGTTGAAGGTTCTAAGACAGCCGGCAATGTGAAGCAAGACCTGTTCCGTGGCTCTGACGAAGGCGCAGAGGCTGGTTCCAACCATGGCGTAGAATCCACTCTCAATAACTTCATCGCAGAAGGCCAACGCTATGCCATGAGCAAGCAGGTAGGCAAGGATATCGAAATCGGTGTGATGAACGCCGGCGGTGTACGTGCCGACCTAAAGGGCGGAGATGTTACCTACAAGGACATCTTTGAAGTACAGCCTTTTGGCAACTCCGTGATTACCGCCAAGATTTCTGGTGAAGATTTCATCAAGGCATTGGACAACCAGTGGCAGGAGGGAAGCCGTCCACGCCTTGCCATGGGGATTTCCAATAACGTCCAGGTGGTCTACGACCAGAAGGCCGGCAAGGGCGAGCGCGTAAAGTCCGTGACTATCAATGGCGAGCCAATTGATCCGAAGAAGGATTACTCCATTGCGCTGTCTTCCTTCCTTGCTTCCAGTGATGAAGAAGCAGGCGGTGACGGCTACTTCAACGCTGGTTCCATCAAGGACAAGAACGATGTGGGCTACATGGACACTCAGGCCATGATCGACTACATCAAGTCGGGTGAATCGGAGGTCCGCACCGGCCAGGGCCAGATCGGTGCACACATTGAGGGGGACGTGAAGCCGGGTGAGGAAATCACGGTGAACCTGTCCAGCCTCAATTACTCCACCGAGGGCGAGCCGATGGCGAAGAAGGCAACCGTGAAGTTGGGCGACGCTGAGCAGACCGTAGACATCGACAACGCCGCACAGGAAGGCGATGCGCAATTTGGTGAGCGCGGTCGCGCAACGGTAAAGCTCACCGTTCCAGAGAACCTGAGCGGCAAGCAGAACCTCGAAATCACCACTGACGCAGGCACCAAGGCAACCTTGCCTATCGAGGTAAGCGGCGAGGGCTCCGAAGAGCCGGGAGCTAAGCCTGCGCCAAAGGGCTCTTCCTTCTCTTCCAACGGCTCTTCCGTGGGTGGCGCAGTATTCGCCATCGTTGCAGCGCTGGTAGCTGGCGTTGCGGTTGTGGGCATGAACCCGCAGATTCTTCCTGCTCCAGCGCGCAAGATGATTGAGGACCTGCGCAAGCAGTTCCACATCTAGGACAGCACAGCACTAGGCGGAGCGGCTCTTCCTGAACAGGGGAGTGACGCTCCGCCTTTTCTGTATGTCTAGCGGCTGCCGGGTAACCTAAGCAGTCGTGGACACTCTAGAACTCTTCCTGCGCGAGATTACTTATCAGCTGGGTATTGAATGGCACCGTATTCCCGTTGTCGTGCTGGCGACTTTGGGTATCTACCTATCCTTCATGGTTTTGGTGAAGGTATTCGGCTCTCGCGTACTTACGTCCATGACGGCCTCAGATGCCATCATCATTATTATGTTTGGCGCAGTCGCGGGCCGTGTCATCGTGGGCAATCCACCGACCCTTGCCGCCGGCGTCATCGGCCTGACCACGCTGATGGCGCTCGAAGCTGCCTTCGGTACCATTCGCAAGGTAGTGAAGTGGACGCGCTTTCTGGACCGTCGTCCCATCCTTTTAGTCTTTAGCGGTGAGATGGTTGAAGATAACCTGACGCTGGCTCACATTACAGAATCGGATATCTACTCGGCGGCTCGTAGAGCCGGCATTAGCCGCATGGAAGACGTGCAGATAATGATCCTGGAGCCTACGGGCCACATCTCCGTCATCAAGGTCGGTCAAACCATCGACCCAGAGCTTTTTAAAGACCTCGTGGGGTCCGAATACATCGAAGACGCTAAAGACTCTTAGGACGCACCTCACAGCTTGGCCAGAAGCGCAAAGGTCATCTGTAGGCTCCCTTTACCCAAGAGCGCACGAAAAAGCCGCTGCATTCCACTTAGGGAAGCAGCGGCTTAAGAATCGCTATGAAGCGGTGACTTTACTTGTTGCCGAAAGGCAGGTCGAGGTACTTGTTAGCGAAAGCAAACAGGGTGCCCAAAGCGCCAATAATAGCGGTGACAACGCCGATCCAAGCCTTGATCTCCTTTGGATCTGCGTCCTTGAGGGAGGAACCCTGCTCAGCCGGCTCAGCTGGCTTGGTGGTGGTCGGCTTAGCAGTGGTGGACTGGGTGGTCGACTCAGCAGCGGTAGCTACAGTGGTGCCAGCAAAGGTCATGGACAGAGCGGTTGCGCCAGCAACGAGTGCCTTGCGGGAGAAAAGCTTCATTTTTTGATTCCTAACAAGCTTGGTGTGTTCAAAGACGTTTCAAATACTAGACAGGCTGACAGGCTTCCGCAACAGTATCGGCAGGTTTTTGCTCACTGGCTGAACTAGCTGAAAGCCCGCTGTGTGCTGCGTGTTTACTACTGTGATTCTTGTGATCTAGAGGAATTTTAGTGTTCTCCTGTTTCTGCAGCTTAACCCTCATAATCGGGTTCAGTATAATTTAAGGAAAGGATGAGCCCCGGCGCATTCGTCCACGAGCTGTGTGGTGATTGGCCGGGGCTTTGTGCCCGCCCCCGTTAGGGGGGTGTGGTGCGGTGGAGCTAAGAGGGGGCGTCGCCAAGCAGGGCTTTTCTGCCGCCTAAGCCTTGACGGTTGCCTTCTTAATCTTGACTTCCTTGGCAGGCTTGCCATCTGGTTGGCCGCCTTCGACGCCGTTCTTGGCAATCTTATCCATCGTCTTCATGCCCTTGTCGGTGATGGTGGCGAAGTAGGTGTAGTTCGGGGCCAGCTCAGAATCGTCGTAGTTGAGGAAGAACTGGGAACCATTGGTGTCTGGGCCGCTGTTGGCCATGGCGACGGAGCCGCGCGGGTAGACAACGGGGTTCTGTGCGTCCTTCTCATCAACCTCGTCGGTGGGGTACTCATCGGCGAAGCTAAAGCCAGGACCGCCGGAACCGGAACCGGTGGGGTCGCCGCACTGCAGCACGTTGAGCCCGCCCGAGGTCATACGGTGGCAGACGGTGTCGTCGTAGTAGCCCGACTTGGCCAGCTCAGAAATAGCGTTGGTGGTACATGGCGCCTTGGCGCGGTCCATTTCCATCTCAATGGTGCCCTGGTTGGTTTCAAAGGAAACGGTGACGGTGCCCTTGGTGGAAATATCCTTGCCGTTCGGCTTCTTTGCGCCGTTGGATTCTTGCCCGTTGTCCTCATACTTACAGGTCACAGTATCCGGCAGGGCCTTAGCGCGCTTGTCAGCGATGGGCTGCGCCTGTGGGGTTTCCTGCGAGGTCTCAGCTGCGGAAGACTCCTCAGCCTGTACGTTTTCATCGTCGCCTTCGCGGGTGGACAAGAAGTAAATGCCGCCGACGAGGGCGAGAATTACTACGAGGGAGGCGGCAACAACGCCGAGCGGGCGTGCCTTTTGCTTGCGTTCGCGGGATTTCAGCTCGCGCTCGAGCTTGCTCAGCGCCTCTTCGCCGCGCTTTTGATTATTTGGCACCGGGAGTCAACCTTTCTAGCGATTATCGGTGGCATGATTCAACCTGACCGATTCTAGCGGTTCCCGACAGCTGAGAAAGCGTTGGCATGGAAAATTGAGCAAGTTAATAGCTCTAAAGCCCAATCATAAGTACGCTGGTTTCTATGGTTGAACCAGATTTTACCGATCCGCCAACGCCCACCGTTGGTGAACTTCCCGCAGTGGGAGACCCGCTGCCCGAATTTGAACTCATCGGTACCGACCTGCGTCAGATTACCAATGAGACTTTTGCGGGCACGCGCCTTATTATTTCCATCTTGCCCTCTATTGAAACCCCTGCCTGCCAGGACCAGCTGCGCCGTTTCCATGAGCAGGTTTCGCAGCTAGATAACACCAAGCTTCTTTCCGTTTCTCTCGATTTGCCCTTTACTCTCAAGCGCTTTTGCGCGGCTGACGGCATTGATGATGTCATCGCCGCCTCCGCATTTCGCTCTGACTTTGGCGAGAAGTTCGGCGTGACTGTGCGCGATTCCGTCTTGGAGGGCCTGCTTGCCCGCTCCGTGGTGGTGGCTGATGAAAACCACAAGGTCATCCACACTCAATTGGTTCCAGGCGTGGTCACCCAGCTTGATTATGACAAGGTCTGGGATATTTTGCGTTAAGCCGTTTGGCGCTGCCGGCCTCTACTCATCCTGAAAATGGGGGAGGCCGGCTCTTTTTTGTTTCAGGCAGCTAGGGTAGTGGGTATGGAAATCTACGGTTTTACTGCCGGTCCGTTTCAGACCAATACCTATGTGATTGCGGAAGGCCGCCGAGCCTTCATTGTGGACCCAGGCATGGATGCGATGGAGAAAGTCCTCGAGCATGACTTGGAGTACGAGGCTATCGTGCTCACCCACGGCCATATTGACCACACTCGGGATGCCGGATCTTTGGCAGAAGAGCTCGACATCCCTGTTTATATCCACCCGGCTGACAAGTTCATGCTTGACAGCGGTGAAGGTGTTTCGCCCCAGGCGCAAGAGCTTTTCGACGCCGCCCATATGACCCCCATCTCCGACCTCCGCGAGCTCCAGGATGGCGAAACCCTGGAGCTTATCGGTCATACCTTTGCCCTCAAACACGCGCCTGGGCACTCGCCGGGCTGCGTCATGATCGTCGCCGAGGACTTTGCCCTCACCGGTGACGTGCTCTTCGCCGGGGCCATTGGACGCACCGACTTACCTCACTCGGACCCCAATGCCATGCAAAAATCGCTTGCCGGTCCAGTGTGGAGTCTGGCAGATAACCTCGACATTCTGCCCGGCCACGGGCCTACCACCACGATGCGTAAGGAGAGGGCGACCAATCCCTTCTTCGCAACATTGAGGGAGGTACTGTAATACCCGTGAGTAATAAGAAGCAGTTCCAAGCCCTGTCCGCCCCCAAAGGTGTCCCAGACTATTTCCCACCGCAGTCGGCCGCGTTCTATATGGTGCGCCAGACCATGGTGGAGCAGGCACATCTCTCCGGCTTCCAGCATATTGAGCTGCCCATTTTTGAAGACACCGCACTCTTTGCCCGTGGCGTAGGCGAGTCCACCGACGTGGTGTCTAAGGAGATGTACACCTTTGCGGATCGCGGCGACCGTTCCGTTACTTTGCGCCCGGAGGGCACCGCTGGCGTGATGCGCTCGGTCATCGAGCACAACCTAGACCGCGGCCAGCTGCCCGTGAAGCTCAACTATTTTGGCCCCTTCTTCCGCTATGAGCGCCCCCAGGCTGGCCGCTACCGCCAGCTACAGCAGGTTGGTGTAGAAGCCATTGGCGTAGACGATCCTGCGCTTGACGCCGAGGTCATCGCTTTGGCGGATCGTTCCTTCCGCGCGCTGGGGCTTAGCGGATTCCGCCTCGAGCTCACCAGCTTGGGCGATCGCAATTGCCGTCCGGCTTACCGCGAGAAGCTGCAGGAATTCCTCTTCAAGCTCGACTTGGATGAAGAGACCCGCCACCGTGCAGAGATCAACCCTTTGCGCGTGCTGGATGACAAGCGCCCAGAGGTCCAAGAGCAGCTTGCCGACGCCCCCTTGATGCTCGACCACCTCAATGACGAATGCCGCGAGCACTTCGAAACTGTTACCGGCATGCTAGACGATATGGGCGTAGCCTACGAGATTAATCCGCGCATGGTCCGCGGCTTGGATTACTACACCAAGACCTGCTTCGAGTTCGTCCATGACGGACTTGGTGCGCAGTCCGGCATTGGTGGCGGTGGTCGCTACGACGGGCTGATGGCCCAGCTGGGCGGTCAAGACCTATCTGGTATTGGCTACGGTCTGGGTGTCGACCGCGCTCTGCTGGCGCTGGAGGCTGAGGGCATCACCCTCGATGGCGTTGAGTCCCGCGTGGATGTCTTTGGCGTTGCACTGGGTGCTGCTGCCAAGCGCACCATGACCACCCTGATCAATGACCTCCGCAAGGCTGGAATCTCTGCGGATATGTCCTTTGGAGACCGCGGCCTGAAGGGTGCGATGAAGGGCGCCGACCGCGCCGGCGCACGCTTCGCGCTGGTCTTGGGTGAACAAGAGCTAGAAAATGGTACGGTTGCGCTCAAGGACCTTGCCGCCCATGAGCAGCACGACGTACAGGTTTCTGACCTAGTGTCTGTACTTGCTCGGGAAATGAACGGCGAGGCCTAAATTTCCTTTAGCCGGTGGGCATTGCGCTTAGGCGCGGTGCCCACTTTTTATGCCCGCCAGAAAGAGGTCAATGATCTTTTCCTGAATATCCGGCTGGTAGGCATCGATATCAACCTCGCGGGGTCGTGCCAGGCTCAACAGTCCCACAATGAATTCGAGGTGGGTGACGCCGGGGCCAATCTCGCCTTGCTTTTGGCCCAGCTCAATAAACCGTCGGCCGTTGCGCTCTAGGAGGTCGCGCTGGGCGGTTAATTCAGGGCTCAGAGAGTCCAAATCCTGCGGGACGAACGCTGGAATAAGGGTGTTCAGTCCCATGGTCAGGATATGAGTGGCGTAGGTCCGGACGTAGTCTTTCCCGGAATGGGTAGAGTTCTCAAAGTCCGCGATGAGGCGCTGTTGAAACTTGGCAAAGGCATCACCCATATATTCCGCGCACGCGCGGATGAGGCTCGCACGGTTGGGGAAGTTGCGATAGACCGTAGCCACACTTACGCCTGCCTGCGTAGCCACCTTTTCCAAAGCGACATCATCGCCGTGGGTACGAAAGAGCTGGCATGCCGCAGCGATAATGGCGGTGCGGCGGTGAAGAGCATCTGCGCGCATGCAGTCCTTTTTAACACTCCACCTGCGAAACGCTAAAGCCCATGGTCTTGGCCAATCCGCCCAGGGAGGTCTCCTTATACTTGGAGAGCATATCGCGGCCGGTTTCAGCCATGGTTTGTACCGCATTATCCAAGGTCACGTGGTGAGTGCCTTCTCCCATTTTGGCCATGCGCGCGGCGTTGATGGACTTTACCGCGCCAATGGCATTGCGCTCGATGCACGGAATCTGCACCAATCCGCCCACTGGGTCGCAGGTAAGGCCCAAATTATGCTCTAAAGCAATCTCAGCGGCGTTTTCCACCTGCGCCGGGGCTGCTCCCAGCAGCTCTGCCATGCCTGCGGCGGCCATAGCGGAGGCGGAACCCACCTCGCCTTGGCAGCCCACCTCAGCTCCGGAGATGGACGCGTTTTCCTTGATAATCATGCCGATGGCACCGGCGGTCAATAGGTACCGACGGGCAGTGGAACGGGTGAAGTCTGCGCGGAAATCGCGCGCATAATGCAGTACCGCTGGAATGATGCCGCACGCGCCGTTGGTAGGTGCAGTAATGACGCGGCCACCGGCAGCGTTTTGCTCATTAACCGCCAAGGCGTACAGGTTAACCCACTCCATGGCGGAGAAACCGCAGCTGGTATCGTCTTGGTTTTCTAGCAACTGGGCATACATCTTCGGGGCACGGCGTGCCACACGCAGGCCACCTGGAAGAAGGCCCTTGGTGGAAATACCCTCAGTCACACATTCACGCATGATGTCCCAGACCAAATCAAGGTGGCGCAGAACGTATTCCGCTCCGCCTTCATCGCGGTGCAAGGCCTCCTCGTTGGCAAGGACGAGCTCCCAAATTGCTTTGTCATGAGCCTCGCAGAGGTTGAGCAATTCTTCGCCCGTGGTGAACTTATAGGGAACGGAGTCATCTACATGGGCGGCGGCTACGCCGGCAGGAACTTCATTGCTTTCGGCGACTTCCGCATCGAGCTCGGCGCGGGAGAGGATAAAGCCGCCGCCGACAGAAAAGTACTCTTCCTTTTCTGCGAGCAGGTTTCCGCTGTCATCCCAGGCGCTAAAAATCATGCCATTCGGGTGCTGGGGCAGCGGTTCATTATCAAAGACGATCTCATAGTCCACCGTGCCCCGGGGACCAGAAATAGTTCCTTCGCTGGGGATGAAGCCGCCCGCGTGAGGTTCGGCGTCGATAGGCACGCTTAGCGGATCCCAGCCAGCGAGCCCAAGGATAACGGCGCGATCGGAAGCGTGGCCACGGCCAGTGGCGGAAAGCGAGCCGCGCAACTCCGTATAGACCTTAGCTGGGTGCTTCTCTAGGGAATCGAGGAATTGCTTAGCCGCGCGCATGGGCCCGACGGTGTGCGAAGAGGAAGGGCCAATGCCGATGGAGAAGATGTCCGTGACGCTAATTGTCATAGTTAAGCTGTGCCGAACCTTTCTGAAGGGATAGCTATAGGGTGCTTGCTGTGCCGTTATTGGGGTCAAGCTGGACCCAAAGGGTAGAGGCAGATTTTATGTGACCAGGGTAGCGAAAGTCACACCTTCTATCAATCGCTGTCTATGCGTAGCGCTGCTCGCGTTGTGGCTTATTTGCCGTACCCATTCAGGAGCTTGTCGAGGGGGATGAAGTTCTCCTTTGCTAGCCGTACGGTGGAGCGGCCTCCCAACCCAGTGAGATCGCCGGCAATTCCTGGCACCCGGTCCCGCGGGGTAACGATCTGGTCAGCCAGCTGGATGGCTGAGCGCTCAATTCTGGAGGCAATGCGCTCGCCCTCCGGAGTGCCTAGGTCTTCTGCGGCCTGAAAAACACCCGTCGGCACGATGTTTGCGTGCAATTGGTTAAATAGCGGGCGGAGCGCGTAGTCCAAAATGAGGGCATGGCGCGAAGAACCGGCCGTCGCTGCGATGATGGTGGGAAGGTTGTCGAGGGCATGGGGCTCCAAGGTGTCAAAGAACATCTTGAAAAGGCCCGAATAGCTGCCTTGGAATACAGGGGTGACGGCGATGAGTCCATCGGCATCGGCAACTTGCTGCTTGGCTCGAGACAAAAGGGGCGTTTGCGCAGTCTGATCGGTCATGGCGGTAGCTAGTTCGAAAGCGAGATCGCGGACCTCAATGACATCGATTTCGGCTCCTTCACCGCGCGCGGAGATTTTGGCGCGGGTGGCTTCTGCGAGCATGTCCGCCAACCTGCGAGAGGAAGACGGCTGCGAAAGGCCAGCTGAGACAACGAGGAGGGAGCGCATAACTAGTTTTCCTTTCCTGGGCTGACCTGAAGGTGCGAAGGATGAGGCGCAGAGAGCAAGCTTGCGTGCGTCGGCGGGTCAGAAGGCACGTGGCTCGGACGGCGCTGCTCAAAGCGGCGTCGCAGCTCGGGGACAACCTGCGTGCCTAGGATTTCTATCTGTTGGAGGACTACTTCTTGTGGAAGTCCCGCGTGATCGATGAGGAATAGCTGGCGCTGATAGTCACCGGCCCAGTCAGCGAAGCTGAGGGTCTTTTCAACTACCTGTTCCACGGTGCCGACGGTCAGTGGAGTCTGCGCCGTGAAATCCTCGAGGCTTGGCCCGTGGCCATAGACTGGGGCGTTGTCGAAGTAGGGGCGGAAGAAGTCTTTAGCTTCCTGTTCGGTATCGCCGATGAAGACTTGGCCGCCAAGTCCGACGATTGCTTGGTCCGCTTGACCATGGCCATAGCTTTCAAAGCGACGGCGGTAGAGGTCCACCAACTGAGCGGTGTGCTCCTTATTCCAGAAGATATTGTTGTGGAAGAAGCCATCGCCGTAGTAGGCCGCTTGTTCTGCGATTTGCGGCGAACGAATGGAGCCGTGCCAGACAAAGGGCGGAATTCCATCCAGCGGTGCCGGAGTTGCGGTAAACCCTTCCAAACCCGCACGGAACTTTCCTTGCCAGTTAACGACTGGCTCGCGCCACAGCCTGCGCAGCAAGTGGTAGTTTTCAATAGCCAAAGGAATGCCCTGCTGGATGTCTTTGCCAAACCAGGGATAGACCGGGCCGGTATTTCCGCGTCCGAGCATGAGGTCTACGCGGCCGTCAGCAAGGTGCTGCAGAAAGGCATAGTCCTCTGCGATTTTTACCGGGTCATTGGTGGTAATGAGCGTGGTCGCAGTAGATAGCTGCAAGCGCTCCGTCTGCGCGGCGATATAGGCCAAGTGCGTTGTAGGAGAGGACGGCACGAAAGGTGGGTTGTGGTGCTCGCCGGTAGCAAAGACATCAAGGCCGACCTCTTCGGCTTTAAGCGCAATTTCCGTTAGGTTGCGGATGCGCTCAGCCTCATTGGGTGTCTTTCCTGAGATGGGGTCAGTAGTTAAATCCCCGATAGTGAAGATGCCGAATTGCATGGTTGCCTTTCTATGCGGTGCACAGGAGTAAAGATAGACGCCGTGCCGACTGCGGAAAAGCCGACTGCGGGAGAATTATTCCCATTCTAGGGCATCAAAAAGTGCCGGTAGATCGGCCGGTGCAACGAGGCGCAGGGGCCTCTCAGTGACCTTGCCGTGTTCCGTGATGACCGCTGCGCATGGGCGATGTCCTTGGTTGTCGGTTTCTGAAAGGGCGTCCACCGTTTCCTGCACGCTGACTGTGCGGGCAAGAAAGATAGCGCGATCACTGGGTTCTTGATATTCCACGATGTCCGCGATGTCCGCCGCATCGAGCACGTGATTATCGCTGAGGTCCCCGGCTACCCATCGCGCAATGGTGTTGGTGGTTAGCAAAGCGGTGAAGCGGCCCTCATCGTAGATGGGGATTTGGGAGAAGTCCTTATCCTTTATGACGCTAAATGCCTCCATGATGGATGTGGCAGACGTCAAGGTGAATACCTTTTGTGGCTGCAAAACCTGAAGCGTGTCGGGCGGGGACACCACTATGTCTCGGAGAGCCGAAATCTGCTTAACCACTGCTTCGTGCGGTTCAGCGATGGGCTCTGATTTGTAGTAACGCCCGTGGGCAATGGCATTGCGTAGGTTGGAAAAATCTTTGAGTGCCTCGGCTTGCTTGCCAGAAAGCATGTGTTTGTCTCGTGCCTTGTCTACTATCCACCAAAAGGAATCTGAGTTCTCAGCGTTGAGAGCCGAGCGCAAGTGTTGCTCTATGTCGTTGAATGCGGCCAGGAATGCAGTTGCTCGGTGCGCGGTCATATGGGCCAGTGTAGAGAAGGGGGCGTCGCCAAGCAGGGCGTTTGTCCAAGCTACCCAATGGAAAATCCGCTAGCCCCGGCTCGATGGCCGGTGCGGCTAGCGGATGAAATGGGGAGTGTCGAGGATATGCGGCGCTGAGCTATCCCTAGAAGACTACGCGCAGCACAGATACGGTGATGGCAGCGATGACTGCCGCGGCGGGCAGGGTGATGACCCACGCCAAAGCGATAGGCTTCATCAGGTTCCAATTAGCTGCCTTGTTGACAATGCCCACGCCCAGCACGGCGCCGATGAGGATGTGGGTGGAAGAAACCGGAAGGCCCAAGATCGATGAACCCATCACCACAGCGGCGGCGGCAAGCTCAGCAGCGAAGCCGGAGGAGGGGTGCATTTGGGTTAGGCCCGAGCCCACAGTCTGAATCACGAAGCGGCCGATGAACCACAAGCCAGAAATCAGGGCAACGCCCATGGCAATCATGACGGCAACCGGCACGGCAGCCTCATCGCTGACTTGGTCGGTCTTGAGGACGTCAATAACCGCAGCGAAGGGGCCAATGGCATTGGCGATGTCGTTGGAACCGTGGGAGAAGGCGAAGGCGGAAGCGGTAAATACCTGCATCCAAGAAAAGAGAAGGAAGGTGGACTTAGCCAGCGACTTCTTTTTCAGGGAGCGGGCGAAAATGAAGACGGCCATCCACACTACTGCGCCGACCATGCCCATGACCAACAGGTTCTGAAGGACGCTGAAATCGAGTCCGGTGTGCTTGAGGCCCTTGAACATCACCATGGCGGAAATGATGATGGCACCGATGGCGGCTAGTACCGGTACCCAGCTCTCCAGGGCGCGGTGAGCCTTGACATTATCCATGTCCTTGTTGAGGTTATACAGATCGCGGTAATACTCGGATTCCAGCTGATCCGGATCAAAGTCTTCTTCTGCCACCAAGGCGGCGTCCCGGGCCATGGCGTTGGTGTAGCTGATCTGCTGGATTTCATTGAGGCGCGAAAAGCGAGACTTGTGCTCTTGGCGCAGCTCCGCACGACGGGTCTTGATTTCACGCAGCTTCTGGTCTGCTTCCTCGTTGTAGACCAAGATGGAGGTCTTAATCCACTTGAACAGGATGAACGCAGCGAGACCGCCGAGAACAGGGGAGAGCACCCACGAGATGGCAATAGTGCCAATCCCGCCCCACTGCACCATGTCCAAGCCACCCTTGCCGGTGATGAAGCCAACGGTGAGCGCGGCGCCGACGATGCCGCCGACGATGGAGTGGGTGGTAGACACTGGCCAACCCATACGGGTGGCAACGAGGAGCCAGATGGCCGCACCCAAAAGGGACGACATCATGATGTAGACGAACTCCATGGGGTCGAGCCCATCGATGGCGTCAAGGTCGACGATGCCAGAACGCACGGTATCGGTGACCTCGCCGCCGGCGAGGATGGCGCCAGAGACTTCGAAGATGGCGGCGACAACGAGGGCCTGCTTCATGGACAGCGTACCGGCACCTACGGAGGTACCGAAGGAGTTGGCAACGTCATTGCCGCCAATATTGAAGGCCATGAAGAGAGCGAAGAGAATGGCAGTGCCAAGCAGAATAGGTTTAGAGCCATCGACGTAGTCGTGGCCCCAGATCATAAAACCGATGAGGGTAACGGCTGTGAGGCCGCCAAAGATGGCGTGCCAAATCCAGTCGTTGCCCTTGCCATTGACGGCCTCAATGTCCGTCATGTGGGTGGTAGGGGTAGACACAGGAAGAACCTTTCAGGAAAAGCGTGCACGAGAGGGATGACCGCGCTTCTCAGCGTGGTTAAGAGGATTCTCAAAGGAAATTCTTATGTAGAGAATGCACACTCAGACTAAAGGCCCTAGGTGTCAGGAAAGTGAACTCAAGATGTGGAGTTCGTGAAAGCAATGTGGCTATTTGTGAACATAATGGCCGCCGCTCTCGGCGACGGCCACGTTGAGAGTTTTAGCCGCGGTAGGCGCCGCGCTCCAGGGTGTCGCACTGGGACATCTTGCCAGAGTTATATCCGGCGAGGAATGCCTTCTCACGCTGTTCGGAGGAACCGTGCGTCCAGGAATCAGGCTGGACCTGGCCGCCGGAGCGGCGCTGGATATTGTCATCGCCCACCGCCTGGGCAGCCGCGACAGCGTCTGAGACCTGTTCCTTAGTAATCGGCTCGAGCAAGGGGTTATCGCCCTTGTCGGCGTAGGAAGCCCACAGGCCTGCGTAGCAGTCAGCCTGGAGCTCGATCTTCACCGCGTTGGAATCGGCGCCTGGGTCGTCATAGTCCGACAGGCCGAGGGTGCCCTCAAGGTTTTGAATGTGGTGGCCGAACTCGTGCGCCACGATGTACATGCGGGCCAAGGGGGCATTTTCCGCGCCGAAGTTGCGCAGGGAATCAAAGAACGCGGTGTCGAAATAGGCGGACTCATCGCGCGGGCAGTAGAAGGGGCCGGTAGAAGAAGAGGCCGCGCCGCAACCGGTATTAACGCCGCCGTGGAAGACCACGCGCTCCGGCTCGGTGTATTGGATATCGGCCTGTTCCGGCAAGACCTTGGACCAGACGTTGTCTACGCTGCGACCGGTGAACTCAACGAGGCATTCATCCTTGGTGTTGCCATCTTCTGCAGTTTCGCATTCGGGGCTTTCGCCTTGTGCAGCGCCGTCGGATTGGGTCTGCTCGCTGCCCAGAATTGAGCCCAAGTCTGAGGGATTGCCGCCCAAGAGGAGGAAAAGGCCTACTAGAACAATCGAGCCGACGCCACCGCCAATGGCGATACCACCGCCACCACCACCCGAACGCGCTTCTTTGCCGCCGAAATCGGCACCTGATCTAAAAGTCATGCCTAAATAGTGCCACATGGTCCCCTCATACACTGGATGGAGATTGTTGCAAAGAAGCCGAAGGAGGGAAACGGGGGTTCTTCTGCGGCCTTCAGGGTTAGCTTGCGTCCACCTAACTGCGCTCCGCGTACCGGTAGGGATGTAGAATTGTGCGCGTTCCTAGTCTTGTGCTTGGTTTGGCGCGCGCTGTTTACGCGTGGCGGGACCCGCAAGTGACACAATTTTCAGAAGGGATTGAACAACAGTGCTGCGTACCCACTTAGCAGGTGAGCTCCGCAAAGAACTCGCAGGAGAGACCGTCACCCTAACCGGTTGGGTTTCCCGCCGCCGCGATCACGGTGGTGTGATCTTCATTGACCTGCGCGATCGCTCCGGCATCGCCCAGGTTGTCTTCCGTGAATCTGACGTGGCGGAGCGCGCCCACGACCTGCGTTCCGAATACTGCGTTAAGGTCACCGGTACCGTGGAGCCTCGCCCAGAAGGCTCAGAAAACCCCAACCTGCCGTCCGGTGAAATTGAGGTCAATGTCGCGGATCTTGAGGTTTTGAATAAGTCCGCAGCGCTGCCGTTCCAAATTGATGATCCTTCCACCTCGGGTGAGGTAGGCGAGGAGACTCGCCTGAAGTACCGCTACCTGGACCTGCGTCGCGAGCGCCAGGCACAGGCGCTGCGCCTGCGTTCTGCAGCCAACCGCGCGGCCCGCAAGGTGCTGGATTCGCATGACTTTGCTGAAATCGAGACTCCAACCCTGACCCGTTCCACCCCGGAGGGTGCACGCGACTTCCTGGTTCCAGCACGTTTGAAGCCGGGCACCTGGTATGCACTGCCACAGTCCCCGCAGCTTTTCAAGCAGCTGCTCATGGTCTCCGGCATGGAGCGCTACTACCAGATCGCGCGTTGCTACCGCGATGAGGACTTCCGCGCTGACCGCCAGCCGGAGTTTACCCAGCTGGACGTGGAGATGTCCTTCGTAGACCAGGACGATGTCATCGCCTTGGCGGAAGAGATTGTCACTGAGCTGTGGAAGCTCATTGGCTACGAGATTAAGACTCCGATCCCGCGCATGACCTACGCCGATGCGATGAAGTACTACGGTTCCGATAAGCCGGACCTGCGCTTCGACATCAAGATTGTAGAGTGCACCGAGTTCTTCAAGGACACCACTTTCCGCGTCTTCCAGAACGAATACGTCGGCGCCGTGGTCATGGAGGGCGGCGCCTCCCAGCCGCGCCGTCAGTTCGATGCTTGGCAGGACTGGGCTAAGCAGCGTGGCGCCAAGGGCCTGGCCTACATCACCGTGGGTGAGGACGGCACCTTGGGCGGTCCGGTAGCTAAGAACATTACCGACGCCGAGCGCGAGGGCATTGCAGAGCACGTCGGCGCCAAGCCGGGCGACGCCATCTTCTTTGCCGCTGGTGACACCAAGTCTTCCCGTGCCCTCCTGGGCGCTGCACGTGGCGAGATTGCAAAGAAGCTGGACCTTATCAAGGAAGGCGACTGGGCCTTTACCTGGGTTGTAGATGCTCCGCTCTTTGAGCCTTCCGCTGATGCGACCGCTTCTGGCGACGTCGCACTGGGGCACTCCAAGTGGACCGCGGTTCACCACGCCTTTACCTCTCCTAAGCCGGAGTACCTGGACAACTTTGACCAGAACCCGGGCGAGGCGCTGGCATACGCCTATGACATTGTCTGCAACGGCAATGAGATCGGCGGCGGCTCCATCCGTATCCACCAGCAGGACGTGCAGAAGCGCGTCTTCGACGTTATGGGAATCGGTGACGAGGAAGCCCAGGAGAAGTTCGGCTTCCTGCTCGATGCTTTCCAGTACGGCGCCCCACCGCACGGCGGCATCGCCTTCGGCTGGGACCGCATCGTCTCCCTGTTGGGCGGCTTCGACTCCATCCGCGACGTCATTGCGTTCCCGAAGTCCGGCGGCGGCGTGGATCCGCTTACCGACGCCCCTGCGGCAATCCCTGCCGCACAGCGTAAGGAGACCGGCGTAGACTACAAGCCGGAAAAGAAGAAGGAACAGGAAAAGTCTGGTTCCACTGCGGCCGAGACTGCTGAGGAGAAGTAAGCCGGGAACTTAAACCTCGGCCTTTCAGGCGCACCGTGCGGGGCACATCGTAGTCCGCGGCAATTTCGCTGCGGGCGAACTTGTGACCCCGCTTTGGTGTGAGGGGGCATACTGGATAGAACTATGGTTGATAACGAAGCTGTGCTATCACCCGAGGATGTCATCAAGGCCGCCTCGGAGATGTTGTCGCGCCGTTTTGGTGGTACCCCGGAGATGTCGGGTGTGGAGCGCTTGGACGGTTCCGGCAATGCAATGGTCCTGCGCGCCAGGATTGCCCCCGGAGCCTTCCTGCCGCACCGCTCGGTAGTCATTAAGTACAACCCGGTCACCGGCTATGGCGTCGACGATGCCGCGATGCTGCGCGAGGTGGTGGCTTATCAATTCACCACTGCGTTATCTGAGGACGTGCGCCCGGGACCCGTACTTCTGGCCCACGATCTGGAGCAGCGCATTATCGTGTTGACGGACTTGGGTGAGGGCGAAACGCTTGCCGACGTCCTTGTACAGTCCACCGATGATGACCGCGTGCGGGTGCTGCGCTCGCTGGGCAGTGCGTTGGGGCACATGCACGCTGGAACCGCGGGCCACGAGCAAGATTATGAAACCCTGCTCAATAGGATGCTGCGCAAGAATCCGGACTTGGCCCCGCACCAGTCCGTGCGCGATGAGGCGCTGGAGCGCTCCATTGGCATCGGCCTCGACTTGCTGGATAAAGCCGGGCTCGAGGCACCGGCCAGCTTCCGGGATCTTGCGGGTCAAGCCGCACGCTCCCTGGCATCCGGCAAGGACCGGGCCTTTACTCCCTTCGACCTTTCACCGGATAACATCATTGTGTCCCAGCGCCTGCACTTCTTGGACTATGAATGGGCAGGATTCCGCAATGTTGGCTTCGACGTAGCCTGCGTTATCGCCGGATTCCCACAGTTCCTCTTCTCCAAGCCGATTACGGACGAAGAGGCAGATATCTTCATCTCTGCTTGGTCCCGTGCCGTATCTGAGGTGTGGCCGCTATTTTCCAATGCGGAAGAAACCCATGGTCTCATTGTGGCCTCGCTCATCGGCTGGGCGCTATCGAGCGTGACCACGATGCACGCCGGCGGCATCGAAGGGCTGGTTGCCCTAGCCAGGGGTGAAGCCGAAGTGGTCCACGATCCGCAGCGCTCCATCTTGCGCCCTGCTGACCATGGTCCGTTCACGGAAGATGAATTGCTCGTGCGCCGCGACCTCTATGAAACCTTTGAGGCGCTATCCCGGTATGCCGCGCGCTGCGATGGCCCCGCCTGCGCGCCCATCGCGGAATTTGGCAGCGCCATTGCGCGCCGCTTGGATGACGAATAGACAATCACGATGTGCCCGCACGCTTTTAGGAGGTAGCTTTCCAGTGTCTCAAGACTCATTATTTGGCGGGCCCACTCCGGACCGCAGCGCGTCGCCGCTGCCGGGGAAGAACCTTTTTGCCACCCATGCTGGGTCCCCACTGGCGGCGCGCATGCGTCCCCAAAACCTCGATGAAGTGGTCGGACAAGACCATCTTCTGGCGCCCGGCAAGCCATTGCGCCGCCTCGTGGAAGGATCAGGAGAGGCCTCCGTCATCTTGTACGGGCCGCCGGGCACCGGCAAGACCACCATTGCCTCGCTCATCGCCAGCCAAATGGGGCAGAACTTCGTGGGCCTTTCCGCGCTTGATTCGGGCGTCAAGCAGGTCCGCGAGGTCATCACCCACGCCCGGCAAGAGCTCATTCATGGCCGGCGCACGGTGCTGTTCATTGATGAGGTACACCGATTTTCCAAAACCCAGCAGGACGCACTCCTCGCAGCCGTGGAAAACCGCACGGTACTGCTCGTCGCGGCAACGACGGAAAACCCTTCCTTCTCCGTCGTCGCGCCGCTTTTGTCTCGTTCGCTGCTGTTGCAGCTGCATTCGCTCAGCGACGATGACTTGAGGGGCGTCGCCAAGCGCGCGCTAGAAAGCGACCGTGGCCTAGGCGAGCGCAAGATTCGGATTACCGATGAAGCCTTGGACCAGTTGGTACTCCTCGCCGGCGGCGATGCGCGGCGCACGCTGACCTATCTCGAGGCCGCGGCAGAGGCGGTTGACGATGGCGGGGAGATTACCCCACAAACGGTCACGGACAACGTCAATAAGGCGGTGGTGCGCTATGACCGCGACGGCGACCAACACTATGACGTGGTTTCCGCGTTCATTAAGTCCATTCGCGGCTCAGATGTGGATGCGGCGCTGCATTATCTCGCCCGCATGGTAGAAGCCGGGGAGGACCCGCGCTTTATTGCCCGGCGGCTCATTGTGCATGCCTCCGAGGACATCGGCATGGCCGATCCCACCGCGCTCCAGGTGGCCGTGGCGGCGGCCGAGGCCGCTCAGCTCATTGGCATGCCAGAAGCCCGAATCCCGCTCGCGCAAGCCACCATTCACCTGGCCACCGCGCCCAAGTCTCCCTCGGTCATTTCTGCCATCACGCAGGCGCAAGCCGATGTAGCCGCCGGCAAGGTGGGCCACGTGCCACCGCATCTGCGCGATGGGCACTATGAGGGCGCCAAGCGGATGGGAAATGCCGTGGGCTATGTCTACCCCCACGATGATCCCCGCGGCGTAGTAGAGCAGCAGTACCTGCCCGATGAGCTGGAGGGTTCGGTTTACTATGAGCCCACCGATCACGGGGCTGAGAAGCGTGTTTATGACTATATAGGCCGCTTGCGCAGCATTATTCGGGGCAAACGCGGCCCCGGCAAAAACGCGCGCCGGCCTCGCTGATCCCCACCGATGGGAAATCGCTGTGCAGCGAAGGGTAGAGTTGGGCGGGTTAGAAACTTCTTGATAGAAGATGAAAGCTCAGACAGTTAGGATTGTTGCTCGTGAAGACTCATGAGATCCGGGAACGGTTTACCCAGCACTTCGTCAATTCTGGTCACGAGGCAGTACCAAGCGCCTCGCTGATCCTGGATGACCCTAACCTGCTTTTCGTTAATGCCGGCATGGTTCCGTTTAAGCCCTACTTCCTAGGCCAGCAGAACCCGCCCTTTGCCAAGGGCCTTGCCACTTCCATCCAAAAGTGCGTGCGCACCTTGGACATTGATGAGGTGGGCATTACCACCCGCCACAACACCTTCTTCCAGATGGCCGGCAATTTCTCCTTTGGCCAGTACTTCAAGGAAGGCGCCATCACCAATGCGTGGACCTTGCTTACCGGCTCCGTTGAGGAGGGCGGCTTTGGCCTAGACCCAGAGCGCCTGTGGGTTACGGTTTACCTGGATGATGATGAGGCTGCCGAAATTTGGCGCGACAAGATCGGTGTTCCAGAAGAGCGCATTCAGCGCCTCGGCATGGAGGACAACTACTGGTCCATGGGTATCCCTGGGCCCTGCGGCCCGTGCTCCGAGATTTATTATGACCGCGGTCCTGAGTACGGCAAGGACGGCGGCCCGATCGCCGATGACAACCGCTACATGGAGATTTGGAACCTGGTCTTCATGCAAAATGAGCGCGGCGAGGGCATTGGCAAGGGCAACTTTGAGATCGTCGGCGAGCTGCCCAAGAAGAATATCGATACCGGCCTGGGCATCGAGCGCGTGGCCTGCATTTTGCAGGACGTAGACAACGTCTATGAAACGGACCTGCTGCGCCCAGTTATTGACGTAGCTGAGGAGCTTACCGGCGCCACCTATGGTGACAAGGCCTCCCACGAGGACAATATCCGCTTCCGCGTGGTAGCTGACCACTCCCGTACCGGCATGATGCTTATCCTGGATGGCGTGACCCCGGGCAACGAGGGCCGCGGGTACATCCTGCGCCGCCTGCTGCGTCGCATTATCCGTTCCGCCAAGCTGCTGGGTGCTAAGGGCGCCACCATGGAGCGCTTCATGAATACGGTCATGGATACCATGACCCCGTCCTACCCGGAGATTGCCGACAACCGCGAGCGCATCCTGCGCGTTGCGGTTAGTGAGGAAAAGGCCTTCCTGAAGACCCTCGAGTCCGGCACCCGCCTCTTCGATGATGCCGTACAGGAGCTCAAGTCCACCTCCCGCGCGAAGACCGCAAAGGTCCTGCCGGGCGAGAAGGCCTTTGAGCTGCACGATACCTACGGTTTCCCCATCGACTTGACCTTGGAGATGGCCCAGGAGGCCGGCCTTGAGGTCGACATGGATGGCTTTAACGACGCCATGGGCGAGCAGCGCCGCCGCGCCAAGGCCGATAATCAGGCCAAGAAGCACGGCCACACTGACCTTTCCCTCTACCGCGATTGGGTGGACAATAACCCCACCGTCTTCACCGGCTTTGAGGAGCTTACTTCCGACGCCCGCGTGATCGGCCTCGTCCGCGGCGGCGAGAAAGTCGACCAGGTGCACGAGGGCGAGCAGGTTGAGGTCATCTTGGACCACACCCCGCTGTACGCCGAAGCTGGCGGCCAGATGGCAGACCGCGGCCGCATCATGGCCGGAGAATCCCTCCTTGAGGTCAACGACGTTCAAAAGATTGGCAAGAAGCTGTGGGTACACAAGGCGACGGTTACTGCCGGCGGCCTTGACTTGGGCATGTCCGTTGAGGCGGCCGTCGACGAGCAGTGGCGCCACGGTGCTACCCAGGCACACTCTGCTACGCACCTCATTCACGCCGCACTGCGCCAGGTGCTTGGCCCCACCGCCGTCCAGGCCGGCTCCATGAACCGCCCGGGCTACCTGCGCTTTGACTTCAACTACACCGAGCAGCTCAGCCAGGCACAGCTGGAAGAGATTGCATTGATCACCAACCAGGCAATCGACTCCAACTTTGCCGTGAATACCATTGAGACCTCCCTGGAGGAGGCCAAGGCCATGGGCGCTATGGCGCTATTCGGTGAGAACTACGGCAAGGAGGTCCGCGTAGTAGAAATCGGCGGACCGTTCTCCATCGAGCTCTGCGGCGGCACCCACGTTGCTTCCTCCGCTGAAATCGGACCGGTGTCCGTGCTCGGTGAGTCCTCCGTTGGCTCTGGTGCTCGCCGCATCGAGGCCTACTCCGGTTTGGATGCTTTCCGTTACTACTCCAAGGAAACCGCCTTGGTAGAAGGCGTGTCCCGCGAGCTGAAGGTACAGACCGAGGATCTGCCGGAGCGCATCGCGCAGCTGTCTGAAAAGCTCAAGGCAGCGGAGAAGGAAATTGAAACCCTACGCAAGCAGCAGCTGGCTGCACGTGCCTCCGAGTTCGTCGGCGCTGCTAAGGACATCAATGGATTCAAGGTCATTGCGCTGACCTTGCCGGAAGGCACCACTGGAGGAGACCTGCGCACCGTTGCAACGGACCTGCGCAACCGCCTGCGCGAGGAAGAAGCCGTCATCGTCCTGGGCGCCGAAGACAAGGGCAAGTTCCCATTCATCGCGGCAGCCACGGACAAGGCTGTTGGCCGCGGCGTAAAGTCCGGCGACATCGTCAAGGAGTTTGGACAGTACGTCGACGGCCGTGGTGGCGGTAAGCCGGATATGGCCCAGGGCTCTGGCTCTACTGCAGCCGGCGCTGAGCGCGGCTTTGCAGCCGTCAAGGACATGCTCGAGTCCCTGTAGGAGTTCGACCGTGGCAAAAGTGGAACCAGATAGCCCCGGAGTTGATGACCCGGGGCAGGGCCGCCGGCTCGCGCTCGATGTCGGCACGGTGCGCATTGGTGTGGCAGTGTCCAATAGGGAAGCCACGCTTGCCACCCCAGTGGAGACCGTGCACCGGGAAACCGGGTTCAAGGACCGCGATAAGGGCGATATTGACCGCATCCTGGAGCTCATAGATTCCTATGATGCAGTTGAAGTTGTCGTTGGCCTGCCACGGGACTTGCAGGGAAATGGCTCCAAAAGCGTAAAACACGCTAAAGAAATTGCGTTTCGGATCCGCCGTCGGTTGAATCGAGATGCAAATATAGATAAAGTTCCACCACCAGTACGTTTGGCTGATGAGCGTCTGACCACCGTGGCAGCAACCACCGCGCTGCGCGCGTCCGGCGTGTCCGAGAAGAAGGGCCGTAAAGTCATCGACCAAGCAGCAGCGGTGGAGATATTGCAGACTTGGTTGGATGGGCGCGCGAGCGCGCTACGATCCCATGATGCAATAGACCAGCCTTCAGACTCAGGAGACTAAAACACGTGAGCCGTAACCAAGAACGCCTCGGCCGATCGATGGAGCCGAAATACGTCAAGCGCCGCCAGCGCGGCATTGCCGTTGTCATTGCGTCCATCATCGTCATCCTTGGCGCCCTTATCTACATCGGATTCCGCCTCGGCAATACCTCCGCCGATTATGAAGGAACCGGCAACGGTACCACCCAGCTGGTGGAGGTGCCGGAAGGCTCGTCCATGTCCGAGCTCGGACCTGCATTGGTAGAAAAGAATGTGGTGAAGACGCAAGACGCTTTCGATTCTGCTGCGTCGATGAACCACGGCGCGAGCCAAATCCAGCCGGGCTTTTACCGCCTACAGGAAGAAATGAGCGCGGACGCGGCAGTCGAGGCATTGCTGGATGAGAATAACCGCGTGGACATGCTCGAGGTCCAAGGTGGCGCCACCTTGGAGGACGTCAAGGTTGTGGGCGGAGACGTCCGCTACGGCATTTACTCCCTGATTTCTGAGGTCAGCTGCAACGATGGCAACTGCCTGAAGAAGGAGGACCTTGAAAAGGTCGCGGCGGAAACCGACCCAGCCGAGCTGGGCGCGCCGGAGTGGGCCTTGGACGCTATTAATAAGCGCGGCAATGATCCCAAGCGCATTGAGGGCCTTATTGCCCCAGGCCAGTATGTCTTAGACCCCAACATGGAGGCCAAGGATATCCTCAAGGATCTCATCACCCGCTCCACCAAGCGCTACAACGAGACCAATATTGAGGAACGCGCCCAGGCTATCGGCTTGAGCCCTTATGAGTTGCTCACCTCCGCTTCCTTGGTGGAGCGCGAGGCGCCGGCGGGCGAGTTCGATAAGGTTGCCCGCGTTATCCTCAACCGCTTGGACGAGCCAATGCGCCTGGAGTTTGACTCCACCGTGAACTACGGCTTGGAAGACGTTGAGCTGGCCACCACCGACGAGGCCCGCGGCGAAAAGACCCCATGGAATACCTACGCGAAGGAAGGCCTACCAGATACCCCGATTGCTTCTCCTTCGGACGATGCAATCAAGGCCATGGAAGAACCGGCTGAGGGCAACTGGAAGTTCTTCGTCACCGTGGACGAGGAGGGCACTACCGTCTTCTCCGACACCTACGATGAGCACTTGGGCCGCGTTGATGATGCCATCCGCTCCGGCGTGCTTGACTCCAAGCGCGAAGGCGAGGGCGCTGGTTCCGGCAACGGCGACGCCGCTGCCGAGCAGCCCGCCGAGTAGAGTCGCGACAACCACAAAGAGGTAGAACACCATGCCACGTGCGGCGGTCCTTGGTAGCCCCATCAAGCACTCCTTGTCTCCGGTGCTTCACAATGCTGGCTACGAGGCCGCCGGGCTGGCCGGTTGGGACTACACCCGCTGTGAAACCTCGGCGGAGGGGCTGCCGGAATTGGTGGCGGCAAGCGACTCAGAGTTTGCTGGTTTCTCCGTGACCATGCCCGGCAAGTTTGCCGCCCTCCGCTTTGCGGATACCGTAAGCGACCGGGCCCAACTGATAGGCTCAGCAAACACCTTGGTGCGCAGGGCTGATGGTTGGTATGCGGACAATACCGATACCGAGGGCGTACGCGGTGCGCTCGGCGAACTTCTGGGGGATGGCCCAGCAGCCCATGCGCTGCTCATTGGTGCTGGCGGCACCGCCCGTCCAGCGTTGTGGGCGCTGTCCGAGCGCGGGGTGAAAAAGGTTACGGTCCTCAACCGTTCCGACCGCAGCGCCGAACTTTTGCCGCTCGCCCAGAAATTAGGGCTGGAACTTTCCTTTGTCAGTTTCGACGGGGACTTATCCGCGCTGGCTCGCGCTGCCGATGTCATTGTGTCCACCGTTCCAGCCGCGGCGGTGGAAGACTATGTCTTTGACCTCGCCCACGCACCGGTGCTGGACGTCATCTATGATCCCTGGCCCACACCGCTGACCTCGTGCGCGGCGGCCAATGGCTACAAGACCGTGGGCGGGCATGTCATGCTCGCGCACCAAGCATTTAGCCAGTTCGAGCAATTTACCGGGGTGGCCGCCCCGCGGGAAGACATGCTGAAGGCATTGCACGAGGAGCTGCAGAAGCGGTCGCAGACGACTAAGTAAAAAAGGGGGCGTCGGCAAGCGCGGGCTGGAATCCCCGTGTAGCAGGAACTGCAGACTTCGCCATGTAGACATTGACGCCCAGCGCTTCCTCACAGCGTGCCTTAGAGTGATCCCCGTGCTAATAGTCGGGGGAATTATTTATTGTTTATGGGCAGCAACCTTGTCTTGGTGGGATATTCGGCAGCGCCGATTGCCAGACTGGTTAACCCTTCCATCTGCGGTGCTCTCGCTCGCCGTTGCCAATTGGAGTGGGCTGTGGTGGCCGGGGCTGTACCTGGTGCTAGGGCTAGTTCGTGCAGGAGTCGGTGGAGGCGACATCAAACTCGCTTGGCCCTTGGGAATGCTGGTGGGGCATGTGGCCGGGTTTATGGGCGTGGTAGCGGCAAGCGGCTGCGCGTCCCTCCTGACGCTTATGTGGTCGGCGTGCAGTGGGCAGAAGGAGAGCCCGCATGGTCCTGCAATGTTGCTAGCGGCAGCGGTCGTTATCGCATGTGCGCACCCTCTTTGAGGGGGTGGAAGAATATATTGCGGGGGCCAAGTTGGTACTGGATTGGCCAGGCCGTGCGATAATACCCGCATGCTTCGTTGGACTACTGCAGGTGAATCCCACGGCCAAGCTCTTATTTCGATGCTGGAGCATATGCCCGCTGGGGTTCCTATTACCCGCGCCGATATTTCCCATCAGCTTTCCCGGCGCCGCCTAGGCTATGGCCGCGGTGCCCGTATGAAGTTTGAGGCTGATGAGGTCACCGTGCTGGGTGGAGTCCGCCACGGGCTTACCTTGGGTAGTCCCATCGCCATCATGATTGGCAATACGGAGTGGCCCAAGTGGACCACCATCATGTCGGCCGATCCGCTGGATATGGACGATGAAGAAACCATCAAGGCGATGAACTCCGGCCGCGGTGCCGCCTTGACGAGGCCGCGCCCAGGGCACGCGGACTTTGCCGGAATGGTGAAGTACCGCCACAGGGAAGCACGCCCCATCCTCGAGCGATCCTCTGCGCGTGAGACGGCGGCGCGAGTGGCCGCAGCTACCGTTGCGCGCAATTTCCTGCGCGAGACCCTCGGCGTCGAGGTTCTCTCCCACGTGATTTCCATTGGCGCTTCCGAGCCTTATGAGGGGCCTGCGCCAGCGTTCGCGGACATCGAGGCTATCGATGCCTCGCCGGTCCGCGCCTGCGATAAGGCGGCTGAAGCCTCCATGATTGCGGAAATTGAGGCCGCAAAAAAGCAGGGCGATACCTTGGGCGGCATCGTTGAAGTTGTGGTCGATGGCCTGCCTATCGGGCTGGGCTCGCATATTTCCGGCGATGACCGCTTGGACGCCCAATTGGCCAGCGCCTTGATGGGTATTCAGGCTATCAAGGGCGTGGAAATTGGCGATGGCTTTGCCGAGGCCCGTCGTCGCGGTTCTGTTGCCCACGATGAGATGGTGCGAACCGAAGACGGGGTATCCCGCCTTAGCAACCGTGCTGGCGGACTCGAAGGCGGCATGACGAATGGGCAGCAGTTGCGCGTGCGGGCGGCAATGAAGCCGATTTCTACCGTGCCGCGTGCCTTGCGCACCATTGATATGGAGTCTGGCGCTGCAGCTACTGCCATCCACCAGCGCTCAGATGTGTGCGCGGTTCCGGCGGCGGGCGTCGTTGCAGAAGCAATGGTTGCCCTCGTTCTTGCGCGCGCCGTGCTAGAAAAATTCGGCGGCGATAGCCTCGAAGAAACCTCTGCGGCCATCGCCGCGTATGATAAATACGTTTCGGACCGCCTTGCTTTTGACCAGGAGTAAGTTATGACCACCCCAACCGCCGTTACGGGCCTGCCCCGTCCACGCGTTGTTTTGGTTGGCCCGCCAGGTGCGGGTAAATCCACCATTGGCCGCCGCCTTTCCCACGCCTTGAGCTGCGAACTGGTGGATTCGGACCACCTTATCGAACAGGCTAAGGATAAGCCGTGCGGAGAAGTCTTTAGCGAGCTTGGTGAACCAGACTTTCGCGCGCTCGAAGCCGAGCACGTTGCTGCGGCACTGCGCACTGGTGGAGTAGTCAGCCTCGGCGGCGGGGCAGTGCTGACGGACGCCACCCGTGAGCTGCTGGAGCGCCATACCGTCATCTTTTTGGATATTTCCCCTGAAGAAGGTGCACGGCGGACGTCCGGGGATAGCAATCGGCCGGTTCTCGCAGCCGCAGATCCCCTTGAGCACTACCGCAACCTTGTGGAGGCGCGGCGCCCCTATTACCAAGAGGTGGCCGATTACCGGGTACGCACCGATGCCCGGACCCCACAGCAGGTAGTAGGCGATATTCTCGGCTTCCTCGATACCCTGTAGATTCTCCGCAGCGCTACCACTAGTTCCTCGCCATGCTGGCTTGGCGGCGAACGGAAAGGACCATCATGCCCAGCATTGCCGTTAATGGACCACAGCCCTATGAAGTTCGCATTGGCACCGATCTCAACCGGGACATCGCGCAGCGCTGTGCGCAGATTGGTGCAGGCCAGGCGGGCATTATCTGCCAGCCGCCGCTGCGTGCCGCGGCCGAGCGCTTAGCGGAACTCGTCGCCGCTGAGGGGGTGGAGCCTACGCTTATCGACGTCCCCGATGCCGAGGCCGCCAAGCAGCTCAGCGTCATCGGTAGCGTATGGGATCAGCTGGGGGAGAAGGGCTTTAACCGCCGTGACGCCATCATCGGCCTCGGCGGTGGCGCCACCACCGATTTGGCGGGGTTCGCTGCGGCCGGGTGGATGCGCGGCATCAAGGTCATTCAGGTGCCCACCACGCTATTGGCCATGGTTGACGCGGCCGTCGGCGGCAAAACCGGCATCAATACCGCAGCCGGCAAGAACCTCGTTGGCGCTTTTCATGAGCCAGACTCTGTGTTTGTGGATCTCGAGCGCCTTGATACCCTGCCCGCGGCGGAGATCATTGCTGGCTCGGCAGAAATCATCAAAACCGGCTTCATCCATGATCCGGTGATCCTTGAGCGTTATGAGATCGACCCCGCCGCATGCGTGGACCCCCAGGGCTATCTTCCAGAATTGATTGAGCGCTCCATCGCGGTAAAAGCCGCGGTGGTGGGCGAGGACCTTAAAGAATCGGGCCTGCGCGAAACGCTCAATTACGGCCATACCTTTGGCCATGCGGTGGAGCGCCATGAACAGTATCAGTGGCGCCATGGCAACGCGGTGGCCGTGGGCATGATGTTCATCGCCCACCTGGCGCATGCGCGCGGCCTCATTGACGCAGAACTGGTGGAAAAGCACCGCCGAATCCTTGACAGCATTGGGCTGCCAACCACGTATAGGCCGGGCCAGTTCGCGGACCTGTATGAGGCGATGACCCACGATAAGAAGAACCGCGACGGAAAGATTCGGTTTGTCGCCTTGACCGGGGTGGGCGAGACCGCCCGCCTCGAAGGCCCCAGCACGGAAGAGCTAGAGGCGGCCTACGCCGCGATTTCGGAGTAGAAATGAAGATTATTGTCCTCAACGGCCCGAACTTGAACCGCTTGGGAAAACGCCAGCCGGATGTCTACGGCTCGACCACCTTGGCAGATGTAGAAGAGATGATCTCCTCGCGCGCTGCCGTGCACGGTGCAGAAGTAGAGTGCTTCCAGTCCAACCATGAGGGCGAGCTCATTGAGAAGGTGCATGCCGCCGCGGATGCGGGCCACCCAGTGATTATCAACCCCGGCGGTTTTACCCATACCTCAGTGGCCTTGCGGGATGCCCTGGCAGAGGTAGCCGATGGCGCCGGATTCGTAGAGGTGCATATTTCTAATGTGCATGCGCGCGAGCCCTTCCGCCATCACTCCTATCTCAGCCCTATCGCCCGCGGCGTCATCGCCGGGTTGGGGGTCTTCGGCTACGTGGCGGCAGTGGACTACCTCTGCCAATAAGCCCTCACGAACGGGCTGGGCGGCAGCCGGCTAGAAAGAAATCCGCCCAACTGCGGGGGCAGGGTCGATATACTGGGTGGATACTTTCTACACCGCAGTCGACCCAGAAGGATGAAATCATGGCTTTGGCAGATACCCGTTTTAGTGACCGGCGCCGCAAGCTTGCCGCGGAACTAGCCGGCCAGCGCATCGATGCCGTTCTGGTCACCCACCTCACGCACGTGCGTTACCTTTCGGGGTTCTCCGGCTCGAATGGCGGGCTATTGCTGCGAAAGGACCTTACCGCGCAGGTTGCTACCGACGGCCGGTACACCACGCAGATCGCCCGCGAGGTTCCCGATCTGGAGGCTATCCAAGGCCGCGCGGTAGGAAAGGTGCTCCTGCAGCAATTTGCCGATGTCGAGGGGCCGGTTCGAGTCGGTTTTGAAGCCGACTACCTTTCGGTCTCTGAGCTGAAGGACCTGGAAGAGTTCGCCCCGGAGTCGGTTACCTTGGTTCCCATCGCCGGGGTCATTGAAAAAATTCGCTTGGTCAAGGATTCGCTCGAGCTAGAGAAGCTGGAAGAGATTGCCGCGCTGGCTAATCAGGCGCTGGAGGATCTGCTCGCCGCTGGTGAGTTGCGCGCCGGCCGCACCGAGCGCCAGGTGGCTGCCGATTTGGAATACCGGATGCGCATGCTCGGCTCGGAGCGAGTGAGCTTCGATACCATCGTGGCTTCTGGTCCGAACTCGGCGATGCCGCACCATGGTGCTGATGACCGGGTAATCGAGGATGGCGACCTCGTAACCATCGATTTCGGTGCGCACCTACGCGGGTTCAACTCCGATTGCACCCGCACCTACGTTGTGGGCACGGCGAATGACTTTGCCAAGGAAATCTATGATGTGGTGCTCCGCGCCCAAAAGGCAGGCGTGGCAGCGTCGGTGCCGGGCGCTAAGCTTGCCGACGTCGACGCCGCCTGCCGCGATGTCATCTCCGCCGCCGGCTATGGCGACTACTTTGTACACTCGACGGGCCACGGCGTGGGCCTAGACGTCCACGAAGCTCCGTTCGCGGCACAAACCGGTAAGGGCAAACTCGCCGCCGGCATGACCCTGACCATCGAGCCGGGCATCTATGTGCCCGGCAAGGGCGGCGTGCGCATCGAAGATACCCTTATCATCACCGATGGCGCACCGAAGATCATTACCGCCGCGACGAAGGAGTTTACTGAACTGCCCGCCTAGTGGGCTAGAACCTTGGAGTTGAGCAGCTGGGCGACATTACGGTTGCCCAGGTGCGTGAGGTGATTGAAGAGGTTGTGCGGTACGGAGTACTCCCACTTGCCGGAAATCCAGCGGGTGCTGTCCGGCGCGCACATGCCGTGATCAATGGAGTCGGCGCGTAGGTCGTAATACTGTACGCCGTTTGCGCGGGCTGCCTTGTACATGGCGCTATTGACCTGGTCCTCGCCGGTGCGAACCAGGCCCGCATAGTCCATGTTGAATCCGGCTTCAGAGGAGCCCGGTGCGGAGGTGCGCAGCGGGCATACTGCGCCATTGCGGGCGGAGATGGCGGGATAGCCTACAACGGTGATGTGGGCATTCGGGGCGGCGTGGCGGACCCGCTGGATCGAATGCTTCATGCCGTCGTAGTAGGGGTTGGAAGAAGAAAGAGATGGGCGCAGGATTTCCTGGAGATCATTGGCGCCAAACTGAATCAAAACGTTCTTTGTTTCGCCATTGAGATCATTATTAGCAATGGCTCCGTTGATTTGCTCATTGAAGTCCTTGCGGTGCGAGTGGCCGGCGGCCTTTGCCGCAGAGCATGCGTAGTTGGCTACGTGCTGACCAGAAACGCGCCCCAATTCGCGGCCAACATTACTCTGACCCTGCGGGCAGCCCTGTGGGGACGGCGCGCCCGGGGCGTCTTCGATGCCGTGGGTAGCAGACGAGAGCGTAGTGCCCGCCGAAGGGGACAGGCTCGAGGTCGTGCCAATTTGGCCATAGGTTGGGTTGGCAAAAACAGAATCGCCGAACATCACGGTCTGGGCGTCTGCTGCCATGGCCTGCGGAGCGGACAGTGCTGCTACGGCTGCGCCAGTAGCGGTAGCCGCGGCGTAGAGCTTCTTGAGAGGCATCGCAAAAATCCTTGGTAGGTATGTGAAAAATCAATTAAGCAAAGCCTTATCGTACAGCGAGTTATTGCTGGATAAAAACCTTTGATTGCTCGCGTGTCTGACCGCTTAGGGCAGGCGACAGGCCCCGAAAGTCACTCCGCTGTCAACTGTGGGGAAGAAATGGGGGACCGGTAATACCCCAAGGGGCAGTTGTCCGGTAGGCTTAAACATTGTTTTCAACCTTAAGTCCACAATTTTCGGGAGTTAAACCGCAATGGCTGATACTACTGATTTCAAGAACGGCCTCGTTCTGAAGATCGACAACAAACTGATGCAGATCGTTGAGTTCCAGCACGTGAAGCCGGGCAAGGGCCCAGCCTTCGTGCGTACCAAGCTCAAGGATGTTGTCTCCGGTAAGACCGTGGACAAGACCTGGAACGCTGGCGTAAAGGTAGAGACCGCTACCGTGGACCGCCGCGATATGACCTACCTGTACAACGATGGCACCAGCTACGTTGTTATGGATGAAAAGACCTTTGAGCAGTACGAGCTCCCGCCGGAGAAGTTCGGCGATGCCGCTCGCTTCCTGCTGGAGAACATGCGCGTTCAGGTTTCCTTCTACGAGGATGAGGCACTCTTTGCAGAACTGCCTATCTCCGTAGACCTTAAGGTGGAGCACACCGAGCCTGGCCTGCAGGGTGACCGTTCTTCCGGCGGCACCAAGCCTGCCACCCTGGAAACCGGCGCTGAGATCCAGGTTCCGCTGTTCATCGAGATCGGCAACGTACTCAAGATTGATACCCGTACCGGCGAGTACCTCTCCCGCGTTAACAACTAGGGCATCTGACTGTGTCTGATAACACCCCTAAGCGCGATATCAACTACAAGCGGCACACCGCGCGGTACCGCGCACGTCGTCGTGCCGCCGATATCCTTTACGAAGCAGAAAACAGGGACGTTGACCCCGTTGCCATCGTGGAGGATCGCATCGCCTTGGCACGTGAGGACCGCAATGCGGTAGCGCCTGTGGCCGAATACACGCAGGTGATTGTCAAGGGCGTCGCTGAAGAGCTGGATGCCATCGATGACACCATTTCTCGCTTCCTTGCCGAGGACTGGGAACTGCACCGCATTCCGGCCGTTGACCGTGCGATCCTGCGCCTGTCGGTATGGGAGCTGCTGTTCAACCCGGATATCCCCACCGCTACTGCGGTCGTGGAAGGCGTGGAGATTGCCTCCCAGTATTCCAACGATCAAGCGGCGCCATACATTCACGCTGTGTTGGATGACGTGGCGCAATCCCGTTCTGCGGAAAACCCGATGTCCGCAGAACACCAGGGTAGCGATGCGGATACGGACGGCGAAGATTCGACCGACGAGGAGCCGCTAGACTCCGAGAACGCGGATGATGCGGCCGAGGATACCTCCGCATCCACCGCGTCGGACTCCGCTGCCGCGGCCGACGGCTCGGCTGTAGCAGACGGTTCTGCGCAGCAGGACCCCACTGCGGAATAGTCAGGTTTATACCGGCCCGCATATTTAAACCGCCCGCCCAGCTCGATGGTGAAGAGCTGTGGCGGGCGGTATTTTCATGCCCAAGACAGTGCCTAACGACGCCCATCCTCGTGTCTCCATGTGCCCAGTATGGCCAAGGGCAAAAGAACTCTCCCCGTCACCCTTGCGCCGTTGTTAAGGCGGAAGGAGAAGGGGAGAGCAGTGAATTCTAGGGCGGCTTAGCTCTGCGGGGCGTCGCTTGCGGCGGCGTCGTCAGAGCCGGCGTTGGCTGCGGTCTCGGAACCCAGCTTGGCCATCTCTTCGGCGGCAGAAACCATGGCATCCTGGCCGCGGATGACGCCATCCACGGCGGACTTCAGGGCAGCCTGCAGCTGCTCATCGGTCATGCCGGCGGCGGCAGGGATATCGCGCTCGGTGCGCACCACGAGCATGTCATCGTGCTCCGAGATAACTGCGCGGGCGCCGAAGGCTACGGAGTTGATCTGGTTAGCCGCGAGGAAGAGGCCGGCATCGGCCTTGGAGTAGGCGGCGTCGGTAGGCACATCGCAGCGGACAATAACCACGGAATCGAGAACCGCGAACATGGTGGGCAGGCCGTTGAGGTTGGCGGTAGCTGCCTCAATATCGCTGTCCATCTTGGTCAATTCGATGTCGAAGGTACGCATGGCCTCGACAACGCGGTCTAGGGTGATCTCCGGCAGATTGTTTTCGGTAGAGGCATTAGTCATGGTTGTGCTCCTCCCAAGTCACGAGCTGTGGGTAGTGTTCTTCCACGAAGGCGAAGGACTGCAGCATAGAATCCAGCGTGGACATCACGAAGGCGCCGATCTGATTGCGGGACAAACCGTGGGCAATGTTGATCTCGCGCACGCCGGAGACGGCGAGGTTATTCTCGGCAGACTCAAAGAAACGCAGGGTCGGCGCGAAGTGCTGCTGGTTCCACTGGTTGAGCACCGTCAACAGGGTTGGGCCCTCAGAAGAAGGCACGTTGCCGCGCCAGACGGAATCCGCCACGAGCACATCATCTCGCACCTGCATGGCGATGGCGACGTTGGAGAAACCCGTGCGCAGGATCTGCACGGTTTCTTCCTCGCTCACTGGCTGCTCTTCGAGGCGGTATTCCAGGTTCTCAGATGCAAAGATCTCGCCGATGCGCTCGAGAGTTACGGGCTCTACCGGCGTATCGGGATACAGGGTTGGTTCTTCAGACACTTAAGTAGTCTCAATCCATGTACTAATCGGGGATAAAGGTCAACCTTTGCCAGTTTACCTAAGTTCCCATCCAGTTAGTGGGACTGCCATAGACGCTCGCCGCCAAGTTCGTGCGCGAGAGCAGTATCGATCGTGGGGTAGCGGAAAGTATGCCCGATGTTGTGTAGAACCGTAGGGCTTACGCGTTGTTGCGCCAAGGCCAACTCTTGGGCGCCTTCCTTGCCCAGCAAGATTGCGGGACCGAAGGGTGGAACGGGAAGCAATGCCGGACGGTGTAGCTCAGAGCCAAGGGCTTTGACGAAGTCCTTGTTGAGCACCGGGTTAGGCGAGGCCGCATTGACCGGGCGTTCCAGCGAATCGTCCACGATGGCGCGGAAATAGGCATCTGTCAGGTCATCGAGGGCAACCCAGCTGAACCAGAACTCACCGTCGCCGAAGGGGCCGCCTAGGCCGGTGGAGAAGAGGGCGCGCAGCAGTGGCAGGAGGCCGGAACCGCCTGACATGGCGATGCCGGTACGGATATTGACCACGCGGGTGCCCGCGGCGCGGGCGGGCTCGCAGGCGCGCTCCCAGTCGACTACCACGTCTGCCAAGAAGCCCTCGCCAGGTGCGGAGTCCTCGGTGAGGACCTCATCGCCGCGGTCGGATCCGTAGTAGCCCACGGCAGAGGCGCAAACCATGGTGTGGACGGAATCCGTGGTGCCCGCAAGACGGGCTAGGCGCTCGGTGGGGCCAACGCGGGAGTCGCGGATGGCGGCCTTGTGCTCGTCATTAAAGCGGCCGAAGATGGGCTCGCCTGCCAGGTGGACGAGGACGTCGACGCCGCGCAGGAGGTCGGGATCGGGGTGCTCCGGGCGCCAGGTGCGCTGGCCCTTGGAAGCCGTGCCGCGCACGAGCTGGATCACCGTGTGTCCGGCGGTGCGCAGTTGTGCGGTAAGCGCTGTACCCACGCTGCCGCGGGAGCCGGTCATGGCGATGGTTAGTGGTTGGGTGTTCAAGGAGGCGTCGGCAAGCCGCTGGAGAAAGGAAAAATCCTCAATGAGCTGGTGCTGCCGATAAGCAAAGACCGATTCCAGCGCCGCCGAAGGGATGCGGGTAGTAACTTCATCGCGAATGAGTGTGCCGTCCGGGTGATCCGCAAAGGTGTGATGGTGTTGCCATTTGGCAAATTTGCGAATGGGGGAGTTTACGCACACATCGGTGAACTCATAGCCCTTGCGGTACTGGGAAAGTTTATGCTGAGCGGTCCAGCGCAGGCCGCCCGGAAGGCCCAGGATGGAGGTGCCATCGCCGAGGTTCTCCGCTTGCTGGATGGGTTTCATGAAGGCATAGGGGGCGTTCAGGCGGGTTAAAGCGCCTTGGCGGGTATGCCATTGCCAGACCTGCTCGCGCGGGGCGGGGACTATGTGTTCGGCGGAAAAACTCACTGTGTGAAGTGCCTCCTTCTTTTCGCCCTCACCCAAATGGTGGGGAAGGTGCTAGAGTATTTTGTGTCTAAGAGCATAGACATTTTTGAGACCATCAACCGGCATCCTTTAAAGACCGCACCGTGAGGCGGGGAAGGAGGTCACGATGAGTGGAACTGACGCTACCGCGAACAAGCTAGAGCTTTTAAGCTCCGATGATGTTTCGCGTACCGTTGCACGCATCGCGCACCAGATCATTGAAAAAACGGCGCTCGATTCCGCGGACGCACCGCGGGTCATTCTGCTTGGCATTCCCTCTGGTGGCGTGCCACTTGCACAGCGCCTAGCGCACAAGATTGAAGAATTTTCCGGGGTCGCAGTCCCGTGGGGCTCCCTCGATATCACCCTCTATCGCGATGACCTGCTTGGTAAGCCGCATCGCGCGCTACAACCCACGACCATCCCCACCGGTGGCATCGATAACGCCACCGTTATTTTGGTCGACGATGTGCTGTATTCCGGCCGCACTATCCGCGCCGCCTTGGACGCGTTGAGTGACGTGGGCCGTCCGGACATTATTCAGCTGGCCGTCCTCGTAGATCGCGGCCACCGCGAGGTTCCTATCCGCGCCGATTATGTGGGAAAGAATCTGCCCACCGCGCGAGAAGAAGATGTCACCGTATACAACAGCGAGATTGACGGCCGGGATGCGGTCGTATTGACCCGAGCCGCCGCTTCAACCAATGCAGGTGGCTCCGAAACGGGGGAGGCATAACCATGAAGCACCTCATCGATATGGCAGAGCTGGACCGAAGCGAAATTATCGGTCTGATGGATGAAGCGGATCGCTTCCGCGAGGCCCTCGAAGGCCGCGAGGTAAAGAAGCTGCCGACCCTGCGGGGCCGGACCATCTATACCCTCTTTTATGAAAACTCCACCCGCACCCGCTCTTCCTTTGAAACGGCCGGCAAGTGGATGTCCGCGGACGTTATTAACCTGTCCGCCTCCACCTCCTCGGTAAAGAAGGGCGAGTCCCTGAAGGATACGGGCCTGACCTTGGCCGCCATCGGCGCCGATGCGATCATCATGCGCCACCCTTCCTCTGGTGCGCCCCAGCAGCTGGCTCAGTGGGTTGCGCCTAACGGCAAGGGACCTTCGGTGATCAACGCGGGCGACGGCGCGCACCAGCACCCAACGCAGGCGCTTCTCGACGCCGTCACGATGCGCCAGCGTCTGGGACTGCACAGCGACGAAGGCTTTGCCGGCCTGAAGGTAAAGATTGTGGGCGATTGCTTGCACTCGCGCGTCGTGCGCTCCAACGTAGATCTGCTTACCACTCTTGGTGCTGAGGTAACCCTCGTAGGCCCAGCCACCCTCATGCCCTTTGGGGTTGAGAACTGGCCGGTGCGCGTGTCCTATGACTTTGATGCGGAAATCGCAGACGCCGACGTCGTCATGATGCTGCGCGTACAGCAAGAGCGCATGAACGGCGGCTTCTTCCCCTCCCACCGCGAATACGCCAACCTCTTTGGCCTGTCCAAGGATCGCGCGGCGGCCATGCACAAGGACGCCATCGTCATGCACCCAGGCCCAATGCTGCGTGGCATGGAGATTAACTACGGCGTCGCAGATTTGGACAAAACTGCGGTCCTCCAGCAGGTGCACAACGGTGTACACGCCCGCATGGCGGTGCTGTTTACCCTGCTGACCAATGGCGAAAACGCCGGCATTTAAAACCGCGACCCACACTCAACTTTAGGGAGAGACAATGACTACTTACCCGGAAACCGGTCGCCTTTCCGCGCCGGCGGAATCCCCACTTGTGATTAAGAATGTGCGCCTGTACGGCGAAGGCGAGCCCACCGATGTCGTGGTCAAGGACGGCATCATCGCTGCCATCGGCAACACGGCAGAAGCCGAGGATGCACAGGTTATCGACGGCCAGGGCAATGTGCTCTTGCCGGGCCTGGTGGATATGCACGTCCACCTGCGCGAGCCCGGCCGCGAGGATACCGAGACCATCGAGACCGGCTCCAAGGCTGCCGCCAAGGGCGGTTTCACCGCCGTGTTCACCATGGCTAATACCAACCCGGTGACCGACCAGCCGATCATCGCTGAGTCCGTATGGGCCAAGTCCCAAGCACTGGCGCTGTGCGACGTCCACCCGGTGGGCTCCATTACCAAGGGCCTGGAAGGCAAGACCCTCACTGAGTTCGGCATGATGGCCCGCTCGGACGCCAAGGTCCGCATGTTCTCCGATGACGGCAAGTGCGTCCAAGATCCGCAGCTAATGCGTCGAGCTCTGGAATACGCCAAGGGCATGGACGTGCTGCTGGCGCAGCACGCCGAGGATGACCGCATGACCGGCGGTGCTTCCGCCCATGAAGGCGAGACCGCGGCCAAGCTCGGCCTGCGCGGGTGGCCGCGCGTGGCGGAGGAATCCATCGTGGCTCGCGACGCCCTATTGGCGCGCGACTACGGCAACCGCGTGCACATCTGCCATGCCTCGACGCAGGGCACCGTGGAGCTACTGAAGTGGGCAAAGGAGCAGGATATTCCGCTCACCGCCGAGGTAACCCCGCACCACCTATTGATGACCGATGACAAGCTGCGCACCTACGATGGCCTCTTCCGCGTCAACCCGCCGCTGCGCGAACAGCGCGATACCGAGGCCCTGCGCGAGGCACTGCTTAACGGCACCATCGACTGTGTTGCCACCGACCACGCCCCGCACGGCTCCGAAGACAAGTGCGTGGAGTTTGAAAATGCCCGCCCTGGCATGTTGGGACTGGAATCTTCCCTGGCCGTCATCGCCAAGATCTTCGTCGAAACCGGCCTGGCCGATTGGCGCTTTGTTGCCCGCGTCATGTCCGAGCGCCCCGCGGAAATCACCCGCCTGCCGGGCCATGGCCGCCCCATCGCAGAGGGCGAGCCAGCCAACTTGACCATTGTGGACCCGGACCACCACTGGGTTTCTGATTCCTCGAAGCTGGCCTCCAAGTCCGAAAACAACCCTTACGCTGGCGAAGAATTTGGCGCCCGCGTTACCCACACCATTTTGCGAGGTGCCGTCACTTTTGACTTGGCAGCCTCCGAAGAAGACTAACCTTGCACACTGAGACCACCTATATGGCAGAGAAAGGCCACGACGTGACTGATAGAACCCCAGCAATCCTCGTTCTCGCGGACGGGCGCACCTTCCGCGGTTATGGCTTTGGCGCCACCGGCACCACCTTGGGCGAGGCCGTATTCACCACGGCGATGACCGGCTACCAGGAGACCATGACGGACCCGTCTTACCACCGCCAGATTGTGGTTTCCGCAGCGCCGCACATTGGCAATACCGGTTGGAACGACGAGGACAATGAGTCCCACGGCAACCACATCTGGGTTGCGGGCCTCGTCATCCGCGACCTCGCGCAGCGCGTATCCAACTGGCGCGCGGAGCGCAGCCTGAGCGAGGAGATGGAAAAGCAGGGTGTCATCGGCATCCGCGGCATCGATACCCGCACCTTGGTACGCCACCTGCGCAACTACGGCTCCATTGCCGCCGGCCTGTTCTCCGGCGAAGCTGCACAGCGCCCGGTAGAGGAGTTGCTCAAGGAAGTTAAGTCCCAGGACTCCATGGAAGGCGCCGACCTCGCCGCGGAGGTATCTACTGACGAGCCCTACACGGTTGAGGCCGTAGGGGAGAAGAAGTACACCGTCGTTGCCTTCGATATGGGTGTGAAGACCGCAACCCCGCGCCACTTTTCTCAGCGCGGCATCGAAACCGTCGTCGTGCCCGCGAATACCTCCTTTGACAAGGTGAAGTCTTATAACCCGGATGGCGTCTTCGTCTCCAACGGCCCGGGCGACCCGGCTACCGCCGATGAAATGGTGGGCATCATCAAGCAGGTGCTCGAAGCCAAGATTCCGTTCTTCGGCATTTGCTTTGGCAACCAGCTCCTGGGCCGCGCGCTGGGCCTGGACACCTACAAGATGAAGTTCGGCCACCGTGGCATCAACGTGCCGGTGCGCAATAACGTGACCGGCAAGATCGACATCACCTCCCAGAACCACGGTTTCGCGCTGAAGGCGCCGGAAGGCTATGACCTCAACAGCGACGACGCCGAGTTCGCCACCGACTTCGGCCCAGCGCAGGTCACTCACATCTGCCTGAATGACGACACTGTAGAGGGCGTGGCATTGCGCAACGGCATGGCCTACTCCGTGCAGTACCACCCAGAATCCGCGGCGGGCCCGCACGATGCCAACCCGCTTTTTGATCAGTTTGAAGAACTGATGGCTAACCACACCCCAAATAAGTAGACAACCAGGAAAAGGAAGAATAACTATGCCAAAGCGCAACGACATCAACCACGTCCTGGTCATCGGCTCCGGCCCGATCGTCATCGGCCAGGCTTGCGAGTTCGACTACTCCGGTACCCAGGCCTGCCGCGTTCTCAAGGAGGAGGGCCTGCGCGTAACGCTGGTCAACTCCAACCCGGCCACCATCATGACCGACCCTGAGTTTGCGGACCACACCTACGTGGAGCCCATTGAGCCGGAATACATCGAAAAGATTCTGGTCAAGGAGCGCGAAGAGGCACACCCCATCGACGCCGTGCTGGCTACCCTGGGCGGCCAGACCGCGCTGAACGCTGCAGTTCAGCTTGACCGCCAAGGAATTCTGGACAAGTACGGCATCGAGCTCATCGGCGCCGATATTGACGCCATCGAGCGCGGCGAGGACCGCCAGAAGTTCAAGGACATCGTCGCCTCCATCGGCGGCGAGTCCGCCCGCTCCGCTGTGTGCCACAACATGGATGAGGTCCACGAGACCGTCGACAAGCTCGGCCTGCCCGTCGTTGTCCGTCCTTCCTTCACCATGGGTGGTTTGGGCTCCGGTCTGGCCTTCAATAATGAGGACCTGGACCGCATCGCCGGCGGCGGCTTGGCTGCATCCCCTGAGGCCAACGTGCTCATTGAGGAATCCATCCTGGGCTGGAAGGAATACGAGCTCGAGCTCATGCGCGATGGCGATGACAACGTCGTGGTTGTCGCCTCCATCGAAAACGTCGATGCCCTGGGCGTGCACACCGGCGATTCCGTCACCGTCGCCCCGGCGCTGACGCTTACTGACCGTGAGTTCCAGAAGATGCGTGACTTGGGTATTGCCATCATCCGCGAGGTCGGCGTCGATACTGGCGGCTGTAATATCCAGTTCGCGGTTAACCCGGAAGACGGCCGCATCATCGTCATCGAGATGAACCCGCGCGTGTCCCGTTCCTCCGCGCTGGCATCCAAAGCCACCGGTTTCCCGATTGCTAAGCTGGCGGCCAAGCTCGCCATTGGCTACACCTTGGACGAGGTGCAAAACGACATCACCGGCGAGACCAAGGCAGCCTTCGAGCCGACCCTGGACTACGTCATTGTCAAGGCCCCACGCTTTGCCTTTGAGAAGTTCCCGGGCGCCGATGACACCCTGACCACTACCATGAAGTCCGTGGGCGAAGCCATGGGCATCGGCCGTAACTACATCGCGGGCCTGAACAAGGTCATGCGTTCTTTGGAAAACAAGCCCAATGGCTTCTGGACCAAGCCGGATGAGTACTTCGCGGGCGAGCGTGCTACTGACCTGCAGGCCGTGCTCAAGGATCTGGAGCGCCCGACCGAGGGCCGCATGTACGACATCGAGCTGGCCCTTCGCCTTGGCGCTTCTATCGACGAGGTCCACGAAGCTTCCGGCGTTGACCCCTGGTTCATCGCTGAGCTGGCCACGTTGGTGGCCTTCCGCCAGGAGCTTATCGACGCCCCAGTGCTCACCGAGGAGCTGCTGCGCGAGGCCAAGGTCTTTGGGCTTTCCGACGCCCAGATTGCCGCCCTTCGCCCCGAATTCAATGGCGAGGATGGCGTACGCAGTCTGCGCTGGCGCATGGGTATTCGCCCCGTGTACAAGACCGTAGATACCTGTGCCGGCGAGTTCGAGGCCCAGACCCCGTACCACTACAGCTCCTATGAGCTCGACCCGGATGCCGAGACCGAGGTTCGCCCGGCACCGGAAGGCTCTAAGGGCAAGGTCATCATTTTGGGCTCTGGCCCTAATCGCATCGGTCAAGGCATCGAGTTTGACTACTCCTGCGTTCACGCGGCCCTCGAGCTTTCGGAGCAGGGCTATGAGACCGTCATGGTCAACTGCAACCCGGAGACCGTCTCCACCGACTATGACACCGCAGACCGCCTCTACTTCGAACCACTGACCTTTGAGGACGTCATGGAGGTCTACCACGCGGAGGCCGCTTCCGGTGACGTTGCTGGCGTGATTGTCCAGCTGGGTGGCCAGACTCCGCTGGGCCTCGCTGCCCGCCTGGAAGAGGCAGGCGTTCCGGTTGTGGGCACCAGCCCTGCAGCAATCGACTCCGCCGAGGACCGCGGCGAATTCGGCAAGGTCCTTGACGGGGCGGAACTGGCAGCACCGGAATACGGCACCGCCACCTCTTTCGCAGAGGCCCGCGAGGTTGCTTCCTCCATCGGCTACCCAGTACTGGTTCGTCCGTCCTACGTGCTGGGCGGCCGCGGCATGGAAATCGTCTACGACGAAAAGGCGCTGGAAGACTATATCGAGCGTGCCACCGAGCTGTCTCCGGACCACCCGGTTCTGGTAGACCGCTTCCTGGACTCCGCCATCGAGATTGACGTTGATGCCCTGTGCGACGGCAACGAGGTCTACTTGGGCGGCGTCATGGAGCATATCGAGGAGGCTGGCATTCACTCCGGCGACTCCTCCTGTGCGCTGCCACCGATGACCCTTGGACCAGAAGACATTGAAAAGGTCCGCAGGTCCACCCGCTTGCTCGCCGAGGGCATTGGCGTCAAGGGCCTGATGAATGTCCAGTTCGCCTTGAAGGATGACATCCTCTACGTCATTGAGGCCAACCCACGTGCTTCCCGTACCGTCCCGTTCGTCTCCAAGGCCACCGGCGTACCACTGGCTAAGGCAGCCTCTCGCGTCATGATGGGCTCGAGCATCGCGGATCTGCGCGCCGAAGGCATGATTCCTTCCGAATATGATGGTGGTTCTTTGCCGCTGGAGCACCCGATTGCCGTCAAGGAAGCAGTCTTGCCATTCAACCGCTTCCGCCGCCCCGATGGCAGCCTGCTCGACACGCTGCTCTCGCCAGAGATGAAGTCCACCGGTGAGGTCATGGGCTTGGCTACCAACTTTGGCGCGGCCTATGCCAAGGGCGAAATCGCGGCCTTTGCCGTGCCGCCCACGGAGGGCACCGTCTTCGTTTCCGTTGCCAACCGCGACAAGCGCACCTTGATCTTCCCGATTCAGCGCCTGGCCAACATGGGCTACAACATCGTCGCTACCGCCGGCACTGCCCAGATGCTGCGCCGCAACGGTATCGAGTGCGAGGTTGCCGCCAAGGTCTCTGAGGCCAAGGAAGGCGAAGAGTCCATCGTGGATAAGATTTTCAACGGCGAGATCGACTGGATTCTCAATACCCCGGCCGGCTCCGCCGGTGCCCGCCACGACGGCTACGATATCCGTGCCGCCGCCGTGCACATGGAAATCCCGCTGGTGACCACCGTGCAGGGTGTAACCGCGGCTGTCCAGGGCATCGAAGCGATGCGCATTGGCAACCTCCAGGTACGCGCACTCCAGGAGCTTGAGCATGGCCCACAGAACTAAAGGATTTGGCGAGCGGCTAGAAGAGGCCGGTCAGGAGCGGGGACGCCTGTGCGTCGGCATCGACCCTCACCCATATCTCTTGGACAAGTGGGGGCTGGAGCCTACCGCTGACGGTCTGCGGACCTTTAGCCTGCGCTGCGTTGAAGCCTTTAGCGATACCGCCGCCTTGGTAAAGCCACAGGTTGCTTTCTTTGAGCGCTTTGGCTCCCAGGGCTTTGCAGTCCTCGAAGACGTTCTGGCTGCCCTGCGCGAAGCGGGGTGCCTGACTGTTGCCGATGCCAAGCGCGGCGATATTGGCTCCACCATGGCCGGCTACGCAGATGCGTGGCTTAGCGATAGCTCGCCGCTGCGCGCAGACTCTGTGACCGTGTCGCCCTATCTAGGTGTCGGTGCACTCGGGCCGGTATTCACCAAGGCCGAAGAAACCGGCCGCGGTGTATTCGTCCTGGCGGCTACCTCCAACCCGGAGGCGCGTGCCATCCAATCGGTCCCGGTGGGCGAGGAGAGCACTATCGCTCAGGGCGTCGTCGATGAATGCGCCGCGTTCAATGTCGAGGCGCAGAAGGCTAACAAGCCTGGCGATGTCGGCGTAGTCGTCGGCGCGACGTTGGACAACCCGCCGCGCCTCGATGCGCTCAATGGCCCGGTTCTTCTGCCCGGTGTTGGCGCTCAGGGCGCAGGCCCAGAGCAGGTGCACGGCATTGTTTCTGCTCGTCCATCGCTGGGATTCGCCAATGTGTCTCGAGCAGTGCTGGAGCAAGGTCCTGACGTCGCTGACCTGCGCAAAGCAGTTGCTCAGGTGGCAGCGGAGTTCCGGGACTAAAAGGGGCGGCGTGGCTGATTAACGGCCGCGCCGTTTACCTGGTACTTTGTTTAAGGTATGTGCGGTGACGTGCTAAAATAGGCGTGCTTTTGGACCCGTTAATCGTCACCGTTCAATGAGCAGTGCTAGGATTGCCAGAAGTCGGTTTGCTCGAAGGTTATTGATGACTTTCCGCGGTGTATAAACTGCGTTAGGCAGCCGTAATCTGGTACCAAGTACTAGACGTAACAGAATCAATCTAATGAATCGGAGGAAACCCGTGGCCCTTCCAAAGTTGACTGATGAGCAGCGCAAGGAAGCTCTCGCAAAGGCCGCTGAGGCCCGCAAGGCTCGCGCCGAGCTCAAGGCTGCGCTCAAGCGCGGCGAGACCGACCTGAAGGACGTGCTCGAAAAGGCTGAGACCGATGAGATCATCGGCAAGACCAAGGTTTCTGCACTCCTCGAGGCTCTGCCGAAGGTTGGCAAGGTCAAGGCTAAGGAAATCATGGAGGACCTGGAGATTGCTCAGACCCGCCGTCTGCGCGGCCTGGGTGAGCGTCAGCGTCGTGCTCTCCTCGAGCGTTTCGGCTACGGCGAATAGTCACAACCATGGCTGACGCAACTGCACGCGGGCGCCTCGTCGTATTGGCGGGGCCTTCCGCAGTGGGAAAATCCACCGTAGTTTCGCGTCTGCGCAGTGACGTCGAGGGGCTGTACTTCAGCGTGTCTATGACCACGCGCCAGCCCCGCCCCGGGGAGCAGGACGGTGTCGACTACTTCTTCGTCACCCCAGAAGCCTTCCAGCAGCGAATCGATGCCGGGGAGATGCTCGAATGGGCTGATATCCACGGCGGATTGCAGCGCTCTGGAACGCCCGCCCAGCCGGTAGAGGAAGCTTTGGCCGCTGGCCGCCCAGTACTTGTTGAGGTTGACCTCGCGGGTGCTCGGAGTGTTAAGAAAGCGCTGCCGGAGGCAGACCTGGTCTTTTTGGCACCCCCGTCATGGGAGGTACTTGTGGAGCGGCTCACCGGCCGCGGTACCGAGCCGCAAGACGTCATTGACCGTAGGTTGCAAACTGCGCATGAGGAACTAGCCGCACAGGACGAGTTCGATCACGTCGTTGTGAACGAGGATCTGGACGAGGCAGTATCTGCCATTAGTGATATCCTGCGGGCATAGACCTCCTTTTTGACCATCTTCAATCAATGTAAAGGTGCATGTGACTAACGTGACCACCCCTTCTAACACTGAAGCCGCAAAGGCGGAACCAGTATTTGATGATCCGATCGGCATTACTGATCCCCCGATCGATGAGCTTTTGGACAAGGTTTCCTCTAAGTACGCTTTGGTCATCTTTGCCGCTAAGCGCGCACGCCAGATCAATAGCTACTACCAAGAGCAGGATGAAGGTGTCTTCGAGTTCGTAGGCCCGCTGGTTACCCCAGAGCCAGGCGAAAAGCCTTTGTCCATCGCATTGCGCGAGATTGATGCTGGCCTGCTTGACCACGAGGAAGGTAAGTAGCTAGCACAAAGCGTGTAATAGCTTTAAGGCTCCACGTGCCGCCACAGACGTGTATCCCCGGTTTGGGGTGCACCTCTTGGTCGCGGCGGGTGGAGCCTTTCTCTATGTCGGCAGGTACCATCGTGCGGTGTGACTGATAAAGATACCTCTCGCAATATTGTTCTGGGCGTCGCTGGCGGCATCGCTGCCTACAAGGCGTGCCACCTTGTGCGCAATCTCAAGGAAGCGGGCGATGATGTCCGCGTTGTCCCGACGGAAAGTGCACTGAACTTCGTGGGCGCGGCTACGTTTGAGGCTCTATCTGGCCATCCTGTCTCCACGAGCGTGTTTGAGGCCGTGGATGAGGTGCAGCACGTCAACGTAGGACAGCATGCGGATGCAGTGGTCATTGCGCCTGCCACCGCAGACCTTATCGCGCGCTTGGCCGCAGGCCGTGCAGACGATTTGCTCACGGCCACCGTATTGGTCGCGACGTGCCCGGTTATTGTGGCCCCGGCCATGCACACTGAGATGTGGCATAACCCCGCTACGCAGGACAACGTGGCTACTTTGCGACGTCGCGGTATCACCGTCATCGAGCCCGCCCACGGCCGCCTAACCGGCAAAGATTCTGGCCCGGGTCGTTTGCCGGAGCCGGAACAGATTGCGGAGATTGTCCGTACTGAAATGGCGGGCTACCGAGTGCAACACACCTGGCAGGGCAAGAAGGTCGTCATATCAGCCGGCGGTACCCAGGAAGAGCTGGACCCGGTCCGATACTTAGGCAATCGCTCTTCCGGCAGGCAGGGATTCGCGCTCGCGGAATGGGCCGCCCAGATGGGGGCCAAGGTCACCCTCGTGGCGGGTAATACCGCCCAGCTTCCTGTACCAAGTGGCGCGAAACTCCGGCACATTGTCTCCACCCGTGAGTTGGAGGATGCCATGCGCGAGGAGTCCCGCAACGCGGACGTGGTGATCATGGCCGCCGCGGTTTCTGACTTCCGTCCCGCGGAGGTCGCCGAGTCAAAGATGAAGAAGGGGCAGGCAGACGATGCGCTCTCGACGCTCCATCTGGTGGAAAACCCCGATGTACTCAAAGGGCTCGTCGCTGCGCGCGAGCGCTCGGAAATCCCTGCCGAATGCGTAATTGTAGGGTTCGCCGCCGAAACTGGCGATGCCCAGAAGTCCGCCTTGGACTATGCCCAGGAAAAGTTTGCGCGTAAGGGCTGCGACGTGCTCATGGCCAATGAGGTCGGGCGCGGAAAAACCTTTGGTCAAAAGTCCAATGAAGGGTGGATTTTACGTCCGGATTGCGCGCCACAACGTGTGGAGCATGGCTCGAAGCAGGTTGTCGCCGCTCAGATTCTTTTGGCTGTGAATGAAATGTTTCAGGTGTAGACAACTAAAATTGCGTTTATAGACCGCTTGGTCTAGGATTGCGAGGTATTAGGCTTGGGCGTAGAAAACCCACAGCATCGAATCAACAGTGAGAGCGAAGGAAGTTTTTGTGACTGATAACGCTGCAGTGGCAACTCGTCTTTTTACCAGCGAGTCCGTGACAGAAGGCCATCCCGATAAGATTTGTGACGCCATTTCTGACGCCATCCTTGATGCCCTGCTGGAAAAGGACCCAGCATCCCGCGTCGCCGTCGAGACGTTGGTAACCACCGGCCAGGTCCACGTGGTGGGCGAGGTTCGCACCGAGGCATACGTAGAAATCCCGGCGCTGGTGCGCGACACCCTTAAGTCCATCGGCTTTACTTCTTCCGAAGTCGGCTTTGATGGCAACACTTGCGGTGTGAATATCGCCATCGGCGAGCAGTCCCAGGAAATTGGCGCCGGAGTGGACAACTCCACTGAGGCCCGCGCCCATGACGAGGACTATGACGCCGAAAACGATACCGCCGGTGCCGGCGACCAGGGCCTGATGTTCGGCTACGCCTCCAATGAGACTGCTGAGTACATGCCACTGCCCATCGCTTTGGCGCACCGCCTGTCCCGCCGCCTGACGCAGGTACGCAAGGAAGGCATCGTCGATCACCTCCGACCGGATGGCAAGACCCAGGTGACCTTTGCCTACACCGATGACAATGAGCCGTCCCACCTGGATACCGTGGTGATTTCCACGCAGCACGATGCCGAGGTCGATAGCGCTTGGTTGGAAGGCCCCTTGCGCAGCAAGGTCCTTGAATGGGTTATCAAGGACGCCGGCTTGGAGAAGTACTACACCGAAGACACGACCTTGTTGGTCAACCCTTCCGGTTCCTTCATCCTTGGCGGACCGATGGGAGATGCCGGACTTACCGGCCGCAAGATCATCGTCGATACTTACGGCGGTATGGCTCGCCACGGCGGCGGCGCGTTCTCTGGCAAGGACCCGAGCAAGGTGGACCGTTCCGCTGCTTATGCCATGCGCTGGGTGGCTAAGAATATCGTCGCCGCGGGCTTGGCAGATCGCGCTGAAGTCCAGGTGGCTTATGCAATCGGCCGCGCAAAGCCGGTGGGTCTGTACGTGGAGACCTTCGGTACCGCTAAGGAAGGCCTGAGTGATGCGAATATCCAGGCTGCGGTGAATCAGGTATTTGACCTGCGCCCGGCCGCTATCATTCGCGAGCTCGACCTGTTGCGCCCCATCTATGCGCAAACTGCCGCCTACGGTCACTTTGGCCGCACCGACGTTGAGCTGCCGTGGGAGCAGTTGAACCGAGTGGAAGCATTGCGTGCTGCCGCTGGTCTGTAGAATCGAGGCCTATGCCTAAGAAAACACCCGCCACCCGGAAGCCGGTTGCGCGGGTGTTGCCTCTTTTGGGGGTTGCGCACCTAGACCGGGGATTTGATTACCTCGTAGAAGAGGCAGACTCAGAAGAAGTCCAACCGGGGATTAAGGTGCGCATCCGCTTCAATGGGCGCTTGGTGGATGCGATTGTTTTAGAACGCCGGCATGACTCCGAATTTGGCGGCAACCTGCGCTTTATCGAGCGCATTATCTCACCCTTCCAGGTTTATCCGCCGCAGTTGGCCCGGCTTGTCGACGCCCTGGCAGACCGCTACGGCGGCGTGCGCTCAGACATTATTCGCTCCGCCATCCCGCCGCGGCACGCCAAGGCGGAGGAATCCGACCTAGAAACCCCGTGGGAGGAGCTCGGCACCACGAGCGAGCCCGACCTATCAGGATGGTCGGCCTATCAACATGGCGAGGCTTTCGTTGACTCGATTCTGGGTGGCAAGCTCGCCCGTGCCGCCTGGCAAATCGCCCCGGGCGATGATTGGGCACATGCGCTGGCTGCCCTCGCTGCCAAAGTGGCGCTTGGCGGAGGGGGAGTTCTCCTCGTCGCCCCGGACCAGAAGAGCGTCGATGCTGTAGAGGCCGCGCTGCGACAGGTACTTGGGGCAAAGCAGATAACGGTGCTGACTAATAGCATGGGCCCGCAGGCGCGCTACCGCCGTTATCTCTCCGCGCTAGTGGGCCAAGCCCGCGTGGTCATTGGCACCAGGTCCGCTGCCTTTGCCCCAGTCAAAGACCTGCAACTGGCGGTGATCCTTGATGACGGCAATGATAATTTGGTCGACAACCTCAAGCCCTATGTCCATGCGAGGGAAGTGCTCACCACCCGCTCAGCTTTCGAAGGCTGCAGCATGGTTTTGGCCAACCACTCGCGGACGGCGGAGACACAGCTGCTCGTGGAATCAGGATGGGCGCACGATGTGGTGGCCAAAGAGCAAACCATAACGGCGCGGTGCCCGGCTATCGAGGCGGTGGGGTCGTCCGGTCTGTCTATCGCCCGTGACCTCCACGGCGGCACCACCAAAGTACAAGCGCAGGCCTTCCAAGCCGCCCACCAGGCGCTGGATAGGGGAGAGCCGGTGCTGGTGCAGGTACCGCGCAAGGGCTATGCGCCCATTTTGGCCTGTGGCCAGTGCCGAGCGCCGGCTCGCTGCCGGCGTTGCAATGGGCCATTGGGGCTGCCGCCCAAGGGGGCGTCGGCAAGCGCGGGCTCGGACGAAGCGGGAATGCCTACCTGCCGCTGGTGTGGTCGCATTGAGGCACGGCATCGGTGCACCGAATGCGGGTCCCCACGCCTGCGAGCCATCGTGTTGGGCTCGGAGCGCACTGCGGAAGAAATGGGCCGGGCGTTTCCCAATACGCGGGTGGTGGTCTCGGGCGGAAACAAGGTGCTCGATGCGGTGGACAATGCGCCGGCGCTGGTCATTGCCACCCCTGGCGCTGAACCGACAGTAAAAGATGGTGCCTATGGCGCGGCGTTGCTCTTGGATGCCGGAGCATTGCTCAACCGGCAAGACCTGCGTGCCACGGAGGACACCCTAGCGAAGTGGGCGCAGGCGGCTACCTTGGTGCAGCCGCATTTCAAGGGTGGTCGAGTAATCCTGGCCGCCGATGAGTCGCTCACCGTAGTCCAGCATTTCCTGCGTTGGGATATGGTGGGCGCGGCCGCGGCAGAGCTTGCTGCCCGGCGCGAAGTGCGCTTCCCACCCGCGGTGCATTTTGCTGCCATCGACGGTGCGGATGCATCCCTAGATGGCTTTGCCGAGCTTGTGGATCTTCCAGACCACGCGGAGGTATTAGGCCCAGTTCCCCTTCCGCCGGGGCAGAGCCTGCCTGGTGACTACGATAGCCAGCGTTTTGGCCCACCGCAGCGGTTGGTCGTGCGCACCCCGCTGGGGCCGCGTTCCCAATTGGGGCGGACTTTACGCAGCGCCAATGCGTCGCGCAGCGCCCGCAAGGATGACCTGCCGTTGCGCATCGTGGTTGACCCCATCCACGTGGGTTAGCCATATCGGGGCCATCGGTGCTCATGCGCTAATCTCGACGGAGGAAGCCGTCACCGCTGGCCGGCTTGGTCTCGGTGCCATGAGAAAGGTGTGATTGCCATGTCCCTTCGAGAGCTGCGTATCTACGGCGACCCAGTCTTGGGCAGCCGCGCGGAGGAAATTAGTAAATTTGATGCCGGTCTGCGCGCTCTGGCGAGCGATATGCTCGAGACCATGGATAAAGCCGGGGGAGTTGGGCTAGCGGCTAATCAGGTAGGGATTTTGCAGCGAATCTTCGTCTATGACTGCTCGCATACCCAATCTGGGCTGCGTGGGGCGATTGTTAACCCGGCCTGGACTCCGGTGGGGGAGCAGCAGCAAACAGGTCCGGAAGGATGCCTATCCATTCCGGGAATTAGCGCGGAAACCACGCGGTTCAACCAGGTTTTTGTGTCTGGCCAGGATATTGAGGGGCGCCCTGTGTCCATGGTGGCCTCAGGACTGATGGCTCGGTGCATCCAGCATGAGACCGACCACCTCGATGGGGTGCTCTTCCTACAACGCCTAGAGGCGCCAGTGCGCAAGGAGGCCATGCGCGCCATCCGTGAATCCGAGTGGTTTAACGCCTCGTAGCCCACTCGCTGTGGCGGCAGCGTTGCGGCGTTGTAGCCTAGTATTTTGAACGATATTAAGAGGAGAGTTTCCCCGCATGCGGATCATTTTTGCCGGTACCCCTGAGCCAGCCGTTGTGGCCTTGGAAAAGCTGCTTGCCTCGTCGCACGAGGTGGTGGCCGTAATTACTCGCCCAGATGCGAAGAAGGGCCGCGGCCGCACTCTTCACCCGAGCCCAGTGAAGGCGCTCGCCCAAGAACATGGCATTGAAGTATTGACCCCGACCACCCTGCGCCCTGACTCGGAGGACGGTCAGGCGCTGCGCTCCCGCTTAAAGGAATTGCAACCAGAGGCGATTCCGGTGGTGGCCTACGGCAATCTGGTGACTAAGGACTTGCTGGAACTACCACAGCATGGCTGGGTAAACCTGCACTTTTCCTTGCTTCCGGCATGGCGCGGTGCTGCACCAGTGCAGGCTGCCATTGCCGCAGGCGATGACGTGACCGGCGCATCAACCTTCCGCATCGAAGAGGGCCTGGATACGGGCCCGGTGCTCGGCACCGTGACGGAGGAGATTAAAGGCACCGATACTGCCGATGACCTGTTGACGCGCCTTGCCTATTCCGGCGGCGATCTGCTCGTGGCCACCATGGATGGCCTAGCGGCGGGACAGCTGGAGGCGCAACCACAGCAGGGGGAGGCTACCTATGCGCCGAAAATCTCTACCGCGCAGGCACGCGTGGAGTGGTCACAGCCTGGCTTCGCTATCGATCGGCACATTCGCGCACACACGCCTGGGCCGGGTGCATGGACCATGTGGGACGAGGCCCGCGTGAAGATTGGACCGGTCAGCCTAAAAGATGAGGCGGCGGTTCCGCAGGCACTAGAACCAGGGCAGCTGCACATTGCCAAGAACGCCGTGTTCATCGGTACCGGTACGCAGCCAGTCCAGCTGGGTAAAATCCAGCCTCCCGGAAAGAAGATGATGAATGCGGCCGATTGGGCCCGCGGACTAGGCAAGGATGCCGAGGTGAAGTTTCAATGAGCGGTGGTTTCCGTTCCCGCAGCAAGTCCGGGGATAAGTCCCCGGAGGGTAAGCCGCAGGACTCCCACAAATCCACTGGTGCGAAGGGCCGAGATGGCCGCCCGCAACGGCAGCAGCGTGGCGGCCGCGGTGGGCAGCATAGGGGCCGGCAGGCTGCTAAGGGCCAGCGTCCCGGCAAGCGCCAGGAAGGCGGTCTGATTCAGGCCGCGCTGGCCGCGGGCGTGGATGCGCCGCGTGCGGTCGCTTACGACGTGGTGCGCAGGGTAAGCGAGGACGATGCCTTCGCTAACCTCATTCTGCCCAAGGCACTGCGCAAGCAAAAGCTCAAGGGGCGCGATGCCGCCTTCGCCACCGAAATCACCTACGGCACGCTGCGCACCCTTGGCGTAGTTGATGCCGTCATCGCAGAGTGCTCTTCGCGCGGCCTCGAGGCCATTTCCCCCGCCGTGGTTGATGCCTTGCGCCTGGGCGCCTATCAAGTTCTTTATACCCGCGTGGAGCCACACGCGGCGGTTGATACCACCGTTCGCTTGGTGGAAGCCGCCGGTGAAGTCAAGGCCAAGGGCTTTGCTAATGGCATCATGCGCACCATTACCCGGACGCCAGCTAAGACCTGGCTGGACAAGCTCGCCCCGCAGGGGGAAATCGCCTGCATCGCCTTTAAGCATGCCCACCCCACCTGGATTGCGGAATCGTTTAGCCGCGTGTTGGGCCTTGGGGAGTTGGAGGCTGCCCTGGCGGCGGATTCGGATCGACCTTCGGTGCATCTGGTGGCGCGCCCCGGGGAAATCTCGGCCGAGGAATTGGCCCTGATGACCGGTAATGAGGAGGGGCGCTATTCCCCTTATGCGGTGTACATGGAATCCGGTGACCCCGGCCAATTGGAACCCGTGCGCCAAGGATTGGCGGCCGTGCAGGATGAGGGCTCGCAGCTGATTGCTCGCGCGGTATGCGAGGCGCCCCTCGAGGGCGAGGACACCGGCCGGTGGCTGGATCTCTGCGCCGGTCCCGGCGGAAAGGCGGCCTTGATGGGGGCGCTTGCCCGCATCGACTCCGCGCATGTTGATGCAGTGGAGGTATCTCCGCACCGAGCGGCGCTGATTGAAAAGACGGTGAGCGACTTGCCCGTAGACGTTCGTGTGGCAGATGGCCGAAATCCCGGCGTGGGAGAGGGCTTTGACCGCGTGCTTGTCGACGCCCCTTGTTCCGGCCTTGGCGCGCTCCGTCGCCGCCCAGAGGCGCGGTGGCGCAAGTCGGAGGCCGATATTGCTGAGCTCAACCAGCTGCAATTCGAGCTCTTGTCTTCCGCATTAAACCTGGTGCGTCCAGGTGGTGTGGTTATCTACTCCACGTGTTCGCCAGATCTGCGCGAAACCCGGGGCATCGTTGACCGCGCCGTGCGCGAACTCGGCGCCGAAGAACTCGATGCACATGCTCTCATTCCTGATATGGGCGATGTGGGCCATGAGAAATCCGTGCAGATGTGGCCGCATCGGCACGGTACCGACGCCATGTTCTTTGCGGCGCTTCGCCGCGCAGCCGACTAATCGCGATAGACTGGTGGGCATGTCCGCACCGATCATTTCCCCTTCCATCCTGGCTGCCGATTTTTCTCGCTTGGGCGAGGAACTAGCGGCGATTGATACCGCAGACTGGGTCCATGTGGACATTATGGATGGGCACTTTGTGCCCAACCTGTCCTTCGGCCCAGATATCACGGCCACGGTCCATCGCAGCACCGATAAGCCACTAGATGTCCACCTCATGATCGAGGAACCCGAAAAGTGGGTGGAGACCTATGCCAAGGCGGGCGCACATACGATTATCTTCCACGTGGAGGCCGTCGTCGATGACCAGGCGGCAGTGGACTTGGCCCAGCGCATCCGCGATTTGGGCGTGCGTGCGGCCTTTTCCATCAAGCCAGACACCGCCATCGCGCCGTGGTTGGATAAGCTGCACCATTTCGATGAGGTGCTCGTGATGTCTGTGGAGCCTGGCTTCGGTGGGCAAAAGTTCATGCCGGAAATGCTGGAGAAGGTCCGTAAGTTGCGCCGCAGCATTGATGAGCAGGGCCTTGATACCGTCATCGAGATCGATGGCGGCATTTCACGCGAGACCATCGGGGCAGCCGCCGAGGCGGGTTGCGATGCTTTCGTGGCAGGCTCAGCCGTATTCAAATCGGATGATCCCGCCGGCGTCGTGAAGCAGCTGCGTGATCTGGCGGATGGTGCTTAATGGGCGCGGAGCTACAAGACAGCAACATCTCCGCGGCGCTATTGCGCGCAATGGCCGCCGGTGCTGAGGTCCGCGGAACCACGAGCCCTAACCCACCCGTTGGCGCGGTCATCGTGTCCTCAGCCGGGGAAATTGTGGGCGTCGGCGCCACCCAGCCCGTAGGAGGTGCGCATGCCGAGGTCATGGCGTTGCGTGAGGCCGGAGATAAGGCGCGCGGCGCCACGGCCGTGGTCACCTTGGAACCCTGCGCGCACACCGGTCGCACGGGTCCCTGCGTGCAGGCGCTTATCGATGCCGGCGTGGCTCGCGTGTACTACCTCCACGCCGATCCCACCCCGCAGGCTGCGGGTGGAGCAGAAGTACTGGCGGGGGCTGGAGTGGACGTCGCCAAGCTAGAAAAGCCCCCGCACGCCGAGGATGCCTTGGTACCATGGTTATTTGCCGTGCGCACCCAACGACCCCACGTCACCTTGAAGTTCGCACAAACGCTGGACGGTTTTACGGCCGCGGCCGATGGAACCAGCCAATGGATTACGGGCGAGGAGGCGCGCGACTGGGTGCATGCCGATAGGGCGCACCGCGATGCCATCGTGGTAGGCACCGGCACGGCGCTGGCTGATAATCCCTCGCTCACCGCGCGCTTTAGCGACGGCAGCTTGCGCGCGCACCAACCACGCCGGGTGGTCATTGGCAAGCGTGATTTGGAATCGGCGGGCGATGCAGCAAGCCACCTGCGCGAGCTAGGGTACGAGCAGTACGACAGCATCGAAGAAGCTCTCTACGAGCTCTACGCCACCGGTGCCCGCGACGTCCTCGTGGAAGGAGGAGCAGGCCTAGCCAGTAGCTTCCTGAAGGCCGATTTGGTGGATGCCATCTCTGCCTATATCGCGCCACTTTTGCTGGGCGAGGGCCGCGGCGTGCTCGCGCACCCCGTGACCCAGACGCTGGCAGAAGCCACCCGTTTCCGCCGGGTGGGAATGAAGGCGCTGGGTGATGACGTTCTCATTGAATACGTGCGCTAGGCGCTGGACAAAGCAGTGAGCGAGAAAGGTTGGACGTGTTTACTGGGCTAGTACAAGAGTTGGGCACCGTGGAGGCAATGGAACCGCATGCAGACGCGCTGCGTTTGAGCATTCGTGCCCCGCGTACCGTTGCGGAGGCCGCACTGGGTGATTCCATTGCCATTAACGGCGTATGCCTTACCGTGGCGGATCTGTCGGCCGATACTTTTTGTGCGGATGTGATGCAGGAGTCCCTTGACCGCACCGCCCTGGGGCGCCTTGCCGAGGGCGATCCGGTCAATGTAGAGCCGGCGCTGCTTCCCACCACCCGGCTGGGTGGGCACATCATGCAAGGCCACGTGGACGGCACCGCTACGCTGCAGAGCCGAACTAGCTCCGAGAACTGGGATGTGCTGCGGTTTAGCTTGCCGTCCGAGCTTGCCCGGTACGTCGTGGAAAAGGGGTCCATTGCCGTGAGCGGCACCTCGCTGACCGTGAGCGCCGTGGGCCCAGACTGGTTCGAGGTATCCCTTATCCCCACCACACTGCGCGATACCATCCACGGCGCCTTGCCGGTGGGAGGAGAGGTAAACCTCGAGGTGGATGTGCTGGCCAAGTATGTAGAAAAGATGCTTCACCCCGAAGCTTAACCCCCTGAGGCTAAGGACTAGACTGCTACCTTATGAGCGCGAGTGATAATTCCATCCGTCTAGATTCCATCGACCAGGCCATCGCGGATATCGCCGCTGGTAAGCCGGTTGTTGTCATCGATGATGAGGATCGCGAAAATGAAGGCGATCTGATTTTCGCCGCGGAGCTAGCCACCCCGGAACTCGTGGCCTTCATGGTGCGCTATTCCTCTGGATATATCTGCGCCCCCTTATTACCAGAAGATTGCACCCGCCTGAACCTACCCCCAATGCTGGCGGTCAACCAGGATGTACGTGGCACCGCCTATACGGTGACCGTGGACGCAGCAACGGGCAGTACCGGTATTTCTGCAACCTCGCGCGCAGAAACCATCCGCCGCCTGGCAGACCCCGCGACCACTCCAGGAGAGTTCACCCGCCCAGGTCACGTCGTGCCGCTGTGTGCCCGCCCAAGCGGCGTTCTGGAGCGGGACGGACATACTGAGGCCTCCATTGATCTGGCCCGCTTGGCGGGCCTGCGCCCGGCCGGTGTGCTGTGCGAGATCGTCTCTGAGGATGACCCCACGGATATGGCGCGCTCGCCAGAGTTGCGTCGCTTTGCCGATACGCATGGGCTCTCCATGATCTCTATCGCGCAGCTCATCGAGTGGCGCCGCCATAATGAAACCCAAGTCACCCGCCAGGTAACCACTGAGCTGCCCACCGAATACGGTCACTTCACTGCTATTGGTTACCGCCATGAGGTAGACGGGCAGGAGCACGTTGCGTTGGTTGCAGGGGATCCCGCCCAACTGCGCGGCGCACGCGACGTCATGGTGCGCGTCCATTCCGAATGCCTAACCGGTGATGCCTTTAGCTCACGGCGCTGCGATTGCGGGCCCCAACTCCATGAGTCCATGCGCCTTATCAGCCAGGAAGGCCGCGGCGTGGTCATCTACCTACGCGGTCAAGAGGGCCGTGGCATCGGACTTCTGCATAAGTTGGAGGCCTACCGCCTGCAGGATTCGGGCATGGACACCGTCGATGCCAACCTAGAGCAGGGACTGCCCGAGGACGCCCGGGAGTATTCCGTGGCCGGGCAGATCCTTCGCGATCTCGGCATCGAATCCGCAAACCTTTTGACCAATAATCCGCATAAGGGCGAAGGTCTGAGCGGCTTTGGTGTGGATGCCAGCCACCACACGCCGCTGGCCACCCCAGCACACGCGGATAATATTGAATACTTGCGTACTAAGCGCGACCGCATGGGACACGACCTTCCGCAGGTTGCCCAGTGGGACGCCGAACATAAATAAATCTTTGACGTGCGATTGAAAGGATAGCGATGAGTAAAGAAGGCCTGCCTGATATTGCCCAGGTAGATGGCAGTGGACTGCGCGTTGCCGTGGTTACTGCTACGTGGAACGCAGAAATCTGCGACCAGCTCCATGCCCAGGCGGTGCAGACTGCAACCGATAATGGGGCCGAGGTTGACGAATACCGAGTGGTAGGTGCGCTGGAACTTGGCGTTGTGGTCCAAGCAGCAGCCCGTGCCTACGATGCCGTGGTGGCGCTAGGCTGCGTTATCCGTGGCGGCACCCCGCACTTTGATTACGTATGCGACTCTGTCACCCAGGCGCTGACTCGCATCTCGCTCGATGAATCCACCCCGGTTGCTAACGGTGTGCTGACAGTCAACGACCAGCAGCAAGCCATCGACCGTGCCGGTTTTGCAGATTCGGTAGAAAACAAGGGTGCCGAAGCTATGATTGCGGCTTTAGATACCGCGCTGCAGTTGCGTACACTAAACGCAGCACAGAAGTAACCTCTAGCAATGCGTCAGCGCGCGATGCTTGACCACTAAGGTGGCCGGCGGGTCGCGCCCCAAAGGAGTATGCACATGAACGAGGCGCAGGCCCCAAAGAATCCGCAGCACAGCCACCAGCTTAGCGACGCCGAAGTATTGGCCTATACCAGCGCCGATCCCTTCGCCCAGACCACGTCTAAGCCATGGGAGTTTACGGCCACCTCGCCTTTCTTGCGCAAGGTCGCTATCGCCTGGGTGATCCTCGTTATGGCCATCCATATCTTCATGGGAATCACCTTGGATGTGTCTTTTACCGGTGCGCACGTGACTACCATCGACAAATTCGCCTTCCCTGGCGTAGGTGTTCTCATTTCCGTTCTGTCCTGGATCGCTCTTAACCGTCCACGCCTGCGCGCCAATGAGGATGGGGTAGAGGTCCGCAATATCGTGGGCACGCGCTTTTATCCGTGGCAGGTGGTCTACGGACTTTCCTTCCCCGTAGGCCAGCGTATGGCACGCCTTGAGCTGCCCGAATTCGAATTCGTCCCCGTCTGGGCGTTGCAATCTGGCGATAAGGACACCGTCATCGACAACGTCCGCCGCTTCCGCGACGTGGAAGCCAAGTACATGCCTCAGGATTAACAATTGGCTGACCCCACCACCTACCGCCCGGCTCCTGGAACCATCCCCACCGACCCGGGCGTCTATAAGTTCCGCGATGAAAACCGCCGCGTTATCTACGTGGGCAAAGCCAAGAACCTGCGCGCTCGGCTGTCCAACTATTTTCAGGACATCACGCAACTGCACCCGCGCACGCGCCAAATGGTGCTCACCGCCAACTCGGTGGAGTGGACGGTAGTTGCCAGCGAGGTGGAAGCCCTGCAGTTGGAGTACACGTGGATCAAGCGCTTTGATCCGCACTTCAACGTCATGTACCGCGACGATAAAACCTATCCAATGCTCGCGGTTTCGGTCGGGGAGACGGTCCCTCGCGCCTTTTTCTACCGTGGCCCGCGGCGTAAAGGAGTGCGCTATTTCGGACCCTATTCCCATGCCTGGGCCGTGCGCGAAAGCTTGGACTTGCTTACCCGCGTCTTTCCCATGCGTACCTGCTCCAAGGGCGTGTATAACCGGCATGAGCGGCTCGGACGTCCGTGCCTTTTGGGATACATCGGCAAATGCGATGCACCCTGCATTGGCCGAGTAAGCAAGGAAGACCACCGCGAGACGGTCAACGATCTCGTGTCCTTCATGAATGGCAACACCGGTTCAGTGCGCCGCAAACTCACCCAGGACATGGAGCAGGCCGCCGAGAACCTAGAGTTCGAACGCGCTGCGCGCCTGCGCGATGACTTGGGCGCTATTGACAAGATCATGGAACAGCAAGCCGTGGTCTTTACAGACGGCACGGATGCTGATCTCATTGCTTTTAACTCGGATGAACTTGAGGCAGCGGTACAGATTTTCCACGTTCGCGATGGGCGCATTCGCGGTCAGCGCGGTTGGGTAGTCGAACGCGCCGGCGATCAGGCGAGTTCAGAGCCCTTGGAAGAAGGAAAACCTGATCCCGCGCTGCCCGCGTTGGTACAAAACTTCCTCATCCAGTTCTATTCCGATGCAGTAGAGCGCGAGAAACAAGAAGCGCGCGAAGATGCTGCGCTCGCCGCGGACGTGAAGCGGCGCGGGGTGGACCAAGAATCGCACATGAAATCCCGCCGCGTGCAGGTTATACCACGCCAGATTTTGGTCCAGGCCCTGCCGGATGAACCGGAGCAGGTCAACGCGTTGTTGGAGGAGCTGCGCGGTGCCCAGGTGGACCTGCGTGTTCCCCAGCGTGGCGATAAAAAGCAGCTTATGGCCACGGTAGAGAAAAACGCCAAGGAGCAGTTGCGCCAACATAAGCTCAAGCGGGTAGGAGACCTCACCGCACGCTCGGCGGCATTGCAGGATATTCAAGAAGCCCTAGGCATGGAACAAGCCCCATTGCGCATCGAATGTACCGATATCTCGCACATTCAAGGCACAGATGTGGTTGCTTCCCTAGTGGTCTTTGAAGATGGTTTGCCCAAGAAGTCGGACTATAGGCGCTACCGCATCAAGGAGGCAGCAGGTGATGGCCGCTCGGATGACGTCGGTTCTATCGCAGAGATCACGCGCCGTCGGTTTAAACGCCACAAGCAAGATAAGCTGGCCCATCCGGATGAGGAAGTAGAAGAGTCTTCCTTTGCAGAGGAGAAGGTGGCGGAAGAATCTGCCGAAGCGGGTCGCCGCTTTGCGTATCCACCGCAGCTTTTTATCGTGGATGGCGGCGCGCCCCAGGTGGCCGCGGCTCAGGAGGTATTTGATGAGTTAGGCATTGTGGATGTAACCCTGGTGGGCCTGGCCAAGCGCCTCGAGGAAATTTGGGTTCCCGGCGATGATGAGCCGGTGATTTTGCCGCGTAACTCTCAAGCGCTCTTCCTCCTGCAGCAAATTCGTGATGAAGCCCACCGCTTCGCTATTACTTACCACCGGCAGCAGCGCTCAAAGCGGATGCGTTCCTCGGTACTCGATTCCGTGCCGGGATTAGGACCGCAACGGCGCACCGATCTGGTCAAGCATTTCGGTTCGGTGAAAAAGCTCAAGGCCGCCACTGTGGATGAGATTTGTGAGGTCAACGGTTTTGGTCCAAAACTGGCCCAGACCGTGTACGAGAGTTTGCATGATTCTGCGGGCAATTAAGTGGCATTCTCCTAGAGGCAGCGAATCTTGAAGCGCTAGACTGAAGAGCATGACGCATTTCGAAACTCCACCCATTTTGATAACCGGCATGTCCGGCGGCGGGTTGAGTTCCGCTGCCAAAGTGTTTGAGGACAAGGGCTACTACGTGGCCCACAATATTCCGCCTCGCGCCATTGTGGACCTGCTCAAGCTGTGCAACCAAGAGGAAACTCCGGTGGGCAAGGTAGCAGCCGTAACGGATGTGCGCTCGCGCATGTTCCCAGGGTCTCTGTTGGAGATTATGGATGAGCTTACGGAACTAAATATGAAGCCCACCGTGCTCTTCTTGGATGCCCGCGATGATGTACTCATCCGCCGATTCGATTCGGTGCGGCGCACCCACCCCTTGCAGGAGGGGGACACGCTTAAAGTGGGAATCCAACGCGAGCGCCGGGCAGTGGCAGATGTGCGTTCCCATGCGGATATCATTATCGATACGACGAGCCTATCCATTCATGATCTTCGCCGTGCCATTGAGGCCGCCTTTGGTGAGATGCAAAATGAAAAGCAGCATGTCACCGTCGAATCCTTTGGATTTAAGAATGGCTCGCCCCGCGATGCCGACTTAGTAGTAGACGTGCGGTTCCTGCCCAACCCCTATTGGGTTCCGGAACTGCGCGGATACCGCGGTACGGATGAACCGGTTGCCCACTATGTGCTCTCGCAGCCAGCGGCGCAGGAATTCGTGGACAATTTCTTGCAGATGTTTTCCACCATGCTGGATGGATACCGCCATGAGGGCAAGAACTTCATCACGCTTGGAGTCGGCTGCACGGGCGGCCACCACCGTTCCGTCGCCATCGCAGAGGCTATTGCGGCGCGCCTGCGGGACAATGACACATTAGACGTAAGCACCTTGCATAGAGATATCGCTCGAGGCTAGAGCACAGGAGTTTTAACGCTTTTATGACCAATCCTTCACACATGGTTTGCCTTGGAGGCGGCCATGGACTTTATCAAACCCTTCTGTCCGCACGCTTTAGCGATGCGACCGATATTTCTGCCATTGTTACGGTCGCGGATGATGGCGGATCCTCTGGCCGTTTGCGCCGCGAGCTGGAAATCATCCCACCGGGTGACCTGCGCATGGCGCTGGCTGCCTTGGCTAATAGTGACCCAGTGGGGGACTTGTGGGCGCGAACCTTACAACACCGTTTCGGTGGCAATGGCGCGATGGCAGGGCATGCGGTGGGCAATCTGATGATTGCGGGATTGACGGGTGTGCTCGGCGATTATCAAGCTGCCCTGGATACCATCGCAGAACTTACCAATTCCCAGGGGCGGGTATTCCCAGTAGTCAACCAGGCCCTAGAGATTGAAGCGGACGTAGCCGGGCTTGACGACGACCCCCGTGTCATGCGCCAAGTCCGCGGCCAGGTTGCCGTCGCTTCCACGCCGGGCCAGGTGCGGCGCGTGCGCATCGTGCCCGAACAGCCCAGCGCGAATCCGGATGCGCTCGATGCCATCCAGCGCGCGGATCTCATCACCATCGGTCCAGGCTCGTGGTTTAGTTCGGTATTGCCACATACTCTCGTGCCGGAGGTAGTGGATGCGATTTCTGCTTCCGATGCGCTGCGCGTCGTTGTTTTGAACCTTTCGGCTGAGCCCGGTGAGACTAATGGCTTTTCCGCAGAGCGCCACTTGCATGTGCTCGCTCAACACGCCCCCGATCTGCGGATTGACCGCATTTTGGTGGACGAGGCGGCTTTACCCACCGATAGTGAGCGCGTCTATATTCAGCGCGCCGCGCAATCCCTAGGTGCCCGCGCTACCTTTGCGGATGTGAGCCAAGTTGATGCCGATGGCCGCAGCATCAATAAGCATGACCCTGAAAAGCTGTCTACAGCACTTCTGGACCTATATTCGGACTATCGCAGCGCTCGCGATTAGAACTGGTGCCTACACTTCAGGCTAGCGTGCGGCCGATCGCGCTTGACCGACTGCGCGGCGACCAAGCGTGCGCGGTATGATGTCAGAAATCCTTTCACCGCACTAGGCCGTGAGCCAAGGCTCTAGCCTGTATGCATACTTCGTGACTGTGAGAATAGAAATGGGGCGAACTAGGTGACCACACCATTGACCGACCAGGTCAAAGAAGAATTGACGGCTGTCGTCGTGCCACGCCAGTCCGCTCGCGCTGCCGAACTGGCGGCGATGTTGCGATTCGCCGGCGAGCTAGATATTTCCGGTGACAGCATGTCCTATGAGCTGGAGCTAGAAAGCCACGCCATTGCGCGGCGCGTCATGACCGCACTCGATGACCTCTATGGAATATCCGCCGAGAGCCACGTTGCCGGCCCAGCAGGAACCACCAAGAAGACTCGCGTAACGGTCCGCATTTCCACCGGTGCGAAAGAGCTGACCCGTCGGCTAGGCCTTATCACCCGCTCCGGCCATGCAGTCGTGGGTCTGCCGCCGCAGGTCATCTCCGGCACCGTGGCCGATAGCGAAGCAGCATGGCGCGGAGCCTTCCTTGCCCATGGCAGCCTCACGGAGCCAGGCCGCTCTTCCGCGCTGGAAGTCACCTGCCCGTGCCAAGAGGCTGCGTTGGCACTGGTGGGCTGCGCCCGCCGCCTTGGTATCTCAGCGAAGACCAAGGAGACCCGCGGTGAAGACCGCGTCGTTGTACGCGATGGCGATGCCATCGGGGCGCTTCTTACCCGGATGGGTGCTCAGGAGACTCGATTGAGCTGGGAAAAGAAGCGCGTCAAGCGGGAGGCGCACGATACGTCTCGGCGCTTGGACAATTTTGATGACGCCAACCTTCGGCGCTCTGCTCGCGCCGCAGTTACCGCGGCAGCGCGCGTTGACCGCGCCATGGAGATCCTAGGTGATGATGTTCCTGAGCACTTGGCAGACGCAGGCCGCTTGCGTGTTCAGCACCGCGAGGCATCTCTAGAAGAGCTGGGCCGCCTGGCCGAGCCTCCTATGACCAAGGACGCGGTAGCAGGGCGTATTCGCCGCTTGCTGTCGATGGCCGATAAACGAGCCGAAGAGCTTGATATCCCCGATACCAATCAAGCGATTACAGACGATCTCTTTAACGAGTCCTAACGCTCGCAAGCATCAACTCAGACAAAACTCCCCGCAGTGCGGATACCGAAGCGGTAGGCGCAGCTGCGGGGAGATTTTTAGTGCCTTCCCGGCTAGCAGGTGCGCAACCGGCTAGCCAGAAGCGTTAAAGAACTAGGGCACGAGGAATCCTAGGACGTTTGTCATCAGGAACACGATGACGCAGACAAACGCAAGGAAGGCCACGGAGTAGCCCACTACGTTCTTCAGGATGACTGATTCCTTGCCCTCCATATTGACGGCGGTAGCCGCAATTGCAAGGGACTGCGGGGAGATCATCTTGCCCACAACGCCGCCTGCGGTATTGGCCGCGAGCATGAGGTCAGGATTCACGCTGATTCGCTCTGCCGCTGCAACCTGCAGGTTGGCAAAGAGGGCATTAGCAGACGTATCGGAGCCAGTAACCGCGGTACCAATCCAGCCCAGGACTGGGGCGAAGAGCGCAAAGATGCTGCCGGCAGAAGAGACGAACTCACCAATAGCAATAGTCTGGCCGGAGTAGTTCATCGTATAGGCCAAGGCCAGCACCAGGATGATGGTAAGAGCCGAGAACTTCATGCGGCTGACTACGTCCCCAAAGGCGCTTACCGGCTGCCCAAAGCTTAGGCTGTAGCGGCCATTTTCATTGAAGTAGTGGTAGACAACCGCAACAATAATGCCCGAGAGCAGCAGGAGCGTACCTGGATTGCCAAAGACATTGAAGCTGAAGCTGGTATCCATGAGCTTGCCGTCGGCGTCGACAATCGCGTCATCAAGCAAAGGCCAGGCAAAGTGGAGCTTGAGGAATCCGAAGATGGCTGGGGCGGCGGTGGCCACGGCAAAGACCACGGTCACTACGGCGTAGGGAAGCAGCGCCATCCAGATACGGCGTCCGTTGAGGTCGGTGGTGGACTCAGCGGCAGGCAGCTCGAGACGCTCGCGCAACTCCTTGACGCCCTTCGGCTTCCATACCCGGAGGAAGGCGAAAGCACAGCCCAAAGAGACGATGCAGGCGATGACGTTGGTGAGCTGGTACGCAAAGAAAGTCGCGGTCAACCACTGAGTCAACGCGAAGGAAATGCCAATCACGGCAGCAGCCGGGGCAGTTTCCTTGACACCGCGGAAGCCATCCAAGATGAAGGCGATGAGGAATGGCACGATGGCGGCGATGAGCAGCACCTGCAAGGAGATAAGTGCTGCGATGTCGTGGGTTTGCTCGGCGCTGCGACCGGCTACCTCGCCAGCAGTGGTTACGGGGATGCCAACCGCGCCGAAAGCAACCGGAGCGGTATTAGCAATCAGAACTACTGTAGCCGCGCGCAGTGGCTTCACACCGAGGGCCATGACCATGGTCGCGGTAATGGCTACGGGGGCACCAAAACCGGCGAGGGCCTCCAACAAACCGCCAAAACAGAAGGCGATGAGGATAGCCTGGATGCGAATATCGCCGTCACCCAAAAGGTCAAAGGTCTTGCGCAGGTCCTCGAAGCGCCCGGAAGCTACGGTGATTTCATAGAACCAGATTGCAGTAATGATGACCCAGACAATGGGCAGGAGCCCGAACAGCCCGCCGCGTACGGCAGAGGACAAAGCCATATCTACCGGCATGGAGAAGCCGGCGATGGCAATAATGAGGGATACTGCCAGGGCAACGGCGCCAGAAGTATGCGCGCGTGCCTTTACGCCTAGCAGCATGATAAAGAATGCAATGAGCGGGAGAATCGCCACCAGGGCGGTAAGCCCGAGGCTGTCACCCACAGCAGAGGTATTTATTTCGAACAAGAGAAGTCCTTGATTTCTACGGTGGTCTTGCCCGTAGGAGATTACGGGCACATGAAGCATTCTCACGGTGACCAACGGTGGCGCTAGAGCAGGCAGGGTTGCCTTAAACGCTTTGTGAGCCAGTGAGTAAGGAAAGCATATCGTGCGGTGGGTGTCACGGAAACAATACGGTCGTCTTGGTAGGTGTTAGCGGCAGCATTTCTCAATGTCCGATCGGGCAGAGGCGGGCGCAACTCCTGAAGTGTAGCAGTGATATATCTCACGTTTACGGGGTAAACACAACACAAACCCACGGTTTCGGGCCTATCCAGCGGGTTTATATGTGGGAAATAAAAAGGATCGGAAAGAGTGTACGCGCTTTTGGAAAGTCTGTCATCTACTAGTTCTTAAGGCTGCTGGGAGCCTGCGCTGACAAAAAACGCTCGGTAGTATCGGCACTGTAAGGGAAAACGCTCGGGCGCTTCTCAAACACTGACTTCATTGAAGGACCCGCGCACATACCCGTACACACATTTACTCGACTCTTTGAGGAGAAATACAGTGACTATCCGCGTAGGTATCAATGGCTTTGGCCGCATCGGCCGTAACTTTTTCCGTGCAGTCGCTCAGGGTGACAACGACCTCGAAGTTGTTGCAGTAAACGACCTGACCGACAACGGCACGCTGGCTAACCTGCTGAAGTACGACTCCGTACTGGGCCGCTTCGATGGCGAAATTACTCACGACGATGAGTCCATTACCGTTAACGGCCACCGCATCGTGGTAACCGCAGAGAAGGACCCGAAGCAGCTCAAGTGGGGCGAGTACAACGTAGACCTCGTCATCGAGTCCACCGGCCGCTTCACCAACGGCAACGATGCCAAGGCTCACCTCGAGGCGGGCGCCAAGAAGGTCATCATCTCCGCTCCGGGTAAGGAAGTAGACGCAACCTTCGTCTACGGCGTCAACTCTGACACCTATGATCCGGCAAACCACAACCTCATCTCCGCGGCATCCTGCACCACTAACTGCCTGGCACCGATGGCAAAGGTTCTCAATGACAAGTTCGGCATTGAAAAGGGCCTGATGACCACCGTTCACGCTTACACCGGCGACCAGCGCATCCAGGACGCTCCGCACAAGGATCCGCGCCGCGCCCGTGCCGCTGCAGTAAACATGGTGCCTACCTCCACTGGCGCTGCTAAGGCCGTATCCCTGGTTCTGCCTGAGCTGGACGGCAAGCTGGATGGTTACGCAATGCGCGTTCCGGTTATCACCGGCTCCGCTACCGACCTGACCTTCACCGCTTCCCGCGATGTCACCGCCGAGGAAATCAACGCCGCCCTGAAGGAAGCTGCTGAGGGCGAGCTCAAGGACACCCTCGCATACACCGAGGATCCGCTGGTTTCCACCGACATTGTTACCTCCCCGCACGGCTGCATCTTCGACTCCGGCATGACCAAGGTCTCCAACGGCAACCTGGTCAAGGTTCTGGGTTGGTACGACAACGAGTGGGGCTACACCTCCCAGCTCGTTCGCCTGACCAACCTGGTGGCAGACAAGCTCTAAACTAGAGCTCAAACAATGAGAATCCGGCCCCGATGCAAGCCTTAACGGCGCTGCGTCGTGGCCGGTATTCTTATATCTATAGCCTTTTAACCCGTCCGAATTAATTAAGGAGTAAATAATGGCTTTCCAGACACTTGACGATCTTCTCAAGGAGGGCGTCGAATCCCGCCACGTCCTCGTCCGCTCTGACTTCAATGTTCCACTTGATGAAGAGGGAAACATTACCGATCCCGGACGTATTAACGCTTCTCTTCCGACCATCAAGGCACTGGTAGAAGGTGGCGCAAAGGTCATTCTTTCCGCTCACCTGGGTCGTCCAAAGGGTGAGGTAAACCCTAAGTTCTCTTTGGCTCCAGTAGCTGAAGCGCTGTCTGAAGCGCTTGACCAGTACGTTGCCCTAGCCGGCGACGTCACCGGAGAAGACGCTCATGAGCGTGCCAACGGCCTCAACGATGGTGACGTGATGTTGGTAGAAAACGTCCGCTTCGACCCTCGTGAGACCTCCAAGGACGAGGCTGAGCGCGGCCAGTTCGCTGACGAGCTCGTTGCTCTGGCAGCCGATAACGGCGCTTTTGTTTCCGATGGCTTTGGCGTTGTCCACCGTGCGCAGGCATCTGTGTATGACGTCGCTAAGCGCCTGCCGGCTTACGCAGGCAAGCTCGTAGAAAAGGAACTGTCGGTTCTGTCCACGGTAGCTAAGGAGCCGGAGCACCCGTACGTGGTCGTCCTCGGCGGCGCCAAGGTTTCGGATAAGCTCGGCGTGATTGAAGCACTGGCCGGCAAGGCAGACAAGGTCATCATTGGTGGCGGCATGTGCTACACCCTGCTGGCTGCCAAGGGCTACAACGTTCAAGAGTCCCTGCTGCAGGAAGATCAGATCGAAAACTGCAAGGACCTGCTCGAGCGCTTTGGTGACAAGCTGGTGCTTCCGGTTGATCTGATTGCTGCAAGCAAGTTCGCGGCGGATGCAGAGACCCAGGTGGTCGAGCTCGATAGCATCCCTGAGGGCTGGATGTCTCTGGATATTGGACCAAAGTCCGTGGAAAAATTTGCAGAGGTTCTTGCTTCTTCCAAGACCGTCTTCTGGAACGGCCCGATGGGCGTATTCGAAATGGAAGCCTTCTCCAAGGGCACTGCTGGGGTAGCGCAGGCTATTATCGACGCCACCGCAAACAACGGTTCCTTCTCCGTCGTCGGTGGGGGCGACTCCGCTGCCTCCGTGCGTATGCTGGGCTTGGACGAGGACGGCTTCAGCCACATCTCCACCGGTGGCGGCGCCTCCCTCGAGTACCTCGAGGGCAAGGAGCTTCCGGGCGTATCTGTCCTGGAAGCCTAAAACTGCCTGATCAACTTGCCAAAAGAGAGGAAATATTCATGGCACGCACCCCACTTATTGCAGGTAACTGGAAAATGAACCTCGACCACGTCGAGGCCATCGGCTCCGTTCAGAAGTTCGCCTTCTCCCTGCCAAAGGACTACTACGAGAAGGTCGACGTGGCCTACATGGTCCCGTTTACTGATATTCGCACTATCCAAACGCTGGTAGAAGGTGACAAGCTGCAGGTCACCTACGGTGCGCAGGATATCTCTAAGCATGAGTCCGGCGCATTCACTGGTGAAGTATCTGGCAAGATGCTGGCCAAGCTCGGCTGCAGCTGGGTGGTCGTGGGCCACTCGGAGCGCCGTCAGTACCACGGCGAGACCGATAAGCTCGTTGCAGAAAAGGCAGCCGCAGCATTGGACAATGGCATCAGCCCTATCGTGTGCGTAGGCGAGCCGCTGGCTGTACGCGAGGCCGGTACCCACGTGGACTACGTGGTCAACCAGACCCGCAATTCTTTGGCTGGCCTGAGCGCAGACCAGCTTGCCAAGACCGTCATCGCCTACGAGCCAGTGTGGGCTATTGGCACCGGCAAGGTTGCCTCCGCAGACGATGCCCAGGAAGTCTGCGCCGCCATCCGTGAGCTCGTAAAGGAGCTCGCAGGTGAGGAGGTTGCTGCAGGTATCCGCATTCTCTACGGTGGTTCCGTCAAGGTTGATTCCGTTGCAGAGATCGTCAGCAAGCCTGACGTCGACGGCGGCCTCATCGGTGGCGCCTCCTTGGTTGGCGAGGAGTTTGCCAAGTTGGCTGCCAACGCAGCTAATGCCCTGAGCTAACAGGAGTTATCACCTGTCACAGGTTCGCGCTAAGGTGCGGGTTGGAATGGTTCCAGCCCGCGCCATCGTGTAGAGTGGGCCGATGTGATAGCTTTGCTGTACGCGAAGTCTAAAAGTACGATTCCGCGCTAGCGGGTGGCGAGAGTTACCCACAGGGCGCACGTTAGAAATAAGGATTATCCTCATGGTCTTGGCACTGGAAATCATCTTGGTCATCGCAGCTATTTTGATGTCCATCTTCGTGCTGCTGCACAAGGGCAAAGGTGGCGGCCTGTCCAGCCTCTTCGGCGGCGGCGTGCAGTCTAACCTTTCCGGCTCGACCGTCGTGGAAAAGAACCTGGACCGTTACACCGTGGTCATGGTAATTATCTGGCTTGCGTGCATCGTAGGCCTCAACCTCATCCAGGCATTCGCTTAAGCTACCAGCTGGAATAGCGAAAGCGCCGGTATCGGCTTCCAACTTCCTGGTTCCCTGTGGGAACTGGGGTGGGGAAGCGGTACCGGCGCTTTTTGCGTGGCGCCGAGCCACAAGTTCAGCTCGGCTGCGCACTAGGCTGACGTGACTACAGCTCGGAGGCAGCGTCATCGGCAAGGAAGAGGATGGTCTCTTCCTTCCCGTGCACGCCTGCAGCCGGCCATTCTTCGGGCTCAGCGCCTTCAACGACATGCTTGGCAGCTTCCGCCTTGGCCTCGCCTGCAACAAGAAGCCAAATACGAGCAGACTTGTTTACCGCGGGAAGAGTAAGGGTAATGCGCTCGCTCGGCGGCTTGGGAGAGTCATGGACGGGAACAGCTAGCTCTTCTTGTTCCCGAACCGCCTCAGAATGGGGGAACAAGGAATTGATATGGCCCTCTTCGCCCATGCCCAGCAGATGCAGGTCGAATCCGTTCGGGGCGAATTCCTTTAGCTCTGGCTCATACGCACTCGCTGCGGCTTCCATGGACACCGCGCCCAGATCAAAGCCGTGAATATTCTGGTCCGGAATATCTACGTGATTGAGCAGGGCACTGCGTGCTTGACCTTCATTAGAATCTGCGTCAGAGACGGGCACATTACGCTCGTCGCCGAAAAAGACGTGAACGCGCGACCAATCGATGCGCTGGGCTGGAAAATTCTCGCCTTGCTGCTGTGCCGCGAACTCCAAACGAGCTAGCTCGTGAAGAACGCCAATTCCAGCGCCACCGCCGGTTAGGACAACTCGCGCGACCCCATCGTGGTGGAGCCCGCCACCGGCGGCCTGGATACGCGCTACGGTATCCACGAATTTCAGCGCGGCCTGGGAGATAAGGTCATCCACATCGCTTACGCGGTGAAGAGTTACCATGAGGTATCGCTATCCTTTGCAAAGAATCAGAGTTAAGCCGTTTTACTGCTTACTGTAGTCTACTTGCGCGAGCGCACGGAGTGCTTGCGCATAAGTCTTATCGGCATCTAGATGGCGCAATTCTTCAGAGAGAACCTCAGCTTGGGAGCGCTTGCTAAGGCTCACCAGGGAATCCGGGGAACCTGGAACGCATACACGCACCGTGCGCTCGTCGATGACATCAACGTCGACGTGGCTCGTTTCCCGATTAAACCGCAAGTGGGTCACCGGGAAGTGCGGCTCCTGAGAGTCGGTCACGGTGCGGTGGACGGGGACTGCAAGGCGATCGAGGAGCCATCCGGCCGCGAAGTCTGGGGCTGGGTGGCCCGCAGGTCCCGCCACTTCGACGGACTGCACGGGCTCGTGAGGATGGCGGTCCAATGCGGAGGCCACGACGCCGCGCCACAAAGTGATGGCGGCCCAGGACATATCGGAATCGCCCGGCGTGTAGCCGGCGGATAATGTGCGCAGATCTTCGCCAGTGACGCGTCCGTCATGGGCAACGTTGGTAATGCGGCGTTGAGCCAGCTTGCCCACCGAGCTGGAAGCTGGGTCGGGCGGGCACAAGGTAGGCCACCAAGCGACCAAGGGGGTATCGGGAAGCAGCAGTGGGGTAACGACCGCCTCGTCCTGGTTTGCCAAAGCGCCGTGCAACTTCATGATGACCATCTCAGAAGCACCCGCTTCACCGCCCACGCGCAGCTGCGCGTCCAGGTGGGTATCTGCCTGCGGGTCACCCGTCACGACGACCAGAACGCGCGACGGGTGCTCGTGGGAGGCATCACGCACGGAGGCCAGGATGTTTTCCAGATCATCGTCCTCGCGGGCAGCCACGATTAGGGTGAGTACTCGGCCGGTAGTAAGGGTGTAATGCTCTTGGGCCTCTACTAGCTTCTTGGAGATTTCACGCGTAGTGGTGTTGGGCAATGGAATAATCATTGTCTGCGTCCCTCCTAGGGGCGGCGCCAGGAGTGGCCCCGGCGGCGCAACATTCTATCGGCGGATTCCGGGCCCCACGTGCCAGCGCGGTATTCCTCCGGCTGACCAGCTTCGGCCCAGTAATCGATGATGGGATCCAAAATCGACCAGGAAAGTTCCACCTCTTCGTTGGTGGGGAAGAGCGAGGACTCATCGAGGAGGGCATCCAAAATCAGTCGCTCGTATGCTTCCGGAGATTCCTCGGTAAAGGCCTCAGCATAAGCAAAGTCCATATTGACGTCGCGGACCTCCATGGTGGAGCCGGGCACCTTGGAACCAAAGCGCATGGTGACGCCCTCATCCGGCTGTACGCGGATGACTACGGCGTTTCGCCCCAGCGCATCGGTCTGGCCGTCAACGAATGGTTGATTTGGCGCTGCCTTGAATACCAGCGCAATTTCGGTCACGCGCCGGCCCAAGCGCTTGCCCGTGCGCAGGTAGAAGGGTACTCCTCCCCAGCGGCGAGAGTTTACTTCCAAGGTGCAGGCTGCATAGGTCTCCGTCGTGGACTCCGGATCGAAGCCTTCTTCTTCGCGCAAGCCCTTGACAAACTCGGAGCCTTGCCAGCCGGCGGAGTACTGGCCGCGAGCTGTAGTCTTATTGAGTGGGTGCACGGCGTGGGTAGCGCGCAGCACCTTGACCTTTTCTGCCTGCAGGGCCTCAGGCTCGAAGGAGGACGGTTCTTCCATCGCAACCAGAGCCAAAAGCTGCAGCAGGTGGTTCTGGATGACGTCGCGAGCCGCACCGATGCCGTCATAATAGCCAGCGCGGCCGCCTAGGCCAATATCTTCGGCCATGGTGATTTGGACGTGATCGATGTAGTGAGCGTTCCACATGGGCTCAAAAATTTGATTGGCAAAGCGCAAAGCCATGATGTTTTGCACCGTCTCCTTGCCCAGATAATGGTCAATGCGGAACACCGCGGACTCAGGGAAGACGGCGTTGACAATCTCATTGAGCTTGCGGGCAGACTCTTGATCGTGGCCGAAAGGCTTCTCAATGATTACTCGGCGCCACGAGTCCTCGACGGAGTTGGCCATGCCCACCCGCTCCAGCTGGTGGCAAATATTGGAGAAGAATTCCGGTGGAACCGAAAGGTAGTATGCCCAGTTGCTGCCGGTGCCGCGCTCGCGATCTAGCTCGCCCAAACGCGCCGAGAGGCGATCGAATCCAGCATCGTCGAAAGAGCCTTGTACAAATTCGATGCCCTGGGATAGATGCTGCCAGACATCTTCATTGAACTCGGTACGTGAGCCAGCGATGACGGCTGAGCGAACGTAGTCACAGAATGCGACCTTGTCCCAGTCGCGGCGACCATAACCCACAAGGGTAAAGCCAGCGGGGAGGAGACCACGGCTCGCTAGGTCGTAGATGGCGGGCAGTAGCTTTTTATATGCTAGGTCACCGGTAACGCCGAAGATGACCATGCCCGCGGGTCCTGCGATTCGCGGCAATCGCTTGTCGCTGGCATTGCGCAAGGGGTTGACCCAAGCGGCTGAGTCGGTCACGAAGAATCCTTCCTGAGTTTATGGGCTTTAAGCTCGCTAATATTCTAGCGGCAGAATGCCCCGCCGAATTCTCGGCGGGGCACAAGTCACACGGCTAGTTTACGCGAGTCGCTCCTCAATGGAAGCAAGCAGTTCCTCCCACGCGGCGACAAACTTATCTACGCCCTCGCGCTCCAGCACTGCAAAGACATCATCGAAATCAATGCCGACCTCTTCTAGCTGGGCAAAGACGCCTTCTGCAGCCTCGCGGCTATCAGACAGGGCATCGCCGTGGAGGTTGCCCTCAGAGAGAACCGCATCGATGGTCTTTTCCGGCATGGTGTTTACCGTGTGCGGGCCAGCCAGCTCAGATACGTACAAGGTGGCTGGGTACTCCGGATTCTTCACGCCGGTAGAAGCCCACAGTGGACGCTGGAGGTGGGCGCCTTCGGGCAAGTCGGCGTCGTTAAGCAAGGCGTCCTGGAAAAGAGCATAGGCGCGCTGTGCATTGGCGACGCCCGCCTTACCCCGCAGTGCCAGAGCAATCTCGCTGCCAATGGCTTCCAAGCGCTTATCTACTTCGGTATCCAAACGGGAAACAAAGAAGGAAGCCACGGAGTGAATGGTAGAGACGTCCTTGCCAGCTTCGGCGGCACGCTTGAGGCCGGTACGGAAAGCCTCAATGACATCGCGGTAGCGATCCACGGAGAAAATAAGGGTGACGTTGACGCTGATTCCCTCTGCCAGGGCATCTTCGATGGCCGGAAGGGAGCCGGTGGTGGCCGGAATCTTGATCATCACGTTGGGACGATCAACCTTGGACCACAGCTCACGCGCCTGTTCAAGGGTGGCAGTAGCGTCATCAGAAATGCGCGGGTCGACCTCGATGGACACGCGGCCATCTGCGCCGTTAGTAGAGGAGTAGATATCCGCAAAGAGGTCGCAGGCATTCTTGACGTCCTCAATAGCCAATGCGTACACCGCTTCATCGGCGGTGGCCTTGGTCTCCTTCAACGTGGAAAGCTCGGCGTCGTAGGCGGTGCCGTTGGTCATCGCCGCGGCGAAGATCGCCGGGTTGGTGGTAACTCCCACGATGGACTTAGCGGAAATTATCTCCTTGAGATTGCCCGAGACTAGGCGCTCGCGAGAAAGGTCATCGAGCCAGGTTGAGGTTCCCAGCTGGGCAAGTTCGGAAATGTGGTTCATGATTACTCCTTATCCAGTCCTGGAGGTTTACTTCTGCGCGGCAGCGAGCGATTCCTGCGCCGCTTCAACTACCGCTGCGGTGGTGAAGCCAAATTTCTCAAAGAGCTCGCCCGCAGGAGCAGAGGCGCCGTAGTGCTCGATGGAAATGGTCCGGCCGAAAGAACCGGTGTACTTGTGCCACGGCATAGCGATGCCGGCTTCGATGGACACGCGGGCCTGCACTTCGCTAGGCAGCACGGATTCGCGGTATGCGTCATCCTGCTCATCAAACCACTCAAGGCACGGTGCGGAGACAACGCGAGTGGCTGTTCCAGCGGCCTCCAGTTCCTTAGCGGCGGCGACGGCAAGCTGCACCTCAGAGCCGGTAGCGAGAAGGATCACGTCTGGCGTTTCCTTGGACTCTTCCACCAGAACATAAGCGCCGCGGCGCACGCCATCATGTGCCTTTTCCTTGGTGCCTTCCAGTACCGGCAGTCCCTGGCGGCTCAGTGCCAGGCCCTTTGGTGCGGCCTTGTACTCGAGCGCTGCGGCCCAAGCCTGAGCGGTTTCGTTGGCATCGGCCGGGCGAATAACGGACAGGTTCGGGATAGCGCGAAGGGCAGAAAGGGTCTCTACCGGCTGGTGGGTCGGGCCATCCTCGCCCAAGCCGATGGAGTCGTGGGTCCAGACATAGTAGGTATCGGTAGACATCAATGAGCCCAGGCGGACAGCGGGGTACTGGTACTCGGAGAAAATAAGGAAGGTGCCGCCGTAAACGCGGGTATTGCCGTGCAGAGCAATACCGTTCATGATCGCAGACATCGCGTGCTCGCGAATGCCGAAGTGGAGGTTGCGGCCATACGGCTGAGCCGACCACATATCGGTGGTAATGGCTGCGGGGCCGAAGGAGTCCGCGCCCTTAATCACGGTGTTATTGGAGCCGGCAAGGTCAGCAGAGCCACCCCACATCTCAGGAAGGGAAGCGGCCAAGGCTTGGATGGTGGCCTCAGAGGCCTTGCGGGTGGCCAAAGATTCACCCGGTTCCCACACCGGCAATTCAGCGTCGAAATCTTGCGGCAATTCGCGCGCCTGCATGCGGTCAAAGAGTGCCTTGTTCTCCGGATTAGCCGCAGCCCATTCGTCGAACTTCTTCTGCCACGCGGCGTGCTTTTCGGCGCCGCGCTCGCGCAGCTTGCGGGTGTGTGCGATGACCTCGTCGTCGATGTGGAAGCTGCGCTCCGGATCGAAGCCCAAGACCTCCTTGGTGGCAGCAACTTCGTCATCGCCCAGCGCAGCGCCATGAACGCCGCCGGTATTCATCTTATTCGGGGCCGGGTAGCCGATGACGGTCTTCACGCGGATGAAGGAAGGGCGCTCGGTCTTTGCCTGTGCGGCCTTGACGGCCTCCTCAATAGCTACGACGTCTTCGCCGGATTCGACCGTTTGGACGTGCCAGCCGTAGGCCTCGTAGCGGGCGACCACGTCTTCGTTGAAAGCAATATTCGTATCGTCCTCAATAGAGATGCGGTTATCGTCCCAGAAGACAATCAAGTTGCCCAGCTTTTGCGTACCCGCCAGGGAAGAGGCCTCAGCGGTTACGCCCTCCTGCAGGTCACCATCGGAAGCGATGGTGTAGATGTAGTGGTCGAAGGGAGACTCGCCGGCCGGTGCCTCTGGATCGAAAAGCCCGCGCTCCTTTCGTGCGGCCATGGCCATGCCCACGGAGGAAGCCAAGCCTTGGCCAAGGGGGCCAGTGGTGATTTCCACGCCATCGGTGTGGTGCACCTCCGGGTGACCTGGGGTGCGCGAACCCCACGTACGCAGCTGCTTGAGATCGTCCATCTCCAAGCCAAAGCCGCCCAGGTAGAGCTGGATGTACTGGGTGAGGGAGGAGTGACCAACCGAAAGGACGAAGCGGTCGCGGCCGGCCCAGTGCACATCGGCGGGATCATGGTTAATGACGCGCTGATACAAGGTGTAGGCGAGGGGAGCGAGGGACATTGCCGTACCGGGGTGGCCGGAACCGCACTTTTGTACAGCATCTGCGGCTAGTACTCGTACGGTGTCGACGGCGCGGGTGTCAAACTCCGACCAATCCTCCGGATAACGGCGCTCGACCATAGTTTGGAGTTCTGGGGACAACTTATCTTTCGACACTGGAAAGCCTCGCTTACGTCTAGGCAAAAAGTACTTAACTTTATTCAGTCTAGTAATTTTTAAACCGGCGGTGCGCAATTATAGAAAGCTAGGCATAAAAGGTATGCTGGCATGGCTAAGTGGAGTGCGCGCGGGCGCTAGAGCGCGCACTGAATCTAGCGGCCATAGGCCTGTTGTCTTTCACCCCTGCGCCGAAAACTGTGAGTGAGAGAACTGGAACTTTTTCACGGGCATGTGCGACCGCTAGGGGTGACCGCGCGCAGTAAGTGCGCGGGGCACAGTTCACCAACGTTCAGATAGTGGAGGAATCCCTTGGAGACCATCAAGGCCTATTTTGCGCTAACGAAACCGAGGATCATTGAGCTCCTCCTCGTGGCCGCAATCCCGGCGATGCTCCAAGCGCAACGCGGCGTGGAGGCCGTTTCAGACAATATCTGGCTTATCGTGTCGACCATTTTCGGCGGTTGGATGGGCGCTGCTGCCGCCCACACGTTTAATAACGTCGTGGACTACGAGCTGGATCAAAAAATGCAGCGCACCAGGGCCCGACCACTGGTAAGAGCCAAGATTTCTAAGCGAAACGCAGCAATTTTCGCCTGGGTAATGCTCATCCTTTCCGTGCTGTGGTTGGGCGTCCTAGCTCATTCCTGGCTGGCGGCCTTCTTCGTGATTTTGACGAACTTTTTCTATGTCTTCGTCTACACCAAGTTTTTGAAGATGCGCAACGCTCAAAATATCGTCTGGGGCGGCTTGGCCGGCTGCATGCCGGCGATGGTCGGCTGGGCGGTTATCCGGGATAACGCTCCTGCTGCAGAGCCTGACCGCTGGTGGCAGGCAATCGTGCTCTTCCTCATCATCTTCTTCTGGACTCCGCCACACACGTGGGCGCTGGCCATGAAGTACAAGGAAGACTACCGCAAGGCCGGCGTGCCGATGCTGCCCGTAGTGGCTGATGAGAAGGAAGTCACTCGACAGATCGTGTGGTATACCGTGGGCACGGTTATCGTGACCCTACTTATCGTCCCCGCTGCATCGTGGATTTACTTGGTCGCAGCTCTTGCCTCCGGCGCGGTATTCCTGTGGATGGCTATACGCCTGCACAAGGGAGTGAAGAACGGTGCCAAGGTTAAGCCGATGCGCCTGTTCATTTACTCCAATAACTATCTGTCGGTGCTCTTTATCGGGTTGTCCATCGACGCAGTATTGGGATGGGAGCCACTAGGCCGGATGCTCGGTTGGTCGGCCACGTTATTCTAACTGCGACCAGATATCCAAGGATAAGATAGCGAAAGCGCGGGAAGGCCAATGCTTTCCCGCGCTTTTGGCGTATGTGGGTGGGTTTAGGCTTTATCGCCAGCTTGGACGCGCAACACGATGGAACCGGTAGTCTTGCGCTCTTGGAGATCGCGGTGGGCCGCAGCGGCATCTTCCAGTGGGTAGGAGGCCGTGACGTTGAAGCTCAGATCGCCGTCGATAACAGCTTGGACGACCGCCTGGGCACGCATTTGGAACTCGCCTTCTTGGGCTGTCCATGCGCCGATGGAAGGCCGGGTGAGGAAGATAGAGCCATGCTTGCTCAGCAGCTGCGGGTCGATAGGCTCAACTGGGCCAGAGGCGGCGCCGAAGAGCGCGACGGTGCCACGGGGGCGTACTGCTTCGAGTGACTCGTGGAAGGTCGCCTTGCCGACGCCGTCGTAAACTACGTCAACGCCCCTATCACCGTTGTAGCGACGTACCTGCTCGGCGAGTCCGTCGCCATAGCGAAATACCTTATCCGCACCGGCCGCGTAGGAGAGTCCTTCCTTTTCGTCCGTGGAAACCACCGTATAGACGGTAGCGCCGAGCGACGATGCCATTTGGGTGAGGATCTGGCCGACACCGCCGGCGCCGGCGGTAATCAGGCAGGAAGCGCCTTCACCCAGTTGATAAACGCCATGCGCCAAGTAGTGTGCGGTAATGCCTTGCAGCAACATGGAAGCAGCGACTTCTGGCTGGAAATCATCCGGGACCGCCACTAGTCCCTCGCGTGGGACGCACACCTGCTCGGCGTAGGAGCCAAAAGCCTGGTTCCAGGCCACCATCGTGCCCTCGGCAATTTCCCCCTTGGGGTCGTGGACTACGCGTCCGGTGCCTTCGAATCCGGGAATGAACGGGGTGGCCGCGTTATAGATACCCTCACGATAATAGGTATCGATGTAGTTGACGCCAGCCATGATGACGTCCACCAAAACCTCGTCGTCATTAGGGGTGGGGGCGGGTACTTCGGTATAGCGAAGTACTTCTGGTCCGCCGGTTTCTGTGACCTGAATTGCGTGCATATAGCCAGGCTAGCGCAAAAAGCCGGCCGAGTGCAGTACCTCGGCCGGCCGTGAGCATTATGGGCTAAGCAGTCGCCCGCTCTTGTTCAAGAGAGGTTTGACGCGCTGCGTACTTCTCATCGCCGCTGGGAGATCCGGTGATGAGATCCGCGGTGCCGTCGGTGCGGCGTACACCTTGTGCCCATAGCAGGGCGGTATACGCGGTGACGAAGGAGGAGAGCGCAATGTGGAAAGGGACAGTCCAGCGCGGAATGCTCATGTAGAACTGGTAAACGCCTACTGCCCACTGAATGAGGATGCATACAACGAGGACCCAGCCAGCCTTCTTGGCATCTTGTGGTGCCCGGTTCTTATAAAGCAGGAAGACGGTAATAACCGTTAGCGTCAGGTAGACGTACATGCACATGGCGTGGGTGACAGCCATGGCTTCGGTATCTACCTGCAGGCGGCCTTCCATTCCCACCCCGGAATCGCCAGAGTGAACGCCCGAACCGGTAACCATCGTGCCGGTGATGAGCACAATGCTCAGGGCAACGGTAGCGACCGCTGCAAGGAGGCGAATCGCCTGAGGGAAGCGAGCGCGCGGCGTTCCGTCATCGGGTTCCAGAATGCGGGAATAAAGCATTGCCGCCAGCCATACCAAGAGCATGGAAGGCAGGAAGTGCAGTGCCACGGACCACCAGCGAAGGTCCAGGTGGACAGAAATGCCGCCAATGACCGCCTGCAGGACGATGCCGGCGACGTTGAGCCAGGCGTACACCTTGAGCTCTGCGCGGCGATGCGCCATACGCATAGCAATGACAGCGGCGACTGCCGCTGCGGATACGACGAAAGTAAGCAGGCGGTTACCAAACTCGATGGCCTGGTGAAGAGCAGGCGCAGCGCCTTCCATAGGGACAAGGGAGCCCGGTTGGCATTCCGGCCAGGTGGGACAGCCCAATCCCGAGCCGGTCACGCGGACAATGGAACCAGACACGGTGATGCCACCCTGGCACAAGAGGAGGATGAGCGCGATGAGGCGCTGCTGTTGCAGTGTAGGGGCGGCTTCCTTAAAGAAGCGCTTGATCTTCGTCCAGTAATTCACGCATAGCATCCTACTAGTCGGGAGATTTTGGGCATAAAAATTCCTCTCGTTTCGAAAGGAACCGGACAAAAGTCACATTTAGCCATCGAAGCGGAACCAACGGACCGCAGCGAACGACGCCACCGCAAGCCACGCCAACAAGGACAGGAGCTCGAGGCCGGGGAAGACGGAATTAGAGGCGTCGGTAAGCGCGCCTGCTAGGGCGACGGTCGGCACCGCGTTGAGGATGCCATTATCGCCCAGTCCCTGGGAGTAGAGGGTCCACCCGACTACGCCGAGGAGCAGGAACCAGATGAGGTTGGCCAGTGCGAGTACCACCTCAGAGCTGAGGGTGCCGCCGAGGAGCAGCCCCAAGGCGGTAAAAGCCGCAACGCCAAAAAATAGCGAAAGAATCATGAGCAGCACCCCGCCCAGGCTGATGCGGAGACCCAGGATATAGGCAGCGATGCCCAAAACGAGGATTTGGAATACCACCATGGTGAGCACGCCGAGGATCTTGCCGCCAATAATGGCCCATGCGGGCACGCCGGACGCGCCGGTGCGTTTAAGGGCCCCGTAGCGCCGGTCAAAGGCAAGCGAAATGGCCTGACCGGTAAAGCCTGCGGAGGTGGCAGCTACTGCAAGCACCATGGGAAATACCTCGTGCAAGCCATGTCCGGTGAGCGACTCCAGGTGGGCCGCGCCAATGAGCAGGGCCAGCGGAATGATGACGCTCAGCAATTGCTGCTCGCCGTGGCGCAGCATGAGTTTTGCTTCCATCTTTCCTTGCGCGAGCAACATGGCGCCGGCGCTAGCCCGTTTCGGGGCCGGGGTAAAGGTTCCAGTGTTAAAGGTAGTGCTCATGTGGTGGCTTCTTTCCGCAACGCAGTTGATTGAATTCGATCTTGGCGGAGGGCGCAGCTAACTGCGCAAATGGCGCCCGGTGAGGTCAAGGAAGACCTCCTCCAAGTTGCGGTGGGCTGCGTCTAAGCGCCGCAGCAGGACTCCTTGGCGGGCAAGTTCGGAGCTCAGCGCGGCAATCGTCTCGGGCGTGCCGGCCTGGGTTAAGCGGTAGTGCAACGGTCGCGATTTGGTCGCTCGAATTCCAGCCTTAGCCAGAGCCTCCACATCAACATCGATATCGGTGCTGAAACTAAGCCCTGCCGAGTCCGACTGGGCGGTAAGTTCCGCGGGAGTGCCGTGGGCTACGAGCTCGCCATGATCCATGATGGCCACTCGGTCCGCTAGTGACTCCGCTTCATCCATGAGGTGGGTGGTAAGAACAATGGTGACGCCATCGTGCCTAAGGGCTCGAACAAGGTCCCAGACCGCCAACCGGGATTGTGCATCCATGCCAGCGGTGGGCTCATCCAGGAAAACCAGCTCGGGCCGGCCGATGATTGCTAAGGCGAGGGAAAGCCGTTGCTGCTGCCCGCCGGAGAGCCTGCGATAGGGAGTCCGGGCTACCCCTTCCAGCCCGAGCGTTTCCAGTAGCCAGCGCGGGGAGAGGGGATGGGCGCTGTAGCTAGCGGAAAGTTCAAGCATTTCCAGAACACGGATGCCGGAGTAGGAACCACCACCCTGCAACATGATGCCGACCTTTTCGCGCACCTTGTCCGGTGCGGAACTCGGGTCTAGCCCGAGGACGTCGATCGTGCCGCTGGTGGGGTGGATAAAACCCTCTGACATCTCAATCGTCGTGGACTTTCCAGCGCCATTGGGACCAAGGAGGCAAAAGATCTCACCTGCGGCAACGCTAAGGCTCAGACCATTAACGGCGGTGGTGGAGCCATATTTTTTCACCACGTTGTCCACGGTGAGGGCTGGGCGATCGGCTGAAATGGAATTCACGTGGGATTAGTTTAGGACACGGATTCCGCTGCGCCGCACTGCAACCCACCACAGGGTGGCGATGACTGCGAAAGTGCAGGCTGCCGACACATAGATGACGATGATGGTGCTGGGCGGTAACCCGAGCCCGCGTGGCAGCACAAAGAAGCTCATAGCTGCCGAATAAGCCACGACGCAGAACCGGAAGATAAGCCGGTTGGCCCATGCAGCCAAAGGCAGTACCGCCCACAGGATGTACCACGGATGGACCACGGGAAAGAAGATAACCAGCACTAAGGAGGCGGTGCCGAGTCCTCCCACAGGGTGGATGCGGCCGCGCAACGTTGCAAAGAGCATGCGGGCCATGAAAGCTACTGCCACCAGCACACCAAAGGTACGGGTTACGGTGAGAATAGCTTCGGTGTGGTCACCTAGGCCCAGTAGCATTCCGATAAAGCCGGTACCCACGCCTACGGCGGTGGAGGTAGAAAGCCACGAGCGGATGGAGGCCGCGCCGCCTTGTCCCGTGATCCACCCCAGGCCAATGCCGGTCAAGGCGCTAATAAGGGCAATGGTTGCAATTAAAATAACTAGCTGCAGGGCAATGGCGTAGGCCAAGGCCTTCCAGCGAGATGCACCGTCTTTGTCTATCAGGTGGCGGGCGTACGCCATTCCCACAAAGCCCAGCCCGATAAAGCCGGTAACCTTGACCATTCCGGCGCAGGACAGACAAAAGCCGGAAGCAATGAGCGCTAGGTAGGCACTGCGTGTGGACTTTTCTAGCTTGCCGACGCCCCGCAGGCCCAGCTCCATACCCACCAAGAGCAGGCCCAACATGATGGACTCATTATGGATTCCGCCCACCAGGTGCAAGATGGTCAGTGGGTTGAGAATGCCGAGCCACAGCGCAGATTCTGGAGATACCCGGCAGCGCCGCGCCAAACAGCTTATGGCCCACCCAGCAACCATGATGCCGGCGATGGATAGGAGGCGGTGGGCGATAACACCCAAGAGGATTGAATTTGAGGTAACTGCGCTCACCACTCCAGCAAGCCCGAGTGCTACGGGGCCATAGGGAGAAGGGGAGTTGGCCCAGATAAACGGTACGGATCGGGCGAGCTCATCACCCGCGCCAAGCAATTGCACCGGTCCTGCAGAATACGGATCCATGCCCTGCATCACGATGGAACCGTTGGCCAAGTAGGAGTAGATGTCCTGGGTAAAGAGCGGGGCTGTAAATATCAGCGGGATGACCCAGCCGGCCCACGTGCGCCACAGCTGGTGTGTAGTTACGAGCCGGCGGGCGCGCGTTGGGGTGACGGCACCTTCCTGGGGTTGGCGCAGCGGAGTGCCTACAAAAGGGGCCAGGAAAACCCAGGCGGCCACCAACAGGCCCACTCCCACCATGACTATGGCAGAAGAGGTCTGCAGCATGCGAGACATGAGGGAGCCAAAAGGCACGTTGTCATAAGGGTTTCCCACTACTGGGAGAGCGCCGGCTCCCAACGCGCCGAAGGCGATAAGCAAAGAACCCACTGTGCCCACCCAGCGCAGGATAAAAAATGTCCGCCACTGTGCGGTGGTGGTGCGCTTTAGGCCATCTTCTTTGGCGGGGACAAAATCAAAACGAGAATCAGGCTCCGCGGCTCCGGTGTCCTCGGCGTGTAGCCGCGCAGACCGAGAACCAGCGGTGCCCAGCTGCGGCAGCTCGGCCTTGACGCCGGAAAGAAAGCCGCGGAATTTGCCTGTCATGGGTTAAGACCTTACGCGAATCCTCCGCCCCAACCCCAGCGGGCCCGCCCTTTTAGCGCGCGCAGCGCCGCCAGTTGTGGCGATGAGGGGAGTTAGCCACCCCCGTGCCACGCCGAAGAATGGCCAATGGTGGCATTCCGGAATGAATTAAGGAACACTAGTGTTGTCTAATAAAGGAGGCGCAGTTGGACTGCGGCGCGACTCTCGGAATTACGGGAGCCGGCTGCAGGGCGGCTGTAAGTGAGCGAAGCACGAAGGGAGGTCCCGGCATGAGCACACCTCAGCGCGTAGAAACTACGCATAAGGCGGCTAAGGAATCCCGCACTACGGATGGCGATACCCGCCGGCAAGTGATGCTGTTGCTGCTGAAGGACGGGCCCGTTACCGCTTCCCACTTGGGTGAACGCCTTGGCCTTTCTGCTGCTGGAATCCGCCGGCACTTAGACAATTTGGTGGAAGAGGAACTGACGGAGGTCGTGCGCCGCCACCCAGTGACCCGCGGCTCAACGGGCAACGGGTCTGGTCGCGGCCGACCAGCCAAACACTTCCGCCTCACTGATCGTGGCCGGGCGCAATTCGGCCACGCCTACGATGATTTGGCCTCTGATGCTTTGACGGCGCTTCGCGACGTCGGCGGGTCTGAGGCTGTTAAGCGCTTTGCCAAGGTCCGCTTCGAGCGACTCGTTGCAGATGTGCGTCCCTTGATAGAAGAGGGTGAATCTGTAGAGGATGTGGCCCGTAAGCTGGCTGAGGTCTTGGACGAGCACGGGTATGCCGCCACGGTGGACCGCGCTGGTCAGGGAGTGCAAATCTGTCAGCATCATTGTCCGGTCTCCCATGTGGCGGCCGAGCACCCAGAGCTGTGTGAGGCGGAACAAGAAGTCTTTTCTGCTCTATTAGGCAAACACGTACAGCCTTTGGCCTCCATCGCCGGAGGCCACGGGATCTGTACCACAAACATCCCCTTGACACCCGTTAATACAAATACTGAAAGGAGCGAGTCATGACCCAGGCACAATCGGCACCCGAGAACAAGATGACCGATGATGAAATCATTGATTCCATTGGTGCATATGAGTACGGCTGGCACGACTCGGACGCGGCTGGTGCTTCTGCTCGCCGCGGCTTGAACGAAGATGTAGTTCGCGATATTTCCGCCAAGAAGGGCGAGCCGGAATGGATGCTTAACCAGCGCCTGAAGGCACTGAACATCTTTGATAAGAAGCCCGTTCCCACCTGGGGTGCGGATTTGTCTGGCATCGACTTCGACCAGATTAAGTACTACGTGAAGTCCACTGAGGAGCAGGCCCAGACCTGGGACGAACTCCCTGACGATATCAAGGCCACCTACGATAAGTTGGGCATTCCAGAGGCTGAGAAGCAGCGCCTCGTTGCCGGTGTGGCCGCCCAGTACGAGTCTGAGGTTGTCTACCACCAGATCCGTGAGGACCTGGAAAGCCAGGGTGTCATCTTCGTCGATACTGACACCGCGTTGCGCGACTACCCTGAGCTTTTCAAGGAATACTTCGGCACCGTTATCCCAGCCGGTGACAATAAGTTCTCCGCGCTGAACTCCGCAGTGTGGTCCGGTGGTTCCTTTATCTACGTGCCCAAGGGCGTGCATGTAGATATTCCGCTGCAGGCTTACTTCCGCATCAACACGGAAAACATGGGCCAGTTTGAGCGCACCCTCATCATCGTCGACGAGGACGCTTATGTTCACTACGTCGAGGGCTGTACCGCTCCTATCTACAAGTCTGATTCCCTGCACTCCGCGGTAGTAGAGATCATCGTGAAGAAGGGCGGCCGCTGCCGCTACACCACCATTCAGAACTGGTCCAGCAACGTCTACAACTTGGTGACCAAGCGCACCAAGGTAGAAGAAGGCGGCACCATGGAATGGGTCGACGGCAACATCGGCTCCAAGGTCACCATGAAGTACCCAGCCGTATGGATGACCGGTCCTTACGCCAAGGGTGAGGTTCTTTCCGTTGCTTTTGCTGGTGAGAACCAGTTCCAGGACACGGGCGCCAAGATGACTCACATGGCCCCGCACACTTCTTCCAATATTGTGTCCAAGTCGGTTGCCCGTGCCGGCGGCCGCGCCGCGTACCGCGGCTTGGTGCAGGTTAATCAGAACGCGCACCATTCCACCTCTAACGTCGAGTGCGACGCGTTGCTGGTGGACAATATCTCGCGTTCGGATACATACCCGTATAACGACATCCGCAATGACCACGTCACGCTGGGCCATGAGGCAACCGTTTCCCAGGTTTCTGAGGAGCAGCTGTTCTACCTGATGTCCCGCGGTATTGCGGAAGAAGAAGCAATGGCGATGATCGTGCGTGGCTTCGTTGAGCCGATTGCTAAGGAGCTGCCGATGGAGTACGCCCTCGAGCTCAACCGCCTCATCGAACTGCAAATGGAAGGATCGGTCGGCTAAAGAAAATGGTCGCTTCGAACGAATTCAATCCGGATAAGATCACCAAGGGTGACGTCTTTACCTCCACCAACGTGGAGGACTTCCCGGTGCCGCACGGCCGCGATGAGGTGTGGCGCTTCGTCTCCCTGCGCAAGCTCCGTGGACTACACAATGGCGAGTTCGCTGAGGTAGTGGCACAGGATGTCACCGTGAGCGAACATCCAGGCGTAAGCTCCGAGACCGTCGCTCGCGATGACGAGCGCTTGGGCCGCGTTGGTACCCCGTCTGACCGCGTTGCGGCTCAGGCGTGGACTTCTATGCCTGAAGGCCAGGTTGTCACCATTGACGCTGAGGCTCAGGTGGAAGAGCCCGTAGTCATTACCTACACCGGCAAGGGCGAGGGCGTAACTTCCTTTGGCGCTACCTCCATCGAGGTAGGCCACCACGCGGAAGCCACCGTCATCCTGAAGTACGTCGGCTCTGGCACCCACGCAGATAACGTCGAGTTCATCGTGGGCGATGGCGCTCACCTGACCGTCGTTGTTGACGTTGATTGGGAAGACGATGCCGTACACCTGTCTAACCACGTGGCACAGCTCGGCCGCGACTCTGTGCTGCGCCACAACTCCGCCATCTTTGGCGGCGAGGTGGTACGCATCGTGCCTCGCGTGAACTTCACCGAGCAGGGCGGCGACGCAGAACTGCTGGGCGTCTACTTCGCTGATGAAGGCCAGTACTTTGAAAACCGCATGTTGGTGGATCACTCCGTCCCTAATTGCCGCTCCCACGTCCTTTATAAGGGCGCACTGCAGGGCACCAAGGACAATGAGGCCCGCACCTGCTGGGTAGGCGATGTCCTTATCCGTTCCAATGCACAGGGCACCGATACCTACGAGACCAACAACAACCTGATTCTGACTGAGGGTGCTCGCGCGGACGCAATCCCTAACCTGGAGATTGAGACCGGTGAAATTACCGGTGCAGGCCACGCGGCCACCGTTGGTCGCTTCGATGACATCGAGTTGTTCTACCTGATGTCTCGCGGCATTCCAGAGGCTGAAGCACGCCGCCTCATCATCCGTGGCTTCTTCAATGAGGTCATCCACCGTATTCCGGTGCAGTCCCTGTCCGAGGAATTGGAAAACCGCATTTCCGAAGAACTGGAAAAGATCTCCGCCTAACTCTTTCATAGAAGGAAACCCACACACATTATGTCTACTCTGGAAATTAAGAACCTCCATGCCCAGGTGCTGCCGACGGAAGAAGGCGGCGAGCCGAAGGAAATCCTCAAGGGCGTTAACCTGACCATCAACTCCGGCGAGATCCACGCCATCATGGGTCCGAACGGTTCCGGCAAGTCCACCTTGTCCTACACCATCGCCGGCCACCCAAAGTATGAGGTCACCGAGGGCGAGGTGCTTCTCGACGGCGAAAATCTGCTGGAGATGCCCGTCGATGAGCGCGCTCGCGCCGGCCTCTTCCTGGCGATGCAGTACCCAACTGAGGTACCGGGCGTAAAGGTCTCCCAGTTCATGCGCTCCGCAGTCACCTCCATTCGCGGCGAGGCACCGAAGCTGCGTGAATGGAACAAGGAGCTTACCCAGGCCCGCGAGAACCTGAAGATTGATAAGTCCTTCATCTCCCGCTCCGTAAACGAAGGCTTCTCCGGCGGTGAGAAGAAGCGCCACGAGGTTATGCAGCTGGATATCCTGAAGCCGAAGTTCGCAGTCATGGACGAGACCGACTCCGGCCTGGACGTTGACGCTCTGCGCATCGTGTCTGAGGGCATCAATAGCTACCAGAAGGACACCAATGGTGGCATCTTGATGATTACCCACTACAAGCGCATCCTGAACTATGTGAAGCCGGACTTCGTCCACGTCTTCGCTGACGGCCACGTCATCAAGACCGGTGGCGCTGAATTGGCGGACCAGCTCGAGTCTGACGGCTACGACCAGTTCCTCAAGTAAGGACCGACCCTCGGCCGGTCAACCGCGACTATCCAAAGAAGATTCATGTCTGGATTTGATGTAAACGCAATTAGGGAACAGTTCCCGATTCTCCAGCGCACGGTGCGTGGTGATAAGCCACTGGTGTATCTGGATTCGGGTGCTACCTCCCAGCGCCCGCTGCCGGTATGGAAGGCGGAAGAGGAGTTTGTGCTGCACACGAACGCCCCCGTTCACCGCGGTTCCTATCAGCTGGCGGAAGAGGCCGATGATGCCTACGAGTCGGCGCGCCAAGCTATCGCCGCATTTGTGGGCGCGGACCGCGACGAAATCGCCTTTACCAAAAACGCCACTGAGGCCCTGAACGAAGTTGCCTATGTGCTTGGCGACGAGCGCGCGGGGGACCTCTACGTGGGCGAGGGCGATACCGTTGTTATCACCGAATTGGAGCACCACGCCAACTTGGTGCCGTGGCAGGAGCTGTGTGCTCGCACCGGCGCTACGTTGAAGTGGTATTCCATGACCGAAGACGGACGCATCGATCTCGACTCGCTCGAGCTCGATGACTCCGTCAAGGTCGTTGCGTTTACTCACCAATCCAATGTGACGGGTGCTGTGGCAGACGTGGATGAACTGGTGCGCCGCGCCCGCGCGGTCGACGCCATGGTTGTCCTCGACGCCTGCCAGTCGGTGCCACACATGGCGGTTGATTTCCATGCTTTGGACGTGGATTTTGCGGCCTTTTCCGGCCACAAGATGTGTGGCCCCAGCGGCGTTGGTGTGCTCTACGGCAAGGATGAGCTGCTCAAGAAGCTGCCGCCCTTCCTGACCGGTGGCTCGATGATTGAGATCGTCAAGATGGAAGAGACCACCTTTGCCGAGCCGCCAACACGCTTTGAAGCGGGCACGCAGATGACCAGCCAGGTGGTTGGCCTCGGCGCAGCGGTGAAGTTCTTGGAAGAAGTGGGCATGGACAATATCCACGCCCACGAAAAGAAGCTCACCGAGCGCGCATTGCGCCAGCTCAAGGAAATCCCTGGTCTACGCATCATCGGTCCAGAAACCACCGAAAATCGCGGTGGCGCCATTTCCTTCACTGTGGAAGGCGTTCACCCGCACGACTTGGGCCAGGTCCTCGATGACCACGGTGTGTCCATTCGCGTTGGCCACCACTGTGCGTGGCCACTGCACCGTGCCTGCGGCGCACAGTCCACCGCCCGCGCTAGCTTCTACCTTTATAACACCGAGGAAGAAGTAGATAAGCTGGTGGACGCAATCAAGGCTGCCCGCGAATTCTTTGGAGTTGCCTCATGAACCTAGATTCCATGTACCAGGACGTCATCCTGGATCACTATAAGAACCCCCAACACGCCGGCTTGAGGGAGCCGTATCAGGCAGAGGTTCACCACGTGAACCCGTCCTGCGGCGATGAGCTGACCCTGCGCGTGCGCCTTTCGGACGACGGCAAGACCGTCGAGGACGTCTCCTATGACGCGGAAGGTTGCTCCATTTCGCAGGCTTCTACCTCGGTTATGGCTGAAGAGATCGTTGGACTGCCGCTCGCGGAAGCCAATGAGAAGCTGGCCGAGTTTGAAAAGATGATTACCTCTCGCGGCCAAGAAGAGGGCGATGAAGACCTCATCGGTGACGGCGTTGCCTTCGCCGGCGTGTCCCAGTACCCAGCGCGCGTCAAGTGTGCGCTCCTCGGATGGAAGGCCTTCCAGGCTGCTTCCGCCGATGCACTAACTGAAGTGGAGAACTAGATGACCGAACCCGTAGATCCTTATCAGAACGAGAACTCTTCATTCTCCGGCAGCGGCGAGCGCCCGGAGCAGACTGAAGAGCAGATTTCTAAGGCCTTTGATGTCACCGAATTCATGCGTGATGTCATTGACCCCGAGCTCGGCATTAACGTCGTTGACTTGGGCCTTGTCTATGATCTTTGGTTTGAAGAGGACAATGGCAAGGAAATCGTCATGATCAATATGACGCTGACCTCGCCGGCCTGCCCGCTGACCGATGTCATTGCGGAGCAGGTCGAAGACATCGTCAAGGCCAATAAGCTGGCCGATGCCGTCCGCATCAACTGGGTATGGATGCCGCCATGGGGACCGCAAATGATTACTGAGGAGGGCCGCGAGCAGCTTCAGGCCCTCGGTTTCGCGGTTTAAAATCGCGTATTAATCACACGCCCCCAGCAGCGCATTTCTCGGATTCGGGAAGTGGCTGTTGGGGGCGTTAGTGCGTCTTAGCGTTGGCCGCGTCAATTGCTAGACTATTTCTTCGTGATTGTAACCAATGATTTCGAAGTCAGGGTAGGAGCGCGCACGCTTCTCGACGCCCCCGGGCAGCACCTCCGCGTGCAGCCCGGCGACCGCATTGGCCTCATCGGCCGCAACGGCGCGGGCAAGACGACGACCATGCGCATTTTGGCAGGGGAGACGGAGCCTTATGGTGGTTCTGTGACTCGCTCGGGCCCCATTGGTTATCTGCCCCAGGATTCCCGCGAGGGAAATATCGAGCAAACGGCGCGCGAGCGCGTTCTCTCCGCACGCGGCCTGGATGATCTTAAGCGCCGCATGGCGAAGCAACAAGAGCTCATGGAATCGGCCACGGACGATAAGTTCCGGGATAAGGCTATCCGTAAGTATTCCCGCTTGGAGGAGCAGTTCGAGTCGCTCGGCGGCTATGAAGCCGATTCCGAGTGTGCGCAGATTTGCGATAATTTGGGCCTGCCACAGCGTGTCCTAGACCAGAAGCTCAAGACCCTCTCAGGCGGCCAGCGTCGCCGCGTGGAGCTGGCACAGATCCTCTTTGCAGCTACTGAAGGCTCCGGCAAATCCCAGACCACGCTGCTCTTGGATGAGCCGACTAACCACTTGGATGCCGACTCTATTACGTGGCTGCGCCAATTCCTGTCCAAGCATGAGGGCGGGCTCATTATGATTTCCCACGACGTCGAACTGCTGGAGGCCGTGTGCAACAAGGTGTGGTTCCTTGACGCGGTCCGCGGCGAGGCCGACGTCTACAACATGGGTTATAAGAAGTACCTCGATGCCCGTGCTACCGATGAAGCGCGGCGTCGCCGAGAGCGTGCCAATGCGGAAAAGAAGGCGTCTGCACTGCAAAAGCAGGCTGCCAAGCTCGGTGCCAAGGCAACCAAGGCCGCCGCGGCAAAGCAGATGCTCCACCGTGCTGAACGCATGATGAGCGAGCTCGATGAGGTCCGCGTGGCCGATAAGGTGGCCAATATTAAGTTCCCCGTGCCGGCGCCGTGCGGCAAGACGCCCATGAATGCCAAGGGTCTGACCAAGATGTACGGCTCGCTGGAGGTTTTCGTGGGCGTAGACCTCGCTATCGACAAAGGCTCTAGGGTGGTTGTTCTCGGCTACAACGGTGCAGGTAAGACCACCCTGTTGAAATTGCTTGCCGGCGTGGAACGCACCGATGGTGAAGGTGGCATCGTCAGCGGCCACGGCCTGCGCATCGGCTACTTCGCGCAGGAGCATGACACCATCGACCCGGATAAGTCCGTGTGGCAAAACACTATCGATGCCTGCCCAGACGCGGATCAGCAGGAGTTGCGCAGCCTGCTTGGCGCCTTCATGTTCTCCGGTGAGAAGCTGGAGCAGCCTGCGGGTACCCTCTCCGGCGGTGAGAAGACGCGCCTTGCGCTAGCCGCCTTGGTCTCCAGCCGCGCGAACGTCCTGTTGCTAGACGAGCCGACCAATAACCTGGATCCGATTTCGCGCGAGCAGGTGCTTGATGCACTGAAAACGTATACGGGCGCTGTGGTGCTGGTGACGCACGATCCGGGTGCGGTTAAGGCACTGGATCCGGAACGCGTGATCATCATGCCCGATGGTGATGAGGACCTGTGGTCCGATGACTATATGGAGATCGTGGAGCTAGCTTAGGGATTTATGAAGACACTGCTGGAGAGGATGCCCGCTTGGCGGGAGAAGTTTTGGCTCATCCCCGCCGTGGCGGTGGCCATCGCCGCGATCGGCGCGGAATTGCTCATTGCGGTTGGTAGCAATTTTGACGTGTCGGACACGCCCTTTTATGACGGCAGCGCCGATAGCGCGCAAGGGATTTTAAGCGCGGTAGCAACCTCGTCACTCTCCTTGGCCGGCACCGTCTTTTTCATCACGCTGACCGCGCTATCCGGTGTCGTCACGGTGATGGGCCCGCGCCTCCTGCACGAGTTTTTAAAGGATCGCTCCATTCAATCCACGTTGGCGATCTACCTGGCAACCTTTATTTTTGCGCTCCTATCCCTGCGCGCGGTTCGTACCGGCGGCGGTGGGGTAGAAGAATACGTTCCTTCCCTCAATGTAGCCGTCACGGTTCTGCTGGCCATCGCCTGCGTTGTCTTCCTCATCTACTTCATCGTGCACATTGCGCAATCCATCAGCATGTCCCACGTGGTGCACGTGGTTGCCCAAGACGTAGAAAGCCACATGCGCCGGCTCATCCGCCGCGGTGAGGAGGAGGAGAAAGTAAAAGCGCCGGGGCCAGAGTTCTACACGAACGCGCAAAAGCGCCGCAGTAGTGAGACTGGCTATCTCAAATTCGTGGACTATGACGCCATCGCGCAGGCTGCGGCGCAAGAGGATTGCGCGGTGCACCTCGGCGTGGCACCGGGAGACCTCGTATTGGAAGGCGAGGTCATTGCCCACGGCGTGCCACGTTTGCCGGAAGATATTGAGCGTCATATCGTGCTCACGCAACACCGCGAAAACGCCTCTGCCCACGATCCTCGGTTTACCGCGCGGCACCTTGCAGAAATTGCTGCCCGCGCTTTGAGCACCGGCGTTAATGACCCATTTACGGTAATTGACATCATTGACCGCTTCACCCAGATCCTCACCGTGATTGGGGATAAGCGGCTTCCGCAGGGCATTGTGCATGTGGACGGCGAATTTCGGCTGGATTATCAGACCTTTAGCTATGACGAGATCGTCGAGGCGATGTTTACACAGATTCGGCGCGATGCGGCCGATAATGCGGAGATCTACCTCAGCATGCTGGATAACCTCGCTAAGGTGGTTGCCCTTCTTCGCACAGCGGAACGCCGGCGCGTGCTTGACGACACCGCCCGGGCCATCTACTCCGATGCCCGCCGCCAGGTAGGCGGCGAGGTGGAGCTGAAACAGTTGGAGGCCTCCTACCAGCACTTCCAGGCCAACCTAGCTGCGTGGGCGGAATCCGATAAGCCAGGCGAGGAGCACGCCGCGGATTAGACCGCGGCGCGGTTGTCGCTGGCGCTAGTTGCGGAATCCATGCACCGGGGCGGGGATGAAGCCGCCGCGGTTTATGAACTGCGTATTGCCCACCTGATTGACCGGGATGACAGGGGCGTAGCCAAGAAGCCCGCCGAAGCTGACCTCGTCGCCTACCTGGGCGCCAGGTACCGGAATGACGCGTACTGCGGTGGTTTTATGGTTCATCACGCCAATGGCGGCCTCATCAGCGATCATGCCCGAGATCGTCGCGGCAGAGGTGTCGCCCGGCAGGGCAATCATGTCGAAGCCAACCGAGCAAATAGCGGTCATGGCCTCCAGCTTGTCCATGGAAATGGAGCCGGACTTGACCGCATCGATCATGCCTTTGTCCTCGGAAACGGGGATGAAGGAACCTGACAACCCGCCCACGCGGGAACAAGCCATCATGCCGCCCTTCTTAACGGCGTCGTTAAGCAGAGCCAAGGCTGCAGTGGTGCCGTGGGTGCCCACCTGGTCTAGGCCCATGTGCTCCAAGATGTGCGCAACCGAATCGCCCAATTCGGCGGTGGGGGCAAGCGAAAGGTCGATGATGCCGAAAGGAACGCCCAGGCGCTCCGAGGCCATGGTGCCCACCAGTTGCCCGGCGCGAGTGATCTTGAAAGCAGCCTTCTTCACCTCTTCTGCAACCTGGTCTAAGCTGGCCCCCTCGAGCGAGCCCAAGGCACGGTCGACTACACCCGGGCCGGAAACGCCCACGGAGACCACACAATCGGGTTCCTCAATGCCGTGGAAGGCACCGGCCATAAAGGGGTTATCTCCCACGGAGTTAGCAAAGACCACCAGCTTGGCGCACGCAATGGCGGAATTGTCCTTAGTGAGCTCGGCCGCTTCCTTGATGACCTCGCCCATTTTCTTCGCCGCATCCATGTTGATGCCCGCGCGGGAGCTGGCGATGTTTACGGAGGAACACACGACGTCCGTAGTAGCCAGCGCCTCCGGAATGGAGCTGATGAGCTTTTGCTCGGCGGTGGTAGCGCCCTTTTCTACCAAGGCGGAATAGCCGCCCACAAAGTTGACGCCAACCTCTTTTGCCGCCTTGTCCAGCGCCTTGGCTGCATCAACGGGGTTGCCGTCTACGCCAGCCACCACTAACGAGATGGGGGTGACGGAGATGCGCTTATTGACAATGGGGATACCGAGCTCGCCCTCGATGCCTTCGCACACCTCGACGAGGCGCCCTGCCTGCTGGGTGACCCGGTCATAGATGGCCTGGCAGGTGGCCTCCATGGTGGAGCGGGTGCATCCGAGGAGCGAGATGCCCATGGTCACGGTGCGGATATCGAGACGATAGTTCTCAATCATCTCGATGGTGTCCAAGATATTGGTGGTATTAAAACGCGTGCTCATATTAAATTTCGTTCATGGCGGTGAAGAGGTCTTCGGACTGAATGCGGATGGACTGGTGCTTTTCTTCCGCAACGGGGCGCATGCGCTCCTTGATGGTCTGGATGGAGACCTTGTCCGCATCGAATTCGACGCGCAGGATCATGGTGAAGTATCCGCCCATGAGCGTCTGGGAGACGTCAATGACGTTGATATCGAGTTCTGCAAGGGTAGTGGTCACCGCGGCGATGATGCCGGTGCTATCGGCACCGGTGACGGTCATAATGGCATACATGCGTGCAATTCTATCTGCTTGCCGGGCGCGCCGCGGTGGTTTGTGTGTGCCGGAGTAAGGAGGCCGTCTGCACGCTGGCCGCGCCGTTGTTACCGTGGGGAGGTATGACTGATAAGAAGAAGATTCTGTACATCGGTGGACACGGCAAGGTCGGGCTGCTGACCGCCCCTAAGCTGGTTGAGGCCGGTCATGAGGTCCACTCCCTCATCCGCAATCCGGAGCAAAAGGCCGAGATTGAAAAGCTCGGCGCGACCCCAGTTATGGCGGATATTACTGAACAATCCGTGGATCAGTGGGCAGAGCTTTTCGCCGCTTATGACGCTGTAGTCTGGGGCGCCGGCAATGGCGGCCGCGGTGGGGCAGACCTCACCTGGGCCGTCGACCGCGATGGCGCCCTGGCTACCCTCGACGCCATGGACAAGTTGCAGCAGGAGGGCAAGGATGTGCCCGCCTATGTGATGATCTCTTATGTCGGCTCCCAGGTAGCAACCACGGATCCTGCCGATGAGAAGTGGTATGCCTATGTGGAGTCCAAGAAGGAAGTAGACAACCGCCTTGTACAGGCCAGCTACCCGCACCTCATCCTCAAGCCAGCGATGCTAACCGAGGAACCAGCCAAGGGCATTGAGCAGATTGAGGATAAGATGCTGAAGGAGTCTCTGACTTCTTCCCGCGAGCTGGTTGCGGATGTCATCGTCGAGGTCCTTGGCCGCGACAATCTGCCGGATTCCCCGCTCGCCTTCGTTGATGGCGACAATCCGGTGAGCTCCATCAAGTAAGACGCTAGACTGGCTGGCATTATGACTGCCAAGCCACCAGCTGTACTTATTGATTGCGATCCCGGCGTCGACGATTGCCTCGCCCTTATGTACCTGGCGGGGCTGCATCATGCCGGGGAGATCGAGCTGGTGGGGGTTACCACCACGGCCGGCAACGTCGAGGTCCACCGGACCGCGGATAATGCCCGCTGGATTCTGGACCTGTGCTCGCTTTCCGACGTCCCCGTAGCCCCCGGCCTACCCCAACCCCTCAAGGTAGATCTCACCACCACCCCTGAGACCCATGGCCCGACAGGGCTGGGCTACGCACACGCCCCCGCTGCCGCCGCCAAGCTACAACAGCGCGATTGGCAGCAGGTATGGGAAGAAGCATTAGCCACCCATGACGATCTGCAGCTGATCGTTACTGGACCGGTCACCAACCTTGCGGCCTTCGAAGCAACCCATAGCGAGGCTGCCGCGCGCTTCGGTGCCATCACCATCATGGGCGGCGCGGTCAATTACCGCGGAAACACCACGCCAACTGCCGAATGGAACTTTTGGGTGGATCCGCACGCCGCCGCCCAACATTTTCATTCAAACGCCCCACGCGTTCTCACCACGCTGTGTTCCCTCGAAGTAACGGAACAGTTTCTCATTACTCCGCAGCGCCTAGACGAGGTCCTGAAATTGTTGGGGGAGCACCCCACGGCACAAATCCTGCCGGACGTGCTGCGTTTTTATTTTGAATTCCACCAGGCGCAAGGAGAGGGCTATCAAGCCCAGATCCACGACCTTTTGACCTGCATGATTGCCCTGGGGCGCATCCCTTATGAAGCGATAGAAACCACCATGGACGTCGAGGCGGAATCGACACTGCTGCGTGGCACGAGCGTCGCAGATTTGCGCAACCATTGGGGCCGCGCCCACAACGCGCGGCTGGTAACAAGCGCAGACATGGAGGCCGCACACCACGAATGCGCGCGGGGATTGACGCTATTGGCTTCGCATTAGTGGCTTTTAGCACGCAGAGCCTCTACTATTATCCGCGGCGCACGTGCCGTGCGAGCTCGCTTTCCGAGGTGACATAGGAAAGCAGCACCATCCGCGGTCGGCGTTTATTTTGCCCATTTTTCGGTATATGGATTTGGACTTTTACTGTGTCACAGCTTTCTCTCACCCCCGTCCGCAAGGCTATGGTCATCGCGGGTGCACTCATCGTCGCCGCAACCTGGATTTATCTGGTTCTTCTGCGTCCTACTGATTGGGAATCCGTTGCCGGCTCGACCGAGGCGCTCATTACCCTCGCCGGCTACCTCGTTGGCGCCGCGCTCCTTCTCACCGGCACCGTTCCGGCATTACCGGCGCGAACCATCGCCATCATCCCGGTAGCACTAGTGCTCAATATTGTTGTCGGCGAAATCATCGGTTCTATCGGTGTTCCGCTGTATATCGACTCCGTGGGAACGATCCTGGTAGCCGCGCTCGCGGGACCCATCGCCGGATTGGCTACTGGTACCTTGTCCTCCGTCGTATGGGGACTGTTGAACCCCGCCGCTTTGCCCTTCGCCGCCGTGTCCGCCGCCACGGGGTTCCTCTCCGGACTGGTAATCAAGAAGGGCGCTTTCACTAAGGTGTGGTGGGTCATTCTCAGCGGCGCCATCATTGGAATCATTTCCGGCATGCTCGCCGCACCAGTGGCTGCCTTTGTTTATGGCGGTACCGCAGGTCTTGGTACGGGCGCGGTTGTTTCGCTCTTCCGAGAATTGGGCAATTCCCTCATCGCCTCGGTTACGCTGCAGTCCTTTATTTCGGATCCCCTGGATAAGGCACTGGTTTTCCTCATTGTCTGGGCAGCGGTCAAGGCACTGCCGCAGCGCACCCGAGAATCCCTCCAGCCACGGTAATGCACGGCCTTCATCCCGCCACCGTTGTCACCATCGCGGCCTGCGGCTGGGTCCTTACTTTGGCGCTAAATACCCCGGTGGCGTCGGCAAGCGTAGCGCTCATCGCCCTAGCCTGCGGTACCGCCGCTACCCGCAACGCCTCCGTAATTTTGACAACATTGGCGCTAAGCGCCCCAGCGGCCCTTTCCATGCTGGTCATTCACGCCCCCTACGGTGATGACCCGGTGCTGCCGCTGCTAACTAGCGACGGCCTGGTTCTCGCCGCCACCCTCACCCTCCGGTTCTGCGCCCTCATGGCCTGCTTCATCGCGGCCATGGCAGTGCTGCGCATTGCTGATATCGCCAAGTGGCTGCAAGTTTCGCGCGCTGGCCACAAGGTCGCGTATATCGTTGGAGCCTCCCTACAAACCCTGCCCCAAGGTGCGCATGCTTGGCGTTGCGTCCGTGAAGCCAACCAGCTCGCCGGCATTACCGTGACTTGGCGCAATACCATCTCGCGCGTCATTATTCCCGTCATCGCTCGCCTCCTTACGCAAGGAACCCAACGTGGCCAGGCCTTAGCCGCCGTCGGATTCGACCAAGAAGGGCAACGCACCCTACTGCGCCCCGTTACCGATTCCATGGTCTCCCGCGTCTTACGCTTCGTCATTCCGCTAGTTAGCCTTGTGGTGGTGATTGCTACATGGATCTAGCCCGCATTGAGCCCACCCCTGGGGCCATATATCAAGTACTCGTCGAACCTGACACAGCCGTCGAAGACGTTGCCGTGGAACTAGCCGAGCACCTATCTACCGAAGCCATCATCGGCACGGATGCCTCAGCACAGATTAGCTTCCTGCGGGAAACCTGTATCGAAGAAGTAGTTTTAGGCCTCGAAAATGCCGGCGTGCCTGCCCCTGAAATGCAGCGGCGCGGGGAGCGAATGCTTCGCGCTGTAGGACTGTCTGACTACTGCGAACATGACCCAACGCAGCTATCCGGTGGCCAAACGCGCAGGTTGGCGGCAGCCTGCGTTGCCATTCGCGAGCCAGAAATCATGATTGTGTGCGAGCCCGGAGCCGGGCTTGATGCTGATTCGCGCACGCAAGTGGTTCGCCTCTTGCAGTCGATGCCGGAGACTTGCGTCATTTCCGTTTCTAGTTCCTCCTGGCCAGAATTGGGTGGCGACATCATTGGCACAGACCCACTCGTAGCGGCCGTCGACTTACCGCGTGTTTCTGCAAGCCCCCGGACAGGGAGTATCGGTCCGCTAACGGCACGCCGGGGTGCAGCAAAGAAGAAATGGTGGCACTTTTCTCAGCCCCGTGGCACTTCCTTCAGCGTCGGACCGGTGGAAATCCCTATCACGGAATCCGCGGTTACGTGGCTGCGTGGCGATAACGGCAGTGGCAAGACCACGCTCCTGCGCGCCGCGGCTGGGCTCGATGGCGCCGGAGCTGTCCCGAATCCACCCGCTCTTGCCCTGCAATCGCCATTTGATCAGGCAGTGTTCCCAACAGTGGAGGAATTCGTCCCCAATGACACCTTGCGCAACCTGTTGGGACTAAATCCGGCGGATCATCCTCTCGATCTATCATCGTCTCGCCTGCGGCTTGCGCAGATTGCCCACGTGATCGGGCAGCAGCGACCGGTGGTTCTGCTCGACGAACCAGACACCTTGCTTTCAGCTGCCGACCGCTGGCTCATGCACCAACTCATCCACTACGCACTGCAGTCCGGCAGCGCCCTCGTAGTTACCTGCCACGATTCTAAGTTTGTGGCAGAAATAGAAACCTATGCTGAAGTAACGGAAAAAACACTGCTGGCGCCGCAGCTATAAGCGCATACAAAACTGCTCCCGGCTCTCTCCAATATCAGTTAAGAAGCAGCCGGGAGCAGGATTGGATGTACGGGGGATTACTGTGGGCTCGCCTGAGCACCGCGGATGGATTGCTCTACTAAGTCAAGAACATTTTCTAGTTCCGCGGTATCGCCCAAGGCAAGCCGATTAATGAATCCATCCATAAATACCTCAAGATAGATGGCCAAGGTATCGATTTCTACATCATCCCGAAGGCGGCCCTTATCCGCATTAGATGCCAAGCGTGCGCGAACGGCTTCATCACGAACCGACTGGTTTTCCTTCCACCGAGCGGCGAACGAGGGGTCAGTGCGTAGCAGGGAGGTGATTTCCAAGCGTGTGGCCAGCCAATCGTGGCGCTCAGGATGTTGGAGCATTTCCCGCATGACTTCTACCAAGCCATTTTGAGCCACGACTTCGGCCTGACGAGCGGCATCTTCTTGCGCCAAGGCAAGGAATAGTGACTCTTTGTCACCGAAGTGGTGAAAAATTGCGCCACGTGACTTACCCGTAGCTTGTTCGAGTAGCCGAACAGTCGCTCCCTCGTACCCGTGCTCTGCAAAGCAGCGGCGGGCACCTACGAGAATGTCGTGCCGGCGGCGGCTAAGTTCAGATTCGCTCACGATGGGCATAGTAGGGAACTCTCCTTAATGGGGGATATCTAAAGATTGTTTAATCAGTAATTTTAAATAAGAAATAAAATCGACGTGACGAAACGCGGGGCCGCATTGCCCTTCCTGAGAGAGGGCGGTGCAACCCCGCGTTGTCGACTGAACTTAGTCCTTTAACCCATCGGTTGGGCTAAAGGACTGCGCGAAGACGCTTAGTTCTTGACCATCTGACGCAGAACGTACTGCAAGATGCCGCCGTGGCGGAAGTAGTCAGCCTCACCCGGGGTGTCGATGCGGACGTCGGCATCGAACTCGACGGCCTCGCCGGACTCCTTGGTAGCGGTGACGTGGACGGTCTTCGGGATGGAGCCATCGTTGAAGGCGGAGATGCCCTCGATGTCGAAGGTTTCCGTACCATCCAGGCCCAAGGACTCGTGGGACTCGCCCTGTGGGAACTGCAGTGGGATAACGCCCATACCAATCAGGTTGGAGCGGTGGATGCGCTCGAAGGACTCAGTAATAACAGCCTTCACGCCAAGCAGGTTGGTGCCCTTGGCTGCCCAGTCACGGGAAGAGCCAGTGCCGTACTCCTTGCCGGCGATGACAACGAGCGGGATGCCGGCTTCCTTATAGTTCTGGCAAGCATCGAAGATGAAGGCCTGCGGGCCGCCTTCCTGGGTGAAGTCACGGGTGTAGCCACCGGTGACGTCGACCAACTGGTTGGCCAGGCGAATATTCGCGAAGGTACCGCGCATCATAACCTCGTGGTTACCGCGACGGGAACCCAAGGAGTTGTAGTCCTGGCGGGCAACGCCGTTTTCATCGAGGTACTGCGCGGCCGGGGTGCCCGGCTTAATAGCGGAAGCAGGGGAGATGTGGTCAGTGGTGACGGAATCGCCCAGCTTTGCCAGAACGCGTGCGCCCTTGATGTCCTCAACCGGGTTCGGCTCGGTTGGCATGCCATCGAAGTAAGGAGCCTTGCGGATGTAGGTGGAATCCTCATCCCACTTGAAGGTCTCACCCTCCGGCACGTCCAGGTTGCGCCAAGCATCGTCGCCCTTGAAGACGTCGGCGTAGTCAGCCTCGTACATCTCGCGGGAAATAGCGGACTGGATGGTGTCCTCAATCTCCTGCGGGGAAGGCCAAATGTCCTTCAGGAAGACGTCGTTGCCTTCCTTATCCTGACCCAGCGGCTGAGCATCAAAGTCAAAGTCCATGGTGCCGGCAATGGCGTAGGCGATGACCATGATTGGAGAAGCCAAGTAGTTCATCTTGACATCCGGGGAGATACGACCCTCAAAGTTGCGGTTACCGGAAAGGACCGCGGTGGCAGCGAGGTCGTTCTCGTTGATGGCTGCGGAAACCTCGTCCGGCAGTGGGCCGGAGTTACCAATACAGGTGGTGCAACCAAAGCCGGAGAGGTAGAAGCCCATGGCTTCGAGATCCTTCCACAGGTCTGCACGCTGGAAGTAGCCATCAACAACCTGGGAGCCAGGAGCACAGATGGTCTTAACCCATGGCTTGGACTGCAGACCCTTTTCTGCTGCCTTACGGGCGATAAGGCCTGCGCCCACCATAACGGATGGGTTAGAGGTGTTGGTACAGGAAGTGATGGAGGCAATGGCAACCATGCCGTGGTCCAAGGTGAACTCGCCACCGTTTTGGGACTCAACGGTAATTGGGTTGGAGTGACGGCCCTTCGCGCCAGTAGCCGAGGACTCGCCGTGACCCTCACGAGCCTTGTTCAAGCCGCCAGTGACGTCCTCCATAACTGGAGCGCCGCCTTCTGCGGACATGCGCTTTGCCTCGACAGAGGATTCGTCAACGCAAACCTCGTCGGTGGTGTAGTTAGCCAGATCCTTGCGGAACTGCTCCTTGGCCTCGGTCAGCAGGATGCGGTCCTGCGGGCGCTTCGGGCCGGCAATGGAAGGAACAACGGTGGACAGGTCCAGCTCGAGGTACTCGGAGTACTTTGCCTCTGGAGCGTCCTCTTCCAGCCACATTCCCTGTGCCTTGGCGTAGGCCTCGACGCGGTCGATCTGCTCCTGCGGGCGGCCGGTGAGCTCGAGGTACTTGGTGGTCTCCTCGTCAATCGGGAAGATCGCAGCGGTGGAACCGAACTCAGGGGACATGTTGCCGATGGTGGCGCGGTTTGCCAGCGGGACAGACTTAACGCCGTTGCCATAGAACTCAACGAACTTCTGAACAACGCCGTGCTCGCGCAGCATCTCGGTGATGGTAAGAACGACGTCGGTTGCAGTGACGCCGGTAGGAATCTCACCGGTCAGCTTGAAGCCTACGACCTTCGGGATAAGCATGGATACCGGCTGGCCGAGCATGGCAGCCTCTGCTTCGATGCCGCCGACGCCCCAGCCCAGAATGCCCAGGCCGTTTTCCATGGTGGTGTGGGAGTCAGTACCGATACAGGTATCCGGGTAAGCGAGGCCCTCGTTGTCGAATACAACGCGGGACAGGTACTCGATGTTTACCTGGTGGACGATGCCGGTTCCTGGAGGAACAACGCGGAAGTTGGAGAAGTTCTCAGCACCCCAGCGGAGGAACTGGTAGCGCTCTTCGTTGCGCTGGTACTCAATTTCAACGTTCTTTTCCAGCGCATCGGTAGAGCCGAAAGCCTCAACGATGACGGAGTGGTCAATGACCATTTCGGCCGGGTTGAGAGGGTTAACCTGATCCGGGGTGCCACCCAGTGCGGAGACGGCCTCACGCATGGTAGCGAGGTCAACAACGCAAGGAACACCGGTAAAGTCCTGCATGAGGACGCGTGCTGGGGTGAACTGGATTTCGGTGTCCGGCTCTGCCTCCGGATCCCAGTTTGCCAAGGCGTTGATGTGGTCCTTGGTTACGTTCTTGCCGTCCTCGTTACGCAGCAGGTTTTCTGCCAGCACCTTGAGGGAGTAAGGCAACTTCTCCAAGCCGGAGACGGTGTTGATGTCAAAGTAGTCATAAGACTTGCCGTTGACGTCAAGGGTCTTCTTGGCCTCGAAGGAGTTCAAGCTTTCAGTCACAGGGAGCTCCATTCCTTGTTAATAAACAGTGTGTTCTGTTTGGTACTCGCCGCCAGTCGTCACCGCGGGGCAGTGCTCGGCATCATTGGTCACTGGTGTGACGCGACGCGACCATGGGGCCCGCTGTGTTGAAGGCGACAAAGAACGCGATGGTTCACCTAGATATTGTAGAGGCTAAAACCTTCGGTCGCTGCCATTGTAACAGTACAAGCGTTCTGTTTTCACCTTTTCGAGAAATTCGGCGAGTTGAGGGGAAGGACGTCTGTGGCCCGCCCGTATCTTGGGGGAGAAGAAGTTTAGGAGCCCTATATATAAGGAAGAGATACACATGGTTCCCGCGGGCGTAGATGTAGCTGATTTGGCAGGCCAGCTGGAAGAGGATGGCGTGGCCTACACGTCCCCAACGCTCAGCCAAGATGCACAGCTCAACGCGGAGGTAGCTCAAGGCTTGCGAGACGGTGACGGAGTGGCCGTGGTTGATGTGGTGGCTGATCGGGCACCTGATGTCCGTGACATTGCCCAAGAGCTCCAGGATGCGACAGGCTTGAATACCGTCATCGTACAAACCCCTCGCCATGTTTCTTCCGTTAGTGACACTTATAGCCGTGCCGACATTGAGTCGGTGCAGGCACAGATCCCGCCTGGGGTTGAACAAGTAGACCTTCTGTCTGAGTACTACAGGGGGCTAGACCAAATCAGCTTCCCGGTCGGCGCAGTGGTGGGGGCAGTTGCCGTAATCGCCGTGATTGTATTGGTTGGCTCTTTCCTAGCGGCCGGCCGTCGCACGCTCTAATAGTTGAAAAGAACCTACGGAAGCTGGGCGTGCGAGACGGGCTAGTGATGAAAGTCGGGCGAGAAACGTGGAACTTGGCTTTCCAGAATTCGACAAATAGTCCCTGAAAATTAAGTTTGTTCGAGAAAGTATCACGTTAGAGGGTGAAACTTTTGCGGGCCTTTGATGCCCCGAAAAATTCGGGCAACTGGCCCGAAGGTGTGTACTGAAGGGCTCCGGGTGAATGTGGATGACACACTTTCGTTCACTCACGGGATGCCGGGAGAGTCGGTTGCGGATTGGGGAGGCAGAAGTTCGGCCTGGACTTAACGTGAGCCGGATACCTAATTGGGGATCGTGGATGGGGCGGGGGAGTGGTCAAAGTAAACCCTTAGGGGTTGACATCCGGTGGGGGAGTGGTTGAGTTGTCCTGGTTATGGTCAGACTCGGGGCTAGTAGGGCGTATGGGGCTCCGGTTGTCTAGTGATTAAAGTCACAATGACGGGATGGTAACAAAATCATTGCAGGTTAGGTGCACATGTTGAGTCATGTGAATTAACTTGACTCACGTGAATTGCGGGAAAATTGTGCGAAACGGGCGTGTCGTGACGTAAGGTTCGGTTGTCGACTCAGGAGACATTTCTTGCTTCCTGGGTTCATGGGCTTAGCCTTGACTGTCACGAGAGAACTCGCACGGGTATGTGGGGAAGCACGCCTCGAGCGAAAGTTAGAACGTCGAGTGGCCGTTCTTGGAAGTCAATGAACCGGGACCTTTCGATAGCGATTGGGAACGCAGGCAAAGAACTTGAGCGATTACAATGTTCGAAAAATTACACATCAACCCACCTTCCGTTTATGAGGTGAGACGGGTTCATTAGAACTCCACCGTGTGGAAATTTTGGTGCGAACCTTTATATGGCTAAGGCTAAAAGCCTGTTGTTACAGAAGGTGCGTACGGAGAGGTCCATAGGGATAGGGTCCGGGAACGCCGAATCACTCCACAAGGGTCAGCTTCGTGCGGCCTGTTCATGGTTTGTGGCTGCTTGCCCTCGACGGCTCGGTAGTGCTCAAAAGGTTAGACCTTTTGGACTCCAGTTGGCGCCGCGGCGAGGTCTGCCAGAACCCGTAGAGCAGTTCTCACGGTGCTCAGTGCAACGAAGACGTGATCGGGGCATACGGAATCGCGGGTTGTAAAACGCACCCTGGAGCGTATGTCGCGCACAGCGAAGAATAGAAGTGGATTTCGCAGTCGTGGGACTTTGTTTGAACAGGGAATAGTTGTGGACCATTTGTGGCCGACTTGTCGGACTCACGCAAGTAGACCTTTAGGCTCTCTTGCCAGAGTGCAAGTTGTCTGGATATCGCTGTTGTGGGGAAACAGTAGCGGTTAGAGTCGTCCAGTATCGGCGCAGTAATCGTCCTCAACTGTCTCTAGTTCCAACATGAAAGCCCTAAGTCTGCTGAGCGTCCACAGAATGTGCACACCCGGAGTGAAGTCTCAGCCGAAGTAGGCAGTCTATCAACAATTACCGCTCTAGTGTCTGCGGGCACCAGGGGGTTAGCTTCGCGTATCTATTGATATCTACCCAAGGCGAACCTCTAGGCCGCCCAATAAGGCATGCGATAACGCCTGTGTTTGTGCGAAATATACAGGCGGGGATCCCGGGCATACCTATGTCCGGAGTCTTCATGGACTCTCACTAAACGAGCAGCGTGGGCCCAAACTAGGAGTATTTCAGTGGCCACCATTCGCCTTCCGCGCATTCGACATGTTCGCGCTTTCATTGCTGCAGTAGCAGGTACCGCAGCTATTTCAACGCTTTCCACCGTAGCCCCAGCGGGCGCCGATGAAGTATCGACGCCAAACCCGGGTACGGTCCAGGATCAAAACTCAGACCACGTAGCAATTGACCGTGCGGTTGCCAATGCAGATTCACTGCAGGCCGCTGTAGAGGAGTCCCGGGCAGAGCTAGGTCGCGCGGAAGCGGATGTTTCCGGAGCGGAAGACCGTATTGCTCAGATTCGAACCCAATTGGAACAAGTGAATGGCGAGCCGGGCACTAATGAAGAGTATGTTGCCAGCTTGGAAGATGAGCTGCGCCAGGCGGGGGAGGAAAAGCGAGAAGCCGAGAGTCGGGTCGCGCAGGAGCGTCGAGAGCTGGCCCAGAATGAAGCTCGACTAAACGCTACCCAAAGGTTTGCGGAGGCCACTTTTGCCCGCCAGCAGCAGGCTGCGCCCCAAGAGGGGGCAGCAAGCGGGATACAGCTCTCGCAGCAGGATTCTCTTCCAACCTCGCCAAATCAAGTTGATAATCTTGATTCTGCAGCTTCGACTAACGCCTTTACGGTCAACTCTGAAGACTTGACTTCCGAGGACAAGTCTCAGGGCTTTACAGATGAGGTAGTAGATCGGGGCTCGCTTGAGGCTCCTGGCAGTGCGGACGTTGCCGATAATCCGGAGGCTCCATCCGTTGCTGAGCAGGAGAAGACTACTCCAGAAGCGGACTTCGGAAACGCCCTCAACAAGGGTACAACGCCGACGTTCCAGAACGTCGATTTTGGCACTGGATCCTCCGTGAACGATGCGCTCGGACTTGCGAATGATATCGCCGCAGCCGTTGATGAGGACGATGTGCGCACCCTCATGCAAGGTTCATCTGACTTGCTTGGTTTGGGCAGTCCGAACACTGCACCTGCCGCCAGTGTTGACGCTCCCGAGGTGGATGAGGTAACTGAGTCGGAGGAAACCACCACTGGTGCAGATGCGGGCCGAGACGCTCAGATCGAGGCCGTGATTTCTCGCGCCGAGTCCCAGGTTGGTGTCCCTTATGTGTGGGGTGGCGGCGATAATAATGGTCCTACTGGTGGGCTTCGCGATGGTGGCGTGGCTGATTCCTTCGGTGACTTCGGTCAGTCTGGCTTCGATTGCTCGGGGCTAGTCAAGTACGCCTACGCGGCAGCCGGCCTGGACCTTCCTCATTACACTGGTGCGCAGTACCAGCAGGGTAAGAAGGTTCCTCGTGCGAATGCACAGCGCGGTGACCTTATCTTCTACGGAGCTGGTGGAAGCCAGCACGTAGCTATCTACCTAGGCGACGGCCAAATGATTGAAGCGCCACAGTCTGGTCAGACTGTTTCAGTAGTTCCAGTTCGCTGGGGTGGCGCTACTCCCGATGTTGTGCGCCTTCTCTAATCTCCAACTTTTGGTTGGTATGGTTTAGGGCATGACTGACGCACAACAGAATGCCCAAAACTTCGACGCCCTCCTCGTTCTTTCTTTCGGTGGCCCGGAAGGAAACGAGGAGGTCGTTCCTTTTTTGGAGAACGTTACCCGAGGTCGAGGTATCCCTCGCGAGCGGCTAGAAGTGGTGGGCGAGCATTATTACCACTTCGGAGGGGTAAGTCCGCTCAATGCGCTTAACCGCGAAATCATCGATCACCTCGAAGTGGAGCTGAAAAAACGCGGACATAATCTACCTGTCTACTTTGGCAATCGAAATTGGCACCCCTTTGCCAGTGAGACTGCGGAGAAGATGTCTCAGGACGGGGTGCGCAAGGTAGCTGTCTTCGCTACCTCTGCATGGGGTGGGTACTCCGCATGCCGGCAATATGATGAGGATATTCAGCGGATGCGCGAGCATCTGGCGGAGCAGGGTCTGCCGGACATTGAATTTACTAAGATTCGCCAATTCTTCGACCATCCGAAGTTCGTGGCCGAAATGGCAGCCGCTGTCACGGAGGTCTGGGGACAGGTTCCGGAAGAAAAGAAGGAATCCACTCGCTTGCTGTTTACCGCCCATTCGGTTCCCGTCGCGCACGATAACGTGGGCGGCGCAGAAGGGGATAAAAACCTTTACTCCCGCCAGGTGGCAGAGGCGTCGCGGTTGGTGGCCGCACGGGCCGGTATTTCTGATTATGACCTTGTATGGCAGTCACGTTCGGGCAATCCACGCACTCCGTGGCTCGAGCCTGACATTATTGATCACACCACTGATATCCACCACAACGAAGGTATCGACACGGTAGTGGTGTGTCCGATTGGCTTCATCTCAGACCATATGGAGGTCATCTGGGATCTCGATTCCGAGCTGCAGAAGGCAGCCGAAGAGATGGGCGTCAAGGTCCTGCGCACTCGTACAGCGGGTCCGACTCCACGGTTTGCGGAGGTGGTCGTTGATCTCATCGATGAGCTAGAGCAGGGCCGCGAGTGGGAGACCAGCGGGAGCGTCACGGTGCAAGGGTGCACAGTCAATGGTGAGCCGTGCGCGGCGGGGTGCTGCGATATCTGGTCGCGTTAACGGGCAAACTCTCCAAGCGCATAAGACACGCCCGTCATGCGGGCCTGGCGGATGTGGCGCCACAAGCGAAGCAATTGTGGATCAAGGCTGTGGTCATTGATGCGGTCAGTGACGGTTTCGATGATCGCGGCCACTCGGTCGGCACGGGCAAAGAGCTTGGCTGCTCGAGCTGGCGTTGAACGGGGAAGTCCGGGTGTGTCATAGAAGTCGCTCAGGGTTCCCACGGTGAGGCGTGGGTTGGGCAAGGCCTCGGTGCTATACCCGGTTGCGGCGATGAGATCGGCGGACTCATTGGTTGCCTGAGAGAGGAGGGCATCAGCTTCACCGGGGCTTAGCCAGGCGGGCGCGGGGAGCTGCTGCTTTTCGACGACCACTTGCCACGCTGTATGGCTGTGGCGAATGTGGGGGACGAGGACTAAGTTACGCAAGGGATCATTGGTGCGAACTATGATTGCCCCGGCAGAACTTTGTGCGGCCGCGCGATAGGACTCCGATCCTGCCGGCAATGCGGGTGGCTCGCCTGGCCCGGACAGTGCGAGGCGCACGATAGGTTCTGCACGTACACCGCGATGAGCGGTAAGCTCGGAGGTCTCCGCGCGCAGCATGGCTAACACATCGACGAAGGGGGATTCGTCCAAGCATTCTGGACGTCCGCCTAGTTCAGTAAGCGCGTCCAGCAAGTCATCGGTGGTTTCATGTCCCCACAGCCACGAGCCAAGCCAGACGGCGGTGTTTTGTAAAGGTGACCATACTTCGGCGCGCATATCCATGGCGAGCCAGTCTAGTAGATAGACTAACGGGCCATGAGTTTTGATCCTTATGGCGGAGATATTTTTGCTGGCCACTCGCGGTCGAAGCCGCGCCAGTACCCGGAAGTACCAGCCGAGCCCGGAATGGTAGTGGAAGTGCGCGGCGATGACTTTGTGGGGGCTGTTATGGGCGTGGATAAAACCGTTTTCGGTGAGGTGGTACGCCTTGAGGATCGCCATGGCGTAGAACGGGTCTTTAACCTGGTTAAAGGCGGGTTCCTAGTGGAAGGAAAGCCGGTAACGCTTACCCGGTACGTCGAAAAGCAGGCTCCCCGCAAATCCAACTCCGGCTCCCGCCGCGTAGAAAACGTGGAGGCAAAGGTTGCCGCGCCATCGCGCATTTGGGTGGAGGGCGTGCATGATGCCGCCATTGTGGAGAAAGTGTGGGGTCACGACCTGCGTGTGGAAGGCGTGGTCGTCGAATACCTCGAGGGTTTGGACAACTTGGAGGCGCGCCTCGCAGAATTTCAGCCAGGGCCGGGCCGCAGGGTCGGCGTATTGGCCGATCACTTGGTTCAAGGCTCCAAGGAAACCCGATTAACGGAAACCGTGGGAGAGCATGTCCTGGTCACTGGACACCCCTTCATCGATATCTGGGCGGCGGTAAAGCCGCAGCGCGTAGGCCTGCGCGAATGGCCAGATGTGCCCTACGGCGAGGATTGGAAAACCGGTATTTGCCGCCGCGTAGGGTGGAGCGACCCGAAGGATGGGTGGCGTCATGTCTATAACTCCGTGCATTCCTTCCGTGACCTGGACTCCAGCCTGATCGGCGCCGTGGAGCGCCTCGTGGACTTCGTTACTACACCTGAGTTGAGCAAGTCCGACTTGCTCTAGGGGTGGGCAAGGTTGGCGCGTTCAATGAGGTTGACGGCCAACTGCCACCCCGCCATCTCCGCACTCCAGCCGGCCGCCTGGAGGCGTTGCGACATGGCTTGCTTGGAAATTCCTAGCTCTTCGGCGGCCTCATTCTGGTTGAGTCCTGCGCGGACGAGCGAGGTTGCTTCGCGCCCTTCGATGGTGCGCTTGTGCAGAACGTACCCAAGCAGGGCAAAGGTGGCTGCAATATCACTTGCCTCCGAGGCGCGCCCGCGCTTATTGAGTTTGGCGTAGACCTGCCCCATGCGGGCGGACTTCCGCAATGCGGCGGTTGCTACCTGGCGCGCGCCTTCCTCATCTTCCTGGTTGCCGGGGCTAATGCCGATGCCGATAGCCCAGTCGCCGTCGGCAAGCAAGGCCATGACCACGTCGCACACGGCAGTTGCTGAATCAACTACGGCGCAAATATCTTCCACGCCGAGCACGTGGAACTCGCCCACACCGTTGAGGGTGGATAGAGCCGTTGCAGAACGTTGGACCAAATCTGCGCGACGCACGGAGCGGCCCCGGTAGCGGGCGTGGACAGCAAGCACAGAAATCCTCCTTAAGGAACCAATTGCGAAATAGTCTACCGCTCGTACTTGACTTATGGGCGAGTGGGTAGGCGCGAATCCATATACAGCCCGCCCATACCAATCGCGGCAAAAGCTACCATGGCGACAATGATGCCGGGCGACGTGTGGCCGGTGAGGGCATCGCCGAAGAAGACGCCGAGGGCAGTAGTCGGGATGGAACCGAGGAGAGTGGCCACGGTGAAGTGGCTAAGCTTCACCGGAGTTAGGGCGGCAACGTAGTTTAGGAGGCTAAAGGGGACGCCGGCCACCATTCGCAGCGAAGCGATGGCCAGCCAGCCGCGCCGCTCTAAGTGGGCATTGATTTTAAACACTGCGGGGTGGGTCAGGTGCGGACGGATCCAGTCTCCAAGGAGCGTGCGGACGATGAGGAGCGACAGGGCCGCAGACACCGTCAAGGCGCACAAGGAGAGGGCGAGGCCCTTCCATGGGCCAAAAAGTATTCCTGCGGCTACCGTCCACAACGTCCGGGGAAAGGGAAGCTGCGTAAATATGACATAACCTAGGGTGAAAAGGAGAGGAAACCACGCGCCATAGCGGGTGGAAGCGTCGCGCAGCTGGGACACGTCCGGCAGATCGAAGAAGTAAAGGAGGGTGACGCCGGTGACGATGGCGGCGAGGACGGCTACCCAACGACGCATCGACCACTGGAGAATTGACCGCCAAGCGGACCAGGCGAGCGATTTGAGGAAATGGCCGAAGCTGCGCGCCCAACTCAAAAGTGTGGTCATGGGGGAGATCGTAGTCCTTGTGGGAGTACTGAATAGAAAAATCCGGCGGCTACCTTAGTGGTAACCGCCGGTCCGGTTGTGCCCGAGGGGGTGTCTGGTTCGGAGACATCGTTCCGCATGTCTTATGAGATAGTTCCGGTCTAACCAGCACTAATGTCTCATTACATCGATCCGGTAGAAAACTCTGAAGTTAAATTTGCCCGGCCGCGACAAAAAGTGATGTCTCGAGACATCGATCCTCCATGCTTTAAAAATGGAGCAGAAATCAAAACCAAGCCCAAAAATCATCATCGAAACCATGCTTGCTACCGGCATGACTCAAGCCGAAGCAGCTGACCATTTCGGCGTCAGCACCAGATGGATCCGAACACTTCAAGCCCGCTACCGAGAAGGCGGAATCAACCGCCTAGAACCACGCTCTAAACGCCCGCGCACTAATCCCCGAGCGCTCAACCCCAGCACTGTCGACCGCATACTTAAACTGCGCCAGGACCTCACAGAACGCGGCACTAACGCCGGAGCCCATACAATTCGCTGGCACTTGCAGCAAGAGGGAATCGACCCACCACCAGCACCATCCACAATCCACCGAGTGCTCGCAAACAACGGTCACGTCATCGCCCAACCACAAAAGCGTCCTCGCAGCTCATGGATACGATTTCAAGCAGATCAACCCAACGAAACATGGCAAATGGACTACAGTGACTGGACCATCGCAGGTCACAAGCGAGTAGCTATCCTCACCATCTTGGACGACCATTCCCGGTTCATCATCTCCTGCTGTGCCTACAACAATGCCACCGTGGGAAACGTCATAGAAAGCTTCATTAATGCAGGCCAGACACACGGCTACCCCCAGTCCACCCTCACCGACAACGGCCGAGCATTCACAACCAGCACAGACCGGACAAACCCCGCGCGAAACGGATTCGAGCAACTGCTCATAGACCTAGGAATCAAGCAGAAAAACGGTAAACCCTACCACCCCCAGACACAAGGAAAAGTTGAACGCTTCCACTACACCCTTAAACTAGCCCTAGCAAGCAAAATACCAGCTCAAAGTCTCGATGAACTCAACTCTCAGCTAAAAGAAATCATCGAATACTACAACCACAAACGCCCCCATAGAGCCCTAAACAGAACCACCCCCGCAGAAGCCTACACAGCACTGCCCAAAGCTCTCCCAGCAGACATCAAACCAGACCACGACTACCGCCTACGCACTGACAAAGTAGGCACCAACGGCAAGACAACCCTGCGATGGGGTGGCAAACTACGCCGCCTCTACATCGGGCGCCGATGGGGCGGCGAACCAATCACCATGGTCTGCATCGACAACCGCGTAAGCATCAAAATAACCACCACTGGGGCACAAATCGCCGCCTACACACTCGCCGAAGAAAAGATCTATTACAACAAGAAAGACAACGAACTTGACCCCCAACAGGGCAACTGAAAACGAAAAATCTCGAGGCATCGACCGGAACGATGTCTCGAGACTTCACATTGTGCCCGAGGGGGGACTTGAACCCCCACGTCCGTTAATAGGACACTAGCACCTCAAGCTAGCGCGTCTGCCATTCCGCCACCCGGGCAGGGTGTTTATCAGCCTCTCGGCTGGGCACTCCGATACTGTATCCTGCTCGAGGCTTGCTTTACAAATCGCCAGCGTGTGGCGTGAAAAAGCTACCGTTAACGGCGTGTGGAAATACATGGTTGTAAGTCTGGTTGGGGGCTTTCCATGTGTGCGGCAAAATATATGCAGGGTGCGGCGGTTACACCACATCGACAGCGGCTTGTGAGGTGGGGTACAAAGGGGTCTATGACTTCTTATGCAGATGATTCCCGCTTTCCTGGACCAGATCCTTACGCACCGCTACGCGATGTTCCTTCCTTCGTTCTCTCGTCTACCGATGTGGTGGAAGGAGACGAGCTGCAGGAAAAGCTCCGCGCCCCGGAGAGTGTATCGCCTCAGCTAGCGTGGTCCGGACTGCCGGAAGGCACTAAGTCCCTGGCCGTGACCTGTTTCGACCCAGATGCACCAACGGCTTCTGGTTTCTGGCACTGGGCGGCGTTCAATATCCCCGTCGAGGTAAGCGAGCTGGCTACCAATGCCGGCGCCGCGGAGGACTTGGGCATTGACGGCGTCATCAGCTTGCGCAACGATTCCGGCGAGCGCACCTACTTCGGCGCTAACCCGCCTGCCGGACACGCCCCGCACCGCTACCTCTATGCCGTCCACGCAGTTGACGTAGAAAAGCTCGACATCGACCCAGATGCTTCGCCGACCGTGCTTGGGTTCAACCTGCATTTCCACGCCCTTGGCCGCGCCATTTTGTGGGGCTGGTACGAGGCGAAGTAATGGCGAGTAGCTCTACTTCATCGCAGCCTAGCCCGCCGACGGCGCTGCGGGTGGGCGGCGCCTTCATGGTGGTCGCATTCGTGCTGGTGCTCTTTGCGTTAATCTCCGTCTTCACGGATGGTTGGGGTGCCGATTTCGAATGGACGTATTCCAAAGTGGCGATTATTGTCGCCGCGGTCATCGTCGGGGCCTTCAGCACCATGAGCAAAAGTCAGGCGGGAAGTCGCGCGCAGGTTGCCGCATTGGTCATCGCCATTGTGATCATTGCAGCCAGCCGCTTTGTACCCGGCGATATCCTATTCACTCAACCACAGTATTGGGTCGTGTTCTACGCCGGCTTTGCGGTGTTGTGCGCACTGGTTCTCAGGCGCAGCGTTATGGCGCAGACCTAGTCAGCACAGCAAAGACAAAGCGTCCGCCTACTTCCTCTGCGTGCAGCAGGAGAAGTAGGCGGACCTTGTGTTGAAAAGCCTTGGGCTGGACTAATCCAAGGGCTTCCAGGGGAGGCCGGAGCCTACGGCCTGGGAAATATTGCTCAAACCGTGGGCACGGATTTGGGCGGCAATGCCGCGGTGGATATTGCGGATCCAGTCCGGTCCGCCGTAGATGAGACCGGTGTAGCCCTGCAGTAGGGAAGCACCGGAAGTGATGCGCTCCCATGCCTGTTCTGGCGTGGAGATGCCGCCCACGGAGATGAGGGTGAGCTGGCCGCCGACTCGCTCATTGAGGCGGCGCAGTACCTCTAGGGAGCGCTCGGCTACCGGAGGGCCGGATACGCCACCGGCACCCATGTCCTTTACCTCGGCAGCTGGGGTCTTAAGGCCCTCGCGGGAAATGGTGGTATTTGTCGCTACGATTCCGTCGAGCCCGAGTTCAAGGGCTAGGTCTGCCACGGCGTCAACGTCGGCATCGGAAAGGTCTGGGGCAATTTTCACCAGCACCGGAACCGCGGTGCATTCTTGCACGGCGGAGAGAATGGGGCGCAGCGATTCTACTGCTTGCAGGTCGCGCAGGCCCGGGGTGTTCGGCGAGGAAACGTTGACCACCAAGAAATCTGCCAAGTCGCCCAACACCGACGCGGAGCGGCGGTAGTCTTCTACAGCATGCTCGGCAGGGGTGACTTTGGTTTTGCCAATATTGATGCCAATGACATCGCTGTAGCGACGCTTGCGCAGGTTTTCCGCGGCGGCCGCTGCACCTTTATTGTTAAAGCCCATCCGGTTCAAGATGGCCTTATCGGCCTTCAGGCGGAAGAGTCGCGGAGCAGGATTGCCGGGCTGTGCTTGGGCGGTGACGGTGCCCAACTCTGCATAACCAAAGCCAATGGGAGTCCACGTATCAGCAGCCGCGGCGTTTTTATCAAACCCGGCGGCAAGTCCCAGCGGGCGGGGGAATTCTACTCCGAAGACCTCTTGGCGCAGCACTGGATCGTTGACCGGCAGGATCTTTGCCAGGGCTCGGTTGGCTGGCCCGGCGGCTTGGAGTCCGCTGAGCGCAGTGTTGATAATCTCGTGGATGCGCTCCGGGCTCAGTTTAAACATGCCCCGCAAGGCAAGCTGGTAAGCCTGCGCGCGCAATTGGTCAATAGTGCTGGTCATAGTGTTAAGACTCCTTCTTCAGGTGCGGGGCGTCCACGAACTGCAGCCCGTGGCCGGTGGCGGAGGCGGCGACAAAGGTGCCGTCGCCAAGCAGGGCAATATTCTGCGCATCCGGCACGGTGGAGAGATCTCCGCGCAGCTCTGGTACGCCTTTGCCAATTTCATAGGCATAAGCCTTATTGGTATCGGTGGCGCTCACCCACGCCAGATTGCGCTTATTATCCCAGGCTACGCCCCATGGGGTGCCCTCAACGTTGCCGTATTGATGCAGGCGGACGACGTCATCTGAGGTGTAGACGGCCAAGCGGCCGCCCTCGGTATCGGAGGCGAGGACCACGCCGTTATCGCCCACCGCGATGCTGCCGACTCCCTGGCCAACGCGCAGTCGGCCGCCCGCGCGATCATTCGTCCAGTCCACGTTCTGGATGGTGGAATCCTCTCGGTGGATGCGCACCACTCCGTCATCGCCTGAGGAATTGGGCACGGCCAATAGCTGGTCCGAGCCGGCCTCTACCTCGATATCTCCGTCGCGCTTTCCGTCTTTATAGATGCCTACCGTGGTGGAATCGGCCGAGGTGGCAAAGATCTCGCCGCTGGATAGCTGGGTGGCGGCGGTAACGGGGGAGTCCTCCTCCATGTGGACCTCCTGGGGAGAATCCGGGGATGCAGGATCGATGAGGAGAACCTTATCCGGGCAGGCGAGGACGAAGCCCGACTCCGAAGAACTGAGGTCACCACACTCCGCAGAAATGTCTAGCGAGGTAGCCTTCTTCTCTTCAAAATCCTTTTGGCTACCGATGAGAAGCTCGTCCTTGGTGCGCACTGCCAGCGAGTCATCAAAGGCGACAAGGTCAGTGATGTCTGCCTTAAGGTCGACCACAGTGCCTTCCGCATCCGCCTTAGCCGGGGAGGCCGCTGGGGTGGCATTGCCCTTGACCGCGGTCTCTGGATCGGCGCCCACGCCCACGTCGGGCTGGCAGGCAGCCAACGCGGTGGCGCTCAGCGCCAGCAAACTGGAAAGGATAAGTGCGGAGCCAGATTGAGATTTCACGGCTACTAATCCTAACAGCGCGCGTTGTAAAAACTCGAAGCCCAGCGCGGCTGTAGTGTGAAGCGGGTGATTTCTAATACCGCAACTGACGCTGTTTCTTGGGCGCAGGTCATTGTTTTGTCCATCGTGCAGGGGCTTACCGAGTTTCTTCCGGTAAGTTCCTCCGGTCACCTGCGCATTGTTTCCGAGCTTTTTTGGGGCAACGACGCCGGCGCGTCCTTCACCGCAGTTATCCAGCTGGGCACGGAGCTGGCTGTGTTGGTCTATTTCGCCCCAATGATTTGGCAGATTCTCTCCGGCTGGTTCCGTGGCTGGACCGATAAAGCCTCTCGTGGCCAGGACTGGCGCATGGGGTGGATGGTCATCGTGGGTTCCATTCCCATCGGCATCATCGGCTTCGCATTCGAGGACGCTATCCGCGGCGCCCTGCGCAACCTGTGGATCACCGCCGCTATGCTCATCCTCTTTTCCTTCGTCTTCATCGCCGCAGAAAAAGTGGGCAAGAAGGAACGCGGTTTTGACCAGTTGACCATGAAAGACGCCATTATTATGGGCCTGTGCCAATGCTTGGCGCTCATTCCGGGCGTTTCCCGCTCCGGCGGCACCATTTCCGGTGGTCTATTCCTGGGGCTGGACCGCGAGGTGGCCACTCGCTTTAGCTTCTTGCTCGCCATTCCAGCCGTGCTGGCTTCGGGCCTTTTCTCGCTTCCCGACGCCTTTTCTCCCGAATCAGGCCAAGCCGCCTCCGGCCTGCAGCTTCTGGTCGGCACTGGCATCGCCTTTGTACTGGGCTACGCCTCCATTGCGTGGCTGCTGAAGTTTGTGGGTAACCACTCCTTCTCTTGGTTTGCCGCTTACCGCATCCCGGTCGGCGTGCTCGTCATGATCCTCCTGGCATTGGGAGTCCTGCAGCCGCTCTAAGGCACGCCGCGTTAGTATGGTGGCTATGCATTCTTGGCCAACACCTTCCTTCCGCCCTGTGCCAGGTGATGCGGCACAGCTGCGCTTGTACGATTCCGCGAACCAAACCATCGCTCCCGTAGAGGTCGCAGGGGATACCGCCACCATGTACGTGTGTGGCATCACGCCCTATGACTCCACCCACTTGGGCCATGCCGCCACGTACCTGACCTTTGACCTCATCTACCGTGCATTCCTGGATGCCGGGAAGAAGGTTCACTACGTCCAAAACATCACCGACGTCGATGATCCGCTATTCGAACGTGCTGAACGCGACGGTGTAGATTGGCGTGAGCTCGGCACTTCTCAAATTGATCTCTTCCGTTCCGATATGGAGCTGCTCTCCGTTTTCCCGCCGCAGGACTATATCGGCGCCATGGAAGCCGTCGATGAGGTCGTGGAGATGGTGCAAAAGCTGCTTGATGTCGGGGCGGCCTACGTCGTAGACGACCCTGAGCACCCAGATATCTACGCCTCCATCGAGGCCACCGAGCGCTTTGGTTATGAGTCCAATTACTCTGCCGAAGAGATGCGCACCTTCTTTGCCGAGCGCGGCGGCGACCCCGACCGCCCAGGGAAGAAGAATCCGCTCGACGCACTCATCTGGCGTGCCCACCGCGAGGGCGAGCCGGCATGGGATTCGCCCTTTGGGCCTGGTCGCCCGGGTTGGCATATTGAATGTTCCGCCATCGCTACCAACCGCTTGGGATCAACCTTTGATATCCAGGGTGGCGGCAGCGACCTGAAGTTCCCACATCATGAGTTTTCCGCTGCCCACGCCGAGGCCGCCCTCAACGTTGAGCGCATGGCACAGTTCTACGTGCATACCGGCATGATCGGCCTCGACGGGGTCAAGATGTCTAAGTCCTTGGGCAACCTCGTCTTCGTCCACAAGCTCGTAGGAGCGGGTGAAGATCCCTCCGCTATCCGCTTGGGCGTCTTCGCAGGCCATTACCGCGACGAGCGCGACTGGTCCGACGAGGCGCTCGACGCCGCTAAGCGCCGCCTCGCCGCATGGCGGGAGGCCCTGGCGCAGCCGGGAAGCATGGCAGGAGCCGAAGGGGTCGTCGCCAAGCTGCGTGCCGCAATCGCGAACGACCTTGATACCCCGGCCGCGCTCGCTGCCGTGGATGAGTGGGCAGAGGCCGACCGTGGCACGGACGAGGACGGCGCGGCCGATTTGGTTCGCACCGCACTAAATTCGCTCCTCGGCGTGCAGGCTTAGGCAAGATAGGGCAGTATCTACAGCATGAGCATTCGCGCCGATTTCCAGCCCACCGTAGATGAGTTCATTAGTGACCTGAAGTCCTTCGCCACCGGCGATTACCTCAAGGAAGAGGAAAAGGAGTTCTGGGAGGCACCGTTTGACGCCAACGTCCTCCCAGAGCTGCGCGGCCACCTTGAGCAGATGCTCGATGGGCTGGATGCTCTTCCGGACGATCCAGACGGACCACAGTTGGTCACCGTCTTGTCCAAGACCGTTCGTAAGTTGGCAGATTTTAATCGCGCTCAGCACGATGCCGTTCTCGAGCCAGAGGAAAAGGAAGAGCTCTCTGAGCTTATCTATAACGCCAGCGCGGCCACCGGAGCAGACGACGAAGCCCTGTCGCAGATTCCGGAACTGGACTTCTAGGTCCTTTCCTTCCGCATTAGTGAGTGCTAGTTTGCGCCATCCGCGCAGCCTAGCGCTCACCGCCGTGTGCCTCCAACGTGGACGGTGCCACTTTTCCTGATAGAGAAAGCTAGCTTTATTCCCGTGTCGAACTCCACCGCCGCTTCCAGCCGGACTAAGCCCGCCGCCATCTTCTGGGATATGGATGGCACCCTCACCAATTCGGAGCCCCTCTGGGCGGAGGCAACGTTTTATCTTTCAGAACTGCTGGGCAAACGGCTCACTCCCACCCAGCGCCTGGCTACTGTGGGCGCGACCTTTGATACCACCTTGGGAATCTGCGCGGATAATGCGGGAGTGACGCTGCAACCCGGTGACAGCGAGCGTTACCGCACCCAGATGTTTGACTATGTCAAGGGTCTTTTTGCTCGCAAGTTGGAGATCTTTCCGGGAATTCCTGCCTTGCTCCAGGAGCTGAAAGCGGATGGGGTGCCCATGATGGTCACGACGAATACCGAACGTAATGTTGCCGATGCTGCTATCACTGCGTTGGGGCGGCAGTATTTCGTCGATACTATCTGCGGGGATGAGGTTCCTGCCGGCAAACCAGCACCGGATATGTACCGCGAAGCCGCCCGCCGCATCGGAGCAGATCCCGCAGAGTGCTTAGTTTTCGAAGATTCCGCAACCGGCATGCGCGCCGCAGTCGATGCCGGCTGTGCGGTGATCGGGCTGCCAGAAGATAACCAGGTTGAGATAGCGCCAGAGATCACCGAAATTTCTCGCCTCCGCGATTCGCGGCATCTCGCTGGGGCTAAGGCCACCGACGTATATGAGTGGTTCGCTAAGATTTCGGTGCGGCAATAGAAATTTAGAGTTCCCCTACATCCTCTAACTACCTGTGGAACCATAGGTAGACGTGAAGAACTTTGAGACTCTTTTTGCCGAATTAGCCGAGAAGGCCGACCAGCGTCCAGCTGGTTCTGACACCGTTGCCGCGCTAGATAAAGGCGAGCATTTCATCGGTAAAAAGATCATCGAAGAAGCCGGGGAAGTATGGATCGCCGCCGAATATCAGTCCGACGATGAGCTGGCGGAAGAGATGTCCCAGCTGCTTTATTGGACTCAGGTCATGATGCTTAAGCGCGGACTTACCCCTGAAGACCTTTATAAGTACCTCTAGGCAACACCCCACAGGATGGAAGGATCCGCATGATCAAGATTGCTGTACCGAATAAGGGCACGTTGTCAGAAGCTGCCGTGGAGATCCTTACAGAGGCCGGTTATAAGGGCCGCGGGCATTCCAAGGCGCTCAACGTAGTGGATTCCGATAACGGAGTTGAGTTCTTTTTCCTGCGACCAAAAGACATCGCCATCTATGTTGCCCGCGGCGTCTTAGACCTAGGCATTACGGGCCGGGACTTGGCGCTTGACTCTAAAGCGAACTTTGATGAAGTGCTGCCTTTAGGCTTTGGTGGGTCCACGTTCCGGTACGCAGCCCCGCAGGGGGAGGAGTGGGATATCTCTCAACTAGCTGGGCGGCGGATCGCGACGTCGTACCCCAATCTTGTCCGCGCAAGCCTCGCCGCACATGGGATTGAGGCCGATGTTATTCGATTGGACGGCGCCGTAGAGATCTCCATCCGGCTAGGGGTTGCCGATGTTATTGCTGATGTCGTGTCAACTGGTACTACTTTGCGCCAGCAAGGGTTAGCACCATTCGGGGAGCCGATCATTGAATCCGAGGCGGTAGTCATTAAGCGCACGGGGGTAGAGGTCACTGAGGAAGAGCAGGTAGTGCTCGACCGCATTCAGGGAATTCTGCACGCTCGCACCTATCTGATGATCGACTACAACATCGCTCAATCCAACCTCGATGCAGCCGCTGGTATTACTCCAGGATTGACCGGTCCTACGGTGTCGCCTTTGGCCCGTGAGGACTGGGTGGCAGTGCGAGCGATGGTTCCGAAGAAGCAAGCTAACCAAGTCATGGACCGACTTTCCCAACTTGGAGCGGAAGCAATTTTGGCTTCCGATTTGCGCATCGCCCGCTTTTAGGGGGAGCAATTTCTCTGGGTCGGCCCAAATAGATTCAGTCGTGGCTAACATTAGCGCTTGAGGTTACTCATTCGAATATAAGTCTCGACAGGCAAAGGAGCCGAGCCATCATGGCAAAGTCCTCTAAGAAAGAAGAAAAGGACACCAAGTCTGCAGCAAAGGACGTGAAGAAGAAGGAAGCTGACACTTCCACTCACGCCGCACAGCAGAAGGTGGCCGAACAAAAGGCACCTAAGAACTCCAGCAAGAAGACTCGCACCGAGACCGACCTTCTTGGCTCTTTGGAAGTTCCCGCTGACGCTTACTACGGTGTGCACACCGTACGCGCCATGGAGAACTTCCAGATCTCTTACGTGACCATCAACACCATCCCGCACTTCATTCGCGGAATGGTCCAGGTCAAGAAGGCGGCCGCCATGGCAAACCGCCGCCTGCACGTACTGCCCAAGAAGAAGGCTGAAGCCATCATCTGGGCCTGCGACCAGATCCTGGAAGAGGGCCGCTGCATGGATCAGTTCCCGCTGGACGTTTTCCAGGGTGGCGCTGGTACCTCGCTGAACATGAACACCAACGAGGTTGTTGCCAACCTCGCGCTGGAGTACCTCGGTGAGGAGAAGGGCTCCTATGACATCATCAACCCGAATGATGATGTGAACATGTCCCAGTCCACCAACGATGCTTACCCGACCGGCTTCCGCTTGGGCCTGCACGCAGCAGTTGATCACCTCATTGAGCGCATGGATGGCCTTCGTGCCGCATTCCAGGTCAAGGGCAATGAGTTCCAGGACATCCTGAAGATGGGTCGTACTCAGCTCCAGGATGCAGTTCCGATGACCTTGGGTGATGAGTTCAAGGGCTTTGCCAATAACCTGAACGAGGAGCAGGCATTGCTGCGCGATGCACAGCGCCGCCTGCTCGAGATCAACTTGGGCGCAACCGCAATCGGCACCGGCGTGAACACCCCGGCCGGCTACCGCCACCAGGTCACCGCAGCTCTGTCTGAGGTCACCGGCCTGGAGATGAAGACCGCCCGCGATCTCATTGAGGCAACCTCTGACTGTGGCGCTTACGTGCTGCTGCACGCCACCATCAAGCGCGCGGCGATGAAGCTCGCCAAGATCTGTAATGACCTGCGCCTGCTGTCTTCCGGCCCACGCGCTGGCCTGGCTGAAATCAACCTGCCTGCCCGTCAGGCCGGCTCCTCCATCATGCCGGGTAAGGTCAACCCGGTTATCCCGGAGGTTGTGAACCAGACCTGCTTCAAGATCTTCGGCAATGACCACGTCGTCACCATGGCCGCTGAGGCTGGCCAGCTGCAGCTCAACGTCATGGAGCCGGTCATCGGCGAGGCACTGTTCCAGTCCATTCGCATCATGGGCAACGCCGTCGATGCCCTGCAGGAAAAGTGCGTCACCGGAATCACCGCCAACCCGGATGTCTGCCGTGCCTACGTGGAAAACTCCATCGGTATCGTCACCTACCTCAACCCGTTCATCGGCCACCACAACGGTGACCTGATTGCCAAGGAGTCCCTGGAGACCGGCAAGGGCGTCAAGGAACTCGTCCTGGAGAAGGGCCTGCTGGATGAAGCAACCTTGAACAAGGTTCTGTCCGTTGAAAACCTCATGCACCCAGAGTTCCGCGGTCAGCTCTTCATCGACGAGGACTAAAGTCGCGGCTTTTGAGAAGCAGTAGGGCATAGCGCCCCGCATCTTAGGCCCCCGCGGTCTTTGCCACTTTCACTTCATGAGAAGGAAAACTGGCGAAGGCTGTGGGGGTCTTTTGACTGCATGGAATTGGCGGTAGCTAGTTTCCTTTTACGTCCCTGTGCTGGGCGAATGCGGAGAAGGATACCGACCATCTTATAGCGAGACGCATAATACATGTGGGAATCAACACAAACGGACAATTCGAGTGAATAAATCGACGTGACAGGTGCAAAATAGAAGATGTTGAGGACGGCATGCACTCTGTGTGGAGATGCGTGCCCTTAGTTTGCATACAGAGCGTATGGAGTATGTCCATGGTTATTGTTCATATAGTCATCGTTCTCGCCGCCATTTTCTTGGGCGCGAGGATTGGTTCAATTGGTATCGGCATGGCCGGCGGCCTCGGTGTGTTGGCCCTTGGTCTCACCGGTGTCCCCATTACTAGGGAAGACATCCCGTTCGACGTCATCGGTATCATCATGACCGTTATTGCCGCCATTGCCGCAATGCAGCGGGCTGGTGGCATGGACTACCTGGTGCACATCGCAGAAAAGTTTCTGCGCAAGAACCCGAAGCGGATTACGTTCTACGCGCCCATCGTTACGTGGTTGATGACGGTGCTGGCCGGTACCGGCCACACTGCGTTTTCCACGCTGCCGGTCATTGTTGAGGTAGCTAAAGAAGGCAAGGTTCGCCCCTCACGCCCGCTTTCCATTGCGGTAGTTGCCTCCCAGATGGCAATTTGTGCCTCGCCTATTTCTGCCGCAGTGGTTCTCCTAGCCAGCCTGTTGGAGCCGGCCGGAGCGGGCTATTTGCAGGTACTGGCGGTCGTCATTCCGGCAACGTTCCTTTCTATTTTCCCAGCTGCGTGGATTGCTAATAAGTTTGGCAAGGAGCTGGAAGATGACCCGGTGTACCAGGAGCGCAAGGCGCAAGGCCTGGTTAAGGAGCCACTTGGCGCTGAAAACTTCCAGCCGCAGAAGGGCGCCAAGGCCTCTGTTCTGGTTTTCCTGGTAGCCATCGTCATCGTGATGGCATGGGCCACGCTGACCTCGGAGCAGGTCGGGCTCATCGCCGAACCAACCCTGCCACGTAATGAGGCCATTATGACGGTTATGCTCACCGCGGCCACCATCATCGTCATGATGACGAAGATCCCGGCGGGGGATGTTCTCAATACCCCGGTATTTAAGTCCGGTATGTCCGCATGTATTTGTGTGCTCGGCGTTGCTTGGTTGGGTACTAGCCTTATTAACCACTACATGGACGATATTCAGTCCATGGCTGGCAGCGTTATTGAGTCCTCGCCGTGGCTGCTCGCGGTGGTCTTGTTCTTCGCCGCAGCGCTGCTGTACTCGCAGGCCGCTACGACCAAGGCCCTGATGCCAGCAGCCCTGGCTCTGGGCGTAAGCCCCCTTACCGCAGTCGCTGCTTTCCCAGCCGTCTCGGCACTATTTATCCTGCCGACCTACCCAACGCTGCTGGCAGCGGTGGAGATGGACGATACCGGCTCGACTCGAATCGGCAAGGCTGTATTCAACCACCCATTCCTTATCCCAGGCACGGTCAGCATCGTGGTTTCTGTCCTCTTGGGCTACGCATTCGGCCTGGTCATCCTTTAAAAGAAAGCCACCGAGTCCACCCACAAGGCGCCCTGTAGGGCGCCTTCTTGGATCGCAGCAAGGACGGGCAAATTGATTCACTTCACTTTCTTGGAAAAATGCGGGTTATTTAACTTGCGAGCTCGGTAGGCTAAGAACATGACTACTCAGCCATCCGATGTTGAAATTGCCCAAGCCCACCACGTCCAGCCAATCGCGGAGATTGCGGCCAAGGCGGGCATTCCTGCCGACGCCGTGATTCCCTACGGCACCACCAAAGCCAAGGTAGATATCACCAAGGTGGACTATTCCAAGGAAAACCAGGGCAAGCTGGTGCTTGTCACCGGCGTATCGCCCACACCTGCCGGCGAGGGCAAGTCCACCGTACTCATCGGCCTTACCGACGCCCTAGATCAGTTGGGCAAGAAGGCCATCGTTGCCCTGCGCGAGCCCTCCCAAGGACCAGTGATGGGTATTAAGGGCGGCGCGGCTGGCGGCGGCTATGCACAGATTGTCCCCATGGAGGACATCAATCTTCACTTCACCGGCGATTTTCATGCCATTACCTCTGCAACCAACACCCTGGCCGCCATCATTGATAACCACATCCACCAAGGCAACGCCCTGGGCATCGACCCGCGGCGCGTGACATGGCAGCGGTGCATGGACGTCAACGACCGTGCCCTGCGCAACGTGGTGACCGGTCTGGGCGGGCCAGCTCACGGTGTGCCTGCAGAAACCGGTTTCACCATTACCGCGGCCTCCGAAATCATGGCCATCTTGTGCTTGGCCACGAACCTCGAGGACCTAAAGAAGCGCCTCGGCGATATCACCATCGGCTTCACTTATGATCAGCGCCCTGTTACTGCGCGTGATTTGAATGCGGAAGGTGCGCTCACAGCGCTCATGCGTGATGCCCTCAACCCCAACCTTGTACAGACCCTTGGCGGCGTGCCGGCCTTGGTGCACGGTGGGCCATTCGCCAATATTGCGCACGGCTGCAACTCCCTGCTGGCAACCCACACCGCACTGCAATTCGGCGATATCGTCTTAAGCGAGGCTGGGTTCGGTTCCGACCTAGGCGGAGAAAAGTTCGTCGACATCAAGGCGCGCTTTGGCGACCTAGATGTTGCTGGCGCCGTGGTCGTTGCCACCATCCGCTCGCAGAAATACAACGGCGGTGTGGCCAAGGATAAGCTCACCGAGGAAAACCTGGATGCCCTCAAGGCGGGCATAGTCAACCTAGAGCGACACGTAGAAAACCTGCGCAAGTTCGGGATCAAGCCAGTTGTAGCGCTCAACCTCTTCTGGTCCGATACCGAAGCAGAACGCGAGTTCATGCGGCAGTGGGCCGAAGACTTCGGAGTGGCCTTGGAGGAAGCCAATGTATGGTCCGAGGGCGGCGCGGGCGCTACCACGCTGGCAGAGACTTTGCTGGAGAACCTGCAGGGCGGCGCCAAGCAGCTCTACGATCCGCAGGCGGGAATCGAGGCTTCCATCGAGACCATCGCGCGCGAGATCTATCGCGCAGACCGTGTGGAATACGGGGCAAAGGCGCTCAAGGATCTTAAGTACATCCAGGACAATGGCTGGGACAAGCTGCCCGTGGTCATCTCCAAGACGCAGTACTCCTTCAGCGACGATGCCTCCGCCCTGGGGGCGCCGGAAGGCCATACGCTGCACGTGCGCGAATTGCTGCCGCGTACCGGTTCGGGATTTATCGTCGTGCTCACAGGCAACGTCATGACGATGCCGGGGCTGCCGAAGAAGCCGGCGGCCAATAATATCGACGTCGATAAGCAGGGCACTATTTCGGGCCTCTTCTAGGCTGGTGCGGCGCTAGTCCTTTGTATCCGCCGCGGAACCCGGCCAGCCCGGGTACTGCGGCGGAGTGCCGCCAAACTCCGGGCAGAGATCCTGGTGGGCGCACCAGCCGCAGAGCTTGGATGGCTTCGGACGGAAGTCCCCGGCGCGCCCATCGGCCTCAATTTTGGCCCACAGCTCGCCGAGATCGCGCTCGAAGTATTCGAGCTCCTCTCGGTTAGGCATAAGAAACATCGAGTCCAACACCTTGAGGTACATCAGGCGCAACTGGTGGGGAATGGTGCCTAGAATGCGCCAGTAGACCAGCGCATAAAAGCGCATCTGGAACTGTGCATCCTGGGAATAGCGGGGAAGTGGCTTCTTGCCGGTCTTATAATCCACGACTCGGACCTCGCCGGTTGGGGCGCGGTCCACGCGGTCGATGAAGCCACGGACGGGGACGCCATTGGGCAGGACCGTGTTGACGTACATCTCGGTTTCTTGGCAATCAAAGCCTTGTGGGTTTTCCATCTGGAAATATCCTTTGAGCAGTTCCCTGGCAGCGACGAAGAAGTCGTAGGTGTCTTCTTCTGGCACGAGCTCTACAAGTTCCTCGTCTTTGGCGGTCATCTCTGCCCAGGAGGGCTTAATCATCTTCACCGCGGCAGGATAGGTGCGCTCGTCGCGGGGTAGCTTGTGCATTTCTTCCAGGACTGCGTGCACGAGGGTTCCTTTGACCTGCGCGATGGTCTTGGGCTCGGGCAACTTGTCAATGGCGCGGAAGCGATAGAGCAGCGGGCACTGCTTATAGTCGGAGGCGCGCGAGGGCGACAAGGCGAGTGGGCGGGGTGTAGATGAAGTAGCCATGGTGTATCTAGCCTATCGCCGCGCGATTCGTGGCAAGCTAGAAGGTATGAGTTATACCGCAGGTTTCCTAGATTTCATTGCTGCTTCTCCTTCTTCGTACCACGCTTCCGATGAGGTATCCCGCCAGCTGCGCGAGGCGGGATTTGAGGTACAGGATGAGGGAACGCAGTGGTCCGCTGCGCCTGGCGGCCACGTCATGGTGCGCGGCGGCGCGGTAGCGGCGTGGTACGTGCCAGAGGGCGCGGATAAGAATTCTGGTTTCCGCATCGTGGGGTCGCATACGGACTCGCCGGGCTTGGTTCTTAAGCCCACGCCGGACTTTTCCGCAGCCGGCTGGCAGCAGGTGGCAGTGGAGATCTATGGCGGTGCGCTGCTGCATACCTGGTTTGACCGGGAGCTGACCGTGGCCGGGCAGATTGTCACCAGGGACGGCACGCGGCACCTAGTCAATACTGGCCCGGTACTGCGCCTTCCGTCCCTGGCAATTCACCTCTACCGCAAGGACGAGTTCAAGCCGGATCGCCAGCACAACATGCAGCCGGTTTTGAGTGTGGGTGACCCGGAGGCGTCCATATTGCAGGTAGTGGGGGAGAAGGTGGGCGTCGCCAAGCAGGATATTGCTTCCTTCAACCTGATTACGGCCGATGCCGCTCGCGGCGAAGTCTTTGGAGCGGGCGAGCAGTTCATCGCGGCAGGACGCATGGATAACCTTTCTTCCGTACATGCCTCGTTGGCAGCGATGAAGAAGGCCGCCGAGGAATATCAGGGCAAGGACATCTTGGTCATGATGGCCTTTGACCACGAAGAGGTAGGCTCCAGCTCGCGGTACGGCGCGGGCGGTCCCATCCTGGCGGATGTGCTGACCCGCACGGCGCGGGCGCTGGGGGCCAATGAGGAGGAACGCTTCCAGATGTTCTCCCGCTCGAGCTGTGTCTCGGCCGATGCCGCGCATTCGGTGCACCCAAACTACGTGGGCAAGCACGATCCCACGCACCACCCGATCATCGGCAAGGGCCCGGTGACCAAGATCAACGGCAACCAGCGTTATGCCTCCGATGCCACCACGGTGGCGTTATGGGAAGCAGCATGCGAGAAGGCAGGCGTGCCGGCGCAGCGGTTTGTGGGCAATAATGATGTGCCCTGTGGCTCGACCATTGGTCCCATTACGGCGACGCGTTTGGGCATCGATACTGTGGATGTGGGCGTGCCCATGCTGTCCATGCACTCGGCGCGTGAAATGGTGGGCGAGCGGGACCAAGTATGGCTCGCGCAGGCACTTGAGGCATACTTGGTGGGATAGTAACCGCAACCTCGAGGAGTCTTGAGACATGGCTTATTCCGGCCCCTTTGCTTATGGCGACCGCGTGCAGCTTACCGACGCCAAGCGGCGCCACTACACGGTCATTTTGGAAGAAGGAGGCCAGTTCCACTCCCACAAGGGCATCATTAACCATGATGACATCGTGGGTATGGACGAGGGCTCGGTTATTGAGTCCACGCTTGGCTCCTCCTTCCTCCTCTTCCGTCACCTGATGGTGGATCACGTGCTGTCCATGCCGCGCGGTGCCGCGGTGATCTATCCCAAGGATGCGGCGCAGATTTTGGTAGAGGGCGATATCTTCATGGGTGCGCGCGTGCTCGAGGCCGGCGCTGGCTCCGGTGCGCTGTCTATGTCCCTGCTGCGCGCCGTGGGCCCAGAGGGGCATGTGTATTCCTATGAGGTGCGCGATGATCACCTGGAGTATGCGGTAGATAACGTCAAGGAATACTTTGGCGAGCAGCCCGAGTGGTGGTCGCCGCGCCTCGGCGATTTGGGCGATGTCACCGCTCAGGACTTGGGTGGGCCGGTAGACCGCGTGGTCCTCGATATGCTCGAGCCCTGGGAGCACCTGGAGACCGTGCGCGATCTTCTGATCCCTGGCGGAGTGTTCATGACCTACGTGGCAACGGTGCCGCAGTTGATGAAGGTCATGGAAGGAATTCGCGAGCTCAAGTGCTTTACCGAGCCTAAGGCCTGGGAATCTCTGGTGCGCGAATGGAAGGTGGAAGGCCTGGCTACCCGCCCGGAGCACCGTATGAATGCGCATACCGCCTTCCTTATCTGGACCCGCCGCCTGGCCGATGGCGTGACCCCTCCGCGCCCGCAGCGCCGAGCCCGCAAGTAGAGCTGGAAATAGGTTCACCTCAGCGCCCAGAATTTAAAGCGCAACTGCCCTCTTTCGCCGGCTGGGCCGCGTTAGAGTAGTGGGCATGGATGAAGCCACGGACTATAAGCGGCAGATCAGCCAGCTTGCTGCCCGCAATCAGAAGTTGGCGGGCTTATTAAAGGAATCGCGTGGGAAGCTCGAGCAGCTTTTTACGGAGCTTAACGCGCTGGCTGAGCCGGCATCGACCTACGGCGTTTTCTTAGGCTATTCTTCTTCCCACAGCGAGGTGGGAACCACCGCGGAGGTCTACACCAACGGCCGCGTGATGCAGCTTAAGGTTTCGCCCAATGTGGAACCAGGCAGCCTAGTGGCAGGCCAGCAGGTTCGCTTGGGCGATGGCTTCGTAGTGGTGGAAGGGTGCGCACCCGAGCGCACAGGCGAGCTCGCTACCGTGGTAGAGCGCTTAGGAGAACAACGCCTCATCGTGGCAAATTCCTCCGGCGAGGAAAAAGTGGTGCTGCTATCGCAGGCACTGCGCGAAGAAACCCGCGTGGCAGCAGGCGAGATAGTGCTCGTTGATCCCAAGGCTGCCATCGCGCTGGAAAAGGTGGAAAAGACGGAAGTCTCCCAGCTCTCCCTTGAGGAGGTCCCCGATGTGGGCTACGAGGATATTGGCGGACTAGACGAGCAGATTTCCCAGATCCGCGATTCCGTGGAACTGCCGTTTATCCATCCGGACCTCTATCACCACTACGAGCTGCAGCCGCCTAAGGGCGTCCTCCTCTATGGCCCGCCTGGGTGCGGAAAGACGCTCATCGCCAAGGCCGTGGCCCATTCCTTGGCGCAGCAACTGGGCGGCGACGCCCCGAGCTACTTCCTCAATATCAAGGGCCCAGAGTTGCTCAATAAGTATGTAGGTGAGACGGAACGCCGCATCCGCCTCATCTTTGAGCGCGCCCGCGAACTAGCCCGGCTGAGTTCTGACCGGCCGGTGGTCATCTTCTTTGATGAGATGGAATCCATCTTCCGCACCCGTGGCTCAGGCGTGTCTTCGGATATGGAAACCACGGTGGTGCCGCAGCTGCTCACGGAGCTCGACGGAGTAGAAAGCCTATCCAATGTGATCGTCATTGGCGCTACCAACCGCGAGGAGCTCATCGATCCCGCCATCATGCGCCCCGGCCGGCTGGATATTAAGATCCGGGTCAACCGGCCGAATAAAGAGGGCGCCCGCGAGATCTTTGCACGCCACTTTGCAGAATCCGTGCCGCACCAGGGCGCGCTAGAGGAGCTTATCGGCGCCGCGGTGGACGAGCTTTATGCCGATCGCCCCTTTGTGCAGCTGCACTTTTCCAGCGGCGAGCGTGAAATTTTGCACTACCGGGACTTTGTCTCCGGCGCGATGATTGCCAATATCCTCTCCCGCGCCAAGAAGCTGGCTATCAAGGACGAACTGCAGCAGCGCGCGGGCAGTGAGCAGGGGATAGGCGGGGGCCACGGGGGCATCGCCAAGCAGCATTTGCTCCAGGCCATCGCGGCCGAGCGCGCCGAATCCGAGTACGTGCCCACCTCTACCAACCCCGAGGAATGGACCAAGATCATCTCCCAAGACCATGCAGGTGCCCGCGTTGAGCGGGTGGAGCTACTGACCGCTAGGAGGAGCGCATGAGCCGCGTTGTAGGTACCGAGACCGAGTACGGAATCGCCACCCCGGAGCTGCCGGAGTATTCGCCCATCATTTCGTCCACGCACGCGGTGGTAGCGTATGCCGCGCTGCACACTGGGGCGCGCTCGCGCTGGGACTTTGCCGAGGAACACCCGCTGCGCGATTCCCGCGGTTTCGATCTCAAGCGCTACCAGACAGTTCCCGTGGTCGATCCCAACGCCATCGGGGTGGCCAATGTAGTCACGGCCAATGGCGCGCGCTTCTATGTCGACCACGCGCACCCAGAATATTCCGCGCCGGAATGCACTAATGCGTGGGACGCCACGCTTTACGACGCCGCAGGTGACGCCACGCTCCTGCAAGCCGCCGCGTCCGTAGCGGGGCTTACTGAGCAAGGAAAGTCCGTCCTCGCCAATCATGACCCGTGCCCTGCCTTGCGTTTCTATAAAAACAACGTGGACGGCAAGGGAGCGTCTTATGGCTCGCACGAGAACTATCAGTACTCCCGTGCCACGGACTTTGACACTATGGCGCAGGCCCTTATCCCGTTTTTCGTGGCCCGCCAGGTAGTCATCGGCGCCGGGCGCATGGGGATCGGCGAGTTTGGCGAGGAGCCGGGCTTCCAGATCTCCCAGCGCGCTGACTATATTGAGCAGGAAATCTCGCTGGAGACCACCCTTAATCGCGGCATCATCAATACGCGCGATGAGCCGCATGCGGTGCACGCGGACTTTGGGCGCCTCCACGTCATCATTGGGGATGCGAATATGTCGCAGACTTCCACGCTGCTTAAACTGGGCATGACCTCGCTGGTGCTCGATGCGATTGAGCAGGGTGTGGACTTTAGCGATCTCCGCTTGCAGGATGCCGTGGCGGAAGTTCCGCGCGTCAGCCGCGATCTCTCCCTTCAGCATCGCCTCGAGCTTGCCGACGCCCGCCAGCTCACCGCCCTAGAAATCCTCGCCGAATACCGAGACCGCGTCATCCCACGCACCGACGCGGAGCGCAAGGTGCTCGCGGCCTGGGACGAGACAGTCGCGCTTCTTGCGGAAGATCCGATGCAGGCGGCGCACCTTCTGGATTGGGTGGCGAAGTATCGCCTGATCAAGGGCTACCTCGACCGCGGTATCGATCCGGCAGACCCAAAGCTGCGGCTCATTGACCTGCAGTATGCGGAGATTGATCCTGCCAAATCGCTCCATCACGCGCTGGTGCGTAAAGGCCAGATGCGGCAGCTCTTTAGCGCTGCAGAAATTGAAGACGCCGCCAGCACCCCTCCGGAGGATACCCGCGCGTATTTCCGCGGCCGAGTGACGCAGAAATTCGGCGAGGACATCATCGCCGCGAGCTGGCAAAGCCTCACGGTGCGGGTAGGCGAGACAACCGCGGCACCCTGGGCCACGGTTCCGATGGATGAGACCACCGGCCTGACCCGCGCCCAGTGCGAGGAGATCATCGACACCGCACGTACGGTGGAGGATCTCCTCCAGGGACTCACTGACAGCGGTATCCAGCCCGAGTACCGTAATTGATAACCAAGCAATTAGGCAGAAGCCAAAGAAAGGACTTCCTCCCTATGTCTACTCACCAGTCCCAGGTCACTGGCGGCAATGGCGGCGATGACTCCACCGGAGATGAGGAATTTACCTCTACGCAGCTGAGCATCAACACCACCGGCACCGATGAATTGCTCGATGAGATCGATGGGCTGCTAGAAAACAACGCCGAGGAATTCGTGCGCTCTTATGTCCAAAAGGGCGGGCAGTAAGGGTGAGTGACCAGCGTCCCGTCTTCGCCCGTCGCATCATGGGCATCGAGACGGAATATGGCTTAACCACCAGCGCGGGCCCAGGAGAACGCGCCCTGAGCCCCGATGAAGTGGCGCGCGTGCTTTTCCGGCCCATCGTCCAGGAACATTCTTCCTCTAATATCTTTTCCACCAACGCGAGCCGCCTGTACCTCGACGTCGGATCCCACCCCGAGGTAGCCACCGCCGAATGCGATAGCTTGAGCCAGCTTCTAGCCTATGAATGCGCCGGCGATGCAATAGTCAACCGGCTGGGCGAACAAGCAGAGCAGTCCTTTGCCGCAGAGGGTCACCCGCGCACGGTGTACCTCTTGAAGAACAACGTGGATTCAGCCGGAAATTCCTTTGGCTGCCACGAAAACTACCTCATCAGCCGCCACATGGTGCTCAAGGATTTGGGGCTGGCGCTCCTTCCGTTCCTTATTACCCGCCAGCTCATTTGCGGCGCCGGCATGGTGCAGCCCGCAAAGGGCGATAAACCCGCCCAATTCCTGCTCTCGCAGCGCGCGGACCAGGTGTGGGAGGGCGTATCTTCGGCCACCACCCGCTCGCGTCCGATCATCAATACCCGTGATGAGCCGCACGGCGATTCCAAACGCTTCCGCCGCATGCACGTCATAGTGGGTGACTCCACTATGGCCGAGCCCACCATGGCGCTAAAGGTTGGCTCCACGCTCCTCATCTTGGAAATGCTGGAGGCCGGATTTGAGTTGCCGGAGTTCGACATCGAAAAACCCATTCACCATATCCGCGCCATCGCGCGCGATATGACGGGTTTGACCGAACTACCACTCGCGGGAGGGGGATCCGTCACCGCCCTCGAGGTCCAGCAGCAACTATGCCAGCGCGCAACCCAATGGTTGGAAGAACGCGAAGACGCCGGTACTCCCACGGCAGAAATGCGGCGCGTGGTGGATCTCTGGCAGCGCACGCTGCACGCCATCGAGACTCAAGACTTCTCCGGCGTGGACCGAGAAATCGACTGGGTCATTAAATTGGGACTGCTCGAGCGCTACCGTGCACGGCTGGGCGGTCACTGGGACCACCCCAAGCTCGCCCAGATCGATATGACCTACCACGATATCCGGCCGAGCCGCGGGCTCTACCATGTCTTGCTGCGCAAGGGCCTTATCGAACGCTGGATCACGGACTCCGAAATCGAACGAGCCATGGACACAGCGCCTGCCACCACCCGTGCTGCGCTGCGCGGCCAGTTCCTCGCCGCTGCGCGTAGCCTCGGGACCAACGTCACCGTTGACTGGACGCGCCTCAAGGTCAACCGCCCGGAGCCGCGTACCGAAGAGCTCCTAGACCCCTTCGTGGCCGACGATGATCGGGTCGAGGCGTTGCTAGACTATATGCGTCTACACCACAGCTAGAAGCACACGAGCCGTACCAGGGAGACAACACAACACGTGGCAACGCACAACCCCGCGCCGAAACGGCATGATGAGGCGGTAGAAAGACTCACCAACCTCTCTTTCGCGCTACAGGGCGCCGCCAACTCCGGCGGTAGCCCGGACCGCACCGCCGCCTGGATTCGCCGTCATGTAGCAGGATACGGCGATAAATCAGACGAAGCCTTTGCCAAATCGCTGGCACGAGATATCGCAACCCTCCAGCGCGCCGGGGTGCCCATTGTTCATTCCGGTAGCGAAGATGGTGCGCGCTATCGCCTTGACTCGAGCAGCTACCAGCTTCCTCCGGTGGAGTTTTCTCCTGAGGAGGCCATGGTTCTAGGTATTGCAGGAGGCGTGGGTACCACCGGCGGCTTAAGCGATTTTTCCCTGTCGGGATGGACGAAGATTGCTGCCAACGGCGCCTCGCGCAACCTCGCAGGCGCACCGGTTTACACGGCGGTCAATGACATCACGCGACTCGCCCCAGAAATCATCACCGCGGTGCTCGCTGCGGTGCGCAATCAGCTGCGCATTACGTTTTCCTACCGTGCTAATCCGGCTACTGAGCCGGTACGCCGTGTCATGGACCCGTGGGGAGTGGTCAACCGGGACAGTCGCATCTACCTCGTGGGATTCGATGTGGACCGCAACGAACCGCGCGTCTTTCGCGCCCTCCGCGTCTCTGACATCAAACGCTCGCACGATCCCGCGGAGCACCCCAATCCAACTGAAGATTTGCAGGTATTGGTAGAGCGTGCACTGCACCGAGGGGAAAAAGTCGATGCGCGCCTTGTCATCCCAGAGGGGCAGGCGAGGGAGCTCATGGATGCTGGCGAGAAACAACCCGATGGCACGGTGCTACTGCAGAAGGTAGATAAGGATTGGGTCGTGCGCACCGCGGCCGGCTACGCCCCAGAAGTACAGGTGCTCGAACCAGTCGGGGTACGCCAAGAGGTCATCTCCCTTTTACGCAGGGTGTCGCAATCGCAGGAGGAAGGCTAGACATGGCTGACGGATCGCTAAAGCTCCAAGCGCTGGTGCGCTCTTTGAACCTGATTCCCTACTTTAAAAACCATCCCGACAAGACGCCTATGGAAGCGGCCAAAGATTTGGGTATGGATCCTGGCGAACTGAAGGATGCTCTTGACCGGCTCTTTTGTTCAGGCACGGGGCGCAATACCGAGGATCTCATTGATCTCACCTTCAGTTATCGCGATGGGGTAACCATTCACAACGATCAGGGCTTGAGTCAAGCGCTGCGCCTTACCCCGACGGAAGCCGGTGCTTTGCTCCTTACCCTGGAGTCCTTGCAGGCGATGCCAGGGCTAATCGACGCCCGCGCGGTCGAATCCGCCGCCACTAAGCTGCGCGACATCATGGATGAAAAGACAGTCGCCATCTATGAGTCGCTGTCTACTCCCGCCCCTGAAGAGACTGATATCCAGGCGCTTTTGACCCAAGCCGTCAATGAAAGAAAGCGGGTACGGCTGCGTTACTGGAGCGCTTCCTCAAATGCTGAATCCGAGAGGGTGGTGGATCCAGCCCGCATTTTCATCGTCGATTCCGAGCCCTACGTGGCCGCTTGGGAGGAAGCAAAGCAAGCGCATCGCACTTTCCGCATCGACCGCATTAGTAAGGCTCGCATCGTGGAGGAAGAATCCCAACCGCACCTGAAAGACCTCGACTTTGATGCCTCTTCACCCTTTAATTTGGGCGATGGGGACACCGTGCAACTAGCAATTAACCAAGAATTCACGTGGCTGGCTGAGTATTACGATATGCGCCTGGGTGAAGACTTAGGAAATGGGGAAGTAGCTGCAACGATGCCAATGGGATCAGTGGATTGGCTTATTCGCTTTGCCCTCGGTCAAGCTGATAGGTTGCGGGTAGTGGCTCCTCAATCCGTAGTAAATCTCATTGCGGAGCGAGGAAACACCGCGTTGAGCGGCTATACTCAGTAGCCAGTTACTTGCCCGTTCACTGCGCCCGCCCGCCGGCAGATAAGTTGGCGGTGATGCTTCCCGGCATGCTGGTGCACTAGTTGAAAGAGGTTTCTCCATGAGCCTAGGACCTATGGAAATTGGCCTGATCGTTCTTGCCATCGTCTTGCTATTCGGTGCAAAGAAGTTGCCGGAATTGGCACGCTCTATTGGCCGTTCCGCACGCATCTTCAAGTCTGAGGTCAATGAGATGCACTCCGAGGATGCCCAGCGCTCTCAGTCTCAAGCGCAGCTGAACCAGAAGCAGCAGTCCGATGAGGAATTCTGGAACCGTCCAGACATGCAGCCGGGCCAGCAGAACAACACCAACACTCAGCAGTAAACGCCCCAATCCTATCGTTGCGCGAACACCCCTGCGGCGCACGGATATGTCCTCGCAATCCGTGCAGTAGGGAAGTGTTCGCTTCTTTGCGTTGAAAGAGCCACACTGATGTCGTCACAGTCACAGCCTCTATCTCCCCAGAAGGCAAGCAAGAGCGTGAAGGGTAAGCTGCGCTTTTCGCGCAAGCAGAAGAACCCTACCGGGGAGATGACCTTGGTGGAGCACCTGCAGGAGCTGCGCCGCCGCATCATTATTTCCGTGTTAGCGGTTGTCGTCGGGGCCATCATTGGGTTCATTTGGTACCAACGAGCGCCATTCGGGCTGTCTCCGTTGGGCGAAATTCTACGAGAGCCGTATTGTGCGCTTCCCCCCGATAAGCGAGCATCCTTCAGTGCGGACGGCGAGTGCCGGCTATTGGCCACCAGCCCGTTTGAAATGCTCCTGTTGCGCCTAAAAGTAGGTGCCTTGGCTGGCACCGTATTGTCTTCTCCGGTGTGGCTGTATCAGGTCTGGGCCTTCGTTGTGCCAGGTCTCCATAAGAACGAGCGCCGTTACACGTTGAGTTTTGTCAGCGCCGCGGTGGGCCTATTCGTTGCCGGTGCCGTGCTGGCTTATTTCATCTTGTCCGTGGGTTTGGAATTCCTCATGGGTATCGGCGCCGAGTATCAAACAGCGGCCCTGACCGGTGAGCGCTATTTCTACTTCCTACTGGCGCTACTACTCATCTTCGGCATTAGCTTTGAGATCCCACTGCTTATCGTGTCACTGAACCTTATTGGCGTACTCGAATACGAGCATGTCAAGGATAAGCGACGTCTCGCCATCGTCATCGTGATGATTTTCGCCGCCTTCGTCACCCCAGGCCAGGATCCTTTCTCGATGGTGGTACTGGCTGGTTCACTCATCTTGCTCATCGAGATCGCATTCCAGTTCTGCCGCCTCCACGACAAGCGCATGCAACGCGAACGCCCCGAGTGGATGGATCTCGATGATGAGACTGCTTCGCCGCTTGGCGCTGGACCAGGAGCCATAGGCGGGCCAACCCCTGTCGAGGCCCCGAGCAGAGTAAACCCTTCACCAGGACCCTCTCAGCCCGTTTCACAGCCAGTACAACAGGCACAGCAGCAGCCGCAGCAGACATGGAGCACCGGCGCCAGTGGGACTTCGTCGACCAGCGGCGGCTTTTTCGACGATGTCCTCTAGGCACGGGTAGCCTGGGGAGTCATGACTGAAACTCATCTGGATTCTTTTACCGCAGCCCTGCCATACCCGTTGGATGAGTTCCAGGTAAAGGGCTGCCAAGCCGTGGAGGACGGTCACGGCGTACTGGTTTGCGCGCCGACCGGCGCCGGCAAAACCATCGTGGGCGAATTTGCTGTCTCTTTGGCGCTGAGCCGGGGAACCAAGTGCTTTTATACGACGCCGATTAAAGCCTTGAGCAACCAGAAGTACCACGACCTGGTGGAAGAGCATGGCGAAGAAGCCGTAGGCCTGCTCACCGGTGACGTATCGATCAACTCTGATGCAGAGATCGTCGTCATGACCACAGAGGTGCTGCGCAATATGATTTACGCAGAATCCGCGGCCCTCGATCGCTTGACCCACGTGGTCATGGATGAGATTCACTTTTTGGCTGACGCTTCCCGCGGCGCAGTGTGGGAAGAGGTCATCCTCAACCTCGCAGACCATGTCTCCATCATCGGCCTTTCTGCCACAGTGTCCAATTCGGAAGAATTCGGCGATTGGCTGTCTACCGTGCGCGGCGATACCACCGTCATTGTCTCCGAACACCGTCCAGTTCCTCTCGACCAGTGGATGATGCTGGGGCGCAAGATTTATCCGCTCTTCGAGCCAGAATCTGGCGGCCAGGTCAACGCCGAGCTAGAGCGTAGGATCCAGCGCCTGGAAGCTGGCGATACCGATGATGGTCGCGCGGACTATAAGTCTGGCAAGGGCTTTCGTGCGCGTGCGCGTCACAAGGGTGGCGGGCGCAGCGAATTCCACGGTAAGGGAAGGGGACGCTCCGGCGCTGCCCGACAGCAGGATCGCTATCGCCCCTTGGGCCGCCCAGAGGTATTGAAGGTTTTGCAATCGCAGGACATGCTTCCGGCGATCACCTTCATTTTCTCCCGTGCCGGCTGCGACGGCGCTCTCTATCAGTGCCTGCGCAGCCGCATGGTGCTGACCTCCCAGGAGGAGGCACAGCAGATTAAAGACATCGTCGATGCGGGTGTGGAAGGTATCCCTGAAGAAGATCTGCAGGTCCTCGACTTTAAGCGCTGGCGCGAAGCCCTGTCCCGTGGCTTTGCCGCACACCATGCGGGCATGCTGCCCGCCTTCCGGCATATCGTGGAAGACCTATTCGTACGCGGGCTAGTCCGAGCCGTGTTTGCTACTGAAACGCTTGCTCTTGGCATTAATATGCCGGCGCGCACCGTGGTGCTAGAAAAGCTCATCAAGTTCAATGGTGAGGCGCACGTCGATCTCACCCCGGGCCAGTACACGCAGCTGACTGGCCGGGCAGGACGCCGTGGCATCGATACGTTGGGCAATGCAGTCGTGCAATGGGCCCCCGCCATGGATCCGCGTCAAGTAGCTGGCCTTGCTTCTACCCGCACGTATCCACTCATTTCCACTTTTGCACCGGGCTACAATATGGCGATCAACCTGCTGGGAATGCTCGGCTTCGAGGAATCCCTCCGCCTTTTGGAAAAGTCCTTTGCACAGTTCCAGGCCGATGGCTCCGTCGTGGAGGAAACTCGCGAGATTGAACGCGCCGAGCATCGCGTGCGAGAACTGCGCAACCAGCTCGATGATGCCGTGGCGTCGCTTGCACCACCTGCTAAAGACGGGGAAGATCCCGCCGAGGTTCTCATGGACTATGTCCGCCTGCGCCGCGAGCTCACAGCCGAGGAAAAGCAATCAAAAATCGATAGTGCCAACCAGCGCAACCAAGAGGTGATCGCGGTACTGGGGCGGCTGCAGCTGGGCGATGTTATTGCCATGCCCGGCAAGAAGCGCCCTATTCTCGCAGCAGTTGTTACCCCGGCTAACCAAACTGCGGATCCCCGCCCGTGGATTACCACTGAGTCCGGTTGGTCGGGACGTATCGATGCAGCCGGGATCAATAATCCACCCATCCAGGTCGGTAGCATCAAGATCCCCAAGCCGGTGCGCAAGAACCCGCGCCGCAATACCCGATATGTGCAGGATGTCTTGCACCGCGAACACTTTGACCGGCCTAAGCGCATGAAATCGCAGACTCGCGCTCGGCCCAATAAGCGAGTGGGGCAGTTGCGCGATGCACTGCGTGCCCATCCTGCTCACGATTGGCCGGCAACTGACCGCGAACAGCTGGCGGGCCTGGCACAAAAGCTTGCACGGCGCGAGCGCGATCGGGACAAGCTGCAATCCAAGGTCAATAAGGCTACGGATACTTTGGGCCGCACCTTCGAGCGCATTGTGGACCTCCTCGCAGAGATGGACTACGTCGAGTTCACCGGGGCTGGCGCGGACCGCACGCCGGTCATCACCGAAGAAGGCGAGCGCCTTGCCAAAATTCACAGCGAATCCGATCTGCTGGTGGCCCAATGCCTCAAGCGCGGAATTTGGGATGAACTCGATCCCGCAGAGCTTGCCGGCGTTGCCTCCCTGTGCTGTTTCGAAAACCGCAAGGCCACCAGTGGGCAACCGGAAGCGGCCACCGAGCGCATGGCTGACGCTATGAATGCCACGTGGCGCGTGTACACCGAACTTACCGCTGATGAGCAGCGCCATCGGCTGCCGCCCACCCGTGAACCAGAGGCCGGATTCGCTTTGGCCGTACACCAATGGGCGGCTGGGGCGCCCTTGGGCTACTGCATGGCTGCGGCCAATGAAGCCGGCGCCGAGCTCACCCCCGGTGATTTTGTTCGCTGGTGCCGCCAAGTTATCGACCTGCTCCAACAAGTGGCGAAGACGGGGTACGACGGCGAAATTCAACGCAACGCCCGCCGGGCCATCGACGCAATTCAGCGCGGTGTCGTAGCCATTGGCGCCTAAAATCCGCGGCGCGGACGAGTAGACTCTGGGGCATGACTGATACTCAGACTTTTTCCGCTGATGTCTACGCCCAGCGTCTGCGCGCCGCTCAAAAGGCAGCTGCAGACAAGGGCATCGATCTGCTCCTCATTGGCACGGGACCAGACTTTGCCTACCTCACCGGCTCCTGGGTCTCTTCCCACGAACGCCTTACGGTCTTGGTCGTGCCTCAGCAGGGCAATGCATGGATCGCCGCGCCCAATACCGATATCACCGATATCAAGGCTGCTCCAGTAGGTGAGCTGGATGTAGAGTTGCGTGGCTGGAATGACGGAGAAAATCCTTATGAGTTTGCACTGCGTGGCGCAGGCGACGGACTAGGCAAGGTAGCGCTGGGACAGTCGCTGACTGCAGACCACGTGCTGCGTTTCCAAGCGCTGCTTCCACACGCCAGCTATGAACTGGCCACTTATGCATTGGCCGAGCTCTTTACCCGCAAAGACGAGGCTGAGATTGCTGAGCTGCGCAAGGCTGGCCGTGCTATCGACGCAGTCCACGCGCAGGTACCGCAGCTTTTGCAGGCCGGTCGTACTGAGGCCGAGGTAGCCCACGAACTCGAAAAGCTCATCTTGCGGGAGCACTCCGTTATCGATTTCGTCATCGTCGGCTCGGGCCCGAACGGCGCGAACCCGCACCATAGCTTTTCGGATCGCGTTTTGGCTGAGGGCGAGCCAGTCGTCGTCGATATCGGCGGTACTTTGCCTTCCGGCTACCACTCCGATTGCACCCGCACCTACGTAGTGGGCGGGGATGTTTCCACGGCCCCGCAGGATTTTCAGGATGCCTATGCCGTGCTTGCCGACGCCCAAGCCGCCGGCCGAGCTGCAGCCCACCCTGGCAGCACCGCCGCAGACATCGATGCCATCGTCCGCCAGGCGATCTCGGCAGCCGGCTGGGGCGACTATTTTGTCCACCGCACCGGCCATGGCATCGGCCTGTCCACGCACGAGGAGCCCTTCATTATGGAAGGCAACGATCTCGCCTTGGAGGAGGGCATGGCATTTTCCATTGAGCCGGGCATCTACTTGGAAGGCAAGTGGGGCATGCGTTTGGAAGACATCGTGGTGCTAACCAACGATGACTACGAGTCCCTGAACCAAGCTCCGCGTGATGTCCGTTAATGGCTGGCGTACTGATTCTAGGCGGCCGTAGCGATATCGGCGGAGAAATCGCTAGTAGGGTAGCCCCTGGCCAAGATATTGTGCTCGCCGCTCGTGGCACCCACGGTATGGAAGGCGTGGTAGATCGGCTCCGGGAGGCGGGTGCGCGCAGCGTGCATCTGCTTGATTTCGACGCCACGGATTTTCCGTCCCATGCCGGTGTGGTTGATCGCGCCATAGAGCTCGTAGGCCCCCTTGAGCTAGCTGTCGTCGCCTTTGGCATCTTGGGTGATCAGCAGCGGGCAGAACGCGATGCTTCCCACGCGGTCGACATCGCCACAATCGATTATGCCGCGCAGATTTCACTGCTTACACTCGTTTCCCAGCGTATGCACCGCGGCCATATCGTCGCCTTTTCCTCGATAGCAGGCTGGAGGGCCCGCCGGGCAAACTACGTGTACGGATCTACCAAGGCCGGTCTTGATGCCTTTTGTCAGGGGCTGGCGGACAAGCTGCACGGCAGCCAGGTAGGCCTTATTACCGCGCGCCCTGGCTTTGTCATCGGCAGCATGACCGAAGGAATGAAGCCGGCACCACTTTCCGTGCGTCCGTCAGACGTGGCTGAGGCAGTTGTTGGTTGCATTGCCCGAGATGCACGGCGTGGAAAACCGCGTTCGCGCACCATGTGGATTCCTCGGTCTCTGCAGGGCCTAGCGTGGGTCATGCGGCTTGTACCGCGCCCACTCTGGCGGCACATGCCGCGCTAAACTCTGCGTTCCTTTCACTCTGCGCGTAGTAGGGGAGAGTTGATGTCGAAGATAAAACCGCGTGGGGCGAGTACGCGCAGTACCACTTCGGCGTCACCCTCGGCAATATTGTGAAAGACTAATCCGCCCCACGGGGTGACGGTGATGTCTACCTCTAACTGGCCGATAAGTTGCGCAAACTCGGCAGGGATGGCGCCGCGGTGCACGCCCGCGCCAAGGTCAACTACGCCCGCAGGCAAATGATCATCCAGCCAGCCAATAGGGCCTGGTTCAACCAGGGCCGAGGCATCATGCTCTAGGGACTCGGCGCTTTTGAGCGCCTCCTCATAGTGGTGGGCGGCAGCGCGTGGAGTCAGTGGGGCCGAGGGGGCGTCGCCAAGCGGGGAACGCTCAAGGCGCAGGGCTCCCTCTCCGTCGATGCTAAGGCTGACTGCGGCCGCGCCGGTTGGTACGTCGTCGTGGGCGATAACTGCCAATCCGGGACCGCCTTCCGCCGCGCCCAGCTCAGCCGCGATGTCCTGGGCCGTTTGCTTGGCCGCCGCCGACAAAGGTGAAGCCAGCACCGGCATCGCCGTGGCGCACAATTGCAACTCCTGGAGCTGCTGATTGAGTGCCTCCGCATCCTTAATGCCGCGCAGCTCGATTGCGGAGAACCGGTCGATGTAGACATACCCATCCGCAACAGCACTGGCGCACTGCGCCAAAGTGACCCAGTCCTGGGCGTAGGTGCTGCCGCCGGCAACGTGGATGCGGATGCACGTGCCGTATTGGGGGTCTTCAAAAAGCGCAGGAGTAAACATGCGCACTAGTCTAACCTGCCGCGGTTGCACCTTCGCGCATGAGTGTTGCCAGCACTTTATCAGTCTGCCTCGTTAGACTGAGGCCATGCCGTTTATGTATTTTGCTCTCTACATGGTCGCAGAGACCCTGACCTTCTGGGCCGTTTCTCAGTGGATCGGTGTTGGCTGGGCGCTTATCGCCCTCTTTGTCACCATGTTCTTCGGAATGTCCATCGCTGGCATTGAAGTGCGCCGCTTGATGGGAAAGCAGGTCGAACGCACAGGGGACGGTACATACGTCGTTCGCGGCCGCAATGTGGGCAAGACCGCCAGCAATGTGGGCCTTACCTTGGTAGGCGGCATGTTGCTTTCTTTGCCGGGCTTCTTGACGACGATCCTCGGAGCCCTCTTTATTTTCTCGCCAACCCGCGCCGTCTTCCGCACGGTGATGGCAGCCTCCTTGTACCGCAAGATCGAAAAAATGGGCGTTAAGATCTACGAGGCCTCCCCAATGGCGCAGCAGCACGACTCTTATGGCGACTTTGGCTCCTTTGGTCGTGGCCAAGCAACACAAAGTGGGCACCCCAGCACGCAGGATGCTGGCCCGCATGAGGTGTTGGATGAGGAAGAGATCCGCCGCTGGAGCGAGAACCTGGATCCAGATGACTTTGGACCCTCCGGTGGCGAGTCCAAGGGCGGAAAAAGCTAGTGATGCTGACTCTTGCCCGGCTCGTTGTGGCGGGCCTTTCTGGTCTGCTCACGTATGCCGCCATAGAGCCCCGTGGTTGGTGGTGGGCTGCCGTTGTGGGCGTGGGCTTGCTGTACGCGAGTTTGCTGCCGTGGGGAACTAGGCACGTTTCCGCCCGTGCGGGCGCGCTTCTTGCAGTAACACATTCGCTCGTGCTGTATCTGCTGACGCTGCCATGGATCGGCGAATTGGTGGGCAGCGGGCCGTACATCGCTTTGGCCGTATGGCTTTCGGTATATGCCATTGTGCTGGGCCTTGGCGGCGCAGCAGTAGCGCGGTGGAAATACGGTTTTATTGCCTTCCCGTTCTTCTACCTCGCAGTGGAGGTGCTGCGTTCTTCGGTACCTTTCGGCGGTTTTTCTTGGGTGAAATTGGCTTGGGGACAAATCGACGGACCGCTAGCCAACCTGGCTCCGTGGGGTGGAACCTCGCTCATTACCGCAGCCACGGTTCTGTGCGGTTGCGGTCTCGCTGCACTGCTGATTCAACGCGGATGGAAAGCCAAAAGCGCCGCATTCTTAGCAGCTATCCTTCCCCTTGCAAGCGCAACGGTGGCAGGTCTGGGAATCAACCGAGACGATTCCACTGTCGGGGAAGCAAAGGTTGCCGCTATCCAAGGAAACGTACCACGCATGGGCCTAGACTTTGCCGGGCAACGCCAAGCGGTCCTTAACAACCACGTGGCTGAGACAAAGAAGCTGGCCGCACGCGACAAGGACATTGACCTAGTCATCTGGCCCGAAAACTCCTCTGATATCAACCCATTCCGTGACGGCAAGGCAGCCTCGGCGATCAGTGGCGCCGTCGATGCGATAGACGCACCTGTTTTGGTTGGCACCGCTACGCGGGATGAGGTGGGAGCCCGCAACACAATGCAGGTCTTTGCTCCCGGGCATACGGTAGGAGACCACCACTATAAGAAGTACCTGCAGCCCTTCGGTGAAACCATGCCCATGCGGGACTTCTTTGCCAAATTTTCTGACTATGTGAATCTAGCCGGTGACTTCAAACCCGGCGACGGCCCAGGCGTTGTCTCCATGGCGGGAGTGCCGGTAGGCGTGGCAACGTGCTACGAGGTCTCCTTCGATAACGCCTTTAGGGAGTCGGTGAAAAATGGTGCACAACTACTGACTACTCCCACCAATAACGCCACCTTTGGCTATTCCGATATGACCTACCAACAATTGGCCATGAGCCGATTGCGCGCCATGGAGACGGACCGAGCCGTGGTGGTGGCGGCGACCTCTGGAGTATCCGCCATTGTTCACCCAGATGGCCACGTTAGCCAGTCCACGGAGATTTTCACGCCGGACGCGTTAGTAGAGCAGTTGCCCTTGCGTAGCGGAGAGACCTTTTCCGTGAGGTTTGGTTCGCCCCTGCAATGGCTCATGGTTATTATTGGAACAGTCTGCGCACTGGTAGCTTTGCGCACAAACCGCCTGCGACGCACCCCGCGCCGCTCCGGCACAGATACATACGTAGGAGCATAAACACTGTGAGCACGCTTGAATCCTCGACCTTGGTCATCATCCCGACCTATAACGAGATCGAAAATCTTCCTCTCATTACTGGACGCGTCCGTGAGGCCGTCCCAGAGGTCCATATCCTCATCGTGGACGATAACTCTCCCGATGGAACTGGTGACAAGGCCGATGAGTTCGCAGCACAGGATGACCACATCCACGTTCTTCACCGCGAGGGCAAGGGCGGTCTGCTAGGCGCTTATATCGCCGGCTTTGAGTGGGGATTGGAGCGCGACTACCAGGTGCTGTGTGAGATGGATGCAGACGGCTCCCATGCGCCGGAACAGCTTCACCTGTTGTTGGAAGAGGTGGACAAGGGCGCGGACCTAGTTATCGGCTCCCGCTACATTCCGGGTGGCGAGACCGTCAACTGGCCGGCTTCTCGTGAGTACCTCTCCCGCTTGGGCAATATTTACATCTCCGTAGCGCTGGGCGCTGGGCTGTCCGATATGACCGCCGGCTACCGTGCGTTCCGCCGCGAGCTGCTCGAGTCCATCGACTTTGATGAGCTGTCCAAGGCCGGCTACATCTTCCAGGTCGATTTGGCCTTCCGTGCTGTCAAGGCTGGCTTTGACGTTCGCGAAGTTCCCATTACCTTCACCGAGCGCGAATATGGCGAGTCCAAGCTGGATGGTTCCTTCGTGAAGGATTCTTTGCTCGAGGTCACCAAGTGGGGCGTTGCTCATCGCGCTGAGCAGCTGCAGGACTTTGGCGGCGCGGTGTCCAAGTTGGTCAACCGTGAAGTCAAGGACGGCTCCATTCATGACCTAGGCGTTCAGGCCCGTAAGGGCGCCGGCTGGGTTTCTGACTTCGCCAGCGAGATTGGCCATCTGGCAAAGCACCAGATTGCGCAGCTGAAGAAGTAGGCGCCACCGCAACGCATAAGGCCCGTACCGTCCCTTAGTCAGACTAGGGAGGTACGGGCCTTTTTGCTGCCGCAGAACTTTAAGAGTTATTTTGCTGCTGCTCCTGCTGTTCCTTCAAGAGGCGAGCTGCGGAACGGCGGCGGGAGCGCAGGTGGTTAATGCGCTCTTCAAGCAGCTCATCGAGCTCCTCGATGGAGCGGCGCTCACGCAGCATATCCCAGTGGGTGCGTGGTGGCTTAGCGGGCTTAGACTCAACGCCTTCACCTTCTACTAGGTGGCCCAGCTTGCCGTTCTTGCACATCCATTCTTCAGGGATTTCAGCATCATCCGCGAAAGGCACCTCATAAATCTCGCCGTCTTCGGTGCGGTACTTCACCATCTGGCGCGGTGCGAGGTCGTGGTCGCGGTCGGTTTCGTAGCTGACTGCGCCCATACGGCTGCCACGGAGTACGCGATCTGCCATGCAACATCATCCTTTTCAAAGAGATCCCTGATTGAGTGCGAAGCAAAACTTCGCCTAAGAGCTACTAATTATAACGAACACCCACGCGTCTTTGTTCCCAGCCCGCCCAAAATGGACTAAAGTGTATCGGGTGATCCGTACAGCTAGTCGTGAACGCAACGTCGGTTCCTGCCAATGGTGTGGGAAGGACATTGACCAAGGCGGTAGGGGACGGCCACGGAAGTTTTGCAGCGCCTCCTGCAAGCAGCGCGCTTATGAGCAGCGAAATAACGTCAGTGGCACGGGGATTCCCGCCAATGCCGTGATCCTTACTCCAGAAAAGGCAGAGAGTTTGCGCGACGGACTTTTTGAACTACGTTGTTCCGCAGAAGATATCAATACCGCCGCGGAGGAAGGCGCTAGTGCGCAGGAGCTTGCCGGTTTGTGCGAAGAGCTTGTTGCCCTGGCGCGACGCCTAGAAGGACTTCGATAGCAGATGAAAAAGCTTTTTTATAACCGCAAGCTCGTCATCACCATCTTTGTGGTGCTGATTGTGTTGCTCACCGCCGTGGCCATTGGCCCGATGGTGTATTCGCTCCTCAAGGGCGCCGGAGTAAAGACCGAACCAGTTTCCGCCGACGGCGCAAAGGCCGCATCAACGGAGCTCGATGGCACCTGGGAGGTAGCCAAGGGACGCGCCAATAACCATACCTCGGTTGGTTTTACCTTTAATGAGGTTCTACCTGCGGAAAAGACCACCACATCGGGTTCAACCACGGAGGTCACCGGCCAGGCGGATATTTCTGATTCCACCCTGAAAACCGCCGCGGTCACTGTTGATATGGACGAGCTGACCACGGACAAGAAGGTCCGCGATCAGAACATGAAGTCCAAGCTCTTTGAGACCCAGCTTTTCCCAGAGGCATCCTTTGAGCTGACTAAGCCTGCTTCGCTTGCCGACGTCCCGGATGACGGCACCATTGGCACAGTCAAGCTCACCGGAGATCTGACTATCAAGGATGAAACGCACGAGATTTCCCAAGACTTCGACGTTCTTCGCGATGGCGATCAGATCGTCATCGGCGGCACCGTGCCAGTTGATCGCCTTGATTATGGCGTGGAGACCCCGGAGATGCTCGCCGCGAAAGTCGAGGAAAAGGGCGAGGTAAATCTCCGCATTTCCTTTGAGAAAAACTAGCGATGGTCAAGCCAGTGAATTCCCGTCAGATTATCCCGTTTATGTGGCTGCGCCTCGTCGTCGTCATCGGCTTTACCATTTTCGTAGCCGTTCAACAGATGTGGGTCATTGTGGCAATCTCGGTCCTTTTGGCGCTGTTGACTATCTGGCAGCTGTGGGGTGCTTACCGGAATCGCTAATTAGACCTTCACGGTGTTGGGGCGCACGTCCTCGATTAACGTCAGTGTGACTTTATATAGTGGTGTAGTTAGTCCTGCCAGTAGGGCCTATTTTCGACCGATATCAGGTTTTTCGGCCGCCGAGCGAAACACCGGTGCCAACGGTTGAACCCGGAATGAAGAAGTTCCGAAAGACAGATGGGGTTGGCTGCCGCAAATCCGAACTCCAATGAGCTGCAGCCGGAATCGATACCTGCGCCTGAGTCTGGCGGCCGGCGGGTGGCGGGTGGCGCGGCAGAGGCCGCGGGGCGTCGCCAAGCAAAGCGCCGTAATCTCGCGTGGAGGTTTAACGAAGCTGAATCGGAGCCCAATAGATGGGCCGGGAAGATGTGCTAGCGCCCGGGCGCGATTGATTGAGGGCGACACATGAAGGTCCTTTAGATATCAGTAGTTGTCCGATAATGTACATTATGTCATTTTAACCAGGGGTGGCATTCCCCCTTTTAGCTCCTGACTCCATACATCGATACCTGCACCTCGCTTCTGTCGTTCGCTCCTGACAACACGCGCCCGAATGAAGCTTCCCAGATGTGCCATTCCTTCACGACAATTGGGCTCTCGTCATTTCTCATACGGCGGATGACTTCTTTCTCGGCTAGGCCTCTCGTAGCACATGCGGCCTTAAGCTCTGGATCGAATTCAGCGTTCGACGGATCCGATCCCTGCGCGTGTCCACCGCTAAATACGATATAAACCACTTCCGGATGGTGTTCTACATCCAGTGGACCTTTCCACCCACGCAGGTGTGCCTCTTCAGTCCAACAGGTTACCCCTGAGCGGTCTACACATTGTCCCATCGCTTTTTCTTGAGCGCGCGTCAGCGCAACTCCTGCAAAAGACTCATCATATGAATCGTCATTCCGCGCAAACAATACGAAGAGCCGCGCGGTTCCTTTTCTTCTACTTCTTCGTATCCATGTCCACATCTTCTCACCCGGCTATCGGTTAGTTTTCAACCAAAATGCACACTAGCGCATATAACGGCCAAGCAGGTCTCTATCAGGAGCGATTCCAAGCCGGCGAACGTACCTCATCTCCACAGGGTGCGTAGAATCGACAACATGACGATTCAGCACGTAGTAGATAAGCCTTCCCGCGCAGCTCTCTTCCTCGTCCTTGAAATCAAGGACGGTGGCGAGCAGGCCACTCGCGATATGCTCACGGGGTTTGCCGGACTGTTTAAGTCCGTTAACTTCCGCTACAACGAAGGCGAGCTTTATACCGTAGTCGGCATTGGTGCTTCCATGTGGCCGCGTTTGACCAGCGCGCCTATGCCGGAACGCCTGAAGGAATTTGAGGCAATCGATGCCGCGCATAAGGCCCCGGCCACGCCGGGCGATATTCTTCTCCACTTCCGTGCGAATACCTATGACCTGTGCCATGAGATGGCCCGCCAGGTACTGGATCAGCTGGGCGATGCCGCCAGGGTTATCGATGAGACCCACGGCTTTAAGTACTTGGACCAGCGCGATTTACTAGGCTTTGTGGATGGCACCGCCAATCCCCTCGCCGAAGAGGCCTTAGATACCGTGCTGCTTGGCGACAACGCCGACTACCCTCGTGGCTCCTACGTCACCGTCCAAAAATATATCCACGACCTGGCCAAGTGGAACGAGCTGAGCACCGAGGAGCAAGAAAAGGTCATCGGCCGCACCAAGGCCGACGATATCGAGTTGGATGACGATACCAAGCCCACTAACTCGCACGTCGCCCTCAATGACCTAGAGGAAGATATTTACCGTGAGAACATGGTCTTCGGCTCTTTCGCCGCGGGTGAGATGGGCACTTACTTCATCGGCTATGCCAAGGACCCCGAAAACGTCATGGAACGCCTGCGCAATATGTTCATTGGCAAGCCGGAGGGAAACTACGACCGTATCTTGGACTTCTCCACCGCGCTTACTGGCACCAACTTCTTTGTGCCCAGTGCGGATCTGATGAAGAACTTCGACGAGCTGCCGCCGGCCTAAGGGCCGCCCGCCTTACGGCCGCCCGCCTTACGGCCGCCCGCCTTACGGCCGGCCGCCTAACGCCGGCCCCCGCGGTTGCGGTGAGCCAACCCAAATTGCACCGAGTCAATCATCCCGAGCGTCATAAGGGCCTCACGGAGGGCAAATTGGAAGGTCCATAAGCGACGGAAGACTGGGTCGAACCCAGCGGCCGCTGCTTCTCGCAGGTGCCCGTCAAAAAAGGATCGCTGCTGACGCAGGGATTCCAAGTAATGGGTGCCCACGTGGGTTTCGGACACGATGCGCAGGTTAGAATTCTTATCCACTAGCTGGTGCATCTCCGTGGTGCGCGGATAGTCCAACCCCGGCCACACATAGGCTCGCAAGGCCTGAAGCGAGGCCTTACCGGCCTCCGTCATCGACTCGGTCGCCACGATGGACTGGATTCCTGCCCGCCCATTAGGCGTTAAGAACCGGTCGACTGCGCGGATATACTCTTTGCGCTCGCTAGCGCTGAGTTGTTCTACCTTTTCTACGGTGACGATGGCGTCATAGTGCCCGTGCCACTGCTTGGGGTTCGGGACGACGCCGGGAATGCGCTCGACATGGATGGAATCGTCTGCCCCCTCTAGTACGAGGGCCTCGCGCATGTGGCTCATTTGGTCCACATCACTGGTCAAAACGTCCACCGTTGCGCGCCGCTTAGTCGCCCGCATCGCTGGCTGCATTCCGGCAGCCGGGTACACCAACAGGTGGGTTCCGGCGCCAGTACGGGTGACGTCAAGCAGCCAATCCGCCGCGCGGCGCTGTGCATCTCCCAGATCATCCCTGTCCACACTCGTGGGCTCACTCAGCGTCGTGACATCGACGAAGTGGCTCTTCGGCTCCTTGCGGCCAGCCTTGGGGCTATAGCTTTCCACCGTTTCCCTAATGGTGGTCGGTACGCCACTGGAAAAAATCCCCCCTACATGGCTTAATCCATCGCCGGCATAGAGCCGAACCAATTCCAGTGGCAGCTCCCCTGGCTCCGACTTACCGGCACCCAGCATCTTGGCCTTGGGGAGGTAACCCACCCCCAATAGGCGGCCGAGGACCTTTACCAGCTGCGAGGAAGAAGTAACGGTCCACTCTCCTGCCATATAACTTTCCGCAAATCCCAGCCAACCGCTAGCGGCAATGCGCTCAAACAAGGCATCATGCCCCACCTTGAGATCTGGTCCGCCTTCGGCTTCTAGGTCTAGTTCTAGTCCGGCATCATCGCAGGCCTTGGCAAACTCAGCCTCTGCCCGGCGGGCTTTCATTCCAGGCCAACGAGGTGCGGGAACCGTAGCCACATTGGGCCAGGATTCTGCATCGATAGAGCTCAAATGCTCAGGGCGGGTAAAAGTCATAATGCCAGGTGCGCTCCTTGATGGGCGGAGGAAGTCACTATCCGGAACAACCTTAGTCAGCTTTGTGCGCACCCCGGTTGAGGCGCTCCGGACAGCCGCGCCGGTTCTTCCCACGAAAACCGCAACGCAGCGGCGGAAGTTTATCAGTCATTAAGTATGCGCGTTCTGTTTGAAGTGTTTAGACTGTACGGGTACTAAACATTAGCTTTCTTAAGGAAGGTCGCATTAAATCCATGACTGATACCCCTTATCGCCCCAACGGTGGCCGCCACCACGTCGTCGTGGTTGGCGCCGGCTTCGGTGGTCTCAACACCGTTCAGAAGCTGAAGAACGCCGATGTGGAAATCACCCTCATCGATAAGAAGAACCACCACCTGTTCCAGCCGATGCTGTACCAGGTAGCAACCGGCATGATTTCCGCCGGTGAGGTTGCCCCTTCCACCCGCCAGCTGCTGCGCGATCAGGACAACGTCCACTTCGTTAACGCTGAGGTTACTGATATCAACCTGGCGGATCAGACGGTTACCGCTGAGCAGGACGAGTTCTCTCGTACCTATGCTTATGACTCTCTGGTTGTCGCCGCGGGTTCCGGTCAGTCCTACTTTGGCAACGACCACTTCGCTGAGTTTGCCCCGGGTATGAAGACCTTGGACGATGCCCTGGAGCTGCGCTCTCGCATCATCTCGGCGTTTGAGAAGGCAGAGCTTACCGACGACCCCGCGGAGCGCGAGCGCCTGCTTACCTTCATCATCGTTGGTGCTGGCCCAACCGGCGTTGAGCTCACCGGCCAGATTGCCGAATTGGCAAACCGTACCCTCAACGATGTCTATTCCAACTACGGCACCACCTCGGCCAAGATTTACCTGCTCGATGGTGCCCCACAGGTACTGCCGCCATTTGGCAAGCGCCTGGGCCGCAAGGCTCAGCGCACCTTGGAAAAGGAAGGCGTACAGGTTCACCTGAACGCCATGGTGACCGATGTAACCGCGGACACCGTCACCTACAAGGACATGAAGACCGAGGAGGAAACCACCCTGACGGGTGCTACCAAGATCTGGTCCGCTGGTGTGGCCGCTTCCCCACTGGGCAAGATGGTTGCAGAGCAGGCTGGCGTCGAGGCCGACCGCGCAGGTCGCGTCTCCGTCAACGAGGACCTGACCGTGGGCGAGCACAACAACGTCTACATGGTCGGTGACATGATCTCCCTCAACCGCCTGCCGGGTCTGGCACAGGTTGCTATCCAGGGTGGCGCGCACGTCGCAAAGCTCATCCAGGCCAAGGTGGACGAGGAATCGACCGCAAATGAGAAAGAAGCCTTCGACTACTTTGACAAGGGCTCCATGGCCATCGTGAAGCGCTTCAACGCCGTCGTTAAGCTGGGCAAGACCGAGTTCGGTGGCTTTGCAGGCTGGGTTGCATGGCTCGGCCTGCACCTGACCTACGTCATTGGTCTGCGCAGCCGCTTGGCCGTGCTGGTTAACTGGGCAACCAATATCCTCTCCCGCGATCGCGGCAACCTTGAGATCACCACCCAGCAGCGCATCGCACGCAATATCATTAACAAGAACGAGAAGTAATACCTCCTCGCTCACATCGCCGCCCCACCTGCTGGAAAGCAGGCTCTGGGCGGCGATTTTTATTTTCCCTGGCTACCTGTTGCTAGCGCCGGCGATTCCGCTACTGGGGAGCCCGAACGTCGATTTTCGCACATAGTTTCCGTGACCTTTGTTAGGCTGAGACACGCAACATGGGGTGCCGCACGCGGTGCGGCTGAGAAATACCCATCGAACCTGCACTCAGTTAGAACTAGCGAAGGGATAGTTGTGGATTATGCTTTTCTGAGCGCACACGACGCTGTGCGCGAGTCCACGCCGCTTATTCAATGTTTGACCAATAAGGTCGTCAGCAACGTCACCGCCAATGCTCTGCTGGCTATCGGGGCCAGCCCGGCGATGGTCGATACGCCGGAGGAATCGCGCGAATTCGCGCAGGTAGCCAGCGGCGTACTCATCAATTGCGGTACGCCCAGCTCCGAGCAATACGGCGGCATGCGCGAGGCCATCGCCGGGGCGAACTCCGCCCACACCCCCTGGGTACTCGATCCGGTAGGCGCCGGCGGCCTGAGCCACCGCACGGAGTTCATGCGCGAGGTGCTGCCACTTGGCCCGGGCGCAATTCGTGGCAACGCGTCAGAAATCATTGCCCTCGCAGGTACCGGGCAGGGCGGCCGAGGCGTCGAATCCACCGATGGCGTGGAAGCCGCCCTGGATTCGGCAGTGGTGCTTTCCCGGGATACCGGCGCCGTCGTGGCCATTTCCGGCCCGCGGGACCTTATCGTCCACGTCGGCGATACAACGCGTGCCGTCTACCTCGAATCGGGGCACCCGATGCTCCAGAACGTCATTGGTACTGGCTGTTCGCTTGGCGCTATCTGCGCCGCATATCTGGCCGCGTGGGAGGATCCTTTCGAAGCGATCATCGCTGCGCACGCGCACGTTGGCGCGGCGGGTAGCGTGGCCGCCGAGAAGCACCACGCCCCCGGCTCCTTTGCCGTTGCATGGCTGGATGCGCTCTACGATGTCCCGACGGCGGATATTGAGGGCCTGGTCAAGCTCACTGACGTGGAGGGGATCTAGATGGCTATTGACTGGACGCTCTACCTGGTGACCGATCCAGATCTGGCTGGCGGGCGAGACAACGTGGTCTCCATCGTGCAGGAGGCTGTACGCGGCGGCGTTACCGTCGTCCAGCTCCGGGACAAGGAAGCTAGCGATGAACAGATTGAGCGCACGGCCCGCGAATTGCTTGGCGTATTAGGCGATGTCCCGCTATTCATCAATGACCGCGTAGAAGTGGCCGCAAAACTCGGCTGCCACCTACACATTGGGCAGGATGACATGGCCTTTCGCGAGGCCCGGGAGAAGCTAGGTGAGGGCCAGCTTATTGGCTTATCCATCGGCAGTAACGAGGAGCTTGCTGCTATTGCGGACGATGCACTGCCGGATGTCATCGGCATCGGGCCCGTGCATTCGACCGCAACGAAGAAAAACGCCCCAGCCGGCATGGGTACGGCTGCGGCCGCAGCACTCGCCCACGCCGCACGTGAGCGTGGCATCGAGTCCGTCGCCATCGGCGGAATCAAGACCCATAATGCGCACGAGCTGGCGGGCAGCGACTTTGCCGGAGTTTGCGTAGTCAGCGACATCATGGCGGCCGAGGACCCCGCAGCAGCCGCCGCCCACCTTAAGGAGGCTTTCCATGGCTAAAGGCATCTATCCTCGAGTACTGTCCATTGCCGGAACCGATCCCACCGGCGGAGCAGGAATTCAGGCCGATCTGAAATCCATCTCTGCCGCAGGCGGCTACGGAATGAGCGTCGTGACGGCGTTGGTGGCTCAAAACACCCAGGGTGTTCGCAGCGTCCACGTACCGCCGGTGGACTTTCTGCAGGAGCAGCTAGACTCCGTCATCGATGATGTGGAGATTGATGCGGTAAAGATTGGCATGCTTGCCGACGCCGCCATTACCGCCAAGGTCGCAGACTTCCTGCGCCACCTGCCGGAGGATGTCCCCGTGGTGCTTGATCCGGTCATGGTGGCTACCAGCGGGGATCGCCTGCTGGAAAAGGAAGCAGAACAGGCCGTGCGCGATCTCTGCTCCCAGGTGGACCTCATCACTCCCAACTTGAAGGAATTGGCAGTCCTTACCCAGACGGACGAGGCGAGCGACCTAGAAGAGGCCATTGCCACGGCGAAGGAATGGGCGAAGGGTGCTGGTACCGCGGTCGTCGTCAAGGGCGGGCACCTCGATGCTGACATCGCCGACAATGCGGTGGTTAATGCGGATGGGGCTGTGCACCGCGTTGCTTCCAGCCGTGTGGACACGAAGAATACGCATGGTACTGGCTGTTCCCTTTCCTCTGCCCTAGCCACTCGCCTGGGAGCCGGCGATAGTCCCGCGGCAGCTCTAACGTGGTCAACCCAGTGGCTGCATGAGGCAATTGCTAATGCGGATGCGCTTCACGTGGGCAAGGGACACGGACCCGTGGACCACCTGCATCGCTCGCAGCGCCTCATGCAGGCTGCCTCTACCCTGCCCCAGCCGTACTTATCCGGCAACCTGGTAGAACCGGAAAACGTCGACCAGCCCCGCGTTCCCGCGGCCGGCCCACACACGCAACGCCTGTGGAACCTAGCTGGGGATCACTGGGAGGCCATCAAGGCTCTGCCCTTTATTCGGGCCTTGGGCACGGGGGCGTTGGAAAAGGATGCCTTTGGCTTCTACCTCGACCAAGATGCCCAGTACCTGAACGCTTATTCCAAGGCGTTGGCTCGCCTCGCCAGCCAAGCCCCAGAAGCGGCACAGCAGCTGCACTGGGCCGAAGGCGCGCATGATTGCTTGGCGGTGGAGGCCGAGCTGCACCGCGGGTGGCTCGAAAGCGATATCACGACCGCAGCCTCCCGGGTAACCAGCGCCTATACGGATTTCCTGATCCGCTCGACGCATACGGATGACTACGTGGTGGGCGCTGCGGCGGTACTGCCCTGCTACTGGTTATATGCAGAGGTAGGCCTCCACCTCGCAGAGTTTGATTCCCCCGAACACCCCTATCACTCATGGCTTTCCATGTACGGCGGCGAGGACTTCCTCAACGGGGTTCGCGCTAGCCTCGACATCGTCGAACAAGCTCTCTCCGAGGCGGATGAGCGCACTCGCCTGCGGGCCGAGCGCGCCTATATCACCGCCAGCCACCATGAGGTCGACTTCTTCGACCAAGCCGATAGGCGCTTTTAGGCCAGTAAGTCTGACCCAGGGCGCGAAAGAACGGCGACGAGGAAGGTGGAATGCTCCGAGAAGAGCTTCATGTCCCACGAGGAGAAAGTGAAGTCGACTCGGTAGCCCACCTTCTGCGCCATGTCGAGGAAATCAGAAAATTCCCACCCACGGCCCTCGCCAAAGCCGGTGACGAGGCGGCCACCGGGCTTGAGGGAATTATAGATATTGCGCAGCGCGGGCTCGCGGCCTTCCTTTGCTAGAAAGCCCATGACATTGCCTGCGGATACGGCGATATCAAAGGGGCCTTCTGGCACCTCTTCCTCGCACAGATCTCCCACGAACCATTGCCCCTCTGGGAAATCGTGCTCAGCGTGCTCGATAAGAATGGGGTCTACGTCGACGCCCACAACGCTATGGCCGTGGCGAAGCAGCTCGCCGCCCACGCGGCCGGTGCCACAGCCGGCATCGAGGATGGTGGAGTTGCGTTCCACCATGGCGTCGATAAGCCGGGCCTCGCCGTTGATGTCTTTACCCTGTGCGGCCAGCACCTTCCATTTGCGAGCAAAGTTATGGGAGTGCTCGGGATTAGCGTCGGTTACTTCTTTCCACGTAGGCATAGATTCGATTATATTACCCGGCTTCGGTGTAAGATTTACCCGCTGCGTAAAATCGCCGCCTGCCCATTGGGAAAATACCCGCACTACCGCGCAAAGGAGGCTGAAAAGATGCCATCCGTACCTTCACCCTTTAGGGGCCGCAAGAAACCCGAGCCTCCTAGTAAGCCCACTTCCCTGCCGGTACCACCGGAGCGAGCCATTGAACATTGCCGCGTCTTTGTGGATGGCGAGGCGCTTCCTGGAGAGTATTCCACCAGCTCCGCGCTGGAAGCCATTGAGGAGTACGGCCGCGGATTTATTTGGGTGGGCCTGCATGAGCCCTATGAATCCCAGATGACTAAGGTGGCCTCCCAGTTTGGCATCCACGAACTTATCGTGGAAGACGCCGTTATGGCCCATCAACGCCCTAAGCTCGAGCGCTACGATGATCAGCTCTTCGTGGTCGCGCGTTCCGTGAACTACCGCGATCATGATGAGGTCACGGATAAGCGCCAGATCATTTCCACCGGCGAGATCCAGATGATCATGGGCTCCAACTTCATCATCACCGTCCGCCACGGCGCAAAGCTGCCCAACCTGGCTTATACGGTAGAAGATGAGCAGGACTTGGTAGAGCTTGGCCCGGTGGCCATGGCCTGGAAGATCCTGGATATGATGGTGGACCGCTACTCGGAGATTTCCCGTCTTATCAGCATCGAGGTCGATGAGCTGGAAGAAGAAATCTTCACCCCGAACCTCAAATTTGATGTAGACCGCATCTACATGTTCAAGCGTGAGGTGCTGGAGATGAAGCATGCCATTGACCCACTTTCGGTGGCACTGAAATCCATGGTCTCTGACCACAAGGATTTAATTTCCAAGCAATTGCGCTCCTACCTGCGCGATGTCAACGACCATGAGCTCGTGGTCAAGGACCAAGTATCCAGCTTCGATGAGCGCCTTACCTCGCTTATCGACGCCTCCGTGGCCAAGGTAACGATGCAACAGAACTCGGATATGCGCACCATTTCCGCGGTCGTTGGTATGTGGGCCGCGCCTACCCTGGTGGCGGGTATCTACGGTATGAACTTCGACATTATGCCGGAGCTGCACTGGGCGCTGGGATACCCCACGGCGATTATCATTATGATCTTGGTCGTTGTGGGCCTGTGGGCTTGGTTCCGAAAGAACCACTGGCTCTAATCCCTCCGGTACGCTCGTGCATTATGAGCGATATCACTGTTTACGGCGCTACCGGGCTGGTCGGCCAATTGGTGGCGCGCTACCTTGCCTCGATTAACGCGCCCTCTGTGACTCTGGCCGGCCGGAACCGACCGGTGTTAGCCGCGCTGCGCGATGAACTCAATCCGCACTGGGACATCGCCATCGCCGCCGCCGATGATGCCGCCGCTGTGGAGCGCATGGTGGAAGGTACCAAGGTGCTAATCACCGTGGTCGGCCCCTACAGCCTGTATGGTGGCCACGTCGTTGCCGCTTGCGCGCGCCATGGTGTGGACTATGTTGACCTCTGCGGTGAGGTTCCCTTTATTCGCCGGAGCATCGACTCCCACCACGCCACTGCCCAATCCACGGGTGCGCGCATCGTTCACTCCTGCGGCTTTGATTCCGTGCCCTCGGATATGGGCATGCTTAATCTCTATCAGGCGGCAGGAAAGCCGTTTGCACGGGTGCAGATGGTCGTCGACAAGCTCAAAGGGGGAATCTCACCGGGCACCATCGAGTCTTCCCTGCAGGTCTCGCATGCCGCGCACGCGGACAAAGAGGTAGCCCGTAACCTGCACAATCCTTACTCGCTGGACCCGGATCCCAAGGCCGGGCCACGCTTAGACGGCCTCCAAAAAGACTTCGAAATTAAAGAAGTCGACGGCGTGGGCTGGGTAGGCCCCTTTTTCATGTCCATGTTCAATACCCGCGTGGTGCGCCGCTCTAACGCTCTGCTAGGGCGCGCGTGGGGCACACGCCTGTTTTACAAGGAAGCATGGTGGGCTGGCACCGGACTTTCCGGTCGCGCACGCGCCTATGGGCTGGCGCTCGCCACCAAGCTACTTTTTGATGGCACTCAGTCGCGCCTGCGCCCACTGGTGGAAAAGGTCCTGCCCACCCCCGGACCTAGCGGTGCACATTTCCAGGTCAGCCACCACGGCATTACCGAAGATGGCCAACGCTGGCGAGCAACTGTGTCGGCACAAGGCGACCCAGGCTATGAAGTCACCGCAATGATGCTGAGCCAGGCTGCTCTCTGCTTGCTCGATTCGCGCTCCGGTACTAGCCACGCAGGCGGCGTACTCACCCCGGCCACCGGACTTGGAAAGCCCTATCTGCAGCGGCTTTCCGCCCACGGCATGTCTTTTACCGCCGCTCGGATGAACTAGCGCAGAATCATAGTGCGCAAGGTGGTGCGGGCGATAAGCTCGCGGCCTTGCCGCATCTCGACGCTCCACAGATGGGTGCGGCCGCCTAGCTGCACGGGCGTAGCCACGGCTTCTAACTCGCCCTCACCTGTGGAGCGAATGAAGTCGCTGGAGTTATTGACGCCGACTGCGGGGGCGTCGGCAGCCGCAACGCTGGCAATGGAGGCCACGGTTTCTGCGATTGAGCAATACAACCCGCCGTTGGCTACTCCCCAGGGTTGGTGATGCTCCGGCAGCACCTGCAGTTTCGCACGGGCCTCGCGCGGGCCCACGTGGGTGAACTGCAGTCCTAGCAATTCCGCAAGGCCGCCGTTTAAGGCATTGAGAGACTCCAGTTCTTCTGCGTTGAGCACCCGCGTATGCGCGACGTGGAGCAAGTCATTGAGTTTTTGCGTATCCGACATAGTCCACCAGCCTAACGGTTGATGCCAGCGCTGCGCGCTAGTGACGTAGTATAGGCAGCATGACTGATAAGAATGAACTTGCTCAGATTGGCGTCGTGGGATTGGCGGTCATGGGCTCTAATTTGGCCCGTAACTTTGCCCGCAACGGCAATACCGTAGCGGTGTATAACCGCAGCCCTGAAAAGACTCATGCGCTCATTAAGGCCCACGGTGAGGAAGGCAACTTCGTGCCCTCGGAAACCATCGAGGACTTTGTGGCTTCCTTGGAGCGCCCGCGCAAGGCAATCATCATGGTCAAGGCTGGCAAGGCCACCGATGCCGTCATCGATCAGCTGGCCGAGGCCATGGATGAGGGCGATATCATCATCGACGGCGGCAATGCTTTGTTCACTGACACCATTCGCCGCGAGAAGGACGTAGCCGCCCGCGGCAAGCACTTCGTCGGCGCCGGAATCTCCGGCGGCGAGGAGGGCGCGCTCAACGGTCCGGCCATCATGCCTGGCGGCCCCAAGGAATCGTGGGAGACCCTCGGCCCGATTCTTGAGTCCATTGCCGCCAACGTGGACGGCACTCCGTGTGTCACCCACATTGGTCCAGACGGCGCCGGCCACTTTGTCAAGATGGTCCACAATGGCATCGAGTATGCCGATATGCAGGTCATCGGCGAGGCTTATCAGCTGCTGCGCTATGGCGCGGGCATGGAACCGGCCGAAATCGCAGAGGTATTCCGCGAATGGAACTCCGGCGACCTTGATTCCTACCTCATTGAAATCACCGCCGAGGTTCTGGCCCAAAAGGATCCGGAGACTGGCGCCCCGCTGGTCGACATCATCGTGGACGCCGCCGGCCAGAAGGGCACCGGCCGCTGGACTGCCATCAATGGATTGGAACTCGGCGTTCCCATTACTGGTATTGCCGAATCCGTCTTCGCCCGCGCGCTGTCCTCCTCCACCGCGCAGCGCGCTGCCGCCCAAGAAGGCCAGCTGCCAGCCGGCACCATCAAGGAGCTGGACGTGGACAAGGCGGAGTTCATCGAGGATGTGCGCCGCGCGCTCTACGCTGCCAAGCTCATTGCCTACTCCCAGGGCTTTGACGAGATTAAGGCTGGGTCCGAAGAATTCGGTTGGGACGTTGACCCGCGCGATCTAGCAACCATCTGGCGCGGCGGCTGCATCATCCGCGCCAAGTTCTTGGATCGCATCCGCGCAGCCTATGACAATAATGCGGACTTGCCCGCCCTCATCCTCGATCCCTACTTCAAGGGCGAGCTGGAAGACCTCATCGACCCTTGGCGCCGCGTGGTCGTCGCCGCTACCCAGCTGGGACTGCCGGCACCGGTCTTTGCGTCATCCCTCTCCTACTACGACAGCCTGCGTGCCGAGCGCCTGCCGGCCGCTCTCATTCAGGGCCAGCGCGATTTCTTCGGCGCCCACACCTTCAAGCGCACCGACAAACCAGGTACCTTCCACATTGAGTGGTCCGGTGACCGCAGCCTGACCCAGACCGACTAGGTTCGCATTGACTTGATTGGGGCCCTTCGGGGCCCCTTTCACTTTTCTAACAGGCGTGTTGATTCGAATGCGGCGATTCGACTCGCTGCCGATAAGATGGGAAAACGATGACTACCTTTGCCGATCTCGGCCTTCCCCAGCGCTTGGTGCACGTTCTGCACAACGAAGGCATTACCGACCCGTTTCCTATTCAAAAAGCCGCGATTCCCGACGCCCTCGCCGGCAAAGACGTACTCGGCCGCGGCCCTACCGGGTCGGGCAAGACCTATACCTTTGGCTTGCCCATACTTGCCCGCCTTGCCGGAACAGGTGCATCCAAGCCTGCTCATCCCCGTGCGCTTATCCTCGCCCCGACCCGTGAGTTGGCCACTCAGATTCACCTGCGCCTTGATGAACCAGCGGCAACGCTGGGTTTAAGAGTGCTCGCTGTCGTGGGCGGGGTAAATATCAATCACCATATCCGCTCCCTCGCCCGCCCCGTTGATGTACTTGTCGCTACCCCTGGCCGTGCCCAGGATCTAATTGACCAGGGCAAGCTGCATTTGGATGCGGTCCAGATTACTGCACTGGATGAAGCCGACCAGATGGCCGATATGGGCTTTTTGCCCCAGGTACGCAAGCTGCTGCGCCTAACTCCGGCTAAAGGCCAGCGCTTGCTGTTTTCGGCGACGCTTGACGGCGACGTCAACAAGCTGGTGGAGCAATTCCTCCACGAACCGGTGGTCCACACCACTGCGCCGGTGCAAGCTGCAGTGGATTCCATGTCCCATCACCTCTTTTTCGTTGGTGATCGCCCCGCCCGCAACGAGGTGGTGCTGCGCATCGCTGCCCGCCAAGGCAAAACCATCATGTTCATGCGCACCAAGCACGGCGTGGACAGGCAGGTCAAGAAGTTGCGGCGCGCTGGCATCAACGCGTACCCGCTGCATGGCGATAAAGGCCAAGGCGCCCGTACCCGCGCAATCGAAGGCTTCGCCGATGGCAGCATCCCAGTCTTGGTCGCCACCGATATTGCCGCCCGCGGCATCGATATTGCGGACGTTTCACTCGTTGTTCACGTCGATCCGCCCGCGGAGCACAAAGCCTATCTCCATCGCGCCGGCCGCACGGCACGCGGCGGTGCTGCGGGTACCGTGATCACTTTGGTCATGGATGAACAACGCAAAGAAGTAGACGCTCTAATTAAGAAAGCCGGGGTCACAGCTACGGAGCACGATATTTCTCACCGTGACAATCCTGCAGGTGCGCCGGTACTTAAGGAGATTACGGGTGCTCGCAAGCCCAATGGCCCTGCCCTTCCCCCGCCCGGGCAGGCCGTACCCCAGAAACCAGCGAAATCTGTCAAGAAATCCAATTTCCAACGCCGTCGCTCAGGCGGCAAAGTCGCCCGCCGCCGACGCCGCTAAGTCAAGGAGGTTAACTCTCATGCGTATCTTGAGCCCTGAGGAATGGAGTGCTCAACAGCATGAACACGAAAAGCAAGCCACCGACCGCTTGGAGCGCTTCCGACATCCTGGCAGCTACCACCCTGTTTTCGATTTTCTCTTTGAGTACTACCCCGTACGCCCTTCTCACCTAAAGCGCTGGCACCCAGGTGTAGGAACTGCGCTAACGGGCACTCCTCCGCACGCTGAATGGCGGGATTACCACGCCACCTCAGACGGCATCACCGTCGACATCGGCAGCTTTCTAGAGCGTCGTGGTGACTCGGTTCGGTATATTTCTAATCTGCTTCGGCGTTCCGCTACCAATCCGGCCCACTTTGACTGCTTCGGTCTGCATGAATGGGCAATGGTCTACCACACGGATTCCCCGCGACATTCGCTGCCCTTGCGGCTTGGTGCGGACGGGACCAATCGGGTTGTCGATGAGCACTCAATTAAGTGTTCTCATTATGATGCCTTCCGGTTCTTTACTCCTCCCGCTCGCCCTCTTAACCTCACTGTCCTGCATCGTGAGGATCAGCCCGACAATGACCAGGCAGGCTGCGTACACGTCACAATGGATTTATATAAGTGGGCCTGGAAGCTGGGACCACTGGTTCCAGGCGAACTTTTCCTTGAGTGCCTGGATCTGGCGATTGAAGCGCGCATTCTTGACATGGAGGCGTCCCCTTATGACTGCCGTGATTGGGGACTTGGCGTCGTGCCCATCGAAACACCTGAGGGCAAGGCCGAATACGTCTCGAGGCAAAGAACGCTGGCGCACAAAGCTGAACCACTGCGAGAACGGCTTGTCGCTGTGATAGATCAGGCACTTGCCCCGCTAGAATGAGCCACTAACAACGGCAGTTTGCTTGGGAGGAAAACACCACATGGCACGGCATTCAAACGGGAAAAATAGCTTCGCAGTAGCGGGATGGGTTATTGCGGTGGCTATTATCGCGCTGCTGGCCATAATCGCCCTGGTTACCTTCCTTTTACGCGGCGCGGGCAACGACGACGGCGAAGACTCCGCCGCACCCGCCGCAGTGGAAACCAGCACCGAGGCTGCACCGGAAACCAGCACGGCAGCTGCTTCCAGTGCTTCCACGTCCGATGCGCCCACGAGCTCTTCTTCCTCGAAGAGCTCCGCTCCAGCGACGAGTTCCGCAGCAGCTCCCAAGCCCGATGTGACGATGGCGGCAAATACGCTCCTGCTCTTGGATACCTCTACGGCCATGGCGCCGATGTACGGCCCTGTATCCAAAGCCTTGGGCACCACTGCTTCTGACCTAGCCGCTGACGGCGGAGCAGTTTCTTTGTGGAACTACTCCTCTCCTATCTCTGAAACCGCCACGGTTGGGTTCCGACAAAACCTGGGCTTTGGCGATGGCAACGCTGTATCCGGCACGCTCAGTGGCTTTGGAACTGGCGGTGTTCCGCAAACGCGCAGCGCAGTGGTAGCGGCAGTAGCCAATGCCGCCGACCAAGCTGCAGGCAGCGGCGATAAGGCACGCGTGCTCGTCGTAACTACTGGCACCGAGCAAGACATGGATGATGCTCAATTCACGTCCGCTCTTGACGACGCCGCCTCCAAGGACGTTTCTCTCAGCGTCGTTCATGTCGGTGAAGGCAATGTCGATGCCGCACTGAAGTCCGCGGCTGATAGCTTCACTTCCGTTGATTCCACCGATGAGACCCAGCTTTCGGGAGCAATCAACAAGGCCGTCGGCATTTAACGAGGAACCGATTTTTCCCAGCACCGTACGAAGTCTCGTACGGTGCTTTAATTTTTTGCCCTTAAAAAGACTAGAGCTCTCATACACAGCCCACCCACGGGCACTCCACCCAATTTAAGCTCAAGGCCGGCACGGGTTCTAAGGCAGAGCTCGACCTCGATCCCGCGAGCCACACAGCGCGGAAAAGGACTGTCTTGCATTGTTGTCTCAAGACGATAGAGATCAAAAATCCACCCTTCTTCCCCGTGAGCTGGGAAGGAGGGTGGATTCTATGTGGTCGAGCTTAGGAGCTCTTGCGCTTGCGACGAGCAGCCAACTCGTCGAGGCCGACCACGTTGTCCTCGGCGAAGTCATCGATGCGCTCCGAAGGGAAGGAAGAAATGGTGCCGGACAGCTCCTTCAAGATGCCCGGAACCGCAATGCCAAAGACGCCCTGGCCGCCAGCGAGCAAGTCAATGACCTCATCGTTGGAACGGCACTCGTACACGGTGGTGCCATCGGAGACAAGGGTCAGCTTTGCCAGGTCATTTACGCCACGATCGCGCAGGGATTCAACTGCCAAACGGATATTCTGCAGGGAAATACCAGTATCCAGCAGGCGCTTCACGATCTTGAGTACCAGCACATCCTTGAAGGAGTACAGGCGCTGGGAGCCGGAGCCGCGCGCCGTGCGGATGGAAGGGTTGACCAGGTTGGTGCGAGCCCAATAGTCCAGCTGGCGGTAGGTGATGCCGGCTACCTGGCAAGCGATGGGAACGCGGTAGCCCACCTCTTCGTCGGGTCCGACGTCGAAAAGCGATTCCTGTACGTAGGTGGTTTCGGACTGGGAGTCCTCGTTAATGCTCACGTAATTACTCCAATGGGGTTTGTTGGAAGTTCTAAAGATCAATTAAAAGCCAAGCACATACGCCCGTCAAGCGCTGCTTGCTCAACTGTCAAGTACAACTTTAGACTTCTCAAACCCCATTGTCACCATTAGTCACACGCGTGTCATTAACTTTTTTCGTCGTCATCCCCCGAAAGGAAATCCTTTTCGTCCATACCCAAAGACCTCATCATGGCTTCAAAATCTGCATCTGCCTGCGCATTTCCTGACGCCGAGGTCGAGGAATCATTGTTTTCGCTGGTCGATAGATTATCGCCTGCGGCGGGGGTGGAAATTTCCAGGTCGAAGTACTCTTTCACATCCGCATCGCTGGCATAAACGGACACCTGGGCAAGGAGATCTGCTTCGGCTGAAATCGGGACGTTGAAATATTCGGACACTGCAAGTGCGTCGCTTAACCGAGAGTCATAAACCTCTCCGTTCGGAGCCTTGATATCTACCATGAAGGTTCCCTGGTGGTAATTGGCAATTTCAATCGCATCTACCCCGCCAGTGCCCTCTAGTACCTCGCAGATTAGATCGTGCGAGGTGGGACGATTTGGCTGGTGGCCGTCTAAAGCGGCAGCTAGTTGCATGCCTTCAATCGGGGAGATCCACACGGGGATCAACCGGTTCTCTTCCGGCCAGCGCAGCAAAGCGCACACATCGTCTTCGGGGCCGACCTGGTGGATACCGTGGAACTCTAGGGATACATCACTCATAACTACCACTCTCCCACAAAGACGGGAGCGTGTGTGTATTAGGAGTGGTATTCGTCGCGCAGATCCGATTTCACCAGAGTTGCGTGCAAGGACACCACGAGCGCGGTCATTTGCTGGGAGATTTCCTCCGCCTTCTGATGCGCGGTATCGGAATTTGAGTGCGCCACTGGAGCCGCTGCCTGGGAGATCAGGTCTGCCTGTCGGCGGGCGTTATTGCGCAGGGACTTGAGTTCACGGGAGCCGAAACCAAATGCCTTAAGTGCCACCGCGGCCGAGACAATGGCTACGTCGTCGGTATTGAAAAAGCCTGCGACATCCGGGCGGATGAGGCCATATTTAACCAAGGAGGCTACATCATCTTCGCTGGCACTAGCTTGGGTAGCCACCTCTACATCGGTCAGGCGGGTGACCACAGGGGCCTTAAACTGCTGCGGCGAGAGCAGGGTTTCCGCATTTCCTGCGGAAACGATGGCGGTCACCTGGCCGGAATCCATGGCTTCTAGCTGCTCGCGGATAACCTTCAGCGGCGTATAGTTATCGCGCTGAGTGGTGAGAATATACCGCAGTCGGTCCACGTCCTCCTGGGTGAAGCGGCGGTAGCCCGAGGCCGTGCGCTGTGGACTGATGAGCCCCTCAGATTCGAGGAAGCGAATCTTGGACACCGTGACGTCAGGGAATTGCTGATTCAGCGTCTCCAAAACCACGCCAATGGACATGGTCTTTGGCTTCTTAGCTTTAGGGCTGGTGCGGCGTACTGCTGCGGCCGAGGAATCTGCTGCGCTCACTGTGTCTATCTCTTAGGGGTACTGAAAGTTCTTATCGTGACATAAGTAGACGACACCGCCCCTCCTTGTAAGGAAGTGCGGCTAGTCTACGAAAATAATTAGCTCTGGTTAGCGATGAAAACCAGGCGGAACTTGCCAATCTGGATTTCGTCTCCTACCTCGAGCACCTGGGAGTTGCGGGGTTCGCGGTTCACGTAGGTTCCGTTGAGGGATCCCACATCAACTACCTCGAACTTGCCGTCATCATTCTTGCGAAACTCCGCGTGGCGGCGGGACACCGTAACGTCATCGAGGAAGATGTCTGCCTCAGGGTGGCGGCCGGCGGTAGTAGTCGCCTGATCCAGCAAGAAGCGGGCACCCGCGTTCGGGCCACGCTTTACCACGAGGAGGGCCTGACCTTCCGCCAAGTTGTCGGTGCCGGCAGCGGTAGCATCATTGCCATTCGCGCCGTTTTCCATCTCCTTGAGCAGGTCTGCGCGGAATACAGATGTGGTCTCTACCTGTGGTTCCGGGGTTCCGGTGTTCTCGCTCATTGTTACCTCCGGGGATTAGTTACGAGTTACTTATAACAATACTAGCGACTCACGTGAGTCCGTGGCCCCTTCGCGGGGAATAATTTCACCGGAAAATGTTTCCGATGCCGCTCAGCACGGAATTTCCCTTGCCCGCAAGGGGGTTATCGGACACCATGTAGGTCCATGTAGCACTCGGACGAGCGAGGCCGGCGTCATCGAGGTGCGCCCCAGCGGCGTCGATAAGCACCGTGCGGAAAGTCTCCACAGACTTGTCGACGGCCCGCTGAGCCAAGTCCTTAAACTCCCTCACCGCAATGCGGTGGTACTCGTCGATCGGCGTCTCACGTGCGATGGCGCGCAGGTGGATCGACTCGCGCACATCGTCCATAAGCTCCAAGTGGTCGGCCCAGGCCAAGTCCAGGTGATAGAGCATAACTTCGCGCGCGGCCTTAATGCGTGCTTCCTCAGGGACCTCCCGTAGCTCTGCTGCGCGCTCCGGAGCGCGTTGGGATAGTTCCTGCCAGGCTTGATCAGTATCCAATAGTTTGGCTCGGCGCTCATCAATAATAATGCGCTGATCCGCCAGAAGCTGGTTATACTTCCAGGTCTGGGCATGAATTTCGAGTAGTTGGCCCTCGGTCACGCGCTGGCAGTGGGCCACGAAATCGCTCACTCGCTTGGATTCAATGCGCCCGTCTTCTGCTGGTTGGGCACGCACTGTCTCGCCGTCGCCGCCTTGCTGGACTACATCGTCTTCAAGGGAGACGAAGAATAGGGACAGGCCCGGATCACCTTGCCGGCCTGCACGGCCGCGCAATTGGTTATCCAAGCGGGCGGTGCGGTGGCGGGAGGTACCGATAACCGCCAAGCCACCCAGCTCCGCTACTGCATCATGGTCAGCTTCGTTAGCGCCGCCCAACTTAATATCGGTGCCGCGTCCGGCCATCTGGGTAGAGACGGTGACGCGTCCAATATCGCCGGCCTCGGCGACGATCTGTGCCTCCTGCTCATCATTTTTGGCGTTGAGCACATTGACGTCAATGCCGCGCTCGCGCAAGGCATCCGCCAGATCTTCCGACTCAGCTACATCCTGCGTGCCCACGAGGATGGGTTGCCCCGTGGCGTGAATGGTGGCTATTTCCTCCACGATGGCGGCGGATTTATCATCGACTGTCGCGAAAATGCGGTCTTGCTCGTCAAAGCGCTGCAGCGGCTTATTGCGGTCGATCACGGATACATGAAGACCATAGAACTGCCGCAGCTGATCGGTCGCCTCCACCGCGGTACCAGTCATGCCGCACACGAGTGGGTAACGCCGCATAAGTTCTTGCAGCGTGATGGTGTCGAGGATGCGCCCGCCTTCGGAAACCTCTAGGCCTTCCTTGGCTTCTACTGCCGCCTGGAGCCCGTCGGGCCAGCGTTGGAGGTCGGCAACGCGGCCCCGGGAGGCGTCGATAAGCTGCAGCTTGCCATCGACCACGATGTAGTGGATGTCCCGGATGAGCAGGGCCTTGGCATGCAGGGCGAGGTTGACCTTCACCAAGATGGTGCCGATATTCTCCTCCGAATAGAGTGAATCAATGCCCAATTCTTGCTCCACGCGGCGTGCACCAGTCTCGGTCAGCTGAACGGTGCGGCCGTCCTCAGAGATGGAGTAGTCCAGCTTCTCGCGCAGGCGGGAAACCACATTGGTGATGTGCCCGGTGGGGGCCTCACCCGGCCGATTACCGGCCAGCACTAGGGGCACAAGGGCCTCATCCACCAAGACGGAATCGGCTTCATCTACGAGGGCAACGTCGCCAGCGGCCTGCACCGTGTGGGAGCGGTCGGTAATTTGATTATCGCGCAACAAATCAAAGCCCAGTTCGTTGACCGGTGCGTAGATAATATCCTGCGCGTAGGCAGCGCGGCGCTCGTCCGGTGTCATGCCCTCTGTTACCGAGGCAACGTTTAAGCCAAAGAACTCCACGACAGGGCGCATCCATTCGGCGTCGCGGGCGGCGAGATAGTTATTGACGGTGACAACGTGGACGCGTTTGCCAGTCAACGCGAAACCTGTAGCCGCCATGGCGCCCACCAAAGTCTTGCCTTCGCCGGTTGCCATTTGGATGACGTCTCCGGTGAGCAGGCGCAGGACTGCCTGGGATTGCACGTTGAAGGGATTCATGCCCAAGGTGCGCTCACACGCTACTGCTAAGGCCGCGAGGAACTGCGCCTTATCGGCGATCTCGCCGCCTTTTACGGCATCGCGTGCGGCTTGGGCTACAGCTGCGTCGTCCTGCTGGCCCAATGCCCTGGCCGCTTCATCGGCTGAACCCACGATGGCCTTGGATTTCTTATCGTTACGCTCGCTTTGCGAGCCCATTGCCTTCCAGAACCAATCGAACGCGCCCATACCTCATCCTCCTTATTTGGATTGCTCCTATCGACTGTAGTCAACCTGGTATGGCTTGCGGGTAAGAGGCCCGTTATTCTAGTTCTCATGCAATCCGTCAACGTTAAGCTGCCTTCGAGCCGGGGTACCGAGATGGCCGGAACCATCGACTTCCCGGACTCTCCCCCGATCGCCTACGCCATCTTTGCCCATTGCTTCGCCGGCTCCCGCCACACTCCCGGTGCTGCCCGCACCGCGAAGCAGCTCACCGAGTTCGGCATCGCCACTTTGCGTTTCGATTTTCCCGGCCTTGGCCAGTCCGCCGGTGAATTTGGCGATACTACCTTTAGCCAAAACGTTGACGATATCCATGCCGCTGCCGCCTGGCTGACGGAGAATTACTCTGCCCCACAATTGCTCATGGGCCACTCGCTGGGTGGCGCCGCTGCGTTGAAGGCGGCCACTACCATGAAATCTCTTAAGGCTGTAGCCACCATTGGCGCCCCCTTTGATCCTGCCCACTCCGTGCTTCACTATGCGGACAAGATCGGCGAGGTCGACGCCAACGGCGAGGTGGAAGTCATCCTCGGCGGCCGCGGCCTTATCATTTCCCGCAAGTTCCTCGAGGACTTGGCGGATACTAACCCCGAGGAATACCTGCCCAAGCTCCGCAAGCCATTGATGGTATTGCACTCGCCCATTGACCAGACGGTGGGTATTGACAATGCGCAAAATATCTTCCTGCTCACGCGCTACCCCAAGTCCTTGGTTTCTTTGGACAAGACCGATCATCTGCTCACGAAGCAGGGCACGGCAGCCCGCGCTGCGGATCTCATCGGTGCGTGGGCCGAGCAGTTCATCGTTCCTGACTACCGGCCAGAAGAAGTAGGAACCGACGCCGCCGTTGCGCAGCCGGCCACCGGCACCAGATTCGGCGTGGTCGTCCGCCACAATGACCACAGCCTCAGTGCCGACCGCACGAAGAAGAATGGCGGCAAGGGTAAGGGCTTTACCGCCGAGGGTCTTATTATGTCTGCTCTGGCTACGGCCGCGACCCAAGCAATCAAGGATGCCGGCAAGAAGCTTGCGCTTGACGACGTCCACGTGAGCATCACCCAAACCGGCCCCGCCAGCTTTGAGCGCCGCATCGAGCTTAAAGGGAACCTGTCTGCATCAGAAGAATCCACGCTGCGCTCTGCCGCGAAGGACACCGATGTGGAGCGCATGATCGGCAACGTCACCATCGTGGACGTGGACGCGCACTAATGGCAGCCTTTGATTCCTCGCGCCGCTGCCCGTGCGGCACCGGCCTGACCTACGGAGAGTGCTGCGGCAAGTACCATGCCGGCACCAATGCGCCTACCGCTGAGGCGCTCATGCGCTCGCGCTTTAGCGCCTTTGTTACTGGCGACGAAGCTTATCTGCTCCGTACGTGGGATCCCGATACTCGCCCTGCAACACTCGACTTGGCTGATTCTCCCGTCCGGTTTTACCGCCTTGATATCCTAGACACCCAAGCAGGCGGATTGCTCGATAATTCCGGCGTGGTGGAGTTTGAGGCCTTTTATAAAGGCGCGGCCGTTGGCTCACAACGCGAGCGTTCTTCGTTTCGCCGCGTGGGCGGCGCTTGGGTCTACTCCAGCGGCGAGTTTTAGCGCAGGTTACACCCCAAATTTCACAGTAGAATCCTACTGATGTAATCTAGACAAGTCGCACAGTTCGACGGCGGGCTATGGCGCAGTTTGGTAGCGCACTACACTGGGGGTGTAGGGGTCGCAGGTTCAAATCCTGTTAGCCCGACAAAAAGTTCAGCCGGCACCGTGAAGGTGCCGGCTTTTTCTATTCTGCGGTTTACACCGCAAACAAGATCGCAATTCCTAACAGAATTAAAACCGCGGGAAACAGTACGCTTTCCCATTTCTCCAGTGCTTCTGCAATGCCCGGCCGCGTGGCCACAAACCGCGCTGCCCACACTAGGGGCGCCACGAGGATTAAGAAGGCCACGCAATAGATCGCTACCTCAGCCGGCGCAGAGGTGGTAAACACTGGTACATAGACGCCGATATTGTCGCCACCGTTGGCGAAGGTCACCCCGGCTACCGCAAGTGCGCTCAGCCTTTTGCCCGAAACGTCCTCATCGTCATCCTCACCCCGGAATGCCTGCCACGCTGCCCATAGGCCTAAAAGCAATGGAATGAGACCAAAGTAGCGAATCAAATCCTCAGGTAAAACAGCATTAAAGCCCAGTCCGACAATGGCAGAGGCCGCTAGTATGCCGAGAAACCCCACATACTGACCTACCAGAATCGCGGGCGTCGTGCCCTTGCGCCCAGCACCACGGGCGAAGAAGAGGGACAACACCACAATGTCATCGATATTGGTGGCCACGAATAGTCCAGTAGCCGCTGCGAGAGTAGTAAGCACTTTCCTACCTTATCGCGGCATGACACTTGTCATGAAAATGTGTTGACAGATCCTATTCATCATCTTTGCTGGCTACGGATACTTTCCAGGTATGAGAACTACAGATCCATCTACCGGACAACCGCCAGCTATAGACGTATCCGGAGTCAGTAAAGCCTTTGCCACGAGATCCTCCCATCCCGTCCATGCGCTCAGGGATATTTCCTTCAGCATCGCCCAAGGCGAGATCGTAGGCCTATTAGGCACCAATGGAGCAGGCAAAACCACCCTATTCGATCTCATCCTCGGGCTCACCACACCCTCCTCCGGCAACATTTCCGTGCTCGGACACACACCGCACGCTGCGATCCGCGCGGCGCAGATTGGAGCCGTGCTGCAAACCGGTGGCCTGCTACCTGAGCTCACAGTCCTGGACACCCTGAAGATGATTTCCTCTATCTTTCCTGAACCCTTGCCTGTCGAGGAAGTTTCCAGACAGGCCGGCCTAGACCTTATCCTGCACCGCCCAGTGGGCAAATGCTCTGGTGGCGAGCAACAACGTGTGCGATTCGCCCTAGCTCTTGTGGGCAATCCCCAAATCCTATTGCTCGATGAGCCAACAGCTGGCATGGATGCTCAAGCGCGCCACGAGTTCTGGTCCACCATGCACAGACAAGCAGACCAGGGACGCACCATTGTCTTCGCTACGCACTTCCTCGAAGAGGCAGACAATTTTGCAGAAAGAATAATTCTCCTGCATGAAGGAAAGCTGCGCGCAGATGCTAAGGCCACAGAACTACGCGAACAGTCGGGCAAGCGCATAGTCGAGGCGAAATTCGACGGCACACCTTTAAATGCGAAAGAGCTACCCACCGTCACCGAGGTTTCCTTGTCTAACGGCTACGTCCGGATGACCACCCGTGACTCCGATGTACTTGCGAATTATCTTCTCAATCACACCTCGGCCCATGACCTGACTATTCGCACACATTCCTTAGAGGACGCATTTCTTGCTTTGACGTCATCCCAGTCCTAACCCGTCTCTCCGTTGGCTACTTCGTGAAAGGAATATTCAATGACTGCACAGTCAGCAACAACCAGTGCGCGCACTTTCGGGTTTGCCATCCATAACTTGTTGCGCCTTCGCCGTAACCTTACCCCGCTGTTTTTCAGCACGTTCTTGCCGGTATTTTTCTACCTGCTCTTTGGCACCATGATGGATTTTGGTAATGCCTCCTTTAAAGGCGGAAACTTCGCCGCCTTAGAGATGATCAGCATGGCCCTTTACGGCGGCGTCGCTGGTTCCGTCTCCGCCGCTGGCTCCGCCGTGACAGATACCAAGACTGGGTGGGCGCGCCAATTAGCACTTACTCCCCTGCATCCACGGCAGATTCTGTGGGCAAACCTGATATCCATCGGCTTTCAGGCACTGCTTCCCATCACCGCGGTGTTTATCGCCGGTGCCATGACACAAGCTGCAATGCAACCACACCAATGGGTTTTAGCCATTATCGCCTGCGTCCTAGTTTCCATTCCCTTTGGCTTTTATGGCTTGGTGTGGGCCATGGCTTTGCCCACCGACAATTCTGTCGCAATCGCCTCGACCTCCGTTGTCCTCTTCCTCTTTGCCGCCAATGTATTCACTCCCCTTACCGAGCCGCTGATGGAATTGGGCCGCTTCACTCCCCTCTTTGGCCCGGTTGTGCTCGCCCAGTGGCCCCTTGCAGAAGGCATGCAGTTTCTTAACGGGGAGGAAGGCACCGTGTCGCACCCCATGTGGGCCGCATGGTTAAACTTCGCGGTATGGACGACCATCTTTCTCACCGCTTGCCTGGTGCTGCGCTCCCGCGACAAGGCGCGCCGTTAATGGGCCCCTTTCACGAGCCGTGGCGCGGTTTTAGCCTCAATAGCGCGCTTTTCGCCAGCGTATGGTTGGTCTTCCTCATTCCCGGGTTGGTGATGACCTTTGCCGCGCCGGGCACGACGCTCGCTGGACGAATTGGGGCTTCTGCGTGCGTTCTAGCGTTTAGTGCTGTCTACTTCTTTTCTTTTGGCGCTGTGGGCTACTACCCACGCGGATGGCGGTTAGGACAGCGGATCGGGCTTTATTGGGTGTCACTCGCGGCCATCGCAGCGACATCAATTGGTTTCTTCGGGATTATAGCCGTCACGTTTGTGCCTTACCTGGCGGCGCTGCTCGGCTTTAACCTTCCGCTACGCCGAGCATTAGCGCTCACCCTGCTAATGGGGACCGTGCTCGCCACCACCTCGTGGTTCTTCGCTCCTGAAAGCACCGGCTGGGCCCTGATAGTCCTTTTCGCCTGGCCGATACTACTAGTACTGTTAGGTACGTTTTCCCAGCGCGAAGATAGCCGCGCTGAATTGGAACATGAATTGGACTTGGCACGCCAACGCGAGGACATCGCTACCGATGTTCACGATCTCTTGGGCCACTCTTTAACCGTTATCAACCTCAAATTAGAGCTTGCCCGCCGTCTAATAGATTCGGATCCGCAACGGGCGCAGCAGGAGCTCCAGGAGGTGAGCGCGCTTTCTCGGAGAGGCTTGGCGGAAGTCCGCTCCACAGTAACCCGGATGCGCATGCCCACTTTTGAAGGGGAAATCCACGCGGCTTACAGGGCTCTCGACACTGCCGGCATTGTGTCGTACTTGCCCCCAGCGGCCAAAAGCGCTGGGCTTTACGACGCCGAATTTTCCTGGGCGCTGCGCGAGTTGACCACAAACGTAGTCCGCCACTCAGGCGCAGCGCACTGTTGGGTCCAGGTGACAGACCACCAACTCCAGGTGGTGGACGATGGCTGCGGGTTTGACGCTGACGAAAGCCTTTCTCGTGCCCACGGTGGGATTGTCGGTTTGCGCAAACGCATAATAGATGCTGGCGGACAGCTGCTCTTTGCGCGCCGCAATGGCTGTACTCTGGCCTTGGTTACTATGAATGGTGACACGGATTTTCTTCCTCTTACTACCGTCGGAGGCTCAGGCAATGACTGATCCCATCCGAGTTCTCATTGCTGAGGACCAATCATTGGTGCGTGGGGCGCTAGTTGCCCTCTTGGACACAGAGCCGGATATCAGCGTTGTGGCTGAGTGCGCAACGGGCGCGGAAGTTGCAGGGCTCGTCGCCAAGCATGGCGTCGATGTTGCCCTACTCGATATTGAAATGCCCGTTAAGAACGGTCTTGATGCGGCCGCTGAACTAGAGGGCACGGGTTGCCGCAGCCTGATTGTCACGACCTTTGGGCGCAGTGGCTACGTCAAACGTGCTTTGGAAACGGGCGTAGCTGGCTTCGTAGTCAAGGACACCCCACCCGAACAACTTGCCGAAGCCATTAGGCGAGTGCACGCCGGTCTAAAGGTCATCGACCCTGCATTGGCCCAGGAGACTATTTTCACGCCGGACAATCCACTAACCACACGCGAAAAGGAGGTCACACGTCATGTCTTGGAGGGGAGCGACACCCGCCAGATTGCCGGGCACCTTCACCTGAGCACTGGCACAGTGCGCAATATTGTCTCTTCGCTCATCGCCAAGACAGGAACTGGGAACCGCTATGAGGCAGCAACCACAGCGCAGGCACAAGGGTGGATATAGAAAAAAGAGGAGCCCGCTGCGGGTCCCCTTTATTGCTTGACTTCCTATTCTGGCTTCTTTAGCTCAAGGACATTGACCATGCCCTGAAGAACCACGTCCATCACCTTGGAAGCTAGGTTGAAGTAGAAATTAGCCGAGTGATAGCGCAGGGCTCCTACAGTACTCAACTGCGAGAGGCCGTGGATGCAGGCCCACAGCGCCGCAATCTGGGTAAAAAGAATCCATGGCGATCGAGGTCCATTCGACTCAGAAATGGCATCGCGCACCAGATTCATGATGAAGGTAAAGGCCTTACCCATATCAAATGGCTGCTCACTATCGCCGGACTCATCGAAAGAGACGGGCACGATCGAGCGGCTCGAAACCTCAATGAGGGCGACAAAGCCGACGGGGTCTTCTAGCGCATACTCCAAATACCCGAAGCCGGTTGCCTTAATATAAGCCAGCCCGTGGGATCCTTCCGGCACGGCCTGGTTCTGGCGCATGATTGCTAGCGTATTGGCTTCATCCAAAGACTCTTCCAAAGAGCGCAGCAGGTGAGAATTACCGTCGAAAAGATGCTCCGCGTCTGCCAAATCTACGCCCGCTCGCGCAGCAGCAGAGCCGAGATGCAAGCTAGGAAGACCGTTATAGACAATCTCTTCGGCCGCACCACGGAAGATGGCTGCACGCTTTTCCTCAATCGTAGACTTTGGCATGTCCTTTGCTGCTGTAGTAAACGGTTCCGCTGGATCGCCAACGAGTGCTTGTGGTTCAAAGGGCGCAATCTCCCCGTCACGCAAGCTATCTTCCAAGCCAGAGAACAAAGTCTCAATGCAAGCATTAAAGGTCTGCTTCTTCGCCGTGGGCGAGAGATGACGCATAATGCCGAACGTGGCCAAGTGAGTAATGCCCTGCAACTCAGACAAGAAAGTAAGTGCTTGGATCACTACCAAACGGTGATCAAAATCGCCGCGTGCTGCAATGGCGGCTTCCCGCATGTGTTCAAGCATCCAGCGGAAAGTGGGTGGGAAGGCATCAAAGCTTTTCGACTCTTCGATGCCGTCCTCAAAGTTGGGAAAGCTCGTTGCCGTCTCGCAGTTGTTATAGGCGGCGAAGTAGGTGGGGTTATCAAGAGCCAAGTTGAAGTAGACCTTGGCAGACTCGCGAAGTTTCTGAATCGCGGTCGCGTCATCTGGCAGTTTATCGAGCGCCTCGTAGGCAGCTACTCGGAGACGCTCATCCAAGAACCGGCTGGTCTGAATGTAAAGGTCGTGGTCATCTTCAAAGAAAGACTTAGCTTCATCGACTGGAACAGCGATCTGCTCCGCCGCAGCACAAACCTTTAAAGCGTCGCGCCCACCCTTAGCCAGGATACGGGCACTCTGCTCCAGCAAGCGCTGCTTAGTGGAGCCCGCAGGGGAAACGGTGCCTTCAAGATTGTTCACAAATATAATCCTAGCGATTTCATGCAAATTTGCTTGGGATACGTTCACTTTATTAGTTGAGTCACCCACAAACAGGTGGGAGCACCAATATAGACCTTTCCCGGCGTTGTACCACTGGTCTTCATATAACTTTGGCCCCCTGCCTGAACTGGCCCCCGAAAGTTGGACTGGTTTAATTCTAGGCGGTTAGGGCTTCAAGGGTCTGATTTCGATATTGCATCGGGGTCAGACCCTTGAGTCGTTGTTGGATGCGTTCGGTGTTGTACCACTGGATGTACTCGTCGATGGCCTGGTTGAACTCTGCGACGGTGTCGAAGACTTCTCCGTGGTACATCTCGGTTTTCAAGTGCCCGAAGAAATTCTCCATGACCGCGTTGTCGTAACAGTTGGCTTTACGCGACATTGACTGAACACCACCGTTGTCATGAATCAGGTTGCGCCAGGACGAATGCTTGTACTGGAAACCTTGATCGGTATGCATCATCCACCCAGGCTCAGGCGCACACGTTTTAATCGTCTTAGTTAAAGAATCGGCGGTAAACGCTGTCGACGGCGATGTAGCCACGGTGTGGGCAACGATTGAACGGTCGAACAGATCCATCACCGGTGACAGGTAGACCTTGCGGCCTGCGACCCTGAACTCGGTGACGTCGCTAACAAAGACGGTATTTGGCTTATCTGGAGTGAACTTGCGGTCAAGTGTGTTGTCGGCAATGTGGCTGATCGTCCCGTTATAAGAAACATATCGCCTGCGCTGGCGGACCTTGGCTCGAAGCCCCATCTCGCGCATGAGTTTGTAGACGAGCTTGTGATTGACCACCCACCCCTGGTTGCGCAGGTCAAGTAGCACTCGTCGGTAGCCATAGCGATGCTTGTTGCGCTCGAAGCTTTCCCAGATCGCGTCTTTGAGCGCAGCGTGCTTATCCGGATCGCTGAGTCGTTTCTGGTGATAGAAGAATGTCGACCGTGCCATGCCGGCCGCATCCAAAAGGTAGTGCAGACGATGCCGTGACTTGAGGATGACAATCGCCTGGACCTTCAGGCGTGTCCCTGATTCCTCAAGTCCCGCAATTTTTTTAGATATGCGTTTTCCGCTTCCAACCGCGCGATCTGGCGACGCAGCTTCGCTTCCTCCGAAAGCGGCTTCGGCGTGCCCGAACCCTTGGGCCTGCCCTTCGGCTTCGGTTTTAGTGCCTCATCGCCACCTTTACGCCATTTCCTCGACCATCCGCCGACCAAGTGCTCTGATGACAGGCCAAACTCGCGCGCAAGATCCATCGCTGTCTCACCAGAAAGGTGGCGTTGGACAACTTCGGTCTTGATTTCGAACGAATACTGCTGCTTAGTCGGTTTTTCCACAAGACATAGTCTGCCATGCAGCTTAAACCGACGACAGAGCATACGGGCGGCGTATGTGGAGACACCAAGAGCAGTAGCAGCGGCACGATAGCCCACGCCTTGCTCAAATAGTTCAACCAACTGCTCCCGCTGATGCTCACTCACCAAACTTCGAGCTCTCAATGAAAACTACTCCCCACTAATCGGAAACTGATTTCTCAGTCCAACTAATGGGGAGCAGTTCAGCCCTTACGGGCTGGGGGCCAAAATAGAAAGTAGCCATTCACCCTTCAAGCGGGCGAAGCTATTTACTCGTTACCGAGCTTGCCGTCAGCTGCGTCACGAGCCTTGTCGATCTGGTCAGCCTTGTCCTCGCCGAGCTTGCCCTTAGCTGCGTCAGCTGCCTTGTCCAAGCCCTTGTCGCTGAGCTCTTCGCCCTTGTCGGAGTTCAGTGCGTCCTTTGCCTTATCGAAGATACCCATGTGGTTATCCTTTCTTCTAGTTCTAGCTTTATCTAAAAGCTGCCGTGTCCGGCAACACACCCCAACGTACCGACAATTGAGCCAACATGCCACCGAAAAGGGACCTGACCCCTGTTTGGTGGACACCTGATATCCAGCCCAGTCGGGCTGGAAGAAAGGTAATCTACCACCATGTCCAGGTACTCCGAACAGTTCAAACGCGATGCCGTGGCCCTCTACGAAAACAATGAGGACCTCTCACTGAACTCAGCATCAGCAGAGCTCGGTATCAACCGTGCCTCGCTGCATTCTTGGATCAAGAAGTACGGCACCGGCAAACGTGCCCGCACAAAAAGCATGCGCGACAAGGTCCAAGCAGCGAATGATTCCGAACGGATCCGCCAGTTAGAAAAAGAGAACGCAAAGCTGCGCGAAGAACGTGACATCCTGCGCAAGGCCGCGAAATATTTTGCCGAAGAGACTCACTGGTGATCCGCTTCCAGTTTGTCTATGACCACCGAACCGAATTCTCGGTTAAGCGGATGTGCCAGGTGTTAAAGCTCAATCGCTCCTCGTTCTACAAATGGGTGCAAACCCGCGAAGAACGCAGGTTAAAGACGTGTTCGGATGCTCTTATTGGTGCAAGAATCAAGACCATCTTCGATGATGAATACGGGCTTTATGGTGCTAAACGCATCGCTGCAAGCCTTAAAGCCGATACGAGCTTTGGCCCGATAAATCACAAGAAAGTCGCACGAATCATGAAATCCATGGGACTTAAAGGCTTTACCAAACGCCGCCGATGCGTCACTACCAGGCGTAAGCCTGGTCACCGCGTCATGCCAGATCTAGTAGGCCGCAGATTCACAGCTGACAGGCCAAACCACGTCTATGTAGGCGACATTACGTACCTGCCGTGTAAGGGCGGCAAGAACATGTACCTGGCCACGGTCATCGACGTCTACTCGCGCAAACTTGTCGGACATGCACTCGCCGATCACATGCGGGTATCACTGGTTATCGAAGCTTTGTCCCATGCCAGGAAAGTCCGCGGAAGCCTTAAAGGGGCAATTTTCCATTCTGATCACGGCAGCGTGTACACCTCACAAGCCTTTAGGAACTATTGCTCGTCGTTGGGTGTGCGCCAGTCTATGGGAGCGGTAGGAACGAGTGCTGATAACGCCCTAGCAGAATCGTTTAACGCCACGCTCAAGCGGGAAATCTTGCGTGACAGGAAAGTCTTTGACAATCCGATCTCCTGCCGCCAAGAAGTCTTCCGGTGGTGCATGCGCTACAACACACGCCGACGGCACTCCTGGTGCAATCTTTCAGCTCCTGACGTCTTTGAAGCCGAGAATTCAGCTACACTGACTAGAGCAGCATAGCTAACCCCCGACGTGTCCACTTTCCGGGGGTCAGGCCCAAGTCTTCGGTCACTAGACCAAACAAATTTTACCGCCCCGCACCGCGATTGTTCTCAGGGGCATCCAGACACCCCCGCAGCCTATCGAGCACCCAATAAGGCCTGCCGCTTTAGCCCTACCCTAGCGAAGTATAAGCAAAATCAGGGTGCACAATTTAGCTTCAGGCCAAATTTCCTCAATCTTGCAAGTGATAGCGTAAGACGGTATCGACGATTTACCAACGAAGGCTTCGCACCATGGCTTCACCTACCTCAGTGCCACCGTCCACCCCGGAACCGGGCACGGAATTCTTTGGCTTAGTATGGCCAGGTAAAGAGGCTGCCCGAGCAGCTGCCAGATCGCCGCTGAGCCGACGTTTCACGCGTGATTCCGCGCTCAGCACAGCCTGCGACACGGACAACGCGATTATTGCGGCAGATAATCTTCCGGTTCTGCAAAGGCTCGCCTCCCGCGGAGAACTCTTTGACGTTATCTATATCGACCCGCCTTATAACACGGGCAAAGACTTTGTCTACCGCGATAACTACCGATTGCGCCGCCAGATGCGTTCCGGAAGCTATGCAGAATGGCACTCGCAATGGCTGTCGATGATGCTTCCCCGACTCATCTTGGCCCGAGACGTACTTTCCGCACAAGGTTTCATTTTTGTCTCCATTGGAGAAGACGAAGTGGCCAATACGCGCAAGGTACTCGATGAAGTTTTTGGAGAGGAGTGCTTTGCCGGCCAATTGATTTGGAAAAAGGCCGGCACCGGCAAGAACGATTCTAAGTACGCGGTGGTAGAACACGAATATATTCTGTGTTACGCCCGTACTCCCGACAATCCGGGGTTCAATGTCGATCTCCAAGGTCACACTTCTACCAAATACAACCATGAGGATGACAAAGGGAAGTACTCCTTGGTGCGTTTGGACTCTAAGACCCTTGGGTATCTTCCCTCCCTCGACTTCCCTATCTCTGGGCCCGACGGCAAGGAATATTGGCCGGACCAGCCGGTGGGAAAAGAAAAGGTCGCCCGTTGGCGCTGGGGCCGGGATAAGGTTGAACAGCGCTTCGATGAGCTCGTCTTCCGGCGAGGTTTTGTCTACACCAAGAACTATCAGAAAGTTGGTGCACGCCCGCGCTCAATTTTGGACGGGGAGCGCTTTGGGGTCACCCGCACTGGCAGGCGCGATGCTGAAGACGTCATGGGGATAGAGGGCGTTTTCGAGTTTCCCAAGCCGGTGCGCTTGATAAAGCACCTCATTTCCATTGCGGGTGGAAAGGATGCGCGCGTCCTTGACTTTTTTGCGGGCTCCGGCACCACTGCCCAGGCGGTAGTGGAACTCAATAACGACGATGGGGGCACTCGGTCTTTTCACCTTGTGCAAATTCCAGAGCCAACCTCCCCGCGTAGCGCTGCTCATCGCGCGGGCTTTTCTACCATTGCAGATATTTGCATTGAAAGGGTGCGCAAGGTTCCAGGCGCTAACTTTCAGGTCTATCGCCAGGACTAAGTCTGTGCGGTACCAGACGGGCGACCGGGAATGCCGAAGAAGTCTAGGACGCGGTCGGTAGCGAAGAATTTTCCTACCTCATTGTGTGCATCTGCTGTACCACCGGGCCATACGTGTGAGCCTCCGGCGATACGGATGTGTTCAAGCGGTGCGGTACAGCCGCTCCACTTCATATCGAGTGCATTGTTGACCAGGCGGGTCGTATCGACATTGGTAGAGCAACCATTGCGTTTACGGTCTTGTTCCAGCACGGATTCCACGGAATAGTACTTGGTCTTATGGCGCGTTCCACCGTAGTAGCCCACCACGGGGTCCACAGTGCCGTGCATATCCAATCGGCCCACGGGTGAATGAGCACAGTCTTTGAGAATATCTTTGTAGTAGGCGGCGGAAACTGTAGCCACGGATTTAAAGACATCGGGCATCTGACAAGCCAGGTAGGCGGCAAACCCGCCACCGTTCGACATCCCGGTAGCAAAAATCCGGGAGTCATCTACCCGATACGTTGCTCGAACGGCATCAATGATGTCGCGAACAAATTTCTTGTCTTCTGCCGTTGACGTCTTGGCATAGGGAGCAGGGCTCCAAGCCTTCTTTTTGCCTTCTGCGAAAACGGTGATGGCATCAGCGGCATCGAGGCGAGAATAGCCGCGGAGATTTTCGGCAGATTGTCCCCAGCCTGGAAAGGCCAGGACGATGGGCCACTTTTTCTCCCCAGTGTAGTCTTTGGGCACGCTGAGGATAAAGGAACGCCCCGAGGGCAGATTAACTGTTGTATAGCTTCCCGGCTCGGGTCCGCTCAGCGGTGCGGAGGTTGGAATACCTAGGTTTTTCGTCTCAGTTGGGACTGCTTGAGGCGCGGAGTCCGGCGAATCGGCCGAACATGATGCGCCGGCAACCGCAAGGAAACTCACTGCTACTGCGCCTAACACGACCCGTAGCGACCTCGCGTTCATCTTTGTCGTCCCTTCTGCCATGCGGTCCATAATTGCTTGTAGCGGCCACCATAATTTAACAGTTCGTGGTGACTGCCTTGCTCCACCACCCGCCCGTTATCCATCACGGCGATGCTATCGGCTCGTGCGGCTTGGTCTAGTCGGTGCGCCACTACCAGTGCGGTACGCCCACGGGTGACCTCTGTGGCGGCTTCTTCCAGAGATTCTGCCCCCACCGATCCGGCCTCTGCGGTGGCCTCATCCATGATGACGATCTTGGGATCTAAAAGCAATATTCGCGCCAACGCAAGTTGCTGCGCTGCTACTGGGTCTAGGTGGATCCCCCGAGCGCCAATGACTGTATCTAGGCCCTCTTCTAACTGCGCATACCACTGTGCGCCGACGCGCTGTAGTGCATCTTCCATTTGTGCGTCTGAGGCTTGCGGGGCAGCCAAGGACAAATCTTCGCGCAGGGTTCCTGAGAATACGTGAACCTCTTGGGAAATCATCGCTAAACGCGCCACCCGTTCGGAATCAGAAAGGGCCGATACCTCTACTCCATCGACCACGACTGTTCCGGCAGCAGGCACCCGCAGTCCGGCTAGAAGAGCAGCGACCGTGGTCTTTCCCGCACCAGAGGCTCCCACTAAAGCTACGGTGTGTCCAGCGGGAAGCTTAAGGTTTACGTCTTGCACAGCCCAGCCGCCGTCATCGTAGCGAAAGCTCACTTCTTTTAATTCGGCAACTCCACCTGGGGTCGGGGCGCCGAAGTCTGGCACCGCCCGTGGCGGATCCATGACCACCCCAACTATCCGTGACAGGGAGGCATAGCCGGATTGAACGGTATCGATGACTCGCATCAATCCCATGAGCGGACCGCGCAAGCGAATAAGAAGGAGCATGGCCGCGGTGACTGCGCCAACGGTGAGGGCCCCAGACTGCACCACCCAAAAGCTAACGACCAGACCGCAGACCAGCATGACTAGCTCAATGACCGTCATCCATAGCTGCAGGACCATCATTGTCCTTCGCGCAGCGTAGCCCTTGTCCACCACCTGTGCGGAGGCACGTTCAATACCGGCATGCATCTGGTCTTCCATGCCAAAGGCGCGCACAGTCTCTCGCCCGCGAATTGCCTCCAGGAGCCTGCGTGCCCGTTCCGCCATGGCAGCGCGTTCGTCGGTATAGCGCTGTGGAGCGCGCTGCAGGTACTGGCGCGCAGCAATGAAATATAACGGCGTAACTGCGCCTACTACCAGTAAGTATTGCCAATTGAGGCTGACTAGTGCCACCCCGGTGGTTGCGATGGCGAAGACGGATTTCGCCAGCACAGGAACGGTCTCGGTTACGGCTGCCGATAGTTCTGCTACGTCGTCGGTCGAGCGAGAGACCAAATCCCCAGTGCCGGCTTCCTCCACACGGTGGGTAGGCAGGCGGAGAGCGGTAGAGACCATATCTTCCCGCAAAGCGGAGATCACGCGCTCGCTCAGGCGCGAAAGGACATAGAACCCCGTCGCGGAAAACAGCGCGGAGACCACAGCCACCAGCACCAGCGAGATACCGATGGGCACAATGTCGCCGTGATCAATGACAGCGTCAACGATCTTTCCCAATAGGATGGGGATCGCTACATTGCTGCCGGCGCCTGCGGTAAGCAAGGCCAAGGCCGCTGCGGCTTGGGGGCGGGCACCGGGGACGTCGGAAAGCTGGCGGCCCACTTCCTTACGCACTTGGGGCCAAGAGGCCGTGGGAAAACGCATCATAGCTCCGCCCCCACTGTTGCCCACGCCGGCGAAGTGGTGAAGACAAGCGTGGGCTTAGAACCGCGGTGATGCGCCACCCGCTGGGCAATTTCCTGCTCGGTCACCGAATCCACCGCGGTAGTTGGGTCGGCCAAAACTAAAATTTCTGCGTCGGCAGCAATGGCTCGTGCAAGCGCCACGCGCTGTTGTTGTCCACCAGAAAGGTTTCGGCCGCCTTCTCCCACCTCACGGTCCAACCCGCCCGGGATATCTTCCCCTGCAGCTACGAAGAGGGCTCGTTGTGCACTCGCGCTATCCGGATGAATATTGTCCCGCACGGTCCCCTCGAAAAGCATAGTTTCGTGTGGAACAACCAGGAATCGCTCGCGCGGCAAAAAGACGAGATCCTCTGGAACAGGTTCGGGTACCACGTTGACCCCAGGAGCGGGGGCTGGAACCTGCGGTTCGCTCTTTTCCACCCCGGGGGCGGCAAGGAGGGCGGTAATGCGCTCAGCGCTTGCCTGTGCTGCCGCCCACCGCGAGGCAATATTTCGGCCCAGCATCGTCATCGGGGTGATAATGAACTGCGTAAGGCCGATGACCGTAATGAGTTCACCTACGCTCATCATGGAGCGCATAGCCATCATTCCTGCACCAATACCCACTGCAATGACATATACCGAGCCCAAAATCTCCGTAGTCGCATTAAGTCGGGCTTGGGCACCATTGGCTTCTACCGTTCGCGCATAGGCGTCACCAGACACCGCGGAATAACGCCTACTCACTGTGGCTACAGCGCCCAGGCCCTTAAGGATCCGCAGGCCTTGGACCACATCGGTGGTCATGGAGCTGGCTTTGGCCAACGCCGCTTGGCGGATTCCGGAACGCGTACGCAGAGGCTTTGCCGCGCGCACTGAGCCCCACACCATGAGCGGCCCGCCGCACAAAATGGCTATGCCTAAAGGCAGGTTAATACGGCTAGCCATAATCGCCACATACACAATGGCGGTGATCTCAGCGACGGGAAAGACCGTCATCATGACGGCATTCTGCACGCGCCGTGCGTCCGTGGAGGCGATGGCCAGTAGCTCGCCGGCGGTGCGAGGCCTGCCCGCAAGGCCCCGCGGATCCTGAATCCTATCCGTGATGGCCATGCGGACATCGTGCCCAATTACTAGCATGGCTCGCGCGTTGAGGCCGCGTCCGAACCATGCGGCTATGGTATTCAGACCAAAAGCTGCCCCCAATACCACCAGCCACATGCCTAGTCGGTCAACGGATCCTTTCGACACAGCTTCATCAATGGCATGTCCCACGATCACTGGAGTCGATCCGTTAAGCAGAAAAGAGACAGCCATGCAGAGCGCGGCCGGCACAGTGAGGGATGGACGAGAAAAGACGGTCTTTAGCAGCCACCTGGGATCTGATGGTGCAGGAAGTGTCTTCATAGGCTGCCATTCTAATTCGCGGTAGGTTAGATGGGCTATGTCGACTCGCCACCCCGATCCCAGCCACTTCCCTAGCTACCGCAAGGCCTCCACTAGACAAGGCCCCGGCTTCCGCGATGCCGCGCAACGCACCGCTTCCGCCCAGGCCTTCCGCCGCGGCGCGAGCACCTATCATGATGTGCGCCCCGGCTATCCGGACGAGGTTTCTGCCCTTATTGCTGACGCCCATACCGTTGCCGATATTGGCGCCGGTACTGGAAAACTCACCGAGTCCCTACCCAATGCCCGGGTTGTGGCTCTGGAGCCCTCCGCTGATATGGCCGGAATCCTCGCAGCCCACCTCCGCCTGCCCGTCCTTCGTGCTACGGCCGAAAACACCGCGCTTGCCGACGCCTCCTTAGACGCCGCCTGCCTCGCCCAAACCTGGCACTGGGTCGACGTGCCAGCCGCCTGTGCAGAGCTTGACCGCGTCCTCGCGCCGGGCGGGAAGATTCTCCTGGTGTGGAACACGCTCGATGTCAACGCGGACCCCTGGATCCTGCGGCTATCTCGCATCATGCACTCCGGCGATGTACATAAGCCAGGCTTTTACCCGGACTATACGGCGCCGTGGTCTTTGGACCGAGAGCTGCGCTTGACCTGGGAGAACGAACTTACCCCGGAGCAGCTTCACCAATTGATGCATACCCGCTCCTATTGGCTGCGCAATGGCGAAGCCATCCATGAGCGTATGACCCACAACCTGGATTGGTACCTCTACGAGCACATGGGATTTAAGCCGGGGCAAAAACTACGCATCCCGTACCGCACGGATGCCTTCGTGCTGGTACGGGATTCGGATTAGAGCAGGACCTGCGCCAGTAGCGAGCCCACCACGCAGGAGGTGAACACCGAGATGGCGCCAGGGACAAGGAAGGAGTGGTTGATGACGAACTTGCCAATGTGAGTGGTGCCCGTGCGGTCGAAGCCGATGCAGGCTAGGTCCGAAGGGTAGGTTGGCAAGATGAAGTAGCCATACGCTGCGCCGTAGAAACCGACGATAATAGCGGGATCGATGCCGAGCTGCAGGCCAATCGGAGCGATGGCAACCAGGGCGGCGGCCTGGGAGTTAACCAGCTTGGACACGATGACCAGTACCACCGCGTAGGCCCACGGGGCGGCCTCGACCACGGACCCGAGGTTGGATTCTAGGACATCGATATGGGCTTCGAAGAAGGTATCTGCCATCCATGCCACGCCAAAGACCGAGAATACTGCGGTCATACCGGCCTTAAAGACTGGCGTGGACGCGATCTTCTTCGGGTCAGCCTTGCAGCTAAGCAAGATGATTGCGCCGGCAACAAGCATGACCATCTGGATAACCAGGTTCATCGACAGCGGGCTCAACTCGCCATCATCGCCTGGGACGAGTGGGCGCAGGAATTCGAACGCACCGAGCGCGACCACGCTGGCGATAGCCACGAGGAAGATAACCACTGCTCGTTTTGCTTCCGGCGAAAATTCTTCATCCATCAGCGATCCGGTGGACTGGTGAATGCTTTCTGCAAACTCCGGATCCTTCATGCGCTCCTGGAATGCCGGGTCCTCGTCCAGGTCCTTACCGCGGCGCAGCGACCACAGCGAGGCAAGAATGACACCGGCAAGCGAGGCGGGCATAGCCACCATGAGGATCTGCGGAATGGAATAGGCGTGATCGATAGCACCGGCGTTTTCCGCGATGATGGACGCTAGGGATACGGTGGCCACAGATACTGGCGAGGCCGTAATACCCATCTGAGCCGACGTTGATGCCACGGCCATGGGGCGCTCTGGGCGGATGCCCTTCTTCAGGGCAATGTCCTCGATGATCGGAAACATCGTGTAGACCACGTGGCCCGTACCGCACAGGACCGTCAGGAACCAAGTGGTTAGCGGCGCGAGGATGGTAATGCGCTCTGGGTGGGCGCGGAGAAATTTCTCGGCAAATTGCATCATCACTTCTAGGCCGCGCGCCTGTTGCAAGGTGGCGGCGCAACCGATGACCGCAATGATGGTCAGCATCACGGATACCGGCGGCTCACCCGGGGCGAGGCCGAAGACAAAGACCATGAGCATCAAACCGATGCCGGAAATAAGTCCTAATCCGATACCACCATAGCGAGTGCCCAATAGCAGGGCGCTGAGGATGATGATGACCTGGAGCACGATGGCCAGAATTGAATCTGGCGCAATTACGCTGGCTAGCATGCTGAGCCTTCCATCACGAGAGAATATTTGACTGGTTATATCCTATCCAGACCCACATGACCGGACATAAACGGAAAGGCGAGCGAATTCTCACACCGTGTCCGGTGCAATGATCGCTCGCCTGAGTGCTATAATCCCAGCGTAACGGGCATACTGCTAGCGCTTCTTGCCGCGCTTTTCCCTCACTCGCACTGCGATGCGGATAGGCGTTCCGTGGAAACCAAACCGCTCGCGGAACTTGCGCTCAAGGTAGCGGCGGTATGCCGCGTCCAAGAAGCCCGTCGTAAACAAGACGATGGTCGGCGGCTGAGTCGAGGCCTGCGTGGCGAACAATACGCGCGGCAGGCGGTTATTTTTCATCGGCGGCGGATTAGCCGCGATAGCCTCACGCAACCAGTTATTCAGCTGGCCCGTGGACACACGCTGATCCCAACTTTCCAGTGCCTCAATCATGGCCGGCTCCAGCTTCTGCAGCGCGCGGCCCGTTTCCGCAGAGATATTCACGCGCGTGACCCACGGCAAGTGGCTCAGCTGCTGATCAATCTCTCGGTCCAGGTAGTAGCGGCGATCCTCATCCATGAGGTCCCACTTATTAAACGCGATCACCAGGGCCTTACCCGCCTCGAGCACCATATTGAGCACGCGCTGGTCTTGTTCGGAGATTTCCTCAGAGGCGTCGATAAGCATAATGCAGACCTCGGCCGCATCGATAACGCCGCGGGTACGCAAGGACGCATAGTACTCATGCCCCTGCGCATTCTTTACCTTCTTGCGCAGGCCCGCGGTATCAATGAACTTCCACAGCTGCTCATCCAGCTGCACTAGAGAGTCCACCGGATCCACGGTGGTTCCCGCGACGTTGTCGACCACGGAGCGCTCCTCGCTGGTGAGCTTATTCAGCAGCGAGGACTTGCCCACGTTAGGCTTGCCCACCAAAGCGACGCGGCGAGGGCCAGAGGTAATCGCGGTCTGTCGGGGTTCTTCAGGGAAGACCCGCAAAATCTCATCGAGCACGTCCGCACCACCGCGACCATGCTGGGCGGATACGGGCCACGGATCGCCCAAGCCCAAGGCATAAAATTCCGCCATATCCGCGTACTGATTATCGGAATCGAACTTATTCGATACCAAAATCACCGGCACAGGCGATTTCTGCAGGCGGCGGGCCATGACCTCATCCGTCTCCGTGATGCCCACCTTGGTGTCCACCACCATAACGATGACATCGGCGGTTTCCATGGCTACTTCTGCCTGGCGGGCAATCGCCGCATGGATACCCTTCACGTTGGGATCCCAGCCACCGGTGTCCTGTACCAAAAAGCGCTGACCGTTCCAGTCTGCAACGTAGGAAATTCGGTCACGGGTAACACCTGGGTGGTCTTCTACCACCGCTTCACGGCGGCCAAGGAAACGGTTAACCAAGGAGGACTTACCCACATTTGGGCGACCGACAACGGCCACCGTGCACAAAGCTTCTTCGGTGTGATCATCGGATTCCACGCCGAAGGCACGGGAGAGTTCTTCCCACTCCTCTTCACTCAGAGGCTCTTCTGCGTGCGCATCGTCGCTATAATCTGCCTCACCAAATTCCGAGTCATCAAAGTCATAGTCGAATTCCTCGGTATTGAAATCATCGGCGGCCCAACCAGGAGAGGCTTCTACCACCTCGTCATCGAACTTACCGGCTGGGTAATGGAACTGAGTCTCCGACTCTTCCTGGGGATCGTGATTAGTCATTGACAGACTCCTTTACCACGTTAATCAGAGCTTCCAGCACATCCTCTGGGCTCATATTGGAGGTATCGACTAGGGTTGCGTCTTCCGCTGGGCGCAAAGGTGAGGCCTTGCGGGAAGAATCCGCCGCATCACGGCGCTGGACATCTGCGAGCACCGTCTCGTAATCCGAAGCGATGCCCGCCTTTTCATTCTGGGTTTGGCGGCGCTGCGCGCGGACCTCGGCAGAGGCAGTCATGAATGCCTTAGCGGGGGCGTCGGCAAGCACCACAGTGCCAATATCGCGCCCTTCTACAATCGCGCGGTGCGCTTGGCGGGCAAGCTTGCGCTGCAGCGCTACCAGATTCTCGCGCACCTCCGGAATGGCTGATACGGCGGAAACATTACGGGTGACTTCGTCTTCGCGAATAACGCGCGAGACGTCCTCGCCGCCGAGGAGAACTTCAGTGGAGTCCGGGTCATCGGATACTCCCAAGGGCAGATTGGCCGTAGCCGCAATAACCGCGGCGGTATCAGCAGGGTCGACGCCTTCACGCAGCACAGCAAGCGTTGCCACTCGGTACATAGCACCAGTGTCGACGTACTTTGCATCCAGCTGCTTGGCCAGCGCACGGCACGTGGTCGACTTTCCAGTTCCAGATGGGCCATCCACGGCGAGGATGAGACCCTCATTCGGCATATTAGAAATCATTACATCTCCACCGCCTTGTACAGGCTAGTCAGCTCGCTGGAATTAAGGGCACGCAGACCTCCAGGCTTCATATCGCCCAGCTGGACTGTATGCAGCTTGGTGCGCACCAGGCGCTGCACGGGGAAGCCGGCCTCCTTCAACATGCGGCGCACGATATGCTTGCGGCCTTCATGCAGTTCAAGACGCACCAAGGAATAACCCTGGTTGGTATCAACTACCTGTGCAAAGTCGGCCTTTGCCAATCCGTCTTCCAGCTCGATGCCTTCCTTGAGCTGTCGCACGAGCTTCCTATCGGCCTCACCCAATACGGTGGCGAGGTAGGTCTTGGTCACCTCGTACTTAGGGTGCATCAAGCGGTTGGCCAACTCGCCATCATTGGTGAGGATGAGCAGGCCTTCCGTATCGGCGTCGAGACGGCCGACGTGGAAGAGTCGTTGGCCAGCTGCGACCTTTTCTGACACCACGTCACCCACGCACGGGCGCCCCAGGTCATCGGACATGGTGGACTGCATGCCGCGCGGCTTATTGAGCACAAAATATTCGTGCTCCTCATTGACGTTGACGCGCACGCCGTCCACTCGGATGACGTCGACGGAGGGGTTTACCTTGACGCCTTGCTTGGCGATGATCTTGCCGTTGACCTCAACTCGGCCGGCATCGATGAGGATTTCTGCGTGGCGACGGGAAGCGACCCCTGCCTTGGCGAGCACCTTTTGGAGGCGCTCTCCCTTGGGCTTGTCTTCATCGACCAGCCAATCGGCACCCAATTCGCGGGCTACGGATTCTGCAGTAGCCTTCTGCTTTTTCTTTGACACATGCTGGTGACGGGCCGGCTTGGCATTGGAGACAATGATGTCACTGTCTCGCTGCTTCTTATCCGGTGTGCCGTCACGGCGAGCGGGAGGAGTCACGTACGTGTCCTTTTCTCTCGAAGATATGAAATTACCTGGGCAATCCTACCCCACGCTAGTACTCTTCGTCGATCGCCTCGACGTCAGGCAACAGCGGCGCCAAGTCTGGCAGGCGCTCCAAAGAATCGATCCCCAATAACTCGAGGAATAATTCCGTCGTCTCATACCGGTGCGCGGCGCCCTCAAAATCATCCTGCGGCAGCTCCCGGACCAATCCGCGCAGGTTAAGGGTTCGCATTACGCCATCGACATTGACGCCGCGAACCGCCGCCACCTGCTGGCGAGTAACGGGCTGGCGATAGGCCACTACCGCCAAAGTCTCCAGGGCGGCGCGAGAAAGTTTGGTTTGGGCGCCATCCAAGAGAAATTCTTCTACCGCGCCGGCATTGTCGGTGCGCGTATAAAAGCGCCACCCCTCTTGAGTCTCGCGCAGGTCAATACCAGAACCGCGACTATCCAACTCCCGCTGAATAGAACGCAAGCAATCACTGACGACGTCCCTCTCTGCCCCTAGCGCACGCGCCAAAGCCTCCACAGAGGCCGGGGAGTCGAGCACGAGCAATATGGACTCAAGACGGGAGCGCAGCTGCGAGATGAGGGGAAGATCCATAGCGCCCGAGTTTACTGCAGAGGAAAAAGTCGCAGAAAATTCCCAAATCACTTTCGCTCACCACTGTGACTCGTCTAACATATTGTCATGGAAACCATCACTCGCACCGACAGACTCATCCTCATCCCGCTGTCCGCCGCTAATACCGAAGAGACCCACAAGGTCTACAGCGACGGACGCATCTGGAGCCACCGTCCCAATGGGCGCTTTGCCGATATCCGCACCACGCGTGCACTCGCACAAGCATCCTCCCAGTCGTGGGACGCTCACCACTTCGGCCCTTGGGCCGCGTATATGCGCCACAACCCTTCGGAATTCGTCGGCGTCGGTGGTGCCATCTTCGTCGACGAGGCAAACTTCTGGGACATCAAATACCGCCTGCGCCCCGCCCATTGGGGTGCCGGTTTTGCCACCGAAATCACCTCCGAGGCGGTGAAGAGCATCCGCCAGGTGGACCCCAACTCCCCCATTACCGCTCGCGTGACAACAAATCACCCGGCGGCCATCCGGGTCATCGAAAAGCAAGGGCTCAATCAGGTATGGGAAGGGCGCCGCATAGGCACCGAGGACAACCCCGAGGAACCAGACGTACGCGTCTACTCCGACCGCGAGCTCTCCCCCGAGACGCTGAAATTCATCCAGCAGCGCCCTTAGTCCCAGTTCGCTGCGGCAACTACCGCTGGGTCAACATCCAGGCCTGTCCACGATAGGTCCAGCTGACCCAGCGCTTCTTCTTGTTGTGCATCAACCGCTTTGGCTTTGTACAACTCCAACAGGGCCAAGAAACGCCCCACTACCTGCATAGAAACCGTACAGTCGCGGGTTAGTGCACCAAAGCTGGTCCATTGACCTGCGCCGAGAAGCTTGAGTGTTTCCAAAATCTTGCCGGCCTGCTCTGGCACCGATACTGCTACGGCGTGCACGTGGCCGGTTGCCACTTCCTCCGGTGGCTTGGGACGGAACACGCCCGCCGCTAGCTCGGCAAAGCTGGCCGGCGTATGACCGAGCGAAACTGGAGGCAAAAGCTCAGCAAACCTCTCCTCGATGGAAACCGCCCGCGGATAGCTCCGCTGCGCCTCGCGCTGCCACACGGCGAATTGGTCCGCTGCTTGTTTATAAGCCTTGTACTGCAACAGGCGGGCAAAAAGGAGGTCGCGCGACTCCAGCAGTTCCAAGTCTTCAATATCGTCGACATCACCGCGCGGCAAAAGCCGCGCTGCCTTCAAATCCAAAAGCGTAGCTGCCACCAATAGAAAATCAGTGGTCTCATCCAGATCAGCGGACTCTCCCAGCTGGCGTGTATACGCCACGAATTCGTCCGTTACTTCTGACAGCGCAACGTCAGTCACGTCCATCTTCTTGGACTGAATAAGCTGCAAAAGCAGGTCAAAAGGGCCTTCAAAATTCCGCAGTGCAATGCGAAAGCCCGTAATCTCCGGCTGGGTCACGATACCTTAAACGGTCGAGCGCTCAATGACCTCTTTGGCCAAGTTCCGGTACTGCTGCGTGGCCGGGGAGCTTGGCGCCCAGGTAGTAATCGGCTCGCCGGCTACCGAAGTCTCTGGGAACCGAACGGTCCGGGTAATGACGGTGTCAAAGACCTTATCGCCAAAGTAGTCCACCACTCGGGACATAACTTCCCGGGCGTGCTTGGTCCGGCGATCAAACATGGTCACTAGAATTCCCATGACCTCAAGGTCAAAGTTAATGCGATCAGAAACCTTTTCCACGGTATCGGTCAACAGCGCCAAACCGCGCAGAGAGAAGAACTCGCACTCCATAGGGATGATCACACCCTGTGAGCAAGCAAGGGCATTGACGGTGAGCAGGCCCAAGGAGGGCTGGCAGTCAATAATGATGAAATCATAATCGCGGCGCACGGGACGCAGGGCGCGGGCAAGGGTGTGCTCGCGACCGACTTCATTGACCATCTGTATTTCCGCAGCGGAAAGGTCGATATTCGCCGGCACCAGATCTAAGCCCGATACCCCGGTGTGCTGGATAGCGGAATGAATAGAGGTGTGGCTATCGAGCATCACGTCATAGATGGTGTCCTCGATATCGTCATGCGTGAGCCCGAGTCCCGCCGAAAGCGCACCCTGGGGGTCAAGGTCAACCAAGAGGACTTTACGGCCGTACTCGGCCAAGCAGGCACCCATATTGATGGTTGAGGTGGTTTTACCTACGCCACCCTTTTGGTTACACATCGAAATGATGGTGGCCGGCCCATGCTTTTCCAAGGGTGCGGGTTCCGGTAGCTCACGGATAGGACGACCGGTCAGCCCCACCTCTACGTCAGAGGCAGAAAATAGACCCTCTTCGCTCACAGTCACACCTGCTTCCTTGACGCCAAGTTCCGGACCATGACACTTGGCTTAGGGTTGATTACAACGTTGTCATTAAAGCGTACCCGTTACAGGTTAAAAGTACCGAGACTTAGCCTATATCAAGCGTTTAGCGTTGACTAAAACGGCGTTTGAGAATTGCCACCAGGGCTATGAGTGCGATGAGTACCGCCGCGGCTGCCCCTCCAATAATCCAGCCCAAATGTGAGCCGCCGTCTTCTTCTTTGGGGTCCTTTTGCTGGCGCTCATCGAGGTTTTCCGCGGCGGATTGATAGTTAGGGTCCTGCAACGTGACGATGAGTGCGGCCCCGGAACCGTCATTGCGCAGCAACTGCATGATGAAGGGATTATCAGGCGCCTCGCCCTCCGGATAGGTCAAGGTGAGGGTTCGAGAAGAGGCATCCACGTCACGCTCTACGCCTTGGATAATATTGCCCTCGCCATCGAGGTAGCGCAGCGTGACGTCATTTTCTTGCGTGTCCTTGAACTGCTGGTAGAGGTCATAGGCCTGCTTGAGGCCCATCTTCGCGGTAATAGTATTGCCTTCGATTTTGGATTCGAGATTGACGTATTCCGCACCTTCAAGGTTGGCTTCCCCAGCAGGCTTGCGCTCCGGCTTTTTACCTGGAACAACCGGCAAGTTGCTATCTTCTTTCGCCGGCACGGGCCTGTCATCTCCGCCCTCGGCATCGTTTCCGGCTGGCGCCTTGTCGCCTTGTGCCGGCTTATCCGAGCCCGGATCCGGCGCTGGCGCTGGGTTCGGGCCGCCTTCCGCGCCGTCAATTTCTTCCTGAATGTCCTCCTGTGCGACCGACCCATCGGCTACCAGCGTCAGGGTTGCATTCATGCCTTGGGCGGAGACAGGAACCGAGATTTGGCCGCCATCTGCCGGGGCGGTGATGGTAGCGGAGGTACCTGAGGCAGACACGTTCCACCCATCGCCGGAGTAGTTGGCTTCGGCCGGCACGGGCAAGCTTACAGTCGTGGTCTGGCCGGCAGGAACCGAAATGGGAGCGGCAATAGCAGCCTCTACTTCCGGCGGCAGCTGGGCGTGTGCCACCGCTGGGAAAATCAATGCGGTAGATAGCACCGCACCAGCTACACGAGTTGAAAACATATAGGTCCTTTCTTAGGCACGGGGGTGCGCAGTGCGCCAGACCTCGCGCAAGGAATCGGCAGTGACGTGAGTATATATTTGCGTTGTCGTCACCGAAGAATGTCCCAGTAATTCTTGCACGGTGCGCACATCTGCGCCGCCTTCAAGCAGGTGCGTCGCAAAAGAATGCCGCAAGGTGTGCGGAGAAATGGACTTTCCCAATTGCGCCCGCTGCGCTGCAGTCTTCAACACAGTCCACGCACTTTGACGCGATAGAGCCCCACCGCGGGTATTGAGAAACAACGCCGGCGTCTTACCTTTGCTCAGCGCCGGTCGCGCCCGCACCAAGTAGGCATCGAGAGCCTGGCGGGCATGCGAGCCCACTGGCACAATCCGTTCTTTGTCTCCCTTGCCCCGCAAGCGTATTACCTCCTGCGCGGAGGACACGTCATCAACGTTCAGAGAGATGATTTCCGAGATTCGCGCGCCGGTGCCATAGAGCATCTCCAGCAGGGCACGGTCGCGCACATTTACTGGAGTTTCAGTAGGAGTCGCTTCAATGAGGGCGGTGACCTCATCTACCGATAATGTCTCCGGCAAATGCTGCCCGGTTGACGGAGGGGTTACCTCAACCGCGACATCGACGTCCACTACGCCTTCTGACACGGCAAATTTATGCAGTCCGCGAGCAACGATGAGCGCTCGGTTGGCTGAGGACACAGCCATGTGTGAGCGCAGGTCTTTAAGATAAGCCTCCACCATCGGTCGCGTCACCGACCGCAGATCCTCTACCCCGTTATCCCCCAGCCACGAAAGGTAGCGGCGGACATCGCGGCGATAGTTGCTCAAGGTATTGGCAGAAACGCCGCGCTCGACTGCTAGGTGATTAAGCCAGGTCTGCGCTATGTTTTCTAGCGCACTCACAGCTGCTTTAGGTCCGCGCCCGTGCGGCGGGAGCTCATCGAGGTCGGTCGAAGGTCGAACGGCTCCTCCACGCTGCGGGTCTGCTTGCCGCCGCGCAGCACAGCGTAGGCCGCCAAGATGCCGCTGCAGGCGATGGAATTAACGATGTCACCGCGCAGCACCTTGTCGACGGCCTCGTCGAGGCCCACCCAGGCGACTTCCATATCGGCCTCTTCATCCCCCGTAGCCTCCATCCGGGGGACGTCGGAAAGCTCCGAGGCAAGGAATACGCGAACCGCCTCTTCGCAGAAACCCGGCGAGGTGACAAGGTCCGTCAGCACGGACCAGGTCTGTGCGCTCAAACCGGCCTCTTCCTGCAACTCACGCTGCGCGCCGGTTAGCTCATCCTCACCGCGAACGTCGAGCAATCCCGCCGGCAGTTCCCACAGGCGCTTTCCCACGCTGTGGCGGTACTGATACACCATCGCAATACGCTCGTCTGAGTCCACTGCTACGACGGCCACAGCACCTAGGTGCTCGACTACTTCCCGGGAGGCAGAAACGCCGCCGGGCATGACTACCTCGTCGCGGCGGAGGGCGAGAATGGGGGCTTCGACAAGCAGCTGCGAATCAAGCACCTTGAAATCATGCGCCATGGGCTATTCCTTTCCCGGCAAGGCGGAGTCAGCAGTTTCGGTGGCGCCATAGTCGCCCTGGCCACCATCAAGTTGTTCCTGGGTGGCCAGAATGACCGCAATGCGCTCCACTGCCCGTTCGGTGCTATCGACCGTAGACAGCTCCGCGTCCTGATCCCGCACCTGGGCTAGCGCCTTATCATCTTGAGTCTGCTTGGTGCGCCCGCTTAACACCACGGACCCATTGACATCATCCAACCCGGTGGCAAATTCCGCCAGCGCGCTGGACGGGTAACCACGCAGGCCATTGCCAGAGACCACGATAATGGCCTGGGCAGGAACGATGGTTCCATCTTCGTAATCAATAAAGCCCTCGTCGCGCAGCTTATGGAGCACGTCTGCACGCTCGTCTACCGAGGCCAAAGGCTTCGTGCTCTCAGGATCCATAGACAGCGCAGTGCCTAGCACCTCACCACCAAGGGCTCCGGCCGAATCCAAGTCCTTGATATCTGCCTTTTTAGGCGCAGTATCTTTCAAGATGGGAAGCAGCTTGTCCTTAGTTTCGGGGCGCAAGAAGTCTTTGGTCAGCTTAATCTCGCCGGCCTCGGTGGCATCGGAAGACTTCAAGAGCTTCCGGATCGCGTCCACGTCTCCGCCGTTGGCGTCATCGGTGGTCACAATGAGCACTGGGCGCTGCGACAAGGCTCCATCAACCATTTCCGCCCCAGAATCGGCCACGATCTTGTCACTGGCGTCATTTTGGGTCTGCAGAATCTTATTGTCTTGGACCACCTTGCGGTGCTCCTCGCGGATCGGATCGTCGTCTGCCATGCTGGTGGTCAGGTTCGGCGCGATCACCAAGGCACCTAAGGCTACGCCCACGGCCGCGCCGAAGCCCAAGCCTGCTACAAGCTCAGTCTTTGCCATGCCTTATGCGCCCCCAAAGAGGCTAGACCAGGTTTCGCTAAGGTTGCTAGCAAAGTCTTGGCTGCCGCCGAAGCCGACGATGAGGATGACCGCCGCAATGGCAACGAGGATTCCCAGTACTGCCCACAGCCAGCCGAGGTTGGAGGAAGGCGCACTATAGAGATTGATCACCGCATCAGCGTCAACCACCTTGGTACCGGCCTTGAGGCGGGACAGCACGGCCGAGGGGTTGGTGCGGTCAGCAAAGATGTCATCGAGGTCTACCCCACCGCCGGCCTGCACGATGAGGTCCGCGCCGTGGTAATCGGCAAAGAGCAGGCCCAAGTCGGTACCGGAATGCGTTGCTGCGGGGAAGGTCATCGCACCGATGCCCAGGTCCTGAATGCGGTCGAGGCCTTCTACCTCACCTTCCGGGTCCGCAGGAACGATTACGCGGGCGCCGCAACGCAGAGCTTCATCGCTCACGCTATTGGGATCCCCAATAATGAAATCCGGCTTATACCCTTGAGCCAGCAAGGAATCTGCTGCTGCTCCCACTGCAATCAGCAGCGGCTCATACTCGCGGATAAAGTTGCGCAGCTGCTTGAGCTGTTCGCGGTGCCTATCGGTAGGCGAAAAGAGGACAACCTTGCGGCCGGCGATTTCGGAGCCGGAGGCGGGGACGCCGAGTCCGTCGATAAGCAGAGGCCCCTCCGAGTTAATGAAATCGATGGAATTGCCAAAGAAGGATTCCATGTGGTCAATCAGTGCGCCCTGCGCCGCGGTGAAGTTCTTTTCTGCTCGCTCACGGGTTACCACGCGGCCGGTACCGAGCGCCTTATCGCCGCTAAAGACGGTGCCGTCCTCCCCGATACGCGCCTTCTTGCCTTCTTTGAACTCGGAAACAAAGGACTGGCCAACGCCTTCAAGGAGGGTAATGTCGGCGTCAAGCAACATGTGCGGGCCATAATTAGGGACCGTGCCGGTAGAAAATTCCGCCACGTTAATGACTGCGGAGGGCTTAAGGTCTACGAGGGTCTGAGCCTCGTGGCGAGAGATATTGGCCGCATCAATTACGGCGACGTCGCCTTCACTAAACTTTTTCATCCCCTTAGCGCCTGGAGTGCAATCGCGCAGTGCACCAGGCTGCTCGGGGTTACGGGAAAACAGAGCCATGGGCCCTATTGTGGCGTGATTATGGTTTCGAGTGGGTGAGGCGCGCGGAAGCTTCTTCCTGTGCGCGGTCAAAAAGCTCCTGCGCGTGCGCGCGGCCGGTCTCGGTATCGTCCAACCCCGCCAGCATGCGAGCCAATTCCTCTACGCGCTCCTCCTGTGACAGCTCGGCCACGCCAGAGGTAAATTTCTCCTTCGATACGTGTAGGTGCGCATCCGCGTACGCGGCCACCTGCGGCAGGTGCGTTACCACAATCACTTGATTATGCACCGCCAAGCGCGCCAGGCGGCGGCCGATTTCTACCGCTGCGCGCCCGCCCACGCCGGCATCGACCTCATCGAAGACCAAGGTGGCGCCGTCCTCGTCCGCCAGCACGACTTCCAAGGCCAGCATGACACGGGAAAGCTCGCCGCCCGAGGCAGCAGAGGCAATCGGCTTACCATTCAACTGCAGCTCGGCCGCGTCTGCGCCGGACTTAGAATATTTCGCCTGCGTAAGCTCGACCGTCAAGGTCGAATTCGGCATGGCCAAGCCGTGGAGCTCCTGCGTTACCTGCTCGCCCAAGGCCTTCGCCGCTTTCCGACGCCCCCTTGTCAGCTCCCCTGCCCGCTCAATCATCACCGATTCAGCGTCTTTGACCTGCTTTTTCAGCTCCTCCAGGGCTTCTGTGGAGGTATCCATGGACTCCAGTTTTGCCGCTGCCTCATTGCGCCAGGCGAGCACGCCATCAATATCCCCGGCGTATTTCCTGGTCAACGTGCGCAATTCCTGCTGCCGCTGGAGGGACTTTTCCAACAGGTGTGGCTCCGCCGGCAGCCCGGCTAGATACCCACCGAGCTCGCCGGAGATATCGCCCAACTGCGTCGAGATCTCGCTGAGCCGTTCGCCCAAGGCCGCCAGTTCCTTATCGGTGGACCCCGCCAAGGCAGAAACCGCCCGGCCTAGCAGTGCCGAGGCAGCCTCTTCCAGTTCCTCGGTGCCGTCGATGGAAGCCAACGCAACTTCCGCGGACTCGCGCAGCCCATCGACGTCTTGCAGCTTGCGAACCAGCTGCACCAGTTCTTCATCCTCGCCGGGTTCTGGGGCGATGCCATCGATCTCATCGACAGCGAATTGCAGGCGGTCAACCTCTTGCGCCAGCTCGCGGCGCTGCTCCGTGCGCCGCTTATAGTCCTTGGCAAGGCTGCGCCACTCTTTGAAGGCCTCGGTATAGCGCTCTCGCACACGCGCCAATTTCGGATCCGCACGGTCTACCGCACCCAGTTGTTCCTCGGGCGCGAGCAAACGCAGCTGATCATTTTGCCCGTGGACCGTTATAAGCTCGCGCGCGAAATCGCCCAGAGTTGCAGCCGGCACCGCACGGCCGCCTAAATAGGCCCGCGATCTTCCGGCGGCAGAGACCGTGCGTGAAACGATATACTCGCCATTTTCGTCAGCATCGCCGCCGACCGACTCCACCAACTCACGGATGGATTCTTTCGACGAAGAAAAGTGCCCCTCCACTGCAGCCTTCTTCGCGCCATCGCGCACTCGAGAGGCGTCCGCGCGACCACCGGCTAAGAGCCTTAAACCAGTAACCACCATGGTCTTACCCGCACCGGTTTCACCGGTAAGCACGGTAAGGCCCGCGGATAGTTCCGCAGAGCTCTGGCTAATGACGCCAAGATCATTAATGGAAATATCGACGAGCACTACTTCTCCTTCGGCCCGCGCCACCCTTCTACGGGCAGGCGCAGCTTCGAGACTAAACGGTCAGTAAAAGGTTGGTCATCCAAGCGTACCCACCGCACCGGACGCTCGCCTCGCACTACTTCCACACGTGCCCCTGCTGGCATCGCAAATTCGCGGAAGCCATCTAATATCACGGTGGCGGGAGTCGTGCGCATCGTCGATTCGACGGCTACTAAAGAATTGGGCGATACAACCAATGGCTTGGTAAACAGCGCATGCGCATTATTCGGCACTACCAAGATTGCATCCAGAGAGGGCCACAACACCGGACCACCTGCGGAAAACGCATAGGCGGTCGATCCAGTGGGCGTGGAAATCAGCACCCCATCGCAGCCAAAGGACGACACTGGCCGGCGGTCGACTTCCAAGATTGCATCTAGCACGCCGGAGCGGTTTTGGTTTTCTACCGAAGCCTCATTCAAAGCCCAGCTGCGATTAAGAAGGGTTCCCTCCTCATCAAAGATGGACACATCAATGGTGAGGCGATCTTCAATGCGGTAGCGTTTTTCAATCACGCGCACCAAGGCCTGGTCGAGGGACTCGACCTCCCACTCGGCGAGGAATCCCACGTGTCCTAGGTTGATGCCAAGCACCGGAATATCTACGGCACGCGCCATGTCGGCGGCGCGGAGGAAGGTTCCATCGCCGCCTAAAACCAGTACCAATTCGCAGCCCGCGGCCGCATCTTCGGTGTGAGGTACATGCTTCAATCCCGGCAGTACCTTTTCGTCCGCGCACACTCGTACGGTAATTCCCGCATCTTGCAAAAGCTCTGCCGCACGCGAGGTCGCTTCCAGGTTCTGCTGGCGGTTGGCATGAGGCACCAACAGGATCTCACGTGTCATTGCGGGCCTTCCTCGACTGCGCGGTCAATCATTTCTTCCACTTTAGCCGGATCTGTGGACTGGCCGTCCTTTTTCAGCCACAGGAAGTACTCCACATTGCCGCTTGGCCCAGGCAGCGGTGATGCCACAGCCCCATGCATACTAAGCCCCAGCGACAACGCAAATTCAGCGACTTCCTTGGTTACTTCTTTGCGCAGCTCCGGTGAACGAACCACGCCACCGCTTCCAAGGCGCTCTTTGCCCACTTCAAACTGAGGCTTCACCATAGGCAACAACCAAGCGCCGTCCTTCAGGCAATCCACAATGGCCGGCAATACCAAGCGGAGGGAAATGAAGGACAAGTCACCTACCATGCCGTCGCAGGGGCCGTCGGTAAGCTCCAGCGTTAAATTCCGGATATTGGTGCGGTCTAAAACGGTTACGCGGTCATCGTTTTGCAGGCGCCAGAGCAGCTGCCCATAGCCCACGTCGACAGACAGCACTTCCTGCGCACCATATTCCAAGCACACGTCCGTAAAGCCACCGGTAGAAGCGCCGGCATCGAGGATGCGACCGTTCATGTCAACGTCGAACGCCGCCAAGGCGCCCAAAAGCTTGTGGGCGCCACGTGAAGCCCACTTGTCTTCTTCGGCTTCCTCTACCTTGATGGAAACCTCGGGCTCTACAATCGACGCCGGCTTTTGCGCCTTGAAGCCACCAACCGTGACACGGCCAGATTTAATCATCTCCCGAGCCTGCTCACGTGACCGCGCAATCTTTCGGCGCACCAGCTCCGCATCTAACCTACGACGTTGTGGGGGCATTAATTCTCCTGCAATGCATCGCGCAGCACATTGTGAGCGCGATCAAGCTGTTCTACTTCAGCGGCCAAATCCGCTGCATCTTCTCCAAGGATCTCCGCTACTTCCGCATCGATCTCTGCCGGCTCCTTGACGGCTCGAAAGTCGTGCGGCTTTACCGCCATTGCGCAACAACCTTTTCCGCACGCTCGCTACGCGGCTGAATATAGCGCGGCGGCGACGGCATGGCCCATGCAACTTCCAACACGGTGCGCAATGCCTGAACGGAGGTAGACTTTTCGTCGCCGCCCTCGAGCAGAAGGTCATGGCCATCGCACCGCGCCGTAAATCCACCCTGTGCTCCAGGACGAGCGACAGAGACAGGAAGGGCCAGCTCGTGCATTCCTGCGCCGATAAAGTTAGGGCGTGCCTCCACGGGTGCCTCAATCAGCTCCAACTCACCAGAAACGCCGGTGAGCACATGGAAGGTATCCATTGCTGCAGAGTTGCCACCTGCAATATCAGTATCCAGACGGTCGCCCACAGCAAGTGGCTTCTTCGCGCCGATTTGCTTTGCGGCAAAAGTAAACATGGCCGGCTCAGGCTTGCCAGCAGATACCGGCTCTACACCAGTGGCTGACTGGATGGCAGCAACCAGAGAACCATTTCCCACAGCAAGACCTCTCTCAATTGGCAGAGAGGTATCAAGGTTAGAGGCAAAGAACTTGGCTCCCTGGCGGATGGCCAAGGCACCTTCAGTCAAGTGTTCCCAGCCAACCGAGCGGTCAAAGCCTTGCACAACGGCAGCAGGCTTGTCATCGGCGCTGGAGACTACCTTGAAGCCCATCTCCCGGGCCAAGTCACGGAGGGAATCGGCACCGATGATAAGCAGCTTTGCCCCAGCTGGGACCTCTTCGGCTGCTAGTTGTAGAACCGCTTGCGCAGAGGTAACGATCTGTTCCGTACCCGCGGTGAGACCGATGTCCGCTAGCATCTTCGCCACTGCCTGTGGGCTGCGCGAAGCATTGTTGGTCACATACACTGCCGGCACTCCGCAGGTGTTGATGACGTCCACCACGTTAGAAAGCGGGCGACCGCCTTCCCACACAGTGCCATCGAGATCAAGAAGAAGAGCGTCGTGCTTGCTGAGAACCGTCACTACTTGCACTCCTCAAGGCGCTCGGCAGCATCAGTCCAGTCGCCTTCATCAATAGAAACTGCGTGCTCAAACCAGTCCCGAGCCTCGTCCTTTCGGCCTGCTTCAAGCAGAGCATTACCGTAGGCATAAGCAAGACGGCACGCGCTTACCCCGCGGGCATCGCGATCAGGATGTGCGCGCTGAATGGTGACAACCGCGGACTCGGCTTGCCCCATGTCTAGGCGGGCGCCGGCCAGAACAATCGCCAGCTCAATCTTGGACTCTTCATCAAGTTCCGATGCTTCCTCCGCACGACCTAGCTCCAGCGCCTTCTCCGGGCGGCCCAAACCGCGCTCGCAATCAGCCATTACTGCAAGCATTCCGGGGCCACCGGAAATGCGTCGCGCGGCACGCAGCTCAGCAAGGGCTTCCTTCCACTCGCCCGCACGATACGCAGCAATGCCATTGACCTCACGAGCAATTGCGACGCGGCCAGCGCGGTCCTTGGCGGCACGCGCATGCCGCAATGCGAGCTTAGGATCATCTTCCATCCACGTCGCAGCCATGATCATATGCTTAGCGACGGCCTCGGAGTTCTCCTTCGATAGCGACTTCAGGTCCTGCAGCACCATCGGGTCCAGGTCGTTGACATCTACCTCTGCCGGGATGTCTGGGTCACTCATGCGACGGTTAATGCGTTCCTCACGGTAACCGGAGCGCTGCGGCGAAAAAGACTTCTTCTTCCGGGAATCGCCCTTAAAATCACGGCCCTTGTTATTGCGTGGCTTACGGTCACGTCCGCCTCGCCCATTGTGATTGCGCTCCGACATTCAGCCCTACCCTTTCTTGGTTGGAACTAGCACAGAAATACCGGCCCTATTCTACAACCCGCAAACCAAAAGCCGGAATTTAGATCCTGACGGGCTGCCGCAGCGCTACCCAAACATTACTCATCAAACCAACCCAGAGGCACACCGTGACGAACCGGATGCTACCACCAGGAACAAGTAGCGCGCCTAGAGCCCCGTAGACAACAAATAGCAGGCCCCACAGCGCTTGACGACGCACCGCCTTCCTCAATGCAGCCCAACCGAGAAGAATCACTGCGATCAGAATCAAGACCGCGCCAGTCGCAGCGTCCCACCAGCCCTCACTGCCACCTTCACACGAAATAGACAAGAGCAAAGATCCCGGCAGCGCAGTGCCGATACCGAATAAGACCCTAGTTCCAGAAACATCTAACGGTCTTTCAGAAGAGAAAGAAGACACCGCTAAATCTCCTTAAGCCGCTGCGAAAAATAGTCACGGTTAAATTCTTGCTTGTCAGCGAATTCCTTGAGCACACCCGGCCAAGTCGGATACGCATCAATAAGGTTCTCTGCGACATTCAATAGTGGTGAGAATGCAATCTCACCCCATCTAACGCCTATGCCTACCCGTTCAGAGTAAGCTGTGCTGCTCAATGGGCCTAGAGCCCACTGGCTACCGGAAGCAGCATTCATCCATGTACCGCTGATAGCCAGTATTCGGGACACCTTGTCTTCGTAGCTGTCCTTGGAATTTAAGACGTCTAGCACCGCGTCGAACGGAAACTCTTTAGAGCCCTGGGTGACTTGTTCTTCCTGCTCCGGCGATAGCTCCGCGAGCATCGAAGGAATCGCAACCGCGTGAAACTCTTCTAGGCGTTTTCCAAACTGCCGATGATAGCCGTCGAACCACATGAGTTTCCTCCCAAACTATTGAGTGGATAAGTGTAGCGAAGATGCAATGAAAAAGTTTGCTCTTCAGGACACCATTCGGAATAGCCTTCAAGATGGCCTCACAGACAATCGCGGTAAAACGACAAATGAAGCCGTAGAGGCTTTGGCACTTAGTGGTGCGCTGTCTTCTACGGCTTCATCATTACGGTATTTTGTTGTTTGTTTTGTTTGGTGTCGGCGGTGACTTACTCTCCCACAACCTCCCGGTTGCAGTACCATCAGCGTGTGCAGGCTTAGCTTCCGGGTTCGGAATGGGACCGGGCGTTTCCCTGCAGCTATTGACCACCGACAAACATACGAAGCATTCCAACCCTTAGGTGTGCTTTCGGGTGTTGTGTCAGATACTGCATAGTGGACGCGGTCACGACAGTGACTGTTTCTTCTTCTTACTTTTTTGTTGAGTTACACCAATGTGTGTTGGTGTTTGTTGTGGTCAATTAGTACCAGTAGCCTTCACACCTTACAGTGCTTCCAGGTCTGGCCTATCTACCCTATCGTCTTTAGGGGACCTTAACGAAACCTCATCTTAAAACAGGCTTCCCGCTTAGATGCTTTCAGCGGTTATCCCTTCCGTACGTAGCCAACCAGCGATACCCCTGGCGGGATAACTGGCACACTAGAGGTACGTCCGTCCCGGTCCTCTCGTACTAGGGACAGCTTTCTTCAAGTTTCAACGCGCGCGGCGGATAGAGACCGAACTGTCTCACGACGTTCTGAACCCAGCTCGCGTGCCGCTTTAATGGGCGAACAGCCCAACCCTTGGGACCTACTCCAGCCCCAGGATGCGACGAGCCGACATCGAGGTGCCAAACCATCCCGTCGATATGGACTCTTGGGGAAGATCAGCCTGTTATCCCCGGGGTACCTTTTATCCGTTGAGCGACACCACATCCACAAGTAGGTGCCGGATCACTAGTCCCGACTTTCGTCCCTGCTCGACATGTCTGTCTCACAGTCAAGCTCCCTTGTGCACTTACACTCACCACCTGATTGCCAACCAGGCTGAGGGAACCTTTGGGCGCCTCCGTTACATTTTGGGAGGCAACCGCCCCAGTTAAACTACCCACCAGGCACTGTCCCCAACCCAGATCATGGGCCAAGGTTAGATGCTCAATCCGATCAGAGTGGTATTTCAACAACGACTCCACCACCACTAGCGTGATAGCTTCCAAGTCTCCCACCTATCCTACACAAACCGAACCAAACACCAATACCAAGCTATAGTGAAGGTCCCGGGGTCTTTTCGTCCTGCCGCGCGTAACGAGCATCTTTACTCGTAGTGCAATTTCACCGGGCCTGTGGTTGAGACAGCAGAGAAGTCGTTACGCCATTCGTGCAGGTCGGAACTTACCCGACAAGGAATTTCGCTACCTTAGGATGGTTATAGTTACCACCGCCGTTTACTGGGGCTTAAATTCTCAGCTTCGCAGTCAAAGACTACTAACCGGTCCTCTTAACCTTCCAGCACCGGGCAGGCGTCAGTCCATATACATCAACTTAACGTCTTCGCATGGACCTGTGTTTTTGATAAACAGTCGCTTCCCTCTATTCTCTGCGACCCCACAACGCTTCCAGCCGTAAAGACCTTCACGTCGTGAGGCCCCCCTTCTCCCGAAGTTACGGGGGCATTTTGCCGAATTCCTTAACCACAGTTCACCCGAACGCCTTAGTATTTTCAACCTGACTACCTGTGTCGGTTTAGGGTACGGGCCATACACACACATCGCTAGAGGCTTTTCTCGACAGTACAGGATCACCACCATCAACCCTTGTGGGTCTACGCATCACGTCTCAACCAAATGTGTGGCGGATTTACCTACCACACGATCTGCACGCTTACACCACCAATCCAATAAGTGGCGTGGCTACCTCACTGCGTCACCCCATCACTTGAACCACACATCAGGCCCCACGACATCAGCACCACCAGTCTTCAAAGAAGACTAGCAGTGCATCCGCGGTGGTTAGTATCAGTGCTTTATCATGGGCGCGCATGTACGGGTACCAGAATATCAACTGGTTATCCATCGACTACGCCTGTCGGCCTCGCCTTAGGTCCCGACTCACCCTGGGAAGACGAACTTGACCCAGGAACCCTTAGTCATCCGGCGGATAGGATTCTCACCTATCAATTCGTTACTCATGCCTGCATTCTCACTCGCACACAGTCCACGCCTCCTTACGGTAACGCTTCAACCCATGCACGACGCTCCCCTACCCAAACAAAAAATGTTTGCCGCGGCTTCGGCGGTGTACTTGAGCCCCACTACATTGTCGGCGCAGAACCACTCGACCAGTGAGCTATTACGCACTCTTTCAAGGATGGCTGCTTCTAAGCCAACCTCCTGGCTGTCTTCGCGATCCCACATCCTTTTCCACTTAGTACACCCTTAGGGGCCTTAACCGGCGATCTGGGCTGTTTCCCTCTCGACTATGAAGCTTATCCCCCACAGTCTCACTGCCGTACAACACAATTAGTGGCATTCGGAGTTTGGCTGACATTGCTAAGATTGTAGTCCCGCTCAACCAACCAGTCGCTCTACCTCCACCAAGCTATAATACGACGCTGCACCTAAATGCATTTCGGGGAGAACCAGCTATCACGGAGTTTGATTGGCCTTTCACCCCTACCCACAGCTCATCCCCGCAGTTTTCAACCTACGTGGGTTCGCGCCTCCACAACCTCTTACAGCTGCTTCACACTGGCCATGGGTAGATCACCCCGCTTCGGGTCCAGGACATGCCACTTTGCACCCCATTAGGATTCGGTTTCCCTACGGCTACCCCACACGGGTTAACCTCGCGACATGCCGCTGACTCGCAGGCTCATTCTTCAAAAGGCACGCCATCACACACACACACGGTGCTCTGACGGATTGTAAGCACATGGTTTCAGGAACTATTTCACTCCCCTCCCGGGGTACTTTTCACCATTCCCTCACGGTACTCATACACTATCGGTCACACTGAGTATTTAGGCTTACCGGGTGGTCCCGGCAGATTCACAGCAGATTCCACGAGCCCGCTGCTACTCGGGCAACCCAACAACCCACATGCCATTGTCTTCAACTACAGGACTCTCACCTTCTCCGGCAGGCCATTCCAAACCACTTCACCTAACAACAACACACGAGCACGATGATGGTAGTCACCGTCAATTGGGGCCCACAACACCGCACACACAACCCCTACCAGGTATCACATGCACACGGTTTAGCCTCATCCACGTTCGTTCGCCACTACTAGCAGAATCATTATTATTTTCTCCTCCTACGGGTACTGAGATGTTTCACTTCCCCGCGTAAACCCCCACAACAGCTATGAATTCACTGAAGGGTAACCCCACATAACCAGGGCCAGGTTTCCCCATTCGGACATCCTCGGATCAACGCTTAATTGACAACTCCCCGAGGCTTAACGCAGCCTTTCACGTCCTTCATCGGCTCAGCATGCCAAGGCATCCACCATGCGCCCTTAATAACGAACACACAAACCACCACACACAAACATGCGGGTGGCCACACAAGTGAACTTGACAAAAAATTGATTAAAGAAAAAAGAAATCACACAAACACACACAAACAAACCACACGGCCCATTCATCTGTGTTTAATGCTCGCGTCCACTATACAGTTCTCACACAACACCCCAACCACACCCTGCCAACACGAACCGTGTCAACAAGCCTTATGGTCAGGCACAAAAAAGGGGATAATGCCCCAGACACCCAACAATGCACCAACATACAAACAACATTATTTCTTGTTCAACTGTGCATGGACAACGTGTGTCACAAAGCGCCATTCAAACACTTGGTCTTGTCTCATCAGGTGTGTGTTTCACCCGGACAATTTTCAATAATAAAAGTTGGCAGTATGACACTCGCATACTCAACCAACCAAGGGTGCAACTGCACCCGAAAAATAAAAGCTCCTTAGAAAGGAGGTGATCCACCCGCACCTTCCGGTACGGGTACCTTGTTACGACTTCGTCCCAATCGCCGATCCCACCTTCGACGGCTCCCTAACAAGTTTGGGCCACCGGCTTCGGGTGTTACCAACTTTCATGACGTGACGGGCGGTGTGTACAAGGCCCGGGAACGTATTCACCGCAGCATTGCTGATCTGCGATTACTAGCGACTCCGACTTCATGGGGTCGAGTTGCAGACCCCAATCCGAACTAAGGCCGGCTTTCAGCGATTCGCTCCACCTCACAGTGTCGCTGCGCGTTGTACCGACCATTGTAGCATGTGTGAAGCCCTGGACATAAGGGGCATGATGATTTGACGTCATCCCCACCTTCCTCCGAGTTGACCCCGGCAGTCTCTCATGAGTCCCCAACCAAATGCTGGCAACATAAGACAAGGGTTGCGCTCGTTGCGGGACTTAACCCAACATCTCACGACACGAGCTGACGACAACCATGCACCACCTGTACACCAGCCACAAAGGGAAAGACTATCTCTAGCCCGATCCGGTGTATGTCAAGCCCAGGTAAGGTTCTTCGCGTTGCATCGAATTAATCCACATGCTCCGCCGCTTGTGCGGGCCCCCGTCAATTCCTTTGAGTTTTAGCCTTGCGGCCGTACTCCCCAGGCGGGGCGCTTAATGCGTTAGCTACGGCACGAAAGTCGTGAAAAGACCCTCACACCTAGCGCCCACCGTTTACGGCATGGACTACCAGGGTATCTAATCCTGTTCGCTACCCATGCTTTCGCTCCTCAGCGTCAGTAACTGCCCAGTAACCTGCCTTCGCCATCGGTGTTCCTCCTGATATCTGCGCATTTCACCGCTACACCAGGAATTCCAGTTACCCCTACAGTACTCAAGTTATGCCCGTATCGCCTGCACGCCCGGAGTTAAGCCCCGGAATTTCACAGACGACGCGACAAACCACCTACGAGCCCTTTACGCCCAGTAATTCCGGACAACGCTCGCACCCTACGTATTACCGCGGCTGCTGGCACGTAGTTAGCCGGTGCTTCTTATCTAGGTACCGTCACAAAAAGCTTCGTCCCTAGCGAAAGGAGTTTACAACCCGAAGGCCGTCATCCCCCACGCGGCGTCGCTGCATCAGGCTTGCGCCCATTGTGCAATATTCCCCACTGCTGCCTCCCGTAGGAGTCTGGGCCGTATCTCAGTCCCAATGTGGCCGTCCACCCTCTCAGGCCGGCTACCCGTCGCCGCCTTGGTAGGCCATTACCCCACCAACAAGCTGATAGGCCGCGAGCTCATCCTACACCGAAAAAACTTTCCAACCATCACACTAAAAATGGCTCCTATCCGGTATTAGACCCAGTTTCCCAGGCTTATCCCGAAGTGCAGGGCAGATCACCCACGTGTTACTCACCCGTTCGCCACTCGAGTACCCTGCAAGCAGGGCCTTTCCGTTCGACTTGCATGTGTTAAGCACGCCGCCAGCGTTCGTCCTGAGCCAGGATCAAACTCTCCACAAAAAAAATTTCAGAACAAATCCGAAACAGGCCGTGAAAAGCCCGAAACCCAACAAAAGAACAAACCACCACAAACCACAAAAGCCTGTGCTGGCGTCCAAAAAATTACTACAAAGAAAAAATACAGTTCCCTCAACCCGACGGGGTCAAAAATAAGGAAACCAAAAAAGTTGAACACAATCACATGCCAACCAATCCATCTCAATGCAGCCGAAACACCAAACAGCATTCAAATAGGTACGCGTTTCACATACCCAACCGGCACACACCAACCAACAAACCACCTAGGTCTATTGGCAGACAAACCAATCAACACACAACCATGCACACAAAAAATAAAAAGTACATTGGCACACTATTGAGTTCTCAAACATCATCCACACACCACAAAAAATTAACCTACCGTTAACCTCTCGTTGGCGGCTCGTACAAACTTACTCAACTCAATGAACCCTGTCAAATCATTGAACCAAGTCCGTACAAAATTCGCTAGGAAGTAACCTCCCGGCTACCTCGCGGCGACTTGGATTAATGTAGTCCAACTCCGCCAAACAACACAAACCCGCAGGACAGCGTACAAAAATGAAAAATGACGCCCTTCCAACAAATGGAACGGACGTCATCTACAGCTTTTTAGCTCAACTTAGCGCCAGCGAAGTTCTTCTTGCCTCGGCGCAGCACCAGCCAGCTGCCATGCAGGAGGTCTTCTGCAGACGGCTCCCACTCTGCTGATTCGATACGCTGGTTATTCACATAGGCACCGCCTTCCTTAATGGTGCGGCGGGCAGCACCCTTGGAATCGGCCAAGCCGCTAGCTACCAGCAGGTCGACAATGGTGCGCGGTTCGCCGGCGGCAACTTCGGCGACAGTGGTTTCAGAGAGCGCGCCGGCAAGGGTCTTCTCATCCAGCTCGGAAAGTTCGGCCTTGCCGAATAGCGCCTGAGCGGCAAGCTCGACAGCCTTGGTTGCCTCTTCACCGTGAACCAGATCGGTCATCTCTTGCGCCAGGCGGCGCTGAGCGGTGCGCTTATAAGGCTCTTCTTCTACCGCACGCTCGTATTCGGCGATTTCCTCCTGCGTCAGGAAGGTGAACCAGCGCAGGTAGTCGATGACTACAGAGTCTCCTGCATTGAGGAAGTACTGGTACCAGGAGTATGCGGAAGTTTTCTCCGGATCGAGCCAAAGCTTTCCGCCGCCAGTGGACTTGCCGAACTTCTGTCCGGAGGCGTCGGTAACCAGCGGCACCGTAAGGCCATGTACCTTGGCGCCATCGATACGACGGTTAAGGTCGACGCCAGAGACGATGTTGCCCCACTGATCACCGCCGCCGATCTGCAATACGCAATCGCGCTCGCGCCGGAGCTGCACGAAGTCATTGGACTGCAGGAGCATGTAGGAAAACTCGGTGTAGGAAATGCCGTCGCCCTCGAGGCGCCGCTTGACGGTATCGCGATCCAGCATCGTATTAAGGGAGAAGTTCTTTCCTACGTCACGCAAAAAGTCGATGACGGACATGTTCATGGTCCAATCGGCGTTGTTGACCATGGTGGCAGCCTGCTCGCCGTCGAAATCGATGAACCGACGCAGCTGCCCCTTGATGGCCTCGAGGTTATGGGCCAAGTCTTCCTCGCTCAGCATGGAGCGCTCGCCGACGTCGCGCGGATCACCAATAAAGCCAGTTGCGCCACCCGCCAATGCGATTGGGTGGTGGCCGGCGTTTTGGAAGCGGCGCAGCATGATAAGTGGGACCAAGTGGCCTGCATGGAGGGAGTCGCCCGTGGGGTCGAACCCACAGTACAGCGCGATGGGGTTCTCACATGCCTCGCGCAGGGCCTCAAGATCGGTGGACTGATTGATCAGTCCGCGCCATTGCAGTTCATCGATGATATTCATGGGGGTCTTTCTAAAAGTCGAAGTTAAGCTGGCCATTTCTGGGCGTGGTCTACAAGCATGACTGGGATGTCATCCTCAATGGGATAGGCAATGCCCAGCCGCTCGTTGACGAGGACCTGTTTATCTTCCAGATATGTCAAAGGGCCCTTGTCTTGCGGGCAGACAAGGACCTCTAGCAACTTCGGGTCAAGACTCATGCGTCTTATCTTAGCGGGTAGAGGAAGAAGTTGGATCCCTCTACCCCACCTTCGACTTAGAGCAGGGATGGAACGTTTGCAACCAGGGAGAAGAGATCCTTCGGGTCATCCGGGTTGGCGATGATGTCGATCTCGGACTCCAAGTCGGTGCCCTTGACGGAATCGCGCAGGTAACGCAGGGCGGAGAAGTCGTTGATAGCGAATCCGACATCGTCGAAAAGCGTGATCTGCTCGTCATCATCGCGGCCGGTGGCCTGACCGGTGAGCACCTGGTAGAACTCGACAACCGGGAAGTCTTCCGGCTTCTGCTGGATTTCACCTTCGATGCGGGTCTGCTCTGGGAACTCTACGAAGACCTTGGCCTTGTCCAGGATGGAGCTCTCCAGCTCGGTCTTGCCCGGGCAGTCACCGCCAACGGCATTGAGGTGGACGCCCGGGGCGACGTGGCGCTCAGCCAGAATCTGGTTCTGAGCCTTGTCTGCGGTACAGGTGGTGATGATGTCTGCACCCAAAACCGCCTCGTCGACGCTGGAACAAGCAGTGATATTAAAGCCCAGTGGCTCCAAGTTGCGCTTGAACTTTTCTACCGCCTCAGGGTCGATGTCATAGATGGTAATGTCCTCAATTCCCATAACGCCGCGGAAGCCAAGCGCCTGGAACTCGGACTGGGAGCCCGCACCAACCATGGCCATGCGCTTGGAGTCCTTGCGTGCCAAGTGCTTTGCCACCATGGCGGAGGTCGCGGCGGTACGCAGTGCGGTAAGCAGCGTCATCTCGGCCTCGAAGGTGGGGTAACCATTGTCGACGTCGGCAAGCACGCCAAAGGCAGTAACGGTCTGGAAGCCGCGAGCAGGGTTGGATGGGTGACCGTTGACGTACTTGAAGGAGTACTCCTTGCCATTGGAGGTAGGCATGAGCTCGATAACGCCGAACGGGGTGTGGGAGGCAACGCGCGGAATCTTGTCAAAGCGCTCCCACTCGCGGTAGTCGGCCTCGAGGTAGTCAACCATTCCGGTAATGATGTTTTCTACGCCTTCGCGTTGAATCCAGCGCGCCATATTCTCTACATCTACGAACTTAACTGCGTGGTTCATAAAAGTTCCTTTCTATTTCTTTGGGTGAAGGTCTGTTTGCGGTGCAGCCGGGAAGCTGGAGGTTGGCAGGTGCTTGGCCTTCCTCTCTTCCGCGATGGCGCGAATGCGGTCGCGCCATGCGTACCACATTGCCATAAAGACCGGAACGAGGAGCAGGGTCGATGCAAGTGCAAAGGTGCCGATTGGATAATCAAAGGCCATCAAGATAATGACTAGGCCAATGAAGATGAGCACTGCCCAGTCTCCGCCTTCGCCAAACGGCGAGCGGTATCCCGGTCGGGTGTAGCTTCCGCTCTTGGCCAGGCGCACAAACTTGAGGTGTGAGAGCGCAACTGCCGCCCAGGACGCCAATGTGCCCAAGGCTGCCAGGTTGAGCACGATTTCAAACGCCATCTCCGGCACCACATAATTGAGGAAGACGCCTACCAAGCCCACCATGGCCGCCATGACGATGCCGCCGTAGGGCACGCCAGACTTGGACATGCGAGCGCCGAACTTCGGGCCGGAGCCGGAAGTGGACATGTTGTACATAATGCGGCCGGTGGAATACAGGCCGGCGTTGAGCGAGGAAATCGCAGCGGTGATAACGACAAGCTGGAAAATCGGCGCTGCCGCTCCTACGCCAAGGGACTCAAAGAAGGTCACGAATGGGGAAACATCAGCGACGTAGTCGGTGTACGGCAGCACGAGCGTGAGCAGCAGCACGGAGCCGAAGTAGAAAATCAGGATGCGCAGCAGCACGTTGTTGACTGCACGCGGAATGTGCTTTTCTACATTCTTGGTCTCGCCGGAGGTGGTACCAACGAGCTCAATGCCGGCATAGGCGAAGACGACGCCCTGGACGACGATCACGGCTGGCATCAAGCCATTAGGTAACCAGCCGCCGGTGTCAGAAATGAGACTAAAGCCGGTCGGGTCGCCACTCGGGTGGCCAAAGATGAGGACGCCGATGGCTACCAACATGAAGATGATCAGCGCGACGATCTTAATCAAGGAGAACCAGTACTCCAGCTCGCCGAAGATCTTCACCGAGAGCATATTAAATACGAGGATGCCGCAGATGACCACGAGCGCAAGTAGCCACTGCGGGACGGAATCGAGCCACGCGGTGTATTGGCTAAACCATTTGATGTAAATGGCGACGGCCGTGCCATCCGCCACTAGAGTCATGGCCCAGTTTCCCCAGTACAACCAACCGGTGACGAAAGCGGTCTTCTCGCCATAAAACTCGCGAGCATAAGACACGAAGGAGCCGGAGCTGGGGCGATAGACGATGAGCTCGCCAAGTGAGCGCAAGATGATGTAGCCGAAGAAGCCACATACGAGGTACAGCACGGCGAGGAAGGGGCCTGCGTCCTGCAGGCGGCCGCCGGTGCCCAGGAGAAGGCCGGTACCGATTGCGGAACCGATGGCAATCATCTGCAACTGGCGATTGCCCATTCCCTTTTGCAAGCCATGGTCTTCCGAGGCGTAGACCGCCTTTTCATTCTCGTGTGGCCCAGCTGGGGTGGGCGGAGAATTTACTGTCATAGGAGAGATCGTCCTTTCATTACGGTGAATGAGTCTGTTAGGTCACATTCCCTGCAAGAATACTAACGCACCACACTGTTACCCATGTCACCACTACCCCCACTGTGTTCAACAACCCAGTTGACAGGTTGGGAATGGGGGTCAATCTCCCACCCCCGCAGCGAGACAAAAAAGAACCGCATGGCCGTAGACCATGCGGTTCTTAAAGCGCACCGAGAACTAGCGCAGCGGCTTCTGCGCCCACGTGCGAGCAGCCGCGGCACGCTGGCGGACAGTCTCGCGCTGCTCAGCCACGCGGACACCAGCGGTGCCGCCCTTGGTGGCACGAGAGGCCACTGCCCCGTCGATAGTGAGCACTTCACGGACGCTAGGCTTCAGCCGCTTGTCGACGCCCGCCAACTCCTCATCGGTGAGCTCCACTAGGTCAACTCCCCGCTCCTCAGCGATGCGCACGCAGGCGCCGGACGCTTCGTGCGCCTCGCGGAAAGGAACGCCTTGGCGAACCATCCATTCGGCCAAGTCGGTAGCCAACGTGAACCCGCGCGGGGCAAGTTCGCGCATGCGGTCCTCGTGGAAAGTCAGCGTGGACACCAGTCCGGTCATTGCCGGCAGCAGCAGGTTAAGCTGCGCCACCGAATCAACGATGGGCTCCTTATCTTCCTGCAGGTCGCGGTTATAGGCCAGCGGCTGTGCCTTCAGCGTAGACAGGAGGCCAGTGAGGTTACCGATAAGGCGTCCAGTCTTGCCGCGGGTAAGCTCCGGAACGTCCGGATTCTTCTTTTGCGGCATGATGGACGAGCCGGTCGACCATGCATCATCCAGGGTGACGTAGCCGTATTCCGGCGTGCACCAGTAGATAATTTCTTCCGAAAGTCGGGACATGTCGACGGCAATCTGCGCCAAGACGAAAGCCGTCTCGGAGGCGAAGTCACGAGCCGCAGTGCCATCCAAGGAGTTCTCCGCGGCGGCATCAAAGCCGAGTTCCTCCGCAATGGCTTCCGGATCTAGCTGCAAGGAGGAACCGGCTAGAGCGCCAGAACCGTAGGGCGATACAGCCAAGCGCTTATCCAGGTCCTGCAGACGCTCAATATCGCGCAGAAGTGGCTGTGCATGCCCCAAAAGCTCGTGCGCCAGCAGAATTGGCTGTGCCGCCTGCGAGTGAGTTTTGCCCGGCATAATGGCGTCCGGATGTGCTGCTGCCTGATCAGCCAAGGCATCCACCAAGTCACTCACCTGAGCCGCGGTATCGCGAATGGCATCACGTACCCACATGCGAAACAGGGTCGCGACCTGGTCATTACGGGAACGACCAGCGCGCAGGCGACCGCCTACCTCTGGGCCTACAATCTCGATGAGCCCGCGCTCCATCGCACCGTGGACGTCTTCGTCCGTTGGTGCTGGGCGGAACTCACCGGAGGCCACCTTCTCCCCTAGCTCGGTGAGGCCGGAGAGCATGGTGTCCAAGTCGACGTCGGAAAGCAGGCCCGCTTTGTGCAGCACCTTGGCATGCGCCTTGGAGGCTAGTACGTCATATGGCGCCAGCACCCAATCAAAGTGAGTGGATACAGAGAGGGCAAACATTGCCTCAGACGGGCCGCCGGAGAAGCGGCCACCCCAAAGGGCACCCTCATTAGTCTTATGCGGTTCCATGTGCTCCTACTTCTGCGCGCTGGTGGGGAAACCGCCGTCGCGGTCGCGCTGGTTGGAGATCTGGGTGGACAGGCCGTGCAGCTGCACAAAGCCCTTAGCTGCGGTCTGGTCGAAGGTATCGCCAGTGTCATAAGTAGCCAGGTCAAAGGAGTACAGCGACTGGCCGGAACGGCGACCGGTGACCGTGGCGGTACCGGCATGCATGCTCAGGCGGATATCGCCGGTGACGTTTTCCTGGGACTCCTCAACGAAAGCATCCAAGGAACGCTTCAGCGGCGAGTGCCAGAGGCCGTCGTAGACCTCCTCGGACCAGCGGGCATCGGTCAAGCGCTTGTAGCGAGCCAACTCGCGCTCCACGGTGACATCCTCCAGCGCCGCGTGGGCCTGGATGAGGACCATGGCGCCCGGAGCCTCATAGACCTCACGGGACTTAATGCCTACCAAGCGGTCCTCCACCATATCCAGACGGCCAATGCCCTGCGCACCGGCGCGGCGGTTGACCTCTTCAATAATCTGCAGCGGGGACATCTTCTGGCCATCGACTGCCACCGGGATGCCCTTCTCAAAGGAGATGATGATTTCATCCGGGGCATTACCCAGGCCTGGGTCCTCGGTATAGGCGTAAAGATCCTTTGTTGGCGGGTTCCACAGATCTTCAAGGAAACCGGTCTCTACCGCGCGGCCCCACAGGTTCTGATCGATAGAAAATGGCGAGGAAGCGGACTGCTCGATCGGCAGGTTGATCTCTTCCGCGAAGGCGATGGCCTTATCGCGGGTCCACGCATAATCGCGTGCAGGGGCGATGATTTCAAGGGAAGGATCCTGGGCGCGGAAGGAAACCTCAAAGCGTACCTGGTCATTACCCTTGCCGGTGCAGCCATGAGAGACGTGGGTTCCGCCGAATTCCTGCGCCGCTTTCACCAAGTGCTTGGTAATGAGGGGACGAGAAATAGCCGATACCAGCGGGTACTGCTTCATGTACATGCCGTTTGCCTTGATGGTGGGAACGCAGTATTCCTCTGCAAACTCATCCTTGGCATCGATAACGATGGACTCTACGGCACCGCAGTCAAGTGCACGCTGGCGAACCGATTCCATATCTTCGCCACCCTGGCCCAAATCCAGGGAAACGGCGACAACGTCACCACCGGTCATTTTTGCTAGGTATGGGATGGCAACGGAAGTATCAAGCCCACCAGAGTAAGCCAAGACTACGCGTGCGGACATGGTTAAGCTCCTTGTTCTATTGTAAACAATTCATTTAAGTACATAATATACGCTGGTGGTGGGAATTGCCACCACCACCGTCTAAATATTCCGCGTGGTAAGTGTCACTGCCAGATCTGCACCCGAGACGCCCTCGCGCGCCAAGACGAAGATGGTGTCATCTCCGGCGATGCAACCGATGACATCGTGCAGCCCCACCCTGTCAATAAAGCTGGCAAGGTACTGGGCCGCGCCGGCTGGGGTGCGCAGCATAGCTATATTGCCGGAAGAATCATGGGATACCACCAGCTCATCGAGCATGCGGCGCAGCTTTTCACGGGGGCCGCCCACCTGGTCTTCAAATTGCTCCAGCTCACCGCCGACCACGTAGTAGGAACGGCCACCATCGCGCTTTACCTTCTTCGCCCCCAGCTCATCCAAGTCACGGGACAAAGTGGCTTGCGTGATGTCGATGCCGTCTGCGAGAAGAAGCTCGGATAGTTGCACCTGGCTAGTGACGCGATTGCGATCCAAAATCTCCAAGATCTTGGCCTGCCGAGCATTGCGGGTGGTCGGGGTGTTCATTACTTAGTTGATCTCCTTATTTATTTCGAGCAACCAGACGAGAAGCGCTTTCTGCGCATGCAGGCGGTTTTCCGCTTCATCAAAGACGCACGACTGTGGTCCATCAATTACCTCAGCCGTGACCTCATTTCCACGGTACGCCGGCAAACAATGTAAGAATATTGCATCCTTATGCGCTTTGCTCATTATGGTCGAATCAACCTGATATGGCAGGAACGGCGTACGCCTATCGCGGCCATCATTCTCCTGCCCCATAGAGATCCAAGTATCGGTGATGACTACGTCTGCACCTTCAACTTCATCCACGTCATCAGTAATGGTGATGTTGCCCCGCTTGCGCGCGCGGTCGACGAATTCCTGGCGCGGCTGGAATCCTTCGGGCGCGATAATAGAGACGTCCATGCCGGCCGTGGCGAAACCAATCATGTAGGAGTTAGCCATATTATTATCACCATCGCCCAAGTAGACGGCCTTTTTACCTTTGAGGTCACCCAAATTCTCGCGACAGGTTAGCAGGTCAGCCAGAATCTGGCAGGGATGCAGGTCGTCGGAAAGCGCATTGACCAGAGGAACGGTCGCAGTCTCCGCCATCTGGAGGAGGTTGTCATGGTCAAAGGTGCGCCACACGATTGCCTCCACGTACCGCGAAAGCACCGCGGCCGTATCTTGGTAGGACTCCCCTTTGCCCATCTGAGTCGTAGAAGTATCGACGGTAATGCCCTTGCCGCCCATATTCGCTACTGCGGTTTCAAAGGAAAAGCGGGTCCGCGTAGACGTTTTATCAAAGAGCACCGCCACAGTCTTAGGCCCCTCTAGTGGGCGCTCCGCAAAGGGATCCTTCTTGAGCCTTTCAGCTAGGTCCAAAACGGTTACTTGTTCTTGTGGGCTGAGATCGTCGTCAGCCAGAAAGTGTCGCAGGTTCATGCCAGTTCCTCCACTATCGTCCGGAATGTTGTCAGTGCTGTGTCTAGTTCATCGTGGGAAATAACCAAGGGCGGGGTAAGGCGGAGTACATTCTCACTGGGTGCGTTGAGGATGAGCCCCTGTGCAAGCCCGTCGCGCACGGCCTGCTTAGCCACCGGTTGTGCTAAAACAATGCCGAGCATCAGGCCGCGGCCGCGTACGCGTTCTACAAGCGGCAATTTTTCAATCTCTTGCCGCAGATAGTCACCCTTATGGGTAACTTCCGCAAGAAATTCCGCATCCACGTATCCGGTGGCGCCTGCAATTGCTACTGAAATCGTCATAGGGGTGACTATAGCAATAAATACACTCGACCGTATGTTATTCATACAATTTAGAAAAATGCCTGGTTAAAGCTTCGTCAGGAGCGGAAAAATGTATGAAAAAGGGGCGGTGAGCTAAATCTCACCGCCCCTTTTTTGGGAAAGCTATGCGCGCATCTCTGCGCCCAAGCGCTGCTTAGCCAGCTCCGCTGCCGCCGTACGGTGCTCGTTGACTTCCTCATCGGTCAACGTGCGGTCCGCTGCACGGAACAGAAGCTGGAAGGCCAAGGACTTCTTGCCCTCACCCAACTGCTCACCACGGAAAATGTCGAAGAGCTCGACGGACTCGATGAGTTCGCCCGCCCCCTCTTCCACGGTGGCGCGCACGCGCTCTGCTGGGACATCTTCATCCACCACGAGCGCGATGTCCTGGTGCAATGCTGGGAAGGAGGATAGTACCGGTGCAGGAAACTTCTCTTCCAATGGCATAGCGGTAACGTCCAGCTCCATAGCGCAAGTACGCGCCGGCAGGTTCAGCGCTTCCAGAACCTGCGGGTGAAGCTCACCGGCATGGCCCAGAACCACATCAGTGCCTGCCACCTTCACGGCAGCACAACGACCTGGGTGCCAGGGAAGAACGTTCGCTGCCTCCAGCTCGATATCCACGCCGGCGGCGCGAGCGACCTGGCGGGCGGATTCGATAGCGTCGGCGTAGCTATATGCGCGACCCTCGCCCCACGGTCCCTCATGCTCAATATTGCCAGTGGCCACCGTTGCAACGTGCAGCGGCTGCTCAGGAAGGGTATCTAGAAGTTCGGAAACAACCTGCTCGGAAGGTCGCTGCTCGACAGAAGGCATGGGCGATGCCGCGGCGCGCTTGAATGCCACTTGCTGCAGACCATACAGGGCGAGGTCGCTGCGGCCACGCGCAACATTGCGGCCGATGGCCTCCAGCATGTTCGGAAGCAGAGTCGTGGACAAGATGGCCTTATCTGCCTCAAGCGGATTCTGCACCTCTACGGTGCGGCGGCGAGCATCATCCTTGTCCAAGCCCCACACATCAAAGGTGTCGTTCGCTACGAACGGGGCCGGCAATACCTCTGCATAACCGGCATAGGCGAGGCCGTGACCAATAGCGCGGCGACGCTTCTGCGCTGGGGTCAGACCGCGACCGCCGGCCGGAGTAGGCAAGACGGTGGGAATGTCCTCCAAGCCCTCCAGACGTAGGACCTCCTCAATGAGGTCTACATCCATGGAGATATCGGTGCGCCACGTAGCGGGCGTTACCTGCAGCATGTCACCCTCATCGGCGACAGTGCAGCCGACTTCCTCGAGGCGGGAAATAACGGTCTCACGGGAGTAGTCTACGCCGGCATACTCGCTAGCCTTTGCGGTGCGCAGGGCAATGGGCTCGCGCTTGGCGACGTCCCCGATAAGCGTCCGGCCTTCCTCAATGGTGCCGCCCGCCAGCTGCTGCAAGAGCGCACATGCGGTGTCTAGAGCGACCTCGACAATCGCAGGGTCCACGCCGCGCTCGAAGCGGCGGGAGGACTCGGACGACAACTTATGGCGGCGGGAGGTGCGCGCCACGGTGATCGGATCCCAGATAGCGGATTCGAAGACAACATCAGTGGTCTCCGCCGAGGTTTCTGAGGTAGTACCGCCCATGACACCGGCTAGCGACTGGATGCCGTTGTCATCGCAGATGACCACATCTTCTGCAGAAAGCTCCCGCTTTACGTGATCCAAGGTCTCAAACTTCTCGCCTTCGTCCGCATTACGGACAACGAGATTTCCTTGGATAACGTTGGCGTCAAAGGCATGCATTGGGGCGCCCAAAAGCAACATCACATAGTTAGTAATGTCCGTGGGCAGGTTTACGCTGCGCTGGCCGCAGAGCATGAGCTCGCGCTCTAGCCAGAACGGGGTGCGTGCCTGCGGGTCGATGCCGCTGACCTTGCGGAGCCCGAAACGCTGCGCCTTGGTCTCGGGGGTGAGAGTGACGTCGATAAGCGAGCCCTGCGCCGCTGGAACAGCAGAGGTATCAATGCCAGCGACTGACGGATCCTCGGCAATATCGGCAAAGTCCAAGTCGAAAGCCGAAGCGATCTCACGGCTCAAACCGCGCGCGGACAGGGCGTATCCGCGATCCGGGGTGATGTTGACGTCAAAGTCAGTATCATGCAGCCCAATAATCGGGCAAGCATCCTCGCCCACCTTATCGGCGACGTCATCGCCCAAGACGATGATTCCGTTAGCCTGTGCGCCCAAACCGAGCTCAGCGCCAGAGCACAGCATGCCATTAGAGATGTGGTCGTAAGTCTCGCGCGCCGCAATCTTGAAGCCGCCAGGAAGCTCCGAGCCCGGAAGCGCCACAACGACATAGTCATTCAAACGGAAATTACGAGCACCGCAAATGATGCCCTGCAGCTCGCCCGTGCCATTAGCCTGGCCTACATTTACCTGGCAGTAGCGGATGGGCTTTTTGAACTGCGTAAGTTCCTCGATCTCTACCACCTGGCCGATGACCAGCGGACCGGTGCTCTCCGGAACGGCAGCATAGCCCTCGGTTTCAAAACCGACGCGCACGAATCCGGAGTCCATATCGGCAGCGGAAACGTTCCAACCAGGGTTCTTAGCGCCCAGGATGCGGGTGACCCAGTCTTGGGAAATAAGCATTAGTGTGTCTATCCTTTCTGGGTTTTAGGCCTGTACGCCAAACGGCAGGGTGAAGCGGACATCGCCTTCGACCATGTCACGCATATCGGTCAAGCCATTGCGGAACTGCAGCGTGCGCTCGAGGCCCATACCGAAGGCAAAGCCCGTGTATTCCTCTGGGTCAACGCCTACGGCGCGCAGCACATTGGGGTTCACCATGCCGCAGCCGCCCCACTCGATCCAGCCAGCGCCACCCTTCTTATTGGGGAACCACACATCAACCTCGGCAGAAGGCTCGGTGAACGGGAAGTAGTTCACGCGCATGCGCGTCGTGGTCTCCGGACCGAACAGCACCTTGGCCAAGTGCTCCAGGGTGCCTCGCAGGTGGGCCATGGTCAGGCCCTTATCCACGGCCAAACCTTCTACCTGGTGGAAAACCGGGGTGTGGGTGGCATCCAGCTCATCGGTGCGGAATACGCGACCTGGGCAAGCGATATACAGCGGCACATCGCGCTCCAGCATAGTGCGCACCTGTACCGGAGAGGTGTGCGTGCGTAGCACCTGCTTAGAGCCCTCGCCGGAGACGTGGAACGTATCCTGCAAGGTACGTGCTGGGTGATCCGGCTTAAAGTTCAAAGCATCGAAGTTGAAGTACTCCGCCTCAACCTCGGGGCCATCCGCGATTTCCCAGCCCATACCGACGAAAATATCCGCAATGCGCTCAGAGAGTGCGGTAATTGGGTGAAGGGCACCAGTCTGGGTGCGGGTGGTGGGAATGGTGACGTCAACGGTCTCTGCTCGCAACTGCTCCTCGCGAGCCTTTTGCTCCAAGACATCCTTAACCTGAGCAAAGCGCTTTTCCATCTTGCCGCGGGCCATGTTGACAGCCTTACCAGCGCTCTTGCGTTGATCCTTGGGCAGCTGCCCCAATGACTGGCGCGCCTGCGGAATATAGCCGCCATCTCCTAGGTGCTCGCGGCGGGCTGCAGCCAGCTCATCGAGCGTTTCGGCTGTGTTGAAGGCTGCGATAGCCTTATCGGCCGCGGCCCCGAGAGCCTCTTCGGTCAATTCGATCTGCGGTGTATCGGACACGTACTTCGTACCTTCTTCTCGCGCGAAAACTAACGCGTGCAATCTTACTCTGTCCCGGCTAGCCCGACCGCCCCAGGGACCCCCTTTTCATTCGGAGATCTGCTTAGCTGTGCTCTTGGGCCTTCGCGGACTCATAAAGACAAATGCTGGCGGCTGTTGCCAGGTTGAGTGACTCTGCTCGCCCACGCAGCGGAATACGCACCCGCATATCGGCTTCTTCCAGTAGCTCGCCCAACCCGTGGGCCTCGTTGCCAAAAAGCCACGCCGTTGGCTGAGATAGGTCTGCCTCGGCAAGGTCTACCTCGCCATCAGCGGCCGTCGCCACAATTTGCATGCCCGATTTACGCAGCTGCCCCAAGACGTCCTTAATATTGGGGTCTCGCGCTACCGGGACATGAAACAGCGAGCCGGCCGAAGCGCGCGCTACCTTGCAGCTGAGGGGATCGACCGTCTCGCCCGCAAAAATTACTCCATCTGCTCCCATGGCGTCGGAAGTTCTAATCAAGGTGCCTGCATTGCCCGGCTCCGAAGTGAGCACGGGAACAGAGACCAAGCTTGGTTTGCCGTTAAGGATTTTGCCCGCGGACCACAGGACCGGCTTGCACAGCGCGAAAAGCCCCGTGGTGGTGGCGGTATCAGATAAATGCTTAGCCGCTTTATCGGTGATGGGATGTACGTACACTCCCATGTATCCACAGGCGGTAATAATGTCACCGAAGCGTTCTGCGGCCTTTTCAGTGACGAAAACATCGACAGCAGCGCCAGTAGACAACGCAGCATCTACGGCGTTTTCTCCCTCAATCAGGAATTGCTTCGCCTTCTTCCGGTTAGCAGCGCGGTGCAGCTTGGCTGCATTAACAATGCGCGGGGTGCGTTCAGTAAAGGCAGAGTCAAAATCCAAATTCATGGCTCCTACCCTACCTACTAGTTGCCTAGCCCCAGACTCAGACCCAGCTGCGTAGGCAAAACAAAAAATCCTGTTGCCGGTATGGCAACAGGATCACAATGTTGAGTGCTACTTAGCTAGTGGCACGCCGCGGGCGTCCTTATCGTAATCACCGGCGCCGGCAATGATCATGATGAACTCAATGAAGACCCAGATTCCGACGATGGCCCAAAATGCGAATCCAAGCAAGAACCAGAAAGTAGCCCAGCCCAAGATATTAAGCACCAGCTGCGTTACGCCGAAGGTCGTGCGACCGGTATAGAAGTTATGCGCGCCGAAGAAGCCCAAGAAGAAGCACAGAAGCAAAGTCGCGATCCAAGACTTTTGCTGTCCCTGCGCCACATACTGCTGCTGCACCGGATAGGAACCCATATTCGGTTGTGGTGCATAGCCCTGGTTGTACTGCGGCTGGTAACCGGCCTGCTGGTTATAGGGGTTGTACTGCTGCCCCTGGTTGTTGTCATAGGACTGGCTAGAATACTCGCCATTTTCTGGTTGGTAGCTACCATTTGGGTTTGTCACAGGGAATCTGCTCCTTGGTCTCGGGGTCACTCGTGGTCTGGACTCAATGTAGCATGCGAGACCGAGCTCACTAGACAGATAGAGTGTAAAACGAACAAAGCCCGCTTCGCCCGGCACATAAGCCGGAGAAACGGGCGTTGTATTCCTAGTAACTAGGCAGCCTTAGGAGCGTTGACGTCCTCAGGCAGAGCAGCCTTAGCAGCCTCGCACAGTGCGGAGAATGCCTCGAAGTCATTGACAGCAAGCTCAGCCAGAATCTTGCGGTCAACCTCGATCTCAGCCAGGCGCAGGCCGTGGATGAGACGGTTGTAGGTGATGTCGTTCATGCGGGCAGCAGCGTTGATGCGCTGGATCCACAGCTTACGGAACTCAGACTTACGAGCGCGACGATCGCGGTAAGCGTAAGTCATGGAGTGCAGCCACTGCTCCTTCGCCTTACGGTACAGGCGGGAACGCTGGCCGCGGTAGCCCTTAGCGGACTTCAGAATCGCGCGACGCTTCTTCTTTGCGTTAACTGAGCGCTTTACTCGTGCCACAGTGATACTTCCTTAATTCAAATTGTGATGGCGGATGTGGGTTGATTCGGCGCTATTATGCGCGGCCGAGCAGGCGCTTGACGCGCTTGGTGTCAGGCTGTGCGACTGCCTCGGTGCCCTTCAGACGGCGGGTACGCTTGGACGGCTTGCCCTCCAGCAGGTGGCGGCGGCCAGCCTGCTCACGGCGCAGCTTGCCGGAACCGGTCACCTTGATACGCTTTGCGGTGCCCTTGTGGGTCTTCTGCTTCATGAGTATTAAGTCCTTAAATCCTACGTGGAATCTGGTCTACTTCTTGCCCTTGCGAACCGGACCCAAGACCATGGTCATATTGCGACCATCCTGCTTGGGGCGGGACTCAACAACGCCAACTTCAGCGACGTCATCAGCCAAACGCTCCAAGAGGCGGAAACCCAGCTCCGGACGCGATTGCTCACGACCACGGAACATGATGGTCACCTTGACCTTGGATCCCTTCTCGAGGAAGCGAACTACGTTACCCTTCTTGGTCTCATAATCGTGATCATCGATCTTCGGGCGGAACTTCTGTTCCTTAACCACGGTCTGCTGCTGGTTCTTACGGGCTTCGCGAGCCTTCTGAGCCTGCTCGTACTTGAACTTGCCGTAGTCCATGATCTTGGCCACTGGGGGCTTTGCCTTCGGGGCTACCTCAACCAAGTCAAGGTCAGCCTCGTATGCAAGCTTGCGAGCATCATCGGTACGGACGATGCCCACCTGTTCACCACCGGGGCCTACCAAACGGACCTCGGGTACTCGGATACGCTCATTGATGCGAGCTTCAGCGCTGATTGTGGTTCTCCTCGATTAGGGGGTGTATGAGTAAGTAGTTCACCTACCGGGACCACAAACGAATCAAACCCGGTCTGCCAAAGACAGCCGGGAGTTCTCACAGTGCCAAGCACGAGTGCTTGGTTACCTTTACCTTTATCCTACGAACGGTGTTCGCGGCATCGGGTGGGAGAGACTCCGCTTGTGACCCACGCACCTCGAAAAGGCGTCATGGGCGGTAGTGGCTTTGAGGATAGCAGCTTCTACCCTTTCCACCAAATCGCAACTCGCCTAGCTGTCCTTGCATTGAGCAACTGGTTCAATGTTGCCCTTCTCTACCCCTTTATCAACGATGTCCACTAACTCATGGGCGAGATACTTTACCGCTGGCTCGGCTTTGGCATAATCCTCGCCATCTGTAACCACAGATAACGCGACGCCGACGCGCTTGCCGGCAACCTCATGAACTCCAAATTGGCGGTAGGTGTACTCATTGTCGTCCTCGTCCAAGCCCCAGCCGCTTTTAGCGCGGGTTCGTTTCTCTTTCGACAGGCCAATTTTCTGCCAGGACACAATGTCTTTGAGCACCTTGTGGACGTAGTCCGCCTCCTCAATGCAAGGCAATTCAGCACCGAAGACTGCTTGGTCTTTCAATGACCACGTGGAGTAGCCAAAAGCGGTGTCATGGATATCCGCGTGTGATCCATAGTCTTCGAGCAATTCCTCTACTGCCTTATCGGCGGAGCCTTCGCGCCATTTCACCTGCGACCATAGGGCGTAGGCGGCATCGTTATCGGATTCCTTGATTGCCAGGTCGACCAAGCTCTTATCTGCGCCGTCTTTCAGCGCCGCGATGGCGATAGGGACCTTTATGGTCGACCAAACAGGGCCTTTGCCCTTATCGCCCACAGCAATGGTGTCATCGCCGGCCGAAATAGCAACCCCAACCTTGGCGTGGTACTTCTTTGCGGTCTTGTCTACTGCACGATCAAGCTGAGTGCGCACTAAGTCTGGGTCGGGCGCTGGAGAGGACGTCGCGGGTGCTGAGACGTTCTCGGACTCAGGATCGCTAGAGCAGGCACTCACCGTAAACAGAGTGAGCGCTGCCAGCAGGCTGGCGCCGAGGCGGTAACTATTCACTGTGTCCCTACTTCAACATTTCCTTTAGGTACCTTCCGGTATAGGAGCCTTCCACCTGCGCAACATCTTCCGGGGTGCCCTGGGCGACTACGGTGCCACCGCCGGCGCCGCCTTCCGGCCCCATATCCACGATCCAGTCCGCAGCCTTGATGACATCGAGGTTATGCTCAATGACAAGCACCGAATTGCCCTTGTCTACGAGGCCTTGGATAACCAACATCAACTTGCGAATGTCCTCAAAGTGCAGACCAGTGGTCGGCTCGTCCAAGATGTAGATGGTCCTACCGTTGGTGCGCTTTTGCAGCTCCGAGGCGAGCTTAACGCGTTGCGCCTCACCGCCCGAAAGCGTGGTAGCGGCTTGGCCGAGGCGAACGTAGCCCAAGCCGACGTCGACAAGCGTGGCAAGATAGCGGTGAATCGAGTTGATGGGCTCGAAAAAGTCCGCTGCCTCAGAAATTGGCATGTCGAGAACCTCGGCGATGTTCTTGCCCTTGTAGTGCACCTCCAAGGTCTCGCGGTTATAGCGAGCACCCTCACACACCTCACACGGAACATACACGTCCGGCAGGAAGTTCATCTCGATCTTGATGGTGCCATCGCCTTGGCATGCCTCGCAGCGCCCACCCTTGACGTTGAAGGAGAAGCGGCCGGCCTTGTAGCCGCGGACCTTGGCCTCCTGGGTTTCGGCAAAAAGGTTTCGGATCTTGTCAAAGACGCCCGTATAGGTCGCCGGGTTGGAACGCGGGGTACGCCCGATCGGGCTCTGGTCTACCTGGACCAGCTTATCTAGGTGCTCCACGCCCTCGACGCGCTTGGCACGGCCGGGGACCTGGCGGGCACGGTTGAGCTTATTGGCCAAGGTCTTGGCCAAAATCTCATTGACCACGGTGGATTTACCCGAGCCGGAAACGCCGGTAATGCACGCCAGCACTCCCAGCGGGATTTCGACGTTTATGCCCTTGAGGTTATTCTCGCGCGCGCCCACGACTTTCAGGGTGCGGTCCTTGTCGATCTCGCGGCGGTGATCCGGGACGGCGAGCACCTTCTTGCCAGATAGATACTGGCCAGTCAAGGACTCCTCTACCTTTTCAATTCCCGCCGGTTCGCCTTGGTAGACCACCTCGCCACCATATTCACCGGCACGCGGGCCCACATCTACGAGCCAATCGGACTCCCGAATGGTGTCTTCATCATGCTCGACCACAATGAGGGTATTGCCAATATCGCGCAAACGCTGCAGCGTCTTAATAAGCCGCTGGTTATCGCGTTGGTGCAAACCAATGGAAGGTTCATCGAGCACATAAAGTACACCGGCCAAACCGGAACCAATCTGCGTGGCCAAACGGATGCGTTGTGCCTCGCCGCCCGAAAGCGTGGATGCGCCGCGATCCAGGGTCAGGTAATTCAGACCGACGTCCAGAAGGAAGCGCAACCGAGCCTGGGTTTCCTTGAGTACCGCACCGGCAATGATTTCCTCGCGGTGCCCCAGCACCAAAGAGTCCAGGAACTCAGAGGCATCTTCAATCGAAAGCGCACACAGCCCCGCAATGGACTGCTCACCGTGAGTAGTAGAGGCCAAGCGGACGGCCAGGATCTCCGGTTTCAGGCGGGTGCCCTTACAGGTGCTACACGGCACGCGGCGGGTGTACTGCAGCAGGCGATCCTTTTGGGACTGAGAATCGGTCGTTTCCAGTTTGCGGTGAATGAAACCGGTGGCACCCTCAAACGGCGCGGTCCAATTGCGCTGGCGCCCATAGCGGTTCTTGTACCGAACCTGCACCTCCTCGTCCGTGCCGTAGATGAGCGCATGGCGCTGCTCCTTGGTCAATTCACTTACTGGCGTCTTAGGGTCAAAGCCCATTGCCTTGCCCAGCCCCTCCACTAGCTTGACAAAGTAGCGGGAGTTGGGAGAGGAGTGCCACGGCTGAATCGCATCAACCGCCGGGGCATCCGGATCCGGAATAAGCAGGTCAACATCGACTTCCAGCTTGGTACCCAAACCATCACACACCGGGCAAGAACCAAACGGAGCATTGAAGGAAAAGGCACGGGGCTCATACTCTTCAATGGTCAAGGTGTGGCCATTGGGGCAGGCGGCCTTTTCCGAGTACGTGTGGGTGAGCTCTTCCCTATCTACGAACTCGATGGTGACCAGGCCATCGGCCAAACGCAGGGCAGTTTCCACCGAATCCGTTAAGCGTTGCTTCTGCGAGGCCTTGACCTGCAGGCGGTCAACCACTACCTCAATGTTGTGCTTGATCTGCTTCTTTAGCTTGGGAGGATCGCTGAGCTGATGGGTCTCTCCATCCACTCGCACGCGGGAATAACCCTGCGCCGAAAGATCCTGAAAAAGATCCACAAACTCGCCCTTGCGCTTACGCACTACCGGTGCAAGCACCTGGAACTTCAGCTTTTCTTCCAAATCTAGCACCGCATCCACGATCTGCTGCGGCGTTTGGCGCTCAATCACCGCATCGCACTTTGGGCAGTGCGGCGTTCCGGCGCGCGAAAAGAGCAAGCGCAGGTAGTCGTAGATCTCCGTGATCGTGCCCACCGTGGAGCGTGGATTATGGTTGGTGGATTTTTGATCAATGGACACCGCGGGTGACAGGCCATCAATAAATTCCACGTTGGGCTTATCCATCTGCCCTAAAAACATGCGGGCATAAGAACTCAAGGATTCCACGTAGCGGCGCTGGCCTTCAGCGAAGATGGTGTCAAAGGCCAGCGAAGATTTACCGGAGCCGGATAGGCCGGTAAAAACAACCATTTTATCGCGGGGGATATCGATATCCACGCCCTTGAGGTTGTGCTCGCGGGCACCGCGCACCACCAAACGATCAGCCACTGTGCTCAGACCTCCAGTACTAGGGATTGCAATCTTCCCTCGAATGTACCCGTAGGCTGGGACACATGACTAACGAGCTTCAGCTACATCAGATTTCCGTGTCCGAGATGGACAATAACTGCTACCTCCTTCAGGCGGGCGAAGAGGGCTTGCTTGTCGACGCCGCCGATGACGCGCCCGCAATCCTCGACATGGCCCGCAAGGCCGGAGTGAAAATTACCGCGGTGCTCACGACCCACCGCCACTGGGACCACGTGCGCGCACTCGAGGAGATTTTGTCCGAAACGGGTGCTACTCACTACGCCTCCTTCCTTGATTCCCCCGCCATCCCGGCTGAGGTAGACGTGGAGCTGCGCAAGGGCGATTCCATCGAGTTCGCGGGTCTTCAGCTGCCAGTCATCATCTTGCGCGGCCACACCCCCGGCGGTGCAGCCCTAGTTGCAAGCATCGATGGCGTCACCAATCTCTTCGTAGGCGATTCCCTCTTCCCCGGTGGCCTGGGCAAGACTACCTCTGAGGGAGACTTCGTCCGTCTATATAAGGACGTCACCGCGCGCATCTTTGATGAGTTCCCCGACAATACGATCGTGCGCCCGGGACACGGCAAGTCCACGACCTTGGGCGAGGAGCGACCCAAGCTTGGTGACTGGTGGGAACGCCGCTGGTGATCCAAAGGCGGTTTTCCGCGTACAATGGTCTAGCACACGATAGGTCTAGAACAACGAGCTAAGGAGCTTTAAGGACTATGATTCGCAAGCTTGCCCGCCCCATGCTGGCATCCGTATTTGTATGGGAAGGCGTAGACAACCTGCGCAACGCGTCCGAGCATGTCAAGGAGACCGAGGGTTTCCTCAAGACCGTGCGCAAGGCCGTTCCTTCTGAGTACCAGGGCTACATCCCCAATGACCCAGAACTAGTTACCCGCGCCATTGGCGGCGCTAAGGTAGGCGCCGGCTCCACCTTGGCTCTGGGCAAGGCACCGCGCACTTCCGCTGCGGTACTGGCCGCCGCAACCCTGCCTAACCTGATTGGCAAGAATAACTTCTGGGCAGCAGACAACAAGGAAGACAAGGAATCCCGCCGCAACGGATTCGTTACCAACACCGCTTTGCTCGGCGCCCTATTTATCGCTACCCAGGACACCGAGGGCAAGCCTTCCCTGCGTTGGCGCGCACAGAAGGCCGGCAAGCGCACGAATAAGAAGATTCAGCAGGCGCTGCCTACTAAATCTGAATCCGAGCAGAAACGCGAAGAGCTCTCTGCCCGTGCTAACGAGCTGTCTTCCAAGGCCGGCGACTGGATCAACGAGACCTCTGCCAAGGCACAGGCTTATGTAGACGACAACAAGGATGACTGGCAGTCCACCGGCCGCGGTCTGCTGGATACCGCCAAGTCCTATGTTGACGATGCGAAGACCTACGTAGAGGACAACAAGGACGATTGGCAGGAGTCTGGCCGCGGCTTGCTGGGCAACGCCAAGTCCTTCATCGAGGACTCGGTCGACAACGCCAAGACTTACGTTGAAGACAATAAGGGTGACTGGCTCGAGACCGCACAGGCTAATCGCGACATCGCCCGTACCCGTGCTGTGAAGGCAGCTACCAAGGCTCAGGCACGTGCCGACAAGGCCGTCGCCAAGCTGGATGGCGCCAAGTCCAAGCGCGCAAACAAGAAGGCTTCCAAGCACGCTGACAAGCTGCAGCAGGAGGCAAATAAGAAGATTGAGGCAGCTATCAAGAAGCTGGAAAAGCGCTCTAAGTAGCCACATCTTCCTTGGCCGAGTATCTCGGCGATGACTCAACGGCCCAGCCTTATGCTGGGCCGTTGTTCTTTGTCACAGCAGGGTCTAAACTCATCTCTCCCCCTCGCCGGACAGCGTGCCCGGCACCTTCCACCCCATCAACGTCCAATCACCAAGGAGTCACGTGAACTCAGCATCCCAAAAGCACGCGGCGGCCGCAGGTTCCTCGGAGCGCGAAGCCATCGCTACGGAGCAAGATTATGTGGACGGCCTTTTCTCCCGCCTCGACGATGAGGTGGCTGCAGCAAATGAACGGCTCAATGAGGTGCAGGCGGACGTAGATCCCTCCACCCCGGACGCAGATGCCTTGGTACGCCGCGAAACGGAATACCACGGGCTCCAAGCCAAGCTGGATCGTCTCAATGTGGCCCAAATGGGATTGGTCTTTGGCCGCATCGATATTGACGCCCCCGGTGACAATCCCACCGCGGAAGGCCTAGATCGCCGCTACATCGGCCGCATGGGACTCGATGCGCGTGAAGAGGACTATCGCACGCTCCTTCTAGATTGGCGTGCCCCCATGGCACGGCCCTTCTATCTCGCTACCACCGCCCAACCAGAAGGCGTGCACACCCGCCGCCAAATCCGCACCAAGGGGCGCACCGTCACCGGCATTCATGATGAGGTCCTTGCCGGTCCCGGCGTGCGTGAAGAAGAGGCCGGCGTAGCGAGCGAATCCGCTCTCTACCACGCTATGCAGCGAGCCCGCACGGGTCACATGGCTTCCATTGTGGAGACCATTCAGCGGGAGCAGGACGAGATTATCCGCGATAACACCCGCGGCGTAATGGTGGTAGAAGGCGGCCCCGGCACCGGCAAGACCGCAGTTGCGCTGCACCGCGTTGCCTATCTGCTCTATACCCACCGCGAGCTGCTTTCTACCACCGGTGTACTCATCGTTGGCCCCAATAGCAGCTTCTTGGACTATATTTCGCGCGTGCTCCCAGAACTGGGCGAGACCGGCGTGGTGCTCTCCACCATCGGCGGACTCTTCCCTGGAATCGAACCGGAACACAAAGAAGACCTCGTGGCTCGGGAAATCAAGGGCAGCGACGCCATGGTGGAAATCCTCTCCACCGCGGTCAAGGACTACCAGCTGCTTCCCGACGCCCCCCGCGCACTAGCAGTCGACGGCCTTACCTTAAGCGTCACGCCAAGGATGGTGAAAAGCGCCCGCACACGTGCACGCCGCTCGCGCAAGCCACACAATGAAGCGCGTGGTGCCTTCATTGAGCACCTCGTAGAGGACCTAGCCCAGCAAATGGCAGAAAAGGTAGGTGCCGATCCGCTTGGCGGAAAGAATCTTCTTTCGCGCGCTGATATCGATCAATTCCACGATGACCTTGCTGAGGACGCGGCCGTTACAGCCTTGATCGATGAATTTTGGCCCGAACTACACCCCACCGATGTACTTGCTGCTCTAGTCTCCTCACGCGAGCGCATCGCTTCTGCCGCCCACGGATATGACGAGGAAACCCAAGAAGCGCTCTACCGCGCAGAGGGGCGAGCATGGACGGGTTCGGATGCGGCCTTGCTAGACGAGCTTGCCGTCCTCATCGGCCTACCCAACCCTGAAGAAAAGAAGGCAGCCGATGATGCGGCGTGGCGCGACCAAGTGGCTGATGCGGAAGACGCATTGGATATCTTGTCCTCCTCCGAGTCCACAGATAATGACGATGACATGTTTGAAGCAGAAATCCTCTCTGCCCACGATGTCATCGACGCCGAAACCTTGGCGCACCGCCAGGAGGTACGCGATAAGCGCACCACTGCCCAACGCGCCCGCGAAGATCATACGTGGGCTTATGGTCACATCATCGTGGACGAAGCCCAGGAATTAACACCTATGGAGTGGCGTATGCTCTTCCGCCGCTGCCCTTCGCGGTGGATGACTTTGGTGGGTGATACCTCCCAGACTGGTTCCCCGGCAGGTGTTGATGACTGGGGCGAGGCCCTCGAGCCCTTCGTGGCCCAACGCTTCCGTCACCACTTCTTAACCGTCAACTATCGCACCCCGCAGCCCATTACGGAATTGGCCAATGGCCTGTTGGAAATGATTAACCCTGATGCCATCCCGGCGACAGCCATCCGTGATGGGGTGCAGGTGCGCCGGCTTGAGCAGGGCAACTACGTCCCTGGAGTACACAGCGAAGAGGACGGCAGGCTCACAGCGGTTATTGACGCCGCCACGGCGGAGCGCTACAAGGGCCTCGAGTTTGACCACGTGGTCGTGCTCGATCCGCAGCGCATCGTGGATGCCTCCCCACAGGGATTGCAGAACCTCTATGTCTGCATCACTCGTGCCACTCAATCCCTCACGCTCGTTGGTGACTGCGGCGAAGTTCTTTAGGCTCCCGTAAGCTTTATGCCATGGCCTTATCTGACATCATGCGCAAAGCTGAAAGCTCACTTAACTTCATTACTTTGAAGCGCTCCCAACGGCGTGGATGGCAGCCCCTGGTTGTGGGATATACAGGCTATGGCACCACCGATCAGGTGAGAATCTTCGGCCGCGTACTCATGCACGATCCTGATGAAGGCAAGAAGGATACGTGGGGTCAGCGCGGCTACCAGCAGTTTCTTACCATTCAAGTAGGACACCACGATGTTTCGGTAACTATTGGGGAAAAGACTGTCACCGGCACCACCGATCGAAACGGATACATTGACTTACTAGTCCATGACCACGAACTAGAGCCCGGGTGGCATACGGCAACAATCGAGGCCGCAAACGCGAAAGCCGTAGAGGTTCAGCTGCTTATCGTTGATCCGGCAGCCAAGATCGGCATCATTAGCGATATCGATGACACGGTGCTTGTCACGTGGCTGCCGCGTGCGCTCACGGCGGCGTGGAATTCCTGGGCCAAGCGCCCTAGCAAGCGACAGGCCGTTCCCGGAATGGCTGAATTCTATGCTCAGCTACAGCAACGCTTCCCCCAAGCCCCAGTGTTTTATCTATCTACGGGCGCTTGGAATACCTTTGGCTCGCTCAAGAAATTCCTGTCCCACCATGGTTTCCCCGCGGGTCCCATGCTGCTGACGGACTGGGGCCCAACGGAAACGGGACTTTTCCGCAGCGGGCAGGAGCACAAGCGTGTTCAACTGCGCAATCTACTCATTGCCTACCCGGATATGCAATGGATTCTCATTGGCGATGACGGACAGCATGATCCGCTCACCTACGGCGATGTGGCTAACGAGCATCCGGACCGGATCCACTCTGTGCTCATCCGCAATCTGAGCCCGCAAGAGCAGTTGCTCTCTCACGGCTCCCTGAGCCCTTTGGCCGATGCAAATGAGGAGGGCCACTTCTCTATCCCTTTGATTCAGGGCGCGAACGGCGACGCCATTGCCGCCGCATTCAACGCTGCACACCCAGCGGAGTAAACAGCGCTTAACGACGAAACCCGCCTTGGCCTTCCAACAAGACCAAGGCGGGTTTTAATCACCGCATTTAGCTGACGGTGTGAACGATCATTACATCGCAGTCGGACTGGCGAGCAACGTCTGCCGGCACGGAGCCCAGCAGGCGACCGGTCAGGGAGTTGATGCCGCGGTTGCCCACGATAAGCAGGTCAGCATCGTTGTCGTTGACGATGGACATCAGGGCCTGCACTGGGGTGCCCGGGCGAACAGCGGTTTCGACCTTGGAAGCGCCGAACTTCTCAGCGTGTGCCTTAGCATCCTTGAGGTTTGCCTCCGCCTTCTCATCGCCCAAAATGGTTACGGAATCCTGGCGCAGGGTCTTGGAAGCCTGCTCCTGGTTTTCGTAGTAAGCACAACCAATAATCAGATTGGAATCGAATGCGGCGGCGATCTTAGCTGCTCGCTCTACAGCGAGGAGAGAAGACTTAGAACCGTCAGTACCGACAACGATCGAGTTGTAGTCGCTCATGATGACCTTTCTTTGTGGGTGTGTACCCGGAGTGTTTATTTAGCCTACAGAGGCATTACTGCCAGTGTAACAACGAAAAAAGATTAACGTTTCTCGCTGGTATTAACTACGACGACGTCTACCTTTGACTTGTGGGTTAGTTCCGTTGGGACAGAACCAAAGACTCGACCACGAACGGAATTCACGCCGCGGTTTCCCACCACGAACAGGTCCACGTCATAGTCCTGACCTACTTCCAACAAGGCTTTTACTGGGTCTCCAGATTTCCCTACGATTTCAATGTGTTCCGCACCCTCCGACTCGGCGATACGGGTGGCATTGGTTAGGTAGGTACCGGCCATGTCCTCACTTACAACGGGCAGACCGGCTTCGTCGCCCCTCGGAGCACCAAGCATGGATCCAGCGTGGTTATAAAAAGCTGAGATAATAATCAGCTTAGCGTCGTACGCCCGTGCCATGGACGCCGCAGCGCGGACCGCGCGCAGGGAGGTTTCAGAGCCATCGGTGCCGACGGCAATGTTTTTATAAGTAAGCATTATTCTCCTTGCAGTTGAACTATTTCACAGTGACAACTAAACGGCGCTTCTGGCACTTATCCAGTATAACTAGCGCAGCCCTTAAGAGAAGTACCCGCGGAGCCAATCATCACTTTCAGGGGGAGAAAACTAAATTCCCGCTTCCTTCAATCCACGCAATTCCTTCTTTAGATCAGCAATCTCATCGCGCAGACGACCAGCCAGCTCGAATTTGAGCTCGCGTGCGGCGGCCCCCATTTGGGCCGAGAGGTCGTCGATAAGCGCCTGCACCTCATCGGTAGCCATGCTGGAAATATCCCGCTTCTCCACCACTGCAGAGGGGTCAGAGTTGGACTCTTCGTCCCCGCCGTCTTCATAGACTTGGTCAAGGATATCGGCAATCTTCTTCCGCAAAGGCTGCGGGTCGATGCCGTGTTCCTTGTTATAGGCTATCTGCTTTTCGCGGCGTCGCTCCGTCTCCTCGATTGCCTCTTGCATCGAATCGGTGATTTTATCGGCATACATAATCACCTCGCCAGAGACGTTACGGGCAGCACGGCCGATGGTCTGGATGAGCGAGGTGGTAGAGCGCAAGAAACCTTCCTTGTCCGCATCCAAGATGGCAACGAGCGATACCTCGGGGAGGTCAAGTCCCTCGCGCAGGAGGTTAATGCCCACCAGGACATCAAACTCGCCAAGGCGCAATTGCCGCAAAAGCTCGACGCGCTGCAAGGTATCGATATCCGAGTGCAAGTAGCGCACCTTAATCCCCTGCTCCAGCAGGTAATCGGTGAGGTCTTCTGCCATGCGCTTAGTCAGCGTAGTCACCAGTACTCGCTCTTGCTGCGAAATGCGGGTGCGTACCTCATCAATAAGGTCATCAATCTGGCCCTTAGTGGGTTTGACAGTAACCTTCGGATCCACCAAACCGGTCGGGCGAATCACCTGCTCCACGTACTCACCGTCCGAGGACGTAAGTTCAAAGTCGCCAGGGGTGGCGGACATGTAAACGGTTTGTCCCACACGCTGTTCAAACTCATCAAAGGTCAGCGGGCGGTTATCCACTGCGGAGGGCAGCCGGAAACCGAACTCCACCAGGTTGCGCTTGCGGGACATATCGCCCTCGAACATGCCGCCGATCTGTGGGACCGTGACGTGGGACTCGTCAATGATGGTGAGAAAATCCTCTGGGAAGTAGTCCAGCAGCGTTGCCGGAGCGGAGCCGGCCGGACGGCCATCGACGTGGCGGGAGTAGTTCTCGATGCCGGAGCAAAAACCTACCTGCTCGATCATTTCTAGATCGTATTCGGTGCGCATGCGAAGTCGTTGTGCCTCGAGCAACTTGCCGCGGTTTTCCAGATCTTCCAGGCGCTCGGCCAATTCCTCCTTGATGGCAGCCACAGCTTTTTCCATGCGTTCGGGTCCTGCCACGTAGTGAGTCGCGGGGAAGATACGCACCTCGTCTACTTCCTCGATGACATCGCCAGTGACGGGGTGAATGTAGTAGAGGGAATCGATATCATCGCCAAAGAATTCAATGCGCACTGCGCGCTCCTCATAAGCCGGAATGATATCGACTGTGTCGCCCTTGGCGCGGAATGTACCGCGGGTAAATCCCACATCGTTGCGTTCGTATTGGATATCCACCAGCAAACGGAGGAAGCGGTCACGATCCAGCTCCTCGTCCACGGAAATAATGACTGAGCGATCCAAATAGGACTGCGGGGTACCCAAGCCATAAATGCACGACACGGAGGACACAACCACCACGTCCCGGCGGGACAGCAGGGCCGAGGTAGCCGAGTGGCGCAGGCGCTCTACGTCCTCGTTGATGGACGAGTCCTTTTCAATATAGGTATCCGTCTGCGCAATATAAGCCTCTGGCTGGTAGTAGTCATAATAAGAGACGAAGTACTCCACCGCGTTATGCGGCAAGAGTTGACGTAGCTCGTTCGCTAGCTGCGCTGCCAGAGTCTTATTTGGTGCCATTACCAGCGTGGGCCGTTGCTGTTTTTCGATCAACCACGCAGCGGTGGCGGACTTACCTGTACCGGTAGCACCCATGAGTACTACATCGCGCTCATCGCGGTTGAGGCGTTCATTGAGCTCTGCAATAGCAGCTGGCTGGTCTCCGGCCGGCTCGTATTCAGAGACAACCTGAAACTCACCTGGGGTGCGCTCGACCTCGCTGACGACGCGGTGCTCGGAATTTGGAATAAGAGGATGTTCAGCAGCAAAAGCCATGCCCACTACTCTACTGCTTATATGGCACGGCTAGCTATGTTCACGGCAAGGAGTCCTGCGCGGTGCGCAGCCACTCTTCCAGCTCGCCGGTGGTCTCCCACAGCGCATAAACAGAAGACGTCTCTGGGCGCATCGCACTATTGATGCGACGGCGCAGCCATGCTTTAGACTGCGGCGTATACAGGGGCGCAAGATCCTCGCGGTGGATTCCTTCCGGCAGCGCATCAGCTTTCAGCTTCAACAAGGCGCCCAGTGCGATCATGGTTTCTGCGTCATCGGAGTCCATGGGCTCTTCGGCACATGACTTCTGAAAGGCTTTGAGATCGAAAGAGCCATCACGCAAGCTAGCGAGCAGTTCTCGCGCCGCGTGATTATCAAAAGGCCCAGTATCCCACGTTCCCACGGCGAGTAGCTTAAGACGCGAAAGTTAACGCAACTTCGAAACTGCGTAAACTCTAACCACCCAACGGTTAAAGTTTGGGTGACCCCGCGTCTATGACTCCGCTTCTATACGGTTCATGACCTCGGTCGCTCGCGAGCGCAGCTGCTCCAACGTGCCATTGTTGTCGATCACGTGCGTGGCTGCGGCCAATCGCACCTCATCCGTTACCTGCGCTGCTATGCGACGGCGCGCATCGTCCTCTTCCAGCCCGCGTAAAGCTACGAGGCGACGGACGCGCTCTTCTACCGCCACGTCGACCACGATGACGAAGTCCATGTCTTTGTCTAAACCGTTATCCACCAAAAGCGGCATATCGTAAACGGCAAAGTCATAGCCTTCTTCACGTGCCTCCGCGAATTGGCGCTGCGTTTCCGCTTGGATGCGTGGATGGGTAATGGAGTTCAGCAACTCAGTGTGTTCCTTGTCCGCAAAGGCTCGCCGAGCCAATTCCTTGCGGTTGAGGCTGCCGTCCGCCAGCATAATGTCTTCTCCGAATGCTGCCGCCAGCTCCGCTAACGCAGGCCGCCCGGGCTTGACGACGTCGCGCGCAATGCCATCGGCGTCAACCACACGCCACCCTCGTTCGCGGCAGAGCGTTGCAACTGTTGACTTGCCACTGCCAATCCCGCCTGTAAGGCCAATGAGTTTCATGGCAGCCACCCTACGCGAAAAGGAGCCCCACCATATGAAACGGTGTGGGCCCCTCTGTCGATTATAAGTGTCAGCGATCCTTTATTCCGCTGCTTCCTCCGGCTTCGGCGGAATGCGGAGCAAGTCATCACTCGGGGTAACCGGGCCGGCTTCACCGGAGACCGCGCCGAACTTGGTGGCGTTAGTAACCACAACCGGAGTAATCAGGTTATAGCCCTTGGAACGGATGAAATCCGGGTCAAAGCTAATCAACTTATCGCCCGCGGAAATGCGTTGCTTCTTTTCCACGTGAACTTCGAAGCCTTCGCCTCCCAGCTCTACGGTGTCGAGACCTACGTGGATGAGCAGTTGCACGCCATTGTCGAGGCTAAGGCCTACCGCATGTCCGGACTTTTGCACGGTGAGCACCTTGCCGTCGGCAGGCGCATAGACGGTATTGCCAGTTGGCTGCACTGCCATGCCAGGCCCCAGCTTTGCACCTGCGAAGATAGGATCTGGGACTTCCGAAAGGTCAACTGCCTCGCCCTCTAGAGGGGAATCCAGCACGATGTCGGCCTTGCCAGCCTGCTTGGCGGCAACACCAGTAGCAGCCGTGCCCGCAGCGCTGGCAGCAACGGCGCCACCCGCATTCGAGGACTCTCCGTTGTCGGCCTTGGTGGACTTAAACTCCGAACGAGCAGCTACGTCTTCAACAGACTCGCCTTGTTCTTGTGCAATGCGCTCCAAGTCCGCCTGCTTTTCTTCTGCTGTGCGGTAGCCGAAGAACAGGGTCAGGAAGAAAGAGGTAAGGAATGCAGCCGTGATACCAAGGACGTAGCCCAGCTGCGGCGTCATAGCGCCAGTGGTCAACGCAGAGGTAAAGACGAAGGCCTCAGCGCGGACATCGAAGATACCGATGATTGCGCCGCCTACCGCACAACCTGGCAGCAACCGGTAGTAGCTGCGGCGGAAGCGCAACAAGATGCCATAGAGGGAAGGCTCAGACACGCCACCGAGGATGCCCGCTGCGAAGGCACCGATAGAAACCTGGCGCATGGCATTGTTCTTTTCCCTGAAGGAGATAACCATGACTGCGCCAACAACGCCGAAGCAGGCGAAGTTCCATGCGCCCATCGGGCCTTGGATGAAGTCGTAGCCGTAGGTTGCGATGTTCTGAATCATGATGACATTCAGCGGCCAGTGCAGGCCCATCGGAACGAGGAATGGGTACAGCAGCGGAATGACAATAGCCAGGATGAAAGGCGAGAAATCATTGATTTGGTACAGGACCCAGGAAATGCCATTGCCTACACCAATGCCGAACGGGCCGAGCAGGAAGGCCGTTGCCGGAATCATAATGAGCAAGGAGAAGAACGGCACGAAGACCATATGAACTGCACTCGGGATGATCTTCTTTAGTCCCTTTTCCACCCAGTACAGGCCGATTGCGGCCAAAATGGGCGGAAATACCTGGGAGCCGTAGGAATTGATGACCAGCGGCAGGCCAAATACGTTGACGGTATCGCCTTGCTCACCCAGCGACATAAATTCGGGGGTCAAAAGTGCCGCGGGAATAGCTGCGGAGACCCACATATTCGCGCCCAGCTTTTGCGCCGCGGTCGCACCGACCATTACGGGCAAGAAATAGAAGACCGACTGGAACATGGCATGAGCCAGACGGAAGCCTTCTGGTTGCTCCTCCAGCGGTGCGCGGAAATCCTGGATGTGTGCCGTGTCCGCCAGAATGAGAAGCATGATGATGAGCGAGGCGCCCAGCAAAGCCCATAGGACGGGACGGAAAGTATCAGAAAGGAACTCGAAGCAGTAATCTACCCAGTCATACTTTCCGCGAACACCGTCGTACTCCTTCTTGGAGGACGCCGTTTTCTCACCGGAAGCGTGTACACCAGGTTGCTTGATGATTTCGTTGTAGTAGTCAGCAACGCCGCCGCCCATGACTACTTGGTAGCCGTGGGCGCCTTGTGGCACGGTGCCTAGCACCGCTGGGTCGCTGTCGAGCTTTTCTTGATCAACTTTCCCCGCATCAACAAGTTGGAAACGCAGGCGCGTCGCACAGTGCGTCAGCGACGTGATGTTGTCGGCGCCGCCAATACTTTCAACGATGTGGGTGGAAGTGTCCTTGATAGATGCCACTTCTTACTCCTCAATTCAATACCACTTATAACCAGTACTGCACTGGCTATAACGTCACGTTTGAGTATAAGAGGATTCCCACATGAACAAAAGCCCGTTTTGTGGACTTTCCAGGGACTTTTCCTACCTGCTTCTGCTTGACCGCTGGTCAACCGCCTAGAGGCAGGAAACAATCTGGCAAACGTTTGCACAAATTGTCTATAAGATCACAAAAGCCGCGCCCACCCCATCTAGGTGATGAAGTGGGCGCGGCGGTGAGCAAAGCCCTAAGGCTTAGTTGAAACTAAGCGGAAGCTTTAGTTGCCAGCAAGCTTGTCGCGCAGTGCGGCGAGCTGCTCGTCGGAAGCGAGGGAGCCGCCAACCTCTGCCTGAGTCTCGGATACCGGAGCTGCATCGGAGGAATCAGAGGAGTAGTTGGAGGACTCTGCAGACTCAGCAGCCTCAGCGGCTGCGGCGCGGTTGCGCTCGATCTGAGCGGTGTGCAGGTTGAAGCGACGCTCGGACTCTGCGTAGCGTGCCTCCCAAGCCTGACGCTGCTCGTCGAAGCCTTCCTTCCACTCGTTGGTCTCAGGGTCGAAGCCCTCAGGGAAGACATAGTTGCCCTGCTCGTCGTAGGAGTCAGCCATGCCGTACTTGGACGGATCGAACTCTTCGGTGTAGTCCTCGTCTGCCTGCTTAACGGACAGGGAGATACGACGACGCTCGAGATCGATGTCGATGACCTTGACCATAACCTCCTGGCCAACGGTGACAACCTGGTCCGGAACCTCGACGTGGCGCTGAGCCAGCTCGGAGATGTGAACCAGACCCTCGATGCCCTCCTCGACGCGAACGAAGGCGCCGAACGGAACGAGCTTGGTGACCTTGCCCGGAACGATCTGGCCCACAGCGTGGGTGCGGGCGAATACGCGCCACGGATCTTCCTGGGTAGCCTTCAGGGACAGGGAAACGCGCTCGCGGTCCAGATCGACGTCCAGAACCTCAACGGTTACCTCGTCACCAACGGTGACAACCTCAGATGGGTGGTCGATGTGCTTCCAAGACAGCTCGGAAACGTGAACCAGGCCGTCGACACCGCCGAGATCGACGAAGGCGCCGAAGTTGACGATGGAGGAAACAACGCCCTTGCGGACCTGGCCCTTCTGCAGCTGGTGCAGGAACTCGGAGCGAACCTCGGACTGGGTCTGCTCGAGGTATGCACGGCGGGAGAGGACAACGTTGTTGCGCTGCTTGTCCAGCTCGATGATCTTTGCTTCCAGCTCCTGGCCGATGTACGGCTCCAGGTCGCGGACGCGACGCATCTCAACCAGAGATGCAGGCAGGAAGCCACGCAGGCCGATATCCAGGATGAGGCCGCCCTTGACAACCTCGATAACGGTACCGGTGACAGGCTCTTCCTTGGCCTGCAGCTCCTCGATGGCGCCCCATGCGCGCTCGTACTGCGCACGCTTCTTGGACAGGATCAGGCGACCTTCCTTGTCCTCCTTGGTGAGAACAAGTGCGTCAACCTCATCGCCGACCTCAACAACCTCGTCCGGGTTGACGTCGTGCTTGATGGACAGCTCGCGGGAAGGGATAACACCTTCAGTCTTGTATCCGATGTCCAGCAGTACCTCGTCGTGGTCAACCTTGACGACGGTACCCTCGACAATGTCACCATCGTTGAAGTACTTGATGGTGGCGTCTACAGCTGCGAGGAAGTCCTCTGCGGTTCCGATATCGTTAATCGCAACCTGCGGGGTGTTAGAAGATGGCATATTGAAAAATGCTCCGAATAAATGTAGGAAATCGAAATTGGACAATTGCGCGTCTCTCGAAAAAAGCTTGCTAAGCTGCGCAAATGCAGCTAAAAAGAGAAATAATCGATCCCGCCTCGTGATTGCTTAAAGCCTTCCTACAGGGGCTTAGAACAACCCGTGGCATAGACACGCCCGTTCAACACTACATCTGTCCAGCTAAAAGGGCAAATACACGGACCAACTATTTCGCAAAGGAATTTCTTCCACCGTGACTTCCCCCTCGCACGCAAACCAGGCCTACTGGGATAGCGACGCCGCCAATTACCACGCCGAGCACCCCGACTACCTTTCTTCCTTTTACTGGTGCCCAGAAATGCTCCACGAGGACCACGCGCACCTGCTTGGCGACGTCTCGAATTCCTCGGTCCTCGAAATTGGCTGTGGCTCCGCCCCGTGTACCCAATGGCTCCAGACACGCGCGCGCTTCGCCACCGGCTTCGATATTTCCCGCGGCATGCTCAACCACGCTGCACTCGGACTCCCCTTAACGCAGGCCGATGCGCTTTCACTCCCCTACGCCACCGACTCCTTCGACGCCGCATTTTCGGCGTTCGGAGCCTTTCCCTTCCTTGCCAACCTTGACTTAGCCTTAAGTGAAGTCTCCCGCGTTCTTAAACCAACCGGTCGCTTTGTCCTTTCGGCCAACCACCCGATGCGCTGGATATTCCCTGATGATCCCACCGATCTCACCGCCGATATCAGCTATTTCGATCGCACTTATCTGGAGCAAGACCACGATGGCAACCTCACCTATGCGGAGTTCCACCGCACCATCGCCGACTGGTTTCAGGCCTTACAGGGTGAAGGTCCGTACCTCATCGAGCGCATCATCGAGCCCGAATGGCCAAGGGAGCTCACCACTACGTGGGGCCAATGGTCGCCAAAACGTGGCGATATCTTCCCCGGAACGATTATTTTCGTCTGCCGAAATTGCCGCTAATCTATGGGCATGGTCTTGGATCGAATTGGCTTACTCTTGCGCCGCGGCCTTGCCTGGTGGATCGACGCCTTCATGGCAGCGGCCGTCATCGTTGTGGCGCGCTGGGCCATTAATGCACTTGCCGACGCCCCCTTAACCGGCCAAGCCCTCGAGGTGTACAACGCCGTGGCCCTCGCCCTAGTCTTCTACGTCTACCGCGTATGGGCAGAAGCCACCAAGGCGACGTCGCTGGGAAAATGGTCGCTCAAGCTGGAGATCATCGTTACCCACCCCGGCGTGCGCGCAGCCAGCCTGCGCAATTCCTGGCTGCTACTCTCCATGCTCACGCTGACCGGTTTGCCGATAGTCATGCCGTTATTACTCGGCGCATTAAGTCTCTGCGTCCTTGCTTTCGGCCAGACGCCCTTCGACATGCTGGCCAATTGCCTAGTGGAGCGCCGACCTCAGATGGATACGCCTTCTTTGCGTGGCCAGAGGTAATAAGCAAGTGCGAAAATAACCAACGCGGCAAACATCCACTGCGATGGGAAGAGGAATGCTAGTGCCGTAGCTACAACCATCACCGCAGCGGCCGTTAGTCTCCTGATTTTCGAGTTAGGCACCACACTGGCGAGAGTCATGGCGCCCACAAAATACCCCACCGCAATCATTCCGTACACGATGGCATAGGCCTTATTCTCTGCAAGGAACTGTTCGAGGCCGAGGTCAGCTATCTCGATGGCAAGAAAGTTAACTTGAATGGCCCAGAGGCTTTCAAAAATGCGAAGTGTCCACTTATTCGTCTTGTCTTCTAAGGTCACCGCTCGGCAATTCCCTTCTTGGCTTTTCGGCTTACACACATAACTTTTTCTGCACAGAAGAGGCTACCTAAAAACTTAGTTCTCATCCCGCCATAACTTCTGAACCTTCCGCACTGCATAGTCAGGCATGCCCAGGTCCTCAATAGCTTGTTTATTCCACGTTCCGCGGACCTGTCCATCCACCACGATGGCGCGGCGAAATACCCCGCGGTTTCCAGGAACGAGTGTCTCGTGGACTTCCTTCGTCATCGCAAATAGACGGTCTTGATAACCCAAGATGTACTCGTCAAATGCCCCCAGCAGCAATACCGATTGCTTCTTTCGTGCTTCGGCCATTTCCACTACCTCAGCCGAAACAAGGTCCTGGGATTCTTCCCCACACCGCACGATATCCGGCGGAAGGTTTTCAGCTGCTGGCCTTATTAGGCTTTGCGGTAGCTTTGTCCACCAAGCAAAGTCCTGCAGCGTCGCTGGGCCATGAGTGCGAAAATACCGGACCATTAGGTCAGCGGTAGCTGCGACCTTGTCTCCATTGAAAGCTTCGTCTAATCCCGGCAGCTCCACTGGTGTGATGAGCTGCTCGGCTCCACAGTAGACGGCGTGACCGCTTTCCATTGCTACACGCACAACATGCCAGAAGGGCACTTCAGGCAACACTGTGGTCGCCCGTTCCTTAAGCTCGGCACGCGAAAGGGGACGATCAATGAGCTTGTTAACCGCTGCCAGCAACTCTGCGTCACCCTTGCGCCCTTTAGCGCACAGTTCGGTTATCCAGCCTATATCCTTGATAGAAGCTGCAAAAAGCGTATGGCGCATGGGATATCCACGCACGATATTTCCGGCATCTGAGTGGTCTTTCGCCCGCAAAGCCAGCGACCGGTGCACAGAATGCAGGTCCTGGCCTTGCGTGAGGCCAAAAGCGCGGACCACCTCCTCAGCACTCTCCCACCGCGGCACGGTTAGGCCTTGCGAGGCGAGCCTAAGGCGCGCCCTTTCTCGGCGGGAGAAAGTAACCGAGCTAGTGGGCTGCGGCATCCCAGTCCTTGCCGGCACCAGCCGAGACCTCCAGCGGCACGTTCAGCTCGATCGCTGAGTCCATCTCTCGCTCGAGAACCTCTCGAACCGTGTCGGCCTCACCGGGGGCGACTTCGACTACCAATTCATCGTGCACCTGAAGCAGCACGCGAGACTTCATTCCCTGCAGTGCGCGGTCCACGCGAATCATCGCCACCTTAATAATGTCCGCGGCAGTGCCCTGAATGGGCGCATTAAGTGCTGCGCGCTCCGCGTTCTCGCGTGCTAGGCGGTTATCGGAGTTGAGCTCTGGCAAGTAGCGGCGACGGCCGAAGAGCGTTGCCGTGTAGCCATCCTTGCGGGCTTGGACCACGACTTCATCGAGGTACTTCTTCACCCCGCCAAAGCGCTCAAAGTAGCTTTCCATGATGGACTTTGCTTCCCCGGCCGGAATGCCCAATTGCTGGGATAGGCCGAAAGCGGAAAGTCCGTATACCAACCCATAAGACATGGCCTTAACTCGGCGGCGCAGCTCGGGTGTCACTTGGTCAACGGGAACGTCAAAGACTCGGGAGCCAACATAGTTGTGCAGGTCTTCGCCTTCCTTATAGGCCTCGATGAGGCCTGGATCGGCGGAGAGGTGCGCCATGACACGCATCTCAATCTGGGAGTAGTCCGCAGTCATGAGTTCATCGAAGCCATCGCCCACGATGAAGGCAGAACGGATCTGGCGGCCGGCTTCGGTGCGCACGGGGATGTTTTGCAGGTTGGGTTCGGTGGACGACAAGCGGCCGGTAGAGGCCACGGTTTGGTTAAACGTGGTGTGAATGCGGCCGTCAGGCTGCACGGTTTTGATGAGACCTTCCAAGGTGGTCTTCATCTTCTGGTACTCGCGGTGTGCCAAGAGATGATCGAGGAAAGGGTGAGGGTTCTTAGCCGCGAGCTGTTCAATCTCCTTGGCCGCGGTGGAATAGCCCGTCTTCGTCTTCTTAGTCTTGGGCAGCTCGAAGGTCTCAAAGAGCACGGTTTGCAACTGCTTTGGCGAGTTAAGGTTGAGCTTGTCATCGCCGGCAAGCTCGCGGGCGGCGCGTTCTTGTTCGGCAACCTGCTCAACAAAGGCATCCTTTTGCGTTTCGAGAATGTCAACGTCTACGGCGATTCCGGTAGCCTCCATGCGCGCCAGAATTGTCACGAGCGGCAGTTCTAGTTCGGTATACAGCTCGAAAGAGTCAATCTCCTGCAGCTCCGCAGTGAGCCGTTCTGCCAGCTCCATAATTGCCGCGGCCTGATCAACCAGGGAGGAATCATCCAGGAGAGACAGCTGCTCCGTGGCGGCGCTGAGGGTCTTTTGGAGGTGGCGCTGGTAGACGTCGGCAAGCGCGTAGGTGCGCTGACCTGGGCGAAGCAGGTAGGCAGCAAGGGCCGTGTCATGGGCAATGCCGGCCAGCTCTATCCCACGACCGGCAAGCATATGAAAGGCCGCCTTTGCCTCGTGGAAATACTTCGGCGCATCAGATGCCAACCACTGGGCTAGGGCCTTATCGTCCTCAGCAGAAAGATCGCCCAGCTCCACTTGCAGGCCGTGGCGTTCCTGGTCCACGAAAGCAATCGCAGACGCATCGCCCTGTCCCGGGTTTCCCTCGCCTTGGACATACACCGCGACATGCTCTCGGCCGGGCAACCACTGGGACAATGGCTCGTCATCGATGACCGTCTCTAGCTCTTGGACTTCCTCGGTCTGTTCGGCTGCCTCAGCACCATCATTGGGAATGGCTGCGAGTACGCGATCGCGCAGGTTGGTACCGAACTCCAGGTCGTCGAACTTGGCGGCAACGTCGGCGACCTTGGCTTCCTTAAAGGCCAAGTCATTTGGACCGACCCCTAGGTCCATGTCCGTAATCATCTGGGTGAGCTTGCGGTTCATCTGCACCTGCTCGATGCGCTCGCGGAAGTTATTGCCTACCACGCCCTTAATCTCCTCGGCGTGCTCTACCAAGGATGCCAAGTCTCCATACTTGACTATCCACTTGGTGGCCGTCTTCTCGCCTACCTTTGGGATGCCCGGCAAATTATCGGAAGGATCGCCACGCAACGCGGCAAAGTCCGGGTACTGCGCGGGGGTAAGACCGTACTTCTCCTCTACTGCGGAGGGAGTGAAGCGGTGGAGCGTGGATACGCCCTTCATGGGATAGAGCACCGTCGTGGACTCATTGACCAACTGGAGGTAGTCACGGTCACCGGTGACGATGAGAGTCTCATAGTCCTGCGCTTCGGTTGCGAGAGTGGCCAGGATGTCATCGGCCTCGAAGTTCTCCCGAGACAGGGTGGTAATTCCTAGTACCTCGAGCACCTCGCGAATGAGGTCTACCTGACCCTTGAATTCCTCCGGTGCAGCCTCGCGCTGGGCCTTATAGTCCGGGAACATCTCAGTGCGGAAGGTCTTGCGCCCCACGTCGAATGCCACCGCAATGGCGTCGGGGGCCTCTTCCGCCACGATATTAGAGAGCATCGATAAGAAGCCATACACGGCATTAGTGTGCTGACCTCCTGAGGTGGAGAAATTATCCACCGGCAGGGCATAGAAGGCACGAAAGGCCATAGAGTGGCCGTCAATGAGCAGAAGTCGAGGCTGATTAGTAGTCACCTGCCCCATCCTAGAGAAGCACACCGACATCCGAACACCCCGGTGCAGATTTTGTGGATGACGTGCGCATTCCCCCACTGCCCCAACCCAATTAGGAATTCGCCTAGTGCCTGCGCTACTATTTTCACAGTCAAAGGCAGTCCGCCTTTACACTGTGCGCCCCTGTAGCCCAATTGGCAGAGGCAACGGATTCAAAACCCGTCCAGTGTGAGTTCGAGTCTCACCAGGGGCACAACGAGATAAGACCTCGGTTTCCACTAAATAAGGGAAACCGAGGTCTTTGCTTTAGCCCAGTTCAGGCAGGGTTGGCAGGTGATACTTGCGCAGCAGCGCGTTGATTTGCGGGATCGAGGCCTTCAGTTGCGGCAGGGCTAGGCCGATGAGTCCAGCCACGCCCGCGATGCCGAGGATTGCTCCCAGAACGGCGGGCTTGGAGCTCGCGCCGTTGCTCGATGCGGAGCTGCCCGCGGCCGGCTGCGTAGTATCGGCCGGCTTGCCGTCCCCGTGTGCACGGGCGGTAAGCCATTCCTCCTTGCCCAGAACACCCTGGGTCAGGCGGGTCTCGCCGATCCAGCCATACCACGGGTCCTGCGGGCGCTGGTTATCAAAACCACCGCCCATGACCCACTGCAAGTCGCGCGGGAGAAGGCCTTCGGCGCCTACGGCATTGCGCAAGATGGGTGCGCCGTTGATGAACATCTCCACGCTATCGCGCTCCGGATCATTGACCACGGCAATGTGCATCCACTCGTCCTTGGGCACCTCGTGGGACCATACGGTAGAACCGCTTCCCTGCTTCGGCTCCGCCCACCAGCGCAGCTCGCGGAGGTTAGAGATGCCAAACATGACGGTGGGATCCGTGTCTTCGGAGCCGTCAACCAACTTATTGATGGCAGAGTCGCGGCTAAGCGCACTTCCCCAGCCATGCTGGGCACCATTGAAGTCCTTTGGAATCTTGACGAAGGATTCGAAGGTGTACCCCTTGGTGGTATCCACGTTATTAGCCGCCGCGCCCTTGTCGGTGCGGAACTCGGCATTGCCAACCTTGCCCGCTGGGTCAGACCAGAAGAGCGAGCCGGAATCAGAGGATAGCGGGTGGTGATCGGAGCTATAGGTCACCCGATCACCTAGCATGGCGCCAGAACGATGCAGGTCACTGCCCGAATCGCTGGCAATATCGGGGACGGTGGTGCCGCGGCCGGCAGGGGCGCCGTCGGCAAGCGCATGCCCGTCCTTGTCCTGGGCCTGGCCCGGGCGCCAGTGGAATACCGTGTGGTCGTTCTTAGCAAAGTCATCCGCGCCCTTGGGCAGCTCATCCTCCGCGATGGTATAGGGCCTATAGCCTTCCGCGGCGATGTCGCGCGCACGCTGAGCTAGGTCCGGCTGGTGGCCCTCGCCCACGGTGAAATCCGGGGAAAAGGAGGAAAAGCGCTGCTCAAAGTCGAACGGAATGGCGTAGCTATCGCCCTGATCATCCAGGGTGAGCTTATCGAACTGCGTCAGCTCCTCGTGCGGCTTCTGCGCCACCCACGGCGAGAGCGCGGTCATCTCCAGCTGCTTGCCGGAAAGGTCGAACTCGAGCACGCCCAGCAGACCATTTCCGCCCTGATAGGCCATCTGATAGTCCTGCAAGATGGAAACGACATCGTGGCCGGCATCGTTCTTATCCACGCGGTAGCCCGCACCGTGGTGGTGGCCGCCCATCACCAGGAAGATCTGGTCGTTGCGCTTGATGAACTTATCCCACAGGCCCTTGCCATAGTCATCGGAATAGAAAACGTTACCCTCACCGTCGATGTTGAGGGCCTCATGGGTGGTCACAATGACCGGAAGGTTGGGGTGCTTATCGATGATGCCTTGCGCCCACGCAAGGGCCTTCTCATCGGCGCGCCAGCCCAGCGCAAGGTTGAGGTACTTCTGCCCCTCGGCTTCAAAGATGTGAGCCTCGGAGTCATTATTGACCGCAGTGTAGCGCTCTTGGAAGGTCTCCGGATTAGCGTTCTTGGCACGATCGGCGCTAAACCACTTGTCATACGGGTGAGCCGCCGCACCCTCGACGTCCATGTCGTGATTGCCGGGCAGGATGGAGTAGTTCAGGTCAGAATCATCGAGGACCTGCATGGCCTTATCGGCTACCTGCCATTCGCCCTCCACGTTCCATTGGTCGACGACATCGCCCAAGTGGGTGACAAAATCCATGTTCAGCTCGTCTTGGTGATCTACCAACCATTGAGTTTGGGCCAAATAGGGTTCGCTTCCGTAGCGAGCTTGGGCCAAGTTGCCCGTCTCCGGGGTGGAATAGCGCGAGTAGAACTGGGTATCCGGTAAGACGCCGATACTGAAACGAGAGCCCTCGCTTGGCGACGCCCCCTCGGCCCCAAAATCCGCAGCACTTGCGGCCGGTACAACAACGAGGTTTCCCACCACCGCGGTTGCAGTTAGCGCAGGCAGGACGAAACGATTTTTCATAGAGAGTCCTTTAAGACTGGAAAGGAATGCTTGCACAGGGGAAATAGCGGGAATACGCGGGAAATTCTAGGGTGCGAAGCTTGCAGTTAGTTGACGCCCGCGTAAACAGGAGACTGAATAATGGGAAACTTATGGTTTCCTCTGAATGGACTATCCCCCTGGAGCCAAGTCCGTATATCCTGCCCCAAACTGCATAGTTGCATTGGGGTGCATTAAACTGACAGAATATTCGTGAATACGGTTTTACCTCTACGGTTAGGGAGAAGATCCCCCTCTGCCGCGGCAGGTAGCTAACCGCCCTCTAATGAAAGATATGCATTACGCTTCACTGTGGTTCGCCTAGCCTCCCTCTTCGGCACTTTTCTGCCGCCTTGCTAGGCCAGTCGCCCTCCGCACCAGTCCCCTCCCAGGTAAATTTTTATTTTATGCAGTACATTTTGAACGCTATCCGCGGTGCCCTCATCGGCATGGCCGAGCTCGTACCCGGCATCTCCGGTGGCACCGTGGCGCTCATCGTGGGCATTTATGAACGCGCAGTCCACAACGCCAACGATCTCATCTCCGGCCGCTTCAAGAAGGTCGAATGGAGCTTCCTCCTCTCCGTAGCTATCGGTATGTTCATCGCCGTCTTCGGGATGTCCACCGTGCTTTCTAACTTCGTGGAAAATCACGTATCGGCTTCCGGAGCGCTCTTTTTGGGCATGGTGGCTGTGTCCATTTTTGTACCGCTATCCATGCTCTCCAAGCAGGAACGGCTGCGCCCCTCGTCCATCATCGCGTTCGTCGTTGCCACGATTGCGATCTTCTTTATCACCGGATTCACCTCCGAACCGCACGAGAACCCCAGCCTCATCGTGGTCTTCTTCGCCGCCGCCATCGCGGTATGCGCACTCATCCTGCCAGGCATTTCCGGCTCGCTCATCCTGCTGACCATGGGCCTCTACCAGCCCATCATTGGCGCGGTTTCAGATCGTGACCTAGGCACTATCGCCGTCTTCGCGCTGGGTGCCCTGTGTGGCCTCGCGGCATTCATCAAGGCATTAAATTTCCTGCTGGATCACCACCGCGCCCCCACGCTGATGGCCATGGCAGGTTTCATGCTCGGTTCTCTGCGCGCCCTATGGCCGTGGGGAGCTGACCAGGATGCCTCTAGCGGCATCATCATCGGCATGTTCATCCTCGGTGCACTCATCGTCTCCGCGTTCATCTTCGCAGATATGAAGAAAGCCCGCGCTATAGATGAAAGGACGGCGCAAGAGTAATGCCGCGTTCGTTTTCTCGCCGCACAATTCTCGCCGCGGTCCTCGTCCCCACGTTGAGCCTGGGCGCCTGCGTCACCAACGAGGAAGATTCCACTCCGGACGGCTGGGAAGAACCCCATTCCGCAATGGTGCCGGAAATTGCCGCCATGTATGACGACAACGATGGCGTCCTCACTGCCGGAACTAACCCACCCTATGCCCCATTTCAGCTTAAGGATTCCCACGGGGCGCTCCAGGGCGTTGAACTCGATCTTGCGCACGCCGTTGCCGGCGTCTTGGGACTCGATTTCCAGCCCGTGGAACAGGACTTCTCCATGATCCTGCCGGCCGTGCAATCGGGCCAGATTGATATGGGCGCATCCGGGTTCACGGATAACCCCGAACGCCGCAATGAATTCGACTTTGTAGATCACCTCTACGCCGGCATCCAGTGGGCCGAACGAGTAGACGGACCTAAAAAGGTTGACCCGGATAATCCTTGCGGCTTGACCGTTGCGGTGCAGCGCACCACGGTATCTGAAACCGACGATGTGCGGCCCAAGAAGGATGCGTGCAACGGCGATCTCACAGTCTTGTCTTATGACACCGGTGACAACGCCGCGCTGGCGGTACTTATGGGACGCGCAGATGCCCTGTCCGCAGACTCCCCAGTAACGGCGTGGGCGGTCAATCGCTCCGAAGGAAAGATGCGGCAGGTAGGCGATATGTTCCAAGCATCGCCCTATGGCTTTGCCGTACCCAAGGATTCCGATTTGGGCAAGGCCTCAGCTGCGGCACTGCAACACCTCATCGAAACCGGTGAGTATGCAGAAATTTTGTCCCGTTGGGGCATCGAGGATGGCTTAATAGACCAGGCAATGATTAATGAAAGGCCGATCAATGGTTAATGAAAATGCGGCGACGCCAGCTACGGCAGAGCCTAAGGAAAAGCCCGCCAAGATCGAGGCGCGACCTCTACGCCACCCGTGGCGCTGGGTATTCGCCGGCCTGCTTATCGTGCTCGCCGTGTGGTTCATCATCGCCTCCGCCCGCAACGAGGCTTTTGGCTGGGACACCTACTTCCAGTATCTCTTTGATAAGCGCATTGCGCTTGCCTCCCTGCACACCATTGCCATCACCATTTTGTCAATGATCATCGGCGTTGTGGGTGGTGCCATACTTGCGGTTATGCGCATGTCCCCCAACCCGGTGCTGCGCAGCGTCTCCTGGATATTCCTCTGGGTCTTCCGCGGCACGCCGATCTATGTGCAACTGGTGTTCTGGGGCTTACTCTCCGCCATCTACCAATCCATCAACTTGGGCTTTACCGAGGTATCTTTGCAGACGATCCTCACCAACGCTTTCTTCCTTGCGGTGATGGGCCTGGGGCTTAATGAAGCCGCCTATATGGCCGAGATTGTGCGCTCCGGTATCACCTCCGTTCCCGAGGGGCAGAAGGAAGCTTCCAAGGCGCTCGGCATGTCCTGGTGGATGACCATGCGTCGCACCGTCCTTCCGCAGGCCATGCGCATTATCATTCCGCCCACAGGCAATGAGTTCATTTCCTTGCTCAAGACCTCTTCCCTCGTGGTGGCCATTCCTTATACCGAGGAAATCTTCGGCCGTTCCACGGATATTTCCGCCGCCCTCTTCCAGCCCATCCCGCTGCTACTGGTCGCAGCGTCCTGGTACCTCGTGGTTACTTCCCTGCTGATGGTGGGTCAGTACTTCCTGGAGCGCCGCTTTGAGCGCGGTGCCACCCGCGAACTCACCGGCCGCCAACTTGCTGCGCTGGCAGACGCTGAAGGAACCATCCCCCGCAACGTATCCGTGATTTCGGAGGCTAAAAACTAATGGCTACTCCCATGATTTCCGCCCAGAACGTCCATAAGTCCTTCGGACAGCTCGAGGTCCTCAAAGGCATTGACCTTGAGGTCCAGCCCGGCGAAGTGGCCTGCCTACTAGGCCCCTCGGGCTCCGGCAAGTCCACTTTCCTGCGCTGCGTCAACCACCTTGATAAGGCGACGGCCGGCCGACTCTACGTCGACGGCGAGCTGATTGGCTACCGCGAAAAGAACGGCACCCTGTATGAGATCAGCGAAAAGGAAGCCGCAGAACAGCGCTCCGATATCGGAATGGTCTTTCAGTCTTTCAACCTTTTCCCCCACCGCACGGTGATTGAAAACATCATCGAGGCACCGGTGCAGGTGAAAAAGATTCCGGAAGAGACCGCCCGCGCCCGCGCTATGGAGCTGTTGGAGGACGTTGGCTTGGCCTCCAAGGCCAATAACTACCCGGTGCAGCTCTCTGGCGGACAGCAACAGCGCGTTGCCATCGCTCGTGCGGTGGCTATGGATCCTAAGCTTATGCTTTTCGACGAACCTACGTCCGCCCTCGACCCCGAGCTCGTCGGCGAAGTGCTGCGCGTTATGAAGGACCTCGCAGCTGAAGGCATGACCATGCTCGTCGTCACCCACGAGATGGGTTTTGCGCGCGAGGTAGCCGATAAGGTCTTCTTCATGGACGGCGGCGTGGTCATCGAGTCCGGCAGCCCAGCTGAGGTTTTGGATAACCCGCAACAACCACGCACCAAGGACTTTTTGGCTTCGTTGCTATAGCCCCCACTACACTCCGCAGAGTGCCTTCAGCCCGCCGCCTCTTCAGCAAAGAGGACCGGCGGGCTTTGTCGTGGCTCACGCGCCTACGAAAGCGTCAAAATACCCCGAATCAGTGCGCTGGCCGCGCCCAACCCGGCAACGCTTAATGAGAGCACGCGGGCCTTTTCTCGTGGAACACGCCGAGCAATCCGGGTGCCGGCCCAAATGCCGACGAACATACCTAATACTCCGGCGGGCCACATCACCCAAGGCAGGCCATCAAAATGCGCCGCACCAGTAAGCGTCTTGGTCATCACGGAAAAGAATCCGCCTACGACAAAAATCGGCTGCAGCGTAGCTGCGTAGACATGTTGAGGCCACTTTGCCGCCTGGGCGTAGACGGTAATAACCGGGCCGGCCACGCCGGCCAAGGTGTTGGTAAAGCCGCCGAGAATACCGGCGGAGATGGCAGGGCCTTTGCCCTCCATCGGCGGGACAAACTTCTTTCCAAATGTCACTACGGCCAATGCGGCCAGAAGCGCAGCGCCCACTACGATCATGAGCCCTGCCGTGTCCATACGCCTAATGAGCAACGCCGCGGCCAAGGAACCAATCACCATAACTGGAGCTATAAGTCCGAACTTCTTCCAGCTCACATTCTCACGCACGGAATAGGTGGTCAGAATCGCATTTATGCAGGCCAGAACGTTAATGACGAGGATTCCTTCGACCGGCCCCATAATGAGCATGAGGATGGGACCGCCGATGAGACCGAGCCCCATTCCGGATACCCGCTGCAGTGTCGAACCAACGACAACGACGAGGAAAATAACCAGTGCGAGGCTCACTGCCGGTATTTCTCCTTTACCGCACGGCCTACGGATTCGGGGAACATACCCGTTACGTCACCGCCAAACTTTGCTACCTGCTTACACAACGAGGAACTGATATAGCCGTACTTCTCGTCCGTGAGTAGGAAGACAGTATCGATTCCCGAAAGGCGCCGGTTCATCTGCGCCATGGGCAGCTCATATTCATAATCCAGAGAGCTACGCAGTCCCTTCACTAGGACGTCTGCCCCATGCTCCGTGGTGTAGTCCACCAACAGCCCGGAGCAATAATCCACCTTGATGGAAGAATCCACGCTCTGGCGGATAAGTTCCATGCGTTCCTCCACGCTAAAGAGCCCTGAGGGCTTGTCGGGATTACCGGTTACCAACACGGTGACCTCATCAAACATCTGGTTAGCGCGATTGATGATATCGACGTGACCTAAGGTGACGGGGTCGAAGGATCCAGGGCAGACGGCCTTAGTCATGCTACTTTCGCTTTCTTTTCAGGGGTTTAGTCTTCGGCGTCCTCGCTGCCGGGACGGGTATAAACCGCCATATCCATACGTGCGATGCCAAAGGTGCGCTTCTTCAGCTTCTGGCCGGTGGGCTCAAAACCAGCAGGCCACACCGTATCCGCGGAATCGACGTGGCGCTCAATTACTACCATTGCGTGATCAGTAAGCACCGGTTCGATGGCAGCAATGAGTGCATCCACCTCATCAAAAGCATAGGGCGGGTCCGCAAGCACCAGGTCAAAGTGTTTGCGCGGGGCACTAGCCAGGTAGGTGCCTACCTTCATCTCTTGCACGCGCACGCCGGGATGCTTGACGACGCCCATGTTGTGCCGGATGATTTTCACTGCATCGGCCGAAGATTCCACCAGTACTGCTTCCTCTGCCCCTCGGCTCGCCGCCTCTAGGCCCAGGGCACCAGAGCCAGCAAAAAGATCGAGCACCGAAGATCCAGCAAAGCCCCACCGTGCAGTGAGGGACGAAAACAGCCCTTCGCGGGCGCGGTCTGCGGTAGGCCGAGTTCCTTCTGCAGGCACTTTAATGGTGCGTCCGCGGGCTTCGCCGGCAATAATGCGCGTCATTTATGCTTCTCCAATCTCCATCAAAAGGTCTCCGCCCACCACGTCACTAAAGTCAGAGACCACAATACGGTGGACCTTTCCTGGTCCCGGGCTTTCTACGGGAGCCTCGAGCTTCGTGGCTTCAACGGTCGCAAGCGGTACTCCGGTATCAACAGTGTCTCCCACATTCACATGGCAGCGGACGATGCCCGCGAAGGGGGCGTAAATTTTCATGCTTCTAGGTTAACCCGTCTTAGTTCTTCTCCAAGTATTCCTGTTCGCTTTCGCTCAAATTGCGCGTGAGTTCCTCAGCCAGCTCGGGATTGCGCAACACCATGGCGCGCGCATCCGTGTGGGTGCGCTCCACAATGTCTTGGTCATCCGCCAAGTTCAGTAGCCGCAAGGTGCGGTGCGTTCCGGACTGCATGGTGCCCAAGATGTCGCCCTCTTGGCGCTGGCGCAAATCAAGCTCGGCCAGTTCAAAACCCGAGGACGTTTGGGCGATCTGAGTGATACGACGGAAGGACGGAGTGTTATCGGCTGCCGTCGTGTGCAAAAGGCAGACGGAGGCATTGCCGCCTCGTCCCACACGCCCACGCAACTGGTGCAACTGGGAAACGCCGAAATGCTCGGACTCGCGGATGAGCATCACCGTGGCATTGGGAACATCCACGCCCACCTCAATGACCGTGGTAGAGACCAGGATATCGATCTCTCCCCTGGCAAATGACGTCATTACCTCGTCTTTATTGGGCATCTTCCCATGCAAAATGGCGATCCGTAGTCCCTTGAAGGGACCGTTTTCTAACTGCTGTGCAAGCTCTAGAACTCCGCCTTTGCCTTCAATGCGCGGGCAAACGATATAGGCCTGATGGCCGTGGGCAACCTCCTCGCGTATCCGCTCGAGTGCGCGCAGCACCCAGGTCGGCCGCCACTCGGCCACCACTGCTGACTGAATAGGTTTGCGACCACCGGGCAGCTCGGTCAGCGTTGATACGGCGAGGTCGCCAAAGACGGTCATCGCAATGGTGCGCGGAATCGGCGTTGCTGTCATCACCAGCACGTGGGGGCTAAGTCCCTCACGCGCCTTTAACCGCAGGCTATCGCGCTGCTCTACACCAAACCGGTGTTGCTCATCCACGACGACCAATCCCAGGTTAAAGAACTCCACGCTGTCTTGGATAATCGCATGGGTTCCAATGACGATGTCCGCGTCACCGGAGACAATATCCAATAATGCCTGCCGCTTGTCCGCCGTACGCATGGAGCCGGTCAGGAGTACCACCTTGACCCCTTCGGGAACCGAGGTCCCGATGGAGGCAGCGTGTTGGGAGGCGAGCACTTCCGTAGGCGCCAACAGCGCGGCCTGCGTTCCTGCGTCAACAGCCTGCAGCATAGCGCAGGTAGCCACCATGGTTTTGCCAGAGCCAACCTCACCTTGCAGCAAGCGCATCATGGGCAGCGGACGAGCCAGATCGTCTTCAATCTCGCTGATGACGCGCCGCTGCCCTTCAGTCAGATCAAAGGGCAGATGGCTCACCAATTCTTCGCGATAGCCGCCTAAGGTAGCTGGCATGGTAGAAGCGGTGCGGGCTTCGGCATCTCGCTGGCGTAATGCCATCACCAAACCAATAGACAAAGCCTCGTTGTACTTCAGCCGCTGAATCGCACGGTACGGGCCTGCCTCCCCCGGCTCATGGATTTCCCGCACTGCCTTATCGAGGCTGATGATCATCTGATAATCCAGCGGTTCCTCAATCGGCGGGGTCTTAGATAAGACGTAGTGGATAGCGCCCATGATGTACCACGAGGTCACCTTGGACGTGGCCGGGTACACCGGTATCCATTCACGTTCCAAGAGGAGCTGGTCGAGCCTGCCAAACTGCGACAGGTTCCGCAGCGAGCCGGTGGCCTTTGGGCGGTGCTTCTTGCCGGATTCGGCCGCTGGCTGGCGGTAATCATCCAGTTCGCCATCGGGGCGGCCGAACGCATCGATCTCTACGAAGTCCGGCTGCTGTAATTGAGGTTGGTTGCGGAAGAATTTGAGCTTGCCGCTCATCATGACGCGCTGTCCGCGGTGCAACATCCGCATCACGTAATTGGCATTGAAAAAAGTCGCAATGATGCTGCCATCGAGCTGCACATTGATGATGGTGGTCTTGCCCGAGTCGTGGCGGGTGAATCCGGTAATAGTTCCGGTAACCGTGACGATATCGCCCTCCGCAGCATCTCCTAGTCCGACGTCCTTGTTGTGGCGGATATAGTCTCGCGGATAGTGAGCTAAGAGCTCGCCGCAGGTCTCATACCCCAGTGCTTTGGTAATCTTCGCGGCGTCTTTCGCCGCAAGCACCTCTGTCAAAGGGCGATTGTCCTGCCAGCCGAGCATTGCTATTCCACTCCGATTTCGGTTGCGATATCCGGTACTTTCAGTGCCATAACGTCCACGCGAAGCTGTTGAGCTAGGTCCTCCTGGTCTAGGTCAAGGGCGCTTAAGACTGTGACCTGCTCACCGCCTTCTGCTAAGAGATCGCGGCAAGTGGCAATGATTGATTGCGGGGTTTCCTGGCTCGGGTAAGCCACCCGCATGGACTTGGCAGCATCACGCATGGCAGCAACGACGGCACCAGTATCTGGGTTATCCGGTTCATAGACGGAGATCGCGGCTAAGGCTGCAGCCAGAGATTGCGCGGGCACTACTCGCCCAGCAGCGGTCTGCGAACTCACGCCGGTAGCAAGAACGATGTCCTCGTCTTTAGCCGCAATGGGATCATCCGGAGACACAACGCTAACCCCCGCAGATGCCAGAAGATCGCTGATGGGCCCGGCTGGTGCAGCGGCAAACACTCTACGAGAAATCGGCTCTTCGGAGGCAGGTTCGGTGTGAGGAGGCAACACCTCCAGGTGGAGGTTGGTTACCTTTCCTGTACCAAAGGCGGTTTCAATGACTTTGCCTGCCTGCCGGGAGTGGATATGTACATTAGCGCTGTCCTCGGTGGCCCGAGCGATAACGAGGCTGTCTCCCAACGGTTCGATTGCTGCCTGGAGCGTGTCTATATCTCCCGCAAAGAAAAAGACAACTTCCAGTTCAGTTTCCGGCTCCGGTTCAGGCAGGCCTGTGTGTCCGGCCGAGCCTTCAATTTCTGCGAGGAGAGACTCTAAAAGGATGACGAGGCCGGCGCCGCCAGCATCCACCACTCCTGCCTCGCGCAGGGCTGGTAATTGCGAAGGAGTGCGCTCGAGGGCCATTCGCGCGGCAGTGATTGCGGCGCTGACAATACTGTGCAAGGTTGCGCCTGACTGCGCTTGAGCGTCGTCGGCAGCCTCGGCTGCTGCCTTCAAAACCGTAATAACTGTTCCTTCCACCGGCTCGGCGATAGCCCGGTCCACCAGCTCCACGGCCTGCTTGAGGGAACGGACAAAGACGACACCGTCGATAACTGAGTCCACCGTTGACTCGGCCACGCCGCGCAGAACCTGCGACAACACCATTCCCGAGTTTCCGCGGGCACCACGCACCGCCCCGAGCGCGAGTGAATCGGCGACATCGCCACCGTTGTCGAGCTCCGCAACCGCTGCCTCCATGGTGTGCGCCATATTCGAGCCCGTATCGGAATCCGGTACAGGAAAAACATTGAGCGCGTTGATCTCATCGCGGCGATGGGCTAGTTCCCCCACGGCGCGGGTGGCCCAATTGCGCATTCCGTGGGAATCCAGCGTGCTGGGGTAGGACATGCGCAATAGTTTACAAGCGCCAGTCTATTTCCTGTGCGCCTTGGTCCCGCAAAAGGGCGTTTGCCCGGGAAAAGGGCTTCGAGCCAAAGAAACCGCGGCTGGCAGAAAGCGGTGAGGGGTGTGGGGACTTGATACAGGGGACGTCGGGAAGAAAGCGCTCACACGCCTGCGCATCCCGGCCCCAGAGAATCGCGACCATGGGGCTGCGGTTGAGCGCGCGAATGGCAGCCTCGGTGATCTCTTCCCAACCGATGCGGCGGTGCGAACCGGCTTGGCCTGGGGCTACGGTAAGCACCCTATTAAGCAGCAGCACTCCCTGGTCCGCCCAGGCGCTCAGGTCCCCGTCTTCCCGGCCGTCGATACCCAGATCATCGTGCAGCTCGCGGTAAATATTGACCAAGGAACGCGGCGGTTTCACACCCGGGCGAGTGGAGAAGGCCATGCCCATGGCGTGTCCTGGGGTGGGATAAGGGTCTTGGCCCACAATGAGCACGCGGACCTCATCCAGCGGCATCTGTAACGCGCGGCAGACGTCCTCAGCCGGGGGCAAATAGTCCTGCCCCTCAAGAGCATGGGAGATCTGTGGCCATTGCTTTTCAACTACCGGCGCCAGTACCGGCTCCCAGGAAGGGTGGTAAGTGGGGTGCATGGTTAAAAGCTCAGCCAGCCTTTCTGATAGCTCGGTGTCGTGCCTCCCAGCGTAACCCCGCAGCCGCGGGTTACGGTGCCAATCTTTCGGAATCCGGAGGGGGCTTCCTTTGCCGTCGTGCCAATGAGGGTGTGGTCTTCGCCGCCGCTGAGTACCCATTCCCACGGGTCGCAGTCGAGTAAATCCGCGGCTTGGCACAGCAATTCCTCTGGTTGCAAGGCCTGTGGATCCAAGTCCATGTGCACGCAAGAGTGCTCGGCCATCGTCGTGCAGTCTTGAATCAAACCGTCTGAGTTATCAGTCATGGCGGTGACCCCGGCGGCGCGGGCAATGACGCCGCGGCCGGGGTTGAGCCAGGGGGCACAGTGGGCGTCGATAAGCGGCTGCAGGTGCTCATGCCCTGCAGGCAGGTTCCGGCCGAAGCGCTCCAACAAGGCCAGCCCGGCGGCCGAGTGGCCGATCTTGCCGTGCGCTACCACCTGCTGACCTGCCCGCGCCCCGTCCAAGGTCAAGGCGGGAAGGCTGCCGCCCAGGAAGCCTACGGCCGTGATATTAATGACCAAAAGATCGGACTTCGTAAGGTCGCCGCCTACCAACTCGGCGTTATAGAAAGAGCTATGCTCCGCAATTCCCTCAGCAATGCCGCGCACGAAGGGCACCGGGGTATCGCCTGGTGCGGCGATTGCAAGGAGGACGGCAACCGGGCGGGCACCCATAGCTTCCACATCGGCAAAATTGCGCAAGATGGCCTTCTTGCCAATCTCGCGCGGGGTAGACCACTCGCGCAGGAAATGACGCCCCTCCACCATCAAATCGGTGGCCGCCACGGTGCGGGAATTCGGCGGCGCACTAGGCAGCACCGCGGCATCGTCTCCATTGAGCCTACTCGAGGCCACGGAGGTAATTTCCCGGATGGCGGCGCGTTCTCCCACATCTGCGAGGGTCTGAGTTAAGTTCACCAGCTTCCTTTCGATACTATGAGCCCTTATGACATCCCAATTTAACCGCACCGCGATCTTCATTTCACTTGGGTTGTCCATAGTGATGGTTCTGGCGGTCCTTTTCGGCGCAAAATACGTATTCAATAACGTCGCCAAAGCACCCGTGGCGGTCTCCCCCGTGGAGTCAAAGGAGGCAGACTCGCACGCCTGCCGCAGCTTTATCGACGCCCTGCCGGACAAGGTGATGGATAAACCGCGGGCAGACATTGCCGAGCCCGTACCTTCCGGTGTCGCGGCTTGGGCCGCTACCTCAGACGATAAGGTCACCGTGCGCTGTGGCGTGGATATGCCTTTCCAATACACCGAGTACTCCCAGACCCAGGACGTCGAGGGCGAACAGTGGTTCCAGGTGCGTGATGCCACCCCTGGCTCGAACCTCACCACTTGGTATGCGCCGCAGCGCTTCCCCGTTGTCGCGGTCACTGCCTCCACCGATGCAGAGCCGGGCGAGCTTAACGACGCCCTCTCTTCCCTCGAAGAAAAGCCAGCCACCGCGCACGAGGCGCCGCTCAAGGCGCTCAAGGCGGGCAATGACCAGATGTGCGCCGAGGTGGACAAGGCCCTGCCCGATTCGGTGGCTGAGGGTTACAACCGCCGCAAGGTAGAGGAAAAGAATACCTATGTGTGGAGCGCCGATGGCCGCGAAGACATCGTTGCACGATGCGGCGTAGCCAAGCCGGAGAACTACCGGGCGGGAGTCAAGCTCCAGCAGGTTAACGATATTCCGTGGTTCGAGGACACCACCTTGGCCCATGGCACGACCGCAGGCACGTGGTTTGCCCTCGGCCGCGAGGACTACCTTGCGCTACACGCCCCACAAGATGCCGCGCAGGCGGCACTGGTGGAAATCGGCGACGTTCTCGCAAAGCACACGACCGAAAAGTAGGCAGCGCTTAGGACTACTTGGCTAGGGCCTGCTCGATAAGCGCCTCAAGTAGTGCCGGGTATTCCACCCCGGAAGCCGCGAGCACCTGCGGGTACATGGAGATCGGGGTAAAGCCCGGCAGGGTATTGATCTCGTTGATGTACACGGAGTCCTCGGTGACGAAGAAGTCGACTCGGGACAGGCCCTCACAGTTAAGAGCCTCGAAGGCGCGGATTGCCATGCCTCGTAGTTTCTCGGTCAGCTCAGGTGCGAAAGGCGCAGGGATTTCGGCAGTGACCACATTGTCGAGGTACTTGGTGTCGAAGCCATAAAAGCCCTCATCGGAATCATCGATCCCGGCGAGCAGCGCCGGGACGGAGGCCAGCAAGGTGCCATCGGCATAGTGGAGCACGCCGATTTCTACCTCTTGGCCAACGATTTCCGGCTCCACCAGGATCTTTTCGTCATCCTCTAGCGCCAGGTCGACGGCTGTGGGGAATTCCTCCCAGGTAGTGACCTTGGATACGCCAATGGAGGATCCACCGCGTGCGGGTTTAACAAAGACGGGCAGGCCTAGTCGCTGCTTTTCGTCCTCGCTTAGCTCGGTGCGGCCTTTGAGGATGACCTCGGGCGCTACTGGCAGGTCTGCGGCCGCCAGCACCTTCTTGGTAAATTCCTTATCCATGCCCACCGAGGACGCCAAGACCCCTGGGCCTACATAGGGCAAGCCGGAAAGCTCAAAGAGGCCTTGGATAGTGCCGTCCTCACCGAAGGGGCCGTGCAGAATGGGAAATACCACGTCGACCTCTGCAAAGAGCGTGCCGTCGGTGACGTTGTGGAACTGTCCCCTGGCATTGGGATCAAGAGAAAGGGTCAGCTCCGCACCTGGGCTGACCTCCGGCATAACACCATCGACAATTTCTAAGCCCTCCGTGGTGCCGGGCGTCCACGTGCCCTCACGGGTAATGCCGATGGGCACGACCTCGAATTTCTCTGGGTCGAGGTGGTTCATGATCGCGCCTGCGGATACGCAGGATACGGAGTGCTCGGTGCTACGGCCGCCATAGATAACGGCCACGCGGGTCTTTTCAGTCATGCCCGCAGATTTTACCCTCGACCTACTCCGACTTCTTGGACCGACCCATCAAAGCGATGATCATATCTTCCACCGCCATGCCCTCGTAGCACACGCCATAAACCGCGTGCGTGATAGGCATCTCTACCCCGGCCTGCTGGGCGAGGCGATAGATGGAGTCACAGGAGTAGACGCCCTCCGCGACCTGGCCATTGGTGGCTGCCTTGGCCTCTTCAATCGTGCCGCCTTGGCCCAGGCGGTAGCCAAAGGTGCGGTTGCGCGACAATGTCGAGGTGCACGTTGCCACCAAGTCGCCCATGCCTGCGAGGCCGGAAAAAGTAAATGGATCCGCCCCCAGCTCCACTCCCAGGCGAGTAATTTCCGCCAGACCGCGGGTGATGATGGTGGCCATAGTGTTATTGCCCAGCCCCTTGCCGGAGGCGATACCACAGGCCAAGGCGATGACGTTTTTGCAGGCGCCGCCGATTTCCGCGCCTATAACATCGGTATTGGTGTAGGGCCGCAGGTACGGCGCGGCGACCGCTGCTTGCACGCGCTGAGCGCGGTCTTCATCGGAGCAGGCAATCACCGTGGCGGCCACTTGGCCGGCAGCAATCTCCTTGGCCAAGTTCGGGCCAGACAGTACCGCCACGCGGTCTGCTGGCACGCCGGCCGCATCCATAATGACCTCGCTCATGCGCTTGAGCGTGGCGGTCTCTACACCCTTAGAAATGGAGACCAAGGTGGCGTCTTCCGGCAAGTGCGGCGCCCACTTTTCCACGTTGGCGCGCAAGGTTTGGGAGGGAACGCCAAACACGACGACGTCGGCAAGCGCCAGCGCTTCCGCATCATTGTGGGTGGCCCTCACTGCGGCCGGCAGCCGGGTATCAGGCAAATAGTCCGGATTGGTGTGGGTCTCGTTGATGGCCTGCGCCAATTCCGCGCGGCGCGCCCACAGGCGAACGTCATTTCCGGCGTCCGCAAAGACCTTGGCCAAGGTAGTGCCCCAAGAACCAGCACCCATCACGGCAACATTAACCATGGTGTCTCCTCCAAACGTGCAAATCTATAGCCCCAACCTTAAAGCATGCCCGTCCCCCGTGGGGCGAGGATGCACAACGCGCCTCACCCGTGGGACAATGGGCGCTTAGACGTTGTTTTCAAACACCCAATTTCTGTGGAAAGGCCCCGTGGAGGCAGACGATGCCCAATATTAAAAAGATGCACGAAACCGACAAGGATCAGCAGCACGAGGAGTTTATTTCCGGCCGCCACCAAGAAATCCCGGTGGACCCCGCCAAGGAATTCCACCGCACTACCCTTGCCGCCGGCGCCGTAATCTGGCGCGGATCCCCGCAGGACCCAGAAATCGCGCTCATCCACCGCCCCCATTACGATGATTGGTCCCTGCCCAAGGGCAAGGTCGATCCCGGCGAATCCCTGCCCACAACCGCAGCCCGGGAAATCCAGGAGGAGACCGGCTTTAGCGTGCGTCTAGGCAAGCTCATCGGCAAGGTAACGTACCCAGTCCAGGGCCGCACTAAGGTGGTCTACTACTGGGTGGCCAAGTACCTGGGCGGAACTTATTCCGCCAATAGTGAAACCGATGAGCTACGGTGGCTGCCCATCGACGAAGCGCAAGACCTTTTGTCCTACGACGTTGATACCGCGGTAGTGGCCAAGGCGGCTAAGCGCCTACGCATCGCGCCCGCTACCCGCGTGCTTTATGTGCGCCACGCACGCGCGCATGACAGGGTGAGCTGGCAAGGCGATGACAACCTGCGCCCACTGGATAAAAAGGGCCGCCGCCAAGCAGAGATGCTGGTGCCGATGCTGAGTGCCTTCCACCCCACCGCGATTTACTCGGCCTTGCCCCAGCGCTGCCAGCAGACGGCTGCCCCGCTCGCCGACGAACTAGGCAAGGACATTTCCATCAACAAAAACTTTGGCGACGAGGCCTGGGAGAACGACCCAGAAGCGGCCAAGAAAGCCTTCCACCGCGTGGTCAACGAAGGCGGGGTGCCCGTCATCGTCAGCCAAGGCGCCACCATTCCTGGCATCATTGAAGACCTCGCCCCAAAGTTCCTGAAAAAGCCGGTGGACAAGCTGAAGTTTAAGAAGGCTTCTGTGTGGGTCTTGTCTTTCAACAATGGCGAGCTCACCGGTGCCGATTACCTGGCTAGCCCACTGCCGGTGCGCTAGTTTTCTGGTTCCTCGCCGACCAACAATTAAGGCCCTGCCTTCCATCTCATGCGGTGGACGAGCAGGGCCTTATTTGCGCAACTATCGTGCGGCTGCGGGGTTTTCTAACCGCGCAAGCCGAGCGTGCGACGGACGAAGAGGACCAAAATGAGGGTGTTCAGTGCTGGGTACACAAACATGCCGACTAGGGTAAAGCTCAACACTGCGTACAGGACGGCACTCAGGACGACTACCAAGATGGTCACTCCGACATTCTTCTTCGCTACCTCGATGGAAGCCCCAAAGGTCTCGCCAACGGATAGCTCAGGACGTACGGCCTTAACAGCCGGCATCCAAGTAAAGAAGAAGGCGGCGAAGAGTCCCGGAATAATCAGGAGAACGAAGCCCAGGGAAATAACCAGCCACGAAAGCACATTCACCGCCATGAGACCGGCGACATTTTTAAAGCTCAGAAAGTCCTTTATCTCCAGCAACCCGGTATCAACCTGTTTATTAGCAGCCTTGTACCAGGTGCTAATGGACCAAATAAACACTAGGAACATGGCGATAATAGCTAAGAACATTACCGCAATTAACCCACCAGTAAGTGCGGCATCGGAACCCGAGCCACTATTGGCTAGGGCATCAATGGATGTACCGCTGCCTGCTAGGACGAGGGTCAACAGCAAATAGAGAATGGAGACAATTACGATCTGCACCAGTGGACCGAAAATCCACTGCGCCCAACCGCGGCCGAAGTAGCGGAAGCTATCCGCGATGACCTGAATGGCGTCTACGTCGCGCCCAAACAGGGAATCGTCTCCCGGATACGGGCTTCCGGCATATCCGGGTTGGCCGTATTGCTGCTGTCCATACTGTTGCTGGCCAAACTGCTGTTGACCAAAGTGCTGTTGGCCGTAGCCAGGCTGACCATTCGCATCGTGCCCATGAGAAGCAGACTCATTGCCGGCTCCGGGATACTCTGCCCCGTTGTTTCCTGAATTGAAGGCATCATTATTCGAATAGGGATTGCTCATAAGTCTAAAGCTAGGGGGATACTTTGTTGCAGGAAACTGGAGCAAGCAATTGTTACCTATACGTTACGGAGTTGTACCCCCACCTCTACCCCAAGGCGGAAGCTTGAGGTTCACGTATGAACGCACGGCGCCCCTACAGCCGCTTCGCGTAGCAGGACTGTAGGGGCGCTGCTGGCCCACCGATTTCAAGCGGTTTTTCTGTTATTGAGCGTGAACAGCGGGCTTGAAACTGGGGCGACGCGATTCGTATGCAGCAATTGCCTCTTCATTGCGGAGGGTAATGCCGATGTCATCCAGGCCTTCCATCAACCGCCAACGGGTGTAGTCATCAATATCGAAGCGGTAGGCATTTTCTCCCACCGTGACCGTTCGCGCCTCCAGGTCCACGGTGACCTGAGTTTCTCCCGCTTCCAGTTGCTTCCAGATGAGCTCAATATCTTCTTGCTCCATCAATCCAGTAAGCAGTCCAGACTTTCCAGCGTTGCCGCGGAAAATATCTGCAAAGCGGGAAGAAAACACGGCGCGGAAGCCGTATTCACTCAACGCCCACACTGCGTGCTCCCGGGAGGAGCCGGTGCCAAAATCACTGCCTGCAAAAAGCACTGAGCCATCCTTGAATTGCGCCTGGTTGAGCACAAAGTGGTCATCGGAGCGCCAATTTGAAAATAGGCCTTCTGAAAAGCCGGTACGCTTGACCGACTTCAAGTAACGCGCGGGGATGATTTGATCGGTATCCACATTGGAAGCGCGCAGGGGCACGCCCGTTCCCGTATGGGTAATAAACTTCTCCATTGTCAATGCCTTTCTTAGCGCTTAATCCAGGTCTGCAGGGCTAGACAGGTAACCGGTCACAGCAGTCGCGGCAGCCACCTGCGGGGAGACAAGGTGCGTGCGCCCACCAGGACCTTGACGGCCCTCGAAATTGCGGTTGGAGGTGGAGGCGGAGCGCTCGCCCGGAGCCAATTGATCTGGGTTCATGCCCAAGCACATCGAGCAGCCGGCGGTACGCCACTCCGCACCGAACTGTCGGAAGACTTCGTCGAGGCCTTCCTCCTCCGCTTGGGCCTTGACCAGGGTGGAGGACGGCACGACCATCATCCGCGTATCGGCAGCGATGGTGCGTCCCTTCACCACGTCGGCCGCAGCACGCAGGTCTTCGATGCGGGCATTGGTACAGGACCCGACGAAGACGATATCGATCTTGATATCACGCAGTGGAGTACCTGGCTGCAGGTCCATATACTGCAATGCCTTTGCCACAGTGGCCTTTTCATTATCGTCACCACAGTCTTCCGGATCTGGGACCTTCTCCCCTAACGGAAGGCCCTGCCCAGGATTGGTTCCCCACGTAACAAATGGGGTCAGCGAGGAGCCATCAATTTCCACAACGGTATCGAATTCCGCGCCCTCATCGGTGGGAAGCGTCTTCCAATACTCAACCGCAGCATCCCAGTCTGCTCCCGTGGGGGCGAACTCGCGCCCCTTGACATACTCGAAGGTCGTCTCATCGGGAGCGACCATGCCAGCGCGGGCCCCTGCCTCAATAGACATATTGCACATCGTCATGCGCGCCTCCATGGACATCTTGCGAATGGCCTCACCGCGGTATTCAATGATGTGGCCCTGCCCGCCACCGGTACCGATTTTGGCGATAATGGCCAAGATGAGGTCCTTGGCAGATACCCCCTCTTGCAGCTCGCCAGTCACCTCAATAGCCATGGCTTTAAATGGCTTCAAAGAAAGCGTCTGCGTGGCCATGACATGTTCTACCTCAGAGGTGCCAATACCCATGGCAATTGAACCAAAGGCGCCGTGCGTGGAGGTATGCGAGTCGCCACACACGATTGTCATACCCGGCTGGGTAATCCCCAGCTGCGGGCCAACCGTGTGCACAATGCCCTGCTGAACATCACCCATAGAGTGCAAACGCACTCCAAATTCTTCGCAATTCTTGCGCAAGGTCGATACCTGGGTGCGTGAAACCTCATCCTTGATTTCCAAGAGGTTGCCGGACTTGATGCCTTGCGTGGGAACGTTATGGTCCTCGGTGGCCAAGTGCAGCTCAGGGTGACGCAACGTGCGGCCGGCCAGCCGCAAGCCATCAAATGCCTGCGGACTGGTAACTTCATGTAGTAGCTGAAAGTCAATAAAGATGAGGTCTGGCGCCCCAGCATCGCCCTGTTGGACGACGTGATCGCGCCACACTTTTTCTGCCAATGTCAGCTTCTGGTTCATAAACGTCTCTCCACACTTGAAATCTCATAAGTTGGAACGTAGATTTCATTGTATGGGAGAGTATAGCGCAGTTTCCGGAATCAAGGTGTTGGATCGAGCAATGGCCATTATGATGGCCGCCGCCAACCACCCCTCCACCCTCAATGAATTATGCGAAACCACAGGACTACCTCGGGCGACAGCACACCGTTTAGCAACCGCGCTCGAAGCGCACCGCATCCTCGTTCGCACCCCCGATGGAAAGTGGAAGGCCGACCCTGCCCTCCCCGGCAACCGCGATCATCTCCTCGAGGCAGCCGGGCCAATCATGGAGAAACTGCGCGAAGACACCGGAGAATCCATCCAGCTCTACGAGGTCACCGGAAATACCCGTACCTGCATTGCCACCAGGGAGCCGGAATCCGGCCTCCACAACGTCGTACCAGTCGGGCGCCAGCTACCGCTTAGCTCCGGCTCTGCCGCGCGCATCATTGCCGCATATGTAGACATCAATATCGAAGATGCCTCGTTTACCCAAGAAGACATTGAGGCGGCCAGAAACCAAGGTTACTCCGAGTCTATTGAGGAACGCGAAGCCGGCTTAGCCTCCATCTCCGCGCCGGTTTTCGATGGTTCCGGCACCTTCCTCGCAGTATTGTCGATTTCCGGATCTGCCGAGCGCTTCCAACCTTCCCCGGCCCAGAAATACGCCCACATGCTCACTTCCGCCGCACGCGAATTGAGCAACCGCCTCTAAGGCCCTCCCTAGCTTTACGACGCCCGCTTCCACCTAGCCCCAGGGAGGCGGGCCCTTTTTATTTCCAAACCGGAAAAATTAGAGAAACACACCCACACCTATTGAAACCGAAATGAAAATACGGTTTAATGAAAACACACTGAAAACGACGGGGAACGTCCCCTACCAGAGAGGATCAGGCATCATGACCCACACCACCCACGAAGACCATACCCACACCCACGGCGCTGACTGCGGCCACGTTTCCTTCCCGCACGGTGACCACACCGACTACCTCCACGAGGGCCACATTCACCGTGAGCATGATGGCCACTGGGATGAGTGCGAGACCACCGAGCACGTTGAAGCCGAGGCACACGCCGACCACACCCATGGTGAAGGCTGCGGCCACGTAGCAATCCCTCACGGCGACCACGTGGACTACCTGCACGACGGCCACCGCCACGCCGCCCACGGCGATCACTACGACGAGCACTAAGCGCCTATCGGGGCCCAGCCCCACGTGCTTGCCGCCTAGGTCCCTTGAACTGAGGACCCAGGCGGCTTTTTCTATGCCCACCCTACTGCTGAAATCGTCCCCGAAATTCACACCAGAAACATATCTGCAAGCTCGACGGGACGCGCTCTCTCATTTCTGTTAAAACTGACAGTCAGGCTATTAGTTCTTTCCGGTTGGGTGTTACGATTTTTCGAGTGATTACTAGTTGGAAGATTTTTCTTCAAGATTTTGTCCGCTTGTGGCGGACCCCGCAGGTCTGGGTGATCCTCATTGGTTTGATGATCACCCCAGCCCTGTATTCCTGGGTAAACATCTCCGGTTTCTGGGACCCATACGGAAACACAGAACACCTCAAGGTCGCCGTAGTTAATGAGGACAAAGGCGCATCCTCGGAAATGACTGGCCACTTAGACGTCGGCGGGCAGATGATTGACAAGCTGCATGACAATGACGAGCTGGGCTGGCAGTTCATGGACAGGCAGGAAGCCGAAGACGCCGTTAAGAAGGGTGACGTCTTCGCCTCGGTGATTGTCCCCGAAGACTTTTCGGCAGATTTCGTGAGCCTTTTTAAAGGTACCTATTCTCAGCCCACGCTGGAATATCACGTCAATGAGAAGCTCAACGCCATTGCACCGAAGATTACTGATACTGGCGCTTCGACACTAGACACCACCATCAGCTCGACCTTCAATGAGCAGGTAGCGGATTCGGTGGCTACGGAGCTAAAGAACTCCGGTGGCGATTTGAGCCAGAAGATTAACAGTACCGCAAGCAAGACCGCGGATTCTTTTTCAGAGACCGCAGATACGGTAGCTAACTCCCGCAGCCAACTTGCTGACGTGCATTCCACCATCGAGGATGCGCGCCCAACTATCGCGCAAGCCCGCAAGTCTTTGGGCACGGTGCAAAAGACCATCGACGATGCCCAGACCGCCTTGGATGAGCTGAACGCTATAACCGCAGAGGTCCAGCGGGAAGTCACTTCTTTCTCGGACGATGCCACCGCCGCCTATGTAGAAGGCACGACCGCCATGGCGGACGGCACCGCCTCCGCCAATGCCACCGTAGGCTCGGTCTCCGGCAAGCTGCGCGGCGCACTCAACCGCGTAGGTGCCGCATCTGCGGGCGCGTCAGGAATCGTCGGTGAAGCTGACCGGGCAATCGATCAGCTCGATAAGCTTGCGTCTTCACCAGCCCTGCCCCCACAGGTTTCCCAACAGATTAAGGATCAGGTAGGAGACCTCCGCAAACGCAATGATCAAAATAAGGCCGTTCTCGGTGACTTAGATACTCTCAACGGCGATACGAACGACACCATCGATTCGCTCAATAAGACCACGGGCATGCTGGAAGAGATGGCTGCCCAAACGCGCGATGATTCCCACGCGCTGCGCGATAATGTAGCCGAAGGCCTACCCAAGCTCAACGCTGCGCTTTCCGACGTCACTGCTACCACCGGCAAGCTTTCCGCCTCGCTCGAAAGCCAGCAGGCACTGGTCGGGCAAACCGATGGGCTCTTGGGGGGCGTCGACGAGCAGCTAAGCCAGGCCCAGCAAGTAGTTGAGCGTTTTTCTGTGGACCTCGACGGCATTGAGGAGGGGCTTCGTGCCTCCCGCAGCGACGTGATTGCGCTGAGCAATACTGCCAATAACAATTCCATCCTGCAGTCTGTCAAGGGCCTTAACACCGATGAGGTGTCTTCCTTCCTTGCCTCCCCTGCGGAGATGGAAAGCCACGCCGTATTCCCTGTAAAGCACTATGGTTCCGGCATGTCCTCGCTCTTTATCAACCTCACGCTGTGGATCGGCGCGTTCATGCTGCTCATCATCTTCCGTGCTGAGGTAGACCCGCAGGGCCGCAAGGACCTCACCATTACCAAGGCTTACCTTGCCCGCTTCCTTTTGCTTTCCTTCTTTGCCATTGCCCAGGCACTCATCGTGTCCATCGGCAACCTGGCCATTGGTGTTGAACATGCCAATGCATTGGCCTACGTCGCTACCGCGGTTATCGTGGGCCTGTGCTACCTGAGCATTACCTATAGCTTGGTTTCTACGTTTGGACACGTAGGCCGCGGCATCGCGGTGGTCTTCGCCTTCATCCAGATTCCGGGCGCATCCGGCCTCTACCCCATTGAGATGACGCCGGACTTCTTCCGCGCGGTGCATCCATTCCTGCCCTTTACCTACGGCATCGATGCCATGCGCGAGACCGTCGGTGGTTTCTACGGCAACCACTATGCGCGCGACCTTGCCGCGCTCATCGGCATGGCCGCGATCGCTTACCTCATCGGTACTGTGATGCGCCGCGGCCTGTCCAACGTCAACATGCTGGTCAATGACGAACTGCATAAGGGCGGTCTCGTTATCAATGAGCAGGTCCACCTGGTCGGCAGCCGGTACCGCTTTACCGACCTCCTCTATGCCTTGAATGACCGCGAGGCGTACCAACAAAGCTTGGAGGATAAGTGGAGCATGGCCCGCAGGAATTACTCCCAGCTGATGAAAATTACCGTCGCGGTAGGCCTAGCGTTAGTCGTCGCTTTGGGCATCTACTCACGCATTAACCCTGAAGAAAAGGCCATCATCTTCGGCCTGGCCTGCCTGGTGACGCTCATTTCGGTGGGCGTTATCTGCTCCCTTGAGTACGTCAAGCAGAGCATCGCGCACGATAGCCGCCTGGCGGATCTCAGTGATGAGGAAATCCAGGAGCACCTCGAGCACCGACAGGAACACCCAAACCGCTACCTCCTAGAGGACTTAGACGAGGAATCCACATTTTCTAATGCCAGCGAGACCAAGGAAATGCCCGCCGTTGATGGCGATGACTCCGGAAAGGGAGGCGAGTAAGTCATGAAAAACATCCTGACCATTCTCCGCGATGACCTCCACGCCATTCGCACCAATGTAATGACCGCGGTCATCATCTTTGGCCTTGCCATCATCCCGTTGCTTTTCACTTCCTTCAACGTGTTGGCCAGCTGGGATCCCTTTTCTAATACCGACCAACTCAAGATCGCTGTGGCCAGCGAGGATGAAGGCCACGAAAGCGACCTCGCCTCCCTGAAACTGAATTTGGGCGATAAGGTGCTCTCACAGCTCAGCCGAAATCAAGATATCGATTGGGTCATTACTGATAGCGCCGATGCCGTCGAAGGAACGAAGTCTGGCGAATACTATGCCGGCATTGTTCTGCCCAAGGACTTCAGCGCGGATTTGCTCACGTTTTATGTAGAAGGAACCGAGCCAAGCAAGCTCAACCTCTATACCAATGAGAAGAAGAATGCGCTGTCTACCATCATCACGCAAAAGAGTGCGGACGGCGTCATCCAGAAAATCAACGAGTCCTTCACCCGCGTGGTATCCAATGTCGGCCTTGGCGTCGTCTCGGATTTTGATAAATACCTTAATGAGGACGATACCCAGACTGCACTCAATAACCTGCACAACCGCGTCAATAACGTCAGCACTCGCCTCGATGCTGCGGCTGGCACCGTAGGTGCACTAAGCAATCTGGTCGACTCCACCCTGCCGCTTACGCAGGCTGCGGACAATATCCTCGCCGAGGCTGGCCGCCAGGCTACGGAGACCGACAATGCCCAAGGCGAAAACCCCATCGACGTTCTGCGCTCTACCCTCAATGACTCGGCTGGTTCGCTTGATGCTTCCTTGGCGGCTACAACGCAAAGCTACGATGCACTCTCTGCTCAGGTCGATGAGTTGCTCAATAATGCAAGCACCACCAGCGCACAAACGGCGCAGACGTACCGCACCGCAGCTGAGCGTGTGGACGAGCAGACAAAGGCCTTTGAGGGAGTTCGCGCTTCCATCAAGGACCAAGCCGATAAGGTAGCTCTACCAGCTCCAGTCGCGGGTGGATATAAGGCGATGATGGGCCAGATTGATGCCTCCATTGCGCAGAGCAACGCACTGCATGATTCATTGGCATCTACCGCCGCTGACCTTGAGCAAGGCCGTGGCACGTCCCAAGACTCCCGCCAGCGCACCAAGGATGCCATCGCCAATGCCAAGCAGGCTGCTGAAAAGGCACGCAATTCCTATAACGAGAACCTCAAGCCGCAGCTAGATCAGCTCAACCAGAGCGTCTCGGTGGTCGCGGACGATATTGATGCTGTCAAGCAGGACATCGCAGGCATTCGCTCCTCGGTCTCTCAGGATGACGGGTCGCCACAGCAAAGCCTGGCGCGCGTCCGCGATACCACCGCCGGCCTTGCCAGCACCCTGCGGGAGCAAAGCGGCCGTTTTGCTGACATGGGCCGCAAGATCGACGAGGCGCGCCGTGGCGGCGATTTAGACAAGCTAGCGGATATCGTCGGCAACGATCCAGAACTGCTTGCCTCTCGCATCGCCGCTCCCGTGGCTGTAGACCGCCAGCCGGTCTACCCTGTCGCTGCCTTTGGCGTGGGTATGACGCCGTTCTACCTCGCCTTGTCCCTATGGGTAGGCGCCCTTCTGGCATGCGTGCTGGTGCATACCAACGCCGAGCGTAAATACTTGCGCAAGGACGAAAACGGAAAGTACGACGAGAGCGAATTCACCCGTGGTCAAGCGTTCTTCGGCCGCTTTGCCACACTCGGCCTGGTCGGCCTCGCGCAGGCCACCTTGGTGGTCCTCAGCCTCATCTTCTTTGTCCAGATCGAGCCCGCGCACCCATTCATGCTCATGTTCGCCGCATGGATAGTCTCGCTGGTGTTTATGTTGATCATCTATTCACTTGTCATCACACTCGATAGTGCCGGCAAGGCCTTGGCGGTGTTGTTGCTCGTGATACAAGTCTCTGGCTCCGGCGGCGCCTACCCGCTACCCTTGCTGCCTGAGTGGTTCCAGAACGTGAGCCCGTGGCTGCCAGCGACCTACGCCATTGATGCTTTCCGCAGCGCCATTGCGGGCATCTATCACGGTGACATTTGGCGCGAGTTGGGCATGCTACTGCTGTTTACCATCCCGGCACTCATCGTCGGCCTCATTCTCCGCCGCGCAATGGATGCCTATCACAAGCGCCTCAAGAAGGCGATTAAGAAGACGAAGGTCATGGCGTAGCCGCGCTTGGCGACGTCTCCCCTTCCGCCCTTCCTACACCTCCCACCAAGCCCTTTTTCACGGCTTGGTGGGCTTCTTTCATGGTTCGGGTCCCACGCTAGTGCCCCAAGGACCTAGAAGGGGCAGAGAAAGCCGCATATGCATCCACTAAAGGGACTCGGATACCCTTCCTATCGCTAGGTCTAGCTCCTTCTTAAGAGATTCGCTCGAACGCGGCTATCGAGCACGAAACCACTTACGGCCCACCTGAGCCCCTACTAAAAGACCGCTACGGGAGTCTGCGTCCCAGTTTACTTCGGCTCCCAAACCGTCCCGAGGGCAGGACGGTTAGCCCTTGGACGTCGAGGCCTCCCCTACATGCCGCTAAACCGCACAGGTTTTGAATAAAGAAAAAGCTGCGAGCCATCTGGCTCGCAGCTTTCCGTTGGTACCCCGTACGGGATTTGAACCCGTGTTACCGGCGTGAGAGGCCGGCGTCCTAGGCCGCTAGACGAACGGGGCGCGTTCGCAGCAATCGCACACTGTGCGTTGCGGACTTGTTAAGAGTAAACGATGGGTTAATTCAGCACAAATCGCACGGTCAAGGACGGTTTTGAGGGAAGGCGAAGGAAAACGCAAAAATTCCCGAGCCCGGTACTGCAGTGAGGGTTCTTCGTGGCCGAGGTGCGGATCGAATCAGTGGTTATTCCGCAAGCAATCTGTGGATAGTCCGTGGCCGAGAACGCTGTGCTAGTAGGACTCGGGATGGCGCTGTGCGTCGAAGTGCATATGCTGCAGGCTCCTATACTTCGTACAAACGTTGGTGGGAAGGAAGTTGTGGATTATAGCGTTACTACCTGGCTGTGCTTTCGGGCTGTGCGCCTTGGCTGTGGTGCGTTTCGCTTTCTGTCACCCGCTCTCCTTTCTGTTTGTTTTCTGCTGTACTTGCAGTCTATGCCTACGCATGCAGGACAGGAAGGGTTTTGCACAACTTCGCGGTGGTCTTAGCCCTGGTCTCATTGGCAGCAGGCTGCGGCCTGCGCAGATAAGGCTAATGGTCTGGGGGTAGGTTATAACCAGTTTTGCTCGCGTCGTGGTCGGAACCCAGACTGACGCTGGAAAAGACATTGCCCCGGATATGAAAAATCCTCCAGCCTTTGGGCTGGAGGTCTTTGTACCCCGTACGGGATTTGAACCCGTGTTACCGGCGTGAGAGGCCGGCGTCCTAGGCCGCTAGACGAACGGGGCTTAGAACTAGTGAGCCTGCCGTTTAAAGCATTTTCACTGCTGGCCTACCAGGACTCGAACCTAGAATGGCGGTACCAGAAACCGCTGTGTTGCCAATTACACCATAGGCCATTTGCTAACTTGCGCTGGAAGCTTACCGCCTTTCGGCTGTTCTCCCTTGCTCGCTGCAACGTGTAATAACTATAATGATCATCGCGTAAACTGCCAAATCGCCAGCGCACGACCCATTTTCAGGCCAGTAGAAGGTTAATAAAAATGCGGCGAATGACAGCGCTGTAGTTCAGCTGCCATTCGCCGCATCGAAGGGCGGGATTAGACATCTATCGCCGCCTCACGGGAGGCACTCCCCCTACTGTGCCGCCGGCACGTAGGGAGTCACTTCACGGGCCGCACGAAGGCGGGCCAGGGTGGACTCCTTGCCCAGCAGCTCCATGGACTCAAAGAGCGGCGGGGAAACCTGGGCGCCGGAAATGGCTACACGCAGTGCTCCGTAGGCCTTACGAGGCTTCAGCTCGAGGTCTTCAATAAGGGCCTTAGATAGTGCCACCTCGATATTCTCGGTCTTCCACTCCGCAACGCCCTCGAGGGTCTCGATACCCACCTCGAGCGGCTGAATGGCCTCTTCCTTGAGGTTCTTCTTCGCTGCCTTCTCATCAAGCTTTAGGTCGGCATCCGGGGTCACCAAAAAGCTCATGAGGCCATAGGCATCAGACAGGGTCTTGATGCGGGTTTGTACAAGGTCAGCGGCGAAGGCGAACTTCTCGCCGTCATAGTCGGCCGGGAAGTCCGTGTACTCGGTCAAGTAGTTACGCAGACGGAAGGCAAACTCTTCTGGGTCCAGCTGGCGGATGTGGTCCGCGTTGATGGCCTCGAGCTTCTTCTGATCAAAGCGTGCGGGGTTACCCAGCACGTCGTGGACGTCGAAGTTTTCTACCAAGTCATCCATGCTAAAGATGTCCTGGTCCGCGGACAGGGACCAACCCAGCAGGGACAGGTAATTGAGCATGCCCTCAGGGATAATGCCGTTATCGCGGTGATTAAACAGGTTGGACTGCGGGTCGCGCTTAGACAGCTTCTTATTGCCCTCGCCCATCACGAAGGGTAGGTGGCCAAACTCTGGGGTAAACTCGGCGATGCCGATCTTCTGCAGGGCGTCGTAAAGCGCGAGCTGACGCGGAGTAGAAGAAAGTAGGTCCTCACCGCGCAGCACGTGGGTGATGCGCATCAGGGCGTCATCAACCGGGTTAACCAGGGTGTAGAGGGGCGCACCATTGGAGCGAGCTACTACATAGTCCGGCTGGGTCTCAGACTTGAAGGTCATCTCGCCACGCACCAGGTCGGTCCAGGTCCAATCCTGCTCCGGCATGCGCAGGCGCCAGACAGGCTTGCGGCCCTCCGCCTCAAAAGCGTCGATCTGCTCCTGAGTGAGGTCACGGTCATAGTTGTCATAGCCCAGCTTCGGGTCACGGCCAGCAGCCTTGTGGCGCTCCTCTACCTCTTCAGCCGTGGAGTATGCCGGGTAGACAAATCCGCCGTCGATAAGCTTGTCTAGGACCTCTTTGTAGATGTCCATGCGCTGGGACTGACGGTAAGGCTCGTGCGGGCCACCGACATCGATGCCTTCATCCCAGCCCAACCCAAGCCAGGTCAGGGAATCAATGATGGCCTGGTAGGACTCTTCAGAGTCACGGGCGGCATCGGTGTCCTCGATGCGGAATACCAGCTTGCCGCCGGTATGGCGGGCGTAGGCCCAGTTGAATAGTGCGGTGCGCACCATGCCTACGTGCGGTGTGCCGGTTGGGGACGGACAGAATCTAACGCGTACTTCAGTCATGCCCACCATCGTAGTGGAGGCGCCGATTCCAGTCCGCACCAGCCCAAGCGCCCCTGAATCCTGCCCGGCGCGCAGCGGCTTGCAGTCTATTCCTACACGCAAATTGGGGTAATTGGAAACGGGTTTCACTACAAAGCTACTGGTCGGTGAAATCGGTTTCCATTACGGCTAGCAGGTTATGGGATTCATTTTCTATAGTTTCTGGTGAACTTGTGAGAACTGTAGAAAGGCCTCCCCAACAGTGGCTTCCCCACGCATCCGCTTCCTTGCCGCGCTCAGCACGCTAGCGCTTATCACGCCCGCCACGGCCGTCGCCGGCCCCGATGATGGCAAGCACATTGCCACCGATACCCATGTTGACTCCCCTAAGTCTTTCTGGGAGAACAACGACTTCGTGCTGAAGTCTGAATTTGGCGGCCAGGAACCACCGATCTCTGACACCGTCGCCTGGGTGGGCAGGGGCTACAGCGCTATGGACGGCCACAATCAGTACCTCTATACGCTGCCGAAAAATGGCACTCAGGACTATATTGGGGCGCCCGGCACCACGTACTACACCGCACCGCACCAAGTGTCCGGCAATACTTCACCCATCTGGTTGGGCTTTGGCGCCGATACCTCCCTGCCCACTGACAAATTCCGCGATGGCGTAGCTTTCCTCGACTTGCTGAGCGTTGATGGCCCCGGCGAGGTCGAGCTTTTCACCAATAAAGATGATGAGGACGGAACCCAGCTGCACCGTATGCTCGGCTCCTTCCCTGATTCACCGCATTCGGCCTATCTCGTTGCCGGCACGCACACCCACAACTCCACGCTGTTTACCAAACCTGGCCGTTACCGCCTGACCTACCGCACCAGTGCGCGCGGCAAAGACGGCCAGCTCATCGCCAATGAACCGCAGACCACAACGATTCAAGTAGGCGGCCAGAAGCCCAAGGATGAGAAGACTCCAAGCCTCAAGGAACGCTTTGCCCAGTCCGCGACTGGCGACGCCGCCGCTGCCGGCTACAGCCTGCGCATGGCCCCTAAGCACAATCCCGAAAAAGACGGCGATGACAAGCTCACCACTATTTCCTTCGACGCTAAAAATAAGGCGCAGGGTACCCTGACGCTGCTTATCGACGGCTACTTCCTCACCGACCTCCCCGTTAAGAATGGCCGCGCGCAGTGGGACGAGTACATGGGACCAGATCCGTCCAAGGTCCAGGCCGTATTTACCCCAGAGGGTGATGCCCCGCGCTGGATTTCTAATCCCCTTGACGTCCAGCCTGGCGCGTCCGTCCAGACAGATTCTTCTTCCGCTGCCGAGACGTGGCAGGAAGCCTCCCACCCGCGCCAGCTTGCCCCCACCCAGGAAACCGAGCTGCAGGAGCTGGGCTATACCATCCGGATGCGCAAGCAGGGCAAGGGCGGCACCAAGATTGTGGTCGATACCGACGATAAGAACTTCAACGGCCTTCTCACCGGCGGTCTTTATGATGCCAAGGATTCCAAATACCCCACCGTGGATCTGGAAACCCCTATTACTAACGGGCACGGCGAGGTTTCCTTTGACGAGGGCGAATACTTCACGGGCTCTTATGCAAAGGTCAATCTCTTTCCTCATTCCACCGTGAAAGCTGGGCACGCAAGCAGCGTAATTACCGAGTCCTTTGCCTTCGGCGAAAACTACGAAACCACGGGGCGGTTCTCCACTTCCAATGAGGAACCGGACACCACTCCCGGCAAGGAAGACTCGCCATCGCAAGCGCCGCAGCCTGGCGCAAATGAAGCGGAAGCCGACACTCACCAGTGCAGCGAGAAATACCTACTGGACCGTGGGCACGTGGACATCAAGGCTCAGCCTGCCGAAGGCGGCTTTACTACCGTTCTGCGCGATGACACGGCACAGGTGGATAAGAAGTCTGTCGACCGCAAACTCGATGACGTGGTGCTCGGCGTACACGATAATGCGCTCACCCGGCGCAACGAGAAGCTTGCGGGCAAGGAGTTCGATTTCCTCGGAAAACCCGGTGAGCGCTTCTATCACCTGCCGCAGACACAGAATCAACACATTATCTGGCCGGGTTACAACACTCAGGACTTGGATTATTCCGCGACCAAAGACAATGCCGTCAACCTCAACCTGAAGCCCACCTCCACCCCAGACGGGGCCGAGTGGGGCGCCTTTATCGACGCCTCCCATGGCAAGGGCTTTTCGGTCTTAGCGAACTCCGCGGCCGAGGACTACACCATCGAGACCAACTTTGCGGCCCACACCCACACGCACTGGGCCTTTTCCAAGCCCGGTGTCTATACCTTCGAGGCCACCTATACGGCCACGGGGAAGGACGGCAAGGAACTTAAGTCCGAGCCACAAACTCTGACCTTTGCCGTGGGCGATAAAACCCTAGATTCTTGTTCCTCGCACAAGCCTAACGACTCCGAGGGCGAGCCCCCCAGCGAGAGGCCGACCGATAAGCCGGACGATGCCGCTAAGCCCGAAGAGCCAACGGGATCCTCGTTAAGCCCGTGGAGCTTAGTCCTCCCAGCGGTCCTCGTGGTGGTCTTCAAGGCCTTCTATAACTTCTTCCGCGATAACGAAGACCTCATCCGCCGGCGCTTCGGCCTCAAGTTCTAACCCACCCCAACCCAACTGACTAGACGGGACACCACAATGCACCAATCCCACACTTCCGCCTCCCGGCGCGCTCCACAGTGGCGTCGGTTCATGTCGGTACTTGCGGCTGCCTTTGCCGCAGCTTTAGCCTTCTTCTCCCCCGGCGCGGCACTGGCCTTCGATGAGGTCTTTGATTCTGGGCACGTCGACGCCTTCTATGTCACGGCTCCTAATGGCACGCTGCACCTTTCGATGAAGGAAGACATCACGGGGTCTGCCGTTCCGCGCTCTGGCGATGACGTAGTGCTGAAAGTCGTCGAGGATGCCTGGTCCGATGCCACCGAGGGCGTGCCAGAAATCGGCCAACCCACCTATTTCCTGCCACAGGCCCAAGACCAGCGCATCATCTGGCCGGGTTGGGATACTCAACCCGCCCGCGATGGCGGCTTCGAAAGCGTTGATCTGGAATTTGCCGAGGTCTCCGGCCCGGGCACTGTGTATGTCTTTGAAACCAGCAGTTTTGGTGGCATCGATGCCGTGACCGATTCCGGTTCCATGGAGCTCACCAGCGGTGAGGTCATCAACCAGCCCAATCCCGCTCACCGGCATGTCAACTGGGCTTTTAGCGAGGCCGGCACCTACACCATGACGGTGCGCGCCCATTCCAATGGCGAGTCCAGCAATGCGGTGACCTACACCTGGGAGGTAGGCGACGGCGGCGATGCCTCCACCGCGGATCGCGCGGCTGACTCCGGCGATGGCACCACTGACCAGGGAGATACAAATACAAAGCGACCTGCAGGCAAGAGCGACGCGGCAGGCTCGGGCACGTCCGGCGCAGCAACAGGCGAAGAATGCACCCCGGGCATGACCCCGCAAATCAAGGACGATACGGTCTCGCCCTCCGAGTGGCGCGATGCCGATGGTGCCACCTTCTACCTCTCCGATAAATCCAGCGTGGATCTCCCCCAAGAAGTAGGACCAGTGCCAGCAGGAAAGGCCTGGATGATTGGTTCTACCCAGGTCGACGGTGTTCCGTGGTTAGGGGCGAATACCCAAAGCCCATCGATGCGCGAAAATATCCCCGGCGATGTCACCTGGGAGCTGGTGGGCTTCAAGGGCCCCGGCCCGATGATGGTCTACTCCCAGGGCGGGCTGGGCAAGGTCGTTGGCGAGGAGTGGTTCCGCGGCAACGCTGATGCGGCGGAAGGCACCCATTCCATCGCCCCGAATACTCACGTGCACCCCAACTGGGTCTTTGGCGCCCAGGGAACCTATGACGTCACCATCCGCCAAGTGGCTCAAACCGGTGAGGGAAAACAGGTTGCCGGTGAGGCAACTCTCCATTTCGTCGTCGGCGGCGATGAACCGGCCAAGGCGTTTGATAACGGGCACTTCGACCTGGGAGCTGCCGTGAATCCAGACGGCGGCGACTGTGGGAATGGCGCGGCGGCAGGTGGGGCGTCGGCAAGCGCTAGCGGCTCTACCTCACCCACCGGATCCAGCAACGGTCAGTCGGCGCAGGCACAAGGCACGGGCGGTTCTTTAGCCAATACTGGGACCCCCATCGTGCCCCTCGGCATCGGGGTGTTGGGCCTTGGCATGCTCTTCCTCGGCCTGGGCATTGCGCGGCTGGCCGTAGCTAAGGCAGCGGACTAATGGGGCGTTCATGTTCCCACAATCGCCGGCACCTTACCGTAGGAGCACTTTTGGCCAGTTGCCTGCTCACCGCTAGTTGTGCGTCCTCAGCCGCACATGATGCTGGGACCGGAGAAGGATTCAGCGTGGTGGCCACCACCCCAATCCTGGCAGACCTAGCGCGCAACGTGGCAGGAGAAGATGCCCAGGTCAAAAGCCTCATCCCCAGCGGCAAGGATCCGCATACCTTCGAGCCAACGCTGCGCACGGTGCGCGATATTGCCAATGCCAACCTGGCGCTTAGCAACGGCTACCTGCTGGAACCGCAAGCTCTTATCGATACGCTGCACGAGTCCACCGACGCTCCCGTGGTGGAGGTCGCCGACGCTGCCTCCACCCGCGGTGCCACCCTGGTGCCGCTGGTAGAAGATGTATCCTTGGATGCCATTTGGCTAGGACTGCGCATCAGCGGCGCCGCGCAACACTCCTCCGGGGTAGACTTTCGCATGGTCTCAGCCGACGGGCCGGGCGACGTGGCGGCCTATGTGGTCTCCGCCTTCGGTACCCCGGAGGTCCTCTTTAACTCGGCCGATGGCGTCGATGGCAAGGAAGACGCAGTAACCCTTCCTGCCAACGCCCACACCCACGTCTCTTGGGGCTTTTCCCAACCTGGGATCTACCGCCTTGGGTTTCAGGCCGACGGCACCGAAGTCCAGCACCTCACCGTGGCCGTGGGCGTCAACCCACCTAAAGGAATGCAGGCCATTGATTCCGGGCACCTGGATACTGAGGCAAACCTGGCGCAGCACCGCATTGACCTGCGCGACCAAGACAAGCGCTTTGACCCCGCCACCACCGCGGTATCTATCCCCTCGTCAGTGCTGCAGCCCATCCCGCCGGATCCTGCCTACCGCTTCCTCGGCGCGCCGGGCTCGGATACCTACCTCTTGCCGCAGGCCGTGCTGGGCAAGCACATCCACGGCGAGGTGGATCCGCATTTATGGCACAACGTGGACAACGCTATCGCCTACGTGGATGTCATTGCGGAGGAGATGGCGCAAGCAGATCCCTCCCACGGTGCCGCCTACCGGCAGCGGGCAGCGGCCTATACCAAGCGCCTGCGGGACACGGATGACTATGTAAGCCGCGCCATTGCCTCTATCCCTGCTGAAAACCGGCATCTAGTGACCACGCACCATGGCTACGCCTACCTCGAGCAGGGCTATGACATTTCGGTGGCAGGATTCGTCACGCCCAACCCGGCCATCGAGCCTTCCCCGCGGGAGGTCATAGCGTTGCGCCGCACGCTGGAGAACCTGCATCTGCCTGCTGTTTTTGTCGAGCCCGTACAACAGGCCAGCGCCGACACCCTTACCCAGGCCGCCGCGGAACAAGGCGTGGCGCTGTGCCCCATTTATGGCGACACGCTGGACGACACCGTCGGCTCCTATATCGACCTCATGAAGTTCAACGCTGATTCACTCCAGCGTTGCCTGAACCCCAATTCCACTAATGGAGAAAACAATGCTTAAATTCGCTACCCGTACCGCTATTCGCACCGCCGCCTGCGCCCTTACTGCCGGCCTTGCTTTTTCTACGAGCCCTGCCTGGGCCGGCGACCTCGCACAAGTCGTCGGCGCCGAGGAACAGGTCGCCCCACAGGGCGAGGACAAGGTCATCGACACCGGCCACGTTGACGTTGGCGCTTTGCTCAACGGCACCGATTCCGAACTCATGGCCCGCGATGATGCCGGCGACAAGCCCGTCTGGCGCCACCTAGATGATCTTGTCTTTGCCGTGGGCGATAAGGCACAGCAAACCCTACCGGAGACCGATGACTTTGGCTTTGTAGGCGCCGATTCCGGCGAAAAGGTCTGGGTAGTTCCCCAAACCGAGCAGGTCGGGGTTCCCTGGCTGGGTTGGAATACCCAAGCGCCCTCGCTTGTCGATGCCGCCGATCGCGGAGTCACCATGGAATTCCTCGGCCACTCCGGGCCCGGCGATTTCTCCCTTTTCCTGCAAAACGGCGGTTTTGAAGCACCACAGCTGTTGTGGTCTACCGCGCAAAAAAGCGACGAAGACTTCTGGGTAGACCTCAATACCCACACCCATGCCAACTGGACGTTTACAGAGCCAGGCACCCATCAGGTAGGTATCAGGGTCAAAGGCAAGACCAAAGATGGCGCCGATTTCAGCACCGATGGCGTGCTCACCTTTGCCGTGGGCGATGATGCCGATGTCCAAGCGGCCCAAGATACTACTTGGAATCCAGACGATGCCCAGACCACAGGCTCTTCCATCCCCACTTGGGTCTTTATCCTCGCCGGCGTGGGTGCCGTCGTACTCCTGCTGGCCCTTGGCCTAGTACTGCGCTCTTCCAAGCGGGGCGATAGCCGTGGCTAAACCGCTCATTTCCGTTGCCGACCTGGACGTATCGCTATCCCACCGGCGCGTAATCACCGGTGCGAACCTAGAGGTCCACCCGGGAGAATTCATTGGGCTCTTAGGCCCCAATGGCGCGGGCAAGACCACGCTTATGCGCGCCATTTTAGGGCTCATCCCGTCCTCCGGTACCCGAGAGATCGGGGGAATCGTAGGCTACGTGCCCCAGCGGCACGAGGTGGAATGGGGCTTTCCCATCAATGTCTACCGCACCGTGCTCAGCGGGCGCACCGGCATCATCGGCTGGCTCAAGCGGCCGCGTGCCGCGGACCACGCCGCGGCGACAGAGGCTCTTCGCTTGGTAAACATGGAGAATTTTTCCACCCGCCCCATCGAGGAGCTCTCCGGTGGTCAGCGCCAACGCGTCCTCATCGCCCGAGCGCTCGCCACGCAACCAGACGTGCTGCTGCTCGACGAGCCTTTCACCGGCCTCGACGCCCCCAATACCGAATCACTACTCGAGCTATTCGAAGAGCTCTCCCAGCGCGGCAAGGCCATCCTCATGTCCACCCACAACCTGTCTGAAGCGGCGCACTCCTGCCACCGCTTGGTCCTCTTTAACGGCACCGTGGTGGCCGATGACTCCGCTCCGCGCCTTCTTCACCAGACCGCTCCGTGGACGCAAACCTTTGGCGTACGCGCCGGTTCTCCCCTGCTTTCTGCCATTGGAGTCTCCGCATGATAGAAATTTCCTTCCTCGATTTCCTCCGCGACCTGGCTAACCCCCACCTCGATTTTCTCGCCCGCGCGGTAGGTATTTCTGTGCTTGCGGCCATCGTCTGCGGCGTCGTCGGCTGCTACGTGGTGCTGCGCGGCATGGCCTTTATCGGCGACGCCGTCTCCCACGCGGTCTTTCCCGGCTTGGCCATAGCCTTCGCTTTGCAAGCCTCCGTGCTCGTTGGTGGCGCGGTGGCCGGTGCGGTTGTGGCGTTGCTCATCGCCGCCTTTTCGCAGCGCCGCCACGTACGGGCAGATTCCATCATCGGCATCTTCTTCGCCGCTGCCTTTGCCTTAGGCATGGTGATCATCTCGCGCACCGATGGCTATAGTGCTTCGCTGACCAGCTTTCTCTTCGGCTCGCTCACCGGCGTATCCCGCAGCGATATCATCGTCGCGGCCAGTGTGTGCGCACTGGTTATCGCCGTCGTCGTAGCTTTTGGCCCCCAGCTCAACGCCACCTGCCTGGACCGGGAAACCGCCCGCGCCATGGGGCTTCCCGTTGTTGTGCTCGACATCATGTTGTACCTGTGTGTCACCGCCGCCGTGGTCATTTCTGTGAGCACCATTGGCAATATCTTGGTCCTCGCGCTTCTCATCACCCCGGCCGCGACGGCACGCCTGCTTACCACGCATCTTGCGACCATGATGTGGCTTTCCGCCCTCATCGGCGCGCTATCGAGCTTCTTCGGCATCTACCTGGCATGGGCCATTGATCTTCCGGCCGGCGCCACGATCGTGCTCACGCTCACCGTTATTTTCTTAAGCGTTTGGGCCATCCATCCACTCCTCGGCGCCCGCAAGCACGCCGGTGCCTCGCTTTCCGACGCCCCACGTCCCGACGCCCCACGTCCCGACACCCCACGAAAGGAATCCGTTACCTCATGAAACCAGTCTGCCGCACCACGGTGGCCCTAGGCGCTGCCAGTCTCATCGGCCTCGGCTCACTTTCAGGGACGGGCGTAGCTGCCTTAGCCCCCGCCTCCGCCCACGCAGAAGAGTCCGCCGCGGCCTGCTCCGCCAGCGACTTCGATCTCATTACCAAGGGCCACCAAGACATGGCGCTTAGCGGCGATTCCGGCGACCTCAGCTTCACGGTCAAAGACGATGACAAGGGAATCAAGCATGACTCTGAGACCTTTGTTATCGAGGTATCCGATGGGTTGAAACAGCCACTATCTGGGCTCGGCGATAGTTCCCTTCCTGAAGAAGGCTGGGTGCTGCCTCAAACCCAAGACCCCACCGCTCCCTGGCTGGGCTTTAACACCCAGGAGCTATCCCAAGACCTACTCGCTGCTGATGACACCGCAACCTTAAGCATGGCGATCGCACAGGGCCCGGAAGATGGGCGCATTGTGGCCTACCAGGCGGAGCTAGGCGAACCCACGGTGCTCATGGACACTGAAGATGGATCCGCCTGGGATTACCCAGGCAATTCGCATTCCCACCCGGCATTTGCGTTTACCAAGCCCGGAACCTACGCGGTGAGCTTTACCTTTGAGCTTCCCGACGGCTCCCGCCACCACCTCCATGCCGGCTTCCTCGTAGGAAAGCAGGCTGAGGCGAAGGACCTGTGCGACGTGGACTATTCCGAAGCGGATGCGGCCACTGGTTCTGGCAACGGCGCGGATAGCCGCCCCAAGCAACTGGAAAAGGACATCAAAGATGTAGACAAATCCATCGCCGGGTTGGACAAGGAACTGGAGAAGACCCTGCAGGAAGGCCAAAAATTCCTTGACGGCGGAGCACCTGACGATACCGAAAAGGACAAGCACTCAACGCACAAAAAGCCGGCGAATACTGAAAAGTCTGGAGCGCCACAAAAGTCCCACGCTCCGACATCAACCCGATCCACTGCCCCTGCGCAAAAGTCCAGTTCTGGTTCACAAACTACGACCCACCACTCGGCTAGCCGTGTCAACGAATCTGCCTCCACCGCAAAATCAGGCAAGAGCACGTCATCTGGCTCGCACCGCTCCGCTTCCACCAGCGGTTCTTCCCACTCGACTGCGAAGAAGTCCGCCAGTACGAAGGGCACAAAATCCTCGTCCCGTGCGAAAGCAAAGTCCGCCGACGCCCGCAGTGCACAGCATGTTCCAGATGCAACAGACACAGAGAACAAGGACAGCAAGAATGTGCTGACCGATGCCGCTGCCTATACCTCTACCCTCGCAAAAAGCAGCTTCTGGGCGGGGATCCTGGCCGGACTGGGCGCATTCGCCTTAGCGCTCGGCATCGGGCTGTTGGTCTATGTCCAGTTCTTCCGCAAAAAGAAGACACCACACCAGCACCAGACCAACGATGCCACGGCGAACATACCGGGCGTCGATTAGCGCAGGCCCGGCTTAAGAAAACAAAATGCCCAGAGGATCTCTCCTCTGGGCTTTAGCGGTGGCTAAGAGCTAATGCTTCTATACCCGAGTCTTAGACGACAGGAAGTCCCAGACCACGTTCGGCGTATCTGGCTGCCAGAACCAGGTGTGGTCTTGCGGAACCTTAACCAGTTGCACATCCTTTTGGCAGCCGTTAAAGCTCAAGCGTTCTGAACCGCCAGCTTCCGGAGTGGACTGAAAGGTCATATCACAGCGATTGCGCTTAAGGTAGCCGCCGAGCACCGTACGCACAGGGAGGTATCCAGCCTCGTGCCGGTCACCGCCCTCATAGGTCATCATCTTGTCGTTAACGCCATGCATGATGAGGGTATTCATCGGCGCATCAGCACAGTTGACCTCAACTGGGTTGTAGAAGGCACCCGAAACCATAGCTACAGCGGCAAAGGTGTCCTGTGCGTGGCAGCCAAGCACCGAGGTAAAGCCGCCTCCGTTAGACATACCCATGGCGTATACGCGGTTTCGATCAACGTGGTAGTCCTTGTCTACCGAATCAAGAATGCGCTTGATAAAGCGGATATCCTCCCCATCGCGCGTCTTAGCATAAGGCGCCGCCTCCCAGGCGCGCTCGAATCCCTCTGGATAGACGATGATGGCCTCGTTATTGGCCTCAGTGGTCTGCATGCGTGCATAGCCGGAGTAGTTCTCCGGGGAATCTCCCCACCCACCAAAGCCGAAGAGAACGGGCGCCGCCTTTTCCGGCGAATAGTGGTTTGGAATACGCAACAAGTACCTGCGAGTCTTACCCTCGTGCTCCATCTCTAGGGACTGCATGGAACCCGGCGCAAACGGCGGGTTCGGATTGATGCTGGTATCTACCATTGGCGGCCGCGGCGCTGGCTCGGGAAGAGACGATCCCTCAGGACCAGGCGCTGCATTGTCATCGCTGCTGCCACCTTCTACTGGTGCCGGGGTGGATTCCTTAACACCTTCTGGAACTAGGTGGGACCCATCAGGCTGCGGGGTAACTGGCTTTGCATTTTCGGGAGCAGGTGCTGGAGCTGGTGCTGGCTGTGGTGCATTTTCAGGGCCAGGGGCGGGTGCGGGAGGTGGCCCTTCTTGAGCATGGGCAGGAGCGGCGCACACAAGCGCAGCGCTAGCCAGCGCAGCAGCGAGGATCAGGTATAGGGAACGATAAAGAAACTTAGTAACATTAGCCACAAGGTTAAAATTAACCACATCCTTCACTTGATTCACTGTTTACACGCCCAGTGCACACTCAATTCTGTAAGAAAAGCCCAAGGCACTAAGCTAGATCCCCATGCACGAAGACAGACCAAGCACCGCCCCCGATTTTTTGCTTTCGCGAGCAACGGGGTCTGTCCGTACCCAAGGTGCGCGCCACACTTTTAATGACACCGACGCGGCAATTTCCGCCCTGCGTAGCAAGGATGTAGACATGGTGGTCGGCGCGATTCCGTTCGACTCTGACACGCCCGCTGCACTGACGGTGCCGGAGGCCATCATCCGCGAAGAGGGCCCCTTGGAGCCGCACGCCTACTACCGCAATAAAAGCCTAAACTCGCGAGTGGTCGGATTCGATCCGGAACCCGAAGAGCACCTACGCCGCGTAGAGGCGGCTATCGGCACGATCGAGACCTCCAAACTGGACAAGGTGGTTTTGGCCCGCGCCGTAGATATCGAATTCCCTGAGGCTATTGATCCACGCCTCGTGGCGGCGCGCCTTATCGATCTTTCCGCCAACCGCGATGGCTTCATTGCCGATCTCTCCCCCGCTGGCCGGCCGGGCGCGATGCTGGTTGGTTCTTCCCCAGAGGTTTTGGTCAAGCGTCAGGGCTCGACTGTTTCTGCTTTCCCCCTGGCGGGCTCCTCTCCGCGCCGCACCTCAGCGGCTGAGGACCACATCGCAGGTCAAGATCTCTTGCATTCCGCCAAGGATCTCCACGAGCATTCCTTCGTAGTGGAACACCTGCGCCGAGTGCTTAGCCCACTGTGCGAGCGGCTAGACATTCCGGACACCCCGCAACTTATTAGCACCAATGAGATGTGGCACCTTGGCACGCCAATTTCCGGAACACTCAAGGATAAAGACTTGACCGCTCTTGAGCTTGCCCTGGCAGCACACCCCACACCAGCCATCTGTGGCACCCCTGCAGAGGCCGCCCAAGCCCTCATTGAGACTGCAGAAACGGACCGTGGATTCTATGCCGGAGCGGTCGGCTGGTGCGATAGCTCCGGCGACGGCGAGTACATGGTAGCCATCCGCTGCGCAGAAGTAGCCGGCGATGGTCTTTCCGCGCGCGCGTGGGCCGGCGGTGGCATCGTAGGCGATTCCGATGCCCATGCCGAGCTGGAAGAAACCACGGCCAAGCTGCGCACCATTTTGAAGGCACTTAGCCTCTAGCCCACACGCTTGGCGACGAGCACGACATCGCTTTGGTGGTGCGCACACGCGCCTTCCCCACATCCAATGCCGAGGGCGGTGCCGGGGTTAAGTCCCGCGGCGTACTCGACAAGGGTCTCATTGGGGTTGCCCGATCACACCCGCCCAGAACTCTGGTAGTGTTCCCCCATTTCTTCGGAGGTGGGTACGCAGGCGCGGTGCTCCTAGTGGCTTGGGTTATGCACGGTGGATGGAATTGCGCAGGGTGCCGAGGCCTGGGATCTCGATTTCGATGGTGTCACCTGGGACCATAGGAGCGGTACCAGCTGGGGAGCCGGTGGTGATGACATCGCCGGGCAGCAAAGTGTAGGCAGCGGAGATCTCCTCCAAAATGCCGCCCATCTTCACGATCATCTGGTCCGTATTGGAATCCTGCTTTTGCTCGCGAGAACCCTCGTGCGTCAGATACGCATTAATCTTCTGATCGTCTAGATTCAAGCTATCCAGATCGGTTTCGATCCACGGGCCGAGCGGGCAGAAGGTGTCAATGCCCTTGGCACGAGCCCATTGGCCATCCTTAAACTGCAGGTCACGGGAGGAAACGTCGTTACAGATGGTGTATCCCAGCACGTGGTCTTTCCAGTTCTCGGCCTTGATGTTTTTCGACGGCTTAGAAATGACCACGGCAAGCTCGCCCTCAAACTCGACGTTGGTGGCGTAGTCCGGAATCTTGATTGCAGCATCCGGGCCAATGACCGCGGTAGATGGCTTGATGAAGATGGTGGGAGGAAGGCTATCAGCAGACTTTTTGAAAACCTCGGCAACGTGGTCCGCATAGTTGCGTCCAAGCGCTACCACCTTGGTGGGAAGGGTCGGTGCCAAGAGGCGAACCTCGTTAAGCTTCCACTCACGGCCGGTTGGCTCCGGCGGGGTGAAGGGCGTGCCGGCGATTTCCTTGGCTACTAGCTCTTCCAGTGGGGCGTCTTTTGGCCCATCGATAATGGCGAAACAGATTCCTTCTGGGTGTGCAATTCGTCCTAAACGCATAGCGGCAATCCTACTCAATCGCTTCCTTCACATGTGTGCAAAGGGTACGGTGTTAATTAGTTAATTTGAGTAAATTCCCATTGTCCTTTAATCACCGTTGCTAACCCCAGTGCGGACTACGCCAGGAAACACTGGAGGTTTCAGGACGTCGGCAAGCGCCCAGCGCAAGAAGCCAGTCTCTATGCGACGAGAAGCTGGGCGATTCGGTCACCGACTTCGACGGTGTCTATTGGTTCAGCACCGCGGCGCGCAACGTCTTGTGCCACCGCATCCTCAATCCGCTGGGCGTTGGACTCATCACCCACGTGGCGAAGCAGCATGGCGGCGGACAAGATTGCCGCCGTTGGATCTGCAATCCCCTTTCCCGCAATATCTGGCGCAGAACCGTGCACCGGCTCGAACATGGAAGGATTCGCGCCAGAGGCATCGATGTTTCCGGAGGCAGCAAGGCCGATACCGCCGGTTACCGCGCCCGCCAAATCGGTGAGAATATCTCCGAAAAGGTTATCGGTCACGATGACGTCATAGCGCGCCGGATCGGTCACCATATAAATGGTTGCAGCATCAATATGCTGATAATCCACTTCAACCTCTGGAAACTCGGCGGCGACTTCATTAACAGTGCGTTGCCACAAACCACCAGCATTGACCAAGACATTTTTCTTGTGCACCAAGGTCAGATGCTTATGGCGCTGCGCTGCTCGCGCAAACGCATCGCGCACTACACGCTCCACGCCGAAGCGGGTATTTTGCGATACCTCACTGGCTACCTCATGCTCAGTACCTTCCCGCAAAGTGCCGCCGTTTCCGCAGTACAAACCCTCGGTACCTTCGCGCACCACAACGAAATCGATATCGCCCGGTTCAGCGAGCGGCGAGGAAGCGGTGGGATAGAGCTTAGAGGGACGCAGGTTCACGTGATGATCCAGCGCAAACCGCATCTTAAGCAACAGCCCCCGCTCCAGCACGCCCGGCGGCACCTCACCTGGGGCGCCGATCGCCCCCAACAGGATCGCATCGTGTTCGCGCAGGCTCTTCAAGTCTGCATCCGTGAGAAGTTCTCCGTTACGCAGATAACGTCGCACGCCCAGGTCATACTCAGTGGTTTCAATATCGGAGCGAACGGCGCGAAGAACCTTGAGCGCCTCGGCCGTCACTTCTGGTCCAATTCCGTCGCCGCCAATCACCGCAAGTTTCATTATGTAGGATTCCTTTCTCACAGAGTGGATATCAAGTTACCTTAGCAAAAGAAACCCGCGCGGCGCAGGAAGTTACCTAGCACCACGCGGGGTGAGATTCTGTTGCAGTCCGCAGCCTTATGCATCCATGTTCAGCTGTTCGCATTCAGCGCCCAAGGCCGCATTAATTTCGGCGATGAGCTCCTCTGGCACCTCGGCTTCCACGCGCAGAATTAGCACAGCATCAGATTCCTGTTTACCGTGCGTAAGTGCGGCCGCGACGATATTGATTCCCGCAGCACCCAACTTGGTGCCCACCGTTCCTAGTGCACCTGGGGCGTCCGCGTAACGGAAAAAGAGATTGCGGCCGGTAGCACGCATATCTACGCCACGGCCGTTGATGCGAATGAACTTTTCGGTTCCATCGATGCCGATAAGCGCGCCGGTGAGCGAGGACGTCTCGCCATCGGCACCAATAACCTTCACCTGCAGGGAAGAGCGGTGCCCCTTGGACTCCGCATTGGTAGACACCTCCACCTCTACCCCGCGACTATTAGCGATCTGCATTGCATTGACAAAGGTCACCGGTTCCGAAGTCACAGCGCTAAACAGTCCCCGGACGGCAGAAAGTCCTAGCACTTCCACGTCTTCGGTAGACAACTCGCCACAGGCCTCCACCTCGACGGCAACGGGGGCTTGTCCCAAAAGGCGGCCAGCAGTGAGTCCTAGCTTGCGGGCGAGGTCCAACCAACCAGCAACCTCTTCTCTCACTGGCCCGCCGGAGACGTTGACCGCATCCGGGACGAACTCTCCCGCGAGTGCCTTTAGCACAGACTCCGCGACATCCGTTCCCGCACGATCCTGCGCTTCTACAGTGGAGGCTCCTAGGTGCGGGGAAACGGTAACCTGCGGCAACTTAAAGAGCGGAGAATCAGTGCACGGTTCCGTGGCATAAACGTCAAAGCCCGCACCTCGATGATGTCCCGACTCGATAGACTCAGCCAGAGCCGCTTCATCTACCAAACCGCCTCGCGCTGCGTTAATGAGAAACTGTCCTGGCTTCGCCTTGGCCAAAAGTTCCTTATCAAACATTCCGGTTGTCTCCGGAGTCTTTGGCAGGTGAATGGTCACGAAATCCGAACGCGACATCAGCTCTTCTAGCTCAACTAATTCCACGCCCAACGCTGCCGCGCGAGCCGGGTTGGCGTACGGATCGTGCGCGATAATAGTTGTCTCAAAGGACTTCAGACGCTGGGCAAAGAGCTGGCCGATGTGTCCAAAGCCAACAATGCCGATGGTCTTTCCGTAGACCTCTACGCCCTTGAAAGAAGAGCGCTTCCACTCCCCTTCGCGCAGGGACTGGTCGGCCGCTGGTATCTGGCGCGCCGTCGCTAAGAGCAGTGCAATTGCCTGTTCACACGCAGAGTGAATATTCGATGTTGGCGCATTGACCACCATGACACCCTTGTCGGTGGCCGCCGGAATATCGACATTATCCAGTCCCACCCCGGCACGGCCCACAATCTTGAGCTTTGTGGCCGCCTCCAATACCTCTGCATCAACGGTTGTGGCAGAGCGCACCAGCAAAGCCTCTGCCTCCGGAACCGCGGCGAGGAGCTCGGCACGATTCGGCCCATCCACCCAACGGACCTCAACAAAATCCCCCAAGGCCGTAACCGTGGACTGGGCTAATTTATCGGCAATAAGGACTACCGGCTTCGACATATCTTCCTTCGCTTAAGTGAAATGCGGTGCACGCGAGTCGCCCGCGTGTCAAGGAAGTGTAGTTCAGTCAGGAGTGCCCTGCTTGATTTTTGCCTTAAATTCTTTCACTCGACCGAATTCCGGCCCCAAAGCTACTAAGGCGCCGTCCTCAAGGCCCGCTACAGCAGCCATACTGTGCTTATCCGCTAGCGGATCGGCAGTCGGCACGACCAAAACTCTTCCACCGTAGGCTGCCGCAGTAATAACGTTCGCGATGGGACTATCCTTAGTGGCAACGATATTTGGCGCCATCTGGCCGTCCCTGCGGGACTGTGCTGGGATGGGTTGGTTCTTTTCCTCTCCGGCATCAAGTTCGCCTTCATACGGCACCCAGGCAGGACGCAGCTCCATATGGGGAGTCTTATCTAGCTGGGCAATATCCTTCACCATCTGCTCCGGGGAAGCTACCACCTTAGAACCATATTGGAATGCCGTGAACTCCCCTAGTGCCTTATGCGTTCCTGGATCCTTGATCACGCTGAATTCACCAGAGGTTTTCGTCCACGGCACGTCACCTACTACCACCAAGCGACTTACTCCCAAGTCCGTGAGCAACTTATGGATCTCCAAACGCCTAGCATCGTCATACTGCACCGCTGGCAAATGCTGGTTTACCGCCAAGGTTGCTGCACGAAGAATCGATTTATCGTCCGGGGCAAAAAGGACAAGCGAATCCGAATCTTCAAAAAATAGTCGGCTGGCTTCAATTCCAATGGGGTCATTAACAATGACCAACTTGCCATCAAATTTCGGATCAATAAGACGGTTTTGGTTTTCCGCCTTGGCCTTGCTGAGATCGATTTCGGACTCATCCAGATCGGACAGACCACGCCTGACCAGCTTGGATTCTGTGACCGGAGTGCCACAGGCTGCTAGCGCAAGAGAAGCAACAAGCACTGTAGCGGCCAAGCGCACAGATTTAGCGATCAAAAGCTTGCGGACCTTCCTCTCCACCAAAAAGGTTTGCTTCATCCACATCGCGGATAACGGGTTTACCTAAAGCATATTCCACAATGCCCAAGAATCGGTGACGGCGGTCCGCAAGGAATTCACGCGGCTGCGATGCGCGCAGATATTCCAGGTTCATTTCGTGGGATGCTAGCACCTCATCAAATTGCGCATCTTCCATGATGGACTTGGACTGAACGCGAGGTAGGTAGCGGTTGGGAGCGAAACCGTCGAGCACTACCTCGGTTCGTTTGCCCATCGGGGTGTAGTTCATCACCGACTCAGCCAAGACGGGATCAACTCCGTGACGCTTGCACCAATTTAGCGGGAACACAGGGAAAAAGCCTGGCTTGAGCTCTTCAAAGGTATGCCGAGTGAAGGCCTTTCCAGTGCGCCAGTCCTTCGCGCCGCGCGCCATAAGGAGGGCATAGAGTCCGTGCCATACGCCATCTTTGCCATCTACGGAAAGCAGCCGGGATTCACGGAAGGTGGCATCAGCGACGGTCTTCGGCGTCTCGTCCGTTGCACCGGCTACCCATTCGGTGACCTCATCTACGTCGCGAGCTGCACGCAGCTGCACTGCAGAAGAGCCGTAGAGCTCGCCAAAGACGCCACACCAGAACCATTGGTTGATACGGTTCCAGGACTGCTCGGTAGAAAGCGCTCCCCCGCGCTTGGCCAAGCGGGCGATAATGACTGCCAGGGGAACAATCTGCTCATTAAACGGAACCTGATCCATGCTGAGGATGCACCGCTCCGCCAAGAACTCTGATACCTCACGGAAGGTAATGCGCAGATCGTTGGCTGCCGACTTGTACTCCGCCAATGACAACTTCAAAATATCCTCGCGCTGGCCACCTGCACAGCCCTTTTCACCGGAGACCAGAAGCGATACTGCAGAGAGGAACTCGGTGCGCCCAATTCCATCCAAGGCTGGGGACTTACGCAGATCCTTTTCCACTTCTTGCCAATCAGCGGCCAAGTGGAAGCTGGGGTCCTCAGAGGCAAAGACGGCAGTGAGCAGATCGAATACGTCCATCTGCAAGCCGGCCGAGTTCGCTTGGGCAAAAATCGAGCCGATGCCGGCTCGCTCCGTCTCGCGGGAAAGTCGAATCATTGGCAGGTCATAACCGGACAATGGCCGAATGATGCGATTATTAAAGGCCGCCAGTTCCGCGCTGTATTCCTGCTTGGTCGCCGCAAGTTCAAAAAGCATACCGACGCCGTCTTCACTGAGCAGAGAAGCCACGGGAATGCACATATTCTCTAGCGCATCTTCGCGCGTTAGGATTTCGCTCTCGATTGCCGGTGCGAAGTGCGAGCAAATCTTGCCGTCTTGATTGACCGCGAAGATGGCATCATCCGGCATAAGATTGCCGCGTACGGCTGCGCGAATATCGATAAAGAAGCGGCGGTGAATCTTCTTCTTGCGGAAGTCAGTGGTATCTACGAAGCCCTCGCCGTTGAAGCAGTGAAACAGGGTGGTCAGGCGCTGCTGCCCGTCTAAAAGGAGCAAGCCGGGGTCGACGCCAGTGTCAGGTGCGCCCGCAAGGGCACGGGGACGAAAGCGCATCTTTTCGTTTCGGGTGTCAAGAGCCATGAGCGCGCCGATGGGATAACCGCGCAGCACGGAAACAATAAGAGATCGAATACGATCTTCATCCCAGGCATAGCTGCGCTGGAAGTCAGGTAACTGGATATCCCCGCGATCAATTCGTGCAAAAAGGTCTTTGAGATCATAGCTTGGCGTCGTAAAGCCCATGGCCCTCATCCTACTCCCCGCACCGGAGTTTTACCTGACACAAATAAGGCAAAACCCACGGTAAACATGCCTGTTCACCGTGGGTGTGCGCTGCAGACGCCGCTTTTTATTCCTAGGCCGTAGCATCCAGCGGGTTCTTGACCCAGCTCATCAAATCGCGCAGCTTGATGCCGGTCTTTTCAATGTCGTGCTGCGCAAATTCCTCACGCAGACTCTCCAGCTCCTTGTTGCCGCCCTCAATATTGGCCAGCAGGCGCTTGGTGAAGGTGCCATCCTGGATATCGGACAAGATATCCTTCATGCGCTGCTTGGCATCGGCATCAATAACGCGAGGGCCAGAAATGTAGCCGCCAAACTCGGCGGTATCAGATACCGAGTAGTTCATGTTGGCGATGCCACCCTCAAACATCAGGTCCACGATGAGCTTCATCTCGTGCAGCACCTCAAAGTAGGCCATTTCTGGCTCGTAGCCAGCCTCAGTCAGAACCTCGAAGCCGGTGCGAATCAGAAACTCTACGCCACCACACAGGACGGCCTGCTCGCCAAAGAGGTCAGTAACCGTCTCTGCTTCAAAGGTCGTCGGGATAACGCCGGCACGCGCACCGCCGATGGCTGCAGCATAAGACAGAGTCAGATCATGGCCTTCGCCTTTAGGATCCTGTTCGGTAGCGATGAGGCACGGAACGCCCTTGCCGTCAACGAACTGGCGGCGAACCAGATGGCCAGGCCCCTTAGGGGCAACCATGCCGACGGTGACATTGGCCTGTGGTTCAATCAGCTTAAAGTGGATATTCAAGCCGTGCCCAAACAGCAGCGCATTGCCGCCTTCCAAGTTGGGGGCAATTTCATCTTCAAAGATCTGCTTCTGAGAGGTATCTGGTGCCAGCAGCATGATTACGTCTGCCCACTTGGCAGCTTCTGCAACGGTCTTGACCTCAAAACCGGCTTCCTCGGCCTTCGCCGCCGACTTGGAGCCTTCACGCAGACCAATAACAACCTCGACGCCGGAATCGCGCAGGTTCTGCGAGTGCGCGTGCCCCTGGGAGCCGTAGCCAATAACGGCTACCTTGCGACCCTGAATGATAGACAGATCCGCATCATCGTCGTAGAAGGTTTCAATAGCCATTTCGTAGTCCTCAATTCTGTAATAATTGTAAGTTCAATGAATCAACGGCCCACCTAGCACTATACCACTGTGCGAGACACGGTGACCATATAGTGGGATTTAATTTCGCGGAGGTGCCATCGCCTTGGGACCACGTCCTAAGGCCACGTCACCAGACTGCACCAGCTCGAGCACACCGAATGACTCCAGGACATCGAGAAGCGCCGCCAGCTTTCCAGGGGTACCGGTAGCCTCCACCACCACTGATTCTTGTGCCACGTCTACCACGCGGGCACGGAAGATATTAACGGCATCGACCACCTGCGGCCGGTTGGCATTATTCGCAGCCACCTTGACCAGCATCAGGGCTCGCGCCACGGTCGAGTCTGCTTCGAGCTCCACCACTTTAATGACCGGCACAATCTTGTTGAGCTGCTTGGTCACCTGTTCCATAATCCTTTCGGAAGCATCGACCACGATGGTCAGCCGGTTAATCCCTGGATTTTCCGTTTGTGCAGAAACCAGCGAAATGATGCTGTAACCACGCCGGGAAAACATGCCGGTCACGCGCGACAAGATTCCCTCTACGTCTTCTACCAGGACCGACAGGGTATGCCGGGAAACGTCACTGGGGGCCACGCCTATACCTCCTGGATAGTCTCGTCGATATCGGCAGGAGTTTCTGCTGCCGATTCATTTTCATCAAACAGCGGGCGCAAGCCGCGGGCATATTGAATTTCTTCGTTAGACGCCCCACCACCGATCATTGGCCAGACTTGAGCGTCCTCACCAACGATGAAGTCAATAACCACGGGGCGGTCATTGACTGCGCGGGCCCGTTCAATGGCCGGCACCACTTCTTCCTCACAGGTGACGCGGATAGCCTCGCTCCCCAGCGCCTCTGCCAGGCGGACGAAGTCGGGGGTATAGACATCTCGTTCTCGCAGCTTGGTATTGGAGTAGTTCTCATTAAAGAACAGTGTCTGCCACTGACGGACCATGCCGAGGTTGCCGTTATTGATGACGGCAACCTTAAACGGAAAGCCTTCCAATACGGCGGTGGTGAGCTCCTGGTTGGTCATTTGGAAGCAACCGTCACCGTCAATCGCCCACACCTCCTTATCCGGGCATGCTGCCTTGGCACCAAGGGCCGCCGGGACGGCATAGCCCATAGTTCCGGCACCACCGGAGTTAATCCAGGAGCGTGGGTGTTCAAAGTCAATGAACTGTGCCGACCACATCTGGTGCTGTCCCACACCGGCACAGTAGATAGCCTCAGGACCTACGGTTTCACTCAGCTTTTCCAACACAAATTGGGGATTGAGATGCCCATCCGGAGTGGGATCATAGCCACGGGGGAACCGTTCCTTGACCCCATCGAGGTAATCCCGCCATGGGCCTAATTCCGGAGATTTCACCGCGGAGTTCTTGCGGTACTCCTTTAAGAGACCTGCCAACACGTTGCGCGCATCGCCCACGATTGGCACGGCAACCTCGCGGATTTTCCCAATTTCAGCCGGGTCAATATCAGCATGAATTACCTGGGCCCCAGGGGCAAAAGTGGAGGTATCGCCGGTTACTCGATCATCAAATCGCGCGCCGATAGTAATCAACAGGTCAGCTCGCTGCATGGCCGCAACTGCAGGGACGGTGCCATGCATGCCCGGCATGCCCATGTGCAGCGGATGAGACTCTGGAAAAGCGCCCAAGGCCATGAGCGTGGTCACCACAGGAATTCCGGTAAATTCCGCAAACTCGCGCAGTTCTTTTGCCGCCTCCGCCTTGATAACACCGCCGCCGGCATAGATGACCGGCTTTTCTGCCTGTGCAATGAGCTCAACCGCTTGCGCGATCTGGCGATGGTGCGGCTTGGTTGTCGGTTTATATCCAGGCAGATCAAACGTAGCCGGGAAGGAATACTCCAATTCACCGTTTTGCACGTCCTTCGGGATATCCACCAAGACCGGCCCCGGACGGCCCGTAGACGCCAGATGGAATGCGGCTGCAATGGCAGCTGGAATCTGGCTCGGTTCCGTCACGATGTAGTTGTGCTTGGTAATCGGCATAGTCACGCCGCGAATATCGGCCTCTTGGAAGGCATCGGTTCCCAAGAGGTTGCTGCCCACCTGGCCGGTGATGGCAACGATGGGAACGGAGTCCAGGTTGGCGTCGGCAAGCGCTGTCACCAAGTTGGTCGCACCCGGCCCGGAGGTGGCAAGGCATACGCCTACTTTGCCGGAAGCTTGAGCGTAGCCTTCGGCGGCGTGGCCGGCACCCTGTTCATGGCGGGTGAGCACATGGCGCAGCTTGGTCGAGGTGTGCAAGGCATCGTATAGAGGAAGCACGGCACCGCCTGGAATGCCGAAGACGAGATCGGTTCCCAAGTCTTCGAGAGTGCGGACAATGGCGTGGGCACCACTCATCCGCTCCGGAGCGTGGGCGCGTGAGGCTGCAGCCACCGAAGCGGGCGTGGGCGAAGTTGTCGTAACCACGGTTAATGTGCTCCTTGGAATGGTCTATTACAGGTCCTGATCATCATTGGCACCGGCTCCAGATATGAACAAAGCCCCCGCGGGCTTTTCTGTCTGCGGAGGCGAAATGCGTCGACGTCATGAAGCGTCGCGGTCACCACCGCGTTGGTACTGCCTGAAGTCGAATAATGATCATGGGCCTGACTATACATTGATAGGTATTGCACTCGTGGTAATTACCCCCTTTTGGGATCCGATTCCCACCTGGTGGGACACGCCTGAAAAATAGGTTCGCCCTTGCCGGCCTTAGTGAATTAGGCTTGCACACTATGACTCCACCACCTAAGGACAACCAACCTCGTCAGTCCACCACCCAGGCAGAGGTTTTCAAGCCATCCCGCGACCACATCTTGGGCATCCTCATCCTGTCCGCCATTGCTCTGCTGAGCATCGGATGGGCCCCCAAATACCTCGCATGGCTGTTCATAATCCCCATCCTCGGATTGTGGTGGGTCATAAAATCCCGCACCAAAGTCTCCGAATCTGGAATCGCTATCTCTTACGCATTCCGGAAAAATATCCAGATCGCATGGGACGATTTTGCCGGAATCGGCTTCCAACGCGCCCGCACCTTCGCCCGCACCAAGGCCGGCGCGGAGCACAGCCTGCCCGGCGTTACCTTTAACTCGCTCCCGCGACTTTCGGAGGCCTCCCGCGGCCGCATCCCTGACGCCCTTACCCAGGGCCGTGAAGCGGCAGATGACAAGGTGGTAATTGTCCACCGTGACGGCCAACAAGTCCTCCTCAGCAAAGAAGAGTATGAGGACTACCTCGAGCGCCACCCCGAGCTCAAGCCTTCGGCCGAAAACTAAATACGCCGCCTACACTCCCCCCACATCCTTGAAGGAATGGTGACTGAAAACCATGTTCCCGCTGCGTTCAAAAGTAACTACCGTCGGCCGCCAAGCCTCTGGCGCCCGCGCCCTCTGGCGGGCCACCGGCACCAAGGAAAATGACTTTGGCAAACCGATCGTCGCCATCGCCAACTCCTACACCCAATTCGTCCCCGGCCACGTACATCTCAAAAACGTTGGCGATATCGTCGCCGACGCCGTGCGCGAGGCTGGCGGCGTGCCCAAGGAATTCAATACCATCGCCGTCGATGATGGCATCGCCATGGGACACAGCGGCATGCTCTACTCGCTGCCTTCGCGCGAAATCATCTCCGATTCCATCGAGTACATGGCCAATGCCCACACTGCCGACGCCCTAGTATGCATCTCCAATTGCGATAAGATCACCCCGGGCATGCTCAATGCGGCACTGCGCCTGAACATTCCCACCATTTTCGTCTCGGGTGGACCGATGGAGGCCGGCAAAGCCGTCGTGGTTGATGGCGTAGCCCACGCCCCCACCGACCTCATCACCGCCATCACCGCCTCTGCCAATGACGCGGTATCCGATGAAGGCTTGACCCAGGTGGAGGAATCCGCCTGCCCCACCTGCGGCTCCTGTTCTGGCATGTTTACCGCCAATTCCATGAACTGCCTGACCGAGGCACTCGGCTTGGCGCTGCCCGGCAACGGCACCACCCTGGCCACCCACACGGCTCGCCGCAGCCTTTTTGAAAAGGCCGGCTCCACCATCGTCGATATGTGCCGCCGCTATTACGGCGAGGAGGACGAATCCGTTCTCCCCCGCAATATCGCTACCAAGGAAGCCTTCACCAATGCCATGGCGCTTGACATGGCCATGGGCGGATCCACCAACACCATCCTGCACACGCTCGCGGCCGCACAGGAGGGCGAGGTGGATTTCACCCTCGATGACATTAATGACATCTCCTACCGCGTGCCCTGCCTGTCCAAGGTCGCGCCCAATGGCACCTACCACATTGAGGATGTCCACCGCGCCGGCGGTATCCCCGCTATCTTGGGAGAGCTTCGCCGCGCCGGGCACCTGAACTTGAAGGTGCATACGGCGCTCTATGACAACGCCGAGCAGTGGCTCGATGACTGGGATATCCGCAACCCGCACGCCACGGATGAGGCTCGCGAACTGTACTACGCCGCGCCGGGCGGCGTGCGCACTACCGAACCCTTTTCCCAATCCAACCGCTGGGACGAGCTCGATACCGACGCCGCTCATGGCTGCATTCACGACGCCGATCACGCCTTTTCTTCCGACGGCGGCCTAGTTGTCCTGCGCGGAAACCTGGCTCCAGACGGGGCCATCGTCAAGGCAGCGGGCGTTGATGAAGAGCTGTGGACATTCTCTGGACCTGCTCGTGTGGTGGAATCCCAGGAGGAGGCCGTATCGATAATCCTGAACAAGGAAGTTCAGCCGGGCGACGTGGTGGTCATTCGCTATGAAGGCCCGGCCGGCGGCCCGGGTATGCAGGAAATGCTCCACCCCACCTCCTTCCTCAAGGGTGCCGGCTTGGGCAAGGCATGCGCCTTGATTACCGACGGCCGCTTTTCCGGCGGCACCTCCGGCCTCTCCATCGGCCACATCTCCCCCGAGGCGGCCCACCAGGGCCTTATCGGGCTCATCGAAAATGGCGACACCATCACCATCGACATCCACCAGCGCCAACTCACCCTGGATGTGGACGAGGACGTGCTGGAGCGCCGCCGAGCCGCCCAGGAACAGCGCGAGCAACCGTGGACTCCGGTGAACCGCAACCGCCCCATCACCAAGGCGCTGCGCGCGTATGCAGCCATGGCCACCTCTGCCGATCGCGGCGCGGTGCGCGCGGTCGATGGCCATGTGAATTAGCCAGGATTAACTGCTAACTCCCTGTGACCCCGGTGGGGTGCGCACCCGTTTACCTGCAGATCGCATAAAGTGTACTGCGATGAAACTCGCGCGCACCCCACTTTTTCGTTATGCCTTAGCTCTGCTGGGCCTCATTTTTGGCGCCTGCAAGATTATTCAAGACACCCGCATCACGGACTTTCCCATTGACATGGTGGTCTACCGCGAGGGCGTCAAAGCCTTCCTTGAGCACCGATCCGTCTATAGCGAGCCCATGCTGGCCGGGGACATTGAACTTCCCTTCATTTATCCACCCTTTGGCGCGCTCGTCATGGTTCCGCTCACGGCCTTTGACGGCATTGACCACGATATGGCGGGCGACATCATGGTCGTCCTGTCCGATCTACTCCTGCTCGTCTGCCTCTACTTTGTCTTCAAGGCGGTGCTAAAGAAGCCGGATTTTCTCTTGCCAATTACCACCATTGCCTGGGCCATTGCCTTACGCTTCGAACCGGTTGATCTCAACAATGGTTTTGCACAGATCAACATCGTGGTGATGGCGCTGGTTATCCTCGACCTCGTTCCGCGCAAGCGCTTCTTGCCCCAAGGAATCCTGATTGGCTTGGCCGCAGCTATCAAAATTACCCCACTGGCGATGCTGCTCTACTTCCTCGTGCGCAAGGAATGGAAGCAGATTGCCACGGCTTTCCTCTCCGCAGTCGCAGCCACTCTCCTCGCCGCAGCCTTCCGCTGGGACGCATTCGTGGAGTTCTTCAGCTCTAAATTGCTCGATATGGGCTCTGGCGGCGACTTCGGCGTGGCAACCGATTACCAGTCCAATAGCTCCATCAAGGGAGCCATTCAGCGCATGTATTCCTCTACGGAAGCCATGGACGCCAATGGACTGACCATCAACCTTGCGTGGCTCGCAGCCTCCCTCGTGGTCATCGTCTTTGCCGCGTGGCTTATCAAGCGACTGTGCGAGGAGCACTTGCTTGTCGACGCCCAATTGGTCACCGCCCTCACCCTCCTCCTCATCTCCCCTGTTTCCTGGTCGCACCACTGGGTCTGGCTCACGCTCATCATCCCGGTCTTTGTCTACCGCGCCTGGACCTGGCTGCCGTCAGGTTGGGCTGCAGGCAGCCTCCTGACCGTCCTTATCGCCTGGGCAGCCATGCTGCTGACAGTTCCGCCTAAGTGGTGGTGGGGCGATCAAGTCGATGTCCACGCCATGGAGCGCTACCAAAAGTTCTGGGTGGATGACTTCGTATGGCTAACCATACTGGCCGTCGCACTTTTCGCAGCCGCTTTCTATGCCTCCCAGCGCAATAGCCGGAACGCGAATACCGCTACTCCTGCCCCGCTAGCGTCTTAAGCGCCGCAAGGTGCGAATCGAATGCGGCCTTACCTTTAGCCGTGAGCATCACCCATACCGTGTCCTTGCCACGCGAGGATCCATACTCACGAAAACGACTGACATACCCCTCTTTTTCCAGTGCGCTTAGCTGCTTAGACAGCGTGGCATCGGATTGATTCACCTTGTCCCGAATCGCAGCAAAGCGCATCTCTTTGTTGATGGCGCCTTCCACTGCGCCAGCCGCGTTGAGCACCGCACAAATTTTAAATCGGTTGAGCGGGTGAATTACTGGATCAAGCTCACTCATCACCGCTCGCCTGCTTGCCGTCTTCATGGCCACGCGTGGACATATCCATTGCTCCCGAATTGAGAGCCCAAAACACGCCCACGCCCCACAGCGTGAATACGATGGCCGCAATTACCATGTGCCCTTCGAGAAAGGTCTGGAAGAACGTAGGGGCAAACATTAGAAAAATTCCGAAATAGTATTTCTTATCCGGCTCCGGCTGGTTGAATGGATCCTGCCTATAGCTCGGACGCACATCACCCTGATGGCTACCCACCCACATTGCCGCTCCGAGGCCAAACATCATGAAGCCGAGGAACGCCCACAGAGGAATATCATCTTCCCACTGGCTCATAACGAAATAGCTTCCTGCAAGAACTACTGCGAGCGAGGCATTAATCACGGTCCGTCTCTTGCCGTTTTGCCCTTTCTCCACTTCCTCGTTGAAGGACAGTGCCTCGTTCACGCTTTCGTCCATGATCGCCGTTCCTTTCGCCTTCGACTTTTCGTTGTTTTCCACTTTAGAAAGTATCATACTTTCCACCCCAGAAAGCAAGGGGAAAAGAAAATCCGCCGCTATTGCGACGGACAATCTATTAGCGCCTAGTTCAACGGATTAACGCCTGCGCCGAAGAACCAAAGCGCGACGAGGATAGCTACGCCAATGAGCACAAAGGCCCAGGAAGTACCCAGCGGGCGGCGTGCCCACGAGCGCTTGAAGTCTAGAGAGATAAAGCCTGGGCCAGTAAACTGCAGGCCCACTGCGATGACAAAGAGGACCAAGGAAAGCCATACGGATTCCGGCCAGCTAAAGACATCCAGGCCGGCATCGGCCTGGGCGAGCTCGTGGACGGCGGTAAAGCCGGTCACTACCAGGCCAATCATGGCCGCCAGTGGCGTAATGAGGCCGAGCAGCAAGAACACGCCAGCGATAAGCTGCATGGTCGGCACCGCGATGGACAATGCAGTATCCCAAGCATAGTTGGCAAAATCGCCTTCCAGGCCGGACAAGCCCTCGCTATCGCCAAGCGTGAAGAAGGTCTTTGCTCCCGCGACGATGAGGTAAGCACTCAGCGCCAAACGGATAAATAGCAGGCCGAAGTCGATGGTGCCGCGGCGACCATAGCGCTGATAGCCTTCCTTTTCTTCCTGCTCCGCCTGCAGGCGCGCCTCGCGCTCCTCTGCGGTTTCGGTGCTGAGGGTGCTGTCCACGGGGGCGTCGGCAGTAGCAAGTGCCGTTTCTTGCTCTACGCTAGCCGGCGTGGTGGACTCCGGTTGCGCGAAGGCTACGGTCTCTTCGCCGGCGCCACTGTCCTGACGTGCGGCTTCATTGGCACTGGAATAGGACAGCACCTCGGTTTCAGGGTGGTCCTGCTGCGCCTGGGAAGGCTTGATCTCCTGCGGCTCAGCGCGGCCGGCGCGCTCGAAAAGGCCGGGCCTCGACTTTTTCTGGCCGGAGACAGAATCCTTACTAGCGGGCTTCGCGTTGTAGGTAGGCACGTCCATATCCTCATCAAACGGGCTGGCTTTATCCGGTTGCTGCTTATCGCTCATAGCTCCAACTTAGGGCACGTGCCTGCACTTTTGTGGTACCCACCACGGCGCGCCGCACGAGCTTGCGCGCTATGTGGCCACCAAGTCGCTCGCAGCCTCGAGAACCGAACGCGTTAGTTCGCTCAAGACCTCCGATTCCAAGCGCCACCGCTGCCAGTAGAGGTCGATATCGAGCGGGGAGTCGTCGAGAAGCACCAGCTCTTCCGCCGCCAATAGGGGCAGCGCTTGGGCTTGGGGCAGCAACCCCCACCCCAGGCCAACACGTACGGCCTCCAGGTAGCCCTCGGAAGAGGGAATCTGTGACACCCGCGCACGGACCACGGCCGAATCAATGAAGCGCTCCCGCATCGCATCATCCAGTACTTGATCGTTGGGACCATAGCCAACAAGGGGCATAGTTTCCCAGGTCAGGTGGCCATTATGGAAGCTTTCTGCAATATGTGGTGCCGCCACCGGGAAGTAGCGCATCGTGCCCAAAAAGCTCGACTCGCAGCCAGAGACCGGTGTGGCTTCCCTCGTCACCGCGCCAAGCACATCGCCCCGCCGCAGCATGGCTAAGGTGCGCGCCTCATCCTCAATCCGGATGCGCAGGGCGACATCGCCCCGCCGCGCGGTATCGCTAAGGACCCTACGAAACCATGTCGCTAGGGAATCCGAGTTCACTGCGACTGAGAGCGGGACGCGGGCTAGGCGGTGGCCTAGGCGGGCGTCCGTCTCGGCCTGTACTAACGCCATGCGGCGTGCGGATTGCACCAGGATCTCCCCCGCTTCTGTCGCGGTTACCGGAGTGGCACGGCGAAGGAGCACTCGACCGGTGCTCGATTCTAGCGCCTTGATGCGTTGACTTACCGCAGACGGCGAGATGCCGAGTACGGCAGCGGCGACATCAAAGCTGCCTTCATCCACGATGGCGAGCAATGTTTCTAAGTGCACCGGGTTCATGAAGCTATTCTAAACCAACTGTAGATTCATTAACTGGACTAATTCAGGCCGGGAATTCACACTAGAAGGCATGTCCATCGTGCTTGCTGGTTTCTTCCTGGGATTATCGCTCATCGTGGCCGTCGGCCCGCAAAATGCCATGCTGCTCAAATACGGCATCCGCCGCGACCACATCGGCCTCATCATTGTCGTCTGCGCGCTTTCCGACGTCATCCTGATCACCTCCGGCACGGCCGGCGTGGGCTACTTGGTTGAAAAATTCCCCAACGCCCTGCAGGTTCTGAAATATGTTGGCGCCGCTTACCTGGCGTACTTCACCTTCACTTGCTTCCGCGATGCATTCAAAACCAAAGGCGAGGCCATCGAGGTCGAATCCACGCAGCCAAAGGTACCGCAGGAAGTCGCCTCCTTCGATGGCTCTCGGGCACGCAACACGACCAAGACCGCAACTCGCGTCGAGATCAAGCGATCCCCCTCCTGGGTCAAGCCGCTATTGACCGCCCTGGCCTTAACGTGGCTCAACCCAGGCGCCTACGTGGACGTAGTGGTCATGCTCGGCAGCATTGCTAATCAATATGGCGAATCGGGGCGCTGGCTTTTCGCCGTCGGTGCAATCTGCGCCAGCTTCACTTGGTTCCCTTTTATTGGCTTTGGCGCCGCGCGCTTTTCCCACGTGCTGTCCCGGCCCACAGTGTGGCGCTGGATCAACTTCGGCATCGGCGTCATCATGATTGGCCTAACGCTCAAGTTGCTCCTGCTCTAGGGCCGGGATTCAGCCCGCCTAGTTTCCTCGCACGCGGGAGGCGGTGGCGCCGGCCCAGCGGTTGATGCCGGCGTCATGGGCGGCGTCGTCAATCGCAGCCAGCTCCTCCGCGCTGAAGTCAAGGTGATCCAGCGCGCCCAGATTGTGTTCGAGCTGCTCCACGGAAGAAGCACCCAACAGCGCCGAGGTAAGCGTGCGATCCCCCTGGTCACGCAGCACCCACGAGATGGCCATCTGGGCCAGCGACTGACCGCGCTGGCCTGCAATTTCGTTGAGCGAGCGGATCATGGAAAGGTTTTCCTCATTGAGCCAGTCCTTTTCCAGGGTCTTATTCTTCGCCGCACGCGAATCTGCGGGGATGCCGTCGATATAGCGGTCCGTCAGCATACCCTGCGCCAACGGGCCGAAGCCGATGACGCCTAGGCCGCTGCGCGCTGTGACATCAAGCAGCGACTCGCCGTCTTCGCCCGGGCGCTCAATCCAGCGATTCAGAATGGAATAGCTGGGCTGATGAATCAGCAACGGGCAGCCCTCATCTTCCATAAACTCCACGGCCTCATCGGTGAGCTCCGGGCCATAGGAAGAAATGCCCACATACAGGGCCTTGCCGGAGGCTACGATATCGCGCAGTGCATACAGGGTCTCCTCCAGCGGGGTATCCGGGTCCGGACGGTGGTGGTAGAAGATGTCCACGTAATCCAAGCCCATGCGCTTCAGAGAAGCGTCCAAGGAGCTCACCAGGTACTTGCGGGAGCCGCCGAAACCGTAGGGCGAATCATTCATTACCCAGCCGGCCTTGGAGGAGATGATCATTTCATCGCGGAAGGGACGAAAATCACGGGCGAAGATGCGTCCGAAGTTGTCCTCTGCGGCGCCTGGTTCAGGGCCGTAGTTATTGGCCAAATCGAAATGAGTAATCCCCCGGTCATACGCCGCGCGCAGGATTTCGCGCTGCGTGGCCAGGGGACGGTCATCGCCGAAGTTCTGCCATAGGCCAAGGGAAATGGCCGGCAGCTTCAGCCCAGAGTTGCCTACTCGGCGGTACTCCATCGAATCATAACGTTCAGATGCGGGTGCATAAATGCTCATGACACCCATTGTCCGCTTAATTCTTGGAATTGTCAGCCTTTGGCAGCTCCTCATCTTCTTCCGGGTCGCCGGATGCGCCGGTTTCTTCGACCCACTTTTCAATTTCTTCCGGGGTGCGGTCAGTTTCTACCGCGTCACGCTCGGTGTAGTAGGAGTGGTCGCGGCGATTTTCTTCGTACTTTTCCTTGTCAAAGTCCACGTCGTCGTCACTATCGAGCTCTTCGGTGACTTCCTCCACCAGCTCATCGTAGAGGGCCTCATTGTCCATATTGGAGTCCTCGATGTGCTGGCCAATTTCATCGTCATAGCGCTCAGCATCATATGCCTTGTCCGGGTGCAGCTTCAGGTGCATGAGGGCACGTACGCGCTCACGGCGCACGGCCTCATCCTGGATCTGCGACTGGCTGCGGAACCAAGCAAAGACCAGGATGGCCACCATCAGGATGCCCATGTAGCCGATGACGGGGTAGATGTAGTTCATCAGGGTCTTGAAGCCGGCGAAGGACACGGCGAAACCAGCCAAGCAGCCGATAACGAAGATAACCGGGAAGCGCTTCTCATGGCCGGCAGATAGGCGCTTGCCCAGCGCGTAGAACATGCCGATAGCGGTATTGAAGATCATCATGTAAATGATGACCGCCATGATGGCACCCAGCGTCGGGTTAACGTCATCTACCAAGGACAGCATCGGAATATCGGAACCTTGTGCCTTATCCGAGTTCATCAGCAAGGAGAATCCGGCAAGGCCCATCATGATGGAGTAGATGACGCCGCCTACAACGCCGCCCCAGCCGGCCTCGCGCGGGCTGATATTGTCGCCGCCGATGACCAGGGACATGGACACGGCGAGCATCAGGGCAAGGCCGTTGTAGTTGAGTGCGGAAATGAGCCAGTTACCAATCGGGGTGTCGATCTGGCTGGAGGCATCCATAGCTGCGCCGATGTCATCCGGCATATTGAGGCCGGTGTAGATGGCCACGCCGATGACCGCAATGATGATGGTCGGCGTTACGGCACCAATAACCTTGGATACCTTGTCCACGTCGAGCATGCCGACAATCAAAACCAAGACCAGCATGAGCGTGGAGCCGATCCAAGTCTTCCAGCCAAATTGCTGCTCCATATTGGAACCCGCGCCAGCCAACATCACAAAGCCAATAGCAAAGAGGGTGATGATGACCGCGATGTCCAGCAACTTGGAGACGATCGGGTGGGTGACATTGCGGAAAACGGTGTTGTGCTCAGAAGCGTGGAAGTAACTGCCCAGCTGCAAGAACACGGTACCGGCAAGGGTCATGATGAGTGCGGCGATAATGATGCCGGGAATACCCCAGGAACCAAAGGCAGTGAAGTACTGCACCACCTCTTGGCCCGTGGCAAAGCCGGCGCCCACCAACAAGCCCACGAAGGACATGGCAATGGCGATAATGTTTTTAGAAGACACGGTTGCCTAACTTTTGTAGCGAATATCTCTCGCATACTGGTGCGCGCGGCCCCTTGTCCCCCACTCCCCAGCACGTGGGTCCCACAACACCGGTATGCGTTCCTTAAGGAATGGTACGTAAGTGACCCGTTAAACACCTACTGACACATACCGATGTTGTGATAAATCACATTTGGTGATTAGGCGAAATCAACCTAACGCTTTAGTCGTCGAAGGTCGCGGTATCAATCACGAAGCGGAACTTTACATCGCCTGCCACCACGCGCTCATAGGCGTCATCAACATCGTTAACGCCGATCTTTTCAATGACGGCGCCGATACCGTGCTCGGCACAGAAGTCCAGCATCTCCTGGGTCTCTGCAATGCCGCCGATGTTATTGCCCGTAAGCACCTTGCCGCCGCCGACGAGGCTGCTCATATGGATCCCCAGCTCCTCCGGCGGAAGTCCGACAACGGACATGATGCCGCGCGGCTTCAGTAGCTGCAGATAGTCATCGAGGGAGTACTGGGCAGAAATGGTGGACAGGATGACATCGAATTCGCCGCGGTGGTTGGCAAAGAAGTCTTCCTCTTCACCGGTGGCCAGAATATGCTTCGCACCCAGCTCATAGGCTTCCTTTTCTTTGCGCAGGGAGCGGGAAATCACGGTTACTTCCGCGCCCTTTGCCGCAGCGATCTGCACACCCATGTGACCCAAGCCGCCTAGGCCCACTACGGCAACCTTGTCGCCTTCCTTGACCTGCCAGCGAGCCAGCGGCGAATAGGTGGTGATTCCGGCGCACAGCAGCGGGGCTGCGACATCAAAGTCGATACCCTCCGGAATGGTGCACACAAAGTTTTCGTTGACGACTACCTTCTGGGCGTAGCCGCCTTGGGTAATGGTGCCGTCTACGTCTTCGGAGTTATAGGTGCCCACATTGCCATTCATGCAGTTCTGCTCCTGGCCGTTGCGACACTGTTCGCACTCACCACAGGAGTTGACCAGGCAGCCAACGCCAACGCGGTCGCCGACTTTAAATTTCGTGACCTTATCGCCCACGGCTTCCACGACGCCGGCAATCTCGTGGCCCACCGTCAGCGGGAAGTGGGCTTGACCCCATTCGTTGCGGATGGTGTGAATATCGGAGTGGCAGATGCCCGCAGCCTTGATATCAATGACCACGTCGTCTTCGCGCGGATCGCGGCGCTCAATTTCTACGACCTTGAATGGAGCTTCAGGGCTTTCCTTTTGCAATACTTTGCTCTTAATTGTCATGCCCACGACCCTACGCTTAACCCCACTGACCTCGCCTAACGAAAATTATCACCGTTTCCGACAGGGGAGGAAAACCAAAAAGCCAGCCACGTCCCTTCGGTTGAAGAGGGATGAACGCGGCTGGCTATGTGGGGGTCTTAGTTCAGCTTCTCTGCGATGAGCTTATTGACCTGGCCCGGATCGGCCTTGCCCTGGGTGGCCTTCATGACCGCACCCACGATGGCACCGGTGACCTTCTTATTGCCGGCACGGTACTTTTCCACGATGTCCGGGTTGGCGGCCAGCGCGTCATCTACGGCCTTCTCGATGGCGCCGTCATCGCGCACGACCTCCAAGCCGCGCTTTTCGACGACCTCGTCGACGTCACCCTCGCCCGCCAACACACCATCAACGGCCTTGCGTGCGAGCTTGGTGGTCAGCTTGCCCTCATTGACGAGCGCGATAACGCGCGCCACGTGCTGCGGGGTAATGGACAGACCAGCAAGATCGGTCTCCTGCTCGTTGGCCTTGCCGGCCAGGTAGGAAACCCACCAGGAGCGCGCCTCGTCCGGCTTCGCGCCGGCCTCAACGGTATCCACGATGAGGTCGAGGGCGCCGGCGTTGACCAAGTCGCGCATCTCCTCATCCTTGATGCCCCACTCTTCCTGGATGCGCGCACGGCGAACCCATGGCAGCTCCGGAAGGGTCTGGCGCAGCTCTTCTACCCACTCGCGCGGTGCGATGACCGGCGGCAGGTCCGGATCGTTGAAGTAACGGTAGTCCTCCGCCGTCTCCTTTGGACGACCCTTGGAGGTGGTGCCGTCGGTCTCTTGATAGTGGCGGGTTTCCTGGTCAATGGTGCCGCCGTCTTCGAGCACCTGCGCCTGGCGCTGCATTTCGAAGCGAACCGCCTGCTCCACGGAACGCAGGGAGTTAATGTTCTTGGTCTCGGTGCGGGTACCAAACTCTTCCTGGCCCACCGGGCGCAGGGACAAGTTGGAGTCCACACGCATGGAGCCTTGATCCATGCGGGCGTCGGAAACGCCCAAGGCTGCAACGAGCTCACGCAGCGCGGAAACGTAGGCCTTAGCCACCTCCGGCGCGCGCTCACCGGCGCCAATGATCGGCTTGGTAACGATCTCAATGAGAGGAATGCCCGCACGGTTGCAATCCACCAGGGACGCCGTGGCGCCGTGAATACGGCCGTCTGCACCACCGAGGTGGGTCAGCTTGCCGGTGTCTTCCTCCATGTGGGCACGCTCGATTTCCACGCGCCACTCGGTGCCGTCTTCCAGCACTACGTCCAGGTAGCCGTCATAGGCAATCGGCTCGTCGTACTGGGAAATCTGATAGTTCTTCGGCTGGTCCGGGTAAAAGTAATTCTTGCGGGCAAAGCGAGAGGACTCCGCAATGGAGCAATTAAGCGCCAGGCCAATCTTGATGGCGCCCTCCACGCCCTTGGAGTTAACTACCGGCAGCGCACCGGGCAGGCCCAGGGAGACCGGGTCAACGTTGGAGTTAGGCGCTGCGTTGAAGTTCGTAGGAGAGGTAGAAAACATCTTGGTTTCCGTATCCAGCTCTACGTGGACTTCCATGCCCATTACCGGTTCGAACTTTTCTAGGACCTCATCGAAGTCCATCAGGTCATACATCGCAGCAGTCATGCGTGCCATCTTAATACGTCGATGCGCCCGCGCGCTCACGCCCCTAAGCTGAATATTATGACTACACCACATAGCGTTGATGCCGCGCTTATCGATGCCCCTTTGATCAACATCGCAGTCTTCCGCACTGCCCCTACCCCTGAGGAGGTAAGCGAACGCCTGACCACCACTTTTGGCGATCGCCTGGGAGATATCATGCCGGGCAAGAATCCGGGAAGCATCATGGTCGAGCTTGATGATTCCTTCCTATTGCACTACCAAGCCGTCGATACCCCTCCCACTCGCGATAGCTATGGCCTCCACCCCATTTTGAGCGCGGATTCCCGCGGCCTCGATTCCGCCACCGCACAAATCCTCGTATCCGTGCTTCCCCAAGAGACCGAAGATGATCGCGCGAAGCAATTCCGCGAGGCCCGCCGCGAACACCTTGAACTGCTCTCCAAGGCCACCGCGGTGGTAGCCGAGCACCCCGACTGCCTGATAGTCCACAACCCCCGCGGAAACGTATCCATTGCGCCGAATACTTTCCTCGAGGCCGTTCGGGATAACCTTGCTCCAATGCACATCGCTCCGGTGTGGCTTACCCAAAAAGAAAACAAGATCTTGGGTTATACCGTTGGGCTGGTCCAAGCCGGACACCCCGAAATCCAGGCGGCCACCAAATCCATGGATCCCACCGATCTCTATTACAAGCTGGCCAATATCGCAGACCACGTGCTCCAAGGCGCCACCGTCAAAGACGGCGACACCCTCTCTTTCGAGCAAGGCCAGCCACCTCTCACCGTACAGAAAGAGCCCTGGTTTGTAGACGAGTCCTATCCTGCGGTCACGATTAATTTCTAGCGGAATCCCCCTACTTTCGGGAATCCGAATAGCGGCAGATGGCTGCCAGCACCGCACCAGAAAGGTTGTGCCACACCGAAAAGACGGCTCCTGGCAGGGCGGCCAATGGGTTCATATAGGTCGATGCCAGGGAGGTGGCCAAGCCAGAATTTTGCATGCCCACCTCGACGGCCATGGTGCGCCGCGCGGTAACCGGCTGCTTGGTCAGCATTCCGGCCAGGTAGCCCAAGCCGTAGCCGCAGGCGTTATGGATTACCACTGCGGCAAAGACGAGTACGCCTGCGGTAGCGATGGTGTCGTGCGCTCCGCCGACCACGATGCACACAATGGCCGAAATGGCCGCAACCGAGATCCATGGCAGCGCCGCGTTAATCTTTGCCACCACGCGCGGAACCAGCATGCCGATGAGAATGCCGGCGACTACCGGAATGAGCACGACCTTCACAATGGACCACGCCATGGCGGAGGCGGAGACCGGCATATACTCCCCTGCCAGCCACAGTGTCAGCAACGGCGTGAGGACCGGCGCCAACAAGGTGGAAATGGACGTCATGGTCACCGACAAAGCCACATCACCGCGCGCAAGATAAGACACCACGTTGGAACTCGTGCCGCCGGGCGCGCAGCCCACCAAGATAACGCCGGCAGCTACAGCATCGGGAAGATCCATCACCGCGACTACCAGGAGCGCCACTAGCGGCATGATGACAAACTGCGCTACTACTCCGATGAGAACAGGCAGCGGACGGCGTGCTACCAGGGCAAAATCCACCGGCTTGAGGGTTAGGCCCATACCGAACATGACAATACCCAGCAGCGGGGTGACCTGCGGGGCGAAGGAAGCTGCGGTCTCTGGCGCGAGGTATCCCACCACGCCGCCGATAATCACCAGCACGGGAAAGCCGAGCGCTGCAATGAGCGCTTGGCGGTCTTGCGCTGAGGAAGGCGCAGCGGGCGCCTCCACCCGATTATCTGTCATGCTATCGATACTCATAGCCAAAAGAATACGCTCCCACCCAGTGGGAGCGCTATCTTAATATTCGGAACGCGGAATGCCTCTAGCCAAAGAGCGCCTGGGCGTTGCGATAACGCGATTCCGGCACCGTCTTGAGCGTACCCACAGCATCTTCCAGCGGGACGAGGTCAATATCCTCACCATGGAGGGCAACACACATGCCAGACTCACCTTCGTGGATGGCGCGCGCTGCGTGCACGCCGTAGCGAGTAGCAAGCACGCGGTCATAGGCAGTCGGCGTGCCGCCGCGCTGAATATGCCCCAGCACGGTCGTACGCACGTCATACCCGGTGCGTGCCTTGATTTCATCGCCGATTACTTGGCCAATGCCGTTGAAAGTCTGGTGCCCAAACTGATCGACGCCGCCGGCCTCGAAGTCCATCGTCCCTTCCTTTGGCAGGGCGCCTTCTGCCACGCAGATAATGCCGTACTTTTCGCCCATCTGGAAGCGACGTTCCATCGCCTTCGTAATCTCCGCAATATCGAAGGGCTCTTCCGGTACCACGGTGTAGTGCGCACCACCGGCCATGCCCGCATGCAGGGCAATCCATCCCACATGGCGGCCCATAACTTCCACAATCAGGATGCGGTTATGGGACTCCGCGGTGGTGTGCAGACGGTCGATAGCATCGGTGGCCACAGAAACGGCGGTATCGAAACCAAAGGTGTAGTCGGTGGCGTTAACGTCATTATCAATGGTCTTCGGCACGCCCACTACCGGCACGCCGTTATCAGAAAGCCACTTTGCGCCCTTGAGGGTACCTTCACCACCGATGGCGACAAGGGCGTCTACCCCGGCATCCGCCATGTTGGACTTAATCTGGTCAAGGCCGGCCTTGAATTTATCCGGATGCAGGCGGCCGGTGCCCAGGATGGTGCCGCCGCGCAACAAAATACGGTCGATTTCCGCATCGTCATAAAGATCGCGGCGGCGGTCTTCCATCAGGCCCACCCAGCCGTCTTCATAACCTACAACGGTATCTCCAAATTCATTGGACGCGGTACGCACTACCGCACGGATTACAGCATTGAGACCGGGGCAATCGCCGCCGGACGTTAAAACACCTAGACGCATACCTACCAATCTAGCGCGCGATTTTTAGGCCTGCAGAGTGTCCCTAAAACCTAGGGCAGAAACCAGGCCCACCACCAGCGCAGCCACAATGACGAGCAGCGAATTAATAATTGCCGCCTCTGGGCTTCCCGTTTGCATAACTGCGGATACCAGGGCAACTCCCACCACGGATCCCACCTGGCGGGAGGTGTTGTACACACCGGAGGCAGCGCCCATAAGTTCCGGTGAGATATCACGCAAGGTGGTAGCTGCGTTGGAACCCCAAATGAAGGACTGTCCCACACCTAGGCCGGCGATGGGCAGCCCGAGTACCCACGGAAGGGCGTCGACCTGCATGACCCACCATGCCGCAAGGAGCGAGAATATAAGGATAGAAAATCCCATCACCCCAAGAATCCGCGGATTGACGTGATCCGCCATGATTCCAGCCAGCGGGGATATCAGGAGGGATACCAGCGCCATAGGAGCCACGATGATGCCGGCTTCGCCCGCAGGAACGCCCTGCATGGTCTGCAACCACAGCATGATGGGCAGCATCACCGCGGCAGCCATAAACCCCATTGCGATGATGCCTACCGAGCCCGCCAGGTAATTGCGGTCACTAAATAGCGCCAGCGGCACCAGCGGACTCGACCCGCGGGCCTGGGCAGTTGCCTGCAGTCGAATAAACCAGACGCTAGCGACAACTCCGGCGAGCAGGATCAGCCAAATGGTCCATCCCCAGCCAAGCACCGGGCCCTGCTGAATACCAAAGACGATTGCCGCCAAGGCGATGAGCGACACGATGGCCGAGGGCGCATCGATGGACTGCGCGGTCGTGGGGAGCTCAGGTACCCACATCAGCGCGAAGACAATGGCTAGCACCACGAAGGGAACGTGTACCCAAAAGGCAGCCTGCCACCCAAAGTGCCCGACCAGAAAGCCCCCGGCGAGTGGACCGGCAAGTGCAGCTACCGAGCCGATGACGCCCCACACGCCCAGTGCGCGCCCACGGCGCTCACGCGCAAAGATGCGATTGATAACGGACATAGTCTGTGGCATCTGGAGGGACGCACCCACGCCTTGCACGGCACGCGCCGCGATAAGCACTTCCACAGTGGGCACCACGGCACACGCCACCGCACCGAGTCCGAAAATTCCCACACCCAAACAGAACATCCGGCGCTGGCCCAAAACATCACCCAAGCGGCCGGAAAAGAGCAGCGGCACCACCACAGCCAACAAATAGGCCGCGGATACCCACATGGTGTGGTTTACCCCCGCGTTCAGCTCGCGTTGCAGGTCAGGCAGCGCCACCGCCACCATGGATTGGTCCAGCAGGGATACAAAGAATCCGAGGGACAATGCAAACATGGCGCGCCATGCTTGGCGCTCGGGCGGCAGATGCGTCTCCACAGTCATGGCCTTAGAGTCTAGCGGGCCGAAAAATGTCGACCTAGACTGGTCACATGTCCATGATCGATATTAAAAAGCCCCAAGACGTTTCTACCGCCACTACTGTCACCCTCGGCCTTATCGGTGGCTGGGTCACCGCCCGCGAGACCGGCATTCGCCCGCTGGGCGGCGTAATCCTCGCCGCTGCCGGTGTCTGGGCGGGTCGCTCTTGGGCCAAGAAAACCACCCCGGCTACCACTGCCGGCCTGTGCGCACTCTACGTGGGCGCATTCGGCGCCTCCCACCCGCTGGCCAAGAAGATCGGTGCGTGGCCGGCGGTACTGAGCGTCACCGCAGCTTCGGCGGGCGCGGCTTATGCGCTTTCCGACGCCAAATAGTCCCCACCCACACCAATGCGCACCACGTCCCTCGACATGGTGCGCTTTCTTCTATCCTGACTGCCGTTGGTTCCTACTTGGCCACAGTGAACTCAACCGCCGCATCCTCGCTACCCAAGGCAACGGTGCCGCCGGGGAGGTTATAGAAGGAGGGGTTGGAGTCGAGGAGGCCACGAAGGGCGTCGGAAAGCTGCTGCGTATGCTCGTCGCAGGCCGCACGGGTGGAGTTGAACTCGCCCACGCTGATAGTGCCGTCCTTAGCCACCTCGTAGGTAGTGGTGTAGATATTGCAACCATCATTGACTACCAAGGTGCGGTCCTTGGCAAAGGTGACGCTCAGCTTGCCATCTTCCTTGACGGAGTGGAGCTCGCCGGTGATAGTCTGGCCCTCCACGTGAGGCTCCAGCTTCTCGGCGCCCTCTGGGAGCGAAGAAATCAGGTCAGACTGAGTCGGCGCGGTCATGCTAAACCCCGGATCGATGTCGGGGACCTGCGCGGCGTTGGCGGCACCAGCGCCCATCAGTGCAGCGGCGGACAACGAAAATAGTGCGGTCTTTTTGAAATGCATGCCCAAGAATTTACCCCCGCCGAATATAAATTCAACGGGGGTAAAGAAATCCTTATGGAATCGTCAGGGACTCCACAGGCGGCGTTTTACTTATCGCGGCCGGCCTCGTAGGCAGCGCCCACCTTGTAGAGGCGGTCATCCTCGAAAGCCGGAGCCATGATCTGCAAACCGGTGGGCAGGTTGGTATCGCTGGCCAAACCGGAGGGCACAGACATGCCACACAGGCCGGCCAGGTTCAGCGGCAGGGTGCACAGGTCAAAGTTATACATTGCCATCGGATCCTCGGCCTTCTCCCCCAGCTTGAATGCGGTAGTCGGGGTGGTCGGGGAAACGAGCACGTCGACCTGCTCGAAGGCGCGGGCAAAGTCCTGTGCAATGAGGGTACGCACGCGCTGCGCCTGCAAATAGTAGGCGTCGTAGTAGCCAACGGACAGCGCATAGGTGCCCAGCATGATGCGGCGCTTGACCTCGGGGCCAAAGCCCTCCGCACGGGACTGGGACATGACCTGCTCCGCGGAGTGGGAGCCGTCATCGCCCGCACGCAGGCCATAACGCATGCCATCGAAGCGTGCCAGGTTGGACGAGACCTCACACGGCATGATCAGGTAGTACGCTGCCAAGGCGTCATCGAAATGCGGGCAATCTACCTCGATGATCTCCGCACCCTGCTCGCGCAGCTGCTCAACGGCGGCGTGGTAGTTCTCCATCACGCCTTCCTGCCAGCCATCGCGCTCAAACTGCTTAATGAGGCCCACCTTGACACCAGAGAGGTCACCGTTGGCACCTTCGCGTGCGGCGGCGACAACCGGTGCTACCGGCTTATCCACGGAGGTCGCATCGAAAGCATCGTGGCCAGCAATGACCTCGTGCAGGAGCGCGGTGTCGAGGACGGTACGGCCACAGGGGCCAGCCTGATCCAGGGAGGATGCGGCAGCAATAAGGCCATAGCGAGACACGGTGCCATAGGTGGGCTTTACACCCACAGTGTTGGTCAGCGCGGCTGGCTGGCGGATGGAGCCGCCGGTATCGGTACCAATGCCGAGTGGCGCCTGCCCGGAGGCGAGTGCGGCAGCGGTGCCGCCACCAGAACCACCCGGAGTGCGCTCGGTGTCATAAGGGTTATGAGCCGGACCAAAGGCAGAGTTCTCATTAGAAGAACCCATGGCAAACTCATCCAGGTTGGTCTTGCCCAGGATGGGAATTCCGGCCTCGCGCAGACGCTTGGTCACGGTGGCGTCGTAGGGAGAAACGTAGCCTTCCAGCATCTTGGACGCTGCGGTGGTCGGCGCATCGGTGGTAACGAGCAAATCCTTCAGCGCCAGGGGCACGCCTGCCAGACCAGAAGCAGGCTCTTCGCCGGCATCGAGGGCCTTATCCACGGCGTCGGCAGCCGCGAGGGCTTCTTCCGCCCCCACGTGCAGGAAGGAATTAAGCTCCTCATTGGTCTCTGCGATGCGATCCAGGAAGGCCTGAGTAACCTCGCGGGAGGTAATTTCGCGGGAGTGAATCTTTTCCGCCAACTCGGCGGCGGTCAGGGAGATCAAGCCCTCCGCAGGAACGGTCAGGTTAGACATTTATTCTCCTCCCAAAATCTGTGGCACAACGAAGCGCTCATCTTCTACGGCCGGCGCCTGATCCAAAGCCTGTTCTGCAGTAAGGGTGCGCACAATAACGTCCTCGCGCATCGGGGCGTCCACGGAGTGCGGGTGACTCATCGGCTCCACACCCTCGGTATCCACGTTTCCTACAGCGGAAACGGAATCAACAATTTCATCAATCTGCGTTGCAAACTGGGCTAGCTCTTCCTCACTGAGGGCCAGGCGGGAAAGCTTGGCGAGGTGGGCTACCTCATCACGCGAAATCTCAGACACGCGAACTCCATCCTTTATCTGCATAATCGACATGCGGGTGAAAAATATTCACACCATGCATGTACTATGTGAATTGCTAACGACCCATGGTACTGCACCTACCGAGACGGCTGCCGCGTCACCCCAAATTTGCGTTGCTTGAAGCCCGCATTGTGACGCACGTATCATGTTTGGGACTACAAGCTACCGAAAGCGTGCGAGACCATGTCCTTTTTGATCCGTGTACTGCTCCCCGATGCCCCTGGCAGCCTGGGCCAGCTTGCCGACGCCTTTGGACTCGTCGACGGCAATATCCAATCGGTCGACATCGTAGAAAACTTCCCCGATGGTACCGTTATGGATGACATCGTCATTGAGCTACCCCAAGGCGCCATGGCCGATGTGCTTATCACCGCCGCCTCCTCCGTCGACGGTGTGGAAATTGACTCCATCCGCCCGTTTAGCGGCCGGGTAGACCGCCGCGGCCAGATCGAGCTGCTCGCGCGTGTAGCTAATGCCACCAATGTCACTGCGGCCATGGAAGAGGTCGTCGCGGCCATCCCGAAGGCACTCACCTCCACCTGGTGCATCGTCATTGATAATAACGAGCCTATCCGCCGCCTGGCCTCCTCCAACGCCGCCCCGGAAGATGACGGCACCGTTCCTCACGACATTGAGGTCGAAAGCGCCCGCGTCCTCCACCCCGAGCGCGACGAGTGGGTGCCAGAAAGCTGGTCCCTGCTTGACTCCGCACTCGCCGCCGCCCCACTCGGCGATACCGGATTGGTCATCGCCATGGGGCGAACCGGCGGCCCTGACTACCTCGCCTCCGAGGTCGAGCACTTGGGCCACATCGGCACTATCTTGGGCAGCTTCCTCAAGTAACTGAAGCGAATTAGGCTTCTCCGGTCTCCAGTAGTTGCTGGAATTGCGACTCGTTGAGAATCGGGATTTCTAGCTCACGAGCTTTATCCTCCTTCGAGCCAGCCTTTTCGCCGGCAACGAGGTACGAAGTTTTCTTCGACACCGAACCGGTAGCCTTGCCGCCGCGAGAGACAATCGCTTCTTTCGCGGAATCCCTGGTGAAGTTTTCCAAGCTGCCGGTAACCACAATGGTCAAGCCCTCAAGGGTCTGCTCCTTGTGGTCCTCGGCCGCTACCTCCATGGCCACGCCCGCAGCAGCCCATTTGTCCACAATCGTGCGATGCCAATCCACCTCGAACCAATCGTGGAAGGATTGCGCGATGGTCATGCCGACGCCATCGACCTCTGCAAGCTCCTCCGTCTTCGCAGCGCGCAGCTTATCCATGGATCCATAGCGGGAGGCAAGCGCCCGAGCCGCAATCGGGCCCACGTGTCGTATGGACAGCGAGACCAAGACTCGCCAAAAGTCGCGACCCTTGACCTCCTCCAGGTTGTTTAGCAAGTTCTGACCTGCCGTATTGACCTTGACGTTGCCCTCCTTCTTGGAGCGCTTGTCTTTGGTGTCCTTCTTTGCGGTATAGACATCTGAGGCCAATAGCTTTTCCGCGGTGAGCTCAAAAAGCTCCGACTCATCGACGAGGATGCCGTTGTCGATCAGATCCATCGCGCCCTTTTCGCCCAAGGCCTCAATATCCAGCGCCTTGCGGGAAGCCAGATACTCCAGGCGTGCCGAGAGCTGCGCCGGACAGGACTGTGTATTGGGGCAACGCCAATCGGCGTCGCCGTCCTTCTGTGGGGCCAATTTCGTGCCGCACGCAGGACAGTTCTCCGGGAAGGTCCACTCATGCTCGCTACCATCGCGCTGCTCGCGCACCGGCCCAAGGACCTCCGGAATAATTTCGCCCGCCTTACGGATGATGACGGTATCCCCGATGAGCACGCCCTTGCGCTTGACCTCGGATTGGTTGTGCAGGGTAGCCATCTCCACCGTAGATCCGGAAACGAAGACTGGCTCCATCACTGCGTACGGGGTTACTCGCCCGGTGCGACCAACACCCACCTCAATGTTTTTGAGCTTCGTGGTCACTTCCTCCGGCGGATACTTGTAGGCAATGGCCCAGCGCGGTGCGCGGGAAGTCGCACCCAGCGCTCGCTGCGACGCCAAATCATCCACCTTGACCACGAGACCATCCATTTCAAAGATGGCGTCGTGGCGGTGTTCTGCCCAGTGCGCCACCTCGTCCTGAACCTCTTTGGCCGAGTACACCTGCTTGGTATACGGGGAAACGGGCAGTCCCCAAGCCGCAATCGCCTTATAGGCATCGTGCTGTGAGGTGGGCGAAAATCCCTCGCGCGCGCCCAAGCCGTGGCACACCATCTTCAGGCGGCGCTTTTTCACCTCGGCGGGGTCCTTCATGCGAAGTCCACCGGCCGCGGCATTACGCGGGTTGGCAAATTTATCCTTGCCATCAGCCGCGCGTTCCTCATTGATCTCCTCGAAATCCTCGGGGCGCATATATACCTCGCCACGGATCTCGATAAGCTCCGGGACAGGGTATTCAGCAGTTCCCGTAAGCTCGTGCGGAATATCCTCGATTACGCGGGCATTGGCGGTGATCTCCTCGCCCACCGTGCCGTCGCCACGAGTAGCAGCGGTGGTCAAGCGCCCATTGCGATAAACCAAGTCGATAGACAAGCCATCAATCTTGAGCTCGGTGAGATAAGTTTTTGCCGGTGTTCTATCCAACCAATCCTGCATCTCGCCAGCGCTAAAAACATTGTCCAAGCTCATCATGCGCTCAAGGTGCTCAATATCCTCGCCGGCGCTCGGGGCAGCACCCACCTGCTGGGTGGGCGAATCAGGCACGGCAAGCTCTGGGTGCTCTTCTTCTAGCGCAAGAAGGCGCTGAAAAAGTGCATCAAAGTCGGCGTCGGGAATAGCCGGCTCACCGTTGTAGTACAGGTTGCGGTGGCGGCGCACTTCCTGCGCGAGGTCATTCCATTCACGGTGCAGATCAACTGGATTAGTCACGCTGCCCAAGTGTAGCTATCCCTCGTGTCGGGGCTAGCTACTAAGGTATGGATCATGAATTTCGACGCCTCCCGCATGCTCGCCTTCGACCTTGAGACCACCTCGGCCAACCCTAAAGAAGCTCGCATTGTTACCTCTGCCCTAGTCCGCATTGACGGCCGCGATGTGCAAAAAGTAGAGCACCTTGCCGATCCCGGAATCGAAATTCCGCAGGAAGCGACCAATGTCCATGGAATTACTACGGAAAAGGCTCGCGCCGAGGGCCGCCCGCACGAGGAGGTGCTGAAGGATACGGTCGACGCAATCAAGGCCGCATGGGAGGATGGCCTCACGCTGATCGTCTACAACGCAGCATTTGATCTCACCGTCTTGCGCAGCCTGACCGGAGATTTTACGGTGACCGGACCGGTCTATGACCCATACGTGATTGACCGTGTCAGCGATAAGTGGCGTAAAGGAAAACGCACCCTCGGCGCCGTGTGCGAGCACTACGGCGTTGAGCTTGGCAATGCTCACGAAGCTACTGCCGACGCCCTCGCGGCCGCCCGCGTGGCTTGGAAGCAGGTTCGCCAGCACTACCCCAACCTGGCGCAGATGGATGAAAATGAGCTCATGGAGTTCCAAGCCGTCAAGTGGTACGAGGACCGCGTCGCCTTCAAAAAGTACTTGGAAGGCAAGGGCCGCGATGCCTCGGATGTCTCGACCGCGTGGCCGCTAATCGGATAAAGTCTCCCAAATCTCCACATTGAGCCGAAAGTCTCCCAAATCTCCGACAAGACCGGTTACACTAGCCGCATGGACAATCCATTCCGCCCGACATTCGGCGCCCCTCCCCTGTTCTGGGTCGGCCGCGGCGTCGTGCTCGATAGTTTCCGCACCGCCCTCGATGGTTCGGCAGGCAATGCCTCCCGTTCCATGGTGCTAAGCGGCGCTAGGGGCATCGGCAAAACGGTCCTCATCAACGAGTTGGAAGACATTGCTGAAGCGCGCGGTTGGGTAACGCTACGCGCCTCCGGGCGCTCCACCATGGTGGAGGAACTGGTCAACACCACGATTCCGAGGCTTCTCGAGCGGCTTTCGCCCAGCGATAAGAAGAAGGTCAGCCGCATCGGCATCGGCGGCGTAGGATCGATTGGCTTCGACCACCAGAAGGAAGACCGCTTCACCCCCACGTTGAATACTCGCCTACGCGAGCTTTCCGCCGAGCTAAGGGGAACCGGAATCCTCCTGACCATCGACGAGGTTCAAGACGCCGACGTCGAAGAGCTCACCACCATCGCCGTGGCCTACCAAGACTTGGTGCGCGATGAAATCGATATCGCCTTGGTGGCCGCTGGCCTGCCGCAGGGGGTCAACCACTTGCTGGACCTGCCCGGGGTCACCTTCCTGCGCCGGGCCCAGAAATTCGTGCTCGGCCCCTTGTCGCCGGCCAATGCCGAGCGGGCGCTCGAGCATACAGCCTCGGGCTCAGGTCTGGAGTTTAGCCACGAAGCGATTACGGACGCCGCCGCGCTCACCCGCGGCTACCCCTACCTCGTGCAATTGGTGGGCTCGCTGGCCTGGGAGCGCAGTCGCCGGAACCAGGAAAGCGGCATTTCCCAGCAGACAATTGCCACCATCGCCCCTGATGCAATATCGATCATGGGCGCGCAGGTGCACCAACCTGCGACGCTAGCCCTGCCGCCGGCGCAGCGGGAGTTCCTGGAAGCGATGGCCGCAGTCGAAGTCGAAGGCATCGCCGCCATCGCAGACATCGCGGGCCACATGGACCGGACGGTGCGCTCCTTATCGGCCACCCGCCAGCGGCTTATCGACGCCGACCTCATCGAACCCACCGCACATGGCAAGCTGCGCTACGTCATCCCCTATATGGGCGAATACTTCACCACCACGGATAGCCGCGGTCGCGTTGATTAAAGATCGCCGGCGTCGCGGATGAGGATGCCCGCCATCTCAGCAGCAAAGGAGTAGCTGTGCGCGGCCTTTTCCACCGGCCACGGGAAGATATCAACCTGCCCTGGGATTCGCTCCCGCGACAATCCCATGCGGTCGAAGTGCTGTGCAATAGAAATAGCCTCCGTGCGAGCGTCTTGCCCTGCCACGCCCAATCCGACGCGAGCTCCGCCATCAATCCACTGCCCCAAGCCATCGAGATGCTCGGACGAGGCTAGACCAGCAAAATCGAGCAGCACCGTCTTCGCCGCCACTTCCCATAATGGATCGCGAAGCCGAAGGTAGTCCGCGCCAAACTCCGCCAGTGTCGCATTGACCTGGTCTGCGGGAACAGCCCTAATCGTATCGAAATCGGTGGTGCCTGGAAGGGTGCCCGAAAGGACGTCGGCAAGCAGGGGCTCGTCCAGCTGCACTCGCACGTCTGCCCCAAAGCGCTGTGCCACCTGTGCCTTGTGTCCCTGAATTCCGGCCAATAGTGCACCACACAGGTCCCGGAAAGCACCCGAATCAGTAATCGCGCGGTGCCCGTTTCCTAGCTCCACAGCGGCCGCCAAACTCCACGGGCCTACCGCTTGGACCTTGACGCGCGGAACTGACTCGCCCCACACCTCCTGAATCTCATCCAGGTCCCGGCTCATCTGGTCACCGATCCGATGCGAGATGAGCTGCGGCCGATCCCTGAGTACCCACGATCGTGGTCCGCGGTCAATGGAGACTGCTTCCAACAAGCCCGCTGTTCGCCCAATGGCCCCAGCGTGAATCCCGCGGTCCGGCAATTGCGGAAGGTGCGGGAGACCACCCGTCTCCCCCATCACGATGTCCGCAGCCTCACTCATGGAGTATCCCGGCATAGGGCCTAAGCCAAAAGCGTCCATATTCACCTCGGCGCTAGTATTATTTCTCAGAACTATCTATTCGATACGCGAAGTATCACTTGGAAAGGAACCTTACTATGGGCGTGGAAAAATACTCCGGCTGGACCTTCTACAACGAGTGCGAAATCCCTCAGGACATTTCCACCGTCTTGGCCGAACAGGAATATCCTGTCTGCGCCTTCAAGACCGTCCGTGATGCCGCCGTATTTACCAATAGGCGCCTCATCATCCGCGACGCGCAAGGCCTTACAGGCAAAAAGGTGGAGATGTACTCCCTGCCCTATTCCTCCATCACCATGTGGTCCACGGAAAACGCCGGAAAGCTCCTTGACTTCAATGCCGAACTGCAGCTGTGGACCAAGGCCGGCGAATTCAAAATCAATATTGGACCCAATATCGATGTCCGAGCGCTAGATCGGCTCATCGCCAACTGCGTGCTTAATTAGTTCCGCAGATGGTGCCGGAGCCGATGACGATGTCTCCCAGCTCGTCCGGCGAAGGCAAGTACAGCACCGCCGCTTGGCCGCGGGCAACACCAGATAGCGGCTCCTTGAGTTCGAGGCGCATTTCGTCCGCCTCGCGATCAACGTGGGCGGTACAGGGCACCACGGAGCCGTGTGCGCGCACCTGAACCTCGCATTCGAAATCCCCATCCATGCCTGGGTGGAGGTACTTCAGGCGATCGGCCTGGATAGAGGTCACGGCCAGGTCCTCGCGGGCACCGACGGTAACCGTGCCGGTAGCAGCATCAATATCGGTGACGTAGCGAGGGCGACCGTCGGCAGCCGGCGCCTTAATGTCCAAGCCCTTACGCTGGCCGATGGTGTAGTTCCACGCGCCATCGTGCTCCTTGAGCTCCGTACCCTCTTGGTCCACGATCATGCCGGGGCGCAGCCCAATGCGTGCGCCCAAAAAGGCCTGCGTATTTCCGTCTGGAATGAAACAGATGTCATAGGAATCCGGCTTCTTCGCGGTGGAAAAACCGTGCGCGGCAGCCTCTTCACGGATCTGCGGCTTGGGGGTATCGCCGATGGGGAAAAAGCAGTGCTCCAACTCCTCGGCCGAAATCACGCCGAGCACATAAGACTGATCCTTCTTCTCATCCAAGGAGCGGCGCATATAGCCGTCCTCGTCGATAGTGGCGTAGTGGCCCGTCGCAACCGCATCGAAGCCAAGCGCCATGCCCTTTTGCAGCAGCGCCCGGAACTTTATCTTCTCGTTGCAGCGCAGGCAGGGATTGGGCGTCTCGCCGCGGGCGTAGGAATCCACGAAGTCCGTGATGACCTCTTCTTTGAATTCTTCCGAAAAGTCCCAGACATAAAAGGGAATGCCCAGCTTATCGCAGATGCGGCGGGCATCGGCCGAATCCTCCAATGAGCAGCATCCGCGGGCTTTTTCCCTGGTCTGCTGCGCGTCTTTGTGCAGGGCGAGGTGAACGCCAATCACCTCGTGGCCGGCTTCTACTGCACGCGCGGCGGCAACCGATGAGTCCACGCCGCCGGACATGGCAACCAATACTCGCATTGTGCTCCCCATTTCACCTTGACTACAGGCCCGAAAGTCTACTCCCTAGCCCCAACGCGGTTTAAATCGAATCCATTCCCTAAGCTTGTGTGACATGGGCAGAAAGCGAGCTTCCACTGATCCGGGAATTACCGGCACCTACGATATTTCTACCGGCACAGCCGAGGTTGTGCCGGATGAGTTTCGCGACGGCGCCTATATTCTCAACGTTAATGGCGTGCCGAGCAGCCACATTGTGCTCGGTGAGCCGGAGGAGCTGGAGTTTGAGTATATGCGCTGGATTGCGGCAGCGGTAGAGCACCTCAATTCTCGGCCCGCGAATAAGCTTCGCGTGACCCATCTAGGCGGCGCGGGATGCTCCCTTCCGCGCTACTTCGCCAGCAAGCTTCCAGGCAGCCGCCACACGGTGGTCGAACTCGACACCAAGTTGGGCGAGTTGGTGCGTACGCTTTTCGACGTCCCCCGTTCCCCCACCGTCAAAATCCGTGCCGGCGAGGCCCGCACAGAAACCGAGGGGTTCCTTTCGTCCAGCCGCGACATCATCATCCGCGATGTCTTTGCTGGCGACAAGACACCAGCCAACCTCACCACCGTGGAATTCTTTCAAGCTGCAAAGCAGTCGCTGGCGCCGGGTGGTCTCTACGTAGCCAACTGCGGCGACCATTCCGATCTACAGCTGGCAAAGAGCGAGCTGGCGGGCCTCGATCGAGTATTTGACCACCTCGCCGTCATCGCGGACCCACCGATGCTCAAGGGGCGGCGCTACGGGAACATCATCCTGGTAGCCTCAGATACAGAAATGCCAGCCGAGGGCTCCGTCGAAGCCGCCCAGCTGGCAAAGACACTCCTTGGCGGGGCCGTGCCCGCCCATTACAAAGACGAGGCCTGGACCCGCGCGTTTTTCACCGGTGCTACTGCAGTACGCGATTAAGCAGCGTAGCCACCTGACCCGCATCAAAATCGGGTACGTCAGCGCCGGCGTTCTTGGCGGCATTCTTAGCTTCCGATACCTCCGACTCGGAGACGTTGCCTGACTTAACGTTGTTCACGTGACCGGCATTGTCCAGCAGGATAGCTAGGTCACTGACGGAGAAGTTGCCCTTGGCCATATCACCCAGGTCCTCCACTGGAAGGGCATCCTTGTCTTGCAGGGTCTTTACGAAGGCAGCCAAGCCCTCCGCTGCTTCGGGATCGAGGCCGGACTTTTCGGCGGCGTCGGCAAGCTGCGGAATCGCAATCAGCCCCGCCGCCAGGGCCAAAATAGCGCCGATGAGCGGCGTACTATCGGAGCTCAAGTCAAGCCCATCGCTCACAACCAGCTGCTCTAGCGCGCCGCCGACGTCAACGTAATTGCCGTCGCTAAAAGACCGCAGCTGCTGCTTGGAACCATTAAACAGGTTCATGTCAACATCGGTAGAAATGCCTGCTACCTTGCCAGAACCAGAACGCTGCCAGAAAGATAGCTCGTTCCATCCGCCCACCGCTTCAGGCGCCTGGTCCTGATAGGCCGCGAGCCACAGTGGCATATCCGAGAACTTCTGGGAGTTATTCATCTGCCCCATCCAGAAGTACTTGTAAGTGTAAATCATTGGCGTGCGTCCAGTAAGACGCTTGAGCTCGCTAGTAAATTCTTCAATCCACTGCTCCAGCTGTGCCGCAGACTTCCCTTCCGTCACCTCGATATCAAGTGCAGGAGGCAATGTCTGATTCGGGGCAAGGGCGATCTGCGCGGCAAAGTTCGCTGCTTGAGTCTTGGCGTCGCCAGCCGGACGTGCGTAGTGGTATGCACCGGTCTTGAGTCCAGCAGCATTAGCCGCCTGAATATCCTGTACGTAGTGGGGGTTTACCCAATCCCCGCCTTCGGTAGCCTTCACAAATGCAAAGGACTGTCCGTCGGAACGCACTTTAGACCAATCGATGGGCGTACCGCCCGGATGCTGGTGCGCCGCCACGTCAATGCCCTTAGGTGCACCAAAGCTCACCGCCTGGGCAATGGCGGTACCACTTACAGCTAGTGCAGCCACGGTGACTACCGCAGTAATGCTCTTTCGGAGTGCTTTCTTTGAAGTCATGCGCGTGAGTTTAGCAACGCCTTCACTTCTGTCACATCTTTAACACGCACCACTTGAAATAATTTTCTTTACTTCCATTTCGCCCCTCTTGGAATACATCCCTTTAGAACACATATTTGCCCATAACCCTTGCGGAGCGGCAGGGCACGACTTAAAATAAACACCATGAAATTACGCACACTAGTTCTACTATTCGGGGGATTTAATCTTGGACGCCTACTACATAGTCAATGACACCAACGATCCGATAGCAGTAAAAGCCACAGAAATCAGGAAACAAGAATACCTATTCTGGAGAGAGGTCAAGCCAGATCTAGAAGACGATTTCGATATCTCCTGCCACACACTTTCTGCTCGGACGGGCTTAAGCGAGCGGCGCACGCGGGACATAACCATGGCCCTTTATCGACTCGCAGAGCTACCACTCACAAAGGCGCTCCAGGAAACCTATTACTTCCTGGATTTCTCTCGTCTTATTACTATCGACGCCGTGCTTAGCAAGCTGGGCGACATCCCGACCGAAATTCTCGAGCGGATAGATCAAGAGCTTGCGCGTTACCTGACCCCTACCAAGCCCGGCCAGGTACTGCCTTCGAATACGAATTTGCGGCGAAAACTAAATGGCCTCATCGCTGTAGAGGACCCACACCCCAATGAAGATAGAGAGCCTGATGCAGGGAACGACTCCTATTTCACCTACCACAGTTTCGGTGGGAAGGCCGGGCTAGCAGTGGAATTCGATGAAGTTACCATGCTAGCCATCGATGAACACGTTAGTAAGGCAGCCGAAGAGCATAACCTCACGAAAGCTGAAGCCCTAGCCAAGTTGATTCTGGGCGAAATTGAGTCGCGGGCCAAAGTGGTTCTTCATATGTACCGAGCCCACGACCAGGAGGCTGCTCCCGCATTTATCCGGGGATTCGGATGGGTAAGCCCTGAGACCGCTGACAGTCTGCGTCCCACCCAGACGCGGGATATGGACCTTGCAAAAAGGATGGAAAGCGAAAGCTACGTTACTCCCCCGCTCATTGGCGCCTACGTGGAAGGCCGCGATGGCGTGTGCCGCTGGCCAGGTTGTAATCGCCCGGCAGAGAACTGCCAAAAGGACCACCGAATTGACCATGCACAGGGAGGAAAAACGGCGGGAAGCAACTTGGCCTCACTGTGCCAGCACCATCACAACATCAAGACTGATGGTGGCGCCTTCTACATCATGGATCCACATACTGGAGACATAGTATGGCTCTTTGACGATGGCCGCTGGGAATACGATGAGCCCCAAGGACCGCTAGCGCCCAGGAACAAGAACTGGGCGCTAACGGTAGGCCAAGCTATCGCCGCCCGGCGAGCTGCGGCGAAAGAAAGGAATGATAGCTAGACGGAACGGGCTCGGGAAATAACCTCCGGAAGATGAGCCAAGACGTAGTCAACATCCTCTTCCGAAGTAAGCCTGCCGAGAGTAAAACGCAGGGAACCGATTCCTTCCGCCTCACTTACGCCCATTGCCTCGAGGACATGAGACATGCGGTTTACGCCAGCGCTGCAAGCACTGCCGGTAGAGGCCTCGATCTGCAAGGAATCCAGCAGCATGATGAGGCTATCGCCATCAGCACCGGGAAATGAGACGTGCAGGTGGGAAGGCAAGCACGGCTCGGCAGAGTTGACCACTACGTCGTCGATGGTGGCGAGAATTCCGTCGCGCAGCTTATTGCGGAGAGCAGCAATTCGCTCACCCTGGGAGGCGATTTCGGAGACGGATTCCTCCAACGCCGCAGCTAGACCGGAAGCGCCCGCCACGTCCACGGTGCCAGGGCGGATGCCCCGTTCTTGGCCACCGCCGTAGGCAATCGGCTGGGGCGCAGGACTGCGCTTGGCCAAAAGCAGACCGATGCCGCGAGGGCCACCGAACTTGTGGGCGCTGGCGGCGAGGCTGGTGATCCCTAGATCGGAAAAATTGATGGGAACTTTGCCCACGGCCTGCACCGCATCCACGTGCACGGGTGTGCCTGTCGCATTCGCACGTGTGGCTATCTCTTCGATGGGCTGAATGGCGCCGGTCTCGTTGTTGGCCCACATGCAGGTAGCGACGTCGGCAAGCGTGTCTAGGGCCGACAGATCTGCAATGTGCCCGGAACGGTCGACGGGAAGGATATCGACAGTTGCTCCGGTTTTCTCCAGCTTAGAGACGGTATCGCGCACGGCCGGGTGCTCAATATCGGTAGAAATAATGCGGTTTGTTTGCCCAGCCGCGTAGAGACCCTGAATGGCGATATTGTCCGCCTCAGTGCCAGAAGAGGTAAAGATGACTTCGATGGGCTCGCAGCCGAGGAGGGAAGCGACCTTTTCGCGGGCATCATCCAGTACGGACCGAGCCTTGCGGCCGGAACCATACTGCGCGCCGGAGTTGAGGGAGCCGGCCGCCGCCACCCACGCGTCAATCGCGCTCTGGCGCATCGGCTGGGTAGCGGCATAGTCAAAGTAGTACGGCATTACTGGCGCGCCTTCAGTTCCTCGGTCAGGGCTGGTGCGATTTCATGCAGGTCACCCACGACGCCGAGATCAGCGATCTGGAAGAACGGCTCATCCTGGTCTTGGTTGACCACCACAATGGTGCCGGAAGTCTGCATGCCAGAGGTGTGCTGGATAGCGCCAGAGATACCCAAGCCGATGTAGAGGTCAGGTGAGACGGTAACACCGGTCTGGCCGATCTGATAGGCGGCGTCATAAAAGCCTTCATCGACGGCGTCGCGGGTGGCGCCGACTGCGGCCCCGAGGGCGTCGGCAAGCGGCTCGACAACGGCGCCGAACTCGTCGCCCACGCCACGGCCGCCGGCGACGACTGCCTTAGCCTCGGTAATTTCCGGTCGTGCGGACTTCTGTGCCGGAGTAAAGGAAGTTACCTTGACGTCTTTGCCCGTGGCGGCCGGCAACGGCATCGGCGCCGGCTGCGCCTCCACCTGCTGTGGTGCAGCCTCAACCGCGCCTGGGCGGAGGGTGTAAATCGGGCACTGGCCAGCGGCGGTAGAGGTGGACTCATAGGAACCACCGAAAATGCTCATCTTGGCGGAGCCATCGGCGGCGATGCCATTGACATTGACCAGCGCGCCAGAGGCGAGGCGAGCCGAGAGGCGGCCGGCAATCTCGTTATTGGCCGGAGTTGCGGCCAGCACGATGGGCGCTGGGTTCGCAGCGCCAAGCGCATGCAGGGCATCGACCTCCGGGGTGAGGAACCGCTGGTCATAATCCTCGGCCGTTGCCTGAACTACCTGTGCGGCGCCGAGGGCGGCAAGGTCGGCGTCGAACTTATCCGCCTGCTTGCCGACGACCACTGCGGACACCGTACCCAATTCCTGCGCGGCCGTAATCAGCTCGCCGGTAACGGGAAGGAGGTTGTCCGCGTCGTGCTCAACTAGTACGTAAACGTGCGACATATCTACTCCTAAATCAAGTTCTTTGCGGACAGGAAGTCAGCGATCTTCTTCGCTGCGTCCTGCGGGTTGGGCTCCGAAATAACTTCGCCGGCGGTGCGCGGCGGGCGCTTCTCAGCGGCCACCACGGAGGTCGTCGGCGCAATAGCCTCGATGCCCAATTCAGCCAGGGTGAAGGTGGTGATTTCCGCCTTCTTAGCTGCCATAAGGCCCTTGAAGTTGGGGAATCGTGGCTTGTCGCTCTTATCGTTCACCGTAACGATCGCTGGCAGTGGCGCCTCAAGTTCCCAGGTGCCGCGCGCATCCTCGCGGGTGCCCTGCAGGGTGCCGTCAGCTAGCTCTACCTTGTGCAGGCCGGTAAGGGCCGGCAGCTGGCGGTATTCGGCGAGCAGACCGGCAAGCAGGCCGGTGGAGGCGTCGGAAGCTTCGGTGCCGGCGGTGATCAGCTGGACGTCGTCAAGCTTATTGAGCGCGGCATTGAGGGTCCACGCGGTCGATAGCGCGTCCGCTCCGGCCAGGGAATCATCGGAGACGAGCACGGCATCGTCGGCGCCCATGGCCAAAGCCTTGCGCAATGCCTCGTCGGCTTGGGCCGGCCCCATCGTCAGTGCTACGACTTTGTAGCCCGCATCGGGGTTATCGTCGCGCAGTCGCAGGGCTTGTTCCACGGAGTACTCATTAACCTCATCAATGACGTTATCCACGGAGGTGCGATCCAGGGTGTGGTCATCGTTCAAAGACTTGGTAGACCACGTATCCGGCACGTGTTTGACCAGAGCCACGATAGTTGGCATTGGGCACTCACCTTTCCGATATATTTATGTTGCGTAATTATCCTCGGACGATGATACTCGGGGTTGACACAGCAAGGCGATTCCCTGTGAGCCAATTCGCGTAATGATGACCGCAAATGGTTTCTTGCCCTTCAGCTTCATCTTCTTCCGCAGCTGGTCAGGGTCCACTTCTACCCCGCGTACAAGGATTTCTAAGCTTCCTGCGTCATAGGATTTAAGTACGGATTTTAATCTCTTTAGGGGTACTTTTTCTATGAATGGAAATCCCGAAGTCCCCTCCGGAATCCTCTCTCCTGTCAGGTATGCGATGCGCGGATCGATTTGATGCAGCCTTTCTCTGGCCGCGTAGTGCTGGACCAATCCCGCTCGTACGATGGCCCCATCCGGGTCGATGAGGTAACTACCAATGTCTCCAGCATCGGGTAGGTTGTCGGCGTGGTCGTCGAGGACATCCAGCTTGTTTCCTCGAATCATTACCGCTCTTCGGCCGCTGCCAAGGCCTGGGGTATAAAGGCAGGCTTCTTTTACCCCGCCATCGACGCTCGCGACGGTGACGAGGCCGTCCCACTCGCTAAAATCAAGGCCAGGAGCGCACTTGATGGCCAGTTCCTTGTCGCGATGCTTATCGACGACCTCCGGGAGCGGTGGCACCAAATCCTCCGGCCGCGTGATTCGCCTGCCACCGGCGCGGCGGGCCGGGTCTGCAAGGAGAACATCGGCGGTGGTAGTAGTCGTCAGCGCATCCGCGCGGAAAATCTTGGCGGAAGAGAGGTTATGCCGCGCCATTCTTACCCGTGATTCATCCAGGTCTGAGCCGATGTAGTCGAGCGGAGAATTATAGCCTTCGGTGCCGATGGAACAGGTGACGTCGTGGACGCTGCGCACCCCCTGCGCGGCGAGGAATTTCGTCCGATACGCCGCCACTTCGATGGGGGTTGCTTGCTGGGCAGAGTCTGCGTCCATAAGCCAATCGTGCGGGAGCTTTCCAGAACTGCGGGCGGTTACCAGCTCCATGACCGCGCGGCCATACTCACCGAACTTAGCTTTGAGGATTTCGGTGTCTTTGAGCCGAGAAGCCTTGGTCAAGGTGAGGTCGAGGTGTGCTATTTCCTCTTGATGTGCGGCAAGGAAGTCGACTTCTGCGGGGGTAAAACTCATATTCGGTCTAAAGGGGTGGTGGAAAAGAATTCGCGGTAACGGGGATCTTCGCGTGGATCCCCAATGACGGGGCGCAGGTCCGAAAAGGACGCGTCTTCTATGACCTCTTGTACGGAGGAATACTTGCTCAGCCTTTGCATCTGTGCCCACGTGGGGATGACAAGGCGCACCAGCCCGGCGCGCCAGCCGTCCAGGATGAGCTGCGGGGAGAACCATCCGGCATCGTCTGCTTCATCGGTATCCCCATCGGGTTCTTGGCCGGAGGGCAACACCCCAACGAAGAAGAAGGTGTCGAACCAATGGCTTTTCCCCTTTCCTACCCAACGCGCCCAAGGAAGGAGCATATCGGCGTCGACGCGCATTCCGTTATTGCTGAGGAATTCGGTAAAGGAAATGGTGTGGTTTTCGAGGAGCTTTCGCTCCTTGTGATAGCGCCGCGCATTGGAGACGATGCCGTCCTCGCGGATGGCGAGAAGGGTGCCGGCCTCCTCGAAGAGCTCGCGGGCAGCGGCGAAAACAAGGGCGTGGGCTTTGTACTTGGTCACGCCCATCCGGCGCGCCAAGGAGATGACAGACTTTCCGGCCCATAGCTCGCCCGAGTCCCAGGAACGCGGTGGAAAGTCGCGCGGGTCTACACCGCCACCCGGAAAGACTGAATGCCCCGGGTAGTTGTGCATGGTGTGGACGCGCTCTTGTACCCACACTTCAAGACCGTCAGCGCCGTCCCGCAGGAGCAGGACGGTTGCCGCCAGGCGCCCACCGTGGAAGCCGGTGGTATCGCTGGCGTCAATGGCATCGAGACGGTCATGAAAAGGATTGGTCATAGAGAAGCTCGGCGGGCGAAGTATCGCTGTCCAATGCGGTCCACCTGAATGGGCTGGTGGAAGGCGCGAGTCAGGTTTTCGGAGGTGAGGACGGAATTAATCAGTCCTTTTGCCACAACTTTACCCTCATCCAACAGCATGGCGTGGGTGAAGCCATAGGGGATCTCCTCCACGTGGTGGGTGATCATGACAATCGCTGGGGCATCGGGATCCATAGCTAGATTGCCAAGGTATCCCACCAGGTCTTCGCGGCCTCCCAGGTCCATTCCGGCGGACGGCTCATCGAGAATGAGCAACTCCGGGTTAGACATGAGTGCGCGAGCGAGGACGACGCGCTTCTTTTCTCCCTCAGACAGGGTCCCCCAGGTGCGCTCTTTGAGGTGGGTGGCGCCAACTTGGGCCAAGATGTCATCCGCGCGGGAGAAATCCATGTCCTGGTATTCTTCGCGCCAGCGGCCTAGCACTGCGTAGCCAGCGGAGACAACTAGATCGTCCACGCGCTCAGTGTCCGGAATCCGCGATTGCACCGCCGCGGAGGAGATGCCAATAAGCGCGCGCAGATCGCGCATGTCGGTTTTGCCGATTTGCTCCCCCATCAAAAAGGCGGTGCCTTTCGAGGGGAACTCTTCGGCCGCAGCCATGCGCACCAGCGAGGTCTTGCCCGCGCCATTGGGGCCAATAATGACCCAGCGCTCATCGAGCTCTACTTGCCAGTCCACGGGCCCGACGAGGGTCTTGCCGCCGCGGCGCAGCTCGACGCCGCGAAAATCTACGAGCCAATCTTGATCAGTGGGAGTTACGTCGTTCACGCCTTCCATTGTGTCTGATTTGTTCTTTGCCCGGTGAAATTGACACAGCTGCATTAGTCTTATGGGCATGACTACTCGCCTTGGTATTGACGATGTCCGCCCACTTATCTCCGCCGGTTCTGTAGCCTCCAAAGCAGTTGTAGGCGAGGTAATTCCTGTCACCGCCCTCGTCTGGCGCGAGGGCCACGATGCGGTCTCGGCAACCCTGTCTGCGTGGGCGGCACGGACCACGGCTACCTCCTCGGTCACCATGCAGGTTGATCCCGATGATCAGGATCGCGTGCACGGCGTATTTACCCCGGGCACCCAAGGAACCTGGTACTTCCGCGTCGACGCCTGGTCCGATCCCATCGCCACCTGGAAGAACGCGGTAACCAAGAAGATGGCGGCCGGGCAATCCGCTGCTGAGCTGGCCAATGACCTGCAGCATGGCGCAGAGTTGTTTTCTCGCGCGGCGCTGCAAACCCCGTCGGATGTGGTGGAACCGCTCTTTTCGGCCGCTCGGGACTTGGAGGATGAGTCCTTGGACGTCGATAAGCGCGTGCAGGTAGCGCTCTCGGAGGAGGTAGCAGGCATCCTGCACTCGCATCCCCTGCGCGACCTGCTGGTGGAGGGCGCAATCCACGAGGTATATGTGGAGCGCCCGGCCGCACTATATAACTCGTGGTACGAGCTCTTTCCTCGCTCCACGGGAGGCTGGGATGAAGAGGGAAATCCAGTCCACGGCACTTTTGCTACCACTGCCAAGGCACTGGAGCGGGTGGCCGATATGGGCTTCGATACGGTGTACTTTCCGCCCATCCATCCCATCGGCAAGGTGCACCGAAAGGGAAAGAATAACTCCGTCGTTGCCGAGCCCGGCGATGTGGGAAGCCCCTGGGCCATCCAGGACCACTCCACCACCCATCCGGACCTGGGCACCATGGAGGATTTTAAGAAACTGGTCTCCCGCGCCCAGGAACTCGGGCTGGAAGTAGCACTCGATTTTGCTCTTCAAGCATCGCCCGACCATCCGTGGGCGAAGAGCCACCCAGAATTTTTCACCGTTCTTCCAGATGGCACCATCGCCTACGCCGAGAACCCGCCGAAGAAATATCAGGATATTTATCCACTTAACTTCGATAACGCTCCTGATGCCATCTACCACGAGATCTATGAGACCTTAATGATTTGGGTGGAAGCCGGTGTAAGTACATTCCGCGTGGATAACCCGCACACCAAGCCGGCAAACTTTTGGGATTGGCTAATTACCCGCGTACATGCCACCCATCCGGACGTCATCTTCTTGGCAGAGGCCTTTACCCGCGCCCCTCGCCTCTTCGGTCTAGCGAAGGCGGGTTTTTCCCAGTCCTATACCTATTTCACCTGGCAAACCTCCAAGCACGAGCTCACCCAATTTGGCCAGATGCACGTCGACCAAGCAGATATCTGCCGCCCCAACCTCTTTGTTAATACCCCGGATATCCTGCACGAGTCCCTGCAGACCGGCGGGCGCGCCATGTTCGCCATTCGCGCTGTCCTAGCCGCCACCATGTCGCCTCTATGGGGCGTGTACTCTGGCTTTGAACTCTACGAGCACACCCCGGTAGCCCCAGGTTCTGAGGAATACCTCGACTCTGAGAAGTACGAACTGCGCCCGCGCGATTTTGCGGCGGCGGCTGCGTCGGGAGATTCCCTTGAGTCCTATATCCGGCTGCTTAACCAGATCCGCCGCGATAATCCCGCTTTGCAGCAATTGCGCACCCTGCGGTTCCATGACACCGATAACGAAGCCATCATTGCCTATTCCAAGGCGGATCCAGCCTCCGGCAACGTAGTCCTCGTTGTGGTCAACCTGGATCCACGCAATGCACAGGAAGCCACCGTCACGGTAGACATGCAGGCTATCGGCCGCCACTCCGGCGAGTCCTATACCGTCCAGGACACGATTACCGGCTCTGCTTACCACTGGTCCGAGCGCAACTTTGTGCGCCTAGAGCCGCTTCGCGACGTCGCCCATGTCTTCGTCCTTCCCCCTGCCGACCACGCCCTCCAGGAACAGCTCACCTGGCGCGTAGTTAGCGACTATCGCCCGTAAACATTCGCCCACCGGACCGCACTCGAACTAGGTACTCTGATTGTATGACTATCCCGGCCGCTGATCTCGCTCGCCTCAATGACTGCCGCCACCATGACCCGCACGGTTTCTACGGTTGGCACGAAGGTACCGTCCGCACCCGCCAACCAGGCGCTACCGAGGTGCAGCTGCACACTCCCACGCAATCCGTGTCCATGGATTTGGTCGGCGATGACATCTGGGAGGCGGAAATTGGCGATAACTGCGATTACCGCCTAGAGATCAGCTACCCCAAGGCCCCTACCCGCACCGTGGCCGATGGATACCACTTCCTTCCCACGGTGGGCTCGCTGGATCTGCACCTGATTGGCGAAGGCCGCCACGAGCGCCTCTGGGATGTCCTCGGCGCCAACCTGCGTTCCTATGACACCGAGATGGGTACCGTTTCCGGCGTCTCCTTTGCCGTATGGGCACCCAATGCCCGGGGAGTTGCCGTCGTGGGCGATTTCTGTGGCTGGAACCCCACCCAGTATCCGATGCGTTCACTCGGTTCTACTGGTGTGTGGGAGGTCTTTGTTCCCGGTATCGGTGCTGGCGAGCACTATAAGTTCGCCATCTTTAGCCACGAGGGCCGCAAAGACAAGGCCGATCCCCTAGCCAAGCGCACCGCGTGCCCGCCGGAGACGGACTCGATCGTGGATTCCACCAGATTCGCCTGGTCCGATTCTGCTTGGATGGACAAGCGCACCGGAAACCTCGATGTCCCCATGAGCATCTATGAGGTGCACGTCGGCTCGTGGAAGGTTGGCGCCAACTACAACCGCCTTCGCGAGGAGCTCATCCCTTATCTCAAGGAGCACGGCTTCACCCACGTCGAGCTCTTGCCCGTAGCCGAGCACCCCTTCGGCGGGTCTTGGGGATACCAAGTCTCTGGCTACTACTCCCCGTCTGCGCGTTGGGGCTCGCCGGATGAATTCCGAGAGCTGGTCAATGCCCTGCACGAGAATGGCATCGGCGTCATCGTGGACTGGGTGCCAGCACACTTCCCCAAGGATGATTGGGCTCTTGGTCGCTTTGACGGTCAGGCTCTCTACGAGCACCCCGATCCCCGCCGCGGCGAGCAGTCCGATTGGGGCACCTATGTCTTTGACTTCGGCCGCAATGAGGTCCGCAATTTCCTCGTAGCCAACGCCCTATACTGGGCCGAAGAGTTCCATATCGACGGCCTGCGCGTAGACGCCGTCGCCTCCATGCTCTACCTGGACTATTCCCGCGATGAGTGGCTACCCAACCAATATGGCGGCCGCGAGAACCTCGAGGCCGTGCAATTCCTGCAGGAAACCAACGCCACCCTCAACCGCACCCATCCTGGCGTACTTACCATTGCCGAGGAATCCACTTCCTGGCCGGGAGTTACCGCTCCTACTTCCGAAAACGGGTTGGGCTTTTCCCTGAAGTGGAACATGGGCTGGATGAATGACACCCTGGAGTACTTCAAGCACGAGCCCATTCACCGTTCCTATCACCACGGCGAGCTCACCTTCTCCATGGTCTATGCTTACTCCGAGCGCTACGTGTTGCCGTTTAGCCACGACGAAGTTGTGCACGGTAAAGGCTCGCTGTGGGAGCGCATGCCTGGCGACGACTGGAATAAGGCCGCCGGCCTCCGCGCTCTATATGGCTACATGTTCTCCCACCCCGGCAAGAATCTGCTCTTCATGGGCCAAGAATTTGGCCAAACCACCGAGTGGTCCGAGGAGCATTCCGTGGACTGGAGCAACCTCGACGGTTGGGGTAGCGAATGGCACCAGGGCATTAAGCGCCTCGTGCGCGATATCAACCTCATCTACCGCGACACCCCAGCTTTGTGGAGCCAGGATTTCAGCCAAGACGGCTTCCAATGGGTCAAGGCCGATGACTCGACGAATAACGTGCTGGGTTACGTCCGCTACGGTGCGGACGGCTCCGCGCTACTCGCCGTGTGCAACCTTTCTGGCTCTTCCATCCCCAACTATGGCCTCTGGGTTCCACAGGACGGCGAATGGCAGATGGTACTCAACACCGATGACGCCGTCTACGAAGGCGCTGGGAACCCACTTCCCCAGCACATTCACGTGGCGGAGAACTCCGCCACGCTTCACCTACCGGCTAACTCGGTGCAGTGGTACGTACTGGAGAAATAAAACGCCTATCGCTGCGCGCGTAGGAACTCCACCACGCGCGCTTCGATGTCATCGCGAAGCGCATCCATGCGCTCTTCGCCCTCCAAACCACGCAGTGAAGGATCCTCGATGTCCCACCGCTGCGCTGGCCCCTCATATTTCGCATCACCTACTACAATGACGTGGTCGACAGCGGCAGCCAGGTGAGGATCCACTAGAGCAGGGGTACCAGTCATTTCTGCGCCCACCTTCGCGAGGGAAGCTTTAGCTTCTTGATTGATGCCCTGCTGGGTGTGCTCCGGGGTAGTTTGCACCCCAGCCGAGTAAATATCCCAGTCAGGCGCATGCTTGGCGGCTAGTGCCGCAGCCATCTGCGACTTGCCGCGATTTGTATTACACAGGAAAAGCACTGAAGTCATGCTTCCCATCCTACCCAAGCTAGTACAGGGCACTCGCCAGCTTGGTGCGAGCTTCCATCACGCGCGGGTCATTGCCCTCAAAGAGCCCGAAGAGCTCCAGCAAGCGCTCGCGAACGCGTGCTTTCTCATCGCCTGCCGTTGTCTTCATCGTCTCGATGAGGCGATCAAAGGCCTTTTCTGGGGCGCCGGCAACCACTTCGGCGTCGGCAGCTCGCATTTGCTTATCGACGTCCCCTTTATCCCCTTCCGCGGCCGCAATCGGGTCCTCGGTCTGGTTGGCAGGATCGAGGCGCTGGAGCAAGACTGTGGTGTCGCGCGCCTGTTTGATCTGCACATTATCGGGCTCGGATTCCAAGATGGAGTTGTAGACGTTGAGCGCCCCATCAAAGTCGCCGGCGTTCAAGAAGCTTTCTGCTTCCTGGAGCCGCGGATCCTCTTCTTCCTCCTGTGGCTGCTCCGATGCCTCATTGCCTTGCAGGCCCTTCAGCTGTGGGCCGACATTCTGCACTAGGGTATCTACCCATTGCTGTAGGGCTTCTTTAGGTTGCGCCCCCTCAAAATTGGTCAGCGGCTGTCCAGCACCCAATGCCACGACTGTAGGCAGGTTCTTAACGCCAAAGGCCTGCGCAACCTGGGGAGTAGCATCCGCATCCACGTAAGCAACCAAGAAGCTCAAGTTTCCTTGCGCGGCCAAATCCGCAAGGTCAGTCTTCAACTGCTCTGACTGGGTAGAGCGAGCAGTACCGATGAGGACCACGACCGGAACTTCCGTAGACCGGCGAACCACATCTTGGTCGAAGTTGGCCTCGGTTACCGCGAAGAAGGGCTGGACGCCGCCGGCACCTGGCTGCGGCGATTCCTGCGCCTTCTGCCGAGCCTCGGCTCGCGCCTTGACTTGGCTGAGGTCGAGCGCTCCTCCTACATAAGCATCATTTGGTGAAGTCATCTAGTCCTCCTTTGCAAGGCGGCGGTTAACCGCATCTACCTTGTCCGTTAGCTGGTTAGTTACGCCTTCGCGAATATCGGCCTTAACCACCAAAGAGGTGCGCGGGGAAACCGCACGCACTGCATCGGTGGCCTTCTTAATCGTGTCAAAGACCTCGTCCCATTCGCCTTCGAGCAAGGTGAACATGGCATTGGTCTCGTTGGGCAGGCCGGATTCGCGGACCACGCGCACGGCCTCGGACACAGCATCGGCCATTTCTTGGGAGTCATTATTGACCACCGCAGGGGCTACAGAAAATGCAACAATCATGCCCGCTAGTCTACCTACGCTCCCAGCAGTGGCGGTGCCAGTGCCGGCGATCGTCGCCCTGGCGGCCCACGTCCCGCGGCCAGGCAACGATGTGTGCCACCCCGGGTGGGATGTTCTGGTTACACCCCGGGCAGACGTAATACTTCTGGGCACGAGCAGAGCCGATATGCCGCATGACATAGGGCTCGCCATGAGTCCAACTTGGTCCCTCGACCGTTTGCGAGCCTAGGAAGGTTGAGCCGTCCTTAGGCAGGGATCGGATCTCTACGGGTTTGCGCCTATTTCGCCGCGGCATTAGAACAGCCGCAATTCATTCGACTCGAGCCCACGCAGCTCCTGGTAGTCCAGTACAACGCAACGAATGCCGCGGTCCTCAGCCAAGGTACGTGCCTGCGGCTTGATTTCCTGGGCGGCGAATACACCGGACACAGGGGCGAGAAGCTCATCGCGGTTAAGCAGCTCCAGGTACCGTGTCAGCTGCTCTACGCCATCAATGCCACCGCGGCGCTTTACCTCGATGGCGACGTTATTATTGTTCTCATCCTTCGCCATAATGTCCACGGGGCCGATGGCGGTGGGATATTCGCGGCGCACCAGGGTGTAGCGCTCGCCCAAGGTATCGATCTGGTCTGCCAAGAGCTCTTGTAGGTGAGCCTCGACGCCATCTTTGACTAGGCCGGGGTCCTCGCCCATGTCATAGGAGATTTCTTCGTGAATCTCGGCAATGGTGATGCGCAACTGCTCGCCCTTGGGGTTTTCCACCAACCACAAGACCTCGCCTGTGTCCTCACCGTCGAGGTCCTCAATCGCGGACTCCTTCAAGGTGCAAGGAGGTGTCATCCAATTGAGCGGCTTATAAGCGCGGTCGTCGGCATGCACGGACACGGAACCGTCCGCTTTGACGATGAGCAGGCGGTCTGCCATCGGCAGGTGGGCATCTAAGCGGCCCACGTAATCTACTGAGCATCGGGCGATTACTAAACGCATGTTTTCTACCCTAGCGGGTGGGCCTATCGCTTGGATTGACGGGTAGCGCGCTCGCGCAATTCCCGGAAGTCAAAGCGCTGCTGGCGCTTAGATGGGGCGGCCTCTACCCATGCGCCAAAGGCCATGATGCCATGGGCGTCGGAAGCCAGCTCATATTCTTTTCCTTTGGCCCGAAAGCGAACGACTTCGGTGGCAGCGGACATAAAAGAAGCCTCGTCATCATCAAGCGGGCGGGTGCTCACTACTTCGATGTCGAGGCGGTTGATGCGCAGATCGCAGCGCGGAGAGACAGAACGGAGCTTGAAATACTCCACGAATTCTCCTTCATAACGCAACGAACCATGGCGCCAGGAAAGGGAATTCTTAGCCGGAACTCGGCGCAGGAGGACTGAAGTACCGCGCGATCGCACGGTGAAAAAGCGAAGCGCAGCCAGAAAAATAACTAGCAGCAGGGCCACTCCAAGGGCCCACAGAAGCACTGCAACCACCGTTGAATTCATGGGCCTTTTCACGCCATCCTCGCTCTGTGGAGAAACTGATTCTTTGGATTGTAGCGCCTTGAAGGGCCTACACGCCAATAAGAAAAGGCAAAGAAAAAACGAAGAAGGCGCACCGGCTATAAACCGATGCGCCTTAAGAGAGCAGGAAGGGCGGCTATTGCTGCCCTCTCCTACCAATCCAAGGTATTAAGCCTTGGCGCGGCGAACTGCACGCTGTGCGGCCTCGCCACGGGACTTGGTGAGCTCGTGCTCAGAAGCGAAATCATTCTGAGCCTTCTCCTCATCCACCTCATCGGACCAGATGGCCCAATCAGCGAGGACGGTGATCTTGTCCTGGGTAACGGAGAGGAAACCACCCTGCACGGCGGCGACGCGGCGCTCGCCGTCCACTGGGTGGATGGTCACCACGCCATTATCGATCAGCTGACCGATCATTGGCTCGTGACCGGGAAGCACGCCGATCTCACCCTCGGTGGTCTCAGCCGTGACCATGGAGGCCTGTCCAGACCACAGCAGGCGCTCGACGGAAACCAATTCGGCGGTGATGTCAGCCATGTGCCTCTCCCTACTTCTCGTTCAACTTCTTGTATGCAGCCTCGACGTCGTCCAAGCCACCCAAGCCGTTGAAGGCCTGCTCTGGGTAGTGGTCAAACTCGCCATCGCAGATGCGCTCGAAGGCATCGATGGTCTCAGACAGCGGCACGTAGGAGCCCGGCAGGCCAGTGAACTTCTGTGCGACGAAGAAGTTCTGGCCCAAGAAGCGCTCGATACGGCGGGCACGCTGAACGGTGACCTTATCCTCCTCAGACAGCTCGTCCATACCAAGGATGGCGATGATGTCCTGGAGCTCCTTGTTCTTCTGCAGAATACCGATGACGCGCTGTGCAACCTCGTAGTGCTTCTCGCCAACGATACCCGGCTCGAGGATACGAGAGGTAGAGGTCAGCGGGTTCACTGCAGGGTAAATACCCTTGGAAGCAATAGCACGGTCCAGCTCGGTGGTGGCGTCCAAGTGAGCGAACGTCGTTGCCGGAGCCGGGTCGGTGTAGTCATCGGCAGGAACGTAAACGGCCTGCAGGGACGTAATGGAACGGCCCTTGGTCGAGGTAATGCGCTCCTGCAGAACACCCATCTCATCAGCCAGGGTTGGCTGGTAGCCCACGGCAGAAGGCATACGACCCAGCAGGGTCGAAACCTCAGAGCCGGCCTGGGTGAAACGGAAGATGTTGTCGATGAACAGCAGCACGTCCTGGTTCTGCACATCGCGGAAGTACTCCGCCATGGTCAGGCCGGACAGAGCCACGCGCATACGGACTCCTGGCGGCTCATCCATCTGGCCGAAGACAAGTGCGGTATCTTGCAGCACGCCCATCTCTTCCATTTCCAGGAAGAGGTCGGTGCCCTCACGGGTGCGCTCGCCGACGCCGGCGAAGACGGAGGTACCGGAGAACTCACGGGCGATACGGGTAATCATCTCCTGAATGAGAACGGTCTTACCCACACCTGCGCCGCCGAAGAGGCCAATCTTGCCGCCCTTAACGTACGGGGTCAGCAGGTCAATGACCTTAATGCCGGTCTCCAGAATCTCGGTCTTACCCTCGAGCTGGTCGAACGCTGGCGGTTCGCGGTGGATGCCCCACTGCTCACCATCGCGGCCGAGACCCGGCTCGTCGAGGCAGTCACCGAGGGCGTTGAAGACGTGGCCCTTGACGACGTCGCCGACCGGCACGGAAATTGGCTTTCCGGAGTCGATGACCTCGGCACCGCGGACGAGGCCGTCGGTCGGTGCCATGGACACGGTACGGACAAGGTTGTCACCGAGGTGCTGAGCGACCTCGAGGGTGACGGTCTTTGCAACAGCTTCGAGCTTAATGTCGACGTGCAGTGCGTTGTACAGGGCCGGCAGTGCCTCACGTGGGAATTCCACGTCCACAACCGGACCGATGACGCGCACGACACGACCGGCGACTGCCGAAGACTGTGCATTCTGCTCTTGCAGAGCTGTAGTCATAATCTAGTCACTTTCTGCGCTGTCAGATAGCGCGCCAGCGCCACCGACGATCTCTGAAATTTCCTGGGTAATCTGTGCCTGACGGGCCTGGTTAGCCACGCGAGAGAGGTCCTCGACCATCTCGGTTGCGTTGTCAGTAGCAGACTTCATAGCTGTACGGCGTGCAGCGGACTCGGAAGCAGAAGCTTCCAAGAACATAGCAAACAGGATACGCGAGACGTACTGCGGAAGCAGCGCTTCCATCAGCGTCTCTGCGTCTGGCTCGAACTCGAATCCTGCGGCAACGTCGTCCGCAGATGCAGAGTCAGTCAGAGCGGATTCACCGAGGTGATACTCCTCATCCTGAATAACCGGCTGAACTGGCAACAGCTGCTGAGCACGCGCGGTCTGGGTCAGCATGGACTCAAACTCGGTGTAGACAACGTGTACCTGGTCAAAGCCACGTACACCGGCGCCCTCACCCTGCGCATGCAGGCCGTCGCGGCCCTTGGTAGTGCCATGGGAACCAGCAATGAAGCCATCAATCAAGTGACGGCGCACATCGTGGGTGGTCTCCCAGGTTGGATCCTGAGAGAAACCGCCCCAGCTGCCAACTACCTCGTCCTCGCGGAACTTGTAGTGGCCGATGCCCTTATTACCGGTAACGTAGCGAACTACCTCGTAGCCCTTGCTTTCCAGGAGAGCTTGCAGCTGTGCTGCCTTCTTGAAGACGTTGTTGTTATAGCCACCGCACATACCGCGGTCAGAAGTGACCACGAGGATGGCGGCGACGTTTCCGTCTTCACGCTCACGCAGCATGTCATGCTCCAACGTAGAGGCGGCAGCCAGCTTGTTCATCATGCTGGTCATCTCAGCCGCGTACGGCTGAGAGGCCTCTACCCTAGTCTGCGCCTTGGTAATGCGCGAGGTAGCAATGAGCTCCTGGGCCTTGGTGATCTTCTTAGTCGAATTGACGGACCGGATGCGGTCACGTAGTTCGCGAAGATTAGCCATCGTTTCTCCTCCCTTCTTTAATCTAGACGGTTAGTTGTGAGTTCTGAACTCTACTTAGCCGTCTTGCGGGAGACGTTGAGCTCGGTGTTCTTAACGTCGCTTTCATCCAAAGGCTCTACCGGCGCCTCGGAGCCCAAGTTGTGGCCCTCGGAGGTGCGGAAGGTCGGCTGGAAGTCCTTAGCTGCCGCAACCAATGCGTCCTTGGACTCATCGGTCAGCGGCTTGCCGCCGGAAATCTGCTCAAAGACCTCTGGGGTATTGGCATTGAGGTACTCGTGCACCTCGTCCTCGAAGCGGCGGACGTCTTCAACGGGAACGACGTCGAAGATGCCAGCCTCGGCGAGGTAAATGGACACCATCTGGTACTCCACCGGCTGCGGGGAGGACTCCGACTGCTTCAGCAGCTCGACCAGACGGGAACCGCGCTCCAACTGAGCCTTGGAAGCAGCATCCAGGTCAGATGCGAATGCCGCGAAGGCCTGCAGGTCACGGTAGGAAGCGAGGTCCAGACGCAGGTTACCTGCGACCTTCTTCATGCCCTTGGTCTGTGCAGCGCCACCGACACGGGAGACGGAAACACCGACGTTAATAGCCGGGCGAACGCCCTGGTTGAACAGGTCGGACTCCAGGAAGACCTGGCCGTCAGTAATGGAAATGACGTTGGTCGGAATGAAGGCACCGACGTCGTTTGCCTTGGTCTCGATGATCGGCAGGGCGGTCATGGAGCCAGCACCCATGTCGTCGGAAAGCTTTGCAGCACGCTCCAGCAGGCGGGAGTGCAGGTAGAACACATCGCCTGGGTATGCCTCGCGTCCCGGCGGACGGCGCAGCAGCAAAGAAATGGCACGGTAGGCCTCAGCCTGCTTGGTCAGGTCATCGTAGATAACCAGGACGTGGTTGCCCTGGTACATCCAGTGCTGACCCAGCGCTGCACCGGAGAACGGTGCCAGCCACTTGAAGCCGGCGGAATCGGAAGCCGGTGCGGCCACGATGGTGGTGTAATCCAGTGCGCCGTGCTCCTCAAGGGTGCGGCGCACGCCAGCGATGGTCGAGCCCTTCTGGCCGATAGCGACGTAGATGCAGCGTACCTGCTTGTCCTTGTCGCCGGACTCCCAGTTAGCCTTCTGGTTCAAAATGGTATCGATGCAGACCGCGGTCTTACCGGTCTTACGGTCACCGATGACCAGCTGGCGCTGGCCGCGGCCGATCGGGGTCATTGCGTCGATAGCCTTGATGCCGGTCTGCATTGGCTCTTCAACCGGCTGGCGCTGCAGCACGGATGGTGCCTGCAGCTCGAGGACGCGCTCCTCTTCAGCGTTGATTGGGCCCATGCCGTCGATCGGCTGACCCAATGGGTTAATTACGCGGCCGAGGAATTCCTCGCCCACTGGGATGGAGAGAACCTCGCCGGTCCTCTTAACCTCGTCGCCCTCCTTGAGGGACTCGAAGTTGCCCAGGACCACGACACCGATGGAGTTGGTGTCGAGGTTCTGTGCGACGCCAATCACGCCGCCTGGGAACTCGAGCAGCTCATTCGCCATAACGGACGGCAGGCCAGAAACCTGCGCAATACCGTCAGCTGCCGAAATGACCACGCCGACCTCCTCACGGGAGGCCTCCGCGGAGTAGCTCGAGGTGTAGTTCGCAATCGCACTACGGATCTCGTCGGAGGAGATCGTCAGCTCCGCCATGTTCTTCCTGCTCTCGGTAGTATCTTCCAGCACTTACTTAAATCGTTTCTGTCGTTTCGGCTACGCCATCTGGGCACGCAGGCGGGCAATCTTGCCTGCCGTGGAGCCATCAATGACTTCATCGCCGACGCGGATGCGCATGCCACCGAGGAGGCTGGTGTCAACCTCAGAGTGAATGGACATCGCACGACCATAAATTTTGCCCAGCTTCTCAGCGAGTACTGCTTGCTGGCCTTCGTTTAGTTCACCCGCTGCGGTAACGCGCGCAATGGTACGGTCCTGCAGGTCAGCTGCAGAATCGGCCAGTGCGGCTACATCATCGATCGGGTTCTGCTCTGGGCGGGAGATGGCCTGAAGCACGAGTGCCTCAGTAAACATCGTGACCTTGCCGTAGAGCACATTTGCCAGCAATCCGCGCTTGCGGGCGGAATCAGCAGTTCGGTCGGAAAGCAGCTGGGTGAGCTCGCCCTCACGGTCAAGGATCTGGGACAGGCGGAAGAGCTCGTCTTCTACCTGACCCAGCTGACCCTGCGCCTCAGCACCGCGCAGCAGTGCGCGGCGGCCCAGGGACACCAAGCCCTTGACAAAGTCCTTCGGGGTGGACCACTGTGCGGCCGCAGCTTCCTGGATGATGCGCAGTGCGCCATCGGAAATCTTGGAGCCGAACAGGGTTTCCGCCAGGGACTTACGTGCCTCGCTCGGGGCGGCGATATCGGTGAATGCGACTCGCAATTCGCGGTCTGCATCCAAGACATCGACAACCTCGAAGATATCCAGGCCCGCCTGTGCAGCGGTGGCGACATTGTTGTCGCCTGCCAGGATCTCATCCAAGCGGGTTTGCGAGGTTGCGAGTGCTTCGCGGCTAGCTGCCTTCATAGTTGCCTACTTTCCGGCCGGTGCCACAGAGTCGAGCTCGGACAAGAAGCCATCAATGGTGGAGGACTTCTTAGAGGCGTCGGAAAGCTCGCCGCCCAGAATCTTCTCCGCCAGGTTGATGGAGTTCTGGCCCATTTCGGAACGCAGCTCAGTAACAACCTGCGAGCGGGAAGCCTCCAGCTGCTTCTCGCCATTGGCGACGATGCGGCGGGACTCTTCTTCCGCGTTGGTCTTAGCCTCGGCCTCAATCTGCTTACCGCGCTCGCGCGCCTGCTCGCGGATCTCGGCTGCCTCTGCACGGGCGTCGGCCAGCTGAGCATTGTACTTTTCCAGAGCGGCCTTAGCCTCGGCCTGCTGGGCCTTGGCACGCTTCAAGCCGCCCTCGATCCGGTCTTCACGCTCCTGCAGCATCTTGTTGTACGCCGGAAGAACAAACTTCCAGAACACAATCAGGATGATGGCGAACGGAATGATCGACCAGACCAAGTCGTACATCTTGGGCAGGAGGATGGAGTTGCCGCTCTCTAGCGGCAGGTGCTCACTTCCTTCTGCTGCAAGGTAGTAAATGACGTTGTTCATGGGTCTCCGTTCTTAAAGTTCGATTTACTTGTGTAAAGCGTTCTTTAGAACAGGAAGCCTGCAACGAGGCCGATGAGGGCAAGTGCCTCAACGAAGGCGATACCCAGGAACATGGTGGTGCGCAGCTGGCCGGCCATCTCAGGCTGGCGTGCCATGCCCTCAACGGTCTTGCCAACGAGGATGCCGATGCCCAGGCCCGGGCCGATGGTGGCCAGGCCGTAGCCGAGGGACTGAAGGCCGTCGAAGGAGGTGGTTGCTGCGTCCTGAGCCAGGATGATCTCGTTCATGTGAAAGTCGTTCCCTTTCAATGTATATCCCGCGGGAGTGTCCTGCGGGGCGGTGTTGGTTTGATTTTGGGGTATTTAGTTAACCGCGAGGTTCGCGTTGTTGTTAGTGCGAATCTGCATGCAACGACAATTCGATGTATACCGCCGTCAGCAGGGCAAAGATGTATGCCTGCAAGAAGATGACGATAAGCTCGTAAAGCGTGAACAGAACCGCTGCGACCAGGGTCAAGCCACCCACTGCGGTCCAGGCGTTGAACTGGAAGAAGAAGAAGTTCGTAGCCGAGTACAACAGGACCAAAATGAGGTGACCAGCCAGGAAGTTCGCCATAAGACGAAGAGCCAAGGTGACTGGGCGCATAACAAACGTAGAGAAAGCCTCAATCGGCACGACAAGAATGTGCAAGGCCGGCGGCAGGTTAGGAATAACCACCGAGGACTTGATGAACTTGCCAAAGCCATAGCGCTTAGCGCCGGCGTAAATCATGGCGATATACGCGACAGCGGCCAAGACGATTGGCATACCGATACGGGCGTTCGGAGAAATGTTCAGGCCCGGCACAATAGTTGTGAAGTTCCAGAACAAAACTGCAAAGAAGATAGAGGCCAAAAGTGGAAGGAAGCGACGTCCTTCCTTCTTGCCCAAGATGTCTTCTGCGATCTGAACTCGCACGAAGTCAATCGCATGCTCGCCTACGTTTTGAATTCCTTTAGGAACCAGCTTCGGGTTCCTGAAGGCGACAACAAATAGGAGCACCAGCACGGCCGCCATCAGAAGGCGAACGAGCATGATGCGATCCAAAGCGAACCAACCGTTGGCAAAATCGCTCAACCAGAGGTCAACGACTCCGCCATCATCGGTTACGTGCCCCGGGAAAAATTCTGGGTCCAGTTCGGGTGCGTGGAAGCTACCCTTCATGGCCAATGTTGTAACGCTCAGCGTTCTCTCCCGTGTTCGGGCCACACAGCTTGTCGAAGGCCGTGTGGTGCGATGGACGTCTCAAACTCTCTGCCTCACACACGGACTCCGTCGCACATCAGCGTGCGCAAGACAGGGATTCACCGCTGCGAAAGCCAGCTTTTGTGCTAGCCCGCGGTAACCCGAAGAAAAGCGTATCAGTTAGATCAAGAGTTTTCGCACGTGGGGGGCCACTAACGAGCCCAGTTTCGCCACTGTGGGCTCAATTCCGCCACAAATTCACAACAAAAAGGCCACATTCTGCCTAAATCCTGCTACGTGGAGTTCATCACACTTGCCTATTTCCCCACCTTGACGGGGGTAACCACAACAGAAACGATTGCATGCACGCAAAGCAAAAGGGCCCACCACCTTTCCTTCCAGAAAAGCGGTGGGCCCTTTAAGAGGCCTCTTCCCTACTACGAGACGTAGGTGACGCGCGAGGTTACTACAGCCCACACCTCCGTGCCCAAGGTGGCGAAAAGGGCCAGCATGACGGTTACGAACAGCGCCACGGTGTCATAAAAATCCATATCCCGGATTACGAGAAGCACCATGACCAAGACGATGACCTTAAGTAGCCAACCGCCCAGCACCACGGCCATAGTGTTGGCAGGAGTGGTATTGGCGGTTAGCAATACCGACAAGGCGGTAAACAAGACGAAGCCGCCACCGATAGCGGCGCCGACCAGGACTCCCCAAATGCCGGGGAGACCACTGATACCGCCCCAAACGGCCAAGGAGACCACCGTGATAACCAGCAGGGCAAGACCACCCAGCTTGACCGCCCTTTGCATGGGACGGCGGTGGTCATCAAATTCCGAGGGTTGCGTAGTCGCTTGTGCTTCACTCACGGCTACACACCCTACCTCACGAGGGCTCGGATTCCTTCACCACGACGGTCTCTCGCGCGGCAGGCCCAATCTTTCCTTGGCGCAAAGGCACGAGGGTCGCCGCGAACGCGAGGAGCAAGGCAACGATGGTGACGCCAATGGCCACCGGCGCGGGCACGATGGAAAAGGACACCGCGCCGAAGGCTACGGCGGAGACCCACAGGTAAAGAACCAGCACGGTCCGGCGGTGGGTATGGCCGAGCGAGAGTAGGCGGTGATGGATGTGCGCCTTATCCGCAGAAAACGGTGAGCGGCCCTGGGACAGACGGCGAATGACGGCCCAGACAAGGTCTAGGACTGGAATAAACACCGCTGCGGCCACCACGATGATGGGCGACATCAAGGCGACAATGTCCACCGTGCCGTAAAGCGACATGTTGATCTTGCCAGACGCAGAAGTCGAGGCCGCAGCGAGCAAGAGACCGATAAGCATCGAGCCAGAATCCCCCATGAAGATGCGCGACGGTTCGAAGTTATGCGGCAAGAATCCAGCGCACATGCCCACCAGGGCAGCGCTGATGATGGCCGGTGGGTAGGCCGAGACCGCACCGCCTTGGTCATGGAGAACGGTCAAAGAAAACACCAGAATTGCCCCGCCCGCAATCATGCCAAGGCCTGCCGCTAGGCCATCGAGTCCGTCGACAAAGTTGATGGCATTGATCAGCAAAACGGTAAAGAATGCGGTGAGCAGGGTGCTTTGCAATTGGTCGAGGACGACCGTGGTGCCGCCGCCAAAGGGGATGAAAAGCAGCGTCCAGGTAAGGCCCAGCCCACTCATCAAGGTGGCCGCAAAGAGCTGGCCAAAAAGCTTCACTATGGCACTCAGTTCCACCAAGTCATCAACCACTCCGACAAGGACTAGCGCCAGGGCCGCCCAGAGCACCGCATTCATCTCCGGAGTGACGGGCATAAAGCCGCGAGTCAAGGCTGGAAGCTGGGCTGCGAGGAATATCGCCGCCGCGAAGCCGGTAAACATGGCCACCCCACCCATGCGCGGGGTGGGCTGTGTGTGGGCGTCGCGCAGCCTAATCTCCGCCACGCGGCCGGTGCGCACCAAAAAGGAGCGCACCACACCGGTGGTGAGATACGTAAATGCTGCTGCGACGAGGATGACGAGGGCCAACTCGCGCAGCGGGACACCACTGCCGCTCACGCGAATTCCCCCTTAAGCCTGTGGGCGGGTACGCAGGGTCTGCGCGTCGACGCCGATAACCTCGCCGATTTCCTCGGCCGAGAGCGCTCCTTCGCGCAGCAGGTACGGGCACTCACCGGAGAGATCAATGATGGTCGACGGCTTGCCGACGGCCGTCTCTCCCCCATCCAAGTAAACCGTCACGGCTTTACCAAGCTGCTGCTTGGCCATAAGCGCCGTGGTCGGCGGCTGGTGGCCAGAAATATTGGCGGAGGACACTGCCATGGGGCCAACCTCGCGCAGCAGCTCAATGGCGATGGGATGCAACGGCATGCGCAGCATCACGGTGCCGCGGGTATCGCCGAGGTTCCACGGCAGGGACGGCGCTTGCGGGACGACGATGGACAGGCCACCGGGCCAGAAGGCCTCCACCAAGTCACGCGCAGTATCCGTATAGGAAGCAACCAGACCGCGAACGGTATCCCAGGACCCCACCAAAACCGGCACCGGCATATCCGGGCCGCGCTGCTTGGTGGCCAAGAGGTTGGCTACGGCATCATTATCAAAGGCATCGCAGCCGAGGCCGTAGAGCGTATCGGTGGGCATGACCACAAGGCGACCGGATTGCGCAGCCTTGACCGCAATATTCATGCCCTCTTCGCGCTCGGCATCATCGGCGCAGTTAAAAATCTTTCCTTGCATAATCTTTTCCCCTTCTTGCCCTTAATGGTGTCTTAGTCTACCCCGCGCACCGCAGTGACAAAGCGGGGCGTTCCCGTCAGATCCTGCAGCGCGGCGATCTGTTCGAAGCCGCCGTGTCGGGCCAATGCGGCTTGGACGGCCTCGCTCGTGGAGTCGTCGTGTTCGATGGCTAGCTTGCCGCCCGGGCGCACAAGGCGCGCAATGGTCGGGATAAGGCCGGTGATGACCCCCATCCCATCCGCTCCGGCAAAAACCGCGTTATGCGGGTCATGATAGACCTCGGGATCAAGATCCGGGGTCTCCGGCACGTAGGGCGGGTTGGTCACGAGCAGGTCCACGGTCCCATTCCAGTCCGCCAAAGTATCGTCGGCCGTGGCGTCAGCCTGGATGACCTCTACCCCGGTGTTACGGGTATTGGCTTGGGTGTAGGCCAGGGCGGCGTCGGCAAGCTCCACTGCCTTCACTTGCGCCTCCGGTAGATAGTGGTGCAGGTAGAGCGCCAACGCGCCCGTGCCGGTGCACAGATCTACCAGCCGCGGGCCGTCCGCGTTGCGCACCGCCCAGTCCGCCATAACCTCGGTTTCCGGCCGCGGGATAAACACTCCCGGGCCCACCTTGAGCTCCAGCGGGCCGAACCAGGCGCTGCCAAGGACGTACTGCAAAGGCTCGCGGGCCTCCCGGCGGTGCAGCAGCGCATCATAGGCCACGTCGAAGCCGGGCATAGGAGCCTGATCGAGCGGGATATCCATGTGGCCGCAGTGGATGAGGTGCGCGGCCATGATGCGTGCATCCCACTCAGGGCTGGCCACCCCGGCAGCACGAAGGCGCTGCACCCCGCGGCGCAGCGCCTGTCCATACGTGTTATCCACGCTGGTTTAGCCCTCGGCCTCGAGGCGCTCGGCGCGCTCTTGGTCCTGCAAGGCCTTAATAAGGTCATTCATGTCACCGTTCAGCACGGAGTCCAGGTTATTGGCCTTGTAACCAATGCGGTGATCCGTGATGCGGTTTTCCGGCCAGTTATAGGTGCGGATACGCTCGGAACGGTCCATGGTGCGCACCTGGGAGGCGCGCTGCTCGCCGGCCTCAGCCTCGCGGGCCTCGCGCTCCATCTGATCCAGACGGGCCTGCAGAACTTGCAGCGCACGCGCCTTATTCTGGATCTGGGAACGCTCCTTCTGACAGGTCACGATAAGCCCGGTCGGCAGGTGGGTAATACGCACCGCGGAGTCAGTGGTGTTCACGCCCTGACCGCCCTTACCAGAAGAACGGTAGACGTCGACGCGAATATCCTTGTCATCGATATTGACGGACTCGACCTCTTCCGGCTCCGGGTAGACCAGCACGCCGGCGGCAGAGGTCTGAATGCGGCCCTGGGACTCGGTTACCGGAACGCGCTGCACGCGGTGCACGCCGCCCTCAAACTTGAATACGGACCAGGCACCATCGCGCGACGGGGACTTGGAACGGAAGGAAATGGTCATATCCTTCACGCCGCCCAGATCGGACTCATTGAGGCCCAAGACCTCCCAATTAAAGCCCGTCTTATCCGCATAGCGCTCGTACATGCGGGCCAGATCGCCGGCAAAGAGGGCTGCTTCTTCGCCGCCCGCGCCGGCCTTGATCTCCATAATGATGTCCTCGGAATCCTGCTCATCGCGCGGCGCGAGCAGGTCAGCGAGCTTTTCTTCCAAGCTCTCCACGGACTTTTCTAGGCGGTCCGCTTCCTCCTGAAAGTCATGGTCCTCATAAGCCATCTCCTTGGCATCAGCGAGATCCTCGCGTGCCTGGGTGAGCTCATCATTGACCATGATGATGGGGCGCAGTTCCGCGTAGCGCTTGGAGAGCTTGCGGAATTGCTTCTGGTCGCCAGCTACTTCCGGATCGGCCATCTGCATCTCAATGCCCTGGTACTCGGACACGATGTCATCAACGAGCGAAACCTGATTAGACATAATCTTCTTCATCCTTATCCGCAGCCATCGGGGCCGAGGAGGCCACCTGCATCAAGAACTCGCCATTGGAGCGGGTCTTCTTCAGCTGCTTAATGAGCAGGTCAATGGCTTGGTGGGAATCCAGGGCGGAGAGGATGCGACGCAGCTTGGTCATGATGCGTGCCTCCTCTGGAACGAGCAGCAGCTCGTCCTTACGGGTGCCGGACGGATTGACGTCCACGGCCGGGAAGACGCGGCGCTCGGAGATGCCACGATCCAGCTTCAGCTCGGCGTTGCCCGTGCCCTTGAACTCCTCGAAGATGACGGTATCGCCGGTAGAGCCGGTCTCCACCATGGCGGTGGCGATAATCGTCAGCGAACCACCCTCTTCGATATTGCGGGCGGCACCCAGGAAGCGCTTTGGCGGGTAGAGCGCATTGGAGTCCACACCGCCGGAGAGAATGCGGCCAGAAGCCGGGGAGGAATTGTTATAGGCGCGGCCTAGGCGAGTGATGGAGTCCAGCAGAACAACGACGTCCTTGCCCTGCTCCACCAGGCGCTTGGCGCGCTCGATAGCCAGCTCCGCCACGGAGGTGTGCTCTGATGGCGGGCGGTCAAAGGTGGAGGCAATTACCTCACCGTTGACGGAGCGCTGCATGTCCGTAACTTCCTCAGGACGCTCGTCTACGAGGACGACCATGAGGTAGCACTCCGGGTTATTGGTAGAAATCGCGTTGGCGATATTCTGCAGAATCGTCGTCTTACCGGCCTTTGGCGGGGAGACGATAAGCGCGCGCTGACCCTTACCAATCGGCATGATGAGGTCAATGACGCGGGTGGTGAGGATCTTCGGATCCGTTTCCAAGCGCAGGCGCTTATTCGGATACAGCGGGGTGAGCTTATTAAAGTGCGGGCGCTGCTTTGCGCCTTCCGGATCGATGCCGTTGACGGTATCGACCTGCACCAGCTGGTTGTACTTGCGGCGGTTGCGGCCATTGCCGTGCGTGTGCGTCGGGCCGGAGACCTTGACCTGGCCGGTGATGGCGTCACCAGAGCGCAGGCCCAGGCGGCGGACGATGCCGTTGTTGACAAAGACGTCGGAAGCCGCGGCGCGATAACCGGTGGTGCGCAGGAAGGCGACATTATTGTCTACGACGTCCAAGATGCCGCCGACGGCTTGCAGCTCATCGCCCTCGCGGACCTGCAAATCGTTGCCGCCGTTATTGTCATTGTTATTTCCGCGGCCGCGGCGGTTGCGGCGGTTGCGGCGCCCACGGCGGTTGCCGCGCTCGTGGTTATTGTTGTCCTCGTGGCGATTGCCGCGCTGCTTATTATCGCCGCGGTCATTCTTCTCGCCCTGGTTATCGGAGCCGTCCTGGGAGTTATTGTCGCGGTTGTCTTTAGCGCCGCCCTTCTCCTCGTTGCGGTTGCGCTCCTCGCGCTCTTGCCGTTCCTGGCGCTCCTGACGCTCTTGGCGGCGGGCGCGGTTGCGGCGAGCGCGGCGGGCCTGGGAGCGCGACTCATAGCGCTGCTCCTCACCAGAGCCCTGCTGACGGTTACCCTGCTTTTCGCTGGATTCTTCCTGCTTTTCCGCCTTCTGTGGCGCTTCATCCTGCGCCTTAGTGCGCGGCTTTTCCGCCTTCTCAGGCTTCTCTGCCTTTTCCGCCTTTTCTACCTGAGCGGCCTTTTCCACCTTGGCCTTGGCCTTGGGCGGAACCTGTCCGGTCTTGATGGCGGTGATGAGATCCCCCTTGCGCAGGGCAGAGACACCACGTAGGCCGCGCTCTGCGGCCATTTTGCGCAATTCCGGCAGCTTCAGGGATGCAAGATCCTGTGCTGCGGTGTTGTCCGTTTCGCTCACGGATATCCTTTCGTTGCTTGACCAGGTCCGATTATGCGGGAGCCGCCGCAGCCTATGCTCGCGGCGTTGCACTGGAAGCCAATGTGTATTTTTCTAGGACTTCTCGCCCTCGTGCCAAGGCGCATGCGCGTCCTGCCGGGCAATAAGTATGAGGCCTCTTCCGTGTCCTTGTGGAGACTTCGCACAGCGAGTGCACGAACCGGAAGAAATCAAGAAACGACTGCGGGCAAAAATACTTCTCTGGGCCCGAATACATAGGAAAGGGGAGCTAAAACTTTCCGGTTTCCTACCAGTCGCGAACAAGTATAACGCATAGGGAGCAACGCCCGCACCATGACACCGCTACAGTAGAGGCATGCTTTCCACGATGATGGATATCCCCCTCTCCCTGACCCGCATTTTGGAATACGGTGCCTCGGTACACGGGGACACCACGGTTACCACTTGGCACGGTGAGGGCACCGGCTCGGAATTCGATCCGGCCGAGGAAGTTACCTTCCGCGATATCGCTGCCCGCGCCGCCGCGTTCGCCCACGCCATTCACGATGAATTGGGTATCACCAGCGATGAGCGCGTGGGCAGCTTTATGTGGAATTGCGCCGAGCACTTGGAGGTAATGTTCGGCACCGCCTGCAAGGGCGCGGTTTTTGCCCCCCTGAATAAGCAGCTGATGAATGACCAGATCCGCCACATTATTAACCATGCGGAAATCTCCGCCATCGTGTGCGATCCCCGCTTGGCGCAGCAGCTAGGCAAGGTGCTCGTGGGCACCGACTCCGTGGGAAGCGTCATCATCACCGGCGCCCAACCAGCGCAGCAGTTTGCTCACCTTTTCCCCCGCGGGGTTGAGGTGTATTCCTATGAGGCTCTTATCGACGGCCGCTCTACCGTCTATGACTGGCCCGAACTAGATGAGCGCACGGCCGCGGCGCTGTGCTATTCCACGGGCACCACGGGCGCGCCCAAGGGAGTGCTGTATTCGCACCGGTCTCTCTATTTGGAGGCCATGCAGCTGCGTTCCTCGGACTCGCTGTGCATTACCCACGGCGAGACCTTCCTGTGCTGCATTCCTATCTGCCACGTGCTCAGCTGGGGCGTTCCCTTCACCTGTTTCATGACGGGCACCCCGCTGGTGCTTCCCGACGCCGACGTGTCCGCCCCCACCCTAGCCAAGGCCATCGCCGCTACCTCTCCACGCGTGGCACACGGCGTGCCCACCATCTGGATTCAGCTCTTTGTCCACTACATGCACCATCCACCAGAGCGCATGACGCTCACCGAGATCTACGCCGGCGGCTCCCCCGTCCCGCCGACGCTGATCAAGATGTGGGAGGAGCGCTACGGCGTCGATGTGGTCCACGTGTGGGGCATGGTGGAAACCTCCACCGTGGGCAGCGTTGCCCGCCCGCCCCAGGGCGCCTCCGGCGATACCCGCTGGGCCTACCGCGTATCCCAAGGCCGCATCCCCGCCTCACTGGAATACCGCGTGGTCAACGACGGACAAGTCGTCGCTCGCACCGACCGCAATGCCGGCGAGCTGCAGGTGCGCGGCAACCTGGTCACCGGTTCCTACTACCACTCGCCCACCGCTGAGCCGGGCGAAATCGCCTCCGAATTCCGCGGCAAGCAAGTCGAGGCCGCCGAGGATAAGTTCACCGCCGATGGCTGGCTGCGCACTGGCGACGTCGGCTCTGTTACCAAGGACGGCTTCCTTACCGTGGAGGACCGCGCCCGCGATGTCATTCGCTCCGGCGGCGAATGGATCTATTCCGTGCAGCTAGAAAACCTCATCATGTCTGACGAGCTTGTCGTCGAGGCCGCCGTGATTGGCTACCCCGATAAGCAATGGGTCGAGCGCCCACTCGCCGTCACAGTATTGGCCGAGGGCGCCTCGCCCACCATCGAAACCGCAGAGCGCCTGCGCGCCAGCATGCGCAAGGAACTGCCGAGCTGGATGCTGCCGGAGTATTGGACCTTTGTGAAGTCCATCGATAAGACATCCGTGGGCAAGTTCGATAAGAAAGATTTGCGCGCCCACCTGGCAGAGGGCGAGTACAACATCATCCGGCTCAAGGGCCCAGGCGAATCCCAGCGCCTCGATGCCACCAACGCCGCCGATTTAAGCCGGGAAAACTAGGAATAAATTCGCGTCAGTCGCCGTTGCAGCTTGGTGTACCTCGTCCCCTCTCTTAGACTGGCACCAATGACCTCTTCCTCCCAGCAGCCCGTGGTTTCCCTGCCCCTTCCTACCGTGGGCCGAGCGAAACCGCCGGCGGATCTGCCCGCACCGGCCGCTGATGGCACGCGCGCATTGCTGGATCGCTATGGACGCCAGGCCCGTGACCTGCGCGTCTCACTCACGGATCGCTGCAACCTGCGCTGCACCTATTGCATGCCGGCCGAAGGCTTGGAGTGGATGCCCACAGAGCAAACCTTGAGCGATGAGGAAACCATCCGGCTGATCCGGATAGGCGTCGGCAAGCTAGGCATCCGCCAAGTGCGCTTTACCGGCGGCGAACCACTGCTGCGCAAGTCGCTGGAGAAAATTATTGCCGCGACCAAACAGCTGCGCACCGACCAAGGCCGCTCCCCATCCACCGCGCTGACCACCAACGGGCTTGGCCTAGAAAAGCGCGCCGGCGCCCTCGCCGCGGCCGGGCTCGACCGCATCAATATCTCGCTCGACACCATCGACCGCGAGCGCTACGCCGCGCTCACCCGCCGCGACCGGCTCGACCACGTGTTGCAGGCCATCGCCGCCGCGGATGCCGCGGGCCTGCATCCCATCAAGATCAACGCCGTGGTCATGCCCGGGGTCAACGAAGAAGACATCGTTCCACTGGCGGACTATGCCGTCCACCACGGCGCCCAGCTCCGTTTCATCGAGCAGATGCCGCTCGGGCCCCGCGAGCAGTGGCGCCGCGAGGACATGGTCACGGCCGAAGATATCCTCACCCGCCTGCGCACCCACTTTTCCATGGAGCCGGCACGCGAGCCACGCGGTTCCGCCCCCGCCGCCCTGTGGGAGGTCAGCGCTCCGGATGGCACGCGCGGCACGCTAGGCATCATTGCCTCGGTCACCCACCCCTTCTGCGGCGATTGCGACCGCACCCGTCTTACTACCGACGGCGCCATTCGCAATTGCCTGTTTGGCAATTCCGAAACCCCACTGCGAGACCTGCTGCGCTCCGGCGCGAGCGATGAGGACATCATGGAGGCTTGGGCCGGGGAAATGTGGACCAAAAAGCCCGGTCATGGCATTGATGACGAGGGCTTCCTCCAACCAGACCGTCCGATGTCCGCCATCGGCGGCTAACCTGAGTCTTATGTCCACGCCCCGCAGCATCTCCGCGCACCTCGACGCCGTACTCGCGCTGGCTTCCACGCCACCGGCCGAGTCCGCACCCGTCGACGCCTCCCTCACCGGCCGCGTCCTCGCCGCCGACGCCCCCGCGCGCTTTCCCGTGCCGCCCCACGCCAACTCGGCTATGGATGGCTTCCTCGTCCATGCCGCGGATCTCTCCTCCACCGCGCCATGGACCCTCCCCGTCGCCGGCGATGTACCGGCCGGCGCGGCTCCTATCGATGTACCCGCCGGCCAGGCAGTGCGCATCATGACCGGCGCCCCCGTGGCCGATACCGCAGGAATGCTCGTCGTTCCCGTGGAAGACACCACCACCCCGGCCGGCCCGGTAGCACTTCCGGACGAGGTCACCATCACCGAGGCCCCCACCAAATCGCATATCCGCCCCGCCGGCGAGGACATCCAGCCCGGCGCGCCAGTCGCCACCGCCGGCACGCTTATCGACGCCGCCGTCATCGCCGCCCTCACCTCCTCCGGCGTATATACCGTTACGGCCTACCGGCGCCCGCGCATCGCGGTCATCTCTTCCGGCGAAGAACTTGTCGCTTCCCCAGTAGAGCTCGCCCCCGGCCAACTACCGGATTCCAATGGCCCGATGCTCGCTGCCCTTGCAGGTGCAGACGCACACGTCCACGTGGGTGATGCCCCTGCGGACCTCGCCTCTGCGCTGGATGAACTTTCCTCCTCCCACGACCTCATCATCACGTCCGGTGGCGTATCAGCCGGCGCCTTCGACGTCGTGCACACCGTACTCGGGCGCACGGATTCCGCGTGGTTCGGGCACGTCGACCAGCGCCCGGGTGCCCCGCAGGGCTACTCCCTGTGGAATGACACCCCGGTGCTGTGCTTGCCCGGCAATCCCGTGGCAGCCTTCGTCGATTTTCAGCTCTATGCCCGGCCACTTATCGCCGCGCTGTCCGGACACCCCGCGCCACGCCAGCGGGTCAACCTCCGCGCCCGGGTGGATTCGCCCCTTCCCGCCTCCCGCGGCCGGCCGACCATTGTTCCCGTCACCGTAGACTTTCAGGCGGCGCCCGCCATTACCTCGCACCTGCCCCACGGCAGTCACCGAGTCGTGCCGCTGGCCGGCACCAATGGCTTTTGCATCATCGACTCCGAGCCGCCGGCCATGGGCGAGGACATCACCGTTTATCTGTATTAAGGAGCAACCATGGAATTTACCCACCTGAACTCTGACGGCGCCGCCTACATGGTCGACGTCACCGAGAAGCAGCCCACCGTGCGCACCGCCACCGCCGAAGGCGAGGTCGCCTGCTCACCCGAGGTCATGGCCGCCCTGCGCGATGGCACCGTGCCCAAGGGCGATGTCCTCGCGGTCGCTCGCATTGCTGGAATTTCGGCCGCCAAGAAGGTCCCCGAGCTGCTTCCACTGGCACATACCATCGGCGTGCACGGCTGCGCAGTGGAGCTCACGCTTGCCGACGACCACGTGTCCATCTCCGCCACCGTCCGCACCGCCGACCGCACCGGCGTGGAGATGGAGGCGCTGACGGCCGTGAACGTTTCCGCGCTCGCCATCATCGACATGGTCAAGGGCGTGGACCGCTCCGCGTATATCCGCCGCTGCGGCATCGTAGCGAAGTCCGGCGGCCGCTCTGGCGACTGGTCCCGCACCCTCCCGGAGTCCTAATGCTCGGCGCGGTCATCCTCGCCGGCGGCCACGGCAGGCGCATGGGCGGCGCCGATAAGGCCTCCCTTTTTGCCCACGGCACGCGCTTTATCGACCGCCTGCTCGCCCAGCTTCCCTACGGCACCCCGACCGTGGCCGTCTCCCCGCATCGCCTCGGCCTGCCCCAGGTCTGCGAGTCACCGCTCTACGGTGGTCCCGTCGCCGGCATCGCGGCCGGCGCCCAGGCGTTATCCCACTGCTCCGAGCTCGCCCTCTTCGCCGTGGATGCCCCCGATTCGCCGCAGCTGCTTCCCCGCCTGCGCTCGGCCCTCGCTTCCTCCTCGGCCGATGCCGTACTCACCCGCGCCGCCGACGGCTACCCCCAGCCACTGTGTTCCCTCTGGAGCGCTCCCGCGCTCCACGCTCAGCTCGAGTCCCTTCCCACGACTCAGAACGTCTCCGTCCGCCGCCTCATCCGTGGTGCCAACTTCATCGAGATTCCCGGCACCGGTGCCGAACGCGACTACGACACCCGTGCGGAGCTGCGCGAGCTTCCTGCGTTCACTCCACGCACCGCCCTTCGCGCTCACTGAGAGCCGCAGCCAACGCGAAAATACCGTCCCGGTGAGCGCGAGGGGTGGACGAATACACAAACCCGCCCTTCGCGCTCACGGTGGGCATCAAATGTGACCACGAACGGTCGCTGGTGAGCGCGAAGGGCGGGAGGAGCGGGAGGGTCCGAACCGCGGGAGGGCTATTCGGTAACGATGAACTTGCCGTGCTGGCCCTTTTCCGCGTTAGTCATGATGTGATTGACAAAGGAATAGGTACCGGGCTCGTTGAAGGTCATCTCGACGAATCCGCCTTGCGCCGGGAGGAGGTCCAGGGCTTGCGAACCGGTCGCGTCCTCATTCTTGATGAGGTAAGTGCCTTCCTTGTAGGCGGTATCGAATTGCTCGCCCACAACGTGGAAGCTCAACGGCTGGTCGGGACCTAGGTTGGTCAGCCACAGGCGGACGGTATCGCCTACCTTGGCCTTGATAGGCTCTGCGTCATACTGGCCCGGGTAGTAATTGAAGGCCATGAGGTCGAAGCGGCCGTCGGCAACGCGCTGGGCGTCGGCGCCGGTGGATTCCTCGCCCAGGAAGACATCGGTAGCCATGAAGTTATACTCCGCATCAACGGGCTTGAGGTTCGGCGGATCGATGATGACATTGCCGGCCATGCCATTGGCGATGTGAAGGGACATGGGCATCGTGGAGCAGTGATACATCCAGATGCCGGAGCGGTTCGCGGTGAACTTATAGGTCAATTCCTCGCCCGGCTGGATGGATTTCATGGTCTTATCTGGGCTGACCTCGCCGGCGTGGAAGTCAATGGAGTGGGCCATGGAGCCCTCGTTCTTGATGGTGATTTCGAACTTATCGCCCACCTTGCCGCGCAGGGTGGGACCAGGGGCTTGACCGTTGAAGAGCCAGCGCATCTGCTCGATGCCAGGGGCGACCTCCACGACTTCCTCGGTCATCGTCCAGGTCTCTTTGTGCGTCTTCGTCTCAGCGGCCGGCTGCAAAGTGGCGTCAAAGGCGGAAAAATCGTCGCGCTGTGCGCCGAGTTCGGCGGCAGTTGGCACGTCTACGTGCGGATTGCCAGCTGAGGACACCGCATGGTCATGTCCTGCAGCAGCACCGTCTCCCACGTTGACCTGGAAAGTCATGCCCTGCATCTTGTGGCCGGCGATGGTGCAATAGCCTTCCTCGGAGGAGTCGATGACTCCGGCATCGAGTTGGACGGTCTCGCCGGGGTCAACGCGGCCGGTCTCGGCGTCGCCAATCTTGAGGTCATGGACTTGGTCGCCGGAGTTGGTGAAGTTGACCACCAGGTGGGTGCCGGGGTCGATGTCGATGGACGAAGGAGTAAAGGCCATTCCATCTACGCCCACGTCAATGGTCTGCGTTTCGCCAGAGGATACCGGTGCCGCAGACTCCGTGCCCTTGCCGGTGGAATTGACCACCGCGAGCGCGATGACCGCCGCCAGCGCGATGCCGATGAGCAGCCATGAGGCCCAGGAGGAATCCTTCGGCGCGGGTTTGTCCGCAGGTTGTGAGGAAGAAACGCTCAGCATTTAACTCTCCAGTCTTTTCTTAAGGTAGATGGCTCGGCCGACGGCGATAACGTTGGCGGCAAGGCCTATCCCCATCATGATAAGCCCGGCCACGGTAGCGCCCAGCAATGTCAGCAGTCCGCCTAAGTTGATGAGCAACAGGCGGGCGTAGCCGGTGCGCTCGGTGGTATCAGGGCGTGCGCCGGTAAGGATGGGTAGCAAGTGGTGAAGGACACCGGTGACCAACTGCAAGAGGCCGGCACCGAGGAAGCCTGGCAGCAATATCAGCGTGATGGTGCGCGGGTAGGCGCCCACCGCTGCGGAAATGGCGTCACCGGCACACAACGCCAGCATCCACAGCAGTCCGGCGATAACGGCAACGGTGGCGGTGGTCAGCCGCGGCGAGCGCCCCATGACGGTGGCAAGCACCGGCTGGATGATGAGTACCGCCGCGAGGACCACGAGCAGTTGGGCCATGCCTGCGGCGCGGGTAAGGCCCACCGCGTACAGCGCCATCGCCAAGGACAGGCCAACGCAGTGCACGGTAAGCGCGCGAGTACACCGCGCGCGAGCGGTGGGCGAAATCGCGGTGGCCGATAGCGTGGGGAGCAACGTGACCACCGTGCCGATGACGGTAAGCCACGCGAATCCCCAAATCATGCCGCGCGAGTGGGCACCGACGAGGAGGGAATACTCACCTACCCCATTACCGCTGAGGATAACCAGCACCACGGAGGCAATCATGAACACGGCCGCCGCGATATAAAAGGGCACGGTAACGGCAAAAGAACCAGACAGCGAGCCGCGCAGGCGCCGCGCGATGAACCACAGGTGCCAGGTGAGGGCGGCGATGATGAGGGCAGAGGCGGCGTCGGCAAGCGGGCCCCAGTCATACCCCGCTCTATCAATGAGCAGCAGGATAAGCCCGAGCTGCACTAGGCCCACGCGACTGCCGACGCCCCGATAGTCCCCGCCCGCAGTCCGGGTCAAGGCCTCGGTGAAATGGGTGGAGAAGACGATGATTGCCGTGGTCAGAGCACCAATGGTGAAGGGATGGATGATATCCCACCACACCACAGGAGCGCCCAAAGAGCCAGCGATGAGTAGGCCGAGACCAATAAGGATCCACAAGCCGATAATGGCGCCGCTCAGGGTATGCCAGCGGCCGCGCGCGGCCAGGGACACGTCATGAATGCGCACGTCGCGCCTCCTTTCCGGTTAGGGCAATGCCGCAGGCGAGAAAAACTAACACTGCGATTATCGTAACCACCCCGCCGGTGTGGAGGGCAGTGGTGTGCTCGGCGCAATCGGCAAGGATGCGCAGCGCGAGGCCGCCATGTAAGAGCGCCACCGGCACATAGAGCACCGGGCGGTACGGCAATCGGCGGCGGATAACGGAGGTGAAGATGATGGGTGCGTGGGCAAAAATCATGGACATGACAAAGCCCAAGAAGATGGCGTGTACTGAGGCATCATAGGCAAAGCCAGTGGACTGCCCGTGCAGCAGCCAGAGGTAACCGCCGAGGGCGAGCCAGCCGTAGCCGGCCAACATGCACGCCGCCGAGTAGCGCGGCAGGCCGTGAGAGCGCACCAGATTCTTGGCCACGTCTACCCGCGCGGTGGCCGCAGCGATGGCGATGAGCACCAAGCCCATCGCGCGATAGCCCACCGCTGGGGCAAGCATGTAGATGACGCTGGCCGCCGCCAGCCCCAGAACCAGAAGGGTGAGGTGGTTTTCGGCGCGGGTTCCGGCCATGGTGACGCGCGCTAGTTCCATGCGCTCGCCGATGATGGTGGCCACCGCGTAGAGGACGCACAACGGCATCGCCACGGCGAACCCCGGGCCCATGGCCCACAGGGCGGCGGCTGCTACTCCCCCGATAACTCCGGCTGCCTGCACCAGGATCGCGAGGCTCGCCTGACGGCGATAGATGGTGGCGTAAATGAAGCCCAGGACAAGGAAGCTGGCGGCAAAACACACTGCGGGGACCGCCCGCGGCAGGCCGGCGAGAATACCCAGCACGCCGGCGACGTGGCACACGGGCCCGGCCCATGCCCAGGAGGTGCGCACAGCAACGGTGCGCTCCAGTCCGATGGCTCCGCCCACGAAACCGAAGACCATGAGCGGTCCGTGGTCGGCGGCGAAAGACGCGCCAGGGGTGGCGGTCAACCCCAATAGGGTGGCGCTCGCAGCCAGGCCTACCAGCAGCGATAGGCCTGCAAAGGCGAGGAAGATGAGGCGATGCGCCACGCTATTATTTTGCACGGGTTTTATCGTACTAATATTGGTTGCAGAGCGAAACTCGCACCGCTTAAGAAAGGACCACTCGCTATGCAACTGCCCATCTCCGATGCCAATAAGCCACACTCCATCCCGACCCTCAACGCCTCCGAAATTCCGCACGCCGTTCGCCACGGCGCCATCCACGGCGCACTGGGCACCCTCAACGTGGGTGAATCCATGATCCTCATCGCCCCGCACAATCCGGTTCCCCTGCTCAAGGAGGTCGAGGCTCGCGAGGAGAGCTTCGAGCTGGACTACCTCAAGGAAGAAGAAAACGACTTCCACATCAAGTTCACCCGCGTGAGCTAAACCCGCGCGGGGCGGAGGGCTATCCTGGATAGGTCACACTACCGCCGTAGAAGGAGCCCTCCGCAGATGAAGAAGCGCGCCGCCGCACTCCTCGCCGCCCTCGCATTCGCCCTTACATCCTGCGCTCCCCCAACGTCAACGACTTCCGCCCAGGACGCGGATGCTGCCACGCTCAATGTCCTAGCTGCATCCTCCACCCGCGTTATCAATGACGAACTCACTCAGCGCGCAGGCCAGCTCGCGCCGCCGGTAAATCTGAACTTTGAAAATGGCGGCTCCTCCGACCTGGTGAGCAAGCTGCGCGAGGGCGCCCCGGCCGATCTTCTCCTCACGGCGTCGAAGAAAACCATGGATAAGGCGGTGCAAGATGGCACGGTTGCCGCGCCCGAGGTGCTTGCCACCAATGTCATGGTCATGGTTGTGCCCAAAGGCAACCCGGCGAGAATCCATTCCGTGGAGGATCTGCCCCACTCCCGCCACTTCGTGCTGTGCGATCCCCAAGTTCCCTGCGGCGATATCTCCTCCCAGATCATCGACGATAAGCACCTGGACGTCCACCCTTCCTCCCAGGAGCGCCAGGTAGCAGACGTTTTAGGAAAGGTTGCCTCGGGCGAGGCGGATGCTGGGTGGGTCTACTCCACCGACGCCGCCGCGGCCGCCGATGATGTCGAGGTGATTGACATACCTGGAGCAGAGAAGTTCTCTAACCAGATCCTTGGCGCCGTCGCCAAGGAGACTTCCCACCCGGATCAGGCTCGCGCGGTGCTCGATATCCTGAGCGGCGACTTTGCGTCCACCTGGCGCGAGCGCGGCTTCACCCCGACGGAGTAGACTATGTCCGCCCCACAGCCTATTCGCCCCAAAGCCCCGCTTCTTATCGGCCTTATTGGCCTCATTGCGGTAGCGACCATCATCGTCCCCGTTGCTGCCCTTGGCCTGCGCGTGCCCTGGGCGCGCATTAGCGACTATCTCGCGCGCGACGAGATCCGGGACATGCTGCTCATCTCAGTGGCAGCCGCCTTCCAATCCATGATTCTTGCGCTCGTGCTGGGCTTGGGGCTGGCCCTGTGGGTGCAGCAGCTCGGCCGCGGCAGCGCCGTAGTGCGCCTCTTGGTCTACCTGCCCTTGGCCATGCCGCCGGTGGTGGGTGGTTTGGCCCTTACCGCAGCCTTTGGCCGCAAGGGATACCTGGCCCCGCTTCTCGACGCCCTCGGCATCCATTTCGCCTTCGCCTTCCCCGGGGTCGTTATGGCGCAGACCTTTGTGGCGCTGCCCTTTGTGGTGGTGGCGGTCGATTCGGCATTGCGCCAGCTGGACCAGGAGATCCTCGCCTCTGCACGCGGCGTGAGCTTGGGGCGATGGGAGATCCTGGGCAAAATCACCCTGCCGTCCATCGCCCCGGCCTTGGCTACGGGGGCGGGGTTGGCCTTCGCGCGCTCGCTGGGCGAATTTGGCACGACCCTGACCTTTGCCGGCTCGCAGCCTGGGGTCACCCGCACCATGCCGCTAGGCATCTATTTAGAGCGCGAGGTCGATGCGGATGGCGCGTACGTGCTCTCCGCACTGCTTATCGGGTTGGCCTTAGCCTGCCTGGCGCTGGCGGGCTTGCCTGCCCTGCGGCGGCGAAGCTACCAGCCGCAGGCCAGGAGGTTGCATGAGATGGACGTCGATAAGCTCCGCGCCCTTACCCGGCCCACTGATGCGCCGGCGCTGTCTGTGACCGTCGACGGTGTCCGCACGGATTTTTCCCCGCGCGCCATAACGGCCGTAGTGGGCCCGAATGGTTCCGGCAAGACGACTCTGATGGGGCGCATTGCCGGGCGCCTGAGCGGCGGGGAGGTCTCCCCGGAGGGCGCCGACGTCGTCTTGCTCACCCAGCGGCCGGGATTGCCGCCGCGCTCGACGGCCGTGGAGGCGGTCGCCATGGTCACCCGCGATAAGGCCCGTGCGCAGGAGCTCCTGGCGGCGGCGGGATTGCACGAGCTTGCCGACGTCCCCGTGCCCGCCCTGTCCGGCGGCCAGGCCGCCCACGTGGCGCTGGTGCGCGCGCTAGCCGCACGGCCAGCCGTCCTGATTGTGGACGAGCCCCTTGCCGCAGTCGACGTGAAATCGGCCGAGAGGTGGCGCCGCTTCTTGCACGCGGCACGCGCGGACCGTACCACGCTGCTTGTTACCCATGACGCGCTCGATATTGTGCACCTAGCGCAGGACATGCTGGTCATGGAATCCGGCCGAGTGCGGGCCCACGGCGCAACCGCGCGTCTGCTTGAGGCACCGCCGACAGGCTTCGTTGCGGCGCTAGCGGGTCTCAACCGCCTCGAAGGAACCGTAACCGAGATCGGCGCGTCCGCCGTAGAAGTTGCGTGCAGCGATATTACCGTTCTGGCGACCACGGAGGATGCTTCTTTTGAGCCCGGGCAGAAGGTGGCGGTGACCTTTGCCCCGCATGCGGCGACAATTGGCGCGGCGCCAGAGGCCTGCAATCAATGGGCAGCGCGCGTCTTGGCCGTCGAGGCCACCAGCCTCGCAGCGGCCCAGCTGCGCGTTGATCTGGGCGGCCAGGAGGCTACAGTACCGGTAGACCGCGAGTTCGCTTTAGGCGTCGCGGTGGGTAACATCGTATCCTTAACAGTGTCTAAAGCAAACGTTTTTGTCCACCCCAACTAGTTTTCTGTATTCGCAGACCCCAAGGCGGATTTCTACCATGCCTGATTCACTTCCTCGTCCCACCACCGAACTCTTTCCGGAGGCCCTCAACCTCTCGCCCAAGCAGCGCGAGGTGCTCACCGCTGTGCAGCGCCATCCCGAAGGCGCCAAGGCCGGCACCGTGGCCGAGGAACTAGGCATGCACGTCAACACCGCCCGCGGACACATCGATGAACTGGTCAACGCTGGGGCCGTCAACGTAGTCTCCGCGCCGAGTAAGGGCCGCGGGCGCCCCTCCCTCATCTTCCAAGCCCGCATTCCGGATAACAAAGCAGTGGCAGAGGAATACATCACCTTGGTGGAGGTGCTGACCACGATGCTGGCGAAAGAGAAAGAACTTGATGACGCCGCCTCGGCCAAGGCCCTAGAGATCGGACGACGCTGGGCGCGCGCCGCGGGCGCGGATGCCTCCAATGGTGCGCTCGATACGCTCTTTGCCACCCTGCGCGATATGGGCTTTGACCCCGCCACAAAACCAGACTCCACCGACATTGAGCTTCATGCTTGCCCCTTTGTCTCTTCGGGGCTTGAGCCTTCGCCGTTCCTGTGCGCGGTACACGCTGGCTTCCTGCAAGAAACCAGCGATGATGACACCTCGATCACTTTGGTGCCGCGCCAGCACCCCAACGTGTGCCGGCTAAAAATTAAGCCTGCGTAAGCTCCACGCGGACGGGGCCGGCCACGGTGAGGTCGATGACGCGGAGGTTCTGCTCGCGGGCGTCGGCAAGAATGCCCTCCTCAATATCCTCGGTGTGCAGCACCATGACGGTGGGGCCGGCGCCGGATAGGTAGGCCGCATAGCCGCGGTTGCGCAGGCGGTTGACCCACTCCGCGGTCACGGGAAGCACATCCGCGCGGTACGGCTGGTGCAAGCGATCGCGGGTTCCCTCCCACAGGAGATCCGGGTAGTTCTGCAATGCCGCCACCTGGACCGCGGTGCGCGAGACGTTGAACGCCGCATCCGAATGCGTCACGTGCGAGGGCAGGACGCGGCGCACCGCCTGGGTGGAGGCGTGGAAATCCGGCACGAGCGCGGTGGCGCGGATATCTTCGTGGACCTTGATGGACGCGGCGCGGTAGTCCGGCAAAGAATGGCCGTCGACGGGGACATTGGTCCACGACACCACGGCGTCTCCCAGCACGGAGGCGGCCGCATTATCGGGGTGACCCTCAAAGGCGGAGGAAAGCTGCACCACTTGCTCTTGGGTCAGCGGGCTTCCCGCCAGCGCATTGCCGGCGGCCACGCCCGCCACCGCGGCGGAGGCGGAAGAGCCCAGGCCGCGCGACTGCGGGATATTATTATGCGAGACCACGCGCAGGCCGGGCACGGTGGCGTCGGCCGCCGAGAGTGCGGAGCGAATCGCCTTGACCACCAAGTGGGAGCCATCGCGCGGCAGGTCTTCTGCGCCCTCGCCGAAAATTTCGACCGTAAGGCCCGAGGTGGTGACCTCTACCTCAACGGTGTCATACAGGCTCAACGCCATGCCCAAGGTGTCATAACCCGGGCCAAGGTTCGCCGTGGAGGCAGGAACGGTCACGATTGCCTTAGTGCCGACTTCAACTTCGATACTCATAGCTATCCAGTCTATGGGGCCGAGCTAGCTGCCAAGGCGGATTACGGAATGAACGGCCTTGACCTCTTCGAGCTCGCCCAAGGCAGCCACAATGGTGTCCAAGGTGGCCTCCTTGGCGGCGTGGGTGACCACGATGAGGCGGGCGGTGTCCGCGCCGTCTTCCTGGCGCACGGTGCGCAGGGAGACGTCATTGTCGGCGAACACGGCGGAGATAGCGGCCAGCACACCGGTGCGGTCTTGGACTTCCATATCGATGTGGTAACGGGTTTCTACCTCACCGAAGTCTGCAATAGGCAGGTTGGCGTAGGTATTTTCACCCGGTGCGCGGCCGCCGTGGACGATATTGCGGGCTGCCCCGACGACGTCGCCAAGCACGGCAGAAGCCGTAGGATTGCCGCCCGCACCATTGCCGTAGAACATCAGGGAACCTGCGGCCTCGGCCTCAACGAAGATGGCATTATAAGACTCGCTCACGGAAGCCAGCGGGTGCTCCTTGGGCACCAACGTGGGGTGCACGCGGGCATTGACCGCCTCGGAGCCGTCCTCACGCTGGAGGCGCTCGCAAATGGCCAGCAGCTTGATGGAATAGCCGGCATCATTAGCGGCGGCGATATCCGCGGCGGTGACCTTGGTAATGCCCTCGCAGTGGACGTCCTCGAATTTCACGCGAGTGTGGAAGCCCAAAGACGCCATGATGGCAGCCTTGGAGGCGGCGTCATGGCCCTCTACATCCGCGGTGGGATCGGCCTCGGCATAGCCCAGGCGGGTAGCCTCCGCCAGCGCCTCATCATAGGAAGCGCCCGTGGACTCCATCGCGTCCAAGATGAAGTTAGTGGTGCCATTGACGATGCCAGAGATGCGCTCTACCTGATCGCCGGCCAAGGAGCGCCGCAGCATGCCTACCACCGGAATCGCGGCGGCTACGGCAGCCTCGAAGTAGAGATCTACACCGGCGCGGTCGGCGGCCTCCGCCAGCTCGTCTGCGTGCGCAGCAACCAGGGCCTTATTGGCGGTCACCACCGACTTTCCGGAATTGAGTGCGGCGAGCACCAGCTCGCGTGGGAAGTCGATACCGCCGATAACCTCAACCACGAGGTCGATATCATCGCGGGCGACGAGCGCTTTGGCGTCATCGGTCAACAGCTCCTGGGGCACGCCCGGGCGCAGCTTATTTTTATTGTGGATGGCGATGCCGCGAATCTCGGCTGGGCCACCGATGCGGTGAGCAAAGGCATGAGCGTTCTCCCCCAGCAAGCGAAAGACCTCAGCACCAACGGTGCCGAAGCCCAGCAGCGCGATACCAACGGTCTCGCCCTCTCCCTTGCCGGAATGCTCGTGTGCCTGAAGCTCGCTAGTCGATGCAGCCATAATCCGTCTCCATTGTGCGGTTGGGGTAAAGGTTTAGTGCCCGCTAATTGCGGATACAGGACACTATACAGAACAAGCTGTCTACTTTCGCCACAAATGGGTCAACAGATAGAAAAGTCCCCGTCACAGGCCCTGAATTAAATTAGGCGCTGTAACGGGGACCGAGTGGCCGGGCTAGTCCACTTCGAGGGAAAGAAGATCCTCGATGGTCTCGCGGCGCAGCATGGGCTTGGTCTCGCCTACGCGCGTGGCGACGACCGCCGGGCGCACCGCACCGTTGTAGCGCGAGGACATCATGTACTGGTAGCCACCGGTAGCAGCAAAGGCAATCAAGTCTCCCGGCTGGATATCATTGGGTAGCTCGCCGTCCTCAAGGAGAATATCGCCGGACTCGCAATGGAAGCCCACCACGCGGGAGGGCACCTCTTCCCCATCGCTAAAGCGGTTGACCACGCGCACGTCATAGGCAGAACCGTAAAGCGCTGGCCGGATATTGTCTGACATTCCACCATCGACGGAGATATAGCGACGCAGCGGCAGATCCGACTTGCCAGTTTCTACATCCTTGACGGTACCCACGCGGTAGACGGTCACCGCCGAGCCAGCAACCAAGGAGCGACCGGGCTCAACCAAGAGGAAGGGCGCCTCAATGCCCAACTCCTCTGCGGTGTGCTTGACCGCGCCGAGCATATCGCCGGCCACGCGCTCGATATCCAGCGCCTCCTCATAAGGCATGTAGGGAATACCAAAGCCGCCACCCAAGTCGAGCTCTTCTAGAGTTACGCCCAGCTCGGTATAAATCTGGCGGTACAGGCCCATGACGCGCTCCGCGGCAAGTTTGAAGCCCTCCGCATTAAAAACCTGGGATCCCACGTGGCAATGCAGGCCGCTTAGGTGCAGGTTGTCCGCCTCCAAGCAACGCTTGGCCGCAGCAAAGGCTGCACCCGTGGCGAGCGAAATGCCGAACTTTTGATCCTCATGCGCCGTGGCGATGAATTCGTGCGTATGCGCATCAACACCCGGCTTGACGCGGATCATCACCGGCTGGACCTTGCCAGCCTCGCCCGCAATGCGATTGAGCTCTTCCAGCTCGAGCTCGTTATCAATGACCACGTGGCCCACGCCGGCGTCTACACACAAACGCAGGTACTCATCGTCCTTATTGTTGCCGTGCGTGGTGATGCGCTCGGCCGGGAACTCCGCGGCCAAGGCAATCTTGAGCTCATTGAGAGAGGCTGCGTCCAAGCACAGGCCTTCCTCATTGACCCAGTTCACGATTTTCTTTGAGATGAATGCCTTGGAGGCGTAGTGCACGTGCTCGGGTCCACCGAAAGCGCGGGCCATGTCCTGGCAGCGGGACCGGAAGTCATCTTCATCGAAGACATAGAGCGGGGTCTGGAATTCCTCCGCCAAATCCGGCAGCGGAACACCAGCAATGGTTACTACGCCGTCTTCCTCGCGCCTTGCATTGCGCGGCCAGACGTGGGCCGGCAGCTCATTGAAATCCGCCACTTACATCTTCTCCGGGGTGCTCACACCCACCATGGTCAAGGCATTGGCCAAGACCACGCGGGAGGCTTGTGCCAGCGCGAGGCGGGCGCCGTGGATAGGAGCTTCGTCCTCGCCCGCCTTGGGCAGAACCTGGCAGGAGTCATAGAAGCGGTGGAAGACCGCGGCGAGGTCCTCGGCATAGCGGGCGATGCGGTGCGGCTCGCGCAGCTGCGCGGCCTCTTCCACCACGGCCGGGAATTCACCCAGGGTGCGGATGAGGTCGCCCTCGCGGTCGTGAGTGAGTAAGGAGAGATCCGCGCCTTCCGAATCGACGCCCAGCTCGGCTGCCTTGCGGCCGATGGAGCACAGACGGGCGTGGCCGTACTGCACGTAGTAGACGGGGTTATCGGAGGACTGGGATTCCCACAGGCCTAAATCAATATCGATGCTCTGGTCCACAGAGGAACGCACCAGGGAATAACGGGAAGCATCCACACCGATGGCAGCCACGAGATCCTCCATGGTGATGACCGTGCCCGCACGCTTGGACATGCGCACTGGCTTGCCATCGCGCAGGAGGTTAACCAGCTGGCCAATGAGTACCTCGACGGCGTCGGCATTGTAGCCCAGGGCGGCTGCGGCAGCCTTCAAGCGTGGCACATAGCCGTGGTGGTCAGCGCCCAGCATGTAGATATTCAAATCGTGGCCGCGGTCGAACTTATCGGCCACGTAGGCAATGTCGCCGGCAATATAGGCCGCATTGCCATCGGACTTGACCACCACGCGGTCCTTGGAATCGCCGTAATCGGTGGACTTGAGCCACCAGGCATTTTCAGCCTCGTACATATGGCCTTCGGCCTTGAGCTTTTCCAGCGCGGAATCGACTGCACCGGATTCGAAAAGGGAGTTCTCGTGGAAGTAGACATCAAAGTCCACGCCAAACTCGTGCAGGGACTGCTTGATCTGCGCAAACATCATCTCCACGCCGTCTGCACGGAAAGCTTCCTGGACCTCTTCGTCGCTGCCCTCTAGCGCGGATGGGTTCTTTTCCACGACGGCCTGGGCAATGTCCTGGATATAGGCTCCGCCGTAGCCATCCTCCGGAGTAGGCTCGCCCTTCGCGGCAGCCACGAGGGAACGGGAGAAACGGTCAATCTGGCCGCCATGGTCATTGAAGTAATACTCGCGGGTGACCTCCGCGCCAGATGCCTCCAGCACGCGGCCCAGGGAATCGCCCACGGCCGCCCAACGGGTGCCGCCAAGGTGGATCGGGCCGGTCGGGTTCGCGGAGACAAACTCGAGGTTAACCTTCTTACCCGCAAAGGAATCGTTAGAACCGTACTCCTTGCCGGCGCGAAGGATTTGCGCGACGATCTCTCCTTGGGCGTCGGCAGCAAGGCGAATATTAATGAAACCAGGGCCAGCGATATCGGCCTCTGCAACGGCATCATTGTCTGCCAAGGCCTCCGCTAACCAGCCGCCCAGCTCGCGCGAGTTTGCACCGGCCTTCTTGGCCACCTGCAACGCCACGTTGGTGGCATAATCGCCGTGCTCTGGATTGCGTGGGCGCTCTACAGTTACCGTTTCCGGCAAAACGGAGGAATCAAGCTCATGGCTTTCCATGACCTTAACGGCAGTTTCTTTAATCAATGTGGCCAAATCAGCTGGTGTCATGTCGCACGATTCTAGTGGACTGAAAAGTCAAGTGTGAAAAGGGCCGGGCCAGAAAACTCCTCTTTGCAGGACAAACGTTTGATAAGAGCTTTTTGCAACATTGATATTGCGAAATAATTGCTGGTCAACAAAGGGACGCATTACGCACGTACTGCTTAAAAGGAGTAGGGTTGTGCCTACCCCCATGTCAAGAATCAACGAGGAGCACCGTATGCGCATTGCGCTATTTTCCACTTGCATTGGTGACGCCCTTTTCCCGGACGTACAAAAGGCAACGGCACTGGTTCTCTCCCGCTTGGGCCACGAGGTGGTCTTCCCGGAGGAGCAGACCTGCTGCGGCCAGATGCACATCAATACCGGTTACCAGAAGGAAACCCTGGGTATGATCCGCTCCTATGCGGATGCCTTCGCAGATCCCTCCATTGACTACGTTGTTGCTGCCTCTGGTTCCTGCGTCGGCGCCGTTCGTGAGCAGCACGAGCGCATCGCCGACCGTTACGGCAACTCCGCCGACGTCGACGGCGCCCGCAAGACCACCCAGAAGACCCTGGACCTGCCGGAATTCCTGGTAGACGTCGAAGGCGTTACCAACGTGGGCGCATTCTTCCCGCACCGCGTGACCTACCACTCTTCCTGCCACGGCCTGCGCTTCCTGAAGCTGGGCGACCGCCCAATGCAGCTGCTGCAGGAAGTCGAAGGCATCGAACTGGTCACCCTTCCGAATAAGGAAGAATGCTGTGGCTTCGGCGGCACCTTCGCCATCAAGAACGCAGAAGTATCCCGCGCGATGGTCACCGATAAGACTCGCCACATCAAGGAGACCGAGGCAGAATTCGTCACCGGCGGTGACTCTTCTTGCCTGATGAACATTGGTGGTGCCCTCAGCCGCCAGCGTTCCGGCGTCCGCGCCGTTCACATGGCTGAGATCTTGGCTTCCACCAAGGAGCACCCATGGACTCCGACCTCCGCCGCTTACTCCAAGGAGACGATGCTCTAATGACCTCTTTCCTCGATACCACCCCACCGCGCGCGCCGGAAGGCTATGGCAACCTGCGCGGCAGCAAGGCCTTTGTTCCCCTGGCACACGTTGGTCTGAACAACGCCACCCAGCGCCACAACCTGCAGCACGCCACCACCTCCATTCGTGAGAAGCGCTCCAATGCTGTGGAGGAGCTGGACGATTGGCAGGAGCTGCGCGCTGCAGGTTCCGCCATCAAGGAAGACGTTGCCGCTCGCATGCCAGAGCTGCTCGAGCAGTTCGAAGAGGCAGTCAAGGCTCGCGGCGGCGTCGTCCATTGGGCACGCGATGCCAAGGAAGCTAACCAGATCATTGAGGGCCTGGTTCGCGCTACCGGCGAGACCGATGTGGTCAAGGTTAAGTCCATGGCCACCCAGGAAATCGGCATGAACGAGCACCTGGAGGCAGCGGGCATCAACGCTCGCGAGACCGACCTGGCCGAGCTCATCGTGCAGCTGGGCGAGGATAAGCCGTCCCACATTCTGGTTCCGGCTATCCACCGCAACCGCGCGGAGATTCGCGATATCTTCGTCAACAAGATGCCAAATACCGATGACACCCTGCAGGCTAATCCAGCAGAGTTGGCCGAGGCATCCCGCCAGTTCCTGCGCGAGCAGTTCATGCAGGCCAAGGTTGCCATCTCCGGCGCCAACTTCGGCGTGGCAGAAACCGGCACCATCAACATCGTGGAGTCCGAGGGCAATGGCCGTATGTGCCTGACCCTGCCGGAGACCCTCATTACCGTGATGGGCATCGAAAAGCTGGTTCCTACCTTCCAGGACCTGGAGGTCTTCCTCCAGCTGCTGCCGCGTTCTTCCACCGCGGAGCGTATGAACCCGTACACCTCCATGTGGTCCGGCGTTACTGAGGGCGATGGCCCGCAGAACTTCCACTTGGTGCTGCTGGATAACGGCCGTACCGCGGCCCTGTCCTCCCCGATTGGCCACCAGGCTCTCAAGTGCATCCGTTGCTCGGCATGCCTGAATGTTTGCCCGGTTTACGAGCGCGCCGGCGGCCACGCCTACGGCTCTGTATACCCTGGCCCGATCGGCATTTCCCTGACGCCGCAGCTGACCGGCATGAAGGACCACAACGATCCTTCCGCCAGCCTGCCTTATGCGTGCTCGCTGTGTGGCCGCTGCGACGAGGTGTGCCCGGTGAAGATTCCGCTTTCCGACGTCATTTTGGAAAACCGCCACCAGAAGGTCACCCACGCCACCCCACCAATCGAGCCGAAGCTCTTCAAGACCATTCAGCTGCTGTGGAGCAACCCGAAGCTGTGGAACAAGGCAACCCACATGGTCGCCCTGGGCCGCATTTTGGGTGGCACCAACAAGACCATCGAATCCCTGCCACTGTTTATGTCCGGTTGGTCCGAGGGCCGCGACACCGCGGTTCCGCCAAAGAAGTCCTTCCGCCAGTGGTTCGAGTCCGAAGAAGGCAAGGAACTTCTTGCCGAGGCCCGTGAGGAGTCCAAAAAGTGAACGCAAAGCAGGAAATCCTAAGCCGCATCCGCTCCGCTCAGAAGCAGGCTGGTCTCCCCGACCACGTTGATGCCCCTCGCGACTACCACCACGAGGGCACCCTGAACGCGGACGAGCTGCGCGATATGCTCATTGACCGACTCGAGGATTACAAGGCCGAGGTGCACGTCACCGAGGAAGGCGAGCTCAAGCAGACCATCGCCACGATCCTCAAGGACCGCGAGTGCAACGACATTCGTTACGCCGAAGGCATGGACGCCACCCTTTTCGAGGGCTTCGATGCCAAGCCGGACGATAAGACCGTCGATCCGCGCACGCTGAACGAGACTGACGCTGTGGTTACTTATTCCCACGTCACCTCGGCGCAGACCGGCACCATCGTGCTCGAGTCTGACGAGCGTTGCGGCCGTCGCGCACTGACCCTGGTTCCGGACCGCCACCTGTGCATCGTCCACCAGAATGAGATCGTCTACGGTATCCCCGAGGTCATCTCCCGCATGAACCCGGAGAAGCCAGCGACCTGGATCTCTGGCCCATCCGCTACCTCTGATATCGAGCTCACTCGTGTCGAGGGCGTGCACGGCCCGCGTGACCTCATCGTTGTCATCGTCAAGTAGTACTGCGTAGCCCCTCACCCGCCCCCGGCCGGTGAGGGCACCCACCTACTGTGAATATGATGCCAAAAGCATCAAAAAAGCATAGGCTAGGTCTACCAATCATTTTTATTCTGGAGACCTAACCTATGCTTTCTTTTTCTTCTAAACTAGCGGCCACGCTCGGTGCTGCTGCGGTCACTCTTGGTGTCACCGCGCCGATTGCTACAGCCGCGCCAGCCCCCGCGCCGCAGGACACCAAGCCCGCCATTTCCTGGGAAGACTGCCCTGAGCAGGTAGACATCGCCAATGCCGAATGCGGCCGCATCGAAGTGCCTACGTACTACGACAACCCACAGGCCGGCACCATTAGCGTCGGCTTCGTGCGCGTTCCCGCCGCAAAGCCAGACGCCCGCCGTGGCGCGTTGTTTACCAACCCTGGTGGCCCTAGTGGCGATGCCTATGGTTGGGCCGGCAATACCGCTGTTCCATGGCCACAGGCCGTGCGCGATGAGTGGGACACCATTGGTGTGCAACCGCGTGGCCTGCCCGGCTCCACGCCAGTAAAGTGCGATGCCACGGCCACCAGTAATCCGCTCCAAGGCAGCCTCCAGGTAGGTAAGCTCACCCGCGATGCCTGCGAAAAGCATACCCCGGGCTATACCAATTCGCTGACCACCGCGAATACCCTGCAGGACTGGGAGATGGTGCGCCGTGCTTTGGGCGAGGAAAAGATTGACATCGCCGGCACCTCCTATGGCACCTACCTCGGCTCCGCCTACGCCACCAAGTATCCGGAGCATACCGGCAAGGTCCTGCTGGATTCGGGTATGAGCCCCAAGCTGGCGTGGAATGGCATCTTTGCTTCGCAACAGCGCGGCTATGAAAAGGGACTGCACGACCTCTTCGGTTTCATTGCCAAAAATGACGCCAAGTACCACCTTGGCACTACCCCACTGCAGGTCTATGAAAAGTGGTCACAGAAGGTAGCCCGCGAGGCCGGCGTTCGCCCCACGGTCTTGCCCCCAAATGCCAAGATTGGTGACCTCCCGCCAGGGCTCGAGTTTGCCGGTCAGCCTGGCGCGGACATCATGACAGCCACCGGCCCGCTGCGCGTGCAGGCGGAGTTCCTCGGTCAGAAGATTCAGCACCCCAATGCCGTGCAGGTTTCCTCCCCACTCTTGGGGATGACGCGCGTCGTTGTTCCGGTTCCTGCGCAGTGGGATGCCTTTGCCAAGCACTTGAATGGCAGCGAGCCCATGGATGCCGAGCAGCCCGACCCGGAGGCACTGCGCAAGGAGCAAGAAGCCGTGGCTCAGGCGATGAATATGCAAAACCTCATCGTCTGCAATGAAAACACCGCGCCGGGCAATCCGCTGCTGTACCCAAGCTACCTGTGGACCAACTTCGTCAGTCTTGATCCCTTCACGCTCATCAATTCCCTCTACGGCTCCGGCGCGGGTTGTGGCGGCCGCGCCCCGGTGACGGGCCAGGCGCCTCTCGACGGCTCCAAGCTGGCCACCAAGCCCCTCCAGATTCAGGCTACGGGCGACCCACAAACGCCGTATCAGTACCACACCAGCCTCTCCAAGCCGATGCAGTCGCGAGTGGTCACCGTCCATGGTCCTGGCCATGCCCACTTCGCATCCAAGAATAAAGTCGTCGATGACATCGGCGTGCACTACCTGCGCACCGGTGAGGTCACTACCACCGACGCCCCCGGGTTGATTTAGTCCCCCACTAACCCATGCGCTAAAATCACATCGTTGGGAATTCTCCCAGCGATGTCTCCGTAGCTCAGCGGATTAGAGCATCGGTTTCCGGTACCGAAGGTCGCAGGTTCGATCCCTGTCGGGGACACATTCACCGCTGACCACCAGGACTTTCTGGTGGTCAGCGGTTTGCTTGTTTTCTGGTCAGCTAGGTCTACCTTAGCTGCACACGAGCCTTCTATTTCCACTCCGGCTTGTCGGTATCCACCCCTTGCGCCTTAGCCGCATGCTCAATCGCGTCTGCCAGCCACTGCGCCAACCCCTCCTGCTGCGCCTCATAATGGGCACGGAAGCGTTCATCAGCCACATAGCCGCGCGAAATTAAGAAGTGCTTTGCCGGCGTGACGGGAAAGAAGGCACTGAGAGCTACGCGATGCTTGTCGACGAGCCCTTGGGCCTCCTCCGACCCCGCAGCCACACCGCCTGCTACGGCCTCGGCCAGTTCTTTTTCCACCTCAGCGACGCCGGCTTGCGCATCGCTCCAGTTCTTCTCCGACCAGCCGGCAGTGCGCTGCTGATACATAGCCCAATCCTCAGTCGATCCGTAGGCCTCCTCGGCTTCTTGTTGGTGCGCGGCGAAGTTGGCATCGCCGACAATCTGCCCAATTTCTTCGGTGGTGAGCTTTCGGTTATTCATTGCATCCTCCATCAAGGTGTCAATTGCTGCCAGCATGTCGCTAAGACTGTCTCGCTGCGCGAGCAGGCTTTCTCTTTGCCTCCGCAAATGTTCCAGATCGGAAGCATCGCCATCTAGCAGCTGTTTAATATCGGTCAATTTCATACCGGTAGCGCGGTAGATCAGAATCTTCTGCACGCGGGCGCAGTCTTCCTCGGTATACAGCCGGTAATTGGACCAGCTGCGCCACGTAGGACACAGCAAGCCTTGTGCCTCCCAGTGGTGCAAGGTGCGCACCGTAATGCGGAAGAGCGCTGCTACCTCGCCAACGGTATAAAGAACTTCATCGATGTCGTCCATGGTGACATTGTCGCGCCTAACGTCGCGTCAGGGTCAACCCCAAAGAAAATCTGCAGAAACTGTTGCCAGAGTGTTGGGTTTATGCAACACTTGAATGCATGACAGCAAACGACGCCCCTGTTTCAACAACGATCCGCGCCGAACGGTTCCGCAGGCTCGGCCCCACCCGGGGATTAATCGCGTCAATGTATGGCTGCGTAGCTGTATCCGCGATTTTCCTCATCGTCGCCCTGGCGATTTCTTCTTACTGGGCACTGTTAGGAATGTCTATCGCAATGGTGCTTTCTTGCATTCCCTGGACCATTCTGCGGGTGTCCATTGATTCCAAAGACCGCAAGCCGCTGTCCTCTCTTGATGAGTACGAGGCCCGGGTTCTCGACCAGTGGCGCCGGAAGGCTTTCCAGCTGTCTAACGCGTTTCTTTTTGCCGGCGATCTTGTCACCCTTCTCGTAGGCAATTGGTTCCTAGGCGGAGGAATTACCGGCACTATTGGCACCAAATATTTGCTTGGAGCTGGCTACTACCTGCTCTTTAGCTACTTCATCTCTGCCACGTTGCCCGCTGTCGGCTACGCACTGACCTTCAACCAGAACTCGGAGGACTAACACATGCCCACCTTGACCATTGACCACCTCAATAAGTCCTTCGGGGAGACTCAAGCCCTGCGGGATATGACCTTTAGCGTTGGTGACGGCGAAATCTTCGGTTTCGTCGGATCCAACGGCGCCGGAAAATCCACCACCATGCGCATTGCACTTGGTGTGCTGGCCAAAGACTCTGGCGAGGTCTACTTCGATGACGCCCCAATCAATGACGATAACCGCCGCCGCATTGGTTATATGCCAGAAGAGCGCGGGCTCTACGGCAAAGAGCCTCTGCTTAGCCAGCTGGTCTTCCTCGGTACACTGCACGGCATGGATAAGCCCGCCGCCAAGCGCGCCGGCACTGAGCTCCTAGAACAGCTGGGGCTGGGCGAGCGCATGGACGATAAGCTCGATGACCTCTCCTTGGGCAATCAGCAACGAGTACAGCTCGCGGCCTCCCTCATCCACGACCCCGACATGCTGATTCTGGACGAGCCTTTCTCCGGGCTGGACCCGGTTGCGGTCAACGTCATGTCAGACATGCTGCGCGAGCGCGCCAATCGCGGCGTGCCCGTCATTTTCTCCTCGCACCAGTTGGACCTGGTGCAGCGCTTGTGTGACCGCGTGGGCATTGTGACGAAGGGGCATATGGTGGCTGAAGGGGGCGTCGATAAGCTGCGCAGCCAAGGCCCTCCCCGCTTTGAGGTCGCTACCCCAGCGCGCGGCTGGTATCCGGAAGGCACGGAGCTGGTGGCAGAAACTGCCGACGCCGTCGTGCTCGAGGCCGATGAAACCATCGATGACCAGGCAATCCTGCAGGCAGCCCTCGCCGCAGGCCCGGTTCATTCCTTCGGCCGCAAGATCCCAGACCTGACCGAGCTTTTCCAGGACGTCGTCACCAGCAACCAGAACGAAGAGGCCTAGGCCATGCAGTATTCCGCAATGAAGACCATCGGGGTTGTAGCCAAGCGTGAGATGGCGGTCGCGCTGAAGTCGAAGATGGTGGTGGGCACCATGCTGCTACTCATCCTCGGTGCCGTTATCGGCCCTATCGCTATCAATTTCTTCAGCGGCGATGACGAACCAGATTCCGTAGCCGTCGTGGGGATGGAAGCGTCTGCCTTTGATGATTCCGGCATCGATGCCACCGCGGCGAAAGACCGCGCAGAAGCCCAGCAGATGGTAGAGAATGAAGACGCCGATGCCGCCTTAGTGCCGGCCGAGAACGACGGCTGGGAACTCGTGAGCAAAGGGGATGCCCCAGCGTCCGTGACCACCACCGTCAACCAAATCGTTGCTTCTCAAGCACAAGCAACTGCGCTGGATACGCTCAATATTGACCCACAAGAGTTAGAAAAGGCTACCCCCTCGACCACGGTAAATCAGGTGAACTTAGAAGAAGGGGACGGCACTGAACAAAAGATGGCCGGCGTAGCCACGGTCCTCATCGCCGCAATGGTGGTCGTCTTTTCCGTCATGACCTTCGCCGGCTTAATTGGTGGCCGCGTCACGGAGGAAAAGTCCTCCCGCGTGGTGGAAATTATCTTATCTTCCGTACGCCCGGTGGACTTTTTGGCCGGCAAGATTTTGGGCAATACCATCATCGGTTTCTTGGCCACCCTCCTCATCCTCGGCGGCGGTGCAATCTCGCTTGCTGCAACCGGCCTGGCTAGTGACATCAAACTGGACTATGGCTTGGTAGCCGTCCTCCTAGTGGGCGAGATTCTAGGCCTACTCTTCTTTGGCAGCCTCTACGCTGCAGCCGGCTCCATGGTGCAGCGCACCGAGGATCTCCAGTCCACGCAGGCACCTATCCTGTTCCTCGTCTTTGCCACCATGTATGTACCAATGTTCGGCTGGATGCACCTGGATGCCACGTGGATGCAGGTAATGACCTGGTTGCCGCCGGTGTCCATGCTGGTCGCTCCGATGCAGGTGGCCGGGGGCAACCTCAGCTGGTTGGGCTTGCTAGCTAGCTATGTGCTCATGGCTGTGGTGACCACACTGATTATCGTGCTGGTCGGTCGCATCTACCGCCGCGCCATTTTGAATAATGGGCGCAAAATGACTTGGCGCCAAGCCTTGGGCAAATAAAAATAATCCGGCTCCCCCGCCGTGTGCAGGGAGAGCCGGATTCTTCTATGCGCCGAAGCTACTGAGTAATGAACTCGTTGGTGATCGGCTGAGTGATGTCCAAGGTGCCGTGCTCGATGTAGTACATACCGAAGAACATGGCAGCAACCATTACCAGTGCCAGCAGCATGTTCGGGATCCACTGGACGAAGACGGAAACCCAGCCCTTGCTCTTATCCCTGGCTGCTGCTTCGCGCTGTTCCTGAGCCTCACGCTCGTTCATAATGATAAAACCTTTCGATCCACCGAGGATTAACTACGGATATCTTAACAGTTAAGCGCCCAGAAGGCCGCATTCCTCGCACTTTTGATTGACACCGAAAATCGGCGATTAAATTCCTGGGTCCTCATCATTGAGCAGCGCCTCTACGAAGGACTCGCGGTCACCAAGCATGCGCTCAATGTCTTTTTCCGCGCCGACGATCCACAGCTCGGTGTCTTGGTCATAGGTGAGAGCGGAATCTGGGTAGGCCTCAAGTGCCTCCTCCATGGCGGCAACTTGGTCCTCGCTGGCGGCGTCGTCCAAGTGCACCTCTGGATCGCCGATGCGCGGGCTAAGCTCCTCCAACGCGGTGATCCCGTAGGTCTTATATTGCTTCTTCGGGTGCTCAAAGAGCTCTTGTCCCATCATGGAGCTTAATCCTTTCCGTGTAGTAGCGAATCTGGCACGTACCCCTCATAGCCCGGGATGTTATTGACCTGAAGAACTCCGGTGAAAAAGCGCCGCAGCGCCGGTACGTCCTCGGGTTGCAGATGGTCAAAGACCATACGGCGCACGGATTCCACGTGCTCCGGAGCGGCACGCCGCAGGTGTTCTAGGCCCACGTGGGTCACACACACGTTGATGCCGCGTGCATCATCCTCGTCTGGTTCTTTGGTGAGCAGGCCGCGCTTTTCCATGCGAGTTACCTGATGGGAGGCGCGGGAGCGGTCCCACTCCAGCTGCGTGCACAGTTCGTGCAGGCGCAGGCGTTGTTCCGGTGCCTCGGACAGGGCGACGAGGACGGCGAACTCGGAGGCAGATACTTCGCCGCCGGCCTTGAGCGTTTCCTCCATTCCCCTATCGATCTTACGCACGGCGCCAAGGAGCAGGCGCCATAGCTCCTGCTCTTCGTCGTCTAACCAGCGAGTTTGATAAGGCATGGGACCTAGATTACCCCTTTGAGGGAAGCTATGTCGCGCTCGTCGCGTCCCGGCACCCGGGAGTAGCGCTCTGGCATGCAGGTAAAGACCAATACCTGGTTGTCTCGTCCCACGTGGGAAAACAGCGTGGCCATAAGCTGCAGGCGGCGTGCATCGGTAGAGCCCAGCGCATCATCCACGATGACGGGAACCGACTCCGGCCCTACTAATTGCGCGATAGCAAAGCGAGTGAGGATGGCCAGCTGCTCGCGGGCGCCACCGGACAAGCTCGCTAGGCTCACCGTCTCATTATCCTGAGTGCGGGTGGTCACGCGAAGGTCGTCATCGAGCTCGAAAGTGATGTCGCCGCCGTACACGGTGCGGGCCAGCCGCGACAGTGCAGCCACGAAGGGCGCGGCGTAGCGCTGGCGGGCGGCGTCGCGGTGCTTGAGCAAAAGTTCGCGCAGGTAGCGTGCGGCTTGCGCACGCTTGTCCACGCTCTCGTACACCGCTCGGGCCATCTCCACCGCCGAGGTGGCCTGTTGGGCGCGCTCGGCGGCACCGGAGTGGAAATTCACCTCGCTAAATAGCCGGCCGAGGTCTACCTCGCAGCGTTGGATGCGTTCGGTGAGGTAATCCAGGTGGGACTGCGCGCCTTCCACCAAGGAGTTGGCGGTGTTAAGGTCTACGGCTTCCATCTGATCGAGCTGCCCGCGCAGGTCTCCCACGACGCCTTCTAGGCGGGTGACCTCGGCACGCAGGTCCTCGTCGGCGGCGCGTTCACGCGCGGAGGAAAGGTCTCGAGTCACGCGCTGCGCGTTTTCGCGGGCCGCAGCAAGTTCGGCATCGAGGCGCACAGCCTCATGGGCCAGGCGGCTTTCGCGGTACGGCACGAGTTCGCGGTCGAGCGCATCGACCTTTTCGCTAGCTTCTTCCTCCGCGGCTTCGGCGGCGGCGAGGTCTAGCTCCTCCTCGTCCGCAAGGTCCGCGATCTTCTCAGCCAGCGCAGTATGCTGGCCGCGCAGCTCGCCCAAATCATCAGTTCCCAGTTCCGCGGCAAGGGCGCGAGTGGCGGCATCGAGGTCGTCGTTCTGCGCACGGTGCGTCTCATGGGCTTCTTCGGCCGCAGCCACAGATTCTACGCCGAGGGTATCGAGCAGCTCGTGCAGCCGGGTGCGGGCCTGTTCCACATCGCGCAGGGTGTCCTCTGCGGAATAGGAACCGGCCGAGAAGCGGGCGGTGATATCGCCGATGATGATCACGCGGGAATCGACAAGCTCGACGGCGGTGTCCGCCCCCACCTCGATGTCCTCGCCATCGACGCGGATGGTGGAGCCGGCCGGCCCGGAGAAATGCACCTTGGCGGCCGCGGCCTCGTGCAGGCGCTCGGCCACCGACAACGCTGAGTCTGCCTTATGCAGGCCGGTGATATCGGCCGCGGTGACCTCGCGGCCGCGCTGAGCGATGGCCGCACGTGCCTGGTCTACCTCGGCGGCTAGACCGTCAAGCGATTCTAGCCGGGCGCTGAGCTGCTCAAACTTCTGCTTATCTTGCTGGCGGCGCGCCTGTTTAAGGGTGCTGCGGGCCGCGGCATAGTCTTCTTTGGCCTCCGCTAGTTGCTTCTCCAGCGAGTCTTTGGCCGCGGCTTCTTCTTTCGCCTTGTCCTGGGCGGCGGTGAGCTTGTGCTGGGCAGCCTCGGTGGCCGCGGCAGATTCCTCGGCGGCGGTGACGAGCTCGGCGCGCTCGGTGACGGCGGCTTGCGCACGGGCAAGATCCTCTGAAGCACGAGCGAGGGTGGCCTTATGGGAGTCCAGGGTGGCCTGCGCGGTGGCGGCTTCCTCGGCCTGGGCTTGTTTCTCTGCAAGGTCGGCGCGGGCGGCGGGAAGCTCTACTTCGGCGGCGGCTTGGTCGCGCTCGAGTTGTTCGTAGCGCTCGACCACGGAGTCGAGCTCGCGCAGTACGCGGGTAGCCTCTGCGCATTCTTCTTCGGCGCGGGCTAGCGCTGCGGCGGATTCCTTGTACTCGCCGGCCGGGTTACCCTTCGCCGCGGTGAAATAGCGCTGATATTCCTTGTCCACGCGGGCCAGCAGCGCGGAATCGTCGCCGGAAACCTCGTCCTCGGCCAGGCCGGATTCGCGCTCGAGCGCGCGGGTCAGGCTGGGAATGCCGACGGCTGAGATGGCCTCGCCGGTGTCGTCTTGGCGCATAAAAAGGGCGTCGACAAGCGAGCGATCCAAGTGTTCTGAAAGGATACGCTCCAGTTCATCGTCGGCCTGGCTGCCGGTAAATTGCGCCGGCCGTGGAGCAGTGACATTAAGCTCACACGACTTCTTGGACAGCCAGCGCTTGGCAATGCGGAAGCGGTACTCCCCCACGCTCAGCTCGGCCGTAATTTCTGGGGCAACGTCCTTGCCCACCGGCTGCAGGGAGCGAATGCGCTTGGAGCGGCCGCTGTGCTTTTCGGTGAGCACCACGTCGAGCGCCTCCACGATGGTGGACTTGCCAGCCTCGTTTTCGCCGTGGATGACCACGACGCCGGTCTCAGGCAACTCATCCAGGACCAGGTGTTCAATGCCGCGGACGTTGGTGAGTTCTAGGCGGTGAATGCGCATTAGGACTGTCCTTCCAGGCGGAATAGCAGGTTGGCAGCATCGCGGGCGACGGGATCCTCGCGGCTATCCAGCAGCTCCTGCAGAGCCTCGGCCGCGTAGCCAGAAATATCGAGGCTGGCCAATTCTTCTTCGCTGGGCTCCAAGTAGAGATCCATGGTGCGCTCGCGGGGGCGCAGGGAGGCAAATACGGCCTCGTACTCATCTAGTCCACGTTGCAGGCGGGCATGGGCCTCGACGCCGAGCGTGCCGCGCAGGCTATATTTCACGGCCGTGCGCACCTTATCCGGATACTCACCCAGGCGCGCGAGGAAGCGGTCCACGTCTTCGGCGGAATCCACGGCGGCATCAATGGCCTCAAAGGTCCAGCGGCCGATGCGGCGCTTATCGACGTCCACCTCATCCCCCACACGCACCACCAACGCATTGCCGGAATCGGATTCGCCGCCGCCAGTGCTCGTTTCCTTATAGTCCGTGGTCTCCGGGCTGCCGGAGAACCACACCCGGCCGGTGGTGCCGAGGCTCGCGGTGGAGTGGGTATCGCCCAGCGCCAGGTAGTCGATCACCCCGCGGTCCAGGCAATCCTCGACGAAGGCAAGGTCGATGGTATCGGCATCATCCTCGCCGGAGCGGGAATCCACCTGGCCGTGGCCTACGGCAATGCGGATGCCCTCAGCCGGCTCCAACGGCTCGAGCGCTTGGCGGACCAAGTCATGATTCGCGCGCTTGGACAGGTACGGCGCGCCGACCAGCTCCACGCCGGGTGCAACCTCGATGGGCTCCGAGTCTGCGATGACGTGAACATTCTCCGCGCTGGTCTTATAAAAGACCGAATCCGCCACCAGCGGGTCGTGGTTGCCGGGCAGGACATAGACCGGCACCGGAAGGCGCTTGAACATCTCCGTGGCGCGGGCGAGGATGTCGCGCGAGAGGGCATTATGCTCGAAGATATCACCGGCCACGACTATGAAGTCCGCGCCCGTGTCCTTAGCCAGCTCTCCCAACCGGACGATGGCGGCCTCGCGGTCATCATTAAAGCGGCCTTGGGCCTCGCCCTTCAAGAACCACCGGGTCATGCCCAGCTGAAAATCAGAGGTATGGATAAACGTGGTAGCAGTCATTAGTGCGAGAGGTGATAGTAGAGGTCTTCAATATCGGATACCGCGCGCAGGAGATCCAGATTGGTGTGTGAAACCGAGCGCATGGCCTTGCGCAACAGGTCCGGATCGGAGTCATCGATGGCCGGGGCGACCTTGGGCTGCGGCAGCTTCGGCAGCTCGCGGCCGTTCCAGAAGATCTCATTCTTTTCTTCCTCGGACAGGTCGCTCGGGGTAAAGCTTTCGCGGCTGACCGTCTTGGCCTGTTCGAGGACCATGCGCTCTAGGCGGGCAAAGTCCAGACCACGCATATTAAAAATGACGGCCGGGTCCGCATCAGCGCGGGTGGCGAGCTTATCGCCTACCGCCACGATGTGCTTGCACACGTACTCGCCATCTGGGCAGTCGCAGGTCAGGCGGAGGTCTTCGGCCTCGGGGGCGAAAAGGGTGTCTAAGGCGGCGTCGGAAAGCAGGCCTTTGCGCGCATTGGCCACGGAATTGGGGGTCCGGGCGAACTCGGTGGCCAGCTGGGCGATATCGTCGTTATTGCAGTACGGCAGCTGGATGAGCACCGCAAAGGGCTCGTTCTGGGAGCCTGCCACGCGCCCGTGGATGGCGCCGTTGCGCACCTCGAGGCCCACGACGTGGCCGCCCTCGGCATACTGGCGGCCGCGGGTGATCCGGCCGCGATCCGCGCCATGCGAGGTAAAGGCCGCGATTCGTGCAGCCGTAGTGGACAGGATGCGCCCGCTGCGGTCTACGTGATTGACCTCGGCCGGGGTGCTTACTCGTTTGCGGGTGCCAAAATTGGCATAGATGACGTTGTCGTCGCCTTTGACGGCCATGGATTACTCCCTCCCCCGGTAGCTCATGAGTGCGGCCAGCTGATCAGGGTCTAGCTCCGTGAGCCAGCCCTCGCCTTCGCCCACCACGGCGCCGGCCAGCTGCGTCTTACCGTCCAAGATATCCTGGATGGATTCCTCCAGCGTACCTGCGGTGATCATCTTATACACCTGCACATTGCGGCGCTGGCCAATGCGGAAGGCACGGTCCGTCGCCTGGTTTTCCACCGCCGGATTCCACCAGCGGTCCATGTGCACGACGATAGAGGCGGCCGTGAGGTTCAGGCCGGTGCCGCCCGCCTTGAGCGATAGGATCATCGCCGGTGGGCCGTCCTCGGACTGGAAATCCTCCACCATCTGGTCGCGCTTATTCTTGCTTACCCCGCCGTGGAGGAAGGGGATCTCGCGGCCGAGCTGGTCGCTTAAGTAGGGCTGCAGGATATCGCCAAAGGCCTTGTACTGGGTAAACACCAGGAGTCGCTCGCCGGATTCGGTGGCCTCATCCACGATGCGCATGAGCTCTTTGACCTTGCCAGAGCGGTGCTTTCCCTTGAGCGTCACCGGCGAGTTATCGCCCAGGTAGTGCGCGGGGTGATTACAAATCTGCTTAATGCGGGTCAGCGAGGCCAGCACCAAACCGCGCTTATTAATGCCCGTCGCCTCCTGCAGGTCCTTCTTCACCTGGTTGACCAGTGCCTTATATAAGGCGGCTTGCTCGGTGGTCATGGACACGGTGAGGATCTGCTCGGACTTTTCCGGCAAGTCATCGATGATATTCGGGTCCGTCTTGACGCGGCGGAGGATAAACGGCGCGGTGAGCTGGCGGAGGCGCTCGGACATCTCCTCGTCATTATTGCGCTCGATGGCCTTGGCAAAATGATTGCGGAAAAACGAGGCGGTGCCCAGCACTCCGGGATTACAAAAATCCAGAATGGAGCGCATCTCGGAGAGTCGATTTTCCACCGGGGTGCCGGTCAGCGCCACGCGGTGCTCTGAGGGCAGCGAGCGCACGGCCTTGGACGAGCGGGTCGCGGAGTTCTTGATGGCCTGGGCCTCATCGAGGACAACGCGTTGCCAGCCCACCTCGCCCATGTCATTGAAGTCGCGGCCCACGGTGCCATAGGTGGTGATGACGAGGTCGCACTCGCCGGCCTTCTTAATAAAGTCCTCACCGCGCGGGCGGCTGGGACCGTGCTGCACCATGACTTTGAAATCTGGGACGAAGCGCTGGGCCTCGCGGGCCCAGTTGCCCACCACGGACGTTGGTGCCACCACGAGCGTGGGGCCGGTCTGCTCACCGCGGTCCTTCTCCACCGCGAGGAGGGACAGTAGTTGGAGGGTTTTGCCGAGTCCCATGTCGTCGGCAAGCACTGCTCCAATGCCACTGCGCGACATCCAATACAGCCAGTCGACGCCGCGGCGCTGGTACTCGCGCAGCTCCGCATGCACAGTCGTAGGAATCTCCACTCGCTCCGGGGCAACCTTATCCACCCCGCCGAGCAGCGCCGTGTGCCAGGTGCTGCCGGTGAACTCAATGGGCTCTTGGGTCATAGACTCCAGGGCCAACTCGCGCAGTTCGGCCACGGTGACCTGCTCGTGCTCCTCGCCGCCCTCGTTGAATTCTTGGCGGCGGCGCTCCACGTCCTCCATCAGGGCTTGCCACCCTGGCTGGTCGAGCTGCTTGGCCATTTCCGCGGAGGCTGCTAGCTGCTCGAGCTCCTTCTTCTTGCGCGCGATGGCCTTCTCCCGCAGCGCGTCCATGTAGCCGGAAACTTGGGAGACGACCTGTTTATCGGCCATGACCCACTTGCCGCGCAGCTGGATAAGGCCGGACTTGGAATTGACCAAGTCCTCCATCTCTTCCTCTGTTAGCTCCACATCGCCCACGGACATGCGCCAGTTATAGTCCACTAGCTTATTCATGCCGATGTGCTTCTTCGTGGCGGCCTCGGCCGGATCGCGAGCCTCGTGGGTTTCCAGCTTGGCCTTAGTCTCCATCTGCGCCCACGCCTTGGGCAGCATGACGGTCACGCCGCTGGCCTTGAGCTTATCCACCTCGTGGGTAATAAAATGGGTGAGCTGGTGGGTTTCTAGGTAGACGTCCCAGTCGCCGTCGCCAGGCTGTGGCAGCTGCGCCGTCTCCCCCAGCGTGGGTGCGATGCGCACGGCCTTGCGGTGAGCTTCGCGCAGCTTTTCCACACTCGCTCTATCCAAACTTTGCGCCGACACCGGCCGTGGAGAATCCGTGCCCGAGCGCACCCGCACGCGCACTGGCCACTTGGCCGTATCCGGGTCAACGTCAAGCGGCTCCTCCACGATGTAGACCAGCTGGAGTTCTACCTCGTAGATGGAATTCTTCCACTCATTGAGCCCGCGCAGCAGCTGCGAGCGCCCCCGTCGGATTGGCCGCGTATCGAGCAGGGCGCGGGCAAACTCGTGCCACGGCATCGGGCGCGGAGCCTCCGCCACGGGCCGCAGCTCGCGAAAGGCAATCCAGTGGGTGAGCTCATCGGCCATGTCATCTGAGAGTGCCCGATTATTCACGTGCAAAATGCCCGGCGCGGCCGCCATCATCTCCGCGAGCCAGCCGCGCTCGCCCAGGCCGGAGGCCAGCTGCCACATGGGGAACCACTCATTGGCCTGGTAAGCCAGCCGGAAGGTCACGCGCCCGGCGCGCACGAACTTGCACAGGCCGCTGTAGGCATGAATCAGCCACTGAAGGTCGGGGGCGATGGTGGCGGGCGGCTTGTGGTTCAGGTGCTCCATTTGGGCAAGCGCCGCCACGGCCTCTTCGGGTCCGAACATCGCCATGGGCACCATCAGGGAGACATCCTTACCCTTGGGCGTGCGCAGCGATACCCGCGCTCGGTTGCGGAAGGATTTCTTCGCCAAGATGGACTCCACCGCTGGCGGGAAGGTGCCCTCAGGAACGGCATTGGGCATGACGATCTTGTGTCCTTCTACCTGTTCAATCCATAGACCTAGTCCCGTAACGGGGAGCCACAGTCCATGCACGAGGTAAGAAGCCATAGCCGCCAGCATAGCAGCCCCTTTTGGTTTTGTTACAGGCTCGTTATGTTCCACCCTTTTCCCAGTTGAACGACAGAAAATCGAGCCGGAGATCTATGCCACACCTGTATTTTCGCTTGGGTTAACCTTGTGACCTCGTTAACGTGAGAATGTCATCACACATCTACAAGGAGTAAAACGTGCAAGATTCAACTTGGTACGTCATTGCGATGATCGTGTATCTCCTCGCAATGGCAGCCATTGGCTATTGGAGCTACAAGCAAACCGATCAATATGACGATTATGTTTTGGGCGGCCGTGGTCTGCACCCATTCGTAGCGGCCCTCTCCGCAGGCGCTTCCGATATGTCCGGCTGGCTGCTCATGGGCCTGCCTGGCGCGCTCTTCCTCTCCGGCATGTCCGAGCTATGGATGGCCATCGGCCTACTCGTCGGCTGCTGGGCAAACTGGAAGTGGGTCGCACCGCGCCTGCGCTCTTACTCAGAGATCGCGGCCAACTCCATTACCGTGCCGTCCTTCTTTGAAAACCGCCTGCACGATAAGTCCCGCCTGCTGCGCATCATCTCCGCAGCCATCATTATTTTCTTCTTTACCTTCTACGTCTCCTCCGGCATGGTCTCCGGTGGCCGCTACTTCGAATCCACCTTCGGTGGCGACTACCTCACCGGCATGCTCGTCATCGCCGCGGTGACCATCTTCTACACCTTCGTCGGCGGCTTCTTGGCGGTGTCCTACACGGACGTCGTCCAGGGCGTGCTTATGTTCGTTGCCCTGATGATCGTGCCGATTATGGCAATCGTCTCTCTCAGCGATCCTGTCTCCATCTTCTCTTTCGCCGGCAATAATGCCTACGGCACCGATGGCGTAGTGGAAAATGACAGCTACTTCTCTATGTTCGCGGGCGTTTCCGCTGGCGTCATCATCGGCAACCTAGCCTGGGGCCTGGGCTACTTTGGCCAGCCACACATCGTGGTCCGCTTCATGGCGCTGCGTAAGCCTTCCGACGCCCGCCAGGGCCGCTTCTACGGCGTTACCTGGATGGGCCTGTCCGTCATCGGCGCCATCTTCGTCGCCCTCTCTGGCACTGTTTACTTCACCCAAACCGGCCACAGCATCACCGACCAGGACAACTTCGAAACCATCTTCCTGGATATGGCACAGGCCATGATGCACCCACTGCCCGCCGGCTTCGTCCTGACCGCAGTTCTGGCCGCCATCATGTCCACCATGTCGTCCCAGATGCTCGTCGTCTCTACTTCTCTCATCGAGGACCTTTTCCTCATCTTTGCTAAGAAGAAGCCGGGCGAGCAGGTCCTCATCAACCTCTCCCGCACCGCCATCGTGGCCATCGCGGTCATCGCCGCCCTGCTGGCTATCAACCCGTCCGACTCCATCCTCGGCCTGGTTGGCTTCGCTTGGGCGGGCTTCGGCTCTGCCTTCGGCCCCATCGTTCTGCTGTCCCTGTACTGGAAGCGCTTCAATTCCACCGGCGCGATTGCCGGCATGCTAACCGGCGCCGTCGTGGCCATTGGCTGGGGCATGTCCCCGCTTTCCGACGTCCTCTATGAGATGGTCCCAGGCTTCTTCCTGGCCCTCCTCGTGGCCGTCGTAGTCACCAAGCTCACCAAGGAACCACAGCCGGAGGTTGTTGCCGAGTTTGAAGAGGCCACCAAGCTGGCCAAGCTCGTGGAAAATAACTCCGACCTCGACTTTGAGGAAGCCGCAGAAAAGGTCACTGATAAGTAATCGGAACCAACGCGGGCCCCTCGCAGTCCAATAGGACATGAAGTCCTATTACCTGGCCGCGCTATCATGCATCACCGTCCTCATCGGTGCATGGTATGCGTGGCCTTTTCCGCGTTTTGACGTCACCACGCTCCCCTCCCGCCCCGAAGCCGCCGGCTACAACCGTGAGGACTTCGGCATCTGGCAACCCCACGGCGCCTGCACCACCCGCGAGGTCATTCTAGAAAGCCAATCCAGCGATCCCCTCCACTCCTGCCACGCCCGCAGCGGGACTCTTTATGACCCCTATAGTGGCACCACCATTCCCGCTACCTCTCCCATTGAGATCGACCACATCTTTCCCCTCTCCGCGGCCTATGACCTTGGCGCTTCCGAGTGGGACCGCGAAACCAAGGTCCGCTTTGGCAACGACCCGCTCAATCTCGTAGCTACCAGCCGTGAGCTCAACCAAGAAAAGTCAGACGCCCTCCCCGCGGAATGGCTACCTCCCGCCAACCGCTGCGACTACTCCCGCCGACTCGCCGACATCGCCCGAAAGTACTCCCTTCCCCTGCCTTCCAAGGACGTTCGGGTGATGCAAAGGCAATGTCGGTTAGCCGTACTCACCGGAAGTTGATTAGGGTTGACGTGGCAACTTTCCGCGATTGAAGGGTTCTTTCAATGACTTCTTTCCTTGTATTCCTCCACGTGGCCGCAGCCATTCTCTTGATCGGCCCAGTATGCGTATCCACCTCCAGCTTCCAGACCCAAATGGCCAAGGCAGCACAGGGTGACCACGCGGCGCTCGGCTCCGCTCGCGTCCTGCACAACATCACCAATACCTACGGCTACATCTCTGCCATCGTGCCTATCCTCGGCCTCGGCGTATTCCTTTCCGATATCAGCGCTTACAAGTCCGAAGTGAATTTCCACATCGCCATCTTGGTTGCCATCGTCGCATGGTGCCTGCTCTTCTTCGTCATTCTGCCAAAGCAAAAGAAGGCAATGGCCGCCCTCGAATCGACTGAATCCTTCGACTACGCGGCAGCCAAGAAGCCGCTGTCCGCATTCGGCGGCGTATTCAACCTTCTGTGGATCATCTGCCTCATCCTGATGTACGTCAACTTCTAAGTGGCCTTCTAAATAGCCATTTACTCCTCTGGGACAGTGTCTTCACTGTCCCTTTTCTCGTTTTCTAGCTCTTCCTTCAGCTTTTGCGCATCTTCGTGCGCATTTTCTCGACGCCGCCGCGTCGCCTGCGCCACAGTCTGCGCCCACCTCCGATTCTTCGGCGCGAGCGGACCGCTGGCTTCGTCATAGACCCAAGTCGAATCTTCAAAGAGCCAGACGACGTCCCCGCTAATTGGATCCTTGATATAAAACGCCCGTCCATCAGTCTTGATGTTGTGGTGATGTTGACACAGGCAGGTCAAGTTTGCCGCCGAAGTAGGTCCTCCGTCAGCGAAGTCGTGCCGATGGTCCATCTGGGAAGCCATAGCCGGCCGCGTACATCCGGGCCACCGGCAGGTTCCATCGAGCCCTTCCACAAAGGCGCGGATACGCGGCGGCGTGACGTAGTTTCCACTTTCATCTTGTGCCGCCTTCTCCATGTCGCGCACGGTCGTGGCCCGCGATTGCATGTCATCGGCCACCTCCGGCGAAACCCAACCCAAGCTTTGGACGAAAGCCGGAGCATCCGGCAGATCGCAGCGGTACATATTGAGCACCACCTTCGCCCTGGCTTCGGCCTCACCGGTGAGCAACTCGACCGCAGCCTGAGCCAAGGAGATGTCCTTCTCTGTGGCCACACCGCGAATATTTCGGTCGATGATTTCGGCAGTCTCTAAGCCCACGTCTAGGCACACTGCGGCCCACTCCCCGCCCGTAGGCTCGAGGTGATAGGACTCCTTGCGCCGCGGGTCGCGTGCGGCGATGGTGGGATCAAGGCGGACAATCAGCTCCCGCAGCTTTCGCCGCAGGTTGCGGTGGGACGGTAATTTTTGGTTAGGGCGTTTGGGGGTGAGGTAGGTGGTTAATTCGGCGTCGATAAGCAGGCGTTTTTCGGCGTCAATCTCGCCTAACTTGGACAGCGTCTGGTCAATAGTGATTAAGCGGTCTAAATCTAAGTGGTAATGCTCTTCCTGCCGGGCTTTAAGGCGCGGCAGCTCCTGTAATCGCTCAAAGGCGAAAATGATATTTCTAATTCGGGACTGGCGCGTTCCGGTGAGATCCGACAGTGATTGGCTAATTATTTCGATATCGTCATCCGGGTCTGGATGCAGGCGTTTCCATAGGAGGTATTCAGCCTTGCGGATGTCTGTAGCTGCTTGTGAGGTGGAATTTGCTGGATTGGTATTGGCAAAATAGGGCGCATTCATGGACTTCCCCCGCAGAAGTTTCTCTAGAACATGTTTGCGCTTTCAGTATACAAACCCCTCCGACACCCTACCCCCGTTTATAGTAAAACCGCAGGTCAAAGGGCACGAAAAAATGGGCCTCCGAAGAGGCCCATTGAGTCGAAAATGCTAGTCGCGCCAGCGTCCACCGCGTTTGCGTCCGCCGCCGTGATCACGGCGTGGCGGGCGGCCGGTGTCCTTTTGAATCTTGATCAGCTGGCCGGAAATGCGGGTATCCTTCAGTCGGTCCAGTACTGCCGGGTCAAGGTTCTTTGGCAGGTCAACCAGGGTGTGGCCCACCGCGATGGTGATGCGGCCGAAGTCCTTGGCAGACAAGCCACCCTCGTTGGCAATAGCGCCGACGATGGCTCCTGGTCGCACATTTTGCCGCTTGCCGACGTCCAGTCGGTACGTCTCAAAGTCTCCGTCCGGCCGCTTGGGGCCGCGACCCTTACTGCCACCCTTGAAATCACGCTTGCGATCATCGCGGCGGTCGCGATCGCGCTTCGGCTTGGGAAGCGGCTTGTCTTCCATCAGGAAGTTCTTGCCACCCTGCAGCATGACGGCGAGGGCTGCAGCGATGTCATCCATGGCCGCATTATTGTCCTCGGAGTACTTGCGCACCAAGGTCCGGAAGAAGTCCGCCTGCTTATTATCCATGGAGTTGGTAATGGACTGCGCGAACTTTTCCTTGCGCTTTTCATTGACCTCATCGACGGACGGCAGTTCCATCTCTTCCAAGCGGGCGTTGGTCACGCGCTCGATGGAGCGCAGCATGCGGCGCTCGCGCGGGGTGACGAATAGGATGGCTTCGCCGGAGCGTCCAGCGCGGCCGGTGCGGCCGATGCGGTGCACGTAAGACTCGGTATCGTTCGGGATATCGAAGTTGACCACGTGCGTGATGCGCTCGACGTCGAGGCCACGGGCGGCGACGTCGGTAGCCACGAGGATGTCTAGGCGGCCATCCTTGAGCTGATCGACGGTGCGCTCGCGCTGAGCCTGCGCAATATCGCCGTTGATGGCGGCGGCGCTGAAACCGCGGTCACGCAGGGTCTCGGCCACCTCTTCGGTCTCGTGCTTGGTACGGCAGAAGACGATGATGGCGTCGTAATTGATGACCTCGAGGATGCGGGTGAAGGCATCCATCTTTGCGCGGTGCGGAATGAGGAGGAAGCGCTGCGTGATGTTGTCATTGGTGCGGCGCTCGGACTTCACCGTGACCTCGGCGGGGTTGTCGAGGTACTGCTTAGACAGGCGTCGGATAGCGTTCGGCATGGTGGCCGAGAAAAGCGCCACCTGCTTGCGGTCCGGGGTGTCCTCCAGGATGCGCTCGACGTCTTCTTGGAAGCCCATGTTCAGCATCTCATCGGCCTCATCGAGGACGAGAAACTGCAGCTGGGACAGGTCCAGCGAGCCCTTCTCCAGGTGGTCGATGACGCGACCCGGGGTGCCCACGATAACCTGCGCACCGCGGCGCAGACCGGAAAGCTGAATGCCATAGGCTTGGCCACCGTAGATAGGCAGCACCTCGACGCCCTTGAGGGACTCGGCGAAGGATTGGAAGGAGTCCGCCACCTGCAGGGCCAGCTCGCGGGTGGGAGCGAGCACGAGGGCCTGCGGATGGCGGGCCTTGGTGTCAATCTGCGACAGAACCGGCAGCGCAAAGGCTGCGGTCTTGCCGGTACCGGTCTGGGCAAGGCCGACAACGTCGCGGCCTTCCATCAAGATCGGGATGGTTTCTTCCTGAATGGGGGACGGCTTGGTGAAGCCTACTTTCGCAACGGCCTCCAGAATTTTCTCTGGCAGGCCAAGATGCGCGAACCCCTGGGAGTTGTCGTTGGCTGAATCTTGGGACTCAGCGCCGGTGTCCTCAGAAGTATTCGCAGCCCTGGTGTCCTTGGTGACACCTTGCGAGTTGTCCTGAGATTCCGACTTATTAAAATCTTCCGGCTCGTTGACGCCGCCGGTGGCGTTATCGGTAATGCTCATTGCTTCACCAACCCTACGCGATTGCCGCCCCAAACTCCATATCCTAAGCGCCCGCGACGAAAGTGCGGTAGCTCAGTGGCATGCCTGGGCGGTAGGCCAAGTGCACGGCGCTGGGTGCGTCGAGCACGTGCAGGTCCGCGGCGGCACCCTCCACGATGGTGCCCTTAGCCGGGCGGCCCTGCGGGTCGAGGCCGTTGCCCACGTTGTGGCGGCGCAGGGCGGTCGCTCCGCCGGTGGTGGCGGCGTGGATGGCCTCATCGACGGAGAGGTGCTGCTGCAGGACCGCGGTGGTCACGCAGTAATTCATCGAGGAGGTATAGGACGTGCCAGGGTTGAGGTTGGAGGCGATGGCGAGGGTAGCGCCGGCGTCGAGAAGCGTGCGGCCCGGGGCGAGCGGCTCGCGGGTGGACAGGTCGCACGCCGGCAGCATGGTGGCCACGGTATCGGAATTGGCCAGCAGCTCGACGTCCTCGTCGGTTAGGTGATTGACGTGGTCTACCGAGGCCGCGCCCAGTTCGACGGCGAGGGCAACGCCCGGCCCCTCGCCCAGCTGATTGCCGTGCACGCGCAGGCCGAGGCCCAAATTCTTACCGGCCTCCAGCACGCGGCGGGATTGTTCCTCGTTGAAGGCGCCGCGCTCACAGAAGACGTCGATCCACTGCACGTAGGGAGCAACGCCCTCGAGCATGGGGCCAACGACCTCGTCGAGGTACTCCTCCGCGTCCGCTCCCGGCGGGACCAGGTGCGCGCCCAAGAAGGTCACGTCATCGACGTGGCGGGAGGCTACCTTGGCGGCCTCCACCTCGGACTCGGTATTGAGGCCGTAGCCCGTCTTGGTCTCAAAGGTGGTGGTGCCACCGCGGCGGCCGGCGGCCACGCGGTCCGCCACCAGCTGGTCCAGGCGGTCGGTGCCGGCCTGGCGGGTGGCGTCCATGGTCACGGCGATGCCGCCTGCCTCATAGGAACCGCCGGAGATGCGGGCCTCGAATTCGGCGGAGCGGTCACCGTCGAAGACCATGTGGGTGTGCGAATCTACCCAGCCGGGCAGGACGGCGCGGCCGCCTAGGTCCACCTTTTCGTCGGCGGCCGGTGCCTCGGAGGCTGGGCCGACCCAGGCGATGGTGCCGGATTGGGCGATAATGGCGGCGTCGTTAAGCGTGCCACGCTCGCTGACCGTACGGAGTTCTGAAATGCCGGTAAAAAGTGTGCTCATCTAGTCCCTTGCCTTGAATTCCATTGGAATACGGACGCCGCGCTCATCGGCGACCTCCTTTGCGCGAGTGTAGCCGGAATCGACGTGGCGGATAACGCCCATGCCCGGGTCATTGGTGAGCACCGCGCGCAGCTTGGCCGCGGCGAGCTCGGTGCCGTCTGCAACGGTGACCTGGCCTGCGTGGATGGAGCGGCCCATGCCCACGCCACCGCCGTGGTGGAGGGAAACCCAGGTAGCGCCGGAAGACACAGCGGTCATGGCGTTGAGCAGCGGCCAGTCGGCCACGGCGTCGGTGCCATCGAGCATGGCTTCGGTTTCGCGGTATGGGGATGCCACGGAGCCAGAATCCAGGTGGTCACGGCCGATGACGATCGGCGCCTTGATCTTGCCCTCGCGCACCAGGTCGTTGAAGAGCAGGCCGGCCTTGTGGCGCTCGTTGTAGCCCAGCCAGCAAATGCGTGCTGGCAGACCCTCGAACTCGACATACTCCTCGGCGGCATCGAGCCAGTTGTGCAGGTGCTCGTTGTCCGGGAAGAGCTCCTTGAGCGCTTGGTCGGTGACCTTGATGTCCTCTGGGTCGCCGGAAAGCGCGGCCCAGCGGAAGGGGCCCAGGCCCTCACAGAAGAGCGGGCGGATATAGGCCGGAACGAAGCCCGGGAATTCGAAGGCGCGCTGGTAGCCGGCCTTGCGGGCCTCATCGCGGATAGAGTTGCCGTAGTCAAAGACCTCGGCACCCTCATCCTGGAACTCGACCATGGCCTGGACCTGGGCGGCCATGGACTCGCGGGCCTTCTTGGTAAAGGTGGTCGGATCCGCCTTGGCCTCGTTGTGCCAGTCTTCCATGGTGATTTCAGAAGGCAGGTAGGACAGCGGGTCATGTGCGGAGGTCTGGTCCGTGACGATGTCTACGGTGAATTCCCCGGCGCGCTGGCGGCGCAGGATCTCTGGGAAGACCTCGGCGGCGTTGCCTACCAGGCCGACAGACAGCGGCTTCTTGTTTTCCTTGGCGTCCAGGACTAGCTTGAGGGCCTCATCGAGGTCGGTGACAACCTCATCCAGGTAGCGCTTGTGCTGACGACGCTTCAGGCGGGTCTCGTCCACGTCCACGATGAGGCAGGCGCCGCCGTTGAGGGTGACGGACAGCGGCTGTGCGCCGCCCATACCGCCACAACCACCGGTCAGGGTGAAAGTACCGGCAAGGCTGCCGCCAAAGCGCTTCTTAGCCACTGCCGCGAAGGTCTCGAAGGTGCCCTGCAGGATGCCCTGGGTGGCGATGTAGATCCAAGAGCCGGCCGTCATCTGGCCGTACATCATCAGGCCCTCGTCCTCGAGCTTGCGGAAGTGCTCCCAGTTAGCCCAGTCTCCCACGAGGTTGGAGTTAGCGATGAGCACGCGCGGTGCCCACTCGTTGGTCTTCCAGATGCCCACCGGCTTGCCGGACTGCACCAGCAGGGTCTCATCGGATTCGAGGTCCTTCAAGGATTCTACGATGGCGTCAAAGGCTTCCCAGCTGCGTGCTGCGCGGCCGGTGCCGCCGTAGACCACGAGGTCCTCGGGGCGCTCGGCAACCTCGGGATCGAGGTTATTCATGAGCATGCGCAGGGGCGCTTCGGTCTGCCAGGACTTGGCGGACAATTCGGTTCCGCGCGGCGCGCGTACTTCGCGTGGTTGAGACATGGGCTTCCTTTCGTCGTGCTTTTCCGACGCCCTCCCAAGCCCCCTAGGCCGGTGTCCCGGGGCTGTCCCCGAGGGCTTGTTTGGCGTCACAGGTCACAACTTACTGTGATTCACATCTATGTAACAGGCCACACAAACCCTAACTGTCTCGTATATGAGACACCCGCGGAATGATCTACGATGGCCTGCATGCGCCGGTTCATCCCCCTCCTTTCCGCGGCCCTCCTCACCGCTTGTTCCACCCCCGCCGAGGAACCGCAGCCACCCCACTATGTCGCGCTGGGAGATTCCTATGCGGCCATGGGCTCGACCACACTGCCACTGGATCCACCCAATACCTGCGTACGCGCACAAGATTCCTACCCCGAGCTCGCGGCCAAGGAGATGGACGCAAAGCTCACCAATGTCACCTGCCAGGGCGCTAGCACCCTCGACGTACTTTCCTCGGCCGGCGAACACCCCGCCCAGGTGGACGCCCTACGCGAGGACACCAACCTGGTGAGCCTATCCATCGGCGGCAATGACGCCAGCTTCGTGCGCCTTACCCAGTGCGCCACGGACGATATCTGCCAGGCGGAATCAGGCGCGCAGATTGACTTAGAAATCCGCGATCTGCCCCGCCGGCTCGACAAGGTCTACGAGGAAATTCACCGCCGCTCCCCTAATGCGAAGGTCCTTGCCACCGGCTACCTCCCCCTTATCAAGCACGGGGAGACCTGCCCCTACATAGAAAAAGTCCCGGCCAGTGACCGGGAATGGTTGGCCGCCTCCATCGAGCGCATCAATCAGGCAGTGCGCGAGGCCGCCGAGCGCCACGGGGCTACTTACGTGCTTGCCGACGCCGCCCTAGACCACACCGCCTGCTCCCCCTCGCCGTGGGTGGACTTTACGGGAAAGGACACCAATTCCTTTCCCATGCACCCCACACACGCGGGCCAGGTGGCAATGGCCCAGGCGCTACGCGCTGCCCTCTAGCCCGGCGCGCGCGGCGTCGTCGGAACCGGGCACGCGCAGCGTGGTCTTGTACTGGCACTCGAACTTCACCGGAGACTCCTTCACCATGGGAATGCGGTAATTGTCCGCATATTCCTTGGTGACGGAAAGGCGGTCCCACTCGCTGTCGCCATAGTCGAGCACCTGGGCGGATTTATTGACTTCCTCGCGCAGGTCATAGGTGTCCATATTCCACACGAACCAGCCGGTTTCCTCGGCATTGAGGACCGTGTCCTTACGACGACTATCCGGGTACTGGTTGGCCGAAAACATCACCATGGGTGGATCGAAGGTGAGGTTTTGCCACTGGCTATAGGGAGCGATATTTTCGCGACCTTGGCCGTCGACGCTAGAGAGCCAACCAATAGGTCGTGGCACTGTGCTCGCCTTAAAGGGCGAAAATGGCAAGGGGTTATCGTCGACGTATTAACCACGCAGCTTTCCAGTAGCGTCCTCGACGGCGTCGATAAGAGCGCCTTCCTTGACTAGGCGTACGGTCTCCTCGATTTCCGGGGACAGGTAGCGGTCCACACCGGGGCCGTCCACAGTCTGGCGCAGCTTCTCAATCACCGCGCCGGTGCCCTTGGCCGGGGTGCCCTCGCGCATGTCGATGGCGCGGGCGGCGGTGAGGATTTCCACGGCCAGCACGCGCTGTAGGCCATCCACGGCCTTGCGCAGCTTGCGGGCGGCGGACCATCCCATAGACACATGGTCTTCCTGCATGGCCGAAGAAGGAATGGAATCGGCCGAAGATGGGTTGGCTAGGCGCTTCATTTCGCTCACGATGCCGGCCTGGGCGTACTGCGCAATCATGTGGCCGGAGTCGACACCGGGGTCGTCGGCAAGAAAGGCATTCAGCCCGCGGTTGCGCGCCGGGTCCAGGAAGCGGTCGGTGCGGCGCTCGGAAATGGACGCCAAGTCCGCAGTGACGATGGCAAGGAAGTCGAGCGCATAGGCAACTGGCGCGCCGTGGAAATTGCCATTGGAGACCACGCGACCATCCTTGGTTACCACCGGGTTATCCACCGCGGCGGCCAGCTCGCGCTCGGCCACCTGGGCGGTGTGGGCCAGGGTATCGCGGAACCCGCCGGCAACCTGCGGGGCGCAGCGCACGGAGTACGCATCCTGCACCTGGTTCTTCTTGAATTCCTCGAGCGCGGCCTCCAGAATCTGCGAGCCTTCGGCCACCTGGAGGATATTGGCCGCGGCATCGGCCTGGCCTGGGTGCGGGCGCAACTGCTGCAGGTCATCGGCAAAGACCACGAGGGTACCCAGCAGGCCCTCCACGGTCATGGCGGTGGCAATATCGGCGGTCTTGGCGGCCGCGCGCAGGTCAGTAATGGCCAGGCAGAGCTGGCCGAGCATGCCATCGGTGCCGTTTATAAGCGCGAGGCCTTCCTTCTCGCGCAGCTGCAGCGGTTCGATGCCGGCCGCGGCCAGAGCGTCGCCCGCGTCCTTGAGTTCGCCATTGACGCGCACTTCACCCTCGCCCAGCAGGGCCAATGCGCAGTGTGCCAGCGGCGCCAAATCGCCGGAGCAGCCGAGCGATCCGTACTCGCGCACCACCGGAACGATTCCGGCATTCAGCGCCTTGGCATAGGTTTCTACGACCACCGGGCGCACGCCGGTACGACCGGTACACAAGGTGGACAGGCGCAGCAGCATGAGCGCGCGGATGACCTCTTCTTCCACCTCTGGGCCGGTGCCCGCGGCATGCGAGCGCACTAAGGAAAGCTGCAGCTGGGCGCGCATCTCCTCCGGAATGTGGCGGCGGGCAAGTGCACCAAAGCCGGTGGAAATGCCATAGACCGGGGTGGGATCCTGTGCCAGTTCTTCCACGCGCTCGCGGGTCGCGGCTACCTCTTCGAGAGCCTCGGGCGCAATCTCCACCTTTGCTCCATAGCGGGCAACGGCAACGACGTCCTCGATACTCAACGCACCGACGTTGACGGTCACGGTGGATGGGTAGGCGTTAGGCATGGCAAAAACTCCTTGGAGTAGGGATTGATAATCAAAAATGTGTCGCGCGACAACCCAACGCGATAGATGTATGCTACATCACTTTCTTCGATTGCGGTACATTTTCCCCGCCACCTTGTCTGACGCCTCCTGCAGTGCCCGAATGGCGGCATCCACCTTTGCATCTGGCGTCCCTACCGGATACGTCACCGCCACCGCCGCCGCTGGGCGGTCCAGATGGTCCAGAATGGGCACCGCTACAGAAGCCTGGCCACGAGTAATTTCCTCCACCTCTTGGTCCCAACCCCGCGCGGCCACCAACCGCAAGCGCTCCTTCAAAGCAGAAAAGCCACTACCACCCGCAGTATCGAATGCGGCGCGCACCTCCGCGTCAGGAAGATGCGCCAGCATTACGCGCCCGGACGCCGTCTTATGCGCTTGCAATCGCACACCAACCTCGGTCACCAAAGAGATTGCCCCTGCAGCACGGACCTCCTGCAAGTACAAGATTTCCGATCCAGCCATACGAGACAAGTGCCCCGATCCACCCACCAGATCCGCGCACCGTTCCAAGTCCCGAGTAGCCATTCGCACCAAAGGCTGTTGAGTTACATAGGCCGAAGCCATGGAATAGGCCGCAAGGCCCAGGCCATATGTCTTATGCTCCGGCAAGTGCGCCACAAAGCCGGCATCCACCATCTCCGCTAGCAAGTGATACGTAGATGACCGCGGCAGTCCCAGTTCACCTTGTATCCTGGCAGCAGAAATTGGAACGTCAATCGTCGATAACAACTTAAGAATCTCTAACGCGTGACGGGCCGCTGGAACTCGATTTGTACTCACACTTAGTGATTGTAAGCAGAATTTTCCTGCCATATCCCGCGTTCTTGCCTACCCTCGGTAACCATGAACACCGAAAAAGCTGAACTTTTCACCCCCGCCCCTGAATGGTCCGGCCGCTCCGATGGCCCTGGCCCAGAGCACGCCCGCTGGCATAGCGTTATCAATCAGTCCACCGACTCCCCCGCCCCGGTAACCCTGGTGGGCTTTGCCTCCGATGAGGGCGTGCTGCGCAATGGGGGCCGCCAGGGTGCTGCCGCAGGCCCGGCCGCGCTGCGTTCCGCGCTGGGTTCCTTGGCGGTGCACCATGCGCATGCGCTTGCCGACGCCGGCACGATCACCACCCAAGCCAACGACCTCGACGGCGCCCACGATGCGCTCTCCGATAAGGTGCAGGAACTCGTCGAAGCCGGCACCTTGCCCATCATCTTGGGCGGCGGTCACGAGACTGCTTTCGGCTCCCACCGCGGCCTCTACCGCGCGGTGGGAGCCACCAAGATCATCAACCTGGACGCCCACTTCGATCTGCGCCGCGCCGATCAAGCCACCTCCGGCACCCCGTTCAAGCAGATTTCGGAGCTCACCGATGACTTCGACTACACCGTGCTGGGTATCTCCCGCCCCAATAACACCGCGGTGCTTTTCGACGAAGCCGAGTCCCTCGGCGTGGCCATCACCCTAGACGAAGAGCTGGTCAACCTCTCCCCAGCCGAATGCGGCGAGCTCGCTGCCCGCGCCACGGAGGGCAAGGACAAGGTCCACCTATCCATCGACCTCGACGTCCTGCCAGCATCCACCGCGCCGGGCGTATCCGCCCCGGCGTCTCTGGGTGTGAGCTATGAGCGCATCCGCGCCATGGCTGTAGCAATTGCACAGACGGGCAAGCTGGCCCTGGTGGACGTCGTCGAGCTCAACCCCACCTTTGACATAGATAACCGCACCGCCAAGGCAGCGGCGCGGCTTATCGATGACATCGTCACGGCCCACCTCGGGGCCTAGCGCTTAGCTCAAAACAGCAGGTGGGCAATCGGCGTGGCGATGAGGATGGTCAGCGCCACGCGCTCAAACCAGATGATGACCAGGTGGGTGAGCTTCACCGGAATCTTGGTAGCCAGGATGCACGGCACCAGCGCGGAGAAGAAGATGATGGCGGAGACTGCCACCACGCCGATGACGAACTTGACCACCATGTTGTCGCTGTCTGCCACCGCGGTGGCGGGCAGGAACATCTCCGCAATACCCATGGCCGCGCCCTTGCCGGCCTGGACCGGCTCCGGCAGCTGCACTACCCACGCGAATGGGTAAAACAGGTAGCCAATCCACTCGAAGATGGGCGTAAAGCGCGCAAGCAGTAGGCCAATAAGGCCCACCGACATGATGGAAGGCACGATGGCCGCCGCCATGCGCACGCCATCGCGCAGGTTCTCCCAGATGGACTCCCACAAGGACGGCGCGCGCTGCAATGCCAGCATTGCTTCGCGCCACGCGTTCTTGATGCGCGAGCCCTCCACCGGCTTTTCCGGGTCTGGGTGTGCCTCAGCAAAGTACTCGTCCGGAATGGTGCGCAGCGGCGGAATGCGCACGGTAATGGCCGTCACCACAAAGGTCACGATGAGCGTGACAATAAAGTAGGTGCCCCAGACTTTCATCAGGTCAAGCTGCTTAGCAACGATGACCATGAAGGCCGCAGAGACCGTCGAAAAGCCGGTGGCAATAATGGCCGCCTCGCGCCCGGTATAGCCGCCCTTTTGGTAGACGCGGTCCGTCACCAAAATGCCCAGCGAGTACGAGCCCACAAACGAGGCCACCGCGTCAATGGCGGATCGTCCTGGCGTCTTCCACAGCGGCCGCATGATGGGCTGCATGAGCACGCCAACAAATTCCAGCAGGCCAAAGCCAATGAGAAACGCTAGGAACGCGCCACCGATAGGCACGATGAGGCCTACCGGAATCGCGATGGAATTCCACAGGAACGGCACTAGGTCTTCATCGCCCAATACCCACGGCAGCGCATCGATGACCATAAGGAAAGAGATCACCGCACCCACAATGTTGAGCACCGCAAAGACCGCTTGCAATACGCTTTCTTTGAACGCGCCGGTGGTAAAGCTGCGCACCGTGCCATAGACGGCAAGCGCAAAGATAATCCACGGCACCGCCGCTGGAATCCCCTCGCGCACCATGGTGACCATGTGGTCCAAAGGAATGGAGCGCTTATCCTGATACGTCACCGGCAGGAAGAATACGAACGCGCCGATGGCGCTATATAAAAAGAGTTTCCACCGTCCCCCAGGCTGCGGGATCTCCCCGTCATGGCTCTGGTGCGAGGTGTAGACAGATTCGGTAGAAGTCACAGTAAAACCGTCTCCTCAAGCTTGCATACAAAAATCAAGCCCGCGTGACAGCCTTACGCGAACATTGGGGACATGTTATCTAAGTAACAGCGCGCTGTCTAGGCTTTGTGCATTCACATCCCTAACGGCACTGACCAGAAATCACCTAATGCTAAACTTCTCTATATTTAACCTGCACTAGGAGTTGTAATGAAAAAGAAGATTTACGTTACCGGAGCAGTACTTCGCAAGGAAGGAAAAATCCTTGCAGCAAAACGCGGAAATGGTAAGTCATTAGGCGGTTTTTGGGAGTTTCCAGGTGGAAAAATTGAAGAAGGAGAAACTCCAAAAGAAGCACTAGCAAGGGAGCTTAAAGAAGAGCTTCTAATTGAAGCTGCCGTAGGTCAACCGATTACCACAACCGAGCACGAATATGACTTCGGAATCGTCATACTTTCGACTTTTGAATGTGAACTAGTCGGTTCCTCACCCCAGCTTACTGAGCATTCCGAGATTCGTTGGCTCGAGCCAAGTGAGCTTCCCCAGCTCAATTGGGCTCCCGCGGATATCCCAACCGTTTCAATTCTCTCTAACTCGTAGTATGGATCTCTCTAGCAATCTCGCAAAGGACGTTGCGCACGGCTTTTTGAACCGGCATATCGAATCACCGGAAATTTCTAATCCACAACTCATCAACAACACCGGTGAAAAGACAATGTTGCGTGTTCTGCAACAAAATCTCCACCGCTCAGAAAGTTTTTGCTTTTCGGTCGCCTTTATCTCGAGTCGCGCCCTAGCGCTTTTAAAACAAGCACTTCTGGACTTCCCTGGTCGAGGAAAAATCATTACCTCGACGTATTTAGATTTCAATGAACCCAGTATGTTCCGGGAGCTCAACAGATTGAGCAATGTGGACGTCTACATCTACGACGATGACCATGGCGCATTTCACCCTAAAGGCTATGTGTTTAATCAAGGCCCTGAAGTTTCTGCAATTGTAGGAAGCTCTAATCTGACCGACTCTGCATTGCTACAAAACACAGAATGGAATATTCGTTTTTCCACCTCTCTCGATGGCGATATCGCTTACCAACTTCAAGATGCCATTCGTTTGCAATGCGAAACAGCGGTACCACTTACTGAGGAATGGATACAGCATTACGAAAAGCGGCGTGCTTTTATCCCCGTAGCGCGGCAGAGCACGAATGAAGACGGAAATGCAGAAACCGGACCTATCGTAGCCAATAGCATGCAGGCAAGAGCACTGTCTCAGTTAGAAGCACTGCAAATTGCCGGAGAGAATAAAGCACTTGTCATTTCTGCTACAGGTACGGGAAAGACTATTCTTTCCGCACTGGCGGCTAAACAGTTCTCCCCTTCTCGGGTGCTCTTTATAGCGCACCGCGAGCAGATTTTGCGCAAAGCTTCGGAAGAATTCCAAAGAGTCTTCCAGTCGCCGGCCAATGACTTCGGCTTCTTTGTGGGTAGCGATAAAGATGTTGAGCCGAGATTCATATTTTCTTCCATCCAATCACTGGCCAAGGCGGGAAACCTCAACAAGTTTTCTCCCACAGATTTTGATTTCATCATCGTAGACGAGGTACACCGAGGGATCGCCAAGACCTACGAAACTGTATTAGACCATTTCAAGCCAAAGTTCCTGTTGGGACTCACTGCTACGCCTGAGCGTACTGACGGCAAAGATATTTTCCGCTTATTCGACTACAACGTGGCCTATGAAATTAGACTCCAAGAAGCTCTGGAAGCGAAAATACTCTGCCCGTTCCATTATTACGGGGTAACTGACTATGTAACAGAGTCAGGAGAAGTAGTTGAAGACACTTCAGAACTGTCCAAACTTGTCTCCGCCGAAAGAGTCGAGCACATTCTAGAAAATTTGGCAAAGTATGGACTTCCTCAAGACGTTCGTGGCTTAATTTTCTGCAGCTCAAAACGAGAAGCTATAGAACTTTCCGAGTTGCTCAACTCATCAACGTTGAATGGAAAGGTGCTTCGCACTACAGCCCTGTTGGGAGATACAGAACAAAGTAGAAGAAACACAGCCATCAAACAGCTCGAAGCAGGCGAGCTAGATTACATCCTTACTGTCGACATCTTTAACGAAGGAATCGACATTCCCAGCGTAAACCAGATTGTGATGCTCCGAGGAACCCAATCGAGCATTATTTTTACTCAACAGCTGGGACGAGGGCTCCGAAAATTCCAAAACAAAGATCATCTTCGGGTCATTGATTTTATCGGAAACTATAAGAACAACTTCCTAATCCCAATCGCGCTTTTTGGCGACAACTCAAAATCCAAGGATTCCATTAGGAAAAAGATGATCGAGAATAATGAGAACAACACGATCGCTGGAGTATCGAGCGTAAATTTCGATCACATATCGCGCAAGAAAATTTTCGAGTCTCTTTCCAAAGTGTCGCTTGACAGCGTTTTTGAATTGAAGAAGGAAATAAAACAACTAGAAGTTCGGCTAAACCGCTTACCAAAGTTGTTTGATTTTGCACGATTCGACACCGTGGATCCATTAGTCATGGCTACGAAACGCCAGAATTACTGGGATCTGCTCTACCAACAAAAATTCGTCGACATACCTCCGACTCCTCTAGAATCCAACTATCTCAAGTTTCTTTCAAACGAACTCTTAAGCGGCAAACAGCCCCAAGAATTGGTTCTATTGAAGCACCTTCTTGAACACTCAAACATTTCTCGTTCAGCCTTCCAAGATTTGCTTAAGTCCAAGAATATGGCTAGCTCTGAAGACGATGTTTCCGTCGTCGAAAGAGTCCTAAACCTAAGCTTCTACGACTCCAGGTTTTATTCTCTCGAGCCAATCATCAAGTCCGATAGCAGTGGATTTACCCTAGGTACCGAATTTGAATCGTTATACAACAATAATTCCGAAGACTTCCCTAATTCTTTCCGCTCTCATGTTGACGATCTAGTAGAAACTGCGCTTTTTAGGTCACGAGAAAAAGGCTTTTGGGAAGGAACACTCAAAGTCGGCAACAGGTACACGCGTAAAGATGCCTGTCGCCTCCTAAAGTTGGAGACGAATCAGATGTCTACTTTGTACGGATATAAAGTAGACGAATATTCGGGATCAGTTCCTATTTTTATCACTTATCACAAAGGCGATTCTGTATCGGCCCAAGTAAAATATCAGGACACTTTTCTCGATCATGGAACGCTCCAATGGTTCACCAGGAATAGGACTTCCTTGAAAGGAAAAAGTGAGGCCGCGATTGTTAATCACAAATTTCCTCTTCACGTATTTGTACAAAGGAACGACACTGAGGGAAGAGGATTCTTCTATCTTGGCGAAGCTCACGCCACTGATCCTGAGGAAACATATATTCAGAGTGATGACAACAAGAATTTGAGCACCGTAAGAATGAAGCTTCTGTTGGATAATCCAGTTTCCGACGGATTCTTACAATACTTGGAGGCCTCTGAAACATAAGCACAGCATTCAAGGACCAGGAGCACCGTTAGACAACACTCCTAATTCTCTTAAAAACTAAATTTCACCTACTAGGAAGGCAAAGTTAACTGGAGGATTAAGAGCTGCTCAGCGGCCTCTCTGCGGCACTCGCTTCGGCTTGTTCCCCGCCCCGGCATGCGGGTCGCGGCCGAATGCCCAGGCGATGATGCCGATGAAGGCGATGGCTCCGCAGACGGTGAAGGCGAGGGGGAAGCCGGAGGCGTCGGCAAGCAGGCCAATGAGCATGGGGCCTAGGATTTGGCCGAAGTCTCCGGCCATCTGGAAGGTGGATAGCACCTTGCCGCCGGAGCGGTCATTGCCCACGATGTCGCCCACCGCGGCCTGCTGGGAGGGGTTGATAAGCCCGGAAGAGGCGCCGGCGAAGGCGGAGACGAGCAAGAGGAACCACACGCTGGTGGCCATGCCCATGAGCACCATGAAGGTGGCGGAGCCGACGAGGCCGATGAGGATAAGTGGTTTGCGGCCGTGGATATCGGACCACTTGCCGGAGAACTGCAACACGATGGCGTTGCCGGCTGCAAAGACTGCGAGCGCCAGGCCGGAGGCGGCCGCGCCATTGTGGAAGATGGAGGCGGCAAAAAGCGGCAGGACGGATACGCGCACTCCCATGTTGATCCAGCTATGGGCAAAGTTGGAGGTCAGCACCGCGCGGTAGGCGGTATCGCCCCAGGCCTCCTGCAGGCGCATGGGCGGCAGCTTATCCTGGCTGGCCTGCTTGTGGTTGACGCGAGGCATTTGCCACCAGACGACGAACGCGGCCAGTGCCACGCCCACGCCGTAGATGAAAAATGGCCAGCGGAAACCCAGGAAGGACAGGCTGGCACCAAGAACCGGGCCGGCGACGTTACCGAGCAGGAAGGCCGTGGCGTAGGTGGCAGAGCACTTGCCGCGAATCGTCGGCGGAGACATGCGCACGATAAGACCCATGGCGGAGACGGTGAACATGGTCGAGCCAATCCCGGCCAGGGCGCGCAGGGCCACGATGTGCCAGTAGCTTTGTGCAATGGAGACTAGACCCGTGGTCACCGCGACGGTCATGAGCCCGATAAGATAGACGCGGCGCGAGCCGACGCGATCCACAAGCGATCCGGACATGGGCGCGAAGATAAGGCGCGAGGCGGCGAAGATGGAGACCACTAGGCCCGCGGCAGCCATGGAGACATCGAAGCTCACCACGAACTGCGGAAGCAGCGGGGCGATAAGGCCATAGCCCAAAGCGATAATAAAGGCGGCCGTGACCATGACCCAGATTTCGCGCGGAATCTTGGGCGCTTCCTCGTGTTCTACTTCCCCACTGCGTGTATTCATCATATCGGCTGCAACTCTAATCCTTGGCGTCAGGGAAAGCCATTTGCGACTTATGTTCGAACATATGTTTGTTTTTGGTGGGGTTGTGTCCGCGTTGGGTTCTAGTGTGATGGCCATGCACAACGTACAAAAGAAGTTTCCCCAGCCCACCGCGATGAACCTGCCTCAGTCCGCTTCCGAGATTGCGGCGGACTTGCTCTACCACGAATATGACACCATCAATTCCATCGCCGCCATCATGCACCACCCGCGCTCCCTGGCGCGCCCTACTCCCACCTGGCGCCCACCGATAAAGCAACTGCCGACGCCCGCCGGTGGACCGGGCGGAGAGTATTGCATGAGCATTACCCGCCACCGCGTGGGTGCGCGCGTGAAGGCCCGCGTGCGTGGCTTTGGGCAAGACCGCATTCCGGCGTATCTGATTACCATCCGCATTACCGAGAACTTTGGTCAGCCGGTAGATCCAGCTGTGGCCGAGGGCTGGATACGCACGCTCGTGCCGGCAGAGATGGTGGGTGCAGTCCACGAGGTCTCCCGTGGCCCGAATGCCACTTATGTGTGGCTCGTGGATAGCTCCTATCAGCCGGTCCACTCCCCCGAGTCGCTCTTCGCCGGCTTCAGCCAAGCCGCCTAGGCGGTCGCTCGCTGTTGTGTTGACTGCGCAGATGCGTCTGAGTCTGCATGCGGGTCAGGCGCGTGGAGCACCTTCTTCATCACCTCGTGGTTGAAGGTCACCGTATAGTGGCGGGCGATTGCCTTTGGCATAAAGCGCAGGACCAAGCAGGCGATGAGGACGGTAAAGACCTTATCCAGAATGTCCGAGGTAAGGCCCTGCAAGATGATGGCCAGGCGCTCGTCTTGGACGATCATCTCGTAGAACTTGGTGAGGTTTTGTGGCCCCTTGCGTGGGTGACCACTGAAGGAAAAGATGAGTACGTACACGCTCATCACGCCGGAGCCGATGCCTATTCCGAGGCCGGAGAAAATGATCCAGGACAGCTTGTTGAATACCCCGCGGCGAGCCAGCAGGCCTACTGCGGCACCGATAAAGATACCTACGGGCGCAAAGGCGAGATTATAGGCAAAGTACGCTCCGCCCAATACGGTGGTGGTAAGCCCCGTGGCCATGCCGAGCACGGGACCGGCGATGATGGCGACGATGGCGGTGCCGACAGCATCGAAGAACATCGGCACCTGCGTGCGCACCGTCAACGAGCCCAACAGCAGGTTGATGGAGGCGCCGAAGATCGGATACAGGAGGATGCAGTTAGGCACCAGCCCATGCTGCGAGGTATATAGCAGCACCGCGGCCACTAGGAGGAGGGCCCAGACGCTGGCGGTCAGGTAGGACTCGAAAGTCACATTTACCGTGGCGTACACACCAAAGACGGTGCAAAACCACGCGGCAAGCGAGAGTGCCACGGCTACTACAACAAGGACGTAGCGCCACGTGGTATCGCGGGTCATCGCCATGGTCTTCTCCTCCTCACAAGGCTAGGTTTAGGGGGGACTTCCAGCTGCAGGCTGGGAATGCCCTAAAGCCTAATTGGCGGCGCGCGAAAGTAGCAACACAAAAGGGCCCCTAAAACGGGAAAGGCCCAGCCTAGCCGCGGGAGACGGCGGGGCTGGGCTACGGGGAGGCGGGGATTATTTTTCGTCAGCTGCGGGGGCGACGGATTCGTCGTCCAGGTCGGCATCGTCGCCGTCGAAGTAGTCTTCGTCTTCGTCCTCGTCGTCTTCGCCGAAGATGTCGTAGACGTCAGGCTCTTCGTAGTCTTCGTCATCGAAGGAGACGAGCTGTGCTTCCCAGTCCAGGGCCTGCTCGGAGACGAGGCCTAGGACATCAAAGAGGCGATCGAAGTCGGTGTAGGTGCCAAGCTCAAGGGCCTCGGCGGGAACCTCCACGATGGGAACGTCATCAAACTCGGCGTTATCAAAGAGGGCGAGGCGGTCAGCCTCGTCGAGGTCCTCATCCTCTTCGTCCACTTCCCACGCGAGGGCGACTGCCTCATCCTCCATGTCATCGAGATCGTCTTCATCGAAGTCGAAGGCGAGGAAGCGGACGATGGCGGACGGGACGCCGTCGATGGTTTCCACGAGTACGCGCAGCTCCGAGTCGTTGGCCACTTCAGCCACGACGAGGTGCGGGTTGAGCTCATCTTGGGCAAATTCTAGTTCCGCGATGCGCTCATCGGTGCCCTCCAGCAGGTCACGCAGGACGGTGACCACCTGGTCGGTGGCGATGTGGCGGGAGACCGCCTCCACGGCATCGTCTACAGAGAAGGCGACGGAGACAAGGACTGCCTCAAATTCCTCATCGTCTTCATCAACATCCGCCGCGGCAATGTAGACGTTCGCGGCGGGAAGAAGCGGATCGATTTCAATAAATTGGATTTCCAGATCAGAGGTGATTGGAACGAACATGACGTCATCGTTGACGCGGGACTCGATGCCCTCGGCATCCAATGCAGAAGCAATATCTTCGAAAAAGCTCATGGTGGTTTAAAATCCATCCTTCGGAAGCAGAGGTTCCCACGGTAGGCAAGCCGCCGCCCGCGGTCACTGTGGAGTCTACCGTTATTCCCACCCGGATGGTTGGAAGCCCAAAGATCTCACCAGCTCCGGGCGCCCACTTCCCCACTCCAACATGTGGTATCCCTCCCAGGCTTGCCGCTTGAGCTCGTGCGGGGCGTGCTCAATATAGGCCTCGGCATCGAAGATCATGGTGGCGCGCTGAGTGGACCCGTAGCGCGGCCAACTCATCTCCGGGCGGCCGCCATGGATGAAGGCAGACCAGTGTTGCTGCATGGTGGCAGTAAGTTCCTCCATCTCCGCGCGCGAGCCCCAATTGGTAAGGAAAGACGCGCGCGAGGAATAAGGGTCACCGAAGACATTGCCCAGCTCCATCGAGTGCATGGCACCGAGGCCCAACCACTTGAGCACGGCAGAGGCGAAGTCGAAGCGATACATCCACGTGGGTGCCACTTTGGCATGGGCGGTGGCGATGCGGGTGGAAGGTGCCCAAAAGAGGGCGTCGGCAAGCAGGTGCGCAAAGTCCTCCCGGGCCACCGCCCCGTCATAGGCGGCGACGACCTCGGGGGCGTGCTGGGGATCGAAGGAAGCCAGCAGGCGCAAGGCGGCGCGCTCGCGGGAGCTTTGGCGCTGGAAGAGGAATTTGCCAAAGCTAGCCTCGTCCGAGTTCGTGCCGATGAGCAGCGGAACCTGGTGCTGGTGCCCGTTTTCGAAGGCGGCGATGGGGTGTTCCGGAATGAGCTCATCATCCACCGTGGGCGCGTAGCAGGAATTGAGGTGAATGAGCTCGCCGGCCCGCCACATCATGGATTGGCCCGAGCGCACCAGATCGGCAAAGTTTTCCTGGCGCAGGTCCTCCACCGAGGTGCGCCGGGGCAAGGCCATGCGGTGCACCAGCTCGCGCGCCCACAAGGTGGACTGGGCGCGGGAATGGATCATGGCAATCGGCGGGGACTGGGCAATAGCGCGGTGGAAGAGGCCTTCCGCGGCCGGGCTCGTCATGAGGGTGAGCACCGCCGCGCCACCGGCCGACTCGCCCATCAGGGTGACGGAATCAGGATCGCCGCCAAAGGCTGCGATATTGTCGCGCACCCACTGCAGCGCCAGGATCTGATCGGCCACCGCCGGGTTAGCGCTGCAGTCCCCGCCCAGGCTGCGCAGATCCAAATAGCCCAGGGAGTTGAGGCGGAAGTTAATGGATACGTAGACCACGTCCATGCGGGTGGCCAGCTCAAAACCGCGGAGCATAAGCATGTGAGAGGAGCCCATGATAAAGCTGCCGCCGTGCAGGTAGACCACCACGGGAAGCTTCTCTTCAGTGCGCGGGCGCACGATGTCGAGGTGCAGGCAGTCCTCAGAGCCGATAATGCGATCGGTCCAGGAATACGTGGGCTGCGGGGCCGGTGGGCCGAACTGGCTGCAATCGCGCACACCCTCCCAAGCCGGTGCGGGCTGCGGGGCGCGGAAGCGGTTGTCCCCGGCGGTGGTATCACCAAACGGGATGCCGCGCCAGGTAAGCACCGGCCCGGCGCTAATGGGGCGATCGGTGCGCAGGTCCTCCTCTATAACGCCGCGCACCCACCCAGAGGTAGTGCGGACGGTGAGCTCATCTGCCAGGGCGTTTTGGGCCTCCTCGTGCGCGCGGCGGGCGCGTTCGTGGGCTTGCTCCGCTTTCAGGCGCGCCGCCGCGGAAGACTCCTCCAGAGGGAAACCCTCGGAGTCGCGGTTGTTCTCGTGCGGCGTAACCATACCCACTAGCTTAGGTCGCTTGCACGCCCTCGGCGATCTCGTTGCGGCGCGGCGGCGCATTAATAGGGCCTTTACTATGCTGGGCGCAGATAAGTTTTAGCGAAAGAGAAAGACACATGGGTTTATTTACTAAAGACAAAAAGGACAACTCCGCCGAGGTCGACACCGTCGATACCTATGACATCGATCCGGAAGATACCAACCGCTTTACCTCCGCGCTCCTCAATTCCCTGGACCGCGCAGTGGCCGTGCAGTCCGGCGTCATCATCAAGTACGTCGAGAACTTAAAGAAGCGTAATAAGGACGCGAGCCCGCAGCAGCTACAGGAGCTCATTGACAAGCACTTCCTTAATATCACCTCCGGCACGGGTGCGGCCGCGGGCGCTTCCGCTGCCATCCCAGGTGTTGGCTTGGTAACCGGCGCAGCTACCATCGCCGGCGAATCCGTGGTCTTTTTGGAGGCGACCGCGTGGTACATCTTGGCTTCGGCCTACCTGCATGGCGATGACATCAAGTCCCCCGAGCGCCGCCGCGCCCTTGTACTTTTGGTGCTGACCGGTTCGAAGGGCTCCGCTTTGGTGGATACCTTTGTGGGTGATCTCAATAGCGTGGCGGGCATGCGCTCGGCCGCTAGCCTGTCCCGTTTCTCCGGCCCGACGCTGTCTGGAATCAACGGCCGCCTGACCAAGCTTTTTACCAAGCAGATCACCAAGCGCCTGGAGTGGGCGTGGATCAGCAAGCTCATGCCCATGGGCATCGGCGCCGTGCTCGGCACTACCGCCAACCGCAAGCTGGCCAAGCAGGTCATCGAGCACGCCAGCGAGCAGCTTTCTCCCCTCACCCAAGCCTAGGGGTAGCCGGGAACCGATAAGTGGGGCAATTGATACCCCTAACATAGTGAGTTTAGGGGTATGACCCGTATCATGTAGGCAGACTCTTTGGCGAGTGACGCATGCGCTCGTGCAAAGGCCGCACTAAAGTCGAATAAACGACCATTTTAAAGCAGAGAAATGAGGCGAATACCTGCCGTGAGCACATCGAATATCTTCGGCCCCAATGCGTGGCTGATAGACGAGCAGTTCCAGCAGTACTCCAAGGACCCTAGCTCCGTAGATAAGGAGTGGCGCGACTACTTCGAAGCAAACGGCGCGCCCAAGTCTGAGGCACCTGCCAAGGAAGCCCCGAAGAAGCCGTCTAAGCCTGCCGCGAAGAAGACTGAGGGTACGACTACCGCCCGCAAGCAGGAGGCCCGCGAGACCAACGTGGATAAGTCCGTGGCCAAGGCGCAGGAAAAGTCCGCTAAGGCCAAGCAGTCCGTGAAGAAGTCCGAGTCCCCGCTCGACCGCATCGAAGACTACAAGGGCGGCGAGGAGCACCAGCTCAAGGGCATGTTCAAGGCCATTGCGAAGAACATGGAGGAATCCCTGGAGATTCCTACCGCTACCACCGTGCGCGATATGCCGGTCAAGCTCATGTGGGAAAACCGCTCCATGATCAATGACCACCTCAAGCGCACTCGCGGTGGCAAGATCTCCTTTACCCACATCATCGGCTACGCCATGGTTAAGGCCGTACAGCTGCACCCTGACATGAACGTGCGCTACGAGGAAAAGGATGGCAAGCCTTATGTCATCCAGCCGGAGCACATTAACCTGGGTCTGGCCATTGACCTGCCGCAGAAGGATGGCTCCCGCGCGTTGGTCGTCGCCGCCATCAAGGAGTGCGAGACCAAGTCCTTCTCCGAGTTTGTTGAGGCCTACGAGGACATCGTTACCCGTTCTCGCAAGAACAAGCTCACCATGGATGACTTCTCTGGTGTGACCATTAACCTCACCAACCCAGGCGGCATCGGCACCCGCCACTCCATCGCCCGCCTGACTAAGGGCGCCGGCTCCATCATCGGCGTGGGCTCTATGGATTACCCGGCCGAGTTCGCTGGCGCTTCCGCGGACCGCTTGGCAGACCTGGGCGTCGGCCGCCTGGTTACCCTGACCTCCACCTATGACCACCGCGTCATCCAGGGTGCAGAGTCCGGCGAGTTCTTGCGCACCATTGGCCAGCTGCTTGTCGACGGCGCCTTTTGGGACGACCTCTTCTCCTCCATGGGCGTGCCTTATGAGCCGTTCCGTTGGGCACAGGACGTGCCGAACTCCGGCGTGGACAAGAACACCCGCGTCATGCAGCTCATCGAGTCTTACCGCTCCCGCGGCCACCTGCTGGCCGATACCAACCCACTGGGCTGGATCCAGCCGGGCCTGCCTAACCCGGACCACCGCGACCTCGACATCGCGACCCACGGTCTGACCATCTGGGATCTGGACCGCACCTTCAATGTCGGTGGCTTTGGCGGCAAGGAGCAGATGACCCTGCGCGAGGTGCTGTCCCGCCTGCGCGCCGCCTACACCTTGAAGGTCGGCTCCGAATACACCCACATCCTCGACCGCGATGAGCGCGGCTGGCTGCAGGACCGCCTGGAGGCGGGCATGCCGAAGCCGACCAACGCGGAGCAGAAGTACATCCTGCAGAAGGTCAATGCCGCCGAAGCATTCGAGAACTTCCTGCAGACCAAATACGTGGGCCAGAAGCGCTTCTCCCTCGAGGGCGCCGAGACCCTCATCCCGCTGCTGGATTCCATCATTGATACCGCCGCCGGCCAGGATCTGGACGAGGTCGTCATCGGCATGCCACACCGCGGCCGCCTAAACGTCCTGTTCAATATCGTGGGCAAGCCACTGGCCGATATCTTCGGCGAGTTCGACGGCAACTACAAGGGCGGTCAGCTCGGCGGCTCCGGTGACGTGAAGTACCACCTGGGTTCCGAGGGCCACCACCTGCAGATGTTTGGCGATGGCGAAATCAAGGTCACCCTTGCTGCCAACCCATCCCACCTCGAGGCCGTCGATCCGGTCATGGAGGGCATCGCCCGCGCTAAGCAGGACATCTTGGACAAGGGCCCAGAGGGCCACACCGTTGTTCCAGTCATGCTCCATGGTGATGCTTCCTTCACCGGCCTGGGCATTGTTCAGGAGACCATCAACCTGTCCCAGCTGCGCGGTTACACCAACGGCGGCACCGTCCACATTGTGGTCAACAACCAGGTGGGCTTCACCACCACCCCGGACTCCGGCCGTTCCACCCACTACGCCACCGACCTGGCCAAGGGCTTCGACTGCCCGGTCTTCCACGTCAACGGCGATGACCCAGAGGCAGTTGTCTGGGTTGGTCAGATGGCAGCCGAGTACCGCCGCCAGTTTGGCAAGGACGTCTTCATTGACCTCATGGTCTACCGCCTGCGCGGTCACAACGAGGCCGATGACCCGTCCATGACTCAGCCGGAGCTCTACTCCGTCATCGACGAGCACAAGGCAGTGCGCGAGCACTACACCAACGACCTCATCGGCCGTGGTGACCTTTCCGCCGAGGATGCCGAGGCAGCCGCTCGCGACTTCCACGACCAGATGGAATCCGTCTTTGCTGAGCACAAGGAAGCCGGCAAGGCCCGCCCGAAGGAGCAGACCGGCATCACCTCCTCCCAGGAGCTCACCCGCGGCCTGGATACCTCCATTACCGCTGAGGAACTCGCCGAGCTGGGTGCCGCTTATGGCAACCCACCAGAGGACTTTGAGTACCACAAGCGCGTGGGCAAGGTAGCCAAGGAGCGCGAGAAGTCCTCCCGCGAGGGCGGCATCGACTGGGGCTGGGGCGAGCTCATCGCCTTCGGTTCCCTGGCCGGCGAGGGCAAGGTTGTCCGCCTGGCTGGTGAGGATTCCCGTCGCGGTACCTTCACGCAGCGCCACGCCGTCACCTTCGACCCACGCAACGGCAACGAGTACAACCCGATGCACGCCATCGCCACCTCCAAGGGCAACGGCGGCAAGTTCATGGTTTATAACTCCGCGCTAACCGAGTACGCCGGCATGGGCTTCGAGTACGGCTACACCGTGGGCAACCCAGACGCCCTCGTGGCTTGGGAGGCACAGTTCGGTGACTTCGCCAACGGCGCCCAGACCATCATCGACGAGTACATCTCCTCCGGTGAGGCCAAGTGGGGCCAGCTGTCCAGCCTGGTACTCCTCCTGCCACACGGCTACGAGGGCCAGGGCCCGGACCACTCCTCCGCCCGCATCGAGCGCTACCTGCAGCTGTGCGCTGAGGGTTCCATGACCGTGGCTCAGCCTTCCACCCCGGCTAACCACTTCCACCTACTGCGCCGCCAGGCACTCGGCGAGATGAAGCGTCCGCTGGTCGTCTTCACCCCGAAGTCCATGCTGCGCAACAAGGCGGCCACCTCCGCCGTGGAAGACTTCACCGAGGTCAAGCGCTTCCAGTCCGTTATCAACGACCCGAACTTCGTTGACGTCAACGGCAAGAAGGTCGGCGATACCGACAAGGTCAAGACCATCATGCTGGTCTCCGGCAAACTGTACTGGGATCTGGAAAAGAAGCGCGAGGCCGACGGCCGCGATGACATCGCCATCGTCCGCGTGGAGATGCTCCACCCGATTCCGTTCAACCGCCTGCGCGAGGCATTCGAGGCTTACCCGAATGCCACCCAGGTCCGCTTCGTTCAGGACGAGCCGGCCAACCAGGGCCCATGGCCGTTCTACAACGAGCACCTGCGCACCCTGATTCCGGATATGCCGGAGCTGGTACGCGTTTCCCGCCGTGCTCAGTCCTCTACTGCCACCGGTAACGCCAAGGTGCACCAGATTGAGCAGAAGAACCTGCTGGAAGAGGCCTTCGACATCTAGTCGCCTCTACCCCGTTTAAACCCCAGTGAGGACCTCCTCGCTGGGGTTTACTCATGCCGACGTCAGCATTAGTAAAACTTCAGTTCTTGCTTCTGCCGGAGCACTCCCTCGGCGTTCTTGCCCTCTCACGTCTTTTCTCATCTCCGATTCCTTCGCGCTCACCAGCGGAACACTGTTGTCTTGGCGGTCGCTTTCCCATGAGCGCCAAGGGAGCGGGTTAAGAAGTAACGCGCTTACTCGATATGTCCAATCGTGTCGCGGATGCTTGTCACTCAAACCCGGGAGCAATGAAAAGCACTAGCGTCGGTATTCACGAGCCCAGAATGGTTCCATATCGAGTCACACGTGTCCTTGATCCTGTGGAGGTGTTGGTCTGCCGGTTGCTAACCATCAGGAGCTCCAAGTTGCCAACAAGCCCGGGAAACTCACACAAACCTGCCAACGGTCAAATATTAAGAACCAGTGAGATTCGACCCGCCGGAAGAATCGGAGTCGCCTTCTTCATGGGCGATGTCGCCACCGGAGGAATTCATCCAGGAGCGTACGACCTTCTCCGCGCTGGAGTCGTCGTTTTCTACCTCTTCGACCATGTCAGAGAGATCTTTTTGGGTAATGAACTTAGTCAGCGAGGCCACGGCCTGGCGCTCTTCGCGGTCGAAAAGATCGTCTTGATAGAGCACCACGAAATTCTCTGGCAACTCGGGCTCAGCCTCCTCGCAGCCGCTGGCACCGGAAGGCTCGACCGTGGTGGTATCCGTGGGCAAGCTCGACATGAGCGCAATGTGGGTGCGGGCCAGGTAGTCCTCCCCGCCGGGCTCGGAGGATTTCTGTGCCTTCTTGTAATCCTTAGAAATCGCCCGCGCCTCACCGGGGTTAAGGATATTAAGGAACGCGCCGGTGCAGCCTACATAGAAATTGCCGCCCGGGTTCATGGAACGCCCACCCTTGGTGTCTAGGAAAATGTCTTCCTTCACAATGGACGCCTCGCGGCCCTGCCCCATCAGCTCCTGGCGGAAGATTTCCGCAAGGACAAGCTGGTCGGTCTCATTGGTATCCACCAAAATGCCGATGGGCTCGCTCTGGGGGCTCTTGGCAAAAGGGTTGGCATCGAACTGGGAAGAGCAGCCGGTAAGCAGCGTTGCGGACAGCACCACACCGGCAATGGCGCGGGCGGGGCGGGCAAAGCTGCGCATAGCGATACTCTTCTCCTTTTAGTTAGCGGCGCGTGAGCGTCTAGCTGATTCTACACCGAGGGCGTGTTTACCTCCTGTTGCGGCGTGACTAAGATGGCAAGGGTTATGTCTAGCGTTATTACTGAATCCGCCGTACGCGAGGCACTCTCCCGCGTCGAAGACCCCGAAATCGGCCGCCCCATCACCGAACTCAACATGGTGAAGTCCGTTACCGTCACCGGTAATGACGTGGCCGTGGAAATCTACCTCACCATCGCTGGCTGCCCCATGAAATCCACCATCGAGTCCAATACCCGCGCTGCGGTAGAGGATATCGAGGGCGTTGGAAACGTCACGGTGACGATGGAAGCCATGAGCGACGAGCAGCGCCGCGAGCTGAAGAAGAAGCTGCGCGGTGGCCAAGCCGAGCCGGAAATCCCATTTGCAAAGCCAGATTCCACCACTCGCGTTTTCGCGGTGGCCTCCGGTAAGGGCGGCGTAGGCAAGTCCTCCATGACCGTCAACCTTGCCGCGGCATTGGTCCAGAAGGGCCTCAAGGTTGGCATCGTGGACGCCGATATTTACGGCCACTCCGTACCCAACCTGCTGGGCTGCACCGACGGCCCCACCGTGCTCGATGATGAGATGCTGCTGCCGCCGATTTCTCATGGCATTAAGCACATTTCCATCGGTCAGTTTGTGGAGGGTAATGCCCCGGTAGTCTGGCGCGGCCCCATGCTCCACCGCGCGCTACAGCAATTCCTGGCTGACGTTTTCTGGGGCGACCTCGACGTGCTGCTCTTGGATCTGCCTCCGGGCACTGGCGACGTCGCCTTGTCCGTAGCCCAGCTCATCCCGAATGCGGAGCTACTCATTGTCACCACCCCGCAGGCCGCGGCGGCCGAGGTGGCAGAGCGCGCCGGATCCATCTCCCAGCAGACCCGCCAGCGCGTGGCCGGCGTAATTGAAAACATGGGCGCCATGGTGATGCCGGATGGCTCCACCATGGATGTCTTTGGCTCTGGCGGCGGACAGATTGTGGCCGATCGCCTAGGCGTCATCTTGGGCCATGAGGTGCCACTGCTGGCCTCCGTGCCGTTGGATCCCACCCTGCGCAGCGGTGGCGATGCCGGCACACCGATTGTTCTCGATTCCCCCGAGTCCCCCGCCGCCCAACAGATCCAGGCAGTGGCCGATAAGCTGGCCATACGTTCTGATTCCCTGGTGGGCAAAAACCTCAACTTGGGCGTGAACTAACGCCTTAGGTTACATCGCCCCACAAGCCGCCGCCGGTGGATTCTTCCCCACCACGTGGCGGCTTTTTCTCTGGCGCGGGCTGCTCCGTTGGCTGGGGCGCTTGAGGGCGTTGCTGAGGCTCTGGCTGCGGCTGCTCGGCATAGACCTGGGAGTAGTCGAAGCTCGGGCGGCGCTGCTGCTGCGGTTGAGGCTGCGGCTGTTCCTCCGGCTCCTGTGGCGCGGTAGCGGTCTTGACGTTTTCTGCCATTTTCTTGGGGTTGAAATCGTCCCAGGCGGAATCGTCGCCGTCGAAAAGCGCCTTGGTAATTGCGCCCTTCGGGCCGAGGCGCGTCCACTGGGCTGCTTGGGTGAGCGGGCCGCGGATATCATCGAATTCCGAGGTAATCGACCCCATCTCGCCATTGAGCTCCGCTTTGGCGTTATTGATGGCCTTGCGCGCCGCGTAGATGGCCGCGCGCACATCCTTAATCACCTCGGGCATGCGCTCCGGGCCGATGACGATGATGCCCAAAACCACGATGACGAAAATCTCGGGCCAACCAATGGAAGAAAACACGGTTAAATACTAGTCCCTCACTCTTAGCCGCGCTGATTGTGCTTGATTGCGCGAACCACCATCTCCACCTTGTCCAAAAAATCCTGCTGCGGCCGGTGCACGGGCGTTGCCGCATCCGGCCCGGGCGCAACCTCTTCGGTGGCAATGCCCGCGAGCTTTGCCAGCAGGGATTGCGGCGCCTTGACCTTAGCGGAATCCGCGCAGTGGCGAACCCACTCTGAGGCATGGCGCTGCTGATGTACATCAGCGCGGCACTCGGCGCAGTGCACCAAGTGTATGCGCACGCGGTGCATGAATTTCGGCTCCATCTCCCCGTCTACGAAGGCAACGACAGCCTCTGGGCCGAGGTGCCCGATGGTATCGCTGCGCCGAGCCTTGGCTTTCGCCTTATCGCGGGCTTTGGCCTGGGCGGCATCGAATCCGCCGCGCACGCTCAGCGTGGACACGGTCCGGCGTCCTCGCAGCGAGTCCATCGACACCCTCCTCCAGTAGTTGCTTGGCCTTCAGTGACACGGAAAGTCCCCGCCGGCGGCGGGGACTATGCAGTTTCTTTAAAGTTTAGCGCGCGGTGCTTTAACGCGTGCGCAGCAGCATGCGGGTTTCCGCATTGGTTTGCGCCTCTTTTTCGAGCGCCGCGCGCAGTTGGGAACGGCCGCGGTGGATGCGGGAGCGCACCGTACCCATCTTGACGCCCAGGGTCTCCGCAATCTCGTCATAGCTCATACCTACGACATCGCACAGCACCACGGCCACGCGGAAATCGGGAGCCAGGCCATCGAGCGCGGATTGCAGCGCCGGGTCCAGGTTGGCCACGGTATAGGCCTGCTCCGGGGTCATATCCGTGCCGGGCACGCGCTCATAATCCTCCGGCAGGGCCTCCATGCGGATCTTGGAGCGATGGCGGACCATGTCCAAGAAGAGGTTGGTGGTAATACGGTGCAACCAGCCTTCAAACGTACCGGCCTGATACTTATCCAGGGAGCGGAAGACGCGCATGAAGGTTTCCTGGGTGAGGTCCTCTGCATCGTGCTGATTACCAGAGAGACGATACGCCAAGCGGTAGACGCCATCGGCATGCTCGGCCACCAGGTCACCCCAGGCGGGCATGTCGGCTTCGCCGGCATCGAACGCCGCGGTACCGGTCAACTCCGCCTCAGGGGTGGCAGGCTGAAGGGATTCGGCATCGCGCTTCGTTGTTGTCATGCATGTCATCTTTCTATACTTCAAGGTGAAACTCCAGCCACAGTGCTGATAATTTCCTGTGAGTCCGTCACATTATCCCCACCCACCACAACCTCGCTGGCTAGGCGCGTTTTTGCCACATCGGCAGCCACTTTTCCCTATGGTTTATTACGTGACTACTACCGCATATGAAGCACTGCGTTCTTATATCGAGACCACCAGCGAGCCCTCCGCGGCCCTGCGTGGCGCGCGCGACCACGCCGATGAGTACGGTCTGCCGGTTCCAGATGAATCTACGGGCCAGCTGCTCACCACCCTGACGGCCGCCTCCGCCGGTTCCACCGAACGCCCCCAGTCCGTAGCGATCACCCCGGCCGCCAATGTGGTAGGCCTCTACCTGCTCGCCGGCATGCCCGATAATGGCATCTTGACCTGCATCGACCCCGAGGCTGAGCACCAGCGCAGCGCCAAGACCGCCTTCCGCGAGGCTGGCTATGCACCTTCACGCGGCCGCTTCCTGCCGTCTCGCCCACTCGAGGTCATGGGCCGTCTGGCTAATGACGCCTACCAGGTCATCTACGCCGACGTCGCCGCGCTCGAGCTCCCCGCCATCATCAAGGCCGCGTGGCCACTGCTACACCAGGGCGGCACCCTGGTCTTGGCTAATTCTTTGCTCGATGGCACGCTTGCCGACGCCTCCCGGACCGACCGCGACACCGCCGCCGCCCGCGAAGCAGACGAGTACCTGCGCGAGCTCGAGGGTGCGAGCGTGACCCGGTTGCCGCTGGGGTCCGGGCTCACCCTCGTAACGAAGCTCTAGACCTTCTGGTTTTTGCCGACGACAACCACGCCGCCGTCAGAAACCTTGAAGCGCTCCTCATCGCGCTCGCGGTCCACGCCGATAATTGCGCCATCGCTGACGACGACGTTCTTATCGAGGATCGCGCGGCGCACCACGGCACCCCGTCCGATGCGCACGCCTGGCAGGATGACCGATCCTTCGACCGTGGCGCCATCGGCCACGTGGACGTCAGACGCCAGCACGGAATTGCGCACCGTGCCGCCGGAGACGATGCAGCCCGGCGCCACCATCGAGGACTGCGCGATGCCGTTTTGCACGAACTTCGCCGGCGGGAAATTGGAATCATCCGTGGAGTGAATCGGCCAATTCCGGTTATAGAGGTTGAAGATCGGGTGCACCGAAATCATGTCCATGTGCGCTTCATAGAAGGAATCGATGGTGCCCACATCGCGCCAGTAGCCGTGATCGCGCTCGGTAGATCCCGGCACCTCATTGGCCATGAAGTCATAGACATGCGCCTGCCCACGCTTCACAAAGTACGGAATGATATCGCCGCCCATATCGTGGGCAGAATCCTCGTTCTTTTCGTCCTCCAAGAGGGCGTCAATAAGCGCCTGCGCCGTAAAGACATAGTTGCCCATCGAGGCATAGCTCATATTCGGATCGTCCGGCGTGGCCGGTGGGTCCGCCGGCTTTTCCACGAACTCCGTGATGGTTCCCATGCCATCGGCCTGGATGCAGCCAAAGGCCGTCGCCTCCGAGCGCGGCACGCGAATGCCGGCCACCGAGCAATCCAGCCCCGTGGCAATGTGCTCTTCTACCATCTGCGCCGGATCCATGCGGTAGACGTGGTCCGCACCGAAGACGATGACGTAATCCGGATTCTCGTCATAGATGAGGTTCAGCGACTGCACAATGGCATCCGCGGAGCCGTTGTACCACCGCTTGCCGCGGCGCTGCTGGGCAGGCACCGAGGCAATGTACTGCGGCGTCGGCCCCGCCAAGTTCCACGCCTGGGAAATGTGGCGGTCCAGCGAGTGGGACTTGTACTGGGTCAGCACCGCAATCTTGAGGTAGCCGGCATTGACCAGATTGGACAGGACAAAGTCAATGAGGCGGTAGGAACCTCCGAAAGGCACGGCGGGTTTGGCGCGGTCTTCGGTCAGGGGAAAAAGGCGCTTTCCCTCGCCGCCGGCGAGGACGATGGCTAGGACATTTGGCAGGCTTCTCACGTTTTCAAACCTAACCGCTAATCCCACATTCCGCAGCAGATATAAGCACATTTTTACCCCCATCCCGTATTTCTGCACGCGGCACCAGAGATACGTATTCTGGGTGGGCATGAGAGCCGGAATCTTTTCCAAAGAATACCCGCCGGAAATCTACGGCGGAGCCGGAGTTCACGTAGCTGAACTCACCCGTTTTATGCGCGATATCATCGATGTCTCCGTGCACTGCATGGGCTCCCCGCGCGAAGAAAAGGACGTTTTTGTGCACGGCGTGGACCCCGCACTCGAGGGTGCCAATGGCGCGCTCAAGACCTTGTCCACTGGGCTGCGCATGGCCGATGCCGCCTCTGACATCGACATCGCCCATTCCCACACGTGGTACACGGGTCTCGCCGGCCACCTCTCCGCCCAGCTCTACGATATTCCGCACGTCGTCACCGCCCACTCGCTGGAGCCGCACCGCCCGTGGAAGCGCGAGCAGCTCGGCGGCGGCTACGACGTCTCCTCGTGGTCCGAGAAGAACGCCATGGAATATGCCGACGCGGTCATCGCCGTTTCTGCCGGCATGAAGGACTCCATCTTGGATGCCTACCCGCGGATCGACGCCTCCAAGGTCCACGTCGTCCTCAACGGCATCGACACCGAGCTATGGCAGCCACGAGAGGGAGATGTGTTGGACAAGCTGGGCGTCGATAAGCAACGCCCCATCGTTGCCTTCGTTGGCCGCATTACCCGACAAAAGGGCGTAAAGCACCTGCTGCAGGCGGCGCAGAAATTCGACCCGGATATCCAGCTGGTGCTGTGCGCCGGCGCGCCCGATACGCCCGAAATCGCGGCGGAGACCGAGGCGCTGGTGGAGGAACTGCGTGCCCAGCGCGATGGCATTTTCTGGGTCAAGGACATGCTCCCGCGCAACGAGGTCCAGCAGATTTACTCCGGTGCGGATGTGTTTGTTTGCCCGTCCATTTACGAGCCGCTCGGCATCGTCAACCTGGAAGCTATGGCCTGCGGCACGGCCGTTGTCGCCTCCAACGTTGGCGGCATTCCGGAGGTTGTGGTCGATGGCGAGACCGGTGTGCTGGTGCCTTACGACGCCGCCGCTACCGCCGCCTTCGAAGCCGACCTCGCCGCCGCCGTCAATGACGTCGCCGCCGATAAAGAGCGCGCCGCGGAATTTGGCCGCGCCGGCCGAGAGCGCGCCATCCGTGATTTCTCTTGGGCTACCATTGCCGCCCAGACCGTCGATATCTACCGCAGCTTGATTTAAGGAAGGATAGCCGTGACAACTCACCGCCCCGAACTGCATTTTGTCCCCGAAGACGGCGTCCTCGACGCCCCCGCTGGTATCCTGCGCGACGGCGATACCTGGCACCTGTTCTACCAGTACCGCCCCACCGCGGACTCCCCTGCCCGCTGGGGACACACCTACTCCGAAGAGTCTCCCTTTGACTGGTTGGACTGCGACGATGCCCTCGCGCCCGTTGGCGGCGAGCTCTCCCTGCGTGCCGGTTCCGTAGCCCAAGGCCCGGACGATATCCACCTCTACTTCACTTCGGTGACCGCCGCCGGAATCGCCGTTCACCTCGCCCGCTACGCTGACGTGGATGAGATCTGCGAAGTCTCCGATGACCCCCAGGCCCTCGACCCCAATGTCGTCCGTTTTGGCGAGGTCGTAGGCAATACCCGCAACTTCGATCACTTCCGCTCCCCCTCCGTGGTGCCCGACTGGGCCTCCGAGGATCGCGATGACGGCCACGACGGCTGGCTCATGCTCGCGCTCACCGGCCACTCCGACGCCCCGGTTCCCGTCATCCTCGAATCGGCCGATGGCGTGTCTTGGCGGCTGCGCGGCAGCCTCAAGTTCGACGGCGACCCTGGCTTCCTCGAAGGCGAAGTCCCCGCCACCTCGCCCATCCCACCGGTCGTCTCGCCGCGCTTGGTCCGCCTGCGCGATGAGGTCGACGGCAATATCTACGACGTCCTCTTCGTCACGCTAGAGCGCGGCGGCCGCGACGTCTCCGGCTACCTCGTCGGCCGGCTGGAGGGCACTACTTTTACCGTGGTCTCCGGCTTCCGCCGCGTGGACTTCGGCCACGATTTCTCCCGCCCGCGCAGTACCAACACCACCACCGGTACTCTCACCCCAGAGCAGCGCTACGAGCGCGCCGTCATCGTTGGTCTCCTCAACGGCAACGGCCGCGGCGACGACGCCACCAAGCACGCTTCCTGGGAGGCCGAAGGCTGGGCCAATGCCCTGTCCCTGCCCCGCCGAGTCACCCTCGAGGGCGGCGTCCTCTACCAAGCCCCCGCCCCCGGCTTGCCCGATGCCGTCAAGCTCTCCGACTACGCCCGTTCCTGGACCGGCGTCATGGAAGTCCCTTCCGGTTCCTGCGTGACTGTCACGCTTCTCGACGGCGCCGGTGACCCCGCCGCCACCATCTGCCACTCCGGCGATGACATCAGCCTTGATCGCTCCATGAACAAGGCCTTCGACCACTGTTTCGCCGATTCCGAGCCCGCCACCGCCACGCTTGCCGAGGGCGACTCCGATACCCTCACCATCATTCAAGACGGCTCCACCGTCGAGGTATTCGTCGACGGTGGCCTCATCGCGATGGCCTCCCGCGTCTACTTCGAAGGCGGCTGCTCCGGCCTGCGGGTCGAGACCTCCGGCGATGCCGTCATCGAGCAGGACTGGCAGCGCTCCGGCTCCAAGCTTTAATCCTCCTGGCTCGCCCCTCCTCACCCAACCCGTCTCTCTCCGTCCCTCCCCCCCGCCCTTCGCGCTCACCGGCGCGGCCGCCCACCGCGGTTCCGCCTCTCCTGGTGAGCGGCAAGAGCGGGGATTTCGTTTTCAATCCACATCGCTGGGCTGCGTCTCCCCTAGCTCCCTCACACGCGTCCTTCGCGCTCACGGGGAGAAGCTGGGGCGTCGGAAAGCGTGTGCCGGTGAGCGGCAAGGGGGAAACCTCCCCTCGCGCTCACTGGGGAGACGAAAAGAACCGCCCCACGCGCTTCCGGTGAGCGCGAAGGGCGGTGGAGGTGGCTGGGGCCGGCCGGGAGCTAGACGGCGCGGAGGCGGTCCAAGCGGGCGCGGGCGGTGACCGTGAGCGTCGGGGGCAGTGCGGCCATGCGCTCGGCGAGTTCGCCGGCGCTGATGTGGCGTGCGGACGGGCTCATGCCCACCTGAGCGGCGACGGAGGCCTTATCCAGCTCGATGGGGAACGAGATATCGACCGGGTCGGCCGCCTGCTCGAGGAAGCCCTCGGCCTGCTCATACATGCGCTCGACCTTGCCTTCTTCCACGCCGAGGATGCCGAGCGGCTCGCGCAGCTCGTCCAGGTGTCCGGCGCCGGGCGTCAAGACGATGACCTGGCCGCCCGGGGCGAGCACGCGCTGGAACTCGGCTGGGTTACGCGGGGCGAAGACGACGGAGATTGCGTCGACGGACTCATCCCGGATGGGCAGGCGCTCCCACACATCGGCCACGACGGCGCCGACGCGCGGGTGGCACTTAGCTAAGTGCTTCGCAGCGTGCGGGGAAATGTCGAGGCCAACGCCGCGGGCCTCCGCGATGGAGTCCAGGGTGTGGGCCAGGTAGTAGCCGGTGCCGGCACCCACCTCGAGGAGGGAGGCGGGCGTGGACTCGGCCAGGGAGGCGGAATCCAGTCCGTCCTGGACGGCCCCGGTTACGGCCTCAACGAAGGGCGCGAAGTGGCCCATGGCCAAATAGGTCTCGCGGGCGTTGACCATATCCATGTCATCGCCCTTGTGCTTGAGTCCGGCGCCGGCTGCGAGGGTGACGTAGCCCTGCTTGGCCACATCAAAAGAGTGGCCGGATTCCGAAACGAGGCGAGAGAAATCATCGGCACCAGAAAGCGCGGTGCCATCGTTGGGATCGGCCAGAATGTCGACGATATGAGAAAGCATGTACCTAGACTAGCTAGAAACCTCAGTCAACAGGGAACCGAGCTCGGCGGCCTCGTCCTTGCTCAGCTCGATGACGATGCGACCGCCGCCATCCGAGGGGATGCGCATGACGATTTTGCGGGACTCCTCTACTGCTTCCATTTCTCCGCCCGTGGTGCGCGGCTTCATTGCTGCCATAGTGAGTCTCCTTTAGTTAACTTCTTTTCCTTCCAGCTTAGACCTTTTCTGCGCGGAAGATAGTTGTTCCTCCAGTTGCGCGAGGAGATCGTCTACCTGGTCCTGGCGGTATCCGCGGGGAACTACCTCGAATTTCACCTGGTCAAGGCGGCCTTCGCGGAGGGCGGCGCGGTTATTTTCGCGCACCTTCTGCGGCTCGTCTAGCGGGTGCATGACCTCGCCGCGGCCAAAGATGGAGCCCCATACCCAGGTGCCGATGACGGTCAGGGCGATGAGGACAAGGAGGAGCATAATCCAAGACAGCATGGCTTAAACCTTACCTTTTAGCGGCGGGCGTTGAGCAACGGGAGCGATGACCCCGGCGCGGGCGAGCAGCGTGCGCGCGACTACCTCGGCCATCGGCGCCAGCTCGTGCAGCGGCCGGTTGCGGTGTACCCGCGTGCCCAGGTCTACCTGTGCGATTGTGCCCCGCTTGCCGACGTCCACCATTAGCCCCGCTTCCACCCCATACCCCTCCACGAAGGGCAGTTCTAGGGCGGTGGCGCGGCGCAGGGCGTATTCGCCGCCGAGGGGCTGATCGATGTGGGCGAGCTCGGGAAAGAACTGCTTGATGAGCGGCTTGGCGGTCAGTTCGGTCACGCGGCCACCGCCGGTGGGCTGGCCATTGAGGCTGCGGCGGTAGCGGGCTTTGACCATCTCCACCGCTGGGTCAGCGAAGGGCGCGGCCAAGGCCGAGACCATGCCGGGTGCAGCGGATCCAAGGTCGGCGTCGACAAAGACGACGATGTCTCCCTTCGCCGCGGCAACCCCGCGCCAAAGGGATTCACCCTTACCGGGGCGCGGTTCCTCTGGGAGGATATCGCGCCAATTGCGCACATCCGCTCCGGCGGCGGCAGCGCGGGAGGCGGTGGCGTCGGTGGAATCGGCGTCGATCACCAGCACTTCCAGGGGGTCATCGGCGAGGCAGGCGCGCACGACGTCCGCGACGGTGCCCTCTTCGTTGAGCGCTGGGATGATAACGGAGACGCTCATGCAAGGCCTCGCGTGGCTGCTAGCGGGGCGACCTCGCCTTGGATGGCTGCGGTCATGCGTATGACATCGGCGGTCTCGGCCACCTCGTGCACGCGAAAGGCGGCCACGCCGCGGGCGGCAGACCACGCGGTAGCGGCCAGGGTGCCGGCCACGCGCTCGCCTACCCCGCGGTCGAGCGTCTCGCCCACGAAGTCCTTATTGGATAGCGCCATAAGCACCGGCCAGCCGGTGGCGACGACTTCGTCGATACGCCGCAGGAGCTCGAGCCCGTGAAAGGTGTTCTTACCAAAGTCATGCGTCGGATCGATAAAGGTCAGGTCCTCCGGGCAGCCGAGGGAGGCGGCGCGCTCGGCCAGTTGGGTGGTTTCCGCGATGACATCGGCCACCACGTCGTCGAAGTGGACGCGATGCGGCCGGGTGCGCGGGGTGATGCCGCCGGTGTGCGAACACACGTATCCCACGCGGTGGTGGCCGGAGACCTCGATGAGCTCGGGGTCCCAACCGGCCCAGGTGTCATTGACCAGGCCGGCGCCGGCTGCGATGGCGGCCTCTGCCACCTCGCTGCGCCAAGTATCGACGGAGATGAGCACGTCCGGGTGGCGCTCGTGTACCTTCTCGATGGTCGGCACCACGCGGTCGATTTCCTCCGCCGCGTCCACGGCCTTGCCGGGGCCAGCCTTCACGCCGCCAATATCGACGATCGACGCACCGGCCGCGATCACCTCATCACAACGGCGCAACGCCGGGTCGAGGTCAAAGGTTGCGCCCTTGTCATAGAAGGAATCCGGGGTGCGATTGACAATCGCCATCACGCGCGCGAGGCTCAACGCGGCTCCCTGATGCGCTTATCGCTCATGACTTGGTGGCGCTGGATGATGTGGGCGAGGGCTTCATCGGGGTCGTCGGTAAGCAGGAAAAGCTCTCGGTCACCTTCGTTGATATAGCCGCTGGCCGCCAGGGTCTTTTCCATCCATTCCAGCAGGCCGGACCAGTACTCGGTGCCCATGAGCACGATGGGGTAATTGGTCACTTTTCCGGTCTGGACCATGCACATGACCTCGAAGAACTCATCCATCGTGCCCATGCCACCAGGCAGGCAGATGAAGGCCTGCGAGTACTTCAAGAACATCGTCTTGCGGGCAAAGAAGTAGCGGAAATTCAGGCCCAGATCCACATACTCGTTAAGGCCCTGCTCGTGGGGAAGCTCGATGCCCAAGCCCACGGAGAGCCCGCCGGCCTCGTGGGCGCCGCGGTTGGCTGCCTCCATGATGCCGGGGCCGCCGCCGGTGATGACGGCATAGGAGTGCTCGGCCAGTTTGCGGCCGACCTCGACGCCGAGCTGGTAGCTCGCATCCTCCGGCGTGGTGCGCGCGGAGCCGAAGACGGTAACGGCCTTCGGCAGCTTGGAAAGCGCATCGAAGCCAGCGACGAACTCGCCTTGGATGCGCAGGACGCGCCACGGATCGGCGTGCTGCCACTCATGGTCCGCGCCGGACTCCAAGAGCCGCTGGTCAAAGGTGGAGGCCTGCTCGCCTTCGGTGCGCAGCAGCATCGGACCGCGCAGGGTGCGCATCTGTTCGGGGGTCATTATTATCCCTTCAGGTAGTTCAGGAGGGCGGTGGATACTTCGGCGATCTGCGCGGTGGGGACCTGCTCGTCCTTCTTATGCGCGAACCCGGGGTCGCCGGCACCGAAGTTTACGGCCGGGGTGCCCATTTCGGAGAAGCGGGCGACGTCGGTCCAGCCGTACTTGGCGCGGACGTTGCCCCCGACGGCGTCGATAAGAGCCTTGGCCGCCGGCTGGCCCAAACCGGGCTGGGCGGCCGGCGCGATGTCATCGATCTCGATGGTGACATCTTCTTCCTCGCCGATGATGGACTTCATATACTCCAGCGCCTCGTCGCTCGTGCGGTCCGGCGCAAAGCGGAAGTTTACAAACATCCATGCCTCATCCGGCAGCGTATTGGTGGCAACGCCCGACTCGAGGTGGACGATGTTGAGGCCCTCACGGTAGGTGCAGCCATCGATGGTGACATCGCGGGACTCATAGGCGGCGATGCGGCTCATGATGGGCGCGAGCTTGTGCGCTGCGTTGGAGCCGAGCCAGGCGCGGGCCGAGTGCGCGCGGGTGCCGTGGGCGGTCACGCGCAGGCGAATGGAGCCCTGGCAGCCGGCCTCCACCATGGCGCCGGAGGGCTCGCCCAGAAGAGCGAAGTCGCCCTCGAGCCACTCCGGGTGGTCTTTTTGCAGGTGGCCCAGGCCATTAAATTCAGTGGCTACTTCTTCGCCCTCGTAGGCGATGACGGTGAGGTCATGCTTGAGCTCGTCGGCTTCGTGCAGCTGGGCAAAGGCATTGAGGTAGACGGCCATGCCGGACTTCATGTCCACGGTGCCGCAGCCCCACATAATCTCTACCCCGCCTTCAGAGGTTTCCATGTGATGCGGTACATTTTCTGCCAACGGAACGGTATCAATGTGGCCGGCGAGCACCACGCGGGAATCTAGCCCGCGGTTCGTGCGGGCGCACACGGTATTGCCGTAGCGGGCAACCTCGACGTCCAATCCGCGCAGCGCTTCTTCGATGGCGTCTGCGATGGCCTCCTCATGGTGGGAGGGGCTCGGAATATCCACGAGCGCCTTGGTTAGTTCGATGGGGTCTGCATATAGATCTAAAGTCACAAAGCGCCATGCTAGCGCTCCGCGCAGCTCACCGCATTGTGTAAAGTTCACTTCACTGCAAATAATTCGTCCTCCCTAAGGTGATAACAATGGCCGAAGCCACTCAATTGAAATCCCGTCATCTCACGATGATGGGCCTTGGCTCCGCCGTGGGTGCCGGTCTCTTCCTCGGCGTGGGCCTCGGCATCCAGATTTCCGGCACCTCCGTGCTCATCTCCTATGCCGTGGCCGGCGCGCTCATCGCACTGGTGATGTGGATGCTCGGTGAGATGGCCGCCGCCCGCCCCTCTTTGGGGTCATTTTCCACCTACGCCGGCCAGGCCTTCGGCCACTGGGCGCGTTTTACCATGGGGTGGATTTACTGGTTCATGCTGATCATGGTCATGGGTGCCGAAATCACCGGCGCGGCCGCCATCATTTCCAACTGGTTCGATATTGCCCCGTGGATTCCAGCGCTTATTGCCGTGGCCTTCTTCGCGGTGGTCAACTTCGCGGCCGTGGGTGGCTTTGGTGAGTTCGAGTTCTGGTTCGCCATTATCAAGGTCGGCGTTATTGTCGCCTTCCTCGTCATCGGCGCGCTCATGGCGCTGGGCATCCTGCCGGGCATGGATGTCTCCTTGGCCGGTACCAACTTCACCGATAACTTCCTGCCTAATGGCATGCCTGGCTTCGCCGCCGGATTGCTGGCCGTCGCCTTTGCCTTTGGCGGCATCGAGCTGGTAACCATTGCGGCGGCCGAATCCGAGAACCCGGCGCACAACGTGGCCACCGCGGTGCGCGCCATCATCGTGCGCATCATGATTTTCTACATCGGCTCCATCGTGGTGATCACCATGGCGCTGCCGTTTAGCTCCATCCAGGACGCCGATGTCGCGGCCGATTCCCCCTTCACCCTGGTGCTCGCGGCCGCCAAGATTCCTTTTGCTGCCGGCTTCATGGAGGCCATCATCGCCCTCGCCTTGCTGTCTGCCTTCAACGCGCAGATTTACGCCACCTCCCGCTTGGTCTTCGATATGGCCAAAGACCACTGCGCCCCGGGATTCTTCCTGAAGCAAAATCGTGCCGGCTCCCCCATCAACGCCGTCATCTTGTCCATGGTCTTCGCCTTCGCTTCGGTGGGCCTGCAGTTCTGGAACCCGCCAGGGCTTCTGGCCTTCCTCTTCAACGCGGTCGGAGGGTGCCTGCTGGTCATCTGGTCCTTCATCGTGGCTTCCTTTATCAAGTTGCACCCCGTCCTGCGCGATAATGGCGAGCTGACCGAGATCCACGTACCCGGCTTCCCCTGGCTTCCGTGGGTTACGGCCGCTGCTTTGGCCGGACTGACCCTGCTGATGCTCTTTGATCCGGCCGCGCGTAACCAGGTCATCTCGGTGCTCATCCTGGCTTCGGTGCTCGTCATCTTGTCCTTTGTGCTTCCCACCGGCCAGCGCGCGGGGGCGCGGAAGTAGTTGCTAAGCTAGCGGGCATGACTTCTGCATCCGCACGTGGCCTAGCAACCATTACCCATGACGGCACCGTCTTGGACGTATGGTTCCCGGCCGTATACACCGATAAGAACGTAGAGACTACCGAGACCAAGCGCTTGGAAGAGGTTCCCCAGCAGTTCTCCGCGCTGGCAGGCCCGGACGAGGAGCGCGGCGTGGCCCGCGTTGCCGTTGAGACCTCCATCAAGGATCTGGATGACGCCCCCGTCGATACCTACGATGCTTACCTGCGCCTGCACCTCCTCTCCCACCGCGCGGTCAAGCCGCACGGCCTGAATATGGATGGCATCTTCGGCCACCTCAACAACGTGGTCTGGACCAACTACGGCCCGTGCGCCGTGTCCGATTTCCAGATGGTGCGCGGCCGCCTGGCTTCCCGCGGCCCAGTCGTTGTCTACTCCGTGGACAAGTTCCCCCGCATGGTGGACTACGTTGTGCCGTCCGGCGTCCGAATCGGTGACGCAGACCGCGTGCGCCTGGGCGCCCACCTGGCTGAGGGCACCACCGTCATGCACGAGGGCTTCGTCAACTTCAACGCCGGCACCCTCGGCGCTTCCATGGTGGAGGGCCGCATCTCCGCGGGCGTCGTCGTGGGCGATGGCTCCGATATCGGCGGCGGCGCGTCCATCATGGGCACCCTTTCCGGCGGCGGCAAGGAGGTCATCTCCATTGGCGAGCGCTGCCTGCTCGGCGCCAACTCCGGCATTGGCATTTCGCTTGGCGACGACGCCGTGGTCGAAGCCGGCCTCTACGTCACCGCCGGCACCAAGGTAGCCGTCTTTGGCAAGGTCGCGGAAGCACTGGGCGTCGACAATGGCGAGAACGTCAAGGGCTCCCAGCTCTCCGGTGCCTCCGGCATGCTGCTGCGCCGCAACTCCGTCTCCGGTGCGGTTGAGGCCGTGGAGTGGAAGGCCGAGGCCGTCGCGCTTAACGACGAGCTGCACAAGAATTAACACCCCCGATTCCTATAGCCCAATCGGGCAAAATAAGATGGAGGGGTGACTGATAACTCCTCCACCCTCGGTTCTGGCCTGAAGGTCCGCCACCTGACCATGATGGGGCTAGGCTCCACCATCGGTGCCGGACTCTTCTTGGGCACCGGCGTCGGCATCTCCGCCGCCGGCCCCGCCGTGCTCCTCGCCTACGTCATCGCAGGCTTTCTGGCCATTTTGGTGATGCAGATGCTGGGCGAGATGGGCACCGTTATCCCCGCCTCCGGCTCCTTTTCCGAATACGCCGAACACGGCATCGGCCGCTGGGCGGGCTTTACCCAGGGCTGGATTTATTGGCTAGCCACCGTCGCCGTGCTGGGCGCCGAAATCACCGGCGCGGCCGGCTTCATCGGCTCTTGGTTCAACGTCTCACCGTGGATTCCCGCCGCCATCTGCGTGGCCCTCTTCGGCATCGTCAACCTGCTGCGCGTTCGCAGCTTCGGCGAATTCGAGTACTGGTTCGCCCTCATCAAGGTCGTTGTCATCGTGGCCTTTCTCATCATCGGCGCGCTGCTCATCCTGGGCCTCCTGCCCGGCCATTCCTTCATCGGCACCTCCGTCTTCCTTGAGGACGGCTTCATGCCCAATGGCCTCGGCGGCGTCGCGGCTGGCCTGTTGGCCGTAGCCTTCGCCTTCGGCGGCATCGAGGTGGTTGCCATCGCTTCTGCCGAATCCGAAGATCCCGAAAAATCCCTAGTCAACGCCGTGCGTTCCACCATCTTGCGCATCTCCGTGTTCTACTTGGGCTCCGTCCTCGTCATCACGTTCCTCCTGCCCTATTCCATCTTGGGCGGCGCCTCCACGGCCGCGGAATCCCCTTTCACCATGGTCCTCGAGCGCGCCGGCATCCCGGGCGCGGCCGGCATCATGGAGGTCGTCATCGTCCTCGCGCTGCTCTCCGCCTTCAACTCGCAGATTTACGCCTCCTCCCGCATGATGCATTCCCTAGCCTCCCGCGGCGAGGCCCCGCGCATCTTCACTACCACCAATAAGGACGGCGTTCCTACCACCGCCATCGGCCTGTCTGTCCTCCTCTCGGCCGTCATGGTCGCGCTCAACTACGCCGATACCGGCTGGCTTCTTACCTTCATGCTCAACGCCGCCGGTGCCTCCCTGCTCATCGTCTGGGTCTTCATCGCAGTCAGCCAGCTACGCCTGCGCCGCCAGCTCGAGGCGCTCCACCCCCTCCCCATCCGCATGTGGGCCTTCCCCTACCTCACCTGGTTTGCCCTCGCCCTCTTTGCAGCCATCGCGGTGCTCATGCTTACCGACGCCACCGCCCGCACCCAACTCCTCTCCGCCGCCGCCATGTTCGTGGTGCTCTCCATCGCCGGCGTCATCAATTCCAAGGTTCGCGGCATCAACCCGACCTCGACGCTGCCCCTCACCTAGCCCCTCGCCCCTGGAGGCACGGCTCGCCCACTCCCCTTGGCCCCTCCCCGCCCTTCGCGCTCACCGGCACGAGGCGGGGTCTCTCTTTTTCGTCACCTGGTGAGCGCCTACGGCGAGCTCTGCCCACGCCCCTCCCGTCGCGCTCACGGGGAGCACAAATCAGGGCCACCCGAGGCCGCCGGTGAGCGCGAAGGGAAGTTATCCACAGCTATCCAGACCACGCAGCGGAAAATCGCCCCCAACCCCAGGGTTATCCACAGGATGCCGCGACGCGCATAGCTACAGCTCAACACGACCGCTTAGGTTAAGCCCCATGGGGGAATGGACTACCGCGGAACTGCGCGGCCAAGGTTTGAGCAAGGATGCGATTCGTCGCAAGGTTCGCGAGGGGAAGCTCTTTCGCGTGCACAGGGGGATTTATACCGATGAATGGACGCCCTGGGCGGTGGCGCGGGCGCTGGCGCATGGGCTCAGCCGCATCCATTTCACGGGAAAGACGGCGCAGGAGATTTACCTCGGCCGGCAGCTGACATTTCCTCTGGAAGCGGAGGGACCGCGTACTTTGAAGGGAAAGAACTTTCGCGTTTCGCACTCGCGCCTCAGGGCCACACACAAGGTCGATGGCCTACCTGTGGTGCAACCGCTATGGGCTGCACGCAGAATTTCGCGTGCGTGCAGGTCTTTATTGGAAGACTACTACCAAGGAAAGCACGGCCCCGGCCGCCTAGAAGAGGACCAGCGGCGAATGAGGCGCGTCCCGAAGCCTCTAAAAGAGACGATACGACACTCGGCTATAGGCGCAGATAGCCCGCCGGAACGCACACTAAGCAGGCAGCTGCGCGCAGAAGGAATCTACCCCAAGCACAATGTTCTCATCGCCGGCTACCGCTTTGACCTGAAGATTGGCAAGTTGCTGGTGGAAGTTGACGGCTGGGAATACCACAAGCACAGTGTGGCCTTTCAAGCTGACCGCTCCAAACAGAACGCGGCCGTAGCCCATGGTTATACCGTTTTGCGCTTTACTGCCGACGACATCAATTACCACCTCAGCGAAGCCATCCTGCTTATCAAAGCCACTATTGAGGTGCTAAAAGGCCGCAACCCTGAGCTTCCGATCTCAGCAGCTCAGCCCTATTGGAAGTGGCATCTATGTGTGAGACATTTGCCTTAATGACAACTATCCTTTACATTAGGACATGTAAGCAAGACACACAGTAAAGGAGTCCGGATGGCCGACCACCCCAACATGGTCCGCAAGTGGCGCCGCTGGGTCGAATTATCACAAGCCGAACTCGCTGAAAAAGCCGGCGTCTCCCGCCAGACCATTGCCAATATCGAACGGGGAAATTACTCCCCTTCCGTGCACCTCGCGCTGGACATTTGCCACGAACTAGGAAAAACCGTCGAAGAAATTTTTGGAGCTGAACAACATGATTAACGCCATCGCCAATTACTCCCTCAAGGAAATCGATCGCGCAACCCGCGATGAATTCGAACGCGACACGCTCTACAAGGCCTGCGTAATCGGAATGACCCCAATCCCGTTCCTCGAACTCGTCGTCGCCGCAGTTCTGGCCTGGGTCCTTCCGGGCCAGATGTCTATGCTGAGCTTCCTCGCGCTCGTGCCGTCCATCGTGGGCAACTCCATCGGTTCTGCTTGGATGCGCAAGCGCGTGGCCACCCCGCTGGTCAGCCGCAATTGGGCGGCTATCGCCGTCTACCTCATCCCACTAATTGTCATGTTCGCAGGAATTGCCTATAACGCCTATGCGCCTGCCGACGGCCACGACCCCGTTTCCTATCTCATCGGCGCCGCCGTCGGTATCACCACGGTGCTCATCCTCGCCCCCTTCATTCGTCGCCGCCAGCACCGCCGCGACCAAGCTCGCCTCGATGCCGAGCTAGAGGACTAGTCCCACTCCGGCACCTCACCCGGCCCTTCGCGCTCACCGCGGACGGCGGGTTTTCTCTGATTTCGTTCCCCGTGAGCGCGACGGAAGGTACTGTGCCCTTCGCGCTCACGGGGAGAAAGAAAAATCTCCGCCAGCCTGCGCTGGTGAGCGCGAGGGGCGGAGAGGAAGGAAATACGGGACCTAGCTAGGCTGGCTCGGTTTCTTCGACAAGTTGAGGCGTCTTCGGCTGCGAGCGGAAGGTCCAAAGCTTGTTCAAAATAAAGTTAATCGGCATAGCGACAATGATAGAAATGGCCGATGCCCAGTACACCTTTGTACGCAAACCGGTCGAATCATCCAGAATGTCTGAGGGCAAGTGCAGCGGCGAAGTCGGATTCATTAACAGTGTCGCCACAACTTGACTTACGATAAAAGCTCCAATTCCAGCGAGAAGGAATGGGAAGAAACCGCGCAGCCAAGACACCTTCGCCACCGATCGGAAAGTCCACATGCGATTCAGCTGGTAGTTCCAAGTGTTGGCGACCAAGAACGCAATGGTCAAAAACACATGGTACCAACGGATATGGAAAACAGAGCCGAAGAGATTGATGAAGGGGTCATCCGCCTCGATGCCGCCAGACCACCAAGTAATCTTTCTGCACAAATAGACCACAAAGAGATTAACCGCGGTACCCGAGCCGCCAACAATGCCGAATTTGAGAAACTGCCCAAAATTGGACACAAAGCGCGCGACGCTGAGGTCTGCCATGGGCCGCCTTTCTAGCCAGTGATTAAATAACTACTCGATTGTAGTTCTTAAGGCCTGGGAACTGAAAAATTGACGCTCGGAATGTGATAGAGGATCTATAAAAGTTATAGCCTCATGGAGCAGCGCGAGCGGGGTTCGGAAGTCATAGAGGTCGAGCTTGCGCGGGGTGGGATAGGTATCGTCGCCAAGCAGTGGGTGGCCGAGGTGATTGAGCAGCACGCGCAACTGGTGGGTATGGCCGGTGCGCGGCCACATGGTCACCTCCCGGCCGGCGGCGCGCACATATGTGGAGGTCAGCGTACCTTCGGGGGCCACGAACACCTGGCGCGACCCGCGGGGCTTGTGCATGCGCAGGGCAATTTCCCGGTCCACGAAAAGCGGCTGCTTGACGACGCCCCGATACTTCTTCACCGCACTCCCCTCCAGAAAGATGCGCTGGTAGGCGGCGCGGGTTGCGGGATTGCGGGAGCAGATGACGAGGCCAGCGGTCAGGCGGTCTAGGCGGTGCAGGGGTACGATGTCGTCTTCGCCAAAGTCCACGCGCAGGCGGGTTTGCAGCGTTTCGCGCTGGAGGCGGCCGTTGGTGGTCGTGGGCAGGAAGTGCGGCTTATCGGCCACGATGAGGTCGCGGTCGGCGTGGACCACGGAGTAGTCGAAAGGAATCGGGCGTTCCGGAGGAACGGAGGGGTGGTACCAGGCGGGCACGGGGTGCGAAAGTGCGGCGCCGGGCGGCAGCACGGTGCCGGGCGAAAAGGGAGAGTCGCCGGCACGGGCGGCGAAGTACTCCCCTTCCTCGGGCACGTGGCCGCGCAGGACCGTTTTGCGCGGCGAAATGCCCGCGCGGGCGGGAGGCCTACCGGAATTAGGCACCGGCGAGGCGGTCCACGGCGGCATCGATGCGCTCATCGGTGCCATTGAGGCCGATACGCACATGCTTCTCGCCGGCCGGGCCGTAGAAGTCACCCGGGGCCGCGAGGATGCCGCGCTCGGCAAGCCAGTCGATGGTCTCGCGGCAATTCTCGCCCCGGGTGGCCCACAGGTACATGCCGGCATCGGAGTGGTCGATGGTAAAGCCGGCGTCGACAAGCGCGTGCATAAGCACTGCACGGCGGGAAGCGTAGCGGTTGCGCTGGAGTGCCTCGGTGTCGTCGTCGTTGAGCGCGGCGACCATGGCGGCCTGGATGGGACCTGGAACGATGAGGCCGGCGTGCTTGCGCAGCTGCAGCAGCTCGGCGATGAGCTCGTTATCGCCCGCGAAGAAGCCGGCGCGGTAAGCGGCCATATTCGCGGTCTTGGACAGCGAATGCATGGCGATGAGCCCGGTGTTATCACCATCGGTCACGCGCGGATCGAGGATGGACACCGGCGGATTATCGTCGTTCCAGCCCAGGCTCATGTAGCACTCATCGGAGGCGATGATGGCGCCGGTCTCGCGCGCCCACGCCACGATGCGGCGCAGTTCCTCCACGCCGAGCACGCGGCCGGTGGGATTGGACGGCGAATTCAAAAAGACCAGGGAGGCATCCTGGAAATCGGAATCCGCGCGCAGCGGCGTGGCGCCGGCGAGCAGGGCGCCCACCTCGTAGGTGGGATAGGCCACCGAGGGGAAGGCGACGGTCTCGCCGCGCATGCCCAGAAGCGTAGGCAGCCAGGCGATGGCCTCCTTGGTGCCGACCACCGGCAGGACGCGGTCAACCTGCATGTTATAGCGGCGGGTGAGCGCGGCGGCGATGGCCTCGCGCAGTTCCGGGGTGCCGGCGGTCTGCGGGTAACCAGGGTTCTGCGCGGCTGCGGTCAACGCAAGCTGCACGCCCGGGGATACAGGGTCAACGGGGTTGCCCACCGAGAGGTCAACGATTCCACCCGGGTGGGCCTGGGCCTTCTTCTTGGCGCCGGCCAGCGAATCCCAGGGGAAGTCTGGAAGCGTCTTTCCTAGCGGTGTGCGTGCCATGTCTTACTCCTGATTCTGTGGTGGAAGCGCGGCAATCATCGGGACGTCAAAGTCCTGTGGCCCAAGGGCCGCCGCGCCGCCCGGGGAGCCCAGGTCATCGAAGAAGGCGGCGTTGGCGTCGTTGTAGTCCAGCCACTCATCGGGAACGTCATCCTCGTAGAAGATGGCCTCGACCGGGCAAGCCGGCTCGCAGGCGCCGCAGTCCACGCACTCATCCGGGTGGATGTAGAGCATGCGCTTGCCCTCGTAGATGCAGTCAACAGGGCATTCCTCAACGCAGCTGCGGTCCATTATGTCAACGCAAGGCTGTGCGATCGTATAAGTCATGGAGATTCCTTGAAACTTCCTGATGTCACGGATTTGGGATGTTTAACAGTATGTCACTTCTGCTTGAAAAATGGCCAAACGCCCCCGCCTATCCCGGCCAAAAGCAGGAACAGGCTGAGAATATTATTGGCCAAGAGCATGTCTCCTGTCATCGGTACGAGGAGCATGAAGGCAAAAAAGCCCAGGCACCAGACGATGAGCGGGATGGCGCCGACCATCGGTGCGGGGCTCCATAGCCGGGCGGTACGGGTGAGCACGGAGTTAAACCACCACGCAAGCAGGATGGTGATGGGAAAAGCCACGCTCGCCCCATTAGACAGCGGAATGCGCGCAGTGAGGTAGATGACCTCGAGGAAGACCGACAATAGCGCGCCGATGCCCAACCACACCAGGCCGGTGACCTGCTCGCCGCGGCTAAAATCCGTGCGCATTACAGGCCGCCCAGCAGGTCATCGGCCGGCTCGCCCTGTCCCAGCTGGAAGTACTCGGCGCGCAGCAGGGGCATGACCAGCAGGTTGGATAGACCATAGGCCCCGGGCACCTGCTCGGGTTCGTGCAACGCGGCCACGGCGGCCTCGGGGTTGGTGCGGGTGGTGGAGCCATCGGCCACCCAGATTTGGGAGGCGTGGGCGCGCATGGCGCAGCGCTTGGCGTCCAGGGCGGCGTCGGAAAGAGCGACGGTGACATCGGCGCCCTCGTTGGTGAAATTGTCTAGGTACTCCTGGCTGGGCTTGGTCCACCCGGCCGGCGCATCGAGGGTGTCCAGGCCGGCATAATTGGCCGCGCGTTCAAAAATGCCGTACCAAATGCGCGTGCTTGGCGACGCCGCCTTCATCACCGCCTCATGCACCGCAATGTGGTCCGGGTGCCCGTAGCCGCCATCGGGCCCGTAGGTCAAGATGGCGTGGGGCTGGATAGCCTCAAGCTCGTCGCTCAGGAAATCGGCCGCCTCCTCGATGCGATTGACCAGCGCACGCGGGTTCTCGTGCGAGGGAGAGCCTGCCATGCCAGAGTCATGGAAGTGGCCGAAACCGCCCAGCTGGATCCCCTTGACACCCAGGGCATCGAGGGCATTGGCCAATTCGCGGGCGCGGAAACCGCCGAGCTGATCGTGATCGGCCAGACCTTGGTAAGGCTCGCCGATGACCTCGCCGTCCTCACCCAAGGTAAGAGTAATGACGGTAACCTCGGCGCCGCGTGTGGCAAGAGTGGCCAGGGTGCCACCCATAAAGAGGGTTTCATCATCCGGGTGGGCGTGCACTGCCACCACACGGTAGCCGGTTAAGTCCTTAGTCTTCATCTATCCTCCAGCGGGGCGCGGTGATAAGACCCTCGTCCCAATCATCAATGCTTTGGCCGGGGCCTACAATACCCTCCCCGAGCGCATGGATACGCGTCTCATCCACCAAAGGCACGTAAAGGGCCTCCTTAGAGTTCACATCGCGAATGCGGCCGAGGGCTTCCTTCGGGCTCATGGCGCCGGACAAAATCTCCTCGCGAATCTCATCCGCGTTCTCCGGGCAGATTCCGGACAGGTCGCCGGCGAGCGGCTGCTTGTCATCGCAGCTGAAGATATTTGCCGCGGCCAGCGAGTTCAGGGAAATATCCTCCCAGGTCACCACCGCATCCACTTCGCCTTCTGGCAAAAGCTTGGAAGTTATTGTAGTCAGGCGCTCGGAAACCACCTCAGCATCGATCCCATGGGCTTCTAGGACGTCGTAAAGCGTAGTGGCCGCGGCCAAGGCCGTGGGGCTAGTGGGGTCTACCGCAAAGCGAATCGGCTTTTTACTAGCGCGGGTGCGCAGCGCAGTAAGATCCGTGTCCTTACTTATAGGGTTGTTCCCGGGCTCCAGGTTGGAGGCGCGGCCGGTGGCCAAACGCGCGACCTGGTCCGTGTCAATCAGCGAGGCCAATCCACGGCGTGCTGCGCTTTCTTCTAGTGCTCCATCCGCGGTGGACATGTGCAGGCGCAGCTGGCGCGGGCGGGTCAGGGCTTTATCGGAAACATGCCCTAAAAGGCCCAGTGCCTCCTGGGAGGTTTGATCCGGGGTAAAGTCCGCGAAACCAATCTGCCCGGAGCGCAGCATATTGAGCGCCTGGGTGCTATCGCGCACTTCGCGCAGCTGGATGACGTCCACCTGCGCCGGATTAGCGCCCCAGAAGCGGTCGTTCCGGTTCAAGGTAATGACTCCGCGTCCGCGGTCCACGCTATCAACGAGGTAGCGCCCGGCCGATGCTGGAATCTTATCGGCTAAGGCAGAGCCAAAGTTATCGTCCTGCAGCAGATGGGAAGGCAGCAAATTATGGAAAAGCAGATGCCAATCTTTCACCTTCTGGGAAAAGTCCACGGTGACTACGCGGCCGCCATCGGAGGTATTGACGGCCGATATGGCGTGGTAGCCGGCGGGATCGCGCACACCGGCGGTAGTGGTCATCTGCTTCCACAGGTAGCTAAAGTCCGCGCCGGAAATGGGTGTGCCATCGGACCATTGTGCGGGCGAGGCGATAACGTAGCGCACCCGTTGCGCCACGCCCTTAGGAGCGGTGACCTCAGAGGCGGATTCGAGGATATCGGCGTCCCTTTGCCCGTGGTGGAACGCCGAGGGCAGCACCAGTTCTGCAATCTGGTCGACCAGCTCGGAGTTATTGGCCACAAGGTGCGGGTTCAAACCCGCGCGCAGAGGGTCCACGCCCACCGAGATGGTCGGGCGCTTGGCGGAGTCGGCATCCTGCGGCTGCTCTTCTTCCGGGCCAGGCGTGGTGGTGGTCTGATCTTCTTGCAGCGCGGAGGCATTATCCTCCACCACCGGTGGTGGGCCGGGGTTAGCCGCGCAGGCGCTAAGTAGTGAAAGGCTGGCGGTGCTGAGTACCGCTGCGATTGCCGACGCCGCGCGCCTTGGTGAAGCCGGATTCTTTTTCATCGCGGACTACTTTAGTCCCTCTACCCCGCCGAAACGAAGATTATTGGCGCTAGACTCGGCCATAGACCGCAACTTTTAAGGAGTCCACAATGCTCATCTGCCAAGAAATGTTCCTTCTCCTGACCAAGGACAACGGCAAGCAGGAAGACTGGGTGTCCAATAATGAGGCCGCTCTGCGCGCCACCGTACTCACGGACCTGCTGCTGGGCGGGCACGTAGAGCTCGGTGAGAAAAAGAAGGTAGAGACCACTCCACAGCGCCCAGAGCACCCCGTGTTGGCGTGGGCTTGGGAGGAGCTGCAGCAGCACAAGGCCACCAGCATGCAGAGCCTGTTGGAGGCTTCGTGGTTTACCCCGCGGGAAATCATCGCCTTGGATTTCCACGCGAATGGACAGCTCGACGTGGAAAAAGCCAAGTGGTGGCAAATAAGCGGCGACCGCTACATCATGACGGACTTGGAGCTGGAAAAGGAACTGCGCGAGCGGTTGGTTGCAGTCTTAGAGGCGCAGCGGCCAGCCGAGGTCAATGACGTCATCATCCTCGATATCCTCCGCGAGGTCAGCGGCGCCTATACCCTGCTGAAAAACGATGCGGAGGGAATGAAGCGCCGCGAGATGCGGGCGCGCATTCAGGAAATCAAAGAAGAGGTCGAGTACGACAAAACCGCCTCCTCAGCGGTCAAGGCCGTAGTTGAGGAGGCGGCAGCGGTTGCGGCGATGGTGGCCACGACAGCGGCAATCACCACCACCTAGGGTGCGGCTTTTTACTTATTCATCTGCTTCTTGCGAGCAGCAGCACGCTTGCGGTCGGTAGCGGAAAGCTCTACCTTGCGCACGCGCAGGACGTCTGGGGCGACCTCGACGCACTCGTCGTTGCCACAGAATTCCAGCGCCTCTTCCAGGGAGAGGGTGTGTGCCTTAGCAAGGGTGACCGTGGCATCCGCGGTGGCGGAGCGCATATTGGTCAGCTTCTTTTCCTTGGTGATGTTGATGTCAATATCCTCATCGCGGTTATTGGCACCAACGACCATGCCCTCATAAGCCTCAGCACCCGGCTCGACGAAGAAGTTGCCGCGGTCAGCCAGCTGCATCAACGCGTACTGGGTGATCTGGCCGGTGCGGTCAGCCACCAGGGAGCCGGTTGGGCGGGACTTGATCTCGCCGGCCCAGACATCTAGGCCGTCAGAAATGGAGTTAGCGATGCCGGCACCGCGGGTCTCGGTCATGAACTGGGTGCGGAAGCCGATGAGACCGCGGGCAGGAACGCGGAAGATCATGCGTACCCAGTCGCCCTCGCGCACGTCCATGGCCTGCATCTGGCCCTTGCGGGAGGCCAGCAGCTGGGTGATAGCACCCTGGTGCTCGGACGGGGAGTCAATGGTGAGGATCTCGTACGGCTCGTAGGTCTTGCCGTCGATCTCCTTGGTCACAACCTGCGGCTTGCCGATGGTCAGCTCGAAGCCCTCGCGACGCATGGACTCGATGAGCACGGACAGCGCCATTTCGCCACGGCCCTGGACCTCCCAAGCGTCGGGACGCTCGGTAGGCAGCACGCGCAGCGAAACGTTACCGATGAGCTCCTGCTCCAGACGGGCCTTGACCATACGTGCGGTGAGCTTATCGCCGCCGCCCTGGCCTGCCATCGGGGAAGTATTAACGCCGATGGTCATGGAGATGGCCGGCTCGTCCACGGTGATGCGCGGCAGGGCCTCTGGGTGCTCCGGATCGGCGATGGTGTCACCAATCATGACGTCAGAAATGCCGGAGATAGCAACGATGTCACCGGCGATGGCCTCCTCGGCCGGCTGACGCTCGAAGCCGACGGTGCGCAGCAGCTCGGCGACCTTCACGGTCTTGGTGTGCTGGTTGCCATCCTCGTCGTAGTGAATCCAGGCCACCTGCTGGCCCTTCTTGATGCGGCCGGCGTAGATACGCAGCAGCGCGATACGGCCCAGGAAGTCGGAAGCGTCCAGGTTGGTTACGTGCGCCTGCAGTGGGGCGTCGACGGTAGCGGAAGGCTCTGGGAGGACGTTATAGATGACGTCGAAAAGCGGCTGCAGATCCTCGCCCTCAGGGACGTTGCCATCGCCTGGGTTCTCGGTGGAGGCAACGCCGGCGCGGCCGGAAGCGTAGAGAACCGGAAGGTCCAGCAGCTCCTCGGCGGCGGCCGCGGCTTCCTCGTCCTCCAGGCCGGCGGCGATTTCCAGCAGCAGGTCCTGGGACTCGGAGACAACCTCGTCGATGCGGGCATCCGGGCGGTCAGTCTTGTTCACGCAGATGATAACCGGCAGCTTGGCTTCCAGTGCCTTGGTGAGCACGAAGCGGGTCTGCGGCAGCGGACCCTCGGAGGCATCGACGAGCAAGACAACGCCATCCACCATGGAAATACCGCGCTCGACCTCGCCACCGAAGTCGGCGTGGCCTGGGGTGTCAATGACGTTAATAATCAGGTCCTGGCCGTCCTTGCCCAGGCCCTTGCGGTGAATGGCCGTGTTCTTGGCCAGAATGGTAATGCCGCGCTCGCGCTCCTGATCATTGGAGTCCATGACGCGGTCCGTGTGTTCACCGTGGTCACCAAAGGCGCCGGACTGCTCCAGCATGCCGTTGACCAGGGTGGTCTTGCCATGGTCAACGTGCGCGACGATGGCAACATTACGGAACTCGGTATTACTCACTAGTGGGGTTCTCCTTCGGAGGATCTACAGCGCTTGCGCGCGCGAAATTGATCTTGAACGAGCTCCCACGATACCCCCTTAAAGGGCCAAGTGCAGCATTGGGGCTGGCTTTACCCCGTAACGCACCGTATATAACGGGCGAAAAATCTTATAGATTGCCAAAGCACTTGACACTCCCCCAGCCATCACTATCGTTACTGTAGGTAATATTGTTACAAATGTGACAACTGGGGTTTAACCGCCCTTCCCGAGACCGCACCCAAGGAATTGATAACGTGAGCCACGCCCGCACTACTTGGCGCCTGTCCGGCCGCACCGGTTATATCGCCGCTGCCACGGCCGCGCTCATCGGCCTCGCCTCTCCCCTCGTCGCCCCAGCGCAGGCTTCCGCACCAGATCTTTCTTCCTTGGTGCAGCAGGCGTCCTCCCATAGCCCACTGGACGAGCTTGGCCGCCCCAACCAGGAAACCCAGGACCGCATCCGCGCTTTTGCGGCACAACCGTGGATTCCCGAGGATGTTCGCAACGCTATCCTCTCTGGCCTCGCGTTCTTCGCCGGCGGCGGCGATGGCAAGGGCGGCGTAGCCATGCCGGAAGGCAATAACCCGAACTTCCGCCAGTTTTACTGGCCCACGGTCTCCGCACACTGCATCGGCGGCACCAGCGATGCCATGGGCTCGGCCATTGCCGTTCCTGGCCCCACCGAAATGCCGGCACCGGGGGCAAAGTCCGGCGAAACCGTATTCCTCTTCACCGCCCTTGGCACCCCACCGGCCGCGCGCGAACAAGGCGGGATGAACGTGCAGTGGTTCAACCTCGACACCCTGCGCAGCGGTGTCACCCCGCTGAATAACAATGGCATCAATCAGGACGGCCCTACCACCTTGTCCGGCACCGCCCAGACCGGCAAGGGCACCGTCATCGCGCTGCTTTCTGGCGGCGTGAACACCCAGGAATCCCGCTGCAATTTCGCCCCGACCGCCGCCTTCCTTGAGGTGAAGTAGATGCCGGTGGATCTCCATCCGGTCAAGCGCGAGACCTTTAATACCGCCGAGTACACCAATACCGACCCCAAGGGATTCTTACGCGAGGTCGACACGTACACCGAGACGGATTTCGGCCTCTACATGGCTCGCGGCGCCGATCACCCGCGCTTTGGTTACCTGGAATCGTGGCTGCTGCCCGATCTCAACCTGCGCGCCAATATCTTCCATTTCCGCCCCGGCGTAGACGTCCACCAAGACTTTTATATCGACGTGGCCGAGATCCAGCGCGAGGGCGCGGTGTGGACCACCCGCGACCTTTATGTGGATCTGGTTGCCACGCGCGGCGAGCCCATTTCTGTGCTCGATATTGATGAACTCTCTGCCGCGACCTCCGCTGGCTTGATTTCTGCCGAGGACGCCGAGAAAGCGATCGACACTACACTTGCCGCGGTCGAGGGCATTACTCGCAGCGGTGATGATGCGATGGCTTGGCTGGCGCATCAGGGGATACACTTAACGTGGTCCGATAACATCACCCTAACCCCAGAAGGATAATTTATGGCTGGTGGCCTTTTTGCCCTGCTTGACGACGTCGCCCTGATCGCCCGCTCCGCTGCCTCCAGCGTTGACGATGCGGCCGCCCTCGCGGGCAAAACCTCCGTGAAGGCCGCAGGTGTGGTGGTCGACGATGCTGCCGTAACCCCGCAATACGTGGAGGGAATCAAGCCGCAACGCGAGCTGCCGATGATCTGGCGCATTACCAAGGGCTCACTCATCAATAAGCTCGTTATCATCCTGCCCATCGCCATGATCCTCTCTTGGATCGCGCCGTGGGCGCTCACCCCCATCCTGATGTGCGGCGGTACTTTCTTGTGCTTTGAAGGTGCGGAGAAAATCCTGCATCACGTTCTCCCCCACCGGGAAAAGGAGACCGAGTCAGTCCAGGAAAAGGGCGCCGATGCCGAGGACAGCCTAGTTAAGTCCGCTATCACCACCGACCTCATCTTGTCTGCCGAGATCATGGTCATTTCCCTAAATGAGGTCATCAACGAGCCATTCTGGATGCGCCTGGGTGCCCTCATCTTCGTCGGCATCTTGCTGACCCTGGGTGTCTACGGCGCCGTAGGCCTCTTGGTCAAGATGGACGATATTGGCATGGCCCTTAATAAGCGCCACGATGGCAAGTCCACGGTGGGCAACGCCTTGGTCAAGGGCATGCCGATCGTTCTCGATATCATCGGCGTCATTGGTACCGCCGCCATGCTGTGGGTAGGCGGCCATATCGTGGTCAAGGGCCTGCACGAGTTCGGCATGGATCAGCCCCACGAATTCATCGCGTCCACGACCGAGAATATCTCCAATGGCGCCCTGGCATGGCTGGCAGATACCGGCATGTCCATGGTCTGCGGCCTGGTGCTTGGCGTAGTCGTTGCCACCATCGTGATGGCGGTTAAGGCCTCCTTTGGCAAGACTTCGGCCACTTCTGCCGAGCCGGCGGAAGCTTAACGCTCCGTAGCCCGGCTGCATAGCCGGCTACATAAATAGCATCAGCGAAACCGCCATCACGGCCATGCCGGCAATCAAACCGTAGATAGCGTGATGGTGCTCGCCGGTCTCCTCAGCGGTGGGCAATAGCTCATCCAGCGAGATGAAGACCATAATGCCGGCGATGGCGGCGAAACTAATGCCCATCGTCGCCGGCCCAATAACCGGCATGAGAAGGCCAAAGCCGATGAGCGCGCCGAGCGGCTCAGCCAGTCCAGACAAGGTGGCCCACCAAAAGGCCTTCTTGCGGGAGCCAGTGGCCTCGCGCAGCGGAACAGCCACCGCAATGCCTTCCGGAATATTGTGAATGGCGATGGCCACCGCCACCGGCACCGCAACTTCCTTAGATTCCAGACCGGATAAGAAGGTGGCGAATCCCTCAGGGAAATTGTGCAGGCCCAGCGCGCAGGCGGTAAATACGCCAGTTTTCATTAGCTTCTTGCGGCGGGCTTCTTCGGCCGTGGTGGCCGGCTCATGGGGATTAATCTCCTCCGGCACGAGCCGGTCAATGATGGCGATGACGGCGATGCCAGCAAAGAACGCCCCGACGGCGGCCCAGGTGCCGGTGGTTTCCTCGCCGAGGGCGTCGGAAAGCTGCGCAATGCCTTCCGGCAGGATCTCCATAAAGGAGACATACAGCATCACGCCGGCCGAAAGCCCCAGTGCAGCGGCCATAAAAGCCGGCCCCGGCTCGCGCCTTCCCACCGCCAAAGCGCCGCCAATCGAGGTCGATAGACCCGACAGCAGCACCAAGGCGAAGGCAAAGGCAAAGGTACTAAAAGTCATAGCTGGCACCCTACCAGCCAATAATTGTCAAGTATTAATTTTCTTCCTTATCTTCCGGTACCGGAGAGATGAACTCGCCATTCTTGATAGATGGATCGTTGTCCACATACTCGCCTGCCTCATAGTCATAGCCCACGGCGCGGCCCTCTTCGTCCGTGCGCGCGTACCAATCGGTCACCTCTGCTGCAGTGGAGTTAAAGTGCGCGCCCGTTGCGTAGTCGCCGTCTGTCGGCTCGATAGACAGGGCAAAGTTATCGCCATAATCGCGCACGCCCCGCACGATCGCATTAGAGACCGCTTCGTCCTCGTAGAAATGACGGATGGAGGCAGGATCATGGCGCAGCTCGCGCACCAACGCGATGCACATGAGCACGATGATAACCGCGAAAGGCAAAGCCGTCACCGTAATAAGGTTCTGCAGGCCCTGCAGCGCATTACGGCCACCGGCAAGCAAAATGACCACGGCAATGCCAGCCATACATACCACCCAAAAGACCGTTACTGCCGGGTTGGGCTTGGGGTTGCCGCGCTGGGTGAGCTGCGAGTTCACAATGGATGCGGAGTCAGCCGTGGTAATGAAGAAGACCACCAGCATGATGATGACGATGGGCGCCATCCACTCCGCTCCTGGGAAGTGGTCCAAGACCTTGAAGAAGATGTCTTCTGCCGCCGGCATGGAATCAATAGTGCCATCTGAGGCGATATCGCCATCGCGGCGCTGCAACCAAATGGTGGTACCGCCCAGGATGGTAAAAGCGGCAACAATGATGGCCGAGGGAATAAGCAACACACCGAGCACGAACTGGCGGATGGTTCGCCCGCGCGAAATCTTGGCTACGAAGACGCCCACGAATGGCGACCAGGATACCCACCACGCCCAGTAGAAGGTGGTCCAAGAGGACAGGAAGGCCACCATGTCTTCGCCCTCGCCCATGTTGGCGGAGAGCATCTGCGGCATTTCATCGAGATATTCAATCACCACGGCCGGCAGCATATTGGCCAAGAAGGCGGTCGGCCCCACGACGAAGAAGAACAGGGCCAGTGCCATGGCCAGCACCAGATTGATATTGGAGAGCCACCGAATGCCCTTGGCCACGCCGGAGACGGCCGAGAAGATCGTTCCGATGGACAGCACCACGATGATCACCAGCGCCGCAGCATTGCCGGTGGTAGACCAGCCGCTAACCAATTCCACGCCGCGGCCGATCTGCAGCGCACCGATGCCCAGCGTGGCGGCGGTGCCGAAGAGAGTGGCAATAATGGCCAGGCCATCGATGATGCGCGCGGGCAGGGAATCAGAGGAGCGATTGCCAAAGAGCGGCATCAGGATGGAGCTCATCAGCGGCACGCGGCCGCGGCGGAAGGAGACGTAGGCCACGCACAGGCCCACGATGGCGTAAATTGCCCAGGCATTAAAGCCCCAGTGCATGGCTGCCTGCGCCATGGCGCCCAGCACCGCTTCATCGCTCGCAGCCTCATAGGCACCAGGGCGCGGCGAAAGGTAGTAGCTCAGCGGCTCGAAGGGGCCGAAGAAGATAATGCCGATGCCAATGCCGGCACCAAAGAGCATCGCGGCCCAGCTCACCGTGGAAAATTCCGGCTTCTCCCCATCTAGCCCGAGAGGGATTTTGCCGTACTTTGAAAAGGCCAAGATGATGAGCAAAAACATCAGGAACGTCGCCAGGGCGGTAAAGATCCAGCCCAAGTTACGCATCACCCAATCGAGCGCTGTCGAAGAAGCATCGAAGACCTGCTCGGGCGCAATCACACCCCAGACTACGAAGGCGACGACCAGTCCGCCGACCACAAAGAGGATCGGTTTATCCACGCCGTACTTGACCTTCTGGTCCTCAATGGAGACGCCCGGTACCAGCGCGGGGTGGATATTATGCGGGTACATAATGTCCTTTAAGATGCGCTTGGCATTGCGGGTGCGCTTTTTGCTTTCCTCCGAATTATTCACCCCACGCACAGGGCGGGATGAGGAAGACGATGAAGAAGAGATGGTTCTACTCCTATTCTGTTTTCCGGGTTTCACTTTTAAGAGAGCTGTCTATACATTAATGAAAACTCGCAGGATATAAAGCTGGCGCCAGCCCTATCCCCCATATGCGTAAAATGAGCTACGAATTGTTTACCGGCCTTTAACCTTGGGAGTGACTTTCTATGGCGCTATACCCGCTCGCGACTAGTTACTTCGGCGTGGAGCATGTTGCGGTCCTCGAGCACCCAGTGCTGGGCACCGCATTGAGTATCCCCGGTGTGGCGAAGCACGCTGCGCTTGTCGACGTCTCCCTAGAACCCGATACCTACACCAACGGCTGGCGCGTTCGCTCGGACTTCGGCTTCTTAGGGTTTCTGGACGAGGTCGAGGCGGCGGAGTATCCCGCCTTGGAGCGATTGAAGGCTTCCTCCGCACAGCCGCAGACGATCGCCACCGTGGAGGTCGTGGACGGCGAGGTTGAAGTTGCCGTGTCACTGGGCCTGTGGCCGTGGATGGTGCCGGTCAATGACCAGCCGCAAGGAACTGCGTTGCTAACTGGCGGACGAGGCGTGCTAATCGATGCCGCCGCCGGCGACCTATCGCCCGCCCAGCTTGATGGCATGGGCTCGCAGCAATTCTTCGTCACGCTGGAAGACCTTGCCGGCACCGCGGTGGCGACCTGCGACGATACGGTTCTCGGTCCCCTCGGCGACAGTGCCGCGCTCCCTGGACTGCGCGCCGCATTCGCTGCGGCACACGGTTCTGGGGCGGGGCTTTCTGCCCGCGCCTACGCGAGCCACGGCATGCTTGCCGTCGATATCCCCGCCGATGAGGCCACCACCGCGGAGCTCTTCTCCCCCGCTGTTCCGCCACTGCGCGTGCCCGCGCCACAACCTGCGATTCCCGCCGCCGCGCGCGCAGCCACACCGGCTCAGCCCGAGGTCTGGGAGCACACGCTTTCCGGCGAAGCCATCGTGACGGCACTGCCCAGCGGCTCGCGCCGCCCGAAAGGGCCGCAGGCCCAGCCGGCTGCACCCGCTAAGCCAGATGCGCCAGCTCAGCAGCACAATGAGCAAGCACAACAACCGCAGGCCAGCGCCAAGCTGGCGGAGTTGGTCTCCTCTATCCCAGGAGAGCAGAACTTCAGCTGGCGTGCGCTCCCGGTAGCCGAAGAACCGGGCCGCTTTTCCTCCGAATCCGCGCGCGTGCGGGCCCGGCGCGTGGCACGCGACACGTCTCACCACCGCGGGGGCAATCACCGCAAATAGGTGCGATGCTCGGCCACAGAGGCCTCGCTAGCGCAGGGTGCGCTGGCCCCCGTCGCCGCGGCGCGTAATCCGCTGGGCGTCGAGGTATTCCAGCAGCGGGATGGCTACCCGTCGCGTGGTGCCCAGCGCTTTACGGGCTGCCGAAAGCGTAAAGGGTTGCTCCAGTACGCTAAGGCGCCGGCGCGCCTCCTCCGGTGCCGAGGGCAAGAGCACGATTCCCTGCTTGAGGCGCAGGAGGCGCCCGGCGCGCTCGGCGGCGGCAAGTGCCTTTGGGCCCAGGCCCAGCTCCGTTAGGTCATCTGCCTCGGGTGCCGCAAAAGGTTCTACCTTAAGCCTTTCCTCGATGGCAGCGACCCCGCGCTCCGCCGCACCGAGGTCCGCCCGCTGCCCGGGAAAGCGCAACACTCCCTCACTGCTTTCCGCCTTCGTAGCCGCGATGGCAAGGCCCAGCAAGCCTTCTTCTTGCAGGCCGAGGGCATCCAAGGCTGCTTTGCGGGGCATTCCCGGTGCCAGGGGATGTGCAGCAGCGTGGGCTTGCAGGGCGTCGGTAAGCGCGTGCTTCCACCGAGTTACCTGGGAGGCCGCAATCCACCAGTCGCGGAAGGCGATAATGCCTTGCGGCGGCGCTGCGGTAATAAAGCCGTCGCGGGCTAAGTCATCCACACGGGCGAAGCCGACGCGGCGCAGGTAGGAGGCGGGATCGCGGAAAGAGTCCTGGGCGCTGAGCTCTTCTGCGCGGCGGCGGGCGTCACCGCGCCGGTTAAGCTCCGGCGGGCGCAGATCTACTGCCTCTACCCCAGCGACGACGTGCCGGCCGCCAGGGCTGCGCACTACGAAACGATCAAGGAGCCGCAGCGGCAGCGGGTGTGCCAGGCTGATGCGCGCGAAATCGGCAGACAAGGGACGCAGGTGGGCCTCTACCCCGGCGGTACCGGTGTGCACGACGAGGTTATCGGGCAGCCCATCGAGATCCGCGCCAAAGGTGCGGCGGACATCGAGGTGGTCCACCAAGCGCCACGCACCCGGGGTAAGCAGCACGTCGCCGCGGTGGATATCGGCGGCATCCACCCCGCGCAGGTTGACGGCCGCACGAGTGACGGGGCCGAGTGAATCCTGCTCGCGATTTTCACTATGCAGGCCACGGATCTCCACAGCCCTTTCCCCACCAGCCGTGGCCACCTTAAGGCTATCGCCCACGCGCAGGGTGCCCGCGGCGAGCGTTCCGGTAACCACGGTGCCCGCGCCCTTCACGCTAAAGGCGCGGTCCACCCACAGGCGCACGGGCGCCTGCGCATCGGGAGCGGGCACATCGGCAAGGACCTCATCGAGCGCCTGCCGCAGCGCCGCAATGCCGTCGCCGGTAGGGGCGGATACGGGGATAATGGGGGCGTCGGCAAGCGGGGTGCCGGCCAGCTGCGTTCGGATTTCTGCGGTGCGGTCCACGGTGGCGCGGTCGCTGCGAGTTAACGCAATAATGCCGTGCTCTACTCCCAGCGCGCGCAAGGCATCGCGGTGGTCGGTGGACTGGGCCTGCCATCCCTCATCGGCCGCCACAACAAAGAGGACGACCGGGGCCGGGCCCACGCCGGCGAGCATATTGCCTAGGAATTTTTCATGGCCGGGCACATCTACGAAAGCCACATCCGCGCCAGAAGGCAGCGTGGTCCAGGCAAACCCCAGGTCAATGGTAAGACCGCGGCGCTTTTCTTCCTCCCACCGGTCCGGGTCCATCTCCGTAAGAGCCCGCACCAGGGTGGACTTGCCGTGGTCCACATGGCCGGCAGTAGCGACGACGTACACCTAGCCTACCGCCTTAATAGCGGCAATAACCGTGGCGTCGTGGTGGGCGGGAACGCAGCGAATATCCACCAAGCAGCGGCCCTGATGCACGCGGCCTACCACGGGCGGGTCCTGGCGGCGCAGCGCGTCCGCATAGTGCTCAGGCAGGCTAACCGCGAAGCCGGGCAGCGGGTACTCCGGCGCCCCGCCGCCGCCCACGCGGCCATCATGAGGCACCACTTCTGCCCCAACTGCCTGCGCGATGGCTTCCGTGCGCTCGCGGTGGGTCTGGGGATCGAGGTGGAGGGCGTCCTGCACCGCATTCGAGGGCGTTGAAATGGCCGCCTCCAGCGCGTTGAGGCGCAGCTTATCTATGCGCACCGCACGCGCCAGCGGATGCTTCTTCACCGCGGCAATCGCCTCCTGGGTGCCGAGCAAGATTCCTGCCTGCGGGCCACCGAGAAGCTTATCGCCGGAGGCTATGACGATATCGGCGCCGGCGCGCAGCTGGGCCTGGATATCTGGTTCCTCTGGCAGCGCTGGGTCATGGGTGAGCAGGCCGGAGCCCAAGTCCACGATGAGCCGCGTATCGTGCTCCACCGCTAGGCGGTGCAGATCCTCTACCCCGACTGCGGAGGTAAACCCCTCGATGCGGAAATTGGAAGGATGCACCTTCAAGATGGCGCCGGTGTTATCGCCCAGCGCGCATTCATAATCGGCCAGGTGCGTGCGATTCGTCGCGCCTACTTCCTTGAGGCGCGTGGCCGTGGACTCGATGAGCTCCGGCAGGCGAAAACCAGCTCCTATCTCAATGAGCTCGCCGCGCGAGATGATGACCTCTTTGCCGGGAGCGAGCGCAGCGGTAGCCAGCAGCAAGGCGCTAGCGCCGTTATTGACCACGAGGGCATCTTCTGCACCGGGGCAGGCCGCGAGCAGTGCGGCCCTGGCGCCGGCACCGCGATTTCTGGATCGCTTGCCCGAGTCCAGGTCCATTTCCACATCCGTATAGGAGGCAGCGGCCTGCAGGGCCTCTACCGCGGCGCTGGGAAGCGGGGCACGCCCTAGGTTCGTATGAATGATGACGCCGGTGGCGTTAATGACCGGCTGCAAGGAATGCGCTGTCTTTTGTTCCAGGCGCTGCGCAATTTCTGCGGGTATATCGCTGACCGGCAGCTGGCCGCGGCGCGCTTGGGTGACTGCGCCCTGGATAATCGCGCGGATGGCGTGCTCGGCTAGGCGCTGGCGCGCGGATTCTACTTCCGGCAGCTGGAGCAGCTCGTCCATGCGGGGAATATTCCTGCGGGGATCCGGGCTGGCAGCAGGCGTGGGCGTGGGCACTGTGGCATTCCTCCTTGCGCGCGGGTGGCGGAGACGGACAGGAATCGAACCTGCCAGACCGAGATGCTCGGCCTCACCGGTTTTGAAGACCGGGGCGCCCACCAGGACACGTACGCCTCCGTGTGCTCACCTTACACGGGGGAAGAAATTTCCCGGGATTCTCCGTACAATTAACGTTTTTCTAAGATTCAGGCTAAGATTCTACTTATGTTCCTATCAGGTTTAAGGCGGCGAGAGATTGGCCGGCGCGCGGGCGCCGGTTGCATACTCGGCTTCGCCCTTCTCGCCACCGCGTGCTCCCCTGCCACTTCCCCACCTGCGGAGTCCCCCAACATGACCCGACCAGAGGTGGAGTCGCAGCAGCTGGAAGCCTTCACCGAGGACGCAGCCGGCGCCCCACATGGCTTCACTGCCACCGAGCCTGGCACCCACTTGCGCTATGGCGAGACGGCCTCCGTCCTCACAGAATCTCGCGAGGGAAATATAAGTTATTTTAAGGTTCGGGTAGATGCCCCACGCCTCGCTGACAACATCCGCCCTACCGGCTCTTCGGAAGACTTCACCCTCCCCGAGTCCGCCTCCACCATTTGTTTCCCAGTATCGCTGACGTACCTCGGAGCAGCGGATACCTCCGCACCGACCTCCCTTCCAGACCTCGCACCAGCTACAGCTGATGGCTCGCGCGCCAATGAGGTGCCCAACTCCGCCGCGGCAAGCTGCCCATATAGCCAGGTCCCTGCGATACCCAAGGTGGGCCAGACCTATCGCACCGCACTGGTTTCCTTTACAGAACCTGCCCATGCGGCAAGCGATCCCCACGGGGCACAGTTCCACTTCCACGTGCCCTCCTTCAACCGCCTCGACCGCGCGGAGGCAATTTCCTGGGGCTAGTAAAATGGCGCTATGACCCAAGATATTAAGCTCACCTCTTTCGCAGCTGGTGGCGGCTGCGCCTGCAAGATCCCCGCTGGGCAGCTGGAATCCGCCGTCGAAGGCCTCATTGGCAAGGCCGACCCCAACGTGCTGGTCGGCTTGGACGATGGCGATGATGCCGCAGCCGTAAAGATTCAAGATGGCCTGGCGGTTATCTCCACCGCGGACTTTTTCACTCCCATGCTCAATGACCCCTATGACTGGGGGCGGGTGGCCGCGGCCAATGCGCTCTCTGATGTCTATGCCATGGGTGGCACCCCGGTTACCGCCATCAACCTGGTGGGCTGGCCCAATGAAAAGCTGGGCCTGGATGTGCTGCGCGAGGTCCTGCGCGGCGGCATGGATATAGCCACCGAGGCCGGCATCTCCGTAACAGGTGGGCATTCCATCACCGCGCCCGAGCCCCTGTACGGTATGGCAGCTACCGGCATCGTGGCCCCCGACAAGCTCATGCGCAACGACGCCGCCGAACCCGGCCTGCCCATCACCCTAACCAAGCCCATTGGCGTGGGCATCCTCAACAACAAGCACAAGGCCACCGGCGAGGTCTCCCAGGCCGCGGTCGATTCCATGACCACCTTGAACCGTGAGGCCGCCCGCGCCGCGGTGGAGGCGGGCGTGCGTGCCGCCACGGATGTCACCGGCTTCGGGTTGCTCGGCCACTTATACAAGCTGTGCCGGGCCTCCGGCATCGCCGCGGAGCTCGATTTTTCCGCCGTGCCCACCATCGAAGGCGCAAAGGAAGCGCTGGCAGAGGGCTTCATCCCCGGCGGCTCTCGCCGCAATCTCGACTGGGTGCGCCCACACCTCGATACCTCCTTGAGCGAGGAAGAGCTAGTGCTGCTTGCCGACGCCCAAACTTCCGGCGGCCTCCTCCTCATCGGCGAGGTTCCCGGCTACCCCGTCATCGGCCATACCACCGAGCGCACCGGCGATGCGTTCATTAAGGCCTAAGATGCGCCGACGCCTCCCCGCTTTCCTCACCCTCGCCTCCACCGCCCTAGCCGGGGCGGGGCTGGTGGGGTGCTCGTCCGAGGGGGCATCGCCAATGAGTACTCCCCCTTCGAGTTCACCGCCGCTGACAGGCGCTTTTACTGCTCCGCCTGGCCGGTCGAAGAGTCAGTGTCTACCACGTGCGTGACCACCGTGGGCGATGTGGCGCTGAACTACTACCTTCACCGCGATGGCCGCGACTCCGCAGCCGAGCAACAACGCATGGAAGACATCGGCGCGGAGCTCGCCCCCGCCCTGCAGGACCTGGACTAGTCCGGGCTCACCACATCGTGGTCGAGGCCCTGCTCGCGCCGGCGCCTTTCCGCCCGGCGCTTCTGCGGCCCGATGGTGGTCTCCGGGTTCTTCACCGCTTCCAAGCCGGCGTTGAGCACGCCAAAGCGCGTGCACGCCGAGCCAGCCAAGAGCGATAGCCCCGCAGCCACCGAGACCGCCCGCGACTTCGTCACCGCAGCCACCGCGCTACCGACACCGCCGGCTGCGATGAAGTATTCCGAAGCCTTCATCAACGCGCCCGGCTTACCCTGGTGCAGAGCTTCGCGCGGCTCCGGCTCCATGCCTTCCTCCAGCACCTTGGTCGCTGCCAGATCACTTGCTGCAGCGGCCATGCCCAACACACGGGCCGGTCCCGCGTGCTCGACCGGAGTGGTCACCATAGCCAGGCCTGACGACGCCGCACCTGCCGAGGAAACGAAGACATACGGCAGGTGCTTTTTCATGTCATTCCACACCGGGTTCGAGGTATTGGACAGCAATACCGCGGTATAGCCTGCGAGCGGACCACCGAGTACACCCGCGACCGCGCCCGCCGGCCCGGCCGACTTCTTCAGCGCCGTGCGCACGAATTTCGGCAGCGGCAGCTTGTGGCCAGTCGCCGCGTCCACTTCCGCGGCGGCAGGCAGCGCGGCCGCGCTGGCAAAGCCCGACAAAATCCACGAGCCCATGGACATTGGCGAGGTCACCTTGAAGACGCGGAACATGTTCAATGCGCGTTCCGGGCGGCCCAAATCCAGAATCAAAAAGACCGATCCCACGGCCGCCGCGCCAAAGGCAGAGATCCGCGTGGTGCGACGCAGCGGCGCATTGCCCACGGCCTGTGCACCAGCGGCCAAGAGTCCCGAGCCACCGCTCACACCGCCCAGAAAGAGGTAGGCGCCGATAGGCCATTCCCACGGCGGAGCCTTCACCACAGGTCGGCCGTAGTAAGACGAGAACTCGAAGTCCTGCGCCATGCGCTCCTCTTTGGAGCCGTCCTGCGCACCCGCGCCTGGACGCTTCCGCTTCTTCTTCGGCTTCGTACCATCGAACTTCCGGTAGCGATTGCGGCGCTCCGGCTGCGGTGGACGGTATTCATCAAAGTTGCTCATTTGCGTCCCCCAATCAGGAAGGAACCGGCCACGGCCAGCGCCATGCCGCCGATAGCCTTGGCTGCGGTCTTATACATCTGCGGTAAATCGGCCGTCGGCACGCGCGGGTCCGGCGGCAAACCGTAGACCTCAGGTGAATCCAAAAGCAGGAAGATGGAGCCGGTTCCGCCCACGCCATCGTCCTGGTTGGCGCCGTAAAGGCGGGCCTCGGTAAGCCCTTGCTCGTGCAATACACGCACGCGTTCCTTGGCCGCGGCCACCATCTCCTCGTACGGGCCGAACTGAATGGAATCGGTAGGACAGGTCTTAGAACATGCTGGCTGCTCTCCCTGCTTCAGGCGGTCGTAGCACATGGTGCACTTTTGGGCCACACCCAAATTCTTAATCGGCATCGACTCGCCTGGCGTGTGGTCCGGCCCCTGCGGGGCAAGCTGCTTAAGCTTTTTCAGCACGTTCACGCCGGCATGGGAATTATCCACGTAATCCACCGTGGCCGTCTTGTCGTACTTCAGCGCCACACCGCCGTCATCGCGGCGCTCGATGACGCCAAACGGGCAGCCGGCCACGCAGGTACCGCAGCCATTGCACACATCATCTTGGACCACAACGGTGCCAAACTCGGTGCGGAACAGCGCGCCGGTAGGACACACGTCCAAGCAGCCCGCATGCGTGCAGTGCTTACACACGTCCGAGGACATGAGCCACCGGAACGTATCCGTATCCGGCGGGGTGGTATCAACCGACGGGGCCTGCGCCCCTACCGAAGGCATCCCTAAGGAAATGAGATTCTTGCCCTCCTCGCGGGCCTGCTCGATGCGGTCATTGTTTTGCTCCACAAAGGCCACGTGCCGCCAGGTATTTGCTCCCAGTGCGCCGGTGTTGTCATAGGAATCACCCGTGACGTCATAGCCTTCTACCGGGTTGCGGTTCCACTCCTTGCACGCCACCTCGCAGGCCTTACACCCGATACACACGGAAGTGTCGGTGAAAAAGGCCATGCGGCGGTACTTGTCGTAGCCATGCCGGCTGGCGTTTTCGGTCAGAAGATTTGTCATTTACTTACCTTCTTCGCTTTCCTCGCCCTTTTCGCCGTGCTCATCCGCATCCGCGGGCTGCTGCGGCTCTGGGTTATAGGTGAAGGAATCATCCACGGTGAGCAGATCATTGCCGGAATCCAGGTTCAGGTGCGCGCGCTTCTGATACTCCTTGAGCATCTCCACACGGGCCTCACCACGCGGGCGACGCCCCGGCTGGATATCACAAGCGCCGATCTTGGAATTCTGGATGAATACGTTCGGCTCCAACGTAAGGCCCAGCAAATCATTGGCACCATCGCCTGCAACGGCCGTGGAATCGGACTCGCCATAGTGATACGGCAGGCCGATCTGGTGGAACTCCTCGCCATTGATCTTCATCATCTGCATGCGGTCAGTGACCAAGACCTGTGCCTCAATCACGCCGCGCGGCGAGACGATGGTGGCCCACTTGCCGTTTTCCAAGCCACGCTTTTCTGCCAAGGCCTTATCGACCTCGCAGAAAAGGCCCGGCTGCAGCTCCGCCAAATACGGCAGGCGGCGCGACATCGCACCCGAGGTATACATCTCGGTGAGGCGATAGGTGGAAAAGACAAACGGGAACACCTCGGAGCCCGGCTCACCAGGTTCTGGGCGCGACAGGTTGTCTGGGCGCTTAATGGTCAGGCGCGTCGGTGACTGCTGCTGCTTGTACAGCACGTTGTGCACCGGGGACTCGTGCGGCTCATAGTGGGTAGGCAATGGGCCGTCGGAAAGCCCGGTCGGTGCAAAGAGCCAACCGCGGCCATCCGCCTGCATGATGAAGGCATCGGTGCCGTCGAGGGCGTCCGGGCCCACGGCGTCGACCGGAGCCTTGTAGTCCGGGGCCTTGGTAGCCGGGAAGTCCGGCACGTCATCGCCAACCCATTGACCCTGGTCAGCGTCCCACCACACATATTTCTTGCGTTCGGACCACGGAGTGCCGTCCGGCTTCGCCGAAGCACGGTTGTAGAGCAGGCGGCGGTTGGCCGGCCATACCCAACCCCACTCGGGAGCTACCTCGTTTTGCTCCGAACCCGGAACCTTGCGCGCGGACTGATTAATGCCGTCCTTAAACACGCCGGTGTAGATCCAGCAACCGCCCGAGGTGCTGCCGTCATTCTTCATCTCCACAAAGGCAGGCAAAAGCTCGCCCTTCTTCGGGCCCTCGAGGTAGTAGCCGTTGATCTCCTTGAGGACGTCCTCAGAATTCGGCTCGCCTTCCTCGGTTTCTACATAGTCCCACGTGACCTTCTGCAGAGGAATATCTCGCGGATCGGTGGAATCGCGCAGGCGTTCCTTAATCTTTTTGCCCAGCTGGTAGAAGAACCACAGGTCACTCTTGGCATCGCCTGGCGGCGGGGCTGCCTGGAAACGCCACTGCAACATGCGCTGCGTCTGGGTAAAGGTTCCTGCCTTTTCCACGTGGGTAGCCGCCGGCATCAAGAAGACCTCAGTGCCGATGTCTTCGGTCTTAAGCTCGCCGTTTTTAATCTCCGGCGAATCCTTCCAGAAAGAGGCGGTCTCAATCTCCTGGAAATCGCGTACGACCAGCCACTTCAGCGCCGCCAAGCCGCGGCGCTGCATGCCGCCATTGGACTGCGCGACGGCCGGGTTCTGGCCAAAGACAAAGTAGCCTTCCACCTGTTGATCCAACATGGCCATGAGCGTTTCATAGGTAGAATGCGCACCAGAAATGCGCGGCATGAGGTCATAGCCCCATCCATTGTCCTTGGTTGCCGCATCGCCCCAATAGGACTTCATCAGCGAGACTGCGTAGTTCTCACCAATCTGCCAGAAGCCCTTCTGCGACTCGTTACGGATTCCATCAACGAACTCTGGCCAGCTTTGCTTATCGACGCTCGGCATGGGCAAATACCCCGGCAACGAGTGGAACAACGTCGGGATATCGGTAGAGCCCTGAATCGAGGCGTGACCGCGCAACGCCATAATGCCCGAACCTGGGCGACCCACATTGCCGGTGAGAAGCTGCAAGATGGCGGCGGTACGAATGAACTGCGCACCCAGGGTGTGCTGGGTAAAGCCCAACGCATAGGCAAAGCAGGTGGTGCGATCCGGCGTAGAATTCTGCGCGATCGACTCCGCTAGGTAATAGAAGTCCTCCTGCGCAATACCGCAGGTCTCCTCCACTACCTCAGGCGTATAGCGCGCGTAGTGCCGCTTGAGAATCTGGAAAACCGAATTCGGATGCTCTAGCGTCTCATCGCGTTCCACATTCCACGACGCACCCTCCGGTTTCTGTACGTACTGCCACGAATCCGTGACGTACTTACCGGTCTCTGGGTCATAACCAGAGAACAGGCCGTCCAGATCTTCGGTGTCCTGGTAGTCCTCCGAGATGATCATCGGCGCATTGGTATACGCCACCACGTAGTCATGGAAATACAGGTCATTGTCCAGCAGGTAGTTAATGACTGCGCCCAAAAGCACCACGTCCGTGCCGCCGCGAATGCCAATGTGGCGATTCGCAAAGGCTGACGTGCGCGTATAGCGCGGATCCACGTGAATGATGCGGGCACCACGCTTCTTGGCTTCCACCACCCACTGGAATCCCACTGGGTGACACTCGGCCATGTTAGAACCCTCAATGACGATGCAGTCCGCATTCGCCATATCCTGCAGCGGTTGGGTTGCGCCGCCGCGGCCAAACGAAGTTCCTAGACTAGGAACGGTGGCGGAGTGTCATATGCGCGCCTGGTTCTCGAGCTGAATCGCACCAGCGGCGGTAAATAGCTTCTTGATGAGGTAATTTTCCTCATTATCCAAGGTCGCACCGCCCAAACCGGCGATGCCCATCGTGCGGTTGAGCGCACGACCTTCATCGTCCACATCCTGCCAGCCATTGCGGCGGGCTTCCAAGAAACGATCCGCAATCATCTCCATCGCGGTATCTTCATCAAGGTCCTGCCACTCCGTAGAGTGCGGCGCACGGTACTTAATCTTGGTCAAGCGCGTAGCGGAGTTGATCAGCTGCTCCGACGCAGATCCCTTCGGGCACAGGCGCCCACGGGAAATAGGCGAATCCGGATCGCCCTCCACCTGGATGACGCGGTCATCTTTGACATATACGCGCTGCGAGCAACCAACCGCACAGTACGGGCACACCGACTGCACCACGCGGTCTGCTTCCACGGTGCGCCCATGCTTATCTTTACTCTTTTGAGACTGCGTATTGACGTCCCTGCCGAAGGGATCGCCACTGCGCAGCTGGCGCACAACCGGCCAGTTGAGAGGGCTAAAGCGAGACATGTCCTTTAATCTATATTTCACCGGTTAAAAAAGCTACAAAGGCTACCCTAACTAGCTTGCACCGCCCAGAGTGCCCGCTTAATCCCCTCAACGATGTCCGCCAGCTCCATCATGGGCTTATCCGTTTTCTCCTGCTCTGTACTGAACGGGACGTGGACAAATCCGGCGCTTATCCCGGTGTCCGCGAAGCGATGCAAGAGACCATAGAGCAGCTGGTTACACACGAAAGTCCCGGCCGTATTCGACAACCGCGCCGGAATATCCTCCATTGCCGCAACCATTTCCTTTACCGGCAGCGTAGAGAAATATGCCGCCGGGCCGCCTTCCACTACCGGCACATCGACCGGCTGATAACCCGCATTATCAGGAATATCGGCATCCATAACGTTAATCGCGACCCGCTCTGGGGTGATATGTGCCCGTCCACCGGCCTGGCCCAAACATACAATTGCATCGACCGCCGAGACCTCCGCGGCCTCAATCGCCCGACGCAGCGATTCCCCGAACTTCGTCGGGATCACCAGCTTGATGAGCTCCGCGTCTCCAATGCGATCCGGTAGTTGCTGAAGAGCTCGTTCCGTGGGGTTTATGCTCTCCCCGCCGAAGGCGTCGAATGCGGTTACGAGGATTTTCATGCTGCCAGTATTCCAGATCCCCGGGCCCTCCCACCCCCTTCGCGCTCACCGGCAGCACCTAAATGGCGCTTCCCCTTGGCCCCGGTGAGCAGCAAGGGCGTAGGCCACAATCCCCACTCCCCTCGCGCTCACCGGGAGCCATACTCAAAGCACTCAGGGCCCTGCCCGTGAGCGCGAAGGGCAGGCTGCCTAACCAATCTGTTGCTTCGTAGTGCAGTCGATCTTCGCGTAGGAACGCCCTTTCTTATCCACGGACGTCAAGGCATAGTTTCCGCCATAAGCTCGGCACCCGGTGTAGTTATCGACCACCGGCGCCGGCTGAGGTGCCGGCTGCTGCTCGGGGGCTTGGTAGTCAGCCACCTCATCGTGCGTTGGCTGCTCCGCTACCTCTACTTCCGGCGCGTAGTGCTCCTGCTGATGAATCTCTTCTTGCCGCTGCTCTGCACGGCGGCGTTCTTCTTCCTGGCGCTCCTTTTCACGCTTCTCTTCCTCCCGCTCTTTCTCCTCCAACTTCTCGAGCCCTTCGCGGGCTTGTTTCTCCTCCCCCTCAAGCTCGCGTTCCTTCTTCGCGGCAATCTCCTTGGGAGCATCCGGATACGCTGCTTTCTGGAAGGTGCTTCGATCATCTTTGTGGCGAGTCAGAACCGCCAATCCGGCCTTCGCAGCTGCTGACTTGTCCAGTACATCCTCGTACCCTGCAATATCAGCTTCCCCGGAAGCTGCAAATGCTGCCGCTGCAGCTTCAGCGCCGCTAACCGCCTCGGCCATGTTCTTATCGCTGGAAACCTTGCACTCGTCTGAGACCCCAAAGATCCCTTCGCCGGCGTCTTTAGGGCCGCGTTCGGCATTGCGCACTTCGTCATAAAACTTGTCGTTTCCGCCAAATACAACCGCCGTGGCTAACCCTTCGGCCGCGACATCCGCGTTAATGAAGTCATCGTCGATAAAGACACCGGCAAGAGTGCGGCCGTACTTGTCGGTCCGCTCGGAGTCATATTCCAACCGAACCTCCGTCCCTTTTGGCAGCCGCCCTTCCAGGTACTGCTTCGCTTCCTCCGCGAGGCACTCACTCGGTTCGCCGTTATGGCCGATCTCCGGCGTATCAATATTAAGTAGCCGGACGCGGGTATTTTCGCCGTCTATGTCGACGTCAATGGTGTCGCCATCGATCACTCGGTTGACCACCACAGTATCTTCATCACCGCCGCCTAAAGCAACGGAAGCCACTGCGCCAACTGCGAAAATGCCAACGAGAGGTTTAACCCAGCCCATGAATGTTCCTCCTGAGAAAGATAGAGAGAGTAGCTATCTAAAGTTAGCAATGGGACACACGTGGTAGTTCAAGGTCCCTTCCCTTCGCGCTCACCGGCGTCGAAAAGCAAGCACAAAACCACCTCTCCGTGAGCGCGAAGGATGAGGTTGCGGCCACTGCATATAACTCGCACTTTGTGCCTATGGACGCAGAAGGAATAAGCTGAGCGATGTTGAAGTTGAACAGGACAGTATCTGGAAAATAGTCCGATCTGTCCATTTCTATTTTCAAAGGAATCTTTATGTCTCAACAAGAATCTTCGCGCTCCAAGCTTCCCGGCTGGGCCACGGGATTCGGTGCTCAGGTCATCGCGGGCCTCATCATCGGCCTTATCCTGGGCTTCATTGCCTCCGGCATGGATACCGACCCAGATAACCCGGGCTGGTTGACCACCCTGCTCACGGGCGTCGGCAGCGCCTACGTCCAGCTGCTCAAGGTGATGATCCCGCCACTGATCTTCGCCGCTGTTGTTACCTCCGTCGCTAACCTGCGCAAGGTCGCCAACGCCGCGTCCCTGGCAATTTCCACGCTTGTGTGGTTTGCCATCACCGCATTCTTCTCCGTCTTGACGGGCATCATCGTCGCCGTCGTGATGAAGCCGGGCATCGGCACGAGCATCGATGCTGCCACCGCGCAGGATCCTTCCCACGTCGGCTCGTGGACCGCGTTCTTTGAGCAGCTTCTGCCCCAGAACTTCGTGGGCCTTTCTGCCTCGCTTTCCGACGGCGAAGTATCCCTCAGCTTTGGTGCCCTCCAGCTCCTCGTCATTTCGCTGGCCATTGGTATCGCCGCCGTCAAGACTGGCAAGTCTGCTGAGCCTTTCCTGCGCTTTACCGAGTCCTTCCTGAAGGTCATTCAGGTCATCCTGTGGTGGATTATTCGCCTTGCCCCGATTGGCACCGCGGCCCTCATTGGTAAGGCCGTAGCTACCTACGGCTGGGACGCACTAGGCTCGCTGGGCAAGTTCGTCTTGGCCATGTACGTCGGCATGGGCCTGGTATTTGCCGTGGTCTACCCGGCAGTGCTGAAGTTCAACAAGATCCCGGTCATTGGTTTCTTCAAGCGCGTATGGCCTGTGACCTCCCTGGGCTTTGTCACCCGTTCTTCGATGGGCGTCATGCCAGCTACCGAGCGTTTCAGCGAAAAGGCTATGGGCGTTCCCTCCGAGTACGCTTCCTTTGCTATTCCGCTGGGCGCAACTACCAAGATGGATGGCTGCGCTTCCGTATACCCAGCCATCGCTGCCATCTTCGTCTCCCAGTTCTATGGCATCGACCTTGACTTCACCCAGTACCTGCTCATCATCTTCGTGTCCGTTATCGGTTCCGCCGCTACCGCAGGCACCACCGGCGCAACGGTGATGCTCACCCTCACGCTTTCCACGCTCGGCCTGCCGCTGGCCGGTGTTGGTCTCCTGCTTGCCATCGAGCCGATCATTGACATGGGCCGTACCGCACTGAACGTCACCGGACAGGTGCTGTGCGCCACCATCGTGGCTAAGCGCGCCGGCATCCAGGACAAGGCAACCTGGGATGCTGCCGAGAACGGCGTCAAGGACATTATGGATTCTGACTCGGCTGAGGCTATCGGCGTCAAGGCTTAAACCAGTCTCCTCTTGAGTTCAGAGGGTCGTTGCAACACTTTCCCTTAGGAGGGTGTTGTTGTGTCTGGGGTTGTTGGCCCGTTTCATTCGTTGTCTGAATCGGATCGTCGTGGCTTAGTTGCCTTGGTTGGCAGTGGGCGTAGTGTCCGTTCGGCGGCTGGTGAGCTTGGCTGTCATTACGGGCATGCTTTGAATTTTTGCCATGCCTTTGGATTGCCAGTCGTGTATAAAGCCAAACGAGTTGATCGCCGCGGCAGCCAGGCTGTCCAGCTTGTAGAGCTAGTCCGAAGCGGACTGTCGGTACGCCAAGCTGCTAAAAGATGTGGGATGCATCTTACCGCTGCGTATGCCGTAGCTACGGAAGCTGGGTGCCATATCCGGTTAAGTCAGTATGCTCGGAAAGTCCGCCAGACGCAGTTAAGAGTGGAATACCTGCGCCTTCGGCTGGCGAGCCTGCCTGGTGGTGATGCTGGCACGGCAGTAGGAATTGATCGTCGACTGCGTTTAGATTTCGAAAAAGGACTCACCAAATCCCAGGGTCGACGAGAAGAGTTCATACCCGTCGGCGAAGACGCCAGCACGTATAACAGACTTATGAAAGCGCTGCGCCAACGCCATGATGTCATCGAATCCGGAAGGCTTGCCCCTCCCGCCTTACCTAGCGGGGTAGATCCGTATAAACGCATCAGCAATCGCTACATTTGCTTCGAAGAACGCGTCATCATCGCCGATCTTCTCCGCGAAGATGTGCCACTGCGTGAGATTGGGCGCCGTTTAGGGCGAAGTGCATCGTCAATTCAGCGTGAAGTACGCAGAAACCACAGTGCTCAAGGCCCGTATCGTGCAGAAACAGCCCAGTTAAAGGCCTGTGCGCGGAGGTTGCGGCCGAAAATACCGAAACTACTAGCCAACAAAAGACTATGGGACTATGTATGCGCACAATTGCGGGCACAATGGTCACCTGAGGAGATTTCTAATCGCCTGCCCATCGACTACCCCACTGATAAGGACATGCGCATTAGTCACGAAACGATTTATGACGCCTTTTACCTGCAGGCCAAAGGAAGACTCAAAGACCTTGGCCTGGACTTGCCGACCGGTAGAAAGAAACGCAAGAAACGCCAAACCCGCTCCAGCACACCTGCCCAGCAACGCTTCGTCGACGACATGATCCTCATAGACGACCGGCCAGATGAGGTAAGTGAACGTATTTTGCCAGGCCACTGGGAAGGCGACCTCATCCTCGGTAAAAACAACCAATCAGCGGTAATCACGCTAGTAGAACGTGTTAGCCGATTTGTTGTCCTTGGCCACTTACCGGGAAGGCATACCAGCAAAGAAGTATTCACAGCCCTGCACAAGGCAGTTACAGGAATCGATAAAGCTATCTGGTCATCAATTACCTGGGACCAAGGAAGCGAAATGGCTGGTCATAAAGCTTTTACCATGGCCACTGACATTCCCATCTACTTCTGCCATCCAGGATCACCATGGGAACGCGGCAGCAACGAAAACACCAACGGCAGGCTCAGAAGAAACCTTCCCAAAAACAGCGACCTGTCCATCTACAGCGCCGAGGACCTAGAAATGATCGCCAACATTCACAACCACAAACCACGCAAAGCACTCAACTGGCGCACCCCAGCCGAAGTCATGACCAACGCCCTCACACAAACCGGTAGCATCAAACCAAACTAACCATCATCGTTGCAACGACCCCTAGAATCCGCCCCTAAATAAGGCAAAAGAAACGCCCGCAAGGTATTCCTTGCGGGCGTTTAGCTATGCGCTTTTACTTCTTGAGGCCGTCAACACCATCGGTGTCGATCTGCTCCTTGCGCAGCTCCTCGGTGTGAGTCTCGGTGTCGCGAACGGTGTCCTTCTTCAGGTTGATCTTCTCAACCGGAACGGTTTCCTTGTTCACGTTTACGCGCTCCTCGTGCAGGGTGACGGAAGCTTCCTCGGAGTCACCGGAGATGGTGCCGTTGTAGTTCTTGGCATCCTCAGCGCTGATCGGGGTGCGCTCGACGCTAACCTCTTCACGCTCAACCGGAACCTCAACGGTCTCGGTGTCGGTCACAACGTACTTGCGCAGGCGAGCCTCACCGGTAGCCACGCGCTCCTTGTTGACGTTGAGCTGCTCCTCGGAACGGATGAGCTCGCCATCGTTGTTGGTGCGTGCAGCTGCAGCGTCATCAGCTACGCCAGCCTTGCGCTCGGTAGCAGCGGCGTCGGTGGTGTGGGTAGCTGCCTTCTTCTCATCAGCGTGTGCACCAGCAGCGCCTGCACCTGCAACACCTGCGCCAGCACCAGCAGCGCCGGCACCTGCGGTCAGGTTGTGATCCTTGTCAGCGCCAGCCTGAGCGTCACGCTTGGAGTCAAGGTTGGAATCCTTGTAGTCGGTAACGTCGTGTGCGTTATCCAGACCGTAGTGCTTGAAGATATCGGACTGTGCCTCAGGGGTCAGCGGCTTATCGGAGTCGAAGTCCGGAGCATCCTTGATGCGGTCCTTGGAGAAGCCCAGCTTCAGGTCATCGCCGGAGAAGTCGTGGCCGCGCAGCGGAACCAGGCTGGAGTTCATGCCGAACAGGCCGTGGTTAACCTCAACGAAGGTAGGCTGGCCGGACTGGTCATCAACGAATACCTCGTTAACGTCGCCCAGCTTCTCGCCGTTCTTGTCGTATGCGGTTGCGTTAAAGAGGTCCTTAATGTTCTTACCCATTGTCAGTAAATCCTTTCTGCTATTGGTATAGCTATCTTCAACCAAACAAAAGGACATTTTCTACCCCCGACACGTGGAGTATGGGGGTGAAAATCTCCAATTGATTGCTGTAACAACCACCATACGGAGAAATCAAAATTTTTCGACCGGCAGACAAAAATTTTCTAAATTTCGTTCACCGAAATCAGGCTTCATGCAGCTCAGAACGGTTGGTAACAGTTCTATAACATTGGAAAATCTGCACCATAAGCGCCCGAATTGAGGAAACCGGATGTCGATTCCCTCGCCCGTAGCGCCCTAGACACACCCCTTCACGATCTCCAAATCGTCCACTGTTCACCACACCCCGAAATGCGGTGACAACTACCCCACAGGATTCTTTAACGAGGGTGTACTTTTTCTCCCAGTATCCACAGGCGGTGCACAGGCCCGTACACCCGAACGGGCCTACACACATATTGGTCTAGTACACATACACCACAGTGATGGGCAGCAAACTTAGAAGATTAAGCCTTAGCGGAATAGGTACGGACGCCGATTTTCCAGGCCCGCTGGTTCCACATGAATGATCGCACTGCAGCCTGGGTACAGCTCGTCGAGGGCAATTTCCACTGAGTCTGCAACCTCGTGAGAGTGCATGACGCTCCACTCCCCTGGCACCTCCATGGTCAGGTACACCAACCGCTGGCGGCCAGAGGCCACGGTGCGACGATCCGTGAAGTTTACCGAGTGTTCCTTCTCCAGCCGAGCTAGGAGCTGCCTAATGTTCTGACGCTCGTCGTCGGGAAGCGCCTCAGAAAGAAGGCTACTCACCGAGTCGCGCAGGAGGCTATAGCCCGTCCACAAGATATTGATGCCCACTGCAAGCGCCACTACAGGATCCAGCCACCACCAACCAGTAAGGAATACGGCGGCGATGCCTATAAGGACACCTACGGAAGTCCAGACGTCGGTAAGCAAATGGTGCCCATCCGCATCCAAGGTGGCAGACCGGTAGCGCTTACCTGCACGGATGAGCGCGATGCCCACCGCGCCGTTGAGCACGGACGAAAGCGTTGACAACGCCAAGCCCCAGCCTGGCTCTTCAATCGGCTGCGGAACAAAGAAGCGGTGGATCGCCGTGTACACGATCATGCCGGCCGCAATAAAAATCATTGCACCCTCTACCAAGGCGGAGACGTACTCGGCTTTGCCGTGGCCAAACTGGTGGTTATCGTCGGCCGGCTTAGAGGCAATCCGGAGGGCATAAAAGCCGGCGACGGCCGCGACGAGATTCACGATGGATTCGAAGGCATCGGAGAGGAAGCCCACCGAACCGGTAAACCACGCGGCCAAGGCCTTGAGGATGATGGTAGCCACAGCGGCGGCGATGGATAGCTGCATGAAGCGCTCGAGAATGCGCTGCTCTGAGCCCATGGAGGACATAGCCACTTCTCCCTTCGGTTCGGTTGCGGACCGAAGGTCTCGTTCACGGCCGCGGGCACTGCGGGCGCTGGCTGGCCGGGCTAAACGCCAATATGTCGACCAGTCATCTCGGAATTAACCGAGGGAACTACTCCCCTTCAGGAATTCCTAACTTTATAGGGCACGTGATACCGGCGCAAGATCGAAAAAAGCCACGGGAAACTCCCGTGGCTTAAATTCGTGAAGCTTTAGTGCTGGCCCTCTGCAAACTCTTCTACCAGCTTGGCGTTAAAGGCTGGCAGGTCATCTGGAGTGCGGGAAGAAACCAAGCCCTGGTCGCAGTGAACTTCCTCATCTACCCAGGTAGCGCCTGCATTGCGCAGGTCGGTCTGCAGGGAGGGGAAGGAAGTCAGGGTGCGGCCCTTGAGAGCTTCAGCATCAGCCAGAATCCAAGCACCGTGGCAGATGGCGCCAAGCGGCAGATCCTTGCTCATATGGTTGCGCACGATTTCCACCGCTGCCTTATCCAAGCGGATGAGGTCAGCATTCTCGGTACCGCCAGGCAGAATAATGCCGTCGAAGGACTCGCCGGTGGAGTCAGCGGTAGCGGCGTCCACGGAAATCTCCGTACCCTTCTTACCGGTAATGGTGCCGGCCTTTGGGGCGAGGACACGCACGGTAGCGCCAGCGTTCTTCACGGCCTCCAGCGGGGAGGTCAGCTCAGAGTCTTCGAAGCCATCGGTAGCGATGATGGCAATGGTCTTATTATCTAGTTCAGCCATGTTGCAGCCTCCTTTGTTCGAGTACGCCGCCCACGGTAACGCGGAAGTTTCGTCTTCGCTACCTTCTCTTGCGCGCGAGTGGGCGGCGCCTTCTCCCTCTGACAAAGGGCCGGTTCCAAGCGGTGTGGAATTAGCCGCCGATCTTAAAGTCGCACACGTCGCCGTCCTGCATGATGTAGTCCTTACCCTCTTGGCGGACCTTGCCATGCGCACGAGCCTCGGCCATGGAGCCGGCGGCTACAAGGTCATCGAAGGAAACGATCTCGGCCTTAATGAACTTCTTTTCAAAGTCGGTGTGGATGACACCAGCGGCCTGCGGTGCGGCAGAGCCCTGCTTGATGGTCCAGGCGCGGGCCTCCTTTTCACCTGCGGTGAGGTAGGTCTGCAGGCCCAGGGTGGCAAAACCTGCCTTAGCCAGGGTGGCTAGGCCCGGCTCATCTTGGCCGACAGCCTCGAGCAGCTCGCGGGCTTCGTCTTCTTCCAGCTCCAGCAGCTCGGTTTCGGTCTGCGCATCGAGGAATACGGCCTCAGCTGGGGCGACGAGCTGGCGGAGTTCTTCCTTCTTAGCGTCGTCGGTAAGCACTGCTTCATCCGAATTGAAGACATAGAGGAAGGGCTTAGCCGTCATCAGGTGCAGATCGCGCACGAGGGCGAGGTCAATCTCGCCCTCCTTCGCTGCGGCGAAGAGGGTGCGATCATCTTCCAGAATCTCCTGGGCCTTCTTGGTTGCTTCCACCTCGGCGGCCAAATCCTTATTCTTGCGCGCATCCTTTTCCAGGCGCGGCAGGGCCTTTTCGATGGTCTGGAGGTCCGCAAGAATGAGCTCGGTATTAATAACGGAGATATCGTTGCGCGGGTCAACCTTGCCATCGACGTGAATGACATTGTCATCAGAAAAGGCGCGCACTACCTGGCAAATGGCGTCTGCCTCGCGGATATTGGCTAGGAAGGCGTTGCCCATGCCTTCACCCTGCGAAGCGCCGGAGACGATGCCGGCGATGTCCACGAAGGACACGGTGGCAGGAAGGATGCGCTCAGAGTTAAACATCTCCGCCAGTTGGGTCAGGCGGGAATCCGGCAGCTCCACCAAGCCCACGTTGGGCTCGATGGTGGCAAACGGGTAGTTGGCCGCCAGGATCTCGGAACGGGTCAGGGCATTAAACAAAGTGGACTTGCCCACATTGGGCAGGCCGACGATTCCTAGTGTAAGACTCACGGGGCCAATCCTAACGCACCCGCCTTCTTTTAAGGCAAGATGGTGGGGTGAATTCTGATAACCAACCGCTGCCCGATGACCCCCAAGCGGGCCTGGGCGATAAGTTTGATGAAAGCTTCGACACCAGCAAGCTGGAGGATGTATCCCCACATCCGCCGGGCGATCAGGTAGACCGCTCCGTCATCGCCGGCGAGGTGGTTAAGGCCGCATCTCTATGGGCCGTTCGCCTGCTCATCATCTGCGTATTCCTCTACGCCCTCTACCGTTTGCTGGGCAACTTCTGGCAGGGCCTTTTGCCGGTTCTTTTGGCCCTGATTATCTGTACCGTTCTGGCACCAGTGGCGAAAAAGCTGCGCAATATTGGCCTTCCCGCCGCGTTGGCGGCCGCCGTAACCATTTTGGTTTCCTTCACGGCCGTCGGCGGCCTCATTGCTTTTATTGCCCCAGACTTCGTGCGCCAATCCCGGTCACTGTATTTGCAGACGGTCTCCGGCATCCAAAGCCTGCAGCTCTGGGCCCAAGGCCCGCCGCTTAACCTCGATAGCGATGACATGAGCAGCTACATCGACGAGGCGGCGTCCTGGCTGCAGCAGCGCGCCGGCGCCATCGCAGGCTCGGTCTTTACCGGCATCGGCACTGCTACCTCCATCCTCGTCACCCTCTTCATCGTCCTGGTGCTGACCTTCTTCTTCCTGAAGGACGGCGCTAAGTTCCTTCCCTGGCTGCGCGATGCCACGGGCAAGCGTGCCGGCTGGCACCTTACTGAGCTTCTTACCCGCGCGTGGAATACGCTGGGCGGCTTCATTCGCGCGCAGGCAGTTGTCTCGCTTGTCGACGCCGTCTTTATCGGCGTCGGCCTCGCCCTCATCGGTGTCCCTTTGGCCATGGCTTTGGCGATCATCACCTTTATTGCTGGATTTATCCCCTTCGTCGGCGCGATTGTGGCCGGCGCCCTATCCGTCACCATCGCGTTGGTCTCCCTTGGCGTCACCAAGGCCCTGCTCGTCCTCGGCCTGGTATTGCTGGTCCAGCAGTTGGAAGGCAATGTTCTTTCGCCCTGGCTGCAGTCCAAGGCCATGGACCTGCACCCGGTCATCGTCCTGGTTTCCGTGACGGTAGGCTCGGCTCTCTTTGGCCTGATAGGTGGCTTCCTCGCGGTTCCCGCGGCCGCTATGTTTGCGGTGGCCTACCGCTACGGCCAAGACATGATGAAGCTACAGTCAGGCGAAAAGACCGCCGCGGATCTGGACTTTTCTACCGTGGCTGGTTATCTCATCGGCCGCTACACCGAAGACCAAGGGCGTTATAAGCGCGAGGCATGGCTCAAGATGCCGGACTATGCAGCCCCAGAAGGCGCGTTTGCCGACGTCTCCGCGGACGGCGATTCCAATTCCCTCGACGCCGCCCTCAACGTGGAGTCCACCCCCAAGAAGCATGAAAAGCCCGGCATGCGCGCAAACCTGCGCCGCGCCCGCGACGCCTTCGAAGGCCTTTTGAACGGAGATTCGAAAAAATAGTGGGTCGTGTCGGCGGCGCGTGCCATGCTGGAAACCATGACTTCCACTTTGCCCGTGCTGCTACTTTTTATCGGCCTCATTCTCGGCGCGGTAATGGGCTGGTTAGCACATTCCTACTCCGCTACCCGCTCCGCGCCGAGCGCCGAGCACCGCGCGCTGCAAGACTCGCAGCGCCGCCAGGCCGAGCTCCAGCCGCTAGAAAAGGCCATGGACCGCTTGGGATTTCAGCTCCAAGAAATTGAGGAGGACCGCACCGCGTTGCTCGCCTCCCTCTCCAGCCAGGTGCAGGCGGTGACCCGCACCTCCTCCCGCTTGACCGAACGCACCGACAAGCTTGTGACCGCTCTGCGCTCACCCAATGTGCGTGGCCGTTGGGGCGAGGTGCAATTGGAGCGCGTGGTTGAGCTCGGCGGTATGACCAAGCATGTGGACTTTGATTGCCAGGTCTCCGCCCCATTGGGCGGGCGCATCGTCCGCCCTGACATGCTCATCAATTTGGCCGGTGGCCGCCACATCATCGTCGATGCCAAGGTTCCTTTTACCTCGTACCTTGACGCCCTAGAAACCGATGACCCGGAAGAACACGCCGGCTTCCTCCGCCGTCACGCGCATTTAATGCGCGGCCATGTCCAAGCACTATCGCAGAAGGACTATATTGAGGCGTTTCAACCAACGCCCGAGTTCGTCATCCTCTTCGTTCCCGCTGACCCTTTCCTTGATGCCGCGCTATCGGTGGATCCGGAACTTATCGAGTACGCCTTTGAACGCAATGTAGTCATCGCCACCCCCAGCTCGCTTTTTGCCCTCCTGCGCACGGTGGCCATGGGGTGGCACCAGGAAGACATTTCCGCCAAGGCTAAGGAGGTCCAGCGCTTGGGGCGCGAACTGTATACGCGCCTAAATACACTTTCTGATCACTACGGCAAAGTGGGCCATAACCTGGAAAAGGCAGTCGAGGCCTATAACGCCACGCTTTCCTCGCTTGATTCCCGCGTGGGCGTCACCGCCCGCAAACTGCATGAGATGGATATCCCGGGCCGCACGGACCGCACCCCGCGGGAGCCATTGCCTATTGATACCTGGCCGCGCGGGAATTCAGCACTATAAATCCGCCGCTTTCGTGCGTGGAAATAGCCATGGGCCGGCGGCAACCGGTAGGATCTTCCGACGTGTCACAAGCCAAGCAAAGAAAGTCCTCCGCCGCCCAAAGCTCCGGTCTCCCCAGCATCTCGCTGGGCAAGGGCCTTGGGCTGCTCGCGGCACTCTTGCTCACGGGCGCGTTGATTTCCATCCTGATGGGTTCCATCGGGTGGGCTTACCTCGCGTTCCTTGTCATCGGCTCGCTGCTGGTGGCGCTCGTCGTGGAAGAGCGGGGTCTCTTCCTCACCGTGGCTTCTATCCCCATTGTGTATGCCATAACGGTGGGCGTGGCCGGTTTCTTTATCACCAAGGCCAACTTGCCAGAGGGCGCATCGGCGTTATCCAAGACGGCAATCGTCACTGCGGCGTTCCCCCTTGTTCAGAGGTTCCTGTGGCTCCTCATTGCCCTGGTGGGCGCAGCAATCATCGCCTGGCTGCGCTGGGCACGCTACCGCAAGACGGCCAAGCGCACCGCCGAAATGGAAACCGCTTCCCGCCGTGCCGACGCCGAACAAGACCGGCGAAACCGCGAGGAACGCCTATCGGTTGCAGACTTGATGGCGCGCGATACACCGGCAAAGCAATCCAAGAAATCGCAAGCCGCTCCGCAGCGCGCCCGCGCCTCGCACACGCTGAAGAAGTCTCGCCCAGCGCCCAAGGATCGCCTGCGTGGGCGCGACCGTGAAGAGCGCCGCCGAATGCAACAAGAGGAACGCGACAATCCACGGCGCCCGGATCCCGCCCGGCGCGCTGGCGATTCCGTTCCGGCGTCTCAGCAGGAGAAGGAACAGCCTAAGCAAGGCTGGGACGATAACCTCTACGACGAGGATTAAAGCAAAAAAGAAAGGCCCGTTTCCGGGCCTTTCTTTCGTTTTAACTGCCGTATAGGCGCGCGCTGCTTAGGTGCGTGCTGGGCGCAGGTCGCGCGGTAGGGCGAAGGTAATCGTCTCGGTAGAGGTAGTTACCTGTTCTACGTCGCTATAACCGCGCTCGTCTAGGAACTCCAGCACTTCGCGTACCAGCAATTCAGGTACCGAAGCACCGCAGGTTACGCCGACGGTCTGCACGCCTTCCAACCAAGATTCGTCGATTTCTTTGGCAAAATCCACGAGGTGGGAAGCCTTGGCGCCCGCCTCAAGCGCCACCTCGACCAAGCGCACCGAGTTAGAGGAGTTTTTAGAGCCCACCACAATCATCAGGTCACACTGTGGGGCGATGGCCTTAACGGATTCTTGGCGGTTTTGGGTGGCGTAGCAAATATCGTCTGAAGGCGGGTTCTCTAGGTGCGGGAAGCGCTCGCGCAGCTTATTGACGATGGTGATGGTCTCATCCACCGATAGCGTGGTCTGGGACAGCCAAATGAGCTTTTCATCCTGCAAGAATTCCGGCAGCTTAGCGACGCCTTCGACGCCGTCCACGAGGTGGGTGACCTCTGGTGCTTCGCCTGCAGTGCCTTCCACTTCTTCGTGGCCTTCGTGGCCAACCAAGAGGATGTGGTAGCCATCGCGCTGGAAGCGCTGGGCTTCCTTGTGCACCTTGGTTACCAATGGGCAGGTGGCGTCCAGAGTAAGCTGCTTGCGCTGCGTTGCCTCCGCGCGCACGGCAGGGGAAATACCGTGGGCGGAAAAGACTAGGTGGGCGCCTTCTGGGGCCTCAGAAGCCTCGTCGACGAAGATGACGCCGCGTTCTGCCAGAGACTCTACGACGTAACGGTTGTGCACGATTTGTTTGCGTACATAAATGGGAGCGCCGTACTTTTCCAGCGCCTTTTCTACGGTCTCGACCGCGCGGTCCACGCCCGCGCAGTATCCGCGCGGGGCCGCGAGGAGTACATTTTTACCATCAGTCATGGCTCCCAGAGTATCGAAACACTACGCAAAACAATAGTGGGGCCTAACGTCACCTTTCTGGCTACCCCGAGCGGGACAATCAACTGCGCTGGCCCCTAAACTAGACGGAAGAACACGGCAGACTGAAGAAAGGGAGGCTGTGTGAATCAACCAGCAAATACTCCGGATACTCCCTGGCCCGTTGGCAAGGTCAATGACCAAGTCAAGGGCTGGATCGAGCGCCTGGGTTACCTGTGGGTAGAGGGTCAGTTGACCCAAATTAACTTCAAGCCCACCTGGAAGCTGTCCTACCTCACTCTGCGTGACGTACAGCAGGAAAAGTCCGTGCAGTTAACCTGCCCATCATCGATGCTGCAGTCCTTGTCAGCACCGCTGAAAGATGGCGACCGCGTCATTGTCCACGGTAAGCCCGCCTTTTACGCGGGACGCGGATCCTTTTCACTATGGACCACCGAAATTCGTCATGTGGGCATAGGCGACCTGCTTGCTCGCATTGAAAAGCTGCGCCAACAGCTAGCTGCTGAAGGCCTTTTCGATCCCGCACGCAAGCGTCCTCTCCCCTACCTGCCGCACAAAATTGGGCTGATTACCGGCCGTGGTTCTGCTGCAGAGCGGGATGTGATGGCGGTAGCCCATGACCGCTGGCCGGCGGTGCAATTCCGCGTCCTCAATACCGCGGTTCAGGGTGCGAATACCGTACCTGAGGTTATTGATGCGCTCCAGCAGCTTGATGCGGATCCTGAGGTAGACGTCATCATCATCGCCCGTGGCGGCGGCTCCGTGGAAGATCTGCTTCCCTTCTCGGAAGAAGCACTGCAACGCGCAGTGGCAGCGGCCGGCACCCCGGTGGTATCTGCCATTGGCCACGAGCCGGACAGCCCAGTGCTCGATAACGTCGCCGACCTGCGCGCTGCCACGCCTACCGACGCCGCAAAGCGCGTCGTGCCCTCTGTGGCAGAGGAGCGCGCCATCGTCGCAGAGGCTCACTCTCGCATGGCGGCCGCGCTGCGCGGCTGGGTGGAAAGGGAACGTCGCGGCCTGGACAACATTCGTTCCCGGCCCGTTATGGCGGACCCAATGACCCCTATCCGTGCGCGCCGCGAAGAGGTGGAGCGCACCCGCGCTACCATGCGACGCGAAATTGAAGTCATGGTGGAACGCGAAACCCGCCACGTGGAATCGCTGCGCGCCCGCGTTTCAGCCTTGGGCCCGTCGGCGACTCTCGCCCGCGGTTACTCCATTGTCCAGGTAGTACCCAAGGACGGTTCCGGGCCCGAGGTCGTCACCTCTTATAAGCAATCCCCGCCTGGCGCTCAGCTGCGCATTCGCGTGGGCGACGGATCTATTACCGCAGTTTCTATGGCCTCCCAGGCCGCCGATTAATCACCAACCGAGGAGAAAATCATGTCTGATGACACCATTGGTACCGGCCAGCCAGGCCAGGATGCTTTTACCCCAGTAGAAGAATTGAGCTATGAGCAAGCCCGCGATGAGCTCATTGAAACCGTGAAGATTCTCGAGCTTGGGCAGATGGGCTTGGATGAGTCGCTAAAGTACTGGGAGCGCGGCGAGGCCCTTGCCCGTGCGTGCGAGGCGCACCTCGACGGCGCGGCGAAGCGTGTGGAAGACGCGCTCGATAAGGCCGAAGAAGCAGACGCTGAAGGAGACGAGTAGTGCAGATCTATGGTTATCCAGGCGAGCGCGTGGATTTTGTGTCGAAATCCGCGGCCGCCGGTTCCATCATGGCGGGAGACTCCCGAGAATTCGTAGAAGAATTCTTCGGTCCTGCACACACCCGCGGCGATAACGAGGTGAGCTACTTCTCCCAATCCGTGGTGCTGCGGTTTACGGACGACAAAGTACGCGAGATTGCCATTTATCCGCAGCGCTCGCAGCGTGAGCGCATCGATGTTTTTGCAGGAAAGACACGCCTCAGCGGCCTGGATGCGGAGTCCCTAGCTGAAGTTACTGCCCAGGCCGGCGACGGTCTTAGCGCCACCGCTGCGGAAGAAGGCTTGGGCGAGGTTATTTTTCGGCTATAGGGGCGGCGTCGATAAACGCAGCGGTAGCAGCCTCAAAGTCGCTGTCGTCCGCGGCGCCGGAAATGATGAGGCGAGCATCGCCCAGATCCGTAACCCACAGGCGGCGCACGGAATCATCGTCGCTTTCTAGCACCCGCACCTGGTGCCCCTTGACCTCGCGGGTGGATTCAATGCCGCGGTAGTTGGCGTCGTAGGCCTCGCCCGCCTCATTGGCCGCGACCTGCGTCTGTGTAGACTCCACAAACCCTTGGTCAGCGGTCACCCAGCTGACCACGGTGGCGTTCTCGCCGCCCATATCCACGCGGCGGGCGGCATTCGCCTCCCAGCCCTCTGGCATTTCGGGATTGCGAATAGCACCGACCCCTGCGCGGGCTTGGGTGTCTAGGAAGGTTTGTTCATCTACTTCCTGCACCGCTCCCTGCTGGGTTTCGGAGTTAATTGAGCACAGGCCGGTCGCTCCCACGGCGAGCAGCATCATAATCACCACGACTGCGAGGGACAGGGAGATGTCCTTCGCGCCTTCAAAAATCTTTGGTCTTTCTTCTGCAGCCACGCGCCTTAGTATCGCACGGCCTGCTTTCAAAAAGCCACACGGCCCCTTTTGCCCCGAAAGATCTGTCGATCCCCCACAAATGGGGCGCAAAATCGAACCCATTAGAGCAAAAAAGTGCGAGAATGGAAAGGTAGAGCATCAAGGGGAACACCCCTCGATGAGAAAACTATGGAAGGCAACCACTACACATGTCCGAAAATACGTCTTATCTTCCTGACCGCAACCTGGCAATGGAACTGGTTCGTGTCACCGAGGCAGCAGCACTCGCTTCCGGCCGTTGGGTAGGCCGCGGCCAGAAGAATGAGGGCGATGGCGCGGCGGTCGACGCCATGCGTAAGCTCATCAATTCCGTAGAGATGAACGGCGTCGTTGTCATTGGTGAGGGCGAAAAGGATGAGGCCCCCATGCTCTTTAACGGCGAAGAGGTCGGCACCGGCGAGGGTGCCGCCATGGATATCGCCGTGGACCCGGTCGACGGTACCCGCTTGATGGCGGAAGGCCGCCCCAACGCTATTTCCGTCATTGCGGCTGCCGAACGCGGAACCATGTATGACCCTTCCGCAGTCTTCTACATGGAAAAGATTGCCGTTGGCCCCGAGGCAGTTGGCGCTATCGACATCAACGAGTCCGTGGAATGGAATATCCAGTCCGTGGCCAAGGCGAAGAATATTCGCCCCACCGATCTGACCGTGGTGGTTCTTGACCGTCCCCGCCACGAGCAGCTCATCTCTGAGATTCGCGCCGCTGGCGCCAAGGTACGCCTCATCATGGATGGTGACGTAGCCGGCGCCATCGCCACCTGCCAGGATTCGAACTCCATCGACATGATGATGGGCATCGGCGGCACTCCAGAAGGCATCATCACTGCCTGCGCTATGCGCTGCATGGGCGGCGAAATCCAGGGCAAGCTGTGGCCGAAGGATGAAGAGGAAGCAGAAAAGGCCCGTGCAGCCGGCCATGATTTGAACCGCGTCCTTACCACTACTGATCTGGTTTCCTCTGAGAACTGCTACTTCGCTGCCACCGGCGTGACCAATGGTGACATGCTGCGCGGTGTTTCCTACCGCAATTCCGGCGCTACTACCCGTTCCCTGGTTATGCGCTCCAAGTCCGGCACCATCCGCTACATCGACTCCATCCACAAGCTGTCCAAGCTGCAGGAGTATTCCGTCGTGGACTACGACACGCCAACCAAGAAGTAGGGTTCACCCCCGAAGGCGGCCCTTCTTTTAGATCTCCGCCATACTGGAAAGCACACACTACCCAATTAACTGAGGTGATCTTCACATGACTGAATACCGCATTGAACATGACACCATGGGCGAAGTTAAGGTTCCTGCAGATGCCCTGTGGCGTGCACAGACCCAGCGCGCAGTGGACAACTTCCCTATCTCTGGCCGCGGCCTGGAAAATGCGCAGATTCGCGCCCTTGGCCTGCTCAAGGCAGCCTGCGCTCAGGTAAATAAGGATTCCGGCAAGCTGGACGCGGACAAGGCCGATGCCATCATTGCTGCCGCCACCGAAATCGCCGAGGGCAAGCATAATGACGCCTTCCCTATCGACGTATTCCAGACCGGCTCCGGTACCTCGTCCAATATGAATACCAATGAGGTTATTGCCTCCTTGGCACATAACAATGGCGTGGAAATTCACCCGAATGACCACGTGAATATGGGCCAGTCCTCTAATGACACCTTCCCCACCGCTACGCACGTGGCTGCTACGGAAGCTGCCGTTAATGACCTCATCCCGGGCCTGAAGGTCCTCCACGAGTCCTTGACCAAGAAGGCCAAGGAATTCGCCGACGTGGTCAAGGCCGGCCGCACCCACCTGATGGATGCCACCCCGGTTACCCTGGGCCAGGAATTCGGCGGATATGCCCGCCAGATCGAGCTGGGCATCGAGCGCATTGAGGCCACCCTGCCACGCTTGGGCGAGCTGGCCATCGGCGGCACCGCCACCGGTACCGGCCTGAATACCTCCGCAGACTTTGGCGCCAAGGTCACCGAGGAGCTGAAGAAGCTCACCGGCGTGCAGGAACTGAAGGAAGCAGAAAACCACTTCGAGGCCCAGGCTGCCCGCGATGGCTTGGTGGAGTTCTCCGGCGCCATGCGCTCGATTGCTGTATCCCTCAATAAGATTGCCAATGACCTGCGCATGATGGGCTCCGGCCCGCTGACTGGCCTGGCCGAGATTCACCTGAAGGACCTGCAGCCGGGTTCCTCCATCATGCCGGGCAAGGTCAATCCGGTTATCCCAGAGGCCGTCACCATGGTGGCCGGCCAGGTGGTAGGCAACGACGCAGCCGTAGCCTTCGGCGGCGCCCAGGGCCACTTCGAGCTCAACGTCTTCATCCCGATGATGGCGCGCAACGTACTCGAGTCCGCTCGCCTGCTGGCTAATGCTTCCCGCGTCTTCGCCGATAAGTGCATCGATCACATCGAGGCCAACGAAGAGCGCATGAAGCACTTTGCGGAGTCCTCCACCTCCATCGTGACCCCGCTCAACTCTGCCATTGGCTACGAGAACGCAGCTAAGGCGGCTAAGCACGCCCTGCACGAGAAGATCACCGTCCGCCAGGCCGTTATTGACCTGGGCTTTGTCGACGGCGAAAACCTCACCGAGGAGGAGCTGGATAAGCGCCTCAACGTGCTGAGCATGACTAACCGCGACCGCGATAACTTCTAAGTATTCGCCGCACCGCCACCCCGCCCGGGCAGGACTCGGGCGGGGTTTCGCATGTCTGGGGTAAGGGGGCGTCGGCAAGCGCTATGGCATAGCACACATTAGGGAAAACGCACCTCTAAAATCACCACTTTTGCACTTGGTGCAAGTTTGCACCGAGTGTAAAGTTGCATGGCGTGCAAGAAGAATTATCACTACGCGAGCAGAAGCGCCTCGAGACGCGCCTGCGCATTGAGGATGCCGCCACGAAGCTGGTGGATGAACAATCCTTTAGCGCGGTCACGATTGAGAGGATCTGCGAAGTAGCCGGTATTTCTCGGCGCACCTTCTTCAATTATTTCGACTCCAAGGAATCCGCCGTACTAGGTGCTCCAAGCACCGAGTTTACGGAGGAGATGCGGGAATTCTTCCTCACGGAACCAACGACCAGCATGGTGGGACTCGTCCTCCAGTTGGTCAGGCAACACATGGAAGGCCACCACATCAACCCGACCATCCGGGACCGCCGCAAGCGCATCTCTAATGATCCGGATGCGGCCGCGGCGGCAATAAGCCGGAAGCGGGCAAAGTCCATTGAGCTTATCGATCTCATTGAAGAACGCCTCACCACAGAACCGGAGCTTCGCGTCCTCGATAACTGCTCCGCAAGTACCGAGGCGATGCTCATCGCCGGCCTCGTCCGCGAGGCACTTTGGCTCGCGATGGCATCCCCCGATGCGGATTGCAGCAAGGACCTCCACGCGCGACTCGATACCTCCCTCACGCTAATAACAGATTTTATGAAAGGAATGCGATGGTAGATACGGCTACTAAGGCCCCCACGCAGGGCCAGTCCCGAGCCGATAACCTCGGGCTTATCTTCTCGGCTTTGATGCTCACCATGCTGATGAGCTCTTTGGGCCAAATGATCTTCTCTTCTGCTCTTCCCACCATCGTTGGTGAGCTTGGCGGCGTCGACCACATGAGCTGGGTCATCTCCGCCTTCCTTGTCACCATGACCATCGCCATGCCTATTTCCGGCAAGCTGGGTGACATGCTGGGCCGCAAGTGGCTCTACATCGGTGGTATCGCCACCTTCGTCGTGGGCTCTACCCTCGGCGGCTTTGCAAACTCCATGACACTGCTGATCATCGCCCGCGCTGTGCAGGGCTTTGGCGCAGGTTTTATGATGATTTCCTCCCAGTCCATCATCGCCGAGGTCACCTCCTCCCGTGAGCGCGGCAAGTTCATGGGCATCATGGGCGGCGTCTTCGGCCTGTCCTCGGTTCTCGGCCCCGTCCTCGGCGGCTGGTTCACCGACGGCCCAGGCTGGCGCTGGGGCATGTGGATGAACATCCCGCTGGGTATCCTCGCCATTATCGTGTGCACCCTCGTGCTGCACCTGCGCGTAGGTGATGCCGATATGAAGCGCTTTGACTGGCTAGGTGCCACCTTCATCGCCATCACCACCGCCTCCCTTATCCTCATGACCACCTGGGGCGGCACCGAGTACGAGTGGGGCTCTTCCATGATCCTCACCTTGGGTGCCATCACCATTATCGGCGCCATCATCACCGTCTTTGTGGAGCTGCGCGCTAAAGAACCGCTCATCCCGGTTCGCCTATTCAAGAACCGCAACATGGCCCTGACTACCCTCTCCGGCGTGGTACTTGGCCTGGCAATGTTCGGTGTTCTGGGCTACATGCCTACCTACCTGCAGATGGTGCACACCCTGACCCCAACCAAGGCGGGTCTCATGATGATCCCGATGATGGTTGGCCTTATCGGCACCTCCACTGGCGTGGGCTTTATCATCGCCCGCACCGGCCACTACAAGGTCTACCCCATCATCGGCCTGGCGATTACCGCCGGCGCCCTGTTCTGGATGTCCCACCTCTCCGTAGAGACTTCCCTGAAGCAGCTGGGCTGCGAGTTCCTCGTCTTCGGCATCGGCCTGGGCATGGTTATCCAGGTCCTCGTGCTCATCGTCCAGAACTCCTTCCCGCTGTCCCAGGTGGGTACGGCTACCGCGGCGAATAACTTCTTCCGCCAGATCGGCTCCGCACTGGGTGCTTCCCTGGTTGGCTCCATGTTCATCCACAATATGAAGGATGAGATGGCCACCCGCTTGCCAGAGGCTTTCCAGAAGATGGGACCGGAGGGCGCCGCCTACGCGGAGAAGTTCGGCGACGCCAATAGCGGTGCCAATAGCCTCACCCCGGATTTGGTTGCGTCCTTCCCCAAGCCCATCGAGGAAGCAATCCTCAACTCCTACAATGACGGACTGACCCCGGTCATCGCCCTCATGGTTCCGCTGGTTATCGTCGCCCTCATCCTCCTCCTGCCACTGCGCGAGGAGCGGCTGAAGGAAACGATTGACTAATATCACCTTCACCTGCAGAAATACAGGCCACTAGCCGGGAGCTGCACGCCCTGCGCGATGCATTCCCGCTTGCCGACGCCCCCATTGAATCCGCCCTCGGCTATGCCCCCGGCGGCCTCCAAGCGGCGTTACAAATCCAGGCCGGTCCCATCGAAGTGTGGCGCAAGCCCGCGCGCACGGTGGGCCGATATGCCCCGCCCTAGGCGGGGCATTTTTATTGCCGCTCCCCTGGCTTGAGTTCAGAGGGTCGTTGCAACACTTTCCCTTAGGAGGGTGTTGTTGTGTCTGGGGTTGTTGGCCCGTTTCATTCGTTGTCTGAATCGGATCGTCGTGGCTTAGTTGCCTTGGTTGGCAGTGGGCGTAGTGTCCGTTCGGCGGCTGGTGAGCTTGGCTGTCATTACGGGCATGCTTTGAATTTTTGCCATGCCTTTGGATTGCCAGTCGTGTATAAAGCCAAACGAGTTGATCGCCGCGGCAGCCAGGCTGTCCAGCTTGTAGAGCTAGTCCGAAGCGGACTGTCGGTACGCCAAGCTGCTAAAAGATGTGGGATGCATCTTACCGCTGCGTATGCCGTAGCTACGGAAGCTGGGTGCCATATCCGGTTAAGTCAGTATGCTCGGAAAGTCCGCCAGACGCAGTTAAGAGTGGAATACCTGCGCCTTCGGCTGGCGAGCCTGCCTGGTGGTGATGCTGGCACGGCAGTAGGAATTGATCGTCGACTGCGTTTAGATTTCGAAAAAGGACTCACCAAATCCCAGGGTCGACGAGAAGAGTTCATACCCGTCGGCGAAGACGCCAGCACGTATAACAGACTTATGAAAGCGCTGCGCCAACGCCATGATGTCATCGAATCCGGAAGGCTTGCCCCTCCCGCCTTACCTAGCGGGGTAGATCCGTATAAACGCATCAGCAATCGCTACATTTGCTTCGAAGAACGCGTCATCATCGCCGATCTTCTCCGCGAAGATGTGCCACTGCGTGAGATTGGGCGCCGTTTAGGGCGAAGTGCATCGTCAATTCAGCGTGAAGTACGCAGAAACCACAGTGCTCAAGGCCCGTATCGTGCAGAAACAGCCCAGTTAAAGGCCTGTGCGCGGAGGTTGCGGCCGAAAATACCGAAACTACTAGCCAACAAAAGACTATGGGACTATGTATGCGCACAATTGCGGGCACAATGGTCACCTGAGGAGATTTCTAATCGCCTGCCCATCGACTACCCCACTGATAAGGACATGCGCATTAGTCACGAAACGATTTATGACGCCTTTTACCTGCAGGCCAAAGGAAGACTCAAAGACCTTGGCCTGGACTTGCCGACCGGTAGAAAGAAACGCAAGAAACGCCAAACCCGCTCCAGCACACCTGCCCAGCAACGCTTCGTCGACGACATGATCCTCATAGACGACCGGCCAGATGAGGTAAGTGAACGTATTTTGCCAGGCCACTGGGAAGGCGACCTCATCCTCGGTAAAAACAACCAATCAGCGGTAATCACGCTAGTAGAACGTGTTAGCCGATTTGTTGTCCTTGGCCACTTACCGGGAAGGCATACCAGCAAAGAAGTATTCACAGCCCTGCACAAGGCAGTTACAGGAATCGATAAAGCTATCTGGTCATCAATTACCTGGGACCAAGGAAGCGAAATGGCTGGTCATAAAGCTTTTACCATGGCCACTGACATTCCCATCTACTTCTGCCATCCAGGATCACCATGGGAACGCGGCAGCAACGAAAACACCAACGGCAGGCTCAGAAGAAACCTTCCCAAAAACAGCGACCTGTCCATCTACAGCGCCGAGGACCTAGAAATGATCGCCAACATTCACAACCACAAACCACGCAAAGCACTCAACTGGCGCACCCCAGCCGAAGTCATGACCAACGCCCTCACACAAACCGGTAGCATCAAACCAAACTAACCATCATCGTTGCAACGACCCCTAGAATCCGCCTGGTTCTAAGGCCTAAACAAAAAGCCCCTGCCATCGTTACCACGAGTGTGGTACGAGCAGGGGCTAGTATGCGCCGGGGAAGCTACCGCTTCTTTTCCTCCGGCTTGGGCAAAAGCAGCTCATATACGTCGGTGTCGCGCCACTGGCCCGCAAGCTCGCCGTAGGTCATCTTCGCCATATGCGAGTAGGTGCCCACTTTCACGAAGCCGCGCGACTTATGCAGCCCCGCAGAACCTGCGTTCTCAGGGAAAATCCACGAGTGAATAGCCCACTTGTGTAGGTCTTGACACACCTCGATCAGGCGATCCAGAAGTGCGCCGCCGATACCACGGCCCTGTGCCTCGGTGCCTAGGTAGATGGAATCTTCCACTACTCCGTGGAAGACGGTGCGGGTAGATACCGGTGCCGCGGAAACCCACCCCAAGACCTTAGAATCATCATCTGCTTCAACGGCCACATGCACCGAAGGCATGATCTTGCCGGCTTTGAATTCTTCAAAGGTCAGGGATCGGGTCTCATAGGTGGCGTGACCAGTGTTGAGCCCCTGTTCATAGATCTCTCGCATCTGCGGGTAATCCGCCGCGGTGAAGGGGCGGATGCGGAAATCTTTCTTCTTATCGTCCGAAGACGTCTGCTTAGCGTTCTCGCTCATATACAACATTATTACTGGGACTTGCCCAGCTTCGCCACGCTGTACACATAAAGATCGCCCAACGCGAACGAACTTGGCCTAGTTGCCGCCTTCCAACAGGTCAGTAACGAGCTCCGCAATGGCAGAGCGCTCAGAACGCTGCAGCGTAATATGCGCAAATAGCTCATGCCCCTTGAGCTTTTCAATCACTGCCTGGACTCCGTCATGGCGACCCACGCGAAGGTTATCGCGCTGAGCAACGTCATGAGTAAGTACTACTCGCGAGCCCTTCCCCAACCGGGAAAGCACGGTAAGCAGGACGTTTCGCTCCAAGGACTGCGCCTCGTCCACGATGACGAAGGCATCATGCAGCGAGCGACCGCGAATATGCGTCAGGGGCAAGACCTCGATGAGGCCGCGCTCGTGCACCTCTTCCATGACGTTTTCAGAAACAAGACCCTCCAAAGTGTCATAGACCGCCTGCGCCCACGGGTTCATCTTGTCCGATTCGGTGCCCGGTAGGTACCCCAAGGACTGCCCGCCAACCGCATACATTGGGCGGAAGACCACAATGCGCCGGTGCTCGCCGCGCTCGAGCACCGCCTCCAAACCGGCGCACAGCGCAAGTGCCGACTTGCCGGTGCCGGCGCGGCCACCGATGGAGACAATCCCTACGTTTGGGTCCATCAGCAAATCCAAAGCGATACGCTGCTCCGCGGAGCGTCCCTGAAGACCAAAGGCATTGATATCACCGCGTACAAGCTCGACCACGCCATCAGCACTCATGCGCCCCAGCGCGGATTGCGCACCCGCAGCCAAGGTCAAGCCGCAGTGCACCGGCAGGTCCTCCACGGCGGTACCCTTTTCAGTTTCGATGCCGTCTAGCATGACTTCCCCATCACGATAAAGGGCATCGATGACATCCGAGCTGGTTTGCACCGTCGCCATTCCGGTATAGCCGGTCAAGACTACGTCCTGGGCGTGATATTCATCTGCCTGCACGCCTACCGCCCCGGCCTTCACGCGCAGCGGCACGTCCTTCGTGACCAACACGGTGTCCTTCCCCTCGTGCGCAAGGTTAAGCGCGCACGCCAAGATGCGGTGGTCACCTTCTGGCCCGCGGAATGCGGTAGGCAGCAAGGATTGGTCTTGATGGTTCAGTTCCACGCGCAGGGTACCGCCATCGACGTTAACGGGGACCGGCTGGTCTAAGGCCTCATAGGTAGCGCGCAGTTCCTCCAAAAAGCGAAGAGCTTGGCGGGCGAACCAGCCAAGCTCCGGGTGATGACGTTTTCCTTCCAGTTCAGAAATAACTACAACGGGAAGGACCACATCGTGCTCTGCAAATTTGCGCAGGGCCCAAGGGTCAGAAAGCAAGACCGAGGTATCCACTACATAGGTCTTGGTAGCGACGGTGTTATCAGTAGTGGCAAGCGGAGTAGAAAGTACAGAGGGACGAGACATGGTGGCAGGGTTCTCCCTTAGTGTGCGGTAGATCAGACTTCTTCCGAATGACCCCGAATCCCCGGGGTTGCCACCCAAAGTAGGCACCGAAGGTTGAAATTACATGGGTGCAAGATGAACATTAAGAAAACGAAAAATCCCTCCGCAGCACTTGCTGCAGAGGGAGAAGCTCTAAAGGAGCTTTTTACTTCTCTACGGAAGAGGTGAACTTGCCGCTCTCATCCTGGAGCCAGGAGATAACGCCATTGTCGAACTGCTGGGTCCAGCCCTTGCCCTCAGTAGCCTTCTCCTCGGCAGCCTTAGGCAGGCCTACCTCTGCATCCAGACCGCCCTGCTCCTTCCAGGTTTCAGCGATCTTGCCGACGATTGGCTGAGCCTCATCGCCACCCTTGGCCATAGCCAGCAGGTTGCCGCCGTCGAAGGTTGCCAAAGAACCCTTATCGGAAGACTCTACGCTCTGTACGTCGCCCCACTCAGCCTTCTTCTCCTCGATGGCAGACGCCAGAGCTGCCGGAACCTCCTTGTCGCCGTTGGCGGTGGAGACGGTCTTGGTGTCGCCGTCCTTGGAATCAGCATCCTCAGACGCAGAGTCCGCAGACTCGGAATCATCCGCGCCCTCAGACTCGGAGGATTCCGCGTCCTTATCCTTTTCGGAGGTAGCTTCATCAACGGCGGAGCCAGCAGCGTCGGAAGCATCAGCCGCTACGGAGCCGGCGGTATCCTTAGCGTCGTTAGCTGCATCCTCAGCATCGGAGCACGCTACGAGAGCAACGGACAGGGTTGCGGCTGCAAAGCCACCTGCGATACGACGGGTCATCTTCTGCATTACTGCATCATCCTTTCATCGAGAAAGTAAGTTAATTCTAAAATTATTGTTAAATCGCCCTTTATGGCGAACAACGACCACCGTAACGACGACTCCCAGCTGGCGCCACCTGCTCAGACAGGAAGTAGACAGCAAACAGTAAAGGTCTACCTACGTTTGCGCTGCTTAGGAGCCTTCTTTTTCTTTTGTAACGAATTGTTAACGTTTCTCCGCGCTTGCTTCGCCTTCGCCTTTTCCCTAGCGCTGCGTTTCGGCTTCTCTTGGCGGGAGGAACGGGCCGTGCGGCCCTTAGCGACGCCCACGAAGTCCTGAATTGCTTCCCCGTCATCGTCCTTGCGCCACACCAATGCAATCTCCGTCACCGGCACGGACTCGTCCTTAAGGCCCAACGGCACCACCTGCTTTTTGCTCAGGATCTTCAGCAGGGGCCGCGGCGCAATCGCGATACCCACGTTGGCCGCCACTACCTGCAAGGCGTCGCGGACGGCGGGGACATCGACAAGCCCGGAATCGGCGAGGCGGTAGTTGAGGTGTTCATCGGCGACGTCGGCAAGCGCAAGCTCCTCGCCCACCTCCGCATAGACCGAGTCTTTGGGAACGGCAATGCCAGGGGCCTCTTTATAAAGTCGCACCACGTGAAAGGTGTCATCCACCCGCGCATCCGGCAAGCGCGCGAGAGCTAGGTCCACCTCGCCGGCTACCAGCGGGGCAAGCGCATCGTCCGCATCAATGGTGGACAAGCCACCATGAGCAGTATTTTCCTCGAATCGGCGGAACCACTTTCCAGGTTCTGTACCCGTGGCAAAAGCTAAGCGCAGCATAGAGGACAGTCTACTGAAAGTGCTACGGTAAAAGCGTGACTGAAGAACAAAAGCAACCATCCGGCACCGCCATGCGTGCCCAGACCGCGGCGAAGAAGCTAGGCATCTACCTGCCCGCCGCGCCGGACGAGTTTCAAAATAGTGCCATTAGCCACGAAGAGCTGCGCGAACTGCAGCATAACCCACCCGAGTGGCTGCAAACCTTGCGCCGCGAAGGGCCCCACCCCCGCCCCGAGGTTGCCCATAAGCTGGGAATCTCTGTTACCGCGCTCAAGAAGAACGATATGGATAAGCCGCTGACCACAGCGGAAATCAATCAGCTCCTCCAAGAGCAGCCGGAATGGCTTCAGCAGGCCCGCGCTACCATGGCGCAGGCCCGTGGCCATGAGGTGAAGGACTAAACCAGCTTCCAGTCCTCGAGGCCCTCATACAGCGGGTAGTGCTGGGCAATCTTGTCCACGCGAGCGCGCAGGGCCTCCACATCGGCATTCTTGCCCTGGACCAGGGCGGTGCCGATAATATCTGCAACTTCGGTGAAGGCCTCGGCATCGAGGCCGCGGGTTGCCAGCGCAGAAGTACCAATGCGCAGGCCGGAGGTGACCATCGGCGGACGCGGGTCATTCGGCACGGCATTTCGGTTAACGGTAATGCCTACCTCGTGCAGCAGATCCTCTGCCTGCTGTCCATCCAATTCAGAATTGCGCAGGTCCGCCAAGACCAAGTGCACATCGGTGCCGCCGGTCAGCACGTCCACGCCAGCCGCCTTGGCATCTTCTGCGGTAAGGCGCTCTGCCAGAATGCGAGCACCCTCCAAGGTGCGCTCCTGGCGCTCCTTGAATTCCTCGGTAGCGGCAATCTTCATAGCAATAGCCTTGGCAGCGACCACGTGCATCAGCGGTCCGCCCTGCTGGCCCGGGAAGACGTTGGAATTGATCTTCTTGGCATAATCCTGCTTGGCCAAAATCATGCCGGAGCGCGGGCCACCCAGGGTCTTATGCACGGTGGTGGACACGATATCCGCGTGAGGAACTGGGCTCGGGTGCAGGCCGGCCGCCACGAGACCAGCAAAGTGGGCCATATCTACCCACAGGTAAGCGCCGACCTCATCAGCAATTTCACGGAAGGCCGCGAAATCCATGGTGCGCGGGTAGGCAGACCAGCCGCCGATAATGACCTTCGGCTTTTCCTTCAGCGCCTGCTCACGCAGCTTATCCATGTCCACACGCATGGTGTCCGGATCCACCTCGTAGGCAGCGACATCATAAAGCTTGCCAGAGAAGTTCAACTTCATGCCGTGGGTAAGGTGGCCGCCGTGAGCCAGGGACAGGCCCAAAATCTTGTCGCCCGGCTCAGCGATGGTGGAAAGCACCGCTGCGTTCGCCTGTGCACCGGAGTGCGGCTGAACGTTGGCGAATTCCGCACCGAAGAGCTCCTTAGCGCGGTTGCGGGCTAGGTCCTCCACGACGTCGACATGCTCGCATCCACCGTAGTAGCGGCGCCCCGGGTAGCCCTCGGCGTACTTGTTGGTAAGCACGGAGCCCTGTGCCTGGAGCACGGCGCGAGGCACAAAGTTCTCAGAGGCGATCATTTCCAGGGTTTCGCGCTGGCGGGAAATCTCTCCCTGAATTGCGCCGAATACGTCCGGATCGAGGTCGCGGAGGTCAGAGGTAAAAGAAGCCATAAAGGTGTGGTCCCCTTCTCAAAATCAAGCGGTATGGGATGCTGCATATCTTATCGTGCCATGCTCCCTAAGGGGGCATACTTTTACCCGCAGATTATGCAAGTGCAACAATGGAGCCATGGCGCGCACATTGGATTCGAGTCCCTACCTAGATTTTGACCGCGAGACCTGGCGTGAACTGCGTAAATCCATGCCTCAGGTGCTCACGGAAACCGAGGTGGAAAAGCTTCGCGGCCTAGGAGACCGCATCGACCTAGACGAGGTAGCTGACGTCTACCTCCCCCTCTCCCGCCTCATCCATATGCAGGTCATGGCACGCCAGCAGCTCACCACGGCTACCGAATCCTTCTTAGGCAACCCTCCGACGCACGTTCCCTTTGTCATCGGTGTGGCCGGCTCCGTGGCAGTGGGAAAATCCACCACCGCCCGCCTCCTTCAGGTGCTGCTGCAACGCTGGGAGTCTCACCCCAAGGTCGCGCTCGTGACAACCGACGGCTTCCTCTTCCCCACCGAAACCCTCAAGAAACGCGGCCTCATGCAGCGCAAAGGTTTTCCGGAATCCTATGACCGGCGCGCACTCCTTCGCTTTGTCACGGACGTAAAATCAGGAAAGCCTCTGGTCAAGGCGCCGCTTTATTCCCATATCTCATATGACATTGTGGACGGGGAATATCAAGAAGTTCACCAGCCCGACATCCTTATTCTGGAAGGGCTCAATGTACTACAAACGAGCCCCACGTTGACCGTGGCGGACCTCTTTGATTTCTCGGTATACGTTGATGCCCGCACCGACGATATCGAGCAGTGGTATATCGACCGCTTCCTTACTCTGCGCCACACCGCTTTTCGCGAGCCCAACGCCCACTTCTCTGCCTTTGCAGACATGAACGATGAGGAGGCCCGCGACCAGGCCCGCGAAATTTGGCAGTCCATTAACCTGCCGAACTTGGTGGAAAATATCCTGCCCACCCGTGTGCGAGCCTCCCTCGTGCTGAAAAAGGGCTCGCATCACCTGGTAGAACAGGTGCGGATGCGCAAGCTCTAGAGCCTATTTGCCAAAGCGGCGCGAACGTTGGGAGTAATCCCGCAAGGCGCGGAGGAAGTCCACCTTGCGGAATGCTGGCCAGTAAGTATCCGTGAACCAGATCTCGGAGTACGCGGCCTGCCACAGGAGAAAGCCCGACAGGCGTTGTTCACCAGAGGTGCGGATAACCAAGTCCGGGTCCGGTAGTCCCTTGGTGTACAGGTGCTCCCCAATGGACTCTGCGGTGACGCGGTCCGCCATCTCCGCTGCGGTAGTTCCCTTCTCTGCTTCCGCGCGCACCAAGTTCTGCACTGCGTCCACGATTTCTTGGCGCCCGCCATAGCCCACCGCCACATTGACGATGACCCCGGTATTGTCCTTGGTTTCTGCCGCCGCCGTCACCATGCGCTGGCGAATATCGTCCGGGAGCAGATCGAGGTGGCCAACCAAGCGCACCTGACAGCCGACGTCGCTATGAGATAGGTGCGTAACCACGTCCGAGATGATGTCAAAGAGCAGCTCTACTTCCTGCTCGCTGCGCTTCAGGTTCTCCGTGGACAGCAGATAAATGGTGACCACTTCGATATCGGTATCGCGGCACCACGAGATCATCTCTCCGATTTTCTTCGCGCCTTGGCGGTGACCATGGCTGATATCGGTAAAACCAGCCTCACGCGCCCACCGACGATTGCCGTCGGCCATGATGGCTATGTGCTTAGGCTGCGGCTTTCCCTTGATCAGGCGCGCCAGACGGGCTTCATATGCTGGGTAGGCCAGCTGCTTGAGAGAACTCACGCTCATTAGTCTATCCGCCTAGAAAATGGACTTCTTGCGGTTATCGTAAATGCCGGCTTCCTTCATCGCCTTATCCACGGCTTCCTCATCGAATGGATCGATTCCGTGATCCTCCGCAAACATCATGCGGCGGCGAAAGCGTGAGTAGCGGCGATGGAAATTCCAGCCCGCAAACAACACCGCAACTCCCATAAGCGCCAGGATCAGCAGGCCGATGGGCGAAGCTTTGCCAAATTCAGGGCCCATTGGGCCACCTTCGGCACCCTCGGTTCCTTGGGCGAGTACAAATACGTCATGTGCGGCAAACACGAAAGAGCCATACATGCTCATGTCTTAGGCCTCCTCTTCCTCTTCGATGCCGGCGAAGAGGTCATTTTCGGGCAGAGAGGTAGAAACGCGAGTCTTCGCCAGCTCGAACTCCTCGGTGGGCCAAAGGCGCTGCTGTACCTCCACCGACGTCGCCAAGAAGGCACCCGCCGGATCGATCTGCGTGGCGTGCGCCCGCAAGGCCTCCTCGCGATTGCTGAAGTAATCCGCGCATTCCACCTGGGTGGTGACACGCGCCATGATATCGCCAAAAGCGGTGTCCCAACGCGCCAACATTGGCCCATAAGGACTGGTATTACCCTCTTCCAGGAGCAGATCATGGAACATCTTCATGCGCTGATAAACAAAGCCGTGCGAATAGTACAGCTTCAGCGGCTCCCACGGCTTACCCAGCTCAGGGTGATACTCGGCATCGCCCGCCTTCTCCCACGCGATCATGGAAGCCCGGTGCACCATCAAATGGTCTGGGTGCGGGTAGCCGCCATTTTCGTCATAGGTGACAATGACGTGTGGACGAAATTCGCGGATAACCTGGACGTATTCCTGCGCGACGGTGTCATCGCCCAGCAACGCGAAACAGCCCTCCGGCAGCAATTCCTCCATAGTCTTGCCTTCAACCGGGTCCGGCAATCCGGAATCGACGTGCCCCAGCCAGCGATGTTGCACGCCCAGCGCCCGCGCAGCATTAGCCATTTCTTCCCGGCGCACCTCGCCCATCTTTTCCTTGATTCCCGGGCGATTCATGGCGGGGTTAATCACATCGCCGCGCTCGCCGCCGGTACAAGTTAGCACCAAAACCTCATTGCCTTCTGCGGCATAGCGCGCGGTGGTTGCAGCACCCTTGGATGATTCATCGTCTGGGTGCGCGTGGATCGCTAGTAGGCGAAAATCGCTCACTGAAAATCCATCCCCTTATTAATCTAGGTTCTTTGAACAGATGATTATCCTAGTAGATAATTGGAAAACAGTGGTCCTCGGCTAGAGTGGAAGCCATGACTTCCGCCGGAAAATCTCGCTCAGTCGCCCGCTACGGCTCCCGCGGCTCCTCTGAAAAGAACTCTGGTAGCTGGACTAATAAGGCGCTGGTGCTCATCTTTGTCGCCATTTTTATCGCGCTTATTTTCTTCGGATTCCGGTACTTCCAAGAAAAGGAACGCGTGAACGCACAGGTGTCCATCGTGACCCAGGAGGTTTTGAGCGATGATTCCACCCGCGTTTGGGTCGATGTCACCCGCAATCACACCGATGAAGATGCTTATTGCATTGTCCAGGCCTTTGACTACTCCAAGTCCGAAGTAGGCCGCCGCGAATTCCCTGTTCCCGCGGGCGGAAACGAAACCCAGCGCATCGCTGTCGACGTCCCGACCAACGCTCGTGCCGTAGCCGGCGGGGCCTATGGTTGTTCCGGCAACATCCCCGAATACTTGGATATGGATAGTCCTGACTACGCGGAAAGCCGCTAGCCGCGTGTGCTAGGATTTGTAGCGCCTAGAACTGGGCATATGCCCGGTTCCACTTTTACTTATAGCCCCAGGGATTAGCAGGGGCTTTGACCACAATTCCTATCTACGGAAGGTTGCAGAATGGCTGAGCAGCAAAAGCAGTACATCACCCCGGAAACCAAGGCAAAGCTCGAGGCCGAGCTGCAGGAGCTCATCGACCACCGCCCAGTAGTCGCGGCTGAGATCAACGAGCGCCGTGAGGAAGGCGACCTCAAGGAGAACGCCGGTTACGACGCCGCACGTGAGATGCAGGACCAGGAAGAGGCCCGCATTAAGCAGATTTCTGAGGTTCTTGCGAATGCCACCACCGAGCGCGGTGCCGTTCAGGAGGGCGTCGCCCACACCGGTTCCGTAGTTCACGTTTACTACAACGGTGACAAGGACGATAAGGAGACCTTCCTCATCGGTACTCGCGCCGCTGCTTCCGATAACAAGGACCTGGAAACCTATTCCGAACAGTCCCCGCTGGGCGCTGCCATCCTTGGCGCACAAGAGGGCGAGACCCGCGAGTACACCGCTCCGAATGGCAAGACCATTTCGGTCACCATCGAATCCGCAGCGCCGTATGATTCTGCTAAGGCCGCTGCTCCACGCGAGTCCTAAACTTTTAACCACTTACCACTCTGGAGAAAGAGCACATCCCCATGAAGAAGTTCTCCCGTTTCGCCGCCACTGGCCTGGTCTTCACCGCTGGCCTCTCCCTCGCTGCTTGCCACCCACCGAACCAGCAGGATTCTGATTCCAAGGTAGAAAATGCCTCCACCTTCACCGGTGAAGCCCCGATGCAGAAGGATGCTGAGACCAGCTCTTCCGCACCCGAAACCGTTGTTGAAGAGGAAGCACCTGTAGTCGAGTCCGGTGTTCCAGAAGAGCCGGCACAGCCGCACTTGAACGGTACCGCCACCGAGCTGCCACAGCAGTAAAAAGGATTGAAGGGCCGAGGGATTTCCTCGGCCCTTTTTCATGCTATTTTTCTGGGTCCACTTCCCGCACCCAATCCCCGATGACACCGGGTACGACAGCAGGCGGCTCTCCCAAGAGGTCGCGCTTATTTGGATCCCGTTCCACCTGCGTGGTGACGGACTTTACGCGCTTTTTCTCACTGTCTTTGCCTCCGCGCATACCCATCATTGGACCATAGGCTCGCGCCCCTCCGGTTGAGCGGCCGGCATTGCCACCGCGCGCTGCCGCGGCGCCTTCGCCGCCACCTGTTGCCGAAACAAGGCCGCCACCCACGCCGGGCCGCATGCCCGCACCAGCACCGTTTCCGGCACCGCTGCCAAGACCAGCGCGCATGCCCGCACCACCGCCGAGTGCATTGCCATGGCCAGCGCGCACGCCTGAACCGACACCAGCGTAGGGCGCTCCGGCTCCGCGTCCAAGATGCAGGCCCGACTGCGCTCCTCTTCCGGCACGCGCAATATCGGCGCCGCCACTTACATTTCCTGCAGCGGATCCAATTCCGCCTCGTAGCGACTGACCGCCGAGTACGCCGCGGCCCGCATCCGCAGGCCTTCCGGCTGCCATCATCGGCGCCATCCCAGAAGTAGCGGATTGCCCTGTAGCTGTCGGCGCCATCGCACCACTGTTATTAAGCGCGCCTGCATTTGCTCCTGCGGCAACCGGATGCGCCGTGCCACTAGGAACCTGCCCCATCGCCCCGTTCGGCGCAGTTACGCCCGGCATGGATGCACCTTGGGTGGATACTTCATTTCCGCCGATGGCTACGTGGTCTCCCAGGCCCAGCTTTTCCAGCGCATTTCTGCCGCTAGTATGCATCTGCTGGTGAAAATCATTAATTTCTTGTGGGCTCATCCCCACTGCTTCTAGCCCGTCCACATTGCCATTGACGACGTCGAAGTTCCCCGGCCCCAAATCTCCTCGCGCTATCGCTTCCGCAATCTTCTTTGGCCATACCACGGCATCGGTGGTGTAGCGCTGCCCATCACCGTCAACGCCAGCGAGGCCCGCGTCGACACCGCCGCCTCCCGACGCCGGCGATTGTTCCATCAAAGCGTGCTGGTACGGCATTGCCTCAACCGCGAAGCGCTGCAGGTCAGGCTGCAATGCGGCCAATGCGGCCTTTTCCGCAATCTCGCGCTCAACCGGTTCCGGGATGGCCATCACTTCCATCGCCATGGCCATTGCAGTAGGCTGCATGCCCATCAGCTTGGCGTGGAATCCGGTCAGCTTCTCCCCCATGACCTTGGCATTTGCTACAAAGTGGCTTCCCGACGCCGCCACTTCCCTAATCTTTGCCGCCGCCCTCGACGTTGCCTCACTGTCGTTCTCGCCTTCCAAAGACCCGGCTGCTTCCTGCAGCCCGCTAACGATATCGTCGACTTCCGACGCCAACGAGCTCCACCGTGCATTCGCCTCAGACACATTCCAAATCTGCGTCGACATCAGGTCCGTAGCCAGCTTCACAATGTCCGTTCCGACATTCACCACCGGCATGGAAAACCCAAATGGGCTGTACCCCGGCTCAGGCTGGTTCATAATCGGCATCGACTCAATACCGATGTCCCCACCCGCATCCGCGATCTCCATTCCCCGACTATTCGCGTCCTCCTGCGCCTGAAACCCTCGGGCTTCCCGTCCCAAAGAATCAGAAAGCCACTCCAGCTGTTTTACAAAGCTCGAAATGGAGTTTCGGGCTGATCCTGGATCCGAACTCAAAACTCGCTCATGAATTGCACCAACATGATCGATGCCAGTCACCGGAGAGAAGCTACCTGTAAGCGGACTTACGGCAGCCATATTATTCCCGGCAATGTTTTGATTCATCCGCTCAATTTGGTTTATATTTCTTCCTACATTAGCTACGTTAATTTTCATTTAATCCCCCGATAATCATTTAAATTAGGTCTTTGGTCAATCTGCTTGCCTTTTCACAGGCGCTATTTTTGGTGTCACCAAAGCTATTCGCCGAGACCGTTACCACGCCTCGCACGGTTGAAATTGTTGCGGTGCAAGCCATTTCCGGGAAAATTTCCCCTCGCTGAATTAGAACTCCTGACAATTCGCTGTCGGTGGATTTGACCACCAAGTCTGGCCTTACATTTGAACTCTCAAATGGCTTGAATGTGGAACTAATAGAAAGAACTGTCCCTTCGGAAACACTCTTGTAGCTACACCCCTTTTGACCTGCCTCTATAATGTCTGGGTCACCATAACGCTCCAGTCCAAGATCTTGCAGTTGGTCTTCCGAAATCTCTGAACAAGGATCGAATACTTGGAACCCCGGCTGAGCTGGATCGAATTCCCCCAGTGGCGGTAGGACGCCGGAAGTGTCTCCCGACCCCGTGGCGCCGGCCTCCCCCGGTTGGCCGGCGCCGTCCGCATTCTCCCCGCCATTAGTGTGCGCCGATTCCCCCTGATTGTCGTCCGCATCATCCCCCGGGTCCCCGTTGGTTCCCCCTGCACCGTCGGCCGAACTAATGCCGCCAGCCTCGTCCACCTTGGTGGGTTCCTCTGACGCGCTCCTCGTACCGATGTCCGCAACGCAGCTACTCAGCATAACGGTGCTGCTGACCATCAACGTTGCTACGGTGACCTGACGCTTCACAACAATCCTTCGCGCACTCACTTCCTGACGAGAGGAACAGGAAAAGTGAAACAGAGAACTTTTCACTTCGTATTTCCCGTTCCGGTACACAGCATGCATGAGGCCCCAAGAATTTTCTATGCAACCGCAAAGGTTAACGGCAATTTAACAAAATTATTTGCCCCATATGTCACATCCATAACGTCTAAAGGGCGAAATTTCCTGCTCATTAGCTGTACCACCCCTGGGAGTGGTTTTGTAGACCAAATGAAGGCTAAACCCGCACTTTATCCCCCAGAATTACCCCAGAAATTACACGTTTGTAAGCGATTTTTGGCAACAAAAAGGCCCGCACCGAAGTGCGGGCCAATGCAAAAGAGTCAGTTAGTCTCGCTGGAAATAGCTCAGCAGACGGAGGATCTCAGTGTAGAGCCAGACCAGAGTCACAGCGAGGCCAAGAGCTACGCCCCAAGCGTTCTTAGCAGGAGCACCAGCGCGGATCATGCGGTCAGCCTGATCAAAGTCGGTCAGGAAGGACAGGGCGCCGAGAACGATGCAGACAAGCGAGAAGATGATGGCAATCGGGCCACCATCACGCAGTGGGTTGAAGTCAAAGAAAATCGCGCCCAAGAAGTTAACAAGAGCCATGACAGCAACGCCGGCAATCAGGCCGAAAAGGATCTTGGTGAACTTCGGAGTCACCTTCACTGCGCCAGTCTTGTACACAATCAGCATGCCGATGAATACACCAATCGTGCCGACAATCGCTTGGCCAATGATGGCCATGCCGCCCTCGCCCTGGAAGTTGACGTTGGAGAACATCAAGGAGAAGCCACCGACAAATAGGCCTTCAAATACGGCATAAATCAGGGTGACTGCAGCAGAACCCCACTTCTTGCCAAAAGAGGCAACGAGCACGGTAATGAAGCCACCGATACCACCGACCAGAGTCAAGGCCATGGCAATACCCGGGCTTACTAGCATTCCCAAGGCGAAGTTGATGGCTGCGGCGACGATGATAACGCCGAGGGTAATGCCCGTCTTGGTCACTACGTCATCCACGGTCATGGGACGAGTAGATACGTCCTCATAACCAGAGTTTTGACGGCTACTATTTTCGGTCAGAGAACTCATTACCGGATTGCTTGAACGCACGGTTGTCCTTTCTAAGAGAGGTGCAAATTAGCTATCTCACCCCATTCAACGAGACACCACCCCATAAAGTTCCACATTCTTTCCATTTAGCTAGAAGTTTTGTGTGCAACTTCTACATCAACCCTGTGAAGACCTGTTGACGAGAAAAGTCTCGGGACACCGACCGGAACGATGTCTCGAGACTTCACATGGTGCCCCCAGTGGTGTCTGGTTCGGAGACATCGTTCCGCATGTCTTATGAGATAGTTCCGGTCTAACCAGCACTAATGTCTCATTACATCGATCCGGTAGAAAACTCTGAAGTTAAATTTGCCCGGCCGCGACAAAAAGTGATGTCTCGAGACATCGATCCTCCATGCTTTAAAAATGGAGCAGAAATCAAAACCAAGCCCAAAAATCATCATCGAAACCATGCTTGCTACCGGCATGACTCAAGCCGAAGCAGCTGACCATTTCGGCGTCAGCACCAGATGGATCCGAACACTTCAAGCCCGCTACCGAGAAGGCGGAATCAACCGCCTAGAACCACGCTCTAAACGCCCGCGCACTAATCCCCGAGCGCTCAACCCCAGCACTGTCGACCGCATACTTAAACTGCGCCAGGACCTCACAGAACGCGGCACTAACGCCGGAGCCCATACAATTCGCTGGCACTTGCAGCAAGAGGGAATCGACCCACCACCAGCACCATCCACAATCCACCGAGTGCTCGCAAACAACGGTCACGTCATCGCCCAACCACAAAAGCGTCCTCGCAGCTCATGGATACGATTTCAAGCAGATCAACCCAACGAAACATGGCAAATGGACTACAGTGACTGGACCATCGCAGGTCACAAGCGAGTAGCTATCCTCACCATCTTGGACGACCATTCCCGGTTCATCATCTCCTGCTGTGCCTACAACAATGCCACCGTGGGAAACGTCATAGAAAGCTTCATTAATGCAGGCCAGACACACGGCTACCCCCAGTCCACCCTCACCGACAACGGCCGAGCATTCACAACCAGCACAGACCGGACAAACCCCGCGCGAAACGGATTCGAGCAACTGCTCATAGACCTAGGAATCAAGCAGAAAAACGGTAAACCCTACCACCCCCAGACACAAGGAAAAGTTGAACGCTTCCACTACACCCTTAAACTAGCCCTAGCAAGCAAAATACCAGCTCAAAGTCTCGATGAACTCAACTCTCAGCTAAAAGAAATCATCGAATACTACAACCACAAACGCCCCCATAGAGCCCTAAACAGAACCACCCCCGCAGAAGCCTACACAGCACTGCCCAAAGCTCTCCCAGCAGACATCAAACCAGACCACGACTACCGCCTACGCACTGACAAAGTAGGCACCAACGGCAAGACAACCCTGCGATGGGGTGGCAAACTACGCCGCCTCTACATCGGGCGCCGATGGGGCGGCGAACCAATCACCATGGTCTGCATCGACAACCGCGTAAGCATCAAAATAACCACCACTGGGGCACAAATCGCCGCCTACACACTCGCCGAAGAAAAGATCTATTACAACAAGAAAGACAACGAACTTGACCCCCAACAGGGCAACTGAAAACGAAAAATCTCGAGGCATCGACCGGAACGATGTCTCGAGACTTCACATGGTGCCCCCAGTGGGACTCGAACCCACACTGAATCGATTTTAAGTCGACTGCCTCTGCCGATTGGGCTATGGGGGCAAGGGCAAGGAATATTTTAGGCCACCCCACCCTACGGGAGTTAACGAGGGGTACCCTCAGCAGCCAGACCAGCGATAATGCCGTCGAGAATGTCCTTTTCACTGATGAAAAAGCTGCGCGCATCGCAATTTCGCTCGATAAGCTGCATGATGCCTTCGACGGCTACCGCCCCACCGCCAATGACGTCGGCACGGCCGGGGTGAATGACGGGGTTGAGGGCGCGGACGTCGGAAGGCAGGCCAATAAGCTGCTGCAAAAGCACGCGCAGGGCATCGAAGCGGAGCTCAGACCCGTGAATGGCATCGGCGTCGTAGCGCTCAAGGCCCTGAGCCAATGCAGAAAGAGTGGTAAACGTGCCTGCGCAGCCGACGATGGTACGGGCCTTAGAAATAGGTACTATCTTCTCCACTTCTGCCGTGCGCTCGCCGACGTACTCGGAAGCGATCTCAATCTCCGACTCGGTAGGCGGATCGGTACGCATAATGCGCTCGGTTAGCCTGACGCACCCCATGCGGGCAGAGTGGGTGCCCAAGATATCGCCATCGGCCGTGCCTACGACGAACTCGGTCGAACCGCCGCCCAGATCGATGACACAGAATGGCCCGCGGTCTGGCTCCACATCGGCTACGGCGCCATTAAAGGACAACAGAGCCTCTTCCTCGCCCGAGACGACCTCGGCCTGTGCGCCCGGCTGAATTTGGCCGAGCAACTCAGCGGTCATGTCGAAGAATTCCTGCTGGTTCTTGGCATCGCGAGTAGCGGAGGTAGCGACCATCCGCACGCGGGTGACCTTCTCAAACTTCATCTGGCGTACGTAGCCTTCCAAGGCCACGCGGGCGCGGTCTAGGGCCGCAGGGGCAATTTCGCCAGTGGCATCGACTCCCTCTCCCAAGCGGATGATTTCCATGGTGCGGGTAATATCGCGGACCTTGCCGTCATCCTGAATCTCAGAGATGAGCAAGCGAATCGAATTGGTTCCGCAATCAATCGCAGCAACGCGAGTCATAGCAGCCCTCCTATTCCGCGTTAGAGAAATCGAACTGGGCTAGGTCAATTCCCAGATCTTCTACGGTGGGCCAGTCCTGCGGGATGGCAGTGCCTCGAAGCTTGCCGTGGTCGGCGGCCATGGCCACCGCTTCAGTTCCCAACCGGAAATGCTGTGGGCCTTCAGCAAGCGCGTATGCGATGAGCACATGCAGACACTTCACCCGATCGGGCATGCCGCCACCGGAGAAATCGGTACCAAGGTCTTCGATGTCATTGCGCTTGGCCAAGAAGTATTCGTGGGCGCGCTGATAGTCGGCAGCCAATTCTTCGTCCTCACCCAAGCGGGCTTCCATCCACTTCATAACGTGGGCAACCTCCAAGCGTGAGGCTTCGGCAGTAAGCCGTGGGTCGGTGAGGTAATAGAGGGTGGGGAATGGGGTGCCGTCGGCAAGCTTGGGCGCCGTCTTAATTACCGCGGGCTGCCCATCCGGCGTGCGATAAGAAACCTCCAGGACCCCGCGCGGGGTACGGCCCAATTGCTCAGTTACTACAGCGATATCTGCATCAGTGACGGTCATGCGGACAATTATCGCACATCTGGATTCTCTTCCGGCGCAGGCTCAATCGGAAGATGATTTACCTGCTCGGATGGAGCTTCCTCCTCAGGGGGCTCAGCCACGGAATCCCACAAAACCTCGTACCATTCGCGGGAATCTTCTTCCTTCTGACCATCTGTAGTGAGCTGGTCATCCGGCTTTATCTGCGGGTCAATGATGCGGTAGGCGGTCTCGCCCTCATCGACGACCCCGAATCGGCGCCGCGCCTCCTGCTTGATGTACTCATCAGACTTATATCTATCGATCTTCTCCAGCAAAGCAGCCTTCTCATCCTGCTTGGCGGCGATTGACTCATTGAGGCGGGCAATTTCGGACCGGCCGTGGTAGTAATTGCGCAGCGGAATAGCGATAGCAAACAAGACCACAAGCACGATGGCCACGATCACGCCCACTCCGGCAATACTCATCCGGTCCGGCTTCTGCTTCTGCTTCAGTTGTGCACGCTGAGCTTTGCGGATATCCGCAGCACGCGAGGCCACCGGAACCCTAGTGCGGCTCCGGTTTCGCTGCCTCTTCTTTTCGCGTGCCATAGGCCTCTAATCCTAGCGCCGTCACTCCTGTAACAGGGACGTGGCACGCGCAATTTGGATACACTAAAAGAAATTCTCCCTCCCAGGAAGGAAGTTTCATGTCCCTCAAGCGCCTCCTCCCCGTTCTCACCGCAACCCTATTCCTTGCCAGCTGCAGCCCTTCCGCCCAAGACGGCGAATACCCCGTCTACGGTGACGGCTACGACCTGAACACCAAAGACGGCATGGCCGACTATCTCAAGGAGTACAAAACCCTGCCAGATGATTACATCAACCACGATGCTGACCAGCTCGAGGGCGACGATCAGCCCGAGACCTTTGAAACCAACGCAGATTCCGTGAAGAAAGCCGGCGAAGCTACCTGCAAGAATAACGAGTTGCTCGACATTTCAAAGGAATATTTCCGAGGAAACACCGACAAATTTGGGGAAGCTGTTATGTCATCAGTCAGCGGCTCTGATGATAAATACAGTGATGTTTTTGAGGCACTGAACATCCCCGATGACGCACCAGACAATGACAAGATCATGGCTGCAGCGATGACCTCACTCGGTGCCGTGATGGCTTGCGGCGATGAATTCAGCGATGAAGAACTGGAAAAAGTCGCTGAGTCCATCCATTCCAGCTAGAGCTTCGAACCAGATTCCCTACTTAAGGAATAGCTATGCCCCTCAAGCGTCTCCTCCTCCTAGCCGCCGTAGGCACCCTACTTACCGGGTGCAGCTCGACCGACCACAAAGAAGAAGCAGCCACCAAAGCGGAATCCCCCACTAGCGAAAGCCCTACCAGCAGCGAAACCCCCACCACCACAAGCAGAAAGCACGACCTCAATACCAAAAGCGGCTTCATTTACCACATAAAGGAACACGGCACGATCCCGGACTTCTACCTAGATGTGTTCGGCGCTGGGGCTTCCGAAGAGGAAGACGGCCCTACAAGCTACGAGGTCAATGCCACGACGCTGAAGAAGGCTGGATCTGTTGCCTGCGAGAATGAGCAAATCCTGGACGACGCCAAGTATTTGCTAACCCATGGCGACAGCGCATTTGAAGAACTCGTCCCTAGCCTTGAGGAGTTCGATAGGAAATACGCTCCCGTCTACGAAAAGCTTGAAATTTCAGCGGCTTCTCCCGTCCTAGACAAGCTTTTTACCATGTACATGGCTGGCGTGGGTTCCCTCGCCACCTGCGGTGACAAATATGACGATAAGGAACTCGAAGCAGTAGCTGACAACGTTTTCAGTTACTAACCCCCGGAATTTCGCACATTTTTTCGTTTTACCCCTTGCGCACGCCGGAAAGGCGGCTTATACTAGGGGCAGAAATTCGATTGGGTGTGCGATTTATTCCAGAGGGGGAACTTTCCGTGACAGCCGGCGACGCACCACCAAAGAACGCCTATTTTTCTACCAATAACCTCGACGATACGGTTTGCGTTTTGGGCATGCTCCAACGCATTCAATCCTGGCAGCTATACCAATCCGTGCTTCCGCGATTAGAAAACGATGTCGAATGCACTACCACTGCTTTAGCTAAGCGGGTGGGCTTGAGCTACTGGCGCGTCTTATCCGCTCTGCGCTCTCACCTGCGCATGCGTGAGTTGCCGTTAACCACGGCGGTACAGACCGAACATTGGATTCTTGACCTCCCGCGGCTGCACGTTATTGATGCCGAGCTTGCCCCGCTTGGCGACGACGCCGAGGGCATCCAACTAGTCGATGCCGCCCTTGCAGACTTCCTCACCCCAAAGGAACCTGCCCAACATGTCCCCACGGAATCTGAAATCCGTAGATTCTTGCGCGACTACATCGACGGAATTCTCAAGCCAGATATTGAGAAGGAAATCGAGCGCTCCGTTTCCATTTCTTATTCCAAAGGCCAAGCCACCATCACCCTGAAGACGGATAAGGCTACCGCCAGTGCTATTTCACGGCACATCGATAAAGCAGCGCGAAAGAAGAACATCACTAAGTCAGAGGCTTTGGAAGCGCTGATCTTTAATCGCACCCAGACAAAAGTAGTTATCAACACCTATGCAGCAGGCGACGATACTTCTCGGGTATACATACCTTCGGCGGGATGGTGCGTTCTTACGGAGCATTTAAGCAATTACTCGATGACTCGCGAGTTGTGCCCAGAAGAAACATCCTCCTACGTCCCCACCGAGCAAATCAGGACATGGGTCCACGGTCGCGATGCCACGTGCCGTTGGCCGGGGTGTTCCATGCCGGCGCATTACTGCCAGCTTGATCATCGTGTGGAGTATGCCGACGGCGGACCGACGAGCGTCGATAATCTTGTCACTCTCTGTCAACACCACCACAACGTGAAGACCGATGGAAGGGCACGCTACATCATGGATCCCATCACTGGAGACGTTGCGTGGCTCTTTTCGGACGGCACCTTCGAAATTGACCGTGCCCAAGGGCCTTTAGCGCCGCGAACCGTGAATTGGAAGCAAACCTGGCAGCAATACCTAGACATGCGAAAGCGCCCCCGCGGCAATGCGAGGGCGCTACGAAAGGAGGCGATTAAGCCTTAAAGCGCGGGAAAGCGGAGCGGCCGGCGTAAACTGCGCCGTCGCCAAGCTCCTGCTCGATACGCAGCAGCTGGTTGTACTTAGCTACTCGCTCGGAACGAGCCGGTGCACCGGTCTTGATCTGGCCACAGTTTAGAGCAACAGCCAGGTCTGCAATGGTGGTGTCCTCGGTCTCACCGGAGCGGTGGGACATCATGGTGCGGTAGCCGTTGCGGTGAGCCAGCTCGACTGCGTCGAAGGTCTCGGTCAGGGTACCGATCTGGTTGACCTTAACCAGCAGGGCGTTGGCAGCCTTCTTTTCAATACCCTCCTGCAAACGAGCAGGGTTGGTGACGAAGAAGTCATCGCCGACGATCTGCACCTTTTCGCCAATCGCGGCGGTCAGGGCGGTGTAGCCATCCCAGTCGTCTTCCTGCAGTGGATCCTCGATGGAGACGATCGGGTACTGGTCGATGAGGTCCTCGTAGACCTTGGACATCTCTTCAGCGGTGTGCTCGCCACCCTCGAAGTGATACTTGCCGTCCTTGAAGAACTCGGAGGAAGCAACGTCGAGTGCCAGGGCTACGTCCTTGCCGGGCTCGAAGCCGGCCTTCTTGATGGCGTCCACGATGACGTCAAGAGCAGCCTTGGTGGAGTCAACGGAAGGAGCGAAGCCGCCCTCGTCGCCCAGACCGGTGGACAGGCCCTTGTCCTTTAGCACTGCCTTCAGTGCGTGGTAGACCTCGGCGCCCATACGCAGAGCCTCGGCGAAGGACTCCGCACCAATCGGAGCGATCATGAATTCCTGGACGTCCACGCCGGAGTCAGCGTGTGCGCCGCCGTTGAGGATGTTCATCATTGGCACCGGCAGTACGTGTGCATTCGGGCCGCCGATGTAGCGGTACAGAGGCAGTGCAGCGGACTCTGCAGCGGCCTTGGCTGCGGCGATGGAAACGCCCAAGATAGCGTTAGCGCCGAGCTCAGACTTGTTATCGGTACCGTCCAGCTTAATCAGTGCCTGGTCAATGAGGCGCTGGTCGTCGGCTTCGAAGCCAGCAATTTCGTCGGCAATCTTCTCGTTGATGTTCTCAACAGCCTTCAGAACACCCTTACCCTGGTAGCGCTCGCCACCGTCGCGCAGCTCGTGAGCCTCGTGCACACCGGTAGAAGCACCGGAAGGAACGCCGGCAACACCGCGGGCGCCGTCATCAAGGAAGACCTCGGCCTCGACGGTTGGGTTACCACGGGAATCAAGAATTTCGCGGGCGAAAGTGTGGATGATGTCAGCCATGCTGTTTTTCACTCCTCATAAAAAAGTTCGCTCTGGACCAGCCGGCCCAGCTACGTTGTCAATTGTTGCAGAAAACTTTACTGTGTGACACTACTTTGCACTTTGCGGAACCGAGTAGGCGTTGGCGGCGTGTGCAACTTTATGCAAATACTCGCTGGACTGATTGTAATTTAGGATTGCTTCCTCCCACTGTTCTGGGTTAGAGAGATCTCTATCACCAAAACATAAAAGTCCGGCGGCGCCAACTGCGGCGTCGTCAATTTGATTGGGATCTGCCTTGCCATCGCCGTTGGCATCAGCGCCCACCGATTCCCACGTGGTCGGGATAAACTGCATCGGGCCGACGGCGCGGTCATATTCGGAATCCCCATCGATTTCGCCATTATCGGTATCTGGGGTGTGCGCCGTATTGTTCAGGCCATCGAGGGCGATGCCGTTGATGGGTGGTTGGGGGTAGCCGGCGTCGTCAAGCTTGGAGGGCTTAAACCAATTGCCGTTGTAGGTGCCGTGGCGTGTCTCCACGTAACCCAGGCCGGCAAGGGTATTCCACCGCAGATGGCAATTCGGCCATTTTTGCTGAGCGATGAGTTCGGCGTTGCCATAAGCGCGCAGGGCTGCCGGTGGGATACCCGTCTGCTCAGCTAGGTCAGAGGCCCAGTAGGTGAGCTTATCGGCGGTGCGGCCGGGGGCATTGACGTCAATATGCGCGACCTCTTTGCCCTCAACGGGCGGAATGTTCTCCGGTACGGGCTCCTGTGAAGTGCCGTGCCCCGTCAACAGCCATGCCACCAGCGCGATTATCACGGCTACGGCCACCCCGCAGCCCCCGAATATCTGCAGCAGCCTCTTCATGAGAAGCCATCCTACATTCCCTTGCCTTCGCGCCACAGCTTCTCTTGCGTGTCAACGTCGACAATCTCCGTGGTGCCATCAAATAGGTATGGGGCGCGGGCGCGCATTTTGGTGAGGAAGCTCTGGGCGACGTCGTCAAGCGAAAAGGTGGAGATTTCCGCATGGAAAAGTACTTGGAGGAAGATATCCCCCAATTCCTTAAGCATCTCGCTTTCCGGTTCGCGGCTGCGCACGGCCGCGGCGAATTCGTCGGACTCCTCCTCGAGGTACGGCAAGAGGGAAGTATGGGTTTGCTCGCGCTCCCACTCCCCGATGCGCCGCGCCGTGGCCATGGTCTGGCGCGCTTGCATGATGGGATCTGCGAGGGATTCGGCGCGAATGACGGGCTCGCCGCTAGCGAGGCGGGCGCGAGTGTCCGGATCGTGTTCGTCGGTGCTTACCAAGGTGCCGGTGGCGTCCTCGCCTACCAGCAGATCGGAAAAATTCCACCGTACGGACACGGGTACCTCACCCGTGAAGTGGACGGGGCCACGCAGCTTCCCGTATGCCTGCATGGGGATCATGGTGGGCCAGCGTTCATCGAGCAACAGCACAGTCATGTGCACAAAGTCTAGCCCGAGTTCCCATTATGGGGCTATTCAAGGTATTTTAGGCCAATGACCTCCAGCCAGAATAGATCCCACTCCGTGACGTTGTGGACCCTCGTCGCGCTGATTATCGGTTCCACCGTGGGCGCGGGTATTTTCTCGCTGCCCCAAAACATTGCCTCCGTTGCCGGCCCAGGCGCGATGCTCATTGGCTGGCTGGTAGCGGGCATCGGCATGCTGTCTGTGGCGTTTGTTTTTCAAATTCTGGCCCGCCGCAAGCCGCACCTTGATTCTGGCGTTTATTCCTACGTGCGGGCCGGCCTCGGCGATTTTATTGGTTTTACCTCCGGCTGGGGCTACTGGCTGGGCTCCGTTATGGCGCAGGTGGGTTATGCCACCCTCTTTTTCAATACCTTGGGTCATTACCTGCCGCTTTTCGACGCCGACCATTACTGGACCTCCGCCATCGCCGTCTCCCTCCTATCCTGGGGCATTTTTGCGGTACTTGCCCGCGGCATTAAGCAGGCCGCGTTCATGAACCTCATCACCACAATTGCCAAGATTGTGCCCATCCTGGCCTTTGTGGTGCTCATTGCGTTCCTCGGGTTCAGCTGGGATAAATTCACCTTGGATTTCTGGGGACGCGCGTCTGAGGCCAGCGTTTTCGAGCAGGTCCAGGGAATCATGCTCTTTACCGTGTGGGTCTTCATCGGCGTGGAGGGAGCATCCGTTTATTCCAAGCAGGCTTCTAAGCGCACCGACGTCGGCCGCGCGACCGTCATCGGTTTCTTCTCCGTACTGGCACTGCTGGTTTCCGTGTCTACCTTGAGCTTTGGCGTGATGACCAAAGAAGAACTAGCCGCATTGCCAGATAATTCCATGGCCTCCGTGCTCACCGAGGTCATCGGACCTTGGGGCGGCGCGCTGGTGTCTATTGGGCTGTGCTTGTCAGTTTTGGGTGCCTATGTTTCCTGGCAGATGCTGTGCGCCGAGCCCATCGTGATGATGGCCATCGACGGCCTCATTCCCCGCCGCATCGGAACCATCAATGTGGCGGGTGCGCCGTGGGTAGCGCAGCTGATTTCCACGATGGCCATCCAGCTGTTCATCATCGTCTTTTACCTCAACGAGGCGTCCTATAACGCCATGGTGCAGCTGGCAACCATCATGTACTTGCTGCCCTATATCTTCTCTTCCCTGTACCTGCTGCTCTTGGCGCTGCGGGGCAAGGGGCTGTCTCACCCGCAGGCGGGTATCAAGTTCGATCTTTCCGGACCAGAAGTCAGCCGCAAGGAAAACCGCAAGCACTTGGTCATTTCTTTGCTCGCGTTTATCTATTCCCTGTGGCTGATTTATGCGGCCGACCTCGTCTACGTCCTGCTCGGCGCATTGGCCGTGGTTCCCGGCCTTATCCCGTATGTCGGCACCCGTGTGTGGAAAAAGGAACGCATCTTCAACACCTTCGAGTGGTGCGTGGTGGCCATTGTCTTTGCCGGTGCCGCCACCGCCATTTGGGGCTTGAGCACCGGCTGGCTCACCCTCTAGCTACTCCCCTACGCTGACCACGTTCGAGGTGGGCTGGGCGCCGCTGACGTTGATGGGGTCGACGTCGAAAAGCGCGCTCAAGAAGTCCGCCGCCCACTGAATGAGCTCGGTATCGCGCAGCTTCGGGGAGGTGACATTGCGCCCCGCCTTGGGGAACGGCACGTTGATAGCCTTAGCCGCCGCGCGGAAGCTGGAGCCCGGATATAGGCGCTTGAGACGCACCTGCTTGGAATCCGGCAGCTCCACCGGGTGGAACTTGACGCGGGTGCCCTGCACGGTGATATCGGAAATGCCGGCGCGGCGTGCTTGATGGCGCAGGCGGGCAACGGAAAGCAGGCGCAACACCTCTTGCGGCAGTGGGCCGAAGCGGTCTTCCATTTCCTCGATGACGGCTTTGAGATCATCGTTATCTTGCGAGGCTGCAAGTTTGCGGTAGACCTCTAGACGCAGGCGCTCGGAATCGATATAAGCCTCCGGAATATGCGCGTCCACGGGGAGATCGATGCGGATTTCCTTCGGGCCTTCATCGGTAACGGTGGGGGCCTCGCCGCGAGCGAGCGATTTGAAGGTCTCGACCGCCTCGCCAACGAGGCGCACGTAGAGATCGAAGCCCACACCGGCAATGTGACCGGACTGTTGGGCACCGAGCACGTTACCGGCACCGCGCATCTCCAAGTCCTTCATGGCTACGGCCATGCCGGCACCAAGGTCATTGTTTTGAGCGATGGTGGCCAGGCGGTCATAGGAGGTTTCCGTGAGCGTGGCCCCCTTGGGGTACAGGAAGTAGGCATAGCCGCGCTCGCGGGAGCGGCCCACGCGCCCGCGCAGCTGGTGCAGCTGGGACAGGCCCATATGGTGGGCGTTTTCCACAATGAGGGTATTCGCATTAGCGATATCCAGGCCGGTTTCCACGATGGTGGTACACACCAATACGTCGTACTCGCGATCCCAGAAACCCTGGACGGTCTGCTCGAGCACCTCCTCGTTCATCTGGCCATGCGCGACGACGACGCGGGCCTCCGGTACCAGGTCGCGCAGCTCGCGGGCCTTCTTTTCGATATCAGAGACTTTGTTGTGGATGAAGAAGGTTTGACCATCGCGCAGCAGCTCACGGCGGATGGCCGCGGCTACCTGCTTGTCCTCGTAAGCGCCGACGTAGGTCAGCACGGGGTGGCGGTCTTCCGGTGGGGTCAGGATGGTGGACATCTCGCGGATGCCAGCCATAGACATCTCCAAGGTGCGCGGGATAGGTGTCGCGGACATGGTGAGCACATCCACGCTGGCTTTAAGCGCCTTAATGTGTTCCTTGTGCTCCACGCCAAAGCGCTGCTCCTCGTCCACGACGATGAGGCCGAGGTTCTTCCAGTGCACGCCAGTCTGTAGGAGGCGGTGGGTGCCGACGACGATATCGACGCTGCCATCGGCCAGGCCCTTGAAGATGTCCTTGGCTTCCTTCTTTGAGGTAAAGCGCGAAAGCACCTCAATCTTGACCGGGAAGCCGGTCATGCGCTCGCTGAAGGTATCAAAGTGCTGCTGCGCCAGCAGCGTGGTGGGCACGAGGACGGCCACCTGCATACCGTCTTGCACGGCCTTGAAGGCGGCACGGATGGCCACCTCGGTCTTGCCGTAGCCCACATCGCCGACGACCACGCGGTCCATCGGCACCGTGGACTCCATATCGTGCTTGACGGCGTCGATAGCCAGCATCTGGTCTTCGGTTTCGACGAAGGGGAAATTATCCTCCATCTCCGCCTGCCACGGATTATCCGGGGAGAACTGGTGCCCCGGCGCGGCCTGGCGCTTGGCGTAGAGCTCGACCAGCTCGCCGGCGATTTCGCGCACGGCGGCGCGCGCCTTCTTCTTGGTGTTCTTCCAGTCGGAACCGCCCATCTTGGACAGGTGGGGCGATTCGCCACCGGTGTACTTGCTGAGCAGATCCAGCGAGTCCATGGGCACCCAGAGCTGATCGGCGGGCTGACCACGCTTGGAGGGCGCGTACTCGAGCACGATGTATTCGCGGCGGCTGGTTTCATCGCCGGACTGGATGGTGCGCTCGGCCATCTTGAGGAACTTGCCGATGCCGTGGGTCTCGTGCACCACAAAATCGCCCTGCTTGAGGGCGAGCGGGTCAACCTTATTGCGGCGTTTGGCGGGCCGGCGCTTCGCTTCGGCGATATCGCCTACGCGGTTACCGGTCAGATCCGTCTCGGTTACAACGACCAGTGGGAGGGCCTCGGCATCCTTGGGCTTTTTCACCTTGGGAAATACCAGGCCGGCGTGGCTTAGTGCTTGGTAGAGGGTGACTTCACCGGCGGTGGGCTCCCAGCCAGGGGTGGCCACCTTGGTGCGGATGCCTTTTTCTGCAAAGCGATCCACCATACGCTTGATGGCACCTTGCGCCGGCGCGATGAAGGCTGCCCGGCCGCCGGCATTGGTGTGCGCGAGGAGTTGGGCCATCATGGCATCGATTTCTTCGATATTGCCGCGCGGGGTGGGCCCTGGCTCGAATTCGAGCGGGAGGGTCTCCTCTTCCGGGGCGGCGAGCATTCCCGGTGGGGAGAAAGTCCACAAAGGCAGGCTGGACTCGCTGATGGAGACCTCGAGCGACTCATAGGAGCGATAGCTGGATGCCTCGGTATCGAGCCCTTCGGTAGCCAGCGGGCCATCGGCACCCATGGCCGCGGCCTCCCAACCGGCAGCGAGGAATTCCGCATCGGTCTTTTCTAGATCCGCCACACGGCGGCGAGTCTTTTCCGGGCCGACCATCACCACGTGGGTGGTGGGGCGCAGGAATTCGGGGAGGGTGATCATGGGGGCGTCGGAAAGCGCGGGCAGGAGCGCCTCCATGCCTTCGGCCGGGATGTGCTCGCTTACCTTGGTCAGCAGCTCCACCAAGGCGGGATTGCCGGGGTGCTTGACGGCAAGATCGGCTGCACGCTTGGCAATAGCGTCCGTAATAGGCAGCTCGCGGGCCGGGAAAATGTCTACGCGGCCCACCTCGATTTCAGGGATGGTGCGCTGGTCAGCTACGGAAAATTGGCGGATATCGGTAATCTCATCGCCCCAAAACTCCACGCGGACCGGATAGTCCAGCGTGGTGGGGAAAATATCGATGATGCCGCCGCGCGTAGCGTACTCGCCGCGCTTAGCCACCATGTCTACGTGCTTATAGGCGCGGAACTCGAGCTCGCGGACTACCTCATCGAAGTCATATTCGTGATCTTCTTCGAGGTGGACGGGAGCGCGGCCCTCCACCTCCTGCAGGATGGGCTGGGACAGGCCGCGGGCGGCGGTGACGATGACCTGCAGGCTATCGAGATTGTGCAGAACTTCAGCGCGGCGGCCGATGATGTCTACGCCGGGGCTCAGGCGCTCGTGCGGCAGGGTCTCCCAGGAGGGGAACATGGCCACCTTCTCCCCCAGCATCGCCGTAAGCTCCGCCGTAAGGTCCTCAGCCTCGCGGCTCGTAGCGGTTACCACGAGCACTGGGGCATGATGAGCCAAGGCGCCCAAGGCCCACGGCCGGGACTGATCCAAGCCTGTGATGTGGAGGTCTTCGCCCACATGAGAAATCATGCCCTTAAGCTTGGGATCTGAGGCCGCTACCTTGAGCAGGCCGGCCAGCATTGGGGTCGCCATTTATTTGCCTCCTAGCTTGGGCTTTACTTCCATACCGGACAAACCATTCCAGCATAGATTGACAATATGCGTGGCGACGACTTCCTTGTCCGGGTTGCGCTCATCCAGCCACCATTGCGCGGTGGTCGATACCATTCCCACCAGCGCTTGGCCGTAAATATCCGCCAAATCCGGGTCAATGCCGCGGTGCTCGAACGCTTCTCGCAGGATATAGGAAACCTGGCCCACCGCGGAATTCAACAGCGTGGAGAAACTGCGTTCATCGCCGGGCTTGGCATCGCGTACCAAGATGAGAAAGCCATCAGTTTCTTCCTCAACATAGGTCAAAATGGCCATGACGGCCTGCTCGATGCGCTCGCGCCAGCTTCCGGTCTCTAAGGAATCAGTAATGACCTTTTCCAAGGCCAGCATCTCGCGGTCAACAACCACCGCGTAGAGGCCTTCCTTGCCCCCGAAGTGCTCATAAACAACGGGTTTGGATACCCCGGCGCGTGCCGCGATCTCTTCGACGCTGGTTCCTTCAAAGCCTAGTTCCGCGAATGCGGCGCGTCCGATGGAAATGAGTTGTTCGCGGCGTTTCCGGCCGGTCATCCTTTGTCGAGCCATACCCTCTACCCTATCCTTTGCCCCGCAATTTGTGATTTACCCGGGGGCGTCAGGTACGCTATGCCTACAGCTTTTGCTGTGTTTCCCCATGGTGTAATCGGCAACACTACGGTTTTTGGTACCGTCATTCTAGGTTCGAGTCCTGGTGGGGAAGCTTTTTAGTTTTTCTTCCTGCCGCGGCGAAAGCCTTTGAGCTCGGCTTTCTTCGCAATAGCCGCCACTTGGGCGGCGGTGTAGTTAACGGGGGCTACACCGGCGCGGGGCAGGACCCAGCCGCGCCAATAGGACACGATGGCCATGCCACTGCCGACGATCGGCGCGACCACCATGCCGAGTGCAAACTGCCCGTAACCGGCGAAGGTAACCATAACGATGCCGGTGAGGATAGAGGGCACGGCATACAGGGGGCTGCCGCCAAAGATGGACGGGATTTCCCCGGAGGCAATATCGCGGACCATTCCCCCGCCCACCGCGGTAAGCACGCCTAGGAAGACGCAGGGAATAAGGGGCATGCCGTGGGTGAGCGCCTTAACGCAGCCGGTGGTGGACCACACGCCGAGGATGATGGCATCGCCGTGCTCGCGAAATAGCTCCCACGCCTTGCCCTTGAGATCGATAAGAAACGCTATGAGAGCACCTCCGCACGCAAGGCCGAGGTACCACGGGTCCGAGATCGCTGCCGCCGCTCCATCCCCGATGAGCATGTCACGGATCATGCCACCAGCCAGCCCAGAAAAGAGGGCGAGGAACACGAAGCCCACGATGTCGAATTCACGGCGGCGGGCAAGGGTGCCGCCAATGATGCCGTTCAAAACCACGCCAAGAAGATCGAAGGCTTGGTACAGCGAATTGATGAGGGGATCGACATCGTGCATGATTCTTAGGCCTCCTGCCGCGCGGGTAGAATTTCGGCGTGACTGCGGCCGTGTTTTACTCTCCGGCGTGTCAGCATGGCTCTTATTTAACCAACTCGTTTCTCTGAAAGATCGCATTTCTCATGTCTAAATCCAACGCCCGGTATTTCATCTGGTCCAATGGCCTGCAAAATTTGGGCGATCAGATTGTTGCTGCCAAGACGGTGCTTCCCGCGCTTTTTAGTGCGGCCGGAGTGCCTGCGTTCTTTACCGGTCTGCTCACCCCTATCCGCGAGTCCGGTTCGATGCTCCCGCAGGCGGCGCTGACCCCGTGGGTGACTACCTATAGGGCCCGCAAGCGCCTGTGGATTATCGGTTCGCTGGGACAAGCGGTATCCGCCGCGGTCATCGCGCTCGCGGCATTTTTTACCCGCGGGGCGGTATTGGGCGTGGTGGTGCTGGTGGCCTTGGCGGCGCTGTCCCTCTTCCGCGCGCTGTGCTCGATTGCGGGCAAGGACGTGCAAGCGCGCACGATTTCTAAGGGCGCACGCGGCCGAGTGACCGGCAGCGCGGCAGCCCTCGGTGGCGGCGCTACTTTGCTCACCGGCATTATCCTCTACTTTTTGGGCGAGCTCAGCATTCCCATGATGGGCACGGTCCTCGCCGTTGGTGCGGCCACGTGGGCCATTGCCGCGTGGGTCTTTTCGCACGTGGATGAGCCGGTGCCAGAGGAAGCCGAAGGGGGCATCGATAAGCGCTGGTGGCAAGATACCTGGCAGCTTTTTACCAGCGACGGCCAATTTCGCAACTTCGTCATCGTCCGCGCGCTCCTGCTCGTTTCGGCGCTATCGACCTCCTTTATTGTGCTGCTCAGCAGCAACCTTTCCGGGCTCTACGGATTCGTGCTTGCTTCCGGCCTAGCCTCCCTGGTGGGCGGGCGCATCTCCGGGGTGTATTCGGATAAGTCCTCCAAGAACACCATGGCCGTGGGCGCGGCCGTAGCTTCCGTCGTGCTGGTGCTTTTGGTCGCCAGCTCGCACTGGGCACCGGATGCGGTCAATGCCTGGGTCATGCCGATTGGCTTCTTCGCCGTCAACCTAGCTCACACGGCCATTCGCGTGGCACGAAAGACCTACGTGGTGGATATGGCCGGCGGCGATAAGCGCACCCAGTATGTGGGTGCGGCCAATACGATGATGGGCGTTATCTTGCTTATCGTCGGTGGCATTTCCTCCGTGGTGGCACTGGCCGGACCTGAGGCGGCGCTGCTCTTCCTTGCCCTCATTGGTTTCCTCGGTGTGTGGCGCGCCCGCGGCCTCAAAGAGGTTTCTCACACATAAATCGCACTCGGGCTATAGGATGTAGTCCGGATAAGAATCAGACTCGACCCCAGGAGTTCAATAACCCGTGGTAGCAACAACCTCGTGTGCTGTCGTCGTCCTTGCGGCTGGCGCCGGCACCCGCATGAAGTCCACTAAGCAGAAGACCTTGCATGAGATTGGCGGTCGCACTTTGCTCGGCCACGCTCTGCATGCTGCGGCCGGGATCAACCCGGAGCGCATCGTGACGGTGGTAGGCCACCAGCGCGATCAGGTCTCCCCCGCCGTGGATGCCATCGCCCAGGAGCTGGACTGCGAGGTACTACAGGCGGTGCAGGAAGAGCAGCTGGGCACCGGTCATGCCGTGGCCTGCGGCTTGGAGCCGATTCCGGACTTCGAGGGAACCGTCATTGTCACCAACGGCGATGTCCCGCTGCTTACCCCAGAGACCATCGAGGGCCTGCGCGCCACCCACACCGAGCAGGGCAACGCGGTCACTGTGCTCTCGATGCGCCTCGATGACCCGACCGGTTACGGCCGCATCATTCGCGCTGAGGACGGCAGCGTGTCTGCCATCGTGGAGCAAAAGGATGCCACCGAAGAGCAGCGCCAGGTCGATGAGGTCAACTCCGGCGTTTTCGCGTTTGATGGGCGCGTGCTTGCCGACGCCCTCCAGAAGCTCGACTCCAATAACGCCCAAGGCGAGCTGTATATCACCGATGTACTCGAGATTGCCCGCACCGCAGGACACGGCGTCGGCGCGCACGTAGCAGCGGATCCGGCCGAACTCGCGGGCGTCAATGACCGCGTGCAGCTCGCCGCTGCCGGCCGTGAGCTCAACCGCCGCATGGTAGAAAAGGCGATGCGCGGCGGCGCCACCATCGTGGATCCGGAGACCACCTGGATTGGCGTCAACGTCACCGTGGGCTCCGATGTCATTATTCACCCGGGCACCCAGCTGTGGGGCGCAACCAGCATTGCCGATAACGCCGAGATTGGCCCCGACACCACCTTGACCAACATGCAGGTGGGCGAGGGCGCTTCCGTCGTGCGCACCCATGGCAGCGATTCCGTCATTGGTACCAACGCCAAGGTCGGCCCGTTTACCTATATCCGCCCGAAGACCGTCGTGGGCGAGGACGGAAAGCTCGGCGGCTTCGTAGAGGCAAAGAACGCCCAGATTGGCCGCGGCTCCAAGGTTCCGCACCTGACCTATATCGGTGACGCCACCGTGGGCGAGCAGTCCAATATCGGTGCATCCTCGGTCTTCGTCAACTACGACGGCGTGAACAAGCACCACACCACCATCGGCAGCCACGTGCGCACCGGTTCTGACACAATGTTTATCGCTCCGGTCAATGTCGGTGATGGCGCATACTCCGGTGCGGGTACAGTAATTAAAGACGATGTTCCTGCGGGAGCACTCGTAGTCTCCGGTGGCAAACAGCGCAACATCGAGGGCTGGGTTCAAAAGAAGCGTCCGGGTACTCCCGCGGCTGAGGCCGCAGCCCGTGCGCAGGACAACGAAAAGTAAGGGGCATATTCTCCCATGACTGGCAAGGTAACTGGTAGCAGCAAAAACATGAAGCTCTTCTCTGGGCGTGCACACCCAGAGTTGGCAGAGGCTGTGGCTAAGGAGCTCAAGACTGATCTGGTTCCTACCACCGCCCGCGACTTCGCCAACGGCGAAATCTTCATTCGCTTTGAAGAGTCCGTGCGTGGCGCCGACTGCTTCGTAATGCAGTCTCACACCCAGCCGCTCAATAAGTGGCTGGTAGAGCAGCTCATCATGATCGATGCTTTGAAGCGCGGCTCCGCTAAGCGCATCACCGCCATCCTGCCCTTCTACCCATATGCACGCCAGGATAAGAAGCACCTGGGCCGCGAACCGATTTCCGCCCGCCTGGTAGCAGACCTTCTGCAGGCTGCCGGCGCAGACCGCATCGTGTCCGTGGACCTGCACACCGATCAGATCCAGGGCTTCTTCGATGGCCCGGTCGATCACATGCACGCTCAGCCCATCCTGACCGATTACATCAAGTCCAAGTACGCCACCGATAACATCACCGTGGTCTCCCCGGATGCTGGCCGCGTGAAGGTAGCAGAAAAGTGGGCCCACGACTTGGGCGATGCCCCGCTGGCCTTCGTGCACAAGACCCGCTCCAACACCGAGGCCAATAAGACGGTGTCCAACCGCGTGGTCGGCGATGTAGAGGGCAAGGACTGCGTGCTTCTCGACGACATGATTGACACCGGTGGCACCATCGCCGGCGCCGTGCGCGTTCTGAAGGACGCCGGTGCGAAGAAGGTCATCATCGCCTGCACCCACGGCGTCTTCTCCGATCCAGCCCGCGAGCGCCTGTCCGAGTGCGGCGCGGAGGAAGTTATCACCACCGATACCCTCCCGCAGTCCACCGAGGGCTGGTCCAACCTCACGGTGCTGTCCATTGCACCGCTTTTGGCACAGACCATCCACGAGATCTTTGAGAATGGTTCCGTGACCACCCTTTTCGACCGCGCCTAAGCGCAGGGCCGCCGAGATTTCCCTCGGCGGCTTTTGATTTGCCCCTGACGCACGTGCTAATCTAACTCAGTCTCGGCGAGGGCGACCTCAGGATGAGGAAGCCGTTATCGACGCGATTGAAGTTAGAGCATGTTGCTTTTTATATACGCCTGCGATGACTCGTCCAAGACGTCCATCGGCAGGCTTTCGTCGTTTTTATCGCGTTGGCCGCGCCGCACTACTTTAACTAAGGAGAATGAAGCATGGCACAGCGCCCAGTAATTAAGGCTGAAGCACGTACCGAATTTGGCAAGGGTGTCGCACGCCGCCTGCGCCGCGAGTGGAAGGTTCCTGGCGTCATCTACGGTTCTCATCAGGAGCCGGTCCACTTCGCAGTTCCGCTGCTGGACATCCAGTCCCTCGTCCGCAACAACGGCGTCAACGCCGTTCTGGAGCTGGAGATCGACGGCGAGCAGTACCTGACCATGGTTAAGCACGTTGACCAGAACGTCCTGACCTTCGACATCGACCACGTTGACCTGCTGGCTATTAAGCGCGGCGAGAAGGTTGAGGTTGAGGTTCCGGTTACCCTGACCGGCGAGCCGGCCCCAGGCACCATGCACATCCAGGATGCTGACGTACTGCTGGTTGAGGCAGACGTACTGAACATTCCGGAGGAGATCGAGGTTTCCATCGAGGGCCTCGAGGACGGCGCAGTTATCACCGCGGGCGACGTCACCATGCCGGAAGACACCACCCTGGTGGCAGAGGAAGACACCGTTATCGTCTCCATCTCCCTGCCTGAGGTTGATGAAGAGCTCGAGGAAGCAGCCGAGGCTGCTGAGGAAGGCGGCGCTGACGCTGGCGCCGAGTCCGCAGAGGATTCCGAGGAGTCCGCTGACTCTGACGAGGAGTAATCCCCTCCCCTTCACACGCATAGGCCGCCGTGAGATTCGCTTCTCGCGGCGGCCTTGCCGTTTTTCTCTCTGCCTATGAGACAATTGAGCGCGTGACTCCACTTCTCGTAGTAGGCCTTGGCAACCCCGGCCCCAAGTACGCAGGCACTCGACACAATATCGGCTTCGATGTGGCAGATGAACTCGCAGGAGAGCTCATGAGCGGTTTTTCTGTACACAAAAAGACCAACACCGAAGTCGCCGAGGGCATAGCTGGCGGCCGCAAGATTATCTGCGCAAAGCCACGGTCCTTTATGAACCTTTCCGGCGGGCCGATCAAAGCTTTGGCCCAATACTTTCATCTCTCCGCCGCCGACATCATCGTTGTTCACGATGAGCTAGAGCTCGATTTCGGCACCATTAAGCTCCGCCAAGGCGGCGGCGACCATGGCCACAATGGGTTGCGTTCAACCACAAAGTCCCTGGGCACCAAAGACTATCAGCGCCTTTCGGTAGGAATCGGGCGCCCGCCGGGGCGCATGGACCCGGCGTCGTTTGTGCTCAAGCCTTGGACAAAGCAAGAAAAGGCAGAAATCCCCATCCTTTGCGCCGACGCGGTCGAGGAAATCTTGCGCGTAGGATAGTCGCCATGAAATTGGCTACCTTACGCACCGCATTTGGCACTTCCGCTATCCGCATCGACGGCGATAACGTGGGCGTTGAGTTGGATTATGAGGACGTGGGCCAGCTGCTGCGCAGCGAAGATTGGCGCAAGGCCGCCCAGCTTTCCGGCGAGCCCGTGGTCTTTGACCACGCTGATTTGGAAGCCGTCGTACCAACTCCCGGCAAGGTCATCTGCGTGGGGCTCAATTACGCCAAGCACATTCGCGAGATGGGACGCGAATTCCCCGAACATCCCACCTTGTTCATCAAGTTCGCCGATGCCCTCACCGGCCCCTATGATGATGTCTTCCTTCCCGAATATGGCACACAGAAGCTGGATTATGAAGGTGAGTTGGCGGTCATCATCGGCGAGCGCGCCCACCGTGTCAGCCGCGACGAGGCACTAGATTATGTGGCGGGCTACGCCATCATGAATGACTACACGCTGCGTGACTTCCAGCGCCAGACTAGCCAGTTCCATGCCGGTAAATCCTTTTATCGCACAGCCGGCTTCGGCCCTTGGCTTACCACCGCGGATGAGTGGTCGCCGGGATCCGGAGCTGTCCTCACTACTACCGTAGGCGGTGAGGAAAGGCAGCGCGATAATACCGATGACCTCATCTTTTCCGTAGCTGAGCTCATTGAGTTCTGCTCGCAGCTCTATCCACTCAATCCGGGCGACGTCATCGTTACCGGCACGCCGGAGGGCGTGGGTTTTGCCCGCACCCCGCAGCAATTTATCGAGGACGGCCAAAACGTCACCATCGCCATCGAAGGCTTGGGGCATATTTCCAATACCACCCGCTATGGCGAGCCCGGCTGCGGCCCCGGCTGTACCTGCTCCTAGGCTGTGCCCAGGTTCTCACTCCAAAGTGGGCGGTAGCGTTTTCATCCCAGCCGCGTGCGCCGGTTAAGCTGAATTAATGAGCACAAAAAGCAGTAAAGCCCCTAAGAAACTCAACAAGAAGGCCTACGAAAAGGAGCTCGAACGCCTCCAAGCGGAGCTCGTGGACATGCAGCAGTGGGTCGTTGAAACCGGCGCCCGCGTAGTCATCATCATGGAGGGCCGCGACGCCGCCGGCAAAGGCTCCGCGATTAAGCGCATCACCCAGTACCTCAACCCGCGCACCTGCCGCATCGAGGCACTGCCTGCACCGAACTCGCGCGAACAGGGCCAGTGGTACTTCCAGCGCTACGTGGAAAAGCTGCCTACCAAGGGCGAAATCGTCATCTTTGACCGCTCCTGGTACAACCGCGCCGGTGTCGAGCGCGTCATGGGCTTTTGCACCGATCAGGAATACGTCCGCTTCCTGCACCAAGCACCCACCTTTGAACAGATGTTGGTAGAAGACGGCATCATGCTGCGCAAGTACTGGTTCTCTGTATCTGATGAGGAGCAGATTAAGCGCTTTGAATCCCGCCGCAACGATCCGCTGCGCCGTTGGAAGCTCTCCCCTATGGATCTGCAGTCCATTACCCGCTGGGAGGACTACTCCCGTGCCAAGGATGCGATGTTCATCCACACCGATACCCCAACCGCACCGTGGTACACCGTGGAATCTGAAGACAAGAAGCGCTCGCGTATCAACGTCATCTCGCACCTGCTGAGCACCATTCCATACGAGAAGATCGAGCGCGAGATGCCGGAGATCCCGCAGCGCCCAGATTCCGATGGCGAAACCTATGAGCGCCCCGCCCGCGAAGAGTTCCGCTACGTGCCGGACGTCGCCGCCAAGCTAGAGCGTAAGTCCGAGCAGAAGACGGCAAAGAAGACGTCCAAGAAGGGCAAGAAGAAGGATAAGAAGAAGTAGCAGCAAGGGCTGTATTACTATCTTCCTTTATGAGCACTGACACCGTCGCGCAAGCGCGCTTAGGGGATAAAATCCTCACTGCGGTCGCGGTGCTCATTGCGCTGTTTTATGTCATTTCTGCCGCGAAGAACCCCAGCATAATTGAGATTATTCAGGCAGGTCTATCGTTGCTATTCCTGCCATTTATGTGGATCTGGCGGAGCCGCCCCGTGCTCAGCGCCACGGGCTTTATTGTGTTGCTCGCGGCATGGGCTATGGCTTGGATGAGCCAGCTGCCCACCAATCTAGGGCTTACCCCTTGGGCTCTGACTGCACCCATGGCGGTGTATGCCACCTCCCGCTATGTCACACGCCGCGCCATTCCCCGCACGGTACTGGCTCTAACGATTCTTGGCTCCTTCATTTCGCCATTCATGTGGCGCATAGATCCGGAGTCTTTCTTTTTGCATTACCAACTGGACCGCCGCTACTTGGCCATGTTGGTCGTGCACTGGGCGGTTCTAGGCAGCACATATTTTATAGCTGCGCGCTACTTCGACTTGGCACGCCAGCACGAGCGGCTAGCGCAAGAACGATTTCGCCAAGCCCAAGAAGAAGAACGCCTGCTCATCGCACGGGAGCTGCATGATGTACTCGCTCATTCCCTCACTTTGATCAAGGTTCAGGCAAACGCCGGGATCATTTCCGCTCGTGCAAACACAGAGGCTGCCCATGATGCGCTAGCCAATATTCGTGATGGCGCGGATTCTGCTTTGGAAGAGGTCCGCGGCATCGTCACTGCACTGCGCAGCACCGGACCCACCTCACTGGAGCCCACCACGCAACTAGAGCACATCGAGGGCATTATCGATGGCTTCCGAGCGGCGGGCTTGGACATTAACGCGCATATACCTGAGGCCTACGAGGCTCCAGCACTTACGCAATTGGCGTTGGTGCGCATCATTTCTGAGGGTTTGACCAACGCGTTGCGCCACCAGGGACCAGGAACCCAGGTGGATGTGGAGCTTGCGCTTGCCGACGTCGCCCGACTCACCCTAATTTCTTCCACTCCCTCCCCGACTCCCAGCGAAGTCCCAGGTAGCGGCGTGGGCCTAATCGGTGTGGAAGAACGTGCCCTCGCATTGGGTGGAAAGCTGGAGAGCTGGGGCGATGCCACAAAATTCACCCTGCTCGCCGAACTTCCGTTGCACAAGGAAAACCGTGTCTAAGATTCGTGTACTGCTTGCCGATGACCAAGCGCTGCTCGTCACCGCTTTATCCACTATCCTCAATGCTCAGGATGATATTGAGGTCGTTACCACCGCACACACCGGCAACGAAGCCGTTACCGCCGCGATAAGCCACCGCATTGACGTCGCCATCCTAGATATCCGAATGCCTGGAATGGACGGTATTGCCGCGGCTCAAGCCATACTTTCTCGGGTGCCTGACTGCCGAATCATCATGCTCACTACATTTAATGAAGATGATTTGGTGGCTCAATCTATCGCCGCTGGCGCGCATGGGTTTCTCCTCAAAGACGCCGACCCGGATGTACTGGTGGGAGCGGTGCGGGACGTCGCCAAGGGCGAATCGGTCCTAGCCGCTAAGGTAACCGGCCCAGTCTTGCAGACCTACCGAGCCGCAATTGCGCGCGGGCAGCTGAGCGCGCAAGAGCGCCAGGGCTTAAGCCTTGTCACCCGTCGCGAACGAGAAGTCTTGGCCCTCATCGCCCGCGGTGCCACCAACGCGGAAATTGCCCGTGAAATGGTCATCGCGGATACGACTGTCAAGACACATGTTTCCTCTCTGCTTTCCAAACTGGCTGCACGCGACCGCGTAGCTCTAGTACTCTTGGCGCAAAAGGCTGGCATCGCCTAAGCCTCCTACCGTGGTAGGAGAACCTCGCTCGAAGGTCCATAGCCTAGGCGGAGGTTATTGCGGCGCTCTGCCGCGAGACTAGGCGGTATGAGTTTTGAGATCTCCTTTGAACGCGTCAGCAAATCCTTTGGCTCCCACGCGGTACTGCGAGATGTGGATTTTCGTATTGCCCCTGGCCGAGTCCACGCCTTGCTTGGACGCAACGGGGCCGGAAAATCAACTCTCTTTTCCATCTTCCTTGGCCTGCTGCCGGCAGATTCCGGAATAGTACGCGTGGCTGGTGCTCCTTGGTCACGTGAAGTACTCGACCACGTGGGGGCATCCGTGAACGGGCCCGCCTTCTACGGGCATCTTTCCGCCGCTGCCAACCTGCGCGTACATACCCGCTTGCTAGGTCTGCCGGAGTCTGAGGTAGAGCGTGTTTTAGCCATTGCGGGGCTCGCCGAGGTCGGTTCTAAGAAAGCCAAATCCTTTTCCACCGGTATGAAGGCCCGCTTGGCATTGGCGCAGGCTTTATTAGGGGATCCGGAAATTTTGCTGCTGGATGAACCTCAAAATGGTCTTGATCCACAGGGCATAGTGGAGCTGCGTACTTTGCTGCGAGACTTGGCAGCAGCCGGCCACACTGTTGTGGTCAGCTCTCATCAGCTTGGCGAGGTCCTTCATTTGGCCGACGACATCACCATTTTGTCTCAGGGCACCATTCGCTATTCCGGGTCCTTGCAGGAGCTTGCCCCCAGCGGCCAATTGGAGTCCGAGTTCTTCCGCCTCACCTCCCTGGGTGGTGAGGCCGATGTTTAAGCGCTACCTTTCGGCAGAGTTGCTGCGCAGCCGTGGCAGCGCTGTGCAGTGGCTACCTCTTCTCGCCTTACCGCTTGCGCTAATGACCATAGTCTTTTCTGCTATCGCTTCCCCGGCTAAGGATGCTACCGGTGTTCTCGGCTGGCAATCTATGTTTGTCACCGGCATGTACGCGCCGCTCGTTGCGGTATTTGCCGCGGTTAAAGAGCGCCGTGAGGTTCTTGCCCGTGGCGGCGGCACCTTGTGGCGCCGCCTCACTACTCGTTACGAACACATTGCCCGCTTAGTTGTAGTGCTCGCCAGCCTGGGCGCGTTCCATCTCCTCAACTTTGGGGTGTCCTGGGCAGTAGTGTTCGCACAAGGCCGCGAACAGCACCACCTTGTGGCACTCGCCGGGCTGTATTCCGTCCTCGGTGCTATTGGCATTGCTGGTCTTGCTTCTGCCTGCTCGCGGCGCTATGGCCTTGGCGCGACACTAATACTCAGCGTTATCTGGCAGGTTTCAAGCGTGACCTCCAAGGTCGTCGAAGGCCCTACGTGGTGGGCTTTTCCACCAGCTTGGCCCATGCGGCTAATGCTTCATTCACTGCACATTCATCAAAATTCCGTGCCCTTGGATCCAGGCGATCCACTCCTGCAAGAAAGTCCGCTGCCGGCCCTCGCTCTGACGCTACTTCTCGCAGCAGTGGGCGTCTACGCGGCCATCGTCACTCCGCGCCGCCTGCGCCGTCTCGCTTTACCTCGCCGCGGCCAGACGACCGCTGCCTCCAGCGGCACCACTGCCACATGGCGCCCAGCCACAGCACCGCGTGCCACCGCCTGCCCCCGCTTGGTAGGCGCGCTGGTTGGTCTCCACCGAGCGGCGTGCAGCCCAGCGGTTATCGCCTGCTTGGCGTTAAGTGCCTTGGCACTGCTGTTTCTTGTCCTTTTCTACCCTCCGACTTATGTCCAGGGCTTCTTTATTTTTCTGCTTCTCCCTGTAGGAGCGGGTGTGTTACCGGTTGTGGTGTGGCCATTACTCGCGCCGGTATGGCCACTCAGCCACATTGAATCCCGCCATTGTTCCAGCGCACTCCTCTGGTGGCTTTTCGGGATAGTATCCACAGTATGCGTGGGCGCTTCGCTCGCACTTAGTGCTTCTGGCAGCTCAGCTTCGGCGACGGCCGTCCACCTGCCCCTAGCCATTGGGGTGGGATATGTGATTTCGGTATTCTCTCTTCTCATCGTGATTCGTCTGGGCATCATGAGTGGCCTGGCACTGTGCATCGTCTGCACTATCGTCTCCGTGACCTTGGGCGGAGACGTCCTCGCTAGAACCCCGCTGTGGTTGATCGCCTTCCCCGCATGGCCCATGAACGCGGATTCCCCTGCCCGCTATATTCTTGCGACGGTGCTGATAGGAATCTTCGCCACGGCTGGTACGTGGATGGTGATCCGGCTGCTTAAAACTAAAGCGCTGCGGCCGGCAAACTAAGCCTCGCAAGAGTATCGCTCTGCTAACGGGTTGACCTGGCACCACCATCAGGAGACTGGAAGAATGCAGCTAGTTGAAAAAGGCGCACACAGAACACCTCACAAAGGTGGATTTAGCCTTTGGGGCAAGAAAGGATAAATAAATGAATGAAGTGCCCCGAGTTTTGTTCCTAGGCATTTGCCTTGATTTCTATTATTGCTTGTGGCGGGTTCTGCTTCCAAAATTCGGTTTCCACCTCGACCGGGGTTCGGTATCCCAAGCTTTGGTGGAGCCTAGTCTCGTTCCACCATGACACCCACTTGAGCGTCGCGATTTCGACCTCGACAACATCATCCCACCTGCGGGTATGGATCAGCTCGTTCTTGTAGGAGCCGTTAACGTTTTCAGCAAGAGCATTGTCATAGGAGTCACCAACAGTTCCGGTGGAAGCTGCAATGCCATGCTGGGTAAGTCGCTCGTTGTAGACCACGCTGACATACTGCGACCCGTGATCCGAATGGTGAATGAGACCTGTTGTTTCCTCAGCACACACGATTGCCTGGTTGAGAGCTTGCAGCGGCAGTGCTTGAAGTGCGCATCGAGTCTGATAACGCCCACCCAACGATCCGTCGAGAATAAACGTCGGTGACAAACGCGGCATACACAAAGCCTTTCTTCGTGCGCACATACGCAAATGTCAGCCACCCACAGTTTGTTCGGCCCCTGGGCTTTGAATTCACGCTCGACCAAGTCTGGGCGCAGATCAGGCATGTTAACTTTACGGGTTGTGATTGGTGATCCGCCTTTGCCTTTGCCAGAAACACCGGCCAGGCGCATCAACCGAGCGGTTTGTTCACGACCGATATCTATTCCTTCACGGCGGAGAGCCTGCCACATTTTCCGCACGCCGTAGACGCCGTAATTGTCTCGATGAACAGCACTGATGCGTTCAACCAGCGCAGCATCGCGAAGGCGACGAGCGCTTAATCCACGGGCCTTGGATTGGCGATATCCACGCGAGGTGATAAACCCACCGGCCCGGTTATTTTTCAACGTCTTACAGATGAACTCGACGGAGAAAATACTCCGGTATTCATCGATAAACCGGATCATTTCCGACGTTTTGGGTCGAGTTCTGACGCGAAAAAAGCCGAGGCAGCCTTTAAAAGTTCATTGGTGTCGCGTAGCTGGTGATTTTCACGGCGTAGCCTCGCGTTTTCGGCGACCAAATCTTCAGGCACAGACTCTGGGACGTTTCCCGAACGGCGGGCAGGCTTAAGTCCATTGACGAGCTGTGTGCCACGAAACCCCCAGCTTTGGAGCTACTGCCTGGCACGCGGCTTGCATCGACATATTTTCCGCCAAGATGCGGTCTTCCATGAGACGGACCACACGGTTCTTTGCATCCTAGTCAAATTTCCTTGGCATGTTCCAGATTTTCCCATCTACTCAAACGGAACAAAACCTGGGACACTTCACATATGTCCTGCCATACGGCATGTACTGTGGGGCGTATATTCACCCGCCCCATCGCGGTAGCTATGCGTTTTTCAACGCCCGATACACCGTAGGGCTTGAACGGAATTCGCGTAGGCGCAATCAGGGGCTATAAAGTATCGCATTACTTGCATCCCAACCTGTACATTCAGAGAATTGCCTTGGACTGGCGGTAACAGGTACCAGATATGCGTTCGTAAAATTCGCGCGCGTTAATGTCGCTCCACGAAGGTCTGACTCGCTAAGAATTGCGTTCGTAAAATCTGCGTCGGTGAAATCCGCCGATTTCAAGTTAGCCCATGCCACCATGGAGCCGCGAAACGAGCATCCTTTGCATATGCTTCCTTCGAGATTGATATCCGTCAGGTCATAGTTGGACATATCTTTCCCGGAAATGTCTTTCCCAGCGAGCTCCGTGGCCCACGATTGAGGCATCGTTTTGTACATTTGCTATCTAATCTGCGGTGAATTGATAATCCATTGCGGGCAACGGCCTTGGTAGCCAAGGCAGTGGGTGGTTACAACTCCGTAAGGTTTGCCGTCCCTTATCTTGTTGAAACCAACCACTGTTAATATATCTGTGGTTTCAACTTTCCGGCACTTCTTAAAAGGTCCCCAACCTGAGCAGGAAATATGATCCATGGGCAGGCGATATTCATAGCGGTCGCCGGAGCGCTTAATTTTTGGCGCATATTTTGTTGAAGCTTGTGAAGCACGAATGGATAGACCGTGTTTGTTCTGGTTTTTCGCCCGAGCCTTTTCCCGAAGGTAAACCAGCTTTCCATTCTTATCCGTCCACTGCGACACGATAGTGTAAGGGCCTTTATTTCCAAAGAAAGATAATTCCGAGTCGACAGAAGTGTCGAAGTTCTTCGAAGCGGCAGCTTCTGACAAGATTTCCTCCGCTGTAGAGTCATAGCTTTCCACTGTTCCTGGGATTACCCCGAAATCTTCTGTAGGGGCAGAGGTAGATGCATTGGCAGCTGGTTAAGACAAATTAGCCATTAGAAGTAGAGCAGCCATTGTCTTGCCTAGTGCGTTTTTGGTCCAGTATTTCCGCATGATAGAGTCTCCCACTCGTAGAAAATTACTTATCCTAAAAGTACCTTCTCTAATTAACGAAGGGAATGCTCATATGCGTGATATGAAATACAAACTGGATGAGTGGCCGATCTGTATCGCGAAGGTGTCATAACAGGAGAACAATCTGTGCGGAATAACTTCCCTACATATCGGGCATGTGCCAAGAGGGTGTTTTAGCGTATTTTCTGCCGTATGGCGGGACTGACAGGTGTGCAGATTTACCGATACGGCTGCACCGCCCTAGGCGTTTTTCAACGCCCGATACACCGTAGGGCGAGTGACTCCGAATTCCCGCGCCAAGGCTGCTTTCGACTCCCCCTCCAATACGCGCCGCTTAATCTCTGCCACCTGCTCTGGGCTTAGAGCAGGTTTGCGGCCCTTGTACTTGCCGGCCTTTTCGCCAACGCAATACCTTCCGCCTGGCGCTCGCGGATAATGCCCGCTCAAACTCCGCAAACGAACCTAAAATGCCGAGCATTAAATCCGCGCGCGGATCCGTGGTGCCTTTCGCATAGATAAGATTCTCATGCAGGAAGGTAACAGTCACACCTTTGCCGGTAAGTTCATCAACAATCCCGCGCAGATCTGTCAGCGAACGGGCGAGGCGGTCAATCGACGACACGACGAGCTCGTCACCGTCGCGCACATAGGTCATGCACTCCCTCAGTCCAGGGCGTGCAGTTTTAGTGCGGCCGGAAATCTTATCCTCAAAGAACCGGTCAATCCTGCCGGAAGCATTGAGTAGTTCTTTCTGGCGCTGATTATTTTGCTCCACTGTGGAAACCCGGATATAGCCCACCCGCTGCCCACGCGAACCAGAGCTTTTGGCCATTAGTCTTCGCCCCGCGAGGGTGTAAAAGGCAGCATTCTCCTGTTCTCTGACCGCATCACGATACGACTCGATTGCATCCGAGAGGGCATAAAGCTGAATGCCGTCGAGAGCATCAGCGTCAGCAAGTAAAGATGAAGTGCCCCAAGCAGCATAGCTAACCCCCGACGTGTCTACTTTCCGGGGTCGGGCCCCAGCTACACCGGCTGGGGTGCCCCAACCATTCAATCAGCATCCAAGAAGACCAAATCTAACCCCACCAACACGCTGAATCACAAACGTTTAGCCCTAAGCCCTGGAAAACGACTTAAGCCCGCGGATAACCGCGGGCTTTAGACCACTGAGCCTTAAAGCTCAGCAGGAGATACGCGCTTCGGCAGAACAACCGGGCGGGTACCCGCCAGCTCTTCTACGATGCGTACTACCTGGTTGGAGTAACCGAACTCGTTGTCGTACCACACATAAAGCACGAGGTGCTTGCCGGAAGCAATGGTGGCAACACCATCGACAATGCCAGCGTGGGTATTGCCGATGAAGTCAGAGGAAACAACCTCTGGGGAGGCAATGTAGGAAATCTGCTGACGCAGGTCAGAGTGCAGAGAGACATTGCGCAGGAAGTCGTTGACCTCTTCGCGCTCTACTTCCTTTTCCAGCTCAAGGTTAAGCACGGCCATGGACACGTCCGGGGTAGGAACGCGGATGGCGTTGCCGGTGAGCTTACCCTCAAATTCCGGCAGGGCCTTAGACACAGCCTTAGCAGCACCGGTAGCGGTAAGCACCATGTTCAGGCCTGCGGCACGGCCGCGGCGGTCGCCCTTGTGGTAGTTATCGATGAGGTTCTGGTCATTGGTAAACGAGTGTGCCGTTTCCACGTGACCGTGGGTTACGCCGTAGCGGTCGTTGATGACCTTGAGCACTGGGGTGATGCCGTTGGTGGTGCAGGATGCGGCGGAGAGGATCTGATCCTCATCGGTGATCTTTTCGTTATTGATGCCGTAGACGATGTTCTTAATATCGCCCTTGCCCGGTGCGGTCAAAAGCACGCGAGAGATGCCCTTGGCCTTGAGGTGCTGAGACAGGCCCTCGCGATCGCGCCACGCGCCGGTGTTATCCACCAAGATGGCGTTGTTGATGCCATAAGAGGTGTAGTCAATCTCGGAAGGATCGTTAGCGTAGATCATCTGGATCTTGGTGCCATTGGCCCAGATGACCTCATTTTCCTCATCCACGGAGATGGTGCCGTTGAAAGCGCCATGGACGGAATCGCGACGCAGCAAGGAGGCACGCTTGAGGATGTCCCCATCGCCCTTCTTGCGCAGGACGATGCCACGCAGGCGGACTCCACCATAAGCTGCCTCGCGGGCGACGAGCAGGCGGGCCAGCAGGCGGCCGATACGGCCGAATCCGTAGAGAACGACGTCGGTGGTTTCCAGATCCACGCCAGCACCGACGATCTCGCACAGCTCGCCTTCCAGGTACATGCGGAGGTTTTCCTCGTTGGACTCCTCCCAGCCCAGAACCAAGCGGCCCAGATCCACGCTAGCGGCGCCTAGGTTCATGTCTGCCAATTCCACCAGGATTGGCAAGGTCTCCGCCGTGGACAGGTGGCGCTGCGCAATGCGGCGACCGTAACGGTGAGACTTGATGATGTCGATATCGGTCTGCCCCACCAGCGGGCGGCCGAAGATGGTGGTGACAACGTTATTGTTGCGGTGCAGCTGGTGGATGAGTGGAATCATCTGCTGCGCCAGCTCAAGGCGCTCGTTCCAATCATCATGGCCAACATGTGCGTTCGCGGTCACGTAATTCATTCCTTTTCTGTCACGGGGGTGGCATTGAATCTACAAACATAAATATTAGCGCCTACTAGTGTGGGTTTTGGCATAGTCGGTTAAGGATGTCGGCCACAGTACCCCCGTTAATTTTGGCTACCTCTTCACCTACGAGGCAGTAGGCCACGGCATCATCGTGCTGCGCACGGCGTTTCTTTAGCACCGGATTCAAAAGTGGGTAGACCGGGGGCAAGTCAGGGTGTCTCCGGGTGTACTCGGTCTCCAAGCCGCGGGCGAAGCGGCCTGAGAAAGCACGTGTGGACACGGTCTTTCCACCACGGCGAAGAAGCTGCCGGTTATAGTCGCTCGTGCCGGCCTCTGCGGCGAGCAAAAAGGCGGACCCGCAAGAGCAGGCGGCAACTCCGCTCCAGGACATAGCGTTGGCTACATCAGCCGCGGTGCGCTGGCCACCGGCTGCGATAAGGGGAAGTTCAGGCACAGCGGCATGCACGTCGGATACTAGCTCTTCCAACTGCCTGGAATCAGGAGTCGCGGTTATGTCCCAGGTTCCACGGTGTCCACCAGCCGCCGGACCTTGGACGCACAGCGCGTCGACGCCGCCACGTGCGGCCGCAATTGCCTCCGTAGGGGTGGTAACGGTGGTCCACGCCTCTGCTCCTGCGGCATGAATTTGCTCTACGTGATCAGAGTTAAAGGTTCCAAACATGGACCACACCACCCGAGCGCCGCCGCGCAGGGCTAGCTCCAGCTTTTCTGCATAGCCAAAGGAGTAGTCGGGCTCGGGTAGCGGCTGGTTTTCTGCTTGAGCCAACTCGCGTGCAGCTGCCAAGTACGGCTCGGTAAGTGGATCTTGAGGGCAAAAGAGGTTCACCCCGAACGGAATTCCGGCGCACTGTTCTATCTGTGTGCGAGCAGAGTCGATGCTGGCAGAGCCCAAACCTAGGGTGCCGAAAGAGCCGGCCGCAAAAGCTGCGTGCACCAGTTCCGGGGTGGTGGGACCACCGGCCATTGGCGCGGGAATTACGTTACGGGAAAGGGAGCTAATAACCTGACTCATACCACCCCACCCTACCGAGAGAGGAAGCTAGCGCAGTGGCAGATTTAGGAGATTTTTTCGCGCGGATCTTTGGCGCAGGAAAAAAGACGCAACCGGGGCTCAATCCGAATGATCTGGAGGCAGACTGGCTTATCGTGGGCTTGGGCAACCCCGGCGCGAAGTATGCCGCTACCCGCCACAATGTGGGCTATATGGCCATCGACGATCTACTGGCTGCAGGCGGAGATGTCCTCGAACCGGTGCGCGGGCTAGATCTGCAGGTAGCTTCACTTAATTGGGAGGGCCACAAAGTACTTGCCGTGCGTTCGGGCACCTTTATGAACCTGTCGGGGGATCCTGTGGCACCGCTAGCGCAGCAATTAGGAATCGCTCCAGACCATGTGATTGTCCTCCACGATGAGCTCGATCTGCCGGCCAATAAGGTCCGGCTCAAGCAGGGTGGCAATGAAAACGGGCACAACGGGCTAAAGTCCCTCACCGAGCGCTTAGGCACGCGCGACTACTTGCGTGTACGAATTGGCATTGCACGGCCGCCCAAGGGCTCGTCGATTCCAGACTATGTATTAGGCCCGGTGGATACCGGCGCGGACTTTGACGACGCCATTGCCACTGCAGCTAAGGCGGCTCGGCTCATCGTGACCGAAGGGCTAAGCAAAGCCCAAAACCAGATCCACTCGCGTTAACCACTCGCGCTAGCACTGGGAGAATTTCTCTAGGGCCTGCGGGCTGCCGGCGGCGACGATGAAATCGGTGGGGGCAAGTTCGGTGGCGTCGGCAAGCGGGGCCCACTGCCCTTCCGCACAACGCACCGAAACCAATTGCACGCGGTGGGTGCGCCAGATGGCGGAAAGGTCGAGCGGTCGGCCCACCAATGAGCTAGGAACGGCCATTTGGGTCACGCCATAGTCGGTGGCAATCTCCGCAAAATCCCGGAAACGCCCGCCCAAAAGGTAGGCCACGCGGCGGCCCGTATCTCGCTCTGGACGGATGACATGGTGAGTGCCAATCTGGCTCAAAATGCGCGCATGCGCCTCCGAATCTGCCTTGGCCCAGATATCTTTCACCCCCAGCTCCACCAGGTTAGATGCGGTAAGAATGGAGTCTTCTAGGTGGGAGCCGATAGCGACGATGACGCGCTCGACCTCTTCCACGCCCAGCTGGCGCAGGGCTTCCGGGTCAGTGGTATCTGCCGCAATGGTCTCGGTAAGGTATGGTGCCTCTTCGCGCACGCGCTTTTCGCTGGAATCGATGCCAAGGACCTCAACGCCATTGGCCATCAACTCATGGGCTAGCGAGGAGCCAAAGCGCCCCAGTCCGATGACGACGACGGGTGGAATATCGATGCCGGCGCGGGTGCGGCCCAGCGCCTTGAGAATATTAGCCAAGGAACGGCCTTTCTTCGGGATAGCTAAAACGTCGACTTACGGTTTTTGCAGCCAGCGCCGCTACCAAGGTGGTTGGGCCAACACGGCCCAGGTACATAATGAGGCACAGCACTATCTGCGAGGGTGCAGATAGGCTCGCGGTAATTCCGGTGGACAAGCCCACCGTAGCGAATGCGGAGAGCACTTCGAAAGAAACTTGGTCACCGCTGAATTCTGGATCGAAAAAGCGCAGGGCCGCCACGCCGAGTGTGACCACCATGACTCCGGCAAAGCTCAAGGCCAGGGCCTGGCGGGTCACCGAGCGCGGAAGGCTGCGGTGCCCGATGGTGGTGGTTTCGCGCCCGGTGAACTCTGCTGCCATGGCTGCCAGGAGCACGCACGCGGTGGTGACCTTGATGCCGCCGGCGGTACCGGCCGAGCCACCACCGATGAACATCAAAATATCGGTGCCCATCAGGGTAATGGGGTGAGCTTGCCCGTAATCGATGGCATTAAAGCCGGCCGTGCGCGGAGATGCACTGGCAAAGAAAGAGTTGAGTAGTTTTTCTCCCAGCGACATGGACGACAACAGCCCGGTCCATTCCATGCAGGCAAAAAAGACCGCACCGGCGAGCAAAAGTACAGCCGTAGCGGTCAATGTCATGCGCGCGGTAATGGAGATGCGGTGGACCACGAAACGGTTGCGGCGCACGAGGCGTACCAGCTCTGCCCATACCGGAAATCCCAAGCCACCACCTATCAGGGCGGCGGCCAGGGGCAGCAGAATCCAGGCATCTGCAACAAAGGGCACCAGATTATCACTATTGGTGCTAAAACCCGCGTTATTGAACGCAGAAATGGCGTGAAAGATGCCTTCCCATACCGCGCGCGGAAAGGAATGACCATAGCCAATCATCAACCGCGCAGCCACGATGCCAGCGATGATGATCTCTGCTACCGCGGTAAAGGCAAAGGTAAAAATCAGCGTCTTGCGAATTCCGCCAGGAGCAATGGGGCGCCCCTCATAGGCACCCGTCTTGCGTGCTTTGAAGCTAATCCGGCCGGTAAAAAGCAGGCCGGATAGCGAGGCCAGGGACATGATGCCCAAGCCACCTAGTTGGATGAGTGCCAAGATGACCACTTGGCCGGCCGGGCTCCAAAAACTACCGGTATCCACCACGATAAGTCCGGTGAGCGATACCGCAGACGTAGCGGTAAAAAGCGCAGACAAAAAAGAAGCGCGGGCGGTGCCGGCCTCGGCAAACGGCAGCATGAGCAAAACCGTTCCCAGCAAAATGAGCAAAAGAAAGCCGGCGGCGGTTAAGCGCGCCGGTCCCCACTGCCGTATGGAAAGCAGATGTTTCACGAGCGGAAGTATAGACCTGCTTTCGGCGCAGGGAAACTGCTAGCCGGCACTACCCCCGCCTCGACGTTAAGATTGGGGCTATGACTTCGCCACATAGCACTGCCAAGACGATTGTGATTACGGGCGCATCGGGCGGGCTGGGCGCCGCGGCCGCACGCCAGTTGCACCGCACCCGCCCGCAAGACAACCTGGTTATCATTGGCCGCAATCCGGAGAAGACGCGCGCGGTGGCACAGGAAGTGGGCGGCCAGTACTTCCTTGCCGATTTCGAGTCTTTGGGGCAGGTGCGCCGCTTGGCCGGAGAGTTGAGCGAGCTGGAGCATATCCATGCGCTAGGCAATAATGCCGGCGGCATTTTCGATGGTCCCTCCACCACTGCTGATGGATTTGAGCGCACCTGGCAGGTCAACGTGGTTGCACCTTTCCTGTTGACCTCGTTGCTGCGCGAGAAGCTGCGCGCAGATTCTGCCAACGTGGTCCAGACCGCTTCGCTGGCCAATTTTCTCATGTCCTACTTTGATCCAAACGATCCCGATACTGTGGAGCGCTTTAGCCCCGAGCGTGCTTATGGCAACGCCAAGTTGGGCGATATCCTGCTCACCCGTTATATAGATGCCCACGGGCTTTCCGCGGTCTCCTTCCACCCTGGCGTGCTTGCCACGGACTTTTCCAAGTCTTCTACTGGCCTAATGTCCAAGATGTATTCCGGGCTGATCGGCAAGACCTTTGGCAAGCCTGCCGACGGCGGCGATAACCTCGCTTACTTTTTAACCGGCACCGAGGGAATCCACTTTGAGTCCGGCGAATACTACAACGACAAGCGCAAACCTGGTCTCCAGCGCCCCATTGCGAAGAAGCTGTCGGTGGCTCGCCGCGTCTTTGATGATTTGGGGCGCCGCCTCAATGTGGAGTGGTAGCGCGAAACCACTAGACTATGCCGCATGAGTTCTGTCGTTTCTGAGGCCTCGCGCCGCCGCACGTTTGCCGTTATCGCCCACCCGGATGCTGGTAAGTCCACGCTGACGGAGGCGCTGGCGCTGCACGCGCACGTTATTAATGAGGCCGGCGCGGTCCACGGCAAGGGCAACCGCAAGTCCACCGTGTCTGACTGGATGGATATGGAAAAGGACCGCGGCATTTCCGTGGCGTCCTCGGCGCTGCAGTTCGAGTATGCACCGGAGGGCCACGAGGGCGAGCCCTACATGATCAACCTGGTTGATACCCCGGGCCACGCGGACTTCTCAGAGGATACCTACCGCGTGCTCACCGCGGTGGATGCGGCAGTCATGCTTATCGACGCCGCCAAGGGCCTCGAGCCCCAGACCCTCAAGCTCTTCCGCGTGTGCAAGGCCCGCGGCCTGCCTATCGTGACCGTGATCAATAAGTGGGACCGCGTGGGCCGCGAGCCCTTGGAGCTTGTCGATGAAATCGTCAACGAAATCCAACTGCAGCCCACTCCCCTGTACTGGCCAGTAGGCATTGCCGGTGACTTCCGCGGCCTAGCGCATATCAACGATGATGGCGAGGCCGATGAGTACATTCACTTCATCCGCACCGCCGGTGGTTCTACCATCGCACCGGAGGAACACTTCGATCCGGATGCCGCCGGTGAAAAGGAAGAAGACGTGTGGGAGACCGCAGTGGAGGAAGCCGAGCTGCTTGCCGCCGATGGTGCCCTACATGACCAGGAACTTTTTGAGCAGTGCGTGACCTCCCCGCTCATCTTCGCTTCTGCGATGCTGAACTTTGGTGTGCACCAGATTTTGGACACCCTGTGCGCCATTGCCCCGGCTCCGCACTCGCGCGAATCCGATCCGAAGGCAGTTGAGGCTGCCACCAGCGCCATTGATGAAGTCCGCGAGGTCAGCGATGACTTCTCGGGCGTCGTCTTCAAGGTCCAGGCGGGCATGGACCAAAAGCACCGCGATAATCTCGCCTTTATGCGCGTGGTTTCCGGTGAATTCGAGCGCGGCATGCAGGTCAACCACGCCCAATCCGGCCGCAGCTTTTCCACCAAGTACGCCCTGACCGTCTTTGGTCGCACGCGCGATACCGTGGACACCGCCTATCCGGGCGATATCGTGGGCTTGGTCAACGCCGGCTCGCTTGCCCCTGGTGACACCATCTATTCCGGCAAGAAGGTGCAATTTAAACCCATGCCGCAGTTCGCGCCGGAGGCCTTCCGCATTCTGCGCGCGAAGTCGCTGGGCAAGTACAAGGCCTTCCGTAAGGGCCTGGAGCAGCTGGCGGCCGAGGGCGTGGTCCAGATTCTCAAAAACGAGGCGCGTGGCGATGCCTCCCCGGTGATGGCGGCGGTTGGTCCCATGCAGTTCGAGGTCATGCAGGCCCGCATGGAGTTCGAATACAACGTGGAAACCGTCACCGAGCCTATCCCCTATTCCGTGGCTCGCCGCACCGATGCCGAATCCGCCCCAGAGCTCGGCCGTCAGCGCGGCGTGGAAATCTTTACCCGCCAAGATGGCGAGCTCATCGCGCTCTTTGGTGATAAGTGGAAGCTCGCCTTCATTGAGAAGGAACACCCAGAGCTCACCATGGAAACCCTCGTGGCGGATTAGAAACCACACAGCTTCACACGGCAGAGAAAAAAGGCCGCTTCCCGTTCTAGGAAGCGGCCTTTTCCGTTGCGTGTTAAACCATCAACATCACAGGGACAACGGCAATTTTGACCACCTGCGCCACCACAATGGTGGCCGCATAACCGGTCATGATGCGCGAGTCGGAGCTCAACCCCGTGGCGTAATTGACCACGGCGGGCTGAGCGAAGATGCCAGAGAGTCCGCCGGAGGTACGGGTTTCGGACTGACCCATGAAGCGATTCGCTACAGCGAATAGGATCGAAACCACCACTGTGACAATGGCGGCGAGGATCATGCACTTCAGACCCATCCAGGAGAAGGCGGTGGACAGGAATGCCTCGCCAGACGAGAGGCCCACAGACGCCAAGAAGATGACGAGGCCCCACTGCTGGAAGGCAGTATTAATGGAGGCCGGCACCTGCCATGGGATGCGGCGGGTCCGGTGCAGCGCACCGAGGATAAGGCCGGTAATCAGCGGGCCGAGCGCGAAGCCCAGCTCGAAAGAAGCACCACCTGGCATCGGTACCACGACCTGGCCCAGCAGGTAGCCCAAAAAGAGGCCACCGCCTAGGGCCACCCAGTTCAGCTCGGAGTAGGACTTAATTGAGTCACCGAAGTAATCCTTGATGTCGCCCAAGCGGTCAAACTTCACGATGAGCTCCAGCATATCGCCAGAAGCCAAGTGGGTTTCATTATTGGCCAAGAATTCCTCATCGCCGCGCTGCACGCGCACGATGCGACCGCCATAGCGGGAGAACAGGTTGAGCTCCTCAACGGTGCGGCCGGCGATATCTTGGTTAGAAATAGCCACGTTTTCGATGACCAGGCGTTTATCCACGAACGGAGTTTGCGGCTGACGCTTGCCCAGCATTTGGGTCAGTTCACGGGCCTTAGCCTTGGTGACCATAACGCGCAGGATATCGCCCTTGTGTAATTCGGGGCGATCGCCGGCAACACGGACCTTATTACCGCGGCGAATGGTAGCGATAACAAAGTGATCCTTGAACTGTTCTTCCAAATCATCGTAGTTCACGTCTTTGGTAACGCGAATGGTGCGGGAGCGGAAGATCTTGGAGGCAGAATTGTCCTTATCGTGCTTGGCGGGCCAATTCTGCTTGAGCAGGAATGCCACAACCAAAATGGCCACCGCTACGCCCACGGGATAGCCCAGCGAGTAGCCCACGGCGGGTAGCTCTTCACCGGTTTGTTGCTGGGCAACTGCCAGCGACGGCGTCGAGGTCGTGGCGCCGGCGAATACACCAACGGAAGCCAGGGTATCCAGCCCCAGCATGCCGCCAAAGAGGAGGGCTGCGCCCGCGGCCACCACAATCGCAATGGCCGCCGTGAGCATGTGCTTCATCTGCTTGGAAAAGCCCTTGAAGAAGCGCTCACCGGCGGACAGGCCCTGCATATAAATAAAGAGTCCCAATCCCAGCTCTTGCAGGGAGCTTAAGATGTCTTTATCTAGATCAATAAACGAGCCGAAGACCAAGCCCATAAACAGCGTGCCCGCCGCGCCAAAGCGCAGCGGACCGAAGGGGATCATGCCAAATAGCGTGCCGAGCAGCACTATGAAAAAGATGCTCAGCCATATATTTCCATCAAAAATTGCTAACACGCTGGAATATTTTAGGCATCTTCCCCCAAAGTGCCACGTGAAAGGCACATTCTTTAACGACCACCAATGGCATCGCTACTGCTTAAGCCCTTTTCGTCAGGGGCCACCCACCCCCAGCAGCGGCACATCTCACAGGAAACTCCCATAGTGAACTAATCGAGGAGGAATTCCTTCCACCGTGGCCACTCCGTGTAGGTCTGGGCTTTCCCCGCCTGATAGTTCGCCCGCAGCTTGTGCACGTTGCGTTCGGTAGAGGTCACCTGCATATCGTCCGGGAAAAATAATTGCGCCTTACCTTGGCGCTCCAATTCCAAAAGCCGGTCTTTGGCCGCGTTATAGAGGGCGGGGCGGGCTATGAGGGCGTCGGCAATAGCGGGGTATCTGCGGAAGATGCGGCGGACGAAGGCTGGGCGCGCCACCTCAGGGCGCACATACCCGCGCGGCTTAGTGCCGATAAACAGGAACTTCTCGTATCCGGCCTCTTCTGCTTGCGCAATGGTAATGCCACCGGAAGAGCCCAAAGCACCGTCCACGTACGGCGCGCCGTCGATAAATCGCATCGGCATAATCAGCGGCAGCGTGGAGGAAGCGCGCACGCGCACGAAGAGATCTTCCGGGGTGTGGATGTCCTCGCGCGTCCAATAAACAGACTCGCCGGTATCGGCGCGCGCTGCAGCAAGCACCATATCGGCCGGATGCTCACGGTAAGCCTGCCAATCAAAGGGCAAATCCTTGTCCGCGGCGCGCTCATAAATGTACTCGGCATTGAAATACCCGCTACCACGCACCAGCGAACCCACTCCGCCGAAGCTGGGGCTTTGAGCAAAGTCCGTAAAAGACTCTTCGGCGCGGCGGGCATCGCGCGACAAGTAATTAACGGTATGCGATGCCCCGGCGGAGACGCCGCCTACCCAGCCAAAGTCCACGCCCTCTTCGATGAGCTTGACCATGCAGGCGGCCGTATAGGAATTGCGCATGCCGCCGCCTTCAATAACGAGTGCGGTGTTGCTGGCGTCAATCATGGTGCCCCATACTACGCTGGGCCCAATGAAGCGTATTTTCCGGCAATTGCTCGCGGACGAAGAAGGCACCTTCGATATCGAAACCGGCCAGCAGCCCCGCACCGGGTTCGCCTATAACCCCACCGGGAAGGCGCTGCTGCGGGTGACGGAGCCTACCCCGGCCGCGGTGAGCAAAGCCTTGGCCTTAGCCAAGGAACACGGCGCGCGGTATCTCGGCACATGGCGCCAGCCGGATGGTCCGCTCGTCTTCCTCGCCACGGCCGTAACCCACGATGAGTCCGTGGCCCGCGAGCGCGTTGCCGCCACCGGCCAACGTGCCTATTTCGACCTGGAGCGCTGCCGCACCATCACCGTGAGCGCTCACTAGACTGGGCTCCCATGGGATTAAAAGATGCACTTGCCCGGCTAACCGGCGCGCAGTCCCCGCGCCTGGCGCGCCCCGATTCCACCTGACTTAGGCCATTTTAGTGCGGAACAATCCCACCCCACCGCCAAATACCACCAGGTAGCAATGTCAAGAGAAACGTTACTCACCCACACATGCCCTAAGTCGGGAAGCGCCAGCTAACCCCGTAAGTATTCAGCCGCCTCGGCGGCAAGTTCCTCTGGGGCCTCGCTGACATCCAGCACGATGCCCGCTTCCCCGGCTGCAGTTCCTCGAGTGTCTCGAATTGCGAGTCCAGAAGGACGACCGGCATGAAGTGCCCAGAGCGCTGACTCATGCGCTCCTTGAACAGCTCATAAGAGCCGTGCAGGCCCACAAAGATCGTATCGATGATGTCGCGGTGGGAGAGCTTGAGTGCGGAGCAGCCCACAATGGCACCGGCGTCCTAGTCCGTGAGAAAGCGGCCTAAGGACTCGAGCCAGGGCTTACGGTCGGCGTCGTCAAGGGCCTGCCCCGAGGCCATTTTCTAGATGTTCGCCGCCGGATGCATATCGTCCCCATCCCGAAAAGGCAGGCCCGTGCGCTGCGCCAGCAACTCCCCGACAGTGGACTTACCGCAGCTCGAGACTCCCTTGATCACCACCTGCTTGCGCATCATCCCTCCTTGCAGCACCCCACCAAATCGTACGCACTGCGTACTGCCTGACGCAGCGCGATTCAACGCAACATGACGCAACCACCGTGCGGCTCGATAAAGCGCGGTTTAACCCAGCGGCGCGTACATGAGGTTCGCGCGCTGCACCTCGCCGCGTGTGGTCGGGTCAAAGGTCGCGCACAGGGCAGCCGCCACGTAGCGCACGCCACCCACCGGAGCAGAGGAGCCGACCCGCTCGGCGCAGTTCTGCAAGGCCGGCAGGCCGATGTCGTCGCCCGGCGAAGTCATGGAGAAGAAGGACGCGGCCATCATGGTGTCACCATCGGCACGCACATACTCGGAAGAGCCCTTGATGGCCTGCCAGGCAATCGCGCCAACGGGGTCGGTACGGAATTGGTCCCGCTCAGTCTGGGTCAACTCGGCGTTGGCGGCGGGTACGGACAGAGATGCGACGAGGAACGCAGCGCATGCTGCGAGGAAAGAAGACTTTTTCATAGCAATATTGTATCCCCGTGCATTGGGGTTGTCCTGGTATTCCTTCGCTATTGTCCAGAGGAACCGCTTGTTGCGCGAAGGATGGAAGCGCGCAGCTGGCGTATCTCAGTGGCCCCACGCGGCAGCACCCCCAGCAGGCTAGCACCGGCAGCCACGAGATTCGTTACGACCTCAGCCAGGCTCGCCGCGCCAACGGGGGCTGGCCGCCAATCATGGGCGCCGTTGTCCCAGCCGAGGCTTGTGTCCAGATCTGGCCGTGGGCGTAGTCTTCACCGGGTTTTCCCGCCGCCAGGTTTCAATCACCTCAGGCACGGTGTGAAGTGCCCCGAGTTTTGTTCCTAGGCATTTGCCTTGATTTTCATTATTACTTGCGGCGGGTTCTGCTTCCAAAATTCGGATTCCACTTCGACTGGGGTACGGTATCCCAAGCTTTGGTGAAGCCTCGTCTCGTTCCACCATGACACCCACTCAAACGTCGCGATTTCCACCTCGACAACCTCATCCCACCTGCGAGTATGGATTAGCTCGTTCTTGTAGGAGCCGTTAACGTTTTCCGCCAGAGCATTGTCATAGGAATCCCCGACAGTTCCGGTGGAAGCGGCAATCCCGTGCTGGGCAAGACGCTCGTTGTAGACAACGCTGACATACTGCGAGCCGTGATCCGAATGATGAATGAGACCTGTTGTTTCCTCAGCACACGCGATCGCCTGATTGAGAGCTTGCAGCGGCAACGCTTCGGTGCGCATCGAGTCTGATAACGCCCACCCAACGATCCGTCGAGAGTAAACGTCGGTGACAAACGCGGCATACACAAAGCCTTTCTTCGTGCGCACATACGTAATGTCAGCCACCCACAGCTTGTTCGGGCCGGGGGCTTTGAACTCACGCTCGACCAAGTCCGGGCGCAGATCAGGCACATTAGGCTTACGGGTTGTAAGTGGTGATCTGCCTTTGCCTTTGCCTGAAACACCGGCCAGGCGCATTAAACGGGCAGTTTGTTCACGACCGATTTCAATTCCGTCACGGCGGAGTGCATGCCACATTTTCCGCACGCCGTAGACGCCGTAATTATCCCGATGAACAGTTCTAATGTGTTCAACCAGCACAGCATCACGAAGGCGACGAGCGCTTAATCCACGGGCCTTGGACTGGCGATACCCACGCGAGGTGATAAACCCACCAGCGCGATTATTCTTCAACGTCTTACAGATGAATTCGACGGAAAACTACTCCGGTATTCATCGATGAATCGGATCATTTCCGACGTTTTGGGTCGAGTTCCGACGCGAAAAAAGCTGAGGCAGCCTTCAGCAGCTCATTAGTGTCGCGTAGCTCTTGATTTTCACGGCGTAACCTCGCGTTTTCCGCAGCCAAGTCTTCAGGCACAGGTTCTGGGATGTTTCCGGCACGACGGGCCTGCTGGGTCCACTGACGAGCCGTGTGCCATGAAACTCCCAACTTAGGAGCTACTGCCTGGCACGCGGCTTGCATCGACATATTTTCCGCCAAGATGCGGTCCTCTACAAGACGGACCACACGGTCCTTTGCATCCTGGTCAAATTTTCTTGGCATATTCCAGATTTTCCCATCTACTCAAACGGAACAAAACCTGGGACACTTCATTTAGTCTTTTATCGTGTCTCAAAACTCTTATTTAGGAAAGCGCATTACACCTGTTGAACAGTCGCTTCTTTGCACCTAAACAATCGCAGCAATTTGCGCTGCAAAGACACTCATTTTAATATCCGCACCTGTCTGCTCGCGGAACTCCTTAGATGCCTCAGACCAATTCCCTTGTTTGGCAAGAGCTACTACATCTTTCATTCGCTCCTGGAGGAAGAATTCGCGAGCTGATTTATCCAACAGATAAGTTTGAACAAATCGAGCAGAGTCCTGTGCGGCTTTGGGGGCAGGAACAAACTTAGCAAGACTCATTTGCTTAGCTTGCCCACTTCGTTGCGCACCATGCTCCCGCACCAGCAAGTGCAGCAGCAGCTCCTGCCACGCCCCCCTTAAGAGCGTTAACGCCTACGAGCCTAGCCAGAACCCAGGCAACCTCTTTCCAGTTCTTAACCGCGATAAGATACGCCAATTGCGATCCGCCACCAGCAGCAGAAGCCGTTAGACCGCCAAGACCGACCGCGTTGAGAACGCACTTACGGTATTCAGGCGACTTCACACTGTGGTAGGTAGAAATTTGAGGCTTGCCATTAGCATCCCGACCGTTTAGTGAGTTTGCAATTGTCTGCAGTTCTTTGACAGAGGTACCTGTCTCTCGAGCCTCTTTCTCATTCACTACCCACTTTCCATTGTCTTGGTGCAGGAGCGTGGTGAAAAGAGTTTCCATGTTGCGCTGTGCCGCATCCATATCAGCAGGAGACAACTCGTGAGTGGTAATAGGCTCTGGCTTCTGAATGTTCTCAGCGTTCTGCGTATCTGCATTTGCTACCGCAGCAGAAGTGCAAGAAAGAATTAGAGCTAAAGCAGCAGCTGGGACTTTACGCCCTAGTTTAGTGACCATGAAGAATTAGCCTTTCAAAATGGAGAGCTAGATTTCGGAAGGGAGCTGTTCTCAAATTCCGTAAGAAACAATCGAAAACAGATTGCTATGAAAATATAAACCTTCATTTAAATTCATAGCGTCGATACGGTAACACCTATCGGAGAAATTTTCAGCACTTATACAATCTGGGTACCCTTAGAGGAAATACACATAATCCCCATCCAACTATGGAAGCCCCGGCAGAGAATTAGGCGAGCACTTAATGTCGGCGCTTTTTCTTTGCCCTACGGGCGGCACGATTCAAGCCGGCAGGGGCAGCAGAACGGCGCGCATTTTTATCCATAAGCTCGGCAAACTCACGCACCGCAAGCACTAACTCCTGGTGCTCATCACTGACGTGAAACTCACGCCCCATCCGGAGATCACGGGTCATCTCTCTAACGACGCGAGCCGCGTCAGCTACCTCCTCTCTGGGGGTGCGCAGCTTCAACGTGGCTTGCTCATGCGCCTGCGCCAGCTCCTCTTGATGCTCTCGCTTACGGCGCTCACGCGAGGCAGCAGCGCGGCACGCACCCGAGCAAAACCGGGCCTGCCGACCGCGCGGATCCGCCCGTTGCGGGATTGGTTTCCCGCACCTTTCGCAGACTTCTTTTTGGGCTGCCATGCCCCCACTTTATCGCACGTGCGATAAAACCTGCCAGGCACTAAAATGCCTGGTCACCCGATTAACACTAAGAGTGCCTATAGTATGTTGTTCCCCAGCCGCTTCGCGGCGTGGGCTCGGGCCGGAAAATCCGGCCCGAAAGACTGACCGCTCGGTCGGGTAGGTCAGCAACATATTTGGATACATTCCGCCCGCCCGGGCTTGTCAGGCCTGCGGGGCGATGTAGTGGCTTCACGCGGCGCGCTGTGTGGCTTTCTAAGCGATTGAAGACGCGGTGCGGGGGTGCTTGGGTTGGGCAAGGCGCTTAAATCGCTCAGGCACTCACACCTTGCCCCGCTTTCTTCCACCTGTCGCCGCAGCCGAAAACCCCACTCCGCAACCGCTGACCCGACAACAACGCCGCAAGCTCGAGCGCGAACAGAAAAAGGGGCGCTAATTCTCCAGATTCGTTAGTCGGATTTCTATTTCAAAGTGTTACAGACTTCTTTATCCACCCACATAATCACTTTTATGAGAATTAAAACCAGGTCAACTTGTACTGTCGTTGCAACTGTTCTTTCTGCCCTCGCCCTCTCTTGCCCGCTAGCATCTGCTACTTCGACTGAGATATCAGAAGGCGCATCACCTCGGGCTGAGGTGAAGCCTGGAGATAGCTTTACTTTTACGCTTGATGAGGAAACATCGAATGATGGAATATCAACTCGCTCTTTGAATGCAGGTGTATGCACTGGAACATTTGCGAATCCCCAGGTAGAAGCCGGAGGAATTCTCTCTTATGGATTGCATGTCCGGTGTACTGGAACTGGGTTTCTTCCTTTAAGCGCAAAGATCAGGCTTCAAGAAGAACATCTCGGATTTACTTATGAGACCGTAGATGAAACCTCTAAGAATCTTCCTGAGAGTGGCTACGGATTTGTTCGTGGAGAAGCGATCTGTGACCCAACTACTTCAGGGCATGATTATCGAATTGATGGAGAGATTTTTGCAGGAAAGCATCATGACATTGGTATCTCCAAAGAAGTCCATCTTCCATGCAATGTGAACTAAGTACTCTGCATAAGCCAGGCTTTTAGTTCCTCCTCTGCACGCTCACAACCACCTGGGTAGTTTTCGTTCAGCTCTTCAGCCACGGAGTCAAAGATTTTCTTAGCGATAGCCTCAGCATGGTCAGGTTGAAGCTGCCCTCTTAAATCATTTAAGGGGGCAGAGAGAGTGACATAAGGACTGGGGCGTAAAGAATAAGACCGCATGTCAGCGGCGTATATTCGAGGAGTTGTCCCCAAAAACTGAGATTCAAGGACGACGTTTCCGAACACTAATGACGATAGGTTTTTCTCTTCCATAGTCGGCAGTTTACGGAAAATAAGGTGTGTTAACTGCCGACTTATTCAACTATGGAAACTCGGCAGAGAATTAGGCAATCGCTTAATGTCGCCGCTTTTTCTTTGCCCTCCGGGCGGCACGATTCAAGCCAGCAGGGGCGACAGAACGGCGCAAGACTGCCCGGCTTGTCCGCCAAGACTGGCCGGTGGGCCAGCAACATATTTGGGTACATTCCGCCCGACCGCGCTTATCAGTCCTGCGGGGCGGTGTGGCGGCTTCTCGCGGCGCGCTGTGTGCCCGTCTAAGCCATTGAAGAGGTGCTGTTGCAAAGTTGGGGCAAGTAGGAAGAGCGACGTGAAATAATCACAGCCATGGGTATCTTCTCCGGTCGTCATTTCCCCCGTGACATCATTCTGTGGGCAGTGCGGTGGTACTGCCGCTACGGGGTGAGCTACCGCGATCTGGAGGAAATGATGACCGAGCGGGGCGTGCCGGTCGATCACACCACGATCTACCGCTGGGTCCAGAAATACGCCCCTGAGCTGGACAAGCAAACACGGTGGTACCGGCAGGTACCTGACTGGCAGGCCAGTTCCTGGCGGGTGGATGAGACCTATATCCGGGTCGGCGGCAGGTGGTGCTAACTCTATCGGGCGATCACCGCCGGTGGTCAGACCCTGGACTTTTACCTCTCTCCGAAGCGGAACGTGGTCGCAGCGAAGCGTTTCCTGGCCAAGGCCCTCAGATCCAATGCGTCAGCCGGGTATCCCAGAGTGATCAACACCGATAAAGCACCCTCACTAGCCAGGGCAATCGCCGAGTTGAAGTCAGAGGGAATCTGCCCGCCAACAGTGGAACACCGGCAGGTGAAATACCTCAACAACATCCTGGAAGGCGACCATGGTCGGCTGAAGCGGATCCTCGGGCCGAAAGGCGCGTTTAAGAACCGGACATCTGCATATCGGACGTTGAAAGGGATGGAGGCGATGCACTCATTGCGGAAAGGGCAAGGCACGATGTTTGCCTACGGGCAACCGAACCCGGACGCGGTGATCGTCAACCGAGTCTTCCAGAATATCTAAGCAGGCTGGGCCATAATGCTGGCCAGGCGACGAAGAAAGGAGTGTTCGCGGTTCTCCACCCAACTTAGCAACAGCACCGTACAAGATGGTCACGTCGTACAAGATAAATGCGCTTGGCCCAATACCTGCATGATGGGCCAACGCTTGGGTTTGTATCTCCCCGAACGATTCGGTGGCGAAGGAGGAAAGACGCCTCTGGATGGTGCGGTAGCTTGCGCTGGTGATGCCAACCTCGGCAAGAGTCTCGATGGAATCCAGCTTTGAGCTGGGATGGATGTTCCGGGCACGCACCAGAACACGAAGCACCGGATCATCGCCGCTTGCTGCTGCAAGGCCTAACTCGTTGAAACACGCATCAATACAGTCCAGCAAGTATCCAACCCGCTGACCGGCTACCGGCAGCGGGTTGAAAACACTGCCTGTTGCCGGTGGGGTGTGTAACCTCGCCGAAGTCCATTGCGAGTTGGTCACCATCGACGATGCGTTGAGCCTCAGCCAGCAAAAGCACAAGCTCAGACTCTGAATGCGCTGAGCCGATTGCTTCATCCTTTTCGCACTTTTGCGTTCAGAGAACACCACCTGCACCGCTATCTCCCCAGAGGCAGTCTTGACGGTGCGAATATAAGGACTCACCAAAATCAGACTACTGAACACCCCGGAACTACCCACTTAGTGCGGAAAAATCCCACCCCACAAACAAAACCACCAGGTAACAGTGTCAAGAGTGACGTTACTCACCTGCCCATGACCTAAGTCAGGTTAGACTAAGGGCTTATGGGATTAAAAGACGCCCTCGCCCGACTTACCGGCGCGCAGCCCCCGCGCTTAGCTCACCCCGATTTCACCGCCCCCACCGCACGGGTAGAAAAACTGGAAATCCACACCGCTGGCCCGCTTATCATCGTCGTCACTGACCAACCCGGCGCGGAGGTATTGCTGGAGGTAGCACGCTCCCGCGAGTCAGCCACTTTGGCCTCCCCCACCACGACGGTGCATTTTCCCGCCGTGAAAAAGGACGCCTTGCCCATCAAAGATCCCCGGCGCGGCTGGGTCATTCCGCTTACGCCCGCGCTTGCCGACGCCCTCGTAGACCACCTCCCCTACCCCGGCGACTATGAACTTTCCCCCGCCCTAGCCGTGGTGGTGGAATAGTTTCCTCGAAAGGACTGACATGCTGCTTTTGCCTTGTGTGGGAAAAAGCCGCGCATCCACCGCAGTGCGTGGATTGCGCCCAATGCCACCATCATTGGCGATGTAGAAATCGGCCCGGATTCCTCCGTGTTTTATGGCAGTGTCCTGCGCGGCGACGTGGGCGCAATTCGCATTGGCTCTAGGTGCAATATTCAGGACAATTGCGTCTTCCACGTAGAAGAGGACACGCCATGTGTACTAGAAGATGATGTCACGGTGGGACACATGGCAATGGTCCATGCCGCGCACGTGGAGGCAGGTTCCCTGGTGGGAATGTCCTCTTCGCTGCTCTCGCGCTGCACTATTGGCACCGGCTCGCTCATCGCGGCAGGCGCCGTGGTACTGGAAGGAACCGCCATTCCACCACGCAGCCTTGCCGCCGGCGTGCCAGCGAAGGTGCGCCGCGAGCTCAGCCCGGAAGAGTCACAGGCCTTCATCGCGCATGCTGCCCGCTACGTGGACTGCGCGCGCAGCCAATCCGATGCGGCGTTGAGCCTGGATGAGGTCACCTTTGATTAAAGGGAAAGCACGCCCATGAGGATGAGGAAGACCGCTACAAGGTAGCCGCCAAAAAGCGCCACCTGGGTCCTATTGGCGCGCGCCGCGGCAAAAAGACGACCGGCGGCCGATTCGGGATGGGCGCGCACCACCGCAATAAAAAGACCACAGATAGTGGGCAGGGACAGAGCCAGGCTGGCGTACCACACCAAACCGCCGTACTGAGCGGCCGGAGCGATATCTTCGGTAGCCAGGTGCATGAGCCCGTAATAAAACGGCACCGAAGTCAGCGATTGCACCACGCCCATAATGAAACCGATGATCGCGGTAAGCAGCGATGGAGTACGCAACGGCTCGAGCAGCCGATTTACCAAGGCATTGGGCTGGCCTTGAGAGCGCCACGAGCCGAATGCCACCGCGATGCCCACTGCGACAAGTACCCAGCCGGCAACGGGCGAGCTCAAAATGGCCTCGATCTGGTCTTTTACTCCCAGCAGCACAAACATCACCACGGCCGCCGCGGCGAGGACTCCCATCCAGTCTCCTATCACCACTAAGGAGGCAATGCGCCGGTACTTGCCGCGGGGCAAGATGATGCCAATGGCCACGAGGATTCCGATGAGTAAGGCATTGACGGAATCCAGGAGGGCAAAACTAACGGCGTGGAGCATGCCGGTCAGTCTACCGCCCCATGCCGCCATCGCCGATACGTCCGAGGACACAAGACCTGTATCTCACGCGCGGCTTCCTATGGTCCACGGCACAGGTCTTTGCGCACAATCCGTTACCCTTCCAATCCGGGTTCGATTTACCACATGACAAAGGTCCTGGATCAGGGCATTGTCTGGGGCACCCACACCGCTCAGACCCAAAAGGATGAACGCCTAATTAACCGCTTTGATTATGACGGCAACTACGGTACGGTTCTGAACCGCTTCCTCGTGCAAGCCGGCATCGGCTATCTGCTGACGGTGCCACATCCAAGTCATGGTGCGCTGCATCGAGCTCGCTCTGGAAAATCCACCATCGCGCGGTGACCGCGTAAAAATCCTTAACCAAATGACCCAAACCCACCGCGTGCGTGACCTGGCGGAGCTCATCGCTAACATCCCTGGCGCCGAAGTAGCCTATGTTCCTAATCCACGCAAAGAGTCGGCTGAGAACGAGTTGCACGTATCCAATGACACTTTTCTGGGGCTCGGCCTTAATCCCACCACGCTGTCTGAAGGCCTACTCCACGAGGTCGAAGAGGTGGCCAAGAAGTACGCGGACCGCGCCGCGCGCGAAGAAGCGGAGCTCTACTCCTGGCGGGAATCATCCAAGGCTTTGGTAGCCGCCTATGAGTATGCCTGCCGGCACCCGTATCATCGTGAGCAACCATGACTGCTTACCACTCCATTGAACGTGCCGCGGCCGATGCCCGCTTTATCCGTGCCGGAATTAACGCTGCCTTTCGCGAACGCATCGGGAAGGCGACCGACGTAGAATTCAATTTCCTCGGGCCTTCGGTTGGCGATGGCGAAGGAAGCTATGCCACCGACCAGCTCGTGGAGGTACGGGTAAGCTCCGCGCAGCACGTGGCGGATTTTCGCGGCGTGCGCCTGGCCGTCATCGCCGCAGGCACTTGGCACTGGACTACCGCCGCGACCGAGCACTTTGCTGACCTTCCGCAGTCAAGTACGGCCACCGCAGACATTGACCGAATGGTTGCTTATGCCTCCCTCATCGTGGGCACCATGCCGGTACTGCGCGCCCAGCAGGGCGAGCACGTGGCCATTGTTGCGGTAGATTTCCACCCTTACCTGGACTTTCGCCAGACCTTGCTGCGGGGTCTCCAGCACAGCAGCGCGGAAGCGGACGAGAAGGGGCCGACCCTCGCACTCGCCCGCTACCTGGACATGGAGTCCACCGAGGAAGAGCCCTACCTGCATTTTTCTGATGGCACCACAGTGCGTTTTGAGCAGGCAAGCCCCGAAGTACACAAGATTTCCGGCATCACCCCTGGCTTAGCGGCCGCGCGCGTCCTAGAGGATGCTTTTTACTTAAGCACCGAAAACCAAATGTTTTTCCAAGGCAGCTTCCCAGATGCCACGGTAGAACTCGATGTGGATAAGGCCACCGCCACGGTGTCCTATCGCGGCGGGCAGATGACGGCCAATGCGGTGCTTATCGCGACCATTTCGGACGAGGAATTCACGTGGGCTTGGGCAGATCCGCAGCTCAAGGACACCACGGCGGCGCGGTTGGCAGGAAACCTAGCGCGCTTCGGCATCGACGAGGCCGTGCCTGAATTGGTGCGCCCGCACCTTCTGCTTCAGCTGGCGCGCGAGCACCAGCTACCGCACCTAGCTTTGCCCATTTTGGGGATCTGGACGCTGGCGGGCACTACGCTTGCCGACGCCCGCGTGGGCCTCGTCCTGCTCGACGCCCCACAGCTGCACCTTCCGGAGCCGACCCCAGCCGCCACCGACGCTACTTTGGCGGTTCCCCCTCCCTCATGGATCAACGCCGATCGCGCCCGCGCCGCCTATGGATCATTTCGCGGGGTGGACGTGTAGGGCGCTGCGGAGGGCGTCCACGTCGACGTCGGCAAGCGCGGCAGGCTCAAATGCCGCATCATTGGTTTTATCCACCAAGATCGCTCGCACGCCCTCGGCAAAGTCCCCACGCCGGTACATATAAGCGCCCAGGTTGGTCTCCATATCCAGGGCCTCGCGGATGCTGCTGCACTCCTGCTCGGCGTGGAATAGCTCCATGGCCGCCACGATAGAGGTGGGGCACGCCTGCGCGGTCAGCTTGTCTACCTGTTGCTTTAATTCTGGGTACTTTTCCAGGGCCGCAGAAATGTCTTGCCAGGTGTTGTGGGAAAAGGCGTCCTCGATGGCGTCGATAAGCTCGGCCAAGGGGGCCTCGCCGCCAGGTGCGGTGGCGTGCTGGGCTAGCGCCGTGGCTAGTCCCTGCTCAATAACCGCACTTGCAAAGGCCTCGCCGTCCGCGACATAGTGGGTGGCCAGCCCGCTCCACACAAGGTCTGCGGCATACATGCGGTAGCCGGTAATCCCCCAGAATTTCGCCAGCTCGGCCGAGGCCTTCCCGCGCGTTCCCACCGCACGCTGGGCGGCATAGGCCATGCCTACGTCGGTGACGTAGCCAATATTCATCTCTGGCATGGAGGCAAAGGTTTTCTCCGTAACCACGCGGTGGGACCCATGGGCAGAAATGCCCAGACCACCTCCCATAGCGATGCCATCAATGAGCGCAACGATGGGCTTGGGATACTCCGCGATATCACCGTTCAACGTGTATTCGGTGGCGAAGAAAGCATCGACCTCATCCACCTTGCCCTCCTTGACCCCTTCGCGGGCGTAGCGAACATCGCCGCCGGCGCAATATGCCTTGGGACTAGTCGAGGTAAACAACACCTGTTCCACCACATCGTTGTCGCGCCACTGCGCCAGCGACTCCGCAATGAGGTGGATCATTTCCGGGGTGAGGGAATTGAGAGCCTTGGGGCGGTTGAGCTCAATGACTCCGGTATGGTTACGGATTGAGGAAACGATAGGTGCAGTATTAGTCATAACCCCTAGTGTGACACAAAACGCATGCACCTATCCACCATCAGCCAATTCACAGATAGGTTCGGAATTTTGCTCCCACAGCTCATCGCCCTGGATATGGACGGCACCCTACTGGACGGCAACGGCCAGCTTCCACCAGATTTCGCCGCGATCAGCACCCGTGCCCACCAGCTCGGCGTCATCCTAGTACCCGCCTCGGGCCGCCAGCTCGCCACCCTACAAGAGATGTTTCCGCACGAAGACACCTTCATCGCCGAAAACGGATCCGTGGTCGTGCACGATAATCGCGTCATCAGCGCCACTACCCTGCCCAACGCAGCTGTGCGCTCCGCCGTGGCCGCACTCCATTCCGTCGAGACCCCGCATACCGTAGTGCTATGCACGCCGGATACCGCCTATGTACACAAAGGCGCCAATGAACAGGCCCGTGCTGAAATTGCCAAGTACTACAGGTCAGTGGAATGGGTAGATGACCTCGATGCGCTACTGGATGCAGACATCATCAAAATCGCCGCTTACTGTGCCGACGGCAGCGAAAAGCACCTCCACCAGCCCCTTCTTGCGGCCGTCCCGGAACACAATATCGCCATCTCTGGTGCCGTATGGCTCGATGTCATGGCCGCTGGAGTCAACAAGGGCGTAGCACTACACACCATGGCCGAGCTTCTCTCGGTTCCCATTTCTCGCACCGCCGCCTTTGGCGATTTCCTCAATGACTACGAGCTCCTCCGCGAGGCGGGCACTGCCATCGCAATGGAAAATGCGCACCCAAAGTTGAAGGAAATCGCCGATCACATTGCCCCACCCAATACCGAATATGGGGTCATGACAGTTCTGCGTCAGCTTTTTGACAGCGAAGAGTCCTAGACTCGAATTTTCGCCTCCGCCCCGCGCGCCGCACCATAACTCCCCCGCATGGGGAGAAGTGCTGGTGCGCAGGCTAAAATAGTCCGTTTAGAAAATATACGTAGTGCTTTGGGAGTTTTTGTGAAGCAAATTTTGCGCTCACTGCTGGGGAAGAAGAAACCTGGGCGTTCGAACGAACCACGCACACCGGTCTATCAGCCAGTACAGCCCAAAGCTGGCTCGACCAGTGCGACTCAGACCCCTAATAAAAAGGATTCTGCGCCCCAGAAATCGGCCAACACCGAATCCACCACGGGTGCACAGTCCACCGCGCCGAAGGGCAAGCCCCAGGACCGCACCGCAAAAGACGGCGAGTCCAAGAACCAGGCTAAGCAGGCACCTGCGCGCAAGCCCACCCCGGCGAAGCCTGCACAGGCTTCCGAATCCAAGCCTGCTGCTGCTAAGCCTAAGGATGCGAAGCCTGCCGCCAAGCCCGCGGCTAAGGACACCACTCACCCCAGCACCGAAAAGCCACAGGCAAGCAAGGCCACTTCCGCAAAGCCGCAGCAGCCTAAGTCGACCTCGCCATCGCCTGCCGCCAAGGCGCCGAAAGCCAAGCCTGCAGCCCAAGAATCTTCCGCTAAGCCAACCGCCGCACAACAAAACAAGGCAGAGCCCTCCCCCAAAGCAGCTGCTAAAAAGCAACAAGACTCCCCCGCTCAGGACAAGAAGCCGCAGCGCAAAGCGCACGAACCGGTTCAGCGACCGCGCCGCGGTGCAAGCTTTAGTACTACCCCGTCTAAGTCCTCCCCAAAGACTCCATCTACCCGCAGTAATTCCCCGAAGCCGGCCGCGAAGCCTGTCACCCAACCCTCTCAGAAAGACGCGGTAAAGCCCGCACCTCAGGCTCAACCCACTACCCAGAAGCCGAAGCAGACACCCAAACCATCGTCTTCTTCCAGCGCGAAGAAGGCTTCCCCGCAACCGGCCAAGCCGCAGAAATCCCAGCCGGCTAATTCGAAGCCGGCCACCGGCCAGCAGCAAGCGCAGAAGCCTGACTCTCCCAAGCGCGTACCGGCAAACTCGGCAAAGAAGCAACCACAGCCGCAACCTGCGCCGAAGAAAAATGCGCAGCCGTCTAAGCCTTCACAACCGCAGAAGGGCCAGGGCTCAGCGCGTACTCCTGAAACTGCAAAGCAGGAGGCTGCCACACAGGCCTCGACGCCTAGCGCTACAAAGCCAAAGAAGGGCACAACTGCCCCCAAGCCGAAGGTAGCTTCGCCAAAGACTGCAGCCGATGCTTCTCAGCAGAAAGCTCGGTCGACGCAGAACAAGACTACCCAGGATGGAAACAAGGTAGTCCAGCCGAAATCGCAGCAAGGCGCACCCTCTAAGGGCAACCTGCCCAAGCAAGAGGCGAAGACGCAACAGCCACAGCCGAAGGCAAAGGAAGCGACGCCGCAGAACAAGACCAAGAAGGCAACAAAGCGCCGCCCCCAGGTTAAGCCCTCCGATATTAGTCGCGGATTGGCCCGCAAATCACAACAGGTGGGCACTCCTTCCACAGCGCAGCAAAAGCCGTCGCGAGCTGCCCAAAAGCCCAAGGCAAAGCAGCAGACTGAACAGCCCCAGCCGAACAAGGCGGAGACTCAAGCTGCTCCAAAGACGCCGCCTGCACAGAAGGGAAAGTCCGCGGCTACAGGCGCTGTAGCAGCCGGAGCGGGTACGGCCGCCGCCGCTTCCGCTGCTGAGAAAAAGCGGAATCAGGCACAGCCGTCTAAATCTCCACAGCAAGCGCCCGACAAGCCACAGGCAAAGGCCGCACCGCGCCAGCCACAACAGGCTGCGCAGAAGCCAGCATCGCAGAAGGACTCGGCCGCGCAGGTAGATACCAAGTCTAAGTATCCGCTACAAAAGCAGGACAAGGACCCTGAAGCGCTGGCTACGCCGCCTGAGAGCAAGGTAGTTAAGAAGAAGCGCCACGCCCGCCTGCGCCAGGTCAAGGGGCTGGATGGACTGCGCGGTCTCGCGGTTATTGCCGTGGTGTTGTACCACTTCTTCCCTTCCCTGCTCCCCGGTGGTTACTTGGGCGTTGACCTCTTCTTCGTCCTCTCCGGATTCCTCATCACCTCGTTGCTGGTGCGCGAATTCCGTACCTCCGGCACAATCAGCCTGAAGGACTTCTGGGTGCGACGATTCCGGCGCATCCTCCCGGCCGCAATATCCGTCCTGGTCATGTGTACCGCTTTGGTGGCATGGATAGGCGGGGACCTCGCGGTCGGCTTGCGCCAGCAGTTCTTGGGCACCCTGTTCTTTGTCAATAACTGGACTCAGATCGCCACCTCCCAGTCCTACTTTGCGGACAATGAGATTCAGGTCTTTGCCCACTATTGGTCGTTGGCCGTGGAGGAGCAGTTCTATGTCATCTGGCCGCTTCTTATCACTGGCGTTTTCCTGATTTCTCGCCGCAAGCCGCGCCGGCTTCCTATCCTCGTAGCCGCGGTCTTAGCTATCGGTTCCGCCGTGGCTATGGCACTCATTTACGTGCCGGGTGAAGACCCGACGCGCGTCTACTACGGCACCGATACCCATGCTTTCGGCCTGCTCACTGGCGCCGTGCTGTCGCTGCTGATGACCTCTACCAAGTCCGACCCACAGGCGGATTCGTGGGCAGCGGCAGGCAAAGTCGAATCGCGCATCGCCGGAATCATCGGCACTTTGGCGCTCATCGGCTACGGTGCCCAGCTATTCCTCATGCCGGATGACGCGGAGATCACCTACCGGGGTGGACTCTTCCTCACCAGCGTGCTTGGTGTCCTGATGGTGTGGGGCGTGGTTCGCGAATACGGCCCTATGACCCCGCTCTTTAGGACCAAGGTCATGCGCTGGTTTGGCCAGCGATCCTTCTCGCTGTATCTCTGGCACTGGCCTGTCATCATGATGCTCAAGGCGCTTTTCGAGGGCAACCAGAACTCCGATGAATCGTGGATCCTAGGCCTTGTAGCCGTGCCTATTTCGCTGCTTCTGTCCGAGATTTCCTATCAGTTTATTGAGAATCCTTTCCGCCGCGGCGGCTATAAGAAGACGTGGAAGACCTACTGTTCCTCCCGCCCAGGATTTAGCGAATTGCGCGATGGCTTTGGCAAGACCATGTGGCCGCTAGTCCCATTCCTAGTCATTGCCTCTGTAGCCGGCGTAGTCTACGGCGTTGTTAATTCCAGTGATAAGACCGAGTTGGAGCAGCAGCTGGAGCAGCTTCAGCAGCAGAACCAGAGCAGCAACAATGCCCCGGCGCAGCCGAATGATGCTGCCCCACAGCCGCCTGCTGAGGACAACAACGATAAGGCGGCCGCGAAGGATAAGAAGACCCGCCCGATGCCGCAGGGCAAAGACATCACCGCTGTCGGCGACTCGGTGATGCTGGCTTCTAGTGACGCCCTCAAGCAGCGCTTCCCGCAGATTTACGTCGATGCAGCTGTATCCCGCCACTACACTGCGGGTATCCAGATTCTGCAGCAGCTTAAGGATTCCGGTCAGCTGCGCGATACCGTCTTCCTCGGGTTTGGCACTAACGGCCCTGCCTTCCCGGACCAGATCAAGGAAGCGCTAGATATCATCGGCGAAGACCACACCGTTGTCATGGCTGTCCCCTATGGTGACCGTGAGTGGATGGCCCAGTCCCAACAGGATGTCCTCGACGCAGCCAGGGAATACGACAATGTATATGTCGCGGACTGGTGCGGACACGCACAGAGCGACCCTGCAATCCTCTATTCCGATGGCGTCCACCCGATGCCGGAACGCACCGGCGAGTACTCGGATGCCTTCTACGATGCGCTAAAGCAGTACTCGAATGGCGACAAGACCGTGTCTTCGCAGTGCGTGCCGCAGTAAAGGAACGGCGGGCGCGGGGCGGGGCGTCGGAAAGCGCCTAGCTCCTCCCCTTCCCGCCCTTCGCGCTCACCGGAAGGTGTACTCCGCTAGAAACATCATCCGCAGTGAGCGCGAAGGGTGCTGGTGCGCCTAGGCATAGAAAAAGCTCGCCCTCTACATCGCGGTAGAGGGCGAGCTTTATTCGTTGGGATTAATCGACGGAGAACTCGCCCATCTTGTCCCAGCCGGTGCGGCCTTCGATGTGAACGTTAATGATGTCCGGAGTTTCCACGAGGTACTTCGGGAATTCCTCGCAGGAGCGCTGGAAGTGCTCGCTCTGGACGTGCTCTACGTCCTTGCCATCTGCGTAGGACTCCAGCAGCAGGAAGCGCTGACGATCTTCTGGATCGCGGAACCACTTGAAGTCGATGCAGCCCGGCTCTGCATTGCAGGCCTCGGTGTACCAATTGATTTCATCGAGGAAGGTTTCTGCGTATTCGGGCTTGACGTGGAACTGTACGTTGATCAAAATCATGCCCCGATTCTACCGGCACCGTGTAGCTTCGTCATCGTCGCAGATGGGGCCACGAATGCGGTGAAATCGGGGCTAGTAGAGAAAAGCTTAATTGAGGAAGAATTCCGCAACGTAGATGTAGGTTCCGTCATAAGCAGTTGCTACGCCAAAGCCGTGTGGGGACCCAGCATTGACTGGCACATCGCGGTTGAACCAGTTCAGGCGGTCTTGTGCTTGCTGCTCGGTGAGGCGGTGAACAGAACCCTGTCCTTCGTCCTTGTGATTCAGGCCGTGGGCTACCCCGCCCTTGTAGTCGAGCTTGCCGGCGGCACCCTGGTTGGCCCATTCCTGGGCGATGGCGGTCGCGTGGGAATCCTTGCGGTGCCCAGCCTTCTCGAGGTGGGCGGTGGTGGCGGCCCCCAACTCACCAGCGACCTTGGGCGCGTGGCCCGCTGGCTTGGCCAGGAATTCTGGCAGCGAGATATTGTACTTCTCGGCCAGCTCGTAAGCCTGCGGTGGCAAGGTGAGGCGGAAATCCTGCACAGCAGCGAAAGGATCAGAAGAAAGCTGCTGAGCCTGCGAAGAAGCCTGCTGAATCTGCGGCGGCAAGGCCGGCTGAGCAGAGGCCATGGTGGAAGTAGCAGTAATGACAAGAGCGGTGGACAGGGCGGTTACGGTGGCACGGTGAGAAAGCTTCATGCCCTCCACCGTGCCATAAGTGGCCGGCAGTCTGGAAGGAGTTTCCGGGCTGCGCAGGAAATTCGATACCACTTTGTTATGGTCCCTGGGGTCTTGAGGAAATGCGGATGGTGGGACAATATCCTCACCGCGCAATTTTTGAGTACTGCGAAAGGTTGTTGACTGTTGCTGGACGTATTGACCGGGTTTGCGATTATTTTCGTAGTCATCGGCGTCGGGTTTGTGCTGGCCCACAGGGGCGTTATTGGCAAGGGCGAGGCGCGCTTGCAATTCAATCGCACGGCCTTTTGGGCGGCCACGCCGGCACTTATCTTCTCCAGCGTGGCTACATCCGATACCTCCGCGTTTGCGTCCCCAGTGGTGGCCGTCATTGCCGCTGCGTCCGTCGCCACCATGGCGGTGTACTGGCTGTGCAGCCGGCTACTCTTTCCACGCAGCGGCGCCGAAACCATGGCGGGTGCCGCGGCGGCGAGCTATTACAACTCGGTCAATATTGGCCTGCCCATTGCCACCTATGTCATCGGTGATGCCACCTACGTCATCCCAGCCTTGGTTCTCCAGATGGCGGTGCTCTCCCCTTTTATCATTGCAGGGCTCAATGCGCAGGGAACGAGCCTGCGATCGATATGGAGCTCCGTTGTCTCGGGGGTTACCGCGCCGGTGGTGTTAGCTGCGGTGGCGGGATTTATTGTCTCCGCAGCGCAGTGGCAGGTACCGGATGTGGTGATGAAGCCGCTGGAGATTTTGGGTGGCGCTTCCATTCCTATGATCCTGATGAGCTTTGGTGCCTCGTTAAAGGGCGACGGGCTATTGGAAGAAGACCGTCTGCCCACCATTACCGCGACGGTATTGAAGTTGGTGGGCATGCCTGCAATCGCGCTGGCCGTGGGCGCAGCGCTGGGCCTTAATGGCGCGGAGCTATACGCGGCGTTGATTTTGGCGGCCTTGCCCACGGCGCAGAATGTGTATAACTATGCCGCTACCTATGAGGTAGGAGAAACCGTGGCCCGAGATACGGTCTTTCTCACTACCTTCCTGTCGCTTCCTGCGATGCTGGCCATCGCTGCCTTATTTGGCTAAAGCGCACTTAATATATGCCGACGTCGAGCGCGGCAAATTCGCGCTGCAGCGCATCGGGGTCAATGGCTCCCGCCACGTCTGGACCAGCGATGGCGGCAAAGCCGTCGAGCACCGATGCCCCGTAGTTATGACCGTGTCCATCGGGTACGTCCTTTGCGCCGGGCAGATCGGCGGCTACTTGGAGGGAGGAGATGATGGGCATCCACTGCATCACGCGCTCGGCAGAATACGGGGTTCGCTCGCGCATCCAATCCGGCTCCTTGAAGGCCATCTGTGGCGACCACCAGGCCACCGGGTCCGAGGGGTGTTGGATATAGAGCATGCGGGTGCGTCCCCACTCCTCTTCTGGCACCGTGCCCCATTGGCGCACCTGCGCATCATCATTGGCAAAGCGCACGACGAGGCCGCCGGCGTATTCAGGGGAAATTTCAGAAGAGCCAGGGTCGCGGCGCTCCACAAACTGGGTGCGCAAGCGATTAAAGTGCGGCGGCCCCGTCAACAAGATGCCGTCGACGGAATTGGCGATATCGCGCACCCCGGAAAAGGCCGCTTCAATGCCCGTGGTGCCCAAGGATTCGCCGTAGAGGTAGAGCTTCGGGCGCTTCTCCTCCGGCAGGCCGTTCCACCAGTCCACGATGGGGTTTATGAACTCCTGCCCGGCGCGTTCTACCTGACCACCGCCGGACAGGAAATGCAGGGCTGAAGGCATGGCGGAGTATTGGGCGGCCGCGATGGCGGTGTCGCCGCCGTAGAGCAGCTCGAAGGCCTGGGCGGAATAGGATGACACCCATCCCGTTCCGGTGGTCATAATGAGAAGCAGGGCCTTGCGGTCTTGGGCGTGGGTGCGCTCGAGTTCGTCGATAAGCAGCTGCGCTCGCTCCTCATTGGAGGCGCGATTGCCCAGGCCGGCATAGGCGCGGATGGGTTCCTCGGCGGGCTTTCCGGTTACCTCTTCCAATTCCGCGCGGTGCGCACCGGAGGAGAGGAAACGTGAGCCCTGCAGCCCCACCCCATTCCAGTCCACGCGGGAGTCTGGGGAGCCACTGCGTTCAGCAGACGTGGGACGCTGCGTTGCGGGATCGGGCTCGGCGTTTTGGGCGGTAAAGATTCTTTCCCCCACACCCACAATGGCGCCGGGGATGAGGTTTTCCACGGTGTACGTACCCACCACGGCCACGATGAGTACCGCGCCCACAACGCGGTAGGCGGCGCGGAAGCGCTGGGGGAAGTGACTAGAAAGCCAGCGCACGCAAAAGCGCAGCACGCGCAGGATGAAAAGGAAGGCGGTAAATACCGCAAGCGCCAACGGAACCACCAGCACATAGCTGGCAATGGTGGGTGCCGGTGCGGACAGGGCGTCTGCAAGTTGGCGCTGCCACCGCACGGCAAAGATCGCGAAGCCTATCATCCACACCACAAAAGCGGCGGTGGCGATGCGGGAGGCTAGGCGGTAGCGCCGAGCTGGCCACGTGGTGGCATCAAGCCAGGCATGCCGGGGCGCCACAAAGCGCACCACCAGCCGGTACCACACGAGCTTGAGGGCGATGCCCAGCGTATAGCCGAGCCCTGCGGCAATGCCGGAAACGAGCCCTTGGTAGAGCCAATCGCGCGGCAGAATGGATGGGGTAAGTCCCAGGGTAAATAGCGCTGCGGCGCCGATAATGCCCCACAGGTCGAGGTGGCTGACAATATCGGCGATGCGGGCTTCTACCCTTCGAGCTTCTCCCCCAACTCCAGCCATTCCATCTCCAATTCCTCGTAGGCGCTGCGGTTTTCCTTTAGTTCTCCATCCAATTCGGTCAAGGCCTGGGTATCAACCTTTTCCGCGGCGGTGGCCATCTTCTCATTGATCTGCGCGGCCGCCTTTTCCAGCTTCTGCATCTTGCGCTCGAGGGCGTTCATCTTCTTGGTGATTTCGCGCTCTTGCTGGGACGAGAGCTTCTTTTCTGGTTTCGGTGCAGCGTTGTCTGCCTTCTTTTCTCCCAGGTTGAGCACTCCGGAGCTCTGCTGAGCCTCAAGTGCGGCGCGCTTGCGCAGGTACTCGTCGATGCCGCCGGGAAGGTTGGTGAGCTTGCCATCACCAAAGAGCGCGTAGGTGTTATCCGCGATGCGCTCAATGAGGTAGCGATCGTGCGAAATGACCACCAGGGTGCCTGGCCAGGAGTCCAGGAGGGACTCCAGCTCCTGCAGGGTATCGATATCGAGATCGTTGGTGGGCTCGTCCAGCAGCAACACATTGGGCTCGGCCATCAGTACGCGGGTGAGCTGCAAGCGGCGGCGCTCGCCACCAGAGAGGTCGCCTACCGGGGTGCGCTGACGCTTGGCGGAAAATCCCAGGCGCTCGGCCAGCTGGGAGGCGGAAAGTTCCTTTTTGCCGAGTTGGACGTAGGTGGCGACGTCCTCGACGGCGTCGATAAGCCGGCGCTCCGGATCTAGGTCATCGAGTTCCTGGCGCAGCCAACCGAGGCGCACGGTTTGGCCCTCGATGCGCTTGCCGGCCGCCAGCTCGTAATCGCCAGCCAGGGTGCGCAGCAGGGTGGTCTTGCCGGAGCCATTAACGCCCACCAAACCGATGCGCTCGCCGGGGGCTAGGCGCCAAGTGAGGTGATCTACCAAGGTGCGACCGTCCGGGGACTGCACGGTGGCATCCTCTAGCTCGATAACCACGCGACCTTGGCGCTGCTTGGAAAAGGCCATGAGCTCGACCTTATTGCGCGGCTCCGGGACGTCAGAGATCAGCGCCTCGGCGGCCTCGATGCGGTAGCGCGGCTTAGAGGTACGCGCCGGTGCGCCGCGGCGCAGCCAGGCCAGCTCCTTGCGGGCGAGGTTCTTGCGGCGCTGTTCCATGGCATCGGCCTGGCGGGCACGCTCGGCGCGGGCAAAAGTCCAATCGTTGTAGCCGCCCTCGTAGGTATCGACCACGCCATCGTGTACCTCCCAGGTCCACGTGGCCACGGTATCGAGGAACCAGCGATCGTGGGTGACCACGACCACGGCCAGGTTGCGCTTGAGCAGGTGGTCTGCGAGCCACTGCACGCCTTCCACGTCGAGGTGGTTGGTCGGCTCGTCGAGCACCACGAGGTCCAAATCCTGCACCAGCGCGGCGGCCAGGTTCACGCGGCGACGCTCGCCACCGGAGAGCGAACCCACCGGAGTATCGAGCCCAAGATCTACAATGCCCAGCCCGCCTAAGACATCGCGCACCTTGGCATTAGAGGCCCACTCATAGGTCTCCAATTCCAGCGGCTCAATAATCACTTGCGCGATGGTCAGCTCATCGGGCAGGTCAAAGCGCTGCGTGACCACAGCCATGCGCAAATCAGAAGTATGGGATACGCGGCCGGCGTCGGGCGGCTCGATGCCTGTGAGCACCTCCAGCAGGGTGGTTTTGCCACCGCCATTAACGCCGACGATGCCGATGCGATCGCCGCTTTGCACACCTAGGGATACCCCGTCTAGGAGGGTTTTTAATCCATAAGTTTTGCTGACTTGCTCGAGGTTAATCAGGTTTGCCATAACGAGTGTCCATCTTAATACCTCCCTGCGCATACCCCCGCATTTCTCCAAACTATTGCTCTTGATTTTCACGTCCAATAGTGTCCTTATGTATGAAGCACTACACACTTTCTCTCTGCGCGGTGCTCTCTGCCGCGGCAGTAGCCATTGCCTCCTGTTCCGCCCCCACCGAGGAGGAAAAGGACTCCCTACGCTCCCACGACCACGCCCACAGCGAGGAGGACCACGCTCACGAGCACGCCCATGACCATGAGCATGAGCACGGCCATGACCACGCCGGACACTCGCACGAAGGTTTCGAAGCCGAGGAGGGCGAGACCGAGGTAGCCCAGCTGCCCACCCGCATTGTCATTTCCCACGCAGACGGACTGCGCGCCTATGACGCCAAGACGGGCAAGGTAATCGGCGAGGACAAGATGAATGCCTTCCTGCGCCTGAGCGATGCCGGCGATAACCGCCACGTCATGGTCACCAAAGGCGATAGCTTCCTCACCTACGACACCGGGCGCATTACCAAGGGCCACGGCGATCACAACCACTACTACACCGCTGAGCCCTCGCTTGGCGACGCCCCTATCAAGGCCCCGCACGCCGGCCACGTGGTCCACCACGACGGCTTTACCGCACTATTTTCCGATGGCGATGGCGTAGCGAAGATTTACAAGACCGAAGACATGGGCAAAGACGATGCCCAGCCGGTCAATACTGTAGACACCGGCGCCGCCCATCACGGCGTGGCCGTACCTCTCAAGGATGGCTCGGTGGTTATCACTAAGGGAACCGAGGACGAGCGCCACACCATCCAGCATCTGGACAAAGAGGGCAAGGTCCTTACTGAAACCACCAAGTGCCCTGGCGTGCACGGCGAGGCCACCGCGGGTAACGGCAATATCTTCTTCGGCTGCGAGGACGGCCCTGTAGTCTTCGATGGCGCAAAGTTCCACAAGGTAGATGCCTCCGCCTATGCCGGCGCAGGCGGCTACCAGCGCTCCGGCAATGCTGCCGGTTCGGAGGAATCCGATGTCATTCTGGCCGATAAAAAGACCGACAAGGATGCAGAAATCGAGCGCCCCACCTCCGTGACCCTGGTGGACACCAAGGACTTTTCCGCGAAGAAGGTTGACCTCGATGCTTCCTATTGGTTCCGCTCCCTAGCCCGCGGCCCGCTGGGCGAGGCGCTGGTGCTCACCACCGACGGCAAACTCAACATCATCGACCCAGATTCCGGCGAAATCACCTCGCAGATCGATGCCATCTCCAGGTGGAAGGAAAATAAGGAATGGCAGCAGCCGGGGCCCATCCTGCAGGCTGCCGATGGCTACGCCTTTATTACCGACGCCCAAAAGAAGCAGCTCGTGGTCATCGACCTCCTCCAAGAAAAGGAAGTCAACCGCTTCGACCTCGACATCGAGCCCACCGAGATGACGGTGCTCTAGCTACAGCACCACAGCGCCGCTAGCGGGTCCATGGGTAGCCACGCCCTTGGTTCCGGGAATCTCTACCGTCACTTGGGAGACCACTTCTCTAGCCTCCTCTGCCCCAGCGCAGAGGAAGGCACAGGTCGGGCCACTGCCGGAGACGATGCCCGCGAGGGCTCCGGCGGCCACACCCGCCTCCAGCGTCTTGCGCAGGTCCGGGCGCAGGGAAAGCGCCGCCGGCTGCAGGTCATTATGCAAGTGCTCTGCCACCCGGTGCGGGTCGCCCGAGATAAGCGCCTGCGATACTGCTGCGGTATCCATGTGCGGTTCGCCGCCGCGACCCTTTTCTCGCATTTCATCCAGCTTGTGAAAGACCTGCGGGGTAGATAGCCCGCGGTCCGAGGCGATAAGCGCCCAATGGTAGGTACCGCGCGCCATCATCGGGGTAAGCTGCTCGCCGCGCCCCGTACCGAGCGCGGTGCCACCCAGCAAAGTAAAGGGAACATCCGAGCCCAACGCCGCGCCCAGCGCGTCCAGGATCGGCTCGCCCACCGAGTCGATGCCGTAGTAGCCGCCATAGCAGCGCTCGGCTAAGCGCAGCGCGGCTGCCGCATCAGCAGAGCCACCCGCCATGCCTCCGGCAGTAGGGATGGCTTTGTGGATTTCCAGCGCTACCTCCGGCAGCGCCTTCGGCCCATGGGTGGTGTATAGGTACTGCATGATGCGGTTAACCGCGGTCCACGCCAGGTTTGTGTAGTCTTCTGGCACGCCCTGTGCGTGAGGGCCTGTGACCTTTAAGCCTTGAATGCGCGGCTCATCCACCTCGGGATTACCCAAGTCCGTGAGCGTCACGGTGTCATGCAGCTCCAAAGACTGAAAGACGCTGGCAAGCTCATGGAACCCATCCTCGCGCGGCTCCTCCACACCGAGGTGAATATTGACCTTGGAGTGAGCGCGCGCGGTATAGACGAATGGTTCGTTATCTAGCGGTGCACTCATTTAGATTCCTGCCAATCGTACGAAGTCCTCCACGGCGAGCTTCTCGCCGCGCTGCTTCGGATCGATGTCCGCCGCTCGCAGGGCCTCCTCAGCGGCGGCACCCGAACCAAAGTGGCCGGACAATGCCGCGCGCAGGGTCTTGCGGCGTTGGGCAAAGGCGGCGTCGATAACCGGCCACACCTTATCCCGCGACTCATCGGTAACCGGCCAGGGGGCGTCCGCAAAGACGTCGATGCGCACCAGCCCGGACTCAATATTGGGCGCGGGCCAAAAGACGTTCTTGCCAATCGTGCCAGCCTTGGAGACCTTGCCATAAAAGCCCGCCTTGACCGAGGGCACGCCATAAACCTTGCTGCCCGGCTGCGCAGCGAGACGGTCCGCCACCTCCAGCTGGACCATCACCAGCACGCGGCGGATGGAGGGGAAGGTCTCCAGCAAGTGCAGCAAAACCGGCACAGCGACGTTATACGGCAGGTTGGCCACGAGGGCAGTCGGCTCCGTGACGTCAGAATCCGTCACGCGCAACGCGTCCTTTTCCACTACGCGCAGGCGCTGCGCGTACTCAGGGGCGCGCTCGGCCACGGTATCGGGCAGCTGCGCTGCCAGGCGGGAATCGATCTCTACAGCGGTCACGTCCCCCACAGCCTCTACGAGGCCAAGGGTCAGCGATCCCAGTCCGGGGCCTACCTCGAGGACGCGATCTGTGGGATCCAACTCCGCCGCGGCGACGATGCGCCGGATGGTATTCGGGTCATGCAGAAAGTTCTGCCCCAGCTTCTTGGTGGGCACGATGTCGAGCTTCTCCGCGAGGGCGCGGATCTCTACGGGGCCCAAAAGCGCGGCGCCGGTGGAATTAGTCATGCCTTCTAACTTAGTAGAAGAGACAAAAAGGCCGCACACCACAGTGGGTGTGCGGCCAAGAGGCGCTGCGGTTTAACGCAGGCCCAGCTTGGAAGTACATGCCGGCCATGCGCCCCAGCCCTGCGCGGCCTGCACCTTTTCTGCCACGGCGATCTGCTGCTCGCGGGAAGCCTGCCATGCCTCCGGTGCGTACTCGGTGCCGCCGAATGCTGCCCAGGTGGATGGGGTGAACTGCAGGCCGCCGGAGAAGCCGTTGCCGGTATTAATAGCCCAGTTACCGGTGGCCTCACACTGTGCAATGGAATCCCAGACGGAGCCATCGGCCACCGCCGGAGCAGCAGCACCGGAGTTGCCGCCCTCCTCCGGCTTTTCCTCCTCAGCCTTCTTGGTGCCGCGGGCAATGGTGGCAGCCTTAGGCTTGACGGTCACCTTTTCCTTGATGACGTCATTGGATTCCTTAGCGCCGTCCTTCATTACCAGCTTGTGGGTAATAACGCGCTTGCCCTTAACGCCTTCCTCGCGGACCTCTTCGGTGCCCTCTTCCAGCTCCGGGTCATCGACAAAGTTGGGCTCAGCGTCAAACTCTTCTTCCGAGTCATAGGTAGTGGTGGACACCTGGTCCACCTTGATGGACATGCCCTCGGTAACCTTGGTCTCCTTGGACGGGAAGACGCGGTCATCGTCATCAACGTCGATATTGCGGGCCTTGAGGACGTCCTCAACGGTCTTAGCGGCAATCTTGGTGTAGGTTACCTTGCCGCCATCATTAATCTTGACGATCTTCGGGGACACAACCTCAAGGTCCATGCCCTCTTCCAGCTGGGCGTCCTCGTCCACGTCAGCATCACCGGACTTCACAGAAGCACCCTTGACTACGCCGTCGAGGTTACCCAGCAGGTCAGAAACGGTGAGGTCGGTGGTGGACAGCTGCTGCTGCACGCCATCGATGGTCACGGCTACTGGCTTGGCGGTGCGCACGGAGATCTCATCGCCATCACCCACGGACTCGGACGGGGCCGGGGAGACGATGTCCTCCTCGCTCACCTGCACGCCGGCTGCCTCCAGCGCGCCGTCGACATCCTTGGCAAAGGTAGCCAACTCCACCTTGTCACCGTTGATGTCCACGGTAACGTCCTTCTGTGCCGCAACGGCTACCACGCCGCCGACGGCCAGGGTGCCCAATACGCCACCCGTTGCCAGACGCAGTGGCAGCGAGCGGGAGTTATTGAGGCGCTTGATCTGATGAGGTGACATGCTGAATGAATCTCCGGTAGTGCAGGTTTCAACAATTACAAGAGTTTAGGCCAGCAGAGTTGTCCACGCAGGCGTTTGCCCTACTAAGATCCGCTGCTGCCGCACCGAGGGTGGCGCTGCAGGATCCCAAAACCTAAACGAACGATTAATAACGATACGATAACAGCACCACAAAGTCGAGGACCAATCCACCACACGCCTCACTGGACACACAACCGCCACACTAAGCACCCCCGCAACTTCTGACCAGCGGGTTTTATTTTTGTGAAAACCGTCACCTAGGCGTTAACCCAGGCCGTAAACGCGATCAAAAGTGTCGTTTACCTCCGCTGCTAGCGCCTGCACCGTCTGGTGGCGCACGCGAGCGATGCATTCATATGTGTGCCCGATAAGAGCCGGTTCATTGCGCTGGCCCCGGTAAGGCTCTGGCGTCATATATGGCGCATCGGTTTCCACCAGAAGCTGGCCGGCCGGTGCCTTCGCCGCCGCCTGCCGCAGCTCGGCGTTGCGCTTGAAGGTGACGTTGCCGGCAAAGGACAATACGTAGCCGCGCTCCAAGGCTTCCTCGGCGACTTTCAGCGGCGAGGAAAAGCAGTGCAGCATAACGGTGTCGGGTGAGGGGGCGTCGGCAAGAATGCGCAGCAGGTCCGCATCCGCCTCGCGGTTGTGGATCATCAGCGTCTTGCCATGGCGCACCGCAAGGTCAATATGCCAGCGCAGGGATTCCTCCTGCTGGGCCATGGTCGCGGTGGTCTCCGGCTCGTGGTGGACCCAATAGGCATCGAGGCCGGTCTCTCCCACTGCTACGCAGCGCGGATCCGCCACCATCTCCTCCAGCGCCACCTTCGTGGGTGCATCCAACTCATTGGCGCGTACCGGGTGGATGGCACAGGCGGCATAGACATCCGGAAAGACATGCGCGGTAGCCAGCGCCGCTGCTGATTCACGGCGGTCATCGCCCACCGTCACCATGCGGCTAATACCGGCGGTGCGCGCGCGATTAACCAGAACCTCATCGGTGTCCTTGTGAGAAAACAGGTGCGTGTGCGCATCGATGAGGCCGCTTAGGCCCGGTGCCGGAACGGGAGTGGGACGTCGCTTCTTTTTAGCCATACGGGCAATTGTAATATTGGCTGCCATGTTGATCAGACCCGCCGGCCTTGCGGATGTGCCCGCCATGACCGAGACCCTCAACTGGGCCATCGAGCACACCGACGTCATCTTCCGCACTACCCCGGCCAGCATCGCAGAACGCGAGGCCTACCTGCGCCATATCTGGGAAGAGGGCTGCCCGTGCTTCATCGCGGAGTCCGATTCCGGTGCCTACCTGGGGTGGGTGCTCTACCACCCTTACCGCGATCCGCAGGTGTGGACCGGCTGTTATGAGACCACCATCTATCTCTCCCCCGCCGCTCAGGGCCAAGGCGTGGGCACCGCGTTGCTGGGCGCCTTGGTGGATGCGGCCCGCGCCGATGACAAGGTGCATTCCCTGCTCGCGCTCATCGTTTCCACCAATGTGGCATCGCTGAAGTTGCATGAAAAGTTCGGGTTTGAAAACGTGGGTACTCTTAAAGAGGTTTGCTACAAGTTCGATCACTGGTTGAGCCTCACCCACCTACAACTTCTGGTGTAAAGGAATTTCTATGCATATCCGTCCTGCTGAGCTTGCCGACGCCCCCGCGCTCACCGCCATCTACAACGCCGGCTCCGCAGCGAAACCCGCCGCTAACCTGGTCACATGGCAAGAAGACGTGTCCGACCGCGAAGAGTGGCTCAAGGAAATGTTTAAGGCCGGCTCCCCGGTCTTCGTAGCCGTGCATGATGATGAGGTCATTGGCTGGGCGGCCTACTTCCAGTTCGTAACCCCCGCCATCTATTACGGCACTGTGGAAGACTCCGTCTACATCGCCCCCTCCGCTCAGGGCAAGGGCGTGGGCTCCGAGCTTCTCGACGCCCTCATGGACGTCGCCGCCGACGATACCTACGTGCAGACGATGATCACCTATATCGTCGATACCAACGAGGGTTCTATCGCCCTGCACAAGAAGTTCGGCTTCACCGAGACCGGCCGCATGCCAAATATCCATACCAAGGATGGCGTCCGCCTCGGCCTGGTGCACCTCCAGCGCGATTTCGAGCGCTAAACCACCCTTCCTGGCAAGGATTCGGGTATTTCGTACTCCTTCCTTCCAAACCGGAATACAGAAACGGCCGCGTTACGCCCTTTTCTCTGTTGGAAAAGAGGCAATAACGCGGCCGTTTTAGGTGCTATTACTTAGTAACAGGCGCCCACTCCGGGCCAGTCTCGCCCAGCTCTGGGTCAAGCTTAGAGATGAGCGGCTTCGGCTTGGCCAAGGCGGTGCCCGGCTCTACCTGGATGCGCTCCCACTTTGCCTGCTGCTGGGTGTAGTCACCCATGATGACCGGATACTCGTGGCCCTCTGGCGGCAAGCCAGCACCGACGAGCTCTACCGGGATATCGTCCTTGACATCATGGACCTCCGGCTGGGCCGCCCACACGCCCTCGCGGCCCAAGGTTTCATGGACCTTCTGCGCGGTAAACGGCAGGTACGGCGTGAGCATGACATTGCAGTCAGAGACCACCTGAAGAGCAGTCCACAGCACGGTAGCTAGACGCTCGCGCTGGGTCTCATCCTTGGCCAGTTTCCACGGCTCTTGGTCTGCAATATAAGCGTTGGCTTCGCCGACGACGTGCATGATGGCGGTAATCGCCTGCTTGAACTTGGACTGTTCCAGCAAAGAACCGGCGGTCTCGAAGGTCTCTTCCGCCAGCTGCAGGATTTCCTTATCCTTTTCTTCCAGCGCTGCTGGTGCTGGAACCTCACCGAAGTTCTTAAACGCCATAGAAACGGTGCGGTTGACCAGGTTGCCCCAGCCATTGGCCAGCTCATTATTGATACGGCGGACAAACTCATCCCAGGTAAAGTCCGTGTCGTTATTCTCCGGACCGGCCACGGCGATGAAGTAGCGCAGGGCATCTGGGCCAAACTCCGCCAAGAAATCCTTGACATAGATGACAACGCCCTTGGAGGAGGAGAACTTGGAGCCGGACATGGTCAAGTACTCCGAGGAGACGATTTCCGTTGGCAAATTCAGCTCGCCGTACTGGTGAAGCTCACCGCCCTTGTTGCCCTTGCCGGCATAGCCCAAAAGCTCGGCCGGCCAGATCTGGGAGTGGAAGGTGATGTTGTCCTTGCCCTGGAAGTAATAGTGGCGGGCCTCCGGGTTCTGCCAGAAGTCCTTCCAGGCTTCAGGCTGACCAGTGCGGTATGCCCACTCGATGGAGGAAGACAGGTAGCCGATGACCGCATCGAACCACACGTAGAGCTTCTTGGCGTTATTGTCCTGCCAGCCCTCAACCGGGATCGGAATGCCCCAGTCAATATCGCGCGTCATGGTGCGCGGGCGCATATCCTCCAGCAAGTTCAGGGAGAACTTCAAGACGTTCGGGCGCCAGTCCTCGCGGGTGGAAAGCCACTTTTGTAGCTCCTCCTTGATGGCGGGCAGATCCAGTAGGAAGTGCTCGGTTTCAATGAACTTCGGGGTCTCGCCGTTGATCTTGGATACAGGGTTGATCAGGTCCACCGGGTCGAGCTGGTTGCCACACTCATCGCACTGGTCACCGCGGGCGCCATCCGCGCCGCAGATAGGGCAGGTGCCCTCAATATAGCGGTCCGGCAGGGTGCGTCCGGTAGACGGAGAAATAGCGCCCTGGGTGGTCTCTTTGAGCATGTAGCCATTGGCATACAGGCCCTTGAAGAGTTCCTGTACCACGGAGTAGTGGTTACGGGTGGTGGTACGAGTAAAGAGATCGTAGGACAGGCCGAGGTTGGCTAGGTCGGTGACGATCTGGCGGTTGTAGCGGTCTGCGAGCTCGCGAACGGACACGCCTTCCTTGTCCGCTTGAACCAATAGCGGAGTGCCGTGCTCGTCCGTACCGGAGACCATGAGTACGTTGCGGCCACGCATTCGCTGGAAACGTGCAAAGACGTCAGAAGGAACACCGAAGCCGGCCACATGACCGATGTGGCGCGGGCCGTTGGCATAGGGCCAAGCAACATTTACTACTACAGACTCAGTCATGGGTTCTACTGTATCGAAGCCAGCTCGTGCCCACACGATTAGGGCAGACATTTACTCCGCAGGTGAACCGCAATTTCAGAACAAAGCGCCCACCGCTTCCCCACTGCTGAGGAAACGATGGGCGCTATGAAAGCAACCGTGAAGGGCGCTAGCTACTTGCGCTTCATCGGGTGCTTGAGACGCTCGTTGCGGCGCTTCTTAAGGACCTGCGTGCGCTGGTACTCGCGGTGCAGGCGGCGCTCGCGGGCCATCTTGCGCTGGAACTGCTGTGCCTCGCGGTACTCGAGGTAAATAACATCCTCGCTCAGTGCCTTGTAGATGGCGAACATCAGGCCAACGACAATGAACAAGAATGGCAGTGCAGCAACGATGGTGACGTTCTGCAGGTTAGACAGTGCGTCCTCATTAGCCAGAAGCAGGGTCAGGCCTACCAAGGCAGTCAGTGCGCCCCATGCCGCGGATAGCCACGGCTTAGCGGTAGAAGCACCATTTTGGGACATGGAGCCCATCACCGTGGATGCGGAGTCCGCAGAGGTGACGAAGAAGGTAGCCAGAAGGACCGCTGCAACAATACCGGCAACGAAGCCGCCCGGCATGGACTGCAGGAGGTTGAACAGCTCCTCCTCAGCAGACTCACCGGTGATGGATTCGCCGTTTTGCTCCATATGAATAGCGGTACCGCCGAAGATAGCGAACCACAGGGTGGATACGCCGGCTGGGATAAGCAGGACACCCAGGCAGAACTCGCGGACGGAACGACCGCGGGAGATGCGTGCCAGGAACATGCCCACGAATGGGGACCAGGAAACCCACCATGCCCAGTAGAAGATGGTGTAGCCGGACAGCCACTCACCGGCGGCGCCGTTTTCGGACTCGGCCGTGCGGCCAATCATCTCGGTGAAGTAGTTGAGGTAGTTACCGATGGAGCCAGGAATCTGGTTGAGGATGGTAACGGTCGGACCCAAGATGAACACGAAGATGGCCAGCACTGCGGCGAGGACCATGTTTGCGTTGGAAATGTACTGAATGCCCTTGCCCACGCCGGACATCGCAGACAGGAGGAATGCGAGGGTAAGGACCAGAACGATGCCAATAACCACGGAATTGGTGGGGTTATCGATGATTCCGGATGCCTTCAAGCCGGCCTGAATCTGCAGGGCACCCAGGCCCAAGGAGCAGGCGGTACCGAAGACGGTGGCGAAGATGGACAGGATATCGATGAACTTGCCCACCGCACCATTGGCGTTACGCTCGCCGATAAGCGGCACGAAGGCCTGGCTTAATAGCTGCTTGCGGCCAATGCGGAAGGTGGAGTACGCGATGGCCAAGCCAACGATGGCGTAGACCGCCCAGGGGTGCAGCGTCCAGTGGAACATGGCATAGGCCATGGACGATCCAACGTTGCCAGTGCCCTGGCCTGGGGTGCCGTCACGGTAGTTAGCCAGCGGCTCGGAAGCGCCGTAGAACATCAGGCCAATGCCCATACCGGCGGCGAACATCATGGCAATCCACGATGGCGTGGAAAATTCCGGCTCCTCATTGATGTGGCCCAACTTGATGGAGCCGAACTTGGAGGCGGCAATAAAGACAACGAACACCACGAAGACGGTGCCGAAGAGGATATAGGCCCAACCGAAGTTGTCCACGACCCAGGTCAGGGCCGAAGAGGAGAAGTTGGCAAAGTTGTCCGGGGCGGCCAGGCCCCACACAACGATCGCGGCGACCAGAACTCCGGCGATGCCGACGATGGACCAATCGATTGGCATATTGTCACGATCGGCCGCGATTTCCACCTCAGGATCGTCATAGCGCTCCGGGTGGAAGCCATCGGAGTGAATCATATCCTGAAGCTGGCCGGTGGCAGATTGTGCGTCCAGCTGTTCGTCTACAGTCTGATAATTCTCAATAGGCTGCCCGCTCGAAGAAGCAGAGGCCGGCTGCGCCTGTGCGCCGACCGGTTCCTTTCCTTCTTCTGGCACGCCTGTGCCCATATTTTCCGAGTTTGTCATGAGCTATACAGTGGTGCGGAACTGCTCAATTATCAAACGAAGCACGTAGAAACTTCGCTGCTCAACGCCGTTTCCCAGGGATTTTCCACGATAATTTGAAAGGTTTTTACGCTTCATTTCCCCATGTAAATACCGCTTTAAGCCGCCCACACGCCCGAGCACTATAACAATTCAATTACAAAGCCCCCGTTGGTGAAGCCGTCTACGCGCGCTACGGGGTGTGACGTAATCGAATAAGCGGTGGGGACTAGCCCTCGCGAGCTGCCAAAGCGGCATCATAAAGCTCGCGGTTGGAAACCTCAGTACCTTTGGCTACCTGCTTGCACGCGTCCTTCAGCCGCATCCCCGCCTCCGCTAGCTCGAGCGCCTTGGGCACCAAGTCTGCGGCGGTAGCGGCAGCGGCTGTACCGCCCTCGATCACCACGGTGATCTCTCCCCGAGCACCGTCTACTGCCCACTCGGCAAGCTCACCCAAATTGCCGCGGCGGATTTCCTCATAGGTCTTGGTCAGCTCCCGGCACACCGCGGCCGGGCGGTCGGCGCCGAGAATTTCCGCTGCCTCGGCCAGGGTTTCGGCCACGCGGTGAGGAGATTCGAAGAAGACGATGGCTCGCTTTTCGTTGCGCAGTGACTCCAGCCACGCCTTGCGGGGACCGGGCTTGCGAGGAGGAAAGGCGTCGAAAAGGAAGTGCCCCACGCCCAGGCCCGAAAGCGCCAGGGCCGTCGGCACCGCGGAGGGGCCGGGAAAACAGGTCACGGGAATATCGCGCTCGGCTGCAGCGGACACAAGGGACAGGCCCGGATCAGAAATAATCGGCATTCCGGCATCGGTGACGACGAGGACGGTGCCAGCCGCGGCGGCGTCGATAAGCTGCTGGGCCCGGTCCTTTTCATTGTGGTCAAAATTGGACACCACTCGCCCGGAAATCTCGATCCCTAAGGCCTGGGCCAGATTGCGCACGCGCCGGGTATCTTCGGCCGCGATGACGTCCGCATGCTGCAAGGCATGCATTAAACGCGCGGAGGCATCTCCTACGTTTCCCAACGGCGTGGCGGCGAGGATTACCCCGCGCGGTAGTGGATCCAGACCTAAAACAGACATGCCTCTAGCATTCCATACTCTCTAATGCGCGGTTGCGCTACGTTGTCGCCTAGACTCAACCAAGTGACTATTGCTACCGCTGCCCCATCGCGCCCCACGCACGACACCGTGGCTCCGCCAGCACCCCGCGCCTATCAGTGGGGCAAGGCTGACTGGATAAGCACTAGCGTCGTCGGCGTCCTTGCACTCATTACCCGCTTTGTCGGCCTTACCGCGCCCGTTTCCAAGGGCACGCCCGTCTTTGATGAAAAGCACTATGTTCCCCAAGCCTGGGACATGGTGCGAAGCTGGGATAACCTTTTTATCGGCGGCATTGAAACCAACCCCGGCTACGGGCTGGTGGTTCACCCACCGCTGGGCAAGCAGATCGTGGCACTTGCCGAATGGGTCTTTGGTTATTCCCCAATGGGCTGGCGTTTTATGACGGCGCTTTTCGGAGCAGCCACCGTGCTCTTGACGATGTCCCTGGCCCGCCGGGTCTCCTTATCCTGGCAGGTAGCAACCCTAGCCGGCCTCATCGCCGTATTTGATGGCGTGCTCTTGGTCTCCTCCAAGTTCGGCATGCTGGATATCTTCCAAGTCTTTTTCGTAGTAGCCGCCGCCTGGGCGCTCGCCCGCGATCATAACCAGATGCGCGAGCGCCTCCACAACGCGTTTGTGAAGGACCGGATGGGCTCGTCCGCCTTCGGCCCGCGCTTTGGATTCCGCTGGTGGCGCCTCCTTGCAGGCGTCTGCCTTGGCCTTTCCCTGGGCGTGAAGTGGTCCGGGCTGTACTTCATCATGTTCTTTGGCCTGATGTCCGTCTTTAGCGACCTTGCCTTGCGCAAGCGCTATGGGGTACGCCGCTATATCCTCGGCACCCTGGTGCGCGATACCCCTGCTGCCTTGGCCTCCCTTGTGCTCGTGCCGGTACTGCTCTACGCCTGGACCTGGCGGGCGTGGTTTTCCTCCGAAACCGCCGTGTACCGCCATGCCAAGGTGGATGGCACCATCGAGGATGGATCGTGGCTGCTGAACCTGCCCGATTCCTTAGCCGGCTGGTTCTACTACCACTCCTCTGTCCTGGAATTCCACGCCAGCCTGACCTCCTCCGGCGGCCATCATCACCCGTGGGATTCCAAGCCTTGGGCCTGGCTCGTTGCCGCCCGCCCGATCTTGTACTACTCCTCCACCGACCTGCAGTGCGGTGATGGCAGTAACGAATGCCGCAAGATGCTCTACCTCTTTGGCACCCCGGCCATCTGGTGGCTGGTCATCCCGGCCGTGCTGTGGGGCCTGTGGTCGCTCATTATTCGCCGCAACCGCGCCTTTCTTATCCCCTTGGTGGGCTTTGCGGCAGGCTTTTTGCCCTGGCTCGCGGCCTTTGACCGCCAGATGTACTTCTTCTACGCCACGGCTTTTATCCCCTTTGTCATCGTGCTTATTGCGTTAGCTTTAGGCCAGCTCATCGGGCATGGCAGGCCTGTGCGGTGGGGATGGCTGAAGAGCTTGGCCGGCGGCCCCGTACGTTGGGGCACCATCGCCGCCGTGTTCTACCTAGCCCTAGTAGTGGCGATGTTCTTCTACTTCTCCCCCATTTTGTACGGCTACAAGATTCCAGATTCCTGGTACCACTCCATGATGTGGCTGCCTAGCTGGACTTAACCTGGCCAGAGCGGAGTTTATTGCGGCTGCGCGTTGAGGGACTTCCACCACGCGCGCACCAGGTAGCCCTTTTCTGCCGCCCAGGCCCACGCCAGGCTCAGAGTCGCCAGCGCGGTGGCGATAAGGAAATACACCTGCTCAATGGTTACGGTACCCAGCGCTATATCGCGCATGCCAAAGCCGAAGAGGAAGGCAAACATGGTCGCTGAGACTGGGAGCAATCCGGTGACCGCCGCGGGGCGCCAAGCGCTGAAGAAAAGACCACAGGCCATGCCAAAGCGCACTGCCGCGCCCTCCATCAGCAGGTTGGCTCGCTCCGGATCCGCAGTGGGATCCAGAACCTTTCCTTCCTCGCCCAACGGTACGAGCCCGGAGGCGTGCACGATGAGCACCACTGCCCAGATCGCAAAGACGGCCCCCATAAGAACCATGGCGGCACGCGCGACCGTGAGGTTAGCTTGGCGCGCGCTCGAGGTACGCCGCCATTCCGGCTCCACGCCGGCCAAGATGACATCAGAAAGATCCGTGGGCGGCGCCATGCCGGAATCCACGGGCTCCACAAAGCTCAGTGAACGCGATAGCGCAGCCGCCTTGTCACGGAAAGCGCGGCATTCGGCGCAGCTTTCCAGGTGAGTATCGATGACGTCCTGAGATAGATCGGAATCTTCGCCGTCCATGTGCGCGGAGATAGCCGCTTGGACCTGACTATGCGTCAACATTGCTGAGCACCCCGTCCATGCTGGCTCTACCGGAGCCAAAAATTACGATCATCAGCAGGGATAACAGCAATACCAGTGGGTATTCGATTCCACCATCGGCAGCAAAAAGCCCGTGGCCCAGGTGCACGAAATACAGGGCACACCCCATGAGCAATGCGAGTGCCCCGGCGACAAAGGTGGTGAGCAGACCGACAACGAGGAATGCACCGCCGGCCATTTCTCCTATGGCGGCGATATAGCCGGAAAGCTGTGGCTGCGGCACCCCCAGGGCGGAAAATTGCCCCACGGTTTCATCCATGCCGGTCATAAACATCTTGTCCACGCCGTGTGCGATAAAGATTAATCCGAGGACCGCTCGAAAAATAAGCAGTGCGGCATCGCGTACGGCAGGTCTATTCATGCTGAACAGATTACCCTGAACCCCTCACCCGATGCGAAGGCAATGGACTACACCCATGCTCCTGGGAAATTCGCCCTTTGGTGGGGGAAGGAAAAGAACTCGGCCGCGCGGGCTGTTTCAATGGGAGCCACGCACAAAAGATAAAAGGAGAACACACCATGAGCGAACCAACTACGCAGTCCGAAGAGCGCACCACCTTGGTCTATGACGATGATGGTCTGGGCCGCCCGCCTTGGGCGATGTCCTCGCCGATGTTGAAGGAGTATTACGACACCGAATGGGGCCTGCCCATTTTCGATGAAGCTGGACTCTACGAGCGTTTGAGCCTCGAGTCTTTCCAGTCCGGCCTTTCCTGGGCGGTGGTGCTCAAGAAGCGCGAGGCTTTCCGTGCGGCCTTTAGCAACTTCGATCCGGACAAGGTCGCCCAATTCGGCGAGGCGGACGTGGAGCGTTTGCTTGGCGACGCCTCCATCATCCGCAACGAAACCAAAATCCGCGCCGCGATTAATAACGCCAAGGCGACCATCGCCCTGCGCGAGGAAGGCGGGCTGGCAGAGTTCATCTGGGCCTACCAACCTCCGGAGAACCTCTACCCCACCGTGATGGAGGATATTCCGAAAAAGAGCTACGAGTCCAAGCTCATGTCCCGCGAACTCAAGAAGAAAGGCTTTCGCTTCGTTGGCCCGGTTACCTGTTTCGCCCTCATGGAGGCCATCGGCATGATTGATACGCACCTTATCGGCTCCCATCGCCGCGGTACCTCCGGCGTGTGGCTGGAGAGCGGCGTGCCGAATTATGGCCTAGCGCAGGAATACAACGCGCTCGCGAACTCGCAGACAGCGGGCGCTGACGAGCTTCACGGCGCTGCTAGCTAGTCCGCCTCGCGCGCTTATCCAGCGCGGCGGGCCGCTAGGTCATCGCGACGGCCATAACCATCGGGCCCGGCGTGCGGACCGTCAAAGTCGCCGTCCTCACCATCGCTATAGCTCAGCGGAAGGTGCACGAAGTCCGGGCTTTCATCGTCGATCTCCACCACCACGGCGCCTGGGCGGCGCAGGTTGCGCGGAATCTTTAGCTCTTCGTCCTCGGCGTTGCGCACGCCCAAACGGGCGCGGCGCAGGTGGCGCACGCGGCGGCGCATTAGTGCCTGTTCCTGGCGTACCTGAGAGCGAAGGGCGATCAAGTAGGTCACGGTGAGCACGCCGGCGACGGCAGCCAACCACCAGGTCCAGCCACCGACCACGATTCCTAGGGCTACCGTGAGTACCACGGCCACGGCTAGCCCCAGCAGGGTACGCTGACGGCGCTGGTAGCGCGTTGCAGACTTTTCCTTTTCTGCTACCGGGTCCCAGCCACCGCGGCCCAAGCGACGCTGGGCGAACTCGACCTCGTCCTCGGACAAGTCGGTATCCATGCCGGTTTCGTCTGCTTCCGTGGCCGCGGCTTGGTTCTCGGAGCTCTCGGCCTCGTCTACCTCGTCCGCGCTGGCAGCATCTACGGAATCATCCTCATTGACCTCGGCCTTGTCAACGGCGCCCGGATACATGAGGTCTACCGGCGAGGTATAGGTTTCGTCGTAGGCATAGGCATCGTTCGCCACGCTAGAGACTGCCGGGGCGCTAAATACCTCAGCCTCGGACGCAGCAACATCGGAGGCATTGTCCTTAGTGGACTCGTCCGCGGCGTCGTCCTCGTCCTCCAAGAGCACATCGTCGACGTCGTCCGCCTCTGCGGTGTTGGCTTCCTTGTCCGCATCATCCTGCTGGGAGGCAGGAACCGCAGCTGCCTGTGGCTCGACTGCAGACTCGCCTTCTTCTGCAATCGCTTCTTCCACCAATTCGCCGTCGATGGTTTCTGCCTGTTGCGTGGATTCTTCACCGGCGGTGGAGGCAGATGCAGCAGTAAACGCACGGCTGCCGCTACCGAAGGGCTGGGACTTGGCCCGGCGTGCGGCACCGGCAATGGTCACGGAGCGCGACGAGGACTTGGTGACCTCGGCATCGGATGCACTGTCGGTAGCGTCTGCAGCCTCGACGACTTCGTAGTCCGCCTCGTCCTCATCGTCGCGGCGGTGGACATCGCCGGCACGCAGGCGCGGACGACGCCGGCCGGCGACCTTGCCGGAATCTCCTTCAAAGAGGACCCGGGTATCTTCAAAGGCCTCACCGGTATGGCTCATTGGGCGGTTATTCCTACCCAGTAGCCACGGTGCGAGCACGAAGAGCCACACCACGATGATCGCGATAATCGGCACAGCTGTCGACACGAAAAGGACCTTCCCCTTGAATACAGATGATTACTCCACCTTAAACGGTGAAACCGCACCGTAGCACCCCAAATTCGCGCAAATTACAATGTTGTGACTTATGTGAAAAATGAGGTCGGATTCCCAGCGATTGGGACGCTATTTCACGCCAACCGTCCAGCTTGGCGGAGACGCTCCACCGCCGTAGAGGCAAAGTCTTCTTTCACCAACGCCACGTAGTGGTGGTCCTGCCACGCGCCGTCGATATGCAGATTGCGCCGTAAATACCCTTCATGCCGGAACCCGTTGGCGGCCAAGACGCGCCCCGAGGCCGGGTTGTGCTCCAGATAGGTGGCGGTCACGCGGTGCAAACCCACTCGCCCGAAGGCGTGGTCCACGCCCAAGGCGGTGGCGGCCGTAGCCACCCCGGCACCGTGAACTGCGGAATAGACCCAGTAGCCAATCCAGCAGTCGCGAATGCTGCCATGCTGAATATTTCCCAGGGTTACCTGCCCTGCGAATTTCCCCTCCACCTCAATGACAAGCGGGATCACCAGCGCCTCGCGGGCGGCCGTGCGCAGGTACATCAGGTGATTCCACCACGCCTGCTGGCTATGCGCCGCCGCCCACGGTGCGGCTTGGGTCGGCTCGACCGGGCGCAGGAAGCTTTCATCGTCGATGCGCTGACGCCGCCACTCATGGCCGTCGGAACGCAGCAGGGGGCGCAAACGCATCCGCGCCCCCGAGGGAAAAACAGAAGAGGAGGGAAGCTGGACAATAGGAGTGGATTCCGGCCACCCTGGATGCATGTCATCGGCGGGGCCGGTAGCAGGATGACGGAACCTATCCGCCGCGTTGCCGAAAGGATCGAGCATTAGCTGCGCTGGGTCAAAAACAACACATCAACCACATCGCCCGGGCGGATTTCGGTGACCTCTTCCGGCACGCGAATCATGGCGTTGGCCTCTGAGAGGCCGGCCAAGAGGTGGGCTGGGGCACCTGCGGCACCGCCGAGGCCTTCCACCAAGTAGTCCGCGGTTTCAGCATCGCGCATCAGGCGAGCACGGATGAAGCCGCGCCGGCCGGGGCGGGAATCGATGTGGTTCAACGCGCGCGCACGCACCACGCGGCGGTGCGCATTGCGCTTGCCCAGCGCCAAGCGGATGAGCGGGCGGATATATACCTCAAAGACCACAAGCGCGGACACCGGATTGGACGGCAGCAAGAAGGTAGGAATGCGCTCCTCGCCCACCAGTCCAAAGCCCTGAACGGAGCCGGGATGCATGGCCACGCGGGAGGTATCCACATCACCAAGATCGTCGAGGATCTCGCGGATGGCCTCAGCACCAGCGCCGCCGACTGCGCCGGAGATAACCAGCACCTCGCTGCGGGCAATGTGCTTTTCCAACGCCTCGCGGATGCGGCGCGGCTCGCCCTCCGCAATGCCCACGCGGTGCACCTCCGCCCCGGCTTCACGGGCCGCGGCGGCCAAGGAATAAGAGTTCACGTCAAAGACCTGGCCCAGTGCCGGTTCCTGATCCAAGTCAACCAACTCGCGGCCAAAGGAGATTATGGTAATACGCGGGCGCGGATACACCAGCACCTTTGAGCGGCCCACCGCGGCCAGAAGGCCGATCTGGGCCGGCCCTAAAACGGTGCCGGAAGATACGGCGACATCGCCAGGCTGGATATCGTCGCCCACCCGGCGCACAAAGTCACCAGAGCGCACCGGGCGGTGGGCGGTAACGCGCTTGCGGCCGCGGTCGGTCCACTCGAGGGGCAGGACGGCGTCGGCAAGCGTGGGCAAAGGCGCACCCGTATATACGCGCACCGCTTGCTTAGGCTGCAGGCGCAGCGGTTGCTTGGAGCCGGCCGGAACCTCGCCCACCACGGGCAGGGAACGCTCTACCTCCGGCTGCGGGGAATCCGCATCCTCTTCGCCCTCGGCGGACTGTTCTTCCTGGTCCTTGTGGCGGCGCACCCGCAGACCCCGCTCGCCGCCGATATCGACGGCGCGCACGGCGTAGCCGTCGATGGCCGCCTGCGGGAAGCCCGGCAGGGGTTGGTTGGCCTGTACCTGCTCGGCGCACATCAAACCCAGCGCGTTGGAAATACCGATGCGCACCGGCTCCGGCGTCGTCGCCGCATCCGTTACCAGCGCCAACTGGTCATCAACTGAACGCATAAGGTCTATGCCCGCCCTTTCTTCGCTTCCACGTCCTTGGCCACTGGGAACATCCCTAGGCTAGGCCGTGCTCGTCCTCATACTCGGCCATGATTTGTTTAATCGCTTTATACAGCGTGGGACCATACTTTTCATCGCGCAGGCCAAAGTCCACGTTGGCGGGGATATAGCCGCCGGGATTGCCCAAATCATGGCGCTTTCCTTGGTGGACTACCACGTGGACGGGCTCGCCTTCCTCGATGAGGAGCTCGATGGCGTCAGTAAGCTGCAGCTCGCCGCCCTTGCCCGGCTTAATGCGGCGCAGGGCATCAAAGATCTTGCGGTCCAAAAGGTAGCGGCCGGTGGCCACGAGGTTAGAAGGAGCATCCTCTACCGCCGGCTTTTCCACCATGCCCACGACCTTCTTCACGCCAGGGGCATCGGTATCCTCCACGTCGAAGACGCCGTAGTTGTAGGTCTGCTCGCGCGGGACCTCGAAGGCGCACAGCACGCTGCCGCCCAACGCCGCGCGCACGCGCGCCATATCCGCCATAACGGTGGCGGGCAGCACAATGTCATCAGGGAGCATGACGGCGAAGGAATCCTCGTCTTCCCCAAGCACCTCTTCTGCAAGACCCACCGCGTGGCCCAAGCCCAGCGGCTTTTCCTGCTCCACCGCAACGGGGTGAATGATCTGGTTGGCGCGCTTGACCTTGGCCACCTGCTCGTCCTTGCCGCGGGATTCAAGGGTCTCTACCAGCTCGGGGAATGCCTCGAAGTGACGCATGACTTCTTGCTTATCGGGCGCGGTAATCACCGCAAGGCGGCGCGCGCCGACAGAGGCCGCCTCCTCTGCGATGAGTTCGATGCCGGGAGTATCAACAACGGGCAGCAGTTCCTTGGGAACCGTCTTGGTGGCGGGCAAAAATCGGGTGCCCATACCTGCCGCTGGAACTACAACCGTGGTGATTCCGCGGGCGGAATCTTCGCGTTCTATAGCCATGCACAATAGCGTACAACGCCACATTATTTTCCCGTGCACCGCTACGCCGCGGGGTTATGATTTATTTATGACCTCTTCCATCACCGCCAAAAACGAGCTGCGCGCCCGCTTGGTCCAGGCCCGCCGCGAACTTTCCTCCGAGGACCACGATGCTTTCACCGCCGCCGTGCGCAAGCATCTCGAATCCGAGCTCACCGAGTCCATGACCGTGGCCGCCTACTGGCCTTTGGGCTCCGAGCCCGGCGGTGCGGACTTTGTGCCGTGGCTCAAGGCGCATGTCTCCCGCGTCCTCCTGCCAATTTCCGGCGAGAATGGCACGTTGACCTTTGCCGAATACCGCGGCAAGGAAGCCATGCACACCAGCCCACTGGGATTGAATGAGCCCCAGGGCCCAAGCTTTGATAGCAGCGTGCTGGCCGAGTGCGATCTGGTGCTCGCCCCCGCCATGGCGGTGGATGCCAAGGGCAACCGCATGGGCAAGGGCGGCGGCTACTATGACCGCGCGCTAGAGCCGCTTCCCCACGGCAAGCCGCCGGTTTTCGCCATGGTCTACCCCTCCGAGTTTGTAGACGAGCTGCCTACCGAGGACCATGACCGCAAGGTTGATGCCGCCGTCACCGCAGAGGGCATCACCCGCTTCTAGTTTTTAGGGTGCGGGAACCATGCGCGGTTTCGGGCAGTCTAAAAGAGTATGCCCACTTCGCGTATGCCCCGCCTCGTTTCCACCCTTCGTACCCCTGGCCACCGCCGCGGCGTTGTAGTGCGCCGCGCCATTGCGGTGGCCCTTCTTATTGCCGCGCTGGCTTCGGCCTTATCTGCGGCCAAGGAACTGCCGCGCGTTCCCGTCTTTAGCCGCGATCTGCCTGCGGGCGCGGAGCTGGCGCTTGCCGACGTCGACTTGGCCCGCCTTCCTTCCTCCTCCATCCCCGATTCCGCGGTAGCGGCAAAGCCAGAAGAACTCACCGGCCGCGTTATTACCGCCGCAGCCGGCAAGGGCGAAGTGATTACCGATGCTCGCCTTCTAGGAGAAGAACTTGTCTCTAGCTTGGTGGGCGGCTCCGAAGACGCGGCCGCGCGGATGATCCCGGTCAAGCTCGCCGAGCCAGACATCATCCCCCACCTACACCATGGCGATACCGTGGACGTGGTAACCGCCGTCGATGCCGCCTCCTCCCCTTCTGATGTTGGAGAGGGCGAGGCGCCCACCGCACCCACCGCGCGCGTTATCGCCACCGGCGGGCGCGTGGTGTCAACCTCCAGCGCCGAAGGCGAGGCCTCTTCCTCGACCGTTTTGCTCGCGCTGCCCCATGACCACGCCAATGATGTAGCCGCGGCGTCGTTAAGCCAACCACTCACAGTCGTTATTGTGGGTGACCGCGCCCACCCACAGCAGAGCTAGACCTTTTCAGACACAGCAGTTGTGGTTGGTTACCGGCTGCACTAATGTTTCGCGGTGTCCATGGTTTTTAACTACCCTTAGTTATTCCCAGAAAGGTTTGTGCATATCACCATGCTCAAGGGTTTCAAAGACTTCATCATGCGCGGCAACGTCATCGAACTTGCCACCGCAGTCATCATTGGTTCTGCCTTCACCGCAATCGTCAAGTCCGTCACGGACTCCATCATCCAGCCGATCATTAACTCCCTCGGCTCCGCTGAGGTTGGTGCCGTTGGCTTCCACATCACAGATGCCGAAAACACCTTCGTGGACTTCGGCGCCGTCATCTCCGCAGCGATTAACTTCCTCATCATCGCCGCAGTGGTCTACTTCCTCATCGTCATGCCGATCAACAAGCTCACCGAGGCCGCTAAGCGCCGCCACGGTGTGGACCCTGAGGCCCCTGCCCCAACCTCCGAGGAACTGCTCGCGGAAATCCGCGACCTGCTCGAGGCCCAGAATGTCTCCGATAAGGACATCCCGGGTACCGGCATCGACGGTTCCGCCCGCGGCGCTACCGACGCCGATTCCGGTTCTACCGGCGGCGGCCGCCACCAGGCCTAGTTCCCTTCGCTGCTTGCGCAGCACAGAGCCCGTGGTTTCACTTCTTCGGAAGAAACCACGGGCTTTTTAAGTACCTCTGTGGCTGCAGACCTGCAGCCTGTCTTAGGCACTAGCCGCCGTAGTGTGGGGGCTGATTTTCTCGGTAGAACTGTTCATCGCGCTGGCCAGACTCCCCCTCTGCCGCCACCGAATCCGCGTCATCGACGGTAACGATTCTCTCTTCATCAACACCGTGGGAAGCGGGTACGCCGGGCTTATCAGCACTACGGTCATAGCCGGCAGCATCGGATTGGCGGAATACTCGCCGGCGATTTCTCCGCGACGTCATAGAAAATGCCCTGCTATTACTGGACGCTCGATTGCTGCAGCTGATCAATCAGGTGGTGCACCAGAGGCGCCAAGGTAGCCATGCCATCACGGACCGCAGCACGCGAGGAAGCGAGGTTGACCACGACGGTAGAGCCCGAAACACCCGATAGGCCGCGGGACGTGCAGGCATCCACCGCGCCACAGGCTTGGCCAGAAGAACGCAGCGCCTGCGCCACGCCCGGCACCATCTTGTCGATGACGGAGCGGGTAGCCTCCGGAGTCTTATCGCGCGGGCCCACGCCGGTACCGCCCACGGTGAGGACCAAGTCCACGCCACCGACCACGGCGGTCTCAATGGCCTGGCGAATCTTGGACTTCTTGGAACGCACTACGATGGCGCCATCAACGCGGAAATTGGCCTCCGCGAGCAACTCGCTTACCAGCTGCGAAGTGCTATCGGATTGCTCACCAGGATGATCGGTGACAATAACGATGAGCCCGCGGCGCGGGGCGGCAAGGCTATCCTCCTGCTCGCTCGCCAGCAGGAAGGCATCATCGGGTTCGGCAACATCCATCAAGGAATCGCGCTTATTCGCGCCGTCGGGCTGCGCGGAGTCGGTCACATCGTGCTGCGAATCTGGCATTTTTCTCCTTAAGTTAAGGCAGTACGGCCTTGTGGCGGGGTGAGGTACGGCGCATTCAGCACCTAATGAGGTCTTGCACAGTAATTTACTCGCCTGAGAGGGTTACCTCTACCTGACGAGATTCATCCGAGTCTTCGCGGGTAACCTCCAAGGTCACCGTCGCGCCAAAGTCCTGCGATCGCGCCGCCGCGATGAGCGCATCAGCGTTTTCAATCAGGCGGTCGTTGACGCGGGTGACAATGTCGCCATCCTTCAAACCCGCCTTATCTGCTGGACCGCCCGGCTCTACCTCGGCGATGCGGGCACCATTGCCGTCGTCGCGCGCTAGCACCTTCACGCCAAGGGTTGGGTGGGAAACTTTGCCGTCATTGATGAGCTCATCTGCCATGCGCTTGGCAAAGTTGGATGGAATTGCAAAGCCCAAGCCAATGGAGCCGCCCTCGCCGGAGGAGTCATTAGACAGCGAAGCAATCATGGAGTTCATGCCCACGATATTGCCGTCTCGATCCACCAGCGGGCCGCCGGAGTTGCCAGGGTTAACTGCAGCATCGGTCTGAATGGCGTCAATCAATGAGGACTCGCCACCCTCCTGGGACGCGCGCACGGGACGGTTCTTTGCCGACACGATGCCCGAGGTCACGGTAGCGTTCAGGCCCAAAGGTGAGCCCACGGCCACCACCTCTTGGCCCACGGCAACGGAATCGGAGTCGCCGAACTGCAAGAACGGCAGGTCCTTGACGTCCTTGATTTTCACGATGGCAACGTCCGTATTCGCATCCGAGGCCACCACGTCAGCTTCATGCTTGCTGCCGTCATTCATGGTCACCTGCATCATGCCACCGTGCTCAGCACCGGCAACCACGTGGTGGTTGGTCAGTACATAACCATCTGGGGAGATGACAGAACCGGAGCCTTCAGCCCCACCAGTACGAGTCATCGTCTGGATAGAAACCACCGCCGGCAAAACCTTAGAGGCAACTTCTTCAACGGAACCCTGCTCCGGTTCCTTACCGGTGCTATTGTTGGCCGGCTCAGCCTTGAGGGCTTCATTGACTACAGAGGTATCGTTATTGCCTCCCCCGGAACTCATACCGACCACAGCACCGGCAATCGAGCCTGCGGCGATGGCGGCAACGGCCGCCAAAGCGGTGGCGGCACCCAAGCCGATTTTCTTCTTTTGCTCCGGCTGCGGAGGAAGAGGGGTGACCATCGGGCCTTCCTGTCCCTGACCGCTAAAGCTTTGGGTCTGTGGGCCGTTCGGGTACGGCCCGAGCGAACCTAGTGTTCGTGGGTCATCGCCTTGTGCACCGCCGCGCGGCTGATTCCAGCCTTGTGAATAGGAGCCAGTCTCTTGTGCCTGCGCGTCAGCGCCACTATAAGGACCAGTGTCGCCGCTGTAGGGTCCAGCATTGCCAGCCACGGCATCTTGCTGGTTGGTTTCTCCAAAGTTCGGACCACCCTGAACCGGCTCGGCCCTACCCGGACCTTCCTGGGACACTCCCTCCGGGGAGTTTCCATCAAAGCCGCGGTAATCGTCATTCCTCATGTTCATGAGAAAACTATGCCTCACTTCGCTTGGTCAAGACTGATACTGATCTGCCAACCTACTAGGAATTCCTGAAAGGTTGCTGTATTACCTCACCAGTATAAACGCTTGTACGCTAGCCCTGATTAAACCAACGCTGCGCAAAGATTTCACCCCGGTCGCTTGGGTCTTCCTTACCACCCGGCAGCCCCTCATGCGGGTCTGCCAAACCGTCCACGAAAATCTCACCCGGCACAGGCTTGCCCGGCAAGATGACTTCCATGCGGGTGCCACCATCATTAGACTCGCGGATCTTGATCGTGCCATCGTGGCGTTCAATTACCGATTTCACAATGGCCAAGCCCAAGCCCGATCCCGGCATGGAGCGCGCTTCTGCCGAACGATAGAAGCGCTCAAAGACCTTCTCCCGCTCCTCCGGAGCAATGCCAGGCCCAGAATCATCAAAGCGCAGGCGCACCTCGTGGGAGGATAGCTGCTCCATGGATACGCGCACCGTGCCAGTTGCCGGCGACCACTTAGCCGCATTGTCCATGAGGTTAAGCGTGGCACGACCCAATGCGAAGGGGTCGCCGTCCAGCTCCCACGGGATAAAGCGCACCAAGAACTCCACATCGGGACGGCGGCGGCGCGCACGCTCCAGCGAAGCCATCATGACTTCACAAAGGTCAACCGGTTCCGGTTCGCGCTCATTGCCGTCCTCGCGCGCCAAATCAACGAGGTCTCCAATCAAGGTGGAGAGCTCATTCATCTGGGACATGACGTCATCTTCGAGGTCCTTGCGGTCCTCATCGCTCATGCCAAAGCCACCACCGGCGCGATTGAGCATCATCAAAAGCTCAATATTGGTACGCATAGAGGTCAGCGGGGTCTTTAGCTCGTGTCCAGCATCGGCTACGAACTGAGACTGCTGCGAACGGGATTCCTGCAGTGCCTCCAGCATCTGGTTAAAGGAGGTGGTCAACTGCGCCATCTCGTCGTTATTGGAGACCTCAATAGGACGCAGGTCGTTGGTCTGCGTCACGTAATCCACCGCTCGCTTCAGCCGGGCGATGGGTTGCATACCGGTTTTGGACACGATGAGGCCTGCAAAAATGGCGAGCACGATACCAAGGGCAACGATAATCAGTAGCACCGTGCCCAAGATGGCTATGAGCTCTTGCGTAGATGCGAGAGACTGAGCGACGACCACGGTAGAGCCGAGATCATGACGCTTGGCCAACACCCGCTCGCCGCCGACGGTACGCACGGAAGTTTCCGTGTAATTCTCCGTCCGGTGGAAGTCCCCGCCCACAGGAATGGTGTCGCCGTAGGAAAAGCTCATGGAGGGCGGTGATAGGGCTACACGGGTGCCAGGGTTATAGGACTTAAAGTCCTCGATTTCCTGGTCCACGTTATCCATGAACCGCGGGTCTTGGCTTTGCCGCAACAAGACATCGGCCTTGGCCTCCAAGCGGTCATCGACGGAGGCGGTAAGGGACATAGAAACTACCCAATACGTTGCCAACGTCATCAAGGCAACGGCTACGGCCACCACAAGGCCAGTAACAGTAGCAAGGCGCCACCGCAGTGGCGCCCGTGAAGCCCAACTCCCCTGACTATCAGAGAACTCGGTAAGAGGGGTGGACTGTGCTTTCCCGGAAGCCACCGCAAGGGAAGCGGGCTTCCTTAAAATCACGGATTAGACTCCCTCAAAACATAGCCCACACCACGGACGGTGTGGATGAGGCGAGCGTCGCCCTCGCCCTCGGTCTTCTTACGCAGGTAGCCGATATAGACCTCGAGAGCATTGCCGGAGGTAGGGAAATCGTAACCCCATACCTCTTCCAGGATCTTGCTGCGGGAGAGAACCTTGCGGGGATTTTCCATCAGCAATTGCAGCAGCGCAAACTCGGTGCGGGTCAAGGAAATGGCGCGGCCACCGCGGCTTACTTCGCGGGTATCGGCGTCAAGCTCAAGGTCCTCGAAGCTGAGCTTGCTTTCCACCGGGGCTTCAGCCGCGATGGAATCTGCAGAGGCACGCCGTACCAAGGAGCGCACGCGGGCCAAGAGCTCTTCCAATGCGAATGGCTTTGGCAGGTAATCATCCGCGCCGGCATCGAGGCCAGCCACACGGTCCGAAACACCATCGCGCGCGGTCAGAACGAGGATTGGACGGTCCCAACCCTCACTGCGCAGGGTGCGGCATACCTCAAGGCCATCCATGTTGGGCATCATGACGTCCAGAATCAACAATTCTGGATTCTCAGCGCGCACCGTCTCGACGGCTTCCAGGCCGTCGTTAGCGGTCAGCACTTCGTAGCCGTTAAAACGTAGGGAACGGCGTAGCGATTCGCGGACGGCTTGTTCATCATCCACCACAAGGATTTTCATAGTCCTAATTATTACTGATGGCAGTCAACTTCATGAAGTTAAGAGAAATATTTACCCCCCATAGCCCCCCAAATACGGTTAAAACATGCTTATAGGAGGTTTCTAAAGCTAAAAAATCCCCGCCCAGCCCTCTAAGGAGAGCGGACGGGGAGATTTAAGAGCGAGCTTAGAACTGCTCTACGTCAACCAGGCCCAGCTTGGCAGCCTTAACCAGGCGGCGCGGGATGCGGACGGTCTGGCCGTCGATGGTGACTTCCTGGAGGGCTACGTTGTCAGCCTTCCACTGGGAACGACGTGCGTGGGTGTTCGCACGGGACTTCTTAAACTTAGGAGTTGCCATTTTCTACTCTCCTCCTTACGCGTTCTTCTTCTTGCGGCGTGCCATGCCACCGAAGCGCTGGTTGAAGCGCTCGACGCGGCCGGCGGTATCCATAACGCGCTGTGCACCAGTCCAGAACGGGTGGGACTCAGCGGTAACGTCAACGACGATCAGTGGGTACTCGTTGCCGTCTTCCCACTCAACGGTGCGGTCGGAGGAAGCGGTGGACTTGGTCAAAAAGGAGTGACCGGTACCAGCATCGCGGAAGACTACCGGGTGGTAATCCGGGTGAATATCTTTCTTCATATATATTCCCTCAGGGTTGGACTACGGGTCGGTTCCACACGCTTAGCGTGGATCGTGCCCGAGTTGGGACGTACAAATTTCACTCTGTTAACCGCGCGCCGCGTGGCACGGGTCAACAACCTGAATTATCCTACAGTCAACTAACCCATATACGAAATCCCCGACCAGCGGCGACCACTCATTTCACTCACGTTTCTTGCGCCACGCTTGGCGGCACCCCACAGGCAAACACCACCCCAGCACGGCAAACGGCTCACTTGCCACAGCAAGATAGCGATTAGGTAATTCGCGTCCGAGGCTGTAAGATTTTCCCTTGCTGTTGTCAAAATATACGTTTTACGCCCCGTCTACTGGTGTTTGACAATGGCGCCGCACCCGCTCACACCTCACTTTTGAGCACTGCCACCCTCACACGGCAGTCGGCGCTTCATTGTCTATAGCCATGATGTGGGCGGCTAGGAGAAAGAAGACCCATGTCGGCTATTTGCCAGGTAACGGGCCGCAAGCCGGAATTCGGCAAGCAGGTCTCGCACTCGCACCGCCGCACTTCGCGCCGTTGGAACCCCAACGTGCAGCGTCGTCGCTACTACCTGCCCTCTGAGGGCCGTACCATCACCCTGAATGTTTCCACCAAGGGCATGAAGATCATCGACCGCGATGGCATCGAGTCCGTTGTGGCTAAGATTCGCGCACGTGGGGAGAAGATTTAAGTATGGCACGTAACGATATCCGCCCAATCATCAAGCTTAAGTCCACTGCGGGCACCGGTTACACCTACGTGACCCGTAAGAACAAGCGCAACAACCCGGATCGCATCACCTTGAAGAAGTTCGATCCGATTGCCCGCAAGCACGTCGAATTCCGCGAGGAGCGATAATCAATGGCTAAGAAGTCCAAGATCGCTAAGAACGAGCAGCGCAAGGAAATCGTCGCCCGCTACGCGGAGCGTCGCGCTGAGCTCAAGAAGATCATCAAGAACCCGAACACCCCGGATGAGGAGCGCCTGGAGGCTCAGTTCGAGCTGAACCGCCAGCCTCGTGACGCTTCCCCAGCCCGCGTACGTAACCGTGACGCTGCCGATGGCCGCCCACGCGGTTACCTCCGCAAGTTCGGCCTGTCCCGTGTCCGTATGCGCGGCATGGCTCACCGTGGTGAGCTGCCGGGCGTTCGTAAGTCCAGCTGGTAAAGGGGTAATTGCACAATGGCTAATAAGCGCAATAACCAAAAGAAGTTCCGTATGGAGCAGAGCCGTCGCCCAAAGAAGAACCCTTTGAAGGCTGAGGGCATCGAGAAGGTGGACTACAAGGACACCAAGACTCTGCGTCTGTTCATCTCGGATCGTCACAAGATCCGTTCCCGTCGCGTCACCGGTCTGACCCCGCAGCAGCAGCGTCAGGTTGCTACCGCAGTCAAGAACGCACGCGAAATGGCTCTCCTGCCGTTCACCACCCGCTAAACAGTAGCTGGGTATCAACAGCGCACTTTTGCCGCTGGCAAGTGTGACACGGTAAAAGAACCATAAGCTTTCGCCGCCTCCCTCCTCGAGGGCAGGCGGCGAAAGTCGTTTTAGCCCTCCCACCCCTTCCTCGTGGCCCACATGCCCGGATCACAGAGCCGAAGTGTTAGATTGAAAGCATTCGTGCACCCCGCAGCCGGCGGGAAAGCACCGGCCCCGCACTAGTGAAAGGCAGTGAGCAATGGCCCTGCACCAATCCCTACTCGATCTTTCCGAGCTCGCCCCGCACTGCCAGTCCCGCGCTACGGCCCGCGGACTGCTCGCAGAGGCCCAAGATATCTTGCGCAATGCGGTCGCCCACCAGGACAATGAGATTGAATTGGCCCACTGGTATTCCCGGCTGATTACGGATATTGTTCGCTCCCCGGGGGTCAACTCCCCAGTCCGCCTCAGCGGCGCTGCGGCCCGCGGCGACCAGCTGCCGTCCATGCCTGTGGAGTGGATGGGCGACGATGCCGATCTCCAAGACGTCTTCGCCGATGTCGGTCTCCAAGCTCACGCAGCCGCCGATTCCATCGCCGCGCGCGTCGACGCCGGCCTGCCCCTCGGAAACGGCGGAGAACAAGCACTACTGGAAGAAGCCTTGGCCCAGCGTCCGCCTGCCCTCAAGATGGTCGATGGGCTGCCGGACCGCGATGCAGCGGTAGACATCAAGGCCACGCTGCTCTCCCCCATCGCAGCAATCGCACGCTGGGCAGCGCCGGGGCCGCGCCCGACGGTGGATCGGCTGGCGATCGGCGTGGAACGCGATTTGCTCACCGCCGCGGACGCAGAGTCTTTGGACCTAGCGTGGCGCACCGGTTATGCGTTAGAGTTGCGCCGTTGGTATGAGGGCGTTAGCGATCGCCCGGTCACGCTGCGCGATCTTCCGCCGCTGGACCGCACCGCTTATGGTTCTGCGTGCCGCATTGTCTCGGCGGCGTTTGAGTCTATTTCCCGGCGGGCAGAAGAATATAAATAGTCTCTACGGTGCGGATTCGGAAGCAGTACCTAGTCGGGCATAAGATTGTACAGTTGATTATTAAAAGCGATTTCTCTTTTGTGAAAGGAGGCGTCCCACCGCATGGCAGGCAATGTCGGTAGGCCGCGTAAACACAGCCCGCGGCGCAGGGGCAATAGCGCCCGTGAGGAGATTTTGGACGCCTCCTCTGAGCTTTTCACTACTCAGGGTTTTGCTACCACGTCCACGCACCAGATTGCAGACGCGGTGGGCATCCGTCAGGCGTCGCTGTACTACCACTTCCCGTCCAAGACGGAGATTTTCCTGACGCTGCTCAATTCCACCATCGAGCCCTCCTTGGAGTTGGCCGATGAGTTGGCGGGCACCGACGCGGACCCGGCACAGCGCCTGTGGTCTTTGGTCGCCGCGGAATCGCGTCTGTTGCTCACCAGTGGCTGGAACGTGGGCCGCCTGTATCAGCTGCCGGTGGCCAATTCCCCGGAGTTCTCCGAGTATCACGAGTCACGCGACCGCCTGCAGAACCATTTCCGCTCCACCGCCGCCGCCATCGTGGGCGAGGATGACCCCCGCGTGGAGCTGCCCTTCCACATCGCGCTGTCCGTTATTGAAATGCGCCCCAATAACGGCACCCCGCCGTTCGACGCTTCCCAGTCGGTTCCGGAGACTGCTGCCATGCTTGCCGACGCCGCCTTGGCCGTCCTCGGCGCCTCCGTCCCCGACAATGCCGAGGAAACTACCCTCGAGCTGCTCAAGAATCGCAACGACTCCATCTCTGCGGCCGCCGCTGCTGCGGCCGACCGCAAGAAGAAGTCGCGCTAGCCCCTCGTTATCCGCGTTAGCGCTGCCACGACTCCGTGAACTCGCCCGTGGCGGCCAATCCGCCGCCCTCGCGCACGCTTACGCCACTCGGCGTCACCACAATGATCGACGGATCCGCATTGACGTAGTAGTTATTGCCGTCTTGGGTAACGTCACCCGATTCAAACTGGCCATCAAACATCGACGAGCGATAGAACTTGTAGCCACCTCCGGTCTCGCAAATGATAGCTCTGCCGTCGGGACCAGCCCCAGCGAACAAGGCACGCTCAAAGCGCTGACAGTTGGCGTAGCCGCCATCGAGCCATCCGTACTCGTTGAAATCAGAAATGTAGTTTCCCACACCAGTCTTCTGACCCCCACCGGAGGAAGACGGGGCCTCCTGCTTTTCCGTCTGCGTGACCGTGACTACCGGCGGTTTCTCAGGGGCTTCCTCCTCCTTGGTTACGGTCTCTTGCGCGGGCGTGGATTCCTCGGCGTTCTCCTCTTCTTTGTCGGAGTTATTGACCGTGGTCATTCCACTGCCCTTGCCTTTGAAGCTTGGGGCAGCGTCGTCCGTGGAGTCACTGCAACCGCTCAGCGCGAGGCTGGCGGCCACGAGCGGGACGAAGCCTGCGGCGATAAGCGGGCGAAGGCTTAAGCGAGAAGTCATGGGTTTTCCTTTCTACTGACAGGCTTAGCAGGCGGGGCTGGGCCACTGGGTTTGGGCCTGCGCTAGGGCTTCGGCCATGGAGGTAAGCACGGTTTGGGTGGAGGCGTACTGGCCATCAGGAGACGAGGCGATTAGTGCCACGGCGACGTCGTGACCGCCCAGCTGCACGATGCCCATCTGCCGCACGTCGTAGGAACCGGCAGGGCTCGGGCCCCAGCCGCCCTTCATCAAGGCGCCCGGCAAGGTGCGCAGGCCGTAGGCTTGGGCGGGATCGGCGACACCCATGGCGTCGATAATCGGCTGGGCGCCTTCAACGCAGCGCAGCCCGGCCATGAACTTTGCTTGGTTGCCCACGCTCCACATGGTTTGGCCAAAGGCCGTGAATTCCGGGCGGGTGACCTGGGATTGGACTTGGGTGGCGGTATCGCCCGCCTCCGCGATGACGCTTTGCGCGGCCTGCGCGGCGGCGGTGCCCTCCCCTAGCCCCGCCCACGCGGCCTTGGCGGCCTCGTTATCGGAGTAGGTGATTGCAGAGGACACCAGCTGGCTATCGGCCACACCCGTGCGATTCGCCGCGATGAGCACCGGCACCTTGGAGGTTGACCACGCGGCCTCGGGAGCGGTGCGCCCCGCTTCAATGGTGGTCGTGCCATCGGAGACCGCGATGCCCACATCGCCGTGTTCGGCCACGATGCGGTCGAGCACGGCTTGGACGTCACCGGCGGGTGCCGCGGCCGATGGCTCCGAGGAAGAGGCAGGCGCAGACGAGGCGGCTGGCGCTGCGGATGAGGCCGCGGGCGATGCGGACGTGGTCTCACCGTAGAGGGGATCGGCCGTGCCGCGGGCCTCGGTGTTGACAAAGGTAGGGGAATTATTCGCCGCGTCCTCGTCACCGCAGGCGCTTAGGGTGAGCGCGCAGGCGACGAGGGCGGCTGCCGGGCCCCAGGCCCGGCGGATAGGGAATGTCATGGCATTTAGCTTAGGCTAGTGCGCGAAGTGGCGGGTACCGGTCAGGTACAAAGTAACGCCGGCTTCCTTCGCTGCCGCGATGACTTCTTCGTCGCGGATGGAGCCGCCGGGCTGGACCACGGCCTTAACGCCGGCGTCGAGAAGCACCTGCAAACCATCGGCGAACGGGAAGAAGGCGTCAGAAGCGGCGAAGGAGCCCTCGGTGCGGTTGGCACCATCGGCCAAGGTGTTGGCGCGCTCGACGGCCAGCTTGGCGGAGTCAACGCGGTTGACCTGGCCCATGCCCACGCCCACGGTGGCATTGTCCTTGGCCAGCAAGATGGCGTTGGACTTCACCGCGCGCACGGCGCGCCAGGCGAACTCGAGCTCAGCCAAGTCGGACTCGTTGAGGGCCTCGCCCGCAGCCAGGGTCCAGTTGGCCGGGTTATCGCCCTCGGCCTGGTAGGTGTCTGGCTCCTGGGTGAGAACGCCGCCGGAGATGTACTTGCGCTCCTCGTGCTGGTCTTCGTGCTCTGCCTGCAGCACGCGCAGGTTCTTCTTGGCCTTAAGCACGTCAATGGCGCCGTCCTCATAGGAAGGAGCGACGATGACCTCGGTAAAGATCTCCTTTACCTGCTCGGCCATCTCTACGGTGACCTCGCGGTTGACGGCAATCACGCCGCCAAAAGCGGACATTGGGTCGCACGCGTGGGCGGCGCGGTGGGCGGCGGCGATGGACTCCTCGGACACGGCAATGCCGCATGGGTTGGTGTGCTTGATAATCACAACGCAGGGGCGCTCGTGGTCCCACGCGGCGCGCCACGCGGCATCCGCATCCTGGTAGTTGTTGTAGCTCATCTCCTTGCCATTGAACTGGGTGGCATTGGCAAGGCCCTTGGAACCGATGCGGGTGACAGTAGCCGCCTGGTGAGAGTTCTCGCCGTAGCGCAGCGGGGTGGTTTGGCCCTCCTCGCTGAGCTGATCCACGAACCACGCGGAGACGGCCGCATCATAATCCGCGGTGTGCAGGAAGGCATCGCGCGCCAGGCCACGGCGCTGCTCTAGGGTAAAGCCACCGTTGTTCACGGCCTCCACGGCCTCGTCGTAGCGGGAAGGATCCACGACGACGGCAACAGACGGGTGGTTCTTGGCAGCCGCGCGCACCATGGACGGGCCGCCGATATCAATCTGTTCCACGCAGCCATCAAAGTCCGCGCCAGAAGCTACAGTCTCGCGGAAGGGGTACAGGTTGACCACGACGAGCTGGAAAGGCTCTACCTCGAGCTCGGAGAGCTGGTTGAGGTGGTCATCCTTGCGGGTATCGGCCAAGATGCCGGCGTGCACGCGCGGGTGCAGCGTCTTGACGCGGCCTTCCAAGCACTCCGGGAAGCCGGTGAGCTTTTCTACCGGAGTGACCTCGATGCCCAGGTCCGCGATCTTCTTCGCGGTGGAGCCGGTGGAGACGATTTCCACGCCTGCCTTATCGAGGGCGCGGGCTAGATCCTCCAGCCCGGTCTTGTCGTACACGCTGATAAGGGCGCGCTTTACCTGCTTGCGGTCTTCGCTCATGAGGAGGATTAAGCCTTTCGAAAAGTCTTAGTCTGCGAGTTGAATAGTAAGTTTCTCGTCGTGGACGTTAGCTGCACGCAGCACCTCCACGATGAGATCGCGCTCTACTTGTTTGATGCGCTCGTGGAGGGTGGACTCGTCATCGTCGGCGTTAATGGCAACGGGGCGCTGCGCGATGATGGGGCCGGTATCCACGCCCGCGTCCACAAAGTGGACGGTAGAGCCAGTGATCTTCACGCCATAATCCAGGGCGTCGCGCACCGCGTGCGCTCCCTTGAAGGCAGGCAGTAGCGCCGGGTGGGTATTGATGGTGCGGCCTTCGAAGCGGTCCAAGAATTCCTGGCCCAGAATCTTCATAAAGCCCGCAGAAACAACAACGTCTGGATGCGCAGCATCTACTGCGTCAACCAGACGTTGATTCCATTCGGCGCGATCGGCACCCAGCGCCACAACCTCGGTATCAATACCGTGGTCCTGTGCGCGCGAAATACCGTGGCATTCCTTATCCGCCACCACCTTGACTACCTGGTAGTGCCCAGCCTGGGCATCCACGATGGCTTGTAGCAGGGAACCCGTTCCAGAAACGAGCACCACCACTCGGAGGCGTTCAGGGTCAGCGGCATAGCGCGGAGGCATCGGTGAAGTCACGCGCTATAGCCTAGCCCCTCTCCCCCTCCTCGGGAGAATCTTCGCTCGAGGAGTCCTGCTCGCTCTCCCCCATTTGGTCTTTGAGCTGTTGGCTCAGCGGCTTGGCGACGCCCCTTTCATCGCCCTCCTCAGTCTCTTTTTCCGGTTCCTCTTTCGGCTCCTCCGCTGTTTCTTCGGCTGGAGTGTCCTCTTTTTTCTGCTCTTCTTCCGGTTCCTCCGCGGCCTCGGCAGATGCGGAATCCTGGGGCTCGTCCTCGACTACCTCGGCATCAACGATTTCCGGATCGGTGATGGGCTCGCGCTCCGGCTCGACGGGGGTGTCGTCAGTTTCGGCGGCGGCTGCATCGGTTACCTCGGTAGTGGTGGCAGCGTCGGCAGGGTCCGCACTAGGTGCCGTGCGGGCCGCGCGCCAGGCTACGAAGGCGAAGCCTGCGGCAACGGCGCAACCAACGACGGCCATCCACAGGGCGGTAAGGCCTGCGGCAGTCCACAGCTGCGGGCCGGTCGCGCCGTAGTAGCCAAGGTCACCGCTAACAAGGAAGCAGGCAACCAGCATGATTACTGCGGCGGCCACCGTAGCTACTAGTACGTCCTGAAAGTTCGGACGCTTCTTATACAACGAATAGATTGCAGCGCCGAGGGGGACGATCAATAGCGCCACCGCCCAGCTGGGCGCGGATGCAGGAATGCCGCCGGTAATGGGGAGCGGTGGCAGCGGCACGAGGTGGGCGCTAAAGAGGCTTACCGAGCCTTCGCCGACGGAAAACTCCGAACCCACCAATACCGCCGCGGTGCTCACGATGGCATTGGGAATATAAAGCACGCTCAGCAGCACGAGTCCGGCAATGCCTAAACCGGAGATCGTGGGATAGTCATTCATCATCTCGCCCTGGCGGGAGACATTGACAAGGAAGACCACCGCAAAGACTGCGGATGCACTAATGGCCAGGTAGGCGAGGTAGCGAAGGGCGATCTGGGTGGCGTCGACAAGCGGGCGCGGCACTCCATAACGCTTGGCCAACGCCCGCCACAAGCGCCAACCCATACCGGCAGCCATGGCGGCCAGATGCAGAACAATAACGCGCAACAACGCCTGCGCCAGGTTTGGCGGGGAGACGTCATAGACCTTGCCCGCATCCCACAGCATCAGCCAGGCGATGATGGTAAATACCACCGGCACGCCAAGCACGCAGGCCAGAAGAGTCAGCAGGTCCTTGACGCTGACCTTGTGTTTTACCGCGCTGCGCACACGAACCGCTACCACCACGGCGAGGATGAGCGCTGGCAAGGCCGGCAGGAAGGAAATATGCACATCGGCCGCAGAGACCGGAGCGAGGTTAAAGACCATCCAGGCCTCCGCCACGATGGTGTACCACCACGCCATGGGAGAGCCGGCGAGCATGAGACCGCCAAGCGCGATGGCCATAATGATAAGGACAATAACCACGTTGGGCACTGCCGCAGTGATAAGCATGCGGCGAATGCGCCCGGCTTTGGTCAACGGCGCGGGGGTACGGCGCGCCTTAGCCTTGGAGCCGGCCTTGCGAGCGACGCGCTGCGCAGATCCAGAGGACTGGCGGGACCCACTGGGATGAGGCGCGCGTGGGGTGCGCTCCGCGCGCACCGTACGGCCCCGCGCCTGGCTACGCGGGCGGGGCGTTGACCGAGATTGGGGGCTGGTGTTTTTGTTCATCGGCGTCCACTTTGCCACCTTCCGGAAGTGAAATCGGGGTGGCGCGACGAGGCGCCCGCAAAATCACCGGTGGCAACCCCTGCACCTGGGCTATACAAATATATAAGGAGTATAAAATCTACCCTGGTTTCACACCCTTAACTCTGGCTGTAATACTATGAAGGAAAAGGCGGCTAGTTTTGCGTGACGTACGCGGAGATCGCGTGGGATCTTTATCGCACTAATAATATTCCGCGTCCCACATGTTGCCTGCTCGTGGACAATTTCCCCGAGGCGAGCCAGAAAATTTCTTAATTTGGGTTGCTGTTATCTTTTCGAGACGCTACTGTTACATCTCGTTGGTAACAAGAAGGTCACAATCTCGTAACTAACTCGGTGGGGACGTAACACTCGTTCTGCGCAGATTGTGAAAATGACGAAAGAAGACCTAATGCGAAGCAAAGTTCAGCGTGGCGCCGGCCGCCATCGCAAGATTGTCACCTCGCAGACTGCGAAGGGCCGCATTGCCGTAATGACGGTTGCGGCAGGTGCAGTTTCCACCGCCGGCGTGGGTGGCGCAGCCGCCGCAAACATCCAGTCCGATGACGCGGCCACCACCAAGACGCAGTCCGTTGACTTCGAGCTCGCCTCTGACTCCACCCAGGTTGAGGATGCCGCTGCGACTCCGGTTGATACCACCCCGCAGATCCTCAACGTTGCCGAGGCTAAGCCAGTTGCCGATCTGACTGATCAGCTCAACAAGGCCATCCAGGCTTCTGAAGAGCGCGCCGCTGCCGACGAGGCCGCTCGCGCACCGTCCGTAGCCCGCCCTGCAGAAGGCGCATTCACCTCCCCATTCGCCATGCGCTGGGGCACCTTCCACAAGGGAGTCGACATCGCTAACTCTCCCGGCACCCCAATCCTTGCCGTCATGGATGGTACGGTCATCGACTCCGGTCCAGCCTCCGGCTTTGGCCAGTGGATCCGCATCATGCACGACGACGGCACCATGACCGTTTATGGTCACATGCAAACTCTTGACGTTGCCGTTGGCGAGCATGTGCACGCCGGCCAGAAGATTGCTGGCATGGGCTCGATGGGCTTTTCCACCGGCTCCCACCTCCACTTCGAAGTTCACCCGAACGGTGGCGAGGCAATCGATCCGCAGCCTTGGCTGGCTGAGCGAGGCATCGACCTCTAAGACCCCCACCCCAACACCTTCTTGTTAAGCGCCGCAGTGGCTTTCCTGCGGCGCTTTTTCATGCCCACAATTGCTCTAAAGACACCAGCGACGGCTCCCGACCACCGAGGCTGCAGCCAACCTTCCCCAAGACTACTCAAGTGCGTCCCAGCCTTCCCATTGCGCCTCCACCAAAGGGCAAGCCCCGCCAGGACAAGCGCCCCACCACCGGCCCCTAAACACAAATTGCGCCACACAGGCAAGTCCAGTGCGCAGCCTTGTCGCAGGTAAATGCACACTTTTAGCTAATCACTGGGCCTGAACACAACACACCATTTCCAGAGCGGCACACCCACCCCCGAATCCTACCCCCAGACCCTAAACCAGTACTTTACAGACGCCACTAGAGTCACATTCGCAACACGCGCAACAAGCTGGCATGTTCGAATAATTTCGAATTATTTCCGCCTCTACCAGCGTTTTTTAAGATTGCGCGGGCCGTTCGAGCGGGCTAACTTTTAACTCGTTGCCACGAGCGATCACGAGCGCAAGCATTTCGACTTTCGGCGTGTCGCGGTTGGCAGTTGAAAGACGCCGCCCTCCTCCAGGATGCGGGCGTCCCAAGACCATGCACAGCCATGAAAAGGACTTTAACTATGAAGCGCATGAACCGCGCACGCAAGAACGTGGCGTTGAGCATCGTTACGCTTGGCACCGTACTTGCTACCGGCACCACCGCTTTTGCTGCAGAGCCAGTGGCTAGCGTGGACGTATCGGACGGCTCTTCCGAGCCCACCGCTACGAACGTAGATAACGCCGGCGTGGTCGACGCCCTTGTTGGCCTGGCCACCACCACCGTAGGCGTACTGAACGGCGAGACTACTCCGCAGGTAGATGGAAACGAATCCGGCGGCGTCAATATCGTCCTAGACCCGGGCACTGTACCGGGCCTGAAGGAAGCTTTCGCACCGCAGGGGAATCACTCGGGACTCACCACGAAGCGCGGCACGGACTCCGCGGGCAATACCGTGGTCTTTCCTACCTCCGGCACGCTTACTTCTGGCTTCGGCCCGCGCTGGGGCACGATGCACAACGGCATCGACGTAGCTAACCCGGTGGGCACCCCGATTCACGCGGTCATGGACGGCACCGTCATCAACTCCGGTCCAGCGCAGGGCTTTGGCAACTGGATCCGCATCCAGCACGATGACGGCACCATCTCCGTCTACGGTCACATGCCGGCAGACCTGCTCAAGGTAAATGTGGGCGAGCGCGTGACCGCGGGTCAGGAAATCGCCGGCATTGGCAGCGAGGGCCACTCCACTGGCCCGCACCTCCACTTTGAGATTCACCCAGGCGGAGGCGCCGCCGTTGACCCCGTTTCCTGGTTCAACGAGCGCGGCATTTCGGTCTAAAGCTTTTCCATCGGCACTCCGCCGATGAGCATCAGCCGGACCTTACCGGAAGAACCAAAGTCCACGGTGACCGTGGCGCGCTTGCCGGAGCCGGACGTCTCAATGACAGTTCCGAGCCCGTACTTAGCGTGATTGACGCGGTCACCCACGGCTAGGTTGAGGTTATTGTTCTTAGGCATCGAGGTCGCCGCCGGCTTGCTGGTGCGCTGCGATGGGGAAGACGCAGCGCGCCCTCCACCGCGCGACCCGGACCGGGAACCACCGCTGCCCCACCCGGACCAATCGCGGCCGTAGGAACGACCATATTGGTAGTCGTCCTCGCCCCACGCGCCGGTCAGGGAACTATCGGAGTCTTCGCGCCGCCAGTTGATGAGGTCTTCTGGGACCTCGCCGAGGAAGCGGCTGGCGGGATTAGTCACCGGATTGCCCCACGCCGAGCGCAAAATAGCGCGGGTAAGATACAACTGCTCGCGAGCGCGGGTAATGCCCACATAGGCGAGGCGGCGCTCCTCGCTTAGTTCCTTCGGGTCACCCAGTGAACGCATATGCGGGAATTGGCCATCCTCCCAGCCGGTCAAAAAGACTACGGGGAACTCAAGGCCCTTGGCGGTGTGCAGAGTCATCATGGTGACCACACCAGTCTCGGAATCTGGGATCTGGTCAGCATCGGCCACCAGCGACACCTTTTCCAAGAATGCCTGCAGCGAACCGGGCGCAGCTTCGCCCTCCTCTACTAGCTCGGAGGGGTCCACTGCATCCGCACCGGATGCGGCAAGCTGGTTGGCCGCCTCCGAGGTGAATTCGCGCGCCACCGATACCAACTCGTTGAGGTTATCTAGGCGCGCTCCGTCCTGCGGATCATTCGAATTTTCCAATTCCGCCTTGTATCCCGTGGCATCCAAAATGGTGGAAAGCAGCTCGCCCAAATCCGGTTGGCCGGTAACCTCATCGCGCATGGAAGGAATCTGATTGCGGATACCCTCCATCATGTCGTTGAATTTGGTGACAGCGTTAATGGCCCGAGTGCCAAGGCCTGGAACGTCGCCCCGGGGGACATCGGCAAGCGCCTTGCCAAAGCTAATACCGTGGTTTTCCGCATGGAGGGCAATATGCCCCTGCGCCTTGTCACCAATGGCACGCTTGGGCACGTTGATGATGCGGCGCAGGCTTACCGTATCGTCCGGGTTATCCAAGATGCGCAGGTAGGCCACCATATCGCGGATTTCGCGCCGCTCATAAAAGCGCGTGCCACCCACCACCTTGTACGGAATTCCGGAGCGAATGAAGATATCTTCCAGCGCACGGGAGGCGTTATTGGTGCGGTACATGACCGCGATATCGGAATAGCTGCGGCCCTTATCCGCCAAGGAGTCGATTTCAGAGGCGATGAACCGCGCCTCATCGTGCTCATTATCGGCAACATAGCCTACGATCTGCTCGCCCTCACCGTGGGCGGTCCACAGGTTCTTCTCGCGGCGATTCTCATTCTTGGCGATCACGGCATTGGCCGCGTTGAGAATGGTCTGCGTAGAGCGATAATTTTGTTCCAGCAAGATCGTGTGCGCCTGGGGGTAGTCGCGCTCGAATTCCTGAATATTGCGGATGGTGGCCCCGCGGAAGGCATAAATGGACTGATCAGAATCGCCCACTACGCACAACTCGGGGGCATCGGGGCCGAGCTCTCCCCTGCCCACGAGCGCGGCAACTAGGGCGTATTGGGCGTGGTTGGTGTCCTGGTACTCGTCGATAAGCACGTGCTTGAAGCGCCGGCGATAGAACTCCACCACCTGCTGGTGCTGAGTGAAGATCCGCACCACCTCACCGATGAGATCATCAAAGTCCACGGCATTGGCCGCGCGCAGGCGGCGCTGGTATTCGGCATAGACCTGGGCCACGGTGGTCTCAAATGGGTTCTTGGTCTGCTGCGCCTTTTCCAGTGCGGATTCGGGACCGATGAGCTCATTTTTGTGATTAGAAATCTGATTAGCCAGCACGCGCGGGGTGTACTTCTTCAGATCCAGCTGCATATCCTTAGCAATCATGGACAATAGCCGGCGGGCATCATCGCCATCATAAATGGTGAAATTGGTATTAAGACCCGGCACCAGCTGCGCATTTTGGCGCAGGATGCGCACGCAGATGGAGTGGAAGGTAGATACCCACATCCGCTCTGCCACGGGGCCTACCAGCCCACCCACGCGCTCCTTCATTTCCGCGGCGGCCTTATTAGTAAAGGTAATGGCGAGGATCTCCCACGGATTTACCCCGCGATGGCGCATGAGATAGGCAATGCGGCGGGTAAGCACGGCGGTCTTGCCGGAACCAGCGCCGGCCACGATGAGTAGCGGGCTGCCCGAGTGGGTAACGGCCTCAAGCTGCTGTGGGTTGAGGCCGTCGGTCAAAGCATCGGGGGATTCGGATTGCGGGCTCGCTACGCGCGGTGCGCCGAAGCCGCTAAAGGGGCTAGGGTTCGAGGCACCACCGGTGGACGGGGAAGGGCTAAAAGGAGAGTTTTCGTTCATAGTGTCTTCCAACCTACTAGCCCCACCGGACACGACCCGTTTCCGCCGTGCGAGCTGCTATTTCCTTTTGCGCGGGCGGGTGGCACAATATGGTCTTATGACCGCAGAAGAAAACAATGACATCGTCGATAACGGCCTGGACATCCGCACGCCTTCGGGCACGGATGATCCCCTTTCTGATGCGGAGATCCAACAGTATCGCGAAGAAATCAACCGCATGGACCGCATCATCTTGGATGCCGCCAAGCGCCGCACGGAAGTCTCCCAGGCCATTGGCCGCACCCGCATGAACTCCGGCGGCACCCGCCTGGTCCACACGCGCGAGATCGCCATTTTGAATCAGTTCCGCGATGAACTCGGTGAGGAAGGACCCACCATCGCGTCGGCGCTGCTGCGCATGGGCCGCGGCCGGCTGGGTTAGCCGAATAATTACTGGCCAGCCGATACTATACAGTACCCTGAATTAGCATGAATGCAGTTCTCGTCGCCGTCATAGTCATGCTCGTGCTCGCCCTCCTGCGCGTGCATGTGGTGGTAGCGCTCTTCCTAGGAGCCATCGTCGGCGGGCTCATGTCCGGCATGGGGCTTGATGCCACCATGGTTGCCTTCCAAGACGGCTTGGGCGGCGGCGCCAAGATTGCGCTGAGCTATGCCCTCTTGGGCGCTTTTGCCATGGGCGTAGCCTCAGCCGGGCTGCCCCAGGTCCTGGCTAATTTCCTCATCCGCAAGCTCGGCGGCAGCGGCGAAGCAGACCCCAAAGCCGCCCTGGCCACCAAGTGGATGCTCATCCTCGGGCTCATCGCCATGTCCGTGATGAGCCAGAACCTCATCCCGGTCCACATTGCCTTCATCCCGCTCATCATCCCGCCGCTGCTGACAGTGATGAATAAGCTGCGGCTGGACCGCCGGCTGATTACCACCTGCCTGACCTTCGGCCTTATCACCACCTACATGTTTATCCCGGTGGGTTTTGGCTCCATCTACTTAAATGACATCCTGCTCTTTAATATCCAGCAGGCGGGGCTTGATACCTCCGATATCAATATCATGCAGGTCATGGGCGTGCCAGCGCTCGGCATGCTCGCCGGCCTACTCATCGCCATCTTCTTTAGCTACCGCAAGCCGCGCGACTATGAAAACCTGCCCATCGCGGCTGAGGAGCACCAGGAGGCCCCCTCTGCCTATAAGGTGTGGGTGTCCGTCGTGGCCATCATTGCCACCTTTGCGGTGCAGATTGTCATGCAGGCGCTCGACTTCGAGTCCGATGGCCTCATGGTCGGCGCGCTGACCGGCCTGGGCATTTTGCTGCTTACCGGCGCGGTGGACTGGAAGCACGCGGACGATGTCTTTACCAATGGCATGAAGATGATGGCGCTCATCGGCTTCATCATGATCACCGCCCAGGGCTTTGCCTCGGTCATGACGGCCACCAATGAGGTCGGCCCGCTGGTAGATGCCACCGCTAGCCTCTTTGGCACCAATAAGGTCCTCTCCGCCGGCGCGATGCTGGTGGTAGGCCTCGTGGTCACCATGGGCATCGGCTCGTCCTTTTCCACCCTGCCCATCATTTCCGTTATCTATGTGCCGCTGTGCATGTCGCTGGGCTTTAGCCCCGCGGCCACCGTGGCGCTTATTGGCACCGCAGGCGCGCTTGGCGACGCCGGCTCTCCCGCCTCCGATTCCACCCTCGGCCCCACCGCGGGCCTCGGCGCGGACGGCCAGCACGACCACATCCGCGACTCGGTCATTCCCACCTTTATCCACTTCAATATTCCGCTGCTCATCGCCGGCTGGGCAGGCGCACTCATCCTCTAGAAGGGTCCGACGCGGGTGCCCTTTCTGGACTACGGTGGGAGGGGTACATGTTGCCAATGCGCTAGTTGCCAGAAAGGCCTACCACCATGGATATCACCGCATCTGCCCAGTGGAGCGAGCTCGCGAAGGTATATGAGGACAAAAAGGACCTCAACCTCCACGAGCTTTTTGCCGCCGATGCAGACCGCGCCCGCAACTTCACCTTCGACGCCGCCGGGCTGCACGTGGATCTGTCGAAGAACCTGATCGACGGGGACATCGTCAAGCAGCTGGTTGAGGTAGCCAAGGCCGCCGACCTTGAGGCCCGCCGCGACGCCATGTTCGCCGGCGAGCACATCAATAACACCGAGGACCGCGCCGTGCTGCATACCGCGCTGCGCATCCCGGCCGAAGATGACTTGACCGTTGACGGCCAGGATGTTGCCGCCGATGTCCACGAGGTCTTGGGCCGCATGCGTGATTTTGCCACCGCGCTGCGCTCCGGCGCTTGGCTGGGGCATACCGGCCACACCATTAAAAAGGTAGTCAACATCGGCATTGGTGGCTCCGACCTTGGTCCGGCCATGGCGGCCAAGGCACTTCGCTCCTATGAGGTCGCTGGCATCTCGGCCGAGTTCGTCTCCAACGTTGACCCGGCCGATATGGCCGCCACGCTCGATGGCCTGGATGCAGAATCTACCCTATTCATCATCGCCTCCAAGACGTTTACCACTCAGGAAACGCTGACCAATGCGCACGCCGCGCGCCGCTGGCTCATCGAGCAATTCGATGGTGATGAATCCGCCGTGGCCAAGCACTTCGTCGCCGTATCCACCAACGCGGAGAAGGTAGCCGAGTTCGGCATCGATACCGAGAACATGTTCCCGTTCTGGAACTGGGTCGGCGGTCGCTACTCCGTGGATTGCGCCATCGGCCTGTCCCTCATGTGCACCATCGGCCCGATGGACTTCATGCGCTTCCTCGAGGGCTTCCACGCCATGGACGAGCACTTCCGCACCACCCCACTGGAAGAAAATGTCCCGGCGCTCATGGGCCTCCTCGGCGTTTGGTACACCAACTTCTTCGGCGCCCAGACCCACGCCGTGCTGCCCTACTCGCAGGACCTTGGCCGCTTCCCGGCCTACCTGCAGCAGCTGACCATGGAATCCAATGGCAAGTCCGTGCGCCGCGATGGCACCGCGGTTACCGCCCCATCCACCGGGGAAATCTACTGGGGCGAGCCGGGCACCAATGGCCAGCACGCCTTCTTCCAGCTCATGCACCAGGGCACGCGCCTCATCCCGGCGGACTTCATCGGCTTTGCCCGCCCGAAGCAGGACTTCCCCACCGCCGATGGCTCCGGCTCCATGCATGACCTGCTCATGGGCAACTTCTTTGCCCAGACCAAGGTACTGGCCTTTGGCAAGACCGCAGAGGAAATCGCGGCCGAAGGCGTAGACGAGGCCGTCGTGCCGCACAAGGTCATGCCGGGCAATCGCCCAACCACCACCATCCTGGCCGAGGAGCTCACCCCCGCCGTGCTCGGCGCGCTCATCGCCCTCTACGAGCACATCGTGTTTACCCAGGGCGTTATCTGGGATATCAACTCCTTCGACCAGTGGGGCGTGGAGCTGGGCAAGCAGCAGGCCAATGACCTGGCCCCGGCCGTCTCCGGCGCTGAGGCTGCCGACTCCGGCGACCAGTCCACCGATGAGCTCATCGGTTGGTACCGCTCCAACCGCTAAAGCCCACTTTGAGCCGCGTTATCCCCTCCCACCCACTCGGCGGGGCGGATAACGCGGCTGCTTTATGGCCTCGCTCGCCCCACGGCGATGTAAAACAAGCACGTTCTGCCCCAAATCAGCGCGAAATCGGGCGAAACGTGCTTGTTGTGTCAGCGGAATGCGGTTTAGAGCTTAACCATCGGCTCCCAGCCGAAGGGAATGTCCTCCGAGTTCACAATCCGGCGGCCGAACGGGAAGCAAGTCACCGGGATCATCTTCAGGTTGGCCAGCGCGGCCGGGATGCCCACGATGGTCACTACCTGTGCCGCCGCGGTGGTGACGTGGCCAATGGCCAGCCACAGGCCGGCGACCACGAACCAGACGATATTGGAGAAGGTGGACATGGAGCCGCTGCCCTTGACCGGCTGCACTACCGAGCGGCCAAATGGCCACAGGGCGAAATTAGCCATGCGGAACGACGCCACGCCCGCTGGAATGGTGACGATGAAGATGCAGGCAATAATGCCAAAGAGGAAATAGGCAAGGGCTAGGAGGAACCCGCCGGTGATAAACCAAACGATGTTAAGAAAGGTACGCATGTCCCCCACACTAGCGCGGGAATCTTATTGCGCGGGGTGAAGCGGCTGGCAGTACGGGCACCACCAGATGATGCGCTCGAGTTCGCCTTCATCGCCGCCGGCATCCACGCCACCAAGCACTCCCTTGGTAATGAAGGTGCCGCAGCGGCGGCAGCGCTTGCGGTTGCGGCCGAAGACATAGGTCGTCTCCCCGGCGCGGCGCACGCCGGTGGTTACGCGCACCGGGGAAGTGCGGTTGGCCCACATGATGCGCCGAGAGATGTCGAGGATGCGGGCGGTATCCACCTCGGATACTGGTGTGGCCGGGTGGACCCCCGATAGGAAACAGGCCTCGGCGCGGTATTCATTGCCGATGCCGGCGACGACCTTTTGGTCGAGCAGCGCCGCGCCGATGGCGCGCTGGGGCCGGGCATTAAGCCGGCGCAGGGATTCCTCGCGGTCCCAGTGGGGGTCGAGGATATCCGGACCGAGGCGCGCGATGCGCTGGTGGTAGTGGTCGGCGGGATAGATATCCACGAAGCCCAGCTGGTGACCTACGACCTCAATATCGCGCGGGGCGTTGGCTAGCTGCAGGACGATGCGCGCGGTATGTCCGGGTTTGCGCCAGCGGTCGCCTGCGTAATGGATGGCCCAGGTGCCTTCCATCTTGAGGTGGGTGTGCACGATGGTCTGGTCGAATTGCATGAAGAGGTGCTTGCCATAAGGCCAGACGCGCTCGCACACCATGCCTTCTAGATGCACGGTGGCATAGCGCGGTACGCGCACGGAACAGCCGGTAACCTCGCGTCCGGCCATGAACTGCAGGCGGTTGGATAGCTGCAGGACGGAATCGCCTTCGGGCATAACACCTCCAGTGGATCTTTAGCGACGGTACCCGCCGCGCGGGCGGAAGCCACCATTATTGCGCGGTGCGGGCGGCGGATCATCAAAGCTGAGTTCTTCGATGGCCTCGCTCGCGCGGCGTCCTGCACGTGGGGTGCGCGGAGCAGCGGCGCGGGCAGAGATGCGCACGCCCTTAGGCGTAATTCCGGCGCCGGCTTCGCGCAGGTGGGCCGCCGCATCGGTTTTATGGATGGGGCTGCCATTGCACTTTTCGATAACCAACGGGGACAACGCTCCCCTCGCCACCATGTCCGTGAGCGCGCTTACCAAGCGGGGATATACCTCTGCTGGGTCGATACCACCCGGCAGCGATTCCAGGAAGGTGGTGAGGGTTTTGCCGCCGCGGGTGAGGTGGGCGATGGGTAGGCCGTCGATAAGCACTACCAGCGCGCCTGCCGAACGGGTCGGCCCGCCGGTGGCTTTGCCGTCGGCGTCGTCGCGCTGCGGCCACGGCAGGGCCGCACCGTAGGGATTGGCCGGGTCGCAGGCGGAGAGGACAAAGGTCTCGGGCTCGGTGGTACCAGACGGCCAGCCGGTAACATCCGGGGAATCGGCCAGCCCACGCAGGCGGTCGATGATGGCGGGCGTGGAGAATTGCGCGGCGCCGAGCCCATCGATGACGTAGCCGCGCATGGCCTTGCCGGATTCCTCAAAACCGGAGAGCACCTTATAGGCCAGCGCGAAACCACCGAGCACGTCCTCGGCCACGACGGAGCCGCGGGTGAGCACGCCGTAGCGGTCGAGCCAGGCCTCGCCGTGGGCGACGGACCGGGAGGTGGCATCGGTGGCGGCAGACACGGCAAGCGACCACCGGCCCATGACATCGGGCGGGGTCCCCGCGCCCGCGGCGTTCTGCGCTTGGGCGAAGGAGGTGCGCCCCATGCGCAGGCGCGAGCGGGTAGGCCGGCGCTTCGAGCGGTGCGCGGTGCGGCCTGAGCGCGAGCCGCCGGAGGACAGCCGGGTGCGGATCGGCGCGAAGGAATCGGGGCTTACCAGGCCCATCTCCACTAACCCCCAGAGGGCCTCGCGGGTCTCCTCGGTGGTGCCGGGGGCCTCGGCGGAGATATCGGCAAAGAGGAAGCCCCCGCCGCGACCGAGGACATCGAGGATGGCGCGCTGCAGCATGCTCACGCCCTCGGCATCCGTTTCTGGGGCGAGTTGGGCGGCATAGTCCGAGGGCAGCAGCATGATCCAGGGGTCGGCCGCACCGGCCTTGCCGGCGCCGACGATGAGCACCTCGCCATTGGAGGTGAGCTCATCGAGCATGGTGGGCGAATAATCGCCCACGCGGGCGGGCAGGATGAGCGATTCCCACGCGGAGGCAGGCAGGCGCACCCCGGCGAGCTGTTCGATGACGGAAAAGACGCCATCGGCACCGCGCAGCGCGGGGCGCTTGCCGGCCGGGGCGATGCTGTGCCACTCCGGCAAGAAGCGGGCGAAGGTAGCGCCCGAGACCGGCTCGGTGGCCGCCCTAGCTGCGGCGAGCGAGCGCGAGCGAATAGTCTTGAGCACAGCCGCGGCGCAGTACTCCTGCTCCTCCACTCCCTGGCGGTAGCGGCCTTCTACTACCCCGTCGAGCGCGCCGAGGACGGTGTGCGCGGCGGAGACAGATATGCCGAAGGCCTCGGTGAGATCGCGCAGCACAAACGGACCACGCGTGCGCGCCCAGCGCGAGACCAACTGCGGCAGGGCATCGGAAATGGTGGCCACCTGGGCGGGGATGCCGGGAGGAATGGGGATACCCAGGGCGTCGCGAAGCAGGGGTGCGTCCTGAGCCTGGGCTAGGTGCTCGCGCCCGCCAATGCGCACGCGCATAATCCGGGCGCCCAGCTGGTCCAGGGCGGATAGCGGGACGTCGGTATGTTCGCCCAGCTCGTCCACGGGAATCGGACCGAGCACGCGCAGCACGTCCGCCACCTCCTCGGTGGTGCGGGCCCGGCGCGCGGGATCGGTGCGCTGGAGCTGGGCGTGGACCTCGGCGATGATCTCTGGATCGAGCAGCTCGCGCAGCTCTACCGTGCCCAGCAGCTTGGCCAAAAGCGCTGGGTCGAGGGCCAGGGCGGCCGCGCGCTTTTCCGCCAGCGGGGAATCGCCCTCGTACATAAACGCGCCGGTGTAGTTAAACAGCAGCGAGGAGGCGAAAGGCGAAGGCTGTTCGGTGGTGACCTCCGCGATGCGGATGCGCCGATGGCCCAGCTCCCGCATGACCTCCGTGAGCGCAGGAACGTCGTAGACGTCCTGGACGCACTCGCGCACCGTCTCCAAGATGATGGGAAAAGACGGGTATTTGCGGGCAACGTCCAAAAGCTGCTCGGCGCGCTGGCGCTGCTGCCACAACGGCGCGCGCTTGCCGGGATTGCGCCTGGGCAAAAGCAGCGCGCGGGCGGCGCACTCGCGGAAGCGGGAGGCAAAGAGCGCGGAATTGCCCACTTGTTCGGCCACGATATCGGCAATCTCATCGGCATCGAAGGCGAAGATGGATCCATCGGGATCGGATTCTGACTCCGGCAGGCGCAGCACGATGCCGTCATCACCGGCCACCGCCTGCGGATCCATGCCGGTGCGCTCGCCCACCCGGGCGCCTACCGCAAGTGCCCACGCGGAGTTCACCGGCCGGCCAAACGGGGTGTGCAGCACCACGCGCCAGTCCCCCAGCTCATCGCGGAAGCGCTCGAGCACCAAAGTCTTTTCATCCGGAATAACACCGGTGGCCTCGTTTTGCTCCTGCAGGTAGGCCACGATATTGGAGCGCGCATTATCGTCGGCATCCGCAATTGTCTCCGGCGAGCTAAAAACCTCGCGGCGGTACTCGCCCAGTGCCTTGCCCAGCTCATAGGGGCGACCTGCGCCATCGCCATTCCAGAAGGGCAGGCGGCCGGTATGCCCCGGCGCGGGGGTGACCAGTACTTGGTCGCGCGTGATGTCCTCGATGCGCCAACTGGTCGCACCCAAGGTGAAGACATCGCCCACCCGGGACTCGTAAACCATCTCTTCATCCAGCTCGCCCACCCGGCGCGGCGTGCCCGCGGTGCCCTCACCAGCGCCGGTATAGAGGAATACGCCGAACATGCCCCTATCCGGAATCGTGCCGCCGCTGGTCACGGCCACGCGCTGGGCACCAGGCCGCGCGGTCATCACACCAGAAACACGGTCATAGACCACGCGGGGTTTGAGCTCGGCAAAGTCCGTGGACGGGTACACGCCGCTGACCAGGTCCAGCACGGAGTCATAGACCTCGCGCGCCAGATCGCGGTAGGGCCAAGCCCGGCGGACCATCTCGTACCACTCATCGGCATCGAGCCCATCGTCCCCGGCTGCGGCCACGGCCGCCACCGTCTGCTGCGCCAGTACGTCCAGCGGGTTGCGCGGGGTATGCATCTCCTCAATGAGCCCGGCGCGCATGCGCGCTACCGTCAGTGTGGACTGCACTAGATCCGCGCGGTGCTTGGGATAAAAGGAGCCGTGCGATACCGCGCCCACAAAGTGCCCGGCGCGGCCCACGCGCTGCAGGCCGGAGGCCACCGAGGGCGGCGATTCCACCTGCACCACCAGCTCCACGGCACCCATATCGATGCCCAGCTCCAGCGAGCTCGTGGCCACCACGGCCTTGAGCGTGCCCTCCTTCAGCATCGTCTCTGTCATCGCGCGCTCGTCCTTGGACACCGAGCCGTGGTGGGCGCGGGCGATGACGGCCGGGGCCTTGCCGGCGACGTCGACCTGCTTCATCAGCTGGGCCGGGTCGCGCCGAGTCTCCGGCGAGAGCGATTCCGGATCGTGCTCGGCCGCATAGAGCTCATTGAGCCGGCTGGTCAGCCGCTCGGCGGTGCGGCGGGAATTCACAAATACCAACGTGGAGCGGTGCGCCATGATCTCCGCATAGAGGTCATCCTCGATATACGGCCAGATGGACTTGGCCGTGGGCAGCGCGGATTCATCCACGGAGGGCGCGCTAATGCCGATGGCATCATCCACGGTCATCTCCCCGATGGTGGAGCCTTGCTCCGGCGTTGGAAGATCGGACATATCCTCCACGGGCACGTGCACGTCCAGCTGCCACTTCTTTTCCGCATCCGGGGCCACAATCTCCACCGGCCGGTTGCCGCCCAAGAAGTTTGATACCGCAGACAGCGGCCGCACGGTGGCGGAAAGCCCAATGCGCTGGAAGTTACCCGCCACCTGCTGTAGGCGCTCCAAGGTCAGCGCTAGGTGCACGCCGCGCTTGGTACCGGCCAGGGCATGGATCTCATCGATGATGACGGTATCCACCGTCTTTAAAATCCCCGCCGCCTTGGAGGTCAGCATCAAATAGGCCGACTCCGGGGTGGTGATCAAGATATCCGGCGGCTTGCGCACCTGCCGCGCGCGCTCGGCAGACGGCGTATCGCCCGAGCGCACGCCCACCGAAATATCCGGTACGTCCAGCCCTAGGTTCTCCGCGGTGCGCGCAATGCCGGTCAGCGGGGCGCGCAAGTTATTTTCCACATCCACGCCCAGCGCCTTGAGCGGCGAGATATACAGCACCTTCACCCCGGCGGCGGATCCAGCAGTCCCAGAGCCCACCGGCAGCGCCAGCTGGCCCTCGCGCTCAACCAAATTATTCAGCGCCCACAAGAATGCGGCGAGGGTCTTACCAGAGCCGGTGGGGGCCACCACAAGGGCATGCTCACCGCGGGAAATCCTCGCCCAGGCCTGCGCCTGCACGGCGGTAGGATCAGCAAATACATCCTGAAACCACTGCGCTACTTGGGGGCGGAAGCGGTCGAGGATGTTTTCTGGCATGCCCACACTCTAGTCTGCGTTGTAATGTGGGCACCATGACCGTCGAGATTTCTGATTCCCGCCTGACCAATTCCCTCGCCCAGGGCTGCGGTGAGATCCTGAAAGGCGTGCGCAACGGGGGCCTGCTACGGGGCCTTTCGCTTGGCGACGCCGGCGATGAAGCCGCCCAAGAATGGATCGCCCGCGTCCTCGAGCAGCACCGTCCCCAGGACGGCATGCTCTCTGAGGAAGCCTCCGATGACCTAGCCCGTTTGAAGAAGGACCGCGTGTGGATCGTGGATCCGCTCGACGGCACCAAAGAATTTGCCACCGGCCGCCAGGACTGGGCGGTACATATTGCCCTCGTAGAAAATGGCATCCCCATCCACGCGGCGGTGGGCCTGCCGGATCTCGGCGTTACCTTCAAGTCCTCGGACGTTCGAGCAGTCACCGGCCCGCTGTCTAAGAAGTTCGTCGTCTCCCGCAATCGCCCGCCCAAGGTAGCCGACTACATTGCGGAGAAAATGGGCTATGAAGTCGTGGGCGTCGGCTCCGCGGGCGCCAAGGCCATGCACGTGCTGCTCGGCGATTATGACGGTTATATCCACGCCGGTGGCCAGTACGAGTGGGATCAGGCCGCCCCGGTGGGCGTCGCCCAGGCGGCCGGCCTGCACTGCTGCCGTCTCGACGGCTCCGAAATCCGCTTCAATAATGAGGACACCTTCATCCCGGATATCCTCATCTGCCGCCCCGAGCTCAAGGATGAAATCTTGGAGCACGCCCAGGCCTTTGCCGCGGAGCATGGCGGATTCTAAACTAATGCCCATGATTGAGACCCCATACGAGGATCTTCTGCGAAAGGTCCTAGAGACCGGCACGCCCAAAGGCGATCGCACCGGCACCGGCACGCGCTCCATTTTCGGTGCGCAGCTGCGCTATAACCTGGCCGAGTCCTTCCCGCTGCTGACCACCAAGAAGGTCTACTTCCATGCGGTGCTGGGCGAGCTGTTGTGGTTCCTCAAGGGCGAGTCCAATATCAAGTTCCTGCAGGACAATAAAGTCCGCATCTGGAATGAATGGGCGGATGAGAACGGCGAGCTGGGCCCGGTTTACGGCGTGCAGTGGCGCTCCTGGCCCACCCCGGACGGCCAGCACATTGACCAGATCCAGCAGGCGCTCGACACCCTGCAAAACAACCCGGATTCTCGCCGCAACTTGGTCTCCGCGTGGAACGTCGCGGAGCTCGACCAGATGGCGCTGATGCCCTGCCACCTGCTCTTCCAGCTCTACGTGGCTGATGGCACCTTGTCCATGCAGGTCTACCAGCGCTCGGCCGATATGTTCTTGGGCGTGCCCTTCAATATCGCCTCTTACGCGGCGCTGACCCACATGTTTGCCCAGCAGGCCGGGCTCAAGGTGGGCGAGCTCATTTGGACCGGCGGCGATTGCCATATCTATAACGACCACGTGGAACAGGTCAAAGAGCAGCTTTCCCGCGAACCGCGCCCGTACCCGCAGCTCAACCTCCACAAGGCGGAGGACATGTTCTCCTATGACTTCGCCGACTTTGAGATTGAAGGCTACGACCCCCACCCCACCATCAAGGCGCAGGTGTCCGTTTAATGTTGGGCGCAATATGGGCGCAGTCCCTGGACGGCATCATTGGCGATGGCGAGCAGATGCCTTGGCACGTGCCGGAGGATCTCAAGCACTTTAAGGACGTGACCATGGGCGCGCCGGTCATCATGGGCCGGAAAACCTGGGAGTCCCTCAACCCCAAGTTCCGCCCGCTTCCCGGCCGCGAGAACTACGTGCTCTCCTCCCGCGCCCCCGGCCAGTGGTCCGCCGGCGCCCAAGTCCTCACCGAAATGCCCTCGCTTTCCGACGCCTGGGTTATCGGCGGTGGCCAAATCTATACCGCCACCTTGGACCAGGTGGACCGCATTGAGGTCACGCTCATGGGCGTCAATATCGGCAATGTTTATGGCGATAAATCCATCTATGCCCCCGACATCCCCGAGGAATTCGGCCTCGCCCACAGCACCGACTGGCTCACCTCCGCCAAGGGCCACCTGGCCCTGCCGGATAAAGAAGCCAGCGATCTTCCCATCAAGTACCGCTTTTTAACCTACGACCGAAAGGACGCAGCCTAATGACTGTACAAACCCCCGAAACCAACTCCGACGTCACCATTTTCTACGCCGACTGGTGCCCATTCTGCGCCAAGCTCATCAAGAACCTGGACCGCACCGAGACCCCATACGAGCTTGTCGACGTCGAAGGTGACAACACCGAAGACATCAACGCCTGGATCGAATCCGTCAACGACGGCAACCGCATCATCCCCACCGTCCTCTACTCCGACGGCACCCACGAGACCAACCCGCCGGCTTCCTCCGTGCGCAATAAGCAGAAGGAATTGGCGGAGAACTAAGCCATTTCGGGGCGCCCCCGCCCCACTGCTATGATTAGCCAAGTTGCACACGCAACCCCGCCCCAGTAGCTCAGGGGATAGAGCACGGCTCTCCTAAAGCCGGTGTCGGTGGTTCGAATCCACTCTGGGGCACAATGTGAAGTCTCGAGACATCGTTCCGGTCGATGCCTCGAGATTTTTCGTTTTCAGTTGCCCTGTTGGGGGTCAAGTTCGTTGTCTTTCTTGTTGTAATAGATCTTTTCTTCGGCGAGTGTGTAGGCGGCGATTTGTGCCCCAGTGGTGGTTATTTTGATGCTTACGCGGTTGTCGATGCAGACCATGGTGATTGGTTCGCCGCCCCATCGGCGCCCGATGTAGAGGCGGCGTAGTTTGCCACCCCATCGCAGGGTTGTCTTGCCGTTGGTGCCTACTTTGTCAGTGCGTAGGCGGTAGTCGTGGTCTGGTTTGATGTCTGCTGGGAGAGCTTTGGGCAGTGCTGTGTAGGCTTCTGCGGGGGTGGTTCTGTTTAGGGCTCTATGGGGGCGTTTGTGGTTGTAGTATTCGATGATTTCTTTTAGCTGAGAGTTGAGTTCATCGAGACTTTGAGCTGGTATTTTGCTTGCTAGGGCTAGTTTAAGGGTGTAGTGGAAGCGTTCAACTTTTCCTTGTGTCTGGGGGTGGTAGGGTTTACCGTTTTTCTGCTTGATTCCTAGGTCTATGAGCAGTTGCTCGAATCCGTTTCGCGCGGGGTTTGTCCGGTCTGTGCTGGTTGTGAATGCTCGGCCGTTGTCGGTGAGGGTGGACTGGGGGTAGCCGTGTGTCTGGCCTGCATTAATGAAGCTTTCTATGACGTTTCCCACGGTGGCATTGTTGTAGGCACAGCAGGAGATGATGAACCGGGAATGGTCGTCCAAGATGGTGAGGATAGCTACTCGCTTGTGACCTGCGATGGTCCAGTCACTGTAGTCCATTTGCCATGTTTCGTTGGGTTGATCTGCTTGAAATCGTATCCATGAGCTGCGAGGACGCTTTTGTGGTTGGGCGATGACGTGACCGTTGTTTGCGAGCACTCGGTGGATTGTGGATGGTGCTGGTGGTGGGTCGATTCCCTCTTGCTGCAAGTGCCAGCGAATTGTATGGGCTCCGGCGTTAGTGCCGCGTTCTGTGAGGTCCTGGCGCAGTTTAAGTATGCGGTCGACAGTGCTGGGGTTGAGCGCTCGGGGATTAGTGCGCGGGCGTTTAGAGCGTGGTTCTAGGCGGTTGATTCCGCCTTCTCGGTAGCGGGCTTGAAGTGTTCGGATCCATCTGGTGCTGACGCCGAAATGGTCAGCTGCTTCGGCTTGAGTCATGCCGGTAGCAAGCATGGTTTCGATGATGATTTTTGGGCTTGGTTTTGATTTCTGCTCCATTTTTAAAGCATGGAGGATCGATGTCTCGAGACATCACTTTTTGTCGCGGCCGGGCAAATTTAACTTCAGAGTTTTCTACCGGATCGATGTAATGAGACATTAGTGCTGGTTAGACCGGAACTATCTCATAAGACATGCGGAACGATGTCTCCGAACCAGACACACTCTGGGGCACAATGTGAAGTCTCGAGACATCGTTCCTATGGTGTCTCGAGATTTTTCGTTTTTGTTGTGCCCCGGGTGGCGGTGATTTCGTTGTCTTTTTGGTTGTAGTAGACCTTGTCGGCTTCCATCGTGTAGGCGGCTATTTGTTCCCCGGTTGCAGCTATTTTGATGGTGACGTGTTCATCTTTGCATGTCATGGTGATGGGTTTTCCTGTCCATCGGCGCCCGATGTATAGGCGGCGTAGTTTTCCGCGCCACCGCAGTGTAGTTTTGCCGTTTTTGCCTACTTTGTCTGTGCGTAAGCGAAATTCATGTGTGTGTTTGATGGATGCGGGTCTAGCTTTAGGCAGTGCGTTGTAGGCTTCGGCTGGGGTGTAGCGGTGTAGCGCTCTGTGTGGGCGTTTGTAGTTGTAGTATTCGATGATTTCGGTTAACTGTTCATTGAGTTCTTCGATGCTTTTAGCTGTGGCTTTGTTTGCAAGGGCTACTTTAAGTGTGTGATGGAAGCGCTCTACTTTTCCCTGGGTTTGGGGATGGTATGGCTTTCCGTTCTTTTGGATAATTGCTAGGTCTACTAGGAGTTGTTCGAAGCCGTTGCGGGTGGGTTTAGTGCGGTCACAGTTGGTGGTGAAGGCTCTACCGTTGTCGGTGAGGGTTGATTGTGGATATCCGTGACGTTTTCCTGCGTGGATGAAGCTTTCTAAGACATTTTCTACTGTGGCGTGTGTGTAGGCGTGGCAGGAAATGATGAACCTTGAGTGGTCATCGAGGATGGTTAAGATAGCGACTTTTCTATGGCCAGTTATTGTCCAGTCGCTGTAGTCCATTTGCCAGGTTTCGTTGGGCTGGTCTGCTTGAAACCGTCTCCATGAGCTGCGGGGACGCTTTTGCGGTTGTGGGGTGATGTGTCCGTTGTTGGCCAGTACTCGGTGAATGGTTGATGGTGCAGGGGCAGGATTGATGCCGTCGCGTTGCAAGTGCCACGCAATAGTATGTGCTCCTGCGTTTGTGCCTTGCTCTATGAGTTCTTGTCGTAGCTTTAGAATTCGGTCAACCACCGTGGGGGCTAGGGCTCGGGGATTGGTGTGTGGGCGCTTGGACCGGGGTTCTAAGGCCTCTATTCCGCCGTTGTGATAGCGGCGCTGAAGGGTTCGGATCCATCTGGTGCTGATGTTGAAGTGTTCGGCTGTTTCAGCTTGAGTCATGCCGGTAGCAAGCATTGTTTCAATGATGATTTTAGGGGCGGGTTTCGAGTTGTTCTCCACTTATTCAGCATGGCGGAACTATGTCTCGAGACATGCCGGTTCACCCCCGCGGGGCACTCCCGCCCAAAATCGTGCTGCCGGATCGATGTAACGAGACATTCCCGCAGGACAAACCGGAACGATCTCATAAGACATGCGGAACGATGTCATGGAACCAGACACACTCTGGGGCACAAATGTCATGAGTCGCGTGAGGTTACCCTCGTTTAGTGGACACCCTATTTGTACGGATCCTGTGTCCGTAGGAGAGGATGTTCATTGTGAGTCAACAGCGCAAGAAGTACACGCCGGAGTACCGGCGTGAAGCCGCGAACTTGGTAATCGAGTCAGAGCGCCCGATCGCTCATGTGGCTAAGGAGATTGGCGTCTCCGCCGGGCTTTTAGGCCGGTGGGTCAAACTCGAGCGTGAACGCCGAGGGGCCTCGGATGGGATGAGTGAGGCGGATCTTCGTGCTGAGAATGCTCGTCTGCGCCGTGAGTTGGCGGAAGCCAAGATGGATAATGAGTTTTTGTCAAAAGCGACAGCCTTCTTCGCCGCGAAGCAACGCGAGCAGAAAAGTTCGAATTGATGCAGCAGGAGAAGGCAAACTACAGCATCAAACGCATGGCACGGCTATTAAAAGTGTCTCGGTCTGGATACTACAAATGGGCTGATACGCAGCAGAAACGACTATCCGGAAAAGATAATCGTGCAACATTTTACGATGACGTTGACCGCAAGATTCATCAGATCTGGAAAGACTCCGATGAGGTTTATGGTGCTCCCCGGATCACCGCAGAACTTACCGAGCGTTACCGGATCACCCTGAATCGCAAGACTGTGGCTAAGCGGATGCGCCTGATGGGAATTGAAGGGATTTCACCGCGTGCCTTTGTCCCGGTGACAACGATTCAAGCTAAGCGTCAGTCGAGTCTTCCTGACCTGGTCAAGCGCGTGTTTGATACTGGTGATCTCAACCGAGTGTGGATGTCGGATATTACCTACCTACGCACCAGCGAGGGATGGTTGTACTTGTGTGCGGTCCGCGACGGCCATTCCCGCAGGGTGCTGGGCTGGGCGATGGATAGCGTTCAAGATACATGCCTGGTCGAACGGGCCCTGCGGATGGCATATACACTGCGCGGTGACGTTCCTGATGGGCTGGTGTTCCACGCTGACCGCGGAACGCAATTTACCAGCGAGAAGCTCTGGGAAGTCTGCCATAACCTGGGCATTGCTCAGTCTGTGGGGCGTACTGGTGTGTGCTTTGATAACGCGATGGCTGAGTCGTTCTGGTCGACGCTTAAAACCGAGTTCTACGACCGTAAGCGTTGGCCTACCCGCGATGCTGCGCGCAAGGCCGTTGCCTACTGGATGGAAGTCGTTTACAACCGTCGGCGCCGGCACTCTGCACTAGGAATGGTCAGTCCCGTCGACTTCGAAAACCACATTGGTCTAACCACCAGTAGAAAAGAAATAGCTGCCTAAACACTAGGTAGCCCCACTACGTGTCCACGAATTGCGGTCAACCCCACGCGACATGTTTGACAGATGAGTCGCGACATCGTTGACAAACCGGCATTCCAGTTGCTTTTTGTTCTGGGGTGCCGGTTTCTTTTATTTTGTGGCTTGGGGTGGGTCTCCTTGTTTCCAGTAGGGCCTTTGATAGTCGCGGGCTGTGTCGATGTAGTGCTCGGTGATTACTTCGCCGGTTTCGGCTAGTGACGTGATGACGTGATTGTCGGCGATGACCATGAGGACTTTTTGTCGTTTAAAGGCTCTGCCAATGCCTAGGTGGAAAAGCTTGCCAGCGTAGCGCACGGTGACTTTGCCGTTGTCCCAGACAATGTCGTTTCTGGTGTGGGGTTGCCCGCAAATCGTGGACACGTAGTGGGGCTACCTAGTGCTTAGGCAGCTATTTCTTTTCTACTGGTGGTTAGACCAATGTGGTTTTCGAAGTCGACGGGGCTGACCATCCGGGCCTGACCCCCGGAAAGTGGACACGTCGGGGGTTAGCTATGCTGCTCTAGTCAGTGTAGCTGAATTCTCGGCTTCAAAGACGTCAGGAGCTGAAAGATTGCACCAGGAGTGCCGTCGGCGTGTGTTGTAGCGCATGCACCACCGGAAGACTTCTTGGCGGCAGGAGATCGGATTGTCAAAGACTTTCCTGTCACGCAAGATTTCCCGCTTGAGCGTGGCGTTAAACGATTCTGCTAGGGCGTTATCAGCACTCGTTCCTACCGCTCCCATAGACTGGCGCACACCCAACGACGAGCAATAGTTCCTAAAGGCTTGTGAGGTGTACACGCTGCCGTGATCAGAATGGAAAATTGCCCCTTTAAGGCTTCCGCGGACTTTCCTGGCATGGGACAAAGCTTCGATAACCAGTGATACCCGCATGTGATCGGCGAGTGCATGTCCGACAAGTTTGCGCGAGTAGACGTCGATGACCGTGGCCAGGTACATGTTCTTGCCGCCCTTACACGGCAGGTACGTAATGTCGCCTACATAGACGTGGTTTGGCCTGTCAGCTGTGAATCTGCGGCCTACTAGATCTGGCATGACGCGGTGACCAGGCTTACGCCTGGTAGTGACGCATCGGCGGCGTTTGGTAAAGCCTTTAAGTCCCATGGATTTCATGATTCGTGCGACTTTCTTGTGATTTATCGGGCCAAAGCTCGTATCGGCTTTAAGGCTTGCAGCGATGCGTTTAGCACCATAAAGCCCGTATTCATCATCGAAGATGGTCTTGATTCTTGCACCAATAAGAGCATCCGAACACGTCTTTAACCTGCGTTCTTCGCGGGTTTGCACCCATTTGTAGAACGAGGAGCGATTGAGCTTTAACACCTGGCACATCCGCTTAACCGAGAATTCGGTTCGGTGGTCATAGACAAACTGGAAGCGGATCACCAGTGAGTCTCTTCGGCAAAATATTTCGCGGCCTTGCGCAGGATGTCACGTTCTTCGCGCAGCTTTGCGTTCTCTTTTTCTAACTGGCGGATCCGTTCGGAATCATTCGCTGCTTGGACCTTGTCGCGCATGCTTTTTGTGCGGGCACGTTTGCCGGTGCCGTACTTCTTGATCCAAGAATGCAGCGAGGCACGGTTGATACCGAGCTCTGCTGATGCTGAGTTCAGTGAGAGGTCCTCATTGTTTTCGTAGAGGGCCACGGCATCGCGTTTGAACTGTTCGGAGTACCTGGACATGGTGGTAGATTACCTTTCTTCCAGCCCGACTGGGCTGGATATCAGGTGTCCACCAAACAGGGGTCAGGTCCTCCCTAGTGCAGAGTGCCGGCGCCGACGGTTGTAAACGACTTCCATCCAGTAGGCAACGGCCTTGCGCGCAGCATCGCGGGTAGGCCAACGCTTACGGTCGTAGAACTCGGTTTTAAGCGTCGACCAGAACGACTCAGCCATCGCGTTATCAAAGCACACACCAGTACGCCCCACAGACTGAGCAATGCCCAGGTTATGGCAGACTTCCCAGAGCTTCTCGCTGGTAAATTGCGTTCCGCGGTCAGCGTGGAACACCAGCCCATTAGGAACGTCACCGCGCAGTGTATGTGCCATCCGCAGGGCCCGTTCGACCAGGCATGTATCTTGAACGCTATCCATTGCCCATCCCAGCACCCTGCGGGAATGGCCGTCGCGGACCGCACACAAGTACAACCATCCCTCGCTGGTGCGTAGGTAGGTAATATCCGACATCCACACTCGGTTGAGCTCACCAGTATCAAACATGCGCTTGACCAGGTCAGGAAGAGCTGACTTACGCTTGGATTGAATCGTTGTCACCGGGACAAAGGCACGCGGTGAAATCCCTTCAATGCCCATCATGCGCATCCGCTTAGCCACAGTCTTGCGATTCAGGGTGATCTGGTAGCGCTCGGTAAGTTCTGCGGTGATCCGCGGAGCACCATAAACCTCATCGGAGTCTTTCCAAATCTGATGAATCTTTCGGTCAACGCCATCGTAAAATGCAGCACGATCATTTTCGCCAGATAGTCGCTTCTGCTGCGTATCAGCCCATTTGTAGTATCCAGACCGAGACACTTTTAATAGCCGTGCCATGCGTTTGATGCTGTAGTTTGCCTTCTCCTGCTGCATCAATTCGAACTTTTCTGCTCGCGTTGCTTCGCGGCGAAGAAGGCTGTCGCTTTTGACAAGAACTCATTATCCATCTTGGCTTCCGCCAACTCACGGCGCAGACGAGCATTCTCAGCACGAAGATCAGCCTCACTCATCCCATCCGAGGCCCCTCGGCGTTCACGCTCGAGTTTGACCCACCGGCCTAAAAGCCCGGCGGAGACGCCAATCTCCTTAGCCACATGAGCGATCGGGCGCTCTGACTCGATTACAAGGTTCGCGGCTTCACGCCGGTACTCCGGCGTGTACTTCTTGCGCTGTTGACTCACAATGAACATCCTCTCCTACGGACACAAGATCCGCACAAATAGGGTGTCCACTAAACGAGGGTAACCTCAGGTGCGCCATTCTTGCTTTGGATTATCACTTGGGCTGGCTTTGGGTCCTGTCGTGTAGCTGTGGTGCGGGCTGCGTCTGCCAAGCGCTCGGTGAGGGCGGTGAATGTTGTAGTAGTCGCGAAATTCATCTAGTTGTTCTTGCAGCTCACCTATAGTTTTCGCGGGTGGTCTGGCGGTGATCCATTTTTTGAGTGTTTGGTGGAATCTCTCAATTTTTCCTTGCGTTTGTGGGTGGCCTGGGCGGCCGTTTTTCTGCTGAATTTTGTACGTACTCAAGACTTTTTCAAAAGCATTTCGCCCGAGCGTGATGCTCCTATGTTGTGTCAAGCTGATTTGAGAAGTTCTTCATAAGCCAACCTCAACTCCGGCAAAGGGCGCTTGCCGGTTTCGATATCACTGATTCTCGCCGGGGCACACCCGAGTTTTTCAGCAACCTGGGCTTGCGATAACTGCCTCTCGATCCGTCGAGCTTTGAGTTCATCAACCTCTACCTGGCCCGTTGGAAGAACGGCCTGACCCAAGCACAACACCCGGTAGACCTCCCTGACAATGGCGCGTTTCAGACACCGTAAGATCTCCTTTTTCGACAATCCTTCCTTGGTGCGTTTGGCTACGTAGTCCCTGGTGCGTTGGTCATGATGCATCCGCACCAACGCGATCCGATGCAACGCAGAATTCGCCCGACGATCACCACCCCGGTTGAGACGGTGCCGATGAGTCCGTCCAGAACTAGCCGGAATCGGTGCGGCCCCGCACAGATGAGCTAATGCTGCCTCGGAGTGAATCCGGCCTGGATTATCCCCCACACTGACAATCAGATCAGCAGCCACCACGGAACCACACCCAAATATCGAGGTCACATGCGGATTGATCATCTCAACCAGGATACTGATGTGTTTTTCCAGCTGCGTACCCTGTTTCTGTAAATCACGATAGGTGGTGGCTAATGTCTTCAACGCGAGGAGCACCCCATTTCTGGGGTCGGCCAGGTCAGCTGATGGTCGGCACCGGGACAAGGCCTCCACCATGACCAATGTGGACATCGCACTATAGCGGCGTCGAATCTCATCGGGTGCTGTGACCAGCAACGATTTGATCGTTGTCATCAGTTTCGCTGCTGTCATCACGAGCTGACGGCGGGTGATCTGCAACCCACGGAGGGATTCCACTGGCCCGGAAGTGTCTTTCGGGATGCTTAAGGCTTCCCCGGTGAGCACCTGGCGGGCGGCAGCGACAGCATCAACGGGGTCTGATTTGCCGTCCCGGCGTCGAACGGCCCGGGTAGGGCGTAAGACTTCTACGACTGAGTATTTCTGGGTGCGAAGGTGGCGTGTCAGGCCTGCTCCATAGGAGCTGGTTCCTTCCACACCGACGGTGGTGACACCGTAGGTTGCCATGAACTCTGAAATCGCCACGTAGCCAGGGTTGGTGGCGGGGAAGGTGTCGGTGGCGATGTGCCGGCCGGTGTCCGAAATAACGGCAACAGTGTGGGTATCGGTGTGGGTGTCGATTCCGGCAACGGGGCCGGTGGGGCAGTCGAAAGTGGTAGACATTGGGGATCAGGTCCTGTCTGTGAGCAAACGTGCGGGTGACCCGCGATCCGGGGTTTCCGGGCAGACAAGACGCTGATGGGACGACTACACTAGACACCTGCCGGGGTGGTCACGGTGGAGACGTCACGCTCCTATAAGGTCATGGGCGGATTCACCAGATTGCGGTACAGGGTCGGAACTAACATGGAAGACAGATCACGCTGAAGGCACATGAGGAGATCATGGCCAGTCAAGAAGTGGGTCATTCCACGTGGTTCCGATCCTGTATTCCCATTATCAGCGTCAAGTTGTTTGTGTGTGGGGCTGGGTTTATAGGTATTTGTCGAAGCGGTCGGGGTAGGCCACGGCCATTTGGTTGATGGCTTGTTTCCAACCGGAAACTCGGGCTCCTTCCATGAGTCTGCCGGCTGTCGCGGAGACCCGTTTGCCCTCCTTTGCCCTCTTTGCCGCTCGTTTATCTTCAATGTTGCAGATCATCAACCACAGCGTCTTCAGCGCGGATTCATCATTGGTGAACTGCACCCTGTTGCGGGTAGCTTTACGCAGCTCATTATTAAACGATTCAATGGAGTTCGTCGTATAGATGACCTTTCTCGCTGCTGGCGGGAACTGCAGAAACGGGACAAACCGCCCCCATGCGTCCTGCCAGACCTTGACTGAGCGTGGATACTTCTCACCCAACTCGGAAGCCTCGAATTCGGCTAAAGCTGCCTTGGCTGTGGACTCGTCTGCGGCGGTGTAGACCTTCTTCAACGCGGCGGATACAGCCCGGCGATCACCGTAGGCCACCCACCGGTTCGCGGCACGTATCAGGTGCACGATACAGGTTTGCACCATAGAGTTCGGCCAGGTTGCCTCTACTGCTTCTGGTAGGCCTTTCAGCCCGTCACAGCAGACGATAAAGACGTCTTTGACGCCACGATTGGAAAGGTTGGCGCACACTTGCGCCCAAAAGGAGGCACCTTCTTCCTTGGCAATCCACAATCCCAAAATGTGCTTGATCCCGTCGAGGTCCACGCCGATTGCCATGTACGCGGACTTGTTGACAACTCGGCCTCCATCGCGGACTTTAATGCGTAGTGCGTCCAGGAAAATGACCGGGTAGAACTCGTCTAGCTGGCGGTTTTGCCAGACCATGACCTCATCCAAGACGGCGTCAGTAACCGCAGAAATCGTCTCATGAGAGATATCAACCCGCATCGCAGTTGCCATGTGGTGCTGGATATCCCTAATGGTCATTCCACCGGCGTACAAGCTGACAATCATGTCATCAACGTCAGTCAATCGCCTCGAGCCTTTAGGGACCATAGTCGGCAAGAATGTTCCCGCCCGATCCCTAGGGACATCAACGGTTACCGGCCCGTAGTTCGAATCCACGGTCTTTGTGTACGACCCGTTGCGGTGATTGTCTGTCCCAGCTGCAGCTTTGCCGCTCCTGTCGCCGGACTCGTAGCCAAGGTGGGCATCCATTTCAGCATTCAAACCTCTGGTGATTGAGGCTTGCAGCATGCCCCGAACTAGGTCGTTGGCATCCGTTGTCGATGTGCCTAGGTCATCAATCAGTTTCGCGATTTCGGGGTTAGCAAGCAGCTTCTTTTCAATCGCGTCAATCTTGGCCTTATCGGCCGGATCTCGTCTTGTCACAGTAGTCATTCTGGCTTATCTCCTTATGCAGGTTGGAAACCCACACACAAACCATCAGACACTCTCAGACATGCCGGTTCACCCCCGCGGGGCACTCCCGCCCAAAATCGTGCTGCCGGATCGATGTAACGAGACATTCCCGCAGGACAAACCGGAACGATCTCATAAGACATGCGGAACGATGTCATGGAACCAGACACACTCTGGGGCACAAATTCTTTCACAAAAATTCCCCGTTGACCAGCATCAACAGGGATTTAGTTTAAGCTCTCGGCTCTAATCTCGAGAGCTTCTCGGTTATCCTTCACCGTTTTCTCGAGCAATGGGAAGCGTCAGAGGGCGGATTCTAGTGGATAATGAATGCTTACCCCCGCACACGTGGGTATGGCCCATGGGGCACTTTCGACGGACTACACACCATCGTGTACCCCTGCACACCGTGGGGATTTTAGCCCGACCGCCCGAGCTGTTTGCAGCTTTACTCAAACATGGTTCCCTGCTGTTTCTTCGGCGGGGCTTTCATCTCCGCCGCCGTCGGAACCCCCAACTCCGCGGGGGTGATTTTTTCGCCTGTAATCACACGGTCAAGCAGTTCCGCACCGCGCGGCTCCGCCGCCACCATAAACTCCAGCTGCCACAGAAGCTCCAGCAGTTCCCCGTCGTGCTGCCATGTTGCCGCCTGCATCTGGTCGAGCGGCGACGACGATTTCCCCGCAGGGTTTTTCATGCGGTAGCCCAGCCAGGAGCGCAGCACGTTCATGCCGGAAACCTCAAAGTGGGCAACCTCGGGGGAAACATGGTCGAAGCGACCCCCGCCGACGGTGAGCTGGTGGGTGTCTTCGTCATACGACCACGACTCGGGGTAATCATCGGCCGGTGTGGCCACACCCAGGCTGGCTTTGCCACGGAACCGCTGGCCGACCGGCTGGCCGAACTGGTTGAGTTTCGCGCCGCGCTCGCCCCAGCTTTGCTCAAAAATGATGGTACGGCCGAACTCGGCCACCTGGTCAAACAGGGTCTTGTCGGCGGTGAAAATGACGTGTGCCGGGGCTTCGGAAAGTTCCTCCTCAAAACGTGCGGTGTAGGCAGAGGTGCCCAGCAGGCCCACCACGTAGGCGGCCACGTCGAAAGCATCCACCGGCTGCCCGTAAGCGTTCTCCAGCGCCTGGAGCAGGCTGGCGGAAATGTTCGGCTGGGAGGTGCTGTCGGTGCGGTAGAGGGGACGAATGTCTTTCGCACCGAAAGAGCCACGGAAAAAATGAAGGTCGGGAACATATGGACTCACGGTGACGGCAGGGCCGTTGCCTAGAGCTGTGGTGGATAGCGAGGTTAAAAATATCTGGTTGTTGCTAACTATTTGCCACGATGCTCCAGGGCGATCTACCAACCGATGGTCGGCAATGGCCATCTGTCTGTCGAAAGATCTGTATCCGTAGCGTTGTGTCGCAGCTTTGTCCAAATCCGCATCCGTGCTGATTGCTGCGCTCCGATCCGCGGACGCTGGAATTAGGTTCGAGGAGCTGGAGGAATCGTACTTCCGGCCGGAGGGCGACTCGTCGAACAAGGTCTTTCCCTCGGCAGAGTCAGCGACTGATTGTAAGGTTTGCAGCCTAGATTTCAGTGCTGCTTCTGTGGGTGCAATAACCCACGTTCGACCAGCTTTAGACCCTGAGTAGTACCACGGGAAAACGTTGTCGAGGGGTACGCCGTCCGATAGGGCCGCTGCGCTGGAGGGAACGAATTTGTCTCCCCAGTCTTCGTTGGGCAGTTGTAGCCACTTATCGTCGTTTTCTGGGGTGTCGACGAATTGGAGTGCGGACAGTTTTTCTGTCCGGGTTGGACCTGACCCCTGTTTGGTGGACACCTGATATCCAGCCCAGTCGGGCTGGAAGAAAGGTAATCTACCACCATGTCCAGGTACTCCGAACAGTTCAAACGCGATGCCGTGGCCCTCTACGAAAACAATGAGGACCTCTCACTGAACTCAGCATCAGCAGAGCTCGGTATCAACCGTGCCTCGCTGCATTCTTGGATCAAGAAGTACGGCACCGGCAAACGTGCCCGCACAAAAAGCATGCGCGACAAGGTCCAAGCAGCGAATGATTCCGAACGGATCCGCCAGTTAGAAAAAGAGAACGCAAAGCTGCGCGAAGAACGTGACATCCTGCGCAAGGCCGCGAAATATTTTGCCGAAGAGACTCACTGGTGATCCGCTTCCAGTTTGTCTATGACCACCGAACCGAATTCTCGGTTAAGCGGATGTGCCAGGTGTTAAAGCTCAATCGCTCCTCGTTCTACAAATGGGTGCAAACCCGCGAAGAACGCAGGTTAAAGACGTGTTCGGATGCTCTTATTGGTGCAAGAATCAAGACCATCTTCGATGATGAATACGGGCTTTATGGTGCTAAACGCATCGCTGCAAGCCTTAAAGCCGATACGAGCTTTGGCCCGATAAATCACAAGAAAGTCGCACGAATCATGAAATCCATGGGACTTAAAGGCTTTACCAAACGCCGCCGATGCGTCACTACCAGGCGTAAGCCTGGTCACCGCGTCATGCCAGATCTAGTAGGCCGCAGATTCACAGCTGACAGGCCAAACCACGTCTATGTAGGCGACATTACGTACCTGCCGTGTAAGGGCGGCAAGAACATGTACCTGGCCACGGTCATCGACGTCTACTCGCGCAAACTTGTCGGACATGCACTCGCCGATCACATGCGGGTATCACTGGTTATCGAAGCTTTGTCCCATGCCAGGAAAGTCCGCGGAAGCCTTAAAGGGGCAATTTTCCATTCTGATCACGGCAGCGTGTACACCTCACAAGCCTTTAGGAACTATTGCTCGTCGTTGGGTGTGCGCCAGTCTATGGGAGCGGTAGGAACGAGTGCTGATAACGCCCTAGCAGAATCGTTTAACGCCACGCTCAAGCGGGAAATCTTGCGTGACAGGAAAGTCTTTGACAATCCGATCTCCTGCCGCCAAGAAGTCTTCCGGTGGTGCATGCGCTACAACACACGCCGACGGCACTCCTGGTGCAATCTTTCAGCTCCTGACGTCTTTGAAGCCGAGAATTCAGCTACACTGACTAGAGCAGCATAGCTAACCCCCGACGTGTCCACTTTCCGGGGGTCAGGCCCGTTCCCGAAATGCGCTGGTAGTAGACGGCGGCTTTCTGTTTGATGCGGTCGGCGTGGCGTTTGGGTGTGCCGGTTGAGGTATTGGGGTGTTGTATGCCCAGGAAGATGGCTACGGGGGTTCCGATGCTAAAAACGTTTTCCTCAGTGCGGGCACCGCGGCCCTCGCCGCCCAGGTCGATGATCCAGACTTCGTCGAAGACGCGGCGCATGTATTCGCGCACGCCCGCGAAGCCGGGGCCGCGCAGGTAGGACGAGGCGGTAATGTAGCTGACTACGCCGGTTTCGTTTTTGTGCTGTTCGCAGGCTTTCCAGATGGCCCAGCGCATGAAAAAGATGTAGGAGTTGTAGAGGTTTTTGGCTTGGCCGCCAAGTCCGTGGGCTTTGAGCGGTTCGATGAAATCGTCGAGGAGGGGGCGGTTGCCGCGCGCCTCTTCCAAAACAACATTCTGATATGTACCAGACGCAGAACCCAGCGCTTCCGCACGTGAGAGACGGTGGTACGGCGGATTTCCTAAAATTATCCTTATATCAGTGTGGTCGTCTTTAACGAGTCCCGCACGACGGTTTTCCTCGTTGATGTCCTCCATGACCTCCCACAGTGAGATTTGCTGGTGGTCGGCGGACACTTCCCCCGGATCGGTAAGCGAGTTGGTGAGAAACACTTGCACGCCGTCTTTGCCGAGTTGGATGCCGGTGGATTCCAGCAGTTGGGTGAGGCGCATGTGGGCCACCGAGTATGGCCCCATCAGAATTTCGAACGCGTGGAGGCGTTTGGCAAGGCTTCGGGCCTCGTCTTGCGGCGCGGCGGAATTGTCGATGACGTGACGGGCAACCGCCAATGGATATGTGGCTGTTCCGCAGGCATTGTCCAGCAGTTTCGTGTTGTCATCCCCCAGCCCGTCGGGGCGGCCGAAGCGGGTTTTCAGCACCGTGTCCAGCAGTCGTACTTGGGCTTCGACGATTTCGACAGGGGTGTAGTACACGCCCGCCTCGGCGCGCATTTTCGGGTCGTAGGCCGCGAGGAAGTCTTCGTAGAAGTACAGCCACGGGTCGGCGTTGGCGGTGAATTTGTCCACGTCCACAGATCCGATGGTTGCCTCCAGCAGGGAGACTGGCCCGTCGACCAGGGAGCGGTTTTGGTCTTGTCCCATCAACTCCAGCACGGAGCCGATTAGTCGGTGACCGTTGCGGCGCAATGCTGGGGTGATGGCGTTGGCGGTGAACTGGCTGGAGGGCAGGTCGGATTCGACGCGCGCCAAAAGGAGGGCGTAGGTGAATGTTTGGGCAAAACTGTCGGCGAACTGGGCGGGTGTTGCGCGCGGCATGAGGTCTTTTTGCCAGTGCTCATAGAGGCTGTCGAGCGCGTCTGGGGTTTTGTCGGTGACGATTTCTTTAACCGAGTCGCGCAGCAGGCGTGCCAGTGGGGCGAGCTGTTCGGCCAAGCCGCGTGGGTTGGAGGGGGTGGTGGGTTTCCAGGAAAGAAACTGGTCGAGCAGGTTGGACAGTTGCTCCACCTGCCCCTCCGGCAGGGTGCCGTCGGTGTTGGGACTGAGCAGGACGTGGGCTACCGGCCGGTCCATGCCGTGGCGGAGCAGGGTCCATTCCCAGCCGTTGGTGTAGACGAGGTTGGCGTGGTTTTCTAGTCGTTTCCACTGGGCTTTGTCGTGTTTTGACCAGCCTGCCTGGCGGTGGGGGTTGGCGGATTTTCCGGGGGCTTTCAGCTCGATGTGGCCGACCAGGCGGCCGAAGCCGTCTTTTATGGCCATGTCGAGGCGCACGCCCTGGACGTTGTCGCCGGTTAACTGGCGGTGTTCTGTGAACACGTTGACCTGTGCGGGACGCTGGTCGCCGATGGTGGTCAGGAATGTGGAGACGGGGACTTTCAGCTGGTCTTCGGGGCTCGTGCGGCGGTCGCTTTCAAGTTCGCGGTCGATGGTGGCGAGCTGGGTGGCGAGGGTGGTGCTGGCGGCGGTAAACGCTGCGGAAGTCATTGGAGCCTCCTGGGATAGTGGGTTGTTGCCCTCTAGCTTACGAAGCGTGTGTGCAGCAACAACCCGACAGCCCCACCAAATGGCGGTGGCGGGATGGGCTAGGAGTTTGCCCAGTTGGTGATGGTGTTCTCGACTTCGTTGAGGGGGCAGCCGTACTGGGTGTCGAAGTCGCCCTCGTCGAGGGATTCGCGTGACGTTGCGGTGATTATTGGTACCAACAGCCACTTTAGCGTCCCGGCCGCCAGGGCCATAGCCCAGGTGGGCGTCCATTTCCGCGTTCAAGCCCCTAGTAATCGAGGCTTGGAACATACCACGAACCAAGTCATTGAAGCGTCTACTTCCCTAGCGTCGTAGGATCGTTCTCTCGCCTAACAAGACGCACGGAAACAGCCTACGTACACGCGCGGACCAATCATGCACCGACGAGGACGCTACGTGCACCCCACACCTAAAGCACAGGGTGTTTGTGGACCATCTCAAACACTAGCAACTGTCCTCGACGCCCCTTGTTCCTACCGGCGTAACCGCCGGGCATAAGTGTGCACTGCCAGCGACAATAATGCTCATAACGCTACAAATAGCAACCGGCATAGCAATACCTATAGCAATAGGTATTGCGTGGTGCGTCAGGCCTTACTGGTTGAGGTACTTATACAGTGTGGTGCGCCCTATCCCGAGTCGGCGGGCAACCTCTGCCTTCGGAATCCCCTCGTTCACCCCGGTACGCGCCTGCATTATTTGTTCCTCGCTGAGGACGTTCGCACGCCCCTTATAGACACCGTGGGCTTTCGCCTTGGCAATCCCTTCTGCCTGGCGCTCGCGAAAAATCGCGCGTTCAAACTCCGCCACTGACCCGAGTAGGCCGAGCATCAGTTTGGTAATCGGAATGGAATCCTGCGAATACACCTGCCCCTCTTTGAGGAACTTGACGGATACTCCGCGTTCGGTGAGTTCATCGACTAGGCGGTGGAGGTCGATAAGGGAGCGGGCAAGCATGTCCATGCTGACTACAATGAGTTGATCGCCGGCGTGCAGATAATTAAGCGCCCCATCTAAGCCGGGGCGCTGGGTGGACGAACCACTAACCGTGTCAGTGAAGATGCGGAAGACTTTTTCCTTCTTTAATGCTGCGGTTTGCCGGTCAAGATTCTAGTCTTTGGAACTAACACGCGCGTAACCAATTTTTTGACCCTTAATCACCTCTGACTGTTCGGGAATGTCTAGAGGTAGTGACGGTTCCGTTTCATTACTCATGAACCCATCCTAGCGAACAGTAGGTTAAACGCGATGGATGCAATTCCCGAACTGTTCACTTAGGGTGTACCTCAAATCGACAGGTAGGGGTGGCAGGTCCTGCCAATGACCGCTTGCCTTCGGGTGGCGGTTTCTGCAACGCCGAATGACCATCTTCGAAGGAAATGCAATTGGGAAAATGGTGGTTTCCCTAAGGGGAAACACTATTCCAGAGAGTCCAGATTGGCCATTCCTGCAGCTGGGACCGTTGCTCATCCTCCAACTCCTCGTAGAGATCTTCGACTTCAGGCCTGTCCCCCAAAAGGATGGAACAGCCTAGCTCTACTAACAGGTCAGGCTCATTCCGCTGGATTTGGCGCCGAAGCTGCCGGATGGACTTAAGGTCATCCACCGACAAGTCCTTTTCTCTGGCCGTAATCTGCCACTGATTCACCAGGTGGTGCGGCTTATTCCCGTCATTGCCGATGAGCCAGTCATTGAGTGACTGCGCCATGAGCAACAGCTCCGTGCGTCGCTTCGGTTGGAGGTCTGCAGCTTTGATGAGACGGAGAACGCACCAGTTGGCCATCGAGAAGGTGTTCTTGTGCTCTTTGATTCGTTCGTATTGCTTCACGATGGTATCGGGCCGCAGGTTCAAGGTCAGGGGCAGTCGTGAGGGGTCGATGAGCTCGTAGGGCGTGACAGCGAGAAACCGCCCGCCTTCCGCCTCGGGCTCACGTAAAGCAAACACGCCGGCATCTAGATCCGTGAGTCCGTGATATTTCCAATGATTGGGTGTCTTCCCAGTTTGCGCAATCAGTTCAATAAACCAGGGGCCCACGGGTTGAAGCACTCGACCAGCCTCGGTGAACTGCTGGGTAAGCTCTTCCCCTTCGACCATGTTGGCGTAGAGCATTTCAAGCTGCCACCACTGTTTATCGGTGACGTCCTCGAGAGATATCAGTCGAGGGTCGACCCGCAAGGTGGTGAACAACTGTTCAATCTTGCGGAAGAATCCCAGTTCGGCGTCTAGCTCCCCTCTACCCTGGGGCCAGGCTAAAGGGAAAGGGACAACCTTACCCTCGATCCTCAGTTCTTGACTGTCCAGCCAGTGGGTGAGGAAGCCGAGGTCAAACAGACGCTGGGCAAGGTTATCGTTGGCAGTATAGGTAAGCGAATAGCGGAACTTATCCCCCTCACGTTCCAGCGTGATCGCAATCCCGTCCGTAAGTTTGTTCTCCACAGTGTGGGGGCCGGTGCGACGCCGTTGATATTCGCTGATCTTGAAATCGCCACTCTCGATGTCCATCGCACATTGTTGTGGCAGATAGGTGTGGGGGATGAGCTCGATGTCGGCGTCTATCGGTAAGCGGCTGCCGTCCTCGGCCTCTATCTCAACGAGGAAATCCAGTTCGCCCCGCTTGAGGCTCGCCGGTGCTGAAAGATCAAGCTCGTCGGTGGTATAGAGCGTTACCCCTCGCACGTTCTCCTGGGGGATAGTCTCAAATCCCAGTTGTGGATCCTCGCGGCCTTTCTTGATGGCGAGGTCCACGATTCGCTCAATATTCTCGGGAGTGGAGGGCAATCTCTTAAAAGGAAGAGACTTCTTCTTTTGGGAAGGATTCATCTCCGCAAGGATGTTGGCGATCGTGAAGGGACTGAGAATCGAATAGTAAGCCTGTTTCCTCTTATTGCTTCTTCGAATAGCGACGACAAAGAAGAGGACGCCGGTCATCTTGCCGTAGCCCTCAAGATCGGAACGATCTACCGGATAGGTCTGAAGTCTCGAAGGATCCTTGAGAGTTTTTCCTTTGACCTGTACATCAACTCGACCCAGAAAGTTCTCTTTCGAATGATTATCCGACGCATTTGAGTAGAGGGAAATATGACCATCAGTTAGAGGGGTACGGTCGTTGGCGTCGATGAGCGGTTCCAGATGGTCACAGGATTCGAGTAGTTGGTTTATTTCGTTGACAGCTACCTTCTCAATATTCATTCTACGTCCTTTTCTGGATAAGATTTCGAGTTAGTTTTCAGGGTGGTGTTGCAAACTTGGGGTGTGAGCCAAGAAGGCTCCATTTTTATCGTGCGGCCAGCGTTATGCGTCTGGGTGCTGTTGCAAAGTTGGGCCAGGGTCGAAAAGCCCAACCTCAAGACATCAGTTGTCCCTGCTCCGGGGTGCTTAAGCTATCTCGAATATCCGGCTGACGATCACCGCGTCTGGGTTCGGTTGCCCGTAGGCAAACATCGTGCCTTGCCCTTTCCGCAAGGAGTGCATCGCCTCCATCCCTTTCAACGTCCGATATGCAGATGTCCGGTTCTTAAACGCGCCTTTCGGCCCGAGGATCCGCTTCAGCCGACCATGATCGCCTTCAAGGATGTTGTTGAGGCATTTCACCTGCCGGTGTGAAGTGCCCCGGGTTTTGTTCCTAGGCTTGTGCCTTGATTTCCATTATTCCTCGACTGGGGTGGTGTTCCCAAAAATCGTTTTCTACTTCGGCCGGCGTGCGGTAGTTCAAGCTCTGGTGAAGCCGTGATTCGTTCCACCAGTTAACCCACTCGAACGTGGCGATTTCCACGTCGACGACATCGGCCCACGTTCGCCTATGAATCAGCTCATTCTTGTAGGAGCCGTTGACGTTCTCAGCCAAAGCATTGTCATAGAAGTCACCCACCGTCCCAGTGGAGGCTGCGATACCGTGCTCGGCCAGGCGCTCGTTGTAGACGATGCTCACATATTGTAAGCCGTGGTCTGAATGGTGAATCAAGCCCGTTGTTTCCTTGGCGCACATGATCGCCTGGTTCAACGCCTGCAGCGGCAAGGCTTCGGTGCGCATCGAATCCGACAGCGCCTACCCGACATTCCTCCGGGAGAATACATCGGTCACGAACGCGGTGTACACAAAGCCTTTCTTGGTGCGCACATAAGCAATGCCTGCCACCCACAGCCGATGAGGGCTAGGAGCCCTAAAATCACGATGTACCAAGTCTGGGCAAAGAACCGAGCCCTTGGGTTTTATGCGTTGTGATTGGTGCCCCACCTTTGTTCTTGCCGGACAGTCCAGCGCTGCGCATCAGACAGGCTGTTTACTCGCGTCCACTGTCACTGCCCTGGGCGGTGAAGCACGCGCCATATCTTCCGCACGCCGTAGACGCTGTAGTTTTCGGAATGCACATCACGAATATGCTCCACGAAAACAGCGTCGCGAAGACTACGGGAGCTTAAGCCCCGGGCCTTGGATTGGCGGTACCCACGCGAAGTAAGGAAGCCGCCTTCGCGATGCGTGTTTAACGTCTGGCAGATGAACTCGACTGAGAAACGATTCCGATGCTCATCGATGAATCGGATCATTTCCGACGTTTCGGGTCGAGTTCGGATGCGAAAAAGCTGAGGCGGCTTTCAACAACTCATTGGTGTCCCGCAACTCTTGATTCTCGCGCCGCAACCGTGCGTTTTCTGCAGCAAGGTCCTCGGGCATTGATTCCACAACACGTCCTTCGCGACGAGCGGCCTGCGTCCATTGCCTCGCCGTGTGCCACGACACACCCAGCTTTGGTGCCACGATCTTGCAGGCTGCCTGCATGGAAATGTTCTCCGCCAGGATGCGGTCTTCCACGAGGCGGACCACACGGTCCTTCGCATCCTGATCAAATTTTCTCGGCATGTTCCAAATTTTCCCATCTACTCAAACGGAACAAAACCTGGGGCACTTCAGGCGACCGGGTAAACGAGGATGGCACATCGCGCCTGTCGGAGGTTCGCGTGGGTTTCGATCTATCGTTCCCGGATACCCCCGAGGGCGACCAGGCACGCAAGCTCGTGGACAACCTGATTCGCATTTCCCATGAGAAGGACTGCACGGTATTACGCACGGTTGAGAATCCCACTCAAGTGGCGTTTAGGAACGACTCGAAATAGTTTCCCGAAATAGAAGCGCGACATGCGGTTTCGCTCCGGGGATGACCCCAGACCCGCTGCTATGGTGCAGTTGTTAACTACTGTGACAAATGTGATTACTGCAGGAGCTCAACATGTCACCATCTTTCTCCCGTCGCGGCCTATTTAAGGCCGGCGCTCTCGTCCTGACCGCAGGCGCTATCGGCGCTGCCGTCCCGAGCGCGGCGGCGCTCGGACCGGTGCGCGGCACCATCATTGATTTCTCCGCCGGCGTACCTTCCCCGCAGGCGATTAAGAATGCCGGCCATATGGGTGCGATTCGCTACGTCTCCGACAAGCGCCCCGGCGCGACCTGGATGACCGGCAAGCCGGTAACCCTCAAGGAGACTAAGGCCAATGCAGCAGCAGGCCTGCCCACTGCGTCGGTATACCAATTCGGCCGTGCGGAAACTGCCGATTGGAAGCAGGGCGCAGCAGGTGCGGCAGTACACGCACCGAAGGCGATTGCGCTACACAAGAAGGCAGGCGGTCCTACCAAACGCCCGATCTACATCGCGATCGACGATAACCCCACCCGCGAGCAGTACACCCGCCAAATTCGCCCATACCTGCAGGCATTCTCCAAGACGCTAGAGCTGGCCGGCTACCAGACGGGCATCTACGGCAACTACAACACCATCGAGTGGGCGATACAGGATGGCATCGGCAAATACTTCTGGATGCATGACTGGGGTTCCAACGGCAAGATTCACCCGCGCACCACTATTCACCAGCTGCCGCACGGCAAGCAGCAGACCATTGGAGGCGTCATCGTTGACGTCAATGAGGTCTATGCCGAGGACTGGGGACAGTGGACGCCTGGCAAGTCCGCGGCACCTGCACCGGCAAAGAAGCCGACCACCAAGAAACCACAGCCAAAGCCGCAGCCGCAGACCAAGGCCCCAAGCAATGGCTCGTCCGACCTAGTCAATCAGCTGAGCTCACAGCTACAGAGCAAGCACCCGGAGCTACCGAAACTTCCGCAGGTCACCGCCAATGGCGTGAACTTTAATGGCAAGACGTTGAGCAACGATCAGATTCGTCAGCTAGCGAAGATCGTCGCAGAAACGGTCTCTAAGGCGCGGTAGTACTACTTCTTGGAAGGCTCGGAGGTTTTCTCTGAGCTTTTCTTTTTATCTGTGGACTTCTTATCGGAGCTGCCTTTGTCCTTCTTTTTGGACGTAGTGGATTCACTGGTGGGCTCCTTCGACGAAGTCTTATCCTTCTTGCCCTTGCCGGACTTCTCGTCCTTGTCCTTCTTGTTGGAGGACGTGGTGGGGGTCTCTGAAGTGGAGGTCTCGATCGGTGGAACGTCCTCGCCGTCTTTGTACTTAAGGAAGCGCTCGGTGGCCTTGCCCAGATTCTTCCCCGTCACCTCGTCCTTGACGTAGTCGGTGAGGTCATCGGATGAGCCGGTGATAGAGGCTGCGGCGACGAAGTTCTCACCAAAGGAAACCGAAGAGTTAATGGACTTATCATTGGACCAGCCCCACTTGCTGCCTACTACGTTAGAGAGCTTGGCTGTGCCGTAGTTCTGAAGGTAGCCATCCTCAGAGATGGGATCGGCATGCGCCATAGCTACCAGCACTGGATGGGTTTCATCGCGGTCAATGAGCTGCGAGATGAAGCTGGCTACGTCATACGTGGAGGTTTGCGAGTAGCCCCACTGCTCACCGGCCTTGGTGGATTCGAGGTGGAATTCATCGGCAATCGCGTCGATGGAATCCGGGTACTTGTCAAAGAGGTCTTCGGCGGACTTATCAGAGGAGCTAGCGATCATATCCAGCGCCTCATATTTGTCCTCGTACTCGCCCTTTTCGATTACGTAGGTGGCGATATAGAGCTTGATGAGGCTTAGCGCCGGGCGGGCCTCGTGCTCCGAGGCAGAGCCCATGTGCATGCCATCATGCAGGCGGATATAGGTAATTGAATGACCCTCATCGCCCTCCAGGAACTCATTGGTTTCCGGTGGGACATCGCGGTTGGTGTCTGTTGCTTCCGAGGGGGCGTCGGCAAGCGCGTCGCTTTCACGCTCGCTATTGCTGCACGCGGTGGTGGTCAAGGCGAGCATGCATACGGCTAAAGCGGCACCAGCCTTAACTGATGCCGCCTTGCGGGTCACAGACGTTCTAAGCACGTCCAACCACATTACCGGGTCTGTGCACTTTTCAAGCAATTAATGCTGCACGGGTGCCTCCACGCCCACGCCAGTAAGGGAGCGAACTTCCATCTCTGCGGAAAGCTCCTCAAAGTTATCCGGCTTGGTCATGATGGACACCAACCAGCCAACGAAGAAGGACAGCGGAATGGAGACCAAGCCCGGCGAGGAAAGCGGGAAGATGGCCCAGTCCGCGCCCGGGAACATGGAGCTCTCAGAACCGGAGACTGCCGGGGAGAAGAAGATGAGCACCAGGCAGGACACCACGCCGGTGTACATGGAGGCCACCGCGCCCGCGGTATTGAAGCGACGCCAGTACAGGGAGTACAGGATGGTCGGCAGGTTGGCGGAGGCCGCAACCGCAAACGCCAGGGAGACCAAGAAGGCCACGTTCTGGGTCATGGCCAGGATGCCCAAGATGATGGAGACGATGCCAAGGATCACCACGGTGGCCTGGGAGACGCGGACCTGCTCAGCCTCGGTGGACTCGCCGCTGCGGATAACCGCGTGGTAGATATCGTGCGCAATGGACGCAGAGGCGGTAATGGCCAGGCCGGCAACCACAGCGAGCACGGTAGCGAAGGCCACGGCGGAAATAATCGCCATGAAGATAGAGCCGCCAATCTCCAATGCGAGTAGCGGTGCCGCAGCATTGGCTCCGCCCGGCGCGGCCAAGATACGGTCCGGACCCACCAGCGCAGCTGCACCGTAGCCCAGGACCAGGGTCATGAGGTAGAAGGCACCGATGATAACGATGGCCCAGGTAACGGAGCGGCGCGCCTCGGTGGCGGTGGGCACGGTATAAAAGCGCATCAGCACGTGCGGCAGGCCACCCACGCCGAGCACCAGGGAAATGCCCAAGGAGATAAAGTCCAGCTTGGTGGCGGTGGTGGCGCCGTACTTCAGGCCTGGGGCCATGATGTCTTTAGCCTCGTAGCCCTTCTCCTTAATCTGCTCGGAGGCGGCGTGCATGTCGATGGCGTTATTAAACAGGGTGCTGAAGCCGCCGCGCAGGGCGATGAAGACCAAGAAACACATGATGACCACGCCGGCTACCAGGAGCACGGCCTTGATCATCTGCACGTAGGTGGTGCCCTTCATGCCGCCGACTAGGACGTAGACAATCATGAGCACGCCCACGATGCCGACGACGAGGGCCTGCCACTTGAAGTCGTGAATATCTAGCAGCACGGCCACCAGCGAGCCGGCGCCGGCCATCTGCGCGATGAGGTAGAAAAGCGTGACGAAGAGGGTGGCGATAGACGCCGCCACGCGCACGGGCTTCTGCTTCAGGCGGAAGGACAGGACGTCCGCCATGGTAAAGCGGCCGACGTTACGCATGGGCTCGGCAACGAGCATGAGTGCTACCAGCCAGGCAACGAAGAAGCCCACCGAGTACAAGAAGCCGTCGTAGCCGTTGAGCGCCACAGCGCCGACGATGCCCAGGAACGATGCAGCGGAGAGGTAGTCACCGGAGATGGCCAGACCGTTCTGGCGTCCGGAGAAGCTGCCGCCGCCGGTATAAAAGTCCGAGGCCTTCTTCGTGGTCTTTCCGGCGCGCAGCACCACTGCCATGGTGATGATGAGGAAGAGACCGAAGATGGAAATATTCAGGATGGGGTTGCCGGCGGAAGTCTCGGCGGCAAGGGTGGTGGTAGTCATTAGTTGCCCTCCAATTCTTCACGGATGGCGGCCGACTTCGGCTCGATATTCTTATTGGCGTACTTCACGTAAATCCACGTGATGATGAAGGTGGTAAGGAACTGAGCAAGGCCGAAGACGAGGCCGATGTTCCAACCGCCGCCGAGCTCGGTTGCCATGAAATCAGGAGCAAACACGGCGGCAAGAACGTAGACCACGTACCACACAAAGAAGGCCACGGTCATAGGGAAGGTAAAACTCCGGTAGGTGCGGCGCAGCTCGCCGAATTGGGCGGAGTCGCGCATCGCAATGAACTCGCTACCGGTGGGTTCGCGGCGCGAGACAGGAGCTGCAGCTACGTCACTCATAGAGCATCGTCTCCTTGGGTGAGAGGAACTTAGGTCACACGAGATAGTGTGTCACTGCTCACTATCCACGTTGATCTGTAAGTTACAGAACATTTTCTGCAAGGTTGTAAACTCTGCCAAGAAAACCTTCCACTCTCCCACCCTTTTAACCCCATAGGCTTCACTGAACTGGAATAACATCTTTAGCAAACTACCCCCGAAGGAAGAATCTTTTACCCCTTGTAAAGATTGTTAACAGCCGCTTGGCAAAAGAAAAAGCCCCCGTGAGGGGGCTTAATCTGCGATTGACGTTACTCTTCGTTGCCTGGGAATTCGCGCGGGTCATTGAACATGCGGCCAAAGCCCTCCTGGCCCTCAAGCGCGTCGATGGCGGATACCTCCTCCGCCGTGAGCTCTAGCTCGGTGGCGGCCAAGTTTTCCTTCAGTCGCTCGGTGCGCGCGGACTTCGGAATGACGGATATACCCTTGGACATGAGGTAAGCCAGTACGACCTGGCCTTCGGTGGCCTCATGGTCAGCAGCAGCCTGCTCAATCACAGGGTTATTGAGCACAACGCCGCGCGCCAGCGGGGCCCATGCCTCGGTGACGATGTCATTATCGTGGTGGAAGGCGCGCAGGCTGGACTGGGTAAAGCCCGGGTGGATTTCCACCTGGTTGAGCACCGGAGAAATGCCGGTGGTGGAAATTAGGTCCTTGAGCACGTCCTCGTAGAAATTAGCCACGCCGATGGACGCAATCTAACCCATGCCCTGCAGGCGGGCGATAGCCTCAAAGGTCTCGTTGTATAGGCCACCCTGCGGCCACGGCCAGTGGATAAGATACAGGTCGAGGTAGTCCAGCTGCAGATCCTTTAGCGACTGCTGGAATGCCTCTTCTACCTTGTGCGCACCCTGGTGGGAGTGCCACACCTTGGAGGTAATAAAGAGCTCATCGCGGGTGACGTCGCCGGCATCCATTGCCTGCTTCAGGGCGGTGCCTACCGCCTCTTCATTCTTGTAGAGCGTGGCGGTATCGAAGTGGCGGTAGCCCAAATCGATGGCCTCGCGGATGACGCGGATGCATTCCTCGTCATATAGCTTGTACGTACCCAAGCCCAGCTGGGGCATTTCGCGGTCATCATTGAAAGTTACGGTTGGCACAGTCATGCCCTCCATTGTGCCGCAGTTTTTCTGACCGCGCCGAAAACGACGAAACCCCAGGGCAAACCCTGGGGTTGAACGCTTTTAGTCGGCGCGGATGAGGTCAATGATGAAGACCAAGGTGCGGCCGGACAGCGGGTGCGCTCCGCCGGCGGGGCCGTAGGCCTTTTCCGGCGGGATGATGAGCTTGCGGCGACCGCCCACCTTCATTCCCGGAATGCCCTCTTGCCAGCCGGCGATGAGACCGGTCAGCGGGAACTCGATGGACTGGCCACGGTCCCACGAGGAATCGAATTCTTGGTTGGTCTCGTATTCAGCGCCGACGTAGTGGACCTCCACTACGGCACCAGGCTGCGCCTCAGCACCGTCGCCGACGACGATGTCTTCTACGACAAGGTCGGTCGGCGCTGGGCCAGACTGGGCTTCAATAACAGGCTTATCCATGGGGATTATTCTCCTTGGGAAATCTAGTTTGTTCGTGCGGTCGCATTAAAAACCGAACCGAGCTGCACCTATTATAGGTGCTACCACCCGATTCGGCTTAATTCGACAGACCCGCGGGGCGCTTTAGCGCTCGTTGCGCGGGGTAACCTTACGCAGGGACTCGCCGGTGTAAATCTGGCGCGGACGGTTGATCTTGGTGTTGATCTCCAGCTGCTCGCGGTACTGAGCAATCCAGCCCGGCAGGCGGCCGATGGCGAAGAGGACGGTAAAGAAGTCCGTCGGGAAGCCCATAGCGCGGTAGATCAGGCCAGTGTAGAAGTCCACGTTCGGGTAGAGCTTGCGGGAGACGAAGTAATCGTCATTGAGCGCAATTTCTTCCAGCTTCATGGCCAGATCCAGCATTGGGTCGCCGCCCAAGTGATCGATGATCTCGTGAGCAGTCTCCTTGACGATTGCCGCGCGTGGGTCGTAGTTCTTGTACACGCGGTGGCCAAAGCCCATGAGGCGAACGCCCTTTTCCTTATTCTTCACGCGGTTCATGAAGTCGGTAGCGTCACCATCGTGGTTGTTCTGGATATCTTCCAGCATCTCCAGAACGGCCTGGTTTGCGCCGCCGTGCAGCGGACCGGACAGGGCGTTAATGCCGCCGGCGATGGAGACAAACATATTAGCCTGAGCGGAACCAATCATGCGCACGGTGGAAGTGGAGCAGTTCTGCTCGTGGTCAGCGTGCAGGATTAGCAGCTTATCCAGGGCCTTAGCTACAACAGGGTCAACCTCGTACTCCTCGGTGGGGTAGCCGAACATCATGCGCAGGAAGTTCTCGCGGGCGTTCAGGCTATTATCCGGGTACATATAAGGCTTACCCTGGGAAGCGCGGTAAGCATAGGCCGCCAGCATTGGAACCTTAGCCAGCAGGCGGACGGTGGCCTTATCCAGCTGCTCCGGATCCAGCGGGTCAAGCTGATCCTGGTAGTACGCGGAAAGAATGTTAAGGGAGGAAGCCAGCACGGCCATTGGGTGCGCGTTGCGCGGGAAGATATTGAACGCGGCCTTGAAGTCCTCATCCAACAGGGTGTGGTGGCGGATTTCGCGGTTAAAGTGGCTGAGCTCTTCCTCGTTAGGCAGATGACCCTTGATCAGCAGGTAGGAAACCTCGTTAAAGGAAGCGTTTTCCGCCAGGTCCGCGATATCGTAACCGCGGTGGCGCAGGATGCCCTCTTCACCGTTAATGAAGGTGATCTTGGACTCGGTGGAACCGGTAGAGGTATAACCAGGGTCGAAGGTAACGAGCCCGGTCTCGTTACGGAGCTTGGAAATGTCAAAGCCGGAGTCGCCCTCGGTGGACTGCTTGATGTCCATCTCGTACTCGCCGCCTGGGTACTGGAGCACTACCTTGTTGTCTTCAGAAGCCACGGAAGTTCCTTTCTCTATGTGAAGAGTCACTATTAAGCACTAACTTAAGGAAGCTAGCTTGATACCTCTTCACACTTTAGCAAACTTTGTGACGCCGCCAACAGGATTTGGCCGGCTAAAATAACTGCCGTTCGACCGGAACTGTTCTACACTGACTTACATGAGCACACCCGAACTTACGCTGCCTGCCGACCTCCTGCCTGCCGACGGCCGCTTTGGCTGCGGCCCCTCCAAGGTTCGCCCCGACCAGCTTGCGGCCATTGACCCCGCGGTCATGGGCACCTCCCACCGCCAGCCGGCGGTAAAGAACCTCGTAGGTTCGGTGCGAGAAGGCTTGAGCGATCTTTTCTCCCTGCCAGAGGGCTACGAGATTGTCCTTTCTCTAGGCGGCGCCACCGCCTTCTGGGATGCGGCCACCTTTGGGCTCATTGAACGCCACTCCGCCCACCTCACCTTTGGCGAGTTTTCCACCAAATTTGCCAAGGCCGCCGCGGGTGCACCCTGGCTCGATGCCCCATCCATCGTGGAGTCCCCAGTGGGCACCGCACCCGACCCGCACGATCTTTCTGCGGAGGCGGACGTTGTCGCTTGGGCGCACAATGAAACCTCCACCGGCGCGATGGCGGAAGTCACCCGCCCGCACCCCCGCAACGATCAGCAGCTGGTGGTCGTGGACGCCACCTCGGGTGCAGGCGGCCTGCCCGTGCACATCTCCGATACGGACGTCTACTACTTCTCGCCGCAAAAGTGCTTTGCTTCCGACGGCGGCCTGTGGCTCGCCGCCATGTCCCCCGCCGCACTGGAGCGGATTGAGAAAATCAACGCCTCCGAGCGCTATATCCCCACCTTCCTCAACCTGCAGACGGCAGTAGATAACTCCCGCAAGAACCAGACCTATAACACCCCGGCAATCGCCACCCTGCTCATGTTGGATAACCAGCTCCAGTGGATGAATGCCAACGGCGGCCTGGACGGCATGGTTGAGCGCACTACGGAATCCTCCACCACGCTGTATAGCTGGGCCGAATCCCGCCCGGAGACCACTCCCTTCGTCGCGGAGCCTGCGTCCCGCTCGCTCGTGGTGGGCACCATCGACTTCGCAGAGTCCGTCGACGCCGCAGCGCTCGCCGCCACCCTGCGCGCCAACGGCATCCTGGACGTGGAGCCGTACCGCAAGCTGGGCCGTAATCAACTGCGCATCGGCATGTTCCCGGCTATTGATCCGGCCGATATCGCCCAGCTGACCCAGTGCATCGACTACGTCTTGGATGCGAAATAACGCATCTCACCCAACATGCCCCGCCGCCTCGCAGGCCGCGGGGCATTTTCACGTTATAGTTGAATGCATCACAGATATGTCCGCCGTCGATAGGCAAAAGGAGCGCCCTATTATGCGCGAGCTGTTCCCAGTTGACAGCGAGTCGACCGAAACCTCTTTGGTGCTGCGCACCGAAGACGGCGAAGAGTTTTTCCTCTCCATCACCGATGAGCTGCGCGAGGCCCTGCAGGGCGAGCAGGAGGAAACCCCGGAAGAGGAACCGGCGGCTCCGGCCATCAGCCTGGCCAAGCCCGCCAAGCCGGAACCGGTGGAAGAGACAAAGATCCGCCCGGCGGAGATCCAAAACCGCATTCGCGCCGGCGCCTCCGCGGCGGAGCTGGCGGAAGAAATGGGCGTGACCGAATCTCGCATCGAGCCTTTCGCCTACCCGGTCATGCTGGAGCGCAATCGCATCGCGGAGATTGCCAAGCAGGCACACCCCGTCCGCGAGGACGGACCGGCCAAGCTCACCTTGTGGGAGGTTCTGGCCACCGCCTTTGCCGCCCGCGGCCACTCGCTCTCCGAGTCCACCTGGGATGCCTACCGCCACCAGGGCGAGGCCTGGATCGTGCGCGTGACGTGGAAGGCCGGCCTGTCCGAGAACGAGGCCGAGTGGTACTTCAAGCAGTCCATGTCCTCGCCTGCCACGGTGGAGGCTCGCAACTCGGTGGCCGCGGACCTGACGGACCCGGATTTCGTGCAGCCGGTGCGCTCGCTGACCTCGCTGGGCAGCGGCCGCTATGACGAAGCTATCGACGGCGACCAGCCCAGCAACGTCACGGACCTCACCGCGCCGACCACCCCTCCGGAAGAGCCGGAGGAAGAGGAGTTCCTGCAGAACCCCTCGCCAGAAGAAAAGCCCACCAAGCGCCGCCGCAAGGCCGTCACCCCGCATTGGGAGGACGTGCTGCTCGGCGTTCGCTCCAATACCAAGCGCCCTAGGGACTAATCGTGGACATCTCTCACGCAGTACTTACTCTCTGGTACATCTCTCAGCCCAATGCGGAAGAGGTGTTGAAGACCGAGCCCAAGGCGGATCGCGGCTTTGGCCGGAAATTCCTCGCCCAGCTGGATCCGACCTTTCCGGTCACGCCGATTGGGCAATTCCCGCTTAACCGTTCCGCGCAGACGGATCCGAACGAGTACTACATCGGCGGCTACCCCGGCATCACCGTGGTGCAAACGGTCTGCGAGGGGGATTCTGTTCTCCTTTCCCAGCTGCCGGACACGCTGCTCAACGCGGTGCCCGCCCAGCGCGTCATTGCGCTGGCGAGCAATGAGAAGGAAGGCTACGCCGGCTTCGCCCTGTGGGAGGGCGGCGATCTCAAGCGCTGCCTGTGCGCTACCCGCGAGCACCTCTACGAGGACACCGGCCTGCCCGAACCCTTTGAGGCGCCCTACTGGGCGGGCGAAAAATACGAGCCGCTGGGCGGAATCTCCCTGCCTTTCGAGCCGCAGGGCATCATGGAAGCGGCGCAGGAATACTGGCTCGACATCGAGGTCGGGCACGATGGCCCAGACCTAGACGTCGTGGGCTACGCCGTCGATGGCCGCCCAGAGCCAAAGATCGACCCGCCGAAGCCGAAGCGGACCGTGGGAGAACTAGCCGCGCAGTCGGCCAATAAGCTGGGCCTGAACGACTACGACGATTACGAAGACCATAGCGCCGAGCCGGAATCCACCGGCGAGGAAATCATCTCCACCGCCAAGCACTTGGGATCGCTCATTGGCAATTGGAGCGCTCAGACGTTTAAGTCGCTCAAGGAGCGCTGGCGCTCATAAAAGGAAATGGCGGCGGCGGTCGCCACATTAAGAGAATCGGTGCCAGGGGCCATCGGTATGCGTGCGCGTATATCGGTGGCCTTCATTGCGTGTTCGGTAAGGCCGGGGCCCTCCGCTCCGACGAGCATCGCCACCTTATCCAGGCCGTGCATGGCCTCGGCCAAGTGCACCGCTTCGGGGTTGGGGGTTAAGGAAATGAGGGTAAAGGAGGCGTCGGCAAGCGCCTGCAAGGAACGCTGCCAGGTAGTAAACCCGCCTTCTAAATGGGCAAAGGGCAAGCGCAGCACGTGCCCCATGGACACGCGTACCGAACGCCGGTAGAGCGGATCCGCCGCACCGGAGCCCAGCAGCACCGCGTCCACGCCCATGCCGGCGGCGTGCCGGAAGATGGCGCCGATATTTTCATGATCGCCCACGCCCTCGAGCACGGCGATGGTCTGGGCAGATTCCACGATCTCGCTTACCTCCGGCTCAGGAGCGCGGTCCGCGGCGGCGACCAGCCCGCGGTGCATATCGAAGCCGGCCACCTCCGCCAGGGTCTCGCGAGAGACCTCGTAGATGGGGCACTCGGGTTCGCCGTACTCGGAAAAATAGGCCTCTACCTTCTTGGGAAAGCCCACGAGGCAGCGCATGGGGAACCGGGATTCGGCCAGCCGGGAGACCACCAGCGGGCCCTCTGCAATGACGAGACCCTCGCCGGACTTATCGGATTTGTTGAGGTTCCGAATATCGTCCAGGCGAGGGTCTGCGGGGTCAGTAATCAGCATGCCCTTAGGCTAGCCGATGGCATTGGAAATCGGATCCATGCCAAAGAAAATCACGAAGAGGCCAGCCAAGAGCCACATGATCCAGTGCACGTCCTTGGCCTTGCCGGCGAAGGTGGACATGAGCGCGAAGGAGATGAAGCCCACGCCGATGCCGTTGGCAATGGAATAGGTAAACGGCATGGTCACGATGGTGAGGAAGGCGGGGATGGCGATCTCCATCTTGGTCCAGCGGATCTCGGTCAGCTGCGCGGCCATCATCACGCCCACGATGACGAGTACCGGAGAGGCGGCCTCGATGGGCACGATCTCATAGAGCGGGGTCAGGAACATCGCGGCGAGGAACAGCACACCGGTCATGAGGTTGGCTAGGCCCGTGCGGGCGCCATCGGCAATACCGGCGGAGGAATCCGCAAAGACGGTATTCGAAGAAGCAGAGCCCAGGCCGCCGGCCACTGCACCAAAGCCCTCAACGACGAGGGCCTTCTTCATATCGGGGAGGTTGCCGTCGGCGTCGACAAGCTTGCCTTGCTTGCCCAGGCCGGTCATGGTGCCCATCGCGTCGAAGAAGTTGGTGAGCAACAGGGTAAAAATCAGCAGGATGGTGGAGACCACGCCGATCTTCGTAAACGCGCCCACCAGGTTCACATCGCCCACGATGGACAGATCCGGAATGCCGCCGAGCGCCTCCGGCTTCACGGGCGCGGCCATGCCCCAGTCCTCGGAGCCGGTAAACGCCTGGATAATAAACGCGATGACGGTGGTGAGCACGATGGCGATGAAGAGCCCGCCCGGCACGTTCCGGATGACCATGAAGGAACAGATAATGAGGCCGATGACAAAGACCAGCGCCGGCCAGGTAGAAATCGAACCATTGATGCCCAGGCCCACCGGCACGGTGGTGTGCGCGGCGTCCGGCACGCGGGTGACAAAGCCACCATCCACGAGGCCAATCATGGCGATGAACATGCCGATGCCCACGCCCATTGCCGCCTTCATGGACTGCGGGATGGCGTCAAAGACGGCGGTGCGGAAGCCGGAGATGGCCAGCAGGACGATGATAATGCCCTCGATGACCACCAGGCCCATGGATTCTTGCCAGGTCAGCCCGCTGGTGGCGACCATGCTCACGCCCACGAAGGTATTCATGCCTAAGCCGGCGGCCATGGCGAAGGGATACTTGGCAATGGCGCCGAAGAGGATGGACATGACGCCGGCGACCAGCGCGGTGGCGGCGGCGACCTGTGGCACGCCCAGCGCGTAGCCTTCCGCGTCCTCGGTAGTACCGAGGATGAGCGGGTTCAAGAGGATGATATAGGCCATGGCGAAGAACGAGACCGTTCCCGCGCGTAGCTCGGTTCCAATGGAGGAACCACGTTCAGAGATATGGAAGTAGCGATCGAGAGTGACTTTCAACGCCTGCGCCTTTCACGTACAGCGAGTCTTACGCCATAAGTGTGCTGCCTTAATCCTCGATTTCAAAATCCTGGAAGATGGGCTTTTCATCATCGAAGGCCACTTCCGGGTTCTTTTCTTCCCGCACGCGCGTCTGCGAATGCGCGCCGCAGCCATAGCGCGAGTGCACCACCCGGCCGTCCGCCGAGTACTCATTGGCGCAGACGCCGTAGTTGTCCATCAGCTGCACATAAAACGCGCAGGTGCGGCATTGCAGGCGCGCCTTGGCCGCCATATCCGTATTTGGGCCGAACTCGGTGCGCCAGCGCTTCTTGGCGTCTTCTAGGCCGGACGTGGATAGGTTATTGCCATCTAGGCGGGAATCATCCACGGCCGGGGGCATCAGGTCTCCGGGTCCAAGGTCACCGGGGCGCACGCGGTCCTCATAGGGCACCCATTCCGGCGGCTGCAGGGCCTCCCCGCCCGGCACCAGCGCCACCTCATTGACGGTGACGTAGCGCGATCCCTCCGCGCAGGCGAGCACCGCCTGCCATTCCCAGCCGGGGTAGCCAGGCATTTCTGCTTCAAATCGGTGGGTAGCAACGTTTCGGCCCATCCCGGCGACGCCGATATGCTTGCCGACGCCCCCTTCCCCCACCTCATCCAACGCCTCGCGCGCGATGCGCACGGCGCGGGAATCGATCAACGGATTTGCTTTTCGCTTACTCACGCCCCTCATTATTCATTATGGAGCGCACGCGATGGTACATATGGTGCATGTCGTTTCTTTCCCGCGCCGCCTGCATTCTCCTCCCCTGCACGCTCGTCGCCTGTTCCTCTACACCAGCAGAACCCGAAGTAGAGCACCTCTCTGTCGAGGTTCTCGGCACCGCTTCCCTGCCGCCCAATTCCTTTACGCAGGGCCTCGAAACGGATCCAGACGGCAACTTGCTTCTAGGCACCGGCCAATGGGGAGAATCCCGCCTGGAGCGCTTCTCCCCCGAAACCGGCGAAACCTTGGCCGAAACGCGCCTGGATAACCACTATTTTGGCGAGGGCATTACCCAAGCCGGCGATTCCATCTGGCAGCTGACCTGGAAGTCCGGCCAAGCCCTGAAATACGATCACGACCTGCGCCAGGTAGATACCGCCGCCTACTCGGGCGAGGGCTGGGGCTTGTGCAATACCGGCGAGGATCTCCTCCTGTCCGATGGCTCCGCGACCCTGCGGCATATGGACCCCGAGACCTTCGCGGAGCGCTCTACTACCGACGTCACCCTAGAGGGAAAGCCCCTCGAAGACATCAATGAACTCGAGTGCGTAGACGATGCCGTCTACGCCAATGTCTGGATGGATGACAACATCTACCGCATCGATCCGTCCACCGGCCGCGTAACCGCCATAATCTCCACCGACGCGATTGATAAATCCCGCTATACCGACCCCGATGATGTCCTCAACGGCATCGCACACATCACAGGCGATGAGTTCTGGCTTACCGGCAAGCGGTGGGAAGAACTCTTCCACGTTCGAGTAACTCTTCCACGTTCGAGTAAGGTAAAGGCCCATGGCAACCCGTAAGGAAGCAAGGAAAAAGTCGCTGCTGCAGATCTTGGCCCTCATCGTGGTCGTGGCGGTCATCGTCGCCGCCGTAGTGATCTTCCAAAACTGGTGGAACCAGCGCCCGGGTCCCGATCCCCGCGACATCAAGGTCACCGCCTCCGTGGGCGATAAGTCCATCGACGTCGCCCCGTACATTGCATGCGAGCCCGGCACCGAATGCCCGGAAGGCGAGGTCCCGAACCTCACCGTGGGGGATGATGACACCCTCAGACTGGAGATCCCCGAAGAAATCTCCGACCACGAGTGGAAGATTCTTTCCATCTACGATGACCCCGCCGCCAACGATGAAACCGCACACGGCGCGAACGAGACCACCGAGGTATCGATCCCAGGCTCGGTAGAACCCATCAAGGCCTCCACCGGCAAGCGTCCCCGCCTCAAGGTGGTGGAAATTTCCTCCATGATGATCGGCACCGATGACAACGGTGACGAAACCCCCTTGGCCACCGTGTGGTCACTTACCACGATGACCGATAAAGAACGAGAAGCCTCCGCGGAGGAATCCACGAAGGCTTCTGATTAGCTATCCAAATCCTTCGCGATTGCGCGGAGGATTTCTGCTACCTGGCGCCCAGTCTTGCGCTCCGGGTAGCGGCCGGAATTAAGCACCGGCTGAATCTGGGACTCCAGCAAGGTCATCACGTCAGAGACCATGCTGCCGAGCTCTTCCGGCTTGCGGGCCGGCGTGCGGCGACGCGGCTTATCCAATACCTTGACCCGCAGCGCCTGCGGACCGCGGCGCCCGGCCGCGAAATCGAAGTCGATGCGCTGGCCGGGGAACAGTTCCTCTACTCCCTTGGGCAGCACGTTGCGGCCAACATAGACGTCTTCATCGCCCGGGTTGCTGACGAAACCGAAACCTTTCTCGGCGTCATACCACTTCACTTTGCCAATAGGCATAGGTACCCACCTCTTCTCTAGGGGAAAATCTTTATTTTAGCCGCCTGGTCAAAACAACAGAAGTCGCGCACTCTACCGCGACACACCCGCGTTACGTGATACAGATCACAGATTATTGCTCACCTGCAAAAATGTTCCCTCACCCACCACATTTGTCCCTTTTCTTTCCCGTTTAGTGCCCATAACGTGACACTTTCGTTATAAACCGCTACGCTGTCCCCTAGACACTTAAGAGCCGTTAAGAAAGTTGCCCTCGCCCGCCCTTTCTTTTTGGTACATATTCTTTGCACTTAATGCGGGCACACAGAGAGGACTAACTACATGGGACGCCACTCCGCTAAGAACCGTATGGCCGCTAAGTTCACCGCCGGCACCGTCGCCTTCGGCGCCGCCGCTGCCATCATGGCACCGACCGCATCCGCTGCCCCAGATTCCGACTGGGACCGCCTGGCACAGTGCGAGGCCGGCGGCAACTGGCACATCAACACCGGCAACGGTTACCAGGGCGGACTGCAGTTCAACCCGCAGACCTGGCAGGCTAATGGTGGCGGCCAGTTCGCTGCTACCGCTGACCAGGCTACCCGCGAGCAGCAGATTGTCGTCGCCGAGCGCGTGCTTGCTTCCCAGGGCTGGGGCGCATGGCCGGCTTGCTCCGCTTCCCTTGGCCTGAACTCCGCTCCGACCCAGCGCACCGCTCCGTCCGCTGCCCCTAAGGCTCCGGCCCAGGCACCGGCTCCGGTCAAGCAGGCTGCCGCTCAGAAGTCCGACGAGCTGGCTGTTGATGCTCTGTACAACACCATCAAGAATGCCGCTAACTCCTACGGCCTGGCACTGCCTGCGCAGTTCACCGAGCTGTACAAGGCTAACCGCCACGACTTCAACAACTTCTACTCTGCCAACCGCAACGTCATCGACCCGATTGCGCAGATGATTGAGAACATCACCCGCTAAGACATAGCGATAAAGGGCCCCTTTGCAGTAGCAAGGGGCCCTTTTTGTATGAAAGAAAAATCCCCGCTCTAAAGCGGGGAAATACTCTAGCGATTGATGCGAGTATAAGGGTGAACGTAGTTCAGCTTCTCTGCCGGCATGGGCAAGATCAGATCATCGCCGTAGGGGCTGGATGCACCAGCAAAAGGCGCAGAGATTTCGGTGATTGCGTGCTCGCGGTTTTCGTTCTTCGGCCAAGCCGGGGAAACGTGACCCTTCTTCTCATTCGACATAGCCCTTATTATTTCAAACCTTGCGCAAAAACGTAACTCAAACGATAACTAAACTGGGGTGACATCATGACTCAGTCTTCCCACCTCCCGCATTTCCGCACGTGGCTCGCCTCCCTTGAGGAAGAAGAGCTGGCCACCATCCTCCGCAACCGGCCGGATGTGCTCAATCCGCTACCCCCGAGCATCGCCGCGCTCGCTACCCGCCTGCTACTGCGCACTTCTATCGCGCGGGCGCTCATGGACTGCACTGCACGGCAGCTTGCGGAAATTGAAGACATCGCGCGCCGCGGAGGGGAACTCGAAGAAGTAGAAGACCTTAATCCGGATATCACCCGCCAGCTCAAGGAGCGCGGCCTGGCCTACGGCAACATCCTCATCCCGCCCGAGGTCATGCCTGCCCTTCCCACAGGCTGGTCACTCCTCGACCAGGTCCAGATCAGCCCGGAGGACATCGCCGAGCTGCCGGACGAAGAACGGAAGGTTCTCGAGACCCTGTCGCGTTCCAATGGCTTGGGCACCACGCGAGACGCGGCCATCGATGCGGATCCGGCCCGGCCGATTCCGCGGCTCATCGCCAAGCAGCTGCTCCAGCGCGTAGACGCGACCACCGTCCGCCTGCCGCGCCCCGTGCACCTGGCGCTCAACGGCAAGCCCACCGCACCAATCCCGGTGGAAGGAATCACCGAATCCCCTACCCCGGATTCCAAGGCCGATGATGCCGGTACCGCGGCCGGCCTTTCTGCCGTGCGCGGCATGCAGCGCGTCATTGACGCCCTAGGCAGGCGGCCGATAGAACTGCTCAAGGACAAGACCGTCGGCGTTCGCCAGCTCACCAACCTGAGCAAAACCCTCAACCTTGATGAGCAGGAGTTACGCCGCCTCATCGGCCTGGGCATGAGCGCCCGCCTGCTCAGCCGCGGCGAGCCGAAAAACTTCGACGGCAATTTCCTCGCGCCAACGGAGCTCGCCCAGACCTGGATCGATGCGGGCCTCGCAGAAAAATGGCAACTTCTTCTCGAGGCATGGACTGCCTCCCCATGGACAAAGGAGGGCCGCACGCTAGCGCACACCAATGACCGACTGCCGGAATTTAGACAAAGGGTCCTGCAGGTCTACCTGCGTGGGGCGAAACCCACCTTCGAAGAATCCCTACGCTTCCACTTTCCGCTCTTTGCCACTCACACTTCGGACGAGACCATCGCCGAACTCCGCGCGGAAGCCGAGTGGATCGGCGCCATTGCCCTCGAGCACCCCACCAGCGTGCTTATCGACGCCCCCGACGCCGCTGCCCGCCTCACCCCCGACACGGTCGACTACTTTCTCATCCAAGCGGATATGACCGTATTGGTTCCCGGCCCGCTCGATCCGGAGACCCACCAGCGGCTCGAATCAGTCGCCGACCTCGAGTCCCCCGGCCTGGCCAGCGTCTATCGCATCTCGGATGCTTCCCTGCGCCGCGGACTGGATCGCGGCATGACTGGGGAGGAAATCCAGGCCTTTTTCGCCGCCCACGGGGAGGTGCCGCAGACGCTGGAGTTCCACATCGGGGACGTCGCCAAGCGCCATGGCACCCTGCGCTCGGGCCCGGCGCTGTCCTACCTGCGCAGCGAGGACCCGGCGCTCCTCCAGATTGCGCTCAAGGCCGCGCCTTTGCGCCTGCTCGCGCCCACCGTCGCGGTGTCTCAATTGCCGGTGCACGACCTGCTAGAACGACTACGCGACCACGGACTCTCTCCCGCAGCCGAGGACGAAAGCGGCGCCAGCCTTAACGTCGCGCCCGAACCGGCTACCTTGCCAACCCCCACCGCCCGCCGAGCCACCGCTTCCCCGGACATCGCGAAGGCGATGCGCACCCTGCGCGACGACGCCGCACCTTCCACTCCCAGCCTCGATATAGTCCACGCCGCCGCACGCACTGCCCGGCCGATCACCATCGGCTATGCGGACAAAAACGGCAACGAAAAGAAGCGCACCGTCACCCCGCTGACCGTGGCGGGCGGGCAGATCGACGCTCGCGCGGCCGATGGCTCTACCATCCGGTTTCCCTTGCACCGGATCACCTCCGTTACGCTGGAGCCATGAATGGACCATTGATTGTGCAGTCGGATAAGACCGTTCTGCTCGAGGTGGATCACGCCCAAGCCTCCGAGGCCCGCGCCGCGCTCGCTCCCTTTGCGGAGCTCGAGCGCGCCCCCGAGCACGTGCACACCTACCGCATCACCCCGCTCGCGTTGTGGAATGCCCGCGCGGCCGGGCACGACGCCGAGCAGGTCGTCGACGTCCTGGAAAACTACTCCCGCTTTCCCGTCCCCCAAGCCCTGCTTGTCGACGTCGCCGAAACCATGTCCCGCTACGGCCGCGTCCGCCTCCACGCCCACCCAGCCCACGGCCTCATCCTCGAGTCCGATGAGCCGCCCATCCTCGAAGAACTTACCCGCGGCGCTACCGGAAAACTCCTCGGCGCGCGCATCGACGAGAACTCCATCGCCGTCCCGCCCTCCGAGCGCGGCCGCCTTAAACAAGCCCTCCTCAAGGCTGGCTGGCCAGCCGAGGATCTCGCCGGCTACGTCGATGGCGAGTCCCATCCGATCGCCCTCAATCACGACGGCTGGCAGCTGCGTGACTACCAGCAGTACGCCACCGAGGCCTTCTGGTCCGGCGGCTCCGGCGTCGTCGTACTCCCATGTGGCGCTGGCAAAACCATCGTCGGCGCCGCTGCAATGGCCAAGGCAGAATCCACCACGCTCATCTTGGTCACCAATACCGTCGCCGGCCGCCAATGGCGCGACGAGCTCCTGCGCCGCACCACCCTGACCGAAAACGAAATCGGCGAATACTCCGGCGAAAAGAAGGAAATCAAGCCCATCACCATCGCCACCTACCAGGTGGTCACGCGCAAAACCAAGGGCGAATACCGCGCCCTCGAGCTCTTCGATTCCCGCGACTGGGGCCTCATCATCTACGACGAGGTCCATCTCCTTCCCGCCCCGGTGTTCCGCATGACGTCGGACCTTCAATCGCGGCGTCGGCTAGGGCTTACCGCTACCCTCGTGCGCGAGGACGGCCGCGAGGGCGACGTCTTCTCCCTTATCGGCCCCAAGCGCTACGACGCCCCGTGGAAAGAACTCGAAATGGCCGGCTATATCGCCACCGCCGAATGCATCGAGGTCCGCGTGGATATGGACGCCGAGGAACGCATGCTGTACGCCACCGCCCAACCTCGCGACCGCTACCGCATCGCCGCCCAAGCCGCCGCCAAGCTCCGTGCGGTGGACAAGATCCTGGCCCGCCACCCACAGCAGGCGCTCATCATCGGCGGTTATGTCGACCAGCTCAAAGAGCTCGGCGCGCATCTCGACGCCCCCGTTATCGACGGCTCCACCTCCACCGCCAAGCGCGAACGCCTCTTCCAACAATTCCGGGACGGCACGCTCCCTGTACTCGTCGTGTCCAAGGTGGCCAATTTCTCCATCGACCTTCCCGAGGCGGCCCTAGCCATCCAGGTCTCCGGCACCTTCGGCTCCCGCCAAGAAGAGGCCCAACGCCTCGGCCGACTACTCCGCCCGAAGGAAGAAGAGGCTCTCTTTTACTCGCTGGTCACCCGCGATAGCCTCGACGCGGACTACGCCGTGCACCGCCAACGCTTCCTCGCCGAGCAGGGATATGCCTACCGGCTTATCGACGCACTAGACTTAGAACAATGAAAATCTTCAAGTTCGACGTAGACGAGTCCTTTGCCAAGGCCAACAACGAGCTCTTGCGCGATTCCAACCGCCTTCGCATCTCCGGCCTCGTACTGGGCATCCTGCTCATCATCGGCGGCGCGGCCATCTGGTGGGGATTTTCCTGGGGCATTACCATCGGCCTCGGCATGATCCTTTTCGGAATCATGGTGGCCATCGTCGGCTTCGCCGCCGCCCGTAAAGTCGGCACCGCCCAGCAACTCTATGACTCCTATCCCCTTGCTCCGGCTGTCATCGCTGAGGTCAACGAGCGCGACATGGTCCTGCTCGCCCTGGTCAACACCAACGTGGATCCTTCCCTGCCTCCCCGCTGGGCTGCTTGCCTGCGCACCGTGACTGCCATTCCCGGCATCCAGCGAACCGTGGGCACCAAGGTTCCCGTCGCCGCTGTTTCCGGCCGCGCGGACAATAACCACTGGCAGCAAATTACCCCGATGCCCATCGCTTGGGGCACCCCCGACGCCGAGACCGTCACCATCGCCCGAAAGTCCATCCCCCAGGAGGAATGGCAGCGCCTCGAGCGCGCCCGCAAGCGCCTTTCCGACGTGAAGGCCACGAAGTTCGACCTTCTAGTTCTCTAGGACTCCATAAACCTTTCTGGGTACAGCATTACTTCTAGGAGCGGGTCCGGCCACTTGTTGAGAACTATCTGGGCGACCTCTTCCTCCCCTTCGGGTGTCTGGTTCGGAGACATCGTTCCGCATGTCTTATGAGATAGTTCCGGTCTAACCAGCACTAATGTCTCATTACATCGATCCGGTAGAAAGCCGTGAGGCTAAAACTGCCCAGAGATGGCGAAAAGCGATGTGTCGAGACATCGATCCTCCATGCTTTAAAAATGGAGAAGAGCTCAAAACCAAGCCCAAAAATCATCATCGAAACCATGCTCGCCACCGGTATGACCCAGGCCGAAGCAGCTGAACACTTCAATGTCAGCACACGATGGATCCGAACACTTCAAGCCCGCTACCGAGACGGCGGAATCAAGGCGCTAGAACCACGATCTAAACGCCCTCGCACGAATCCTCGAGCACTCGATCCCAGTACTGTCGACCGCATCCTTCAACTGCGCCAAGACCTCACAAAACGCGGTACCGATGCCGGTGCCCACACCATTCGATGGCACCTACAACAAGATGGAATCGACCCACCACCAGCACCGTCAACAATCCACCGAGTTCTGACAAACAACGGTCACGTCACACCACAGCCACAAAAGCGTCCCCGCAGCTCATGGACACGATTCCAAGCCGATCAACCTAACGAAACATGGCAAATGGACTACAGTGACTGGACCATCGCAGGACACAAGCGCGTAGTCATCCTCACCATCTTGGATGACCACTCCCGGTTCATCATCTCGTGCCACGCCTACAACAACGCTACCGTGGCAAACGTCATGGAAAGTTTCATTAACGCAGGGCAAATACACGGCTTTCCGCAATCCACCCTCACCGACAACGGCCGAGCATTCACAACCAGCACAGACCGGACAAACCCCGCGCGAAACGGATTCGAGCAACTGCTCATAGACCTAGGAATCAAGCAGAAAAACGGTAAACCCTACCACCCCCAGACACAAGGAAAAGTTGAACGCTTCCACTACACCCTTAAACTAGCCCTAGCAAGCAAAATACCAGCTCAAAGTCTCGATGAACTCAACTCTCAGCTAAAAGAAATCATCGAATACTACAACCACAAACGCCCCCATAGAGCCCTAAACAGAACCACCCCCGCAGAAGCCTACACAGCACTGCCCAAAGCTCTCCCAGCAGACATCAAACCAGACCACGACTACCGCCTACGCACTGACAAAGTAGGCACCAACGGCAAGACAACCCTGCGATGGGGTGGCAAACTACGCCGCCTCTACATCGGGCGCCGATGGGGCGGCGAACCAATCACCATGGTCTGCATCGACAACCGCGTAAGCATCAAAATAACCACCACTGGGGCACAAATCGCCGCCTACACACTCGCCGAAGAAAAGATCTATTACAACAAGAAAGACAACGAACTTGACCCCCAACAGGGCAACTGAAAACGAAAAATCTCGAGGCATCGACCGGAACGATGTCTCGAGACTTCACATTCCTCCCCTTCGGGGAAATGATCCCTCGCTAGTTCCACCCAGAATTGCCCGCAAGACCGCGCCTGCCAATCTGGATCAGATTCGGTTCCACGCTTCGCGTACTCCCACGCAGCGTCATTCTCACCGATTTCTTCTAAGGCTTTAGCTGCCTCTTCGAAATAAACCGCGTAGCTACCCTCAGCCAAGTGTGTACGAATAATTGCTTCGACGTCTTGATCTAAAACCGCAAAGCGCTTCTCCATATACTTACGGCGGATAACATCTGCGTTTTCCGCCCAAGCGCGCACCCGAGTCAGGCCGTCTTCTCCGAGGAGCGTTGAATATGCAACAGGGTCAAGATCGAAGTAATCAACCTCGTTGCTCTCATGGAAATCAATGAACCACTCGGCCAGCTCCATTGGCGCAGGCTTGGCGCGCTGTGCGCTCTTAGCATGGAGCTCGATAAGCTCTTCAACAACCTCACTTAACATGCCAAGTGAGTCATCCGCATTGGCTATCACATCTACGGCAATCTCCAGCGCTTCTTGCACAACCGAGAAGACTTGGGCTGGATCCTCCGAAGGGTCCTCCACGGCAAAATCGAGCACGCCAATTCCATCTTGCATTTTCAGTGCACGTCTAGCTGCCCGATCCTCATCAAGAAAGGATCGGGTCCTACTCTGAAAAAATGGCAAGGCGATGACAGCCTGTGGGCTCATGAGACTAGCCTCCTCGGTACGCTATCAGCCCATTTTAACGGCGTCCCCTACCCTGTGGAGGTCTTCCTTTCTGTTCGTTGTTGTTGGTGTGTGAGGTACTGGGCCCAGGTGTGGTTCCAGTGTGTGTGGTGGGGTGGTCTAGTTGGTAGGTGCCGTCGCGGTGGAGCCAGGCGATGGTTCCGGTGATGGGGTCGAGGATGTAGTGGATTCTGCGGTCGGTTTTGATGTTGTGGTGGTGTTGGCAGAGGTTTACTAGATTGTCTGGGCTGGTAGGCCCGCCGAGATGGTATTCGATGCGGTGGTCGAGTTGGCATCTGGTGGCGGGGACGGTGCAGCCGGGCCAGCGGCAGGTAGCGTCTCTGCCTTGGGTGTAGGCGCGGATGTCGGTGCTGGGGGTGTAGGAGTCTGCCTCGTCGGCGTTGAGTCGGCGGATGAAGGTGTTGTCTGTGGGGGCATGGTTGAGGTTTATCCATCCGGCACCGGGGTGATAGACGAGGTTGGTGTCGGGGTTGGTGGTAAACGTGTTGATGGCGACGCTGGTGTGGGTGTCTTCCAAGATGAGGTCGATGAGTGCTTGTGCGGCGGTGGTTTCGGCCTGGTTGGTGTAAGCGTCGATGTGGCGGGCGATGATGGTGGCGGTGGCACTAACGCAGGTAAGCGATAGTGTGGTGGTGTTATCGGGGTTGTAGTTGATGCGCAGTCGCGGTTCGGGTTTGTCTTCTTTGTCTTCGGGGCGCAGGTGGGTGTCGATGAAAGTGCGGATAAACCGGCGCAGATCCGCATCGGTGGGGACTGTTTGGTTGGGTGTGGTGGGGGTCAGAAAGTCTGCGAGTGCGGCGTCGATGGCTTCGAGGTGGTCGGGGTTGTCTTCTAGGCGGGTAAGTTCTCGGTCGATGATGCGCAGTTTGGTCAGGTCGAGTATCCAATGGTGGCCTTGGACTTCGGTGACGAGGGGTAGTTGGCGCATGCGGAAGTGAGCGCGCAGGAAGCCTAGAAGCTTGTGGTAAGAGATGCCGAGGTCTTTGGCGAGGCTGGTGAGGCTCAGGTCAACGTCGTCGTCTAGTTGGGGGAGGATGGCGCGGTAGAGGAACCAGGAGGTTTTGCGTGTGTAGGTGCCGGCTTTGCCGATGTGGTTGCCGGGTGCGTTGGTGGTGTAGAACACTTCCGGCATATCACCATCGTCTAGGGAATCGGTGTCGTGTGCGTTTGCGGGGTGGTCACCGATGAGGAGGGTGTCTGGGTAGTCGAGGGTGGTATCTGGTTCGGGCGGGGCAAGTGTGGCAGTCATGGACGGGACACTCCAGAAGAGAAGAACAGGGTTCGTATGTGTTTTCTAACGAGCGTCCTTATAGTATCCCAGCTGGTGGACATGTGCCTTGTGTGGGGGTGTTTATGTTCGAATAGGATACCCTAAATCCGCAGGGAACCCCAGAATCGCACCCCACACATTGGCAGGGGTAAAAGCAAAGGTTTAGGGTTGGGCGGCGTCGGCAAGCTGGTTGCTAATTTCAGGGCAGTCAGCAAACTTCCGCTGCAGGCGACCTAAGAAGTCCTCAAATAAAGCCGGCTCAGCTGCTTTCTGAACTTTCCCGAGCAACCCATACGCTTGGTCGCGACCATAGGCATCTTCTGTTTCCAGCTTCTTCTCAATAAGCTGCATAAGAACGGGAATGGTCTCGTCCGGCAGGTACGGAAGAAGTCGTTCTGCCACATTGCGTTGGAGCCCGGCGTCCGAGGCTGTCGCCCATGCTCGTTGCGGATCGCGTAGGCACTGATACTGAAACATTGCAAGATCCCAGGGCTTATCGCGCAGCCGAGCCTCGATGTGCTCCACTGCGCTATCCCCCACCGCCGCAAAAAGACCTTTCGCTCTCGAAAGCGTTGGAAACGCGTCGAATACTCGCTCATTGACGTAAGGGCTGCGGTGAGGAAAGTGGACGTCGGTAATCGCGGCCCAACCACCAGCAATGTTGAACGTTTCCTCAGCGGGGAGGATTCGCATCGCTTCTTCCGAGTACGTGTAAGCAAGGTCGAACCGGCCGATCTCCGAAAGCCCGCTAATGAGCTGCTCGTATCCGTCCGTGTGGGTACGAAATACCTCCTCGACAGAACCGGAAAGCACCGCTAACCGACGACCGACATACTCACCCTGCGCACGCTCGCGCAGCTCTTTGACGCCTTCAGGCCCTAAAGCCTCCGCGTACTGTACGGGGTCGATATCGACCTGCTCCGCATACGGCGACTCAAGAACGCCCAAGAGCCACTCGGCTAAGCGCAGCCCGTCAACCTGGGCCAATTGGGCGGCCTGAGGTAGTTCCTGGGCCAAGCGCCCCGCGCACCAGATCACGGACCCAACCGGATCATTAACCAGCGGCAACTGTAGCAGAACCTCTTCTAGCGCCCGTTGCGCGACCGGAAAGATATCGCAAGGCTCTATTGACTTGACGCCTTCGCTGGTCAGGCGTTGAGGCTCATCAATTGCCACATTCAAAAGCACACCCGCCTGCCACACCTGGTCGGCATACGCCCGTGAATCGTCGGGGTCAGTCAGATTCAAACCTGAGGGGTTTACAAGGGTGTTGGTTGCTTCGTCAAACGTCTGCACTACTTCTGGCATTCCTTTAGATCCGCGAGAAACTCCTTCAGCGCTTCCGTGAGCTCCCATATCTGGTTACGCTCCTCCTCAAACATGCGGTCAACGAGGAAATCCACGCCGGCCAAATCATCCGGATGCAGGCTGTCCAAGTAAGCCAGCAGCTTATCGACGCCTTCGAGGCCAAGAATTCCTTGCTCGACCTGGTCCACCACATAAGAAATTTGCTTTTGGTCCATGGTGAGGAGAATAGCAAAACATAAAAAGAAGGAGACGGTGGTTTGCCGTCTCCTTCTCATTAATACTGTATTTTGTTGTTTGTTTTTGTTTGGTGTCGGCGGTGACTTACTCTCCCACAACCTCCCGGTTGCAGTACCATCAGCGTGTGCAGGCTTAGCTTCCGGGTTCGGAATGGGACCGGGCGTTTCCCTGCAGCTATTGACCACCGACAAACATACGAAGCATTCCAACCCTTAGGTGTGCTTTCGGGTGTTGTGTCAGATACTGCATAGTGGACGCGGTCACGACAGTGACTGTTTCTTCTTCTTACTTTTTTGTTGAGTTACACCAATGTGTGTTGGTGTTTGTTGTGGTCAATTAGTACCAGTAGCCTTCACACCTTACAGTGCTTCCAGGTCTGGCCTATCTACCCTATCGTCTTTAGGGGACCTTAACGAAACCTCATCTTAAAACAGGCTTCCCGCTTAGATGCTTTCAGCGGTTATCCCTTCCGTACGTAGCCAACCAGCGATACCCCTGGCGGGATAACTGGCACACTAGAGGTACGTCCGTCCCGGTCCTCTCGTACTAGGGACAGCTTTCTTCAAGTTTCAACGCGCGCGGCGGATAGAGACCGAACTGTCTCACGACGTTCTGAACCCAGCTCGCGTGCCGCTTTAATGGGCGAACAGCCCAACCCTTGGGACCTACTCCAGCCCCAGGATGCGACGAGCCGACATCGAGGTGCCAAACCATCCCGTCGATATGGACTCTTGGGGAAGATCAGCCTGTTATCCCCGGGGTACCTTTTATCCGTTGAGCGACACCACATCCACAAGTAGGTGCCGGATCACTAGTCCCGACTTTCGTCCCTGCTCGACATGTCTGTCTCACAGTCAAGCTCCCTTGTGCACTTACACTCACCACCTGATTGCCAACCAGGCTGAGGGAACCTTTGGGCGCCTCCGTTACATTTTGGGAGGCAACCGCCCCAGTTAAACTACCCACCAGGCACTGTCCCCAACCCAGATCATGGGCCAAGGTTAGATGCTCAATCCGATCAGAGTGGTATTTCAACAACGACTCCACCACCACTAGCGTGATAGCTTCCAAGTCTCCCACCTATCCTACACAAACCGAACCAAACACCAATACCAAGCTATAGTGAAGGTCCCGGGGTCTTTTCGTCCTGCCGCGCGTAACGAGCATCTTTACTCGTAGTGCAATTTCACCGGGCCTGTGGTTGAGACAGCAGAGAAGTCGTTACGCCATTCGTGCAGGTCGGAACTTACCCGACAAGGAATTTCGCTACCTTAGGATGGTTATAGTTACCACCGCCGTTTACTGGGGCTTAAATTCTCAGCTTCGCAGTCAAAGACTACTAACCGGTCCTCTTAACCTTCCAGCACCGGGCAGGCGTCAGTCCATATACATCAACTTAACGTCTTCGCATGGACCTGTGTTTTTGATAAACAGTCGCTTCCCTCTATTCTCTGCGACCCCACAACGCTTCCAGCCGCAAAGACCTTCACGTCGTGAGGCCCCCCTTCTCCCGAAGTTACGGGGGCATTTTGCCGAATTCCTTAACCACAGTTCACCCGAACGCCTTAGTATTTTCAACCTGACTACCTGTGTCGGTTTAGGGTACGGGCCATACACACACATCGCTAGAGGCTTTTCTCGACAGTACAGGATCACCACCATCAACCCTTGTGGGTCTACGCATCACGTCTCAACCAAATGTGTGGCGGATTTACCTACCACACGATCTGCACGCTTACACCACCAATCCAATAAGTGGCGTGGCTACCTCACTGCGTCACCCCATCACTTGAACCACACATCAGGCCCCACGACATCAACACCACCAATCTTCAAAGAAGACTAGCAGTGCATCCGCGGTGGTTAGTATCAGTGCTTTATCATGGGCGCGCATGTACGGGTACCAGAATATCAACTGGTTATCCATCGACTACGCCTGTCGGCCTCGCCTTAGGTCCCGACTCACCCTGGGAAGACGAACTTGACCCAGGAACCCTTAGTCATCCGGCGGATAGGATTCTCACCTATCAATTCGTTACTCATGCCTGCATTCTCACTCGCACACAGTCCACGCCTCCTTACGGTAACGCTTCCACCCATGCACGACGCTCCCCTACCCAAACAAAAAATGTTTGCCGCGGCTTCGGCGGTGTACTTGAGCCCCACTACATTGTCGGCGCAGAACCACTCGACCAGTGAGCTATTACGCACTCTTTCAAGGATGGCTGCTTCTAAGCCAACCTCCTGGCTGTCTTCGCGATCCCACATCCTTTTCCACTTAGTACACCCTTAGGGGCCTTAACCGGCGATCTGGGCTGTTTCCCTCTCGACTATGAAGCTTATCCCCCACAGTCTCACTGCCGTACAACACAATTAGTGGCATTCGGAGTTTGGCTGACATTGCTAAGATTGTAGTCCCGCTCAACCAACCAGTCGCTCTACCTCCACCAAGCTATAATACGACGCTGCACCTAAATGCATTTCGGGGAGAACCAGCTATCACGGAGTTTGATTGGCCTTTCACCCCTACCCACAGCTCATCCCCGCAGTTTTCAACCTACGTGGGTTCGCGCCTCCACAACCTCTTACAGCTGCTTCACACTGGCCATGGGTAGATCACCCCGCTTCGGGTCCAGGACATGCCACTTTGCACCCCATTAGGATTCGGTTTCCCTACGGCTACCCCACACGGGTTAACCTCGCGACATGCCGCTGACTCGCAGGCTCATTCTTCAAAAGGCACGCCATCACACACACACACACACGGTGCTCTGACGGATTGTAAGCACATGGTTTCAGGAACTATTTCACTCCCCTCCCGGGGTACTTTTCACCATTCCCTCACGGTACTCATACACTATCGGTCACACTGAGTATTTAGGCTTACCGGGTGGTCCCGGCAGATTCACAGCAGATTCCACGAGCCCGCTGCTACTCGGGCAACCCAACAACCCACATGCCATTGTCTTCAACTACAGGACTCTCACCTTCTCCGGCAGGCCATTCCAAACCACTTCACCTAACAACAACACACGAGCACGATGATGGTAGTCACCGTCAATTGGGGCCCACAACACCGCACACACAACCCCTACCAGGTATCACATGCACACGGTTTAGCCTCATCCACGTTCGTTCGCCACTACTAGCAGAATCATTATTATTTTCTCCTCCTACGGGTACTGAGATGTTTCACTTCCCCGCGTAAACCCCCACAACAGCTATGAATTCACTGAAGGGTAACCCCACATAACCAGGGCCAGGTTTCCCCATTCGGACATCCTCGGATCAACGCTCAATTGACAACTTCCCGAGGCTTAACGCAGCCTTTCACGTCCTTCATCGGCTCAGCATGCCAAGGCATCCACCATGCGCCCTTAATAACGAACACACAAACCACCCACACCAAAAAGCGCAGGTGGCCACACAAGTGAACTTGACAAAAAATTGATTAAAGAAAAAAGAAATCACACAAACACACACAAACAAACCACACGGCCCATTCATCTGTGTTTAATGCTCGCGTCCACTATACAGTTCTCACACAACACCCCAACCACACCCTGCCAACACGAACCGTGTCAACAAGCCTTATGGTCAGGCACAAAAAAGGGGATAATGCCCCAGACACCCAACAATGCACCAACATACAAACAACATTATTTCTTGTTCAACTGTGCATGGACAACGTGTGTCACAAAGCGCCATTCAAACACTTGGTTTTGCCTCATCGGTGTGTGTTTCACCCGGACAATTTTCAATAATAAAAGGCCGGCAGCATGACACTCGCATACTCAACCAACCAAGGGTGCAACTGCACCCGAAAAATAAAAGCTCCTTAGAAAGGAGGTGATCCACCCGCACCTTCCGGTACGGGTACCTTGTTACGACTTCGTCCCAATCGCCGATCCCACCTTCGACGGCTCCCTAACAAGTTTGGGCCACCGGCTTCGGGTGTTACCAACTTTCATGACGTGACGGGCGGTGTGTACAAGGCCCGGGAACGTATTCACCGCAGCATTGCTGATCTGCGATTACTAGCGACTCCGACTTCATGGGGTCGAGTTGCAGACCCCAATCCGAACTAAGGCCGGCTTTCAGCGATTCGCTCCACCTCACAGTGTCGCTGCGCGTTGTACCGACCATTGTAGCATGTGTGAAGCCCTGGACATAAGGGGCATGATGATTTGACGTCATCCCCACCTTCCTCCGAGTTGACCCCGGCAGTCTCTCATGAGTCCCCAACCAAATGCTGGCAACATAAGACAAGGGTTGCGCTC